>CAJXKF010000001.1 GCA_913055695.1 uncultured Methylophaga sp.
GGTCCCCATCGTCTAGAGGCCTAGGACACCGCCCTTTCACGGCGGTAACAGGGGTTCGAATCCCCTTGGGGACGCCATCTTTACTTCACCTTTTATCTCACCCGCTTGTTCATCCACAGTGCCAGACCGGCAAACAGCATGGTCGGGAACGACGATGCCAGCCATGGCAATAAGCCGAACACCAGCCCCATATGCTGGAAACTCTGATTAAACAGGTGAAAACCAATCCCGATCAAGGCACCGGACAGAATGCGGCCACCTATCGGCGCTGAACGCAGCGGCCCGAAAACAAAGGGCACGGCCAGCAGCACCATCACCGCCGCACTCACCGGCATCATTAATTTACTCCAGAATGCCAGTTCATACTGGGCCACCGACTGATGGTTGTCTTTCAGGTACTTCACATATTCCAGCAGGTCCCAGACCGGCAGAAACTCGGGCGGCACCACAACGATATTGACCATGCCCGGGTTAAGTTGTGACTGCCAGCGGGCATGGGTGACCGAACGAACTTTCACTCCGGCCTCATTGATGGTGCTCTGCACCACATCGCTTAAAATCCAGCTATCATCCTGATATTCAGCCCTGGCAGCCCGGGTCAGGATCCGCAGCCGGTGATTGTCATCAAATTCATAGATTGCGACGTTGGAAAAACTGCCGTCGGCATTGATCCTCTCAATATGATTAAAATGATTGCCGTCACGGGTCCAGAAACCATACTCAGAACGTGAACCCACGGTTCCGGTTTGCGCGACTGACTGCAACTGTCTTGCATACTGCTCGGTAACCGGTCGCAGCCCTTCGCCGATTATCAGCGCCAGCAGCATTAACAAAGCCGCCACTACCACCACTGCCTTATTGATATCCGCAATCGAATAACCTGCTGCCCGCATCGCCACCAGTTCGCTCTGACTGGCGAGGTTACCGAGGCCAATCACACTGCCCAGCAAAGCGGCCACGGGTAGTAATTCGTAAATCCGCTTAGGCATGGTCAGGGCAATGTAGCTGAGGATACTGCCAATACCATAGTCACCTTCGCCCAGGTCATCGAGTTCGGTGATAAAGTCCATAAAGGTATACAAAGCCAGTAATACCAGCAGCACCAGCAGCGTACTGGCAATGATATTTTTGGCGATATATTTGGAAAGTATGCGCATTTATGAACTTTGTTTTTGTTTGTAACGGGAAAGATAGCGACGCAGTGTCTGCCGGTTAAGTAACAGCAATAGAACAATCAGCATCAGCAGATGAACCCAGATGCCGCCCAGCCAGATGGGAATATCACCCTTGGCAACCCAGGCCCGGTTTACCCCCAGCAGATTGCTGTAAATAATGTAAATCAGCACAGCCGGGACAAAACCGGCATAACGTCCCTGCCGCGGACCGGCATTGGCCAGTGGGATCGCGGTCAGGCATAAAAGCAGGGTCATCAAAGCTGCTGCAGTGCGCCATTGCACTTCAGCAATATCGCGAGGCTCACCCCGCTGCAATAACTCAGCGGTGGGCATCGCCTTGTGACGTTCACGTACCTCGCCTTCCCGGCCTTTTTCAATCAACAGGCTGTGGCTGCCGAACTGAGCAATGGTGAAATCCTGATCACCTGCTTTACCCTCATAACGATAGCCATCCTCCAGCACCAGAAATTTATCACCGGTTTGCGAATCAATTTCAAAATGGCCGGTTTCAGAACGGAAAATCAGCGGCTTGTCTTCACGATCGATTTCGATAAAGACGTTTTCCATAAACTGCTTATTGGCGCTGAGTCCCTGCGAATAAAAGGTCCAGTCACCGTCTTCGCTTTCCTTGAAACTCCCTGCTATGAGGCCGGTCGTGTTGGCGGAGATCTTGGCTTTTTCCTGCAGTTCATAACGGTCTGATAATACCCCGGGAACAATAAACAGGGACAGCACGGCAACAATGACCGCGACAGTGCCGGCAAACAGCAGCACGTTGCGCATAATACGCAAACTGGAGATGCCGCAAGCCGACATCACGGTCAGTTCATTATCCGAACTCATCCGGCCCAGCGACAGCATCACCGCAAGAAAAGCGCCTATCGGCAATAAAATCGATAGTGCGCCCAGCGAACTCAGACCCAGCAGACTGAAAATGACATCGGCCGGCATGTTACCGACCGCGGCATCTGCCAGGTAACGGGCAAAGCGGGTGGAGATATAAATCAGCCACAGCACACCGGTTACAGCGACCAGGTTAATCACAAATTCCCTGAGCAGGTAACGATCGATGATAGTCAGCCAGGATGATATCGGGTGCGGAACGTTGAGCATTAAAGGCGTGTCTTGGTTAGAATAAAACGTTTGTTTTTGGCACAATCAAGTTCGAATTCAAGAAGTCTAAACCAATTCATCCCTACAGGAGAAATCCATGCAGTATTTTGTCACTACCGATGCGCTGGCATCCCAACAGACAGATTGTCTTGTTGTCGCTGTTTATGATGGCGGCGAACTGAGCCCATGCGCCGCTCAACTGGATGAAGATACCCGCGGTGCGGTTCAACGCGTCATTGATGCCGCCGACATCAGCGGCAAACCTGGTCAGACCCTGTTTATGTATCATCCTGAGGGTATCAAGAGCCCGCGTATTCTGCTGGTCGGCGTCGGTAAAAAAGGCAAAACCACTGAAAACGATTTCAATACAGCCACCACAACGATGGCGCAGGTGCTGAATGAGAGCGGCGCGCAAACTGCTGTCTGCTGCCTCGCTGAAGTGGAACTGGGTAACAGAACGGCTGCCTGGAAAGTGCGCCAGGCGACCATCAACACTGAAACGGCTCTGTATCGCTACACAAACACCAAGAGTGAAAACAAGCCTATCGAAAAACCGCTGACGCAACTCAGCTTTGCCACGGATGATGAGGAGACTGCGGCACTGGGTCAGGCTGTTGACCAGGGCGCCGCCATTGGTCGCGGCATGAACCTCGCCCGTGAACTCGGCAACTTGCCAGGCAATGTCTGCACCCCGACCTATCTTGCCGAGCAGGCCGTCAAACTCGGCAATCAGTTTGACAGCGTCAACACAACCGTACTGGATGAAGCGGAAATGGAGAAACTGGGGATGGGTTCCCTGCTCTCTGTCTCTCGCGGCAGCCGCCAGCCCGCCAAACTCATCACCATGGAATATAAAGGCGCCGGTGATGCCAAACCGGTGGTTTTGGTCGGTAAGGGTCTCACCTTTGATGCCGGTGGTATTTCGTTGAAGCCGTCACAGGGCATGGATGAAATGAAATACGATATGTGCGGTTCTGCCAGTGTTTTCGGCACGATTCAAACCGTTGCTGAACTGGGGCTGCCCATTAATGTAGTCGGTGTGGTTCCGAGCTCGGAAAACATGCCGGACGGCGATGCCAATAAACCCGGTGATATTGTCACCAGCATGGCCGGCAAAACCATCGAGATTCTGAATACCGATGCCGAAGGCCGCCTGATTCTGTGCGACGCCCTGACCTACAGTGAGCGTTTTGAACCGGACACCGTCATTGATATCGCGACCCTCACCGGTGCGATTATTGTGGCACTGGGTAACGTGACTACTGGCCTGATGGCGAACAATCAGGATCTGGCCGATGCCCTTTTAAAAGCCGGGAATGACAGTTATGACCGCGCCTGGCAGTTGCCGCTCTGGGATGACTACCAGAAACAGCTGGACAGCAACTTTGCTGATATTGCCAATGTCGGCGGTAAGGAAGCCGGCAGTGTCACTGCAGCCTGTTTCCTGTCGCGTTTTACCGAAAAATTCCACTGGGCACACCTGGATATCGCCGGTACCGCCTGGCTGAGCGGTAAAGCTAAAGGTGCTACCGGTCGTCCTGTGCCCCTGCTAGTTCAGTACCTGCTGAACAAAATCGAATCACAGGGCTGATATGACCCGCATCAGCTTTTATGTGCTGAAATCGATTGAGCGTGAACAGCGGCAGGCTTTTGCCTGCCGCCTGGCTGAAAAGATTTACCATCAGGGCCAGCAAGTCTATATTCATACCGAAGATGCCAATCAAAGCGCCGCCATGAATGAGGCTTTATGGGCTATCAGGCCGGATAGCTTTGTGCCCCATGAAGAGATTGTGCCGAACGGAGCTAACAACAGCCCGGTACTTATCGGCCATAATGAAACCACGCCGCCACGACTGATGGATGTATTAATTAACCTCACCGATCAGCAACCGCTGTTTTTCAGCCAGTTTGAAAGGGTCGCTGAAATTATTGACGACAATGCGCCTGTTAAACAGGCCGGCCGCGAGCGTTTTCAGTTCTACAAGCAGCGCGGCTACGAATTAGACACCTTCCATATTTAATTTTCCTGTATTCCTTTTATCGAATGCGGCTGACCGCGGCCTGCCTCAACAGGTATAATGCCCAGCTACTTTAACGACTTAGATCTGAATAAAAACAAGATGGAAAAAACATACAGTCCTGACGCGATTGAAGAGCGCTGGTATCAGCAATGGGAACAGGCCGGGGAATTCAAACCGAGCGGTGAAGGCGACCCGTACTGCATTATGCTGCCACCACCCAATGTCACCGGCAGCCTGCATATGGGCCATGGCTTCAACAACACCATCATGGATACCCTGACCCGTTATCACCGGATGAAAGGTCATAACACCCTGTGGCAACCGGGTACTGACCATGCCGGTATCGCCACCCAGATGGTAGTCGAGCGTCAACTGAATGCCGAGGATAAAACCCGCCATGATCTGGGCCGCGACAAATTCATCGAGCGCATCTGGGAGTGGAAAGAAGAGTCCGGCGGTAATATCACCCGCCAGCTTCGTCGTCTGGGCTCGTCGCTGGACTGGTCACGCAATCGCTTCACCATGGACGATGACCTGTCCGAAGCCGTTAAACAGGTCTTTGTGCGGCTTTATGACGAGGGCCTTATCTATCGCGGCAAACGTCTGGTCAACTGGGACCCGGTGCTGCACACCGCGGTCTCTGATTTGGAAGTGCTTTCAGAAGAAGAGTCAGGCCACCTCTGGCATTTCCGTTATCCACTAACCGATGGCAGTGGTCATCTGGTCGTTGCCACTACCCGTCCTGAAACCATGCTCGGTGATACCGCAGTGGCGGTCCATCCTGAAGACGAACGCTATCAGAGCCTGATTGGTAAAACCATCACTCTCCCCCTGGTTGGCAGGGAGATTCCGATCATTGCCGATGATTACGTCGACCGTGAATTCGGTACCGGCTGCGTAAAAATCACGCCAGCGCATGATTTCAATGACTACGAAATGGGCCAGCGTCATAATCTGGAGCAGATTAATGTCCTGACCGCTGATGCTGCCATTAATGACAATGCACCGGAAAAATACCGGGGGCTGGATCGCTATGAAGCCCGTGATGTCATCGTCCATGACCTGAAAGAACTGAACCTCCTGGAAGGCATTCAGGATCACAAACTGATGGTGCCCAGGGGCGATCGCAGCGGCGCTGTGATTGAACCTTTCCTCACCGATCAGTGGTATGTCAAAGCCGACGTGCTGGCTGAACCGGCTGTCAAAGCCGTGAAGGAAGGCAAAGTTAAATTTGTCCCCGGCAACTGGGACAAAACCTTTTACAACTGGATGGACGGCATTCAGGACTGGTGTATTTCGCGACAGATCTGGTGGGGGCATCGTATTCCTGCCTGGTATGACAATAACGGGCATGTCTATGTCGGTCACGATGAAGCCGATGTGCGTAATAAGCACAATCTTGCCGATAACATTGAACTGAAGCAGGATGAAGATGTGCTCGACACCTGGTTCTCTTCTGCGCTGTGGCCTTTCTCAACTTTGGGCTGGCCGCAAAACACGGATGCATTGAAAACCTGGTACCCGACCAGTGTGCTGGTCACCGGCTTTGACATTATTTTCTTCTGGGTGGCCCGGATGATGATGATGGGCCTGCACTTTATGGATGATGTGCCGTTCAGGGAAATCTACATTCACGGTCTGGTGCGTGATGCCTATGGCCAGAAAATGTCCAAATCCAAAGGCAATGTGCTGGACCCTATCGATATTATTGACGGCATCGATCTGGAAAGCCTGATCGCCAAGCGCACCAGCGGCATGATGCAGCCACAGCTCGCTGCCAAAATCGAAAAAGCGACCCGCAAGGAATTCCCGGAAGGCATCGCCCCGCACGGTACCGATGCGCTGCGCTTCACCTTTGCCTCGCTGGCTTCCACTGGGCGTGACATCAATTTCGATATGAACCGGATTGCAGGTTACCGTAACTTCTGTAACAAGTTGTGGAATGCGGCGCGTTACGTGTTGATGAACACCGAAGATCAGGATACCGGCATCGATAACAATGAGGTCGAACTGAGTCTGGCTGATCGGTGGATTATTTCCAAACTGCAAAGCACCGAAAAAGAAGTCAGCCGTGCGCTGGACAGCTATCGTTTTGATCTCGCTGCCCAGGGCATTTACGAGTTTATCTGGAATAACTACTGTGACTGGTATCTGGAATTATCCAAGCCGGTACTGACTTCAGGCACTGCTTCAGAAGCAGCCAAACGCGGTACCCGCCGCACATTGGTCCGGGTACTGGAAGCGACGTTGCGTCTGACCCACCCGTTTATGCCGTTTATCACCGAGGAAATCTGGCAGACCATCGCACCCTTGGCCGGTGTCAAAGGTGAGTCGATTATGCGTCAGCCCTACCCTGTCGCTGATGAAAGCAAAATCGATGAGGGCGCCGTCTTGGAGATGGAGTGGGTGATGCAGTTTATTACCGGGGTGCGCTCGATTCGCTCGCAGATGAATATCGCACCGAAAAAACAACTGTCGGTCCTGCTCAAAGATGCTCAGGCTGAGGATAAAACGCGACTGGAAAACAACCGTAACTTCCTGAGTCGCCTCGCCAACCTGGAATCGATTGAGGTACTGGACGGCGAAGCCCCGGCTGCTGCCACCGCATTGGTCGGTAAGATGGAAATTCTAATCCCACTTGAAGGCCTGATCGATAAAGATGCCGAGATTGCCCGCCTGAACAAGGAAATGAGTAAGCTCGACAAAGTCATCAAGCAGTCCTCCGGCAAATTGGCCAATGAAAATTATGTTGCCAAGGCACCGGCCGAAGTTGTCGCCAAGGAACGCGAGAAGCTGGAAGAAATGCAGCAGGCCTATCAACAACTACAGCAACAGGTTCAGGCACTGGGTGCCTAGCATCGCTACTAACATCTGCTAATAAAAAAGCCGCTGTCATCACAGCGGCTTTTTTTGTTTGCTGTGGAATCAGCGTTTTTTTACTCTTTTTCCATCCCGATTTCGTAGAGTTCGATGTTGGCCTCTTCAATGTCGCCGGTGGCCGCATCAACATCCACTTTCACTTCATAGCCATGCACGCTCTGAATATCGAACTCATAAGTCGCATCGCCGTCAAAACCGACTTCCATTTCAGAAGCGACGACTTCACCCGGATGGAACATCAATGCCGTGTCACGAGCCTCGGCCTGTGAGATTTTAGCCAGCTTTTTGAAAGCTGCGTCATTGGCCTCGACTTCACGCTCGATTTCCGTGATAAAGCCTTCTTCGGCATTACATTCGACGTTGTAGGTATTGCCGTCGGCTTTCGCTTCGATATCGAACTCATAAACGGGATCATCCCCTTCCATTTTCAGTTCGACTTTACGGGCATGACCGGGAATCGTGTCGAGCGCCGCATCAAGGCAGGTTTCGATTTTAACGATATTCCAGTTACGGATATCATCCAGATCGTAATTGTCATTGGCAGCATACGCGGTCGATGACAGCGTCAAAGCGATAGCGGTAGGTATCAGTTTCAGAACATAAGTTGTCATTTGAGGCTCCGTTTAAAGGTGAAAGATCCAAAAAACGATCAGTCTCTACCCACAAGAGCAATGATCAAACTTGTCAGCAAAGTTTAGCATTGAACTCTCGAATTAGGAATTTTTCCCATACTAAGCTTTAAGGACAAATGCTAGAAGAAAAGTTTTTCTAGATACTCACTCTGCGGTATTCGCGGTATTGTGCGGTCCAGAAATTGGCATCGACCGCGTCCTTGACCTCTTCTTGTGAAGCTTCTGCTGCCAGCCCCTGCTCCTGAGCCACTTTGATGACAGCATAGGCTATCGCTTTACTCAACTCCCGCACAGCACTGAGCGGCGGTAACAGCGCACTGGTGTTATCCGTTGATAAGGGTGAATTTGTCGCCAGCACTTCACTTGCTACCATCATCATTTCATTAGTCACACGGGAAATACCGCCTGCCACAACAGCCAGGCCGATACCGGGGAAAATATAGCTGTTATTACACTGGGAAATAACAAATTCCCTGCCCTCATACTCTACCGGTTCAAAAGGACTGCCGGTCGCAATAATCGCCTGACCTCCGGTCCACTGAATCAAATCTTCAGGGTGGGCTTCAACCCGGCTTGAGGGGTTACTCAAAGGGAAAATGACCGGCATATCACAATGCTGCTGCATGGTTTTAATCAGCTTTTCCGTAAATAAACCGGGCTGCCCGGAGACCCCAATCAGAATTGTCGGTCTGGCATGGGCCACCACATCATCAAGGCTGATAAAGTCCGTATTTATAGACCAACTGCCTATGGCATTATCAAACTGGGCCAGACGTTGCTGAAAGTCATAAAGCCCGTTCATCGATTTAATCAACAGACCCGCTTTATCCACCATAAAGATGCGGGTACGCGCTGCTTCTTCTGTCAGCCCTTCCTGACACATCTGGGCGACCAGCTGCTCTGCAATACCGCATCCTGCCGAGCCGGCGCCGGCAAACACAATACGCTGCTCCGACAGTTTCTGCTGTTTGAATCGACAGGCAGCCAGCAAGGAGCCTACCGCAATGGAAGCCGTGCCCTGAATGTCATCATTAAAACAACAGATCTTGTCCTGGTAACGCTCAAGCAGAGGCAGCGCCTTACGCTGTTCAAAATCCTCGAACTGCAACAAAACACCGGGCCAGCGGCGTTCGACGGCATCGATAAACAATTCGATAAATTCATCATATTGCTCATCATCAATACGATGATGCGGCCAGCCGATATACATGGGATTATTCAGCAGTGCTTCATTATCCGTGCCGACATCGAGCATGACGGGTAAGGTATAGGCCGGACTGATGCCAGCGCAGGCTGTGTATAAAGACAGTTTGCCAATCGGAATACCCATCCCGCCGACGCCCTGGTCACCCAGTCCCAGGATTCGACTGCCATCCGTCACTACGATGACTTTGACTTGGCGCTTGGTGGCATTGTGCAGAATCTCATCGATTCGGTAACGGTCCGGATAGGCAATGAACAGACCGCGGGCACGGCGATAGATTTGCGAAAATTTCTCGCAGGCCTCCCCCACTGTTGGCGTATAGATCACCGGCATCATTTCCTGCAGATGCTGCTCCAGCAGATAATAAAACAGGGTTTCATTGGTATCCTGCACCATGCGCAGGTAGATATGCTTATTAATGGCGGTATCAAAGCTGGAATATTGCAGATAGGCACGTTCAGCCTGCTCTTCAATGGTTTCAAAATGATGTGGTATCAGACCGGTCAGATTAAAGTCGCGTCGTTCCTGCTCGTTGAATGCAGTACCTTTATTCAGCAGTGAAGTGCCCAGCAACGCAGTACCGGCATGTGGTATATAGATGGGCTCCTGGTTTTGATTATTACTCATCTGCCGCGGCTCCCTGTGGAAAGGTCAATATCGGTTCAGTATAAACCTGTCACCGTGGGGACTAGCAAGGGTTGTAGCCTTCAAATAGCCTGTGAGAAAAAGACAATGGCAACGGCTGAAGCTCTAAAGTGCCGGAAGAAAAAAGCCCGGCAGGTGTTGATTGCCGGGCTTATGATTTATTGATCGACCTTGACTTCAATGCGTCTGGGTTTGGCTTCGGCTGACTTGGGGATAGTCAGTTCCAGCACGCCATCGCGTGTTTTCGCTGCAATATTCTGAAGATCCGCTCTTTCCGGCAGGGTAAAACGACGGATAAAGCTGCCACTGAAGCGTTCTACACGGCGGTAATTGTCTTTTTCATCTTCTTTATGGCCCTGACGATGGCCTTTAATCGTTAAGATGCCGTTTTCAGCAGTGACCTCAATATCTTCCGACTTCACACCGGGCAGATCAGCATGGATAGTAAATTTATCCTGATCTTCACTGATATCGACTGCCGGACTCCACTCCTCGCTGTTAAAGCTGCTCTCAACAGCCGGCGCATTAAACAAGGTACTCATTTCCCGCTGCAGTTCATCCAGCAGGCTGAGGGGTCTGTAACGTTGAATTGCCATAATAAACCTCCAAAAAACATCAAGTTAATCAGAGAGACATGTCTTTCTGACTGAAATAATGTGTTCGCTCAGAACGCTTTTCAAGAGGTTTATAAAGATTTTTTATTCACTATTGTTCTGTATCAATATCCGTCACATAGATACAACAATTCAGGGTTTAATCAGCCCCAGTACCACGGCAATATTGGCCAGTTCCGCCGCCGTGTTCACCTTCAGCTTGCTCTTAATCTGGGTGTTGTAGTTGGCTACCGTTTTGTAACCAAGGTGAAGGTCATCAGCGACCGCGTGGGCAGTCATGCCCTTGGCCAGCCGGCAAAATACATCAAATTCACGCGGCGATAATAAATCCACGACCTCACGATAATGATCAATATCCATATGCCGCACATCATCGATTTCGGGCAGCAGCTTCTGCTCGATATATTGCTTGCCTCCGGCAACGGTTTTCACTGCTTCGGCTAAAACCTCGGCTGCACTGTTTTTACTGACATAGCCCTTGGCACCGGCCTGAAGTGCGCGCTCAACATAGATTGCTTCATCATGAATGCTGTAAACCAGCACTACCGCTTTGGCATCCTGTTTCTGCAGGCGACGGATAGTTTCCAGCCCACCGATTCCCGGCATCGACAGGTCCATCACCACCACATCCGGTTGCAGTCTTTCGTATTCCTGACCTACCAGCTCACCACGATTAACATCCATGATGTCGCCGATAAAGGGCTGTGAAGACAGTAAAATTCTGAAACCGGCGCGGACCACTTCGTGGTCATCCACCAGCAAGACACTTATTTTGTTATTTATCATTCTCTCTCTCAATGAATGGCATCCATGCCCTGACTCGCACACCATGGCCGGGGTTGGAGTCAAAAGTGAACTGACCTCCCATGCTCTCAACCCGCTCACGCATTCCCAGAACCCCGAAGCCTTCACCTTCGCTTAAACCACCCATGCCATCATCCTCAACCCGGATAAGAACCTGTTCCTTTCCTTTGATGATATGGCGTCTGACAGTGACGGTGGCTTTTGCAGCCTGAGCATGACGAACCACATTAGTCAGGCACTCCTGAACAATGCGATAGACATGAATCGCGACTTCTTCATCCAGCCAGTCAACCGCCTCATCATAATTCAGGTCAATCTCAAGCGCGGGATGACGCCGCTGCCATTCCGTCACGAGATCAGTGAGTGTCGCGGCCAGTCCCAGGTCACTCAGGCTGAGTGGATGCAGAGTGCGCATCATCGATCTGACCACGACGGCCAGATGATTACAGATATCAATAATGGAATCAGCGATCTCGCTAGTCCTGGCTTGCGGCTGCTTGGTGGCCACGGCCATTGCCTTCACCGCTGTCAGCGACTGCCCCATCTCGTCATGCAGCTCACGTGACATGGTCTGCCGTTCATTTTCCTGAATATGCATGGTGTGCCGGGCCAGAGCCTGGTTATTCTGTCTGGCAATGTCGAGGGCTTCCGACAGGTTATTGACTTCTGCAGCAATCGCGTCGAATTCGCTGATTTTAAAGCGGGGTAGCTTTTTGCCATATTCACCGCTCTCAACGCGCCTAAGGCCAGTCAGAATCGCGTGCACACTTCTCAGCATTGACTGGAACACGAGATTGATAGCGATAAATATCACCGTCATCATCAAGACAATTGACCAGAAAAAAGCCAGTGATTCGCTCCAGGCTTCGGCAATTTCATCTATCGGATCGGCACGGATTAAAATCGTTTTGGTGCTGCCATCCATCAGCTGAATATCATAGCTGGCAGAAGGGTACTCGGTAGTTACTGCCAACTTGAACCAGGACGGCGGCATATCTTCCTGTGCTTCTTCCGGTTCCTCTGTCAGCCATTCACTCTCGGTGCCATCATCATTTACCAGACTGATATGAATGTGCCGGGTCTGCTGAATCGTGCTCAACTGCCGCATCCAGTGCTGCTCACTGAGCATACGATTGCCGGGATAACTGAAACTCAGATCAATCATCTGCAAGGCGAGATTAAACGATGAGTTGATCTCTTTTTGAACCGACTGACGCGCCTGCCAGATGGCCATCAAACCACCGATAATCAGAATTAAAACGACAGAAAGCACAATCCTGGCATTGATTAGCCCTCTTAGACTCATTGAAACTTACCTGAAACCATTAATCTCGCTCATCATATCGTCAAACGGCTGGTCAGAGACCAGATAGACCATAGTAGCGGCATCCTCACTACCGATCGGTGCCAGCCTGCCACTGTCCATCGCTGCAGACAGCCAGTTACCTCTTATTTCCTCCCGCTTCAATTCAACGACCTTGTCAGAACGGTTAAATAGCGACACGGCCGTCACATAGACATTCTGTCTGCGCCAGCTCTCTAAAGGCACCGTTTTTATCGCGGGATCAGCAAACAACCCTGCTGCAATGGGAATCACTCTCAAGGATTCATAAGCGCTGTCTTCAGCCCGTTGAACCTCAGGCGTTCTGATTTTCTGAGCTGCATAATTGGTCATATCCCGGAAGGCTTCGGCCTGATAGGGCTGAGGGATAATCTCACTTTCTTCGGCAGCTTTATCAACGTTGATAAACTTGTTATCAAATTCCTGAGATTTCGGATGGTTCTGGTTATAGTCACGATAGAAGCGGTTTTCGGTCGTGCGGAGTTCCTCGCTTTCTTCCGGGACATTCATCACACGCGGCGTAATCAAAAGTACAGTTTCGGTCTCTTGCTCACTTTCGGTTGTTGATCTGAAAACACGACCCAGGACAGGAATCTCACTCAACACCGGTACTTTGCGTTCATTTTTGTTCATGCTGGTTCTGATAAGGCCTCCAACAGCGACTGTTAGCCCATCTTTGGCCATCACAGTACCTGTTAATCTGGCTGTATCAACGGTGTCGACTGGTAGATTTTGTACACTACCAGTGCCATCAGTGATAGGTACTGTCCCGCCACCAGGATTGACCGTCGAATTTTCCTGTTCGATAATCAGTTCAACAGTCTCATCACCGTTGATTCTAGGGGTAATTCTCAGCGTGATTCCAATATCTTCACGCGTAATGATGGCTTGGACATAGGAAGGTTGCACCACCACTCCGTTATCAATGATGGCAGGGAAAAACTCAAACCCCTCCGTTAGTAGAGTTTCTTCACCGATAAAGAGCTCTGCTTCACGATGATTTGACGCAACAATCATCGGGTTGGACAGTACCCGGACACGATTATTTTCTTCCAGAAATTGCAGGTTAGCTCTAAGGCGACTGTTCAGAAACTCATAGACAAAAGTGCCATTGTTAAGCAATGCATTGTTTCCCAACAAAATGGGCTGTTGCGAGTCATTAGAACCGCTGGGTTGAATACTGAAGTTGAAAATGGAGTTGAAATCTTCCCCCAGAATCACGCTCAGAATACGCATTTCCAACATCACCTGAGGAACCGGAATATCCATTCTGTCAATCAGTTGGCGAATACCTGATAAAACTGATTTGTCATCTGAACGCACCACCAGCATATTGTGCTCATTGTTGACTGTCACATAAATGGGCTGAGACTGCACCGTAGCCTGTTGAAGGGCTTCTTGACTCACATTACGACTTCCAGACTGCTCAATCGCATTGGCAATCTGTTCGATTTGATCGACGGTCAGTTCCTCGCTCTCAAGCTGAGCCCCAGACTGAGTGAGATTGTTTTGACCAAAAGAACTTCTGCCACCTCGGCTTCCAAAACTACTCCGGTTAGAGCTGGTATTTCTGACCGTACTGTTCCCTCCGCGAACACTACTGAAACCACCGCCACGGTTCAGACCACTGGCGCCACTCCCCGACCCAGAGCTGTTTGAGGCCGGTGGTAAACCATAGGAAAGTCTCACCCTTTGTCCAAACAAATCCTCTATTGCCTGAGCGATGATCAGCACATTTGCATTCAGCAAGCGGAAAATTTCAATATTTTCACTCTCACGAACAATCAAGTCCTTACTATACTGCTCACGTGTCATGATACGGAACGTATCTGTGTCCTCATCGTAGCGATACCAAAGGTCACTGATTCGACTGATGGATTTAACTGCGTCAAGAACTGTGACATTCTTCAGATGTATTGTGACCTGCTTCTGAGCAGCTTCCGGTGTAGCAATGATATTTTGTCGACTCAGTTCTGACAGGGTGCGAACGACATCACTGATATTACTGCCAGTAAACTCAATCTCTTTAATTCTTGTCGTATTATCTGTGTTCTGTATCTCAGGCCTGGCGGGCAGCACCATTGGTCGCTCTGCGATAAGAGGCTGATTGCCATCAGCAGTTGTCTGAACACCGGCTGAAACCACACTGGCTGCCAGTATTGATCCCATTAAAAAATTTATCTTTATTGATTTCATATAACTCATCTTAAAACGCGGATACGCCCCAGTGTGCCCGTTTCAATTGTGATACTCAGACGGGAAATTTCAGAAATGCGAATCGCATTGGCCGGTTGCCGGGGATCAATGTTGATTTCATCGCCTTCCCGCACCATAAAGACACCTTTCCCAGTGATCTCAAGCAAAGCCAATTGTTCGCGAGCATCTTCCGGTGTAACAAACCCTCTGAGGCGCATTTGAGGAATTTTGATATCAACATCATCCGGAGCTGGTCGAAAACCAAAAGCATCTGCATCGATGTTGGCAACAGCGCCAGCCTGTTCGTACATCAGCACACTGGGCGTGAAAGGATCACGTATAAATGTTCTGTCGGGGTCTTTGCCCTGAAGTGTTTCATTAGCGCCAAGCGGTGGGGTGAAAAATGCCGAATAGCTGATTATGATCATCCCAGTAAAAAATCTCATATAACGACCTGCTGTCTATCCTGCCAAGGCAAATAAAGCCTGAAAAAATGCATAGTAGACGAAGCCAACCATGCCACCAATTATCAGAATCATCGCTGGTTCAATCATCGCTGTTAAACGTTTTATGGCTATCTCCATCAAGCCCTGGTAATAAGTACCCAGCTCTTGTAACACCCTGTCCAACGAACCTGTTTTTTCACCTATAGCGACCATTTGTGTTACGAGAGCAGGCATTGCAGGTTCATGGATACTACTGGACAAATCTCTGCCTGCCATAACCAGTTCAGAAGCCGCCTTCAGCCGGTCGGAAAAAACTCGGTTTGAAATGAGGTCTGCTGTTATCTTCAAGCCATCAAATACAGTGACGCCACTTCGAAGCAAGATGGACAGTGCCCAGTTCATCTGAGCCATCGAACCGGTAATAATAAAATTGCCAAATATCGGCATATAGAGAAGTAAACGGTCAATGCCTTTACGACCATCATTCGTTCTGTAGAGTACGAAAATCGCCATTAGAACAACAATAAGCACACCGATGATTGTCAAACCGTGAACTCTTATCGCTTGTGCACCATCAATCAGCATTTGCGTAGAGGCTGGAAGCGGTTTACCCTGCCCCTGCAGGAAAGTAGCAAACTTGGGAATGATGCTTACTACCATAAAAATGGCGACACCAATTGCTGCCAACACCACAACGATCGGATAAATCATTGCATTGAGCATCTGTTTTCGTAGCTGAGAACGTTTCTCAAGGTGAACAGCCAACCTCTCCATGATCACATCCAGTTCACCGGTGCTCTCGCCGGCGACGACCAGATTGATCGCCATCTCACTGAAGACATCAGGATGTTTTCGTAGTGCAGACGATAGGGAATGGCCCCTCTCAATATCTCGATGTAGTGTTCTGAGTGCCAGATTCAGACGAGGGTTAGCGACTTGATTACCAGAAAGTTTTAAACACTCTGCAAGAGGAAGGCCGGCTCTAAGCATGAAGGCCATTTGCCGGTAGAAAAATATCAATCCATCTGTTGAAACAGATCGTTGTGTCGCCAGCCAATCACTGAAGTTTTCTTGACCAAGAAAACCAGCCTGTTTTTTTTCTTTAATATCAAGCACACGCAAGCCCTCAGTGCGAAGGGCTTGTGCAACGGCGTTAGTATTATCCGCTTGCATCTTACCTGCGAGTTCTTCACCAGTGCGGCTCAACGCTTGATAAGCAAACATCGGCATCTCAGCTCACCTCAGCCATATCGTGGCGTTTAAAGACAGCAACATCACGAATCTCGTCGAGGGTGGTGAGTCCTCGCAAAACCTTTTCGCAGCCATCTTCCCACATAAACTTCAGCGCTTTTCCGGCATTGGACTCCAAGGTTTCCTCATCAGCACCTTTGGCAACTAATCTAGCCAGCCTCTCGTTGAACCAGAGAGTTTCAAATAAACCAAGCCGTCCTCTGAACCCCTGCCCCTGACATACGGCACACCCAACAGCTTCAAAAATTTCAACTTCATCTTCAACACTGAGTAATACTTTTTCATCTTCTGTTGCTGGCCGGCTTTTGGCACAATGCCGGCATAAACGTCTGACCAGGCGCTGTGCAATTACCGCAGTCATTGTGGACCCGATTAAAAATGGCTCACAACCAATATCCACCAGACGCGTGACCGCACTCACGGCATTGTTGGTATGGAGCGTGGAAAACACGAGGTGACCGGTCATGGCTGCCTTAACTGCGACATCCGCTGTTTCTGAGTCACGGATCTCGCCCACCATCAAGACATCAGGGTCATGCCGTAGCAGGGACCGTAATGCGTCTGCAAAACTGATCTTAGGACCGGTTTGAATCTGGGAAACACCTTCAATCACATATTCAATTGGGTTTTCCACCGTCATGATATTGATATCTGGGTGATTGATTTCCTGTAACGCTGCACAAAGCGTTGTAGATTTACCACTCCCGGTCGGGCCGGTGAGAAGAATCATGCCATAGGGCTTTCTAATGGCTTGCTTGAATTCAACGAGATCACGCTCTAGAAACCCAATATCAGCCAATGTCAGGCTGTTACTCTCGCTCCCCAGCAATCTCATTGTAATTCGCTCACCAAGCCTGGTAGGAGCTGTCGCCACACGGATATTAAATTCCATATCGACTGGCGCAGATAACTGGTAGGAAAAACCACCATCCTGGGGCATACGCTGTTCAGAAATGTCCAGACCTGATAAGACTTTTACCCTGGATATTAATCCAGCAGCAACAGATTGGTCGGCATCCAGCGGGTAATCAGTCAATTTGCCATCCACCCTGAAACGGACCCGCAGCCCCTCCTCTTCGGTCATAAAATGCACATCCGAGGCACGACTCAAATAAGCATCTTTAAGAATTTGGTCGAGTAGGCTAACCAAATCGGTCTCAGCAGTACTAATTTCACTGGCTTGTGCCACCGCCGTGTTCGCAAGTACTTTTTTTACGGCCAGGCGGATTCTTTCAGGCTCGCTCATGGATACAGGCAGGGTGTGACCAATGAGTCTCTGTGCAGAATCTATAGAAACCCGATCAGTCGGATCACTGATAACAAGCATATCCTGGCCATCCAGCGTCATCACAAGCATGTGTTTTCGGTTGATCAAACTGGATGGTAGCTTTTTTGTGAGGACTGAGTTCAGTTCTGCTCGAGTGAGGTCAATAAAGGCAACGCCCTGATCTTCTGCCAAAGCTCGGTGCATTGCCGATACAGGTAAGCGATAATGTGCCAGTAACTTTGACAGTAGTGGCACACGTTCTCTTCTGGCCACCAGACGCAGTTGTTCCACGGCCGATTCTTCAATCAGCCCTGTTTCAATACCCGCCCTAATGAGTTGTTCATCTCTGACAGCCATAATTCACCTTTACAATGCTAAAATCATCTCAGTTTTGAGCATTTGTGCGCTGCCTCTGAAAGGTGAAATTTCAAGTTTATCGATGTTCAGTCTTATAACAGTGACCTGATAGGGAAGCTCATCGAGTCCATGAATAAAGCGGCGTAAAGCCAGATAACTGCCATCGACTTCAAGTCGCTGCAATGGTCGTTCAAACATCGACCCAGGTGACATTCTTGTTACCCAGCCGGCTGTGACTGGTGGAATAATCTCTTTTCCACCCTCAGTCTGTTTCTTATTCTCGATTGGCTGGGGACGCAAAGACTCATTCACCCTGATTCTGATGCCACTATCCCGGGCTAACTCAGAGATCCTGACCTTCAGTTCCTGTGAGTCTAAAGGTGCCAGCTGTTGTTCAAGTTGCACTGCGCTGTCACGTATGACATCCAGCGCTTTTTGCTGATCCTCAAGCTCACGCTTGATTTCTTCAATTCCTTCCTGAGGCTCATTGGGGATTTCCATCTTGGATAAGCGGACAATGGTGGCTTGTTTCTGCCGCTCAAGGCTATGAATTTGCTCAAGTCGAGGCTCAAATCTGAAAAAGCCGTAAGCTGCAATTATGATTACTACTAAGATAATCCCTGCAAGCAGGCGCTCACGGTTATTCAACTGTTTCAATTTCATGCTTGCTTACCCTCAGCTTCTGATTGGGATATCACACGCACTAAACTCATCGAAACGGAATAACCACCGAGGTTCATCGGCCCTGCTTTTTCTATTACCTGAATATCTCTGACTTCCATATCCCATGCAGCCACAGACAGCTTCATGTTCTGCACGAACTCCTGTGCGGCACTCTCGGTCAGCGCCCAGGCATCGATATTGAAATTGTCCGTTTCCACCACACCAGCTTTGTTGAGAGGGGCTGCTGCCGGTTGCACAGTCGCTCTGCGTCCCATTTCATCAACGCGGTTAACGATAATCTGTTCGTTGATATTGTTTTGTAAGACACCCAGAATGGCCTGCACTAGGAGCGCTCTTTCCGGTAACTCCTGACCAAAAAAGGTCAGCCTCGCTTCCATTCTGCGCTGATTCTCTTTCTGTGTTTGCAGTTCTGCTTTCTTCGACTCTATTGCTTCGCGTTGTTTTTTGATTCGTTCGACCGCTTGATCCAGTACTGCAGCACGCTCGTCAATTTCAGCTTTCTGACTGCTGATGGCAGCATGCTGGACTGCGATGGTCACTTCTGAAACAAGGATTAGAACCAGCACCGCCGCCATCATTGCCGCAGCTTGGGTTTCTATCCGATGCCAGGTTGGTGGCAATGGCCCCCCCGGTCTGACTAAACTAATTTTTTTAGCGCCCTTAAGGCCGAAGAAGAGCCTTCCAGCTGCGTACATACCCGGTGACAAGCCATCTCGCTCATCAAACATGACCAGATCCGGTTCAGTTGCCAGTGCTGAACTCAGACTGCTGCGCAAGTTTGGGATGCTATCCGGCGGTGCCGCCAGGGCAACACCCGGGTGCTGTGTATTCTCGGCATGATACACTTCAAGACAGGCATCCAGCATAGACGCACTGCGGTTCACATAGTGCTGAACCGATACAATTCGGTCACGCTTGAGATGTGACGAAGTCGTAATAAATTCAGACGTTTCCAGTACCACCAAATGTTTTTCAGCGTGGTCAATCAGCGCCACACTATTGCCAGTCAGTGGCATCAGACCAGCGAGTTGCAACTTGTAGTCTTGACACAGTTCCTGCCACTTATCCATGACTGACTGATGTGTCGCCGTTGCCAGCCAATTCCAGACCCCGGGCGCATCGTCGACTTCACCTTGGGCAGACCAGCCACATTGAACTTCATCATCTTCACCCCGTAGCCAGTCCTGAACGACAAACAACGATTGCGACTGCTCACGTGTCACATAACCCAACTCCAGTGCTATCTCACCGAATCGCTTGCCTCGCTCCCCCTTACCAGCCTCTTGCTTCTGCGCTTTCTGAGCTTGGTTGATTTCCTGCACCTGCTCAGCAGACAGCATGCCGTGAGATTCCATCAGCTGCCCGAGTGTCCATTGCAACTGATGCTGCATCAACAGCGGCTCGACTTCCCAGCGAATGAGCTCATGCATCTGGTTTATGGGCTTCGGTTTCTTGGGTGACACTGGTAACTCAACCATCGCACTCATCACTGAGGGTGTCAGCACGATCACATGTTTACCGTTCCAACCCTGAGTTTTAAGGCTACTCAGGATTTCAGTGAAAGCCACAGCCGGGTCAATTTTCTGTGACTCAGCGGTGGCCAGCACCTGTAGTCTTTTACCTTTCCGATCAAAAACCGCTGCCTGCATGGATAAACCGGTCCACTCACACACCATGACTTTGTTTGGCTTAAGCGTGGTTAATACGTTTGTTAAATTATCCAGCATGGTTGAAAGTTCCAAAACTCCGGCTTGTTGTTACGTTTGGGCTAAAATCAAGCAGACTTAAACTTGCCCAAAATAGTCTGCAGCCACTACGCAGGGTGACTTTTAAGCTGGTTGCAGGCTGCATAATTAACATCATTATTTGATGTTCCATCTAAAAGGACCAAGGGTATATCTGGGAAGCACATTGATGCTGTATGGGGTAGCTGAAGGGTCATCAGTCATAGTGCCGCATAAACCAGTATCTGAAGTTATGTGACCCTCACAATTTATTCTTAGTTGATATTGGCCGGCCGGTATGGCCTTATCAAAATCAGCATCAACTTCCAGAAAATCACCTGGCTGAATCTGAACCGGTGAAGCAGCCTCGCTCAACTTAAAATCTTTGGACTCGAGCAGATCACTTTTTGTGAGTTGTACAGACCATTCAAGATCATCAATGCCGGAAAGGACATTATTGCCAACATTAAAAAAACGTATTTTCAACGGTTGCAACAACTGCCAGTCATCGGCAACTACCAATGCCGGGATATCACCCATGGGGTCGAAGTCTGGAATATTATCCGAGATGTTAATGGTGTCAGGCTCAGGACCCTGGCTTTGCAACCTCAGGGTGTTAGCATTAACCGCACTTTGCGGCGCACTGAGCAATACTTCACTCTTGCCGATACTGAGCGTCAGGTTCCAACCAAAATTAGCACCCGTAGCATCGCCATTACCATAACCATCTCTGAATCTTTTCACACCATCACTGTCGTGGTTAGTCTGAATATAGGGACCACGCCAACCGCTCCCGATACTGGTATCAGAGTCAATTGCCCATTTGCTGAGAAAAAATTCAGGCTCACTCGGGTCACAGGGAGAGCGATAGTCTCCGGAACCAATCGCAGTCTCCTCTCCCAGCGTTAAAAGCTCCTCTATACAGAGCGGTAGTCTGCCAACATCCGTTGCAAAACCATTGATAATGGGCCGATCATTTAAGGTTTGATTACTGTCACCCACCACAGCCTGACGGATTAGTGCAATCCGCCGCTGTGTTTCCTCATATTGAGCCTGGCTTTCGACGTTATCGGTGAAAAGCAGACCGGCTGATGCCAGTAGTCCAATCAGAAATAAAACCAGAACAAGTTCCAGCAGGGTGAAACCAGCTTGATAACGTTGATTGAAAAGACGCATAGTCATCATTTCAATCAACGCAACAGGCACTGAACAAGGTCATCGCCCAGCGCTATGCAGGGATCGCCGCCAGGTAATGTGTAATTGCTGGTTGCACTTTCGAATACACCATTGGGCCCGCTGCTTGCTATCCGTGCAATATCACCAGCAAGTGGGTAGTCTGCTGCTACGGTAATATCCTCGGCTGGTAAACAGTTGTATACATCACCGGACATGTCGTAACCACCCGATCCATCATCAGCACAGCGGTAACGCTGGCTGTAGGCCAGTTCGGGATCGAGCAGCTTATAAGGGTTACCCCAACCGTCTGTTAATGCTTCCTGGCTGATGTAGGGTCCGTTCCAGCCACTCTGGGTATCCTGACTCCAGAGTAAATCACTGTTAGCCGCCTCCAGGGCAAAGGGAAATTGATGCAGCATCGACAGTGCATTATCAGACTGAATAACGTCCCGCCCCAGTGTATTTGTCAGACTATCACTGCACCATTGTGCATAGGTAAGAAGGGAGTTTGGTTCAGATGGATTGGTTGGATTGTCACTGGCAAATTCCATCCGCTCCATATCCGAAGCAAAGTCAGCCAGTGATATAAAGGGGGTAAAGCGTCTGTTTTCCGGTGAGCTGACATAGACCAGACAGGGTAATTCCCGGTTATCGCGGCGGAACTGCAAAAGCGCCTTTTGCAATTCAACCATTTCGATACGGGTGATGTTGTCGCGGGCTTGGTCTTCATTTCCATCAAAAGCGGCTATGGCTGCCACCGCCAGCACCGCCAGCAGGCTGATCACCAGTAAAAGCTCGATCAGTGTAAAACCATTTTGTTGTGACTGGCTTTGCTGAGTTTTGAATTGATGTCGGACAAACAATAAAAACCGCATTTACTTGTTCCCGATAAGTAACTATCAACTGATTTCCAGATTTCCCTGTCCGGAAGCGCTCTAACTTCAAGCCAAACTGGCTGTGATAAGAGCCGGCTTATCACAACAAGCTTAACTGTGAGAGACAGAATGAGGGCGGACTTTGCCCGCCCTCTATCATGTCACTTAACTAAACCTTGTTTAGTCTTGTGTGGCTGCAGCTACGTTGGCATCGAGGGTGTTACCTTCGGTGTCAATGAAACCAAGCAGGCGTGGACGTGGCAGGAAGTTTGATGCGACAAGATTTTGAACCGTATCACCATCTGCTGCCGCACCTTTTTCACCTGATGCCAAAAGGAAAAGGCCAACGTATCGACCATAGTTTTCTGCCGGATTAACTTCAGCACTGCTGTAGGTTGGTGCCTGGATAACGCCCGCTGCAGAATTAACCGTGGATTGCGCTGCATCACCACCAAAGCCTAATGCTAGAACAAGGTTACAGCGCTCGGTGCTGAGGGCATCGTTAATTGAATTGATGACCAGAGGGTCAGCGCCACCAACGCCACCGGCCCAAGTATTGGAAATATCTTGACCTCCAACAGTGCAGCTCATCGGCTGGCCGGCGTTTCCGTTTGCAGCACCACTCAGATCTTCATCATCTTCAAGAGCTACTGAACCCAGAATAGAGATGTACTGAGGTACACCGTTTGCCAGGTCACCAGCACCAAAGTCACCATATTCCGTTTCTACCGCACCATTACCAGATGCATCTGGCGGGTTTGTGCCCTCGTTGTGCAGACGGTTGGGCTCGACCACACCGTTTGAACCGATGCCATTACCAAAGACATGTTGGAGTTCGTCCATACCAAAATTGTCTTCGAAATAGTCTTCTAAGTCGAAGCCAAGGTTGGTACTCAAAGCTGCTGCGATATCAAAACTACCCAAGATGGTTTGTAAATCCTCATTAATGGGAGTGGTGCCAGTGCTCATCAGTGGAGCATTTGCATTCACAGGGTCAGCGAGGTTGTCCCACTGGTTGGGGTAGGCTTGTGACACTGCACGATAAGCACGTACACCCTGATCCAGTACAGCGACGGTATTAGCCGCTTTGGAGGCCTGTGCTTTCTCACCAGCACCATCAAAAGCCACCAGCGCACCTGTCGCCAGAATAGCAAGCAAAGTAATAACGACCAGCAGTTCCAGCAGGGTGAAACCTTTTTCTTTTGACTGAAGTTTCTTGCCTTTGGCACGCAGCTTCTCGTCTTTGATGATTGACAGGTCCGCATGACGGAACTTGGCAATCGCTGATTTCATTTGTCTAATGTTCATTATGATCTCTCTCGATTTAATGCCTCAGCTGCCCCCAGCAGCCTTTTGGTCATTGGGGTTTTGTCGTTAGCTTGCAGATGTGCCCCCTGCACACTCTGTGATTTTTATTCCCTGGCGTGGTGAGGCGTTCCCACTCGGCATTGCCCAAATATGAATAAAATTATTTCAAACCCGGCTTATTTACCGCTGCCATTTCTGGCGCATCTACCACAAAACGGTATTGTTTACCGCAGTGCAGAATGACCTCCTTCTGCCGTCTTTTGAGGATTTTCACCTCAACCCGGATATCACCAAAGCCATCATGTGCAAGCACATCATCGACGAGCTCCAGCAGTTTTGCTTTGACTGGTTGGCAAGAAGTCTCGATGGTGTTGTCTGCATTCATATTGTGAGTTGTTCCGGTTAATCTCGGTGAAGTCATACTAGACCAGACCTGAAAACTTTCCCTATAGGAAGAATTCCTAAAATTAAGTTTGAGTTAATGTAAATTCTAGAAAAAAACAAATTATTTATATTTATCAGCAGTTTATGAAGTTAAAGTTTTCACCCTCCTCTGTGTTGACATCCGCTTAATCATTAATTTTGGTTATTTTTTGAATCAGTTCCTTGTCATGTGGCCGTTTTTTTGAAAATGCCGGTGGCAGCATTATCAGGGCGCTGCTGACCTAATCAATCAGCGGTAGTCTTCAATTCCCAGATAATCATCCTGATATTTCTGGAGTTGAATAATGAGAGGGAAATAGCGCTTATCACGCTCTGTAATCAAAGAGCGCGTCATGCTTTTCCAGTAACTGTCCATATGCTCTGGGTAATGGCGTATGGCTTTAGCCAGCTGCTCTGAAGCGGCTTCTGTCTGTCCCGACTTCAATAGCAGATCGACCTGCGAGAAAACTTCGGTCTCGCCCGGCAGGTAACGCATTAATTGCGTATTCATAGCAAGCTTGTCTTTAACGACCTCTTCGCTATTGGGTAAAGCTCGAATAATAATCACGTCGAAGTAAGGAGCAAAAAGCGATTGATCGCGGCGTTGAGCAAGTTCATAGAGAAGACTGACTGCCTCTTGACCTTTAATATCTCCTCGGCGGCCATCCGTATACCAGCCCTCGAGTTCATGATATTGCCTGATGGTGCTCGTTATCGTGGCTGTGGAAAAAATGAGTACTGCTGCGGCGATAAGAGGGCCTGTTTTGAGGTTGGCAGTGATTGCCCGCTGCTCTCCCATGCCTGCCAGTAGCGCTGCAATACCCAAAAAGTAAGCGTACCAAAGCGGATATTCCAACAGGCTGTGAATGCCCAAAACAGCCAGCGAGGCTAAAATCCACCAGCGTTCCGGTGATAAGGCTGTTTTTCTCTGAGCGAATAACCACAACGCGACAATGATTATGAATACCGCACTACCAATAACTCCGGTCTCAGCCATAAGCTGAAACACGATATTGTGTGCGTTGTCAGCATAACCACTCAATCCGGGATAAGCTTCAGTTAATTGAAAGTTCTGCCAGCCAAATTGTCCCCAGCCAGCCCCCAATAAAGGATTCTCAGTGAATATTTGCCAGGCCTGCTGTAGTAACAACAGTCTTGTCGATTCTCTATCCGCAGTTTCAACCAATCTTTGAATCGGTGAGTGGATATTGTCCCCCATTAGCATTGGCAAGAACCAATTCAGAAGCAGATAAAAGGGAATAAGGATCAGTAACCAGTAACCTTTTCTTAATCTCAACTCACCTCGAGCCGCGATCAACCAGCCTGCAAATGCAATCAATAGCACATAGAGGGTTGCCATCCGCTGCCCCGTCAAAACAAGGGCCACGATGAACAGTAATGATGCCGTAATCCAACTTGCTGTGTTGATTCTCTCACTGAGCAGAAGATAGCTTGCTGAAACCAGTGCAAGCGCAAAATAAGTGGCAGCATGATTTACTTGAGCAATGTTCGCAGCGAAGCCACCCTTAATATGGGGCAGGATGAATTCAAAGTCTGTCCAACCCAGAATTTGAACAACCACAATCGAGAAGGAGATATACCCCCCAAGAAGCATCGCGGAAGCCAGGAAAGGAGCAAGCTTCGAATGAGGTAGATTTGCCCCTACAACAGCCATCATTGAGGCCCAGCATAAGACAAGCACAGTCATAAAATGTTGCTGCCAGTATGTGTGCATATCAAGAGAGAACTGCACGCCTAACAACACTGCTAAGCACAGTGGCAACAGGGCTACTAAAGGCAATTTGATATGCTGCCCATGTTGTTTTGTCAGGAAAACAATCACCGCCAGGCTACCCAATGCAGTCGCTGCAATTTGAGGATAGAAACTGGTTAGCGGTGTTTTGTGATGCCAGACCAGAAAGGGCACTAGGGACATTAGCGCCAGGAATCCTATAGCGAGACGCTCAACATTAGCTGAAAAAGAAAATGTAACGACCTTTTGAGTCTTCACTATTCATCCTAGAGTGTTCAAAAAAGACTCGTGATAGTAGGTCAGATAGCCATGATCAGCACTAGGAAAAAATCCTGTTTTGCTGTTTATTCAATTTCAAAGTTCAGAAGATGAATGCAATACGGTCACCTATGCGCTATTGGCATGAACCGGATTTCAGGAATTATTCCTATAGGCCTTGAGGAGTTGGGGGGAAATAATGTCAGTGAGGTTACTTTAAATCTCGCATTACTCGTCTGTCATGATGACAGCCCCTTAGAGTTCGGCTTTTGACTCTCACTGTGGGTGGATTTCCACCCACAGTTATTTTTTCTAGAACATGCCCAGTTGTAATTGCGCAGCTTCGCTCATCATGTCCTTGGTCCATTGCGGTTCCCAGACCAGTTCGACATGGGCTTTTTTAACACCGGGGACTGACATCACACGTGATTCGACATCGCCCGGGAAAGACTGGGCGACCGGACAGCCCGGAGCAGTCAGCGTCATATCAATATGGACGTTGCCTGAGGTGCTGATTTCGATGTTGTAGATAAGCCCGAGTTCATAGATGTTAACCGGGATTTCCGGATCGTAGATGGTTTTAAGCACCTCAATCACATCTTCTTTGAGCTGTTCCGGGCTGACTTGATATTGATCATTCATAAATCTGCCCTGCTTACTCTGTGGTTATCGAAACGTCATGATCGCTATCCATCGCGGCATGCACGGTGTGCCAGGATAAAGTGGCGCATTTCACACGAGCTGGAAACTCCTTCACGCCGGCCAGCACTTCCAGTTTGCCGGACAGTTCACCACCACCCGCTTCACCGGTGAGGGCTTTATGCACATTGTCATAGAGCTTTTCGGCTTCTTCCATGGTTTTGCCTTTCAAAATCTCAGTCATCAGTGAGGCTGAAGCCACTGAAATCGCACAGCCACTGCCCTGGAAACTGACATCTTCAATCACGCCATCTTTGAGTTTGGCGTAGACCACCAGCGCGTCGCCACACAGCGGATTATTACCATGTGCCATATGGTTGGCATCGGTGATCTCACGGAAATTACGCGGATTCTTTTTGTGATCCATGATCACTTGTTGATAGAGATCTCTTAAATCACTCATCAGGCAAACAACTCCTGTGTGGTTTTGATGGCATTAACCAGCGCATCAATTTCCTGCTCGGTGTTATAGAACGCGAAGGAAGCCCGCGCCGTCGCCGCGATGCCATAGAACTCCATCACCGGTTGAGCACAGTGATGGCCGGCACGAATCGCGACACCCTGCTGGTCGAAAATGGTACCGACATCGTGCGGATGCACATCTTCAATCATGAAAGACAGCACGCTGGCTTTGTTTTTGGCGGTACCGATAATACGAACACCATCAATGGCTTCCAGTTTCGCTGTGGCGACTTCCAGCAGGTGATGTTCATAGGCTGCCAGCTTATCGATGCCGATAGCCTGCATATAATCAATCGCTGCGCCCAGTCCGACGGCACCGGCAATGTGCGGTGTGCCTGCTTCAAATTTGTATGGCAGCGTGTTGTATTCGGTATGACTAAAGCTGACCGACAGGATCATATCGCCCCCGCCCTGCCATGGCGGCATCGCTTCCAGCAATGCCTGTTTGCCATAGAGCGCGCCGATACCGGTGGGTGCAAACATTTTGTGACCGGAGAAGACATAAAAGTCACAGTCCAGATCCTGCACATCGACAGCAAGATGCGGCACTGCTTGAGCGCCGTCTACCAGCACCGGAATCGATTTGGCTTTGGCCAGTCCGATCATTTCCTTAATCGGATTGACAGTACCCAGTGCATTCGACACATGACCAATCGCCAGGATTTTGGTGCGTTCGTTCAGCAGGCTGTCGAAGTCACTCAAATCCAGTTCACCGGCTTCGGTCATAGGAATGACTTTCAGCTTGGCTCCAGTCTGTTCACAGACCATCTGCCACGGCACGATATTGGCGTGATGCTCGATATGACTGATTAGAATCTCATCACCCGGTTTAATCTGCGGGCGCACAAAACTCTGTGCCACCAGGTTAATAGCTTCGGTGGCACCGCGGACAAAGACGATTTCCTTGTCCGATTTGGCATTCAGAAAACCACGGACTTTATCGCGGGCGCCTTCGTAAGCATCGGTCGCGCGCTGACTCAGACGATGCACACCGCGGTGCACATTGGCATTATCCAGGCGATAATAAGCATCAACCGCTTCAATCACCTGAACCGGTTTCTGGCTGCTGGCTGCATTATCGAGATAAACCAGCGGATTGCCGTTCACTTCCTGATTCAGAATCGGAAAGTCACGTCTGACCGCTTCAACATCAAAGTCGGTTTCAGGAAACGGCACAGCTTGTAATTCGGTTTGTGTCATGCAATCACGCCCCTTTCGGTAACCGTTTTTCTATGACATTAGACAAGGCCTGACGCATAGGTGCTGACTTGATCCGTTGCAATACATCGACGGCAAAAGCATAGGTCAGCAGGCTGCGGGCAGCTGTTTCATCAAGGCCACGGGCACGCAGGAAAAACAGGTGCTGTTCGTCGATCTGACCGACGGTACTGCCGTGAGCACATTTGACGTCATCGGCATAGATTTCCAGTTCCGGTTTGGTATCGATTTCACAGCTGCGCGACAGCAACAGGTTTTTGTTGCTCTGGCTGGAATCGGTTTTCTGCGCGTCTTTGTGCACATTCACTTTGCCGTTAAACACGGCATGGCTGTTGCCATCGAGTACGCCTTTATAAACTTCATCACTGGTGGTGTTGGGCACGGCATGGTCGATACGGGTGTGGTTATCGACATGCTGGTCACCGGTCACCAGATAAAGACCATCCATCGTGACGTGCGCTTCCTCGCCCAGCAATTGACTGTGAATATCATTACGCGCCAGCTTGCCGCCCAGTGAAATATTATTGGTATGCCAGTGACTGCCGGCGGCCTGTTTCGAGGCCAGGGTGGCGATATGGTAATGCGCCAGCGATTCATGCTGCAGTTTGAAGTGATTCAGCGTAGCTTTTTCAGCCAGCTTCACTTCGGTTACCACATCGGTGAAGCCTTCGGTGTCTGCCAGGCTGACATAGTGTTCCAGTAAAGTGACTTCAGCGTCGGCTTCAAGCTGAATCAGGTTACGCAAGTGACTGGCCAGCTTTTGATTTTCAGCCGTGCTGATAACGAGTAACTCAACCGGCTTGTTGATGGTCTTGCCGGCTTGCACCTGAAGAACCATACCTTCGTGCATCAACATGGTGTTGATGGCATTCAGACCAGGCTTTTCGACATCGATCTGCTCACCCAGCATGGTCTGAGCACCTTCAAGCCCATCTACCAGCGGTTTGATGGATAAACCTTCTTCCAGGCCTTCAAGCTCGGACAGTTCCGCACTGAAGCGGCCATCAACAATAACAAAGCGATAGGCATCTTCCAGCGCGGCGACGTGCGAAAGCTCAGTCTTATCCAGACTGACTGCTTTGGCATCGTGACTGAAACCTTGCTGGCTTAAAGCCCACAGAGAAGTGTATTTCCAGTCTTCGACTTTTTTCGCCGGCAGTCCGTGGCGTTCAAACTGCGCACGGGCTTTGTCGCGCAGTTGCTGCAACCAGCCGAGTTCTGAGCCCGGCAGGGTTTTAGCAGAAGCCACTTCGCCAAATGGCGTTGTGATTTCAGTTAACTGTTTCATGCGGTTTGACCTTCCGGTGCATCGTGAACCCAGCTGTAACCGGATTTTTCCAGTTCCTTAGCCAGTTCCTTGTCGCCGGATTTAACGATTTTGCCTTCGGACAATACGTGGACGAAGTCCGGCACGATATGGTCCAGCAGACGCTGATAGTGCGTGATCATTACGATTGAACGGTCTTCAGCACGCAGCGCGTTGACGCCTTCCGCGACCACGCGCAGTGCGTCGATATCCAAACCTGAGTCAGTTTCGTCGAGAATCGCCAGTGCCGGTTCCAATACCGCCATCTGCAGAATCTCGTTACGTTTTTTCTCACCGCCCGAGAAGCCTTCATTCACATTGCGGTGCAGGAACTGCTCATCCATCTTGACCAGCTTCATGCGGTCACGGACCAGGTTCAAAAAGTCGATCGCATCGACTTCATCCAGCCCCTGATATTTACGCACCGCATTCAGGGCGGCTTTCAACAGATAAATATTGCTGACACCGGGGATTTCCACCGGATACTGGAAAGCCAGAAAGACACCACGCTGGGCACGCTCTTCCGGTTCCAGGTCCAGCAGGTTTTCACCTTTGTAGATAACCTCGCCCTGGGTCACTTCATAGCCTTCACGGCCGGCAAGCACATTGGATAATGTACTTTTGCCTGCACCGTTCGGGCCCATGATGGCGTGGACTTCGCCAGGGTTCACTGTCATATTGATGCCGCGGAGGATTTCTTTACCTTCAACGCTGGCATGCAGGTTTTTGATTTCTAACATGTTGACTCTCTATATTTCTGAAAATCTGAATGGGCTCTCGTTCGCTTAACCGACAGAACCTTCTAATGACAAACCGAGCAGGTTCTGCGCTTCGACGGCGAATTCCATCGGCAGCTCACGAATCACCTGTTTGCAGAAACCGTTCACAATCATCGATACCGCATCTTCGGCATCCAGACCGCGTTGCTTACAATAGAACAGCTGGTCTTCACTGATTTTTGAAGTCGAAGCCTCGTGCTCCACTTTCGCTGTCGGGTTTTTCACCTCGATATACGGGAATGTGTGGGCACCGCACTTATCGCCCATCAGCAATGAGTCACACTCGGTGTAGTTACGAGCATTTTCCGCATTAGGCCCGACACGGACCAGACCGCGATAGGCATTTTGTGAACGGCCGGCAGAGATACCTTTGGAGATGATGGTCGAGCTGGTGTTTTTGCCCAAGTGAATCATCTTGGTGCCGGTATCGGCCTGCTGCATATTATTGGTGACGGCTACTGAATAGAATTCGCCGATGGAGTTATCCCCCTGTAACACCACACTCGGGTACTTCCAGGTGATGGCTGAACCGGTTTCCACCTGGGTCCAGGATACTTTGGATGACTCACCGCGACAGGCAGCACGTTTAGTTACAAAGTTATAGATGCCGCCTTTACCGTTTTCATCACCGGGATACCAGTTTTGTACGGTCGAGTATTTAATCTGGGCGCGATCCATTGCCACCAGCTCCACTACCGCGGCGTGCAGCTGATTTTCATCACGCATCGGGGCGGTACAACCTTCCAGGTAACTGACGTAGGAATCATCATCAGCAACAATCAATGTGCGTTCAAACTGACCGGTATTGGCCGCGTTGATACGGAAATAAGTCGACAGCTCCATTGGGCAACGCACGCCTTTGGGAATGTAGACAAAAGAACCGTCACTGAAGACCGCCGAGTTCAGGGCAGCGTAAAAGTTATCTTTGTAGGGCACCACGCTGCCCAGGTATTTTTCAATCAGTTCCGGATGTTCTTTCACAGCCTGGGAGATAGGCATGAAGATGATGCCCTCTTCTGCCAGCTTGTCCTGGAAAGTACTGGCCACAGACACACTGTCGAATACAGCATCGACGGCAACACCGGCGAGACGGGCACGTTCATCCAACGGCACACCCAGTTTTTCATAGGTACGCAGCAATTCCGGATCGACCTCATCCAGACTTTTCGGACCGTCGTCTTTTTTCTTCGGTGCCGAGTAATAGCTGATTTGTTGATAGTCGATCTCAGGATAATGCACATGCGCCCATTCAGGCGTATCCATCGTCAGCCAGTGGCGATAGGCTTTCAATCGCCATTCCAGCATAAACTCCGGCTCCCCCTTGATACGGGAGATTTCACGGACGACATCTTCACTCAGACCGGGCGGCAGGCTCTCTGCCTCGATGTCGGTAACAAAACCGGCCTTGTATTCTTTCTGAGTAATCGACTCAAGTTGTTGACTTTGATCAGTCATGAAACTCACCATCCTGTATTGTTGCGTTACTCATCCCGGCTGCTGATGAGTAGAATCTAATTGGGCTCAATCCCGGGGTGTTCTGCGGTGCCAGCATGTCGGCCAACTTGACCTCGTCCAGGGCGTGAAACACCGCATTGTTAATGCGTGTCCAGTTGGTCTGGACGGCACAGTGTGTTTCCTGCTCACAATGGCTTTCGCTGCTGACACATTCAGTCAGTGCAATCGGGCCTTCAATGGCCGTAATAATTTCAGCGACCGAAATCTGCTCCGCCGCGCGGCTCAGACTGTAACCACCGGCGACACCCCGTTCTGATTGAAGCAGTCCACCGTGCGATAATGATTTCAGTACCTTCCTGACAGTCGGCAGTGGCACCTTTACCGCATCGGCAATAGCGTGAGCGCTGTGTTGCTCTCTGGCGTTCGTTGCCAGGAAGCTCATCAGCACAATGCCGTAATCTGTCAGTTTTCCCATACGCAGCATAGCTGAACCTCCTAATTGGTACTATTATAGTATCAATTAGCATAATAACCAAGTGATTTGCTCAGATATTGTCGCTGGCCGAGTGAAAATTCCGTTGATTTCGCGTATGGTGATGAACTTTAAAACGTGCAATTGTACTAAATTCGGCAACGCCTATTGAGTTAAATTCCAACCAGAGAGCCTGATAAATGAAATTAAAAGCACTGATTTTTTTACCCTTGTTATTTGGAGCAAACGTAATGGCTGATGACAACGCCGCAACCCTGGACTCAGATAAACAGAAACTGAGCTACATTTTTGGTATTCAAGTTGGACAAAACATGCTGCAGGAAGGCGTTGAGCTTGACCTGGATGCCTTTAAAGCCGGTGTTGCCGATATGATGGCTGGTAAACAGCCACAACTGGATCAGGCAACTGCCGAGAAAGTGATTCAGGAATTCCAGGCACAAAAAGCGCAAGAGCTGGCGAAAGTCATGAATGAAAAGCAGGCTGAAGCCAAAGCTTACATGGCAGAAAATGCCAAGAAAGAAGGTGTCGTTACCACAGAAAGCGGTCTGCAGTATGAAATCATCAAAGAAGGTGATGGCGCGACCCCGACTGAAAACGACAAAGTCATTGCCCATTACAAAGGCACCCTGCTTGACGGTACCGTGTTTGACAGCTCTTATGAGCGTGGCGAACCTGCAACCTTCCCGGTTAATGGCGTGATTCAGGGCTGGCAGGAAGCATTGCAAATGATGAAAGAAGGTGGCAAATGGCGGATTGTTGTTCCAGCCAACCTCGCTTACGGTCCACGTGGCGCCGGTCAGTTGATTGGTCCCAACGAAACCCTGATTTTCGATATCGAACTCATCGCTATCACTAAGTAATCAGACCTTCTGATGATGAAAAAGCCGCCCTCGGGCGGCTTTTTTTATATCAGTCCAGTAACTGTCTCAGGTAATCCCATTCAAAAAACGGCCCCGGATCGGTTTTGCGTCCCGGCGCGATATGCTCATGACCGGTAATTCGCTCGTAATTCAATTGCGGGTAAGCCTCAAATAAAGCTTTAATCACTTGTGCCAGTTGATGATACTGCACGTCTTCAAACGGCTTGTGATCACAGCCCTCCAGTTCAATCCCTAGCGTGAAGTCATTACAGCGTTCCCTACCCTGCCAACTTGAAGCACCGGCATGCCAGGCCCGTTTATGAAACGGAACAAACTGAACCAGTTCCCCATCACGCCTTATCAATAAATGTGAGGAGACTTTCAGGCCTTCCAGTTGCTCAAAATAAGGATGCTGAGAGGTATCCAGCCGGTTCAGGAATAAGTCATCTATGTAATGTCCTCCAAACTCATCGGGCGGCAGGCTGATGTTATGGATGACAATACCGGATATATCATCCGGTTCCGGACGCTCATCATGATTGGGTGACAAAATGAACACAGCGTCACTACAACGCCCCTCAGCTAAATCGATGTTCAAAAGTGCACTACCTCAATATCGTGGATTATTCAGTCTTCACGCGTTACCCTATTAGGTTTTCGACAACGAGCCCGTCAATGAGCATTGAAAACCCGTTACCGCCAGCGTTTATCGACTCCCAGGTCAAGCTTGCCCTGCTCGAAGATATCGGTCAACAGGATTTGACTGCCAATCTTATTCCAGCGCAAGCCCAGTCCGAGGCGCAGCTTATTACCCGCCAGCAGGCTGTTTTGTGTGGCCGTGACTGGTTTGAAACAGTATTCAAGCGTCTGGATGACAAAATTCAAATTGAATGGCTTGCAGCTGATGGTGATGTGCTTGACGCAGAGAGTGTCATCTGCCGGATAACGGGCCCGGCCAGAGCCATCCTTAGCGGTGAACGCACCGCGATGAACTTCCTGCAGACCTTATCTGGAACAGCCACACTGGCCAAGCGCTATGCCGACGCCGTTGCCGGACTGCCGGTCACAGTGCTGGATACCCGCAAAACCTTGCCGGGCTGGCGTATTGCACAGAAGTATGCGGTTCGCTGCGGGGGTTGCACCAATCATCGCTTTGGCCTGTATGACGGCATCCTTATCAAGGAAAACCACATCAATGCCGCGGGCTCGATTGCTGCAGCGGTCTCGCAAGCACAATCGCTGAATGCCGGCGTGCCCATCGAAGTGGAAGTAGAAAACCTGGATGAACTCAATCAGGCACTGGAAGCCGGTGCAGACATTGTGCTGCTTGATAACTTTGATTTTGAAACATTGAAACAGGCCGTCGCTGTCACTCAGAAAAGAGCGTTACTGGAAGCTTCCGGTGGTATCAGTCTTACCAACATCCGTGAGATTGCTGAGACCGGTGTGGATAGAATTTCGGTAGGCGCATTAACCAAGGATATACAGGCTGTAGATTTATCACTGCGCTTTCAATAAAAAAACCGCAGCCGAACAATGTCGAACCGCGGTTGAGAGTAAAACGTAAACAATTATTCGAGACCGACCTGCCACAACTCCTTGTTGGTCTCGACCACCTTGCCGGTGGCAGCATCGATTTCTATTTTTATTTCACTGCCTTCAATGGTGTCAATGTCGAATTCGTATGAAGACTCACCACTGGATTCGATCTCGTATTCAACCTCAACGATCTCGCCAGGATAGCGCTTCAGCGCAATAGCCCGTGCTTCTTCTTCGTTAAACTTGACGTTTCTTTTGAATAAGGGGTGGTTTGGCTGCTCCACCTCTCTTTCCAGTTCGATTAGTTCACCAGAAGATTTGAGACACTCAAGGTCCCAGTCATTACCATCCAGTCCCCTGATATCAAACTCATAAACCTCACGGTCATTTTCGAGTTTCAGCTCGACTTTGACCACCTGGCCATCACGGGCATTCAGGGCAACTTTGAGGCAGTCTTCAAACTGCTGATTGTTCTCTGCAGCAAAGCTGCTGACTGGCCAAAATAGCATGGCCGACAACAAAATTTTTAACATGCTTCATCCTGAAATAAATGGGCTGCCCGGAGGCAGCCCAATGTCAAAGCCAGCAAACTTACATTGTCAGCTTGAAGCCAATCCAACCGGCTCTGGGTGAGCTGGCACCAACAAAGCGTGGATTTTCCAGATCCAGGCCGGGTGCTTCATCAGGTTCCCCATAAAGACCGAAAGTGTTGTACTCACTGTCAAACAAATTGTCGACCTTAGCAAAGAACTGCAGATTGTCGGTGACCTTGTAACGACCGTGCAGGTTTACCACCTTGTAATGAGCAATCTTCTTATCGACATTGGCTTCATCACCGCGGAAGTACTGGCTTGAGTGATACGAAGCGGTAAAGCCTAAAGACAGCTTCTGTGTGAAAGCATAGTCAGCGCCAATCTTGATATTGTGCTCAGGGATACCGGGTAGTCTGTCACCTTTATCAACGTTGAAGGTCACGACATCATCGTCAACTTCACGGGCATAGGAGAATTCATCTTCAAATGCCGCACGAACGTATGCGTAGTTGGCAAACCAGCTGAGTTTGTCAACAGTGCCATCCGCGCCCAGTTCCAGCCCTGCCCGTGAGGTTTCATCGATATTATCGAAGATACCGACGTTCAGACGGGGATCATCCACATCGTCTTCAACTGCCGGGAAGAAGAACAAGTCATCTTTGAGCTGGGTGTAGAACACACCGGCATTCCAGTTCACGTTACCATTGCTACCACGGAAACCGGCTTCAATGGTTCTGGCAACAATATCATCCAACGGAGGATCCGCCAGGAATGAATTAGGTAATGCACAGGGATTGTCTTCATCAGCACAAGTCAATTCCGACGGTGTCGGTGCACGATTAGACTCACTGTAGTTGGCGTAACCGGTCAAGTTTTCCTTGAATTCATAGGTCGCACCCAATGATGGATTAAAACGGTTGAAGATATTACTCCCACCACCCTCGGCGAGATCCTGCTCCCCACCCTGGCTGGTACCAGAAATATCAATATCAATACGGTTATAACGGCCTGCTAATGTTACAGCCAGACGGTCCGTCAAAGAGTGCGTATTGCTGAAATAAAGGCTGAAGGTATCAGTTTCTATATCACCATCAACAACAGTGTCATCAATGATAAAACCTGTACCGTCAGTACCTCGGGTTGAGGTAAAGCGGGCGATTTCTGATTGCGAGCTGTAATCGACATCTGATTTGTCATAGCTTGCACCGATAATCAGCTGGTTTTCACGACCGAACAGATCATCGAGGAATGTGGTTTGCAAACCGAAACCATAGCTGTCCTGTTCTGTTTCACTGGTATTGTTGAGCGCAATAAAGTCTTCACTGCCATCAAAGCCCAGAGGCGCAAACGGCGTTATCACTTCACCATCATCGTCAACAATATTGGCGCCATCGATTTCCAGTTCAGAGCCATCACCATTAAAGGTGCTGCGATCGCTACGACGGTAATAGGTATTGGCTGACAGCATGGTAGTGTCGTCCAACCAATGTGTGCCGTTCAGCGTAAACATACGCAGTTCATTCTGGGTGTTATCCGGATGGGTGAAGACGGCTTCACGATCCTGTGCCACCAGTTCGACTGGAGAAGCACCGTTACCATTCAGGTCACTGTCAACGGCAGTAATACCAAAGTCGAGCGTACTGTCTTCATTAGCGTAGCTCAGCTTAGAGAAAAACTGCTCAACACGTGAAGGTGAAAAATCACGCCAGCCATCTTCCTTAGTAATGGAGCCGGTGACGTAATAAGCGAAATTGCCATCGCTGCCACCACTCTCGATAGTGCCTGAATCACGACCAAATGATCCGGTGTATGCTTCCAGGCTGTGTCCAGCATGGGTGAAACCATTTTTGGTTTGGATTGAGAGTGCACCACCCAGTGTGTTCAAACCGAACACGGGATTAGAACCTGGAATCAGATTCATTCTAGCAATGGCGGATTCAGGAATCAATTCGAAGTTGATGGCATCACCAAACGGCTCATTGATACGGATACCGTCCATGTACACAGAGAGGCCCTGTGAATTACCCACCAGCGGTGATGCAGTAAAGCCACGGAATTTCAAATCCGGCTGAAACGGGTTGTTCTGGGCGGCATTGAGGCTGACACTGTTCAGCGTTTTGTTCATAAACTCGGACAAATCCATTGCCTGAACCCGCTCAATATCTTCGTCATTGGCCGACTGGATATTGGCCGGAATATCGTCTTCCGGTAAGCCGACCCCCTGGATGGGTGTGGTACCGACGACTTCAATATCGCCCAACTGTACCTGATCCTCTTCTGCAGCGAGGACCGGGGCTGACACCAGCACGGAGGCCAGCATCAGGCTTAATGCTTTCTTTTTATGCGGAACTTGCATTAGTCATTACTCTCCCGAAGTCTTTCATTATTATGGTTATAGTCAAACCGGGAATAATGAAAGCATGGACAATGCCAAGTTGGAAAGTCCTTTTATGACAGTCAGTTACAATCTGGTAGCTGAGCACAAACTGGCTGCTCTGGTTAATATAAACCAACCAGAGTGGTTGATATCAACCACTTCTGAACCAGGCTAATGTATTGTGGAGTCGAGTGACCTCACCGATAATCACCAGAGTCGGAGCCACCGGCTGCTCTCGCTCGGCGAGCGCCGGCAGTTCCTCAATCGTGCTTATCCAGACCTTCTGATTCTCTGTGGTGCCCTGCTGAACCAGTGCAGCCGGCTTGTCAGCAGCCATACCATGTGCCTGCAATTGACGGCTCAGTTCAGACAGACCCGCCAGTCCCATATACACCACCACGGTCTGCCGAGGCTGCACCAGACTTTCCCAGTTCAGATCGAGCTCACCCTGTTTTAGCTGTCCGGTGACAAATACACAGCTTTGCGCATAATCGCGATGCGTCAGTGGAATGCCGGCATAACTGGCGCAACCGGAGGCCGCAGTGATACCCGGTACCACCTGGAACGGAATCTTTTCATCTGCCAGCGTTTCGATCTCTTCACCACCGCGTCCGAAAATAAAGGGATCGCCGCCCTTGAGTCTCAACACCCGTTTACCCTGTTTGGCATGCTGCAATAATAAATCGTTGATTTCTTCCTGCCGAACCGCATGCCAGGCCCGTTGTTTCCCGACATAAATCAGCTCGGCTTCCTTGCGCACCAATGCCAGAATTTCTTTACTGACCAGCCGGTCATAAAAAACCACATCCGCCTGCTGCATCAGCCGCAAGGCTTTGAAGGTCAATAAATCCGGATCACCGGGGCCAGCGCCAACCAGGTAGACTTCTCCCCTGCCCAGATCCTTGTTATCAGGATCCTGCAGTTTCTCCAGCAGTGTTTTTTCTGCCAGTTCTTCACGCCCCGCCATGATGTGGTCTGCAACCGGTCCCTCCAGCACCGACTCCCAGAAACGACGACGCTGGGAAACGTTATCAAATTTCTGTTTGACCTTATCCCGGTAACGACCGACCAGATCTCCCAGTTTGCTATAGGAAGGCGGAATCAGAGTTTCCAGACGAGCCCGAAGGTTGCGCGCCAGCACTGGCGAATCGCCACCACTGGACACCGCCACCACGATAGGTGAACGATCCAGTATTGAGGCCAGAATGAAGTCACAGTGATCCGGGCTATCGGCCACATTCACCAGGATATTTCTGGCTTTGGCGGCTTCATAGACTGCAGCATTAACGGATTCATCATTGGTGGCGGCAATCACCAGCCTTTCCTGACTCAGTTGTGAAGCGTCAAATTCAGCTTCCAGCCAGTGCACCTGTTGTTTATCGACCAGCTTTTTCGTGGTGGCCGACAAGTCCGGTGCGACGATAGTCACAGCAGCCTGGGCTTTGACAAGCAGGCCGGCTTTTCGGGCGGCAATATCACCACCACCGACAACCAGACATGACTGCTGTTTCAAATCTAAAAATATCGGTAAAAATTCCATTATTGTTCTTTCAATGGTAAAGAGAGGCCCTGCAGAACATAGCCGTTATCAAGGTTTTGAACTACGGCGACGAGGCTCATGTCGTGCAACTTCCATGTCGGCTCCACTGGCAAGGTGGTTTCAATCTGTGTTGCACTGCCATCACTGTTGAGTTTAAACGGCCCCAGCCAGCGCCGGACCAAATTCTGATGATTAAACACGGCGCCGATATTATCACCGCCATGGATCTCGCTGATAATATTGTCTTCGGTCAGGGCCAGATATAGCTGACTGTTTGTCTGATTGTCATCGCCCATCACAGTCACCGAGGTATCGATAGCAAGTGTCTCATCGGTCTTTTTGACCATCAGGCTGATATCCGCTTCTGAATCAAAGCTGTTGATAAACTCAATGACATCCGTGCCATGCTGGCGCCAGTTATGCACGACTTCACCACCGATAAATATTTCCGGCGTGAACACCGTTTGATAGAGATTGAGGCGTGCCATTTGCTGTTGACGCTGGGTATAACGTGGTTTGGCAAAGCGATCGACCCAGCCTTTTTTGTCATCCAGATAATCGACATGAAAGCCAAGCACTATCAGTTCACCTTCAGTGATGCCCTGCTCCGGTAACTGGTCTACCCAGCGTTCTGCAGCCGGACAGAGACCACAGCCCTCGGAAACAAACAGCTCCATTACCGCCACTTGTTTATCGACACTTTTCGCCTGCCATTGCTGGGCAGCCAGGTCGGAACTCAACACAAAGCTGATGATTAGCAATATGCCTGTTTTCATTTGCAGCATGATATTGCCCTCAACATAGGCCTATGGTTGAGAAACTTGCAGTTCCGGCGAGTTCCGCTGACTGACATCCGTCACCACGGCAAGCTCCCGCAGCACCGCCGTTGCATAAGAGCCCGCCGGCAGGAAAAAAGACAGCGACAAGTTACCGGCATTAAATTGCCAGCTCATGTTCTGTGGCAAGACCCGTAGCGGTCGTCTTTCCTGCTTGAGCCCAGCCTGTTCCAGCCCCTGTTGCCATTTTTGCCATTCAGCCAGTGCAACGTTTTCCAAAGCCAGGCTGTCGGCTTGATTTGCCGCCCTGCCGCGGCCCCACATGGGACCTGTAATATCGATATCAAAAGTTTTAAGCCGTTCAGCGATTTTTTCATCGATCTCTTCAGCCAGGAAAATGCTACCGGTACCGGCCAGTTGCATGACATCGCCGGACACACCGGTCTGCCAGTTATGTTGACTGATTCGGTATGACAGCACCTGATTGAATAACCAGGAACGCGCGGCAGATAAAATCATGCTTTTCTGCTGGCGCTTTTTCGGCTTTCTGCCGGTTTCAAACCATTGTTGAGCACGCTCGAGGTTAGCAAAGCGGTGACCAAAGCGCTGTTCGGCGAAATAGTTGGGAACACCTTGCGTCTTGATCCGTTGCAGATTGCGTTCCCAGACAGCGCTGTCGCCCTCAATACCGGTTAAAACCAGCGAGAACTGGTTGCCTGATAAAACACCCCGTTTAAGTTTTTTGTTGTGTCTTGTGAGGGTTTTGATTTGACAGTCATCGGCTGAAAACTGCGACCAGTCTGGTTCTTCGTGCCCTTCTGTCTTGACGGTAAACCACTGACTGGTCACGGCATGTCGATCTTTCAAACCGGCATAGCCGACAGCCACATCCTCGACACCGGCAAAAGCCGCCAGTTGCTTTGCAAGCCAATCCGTATTACTGCCGGTTTTCTCTATCAGCAGCATCGCATGGCCACCCTCGCCACTGGGTTCGAAAGGCAACTGTTCATCGACCCGGAAGTGCGCGTCTTGTAGTCGAATATCGGCGCGACAGGCAGCAGCCTCTGGATTAGCGCGTTGCAACTGGCTGAAATCAAATGTCATCAGGCTTTCCTCAACAGCGCAACGGCATGGGCTGCAATGCCTTCCTTGCGGCCGATATAGCCAAGCTTTTCTGTGGTCGTCGCCTTAATATTGAGTTCCTCTTCGTCGATAGCCATATCAGTGGCGAGCAGGCTTTTCATGTCGGGAATGAACGGTGCCAGCTTGGGTACTTGTGCAATCACGGTGGCATCGATGTTATTGACCACCCAGCCGCGTTCGAATAAGTCAGCCATGACCCGCCGCAGCAAAACGCGGCTGTCGATGTTTTTAAAGGTTTGATCGGTATCCGGGAAGTGATGGCCGATGTCCCATAATCCGGCCGCACCCAGTAAGGCGTCACATATGGCATGGATCAGCACATCACCATCAGAATGGGCTTCCAGACCATGGCTGTGAGGGATAGTCACACCGCCGATGATTAATGGCCGGTTTACGGCGAAGCGGTGTACATCATAGCCATGACCGATGCGCATTATTGACCTCTGCTTTGTTGTTCCAGATACAGGCTGGCCAGAGCCAGATCCTGTGGTAAGGTGACCTTGATATTATCCTGATGCCCTTCCACCATCATCGGGTGCAATCCCATCAGCTCTATGGCACTCGCTTCATCCGTTACAACATGCCCCTGTTCCGCTGCTGAGGACAAAGCCTGTTGCAGCAGTTTCAGACGAAACATCTGTGGCGTGCCCGCGCGCCATAAACCATGACGGTCGACGGTTTCAACAATGACGCCCTTGTCATCAACCCGTTTGACGGTGTCCGTGACCGGAACCCCGAGAATGCCACCGACCCCATGTTCGCTCAATTGCAGTAGCATCCGGTCAATATCGCTGTGGCGAATACAGGGGCGGGCTGCATCATGAACCAGTAACCACGGATTGTCATCCGTTTCCTCAGCAAGCGTTTCCAGTGCATTGGAAACTGAATCTGAGCGTGTCTCACCGCCTTTGGTCAACAGCAATTTGCAATCCAGGCTGAGCTTAAGCGCAGGCCACCAGGGGTCGTTATCCGCCAATGCGACGACAATGCCGGTGATGCGTGGGTGGGAAGCGAGCCGCTCCAGTGTGTGCTGAAGCAAAGCTTTGTTATTGAGTTGAAGATATTGCTTGGGAATATCGGCGCCCATGCGGCTGCCGATGCCGGCTGCCGGCACCACAGCCCAGACGGCTTCAGTTGTGCTCATCTTGCTCTTCTATGACATGAAAGAAAGTCTCGCCTTCTCTTATCATGCCCAGCTCACTACGGGCACGTTCTTCCAGGGCATCGAGACCACTTTTCAAATCCTGAACTTCTGCCGCCAGTACCTGGTTGCGTTCAGTCAGTTTTTCATTATCAAGACGCTGTTTTTCCACCTGATGGTGTAAACGCAGCAAAGACGGTAACCCGTCATGACTCAGCCATAATCGGTATTGCAGCAATACCAGCAAAATGGCCAGAAAAATCATGACGGGCTTAGTCATCAGGCCTTACTTGACGTTGAACGCCTTCATGCCGGGATAGCTGGCTTTGTCACCCAGTTCGGCTTCGATACGCAGCAGCTGATTGTATTTGGCAACGCGGTCTGAACGTGACAATGAACCGGTTTTGATTTGACCGGCATTGGTCGCCACAGCCAAATCGGCAATGGTGGTGTCTTCGGTTTCACCACTACGGTGAGAGACTACCGCGGTATAACCATTTTCCTTGGCAAGATTAATTGCATCCAGAGTTTCAGACAGCGTGCCGATTTGGTTGACTTTAATCAGAATCGAGTTAGCGACGCCTTTGTTGATGCCTTGCTGCAGGATTTTAGGATTGGTGACAAACAGATCGTCACCGACCAGCTGTACTTTGTCACCGATTTTATCGGTCAAGAGTTTCCAGCCTTCCCAGTCATTTTCATCCATACCGTCTTCTATACTGATGATGGGGTATTTACTGACCCAGTCGGCCAGCAGATCTGCAAACTCGGCAGAAGACAGAGAACGGTTTTCAGAGGCCAGCACATACTGACCATCCTTGTAAAACTCGGAGCTGGCTGCATCCAGGGCAAGCATAATGTCTTTACCGGCTTCGTAGCCTGCGTTCTTAATCGCCTGCAGGATGACTTCGATCGCAGCTTCGTTGGACGGCAGATCCGGCGCAAAACCACCTTCATCACCGACAGCAGTGTTGAGGCCTTTGCTGTTCAGCACTTTTTTCAGTTCATGAAACACTTCCGCGCCATAGCGAATGGCTTCGCTGATGCTGCTGGCACCGACCGGCATAATCATGAATTCCTGCAGATCGACGCTGTTATCGGCGTGAGAGCCACCATTGATGATGTTCATCATCGGAACCGGCATCACCGCTTCATCGCTCTCTGCCAGATATTTGTACAGGGGCTTTTTGGCATCGGCTGCCGCGGCACGGGCAGTCGCCATTGAAATCGCCAGCAGCGCATTGGCACCCAGACGACCTTTGTTTTCAGTACCGTCCGTTTCGATGAGCTTATTGTCAATTGCGCGTTGGTCAGAGGCTTCCATACCCAGTACCGCCTCACGCAGTTCACCATTCACCGCAGCGACAGCTTTCAGTACGCCTTTACCCAGGTAACGTGCTTTGTCGCCGTCACGCAACTCGACGGCTTCACGCTCGCCGGTTGAGGCACCTGATGGTACCGCAGCGCGCCCCATGGCACCGCTCTCCAACACGACATCGGCTTCTACGGTTGGATTGCCGCGTGAATCGATAATTTCACGTGCTGTTACATCAATGATCTTGCTCAAGGCTTTGCTCCCGTATATCAGAAATTGTTTTCAGACTATCAGCGGTTCGCCAGCAGGGCGTCTTCAATATAGTCCTGTTGTTTAACTGTGCTGTCGATGGCCTGCAGTGTTTCCAGCAAAGCGGATAACTGATGCAAAGGCCATGAATTTGGACCATCACTTAAGGCTTTTTCCGGCTCAGGGTGGGTTTCCATAAACAGGCCGGCAATGCCGGTTGCAACAGCCGCACGGGCCAGTACCGGGACAAATTCACGCTGCCCGCCGGAAGCCCCGCCCTGTCCGCCCGGCTGCTGCACCGAGTGGGTGGCATCAAATACCACCGGACAATCCATATTGCGCATAATCGGCAGACCGCGCATATCCGAAATCAGGGTGTTGTAACCGAATGAGGTGCCGCGTTCGCAGAGCATGATCTGCTCGTTACCGGTTGACTTGGCCTTGGCAGCGACATGCTGCATATCCCACGGGGCCAGGAACTGGCCTTTCTTGATATTGACCGGCAGGCCCTGACTGGCGACATTGACGATGAAATTGGTCTGACGGCACAGGAAAGCCGGTGTCTGCAATACGTCGACGACACTGGCAACTTCGGCCAGCGGCGTGTCTTCATGCACATCGGTCAGTACCGGCAGATTGAATTCTTTTTTGACCTTTTCCAGGATGGCGAGGCCGGCTTCTACACCAGGGCCACGATAGCTCTTGGTTGAAGTACGATTGGCTTTGTCGAAAGAGGACTTGTAGATAAAATTGATACCAAGTTTATCGGTGATCTCCTTGAGCTGACCCGCGACATCCATGGTCATCTGCTCACTCTCAATCACACAGGTGCCGGCGATCAGAAACAGCGGCTGCCGGTTGCCGGCTTCAAATCCACATAATTGCATCAGTTGTTACCCCGCTGCTGTTTGTTCTGCTTGGCCGCGCTGATAAAGCCTTCAAACAAAGGATGGCCGTGACGCGGTGTTGAGGTGAATTCAGGATGGAACTGACAGGCCACAAACCACTGATGCTCCGGAATTTCGATCATCTCAGCAAGGCTCTGGTCTTTAGACATGCCCGAGAAAACCAGCCCTGCTTTTTCCAGCGCTTCCATATAATTGTTGTTGAATTCGTAGCGGTGACGATGGCGTTCGACAATCTCATCAGCGCCGTAAATCTTGCGCGCCAGACTATCCGGCTTCAACTGGCAGGAGTAACCGCCAAGACGCATGGTGCCGCCCAGATCAGAATCCTGATCCCGCTGCTCGACCGTGCCATCGGCTCTCTGCCATTCAGTAATCAAACCAATGACCGGGTCCTTGGTATTGAGATCAAACTCGGTGCTGTACGCTTCAGGCAGACCGGCCTTATGACGGGCATACTCGATAACAGCGACCTGCATACCGAGGCAAATACCCAGGTAAGGAATATTGTTCTCGCGGGCGAAACGGGCCGTTTCAATCATGCCCTCGACACCACGCTCACCAAAGCCGCCCGGAACAAGGATCGCATCCATATCCTTGATGCAATCGGTGCCCTGCTGCTCAATCTGCTCTGAATCAACATAATGCACATTGACCTTGGTACGGGTATGAATGCCGGCATGAATCAGCGATTCAGACAGGGATTTATAGGCCTCGGTCAGCTCCATGTATTTACCGACCATGGCGATATTGACTTCACCTTCGGGGTTACTCAGGTTTTCATAAACCTTTTCCCACTGGCTTAAGTCAGCGGGTTTGGCATCAATGCCCAGTTGTTTAACGACGATGTCGTCCAGCCCCTGACGATGCAGTTCCATCGGGATTTTGTAAATACTGTCGACATCGATGGCCGAGATAACCGCTTTTTCCGGCACATTGGTAAACAGGGCAATCTTGCGACGCTCTGACTCCGGCAGTGGACGATCAATACGGCAAACCAGTACATCAGGCTGAATACCGATGGTGCGCAGCTCTTTCACAGAATGCTGAGTCGGTTTGGTTTTGATTTCACCGGCCGAAGCGATGTAAGGCACCAATGTCAGGTGCAGGAACAGCGCGCGTTCACGGCCCAGTTCGGTCGCCATCTGACGGATGGTTTCCAGGAATGGCAGCGATTCGATGTCACCGACGGTACCGCCAATCTCGATCAGCGCCACGTCGGCATCATCCGCACCTTCGTAGATGCAGCGTTTAATTTCATCGGTAATATGAGGAATAACCTGAACAGTGTTTCCGAGGTATTCGCCACGGCGCTCTTTACGAATGACGTTTTCGTAAATCTGGCCGGTGGTGTAGTTATTACGACTACTCATATCTGCGTCAATGAAGCGTTCGTAATGGCCCAGATCAAGATCGGTCTCGGCGCCGTCTTCTGTCACAAACACCTCGCCGTGTTGCAGCGGGCTCATGGTCCCCGGGTCGACGTTGATGTATGGGTCCAGTTTAACCAGGGTGACTTTCAGACCACGGGCTTCAAGTATCGCAGCCAGTGATGCCGCCGCGATTCCCTTCCCGAGAGACGACACAACACCACCAGTGACAAAAATAAATTTAGTCATATTATGGAGAGTTCAATAAAAATGACGCGGCCAGAATGGCTGCGCTCAAAATAGGGTATAAATTATCAGAATTGCCTTGTGCGCTCAATCAAAAACTGGTTTCGAAGATGCCTGTTCCAGTACCGGCAGCCATCCCTTCTCGCCGATGTCCGCGGCGTAATGTTCAGCATAGCCATAACCGACAACGGCTACCAGTTCATGATCAACAAACAGCAGCGGGATCTGCTGACGCTGCCAGGGCGGCACATCCCATTCCTGAAACAGTTGTTTGAGTGACTTGTGCTGCGCATGACCCTGCAGACGGATCCGCTCGCCGCCCTCGCGGAATTTGAGCATGAGCGGGCCGTTCAGCACATGCTGTTTGAGCCCTTTCCCGGATTCCAGCTGCCATTTCAGCAGGCGGCCATCCGGCAAGCTGACCTCATCACTGCCTGTTATCCTGATCTCACCCAAATCCAGGGCTTCATCACGATCCGGTTCAAGATAGATGACATCACGGTAACGTCTGACCATCGCCCCCGGCCAGTGTACTTCGGGGTTCCTGTCCTCGGCTGCCGGAATCACTTCATCAACAATTCGCTGCAGAATAGCCGCTGACGGTAAAGGCAAATTATTTTGTTCCAGTGCATAACGCAGCAGATTCCGCTGTCTGGCCTGAGGTAACTGACTCAGCGCTGGGATAGAAAGGCGATTTTTTTGTTGCGGGCAGACATGGCGGGCATCGAGACTGCCGAGTTCACGCATCAGTTCAACTGCTTCACGGCAGTGTTCCGCACTACGACTCAATGTTTTTGACACAGCCGGCCAGCGTTCAATCAAACGCGGCCAGATTTCATGGCGCAGATAATTACGGTTAATACTGAGATCGGTATTGCTGGGATCATCAATCCATTGCAGATGATGCAACTCGGCATATTCCAGCAGATCCGCCTTGGACAGATTCAACAATGGCCTCACGATGGTGAGACCGTCAATAGTGGCTTCCGGCCACATCGCAGATAAACCGGCCGGGCCGGCGCCGCGGAGTAACTGCAGCATCAGGGTTTCTGCCTGGTCATCCTGATGCTGGGCGGTAAGCAGCACTTCATCCGGGCTCAGATCATAAGCAAAGGCATGATAGCGGGCCTCGCGGGCAGCCGCTTCCAGACCTAATTCATCGATATTCTCAACGCTGACCTGGATGGATTCAAATTCAATGTCCAGTTCCTGCGCGACTTTTCTGCAGTGCTCTGCCCAACTGGCAGATTCAGCATGCAGCCCGTGATCAATATGCAGGGCTCTGATAGCGGGTAATTGTGGGTGCCGGGTTGTGGCCAGCAGGTGCAGCAAGACGTGAGAATCAACACCACCGCTGAAAGCAACGCAAACAGCGCGACCTTCCACCAGTTTAATCAGGTCAACGATGCATTGTTGGGGGTTGAAAGACACCCCGGACTCACCCCTCGAATTCGCCGTAACTCAGGATCCGTTGCTGACGGCGTTTGATCAGATTGTCATGAGAAACCGCTTCCAGTTCCTTGATCTTGGCTTCAATGGATTTCCTGACCCGTGCTGCCATTTCTTCAACATTGCGATGAGCGCCACCCAGTGGTTCAGGCACCACTTCATCAATCAGTTTCAGTTCTTTCAGACGATCGGATGTGACGCCGAGGGTTGCTGCGGCATCGGCGGCTTTTTCAGCACTTTTCCAGAGAATAGAAGCGCAGCCTTCCGGCGAGATAACAGAATAGATGCTGTATTGCAGCATCATCAGATGATCAGCGACACCGACTGCCAAAGCACCGCCGGAACCACCTTCACCAATGACAGTGGAAATGATCGGTGTTTTCAGTTTGGCCATTTCATAGAGGTTACGTGCAATCGCTTCACTCTGCCCCCGCTCTTCGGCACCGATGCCGGGGTAAGCGCCAGGTGTGTCAATAAAGGTAATGACAGGCAGGCCGAAACGCTCTGCCATTTTCATAATACGCAGCGCTTTACGGTAGCCTTCGGGGCGTGGCATACCGAAGTTGCGGGCTACTTTTTCCTTGGTGTCACGACCTTTCTGGTGACCAATCACAGCCACCGGACGGCCATTGAGACGACCGATACCGGTGACCAGGGCCGCATCATCAGCATAAGTTCTGTCGCCATGCAGTTCTTCAAAATCGCTGATGATATGTTTGATGTAATCCAGCGTGTAGGGTCGCTGCGGATGACGAGCCATCTGGGTGACCTGCCAGGGTGTCAGCGAGGCGAAAATCGACTTGGTCAGGGACTCGCTTTTTTCCTTTAACTTCTGAATTTCTTCAGTGATGTTGAGATCACTGTCGTTACTCATGTAGCGCAACTCATCGATTTTCGCTTCCAGTTCGGCGATGGGTTGTTCGTAGTCAAGGAAATTTAACTGCATCAGGTTACCCTTACATCCAAAATTGTCGAATTATACACAGAGGCGACGGACAAAACTTAGTTGAGGATCAATTCATCGTCTTCATCATTGTCCATTGCGCCCTCGCCGAGACGGATAGCGAGGCTGAGGTCATTACGTGAGTCGGCATTCTGCAATGCTTCTTCCAGCGTGATTTTACCGCTCTTGTAGAGTTTAATCAGAGCCTGGTCGAAAGTCACCGTGCCGGGGTCGGTAGACTCTTTCATCGCATCCTTGATGCTACCGACTTCACCTTTATTGATAAGCTCAGAAATATAGGGTGTATTGAGCATGATCTCCACCGCCGGCACCCGCGCACTGCCATCTACGGTCGGCAACAGGCGCTGCGATACAATCGCGCGCAGGTTCAGCGACATATCCATAAACAACTGGCGATGCAGCGCTTCCGGGAAGAAGTTGATGATCCGGTCCAGCGCCTGGTTGGCGTTATTGGAGTGCAGCGTAGCGAGGCACAGATGACCGGTTTCAGCATAATTGATGGCATGCTTCATGGTATCCATATCCCGGATCTCACCAATCAGGATGACATCCGGTGCTTCCCGCAGCGCATTTTTCAGCGCATTCTCATAGTTGAGCGTATCAATACCGACTTCACGTTGCTGCACAATCGAACGTTCATGAGCATGAACAAATTCCAGCGGATCCTCAATCGTCAGAATATGCGAGCTGGAGTTGCGGTTACGATGACCAATCATCGATGCCAGCGTGGTTGATTTACCGGAGCCGGTAGCACCTACCACCAGGATTAGCCCGCGTTTTTCCATCACGATATCGCCCAATACCTGTGGCAGATTCATCTCTTCAAAACGTGGAATCTTGGTTTTGATATAGCGGATAACAATGGAACACTCGCCGCGCTGACGGAAGATATTGACACGGAAACGGCCGACGCCCTTGAGCGGAACCGCAAAGTTCATTTCCAGTGTTTTTTCAAACTCGGCGGCCTGCTCCTCGTTCATCAGTGAATAAGCCATTTCACGGACATCACCCGGTGCCAGCTTCTGGGTTCCAACAGGCCGAATCACACCCTGAATTTTGATGTGTGGTTCGGTGCCGGTACAAAAAAACATATCCGATGCTTCTTTGTCCGCCATCAACCTGAAATAAGGATTCATATCCACGTGGCTTATCCTCAAAATTATCCAAACAATCTATTAGTCCAATCGTACACGATAGACTTCGGCCAATGAAATCTCTCGCGAACGGGCCCGTGCCAGGGCATTTTCAGTTAGCGACACCATGCCTTCTCTAATCGCATGATCATGAATTTCGCCGGATGTTATATCAACATGGATTAATTTCCGCAGGCTATCACTCACTTCCAGCAATTCATAGACCGCCATCCTGCCGGCAACACCGGTGTGATTACAGTGCTCACAACCACGGCTGCGATAGAAGGTTTCTTTGTCGCTGATATCCAGTGCGTGTCTAATCAGCGTATCGACTGGCTCTTCCTCGAGACAATGCTGACAGTTGCGTTTGACCAGACGCTGGGCCAGCACCCCCAGCAGGCAGCCGGTTAAAAGATAAGGCTCAATACCCATTTCCAGCAGTCGGGTGACAGCACCGGCGGCATCATTGGTGTGCAGTGTACTGAGCACAAGATGGCCCGTCAGTGCGCTTTCCACGGCAATTTTCCCGGTCTCCTCATCGCGGATTTCACCCACCAGAATGACATCGGGATCATGGCGAAGGATATTTCTCAAGGCCCGGGCAAAGGTGTAACCGGTGGTGTGATTAATCTGAATCTGCTGAATGCCATCCATATGGTATTCAACCGGATCCTCGACCGTGAGAATATTGACGTTCTGCTTCTGCACTTCAGCCAGAGCCGCATACAAAGTGGTGGATTTGCCGGAACCGGTAGGCCCTGTAACCAGAAAAATCCCGTTACTCTTGTTTAAAAGATCGAGAAAGATGTCCTCATCATGTTCTGAAAAGCCCAGCTCTGATACGGCTTTCAAGCCAACCTGGGCATTAAGCAGGCGGATGACCACACTCTCTCCCTCAACGGTGGGCATAATTGAAATCCGCAAGTCGACCGGGTTGCTTTTATGTTTGACGCAGCAACGACCATCCTGAGGCAGCCTTCTTTCGGCGATATTCATTCCGCCCAGAATTTTTATGCGGCTGACAACAGCAGGTAATAAAGTCTTGCTGAAAAAACGGATATTGGTGAGCACACCGTCCATCCGATATATCAGCTCGACGTTCTTGTCACGGGGTTTGATATGAATATCTGAAGCCCGGCGTTCAATCGCATCGACAATGATATTGGCGACCAGCCTCACAATCGGCTTTTCACTGCTGAGCCGCATCATTTCATCATGCAGATCAGCCGCCGCTTTATACGGCTGAGTCGTGCCATTCAGCGATTCCAGTGCCAGTTCATCATCACGGGCACCATAATATTTTCTGACTGCCCATTGGACTTCACTGCGGGTAGCGACCGCCACATCAATGTTGTAACCGGTAATGAAATTGAGGGTCTGGAACAGGTCCATGTCCATCGGGCTCGCCAAAGCCACCAGCAGATGCGTTTTATTGACCCTGAGGGGTATGACATCATGCTTACGGGCGAACTCGGCCGGAATCAGGCTGAGAACTGTTTCATCAAAAGGGTAATCATGAAGGCGTATAAAAGGCAGACTCAAACGCTCGGCAAGCTTACGCTGGCTGTGCTCGTCAGCAGTGAGTTTGGCATCTGCTTTATCGGCAGCCGGCGCTTTAGGCGGCGGCTTTTTGGCTGCCTCCAGCGCGGCATCCAGCGCATCGGTCAAAGCGTCATCACCGACTGCGCTGCGCGCTGTTGAATTCTTATCACCCGCAGCCATAGAGCCTCCTTATGCTGAGGACTTGTATCTCATTGTAACAGCAACTTTTCCCGGCAAGGCAGCGATCTGATTCAATAAGGTATCACTCGGCGTCACCTGCCATTCTTCCCCCAGCATAAACAAAGCACTGGCCTGCTGATTCTGATACCTGAGCTCCAGCCCAAGACCGCCGCCTTTGAAGGGTGTCAATGTGGTTTTCAGTTGTTCCAGCCACGGATTGGCTTCATCCTCATTGGCATAGTTTATCTGCAGAGCCTGACCGAAAGCTTCACGGGCGCCGGTGATATCGAACACTTTTTCGGCGGTGGCCGACAAGCCGCCGGTAAAATTGTCCTGACCGATCTTGCCCTGAATCACCACCAGCTTATCCGGCTGAATATAGCTCTGATATTGCTCATAGACATCACCGAACACCCGTACCTCAAGTCGACCGCTCTGATCATCAAGCGTGATAAAGGCCATGCGGCTGCCGCTTTTTGATTTCATGGTGCGGATTGCCACGATCAGGCCGGCCGTCAGTACCGGTTTTTCATTTCGCTGATATCCCTTGGATTCAGGGGCATCCAGTTCATTGATTTTTTTCGGGATAAATTCAGCCAGTTCGGCTTCATAACGATCAATCGGATGCCCACTGAGATAGAGACCCAGCGTCTCTTTTTCAGCCAGGAGCAGATGCTCTTCTGCCCATTCTGCAGCCTGCTCCAGCGGCTCATCCTGTTCGGTATCACTCTCCGGGCTAAGGCCGAACAAATCGTTCTGGCCACTGTCCTGGTCGCGACGGTGCTGCTCGGCGATCTGCATCGCCTTGGTCAGGCTGGCATTAAGACTGGCACGATGGCCACCGAGAGAATCCAGTGCCCCGGCTTTAACCAGCGACTCCATCACCCGGCGATTGATCTTGCGCATATCAACGCGGCGACAGAAATCATACAAAGAACCGAATGCCTCACCCTGCTCCCGTTCGGCGACAATACCGGCCAGGGCTGATTCGCCCACACCTTTGATGGCGCCGAGGCCATAGCGGATAGTGCGCTCGTCCTCAACGGTGAATTTAATCTTGCTGTGATTGACATCGGGCGGCAGTACATTGAGCTTCATATCGCGGCATTCGTCGATAAGCCCGACCACTTTATCGGTGTTATCCATATCCGCGGATAAGACGGCTGCCATAAAGGCGGCCGGATAATGCGCCTTGAGCCAGGCGGTCTGGTATGCGACCAGTGCATAGGCGGCCGAGTGTGATTTGTTAAAACCGTATTCGGCGAATTTTTCCATCAAATCGAAGATGGGGCCGGCTTCATTTTCCTCGATGCCCCGACCTGCGGCCCCTTCCAGGAATATCTGGCGTTGTTTGGCCATTTCCTCGGGCTTTTTCTTCCCCATCGCCCGGCGCAGCATATCCGCGCCGCCGAGGCTGTAACCGGCCAGGATCTGGGCGATCTGCATGACCTGTTCCTGGTAGACGATAACGCCGTAAGTCGGTTTCAGTACCGGCTCCAGATCGGGGTGTGGATAATCGACCCTGGCACGACCGTGCTTACGATTCACAAAGTCATCGACCATGCCCGATTGCAGTGGCCCCGGCCGGAACAGTGCCACCAGAGCAATAATATCTTCAAAGGTATCCGGTTGCAGGCGTTTGACCAGCTCTTTCATACCCCGCGATTCCAGCTGGAATACCGCGGTCGTTTCGCAGCGTTTGAGCAAATCGAAAGTCGGCTTGTCATCCAGCGGCAGATTGGTGATATCAATCTCATCCGCCTTGTCACCCAGCAGCGTACGGACGTTATTCATCGCCCAGTCGATGACTGTCAGCGTTTTCAGACCCAGAAAGTCGAATTTGACCAGACCGACGCTTTCCACATCATCCTTGTCGAACTGGGAAACCAGGCCGGCGCCGTTGTGCTCGCAATATAGCGGCGTATATTCAGTCAGCACTTTGGGTGCGATAACAACGCCACCGGCGTGCTTACCGACATTACGGGTCAGTCCTTCCAGTTGCAGGGCCAGATCAATCAGTGCTTTGACTTCTTCTTCGTTGTCGTAGCGTTCTTTCAGCTGAGGCTCTTGTTCCAGCGCCTTGGTCAGGGTCATTTTCAGCTCAAACGGCACCAGCTTGGCCAGCTGATCGACAAAGCCATAGGGATGGCCCAGCACCCGACCGACATCACGTAATACCGCTTTTGCCGCCATCGTCCCGTAAGTAATGATCTGCGAGACATGATCACGGCCGTAATGCTCTGATACGTATTCGATCACGCGGTCGCGGCCGTCCATGCAGAAATCGACGTCAAAGTCAGGCAGCGATACCCGCTCAGGGTTCAGAAAGCGTTCGAACAGCAAGTCGTACTGAAGCGGGTCCAGATCGGTGATTTTGAGGGCATAGGCTACCAGTGAACCGGCACCAGAACCCCGCCCCGGCCCCACCGGTACGCCGTTATTCTTGGCCCATTGAATGAAGTCGGCAACGATGAGAAAGTAGCCCGGAAAACCCATGCTGTTGATGACGTCGAGCTCGATCTGTAGTCGCTCTTCGTATCTGGCTTTGTTCGTCTCGCGTTCGGCTTCATCCGGGAACAACACCTGTAAGCGTTCAGCCAGCCCTTTGTAGGATTCTTCTGCAAAGAACGCCTCGATGGTCATGCCTTCCGGCACCGGGAAATCAGGCAGGTAGTGCTCGCCCAGCGTCAACTCCAGATTACAGCGCTTGGCGATTTCTACCGTGTTTTCAATCGCTTCCGGAATATCGGCAAATACTTTGGCCATTTCCTCAGCGCTGCGCAGATACTGGTGCTCAGAATAAACGCGGGGGCGACGCGGATCATCGAGCTGTCGCCCGTCATGAATGCAAACCTTGGCTTCATGCGCCTCGAACTGCTCGGCTTTGAGAAAGCGCACATCATTGGTCGCCACCACCGGGATCTGTTTTTCTGCGGCAAGTGTCACGGCTTCGCGCACAAAACGCTCTTCATCCTCACGCCCGGTGCGGATAAGCTCCAGGTAGAAGCGGTTGGGGAAAAGCCCTTGCCAGAAAGCAAGCTGGTTTTGCACTTCATCCTGCTGATGATTGAGCAGCGCCCTGCCCAGAATGCCATCACGACCACCGGACAGGCAGATAAGACCATCCGTCTGACCTTCCAGCCAGTCGGCTTCCAGCATCGGCACACCAAGGTGCTGACCTTCCATATAGGCGCGCGACAACAGCCGTGACAGGTTATGGAAACCCGCCAGATTCATACACAGCACAACAAAGCGGGTGCTGTGCTTGGCATCGTTGGGATCACGCAGACGCAGATCAGCCCCCAGAATCGGTTTCACCCCGGCCTGCATCGCCGCATTAAACAGTTTTACCGCGGCAAACAGATTGTGCTGGTCGGTAATGGCTACCGCCGGCATACCATAGTCGGCAACCTGTTTGACCAGCGGTTTGACCCGGACCAGACCGTCGATCAGGGAGTAATCGGTATGAAGATGTAAGTGAACGAACTGTTCGGCCATTAAAGCTAAAACCTGCCTGTAAAATAAAATCTAACGTGGAAACTCAACCGGACCCGGGATATCACTGCCCAAAGTCTGACTGACTATCGATTCCGCTTCTTGCTGCCCGCGTGCCAGCGCTTCTTCCTGGCTCATGCCCGGTTTAAAGGGCTCTACGGCCGGATGCTCGATATCACCGCGCTTGAGATACAAAGTCTGGGTCGGGAAAGCAAACTCGACTTCCAACTGTCTCGCGAGACGCAGAATATCGAGCAAAAAGCGGTGACGCTCCCGCAGTTCGGTGCTCCAGTCCGGCGTTGCCCAGAAAACATATACCAGGATATTCAACGAGGCGGAGGCATACTCATTGAAATAAACCTGATAATAATCCTTACGCATGTAGGGATGCATCTGAATGATCTTGCGGATCCCTTCGCAGAAGGCTTCAATTTTTTCCGGCGCGGTATCATAAGTCACTGACAGTGACTGGGTCATGCGGCGAAAACGGCGCGCGCCCATATTGTCGATTTTGGTCGTGGTCAGAATCGAGTTAGGCATGGTGACCAGAGAATTGTAAAAGGTCCTGATGCGCGTGCTGCGGAAGCCGACCTGTTCCACCGTGCCTTCGATATCACCAATGACTACCCAGTCACCAATACTGAAAGGGCGATCCAGCAACACTGTCACCGAGCCGAAAAAATTGCCCAGCAGGTCTTTTGCTGCCAGGGCGAAAGCCAGACCACCGAGGCCCAGACCGGCTAAAAGACTGGTGACATCAATATTCAGATTATCTGCGGCAAAAACGATACCGATAACCACAACAAATACTTTGAGACTCTTGCTGACCATCGGCACCAGCAGGTCATCGAACTTGTTGTGGGTTTTCAGTGCCCGGCCGGTCCATAAAGCATCAAAAATATCGACAATCCGGAAAGCACTCCAGATACCGGACAGCGAGACCAGCAGTTTCACCGCCACCAGCAAAATCACCAGAGCGGTATCCGGCAGGCCCAGCATATTGAGCCCCGACCACCACATCAGTGCCATCGCCATCAGCCCCAGCGGACGCAATATATTGCTGTCCAGTGTCTCAAATGCCGGGTGCTGCTTCTGCCAGCGGCTGACATTGATTTTCAGTACCCAGGCCAGTACCTTGTCAGCGATTGAACCGACCACAATAATCAGAAACAGCCCTATCCATTGCCAGTACTCCAGCAGAAAGCCCTGTTTCATCACCGCCGGCATTTGCGCTCTTAATTGCACACTGGTGGGTAGTGAAACATTGCCCTCCCCGCCTTCGGCAAAGCTCAGTTCCTGGGTCAACACATCGAAAATTGCCGGGATTCTATCGACCGTTTTGCTTGTGAACAGCCAGTTATTCTGGTCGTTAATCCGCAGCACCACATTGCCTGCCTCTGTGCGCAGTAAGGTGTACTGTTCCAGCTTGGGATTGAGCGGGATTTCTTCCAGCTTGGGTATAGCGGCCAGCTGTATCACGCTGAATAACAGACGCGCAGTCTGCTGGCCGCGTTCATCCTGAATCAGCGGGCTGACTTTGGATAAATCCAGTGTGGCAATGGCTTTATCAATAGCCTCATCGTCACCGGTAGCAACCCGGGTCATGGCATTGATGAACTGCTTCACTGTTGCCTGAGGGCTGGGAAGATGAGGTGCCGGTTTCGCCGTTTCAGTCTGGCTTGATTTGTTTTCTGACTGCTGACTGCTCACCGCAGCGCCTGGATATACGCCTGCCTGTGCCGTAAAGCTCAACAACAGCAGGAGCAGGATTGAACCTAGTTTCATGCCAGATTGAGCTCCATTTCCGGATCCGGGGAATAACCGGCGATGGTTTCGACTGCCTGTTTCCATTCCGGACTGGCCAGAAGCGCCTCACGCGGCATCGCATGACGTCCATGCAATCGAACCAGTCGGGCATGTCGCAGTGGATCCGGTTTAATTTTAAGGCCATCGATGACCGCTACCACACTGCCCGGATTATTGCAGACCAGCACCATATCACAACCAGCTTCCAGTGCCGCCTCAGCCCGCTCCAGCGGACCACCGACAATGGCTGCGCCTTCCATGCTGAGGTCATCACTCAGAATGGCCCCCTGAAAACCGAGGCGATCTCTGAGCACTTCCTGTAACCAGAAACGGGAAAAGCCGGCCGGACGTTCATCACTCTGTTCATAAACGATGTGTGCCGGCATGATGCCTGCCAGTTCTTTCTGACACAGTTGCGCAAAAGGCAGAATATCGGCCTGCAGCATGTCTTCAACATAACGGTCATCCACCGGCAATCCGAGATGAGAGTCGACCTCCACCGCACCATGACCGGGGAAATGTTTACCCACCGCCGACATCCAGGCCCTGCGCATGCCATGAATATAGGCACGGGCAATATCAATAACCGCCCTGGGATCACGATGAAATGCACGATCTCCGATCACTTCACTGACGCCGTAATCCAGATCCAGTACCGGGGCGAAGCTGAAGTCGACACCGACCGCGCGCAGTTCAGCGGCCATCAGCCAGCCGGTCTGTTCGGCCCGTTCCAGAGTGAGTTCGCGATGCTGATGAAATTCTTTACCGATAGACGCCACTGGCGGCAGACGGGTAAATCCCTGGCGAAAACGCTGTACCCGGCCGCCTTCATGATCAACAGATATCAGAAGGTGTGGTTGTCGCAGGGCGTGAATCTCACTGCAAAGTGACTCTATCTGGCGGACATTTTCAAAATTGCGGCTGAACAGAATCACACCGCCGACCAGCGGATGCTGCAGAATCTCTTTCTCTTCCTGACTCAGCGTAGTGCCGAGCAGATCGACCATCATCGGCCCTAGCGTCATATTGTTAAACCCTATTCATGAATCAAGACTTTAAGACCCGGTTTAACCTGGTCGAATAAAGTCAGCAGATCCTGATTATGCATGCGGATACAGCCATGGGAGAGTGGCTGCCCCATCGGCGCCGAATCCGGACAACCGTGGATGTATATATAGCGACGCATTGTATCAACATTTCCCAGCCGGTTTCTGCCGATTTCCAGCCCACTCAGCCATAAAATCCGGGTCAGAATCCAGTCCCGTTCAGGATAATCCTTTGCCATTTGGGCATGAAAGATTTCGCCGGTGGGACGACGACCGACAAAAACGGTATTGAGTGGTTGTCCCTGACCTATTAATGCACGTATCTGATGCCAGCCCCGCGGTGTACAACCACTGCCGTTAGCCTCACCGGCACCATTCAAGGCGGTAGAAACGGCTGCAGTAAATACACAGTTCTGATCCTGCCACAGGCGGCATATTTGCTCAGCGAGGGAAATTTCCAGCCATTCAGAAGGCGAGACTTGACACATTAGCGTTCAGTTCTTCAATACGTTTTTATCCGGTCACGATAGCAAAGCCGGCTTTCGATTGCGACTCTCAAACAGTCTCCTTATTAAACGCCTGTCTTACGCCCCAACTGGTGTAAACACGGGCAACAGTCAATACCAGACAAGACAAAAAAGCCATGTATAAAAACAGGTCTGCCAGTGATTGACGGGGCAACCGCTCTTCCACGATTAAAGGCTGGTATTGCTGGCGATGTATCTCATCGATAGCTGCGGCAAACTCTTTCAGAGAGCCAGCTTCAAATGCCTGATAAGGCGTATTCAATTGCTTGAAAAATGCATGTAATTTGCGTTCCGGCATATCCAGCCACAGTAGATTGTCATCCTCATGCTCGTCGAGCGTCATGCCCCTGACAGTACGCAGATAAATCCAGTATAGATTGATTCGCATCTGGGCCAGACGTTGTTGTAATTGTGATTTTTCATCAGCATCCAGTATTTCACCGCCATCCGAAATCAGCAGTATATTGCGTGAACCGCGGTAGGTTTCGCCCTCAAACATGTCGGCGGCCTTGCTCAGGGCCTTAAAGATATCGGTTTTCGACAAGCCTTTGCCCAGCCCTCCGGCTTCAATCGTGGCCAGAATTGCCTCCCGGTTGTAGCTCAATGGCAGAATTTCAGTTGCCCGGGTACTGAACAGGATGTAACCAAAACGGTCATCCGGCCGGCGTTTAACAAATTCCACCAGATAGTCCCGTGACACCGTCCGTTTACTGCGGGTGGAAAACGCTTCTATCGGTAAGGTATTGCGTGGTGGCCGGGCGAAGATATCATCCATGCTGCGACTGCGGTCGAGCAAAATCACGAATTCTGCACCCTGTCTGCTGCGCTCTACGATTCGTTCCGGGATGTACGGGTTGGCCAGCGCCACAAGCAGGCAGGCAATGACCATGGATGACAAGATTTTGAACAGCAGTGTCAGAAGTTGTGACACGCGGTCATGGGGTAACAGCGCCTGCCAGGCCACAGTCTTATCCGTGTTGTGACTGAGCCAGGGCAATAAGGCCAGGGGCAACAGCCACAATAGTACGGGGATATCCCAGCTCAGCATGATTCAAATGCCTGCATGAGATCTCTGATGCGGTTCCTGTACTGCATAGCCAGCTCCCGCTTGGATGGCTGTTACCCGCTAATCGTCGGTTCGGATAAACCAGCCATAAGGTAAATAAACCAGCAGAATCAATATCAAAGCGATCCCGGCAAACCAGGCATAGAGATCATAATCAATGGTCTGTGGCCGAGTTTCTGAGACTTGCCGAATCGTATCGACCAGCTTGCCCGGCTTGGTCGGTGACGAAACAAACTCAAAGCCCACCCTATCTGCCAGAGTCTGCAAGTGTGACTTTTTCTGCGAAGACAAATGTTCAGTGCGTGCCTGTGGCACATTCATGGTAGTGTCAGCCTGTAGCGAGGCATAGACATCCTGATGCATCACATCATTGACACCCCAGACGCCTTCTATTTCGCCCTGTTCGTTGGTTTTGGGAATCGGTAATAAATCTTCACCACCGACGCCGACCATCACACCATGGATTTCACCCGGTTTACCATCGAACTTGGGAAACAGGGATTCATGTAACGGCGGCGATTCGTGACCATCAGTGACAAACACGATGGTGGGTTCGGGTTCGATTTCCTTGGCCTGACGAATAGCGGTATAGACCGCTTTGGAAACTTCACTGGAACGGGCCCAGGCCATATGCGGATCGAACTTGTTCAGCATCTGCGTGAGGTCATGATAGCTGCTGCAGACTTCCACCGGATTCATCAGAATCAGGCTTCTGGCTTCACTGAAAATCGCGAGGCCGGCATGGGCGCCGCAGGGCATCTCCAGAAAAGTACGACGGGTGAATTCTTTGGCCCAGGCCAGACGGCTCACTGCTTCACCATTTACCTTTGCATCCTGCACATTCATGCTGTCGGTGATATCTATCACGAACAGCGCGTCCATGATTTTGACATCACGCTTGATATGCGGCATCCAAAGCGCCGCCATCACCAGCAACAGGGCCACCACCATGATAATGGCAGTGAGCATGATGCGTTTCTGATAGCTCAGCCTCATGGCAAATCAACCTTGAAGGCTTTACTCTCAATCGAGCGCTGGCTGCTGATCACATTTTTTTCAAAATCTTCATTATTGGCAGGATCTTCCGGTACCACACGCAATGCAATTTCCAGATTGTAACGGGCACTCCACATCTGCGGATCCAGGGCCAGCGCACTGCGATAATCCTGTTTGGCCAGTTCCACCAGCGGAATTTGTCTACCGTCAGAGCTGGTCAGCTCCAGCGCTTCACGAAGATTGATATTGCCGCGGTTGAAATAGGCGAGCGGTAATAATCCGGCATCAGCCTCTCCCAGCACCTGCGTGAAAGCTTCCAATGCTTCGTTATGCTTTTGCTGCCGCTCGAGCATATTGGCATAGGCGAAATGGGCCCGCGGATCATCGGGGACGGTTTCAAATGCTTCCGGTTCGCTGATATAGGCATTGACCTGCTGTGCCTGCCACAGGCGCAGCCCAGTGATGACAGCCAATATAGCACTGCCGATAATCAGTAACAGCAGCAGCCAGCGGGCTAAAAGCAAAAATTTATTCATGGGCTTTTTTCACTCCCCAGAAGGTATAGACATGAGATGCTGCCAGCAGGAGGGCTGCCAGCAATGCAAGCCATAACAGGGCATCGGTTTTAGGTTCATGCGGCAGCGTTTCCTCAACGATCAGCGTCTGATAGTGCTGCCGGTCGATTTCAGCCAGAGCCTCGGCAAAAGCTTCCAGTGAGCCGGCCTCAAAAGCGCGGTATGGCACACCGATGGACTTGAAAAAGTTATGCAGCTTACGTTCGGGAATATCGACCCAGAGCAGACTGTCCTCTTCCGACTCTTCCAAAGTCATTGCCTGGTTGGATTTGAGATAAATCCAGTAAATGCTGAGGTTCATCTCCTTATAAATCCGGCTGATCTGCTCCTTGGCTTCATCAGACAACAACTGGCCTCCATCAGATACCAGCAATACGATGCGTGAGCCTCGATATGCCTGACCTTCAAACATCTCGGCACTGCTGAGCAGCGCCTCCGCCATATTGGTATCGGACAAACCTTTACCCAATGCATTGGCATTAATCGTCGCCAGCACGACATCCTTGTCATAAGTCAGCGGCAGCAGATTGACCGATTTGGTACTGAAAAACACAAATCCGAAACGGTCATCGGGCCGGTTTTTGACAAACTCGGTGAGATAATCACGGGCGACATTACGTTTGGAGTTGTCTCCGCCGACACTGACTGCCGCTGCCTGATGCTTGACCGCAAACGGGTCGTCCATACTGCGACTGCGATCAAGCAGCAGCACAATCTCCGCCCCCTCGCCAATGCGTTCCACTTTCTGCTCCGGCAGGCTGGGGCCGGCTAGCGCCAGTACCAATGCGGTAATGACCAGTGTCGACAGAATTTTCAGACCGACGTTGAAAAAGCGGGATAAGGGATCCATCGGCACCAGATTGACCCAGGCCACGGTTTTATCAAGATTGTGGTTAAACCAGGGCAGCACTGCCAATGGCAGCAGCAGCAAAAAGCCGGGGTTAAACCATTCCAGACCCAACAGGTTCATGCCAGGCGCTCCCGCTCCCGGCAGGCTTTAGCCAGCTTCAGTACATCCTCAAACGTTTTCTGCTCGGCGGCTGCCGGGCTGAAATAATGTGCCGCTGAACTACGGTAAAACGCCTCAATATCAGTCTTCAGCGGTGTCAGCCAGGGAGACTGCTGCCAGAGTTTGTCCAGTTCGCTGTTGATCACAACCCGGCCGGCACTGCGATTAAATGCATGATGCAGGCTTCGGCTTGCCGCATCGGCATCTTTACGGCCCAGCAGGCGCATCTTGTTAAGTTCAAACATGGCCGATGCAAACGGCAGGCGATGACGGGGACGCAGACCAAAATGCCAGAACAACCAGATCACACTGCTCAGCAGTAATACCATCAGTGTGGTCCACAGTTGCCAGAGCAATGTGGTTTGCTCGGTGGGCACTAGACGCATATCACCACGCGGGATCACACTGGGCATGCCCTCGCCTTCAGCGCCCTGTTCCATAAATGAGCCAATCTGCATCGGTGCTGACGGCACCGTGATGAACTTGCCGTCTTTTGTTCTTAACTCCAGTTCCGGAGTGGCGACTTCACGATTTTCAGCTGGCACATTAATCAGCTGGAAGTGCAAAGTGAGCACATTTCCCTGCTGCTGACTGTCATGCAGATACAGCCAGGGACCGTAGCGCTTTTCATCCTGAGGCAGAGAGTGTGAGTCGAGTTCGGTCACCGGCACGGGCAATTCCACAGTCGCTGTCAGCATGTCCCCCACCAGCAGCCCCCAACTCCGGTCCAGCTCAATCGAGGTATCTATTGCCTGCGCCTGCAGGGACAACAGAAACAGGATTAATACAAAGCATTTACGCATATCAGCATCCCTAAGCTCTTTTCATACCGTGAAAATATTCGGTCAACTGCTGCGGTGTAATATCACTATCTACAAACAAGGGTCTGATGCGGTAACGCATGAAACACTCGGTCAACCTTGAAAAATGATCATCCATCTGCTGCTGCCAGCGCTTTTTCATCCCGGGCCGCATCCACACGCTGTGACGCTGACCGGTCTCGGCATCGCGGGTTTCAGCCCAGCCTGCATGCGACGGAAAATGATCAACATCATCATGACGCCAGACAATCGGAATCACCGTGTAATGCGACAGCTTTCGCAGGCTGCGCTCAACCAGTTCCAGATCGAAACAGAAGTCAGAAGCGAGAAACACCATGGCCCGTTTGTTATTAACCAGATCTGCCGCGTGAAACAGGCCATCGGCACCGGGCGCTGAAGGTGCTGGCGCAGTCAGCAGTTTTTCTGCAGCAAAAGCCGGCATACTGCGCTGTGTGGTCGGCATGATGGTGAGATCCTGACGCCAGAGCGAATCAAAAGCCGCCATGGCAAAGCGGTCTCCCAGACCGATAGCACTGTGCGCAATCATATGCGCCAGTCGCGCCAGTCTCTCGTGATTCACACTGGCCACCGACATCGATTTACTGACATCAGCCAGCAGCCATAAGGTGATCGAAGCTCTTTGCTGATAGCGTTTCACCAGCCAGCGCTGTTGCTGCTGGGTGATATCTGCTGCCTGACTGCGGATACTGGCGCGGATATCCAGACGTCGGGGATCGGGATAATCGAACAGATCGGCAAAACCGGCGAAGCGATCACCACTACCCAAGGCGGTGCCGCTATGGGCACCGGGCACATGACCGAACACCTTATCCGGGAAACGGTAAGTAAATTCCTGCGGCTGCAGGTCTCGTAAATCCATGACGATTAAGGTGTAGCGATGTGATCGCGCAGCGCACTGACAAACTGCGGCATGATCTGTTCACGACGACCTTCATAGACCGGCGACAGGAACACACGATGCGTCATCGAGGGCAGCAGCACGGTATGAATATCATCCGGCAGCACATGATCACGCCCTTCCAGCCAGGCACTGACTTTGGCCGCACGCACCATCGCTGACATGCCACGCACACTGGCACCGGCTACCACCAGGTCTTCTACGTAGATATCATCGAGCTGGATACCCATTTCCGCCGGTTTCCAGCTGGCGTCCCAGAGGCGCACCACGTAGTTTTCGATTTCCGGTGAGACAAAAATGGAACGCTGAATTTCACGATCCAGTTGATTCAGTTCGCGGTAGTCCAGCAACGGCTCACTGATACCGGAGAGTAACTGATCAACATCATGGAAAGCCGGATCGAAAATCAGCCGGCGGCGAATTTCGTCTTCCTCAGGACGACTGATATTGATTTCAAACAGGAAGCGGTCACGCGCGGCTGCGCTCAATTCAAAGGTTTCTTCTTTTTCCACCGCATTGCGGTCAGCAAATACCACCATATGCGGGAAACGGTATTCCTTGCCGAAGGCTTCCACGCTGCGCTCGGCCATGGCCCGTAGCAGCAATGACTGGACCTGAGGCCTGGCGCGGTTGATTTCGTTGAAGAAGAACACCGCCGTTTCTTCACCGTGGCTAATCAGCGGACCGGGGTCAATCACCGGTTTGCCTTCTGCATTCACCCAGGCACTGTAAAGCAGGTCATTGGGCATCAGATCGACACTACCTTCAATACGACCGAATGCACCGCCGAGTGCTTTGGAAAAAGCCCGCAGCAAGGTAGTTTTACCGACACCGACACCGCCTTCCAGTAGGACGTGACCGCGGGCATGCAGGGCAATCAGAATCAATCTGACTGCCTGGGTCTGACCGACAACAACGTCATTAACGCCTTTTTCCAGTGCCAGCGCATGATCACGCGCTGTTTGTAACAGCTGAGATTCAGCCATGTTCTCTCCCCTTAACTATTATTATGTTTTTTGTGCTGGACTACTTTACCAAGCAAATTGCAGAAAAGTGAATCCAATCCAGACAAAACCCACGGTGGTAATGGCAAAACTCACCGCCGAGAAAAGCTTCCAGATCATTTTGTCCCAGAATGCCATATCAAATGCGGCCACAATAAAGATGGTCGGATTGGTGAAGCCACCAATCGCTACCGCCGAGCAGGCCAGCACTGGCAGGTCGATACCAGCGCCTTTGGCAGCCCCGTAAAAGCCCAGACTGAATAGCGCCATCAGTGCATAATCCACATGCGCCCGGATCATGGTTTTGTAATCGATAATAAAGGCATCAACGCCGGGCAATGGAAACCATTTGGCAAAGGTCATCAGCCAGGCACTTAGAATCAGCGCCGTCATCATCGCCACGGCACCCATCAGTAAAATGTCCATCTTTGTCTCTCGCTATGTTGTTTATTGTTATCTGAACCACCGCTATTAGAAACGGTAAGCGAGATCACCGCATCAGATATCTGCCCTCAAACTACGGGCAAATTTCCCGAGCTGAATGAATGGCTTTCAAGCAGCGCTGAGACAGCCTAGACTTTAACTTCCTTTCAGCCCCGTGAAATACGCATGAATTTAAAATTTCAGTTGCTGCTACGCATTCTGCTAATTGCCCTTGTCTGTCTGATGGGTAGCGCCTGGTATGTGCTGTACCAGACTGATAAACAGGCGATTTTTGAAGCCAAGCAAACCGCCAGCCGGATTGAAAGACAAACCCGCCAGCAAATGCTGCAGATGTTTCAGCGTTATGACTTCTCGCGCCCTTTCCCTGACGTGAACCAGTGGCGTGGCATCGGTGGCGTGCCCGGTTCCTGTACCCAGTTTCTGTCGCGCACTCAGAGTCGGGAGCGCAGTCTGTGTAACGATATGCCTGATCTGGAAACCACTTATCCGGGTTGGTTCGGCAATTTTTACAGTCAGTTTTTTAATCCGGACTACGAGGTCAGAACCCCGGTTAATTTCAATGCCCTGCGCTACGGCACCGTACTGGTAACCTTGAATGTGCAGATGGAAACCACCCGCGCCTGGAATAATCTGCGCGCCGTGACCGGTGTGTTGACGGTCACTTTTGTCGCCCTTTGTGTATTGATGTTCTGGACCATTAACCGTATGCTGCGGCCGGCACAGCGCATTGTCAGTGGCCTCGAAACAATGCGCGAGGGCAACCTGGATTACCGCCTGCCCAGCTTTGAAATTGCTGAGTGGCGACGCACCAGTGAGGCTATCAATGCTTTGGCCAGCAGTCAGCAACATACGCTGGCTGAAAACAAACGACTGGCTCTGAAACTGATGAATGCGCAGGAAGAAGAGCACCGCTATATTTCACGCGAGTTGCATGACGAGTTCGGCCAATGCCTCGCCGGTATCAATGCGGTCACCGCATCCATCGCCCAAACTGCCAGAAAAGACTGTCCTGCCGTGGTTGAGGAAGTACAGTCCATCAGTCATATTACCGCGCATATGATGACCGCATTGCGAAACCTGCTGACTCGTCTCAGACCCAGCGAGGTGGATGAACTTGGACTCAGTGCCAGCCTGAAACAACTGGTAAAAAGCTGGAACCAGCGCGGCGGTAACCAGACTCAGTACCAGTTGGATATCGATAACAGCCTGGATCAGTTGCCTGATCCGCTACCAGTCAATATCTACCGGATCGTGCAGGAATGTCTCACCAATATTGCCAAGCACGCCAAAGCTGGTAAGGCGGAAATTAATCTCCGACGGATGACTGATAATACGGTTCTTGTCACCATCAGTGACGATGGCATTGCCCAGGCGGAATCGTTTGAAAATACCATGGGAATGGGGCTGTTCGGTATTCATGAACGGGTCACAGCTTTGGGCGGACATCTCAGCCTGCAGGCCCAGCGCTACGGTGGCTTGCTGGTCAGCGTATCCTTGCCTGTTCCTGAATCAACTCAAGAGTCTTTGCAATATGAGTAGCACTGTCACCATTATGCTGGTCGATGACCATGCCATTGTCAGGGAAGGTTACCGTTCCCTGTTGCAGAAACAGGCCGAATTCGAGGTTATCTGTGAGGCTGGCGAAGGCAACGAAGCCTATAACCAGTACAAACAGCATCGACCTGATGTGGTCGTGATGGACATCTCATTACCGGGCCAGAGCGGACTTAAAGCCATTGAGCGGATCCGTCAGTATGATCCTACTGCGCGGGTACTTGTATTCAGCATGCATCAGAACCCCAGCTTTGCGTTGCAGGCAACAAGAGCCGGTGCGCTGGGTTACATCACCAAAAGCAGTGAACCGGAAGCCCTGATAAGAGCAATTCACCAGGTGGCTCTGAACAAACATACTCTGAGCGCAGATATAGCACAGGCGCTGGCGATGGAAAAACTGGGGCAGGAACAGTCTGCGCTGGATGAGCTGACCGTGAGGGAATTTGAAATTTTGCGGTTACTGGTCGACGCCAAGTCGAACCAGGACATTGCCGATATGCTCAATATCAGCCCTAAAACCGTGTCAAACTCGCATTACATCATCAAGAAAAAACTGGGCGTCAGTAGTGATATCGAGCTGACCCGGCTGGCCATAAAAATGAACCTCGTCAACCTGTTGGATCTGGTTGACGAGGCACCGGTTTCAGAATGAAATCCTGATGCTATCAGGCAGCGTTGGTCTCTTTCTCATCATCAAAGTCACTTCGGATGATGTAATCGAATGACCCCAGCGCAGCCCGGGCACCATCCCCCATCGCCATGATGATTTGTTTGTACGGGATCGTTGTTACGTCGCCCGCTGCAAACACACCCGGCATTGAAGTCTGACCATGGTTATCGATTTCGATTTCACCGTATTTGCTCAAAGTAATCGTATCTTTCAACCAGTCGGTATTCGGGACCAGACCAATCTGGATAAATACCGCATTCAAGTCCAGCGTGTGTTTCTGTTCGGTGGCACGGTCGATATAAATCAGGCCGTTCACCTTGCCGTCAGCACCTGTGATCTCGGTGGTTTGAGCACCGGTCACGATAGTGACGTTATCCAGTGAGAACAGTTTTTTCTGCAAGACCGCGTCAGCACGCAGTTCACCGTTGTACTCAATCAGCGTGACGTGACCAACGATACCGGCCAGATCAATAGCCGCCTCAACACCGGAGTTACCGCCACCGATGACGGCGACCGGTTTGCCTTTAAACAAGGGGCCGTCACAGTGCGGACAATAAGCCACGCCATGACCGCGGTACTCTTCTTCACCCGGCACACCCAGTTGTTTCCAGCGGGCACCGGTGGCGAGGATCACGGTTTTACTGCTTAAAGTCGCGCCACTTTCCAGCTCGACTTCGATCATTTTGTCTTTTTTGCTCAATTTTTTGGCGCGTTGCAGGTTCATCACGTCAACTTCGTATTCCTTGACGTGTTCTTCAAGTGCAGCGACCAGCTTGGGACCTTCGGTTTCCTTAACCGAGATAAAGTTTTCAATCGCCATGGTATCCATCACCTGACCACCAAAGCGCTCGGCCACAATACCGGTGCGAATACCTTTACGGGCAGCGTAGATGGACGCCGAAGCACCGGCAGGACCACCACCGACAATCAGTACATCAAAATCGTCTTTGGCACTGATTTTTTCGGCTTCACGCTTGACCGCGCCTTTATCCAGCTTGGCAATGATTTCCGGCAGACTCATCCGGCCCTGACCGAAGCTCTTGTCGTTCAGATACACCGTCGGTACCGCCATGATTTGACGCTCATCGACTTCGTCCTGGAACAGCGCACCATCAATCATGGTGTGGCTGATGTTCGGGTTATGAATGGCCATGACATTCAGCGCCTGGACCACTTCCGGACAGTTCTGGCACGACAGGGAAATGTAGGTTTCAAAGTGATATTCACCTTCCAGATTCTTGATCTGGTCGATGACTTCTTCACTCAGTTTGGTTGGATGCCCGCCGGTGTGCAGCAATGCCAGAACCAGTGAGGTGAACTCGTGCCCCATCGGAATACCGGCAAAACGGATTTTTTCGTCACCGTCCGGTTGTTTGATCTGGAACGAAGGCTTGCGGCTGTCGCTGTGAACATCTTCGACAAAATTGATTTGCGACGACATCTCTGCAATTTCCTGCAGCAACTCACGCATTTCATTGGCTTTGGCACTGTCATCCAGCGCCGCAACCAGCTCGATCGGACGTTTGATGTTCTCCAGATAGCCTTTTAATTGTGCAGCGATGTTTGCATCCAACATGATAAATACCTGTAATCAATTAACAATGTGAGGACTGTGTCCGGGCACAAGGCCCGGACGCAGTCTGGCAGGACGACGAAATTTAGATTTTGCCGACCAGATCCAGTGATGGAGCCAGAGTTTCTTCACCTGGCTGCCATGAAGCCGGGCAAACTTCACCTTCGTGAGTGGCAACGTATTGTGCAGCCTGTACTTTACGTACCAGATCTTTTGCACTACGACCGATACCCAGATCGTTGATTTCAGCCGCTTTGATGACACCGTCCGGATCGATGATGAAGGTACCACGCAGTGCCACACCGTCTTCTTCGATCATGACGTCGAAGTTACGGCTGATGCGGCCGGTTGGATCGCCGATCATCGGGAATTTGATTTTCTTGATGGTTTCAGACGCATCGTGCCACGCTTTGTGGACGAAGTGTGTGTCAGTAGAAACTGAGTAGACTTCCACACCCATTTCTTTCAGTTGTTCGTAGTGGTCAGCCACATCACCCAGTTCGGTCGGGCAGACAAAGGTGAAGTCAGCTGGATAGAAAACAAATACAGCCCATTTACCTTTGACGTCGTCACTTGTGACATCCACGAACTCGCCGTTATGGAAAGCAGTCGCTTTAAAAGGTTTAATTTCTGTATTGATCAGTGATGACATTATTAGCTCCTTTAATTGGGGTTATGTCGTAAATGACAGTTGGCATTGTAGTCGAGCCTGATAGATAGGTACAACGACTTAATTCAATTAATATGATTGGTAAAAGCGATTAAACAGTCTGACAGACTGCGGTGCTGAGAAATAGTGCCTTTTCGTGGTCCAGGACCTTTGTGGAAGCTGAAACAAAAAAGGCCCTTGAATTCCTTCAAGGGCCTTTTGATGAAATCACACTGTATTAGCGATTGCAAATGTACATAGTGACTTCGAAGCCGAAACGCATGTCTGAATATTCTGGTTTAGTCCACATGATACTGTCCTCGTATTTGATTTGTCGGGTTACCAGATAAACTGGTAACTGTGGAGCAGTTTATCTCTGTCCAGCAATCAGAACATCAGCGCTTTCCGCTATTGCGGTCAGGATTTTTCTTATTCCTCAGACGCCTGGCGCTGGACTATTTCATCCAGCATCCTGCCGATAGCAGTCGTCAGCCGGGTCAAATCAGCAGCATCAATGATATAGGGCGGCATGATATAAATCATGGTTCTGAAAGGCCGTATCCAGACACCCTGGTCGACAATAAAGCCCGGTAGCCAGTCCATGCAGTCATCCAGCGGCCGATTCAGATCCACCACGCCAATAGCACCTTTGACCCTGACCTCATTCACTATCTCGTGCGACTGGTAGGGCATCAGCTCGGCTTTGAGCTGGGATTCGATGCGTGAGACATTCTCCTGCCAGTCCGATTCCAGCAGCAGATCAATACTTTCTGCAGCGACACGACAGGCCAAAGGATTCCCCATAAAGGTGGGTCCATGCATCAGCACACCACTGCCGTCGGCAGAAATACCCTCTGCGACTTTTCGATTACACAGCGTGGCTGCCAGAGTCATATAACCACCGGTCAACGCTTTCCCCAGACACAGAATATCCGGCACGATACCGGCCTGTTCATAGGCAAATAATGAGCCGGTGCGACCGAACCCCGTGGCGATTTCATCAAAAATCAGCAGCACGCCGAACTCATCACATAAAGCTCTGACCTGGCGCAGATATTCCGGGCAATACATGCGCATACCACCGGCCCCCTGCACCAGGGGCTCCAGAATAACCGCCGCCAGCTCATGATGATGTTCGCCTATCAAGCGTCTGAATTCGGCAATGTGACTGTCATCCCAGTCCTCGTCCCGCTGACAGGACGGTGCCGGTGCGAAGAGATGTTTGGGCAGCACCTGCTCAAACATCGAGTGCATGCCATTGACCGGATCACAGACCGACATCGCGCCAAAGGTATCACCGTGATAGCCATTGCGAACCGACATCAGCCGTTGCTTGCCGGCCAGTCCCTGGGCAAACCAATGCTGAATCGCCATTTTTATCGCGACTTCCACCGACACCGAACCGGAATCAGCGAGAAACACATACTGCAGGCTGTCATCGGTAATGTCGATGAGTTTACGGGCCAGATTAACCGCCGGCTCATGGGTCAGACCACCAAACATGACATGTGACATCTTATCCAGCTGCGATTTCGCTGCCTGATTCAATCTTGGATGATTGTAACCATGAATGGCTGACCACCATGAGGACATACCATCGATGATCTGCCGACCATCACTCAGGGTCAGCCTGACCCCTTCTGCAGACACAACCTCATGTAACAGCGGCGGATTGGCGACGCTGGTATAGGGATGCCAGATATGAGCGGCATCAAACTCAAGATTTGCTGTTTTTTCCATGCGCAGATCATAGCAGTAGTCTGAAGCCGGCCCCAATTTTAGATAGTTGGCTTATCGCCTCAGCGTGCTATAAGCTAGAGTCAGGATAGCAATCTAAGGCATCTGTCATGGGCCAGGAAATTGCGGGCGTCAGTTTCACTGCGAAGGATTTCGAGCGTTTCAGTGAGCATCTTCGAAACGAAACCACACGATTGCAGCATTTGCTCAGTGATGCCCTGCAGTTGCACGAAACCCGCTATGCCGGCATAGAACTTGAGGCCTGGCTGGTTGATAAAACCATGCGACCTGCTCCTATCAATGATGCTTTTCTCAAACTGCTCAATGATCCCCTGGCTAATGCTGAGCTGGCCAAATTCAATATCGAATTCAACACTGAACCGGTTCCCCTGACCGGTGATGCCCTCAGCCAGTTGCACCGCCAACTGCAAAATGCCTGGTCCAATGCCAGCCAACAGGCACAGCGGTTGGAGAGCGAATTAATGATGACCGGTATCCTGCCCACCCTGGTGCAGGATGATCTGAATGTTTTCAATATGTCAGATATGAACCGCTACCGTGCGCTCAATGAGCAGATCCTGGCTGCCCGCGGCAAGCCGGTTAAGCTGGATATCAGTGGTGATGACCATCTTAAGCTCACCCATCATGACGTGATGCTGGAATCGGCGGCGACCTCGCTGCAACTGCACACGCAGGTGCCGGTCAACGTCGCGCACCATTTCTACAATGCCTCGCTGATGGCTTCTGCAGCGATGGTGGCGATTAGTGCCAACTCCCCGTTCCTGTTCGGCCACAGCCTGTGGCAGGAAACCCGCATTCCCTTATTTGAACAGGCAATCGAAGCCGGCGGTTTTGACGGCGCAGCACACGGACCGGTGAAAAGAGTCAGTTTCGGCAGCGATTACGCACGACATTCAATATTCGAATGCTTTGAAGAGAATCTTGAGCATTATCCTGTGCTTTTACCGGTGGATGTGGGTGCGGCCAGTGACAATCTTGAACACCTGCGGCTGCATAACGGCACCATCTGGCGCTGGAACCGGCCACTGATTGGCTTTATCGGGGCCAAACCCCATATCCGCATTGAACACCGCACACCGGCAGCGGGTCCAACCATTACCGATATGCTCGCTAATACCGCGTTTTATTATGGACTCAGTCATGCCTTATGTGATCGTGTGATTGCTTATGGGATTGAGCTGGCATTCAGCGATGCGCGGGATAATTTCTACAAAGCCGCCCGCTATGGGCTCGACGCTACGGTAGTGGATTTTGCCGGATCACATCAGTCGCTACAGCATTATATTCTGGAAACCTGCCTGCCACTGGCCGAACAAGGGCTTGATAAGCTGGGCATCAGTGCCAGGGACCGGGATAAATATCTCAAAATCATTGCTGACCGAGTCGAACAGCATCAAACTGGCAGTGACTGGCAACGGGCTTTTATTGCTAAATATGGTAAGGACTTTAGCAGGATGAGCCGGTATTACCTGCATCATCAGCAAGAAGGCGAGGTGGTAAGCCAATGGCCGATTTGAAACAGGACCTGCTGCAACAACTGGATAGTATTCCCGACGGCCTGCTGGAGAGCAGTGCCCGCGATTTACACAAGGTGCTCCATGGTCCCAGCCTGTTGCATCTCAAGGGTAAGCAAAATAACACCCTGTTTCTGTCAGTCATGCTGCATGGCAACGAAACCACCGGCCTGCTCGCCGTGCAGCAGCTGTTGAAGAAATATCAGTCCCGCATGCTGCCACGTAACCTGTCTATATTTTTCGGTAATGTCGAAGCGGCGCGTGACGGCCTGCGCCGTCTTGATGATCAGGCAGACTTCAACCGAATCTGGCCCGGCACCGAGTACTCAGTCTGCCCGGAAACGCTTATGGCCCAGGCTATTGTCGATACTATGGCGGATCGCAATCTGTTTGCCAGTGTCGACATCCACAACAATACCGGTCTTAATCCGCATTATGCCTGCATCAACAAACTGGAGCCGGCTTATCAGCAACTGGCCACCCTGTTCGCACGCTTTGTGGTTTATTTCACTCGCCCTAAAGGCGTGCAGTCGATGGCTTTTGCCCAGCTTTGTCCAGCTGTGACGCTGGAATGCGGGCGACCGGACCAGACTTACGGCGTCAAACACGCCTTTGATTTTATCGACAGTTGCCTGAACCTGAGGGAGTTACCCGATCATCCGGTTCATCCCCAGGATATCGACCTGTTCCATACTGTGGCTCAGGTTAAAGTACGACCAGAAGTGGACTTTAGTTTTGATGACAGTGAAGTTGTTCTACAGTTGGACAGAGACCTGGAGAAAATGAATTTCTTTGAAGTGCCAGCCGGTACGGCGTTGGGGCGGGTCAATAGCAACGGTTTTCTGCCCGTTGAGGCACGCGATGAAAATGGCGAGGATGTGAGCAGCCGTTATTTTGAACTGCATGACGACGAATTGATGTTTAAACGGCCGACCATGCCATCAATGATGACGCTCAATGAACGCGTCATCAAACAGGATTGTCTGTGTTATCTGATGGAGCGCTTGCAGGGCTGAGCGCCCTGCTATCTGTTATTTAGTGACGCTGAAACTTTCGCCGCAACCACACTCGGAAGTGACATTGGGGTTAATGAATTTAAAGCTTTGATTCAGGCCTTCACGGACAAAATCCAGCTCCATGCCTTCCAGCATTGGCATAGCGTCTTCGTTGACTACGACTTTAACATCGCCCTGTTCGATGACTACATCATCGGTGGCAACGTCATCAGCATAATCCAGCGCATAGCTGTAACCGGAACAGCCGCTTTTGACGACCCCAATCCGCAGGCCGACGCCGCCATCGCGCTTGCTCATCATATCGCGGACTCTTTTAATGGCTGATTCAGTTAAGGTAATCATAATTCACCTGTTTAATAAATGATTGAAGCGATTTGCTTCTTTTTCCAGCACTTTGGCCAGCTGTTCAATTTGTTCGACAGTATTTTCTGTCGAAACACTCACCCGGACTGCACCTAATGCAACCGGATCAGGCACACCCATGGCGGTCAGCACATGACTTGGTGTCTGCCGGCCGGTACCACAGGCTGAGCCACTTGAGACGGCAAAGCCCTGCTTGTCCAGCGCCATCAGCATGGTGTCTGAATCAAAGCCCTGCAGTGCAAAAAAGCAGGTATTTGGCAATCTTTCAGCTTCATCGGCAAAGATGGTGACGCCCGGGATTTGTTTCAAGTGGCTTTCCAGCAAGTCCCGTAACTGCCTGCAATGCTGCTGGTAATGTTCAAGTTGTGACTGCACATAATCTGCAGCGGCACCGAAACCGACAATCGCGGCCACATTTTCAGTGCCACTGCGTTTATCTTCCTCCTGACCACCGCCAAGAATATAGCCGGGCCAGTCAAGTTCGGGCGATACGATTAAAGCGCCGATACCTTTGGGGCCGCCAAACTTGTGTGCCGACAGCGTCAGCATATCCACTCCAGCAGCACTCATATCAACCGGCAGTTTACCGGCAGCCTGTACTGCATCGGTCAGCAGCGGTACAGACTTCTCATGACAGACGGCAGCCAGCGCCGGAATGTCCTGAATCACCCCGGTTTCGTTATTGGCCCACATCACTGACACCAGGCGGGTATCTTCATCAATCAGCTCGGCCAGAGTGGCAGGATCGACCTGACCATTTTCATCGACCGGAATCAGCTCCAGTTTAAAACCACGCCGTTGCAGGCGTCGGGCGGGTTCCAGCATGGCAGGATGCTCAATGGCACTGACTAGAATTTTACCGCTCTCGTATCGCTCTGCGACGCCGGCAATCGCCTGATTGTTGGCTTCAGTACCGCCACTGGTAAAAATAACCTGAGCGGGTTGGGCATTAACCAGTCTGGCAACCTGTTGACGGGCTTTATCGAGGGCGGCCTGCGCATAGCGGCCAAAGCGGTGACTACTGGACGGGTTACCCCGCTGTTGCTGAAGGTACGGCAGCATCGCATCGAGCACGCCAGGAGCCAGCCCTGCTCCGGCATTATTGTCGAGATAGGTGAAAGACATCGCTGAGACCTGCTTAGACGACGTCGAATTGAATGACTTTTTCGCCGCTACGCTTTTTTTCGTAATTACTGACAACCTGGGCCAGAGTAATGCCATCGAGGTAGACCCGAATCTGATCACTCAGGCTTTGCCAAAGTTCGTGGCTCAGGCACTGCTCTTCACCATGACAATTCTGACGGCCTTCACACTGCGTGGTATCGACTTTCTCATCGACCGCGGAAATCACATCGAGCACGGTGATGTTGTCAGCAGCCCGACTGAGACGATAACCACCGCCTGGTCCACGTGAACTGCTGACCAGACCCTGCTTACGCAGGCGCGCGAACAGTTGCTCAAGATAGGACAGAGAAATACCCTGGCGCTCGGAAATATCTGCCAGGGTAATCGCACCCACGCCATAGTTCAGGCTGAGGTCCAGCATGGCCGTGACTGCATAGCGCCCTTTGGTGGTCAAACGCATGTTTCAATCCAGAATAAAATCAACTTATTAAGTGTACATGCCTGACTATTTTAGTCAACTTTTGTATCGTCATTTTCCCTTGAGATATCGCAGTTGTCTAACTCAGGCATATCAACATCTTCCGGCAGTTCACCGCCGAGGCGATGGATGGTTTCCCGCAGTGACTCCACACGCTTGTCCATTGCCTGAATATGTTCAATCAGACCATGAATTGCGGTTGCGACAGGATCCTGGCTTTTGCTGGAAGTGCCATAGGCGTCAAAACCGACCGACTGAGCCAGTTTCTGCTGCTGTTTCTCATCTTCTGTCATATCTGCCTTGGCTCTGACAACACGGCCCGGTACGCCTACTACCGTTTCTCCCGGTGACACATCTTTGACCACAACCGCATTGGAGCCGACACGGGCACCATCACACAAGCGGATAGGCCCCAGCACCTTGGCGCCGGCACCGACAACCACATCGTTACCCAGTGTCGGATGACGTTTACCTTCTTTCCAGGATGTCCCGCCCAGGGTCACACCATGATAAAGCGTGCAGTCATCTCCGATTTCAGCCGTTTCCCCAATCACCACACCCATGCCGTGGTCGATAAAAAAACGACGGCCGATTTTGGCTCCCGGATGAATTTCAATGCCGGTAACCCAACGACCTATGGTGGACATAAACTTGGCCAGCCATTTCCAGTTTTTGTTCCACAACCAGTGATTCACCCGATGCAGTTGCACTGCATGCACACCGGGATAGGTAGTAACGATCTCAAACACATTACGCGCTGCCGGGTCCCGTTCAAAAACGCAGTTAATGTCTTCCTTGATACGTTGCCAGCGGCTGATTTTTTCACTCATCTGTTTTCCTCGCTTTGGTCTCCGCTGCGCGTAAGATCCCGTGCATGATATGCAGTTCGTTACGATCCAGATCAGCGCGGTTGAACAAGCGCCGTATACGACGCATCAGATAACGCGGATTGTCCGGATCCAGAAAGCCGATAGTTGCCAGAGAACGCTCGAAGTGAGCATATAAATGAGACAAATCATCGGCAGTAATGGCTTCCCGCTCTTCCCCTATTCTGCCGAAATCAATCACAGGTTTAAAACTCATCCTCAGTTCGTAAGCCATAACCTGCACAGCGGCCGCCAGATTCAGCGAGCTGTAATCGGGATTAGCCGGGATATTCACCAGATACTGACAGCGATCGAGTTCATCGTTGGACAGACCTGAATGTTCACGGCCGAACACGATGGCAATCTGCGTATCATCATCAAATTTTTCCAGTTGCTCGACTGTCTGGCGCGGATTCATTACCGGCACATGCAGATGCCGCAGGCGTGCACTCAATGCAAAGGCATAGTGGCAACCGGATAAAGCCGATTCCAGGCTGTCATGCACTACGGCTTTATGCAGAACATCATCGGCACCGGAAGCCCGGGCAGTCGCTTCCGCGCTGGGGTAGATCTTGGGTGAGACCAGATGCAGATTGCTTATCCCCATGGTTTTCATCGCCCGCGCCGCGGCACCGATATTACCCGGATGCGTGGTGCCGACCAGCACAAAGCGAATATTGTCCAGTGAGGTCATGCTTTATTCCTTGTGATAAACATCGCATCGCCATAACTGAAGAAGCGGTAACGCTGCTCAATGGCATGCTGGTAAGCATTCAGAATATGCTCCCGGCCGGCGAAAGCGGACACCAGCATTAACAGTGTCGACTCAGACAGGTGAAAATTGGTCACCATGGCATCGACAGTTCTGAATTCATAACCGGGATAAATAAAAATATCGGTTTCACCCTCAAACGCGGCTATTTCGCCGCTTTGTGAGGCACTTTCGAGCGCACGGACACTGGTGGTGCCTACAGCAATCACCCGCCCGCCTCGATCTCGGGCCGCTTTGACCTGCTTGCAGACCTGTTCGCTGACCTCAATGACTTCACTATGCATCTGATGAGAGCGAATGTCTTCGACCCGAACCGGCTGGAAGGTGCCGGCACCGACATGCAATGTCAGTGCGGCAGTTTCGATTCCGGCCTGCTCGATACGTTCCAGCATAGCCTGATCAAAGTGTAGCCCGGCCGTGGGTGCTGCGACAGCACCGGTATTCTGTGCATAAACCGTCTGGTAGCGCTCAAGATCGGCTCTGTCTACTTCACGCTCGATGTAAGGAGGTAATGGTAGCCGACCAATCGCTTCCAGGGTTTCGACAACTGATTGGGTCTCCAGAAAGCGGAGTTCGAACAGGGCATCGTGTCGCCCCAGCACTTCAACTTCCAATTGGTCTTCCAGCACCAGTTTGCGGCCGGTAGCAGGTGACTTGCTGCTACGAACATGCGCCAGGACCCGTTCGTGATCAAGCACCCGCTCCACCAGCACTTCCACCCGGCCTCCGCTGTCTTTGTGACCCAAAAGACGTGCCGGCATCACCCGGGTGTTATTGAATACCAGTAAATCATCAGGCTCGAGTAAGCTCATCAAATCAGTGAATTGCAGATCCTGAAGCGAACCATCATTCCCGTTCAATGCCAGCAGACGGCTGGCACTGCGCTGTTCTGAAGGGTATTGGGCTATCAGTTCTTCTGGCAGGTCAAATCGAAAGTCGCTCGTTTTCATGGACGCGATCATAGCAGAATGCGTCGCTTTGCTTAGCAACAAATTATGCCGTTTGTGGCAGTGCCCGGCTTCTTATAGTCAGACTGCCAGCTATCGATTTCAGGTTGTTTGTAAGAAAACTAAAGGGAAAGTCCCGCCAGCCGTTGTTGAATGACTTCTTCCTTATCCAGCAGTTGCGCAATCTGAATGTCATCCAGCCCCAGCAATTCCAATGCAGTGAGATCCATCAGCGTTTCTTTGTCGTCTTCCGCTGCAATATCAAGCATATAGGTGGCAAATCGAGAACCCGCATGCACTGCTGCAGCGATCTTGGCGGATTCGGTATTGGCATCTAATTGTTCAAACGGCTTGATCGATTCCCTCACCTGTACTGGCATTCCCCAGCGATTCACGACCAGTTCAGTCACCTGCTGACTATACTTATTTTCGAGGCGATAGACCGTTTCGGGTGTGAGTGTTCTCTCTTCCTGTCGCGCCAGCTCCAGCACGGTCTGGAGAACTGCAGGGCGACCAATGGAGTGCAGCAGACCAGCCAGAAATGCCGCATCGCTGTTGACGCCACCTTCATTGGCAATTTCTTTTGCCCACAGCGAGGTTGCCAAGGCATGTTGCCAGTTAAATTCAACGTGGTCTTCATAGCCGGGGGTATTGAATAATTTGGCGCCGAGAACGGCAGCCAGTGCGATTTCACTGATAACTATCATGCCGAGTCGCGCAACGGCCTGTTGCAGTGAAACCAGGTTGGCCAGAGGAGTATATGCGGCGGAGTTGGCAATACGCATGACATGACCGGCCAGCGACTGATCGCGCTCAATAAGCTCAGCCATCTGCGCAGCACTTGTCTCGGGTTCATGTGCCAGTGTCAATGCCTGACTTGTGACTTCCGGCAACATCGGGACTTCAACGAAGCCTTCAAAAATAGCCTGGTTCAGTGATTGTTCGAGACTATCCTGGACAGTATTTGGGACACTTAACTCTTTTTCCATGAAACAAACCTAACATAACCACTCTGGTAAGAACCGAGTTTGGCTTGTCAGCGACTTCCCGGTCAAGCGATATCATCACAAAAGGTGATTCAGATCTCAAACCCAAATTAAGACTTCACTTAAAGAGCGCTAGTCGTTATAATTTGCGGCCTTGGTTGCCGGGGTGGCGGAATTGGTAGACGCGCCGGATTCAAAATCCGGTTTCTTCGGAAGTGTGGGTTCGATTCCCACCCTCGGTACCAACTCAACAATTTGTTTCAAAACAATATTTCCTTTAAGAAAATATTAAATTGGCACCAAATTGGCACCATTCGTGGGTTTTCCCACTCCTCACTTCTGGACCCAACATCCAACCTTGACAAATACCCACTATTTATCATGGAGTTAGACTTGTCTAGACCTCTCAAACTTATCGTTTTCCTCCGTGGTTTTTCCCACTTCTCTATACCTCCCACTACAAAGTTTCAGAAATATTTGAAAAGTCTGGCTCTCTGAGCATCATAGCGCCCGGTCGAATTAAGATTTATTCTGAGCGTCTCCAGGTTCCGAAAAAAATAACTCTCAGGTGAAAAAACTCAACTCTGTTTTTTAGGTTCTATTTCTCCTGAAATCACCCTCTGAGTTATGCTTGCACACTCTCTCAACATCTCCTCAATCTCATTAAATGACAACTCATGGTATGCCGTAGAAATTCCAGCATTAGTGACCCAAACGGTTTGTTCATCCTGGGCCAACTGATGCCTGGACGTATTGTATATTTTGTTTAATCTATCAAGTGAGCTACCGTCATCAGTTTCAAACAGGTTTTGGTTAAGCTTTTTTCTAGCCGTATCAAAAGCTTGATATAGCTGCGCGATTGAGGACTCCAAGTGCCCAAGAACTTTAAAGTATGACGACCATCCTGTATTACCTCTCTGAACAAATTGATCTAGTGCTTCTTTAGCAAGCCGGTACTCATCGAAGCTTTTCTCAACTTTCCGAATAAATTGAATAAGGAAGGGTCTGTCAGACTCCTGAATATGGTTTCTAAAAATTACATTACCCACAAATGAAGTTAGCCATCTATCGGCATCAGGGTATTCTTTGGCCATATCAGCAATATTACTTTCAGTAAGAGCTGTGATTTTTGCTGATACGAAAGTTTCAATTGCGTAACTGGTTAGAGGCATGACTGCTAGTTGCTCCTATGCTTTAAAATCAGTGCAAGTTTTCTGAGCCAAGGTGCTTTGACCAGATAAAAATTCCGATATGAAATCAGAATAATGAACAAGAATTGTCATTAGCAGTTGAGATAGACCAAATTCATGCTGCTTTTCATCAAAAACTTCTATGAACTTTTCAAGTTCATCCAAAGTGTAATATTTTGATGAGTTGAGCCTTGATATTTCTTTCGCATCAAGATTGTCGATGAAAAGAACCTGCATATCATGCTCAGTCTCAGGTTCGCTTTGTAAAATTATGTTGATAGTCTTTTCAGAAAGTGTGCTTTCAGATAAATGGATGTTGTAATTTCTCAAAAGTTTAAGAAAGTGAAATGCTGGATTTTTAGATTTACGTATTAGGTAAGCATTCTCATCCAGTCCGTCATAAAGCTGCCGAATGCATTCTTCAATACTCGAAAATTCGGCTAGTACTGCTCGCACATAGGCGCATTGTTTAGCAGGTTTTGTAATCATATATTTTCCTGCTTTATCAGAGATCATGCTGGCCATATAAATTGCTGAGCAGAACCTGTCATAAACTTCTTTGTGCGGTATCAAGCCCTCGCAAGGTTGTGGGATGATTAGGTAGCCCTTATCCATTTTTGGAAACAACGAATAGTCAAAGATCACGAATCAACCCACACATTCATGAGTGTTTCCAAACGTTGTTTCTTCGGGGCTTTGCTCCTCTATCTCATCCACCATTACCAATATGTCCTCTGCAAGCAGGTCTAGTACAAGGTTCATAGTCCAAGCTTTTCGATTATGCTCAGTTCCTCGAATCTGAGTGCCTACTCTATCCTCATAATCCAAGAATCCTTTCGGATATATTGATTTTGAGAATGTATCTGCGTGAATGATTTTGTCGCAAACCTGCTTTAAAGTCGCTGGCCTCTCAACCAGCTCCTCGTCGTAATAAAGCCATGCGCTTCTTTTCAAAGGGGTGTGAGAAGGCTTTATAGATTTTTGATAAATATTTGTTCGAATAGCTATTGCTAAATGCAGCAGAGTGCTTGATACCAAATTTTGAAGCGTAACATTCGACGCGTCAGAGAGTTTCAATGATGATGTTGATATCGTGCTTGTTGATAAATCTAGACCATGACAGATAAGACATAGGCGCCTTATTTCATTAAAGTCTTGACGGTACTTTCCAAATATTTCGTCCATGATCCTTTCTTGACTGTGTGATTGCGAAGTGAATGAAATTTTACAATGGAACAAGCATGCACACGACTACCCTTCCGTTTCAACATACCTAACATTCAAAAAGGACGATTAAAACTCATATCACTTATTCTGAAATTGGCACTAAATTGGCACCGGTAAGTGCCAAAAAGTGCCACTAGGTGCCAGTTTTTGAAAATGTGAAATTTGCCAGACCGCATTTTTAAAGGATTTACAGCCGATTAGGAAAACTCAGTAAGTTTTCGATTCCCACCCTCGGTACCAAAATTGTCTCTTTTGTCGAGCTTTTATATCAATAGCGTTGGACTTTAATCGATTCCAACAGGCTCATTGGGCTGAAAGGCTTAACGAAATAAGCATCTGCTCCAGCCTCCCCTCCTATTCGAATGTCTTCGGTCTGACCTTTAGCACTGAGCAGAATGATTTTGATGTGGGCTGTTTTGGGATTGGCTTTCAACCTGCGGCAGAGTTCTACACCGTCCATTTCACCGGGCATCATAATATCCAGAATCATGACATCCGGCTTAATCTCGGCCACCATGGCTAGTGCTTCAGCGGCATCAGTGGCTTCGTATAAATCAAAATCACTGAATTCCAGTGTCATTTTCAATAATTCACGTAAGGTTTCATGATCGTCAACGATAAGTAATTTCTGTTTATCAGCCATGTGCTTTTAGCTCCACCATACTGTCAGCTGTGGGAATCCATAGCGTGACTTGTGTGCCCTGCCCCAGCTGACTGGTGATCTCCATATGACCGCTATGTAGAGAGATGATTTCACTGGTCAGCGCCATGCCCAGTCCCGTTCCCGGAATTGAGCCCGTATTATCTGCGCGATAGAACTTCTCACCGACATGAGCGAGTTGCTCTTCGCTCATGCCAATGCCCTGATCGCTTACCCGTATGCCGAACCAGCCAGTTCCCTCTTCTTCGTCCTGTTGCACCAGGGTGTCAACAATGACAATACCGCCTTCCTGTGAATATTTGTAAGCATTGCTCAGAATATTCATCAAAGCCTGTTTCAGTTTATAAGCATCAAACCAGATTGGAGACCAGGCTGCCTCATCAGGCTGATAGATTAGCTGACATTGTTTATCACCGCCCGAGATCAAGTCGCAACACTCGTTAACCACGGCGGTGGCATCCCCTTTTTCCAGCTTTAATACGCCGTCGCTGCGAGCTTCGATTCTGGCAATATCGAGCAAATCATCCACCAGGTGTTTCAGGTTTTGCGACTGGCGGTTAATGGTCTCTGCTACGAATCGGGTTTTTTCCTGATCGTAATCATTCATCATCAGTAATTCACTGAACCCCATCACACTTGCCAATGGTGTTCTCAGCTCATGCGCAGCGGTGGTAAGAAATTCGCTCTTCATGCGGTCAATTTCGCTTTCATGAGTGATATCACGTAAATAAAAAACCTCAGAAAAGGTTTTCCCATCCGGGCTGTCGACCTGTTTTCTGATACAACGAAGAATTTTGAACTCAGGGGTGTGAACACGAAAATCAGATAACTCAATCAGGTTATCCAAGCTTCGAATATCGGCATGTGTGCGCTTGTCCAGAATACTGACAAGCAGGGTTTCAAACTCTCTTAGAGGCTTACCACAGAGATTCCTGGCGCCAGTGCCCAGAATATTGAGCAAGGCCGGGCTTGTGAAGCTAATGCGTTTATTCGATGATACCAGCAGAATACCATCCGGGCTGAGATTGATAGCTTCATATTTTTCACGGATCTGCCACATCATCTGCTCGAAGGCGCGACCTGTGGAAGCAATTTCATCGTTCCCCTGCAAAGGCAGTACGACGTCATTTTCACCGGCGGCAAAACGGTTGGATGCATGCTCCAGCAGTTGTATACGGCGGGCGATTCTTCCGGCCAGAATCCAGGTAACAAGCAGAGCAATAAGGGTCATGACGATCGCTGCCGTGGCTAGTTTTCGATTCGCATCCAGCAGCAGTGCCCTCTCATCCTCAATCGAAAAACTCACCAAGGCCTTACCGACGGTGGTGCCTTCAATATCGAACCGATAAACGACATCAAAAAAGCCGTCCCTTGCTCTCATCAGATTTCTATCCGCTTTGAACTCACGCTCAGGGTAATCAGCACTGCGAAGCTCGACCAATGGATCGTCATAGGAATAAACCTGGACATAATCCACCTGTTCGATAGCGAGGATCGATGAGGCGGCATCATTCACCGCCGTCAGATTTTCAGACAGGACATTCGGTTTGAGTGTGGTCGTGATTAATTCGGTCAGACTATCGGTCTGAACCATAAATTGCTCGCTGAGTGAATTCACCAGAATCTTCTGGCTCGCGAAATAAAGCACTAAAAGGAAAGTGACAAAGAGCAGAAAGGTGAGGCTCAGTGTCTTGAGGCGGAATGAGCCTTTAACTCGTTGCTTCATCAACCTCTCCCATGTCGAGGTCTAATCGCCTGCCTGAACAGGAGCTCTGACAGACTTAACATGGACCCTGGATGCATTTCCCTCTGTTTCAGCGCCTTCAGCAATTTTTTCAAGTGCCGCAGTGAGTTTATTGATATGAAGGCGAGACGTACTCTGAGGAAACGTCATTACATAGCTGTGGTTGTTGGTGGTTCGCCAGAGAATACTGAAAAGCTTATCGCTGTTGTTCAATTCACAGACAGGAACCAAACCGGCAACGTGCAGTTTTTCAGCAATAGACTGCAGAATTTTGTCATAGGACTGTACGTTATCTCTTAAAGCAGTAACTCCATTCTCACTCAGATGTTTGTCCAGTGCGGTGATGTTACTGGCTTTTTCATCCTGTTTAACAGCGAGCAAGCCGCCCTCAATATGACTGAGCACTTTCGTCTCGCTATTTGCAACCAAAACCATGTCTGTCGTTTTCTGGTCGTTAGTCAGCTCGGCCAGATAACTGAGCTTATGTTTTTGTCTGAAAATGGTGAATAAGTATTGGTCAGTGACCACTAAATCATACTCACCGGCTGAGAGGCGCTGATTAAATTCGAGTAAATCGGGGGCAGTAGCAAAGCGAAGCGCGACGCCACTTTCTGTTTCAAGCTGGTCCAGAAACGGTATCCAGAACTCTGCCAGAGAAACACTATTTTCACCATTAGGGGAGACACCCACTTTGAGTGGGTTGATATTGGCAGAGACAGCCGGTACTGAGAAAGCTATCAGCCCAAGAATCAGAACAAAATGTAACGGTTTTCTCATTAATCCCTCTTCAACCAGCAAATACCAGAACCATCCAGGTAGACGGGATGAGTCACTTAGTAACTGATATCTAGTCCGGTGCTTAAGAGCAGCCCGGGGCTGTCACAGCTGATTGAATAAAGAATTTCCATATCCTTTCCTTTCAAAGCATTTGCTGGTCTGAACGCTATCAGTGAGCTGGTTTCCGAATGCCCCAGCCGCACATTGAGATTCTGCTTTAAAAGTCGAAATATGACAAGTTTAAATAGCTTAAAAACCGAAATTAGTGAAACATGTCGCAGATTTTTATGTATGCGTACTCACATGCTCATTAACAAGACGTTGGATCCTGGCAAAAGGGATTGGTTTCTCCTCGACAATAACATTCTCAGGAAGGTCATAATCCTGATGTATTTCGTCTTTATTCAGACCGGTCACTACAACAATCTGACAGTGATCCATATCGGGATTCTGCTGAATAACATTGATCATATGGGCACCATCCATACGCGGCATACGCAGGTCAGTAATGATGATGTCCGGCTTCTTGGAACCGATTTGCAACAAGGCATCATATCCATCATGGGCTAGAAAAACTTCCGTTTTCGGCGTTTGCCAGCTCTCGATCTGCATCTGGTAAAGCTTGAGCAGGTCTTTGTCATCATCAACTATCATCACTCTGACCAGATCATCATCCGCACGAGCAGATGTTGGCGAAGCATCATTTGCCACATTGGCTGGTTCATCTCTTCTGCCCTTGCCCAGTTCCCGCGCTAAGCGGTCAACTTCCTGTGCGGTGATACGTCGGTGACCGCCTAATGTTTTAGTCACCTTAATCATGCCACTGTCAGCCCACATCTGAATGGTACGCGGCGTGACACCGAAAATTCTGGCGACCTTGGTTGTTGTGTAGAGTTGCTCTTCCATATTTAATTTTCTGCCCTAAAACCTTGCACGCAACATTTTATATAACTTGCCTGCTCAATGCTTTAAAAATTATACGCCCGATGATATTGTTGTTTTCTGCTTTTTCTGAATAAACCTGAAACAGTTCACAGATTCAAATGAGATAAAAGTTTAATGATCCATCATTAAATGTCAGGAAAATGTGAATGCTCTGTCTTTATGACGATTATTCGCCGGCAGCGATCGTATTCAATCAATACGGAGAAATTGTTTAGCGCAACTCGCGGGCAAAAGCGCTGTTACCTGAATCCCACATCCGCTCAATTTCATGCAGCAAAATCCGGTTGATCACGGCAAGTCTGCTAGACGGCTTGATTAGGTCGCCTTTCAGTTTTCATGCCGACATGGACTACAGTCAACGTTTACTTTGCCATCTCCATCAACATCACAACAGCTATACACTAATTTTTGTCCGCGCCAGTCATCGTGATGTCGTAAAACCACACCTTTCAGCGTTTTGGCGTCAATTCTCTTACAAAGAGTAAGAGTATAGCAAATACAAAAGTTAAATCAGACAGTTGCTTTACTCTCTTAACCGCTGACCAAAGTGACTTTGCTAATCCACTCTACTCGCGTAAGCTGAAGTCAAAGAACGATTTTCTGATTGAAGGAGATGTGTATGGAAGCGACTTTTCATTCACTGGAAAATCTGTTTCTTCAGCTTGGACTCGATAATGATCCGGCAGCCATCGATGCCTTTATCAGAGAGAACAAGCTGAAGCAGGATGAAGCATTGGTAGATGCCCCTTTCTGGACGACCAGCCAGGCCGCTTTTATTGAGGAGTGTCTGAGCGATGATTCGGACTGGGCAGAAGTCGCCGATCAACTCAACGTTCTACTGCATGAGTGACGCGACTCCCCGACCTGAACTGACGCTGTGGGGTCAGCAAACAGATTCTGCTCTGCATCATTTCCGTGTCGGCCAGGAAACGCTGCCACAGGCAATGATCCATGCCTACGGCCTGGTTAAATTTTGCGCCGCTGATACCCATCAACAACATGGCAGGCTGGATCCGCTGCTAGCGCAAGCTATTAAAAAAGCAGCCCGCCAACTTTTTGAGGGTGAACTGGATAATCAGTTTCCTATTTCACTGTGGCAGTCCGGCTCAGGCACCCAGTCACATATGAATGTCAACGAGGTGCTGGCAAGTCTGGCCACCCAAATCCTGGAAGGCAAACATCAGGTTCATCCCAATGATCACTGCAATCTAGGGCAGTCTACCAATGACAGCTTTCCGACAGCACTGCATATTGCCTGTGTTTGTTTGCTGGAGAATGCGCTGTTGCCATCACTCAAACAGCTCAGAGAACGCTTTGAGATGCAGTCCAGGCGCTGGCAAAGTGTGCTCAAGACGGGCAGAACTCACTTGCAGGATGCGACGCCGATTTCGCTGGGTCAGGAAATGTCTGCTTATGCAGCCCAACTGAATCACGCCGAACAGCAGATTGCGGCGGATTTACCGGCCTTACTGGCGTTGACCATGGGTGGCACTGCAGTCGGTACCGGTATTAACAGCCGCCAGGAGTTTGCTGCCACATTCTGCAGCGGGCTGAATGAAATGACAGGGTTTGAATTCAGACCCAGTGATAACTTTTTTGCCACTCAGGCCAGTCATGATGCGATTGTGTCCCTCTCGGGCAGCCTTAATACACTTGCCAGCAGTCTCAACAAAATCGCCAGTGACTTACGGCTGATGGCTTCCGGGCCACGCTGCGGACTGGCTGAACTGAGTTTGCCTGCTAATGAGCCAGGCTCTTCCATCATGCCGGGCAAGGTGAATCCCTCCCAGTGTGAAATGCTGAATATGGTCTGCGCCCAGGTAATGGGCAACCACCTGACTATCACCATTGCCAATGCCCAGGGCCAGTTTCAACTCAATACCTTTAAACCGGTGATGGCGCTCAATATCATTCAATCTCTGGAATTGCTGGCTGATGCCATCACCAGTTTCGATCAGTTCTGTATCAGTGGCATCGAAGCAAATGAGGAAAATCTGGCAGCGACCATGGATCAGAGCCTGATGCTGGCGACGGCATTAACGCCACATCTTGGCTACGACAAAGTAACTCAAATCGTTCACTACGCCAGCGAACAAAAATGCAGCCTGCGTCAGGCGGTGATCGACTCAGAGGCTATGAGCGCTGAAGATTACGACAGACTTATTCGTCCCCAGGCGATGATTTATCCAAGCCAGTAAGCTCAGTCACGCCCCTCTCTCGCACTCATGGATCGCATTGCATCCAGCAACTCGACAGGAAGTGGAAACACGATGGTCGAGGATTTATCCCCGGCGATATCAGTCAAGGTCTGCAGGTAACGCAATTGCATCGACTGAGGCTGCTTGGCCAGAATCTCGGCTGCCTGCTGCAGTTTCTCCGAGGCTTGCAATTCACCCTCAGCATGGATGACTTTGGCGCGACGATTCCGTTCGGCTTCCGCCTGCTTGGCAATCGCCCGGATCATGCTTTCATCGAGATCGACATGTTTGATTTCGACATTGGCGACTTTGATGCCCCAGGCATCAGTCTGTGAATCCAGAATCGTCTGAATATCGTTATTCAGCTTGTCCCGTTCTGACAGCATTTCATCAAGTTCATGCTGACCCAGTACCGATCTCAGTGTTGTTTGCGCCAGTTGACTGGTCGCATCGTAATATTGCTCGACCTGAATAATCGCTTTTTGCGGATCGATCACCCGGAAATAAACAACCGCGTTAACGTGTACAGAGACGTTGTCCTGGGAAATGACATCCTGAGTCGGTACATCCATCACAATGGTCCGCAAATCGACCTTGACCATTTGCTGGATGAAAGGAATGATGATGATGAAACCAGGTCCTTTCACCTTATAAAATCGACCCAGCAGGAAGACCACCCCACGTTCGTATTCACGCAAAATCCGGACTGCACTGATCAAGAGTACAATGATGGCGATTGCCACCACGGCAAGAAATTGTAATGTCATGTTGCCTCCTCGTCTTTTGCTATCGCTTCGACTTCCAGTGTTAAGCCATCCAGCGCCTTCACCCTGGCTTTGTCACCTTTTTGCAGCGGGGTATGGGTTCTGGCGGTCCAGCGTTCACTGTGCACCAGCACTTTGCCCCTCTCACTGAAACTTTCATCAGCCACGCAGATCGCGCCAATCATTTCCTCCTGCCCTGACACAATCGGATGATGCCGATTACGCAGCACCATACCCAGTGCCATCAGAAAGAAAGCCACCGTTGATACAGTGACACCGGCGATCACACCGATGTTAACGCCATAGCCGGGCAGTTCGGTATCAATCAGCATGACCGAGCCGGCAACAAAAGCCGCCACCCCGCCAAGCCCGAGCACACCGAAACTGGGCTGGAAAACTTCAGCCACCATCAGCGCAATCCCCAGCAGCAGCAGAGCTAAACCGGCATAATTAATCGGCAGGATCTGGAAAGAGAACAAAGCCAGCAACAGACAAATCGAACCGATGGTGCCGGGTACTATCGAACCGGGATTGGCAAACTCAAAGATAAGGCCATAAATGCCAATCATCATCAGGATGTAAGCGATGTTGGGATTGGTGATGATTTCCAGCACTTTGTTGCGCCAGTCGGGCAGAATTTCATGGAGAACCACAGACTCGGTGTCCAGGGTGGTCTCATTACCGAGTACCTTCACTATTCTGCCGTCAAGTTGTTGAATTAAATCACGCTGATTCGCTGCCACAATATCGATGACATTTTGCTCCAGCGCCGCCTCCGCAGTCAGGCTTTTCGCCTCAACCACCGCCTTTTCTGCCCAGTCAGCGTTGCGACCACGCAGTTCCGCCAGCCCCCGAATATAAGCCACAGCGTCATTGACGACTTTACGCGTCATAGCATCACTGTTTTCAGCAGGCTCAGGACTCGCCTCCTGGTCTTTGTCTTTTTCCGCATCCGGCACAGGAGATTTCTCTTCTCCCGTGGCAAAACCGGGTGCCATCTGTACCGGCGTTGCCGCTCCGAGATTGGTAGCCGGCGTCATCGCTGCCACATGGCTGGCATAAAGCAGATAGGTACCGGCGCTGGCTGCCCGCGCTCCACCGGGGGTGACGTAAGTCACTACAGGCACAGGTGAGGAAATGATTTTTTTGATCATGTCCCGCATCGATAGATCGAGCCCGCCAGGGGTGTCGAGCCGGACCAATAGGAATGCCGCATCAGCTTCTACTGCCTGCTCAAGCGAGCGGGAAAAATAATCGGCGGTGGCGGGACTGATGACCCCGTCAATTTCAATGATATAGGCTTGCTGCGATTGTGCTGTAGCCGGGTTCAGGCTCCCTGACAGACATAAAATCAGACTGACTGATAACAGCCATAATCGCATCATTATCCGGCTCCTTTACCTGACCGGTGTGGTGGCCGGTGAGGTGTTTCAGCGTATCGAGCGGTAAATCTGTGGTCGACTACGTTTGCTCAATACCAGTTGCCACAACTGGCCCTGCCGTGCTTTGAAAAAGCCGGCGCAGGACAAGAGATAGTATTTCCACATCCTGTAGAAACGCTCGTCATATTTATGTGATAGTGACGGCCAGGCGGCATCGAAATTCTCCCACCAGGCCATCAGCGTGTTGTAGTAATCGTGACCGAAGTTATGCCAGTCTTCGATAATCAGGCGCTGATCCAGCACGCGGCTGAGTTGCTCGGCGGACGGCAGTTTGCCATTACGGAAAATGTATTTATCAATCCAGGGATCGACACGCTTGGTGGATTTATAGATACCGATGGTGTGCAGTAAAAACAGGCCATTGTCTTTCAACAGCCGGTTCACGGTATCGAAATATATCGGGTAATTCTTTTCACCGACATGTTCAAACATGCCAACCGAAACGATTTTGTCGTATTCACCATTAAGGTCACGGTAATCAATAAGTTCGATATTGACCGGAAGCCCTGCACAACGATCCTGAGCCAGTTTCTGCTGCTCCCTGGACACAGTGATACCCACCACTTCGACACCGTAATTCGCTGCTGCATAACGGGCCAGACCGCCCCAGCCACAACCTATCTCAAGCAACTTCTCGCCCGGTTTGAGTTCCAGCTTACGACAGATCATATCGAGTTTGTTGATCTGAGCCTGATCCAGATTGTCAGCCTGATGCCAGTAGCCGCAGGAGTAGCTCATGGTGGGGTCCAGCATCGACTCGAACACATCATTGCCGATATCGTAGTGTTGTTCGCCCACCTGGAAAGCCCGTTGGGTGGACTGCAGGTTGAACAGTCTGTGACGCATGACCTGCGTCAGCAATCGCATCCTGGCCCAGCCGCCAAGCTTTTCTTCGATATTGAAACTGAGAATCCGGTAGAACAGCTGATCTAAACGCAGACAGTCCCACAACCCATCCATATAGCTCTCTCCGAAACCAAGCGAGCCTTTGCTTAGGATGCGTTGATAGACTTCGTCGCTGTGGACCTGGATGTCCCAGGGAGCATCACCATTGAATTGAACGCCGCACTTGGCCGCCAGATCCTGTAGTACCGAAGGTGGTGATGGTTGAGAATCCCTGACATCACCGGCACTTGAGTAGGTTTGTTCCATTTTTTGCTGGAGTCGCGAAAATCTAGCCATGCTGTTCTGTCCTTTGAGAATAGCCTGAGTAAACTGCTGAAACCTGTGGTTATTACGCTACCGCGAATTTTTAGCTATTACAATCGAAACAATGAATTATTAACTGATGTTCGTCGCCCTGAAAACAAAAAACCCCGGCTGTTTTGCAGTCCGGGGTGAGTATTTATTCGGCTTCTTTGACTATCTGGGCCTGATGATAATTTTCCAGGCCGACTTTCTCTATCAGCCCCAGCTGGGTTTCCAGCCAGTCGACATGCTCTTCTTCGGAATCAAGGATTTCACGGAATAGATCCCGTGAAACATAATCTCCCACACTCTCGCAGTATTTGATTGCCTCTTTCAAATCCGGAATCGCATCCAGTTCCAGAGACAAATCGCACTGCAGCATTTCCCGGGTGTTTTCACCGATTCTCAGTGCCCCCAAATCCTGCAGGTTGGGCAAGCCCTCAAGGAATAATACCCGCTCAGTCAGCTTGTCGGCATGTTTCATTTCATCAATCGATTCATGGTATTCATGCTCGTAGAGATTATGCAGTCCCCAGTCTTTGTACATTTTGGCATGCAGAAAATACTGGTTAATCGCAATCAGTTCATTAGCCAGTACTTTATTAAGATATTCGATAACTTTGACGTCGCCTTTCATGGCCTCTCTCCTGTTTTAATCCAGCTTGAGATGATTATCGTTTTTTTAGTCAAAATGTCAAAGCTAAGCCACTGATAATAAAATAAAATCGCAACTATTCTCATCTAGATTAGAAACGTTTTCAGATAGCTTTTCTCATTGCCGGAGCAGAGTGTCAGGCCCTAATGAAAAATTAGCTTGCTAAAGAGTGCCTTAGAATAACCCTACAAAAAGTATGAAATCGGGCTGGTTGATTTGAGCAGGCGGTTTTAAGTGAGGAAAGGGAAACTGAGCTTAACGGTGGATCAGTTTGCACCGCTTATTGTGCGCAAATAGAATCAGGAATAAACAGCCTGAACAGCAGGCAGCTCTGATACTTCAGACTGCTGACGCTCCTGAAGAATGCGGTTGACCTTGAACTGACATTTTCCACAACAAGCCGCAGCACCAGTTTCATTGCGAACAGAATCAATGCAGGATGCACCTTTATCAACTGCTGCATGAATGGCGTCGGAATTAACATTGTTGCAGATACATACGATCATGAATGGGTCACCTCATCAATCTTGATGTTAATGATAATAATTGTCATTTAATTAGTCAACAAGATTTTGACTGTTCACCTTTCACTTTTTCACATGGCAATCACGCTTTATTCCGTTATGCTTTACTGTTGATAACAAACTTAAGGAGCAGCCAGATGAAAATTAACCCGGCAACCGTGCTGATTGTAGAAGACCACCAGGATCTGGCTGCGAATATTGGTGATTTTCTTGAGGCCGGCGGGATGACGGTGGATTTTGCCGCCGATGGTCTGACTGCGGTTCAGCTCTGTAGTCAGCATCGCTACGATGCGCTGGTACTGGATATCATGATGCCGGGTATCGATGGCTACGAAGTCTGTCGCCGGGTGCGGGAGGATTTACAGCAGGATATGCCAATCATCATGTTGACCGCTCGCGATACGCTCGATGACAAACTTACCGGCTTTGAGCACGGCACTGACGATTACCTGCTCAAGCCCTTCGAAATGAAAGAGCTGGAAGCACGATTGATCTCACACATCCGGCGTCACCGCGGAGAGATGGACAGCAAATCTCTGCAGGTGGCCGATATTGTGTTTGACCCCAAAACCATGCGTGTGACCCGCGCCGGTGATCCCATTAGACTCTCCCCCATCATGCTGCAAATCCTGCGGATCTTAATGCGCGAATCGCCCAACCTGGTCACCCGGGAAAAGCTGGAAGCAGAAATCTGGGGTGAAGATACCCCGGATAGCGATACCTTGCGCAGTCATTTGTACAATCTGCGCAAGCTTATCGATAAACCTTTCCAGCAGAGCCTTTTGCATACCATTCCCGGTATCGGTTACAAGCTCTGTGAAGAAAAAGACCTGTAGGCAAGACTAGTTCTTGAGCAATTGTGATTTAGGGAAATGCACACTGACTTCGGTGCCCTCTCCCAGTTCACTGGTGATTCTTAAATGCCAGTTATAACGGTTACATAAACGTTTAACGATGGTCATGCCCAGACCATAACCATTACCGGAGTTCTCAGCACGGTAAAATGGTTTAAACACCTGTTTGACCTGCTCTGAATCCATGCCCACACCACTGTCTTTCACTGAAAAGCCCTGGGGCCAGACTTTGATATAAATCGTGCCCTTAGGTGTGTAATTGAAAGCATTCCTCAACAGGTTGCCTATCAGAATCTTCAGGACCCGCTCCGGTGCGCTGAGCATCAGACTGGTATTGTCGTCTATCTCAACCTGGATGGCCTTGTCCTGGAACAGCAGTTTGAGTGTATCGATTTCATCGCTGATGAGATCATTAACGTCAACCCGGCTGCTTGGCAGGGAATCCTCCTCTTCGCGGGCCAGAATAAGCAGGGTCTCAATCAGCGCCTCCATATCATAGAGCGTCCGATAGATACGTCGTATGGTCTTATCATCCTCGACATTGTAACGGCGTTCCATCAGTTCCATCGCGCTGCGAAGTACCGCAATCGGCGTTCTCAGTTCATGACTGGCATCGCGGGTAAACAAGCGTTCCCGCTCAATAAAATGTTCCAGCCGGTGAGTAAACTGATCCAGTGCTTTGACCAGGCTGCTGACCTCCTCATCCGGCATTTGGCGCAGCTCTTCCAGATCAAGATCCGGCAGATTACCCTCACGGATTTCCGCCTCTTCCACGGCTTTTGCCAGTTTAACAATCGGCGATACGGCCTTGTGTGACTGACGATAGGTCAGCCAGGCCAACAAATATAGCGTGACCAGCACTGCTGCCAGCGGCAGAATGCCGAACACCAGGGCCAGCCTGGACACCTTCACTTCATCAAAAACCAGGTACAGTCTGTCGTTGTTACGGTCTTCGACATAGACAATCGGTTCATCACCCTGAAACCTGGCACGTTGCAGGCCCGGTGTCAGATCGCGCAGTGCCATCGGCACCGAAGACATATCATTATCCGGCGCCAGGTAGGCAATCAGGTTCATGGTGTTGGGCAAAGGAAAATCCGGCTGTTGCTGGCGCAGATTCCAGAAATGCTCAGCTTCTCCCTCCAGTGCCTCACGCACCAGGATGTCTTCTACTGTGGTCTTGGCGGCATAAATCCCGGCCACAGTCACAATACTGATGAGCAGGATCTGTATCAGGAAAGCTCTGACCAGCTTCGCCTGCAGGTTGGTTCTGGGTTTTGCCATTAATCCGCCGTTTTTTTGCTGAACAGGTAGTGACCTACCAGCCACTCAGTGCCGTCACGATAACCGAATAACTCGGCACATGCCATGAAGAACAGCCGCCAGCGTTGCCACCACACCCTAGCCTGGTCAGCACCATAGGTATGTTCAAACAGACGGATTATTTCTGCCTGGTGTTCATCGGCATTATCAAGCCAGGCTTCAGCGGTCTGCTGATAGTGTTTGCCATTGACCAGCCACTGCTGTTCAATTTGCAGCTTCTGCTGGAAATGCAGCAGGGTGTCAGCTGATGGCATCAGGCCGCCAGTGAAGAAGTAACGGCCCATCCAGTTATCGTCACCTTCGGTCTCGAAAGGATAGACTACACTGCGGTGGCAGAAGATATGCACAAACAACTTACCATCGTCTTTCAGCCAGCGGCCAATTTTGTCGAACAGGCGCTGATAGTTGCGCATATGCTCGAACATTTCCACCGATACGATGCGATCAAACTGCTCGTCCAGAGACAGTTCGTTGACATCACAGGTGATGACACGCACATTACTGAGCCCCCGCTCCTGCAAGCGTTTTTCAATAAAGCGACGTTGCGAGCTGGAATTGGAAACCGCTGTAATACGGGCATAAGGCAAATGTTCCGCCATATGCAGGGTCAAAGATCCCCAGCCGCATCCGAGTTCAAGAATGTGCTGACCGTTTTCCAGCTGCGCCCGTTGCAGATACAAATCCAGCATAGCCCGCTCAGCATCATCCAGGGTCAGGCATTCATTGTTCCACAGACAGCCGCTGTATTTGAGGTGTTTGCCCAATACCAGCTCATAAAAAGCTGCCGGCACTTCATAGTGTTGCTCATTGGCAGCATCGGTTTCTATGGCAATCGGGCTGCTGCGCAGCATCCTGATACAGCTTTGTTTACGCAGACTGGCCTGCTCGGGGTCAAAAGCCATCTCCTCCTGCAGACGTTTTTTCAGTAATTGACGAATACCGACTCGAATGACTGAATCGGGCACCATTTTTTTCTCTGCAAATTCAATCAGACGCATGTTTTTTTCTCCACGGAATAAAGACACTGGTGGTTTGCTGGTAATGTCGATAGGCATCACCACGGCTGCGGATTGCCTGCTGCTCGGTATAGGGAATGCCGGTGATGTAATAGAGAAATGCCAGCATCACCACTGGCGCCAGCCACAGCCAACTGCCACCCGAAATGCCGATCGCCATCAACGGATAGCTGAACCAGTGCAACCATTCAAAAAAATAATTGGGATGACGCGAAAAATACCAGAGACCCTCTTCACACACTTTGCCTTTGTTGGCGGGGTTGCTGCGAAACTGTTGCAACTGACGATCTGCCAGTGTGACACCACAAATAGCTATTAAAGCCAGTAGCAATGCCAGCATAATCGTGGTCAGATTGTGACTTTCAGCCTGACTCAACCACCACACCGGCAGTGTAAAGATAAAGGCCAGCAGAGCCTGAAACTGAAAAAAGAAAAAATGGTTGCGGTGAGTTTTTTCACCCCAGTACTGTCGCAGGTAGGCATAACGGCCGTCTTCCGGTTCACTGAATACGCGCCCACTGAGATGCCAGAACAAACGCAGATACCAGAGACTCATCAGCCCGCCGGCAGTCACTCTCAGCAGCCAGTCGCCATCACTTAAAACAGCGTAATACACCGGCAGAAAGGTCATCAGGCCGGCCCACAACACATCCACTACGCCGGCATTACGGCTTTTGCCTTCATAGAGCCAGCCCAGAAACATAACGACTGAGGCGATTAACAAGCTATACCAGAGCATGATTTCCCTCCTCTTCCTGTTGATGCCAGAGCCTGGCAAGACACATCAGCATCGGCACCAGCAATGCCCAGCTCAGGGACAGCGACAAAACCGCCATCCCCGGCTCAAGCAAAGTCACTGCACCCAGCTTACTGCCTGCCAGGTAAGATAAGGGTGCAGCAAAAACGGTCATCATTCCGAGCAGTTTCAGCCGTGGTTGCAGCCAGCTCAATGAATGATTCAGTGTCAGCATGAAATTGACCCAGAGACAGCCGATCCACCATGGGGCCAGCCCCCCCATGTCGCCATAGACATAGCCAATCCAGCCCATGTTCAGCCAGATGGTGTCGAGCATCATGCCGCTGAGCAGCCCCAGAGCAATGAGTTTGATATCGGTATACCGCCAGCGACTGAAATAGAGCTGAATCACGGCAAAGCTGGCTGTCGCCAGCAAAGCATAAACGACTTTGCCATTCGCGGCAGCCAGAATAACGATCAGCCATACCGCCTGAAACGCAATAAAATTGAGCACATTACGCATCTAAAGGTACCCATTGCTCGCGTTTGTTAGCGGGCTTGCTGAACAGCAGATGCACATCGCTGATACTGCGTTCGATAAAGCCACCCTCACAGTAGCAAAGGTAAAACTCCCACATCCGGATGAAACGCTCGTCATAGCCCAGCCGGCGGACTTCATCCAGCTGACTCATAAAACGCTCGCGCCAGACTCTGAGGGTAGTGGCATAACTGGGCCCGATATCTTCGAGGTTGGTCAGTTTCAGTTCTGATCTGGCAGCCGCATTGACCAGCACGCTGACACAGGGAATAAAGCTGCCGGGGAAAATGTAGCGCTTGATAAAGTCGACAGATTTCACGGCTTGTTTGTAACGGTGGTCTTCCAGCGTAATCGCCTGAATGATGGCGAGACCATTCGGTTTCAATAAGTCACTGCAATGGCGGAAATAATCATCGATGAAATGATGACCGACTGCCTCTACCATCTCAATCGAAATCAGCTTGTCATATTGACCTTTAAGATCACGGTAATCCTGAAGCAGCACCGTGACTTTGTCTTCCAGGTCCAGTTCTGTCACCCGCTTCTGCGCATGCTCATACTGTTCACGGGAAATGGTTGTGGTAGTGACCCGGCAACCGTAATTGAGGGCAGCAAACGTCGCGCAACCGCCCCAGCCGGTACCGATTTCCAGCAGGTGGTCGTCAGGTTGCAAATCAAGCTTGTCACAGAGGCGACCGAGTTTGTTGAACTGGGCCCGCTCCAGACTCTCTTTGTCACTGTAGTAAAGTCCGGAGGAGTACATCATGAAGTCGCGGTCGAGAAATAAGGCAAACAGCTCATTGCCCAGATCGTAATGTGCCGCGATGTTCTTACGGCTGCCATCCCGGGTGTTACGACGCAGCCAGTGCACGCCCTGCATCAACCAGCCGGTGATTCTGGCGAGACCTTTTTCCATTCCATCAACCAGATCGCGGTTTCTTACCAGAAGACGGACCAGAGCGGTCAAATCATCGCTGTGCCATTCGCCATTCATATAGGATTCAGCAGCTCCTACCGAGCCTGCCAGAATTACCGACTCGAAAAAATGCGGGTCTGTTACGATGAGTTTCACTTTCAGAGAATGACCAGCTTCTCCCAGCGAGATAGGCTCGCTGTCGCCAATCTGCAGTATCAGGCAACCCTGGCGGATCGCTTCAAGTTGCCTGAGCAGTAACTGCATACAGAGATTCTGAAACCGAGACAGCTTGAGTCGCTCGCTGTTAGCGGTCGAAACAGGCATATTCATGGGCTGTCCTCACGATGTGTTTTATTTCCGGAATTATTGCTGTCACCACCGTTACCGGGATGACTGTAAAAAGGCACCCGCTTGAGCCAGAGTCTCAGGGCCTGCCAGTAAATTCGGCTGATAACGCGAAACGTCTGCAGTGGGTAGCGCCAGGGCAGCGATGCCATTTGTGTTTTGCTCAGCGTCTGTGGCTTCAGGGTCATCGAGGCGCTGAACTGTTTCTGTCCATCCTGATACAACTGCATCAGCACATGCAGTTGCTGTCCCACAAAAGCAAATCGCCATTTGTAGTGCATCTGCATCGGCATAAACGGTGAAATATGAAATGCTTTATCAAAGTCGGCCTGAAGGGTATTTGAATCGCCATCTGCCTTCAGCACATAACAATGGCGTTCATTCCATGGTGTGTTGTTGATATCGGCGAGCAGATAGTCGAGTGAGCCCTGCTCATTCACACAGAAATAGAAACTGACCGGATTGAAGACAAAGCCGAGATAGCGAGGATGGGTGAGCAAATAGACTTTTCCGCTGAACGATTCACCCAGCTGGGTTTCGATTTGCTGGATGACTGCCGACTTCAGATCAAGGCCCGCAGGTCGTATGTAATCACGTCGATAAAAACTGATAAGGTTAAACCGCTCCAGCGACCACCAACGACTTTGTTCAAAGGTCGATTCAAGTGCATCTACGTCAAGCATCACCATCGACAGCGGGTAACTGAAGCAGTGGGTGACAGGTTGAATCCGGTGATGCGATACACTCCCCATCAACAGCGCGGGTTCAAACTTCATACTGCCCCCCTCAACTGTTCCACCACGCGCAGAGCACTGCTGACACCATCTTCGTGAAAGCCCCAGCCCCAGTAGGCACCGCAATAGTAACTGTGTTGCTTACCGGAAATATCAGACCAGCGCTGCTGAGCCGCCAGGGTCTCTTCGGTATAAACCGGATGGGCATAGCGTCGCTCGACAAACACCTTGTTCGGATCAACACGATCCGCGCTGTTCAGTGACACAATAAATTCAAGCGGTGCATTGAGATTCTGCAAGGTATTCATGTGATAGGACACGGTACAGCGTTCCGTCAGCGCCTCAGCGATATGTACATTCCAGCTGGCCCAGGCCTGCGGATTTGCCGGTAACACGGATTCATCGGCATGCAACTGCATCAGATTCTGCTGATAGCGTATACCGCCCAGCACCTCGGTTTCTGCCTGACTCGGGTCTGACAATAATGTCAAAGCCTGGTCCGAATGACAGGCAAGCACCACCGCATCGAAAGGCATTGTCTCACCGCCTGCGGTCACGGTGACGCCATTGTAGACACGACGGATGCTTGCTACAGGCATGGACGTATAGATCTTACCGGGAAACCGTTTCAACAGCGCTTCAACATACTGCCTGGAGCCGCCTTTGACCACTCGCCATTGAGGACGCTGACTCAGTGACAGCATTTTATGATTATTCATGAACGACACCAGGTATCGGACCGGCATGTCGATCAAGCTGTCACTGGGACCGGACCAGAGCGCACAGGCCATTGGCAGCAGATGGTCATTGATAAAGATATCGCTGTAGTGGTTCGCTTTCAGGTAATCACCCAGAGTCTGGTGATTATCGGCCTGATCTAGCACAGCCGGTGCCTGACGATAAAAACGCACCAGGTCGCTGAGCATGCGATAAAAACGCGGGCTCAATAGGTTTTTGCGCTGACAGAACAGTTTGTTGAGACTGCTTGCGTTGTACTCAAGGCCGCTGCTGCTGTCATGCACACTGAAACTCATCTCAGTCGGCTGGGACTCGACACCCAGTTCTTCCAGCAGGTCGCAGAAATGCGGGTAATTGAGGCGGTTGAACACAATAAAACCACTATCAACAGCCCAGTTTTTTCCCAGCACTTCAAGCTGATGGGTATCAGTATGGCCACCGATATAATCGTTGGCTTCAAATACAGTGACTTCAGCCTGCTCACGACTGGCGAGATACCAGGCAGCGGTTAATCCGGAGATCCCCGCGCCGACCACAGCAATTTTCATTGAACAGACTCCCGGCGGAACGCGCGGGCATCACGCTTTTGTTTGGAGATGCTCCGTACATCCCAGATCAATCCCAGTTTCTGCATACACCAGAGCAGGTAATAACTGATATCGATTTCCCACCAGTAGAACCCCTGTCTGGCGGAGGCAGCATGATAGTGATGATTGTTATGCCAGCCTTCACCCAGTGTCAGTAAAGCCAGCCAGAAATTATTACGGCTGTCATCCTGAGTCTGATAGCGGCGGCTGCCGATACGATGCGCCAGGGAATTGATCAACAGCGTTGCATGGATCAGTACCACGGTAGAAATGAAATATCCCCAGGTGACCAGCTGCCAGCCGCTGGTATTGAGTGCTGGTTGCCATGCCGCCAGACCTTCACCGGTCATATAGAGGATAACGGCCAGCAATACCGGTACCGCAATATCAAAGCGATCCAGCCAGCGTAGTTCAGGGAAACGGGTGAGTTCGGGTACCAGGCTCAGATCAGCCCTGAAGTGTTTCCTGCTCAGGAACCAGCCCATATGACTCCAGATAAAGCCCTGTTTGGGTGAATGCGGGTCTCTGTGCTGATCAGCATGACGGTGGTGCTGACGGTGATGTGCCGCCCACCACAATGGCCCGCGCTGGGTGGCACTGGCACCGATAAATGCAAACAGGAATTGCACCGGACGTGAGGTCTTGAAGGACTTGTGAGCAAAATAGCGATGATAGAAAGCCGTGATCGCAAACATGCGCAGCAGATACAGACCAACCGCGATGGCCACGGCCACGGTTGAAACGCCAACCCAGAAAACCGCCAGGCAACCAAGATGAAGTCCGATAAAGGGGATGATTCTCAGCCAGTCGATGCCTGCCTGTTCAGCATAATTATCATGCTGCTGCAGATTGCTGTCGAACCAGTAACGTAACGCTCGCATAGCCACTCTCAAAGTGTTTGGCACAGACTAGAGCGCAAAATGTGAATTTGATGTGAAAGCAGTAATAATGCGGCTTCACCCGTATTTCACGGTCATTGGCGACACAATTTGCCGTACCTGAAAAATAATAATAAACAAGGTAAGTTGCACACCATACAATTTTGAATTGCCGGAGACCAGTTATGATCCGAATTGCCTGTTTTTTACTGACGACAGTGTTTGCCTCAAACAGTGTGGCCGATGCTTTTTCCAGCCATGTTGAGACCGACTTCGGTCAGCTGTCCAAATGCAGCCAGACCGAAATTTCGGTGATGAAGTTTATCCACGTGGCAGATGCTGCTCTTTACAGCAGCGACTGCTCCCGATTGCCCGGCCTGACCAACGAGCTCCAGCTGTCTTTCATTTATCACCGTGAAATTGCTGCCGAGGATTTTATTGAAGCCGCTGAAACCCTGCTCAAGCGGAACCTGTCGGCAGCCGAATTTGAACAGATTGAGACGGATCTTGAAGAGTTCAATGCAGCTTATGAGTCGGTGGCCGAGGGTGATCGCTACGATATCCGCAGGAATCAAAACGAACTGCTACTGTTCAAGAATAACCGCCTTGTTGGCCAGCATGCCTCATCTGCGCTTGGGCAATATTACTATCAGATCTGGTTTGGCGATAAACCCTTCAACGACAAGCTCAAATCGTCACTGCTCGAGCCCGAAGCCTAATCCGGCTGTTTTTGTGAGACAAAATCGCGGGCTGCCTGATTGACCCTCGGTGCCAGAATCAACGCTGCCATCATGGTGGGGATAGCCATCAGCGCATACATGGAATCGATCAGGCCCACTACCATCTGCAATGAGGCGACAGCGCCCAGCACGACCAGGACAATATAAAACCAGATATAGCGGTGCTGATACTCAGCACCAATCAGAAAGCCCAGACACTTGCTGCCGTAGTACCAGAAAGTAAACACCGTACTCATGCTGAGCATGGTAACGACAAGTGCCAGCATGACCGCACTGCCATGCGGGAACAGATCCTTAAAAGCCATGGCCGTCATGGTAATGCCGTCATGCTCGCCACTCTGCCAGACACCACTGATTAAAATCACCAGTGCCGTGCAGGTGCAGACGATGAGGGTGTCAATGACCGGCCCGAGCATCGCCACCATGCCCTCACGAACCGGTTCGCGGGTTTTGGCTGCGCCGTGAGCCATCGCTTCAGTACCGATACCGGCCTCATTGGAAAACGCCGCCCGCTGGATACCGGTCACAATCACCGCGCCTACCACCCCGCCGGCCATCGCATTACCAGTGAAAGCATCGTTAACGATAAGTGCCAGTGCTGCCGGCACGGCCTCGGCATGGCTTAGCAATACAAAGCCGGTTAACAGCATATAAATCACGACCATGCTCGGTACCAGCATACCGGTAACTTGTCCCAGCCGCGGCAGACGCCCAAGACCGACAATCAGAACCAAGCCAGCCAGCAACATGCCGAGGCCGAGGTCAAAGCCGAAATGCGCCCCTTCCTCAGTCATCCCGGCTGGAATCGCCATCGTGTCACGCACCACCTGAACCAGCTGGTTGACCTGAAAAATCGGCATCGTCCCCAGCAGCCCCGCCACGGCAAAAAAATAGGCCAGAGGCCACCAGCGTTTGCCCATGCCCTCGCGGATGACATACATTGGTCCACCCTGCCATTGGCCCTCGCTGTCACGGCCGCGATACATCACTGCCAGTGTGCAGGTATAAAACTTGGTCGCAATGCCGACCAGGGCACTGATCCACATCCAGAACACGGCGCCGGGCCCCCCTATCGCGATAGCTATCGCCACACCGGACACATTGCCCATGCCCAGCGTGCCGGATAGCGCCGTGCTCAGGGACTGGAAATGAGACAGTTGTCCCGGATCGTCATCATCAATGCGCCTGAACAATAAACGCAGGCTATGGCCCAGATATCTATAGGGAAGAAATCGCGAATACAGCAGAAAGAACAGCCCGCCGCCGACCAGCAGTACAACCAGAGGCAAGCTCCACAGAAAGGCAGCCAGTTGTTGCAGGAATTGCTCAATCTGGACAAGCATGGTCTGTCTAGCGGCCTTTCACGGCGAGTCCCTGGCTGGCCCGCCACCACAGTCCTGCGCTGAGAATGATGAGCCCACTCAAAATACCCGGCAGCCCCTCATAGACCGCGTTATGCCAGCCGGCAAAGCGCCAGCTCAAGGCCACGGCAAGCCCGACCAGCATCGCAATGACACTCAAACGCTGACCAGGCCTGAAATTCAACGATAAGACAATCAGCAGTGGCGCAAAGGCACTGGCCAGCCCGGACCAGGCGAAAATGACCAGACTGAAAACACTATCACTGGCCATCAGCGCCCAAAGCAGCGCGAGGAAGACAATCACAATTGTCGTCATTTTGAGATAAAGGGTGTTATCGATATCACGTGGCAACAGATCATGGGTGATGGCAGCAGAACAATTCAGAACCAGTGAATCCGCAGTCGACATGGTCGCGGCAAAAATACCAGCCAGCACCAGCCCGACGAATACGGGTGACAGTAATTCCATCGCCATCGTCGGTAATGCCAGCTCAGCATCAAAGCCTGCCGGATCGCCGCCGAGATACACCCTGGAAAGCAGCCCCACCCCGGTCGACATGCAATAGAAGGCAGTAAACCAGACGTAGTACCAGACGCGGGCACGCACCATGCGACCGGTTTCTGCCAGAGCCATAAACCGGATCATGACATGCGGCTGACCTATGACCGAAAAACCGGCAAACATCCAGCCCAGCGCAAACATCACACCGCCAGCAATCCCAGGCAGAATCAGATCATCAGGAAACAGGTCGAGAAAACCATCGACCTTGTTCATCTCGGAGATAGCGCCATCGATGCCGCCGAGAGACACCGTCGCTATCACCAGCATCACGGCCATCGCGATAATCATAACTACTGACTGTGCGGCATCAGTCCAGATAGAAGCGCGAATCCCCCCGGCCATGCAATACAAGGCCACCATAATCGCCCCCATTACGGCGCCAGCATAATAAGGCCAGTCGAGTAAAACATGCAGTGCCTTGCTGCCAGCGACCAGCTGGGCACCGGCATAAGCCATCAGAAATACCAGTGAAATCAGGGCGATCAGTCTTTGTAGCGTCTGATCATGTTGACCGTGCCAGTTACTGAGCACACCAGCGTAACTGGGCTGAGAAGTATCCTGGGTTGCCTGGCGCAGGCGTGAATGAATGAAAGTAGAGGCAATGAAGTCACCGAGAATCCATGCCACCATCAGCCATACCGCGGCAAAACCAGTCGCATAGGTGTAACCGATGACCCCGATAAACATGTAGCCGCTGTTATTGGTGGCAACGGCTGACAGGCCAACCAGGCTGGGCGGGACGTCGCTACTGGCAAGATAATAGTCTTTTTTGGTGCCACGGCTGCGCAGCATCGAACTGACACCAATAGCGACAAATATCCCCAGAAAAGCAAGAAAACTCCAGACCATGATTTACCTTCCTTTCAAACCAGTCCAGAGCGCGGCTTCAGCTGTCTCCGCCTGGTTTGAGTATGTCGTCGAGTCCGGGATAGGATTGCAGCGGTGATAGAGCCGGGTCGTTGTGACTCTGCTCGCGGTAGGTTTCACTGCAGTTCACCGCACGCTGCAGATAATGTACGGCTTCATCCAACTGCCCCAGCGCGGTATGCGCACAGGCGAGCTGGTAGAAAGCATGACCGTTTTCTGGATCCGACTCCAGCGCCTGATGACAGAGATTGATCGCCCATTGCGGCTCTGAAATCTCCAGCACAGCATCGGCTTTATAGGTCAAAGCCTCAGTATCGTAGGGACGGATCGCCATGATCTGGTCATATACAGCGATCTTATTTGACGGATTCGTCTCCTGCCCTGCCCGTAACCACAGCGACTGAACTTCCTGGGTGCGCTCGATTTTCTCGCGGTTCTCTTCGATCTGCTGCGTTTCTTTGCTCAACTGCTGCTCGATAGCATGCAGCCGTTGCTCATATTCAGTGATAAGGCTGTTGATTTCCTGGTCAGCCAGCGTATGAACCCGCTCCTTGATTTCACGGATGGAAGACCAGCCCACCAGCACCAGAATTGAAGACGCGGCGGCAATCAGATAGAAGAAATAGGTCACCGTATTAGTAGCGTAACTGACCGCTTTATCAACCGCGGACAATTCGCGATCAACCATCATCTGGATTAATTCCGCGCGGTTGGCGGCCATATCGGTACGCAAGGATTTTAATTCATCAAGCACATAACGCTCGATAAAAGGACTATAAAGCGGCTCTTCAAGCTGCTCTATCTGAGCTTCGATTCTCGCCTCTTCTGCCTTTTCAGGTGCTGCAAACAACTGAAACGACAGCAGGCTCAGACATATCGCTATCAGGATGCGAGACATATCGCTTTACCGTGATCATGAATTTCAACCAGTACACTATGCAGACTTTTGATGGCGTTGTCATAATCGCCTTCATCAATAATAAACTGCATATCGACCTGACGCATAGACTGATGCATCGCCAGCACGGAGATATTCTCCTTGGCCAGAGAGGCAACCGTTTTCGCCAGGATACCCGGAATTTTCATGTCACTGCCAATCGCCGAGACGATGGCGACCTTCTGCTGATTGATTTCAGCATCGGCAAAGCGTTGTTCCAGCGCATTGCGAATACGCTTGATGGTTTTCAGGTTGGTCGACAGGTAATGGGTGATGGTGTTGGCATTGATATCCTTGGAGATGATGTGCGCCTTGAAACGGCGAATCGTCGCCAGGATCTCACGATCATAATCATCGATATTGCCTGCCATGTCCTGATCAAACAGTTCAAAGGCATACACACCCTTACAGCCGGCAATGATCTCAACACAGGGGTCGACACTGACATAATCGCCTGTGATTAAAGTACCGGCATGTTCAGGCTCAAAGGTGTTACGAACCCGAAGCGGGATATCGTTCCGACGCAGGCCTTTGGCAGCTTTGGGGTGAATCGCCTCCATCCCCAGATTGGCGAGCTGATCGGCTACATCATAGTTGGTACGTCCGATAGGCACCGCGTTGTCTTCACCGACCAGACGCGGATCTGCACTGCTCAGGTGGAATTCTTTGTGAATGATGGCTTCATTGGCTTCGGTCAGCACCGCAATACGGCTGAACGTCATCTCACTGTAGCCGCGATCGAATGTCGACATCAGACCATCGTCACTATGGGCGTAACCGGTAACGATAGGCAGCTGTTTGTTCAGATCAATTTCGGCAAAAGCGCGCTTGATACGTTCATCCAGCGGCACGTGCTTATCAGTCTGCCAGGCGGTCAGATCAACAAATTTGGCGTCAATACCATCGCGCTGAAGTAACTGCGCCGTATTCCAGGCACTATGGGCCTCACCGATACTGGCCAGCATTTCACGCACTGTTTCCAGATGCATATCCAGTTCAAAGTGGCCGTGCTGACACAAACGATGCAGATCAGCCAGGCAGCGTTCAGCGTCATCCAGGCGCTCACCGATAAAGTTATCAGCGCGCTCAAGATTGGCCTTTTTCTTATAAAAGCCTTTGTTGATATCAAACATTTTCTGCTTGAGTTCATGCAGCGCATCACGCCAGCTGTCATCTTCCTCACCGTTGGCAAACAAGCCATAGACACCGGGTTGGCCTGACTTTTTGTGCTCAAGCAGTAAATCGGTCATGCCGCCATAGGCGGAGACCACAAAAATTCGGTTGTAAATTGAGTCGTTATGTACCGGTTTGAGAATAATATTATCGCGCACCGCCTCGTAGTCACTCATGGACGTGCCGCCGATTTTTTCTACCGTGTGAAAACTCATTGTGTTCTCTCTAGTTGTCCTTTTGCTGATGACCTGAAAAGGTCAGGCGACCGGTCTGCATCATTGCAGGCCGGTCGTCGGGATTAGCCCGTTTGGATACTTATGCTCAGTCGGCAATAGCGTCGGCTGTCAGTTCATAAGCACCATCTTTGTTGTGGACTTCATTGCCAATTAGTGGCGGATTGAAGACACAAGCCAGTTTCAACTCTTTGAAAGCACGCAGCATGTGACGATCGTGCTTGTTGAGGTTATAAAGCGTGCCGGGCGTGATGGGATACTTCTTACCGTCATCCAGGGTTTCGACTTCGCCTTCACCACTGATGCAGTAAACGGATTCCAGGTGATTCTGGTAATGCATCTGGAAATCAGCACCTTCGTAGATAGTCGTAATATGGAATGAATAGCCCATATTGTCGTCTTTCAGTAGCAGGCGGGTGCTGTCCCAGTTACCTTTGGGATCATAGATCTTGCGGGTGGTTTGTTCTGCTTCCTGAAGTTGTCTGACGAGCATGTTAGTTCCTCTGTGATGAATAAATCTGTTTGCCGAGTGAATGACCGGCGCCAAGCGCCGGTCTCAAAATGATCGCTTAAGAGCGGGCCATTTTTTCCACTTCTTCGCTGACCGAATAATCGCCTTCGAAGTAGTCTTTTTCTTCCGGAATCGAATCCGCTTTGTCACAGACTTCACGAATAGACTCTTCCAGAATATTGATGCCTTTCTCCAGGCTTTCCTGAGAGATTGTCAATGGACACAGGAATTTGACCACATGGTCTTCGGTGCCACTGGTTTCGATGATCAAGCCTTTCTGGAAAGCTTTATGGGTGATGGCACTGGCCAGTTCACCACTGACACAGTTGATGCCACGGAACATGCCGCGACCGTGGGAGTTGAAGTTACCTTCACCGTATTTCTCAACGATCTTGTCGACACGTTCGGCGATGTAATCCCCTTTGGCCTGCACTTCCTTGGCGAATTTGTCATCTTTCCAGTAGTTATCGATCGCGGCCTTTGCTGTAACAAAGGCCGGGTTGTTACCACGGAAAGTACCGTTGTGTTCACCCGGTTTCCACTGGTCCAGTTCAGGCTTCATCAGCAGGATGGCAAAAGGCAGACCATAGCCACTCAAGGATTTGGAAACGGTCACGATATCCGGATAAATGCCGGCTTCTTCGAAGCTGAAGAAAGTACCGGTACGGCCGCAACCAGCCTGGATATCATCAATAATCAGCAGCACATCGTGTTTCTTACAGACTTCTGACAGGCTCTTCAGCCAAGTCATGGAACAGGCGTTGATACCGCCCTCGCCCTGTACGGTTTCGACAATAACGGCAGCCGGCTTATCCACACCACTGCTTGAGTCAGATAGCACTTTATCCAGGTAATTAGTGGTATCCACATCGTCACCCATATAGCCGTCATAAGGCATACGGGTGGCACCATGCAGGCTGATGCCGGCACCACCACGGTGATGACCATTACCGGTGATAGCCAGTGAGCCCAATGTCTGACCATGCCAGCCATTAGTGAATGAAATGACATTCTCACGGCCGGTATATTTACGGGCTGTTTTCAGCGCCGCTTCCACGGCGTTAGTGCCTGTCGGGCCGGTGAACATGACGATATAGTCAAGATCACGTGGCTTTAGAATGTATTCGTTGAAGCTTTCCAGGAACTCACCTTTAGCACGGGTGTGCAGGTCCAAGCCCTGTGTAATGCCATCTTCTTCGATGTATTTAATCAGTTCCTTTTTGAACAGCGCGTTATTATGACCATAGTTGAGTGAACCGGCACCGGCCAGAAAGTCTAAATAGACATTGCCTTCTTCGTCATAAACGAACTCATCTTTTGCACGGTTGAAAATGCGTGGGAAAGAGCGCGCATATGAGCGAACTTCCGATTCAATTTCCTCAAAAATTTTCATGGTTTTGTTGTCTCCTGATAATGGTTTTTCGGTGCCCGATTGCGATCATGCAAGTCTTATTGGAGGGGACCGATTCTGACCAGCATTTCCGTTTCATGCTGGCCGGCAAAGTGTTGCTGGCGGTCAAACATCACAGAGTGATTCAACTCTGCACCCAGTTTATTTGCCAGACTTTCAAACAGTGCCCATGACGCCCGGTTATCCGGGGTAATGGTGGTTTCGATGAATTTGATCTGGCCTTGCGGCTGCCGCGACAGGATGTCGCGTAACATGCGGCCGGCCAGGCCCTGCCCGCGGGCTTTTTCGCCGACTGCGACCTGCCAGATAAAGAGGGTGTCGGGGTTATCCGGCTGAATGTAGCCGGAGATAAAGCCGACAATGTCACCTTCTTTTTCTGCAGCCACCGAGGTCGCGGAAAAATGGGTGCACTGAAGCAGGTTGCAATACATGGAATTGGTATCCAGTGGCGGGCACTGGGCGATGAGTTCGTACACCGCTGAACCGTCCTCGGCCGCGGGGGCTCGCAAGGTAATCGGAGCAGCGTCAGCTTGTGCGAGATTCATTTTATAAATAACTCTATTATTTATACATCTATTGATTTAAATACAGAAATAATACGAATAAACAAACTCAAGCCATTGATATTGAAATTTATTCCAATAACTTCGCTATTTTATTAACGAGTTGTTTAGACGTCTAAATATATAGTACACTAAACAAATAAAATGTCCAGCCCCCTCAACGAATCCTATTTATTACAGATGTCAGAACAATTACACGACCAACAATGGCTTTGCTTCCAGATAGAAGATGAGACCTATGCCCATCCGGTGAATCAGGTCAGGGAAATTCTCGATTATCTGGCGCCGGTGCCGGTGCCCGGTGCGCAATCCTGTGTCGAGGGCGTGCTGAATGTCAGAGGTGAAATCGTCACCATCGTATCGAGCAAGGAATTGCTGGGACTGAATCAGTCAGCCAGAGACAGTGAACACATTATTGTTCTGGAAACCTCTTCCGGTCTGGTAGGCATCACCGTGGATGAAGTGGAAAAGATCAGTGTACTGGCTGATGACGACATGATGCCTGTCGAGCGCAGTCACGACAGCAGCCCGGTCAAAGGCACGATCAATCATGACAATCAGCTGCTGATTCTGACTGACTTTGAGCGTTGCATTAACGAATTGGAAAATTATGAGTAAAACTATCGGTTTAAATCTGGACGCAGTTTATAATCTCGATCTGAACAAAGAACAAAAGGATCAGCTGTTGAACCAGATTGAAGAAGTGTTGATCGCCCTGCGCCGGGTTATCCGGGCTACCGATCTGCACTCCAAATACCTTGCCAAAACCACCGGTTTGACCGCACCTCAGATCCTGCTGCTACAGACGCTGCGTGATAAAGGTCAGATCACTATCGGCGAACTGGCCCAGGAAGTGAGTTTAAGTCAGGCCACAGTAACCACGATCCTGGACCGGCTGGAAAAGCGCAAACTGGTCTACCGGCAGCGTTCCGAAACCGATAAACGTAAAGTGCATGCCTATCCCACGGATGAAGCACTGGAAATTCTCAAAAATGCCCCGATTCCCTTGCAGGAGCAGTTCACCCGTCAGTTCGGGGATTTGCAGGAATGGGAACAGACCATGATTATTTCGGCCCTGAAACGTGTCGCGCAGATGATGGATGCCCAGCATATCGACGCCTCTCCAGTGCTTGATATCGGTTTGCTGGATCGTCAGGATACCCTGGTTGATAAGCCGGCTGCTTACGCTGAAGATGAGTGAGCCTGTCTAGTCATGTTTGAGTAAGTCACTGAGTTCTTCTACCGCCATCGGCTTATTGAAATAAAAGCCCTGAAACTCCTCACAGCCCATATCTAGTAACATCTGGGCCTGCGCTTCTGTTTCCACACCCTCGGCGATTGTCGATAAATTGAGATTGTGGGCCAGTTGCACAATGGTTTGAGCAATCGCCGCATCCTTGCGATTAAACACAATCTCCTCAACAAAGGATTTATCAATTTTCAGCGTGTCTATCGGGAAGTTCTTCAGATAGCTCATCGAAGAATAGCCGGTACCAAAATCGTCAATCGCCAGCCGAACCCCGGTTTTCTTGAGCGCAAACAGCAATGGAATGGTTTCTGCCACATCATGCAGCATCGCCGTTTCAGTGATTTCCAGTTCCAGTGTTTCTGCCGGTAGCCGGGTTTGCTCCAGGGTTTGCCTGACCCGCTCTGGCAGATAGTTCTGGTTAAACTGTAATGCAGACAGGTTAATCGCCACCCGGTAAGCACAGCCCAGCTCCTGCTGCCATTGATACACCTGCTGGCAGGCCTGCATCAACACCCAGTCACCTATCGGCAGTATCAGTCCGGTCGACTCGGCAATATCAATAAAACTGTCCGGTGTCAGCAGACCTTTTACAGGATGCCGCCAGCGCAGCAGCGCCTCGAAACCGACAATCGTCTCGCTGCGGGCATGATACTGGGGCTGATAATAAAGCTCGAACTGCTCTTCTCTGAGGGCAATCCGAAGATCATGCTCCATCTCCATTCTGAGCTTGAGATAGTTATTCATGCTCTCGGAGAAGAACTGGTAATTATTGCGACCGACCTGCTTGGCGTGATACATCGCCACATCGGCATGCTGCAGCAGCACCTGAACATTGTGACCGTCGGTCGGAAATACCGTGATACCAATACTCACGGTGACATAAAGTGGTGCACCGCCAATCACAAATGGTTCTGAGAAACTCTCGATCAGGCGGTTGGCGATTTCCGCAATATCATCGACATGATCCACATCATCAAGCAGCACGGTGAACTCATCACCGGCGAGTCGCGCTACCCGGTTATCACTTTCCAGCGTAATTTTGGCTACAAGGTCCGAGTCCCGCACACACTCGCGGATTCTGGTTGCGGCCTGACATAACAGCTCATCACCGACATGATGACCATAGGTATCATTCACATGCTTGAAACGGTCTAGGTCAAGAAACATCAGGGTGAAACGCCGCTGGTGTCTCCGGGCGCTGGCGATAGTGGTTTCCAGCTGCTCGATAAACAGTCGCCGGTTGGGCAACTCAGTGAGCGTATCGTAGTAAGCGTAGTAGGTGATTTCCTGCTCAGATTGTTTCAACGCAGTAATGTCATGCAGAGTACCGACAATACGCCACTGACCGTATTCGAAATTGATATCCGTGCGCTCATTCACAAACAGCATGTGGCCGTCCGGCCGCTGCACCCGGTATTCAATGTCATAAGGCTTTTTATCTTTGATCGCCAGTCGTACGGTGCGCATGAAACGGTTGCGATCATCGGGATGGATCACCGTCAGCAGACGTTTCAGCGTCAGTTTTTTCTCCCGCGTGAGTCCCAGCATATCGAACATATCCGCTGAGCACTCAATGCTGTCTGCCTGGTAATCCCACTCCCAGTAAACCAGGTGCGCAATCGACTGCGCCTTGGCCAGTTTATTTTTATTGAGACTGAGCTCCTGCAGGGTCCGGTTGGCCTTGAGCACATATTTGACACGGTGATTAAACAACGGCCATTTAAGCGGCTTGGTCATGAAATCGGTGGCCCCGACCTGGAAAGCGCGCTCAATATCTTCAACTTCATCCAGCGATGTCACCATAACGATGGCGCATTCCTGGCCGCGCGGCAGTTGCCGCAATTTCTCACAACAGTCAAAACCGTCCATGCCCGGCATCGAGACATCAAGCAGCGTCATATCCGGTTTGTACAGGTTGAAGGCAGCAATGGCTTCCAGCCCGTTGCTGGCTTCGTGAATATCAAGATCAATCGTTTTCAGTGATTGCCGCATCAGCATCCGGGTGACCGGATCATCATCCACGATCAAAACAACCGACTTTCTCCCCGTTTCCTCCACCTAATTCTCTCCCAGCCGGCCTTTGAGATTGAGCCTGGCCTGTTCATAACATTCCAGCAGTGCATCCAGATGTGGCGAAACATGTTCAACCTGGTTGTGACGACCAAGCTTTTCCACCTGATGAGCCACTTCACTGACTTTGACTGCGCCGATATTGGCAGAACTGGATTTGAGGGCATGGGCAGCTCTGAATACTCTTTCGGCATCGCCATTCTGAGCGCCGTGCTGAATATCATCAATTAAAGCCGGTGTTTGCTCCAGATACAACTCGACAATATTGTTGATGAGCGCCGGCGCCTGCTCACCCGACATCCGCCGGATCTCATCCAGCACCGCCTCATCAATCACGGGTGCATTGTTTATTTCATCACCGCTTTTAATCAGCCAGCGGCCCACCATGCTGCTCAGTTGTTCGATGCTGAAGGGTTTAATCAGAAAATCATCTGCGCCAGCGTGACGAAATTCCGCTTCAACGCCATCCTGAATATCGGCGGTCAAAGCGACGATAGGCGTCTCGGTGTTAAGTCCCTGCCCTCTGCTGTTTCGTATCAGCGCCGTGGCCTCCAGACCGCCCATTTGCGGCATGTGATAATCCATCAGAATCAGATCGTAATGTCTTTTATCACACGCATTGACGGCTTCCAGCCCATTACTGACAATCTTGACCTGATAGCCGAAGTTTTCGAGCATGCCGGCAGCGACGGACTGATTGATTTCATTATCTTCGGCCAGCAGGATCAAATTACCATTGGCTTTGGCCTGTCTGACCGGTGCCTGGCGGGGTTTGCTGGCCGGCTGAAGACTGTCCAGTCGCTGCATCGGAATCCTGAACCAGAATAAACTACCCTGATTTTCCCGACTTTGGACGCCATAAAAGCCTTTCATCAGTTTGATCAACTGGGCACAGATCGCAAGTCCCAGACCCGTGCCGCCATATTGCCGGGTCACTGAACTGTCCGCTTGGGCAAAGGGTGAGAATATCGTCTCCAATTTGTTCTCGGGAATGCCGGCACCGGTATCTTCAATTTCAAAATTGAGCCAGTGCTCCCTGTCGTTCTGTTCAGCCAGCAAACTGACTTTAACATGACCTTTGTGGGTGAATTTAATGGCATTGTCGATGAGGTTATTTAGCACTTGCCGTAATCGCAAGGGATCGCCGAGATAATCGGCGTCACAGTCATATAAAGCAAGCTCAAGCTCAAGGCCCTTTCGCTCTGCCTTGGCACGATTGGTTTCCACCACTGATTTCATGAAAGCCGGCAGGTTGATACGCTGTTTTTCCAGCTCGACCTTGTCAGCATCCAGTTTGGAGAAGTCCAGGATCTGATTCAGTAAAGCCAGGAGCGACTGGGCGGAATCATTAAGCAGTTGTACATTCTCCCGGGCTTCATCATCCAGATCATTGAGTTTCAGCAATTCGGCAAAGCCAATAACGCCGTTGAGCGGAGTTCTCACTTCATGGCTCATCATCGCCAGGAACTGAGCCTTGGCCCGGTTCGCCTCGTTAGCCAGTTCCAGGGCAGTTTCCAGTGCTTCAGTTCTGGCCTGTACCCGCTGTTCCAGTTCGACGTTCATGGTTTCTAGCTGCTGTCCACGCTGCTGCACCTCGCTGATCATCAGGTTGAAACTGTCAGACAGCTGATTAAATTCCACCGTTGCCGCTTTCGGTGCCCGCCGTTTGTAATCGCGATGTATGGTGATATCCCGAATTGTCGCCAGCATTTCGTTCATCGGCTTGGTAAACAGCGACACCAGCCATAACACCGCCACCAGACTGGCAAAAAAGGCCAGCAGCGCTGTCAGGGTGACCACGCGATAAAAGTCTGACAACTGTGATCTCAGAGAAGCCAGATTATCCAGCAGATAGAGCACACCGATACTGTCACCGTGACTCGTCATCGGTATCATCAGTTGCAAGCCCTGGTCATTTTCGATAAGAAGGGGAGCATGCGTACGCAACACGCGTCGCAGTAGATCATTATCCGGCAGCGTGTCAATGCCATTATTCTTGTAACTGGCAAACAGGCGGGCCTCATCATCAAAAATCATGACCTGGCTGATATCAGATCTCACCCGTACAGCTTCCAGAGATTGTCTGGCTGAGGCGGCATCATCGAATAACAACGCAGAGAGCGTATTGGTGACCAGCAGTTCCGCCAGTGCAGTCGAATCCTGCAGAGCCTGTCTCTCGATGGCCTGACGTTGATTACTGACAATCGAGATTGAGATGATAAGAATGGTCAGCAAAACCAGTCCCATCATCGTCATCATTAAACGGAATTTGAGCGTCTTAATCCATTTCATTTGACTTCCACTGCCAGCTTCAGCACCTGAGAGCTCATTTTCAGATTGGACGATTCCATTCTCGACATATTCACTTTGAAACGGAATTTGTTGTTTACCCGCACAATTTCTATCATGCCACCGTCATCTACAAATCCGGCAATATCGGAGACCGTCAGCACCGGCTTGTCTCGCAGGTAAATAAATAATCGCTGCAGAATGTCGCGTTCACTGCGGTCAATGTACACCAGGTGACAATGGCTTGTCTGCTCAACATCATTGATCTGGCGCGTGCTGACCGGCTTGTCGAAAATCGCTTTGTCGTGAAGTTCGGTAAAGCTGTTTTTGAAGGAGTCAGTGAAATAACACAAACGAATTGAATCGGCCTGTTCCTCTCCCGGCCAGTCCGCATATTTGGCAAAGTTATAGTTCAGCGCGGCGATGAGCGAGCGTGAATCCGGCGGTTCTGCGATAGCAACCGCAGTCTGGGCACTGTGCATTAGCAACAGAGCCAGCAAACTGCATGTTTTCAGCCCGCGCCAGGTCATTTCGCTAGTACTCCAGAGTCAGCCTGCCGAAGAAACTGGGCTCCACCCGGTAAGGAATGGAAAACAGCTCGGCTTTGTATTCAACATGGGAGCCGTAAAACAGATTACGCGCGAAAGCAGATAATCTCAGCTTGGGGGTTAACTGCCAGTTCAATCCCAAATCCACACCGTGATAGGCATCGACTGTCTGGTTATCCACCTGAACCGGGTCAATCAACTGACTGCGATCGACATATCGCCAGTTTGCAGTCAGATCGATATCGCGACTGATACGCCAGTTCGCGAGCAGCGAAACCATTTGTTCGGGTGAATCCGTATTCTGCGGTTGTCCGTCACTGAAATCACTGTCGATAAAGCTGTAGTTTAGTCTCAGTTTAAATGCCTGGTTCAGTACCCAGTTCGCGGACAATTCCAGACCGTAGTTATGGCCGCTGGCATCATTATCAAAATTCGACGTCACCGTCAGATAAGCAGGCAGGGTTGAAACATCGGTTTCAGCTATCCTGTTGCTTCTCAGATCATCATAGTCATTGTAGAAAAGCGCTGTATCCAGGCTGAACTGATTGCCGCTGGCGAAACGGTAACCGGCCTCTAAGCTCTGAACCACCTCGGAATCGTAGTTTGAATTGCCCTGCAGTATCAGTCGACTGACAAACGGCGTCGGATTAAAATCCGACATCGGCGCCAGATTGCCGACATTGATCATATATTCATGCTCAGCCTGTGATGGTGTTCTGACTGCACGTGATAAAGCGGTCCAGAATCGATGCTGCTCATCAGGCTGCCAGCTCAGTCTGACGGTGGGTTGCCATTCAAAATCGGTGTAGGAATGATGCTCGACACGGGTGGCCAGGGTCAGCCACAACGTATCCGGTTTCAGGGTAATCTGATCCTGAACAAACAGGCTCCAGAGATTGGTACTTTCATTGTCACCCTGGGTATTGATCACTGACTGATTGGCATCCAGTTCATTGTTAATGTGCCGGTAGCCCATTCCCCACAACAGTTCATGACGTTCGCCAATCTCAAAATGATGGGACATTTCCAGATCAACGGTATCGCGACTGAAGCCGAACAGTGATTCATCACGCTTGGCGTGATCAAAATAGGCTTGCAGGTTCAGTTGTGAGTCTGCTGACAAGGCACGGCTGTAATCTCCCAGCAGATGCCAGCCGCGAGACGCTGTATCGATGTTGGGATAGTCGATATAGGGGGCTGTAAGCGTGGGTATGGTGACAGTCTGGTCCATCATGCTGTCATAGGCTGCAGCGCTGAGGGTTAAGCTTGAAGCCGCACCCAGGCTCATGTCCAGACGACCGCCCATTTGTTGCTGCCACCAGCTGTTATCTGTATCAGACTGGCTGATAAGCGCCGCTGCTGAAGGATTCACATCAGCAGGATCAAAATCCAAATCATCACGCTTGAATGCTTTCACATAAGCCCGGCCGGTGAGACCCGGTGCCAACCGACCGCCATAGCGAAAACCGGCAAAAGCCTGCTGATAATCGCCCGCCCCTAATTCCGCATAACCGCCGAGTGTGTCGGCACTGTGTCTGGTGATGATGTTGATGACACCATTGACCGCATTAGCCCCCCAGATGGCTGCGCCGGGGCCGCGTATCACCTCGATCCGATCGATATCGGCCATCAGCGTATCCTGCACTTCCCAGTAAACGCCGGAAAACTCGGGAGAGTAAACACTGCGACCGTCTATCAGCACCAGCATCTTGTTGTTATAGCGGCCGTTGAAACCACGACTGCTGACAGCCCATTTCTGGGAATCAATCTGGGCCACATGCAATCCAGGCACATCTCTCAGCGCCTCGGGAATGGACTGGAAACCACGCTGGTGGATTTCTTCGCCGGTGATGACGTATATGGCCGCCGCCGCACTGGAGAGGGACTCTGCCTGGCGGGATACCGAGGTGACTTCAATCTCCAGCAGCTCCTGCAGGCTGAGATCGAGTGGTGATGAGGGTTCGGAGTCAGCACGGACAACGGTGAAACATGACAGCAGAACGCCAAAAATACAGAGTCTGGCCTTGTCTGGCTTCTGCATGCAGCTCCTCCCTCGTTGAATCCTGCTTTGGCCTGTGTTCCTTGTTCAGACCGTTTTAAGCAAGAAATACAGGAATCGCTATAAAAATGCCAGCCTGATCACAGTTTTTCTTGTTATGAAACGCGTGGGTTCATTCTGTCAGGGCGAAGGATTGGGGTGGCGACGATGAATCGCCTCGATCTCATCCAATATTTCTTCACTGAGTTCAAGCTCAATGCTGGCAATATTGTTTTTGAGCTGCTGCATGTCAGTGGCGCCGATAATATTGGCAGTCAGAAATGGCCGACTATTAACAAACGCCAGTGCCATTTGTGAGGGGTCCAACTGATGACGTCGCGCCATTGCCACATACTCACGGGTAGCTGCCACTGCCTGTTCATTACTGTAACGCGCATAATGCGGCCAGCGGGTGAGTCTGGCGCCCGCGGGTTCGGCATCCAGATATTTTCCGCTCAATACACCAAAACCGAGCGGAGAATAAGCCATCAGACCAACACCCTCGCGGTGGCTGATTTCAGCACAGCCTACTTCATAAGTCCGGTTCAACAGACTGTAAGGGTTCTGAACTGTGGCCACTGCCGGTAAATTAAGCACACGTGCAGTCCACAGGAACTGCATCATGCCCCACGGCGTTTCATTGGATAAACCTATATAGCGGATTTTGCCGGCACGTATTTCTTTTTCCAGCGCCTGCAGCGTTTCGTAAACCGGCGTCAGTTCGGCTTCGCTGTCATCGGCCTGATAACCCAGCTTACCGAAGTAATTGGTCTTACGCTCCGGCCAGTGCAACTGGTATAAATCAACATAATCCGTCTGTAAACGGTGCAGGCTGTCATCGAGCGCCTGGCGAATATGACTGGAATCAAAACGGCTATGACCGCCGCGGATATGTGACACCCAGTCCGGTCCCGGCCCGGCCATTTTACTGGCAAGCACAATATCATCCCGGCGACCGCGTTTTTTCAGCCAGCTGCCGATCACCCGCTCGGTAGCGCCATAGGTCTCAGCTTTGGGTGGGATCGCATACAGCTCGGCGGTATCAATGAAATTCACGCCCTGATCAACGGCATAATCGAGCTGCTGATGTCCTTCCTGTTCACTATTCTGCTCGCCAAAGGTCATAGTGCCGAGACATATCCGGCTGACATCGATATCAGTGTTTCCTAACTTGTTATATTTCATTAGTCCCGTCCGTCAATAAAAAGCCCGCATCAAAGCGGGCTCTACCCTAGCAAGCTCTGCTGATCTCAGGCAAGCCGGAATTTTGTGGCACTGATTATTCCTCCGGCGTCATAAACATACTGTTATAAGTGGTATCCAGTTGCGGCTGCTCCAGCACCCTCGCCTCAAAGGTAATCGGCGCCAGACCGTCCTCTGTCACATCCGCAGGCGCCCGCACCAGTGCGGTTACAGGCACCACCCGCCCAGGCTCGACGATGACTTCGTCTTCCATCCCGTGCAGACTCGCCCCTTCAAGACCGCTCACACTGTAACGCACGGTTATCGGCTGCTGGGTTTTATTCAGCAGCTTCAGGGTGTATTTGTTCTGTATCGAACCGTCACTGAGTCTGACATACAAAGGCTGACGGTCGTGAATCACTTTGAACTCGGTCGGTGACAGCGTGGTAAAGCCATAGATAATCCCGCTCAAAGCCAGCAGCAGTATCAAACTGTAGATAATCACCCGCGGCCGTCTGTACATCGGTAAGACGTTCTGGTCATGGTGCAGTTCCTTGTAGCTCGCATAGCGAATCAAACCCCGCGGCTGGTCGGTTTTGTCCATGATGCTGTCACAGGCGTCGATGCACAGTCCGCAGGTGATACAGCCTTCCTGCTGGCCTTTACGGATATCGATGCCGGTGGGACAGACGGCGACGCAGACTTTACAGTCAATACAGCTGCCCTTGCTGCCATCGACGGCGCCTTTTTTGAGTTTGCCACGGGGTTCACCGCGCTCGGCGTCATAGGCCGGCAGCACGGTGTCCTGGTCGTACATGACACCCTGCAGACGGGCATAGGGGCAGAGCCAGAAGCAGACCTGTTCACGCATAAAGCCGGCAAAGCCGTAGGTGAAGATGCCGAAGGTGGCAAGTGCGACCCAGACCGGCATCGGTGCCTGCAGGGTGAAGATGTCTCCCCATAGCTGGTAGGCGTCGGTAAACCAGGCGCAGAATGAGAGACCGGTGAGCAGCGCTATCGCAATCCACAGGCTGTGTTTGGTCAATACCCGCCAGGTTTTATCAAAGGTCCAGGGGGCTTGTTTGAATTTATGCGCTTTTTGCGGGGTGTCACCTTCCAGTTTGGTTTCGATAAAGGTGTAGATGTCGGTCCAGACGGTCTGGAAGCAGAAGTAGCCGCAGAAAACGCGGCCGGCGACGCTGGTGACGGCGGCCAGCAGTATGGCGAAAAACAGCAGGGTCAGGGATAGCATCCAGATATCCTGCGGGAAGACGGTCAGGTCAAAAAAGCGGAACTGGCGGTCGGGAATGTCAAACAGAATGGCCTGCTGCCCGTCCCAGCGCAGGTAAGGCACCAAAAAGAATAGAGACCAGACTGACATGCCCATCCATTTACGCAGACGGAAACGCCCTTTCAGCCGCTTTGCCACCACCTTTTCTTCACCGGTGTTGATGTGCCAGTCGGCGACTTCTTCGTAAATATTCGAGGCGTTCTCGACATCATGCATATCATTCACGGACATAGATTTACCTGTTAGCTATTTAGTCGATGCGGGTCATTAAACGACCACCCGCTGAGGTTGCTCGGTCTGGCTCAATAAGCCAGCCAGAATAGTCATTGCCTGTTTGAGTGCATCGCTGTCCGTAGCGATGCCCAGGGAGACTCTGACGGCGTCGATAGGTGTCTGCGTGATCGCAAACTGCCGGGCCGGCACAATGGTGACGCCCTGGCTGTAAGCGGCCTTGGCATAGTTATCCGCCTGCCAGTGAGCAGGCAGATTGAGCCAGAGATGATGGCCGTCGATATCGGCGGCAAATTTGTACCCGGCCAGCAGTTCGGCCGCCAACTGCTGACGCTGGTTATTTTCAATCCTGATAGCAGTGGCAATTTCATCCAGCGTGCCGTCATAAATCCACCGCGTCACCAGCGCACACATTAACGGGGGGGCCATCAAATTGGTTGCACGCAGAACCGCAGCTAATTGAATGGCGGCCTGTTTATCAGGCGTAATCACAAAAGCGACCCGCAGCGCCGGAGTGGCACACTTCGACAGGGTCGCAATATGCCATGTCTGTTTGGGTAATAAAGTGCTGAAGGCTGGCGCCGGATTTTTCTGCAGAGCGGAATAGGGATCATCTTCGATAATAAACATCTGATAGCGCCGGGCAATCTCAGCCAGCACCTGCCGACGTTGCAGCGGCATCGTGATTGTCGTCGGGTTATCCAGAGCCGGTATTAAGTACAGTGCCTTGACTTGACGCGCCTGACAGGCTGTCTCAAGTGCTTCGGGGACGATGCCCTCAGCATCACAGATGACCGCCTGTAAGCGGATGCCCAGTTGTTCGGCAACTGCTTTGAGACCGGGATAGCTGTATTCCGGCGTTAACAAGGTCGCTCCGGCGGGAATCAGATTTTTACAGATGGCATATAAAGCGCTCTGTGCCCCTGCAGCGATCAGCACACGTTCGGCATCGGCTTCTATTTTGTGTTGCCGAAACCAGTGGAGTGCCGCCTCACGATCAGCCGGATTACCTGCACTATCCTGATACTGCAGCTGCAGCATTCTGCGCTCATCCGCAATCAAGCCGGCAATACCATCTGGCAGGCGCTGCTGTAATTGCGCGCTCGCAGGCTGGGGAGGGTTATTCATGCTGAGGTCCAGCATCGAATGCTTATCAGCGCTTAACTGTTGTTGAACAGAATCTCTAATATAAGTGCCGCTGCCTTTGTTTCCCTCTACCAGGCCCCGACATTTCGCCTCATTGAAGGCGCGGGTTACGGTAGTGAGGTCCACCTGCAAGGCTTCGGCGATGGCGCGTTGCGATGGCAGCCGGTCACCAGGCTTGATCCGTCCGGCATAAATATCCGTCTCCAGCGCTCTGACAATGCCGAGATATTTTTTTCCTGCTTCAGTCTGAAGATGTGGTTGCCAGATTGCCATCGTCTAATGTATGTATAAAATATGCATACATTTTACCGAAATCATTCTGAAGAACCAATCATTTTTTCTGATTAATGTTTATCCAGTTAGTATTTGGTGACTTTACTTCTCCAAACCGTAAGCAGCACAGCAATGATCATTACAGGGCTATTTGTATGCGATACGACGCCATACATTTAAAAACATAAAAAAAGGGCGGCATCCGAAGATGCCGCCCCATCTCCTCATGGAGGAGATTCGCGCAGATAGGATGCTGACGACAGGTCAGTGACCGTCAGCACAATGTCAGACTGGGAATATTCCGGTTCTATCCATTGAAAAAAATGAACAAAAAACGCTCGACGATTCATACAGTGATATAGCCGACCTGATTCACGAGTGATGCTGGCAAGCTTTTATGTGCAGGATGAATATAAGGGCAAAAAAAACCAGTTCACCGGGAATGAACTGGTTCGGAAGGTGGAGTGAACTGTCATTGATAGTTCGAATACGAGCATATCAGTTTGATGCGAAATTTACGTGAAATGCATCAAGCTGCTCGAATAAATCAGCAGCGGCTCAAACTCAGACTTTCAGTACTCTGATACTGCAGATATGAACCTTAACGAATTCCCTGAGTTGCTGATGCCCTTTCACACCGAACTTAAGCGGCTTGCCCTGTAAGTGATACAGAATACCGGTTTTGGTGACTGCGACACCGGTTTTGGTTTTGGCGTTAAAGTCGAAATGAGCCAGTTCCTGAGTAATGACATCAAAGCCATAGGCGCTGGCATGACCAATAATGTGTCTCTCGCCGCTTTCGATGACCTCAAATAAGCCCCAGCTCATCAGTTGGCCACATTCAGACTCGGCTCTTGCTTCCATACAAATCCTCACTAGATGCGGGCGGTTTCCCTACCTGATTGATCGAGTTGTCTGATGCAAACTTAACCGATTACAGAGTGTGAAACAAGTCACATTTTCCTGCAGAGAAAAGATTATTTGTAATGAAAGACTTACAAAGTATTGAGAATGGTCGGGACAGTAGGATTTGAACCTACGACCCCCTGCACCCCATGCAGGTGCGCTACCAGGCTGCGCCATGCCCCGACTGTATGAGTGTTAACGTTTGGGATTGTCCGGGAGGACTTGGTTAACGACGGCGTGTATCTTAGCAAAACCCGGCCTGAAAAGGTAGACCGGGCTTTGCCAAATATCGCTTTTATTTTTTCTGGCTGATGTCTGCCAAGCGCTGCCAGGTGCTGACCACGGTATCCGGGTTCAGCGAGATACTGCTGATACCGCGTTCCAGCAGCCATTCTGCCAGATCCGGATGATCTGACGGACCCTGACCACAGATACCGACGTATTTACCGGCATCGCGGCAGGCTTTAATCGCCATATCCAGCATCTTGAGGACAGCAGGATTACGTTCATCGAAAGATTCAGCCACCAGCGCAGAGTCACGATCCAGCCCCAGCGTCAGCTGCGTCATATCATTGGAGCCGATTGAGAAGCCGTCGAAGTACTCAAGGAAATCTTCAGCTAGAACGGCATTGGATGGCAATTCGCACATCATGATCAGGCGAAGGCCGTTCTTGCCGCGCTCCAGACCGTTTTCTTTGAGAATATCAATGACTGATTGTGCTTCCTTGGTGGTGCGCACGAAAGGAATCATCAATTCGACATTAGTCAGTCCCATTTCATCACGGACACGCTTCATAGCCTCGGCTTCCAGCTTGAAGCACTCAGCGAAGTCTTCAGAGCTGTAACGTGAGGCACCGCGGAAACCAATCATCGGGTTTTCTTCATGCGGTTCAAACAGTGGACCACCGATGAGGTTGGCGTATTCATTGGATTTGAAGTCAGACATCCGAACGATCACGGTTTCCGGATAGAAAGCCGCCGCAATGGTCGACACGCCTTCCGCAATACGGCTGATGTAGAACTCAACGGGATCCCCATAGGCAGTGGTACGTTCCACAATCGCCTGTTTGACTTCACCTTCCATTTCATCAGCGTTCATCAGGGCTTTCGGATGGATGCCGATCATGTTGTTGATGATGAATTCGAGCCGCGCCAGCCCCACCCCTTTGTTTGGCAACTGGGCGAAGCTGAACGCACGATCCGGGTTACCGACATTCATCATGATCTTGACCGGCAGTTCAGGCATATTGTCGAGTTCTTCCACGCGATGCTCGAATTCCAGCAAACCGTTGTAGATGTTGCCTTCGTCACCTTCGGCACAGGACACGGTGACCTGGCTCCCTTCAGCGACTTTTTCGGTGGCATCACCGCAACCGACTACGGCAGGAATGCCCAGTTCGCGGGCGATAATGGCCGCGTGACAGGTACGGCCACCTCGGTTAGTGACAATCGCAGAAGCCCGTTTCATGATTGGTTCCCAGTCAGGGTCAGTCATGTCGGTCAGCAATACATCGCCAGCTTCAAATTTGTCCATTTGGTCCAGGCTGTTGAGCAGGCGCACTTTACCCTGGCCGATCTTGCTGCCGATAGCACGACCGACTGACAGCAGTTCGCCCTTCTCTTTCAGCAGATAGGATTCACGGATATTTTTGCTGCGGCTCTGAACGGTTTCAGGACGGGCCTGAACGATATAGATGCGGCCGTCGTTGCCATCTTTAGCCCACTCAACGTCCATCGGACGCTGGTAATGCTTCTCAATGGTCACAACCATTTTCGACAGTTCTTCTACTTCTTTGTCAGTCAGACAGAAGTGCAGGCGGTCATCAGCATCGACATCGACAGTTTTGACAGGCGCGGCTTTATCGCCTGAATAAACCATCTTGATGGCTTTCTGGCCCACGGTGCGGCGCAGTACGGCCGGGCGACCAGCGGCGAGCGTTTCTTTATGAACGTAGAATTCATCCGGGTTAACCGCGCCCTGAACGACCATTTCACCCAGACCATAGCTGCCGGTCACAAACACGACATCACGGAAACCGCTTTCCGTGTCGAGCGAGAATGCAACACCGGCACTGGCGATATCAGAGCGAACCATTTTCTGAACACCGGCTGATAGCGCCACTTCGCTGTGGTCAAAGCCCTGGTGGTCACGGTAGGCAATAGCACGATCATTAAACAGCGACGCGAAAACTTCGCGGATCTGTTTCTTGATGTTATCGAGGCCGGAAACATTAAGGAAAGTTTCCTGCTGGCCGGCAAAGGAAGCATCCGGCAGATCTTCAGCGGTGGCAGAAGAACGTACCGCATAACTGGTTTCAGCACCGTATTCTTTTTCCAGTGCGGCATAGGCTTCATCGATCGCCTTTTCCATCGCAGCCGGATAAGGAATGGTCATGATCCAGTCACGGATTTGGCGACCGGTTTTCTGCAAGGCAGTGACGTCATCGACATCCAGATCACGCAGCAGATCATTGATTTGATCCTGCAGGCCATCATGGGCGAGAAATTCTCTGTAAGCATCAGCGGTTGTCGCAAAACCACTTGGAACAGAGACACCCAAAGGTGCCAGGTTTTGCAGCATTTCCCCCAAAGAGGCGTTCTTGCCACCGACTCTGCCTACATCCTCCATGCACAGCTGTTCCAACGGGACAACGTATTCGGTCATAGTAATAACTACCTTGCTTTCTTTAATTTATTAAATTTTAAAACTGATTCACGCACCCGCTCCCGTCCGAGCCCGAGGGCACGAACAACGCGGCTGGAGATTTCTTCGATTGAAGTATTCGTGGTCTCGAAAACCGGTATGCCGACTTTGTCGAACATAAGCTGAGCTTTTTCCAGTTCTGCCTGACAGATTTCCAGTGACGAATAATTACTATCCGGCCTGCGCTGCCGTCTTATACGACTCAGCGGCACCGGCTTAATCGTTAATCCGACTAGCTTGTGGGCATTATCCTGCAGACACTGTGGCAACTCATCCGAATTCAAATCCTCCGGCGTCAGCGGATAGTTCGCCACTTTAAGCGAAAAGTTCATCGCAAGATACAAACTAGTCGGTGTTTTGCCGCAACGGGAAACACCGGCCAGAATCACGTCCGCTTCCTGATACTGATCAGGACGAACACCATCGTCATGCATCAGCGAAAAATCAATCGCATCCAGTCTGCGCTGGTAGGTCGTATCGCTCAGTTTAATCCTCGAGACCCCAGCTTTTTGCGAGGATTCTACACCAAAATAACCTTCAAGGGAGCCTATAAAGCTGTGAAACAGGCTGATCACGCAGGCATCTGCACTTTCTATAATGTACTGCTGCTGATCCTGAACCAGGGTACTGAAGACCACCGGCTTTAAATCTGCCTCTTTACTGGCTTCATTGATCTGATCGCGCGCGAGTTCCGCTTTTTCAACGGTATCGACGAAAGCGAGCGTGATGGTTTCGAATTCCAAATCCGGGAACTGTGCCAACAGGCATTTTCCGTAGGATTCAGCGGTGAGTCCTGTTCTGTCAGAGACGAAAAAAACTTTCCGACCGTGCTCAGGTTGATGGTTTTCGTTGTCTTTCATGCGCTAATCATGTGCTGAAAAGCATCGATTGATCAACAAAAATTTAACTGCTGGACTGTGCCACCGATATCTGTCGACTGACCTCACGACGCAGAATTTTACCGTTTTTGGTCCGCGGAAACTGACGGGCAATATAAACCTTTTTCGGCGCTTTATAAGCCGCCAGATGTTGCTGACCGAAAGCATGCAGTTCGTCGGCAGTGATTGAGGCATCGTCATGCAGGATCACATAGGCCACTACCAGCACTTTATCTTTGGCGATTTCCTCAGCGATTGCCGCACAATCACTGACCGCCGGATGCGATTTATAGACCCGCTCTATTTCATAAGGCGAGACCCGGTAGCCGAAACTTTTGATGATGTCGTCCTTACGCCCCAGGAACCAGACATAGCCATCTTTATCGTAACGGGCGTAATCGCCGGTCAGGAACCAGCCGTCATGGCGCAACCTGGCGGTTTCTTCCGGCAGATTCCAGTACTCGATAAACAAGCCCGGGTCCGAGTCCGGTACACAGATCATGCCCTCCTCCCCAACTGGCACCGGTTTAAGCGTGTCGGGATCGAGTAGCCGGATATCGTGTCCGGGTTGCGGAAATCCAGCCGAGCCTGGTCTGATGGGGCGTAATTTAGTCTCGCACAGATAATAGGAAAACTCGGACATGCCTACTGCTTCATAAATGTCGATGCCGAACCGTTGCTTCCATTGGGTCAAGACTTCATCAGACAAATGCTCACCCGCGCTCATGCAGTGTCTAAGGCTCGGCACATCTTCTCTGCTGAAATCAGTTTTCTGCAGTACCTGCCGGTAAATTGTGGGTACGCCGATAAAAATCGTTGCTTCGTGCTTGGCAATCAGTCTTGGCCAAAGGGCCGCGTCATTCTTGCCTTCATGCACAATCACAGTTTTGCCCAGGTAAAGCGGGTCCATCAGGCCGGAGCCCAATACATAAGTCCAGTTGAACTTGCCCGAATGCAGAATTCTGTCCTGCTGATTGTCGGCAAAATCAAACCAGTAGGTCGACGCCGGCGTTCGACCTATCATCGCCCGGTGGGCATGTAATACGCCCTTGGGATAACCGGTTGTTCCCGAGGTATAGACCAGATAAGCCGGATCTTCAGCCAGCGTTTCTTTGGGTGGCAACCATTTATCTATGCCTGAGACAGACACATCCATATCCAGTACTTTTACGCCCTTTGCCTGTTCGCAGTCGCCACGGCCGGATAACAATACCAGTTCAATCTGCGGGCACTGCGCGATTTCTTGTTTCAGTTCTCCCCAGAATGCTTTATCGGTGACGAGGACCTTTGCGCCTGAGTCCTTGGCTAGATAAATCACCTCTTCCACTGTCAGCAGGGTGGATGTGGGTACCGAGATTGCCCCTAGCTTCATGGCGCCCAGGAAAGCAGTCGGATAATTGAGGCAGTTGGGCAGACGAATCAGCACCCGTTCACCAGGCTCAATACCCTCGTTTCGCAACAACTGGGCAAACTGGTTGGTACGTCGAGATAACTGGGCATAGCTGATTTGTTCGGTACCGAGTTCATCATCCTCGACAATCATCGCTGTGGTTCTGCCCAACGTGCTGGCGAGATGCTTGTCGGTACAGGCGACACCGATATTGAAATGGGTCGGCACTTGCCAGTGCCAGTGCGGAAAAGCAGGCAGGTTTCTCATAAAATCGCTCCGTATGGCCAGTTCTCACGAATTACCTGGGCCGGCATCAGTTGCAGTACTTCGATGGCAAACTGCCGGTCTTGCGGTTTCAGGGCTTTGAGGGCATTGGCCCGTAACAGGGTTTGCAGGGCTTTACCGAACATCGGCGGGTCCAGCATTTCCCCTTCAAACTTGATTGCGCCCCCTAACAGGGCGTCCGCTTCGATAGCCGCTTTGAGAATGGCAATTTTCTGATTGATATCGGTGGGTGATGGCGTATAGGCAACCTTGCACAGATGAATGTGACCGGGATGAATCACCTGCTTGCCGGTCAGGCCCATCGCCGTTTCCTCACAGGCATGCTTGTAGACGATTCGTGACTCTTCTTCGCCATGTAAATCTAGCCAGCGACGGACATCATGCGGTTCAACAAATTTTTCCGGCATGCTGGAAGAGCCAATCAGGGTCTCTACCCCGCCGATTACGCCTTTGCCGGCAATCCGGGCTTCAAACATAATCTGATACATAAAATGTTTGAGTTCTTCAGTCCAGTTTTCCGGGGTGATATGAATGCCCATGGCCTTGGAAAAGTCATGGATACCAAATACCACATGCTTGACGGTGCTGTACTGCATCAAATCCGGCGCAATTTTGAGCGATTTGGGGTGCTCGATAATCGGCTGAATGGTGATCTTGTTGTTGATACTGACCAATAGATTGGAAAGGTCACGGACTTCCGCTGCGCCATAGGCTTCACCGGCCTTGGCCAGCATCACCACATCAATGCAGTCGCCCATATCGCGGACCAGATCCATATCCTGTTCATACTCAGTGGTCCGGAACGGATTCACTCTTACCGCGATGGTCACATCTTTATTGTGTTGACGAAGCCCGGCTAACTCCTGCCTTAATAAAGTCCGGCTCATTTCTTTCTGCCGGCAGCCGTCTTCCAGGTCGAAGATCAGGGTATGGGCACGGGTTTCATAAGCGTGTTTTTTAATCCGCTGCGAAGCCTGCGCCAGATCTTCATAAATACCGAGTGAGGGCGCATATTTGACCGGCGGGTAGTAAAGCTGGATACCGGGCCAGTAATCACCCAGCACTGTATTATTGAAAACCCGGCAGAAATCCACATCTGCAAACGGTTCGGCGTAGTGTTTGTTGGGATATTCCATCAGGTTCCCCCTTCAGTGTGCGGGCAGGCTAGGAGCCTGTTTTTTGTACCAGCATGGCCTGTTCCTGCAGGCTGGCCTCACAAACCGCTTCGGAAACACGCTTTAATAGCCGTGGGTCAAACGGTTTGGGGATAATGTAGTCAGGGCCGTATGCCAGAGCGTCCAGATCGTAGGCTTTCAGTACCGAATCCGGTACCGGTTCCCGGGCAATATCCGCCAGTGCACGCGCTGCGGCAATCTGCATGGTTTCACTGACCTGAGGGGCCTTGGCATCAAGCGCACCGCGAAACAGATAAGGGAAGCACAGCGCGTTATTCACCTGATTTGGAAAATCCGAACGGCCGGTCGCCATCACCAGATCGTCACGCACAGCCATCGCTTCATCAGGCAGAATTTCAGGATCGGGATTGGCCAGGGCGAAAACCACCGGTTTTGGCGCCATGGTTTTGATGAGCTCTGCCGGCAAAGCGTTGGCTGCCGAGACACCGATAAAAACATCAGCGTCTTTGATCGCATCGGCCAGGCTTCTGTCCGGCGTGTCTCTGAGCAAGTCGTTCACTTCCTCACTGACGCCGCTAATGCCTCTAAATAAAACACCGGATTTATTGACCAGTGTGATATCGCTGGCGCCCATCGCTTTGAGCAGTCTCGCTGTGGCCATGCCGGCCGCGCCGGCGCCGAGAAAAACGATTTTGGCATTGGCCAGCGTTTTTTCCTGCAAAGCCAGCGCGTTAATGAGGGCGGCGCAGATCACCACCGCGGTGCCGTGCTGATCATCATGAAATACCGGAATGTTCAGCCGCTGTCGCAGCTCACGTTCAATGCGAAAACAATGTGGCGCAGCGATATCTTCCAGATTAATGCCGCCAAAAGTCGGCGCGATATTGACCACGGTCTCAATAAAACTCTCGACCGATGGGGCATCAACCTCAATATCAAATACATCGATATCGGCAAAGCGTTTAAACAGCACGGCTTTACCCTCCATCACCGGTTTACTCGCCAGAGGACCAACATTTCCCAACCCCAGCACAGCAGTACCATCGGTAATAACCGCAACCAGGTTGCCTTTATTGGTGTAGCGATAGGCGGTTTCCGGATCACGCTGAATTTCACGCACCGGCTCGGCCACACCCGGCGTGTAGGCTAATGACAACTCGGCCCCGGTAGTGCAGGCTTTGCTCGATTCCACGCTGAGCTTGCCGGGCCTTGGAAACTCATGATAATCAAGCGCACGCTGTTTATAGCTGGGCTGGTTGTCTGTCATCGGACTTACTCCAGTTCGTTCATATAATGATGTTCATCGGTCACGCAAAGACCGACACGCCACTCCATCGGCTTGTCGCCATAGGTGTAAGCCACACGCTCTACTTTAAGCAGCGGGAAGCCGGACTGTACCTTGAGTAATCTGCTGTCTTCGCTACTGGCAGCGACGGCAGTCAGTTTTTCCTCTGCACGCACCATCGGAATGCCGTAAACCGTCTCGTACATGCTGTAGAGAGAGCCGTTATGGTCATTGATCCGGCTGCTGTTGAGCCCACGGAAGAACTTGGCCTGAACGATGATGTAATCGAGGATTTTGGGCTCGCTGGAAAAAGTCAGTAGCCGCTGAATTTCAATGACGGCTGTGCCTTTCTTCAAGCCGGTCATTTGAGCGATTTCAGCCGTAGCTTTGAGGCGTTTGCATAACAGCAGTTCGTTATTCAGCGGTTGCTTATGACCATCGGCGGCAGTCAGGCGCAGGAAACGCAGTTTGCTCTGCTCTTCCTTATGGGTCGCGACAAAGGTGCCTTTGCCCTGACGACGAATCAGAATATTCTCCATCGCCAGTGCATCTATCGCTTTTCTGACCGTGCCCTGACTGACATTGAAACGGGCAGCTAATTCGATTTCACTGGGGATGCTCTCGCCGGGCTTCCACTCTCCCGCAATCAGGCTCTGAGTCAGAAATACCTTGATCTGCTCATAGAGTGGTTTGAAAACCGGCGCACTCGCTGATTTGCTCATTATCATTCCTGTTTGGTTATCGAACATAGTCATAGCCTACCAAACCACTCTTATATAAGACACAAGTAATTCGTGCCGCCTTTACAGTCATATCATGGCTTTTTCTATTGAAACTGTTTGTTTCAGAAGCTGATTACCGGTTTTGCAATCAGGCGCCATCACTGTGATTGTCAATCTATACCAGATATTTTAACTTGTCTAGTGTTTTATATCTTATATAAGACATAAGATAAATATTGACACTCTCAAAATAACGGGGATAGAATCAAATCACGCTCAGCAGACGCTGATACAGAAGGTATGATTTATATGACTGATTATTACCGGCCTCGACGCTCGATGCTGTATGTGCCGGGCTGCAACCCGCATTACCTGGAGAAGGCCCGCAGTCTGCAGGTCGATTCGATTATTCTGGATCTGGGTGCTCCGATACTGCTTTCAGCCAAGGAAGAGTCACGCGCCAATGTCGTCAACGAATTGGAAAAAGGCGGCTATGGCAATCGTGAAGTGGTCGTCCGTGTTAATGATCTGGACTCCGACTGGGGTTATGACGATGTCAATGCAGTCGCTAATTTGGGTGCAGACGCTATCCTGTTTTCCAGTATTGAGAGTCAGGACGATGTCATGGCCGCCATTAATGCGATGGAAGAAACCGGTAATACCACAACGCCTATCATGGTCATGATAGAGAGCCCACTGGCGGTGCTACATGCCGAAGAAATCGCCCGGGCTTCGGAGCGTATCGCTTGCATGGTGCTGGCAACATCGGATCTGATTTCCGATCTGCATGCCAGACCCACACTGGAACGCACCGCTATTCGTACCAGTCTGTCATGGGTTGTACTTGCAGCACGTGCCTATGGCCGTGCTGTGGTTGATGGCATACATAGTGATCTGAAAGATATGCAGGCCTTCGAATATGCCTGTCGTATCGGAAGAGATATGGGCTTTGACGGCAAGTCTCTGGTTCATCCCTTTCAGCTCCCGTATGCCAATGATGCCTACACGCCCAAACCTGCTGAAGTGGAAATGGCCAAGGAAATTATCCAAGCCCTGAGCGAGGCGAATAAGGCTGGGCGTGGCACCGTTCTGGTCAACGGAAAACTCGTTGAACACCATCATGTCACCGCAGCCAAACGTTTCCTGTTGCTGAGCGACATGATCAACGAACTGGAGCTTGATAATGACTAAGCCTCAATTCAAGCAGGGCCGGTTTTTCGAAGACTTCAAACTGGGCGAGACGATTGTGCATGCCACGCCCCGCACGATTACCGAGGGCGATGCTTCCCTTTATCTCGCTTTAACCGGTTCCCGTCATATTGCGCACTGCGCGCAGCCGCTCGCCCATGCACTGGGCTTTGCCGATAAAACCATTGATGATCTGCTGACTTTCCATATTGCCTTTGGCAAAAGCGTACCGGATATCTCAGTCAATGCCGTCGCCAATCTCGGTTATGCCGAAGTCAAATTTATGCATCCTGTGTATGCCGGCGATACGTTGACCACCAAAACCGAAGTCATTGGCCTCAAGCAAAATTCCAGCGGTAAGAACGGTATCGTGTTTGTCCGTTCCACCAGTTTTAATCAGAATAATAAAGCGGTGCTGTCCTGGGTTCGCTGGGTCATGGTGCACAAAAACAATCTGGATGCGCCTGCCCCTGAGACAGTGGTGCCGGACTTGGCTCAGGTCGTTAATGCAGAAGATTTAATGATCCCCGATGAACTGGATGCGAGTGATTTTGAAGCCAGCGTCACTGGCTCTAACCGTTTCTGGGAAGACTTTGAAACTGGCGAACGTCTTAACCATCCGGCCGGGATGACCGTGGATGACAGCGATCACACCCTCGCCACCAAGCTGTATCAGAATAATGCCCGACTGCACTTTGATGATTTGATGATGCAGCAAAGTGCGTTTGGCAAACGACTGATGTATGGCGGCCATGTGATTTCAATCTGCCGGGCGCTCAGCTATGACGGCCTGGAGAATGCTCTGTTTATCGCCGCAATCAACGCTGGCACCCATGCCAACCCCAGTTTCGGCGGCGATACTTTTTATAGCTGGACCGACGTGCTGGAAAAATGGTCTCTGCCCGGTCGCTCTGATCTGGGCGCACTTCGGCTGAGAATGGTCGGTCTCAAGAATCAGACGGCTGACAGTCTCGATTCCACCCATATCGATATTGATGGCAAACGTCAGTATCACCCCAATGTCGTGCTTGATCTCGACTACACCGTATTAATGCCGCGTAAGGCTTGAGGAAATAACAGGCTATGAATATGACCAAACTGACGCATCCCAGCGAAACCCTGTTCGAAGGCGAGTGCGCTTTTCCGATTATTCCCAGCTGTGAGCATTTTGCCGGCAGTGAAAAACTGATCAGCAAGGCGCTGGGACTTCAGGACAGTATCGGGCCGGTGTTTGATATTACCTGTGACTGTGAGGATGGCGCTGTCGCCGGAACTGAAAAAGAACATGCCGAGATGATTGTGCGTGTGCTCAACTCGGACATCAATAAACACAGAATGGCCGGTGCTCGTATCCATGACTACACCCATCCCTGCTGGCAGCAGGATATTGAGATTCTGGTGCCGGGGGCCGGACAACTGCTGAGCTATATTACGATTCCCAAAGCGACTTCCGTCAATCAGGTTGGTGAGATGATTGGCTTTATCCAGAAAGTCGCCCGTCAACATGGTATTGAACGCGACATTCCGGTGCATGTATTGATTGAAACCCACGGCGCATTGAGAGATGTGCATGAAATTGCGGCACTGGACTGGGTACAGGTGCTGGATTTCGGTCTGATGGATTTTGTCAGTGCGCATCACGGTGCCATTCCTGCCAGTGCCATGCGCAGTCCCGGTCAATTCGATCATCGTCTGCTCGCCAGGGCCAAGGCGGAAGTCGTGGCTGCTGCACTTGCCAATGGCGTGGTTCCCGCCCATAACGTCACACTGGATCTGAAAAACGACGCAGTGACCCGTTCGGATGCCTCCCGCGCCCGAGATGAATTCGGCTTCCTGCGGATGTGGAGCATTTATCCGACCCAGATCACAGCGATAGTCGATGCGATGAAACCCGATTACAGCGAAGTCATTGCCGCTGCCAATATTCTGCTGAGCGCCCAACAAGCTGACTGGGGCCCGATTCAGTATGAAGGTGAACTGCACGATCGCGCGACCTATCGCTATTTCTGGGAATTACTGCAGCGCGCCAAACAGACCGGTGTGGAACTGCCCGCTGAAGCGGACAAAGCCTTTTTCTGATAAGGACGGAACATGACAAACTTTTCAGCCGGTGCCCGCTTCAGACAGGCGGTCGCCGAAGAACATCCCCTGCAGGTCATCGGTGCTATTAATGCCTATCACGCCCGCATGGCAGACAAAGTCGGTTACCGCGCCCTCTATGTCTCCGGTGGCGGCGTGGCGGCCGGCTCGCTGGGTCTGCCTGATCTGGGTATCTCAACCATGGATGATGTGGCGACAGATGTCGAGCGCATCACTAATGTGACTGACAAGCCGGTGCTGGTTGATATTGATACCGGCTTCGGCGGCGCCTTCAATATTGCCCGCACAGTGAAAACCATGCTTCGTGCCGGCGCCGGTGCCGTGCATATTGAAGATCAGGTACAGAATAAACGCTGTGGTCATCGTCCCAACAAGTCCATAGTCAGCCAGCAGGAAATGGTCGATCGCATCAAGGCCGCGGTTGACGCCAGAACCGATGATGATTTTGTCATTATGGCCCGCACCGATGCGCTGGCCGTGGAAGGACTGCAATCGGCCATTGATCGCGCCTGTGCCTGTGTTGAGGCCGGCGCGGATATGATTTTTCCTGAAGCGATGACAGAACTCAGTATGTATCAGCAGTTCGCTGAGGCAGTGAAAGTACCGGTACTGGCCAACATCACCGAATTCGGCAGCACGCCTTTATTTACTGTCGATGAACTGGCCGCCCACGATGTCAGCATTGTGCTTTACCCCCTGTCCGCCTTCCGTGCGATGAATGCCGCCGCGCTTAAGGTCTACCAATCAGTGCGTGAGCACGGCACGCAGCAGCATGTTGTCAATCTGATGCAGACCCGCAGTGAACTCTACGACTACCTCGACTACCACGCTTATGAACAGAAGCTGGATGAACTCTTTAATAATGATAAATAAATGCAAGCAATGATTTAACTGGCAGCCGGGCTGCCCGGGAGAAGACCATGACTCAGGTTCAGAAAAAGAAAAAAGGTGTTGCGCTGGCTGGTGTCTCAGCCGGTACTACGGCAGTCTGTACCGTTGGCCACAGCGGTAACGATCTGCATTACCGCGGCTATGACATTCTGGATTTGGCAGCCAAGGCCAGCTTTGAAGAAATCGCCTTTCTATTGATTCATGGTCATCTACCCGATCAGGCTGAGCTTGATGCCTATCACGCTAAACTGAAAAAACTCAGAAATATTCCGGATGCGCTGAAAGTCGTGCTGGAACAATTGCCGCCATCAGCGCATCCCATGGACGTGATGCGCACAGCAACCTCCATGCTGGGTACGCTGGAACCGGAAGCGGCCGATCACAGTGCCGAAGGCGCCAGGAATATCGCTGATCGTCTGATTGCCTGTCTCGGCTCTGCCCTGCTCTACTGGCATCATTTCAGTCTGCATGGCGAACGGATTGAACTCGAGACCGATGATGATTCAATTGCCGCCCACTTCCTGCATTTATTGCATGGTAAAACACCATCTGACCTACACAAGGCGGCAATGAATGAATCTTTGGTGCTCTATGCCGAACATGAATTTAATGCCTCGACTTTTACTGCCCGGGTGATTGCCGGCACATTGGCGGATTTTTACTCTTCTATCACCGGGGCTATTGGTGCGCTGAGCGGGCCAAAGCATGGCGGTGCCAATGAGGCCGCGATGGAAATCATTCAACGGTATGCCAGCCCGGATGAGGCAGAAACCGACATCATGCGACGCATGGCCAACAAGGAAATCATTATCGGTTTCGGCCATCCGGTTTATACCATTTCCGATCCGCGCAATGTCGCTATCAAAGAGGTCTCCAGAAGGCTGTGTGCGGACGGCGGCAATATGAATCTATTCGATATCTCCGAAAGGATAGAACAGGTCATGTGGCGGGAGAAAAACATGTTCCCTAATCTGGACTGGTACAGTGCCTCCAGTTATCACATGATGGGCATTCCCACAGCGTTATTCACCCCGATATTTGTGATTTCACGGGTGACCGGCTGGGCCGCTCATATTATCGAACAACGGAACGATAACAAGATTATCCGTCCCAATGCTGAATACACCGGCCCGGCCAACCGGCCGTTTACCCCTATTAGCGAACGCGGCTGAGTCCGTTATTCTCTGAGGAAGATTTTATGACCGCTGCTTTTTCCAATGTTCGTCCGGCACCTGACAAGGTACTGGTTGAGATTGCCGATTATGTCAGTGACTATCTGGTCACCAGCAAAGAGGCTCTGGATACCGCCCGTTATTGTCTGATGGATACCCTGGGCTGTGGCTTTGAGGCCCTGTCCTACCCTGCCTGTACTAAATTACTGGGTCCTATTGTGCCGGGCACGATTGTCCCCAATGGCAGTAAAGTTCCGGGCACCCAGTTTCAGCTGGACCCGGTTCAGGCCGCGTTTAATATCGGCAGCATGGTTCGTTGGCTGGACTTTAACGACACCTGGCTGGCCGCTGAATGGGGTCACCCTTCTGATAATCTGGGTGGTATTCTGGCTGTTGCTGACTTTGTGTCTCGTAATCGCAGCGATGAGCAGCCCTTAATCACCATGCGTGATGTGTTGATTGCGATGATTAAGGCCCATGAAATTCAGGGCGTGCTGGCGCTGGAAAACAGTTTTAACCGGGTCGGCCTCGATCATGTCGTGCTGGTGAAAATTGCTTCTACTGCTGTCGTCACCGGTCTGCTCGGTGGCAGCAAAGACGATATTATCAATGCCGTTTCCAATGCCTGGGTCGATGGCCAGAGTCTGCGTAGCTATCGCCACAGTCCCAATACCGGTTCACGTAAATCCTGGGCGGCGGGTGATGCGACCAGTCGCGCTGTACGCCTCGCTCTAATGACCATGAAAGGAGAAATGGGCTATCCCACGGCACTCACCGCCAAAACCTGGGGCTTTTATGATGTCTTTTTCAAAGGACAGCCATTCAAATTCCAACGCCCCTACGGCAGTTATGTGATGGAGAATGTCCTGTTCAAAATCTCCTTCCCCGCTGAGTTCCATGCCCAGACCGCGGTAGAGTGTGCCTTCCAGTTACACCCCGAAGTCGCGGGCAAAATTGATACACTGAAAAAAATCGATCAAATCGACAAGATTGTGCTGACCACCCATGAATCAGCGATCCGCATTATCGATAAGCAGGGGCCCCTCAATAACCCGGCCGATCGGGATCATTGTCTGCAATATATGACGGCGGTAGGACTACTCAAAGGCAGTCTCACAGCAGCGGATTATGAAGATGCGGTCGCCGCTGATCCGCGTATTGATGCCCTGCGCGACAAGATGCTCTGTATTGAAAACCCGGCATATACCAAGGATTATCTCGATCCGGAGAAACGCTCGATTGCCAATGCGGTGCAGGTGTTCTTCAAGGATGGTTCACATTCGGAGCAAATCGCGGTGGAATATCCTATTGGCCATCGCCGTCGCCGTGCTGAAGGCATTCCGGAACTGGTCCGGAAATATAAAACCAACCTGGCCCGCCGTTTCCCCGAGCGTCAGCAGAAAGCGATTCTGGATGTGTGCATGGATGAAGCCAAGCTGTCAGCGATGCCGGTCAATGAGTTTGTTGATCTGTTTGTAATCTGAAGCGCAAATAAAAAGGCCAGCTTTGAAGCTGGCCTTTTTGTGTCTGCAATCAGTTAAGCAAGGTCCGCAGATCTTCCAGTTCTCTGAGAAGCTCACGCACCAGATCTTTCTGATCCTGCTTATTGGTGGTGACCGTTTTTACTTCACCTGACGGCGTCAGTTGCTGACGGGCACCGCCGATGGTGAAGCCCTGCTCATACAACAAGGCCCGGATTTCACGGATCAGAACCACATCATGACGCTGATAGTAACGGCGGTTACCACGCCGCTTGACCGGTTTGAGTTGGGTAAATTCCTGTTCCCAGTAACGCAGCACATGCGGCTTCACACCACAGAGTTCACTGACCTCACCGATAGTGAAATAGCGCTTACTCGGAATGGGCGGTAATTCGTTGTTGTTACTCGCTTCCAGCATAACTGTCCACCCTCGCTTTCAGTTTTTGGCCGGGTCTGAAAGTCACCACACGACGGGCTGAAATGGGGATTTCTTCACCGGTTTTCGGATTACGACCAGGCCGTTCACTCTTGTCTCTGAGTTCAAAGTTACCGAAGCCGGATAATTTAACCTGCTCACCTTTTTCCAGCGCGGTACGAATCTCTTCGAAAAACATTTCAACCAGCTCTTTGGCTTCACGCTTGTTAAAACCCAGCTCATCATAGAGTTGTTCCGTCATATCGGCCTTAGTCAGTGCCATGTATACCTCTAAATTCTTCTTTTAATAATGTCTAATCAGGATCTTATCGTTGCACCGACCGACTGTTCCAGGCTGTCAGTCACAGTTTTTATCAGCGCATCGACTTCGTCATCTTTGAGCGTACGTTCACCGTGCTGGAGGTGGAAAGCCATGGCGAGACTTTTCTTGCCGAGCTCGACTCCATCTCCAGTATAGACGTCAAATAGTTGAAATGACTTAAGAATATCAGAATCAATTGCGCTCAGGCAATTTTCTATTTGACCGGCAGTAACGGCCTCATCCACCACCAGTGCCAAATCACGGCGAATTGCCGGATATTTGGATAAGGCAGTAAATTCAGGAATTTGGGCCAGCAATACCGCAGGCAGACTCAATTCGAACAGATAAACCCGGCCATTCACATCGAGTGGCTTCTGTAGTTTTGGATGCAGGGCACCGAGCCAGCCAATGGCCTCTCCGTTCTTGTAGATTCTGGCCGTCTGGCCCGGATGCAATGCAGGGTGGGGTTCTGCCTGGAAGCGAATGTCGCCACCGGTGATATCGAGTAATGCTTCAACATCGCCCTTTGCATCGAAAAAGTCGACTTCACGAGCTTTTTCAGACCATTGTTCAGCATTTTGATCACCATAGATTAGGCCGCCGATCCGGCGCTCCTGCTCGATGTTGTCGAGTTCACCTTTGAACACGCGCCCCACTTCAAACAAACGTACCCGCTCATGCTGGCGATTGGCATTATAGACCAGCGCCTGTACCAGGCCCGGCCACAATGAGGTCCGCATCACCGATAAATCCGCTGAAATCGGATTGGCCAGCTTAATCGGTGCCAGATCATCTTCAGCCAGTAAGGACTGCAGCTTGGGTTCGACAAAGCTGTAGGTCACCGCCTCAAAATAACCGCGATCAACCAGCAGGTTCTGCAATCGTTCAAGCTGCGTGAGGCGCTCTGTAATATTACTGGTCAGTACCGTCCCCTGCGGACGAGTTTCCGGCAGTCTGTCATAACCATAAAGGCGACCCAGCTCTTCAATCAGATCCACTTCAATGGCCAGATCAAACCGGAAGCTTGGCACTTTCACCTGCCAGCCGTCTTCAACACGGGTTAAAGACAGTCCCAGTCGACTCAGTTGATCGCTGACTTCAGCGGCTTCGAGGCTGATTCCCAATACCCGCTCAATCCGGTCTTCACGTAAATGAATGGATGCTGTTGACGGTAAATCCTTATCACTAAGCACTTCTGTCACCGGGCCTGCTTCACCACCGACAATGTCCAACAGCAAAGCTGTTGCCCGCTGCATGGCTTGTTGGGCCAGTGCCGGATCGACACCACGCTCAAAACGGTGTGATGAATCGGTATGCAGCCCATAAGCACGCGCTTTACCGGCAATCACATCAGGGCTGAAAAATGCGGCTTCGAGGAACAGGTTATGGGTTGTTTCAGTCACACCGGACTGTTCGCCGCCCATAATACCGGCCAGTGCCAGTGGGCCGTTATCATCAGTGATCAGCAGTGTGTCTGGCTGGACATCAATTTCCTGACCGTCAAGCAGGGTCAGCTTATCGCCGTCCTGTGACAATCTGACGCTGATGCCATTGTTAAGCTTATCCAGATCAAAGGCATGCATGGGCTGACCCAGTTCCAGCATGACGTAGTTGGTTACATCGACAACCGGACCCAGACTGCGCAGACCACTGCGACGCAGTTTCTCCTGCATCCATACCGGGGTTTCGGCTTGCGGATTAATATTTTCAATCACCCGGCCCAGATAGCGCGGGCATCCCGCCGTGGCATTGACTTTCACAGGGAAAGTTTTATCGCTGCTTGCTTTCACCTCTTCACAGTTGACCTGGCAGACATCGGTAGAAGTCAGCACACCGACCTCGCGGGCGACACCTGCCACACCGAGGCAGTCGCTGCGGTTTGGGGTCAAATCGATATCAATCGAGACATCATCCAACTCCAGATAAGCGCGGAAGTCCTCTCCTACCGGCGCTTCATCGGCCAGTTCCATCAGACCGTCAGCAGATTCGGTCAGGCCCAGTTCTTTAGAAGAACATAGCATGCCGAAAGAAGGCACACCGCGCAGCTTGGCTTTCTTGATTTTAAAATCGCCCGGCAGCACAGCACCCACCACGGCGACGGGCACTTTCAAGCCTTCACGTACATTACTGGCACCGCAGACGATTTCCAGCAGTTCTGCCTCACCGACATCCACTTTAGTCAGGCGCAGTTTATCGGCATCAGGATGCGGTTCGACCGATTTCACCTGGCCGACACGCACACCGCTGAAATCACCGGCGACCGGCTCAACTGCATCGACTTCCAGACCGGCATTGGTCAGCTTTTCTACCAGCGCAGCAGTGTCCAGATCCGGGTTCACCCACTCACGTAACCATTTTTCACTAAACTTCATTGTTGTATCCCGCCGATTATTTGAACTGACTGAGGAAGCGCAGATCGTTATCAAAGAACAGGCGCAGGTCATTGACGCCATAACGCAGCATCGCCATCCGTTCGACACCGAGACCGAAGGCAAAGCCCAGGTATTTCTCACTGTCGATATTGACGTGTTCAAACACATTCGGATGCACCATGCCGCAGCCGAGAATCTCAATCCAGCCGGTATGACTGCAGACGCGGCAGCCTTCGCCACCACAGATAACACACTCGATGTCGGCTTCGGCAGAAGGCTCGGTGAAAGGGAAATAAGAGGGACGGAATCGCACTTTCAGAGGTTTTTCAAAGAAAGCCTGCAGAAAGTCTGACAGCACGCCTTTCAGATCAGTAAAGCTGATGTTTTCGTCCACCATCAGACCCTCGACCTGATGGAACATCGGGGTATGGGTCAAATCCGAGTCACAGCGATAAACACGACCGGGCGCAATCAGACGCAGTGGCGGCTGATTCTCTTCCATCACCCGGATTTGTACCGGTGAGGTATGGGTACGCAGCAGCTTGTCGGCATCGAAATAAAAAGTATCGTGCATGGCACGTGCCGGATGGGTTTCCGGGATATTCAATGCGGTGAAGTTATGATGACTGTCTTCGATTTCAGGCCCTTCAGCGACATCAAAGCCGATGTTACGGAAATAGCGCTCAATCCTTTGCAGGGTACGCGTCACCGGATGCAGACCACCGACTTCGCTGTTGCGTCCCGGCAGCGTGACATCAACGGTTTCCGCTTTCAGCGCAGCCCGCATTGCGGCTTCAGCCAATGCCTTGCCGCGTTGCTCCACCAGACCGGTAACTTCCTGTTTCGCCAGATTCACTGACTTGCCGATGACCGGACGGTCCTCAACGCTGACATTACCCAGCTGTTTCAGGTAGGCCGTGATTTTGCCTTTTTTACCCAGGTATTCAACGCGGACATCATCCAGTGCCCGGTTATCCTGTGCTTCCGCCACAGCCTGCCTGGCTGTTGCCGTGATTTCTTCCAAAGCCTGTAACTGCGACGACAGTTCAGCCATATTTCCCCCTCATCAGAAACAAAAAAGGGCCGTGGTTGCGGCCCTTTTTTAGTCACTACAGCACTTAGGCTATCGCTCTTTGCAGGCGATTTACTTAGCCAAAGCTGCTTTTGCTTTTTCCGCGATAGCTGCGAAAGCCGCTTCATCATGCACGGCGATATCAGCCAGTACTTTACGATCGATTTCAATTGACGCTTTTTTCAGGCCATCGATCAGACGGCTGTAAGACAAACCGCAATCACGGGCAGCCGCGTTAATACGCGCAATCCACAGGGTACGGAAGTTACGTTTTTTCTGACGACGGTCACGGTAGGCATATTGACCGGCTTTGGTGACAGCCTGGACGGCAACACGATAGACGTTTTTACGACGACCGTAATAACCTTTCGCTTGATCCAGAACTTTTTTATGGCGTGCGTGTGCAGTTACGCCGCGTTTTACTCTAGGCATCGGAAAACTCCTTAATTACAGATTCGGCAGCATTTTACGGACTGACATGTGATCTGCTTTGCAGACTGTCAGGGTAGAACGCAGCTGGCGTTTACGCTTGGTGCTTTTCTTGGTCAGGATATGACTGGTAAAAGCTTGTGAACGCTTGAATTTTCCGCTGCCAGTGCGTTTGAAACGCTTGGCGGCACCACTGTGGTTTTTTAACTTAGGCATTGTATTTACAACTCCGCATTCAAATTTATGTAGTTATTTTTTACTGATTGGCGACAAAACCATGATCATCTGCCGACCCTCTTTCTTGGGACGCTGCTCGACACTGGAAATCTCGTCCAAATCTGCCGCCACTCGTTCGAGTAATTTCAGACCCAGATCCTGATGTGCCATTTCACGTCCGCGGAAGCGGAGGCTGACTTTGGTTTTGTTACCGCTTTCAAGGAAACGTATCAGGTTGCGTAGTTTTACCTGATAATCCCCTTCTTCTGTGCCAGGCCGGAATTTCACTTCCTTGACCTGAATTTGTTTTTGTTTTTTACGAGCTTCGGCTTTTTTCTTGCCTTCCTCAAACAAAAACTTGCCGTAATCCATGATACGGCAAACCGGTGGTTTTGCCTGCGGGGCAATTTCCACCAAATCCAAATCGGCATCCTCGGCTTTCTGTAATGCTTCCTTCAAGGAAACAATGCCAAGTTGCTCACCGTTAGAATCCGTCAATCGTACTTCTTTGGCTGTGATTTCACCATTCAGCCGTTTCTGATCTGTAGCGATGTTCTAGTCCTCTAATATAATTCGACCGCGGCGAGCGACGTCTTCCTTCAGCAAGCTGACGAAGTCAGAGACCGGCATAGCGCCGAGATCTTCACCCTTGCGTGTACGTACCGCCACGGCTTGATTCTGTTCTTCGCGTTCACCAACAACGAGCAAATACGGAACGCGGCGAAGTGTATGCTCGCGTATTTTAAAGCCAATTTTCTCGTTTCTCAAGTCTGTATCGACTCTAAAGCCTTGTTTCTGCAAATCTTGAGCAACTTGTTTGACATAATCGGCCTGTTTGTCACTGATACCCATCACCATGGCCTGCTTGGGTGCAAGCCAGGTCGGGAAGGCGCCGGCATACTCTTCAATCAGGATGCCGATAAAGCGTTCCAGTGAGCCCAGAATCGCCCGGTGCAGCATCACAGGAACCTGTTTACTGCCGTCATCGGCGACATAACTGGCGTCAAGACGGCCCGGCATGGAGAAGTCAACCTGGATAGTACCACACTGCCAGACACGACCCAGACAATCTTTCAGCGAGAACTCAATCTTGGGACCGTAGAATGCCCCTTCACCCGGTTGTAAATCCCAGTCCAGTTCTGCGGCATTCAGCGCCTCTTCAAGCGCGTGCTCGGCCTTATCCCAGACCTCATCACTACCGACGCGGCTTTCCGGACGGGTAGACAATTTGACGATGATTTCGTTAAAGCCGAAGTCTGCATACACTTCATGCAACAGTTCAATAAAGGTGGCGACTTCTGACTGAATCTGATCCTCAGTACAGAAGATATGCGCATCATCCTGAGTAAAGCCGCGCAGGCGCATCACGCCATGCAAAGTCCCCGACGGCTCGTTACGGTGGCAGGAGCCGAACTCGGCCATACGCAGTGGCAGATCACGGTAGCTCTTGAGACCCTGATTAAAAATCTGAATGTGGCAGGGGCAGTTCATCGGTTTGACCGCAAAATCACGACTTTCCGAATGGGTGCTGAAAATCATGTCACCGAACTTGTCCCAGTGACCCGATTTTTCCCATAGGCTGCGATCCACCACCTGCGGGGTGCGTACTTCCTGATAGTCATTATCACGCAGGACATCACGAATATAGTTTTCCACCACGCGATAAATCTGCCAGCCATTGTCATGCCAGAAGATCATGCCGGCCGCTTCTTCCTGCAAGTGAAACAGGTCCAGGCTCTTAGCGATTTTACGGTGATCGCGCTTTTCTGCCTCTTCCAGGCGGTGCAGATACTGTTTCAGCGCTTTTTTGTCCTGCCAGGCAGTCCCATAAACACGCTGCAGCATTTCATTGTCGGACTTACCGCGCCAGTAGGCACCGGCCAGTTTCATCAGTTTGAACGCTTTCAGTTTACCGGTGCTGGGTACGTGAGGCCCCCGGCACAAGTCAACAAAATCGCCCTGACGATAAACAGACAGGGTTTCATCTTTAGGAATGTCTTCCAGGATCTCAGCTTTATAGATTTCGCCCATGTCACGGAACATGTCGATACCGGCATCACGGGAAATCTCTTCACGATGCACTGGCAAATCTTCTTTGACCAGTTCTTCCATGCGTTTCTCGATCTTTGCGAGATCATCCGGAGTAAAGCCCTGCGGATAAGAGAAGTCGTAATAAAAGCCGTCTTCAATCACCGGGCCGATAGTCACCTGCGCTTCCGGATACAGCTGTTTGACGGCCTGAGCCATTAAATGTGAGGTGGAATGACGAATGATATCCAGGCCTTCCTCATCCCGGTCAGTCACAATCGCGACTTCGGCGTCATCATTGATAACGTGGGAGGTATCTACCAGCTTGCCGTTGACTTTACCTGCCAGCGCAGCACGTGCAAGACCGGCACCGATGTCATAGGCGATATCGTGAATGGAAACAGGGTGGTCAAACTGGCGTTGACTGCCATCAGGGAGGGTGATTGAAATCATGATAAATTCCTTGGTTGTGGCCTATACGAGGGGCCTTAAAAACCAAAAAAGCACCTAGCGGTGCTTTTGGAAAATCTGGTAGGCACGAGTGGATTCGAACCACCGACCCCCACCATGTCAAGGTGGTGCTCTAACCAACTGAGCTACGTGCCTGCCGTGGAAGCTGCGAAATTATACGCAGCCTGACTCATAATGCAAGCCCTTTAAACCGCAACGGGTCCCAATGCTACTTTACGCAGATGTTCCAGTTCATCACGCAGCCTGGCGGCCTCTTCAAATTCAAGGTTTTGCGCATGTTTATACATGGCCTGCTCAATTTGATTGATGCGCTTGGCCAGTTGCTGTGGTGACAAGGTGGCATACTCTGCGGCTTCTTCCGCGGCCCTGGAAAACGGTTTTTTACCGCCTCTCTCGGGCACTTCATCCATGCCGGTGCGGATGGCTTTTTTGATGCCCTGTGGTGTGATGCCGTGTTCTTCATTAAAGGCAATCTGTTTTTCACGGCGGCGTTCGGTTTCCTCGATCGCTCGCTGCATCGATCCGGTGATTTCATCGGCATACAGAATCGCCTTACCATTCAGATTCCGGGCGGCACGGCCAATAGTCTGAATCAATGACCGGTCACTGCGCAGGAAGCCTTCCTTGTCGGCATCCAGAATCGCCACCAGCGAGACTTCCGGAATATCCAGCCCCTCCCGCAACAGGTTGATACCCACCAGCACATCAAATTCGCCCAGGCGCAGGTCACGGATAATCTCCACCCGCTCCACCGTGTCGATATCCGAATGCAGGTAACGCACCTTAACATTGTGCTCGCGCAGATATTCGGTTAAATCTTCCGCCATGCGTTTGGTCAATGTCGTCACCAGTACCCGTTCGTTGACGGCTGTACGTTTATTGACTTCAGACAAGAGGTCATCGACCTGGGTGCCGACCGGACGGATTTCGACCTGCGGATCGACCAGGCCGGTGGGCCTGACCACCTGCTCGACCACGGTGCTGGAATGGGCTTCTTCATATTTGCCCGGGGTCGCAGAGACAAAGATGGTCTGCGGTGCCAGCTTCTCCCATTCCTCAAACATCAACGGCCGGTTATCCAGAGCCGATGGCAATCGGAAGCCATAATCGACCAGCGTCTGTTTACGGGAACGGTCACCTTTATACATGGCGCCAATCTGCGGCACCATGACATGGCTTTCGTCAATGACCAGCACCGCATCATCCGGCAGGTAATCAAACAGGGTCGGCGGCGCCGCACCGGGATCACGGCCTGATAAATGGCGCGAGTAGTTCTCGATCCCGTTGCAGTAACCGAGTTCCAGCAGCATCTCGATATCAAAGCGGGTGCGCTGTTCCAGCCTTTGGGCTTCCACCAGTTTGTTCTGTTCATTGAGTTCCTGCAGCCGTTCGCGCAACTCTTCCTTGATCGCATCAACGGCTTTAAGCAGATTTTCCCTTGGTGTCACATAGTGGGTTTTCGGGTAAATGGTAATGCGGCTCATGCGTTGCAGCAGTTCACCGGTGAGCGGATCGAAATAGCTGATTTGTTCGATTTCATCATCGAACAGCTCGACGCGGACTGCATCACGCTCGGATTCCGCCGGGAAGATATCAATCACTTCACCACGAACCCGGTAGGTACCGCGATGCAGCTCAATATCATTACGGGTGTACTGCAGTTCGGTCAGGCGGCGCAGAATATCGCGCTGACTGATGACATCACCCTGAACCAGGTGCAACACCATTTCCAGATAAGCGTCTTTTTCACCCAGACCGTAAATGCAGGACACACTGGAGACGATAATCGCATCGCGTCGTTCCAGCATCGCCTTGGTCGCCGACAGCCGCATCTGCTCTATCTGCTCATTGACCGAGGCATCCTTGTCGATAAAGGTGTCGGAGGAAGGCACATAGGCTTCGGGCTGATAATAATCGTAATAGGAAACGAAATATTCCACCGCGTTATTGGGGAAAAAGTCTTTCATTTCACTGTAAAGCTGCGCCGCCAGCGTTTTGTTGGGGGCCAGCACCATCACCGGGCGCTGCACGGCTTGCGCAACATTGGCGACCGTAAAGGTCTTGCCCGAACCGGTGACCCCGAGCAGCGTCTGCCACATTTCACCGTTCTCCAGGCCTTCGATCAAAGCAGCGATTGCGGTCGGCTGATCACCGGCCGGAGAAAACTCACTGACTAACTGCAATTCTTTACTCATACGTCTTTAGCATCGATTTAGTTTGGCGTATATTACAAGGGTTTATTTATCTTTCGGACTGCTTTTGCGAGCCAGAATGAAAGATAAAACTGGCCTATTTTGCTTAATTTAGTAACGTTTTACTGAAGGAAAGATTTTGACTATCAAGCTCTCCCAACGCGTTCAGAACATCAAACCCTCACCTACCCTTGCGATAACTGCCCGCGCTGCCGAGCTTCGGGCCCAGGGGAAAGATGTGATTGGTCTCGGTGCGGGTGAACCCGACTTTGATACACCAGAACACATTAAACAGGCTGCGATCAAAGCCATCAATAACGGCATGACCAAGTACACGCCGGTTGATGGCACTGCTGATTTGAAACAGGCGATCATCAAAAAGTTCGCCCGTGACAATGGTCTCGACTATGAAGCTAAACAGATCCTGGTTTCAGTTGGGGGCAAACAGAGCTTTTTCAACCTGGCTCAGGCTTATCTGCAAGCCGGTGATGAAGTCATCATACCGGCTCCATACTGGGTTTCCTACCCGGATATGACGCTGCTGGCTGATGCCAAGCCGGTGATTATTGAAGCCGGTCAGGAAAATCAGTTCAAAATTACGCCGGAACAACTGGAAGCCGCCATCACCGACAAAACCCGTCTGTTTGTGATTAACAGCCCGTCCAACCCGACCGGTATGGCCTATAGCCGTAAAGAACTGGAAGCGTTGGGCGAAGTGCTACGCAAACATCCGGATATTCTGATCGCCACCGACGATATGTACGAGCATATCTACTGGGCGGATGAACCTTTCTGCAATATCGTTAATGCCAACCCGGACCTGTATGACCGTACCCTGGTCATGAACGGTGTATCCAAAGCCTATTCGATGACCGGCTGGCGTATCGGTTATGCTGCCGGTCCCGCTGAACTGATTGCCGCAATGAAAAAGGTGCAGTCACAAAGCACCTCCAATCCGACTTCCATTTCACAGGCTGCCTCGGTGGAAGCACTGAACGGTGATCAGGCCTGCATTGATGAGATGCTGGTCGAGTTCAAGAAACGTCACGACTATGTCGTTTCGACTTTGAACAGCATAGACGGCATTGACTGTCTGGAAACAGATGGCACGTTCTACGTCTTCCCTAATATCGCCGGCATACTCGAACAGAAGCCGAACCTGAAAGACGATATGGATTTTGCCGAAGCACTGCTGGTCGATGAAGGCGTTGCCGTCGTTCCCGGCACTGCATTTGGTCTCAAAAACCACGTGCGCCTGTCGATTGCAACCAGCGAAGACAATCTGCGTAACGCTCTCAAGCGTATCGCTGACTTCATCGCCAAGTAAAAATCTATTCCCCGGACAGCTCCTCCTGTGAGGAGTTGTCCGATTCGGAATCCCCCTTCCTGCGTGGATTCAAATCACACTCAATCCAGTATCGGACCGTGTTGCGCTGGCTTTTTTTGAATAGCTGTTCTGTATGAATGTTGGCGGGCTGTATTCTTGTCTGAGGAGAATGAAGAATACGAAATGAGCGTCTTGCACCAACGGGGAAACGACTGGGTCCATGGATAACGGCCACCCGTAATTCCAGACCAGCAATTTCTTCCATCCTCCGGTTGCCTTCACTTTCATCCTGATCGCCACACAGAATATTTCTGAAAGATCCCAGCACGAGATAACCGCCTGACAATAAAGGACCTTGCCGCAGACTTTGTTGTACATTCTGCTGCTCAGTGTTGATTCGCTCAAATTCGGTGACTGTCGAGGTGACACTCTCCCCGCCTTTGTAATAAACAACGGCTTGAACTGTCTGGACATGAACTGGTAGTTCGCCCATATTGACCAGCAAGCAGAGCGCATCCGGGTTGTCATTCTGCGCATGGTGAAAAACCAGGTAAGGACGGCTGTTGCGACGGTATTGCACGAAAAAAAGTTGAAGATAGATCACCCAGATTACCGCCATCACTGCTGTACTGACCGGTGCCAGAAACTCCACGCAAACCTCCTTTTACAATGATTGATTCAGCGCAATTGATTCAGACCCTACAACGTCAGGAAACGAAAAATCAAACACTTAGCCTGACCGTAGCTATCCAGGATAAAGTTATCAGAAAAAATTGCCTCCAATCCTTGACGCATCCCGTCTCAGCCTCTATCATACGCATCTTTCTGTTCCCCGATAGCTCAGTTGGTAGAGCAAATGACTGTTAATCATTGGGTCGCTGGTTCGAGTCCAGCTCGGGGAGCCAAGGTTTTAAAAAGGTTTAGCTGATTCAGCTAAACCTTTTTTTTTGCCTCCGTACAATTCTCCGTACAAATACCAGTGATATATTGCTGATTATCTATCACTGACAATAATTAAAAATAGCCTGAAAGGATAAACACGGCTAAAAACTTCATCTCGCCTTACAAGGCTCGTTAGAGAATGTCTGAGTACGACCTTAATTTCTACCATCAGATATTTGCTATGCGGGCAACATCTTCTATAGAGTCGGTTTACCCCACTACATCTGTAGAATCATGTTCGAATAACGATTTGAAATATTAATGTTGTGCAAGTTCTGCGTAAATTGATAAAACTACCTAACCCCCACTCTAGAGTGTGCTCTTAAAACCCAATCAAACCAGACTAGAAAATTTAATGAAACGGATATTCAACAAGCTCGCTTTCAAACGTGCTTATAACAGATACATTTCTTCCATCCCGACAGCTGTTTTACTCACCGTCGTAGTCTCCGTTTTTCTCGTTTTCACAATAGAGCTATGGCTCAAGAGTATTCCAGAGATCTTCCCTTGGGGAGCAGAACTAGGAAATATCATCAGTAACTTGTCGATGGCTATCATCTCTAGTTTCATCTTTTATTATCTTGTAGTTCACCTTCAAAAAGTAAAAGACGGCATTAACATCGATTATTTTGTGTATGAGAAAAACACTCAAATAATTTCAATATACGTTCAGCAAGTTAGTGCTCTAGCTAAAGCTTGTGACTTTAAACTGAAAGGTACTTTTGTTGAAGAAGATGAGTTATTAGAGTTGTTTTCAAAAATAAAGCCACAGGATAAGGCACCACTCGCTTCGTTTGATCTAAAGCAAGCGTTTAACTGGCTTCATTACTTTGATGACTCTAGAGTTAGAACACAAAAAATCATAAATAAGTTAATTGAAAAATTGCAATTTCTCGATAGTGACCTGATAAAACTGCTATCTCAAATTGACGACTGTTCTCATTTTCATATTTCTGAGCAATTACCAAAAAGTATTGTTGGAAACTCTCTTGAAAACTGGGCAGATACTTTTTACCAATACTCACAACATTGCAAAGCACTAGATAGTTACAACCGGAATCACCTCATCAGGAAGCTATAAATCCGTTACGTATAACCCCAAAGGAAGTAGTAAATGGACGAATCTATCCCTATCGAAAGGCTTTTATACGAAGCAGAGAGTAGTACCCTTGACTTCAAGCAAGAAGGTTTTTCACTCACTAACCAACCTGATCACATTAAAGCCGAAATGCTCAAAGATATCTTAGCCTTTGCAAATGCTTGGAGAGGCTCAGATGCATACATTCTATTGGGCGTTAAAGAAGTGGCAGGTGGAAGAGCTGAGATCATAGGTATTGGGGATAACGATTTAGATGATGCCCAACTTCAACAATTTGTAAATGGTAAGACTCAGAAGAAGATCGAGTTTTCATACAGAGTCGTCTTGATTGAAGACAAAAAAGTTGGTGTCGTCAAAATACCTGTTCAGGAAAGACCTTTTTTCTCGACTAAGAATTTTGCTCATGTTCAGAAAAATCTTGTGTATTTACGATCAGGTAGCAGCACTGATGTAGCTGGGCCTGAAGAAATTTACGCTATGGGCAAAGAAAGTAGTCAAACTAGTGTTGTTCTACCTGATGTATCCGTAGAGTTTGCTGACAGGAATAAACGAAAACTAATCGGCAAAGAAACCGCGTTTGACACTGTCTATCTAGAAGTCCCAGACATGCGTGACATCCCAGACTTCAATCCAAGAAGAATTGATGACACATTTCCCGGTCTCTCGATGATGAGCTCGTATAGCGCATTTTCTCCTTCGCCTCGGGAATCATACTATAGAGAACTTGTAGAACATTACTTTATAAAACTCTCAACTCAACAAATTGAGTTCGCAGTGCAAAATAAATCCCAAATGCCATTAAACGATTTACACGCACAACTCATTGTAAGAGTACCTAACTCGGAAGTATTTTTGTCCGAGGATGATCCTGTCCCTGAAGTTCCTGACTCACACAGAGATTTAATATCAACTCTTCATGTACAACAGAGGGAGTTCAAGTACTACTCACAAAAGGATATTCCTCAGATCAACGTCGAGCAGTTAGATGATAGCTTCCACATTGACCTATATTTCGGCAAGGTCAAACCACAGGAAACTATTTACCTCAATGATGCAGTTTATTTCACTGTGATAAAGAGCGTGGCACTGGACATAGAGATCAAACTGTTTGCTGATGAAATAGCGACGCCACTGATTAGTACACTCAACTTAAAAATCAACGTCACGAACAAACCTGGTTCTTTAGAGGACATACTAGAATTACATGATCAAGGTTGTGTAACCTAATGCTGGTTTTTCATTTTCCAGACATTAAGTCCTTCCGAAACACAGGAAGTGATAACCGCAGCTTTCGACTACTCAGAAATTAGCAATATCATAGCTTCGAATTTATCTATAATATCGTCTATGTATACACACGCTCACTTCCGTACAAATAACCGTAACTCTTTGATAACTCTTATGCGTAACCAGCCAACTTCCGTACAATTATCAGCCGCAAACCCGCATAATTACTCACTTCTGCATATGACTGTTAATCATTGGGTCGCTGGTTCGAGTCCAGCTCGGGGAGCCACACAAGATTCCTGAAAGCCCTGAAAAGATTTTTTTTCAGGGCTTTTTTGTTTCTGCATCAGGGCGCTTCTGCCTTCTTCTCTGATTACATATTCCTTATGACCTCCTTTTCTTCCCTGCCGCTGTCCCAATCACAGCTTGATGCACTTCGTTCACTCGGCTACGAGACCATGACCGAGGTTCAGGCCCAGACTTTATCACCCGTGCTGAAGGGACAGGATGTGATTGCCCAGGCCAAAACCGGCAGCGGCAAAACCGCAGCATTTGGTATCGGGCTGTTGCACCAGCTTAATCCCCGCTTCTTTGGGGTGCAGGCACTGGTTTTATGCCCGACCCGCGAGCTGGCAGAACAGGTGGGCAAGGAAATCAGAAAACTGGCGCGATTTATCCCCAACATCAAGCTGGTAATGTTGTGTGGTGGCAAACCGATTGGTCCTCAGATTGGCTCGCTGGCGCACGGCGCGCATGTGATTGTTGGCACGCCCGGCCGTATACAGGATCATCTGCGTAAAAACACCCTGAAACTGGATGCCCTGAAAACACTGGTGCTGGATGAAGCTGACCGGATGCTGGATATGGGCTTTGCCGAAGTAATGAAAGATATCATTGGCCAGACCCCCACTTCGCGCCAGACCCTGTTGTTTTCAGCCACTTATCCTGATGGTATTCAGCAAATCAGTCAGCAGATTCAGCGTTCTCCCGCCCGTGTCACGGTAACTGCGACACATCAGCCCAACATCATTGAACAGACTTTTTATGAAGTGACTGAGTCAGAGCGCAATGCCGGGCTGCTTTCGCTGTTTCAACACTACCGTCCGGATAGCTGCGTAGTGTTTTGCCATACTAAAAAACAGTGTGATGAGGTTGCCGGCCTGCTGCGTGACAATCAAATCACCGCGCTGGCGCTTCACGGCGATCTGGATCAGCGGCAACGGGACCAGGTGCTGGTTCGCTTTGCAAACAACAGCTGTCCGGTTCTGGTCGCCACCGATGTCGCTGCGCGAGGGCTTGATATCAAGTCACTGCAGATGGTCATTAACTATGAATTACCTCGCGATCCGGAAGTTTATATTCACCGTATCGGCCGTACCGGCCGGGCAGGTGAAAAAGGTGTGGCAGTGAGTCTGTTGACGCCGCCACAAACACCGCGGCTAACAGCCATTGAGAATTATCGTGGTGAGTCCTGCCGCTACGAAGACATTTCATCACTGAGACTTGATAGCGGCTACGCTCTAACAGCTGTTATGGCGACTTTACAAATCGATGCCGGCAGAAAAAATAAACTGCGGCCGGGTGATATTCTGGGTGCTCTCACCGGTGATGCGGGACTGGACGCAAAACACATCGGCAAGATTGATATCTTTGATATGTCGAGTTATGTGGCGGTTGATATCAGCGTGTATCGTCAGGCGCTGAATTATCTCGCCAATGGCAAAATCAAGGGCCGCAGTATCCGCGCACGCCTGATTCGGTGATAGGCACTGCAAAACGCAATAACCTCTCAATTGTGTTTGCGCTCGGCTGGTATCGAAGGCGCTGCTAAAAACGCCATAGAGACCGCTTATACCTCTCCCTCCCTGGTTTTCTCCCCACAAATAAGGGGTAGCTGCTTAAACGCAGATCAACGAACCTATAGCCAAGGTAATACGAATCTCGTCAAAGGACGAGGAGATTCTGGACAGGGATGTCACCATTTATCTGGCACCTGAAAGGATGCATTCCTGAAACGTTGACTTTGACGCTCAAACCGGCCTCTTTGATTTGAAGTAAAACAACTTGCAGGCGCGTTTTACTTCTACATTCAATCCGGTCAAAAAGCTTCATCTGTTTAATCATGATTACAGGGATGAGTTAATTATGCTGCCCAGCCCCCTATACAATGCGATGCCTTTTCTGTATCTCGGTTCCGGTATTTCTATTCCTTTCGCCCTCGATAATGTGTTTGCCTTTGTCTCCGGTGTGAGCTTTGGCATCGCTGCCTGCATGATTATGCGTGCCCGCCTGTGGATTTAAACCCTGTCATTCAGCCAGTATGGCTTTTAATTCGCAGGCATTTCTGACTGCATATCCCTCCTGATCATTATCGAAGAACACATAAACACGCTTGACTAATTGCTGTTGCAACCAGGCCGCCCAGTCCTTCAATTGTGACTTGGTGTAACAGCCGGTATAGGCTTCTTCATTGGGTCCATGCAGGCGCAGATATATAAAATCAGCCGTTGTCACCTGTGGGCTGGTAAATCCGGCAAGATCATAAACACAGAATGCGGCATTAAACTCGCTCAGACAATCCATCACCTCGTCGCTATGCCAGCTGTGATCGCGACATTCAACTGCCACTCTTATCTGTTTCGGCAGCGCCTGCAGAAACTGTCTCAGACGCTCAGGATTCGCTGACCAGCGCGGCGGCAACTGAAACAGAATGGGGCCCAGTTTGTCGCCAAGCCCATCGACCGCTTCAAGTAATGGCTCGAGGCTTTTGTCAGGATCTTTGAGCTTTTTCATATGGGTTATGTACTGGCTGGCTTTGACCGCAAAATGAAAAGATTTTGGCGTTGTTTCAACCCATTCCTTAATATTGTCACTGGAGGGAAGCCGGTAGAAACTGCGATTCAGTTCAACGCAGTTTAAATGCTTTGTATAAAAATCCAGCCAGTCAGATTCAGCCAAATCGGTGGGATAGAAATTGTCTCGCCAGTGAGGATAAACCCAGCCGGATGTACCGATGAAAAATTGCATCCCTAAACTCCTTAAAAACCGTTTTCTGAAAGGCCCGTTATGGCCTCCTGGGCGGCACATAGGGGAATAAACCGATATAGTCACGCTGCCACCAATCCCCTGTTGTCTCAAGTTCCTGGGGTGTGGAGAACTGATAGTTATAGGCCTGAACCCGCAAAAAGCGAGGCGGCTTATCCGGGAATGGATTATGTGCCAGTAACCCCAGGACTGCTGGCGAGCCTTTTTTAAGCTGGTTCTGAAACTGCCTGAACCACTGCAACTGCCGACCCGACTGAGTCGGTACAAACCACATCATCCAGTCCAGCCGCGGGTGATGCGGCACAATAAAACCAGGTTTTTCCGACACCGCGCCCGGTTTGAATTTAAATTCATAGTCCTGCCAGTCAGTGCCATCATGACTGCCCTGAATAATTAACTCCTGCCGCGAGGTCTGCATGGTGGGGAAAATATGATAGATGTGCCCGATACCCCAGCGTTGAGTCCAGTGGTCCAGTTTCATCACTGGCTCCGGCAGAAAACTGCGGCTGGCATACATATAAAACGCCGTGGTGCTGACAAAGACAATCAGCAATCCGAACACCAGGCTAAGTGCCGATTTCAGCAGTCCCGGCTGGTAACTGTTGTTGCTGCCGGAATTATGAAGCCAGGTAGGAAGGAGACGACGGATAATCCGGTCATCCAGTAGCAGGATACACAGCGCGATAACCAGCAGATTGACAAAGGCATGATTACTGGTTGCGATGATCAGCACTTGCATGAAAATAGTGATAAGCGCTGCAGTAATCCGCCAGCCTCTCGGCATGAAGATCAGAAATGGCACCAGCAGCTCGGTGAATAGCGTGAAACCAACACCAACTTGATGCAGCCAGGCCGGCAACTGATGCGCATACCAGGCACCGAAATGGGGCAAGGGCTGGGTTTCAAAATAATGCTGCAGCGCGCTGAAATCTGACCAGCTGGGATCGCCCGATAACAGCTTGGACAGGCCCGACATAAACCGGAAGCGGAATAGCAGCCACTCATACAGCAGAATCAGCCACAAGGTCGGGCCAGACACCAGAAACATCGCCAGAAACCCGGCCTCAAGTAACAATGTGTCCCATTGAAAGCTGAGAAAAATCTGGCCGGCATGATAAAGCGACAGGTAAAGCACAAACAGCATGATGCTTGATAGCTGTGACCACCTGTTGAAGAGTAACAACAAGGAAAAGACACAGCCTGCCAAAGCAGCCGCTTTCAGGGCTAGAGCCGAAGCATTAAACCAGAACAGGTTGGGTAACTGCAGCCAGGCCAGCCAGCCTTCAGTGCGGTAGGCACGATCCAGCAGACGCTCAAAAGACAGGATGCCGTCCGGTCCGGCCAGACCGGCGATCTGGACATAAAGCGAGGCGAAAGCAGCCAGGTAAATGAGCGCGAGACAGCGCAACAACAGCCAGGCACTTAACTCAAACTCCGGCTTGCGCTGAAACAGGCGCTGCCAGACCGGGGGTTTGTCTGCTGCTTCCATCGCGACCTCCAGTCAGGATGGTGGTAGCGTCTGGCGGTCCGGTGGCCTGCCCTGTCGACCAGCTACTAGGGTAAGGCCCAGACCCTCAACGCATCGCCGCCTTTGAAACCAAACAGTTTATTGCCGCCAGCCACAACCGCGACATACTGTTTACCGTCAACCTGATAAGTAATCGGTGGTGCATTGACACCGGCTTCGGTCGGCGCCGACCACAATTTCTTGCCGCTTTCTGCATCAAGTGCAAACAACTCGCCGCTGCCTTCCCCACTGAAGACAAGCCCGCTGGCAGTACTCAGTACACCGCCGAGCAAGGGGTCGGGTGTTTTGTGCTGCCACACCAGTTCCCCGGTATCAATATTGATAGCACTGAGTAAACCATAACGTTCACCGGTATTGACCGGCGACATGGAGGAATACTGCACCCCGGGTTCACCATTTTTGCCTTCGAGCTGGTGCAGGCTGTAGGTGACCGGCCAGTGAATACCTGCAATAAAGACCAGACGGCGTTCAGGATCCAGTGATACTGGCGACCAGTTTGAACCGCCCAATACTCCCGGGTAGATCACCGTACCTTCTTTGGAAGGAGATTGGAACATGTTCTGCTGTGGAACATAGGCGTCACTTTTGAACAGGAGTTCACCAGTACGACGGTTCAGCACATAAAACCAGCCGGTTTTACCGGCCTGACCGACAGCCGGGATCGATTGACCTTCACGTTTGACATCAAACAGCACTGGCGGACTGGCTACATCATAACCCCACATATCATGCGGAACCTGCTGAAAATACCATTTCAATTCACCCGTTGTCGCATCAAGCGCAACCAGAGAAGAAGTGTAGAGGTTGTCACCAGGCCGGGAGGAGCCTTCCATCTGAGGTGACGGGTTACCGGTGCCGAAATACAGGGTATCGGTCTCATGATCGATGGCCGGCGTACTCCAGGCTGAACCACCACCGTAGCGCCAGGCGTCAGCATATTCATCCGCCGCGGCCTTTTCAGCTTCAATATCTCTGGGCAGTTTTTCGCCGTCCGGTGTGGTTTCTACGAAGTCACCTTCCCATCCTTGTTCGGGAATCGTATCGAATTGCCATTCCTGCTCACCGGTCTCAACATCATACGCTGCCAGAAAACCGCGACGGCCGTATTTGCCGGCAATGCCGACAACTGCCCCTAAAGGCGCATTGGGGTCCGGAGAATCAAGATGCAGGCCATAGCCGACGCCGGTAATGCCGATAATGACTTTACCCTTGTAGACCATTGGCGCCATATTAAGTCCGGCACCGGAGGTGCCGGAGACTTCGCCCTCGGTATCCCCCTCCAGAATCGAAATATCCTCACGGATACCACTCTTACCCTTGGTCACATCCTGATCCCATAGTTTGCTGCCTGTTTGCGCATCGAGGGCAATCAGACGGCCATCTACTGTGCCCATGAACACTCGTCCCTGTGCGACTGCTACACCACGGTTAGCCGGACCACAGCACATCTTGCGGGTTTCGTCCCAGTCATGCTGATAGCGCCACAGGCGTTCACCGCTGGCAGCATCAAGGGCAACGACATCGTTGAAAGGCAGAGAGACAAACATCACACCGTTTTTAACAATCGGTGTGGCCTGAAAAGTGGCTTCAATACCGCTGTGGAACTCCCAAGCAGCTTCAAGCTCAGACACATTGCCGGGCTTAATCTGGGTTAGCGGACTGTGGCGCTGGTGCATTTCATTACCACCAAATAAGGGCCACTCTTGCTGTGTATCCACCGAGCAGGCCGAGATGACAATCGCACAGCTCAGCGCTCCCAGAATCTGCCTTAACCGCATTGTTTTCCTCTCTTTATTTTTAATTATGTCCTGAACAAGACAACAGTTCGAGCTGATTATCACCAAGACAAAGCAGATTTTCCAGCTCCTGTAGCCTGGCTGCCGTGTTGAAATCCGTTGCTGTTCATTATTAATTGGCTATGAGTAGAATAACACGGCACCCGGCCGGTGACGCGACGATATGAGCAACCAGACCACAAGGAGATTTCATGAATCACAGTCTGCCCGATGAACACGCTATTCTGAGAATTATGGCCCGTCCCAATGATGTGAATGTCGCCGGCGATATTTTCGGTGGTTGGCTGATGTCACAGTGCGATATTGCCGGCGGTATAGTCGCCAGCCGTCGCGCCGGAGGCCGTGTGGTCACGGTGGCAGTGAAAGATTTTCGCTTTATCGCGCCGGTGCTGGTCAGTGATATTGTCAGTATCTATGCCGATGTGGCAAGAGTCGGCACCAGCTCAGTCACCATTGATATTGAGGTTTATGTGGAACGCAGACAATCGGACCAGGAACAAATCCTGCCTGTCGCCAAAGCTGAAATTGTGTATGTACATATCAATGATGAACGGCAACCCAGCCCTATAAAATGACAAATCTGCAGCCAGCATGGCTGCCATGCTGCTTGCTGCCAACATCGCAAACAACCAAGGCAACATACTGATATACATTAAAAAACCCAGTATGCTATATTGAAATCGTCAGGAACATCTGAACCGGATCATCCGGCCCTGACAGGAGGTTTGAGTCATGAACGACTGGCTATATCTTCTGCTGATTCCCGTTCTGCTTGTGCTCATCTGGTTCTGGCCTGAGCCAAAAAGCAGCCGCTCTCCGCTGCGCCGCAGTTCCGATAAAACGTCGAATGCCCCGGCCCAAACCCGTTTTCACGCCGTCAGTATTGAACCTGGCTCCCATGCCTGTGCGGCTGCGCGTGTCCTGCGAGGTCAACGTTTTCTCGCAAACGAGGTCATGAGCCTGCCTGTTGAGGGCTGCGATGCCTCACGCTGCCAATGCACATACAAGCACTATGCAGACAGGCGCAAAGGTGAAGAACGGCGCCGTGCCAGTGTGGCGATGAGAAAGCATTACAGTCACTATGAACAAAGACACGGTGGCGACAGAAGAAGACGTCATGCCTATTCCTGAGGATTCAGACCGGCCGTCTCAGCCGAGGCCAGTCAGGACAATTTGTCAGACTACGTGACGGGCTTTTTGCTGCTGTGGCTCGCTGTCCGGATCATGGTAAACAATATGTCGACCATCACGGGCAAACCCCACCAGCTTCATCCCGACTTGCTGAGCCTGCTCGACAGCCAGTGAAGTCGGGGCAGATACTGCGACCAGGCAACCGAAGCCGGCACTGGCACTTTTCTGAACCATTTCATAACTGGCGCGGCTGGTAACCAGCACAAAACCGTCATTGACGGTGTAGTCTGTTCTGGTGAACGCACCGATCAGTTTATCAAGGGCGTTATGCCGGCCGACATCTTCTCTGACCAGCAGAATATTACCCTCAAGATCACACCAGGCGGCGGCATGGGTCGCACCGGTGGCCTGTTGCAGCGGCTGGTGCTGATTCACTGAGGCCAGCGCTTTCTGGATCGCTTGATCACTGACCACCACATTTTGCACCGGTTCGATAGTCCGGATCGCCTGTTTCAGACTTTCTACACCGCACAAACCACAACCGGTACGGCCCACCATGTTACGACGGCGTTCACGCAGGGCCTCAAAGCGCTCATCACTGATCTGAAGCCGCACACTGATACCGTTTTTTCCTGATTGCACATGGATATGACTGACTTCATCAACATCAGCAATGATGTCCTCAGTCAGACTGAAGCCCAGAGCAAAATCCTGAAGGTCGCTGGGTGTGGCCATCATCACAGCATGCGAGATGTAGTTGTAGACAAGCGCGACCGGCACTTCAACAGCAATGTCGTCATCTGCCCAGCGGCTGGCGTTTTCAACTTCATGAACCGCGACCGCAAGATTGATGGCATTTTTGTCGTAATTACGCATTAGTCAGAGACTCAACGAAGCGAAAAGTGATGTGTCGATTAAAACTGTCAAATGCTGCTCTTCATTTGAATTTTTGTTTGGCGAGGAGCTACTCATTGAATAGCCGGCCAGACAGGATATCTGATGATAAAAACCAGCATACCAATGGTCATCAATTGTACAGACAACAGGAACAGCCACTCTATCCCCAAACAGCGCTCACGCTATGTAGTCATTCCTGTTATTGGAGAACAGAGCGAGGTGTCGTCATTGACTAAGGCTGGGGACCAGACGTCGCTATTGCCTACTTCATTTCAATTGCAGAGCAATCACGCCTGCCAAGGCCAGACTATTATAATTGATCAAAAAAATCCCCGCATGGTTTAACTATTTATCCTCAATCGGGCCGGACGGTTTGAAGCTATGCCAAGTCTAACAATGCTGAGCAAGTTCAGATTGCAACGGGAAATTCACCGTTTAATTTAGTGCACAGCGATATCACGCTGCACTGTTAATGTGCATCTTCTTGCAGCTTAGACATATAGAAAATCATAAGACATTGTTTATTATGACTATTTAAAATTGGCATAACTGATGCACAAGCTTAACTACAAACAATTTTTCAGCTGCATGTTGTTTGTAATTTCTCTCTTGTCTACGTGCTGAGCCTTGGGGTGAACTAATGTTCACCCCTTTTTTTTGCAACTGAATGCCTATGCAGGACTCTGATAGCATAAGAACATGCTGTTTTTTTGATTGAGGGCTTATGCATCAGCACACCATAGAACGCTGGCAACAGGATCATGACTTTGTCATCGTTAACAAGCGCGGTGAAAAACGCACCCGTTATGTCTTACTGCTGACGGCTGTGACCATGCTGGCAGAGATCATCGCCGGTCTTGCTTTCGGGTCGATGGCCTTGCTGGCAGACGGCTGGCATATGGCCACTCATGTCGCTGCCTTTCTGATCACGCTATTCGCCTACCACTATGCGACAAAACACGCCAATAACCCCGCTTTTGCGTTCGGCACAGGCAAGGTCAGTGTGCTGGGTGGCTTCACCAGTGCCGTTGCGCTGGGTGTGGTTGCTGTGTTGATGGTGTTTGAGTCGGCAGAAAGACTGGTCAATCCTCATGATATTCAGTTAAATGCTGCGATTGCCGTGGCCTTTCTCGGTCTGGGGGTCAACATAATCAGCGCTGTACTATTAAAGGACCACCATCATAGTCACGGCGAGCATGAACAGCATCATGATCATAATCTCAAAGCCGCTTATGTGCATGTACTGGCTGATGCCTTGACATCCGTGCTGGCTATTGTTGCGCTGATTGCTGCGAAGCTGGCGGGACTGACCTGGCTGGACCCTGTGATGGGTGTGGTTGGGGCATTGATTATCACAGCCTGGGCTGTGGGTCTGATTCGTGAAACCAGCCCGATCCTGCTTGATGGCAGTATTGATGCAGATTACCAGCAAGCGATACAGCAGCGTATCGAACAGGACGCCGATAACCGTATTGCTGATTTTCATATCTGGCATATCAGTCCTCATCATTACGCCGCCATCATCACTATTGTGACCGCTGAGCCTGAACCTACGGCCTATTACAAACAACTGCTGGCTGATTTTGAGCGTTTGTCACATATCACGATTGAGGTTCACCGCTGTGAAGATGAGCACTGCCAACATGCCGGCTAGCCGACTCAGATCAAACTGATTGCAGTTTGTTTTGCTTCATCGGTACGAATATTGCGTTGAGCCTGATAGTCGTTTCAATGAAGAACAAGAGATACGGATATGCTGAACATCGATATCAGCGGCTTTCTACAACAGCACCGCCTGCCGGCGGACTACCAGCAACAAATCACGGAATGGTTTGCGCCGCTTGCTGAAGCTATTAACTCGCACCATAAAGGTGCACAAAGACCGATTATTGTCGGTATCAATGGTGCACAGGGCTCCGGTAAAAGCACACTGGCAGCCTGTCTTGTCCATCTTCTGGAGCATCAGCATCAGCTGAGCGCACTTTCACTCTCGCTGGATGATTTCTACTTTACGCGCGCTGAAAGACAGCGTCTGGCACAGGGCATTCATCCACTGCTTGCAACGCGGGGCGTGCCGGGTACCCATGATATTCCTCTGGCCAGAAAGACCCTCAGTGATCTCATGCACGGGCATTTACCGGTGCTGATTCCCCGTTTCAATAAAGCCATCGATGATCGCTATCCACCTGAATTTGCTGAATGCGTGAGTGAACCTGTCGATGTGATTGTGCTGGAAGGCTGGTGTCTGGGTGCTGTGGCAGAGGACGAGACCACACTGTCTGAACCCATCAATGATCTGGAGGCCAGCGAGGATAAAGACGGCCACTGGCGTGGTTATGTAAACAGGCAACTTGCTTTGTTTTATCCCAAGCTATTCGAACTTGTCGATCTCTGGGTCATGCTCAAAGCACCCGATTTTCAGTGCGTATATAACTGGCGACTGGAACAGGAGAATAAACTGCGGGACAGCAGCCGTGACCAGCATCAGATCATGGATGCTGAACAACTGGCCCGCTTTATCAAGTATTACCAGCGTATCACCCAGAACACGCTGAAGCTGCTGCCTGAACGCGTGAATTATCTGTTTGAACTCGATTCAAACCGGCGGATCATCAAGCTGACATCAAAGCCGCCGACACTGAACTTTATGACACAAGCGCAGTGGCTCATTTTCACAGATATGGATGGCAGTCTGCTGGATCATCATAACTACCATTTTGATGAGGCGGTGCCGACACTGGAATCACTCGAAGCCAGGCATATCCCGGTGATTCCGGTCACCAGCAAAACTCAGGCGGAAGTCGAATTGCTGCGTGACAGCCTGCATAACAAGCATCCTTTTATTGTCGAAAACGGGGCAGCCGTCTTTATTCCCGCCGGCTATTTTGAACATCAGCCCGCCGGCACGACAGAAAAAAGCGGTTACTGGATTAAAGAATTTGTCGAGCCGCGTTCTCGCTGGCAGTCGCTGATTGACACTGTTCGTCCACGCTATCAGGGAGAGTTTAAAACCTTTGCCGAGGCCGGAATTGACGGCATTATCGCCATGACTGGGCTCAATGTGCATGCTGCCGCTCGTGCTGCCCGCCGGCAATATGGTGAACCTGTTGCCTGGCAGGGTAATGGCAAGCTCAGACAACAGTTTATTGAGGATCTTCAGCAGGCCGGCGCTCATGTGCTTGAAGGCGGCCGTTTTATGCATGTCTCCGGTGACTGCGATAAAGGCCGTGCGCTCCAGTGGCTGGAACAGGTCTTCCAAACCGCCAGTCCGGACAGAAAAATGATGTCACTGGCTATTGGTGACAGTCACAATGACAAAGCCATGCTTGAGACTGCTGATTATGCACTCCTGATCCGCTCTCCGGTGCATCCTCTGCCTGCTATCGGACGTAATGACAATCTTGCTATCTCTACCCACACCGGCCCCAAAGGCTGGGCTGAAGGTGTCAATCAAATTATCGGTGCAATGCCGCACCCAGATTCTTCTTCCTTACCGCGGGGCAATCATGGCTGATTTTTACCAGAATGGGATCATTACCACATTACATAACCTGACTCACCGTCATATCGCTGATCTGGAAAGCGACTTATTGCAATTCAGTAAACAGAGACCGATGGGATTGCTCCTGCCCTCCCTGTTTTCAGAGCTGCAAGGTGAGGCACTGCCCAATATCGTGCAGCAATTGAAAAATGTGCCCTATCTGTCGGAAATCGTGATTGGCCTCGATCGCGCTGATGAACAGCAATACCGGCATGCATTAAAATTCTTTTCTGCGCTGCCGCAGCACCACCGTATCCTGTGGAATGACGGACCGCGTCTCAAAGCCATCGATGCCGAGTTGCAAAGCCTGGGCCTGGCGCCTAAAGAACTGGGTAAGGGCCGTAATGTCTGGTACTGCATGGGCTATATTCTGGCTTCGGGCAAAGCGGAATCCGTTGCCCTGCATGACTGCGATATCGTCACCTATACCAGCGAGTTGCTGGCCAGGCTGATTTATCCCGTCGCCAACCCGCAATTCAACTATGAGTTCTGCAAAGGCTATTACGCCCGCGTCGCTGGCGGCAAGCTCAACGGGCGGGTGAATCGCCTGCTGGTGACGCCGTTGATTCGCGCCCTGAAATCAGTGATGGGCTCGCATCCCTACCTCGAATACATGGATAGCTTCCGTTATCCGCTGGCAGGTGAATTCTCCTTCCGTCGTGATGTGCTGACCGATATCCGTATCCCCAGTGACTGGGGACTGGAAATTGGTGTTTTGTCGGAAATGCACCGTAACTATGCCAATAACCGTTTGTGTCAGGTCGATGTCGCTGATGCCTATGATCACAAACACCAGGACTTGTCGCTGGATGATCAGCGTGGTGGCCTGTCAAAAATGTCGATTGATATCGCCAAATCACTGTTCCGCAAACTGGCCACCAAAGGCGTCGTGTTCTCACCGGAAGCTTTCCGCAGCCTCAAGGCGACTTACTACCGCATCGCGCTGGATTTTGTTGAAACCTATCGTAATGATGCGGTCATGAACGGCCTTAGTTTTGATATTCACCAGGAAGAGGAATCAGTGGAGATGTTTGCCAAAAACATTATGGATGCGGGCCAGATGTTCCTGGAAAACCCGATGGAAACCCCCTTCACACCTAGCTGGAGCCGGGTACAAAGTGCGCTGCCGGATATCTTCGAACGCCTCTATGAGGCCGTCGAAGCCGATTACCGGGAATTTTCTGCCTGAGGACAGATGCTTGATGACCGTGACTGACGAGCAGCTCAAACAGCTGCGTGAAACTCTGCTCTATCACCTGCAGGCGATTTATCAGGACAGCCTGCCTGGTATTTCCTTGACTGCTCTCAGTCAGGACATCATTCAGCTCATGCGTCTCGATGAGACCTTCTTTGACTCGGTGCCGCATAAGAACAACTGGGATCAGAACGATGTGGTACTGATTACCTATGGCAACAGTGTCCAGCGCGACGGGGAAGCCCCGCTGAAAACACTATACCGATTCCTCAATGACGAGATAAAAGGCTATATCAACGGCGTGCATATCCTGCCGTTTTTCCCCTTTTGCTCCGATGACGGCTTTGCCGTGATGGACTATTACCAGGTTAATAAAGCACTCGGAGACTGGGAGGATATAGAAAGAATCGCTGGCGATTACCGCTTGATGGCTGATTTGGTGATTAACCACGGCTCCAGCAGCGGTGAATGGTTTAAAAACTTCATTAAGGGTGATGGCCCGGGCCATGATTATTTTTATACGACTGCGGCTGACACACCGGTCAGCCAGGTGGTCCGCCCCCGAACCAGTCCGCTGCTGCGGGAGACCGAAACCCATGACGGGGTGAAATATGTCTGGTGCACCTTCAGCCATACCCAGGTCGATTTTGATTTCCGCAACCCGGAAGTATTGAAAGAATTTATCCGTATCGTGCGGTTTTACCTGGATAAAGGTATTCGCATTTTCCGTCTCGATGCGGTTGCGTTCTTGTGGAAAAAGCCGGGCACTAATTGCCTGAACCTGCCGGAAACGCATGAGGTAGTCAGGTTGATGCGCAGCCTCATTCAGCATGCTCAGCCGGATGCCATCATCATCACCGAAACCAATATTCCCAACCGCGAAAATCTGAGTTATTTCGGCAATGCCAATGAAGCGCACTGTATTTATAACTTCTCGTTGCCGCCGCTGCTGGTGAATACGCTGGTCACCGGTAACTGCTTCTACCTCAAGCAGTGGCTGATGAGCATGCCCCCGGCCCAGAACGGTACCGCCTATTTCAATTTTATCGCTTCGCATGATGGTATCGGCCTGCGCCCTGCTGAAGGCCTGCTGTCTGATGGTGAAATCGCCTCGCTTATCAGCACCATGCAGCAGTTTGGCGGCCAGATTTCCTGGCGGGCCGGCGACAACGGTGTGAAAAAACCTTATGAAATCAATATCTCCCTGTTCGATGCCTTACAGGGAACAAGCAAAGGCAAAGACCAGTGGCATATTGATCGCTTTATCTGTGCCCATGCCATTATGCTGTCACTGGAAGGCATCCCCGGTATTTATATTCACAGTCTGCTGGCGACCGGCAATGATCTGGAAAAATTTGAACGCACCGGCCAGAATCGTGGCATTAACCGCCATGAATGGGATTACAATAAACTGACTGCTGAGCTTGACGATCCGGCTTCACAGCACGCGCAAGTCTCCGGCCTCATGAAAAAACTGGTACATCTGCGTCAGCAGCAACGCGCATTCCACCCCAACGCCACACAATTCACATTGCATATGGGGGAACAGCTGTTTGGTTTCTGGCGTCAGAGCATGGACAGACGTCAGAGTATTTTCTGTATTTTTAATATCAGCGATACCCCGCAAGCGCTTCGTATTGCTGAGCTTAATTTAATCGTGACCGATCGCTGGTGGGATCTTATCAGTGGTCATATTTTTGATGAAAAAACAGAGACTTTCACTGTTAATCCCTATCAAGTGCTGTGGATCACAAACAGCTGATCGCTGTCATGATACATTCACGATGACTTGTTACTGTTTTTTCCAAAAAAGGATAATTGCATGTCTGAAGTTAAACCTATTCGTAAATGCCTGTTCCCGGTAGCGGGTTATGGCACTCGCTTTCTACCGGCAACTAAAGCCATGCCTAAAGAAATGCTCCCCATCGTCAGCAAACCGCTGATCCAGTATGGCGTTGAAGAAGCAATAGAAGCCGGTGTCAGCGAAGTGGGTTTTATCACTGGTCGGGGTAAACGTGCCATTGCTGATCATTTCGACACCAGTTACGAGCTGGAACATCAAATTCGTGGTACCAGCAAAGAAAAATACCTGGAAGATATTCGCAATGTTATGGATAGCTGTGACTTTATCTTCATTCGCCAGCGAGCCATGTTGGGGCTGGGTCATGCCATTCTGACCGGTGAGCCGCTTATCGGTAATGAGCCTTTTGCCGTGATACTGGCTGATGACCTCTGCTCTGCGCCGGAAGATAACTCCAGCAAACGTGTACTGGCTCAGTTGGTCGAACTTTATGAACGCTATAACTGCAGTGTTATCGCGATTGAAGAAGTGCCCGGCGATAATATCAGCAGCTATGGTGTCATCTCAGGTCGTGAGATCGAGGAAGATGTCTTTGAAGTCGACGATATGGTGGAAAAACCCAAACCTCAGGACGCGCCCAGTAATCTCGGCATTATCGGCCGTTATGTGCTGACACCCGATATTTTCGATTACATTCGTAACACCCCGCCGGGCACCAATGGTGAGGTACAAATCACCGATGCGATTAAGGCCCTGGCACAGGATAAACGCGTACTTGCCCTGAAATTCAAAGGCCATCGTTTTGACTGTGGCAGCATCGACGGCTTCGTCGAAGCCACCAACTACTATTACCAACGCGACTATAAAAAGTCTTGAACACCCGGGTCAGCGTGATCTGTTAAAGTCACGCTGACTCCAAATCACTAAGATGAAAAAAATGGGCAGCAACACTGATCCCCAAGACAACGCCGGCAACGATATTCTGATTGACCAGACCCGTCTGCTGGAACAACTTATTTTTCACTGGCGTCAGGCAGTATCTGAAGACTTTCCCGTCTCCATGTTTATTATTGATGTGGATCGCTTTTCGCAAATGGAAAACAAAGCCAGTTGCTTTGAGCAGATTCTTAACGCCATCCGCCAGCAGTTTAATCGCGAAACTGACTTTATCGCTCGCTTTAACCGTAAGCAGATCATGGCGATAAGTTCACATATGAGTTATCGCCAGAGCACGCAGATGGCAAACAAACTTCACAAGGCCGTTGCCGGACTGGAAATTTTTCATCCGCATTCCCCTACCGGCCGTTACGCGACGGTCAGTATCGGTCACAGCACCTATGCGCCCGTTGAAAATGACTGTTACGGCATACTGGATATGCTGGCTACCGTGCAGCATCATGTTGATCAGGCCAAGCAGGCAGGCGGCAACTGTTCCAAAACCCGTCTGCATAGCCGCGTACTGAAATAATCACTCAAAGCTGTATCGGGATTTTTCACCTGGCTGCACCACTCTCGGCCAGCGATGATGCAGTTCGGCATCCTCGACTTCCGGCTCGATAATCACGATATAGACCCGTCGCTCATTGCCGTTGCGGGCTATCAGTCCCTGAATAAACTGCCCTTTCTGCAGATCGTACCAGTGACGCTGGCCTTCAATATCCCGGTCCATAAAGCTGAACACCGGTATTTTTACCGGTTTCGGGAAAAACCTGTCCCAGCGACCGGCATATATGGCATCCAGTTTTGCCCAGCCTGTGGCCGGTAATTGTCCTGGCTGTTTGCTTCGTCTTCCCCAGGGTATCAGTCGAATGCCGCCGTCCTGCATCAACACCGGCAGCATGGCCTTGGGATTGATATAAAACACCCGCATGACCTCATCGCCATGAGTGAAATACACCCCTTCACACATTAAATCGTTTTCCTGTGACCGCTGGGCTTCCACGCAGGCGCAATCACATTGGGCATTTCGCTGCGGCCAATGACCCGGGTGGGTGCGACAGTAAACTCGCCGAAACGCTCATTAATCCTGTCCACGGCATCATTGAGCTTTTCCCGCTTATGGCGCTGGCCGTTATCAATAAACAAATCCGGCTGATAGCTCACAACCGGATTTAAGGCTGTCACCTGTACCTGTCGGCTGTCTTCACCGCGGAAATACTGTCTGACAAACTGGTCACAATGCTGGTAAATCACGGCGCCATCATCAGTGGTTTGCGATAACTGAATTTTGGTCGCTATCCAGCCCTGATGCCGGGTCTTGATACCGATAAAAAAGCGAGCCGCCTGAAAGCCGTGTTTTCTCAACCGAGAACCGACCTTTTCCGACATATGCTGGAGATAAGTCAAAATCGTTGCTCTGTCACGGGTACCTGGCGGCATCACTTTGCCATGCCCAATGGTCTTGGGGGCATTGACATTGGTAATGACCGGCTCCGGGTCTTTTCCCTGCGCCATCAGCCAGATCCGTCTGCCGGGATTACCGAAACGCTTGGCGATCAAACTCATCGGCACCCTTTTCATATCACCACAGCGCTCAATGCCGTATTTCGCCAGGAAACGGCCGATACCGACATTGATACCACTGAGTTCGGTCACCCTTTCATTGGCCAGCCTCGCCTCGGCATCCCAAGGTGCAATGAGGGTTAACCCATCAGGCTTTTTCAGCTTGGCAGCAAACTTGGCCGTCGTTTTATCCCCACTCAGTCCGACACTGCAGGTCAGGCCCGAAGCCTGACTCACTGTCTGTTTGATCAAGGCCCCTATGTAGGACGGATTGTTGCCGTAAAGCTGCTGACAATCAGTCAGATCCAGAAAAGCTTCATCCACGGAATACACCTCAACCTCCGGGCAGAGTGCCTCTAAGGCTGCCATGATCCTTGAAGAAACCTCAGCATAACGGTAAGGCCGGCTGGGTGCCTGGATCAGTGTCGGACAGTATTTTCTGGCCTCATTCAGATGCATGCCAGTATGGATGCCACAGCTTCTGGCTTCATAGGAGGCAGTGATAATGGTGCTGCCAAGCTGACCATTGGTCACCGCTACCGGCCGGTTACGCCAGAAAGGATTATCCTGCTGCTCAATCTGGGCGAAGAAGCAGTTCATATCGACCAGAGCAATCATCCGTGGCCAGTTTTGTTGCTGCTTCAGGCCCACGTTAAGGATAAGTACGGAGCTGTCCGACCACGACGCCCTGGATCCGTACCCGCGAGGCCGGCAAGGTCACCGGTTCGTAGTTCACATTGGCGGGCATCAGGGTAATGCTGCCATCGTCATTGAGCAGTAGGGTTTTCAGCGTGGCATCAAAGCCATCCACCAAAGCGACGACAATATCACCATGACGCGCGGTGGATTGTGACTGCACCACGACATAGTCGCCGGACATGATCGCTTTATCGATCATCGAATCACCATTCACCTTGAGCACAAAACGGCCTTTGCCGGTAAACATATCGCCCAGATCAATTTCCGATTCATCGGCCACGGCTTCGATTAAACGGCCTGCCGCGATTTTGCCCATCACTGGCAGCGTCAACGGCCCGGTTTCCGGTAATTCTGCCTGTTCGGTCAGACGCAGTCCGCGGGTGCGGCCGACATGACGTTCCAGCATGCCGGCGTCGACCAGTGCCTGAATATAACGATGCGTGGTCCCCTGCGAACGCAGACCGAGGCCTTCCGCAATCTCCGAGACCAGCGGTGAACGTCCCTGTTCTGCGATGTAGGCACGAATAAATTCCAGCGTATCTTGTTCACGTTCAGTCAGCATGATCTCTTCCTTTAAGAGAAAATAATGAGAAGAGAAAATATAGAGAACATGACTGGATACAGCAAGCGTTTTTTTCTATTAATTAATAGCGAAAGGCAGGTGAAAATCGTGAACGCGGGCTTTGCAGCCAAAATCCATTGATATCAGTGAGTTTCGCGCTGGTGAAGACCTTATGGGGGCGAAATTGAAGCTGGCTTTCCGTAAAAAGAACTGCTATCTTTGCGCGGATAATAATATTAATAATTGTTTAACTTGATGAACTACGAGACAAAAGCATGTTGAAAAAAATCGATAAACTGCTGGTGGAAAAATTCCCCCACATTATTCTTAGCTTCACTGCTTTCTGGTTGGGTCTGGTCGCTTTCGGCCTGTACAACGCCTGATTCGCGCGTTTGAAGCGATGAAAAAGCCAGTCACTTGACTGGCTTTTTTTATGGGCGTAGTTTCGTTATTAACAATAAGCAGTAAAGAATTGATCCAAATCAATGCTCACCACGGGGACTCATTCGATAATCAACGCAAGCTTGTTTTATCGACAAACCACCCAAGAAGGAGGTGCATTATGGACAAACTGGAAGAATTCTTCAGTGAACACTTCGCCGAGTTTATCTGCATTCTGTCAGTGGCTTTTCTTCTGCTGGTCGCTTACGGGCTGATCATGTCCTGAGCTGTCAGACAGATAGATTAAATTCTGCCCGGGCCGTCACCTGGCCGTTAATCAGGCATTCGACCAGGTGCTCCCCGGCATAATAACGACGGGTTGCAAGCGACTTGAATAACTGATTTTTGGTGAAAATCAGTGGTACGTTCGCCTGTGTCTTAATATTTTTCCATTTAAAGACTTTCCAGCTTAACTTACCATCTGCCCGCCGAAAGCCGATACGGTAATCCACTACCAGACGTTCAGCCCGCCTGGTCGTCAATGTCAGCTTTAATTGCAAGCTGTCGCCGAGTTTGATCTGTGTTTCGCTTAACTGCAATTCAACCGCTTTGATAAGCGGTTTCTCACTGAAACCCAACAGTGGATAGACCTCAGCCCGACCGCTTTTGACCAGCGTCCGCAGGCCATGATTTATCAGCCAGTCGGTATGTTTATTTTGTAATTGCTGCCACTCTCGGCAGCGTGTCATCACCGCTTCAGGATGATCTTTGCTGATGTCATTAAGATTGTTGGCGACCGAACGGCGGACATACAAACCGGGATCGGTTTTCAACGCTTCCAGAATCGGCCAGATGGGTGCCGGATCGCGGCGTAGATCCGGTAACTGTTGCGCCCAGGGCAAACGTGGACGGATCCCCTCCGAGGCCAGCCGTCTGACATGTTCATTGTCATGACGAGTCCAGCGCAGCATCTGCTGATGCGTCAATTCAAAATGCTGTTGTAGAAACGGACGGATAGCGAATTCCGCAGTAAATAGCGGTGTCAGTTTTTCCAGTACAGCAAAAGCCCGCTGCGGATAGTTCAAGCCATAAACACTGACATAATCAATCAGCGGCCAGGCGGTGAAACTATTCCACTGTCCCTGCGGTTGCACCGGCCAGGATTCGGCAAGTTGCTCAAGGATCCGCGCCGTTTCACAAAAGCCTGCCGGTAAATGGGCTGCCAAAACGGCAATCAGATGTCTGACACGGTCTTTAAGCTCCAGTGCTTCAAGCCCTTCGTTCGCCTGTTTGATAAACCCCGGCTTATCAAAATCCGGATACACTGAATGTAGCAGTCGGGCCAGTTGCGCAACGGCAGCCTGGCCCAATTGTGCTTTCAGTGCGGTCTGTTCAGACATCAGCCTTGCTTAGTAAACACCGCGATCGATTCAACGTGGCTGGTGTGCGGGAACATATCCATCACCCCGACCGCTTGCAGGGTGTAACCATGGCGGTTTACCAGTTCGCCGGCGTCTCGTGCCAGGGTGGCCGGGTTACAGGACACATAGACCAGCTTGTCGGCACCGAGCGCGGCCAGTTGGTGCAGCACTTCAAAAGCGCCGCTACGCGGTGGATCAAGCAGGATTTTATTAAAGCCTCTGGCAGCCCACGGATAGTCTTTCAGTTCAGTCTGAGTCAGATCCGCCAGTTCAAACTCGGCATTATGCAGTTGATTCAATACCGCATTACGACGGGCATGACCGACCAGGGCTGCATCCCCTTCAACGCCGACCACCTCCGACACCCGCCGTGCCAGTGGCAGCGTGAAATTACCCAGGCCGCAGAATAAGTCCAGGATACGATCTTCAGGCTGAATATCGAGTAACTGCAATGCCCGCTGAATCATTTTGTGATTGATACCGGCATTGACCTGGGTAAAGTCGCTGGGATCAAAATTCAGCGTGAGGCCCGGCTCCGGCGCGTAAGACAGTTGCGGATTCTCAGGCCACAACGGTGCTATGGTCTCCGGGCCGCCCGGCTGCTGATAAACCCAGAGATTCTGCGCTTGACCGTACTCAATCAGCGCCTGTTTATCGGCCTCAGACAGAGGGTCAAGATTCCGGAATACCAGCGCCACATGCTCATCATCCATCGCGACCTCAATCTGCGCGATACGGTTGTAAGCCTCAAGCCCTGCTATCATCGCGCCCAGTTCAGTCAGGCGCAGCCCGACCCGTGGGTCCAGAACTTGGCACTGTTCAAGCTGGGCAACAAACGGCGAGGCCTTTTCCCGGAAGCCGACCAGAACCTGTTCTTTTTTGGTGACATATTTCACTCCCAGCCGCGCTTTCCGACGATAACCCCAGAGCGGTCCTGTGAGTGGCTCCAGCCAGGTTTCAGGGCTGAGATTACCAAAATGAGTGAAATGCTCAGCCAATGTCGCCTGTTTATGTTCAAGCTGCGCTGCCGGTGCCATATGCATCAGACTGCAGCCGCCGCAGACCCCAAAATGCTGGCATTTGGGTTCTACCCGTAAAGGCGAGGCATGATGTACGTTCAGGGTTCTGGCTTCATCATAGCTTTTGTGCAGACGGGCATACTGAAATTCGATCTGTTCACCAGTCAGGGCACCATCAACAAACACGGTTTTCCCCTCAACGCGGGCAATGCCGCGACTATCGTGGGATAAAGATTCAATTGTTGCCGTCACCGGCTCCTGGGGCAGTTTCTGCCTGCGCCTGCGTTTTGCCATCGTGCTCACTTTTTCACTGAAACTAAAAAGTCCAGTGACACGTTGCCGCATCACTGGACCAGAAAGAAATATTATAAAGGAAACAGGCTTTTATTTTTGTTTCCAGCTACCACCCTGTTGATACCACCAGCCTTTGGCCGCATTGCTAATCCACTGCTTGGCAAAAGTCTGCCGGATCTCATCCTGCCATTCAGGATGGCCATTAGCACGGGCGATTTCGGCATAAAGCGCTTTACGGTCTTTATTCTCATCCGTCACCAGTGCATTGATTCTATTACGATCTTTAAGCGGAATGCTTTTGGCGTCTCGTATTGTAATAAGTCCATCCTGTGTAAGGCCGATAGCGCCGCTGTTATAGAAAGGCTCCAGCTGGTTATGCCGTTCTTTCATATCTGTTTTCAGTTCGATAATCGCCGGCGAATTAATATTGATATCGGCTTGTGCTGCAGCTGGAGACACCAGCCAGTTTAGAATTCGGATGGCGACGGTCTGATGCTCGGCTTCGATGCGTGATGACTGTTCCTGAGCCGGGTCGGACTCTGACTCAAGCTCTTCACCGGGTCGCGTTCCTGGTCCCCAGACATCTTCGATAATCCGGTCAGCGGCTTTCTCTGCAGCAGCAGCCGGAAAATAAATATTAATCGTGACACAAGACACCAGCATCAGCCCTGATACCAAGCCTGTCAGCCATTTGAACAACTTCATTACACTCTCCTTTTATTCAACCACCGGGCTCGGACTATCACGAGCGGCGAGTAGACGAGCAACCAGTTCGCTCCAGTCTACGCGGTGGTTATAACCGATAACATCGATCCAAGGCGGCAAACCGCCCCCGCCTTTGACAATATAATAGCCCTGTTCTGCTTCCTCGATCCCGCCCATTTCACAGACTTCGTTATGTAATTCACAACTGATGCCCAGTTTCTCATAGGAGAAATCATCGAAAAACTTGAGGAATCCAAGCGAGACGATGCCTGACGCACCCCCAAGTTCACTAAGATCAACCACCGCTCTCTGACTGATTCGCCGCTCGCCGGGATTATCTTGTGTCGTCGCCAGTTTCGCATTAAAGCGTACCGGCTCCCAGTTAGATAAACGCAGATCCTTAACATAACCGTCGATCCTGCCGGTAATACGACCAAATTCAAAAGCGCTGGTTAACAGCTCCAGGTCCAGGTTTCGGATATCGACATTGGCATAAAGTTGCGGCAACCTGCCGAAAGGCGTAGTCATCCGCAGATCACGAATCACTGTGGTGCCGTCAAAGACTTTAACCTGTAAAGCACCGTCAATTTTGAGCTCTTCCCCCTGATAGGTCACGGTCGGAATCACCCCGGACAACTTACCCTCCAGCGGTGGCCAGTCCAGCGCCGAAGTCAGCCTCTGCATCGAAATCGGTGTAAGCAGGCCCTCAAACTGCCACTGCAACTTATCCGTCTGATTATCAAGACTGAAATCACTGATTTCCAGTGCCCCATCCAGTACCGGTAATCGTAAGGATTTCTCGAGTATCAGACGACTATTGGCACTGTGGGCCTCGATCGAAGCCGCGCCCAGATCAATTTCAAACAGTTTGGCCGAATGCCAGGACAAACGCGTAGCCAACTGCTGTTCAGTCTGACTCCAGCCCAACTGACCATTAAGCTTATTCAGTGCATAGCGTCCCTGTTTATCCTTCAGCACAGCATCATTAAAGTCGAGCAATAGCTGGTACCCAGCCTTTTGCAGATCAAAATCAATACTGAGCTTGCCGCTGGTTTCAAGCTTGGCCGCGGCTGAACCGGCAACAAAAGGTTGTAGCCAGATGGGATAAAACGTCGCCAGATTAGCTGGTCCTGTTGTTACATGAAGGGACTGTAACTGCTCGTTGGCCCAGACCAGTGAAGCCTCTGCGGTCAATACCTGCTCTTGCTCGAGTTGTGCCTGCTCTACCTTGAGCGAATTGAAATCGCTTGCCAGCTGCCCCGTTGCCTCCAGAGACAACGGGTATTTTTCAAAATCCAGAAATATCGGTTCACTGTAAGCCTGACCTTTATTGCTCTCCAGAGCGATTTGCCAGTGCCACTGTCCCTGTTTTAAACGACCGCTACTCTGCCCGTTGAGGCTCACGCTTTCAGCCACTTGTGTGCCCGAGCTATTGCTGACGCTCAACTCTTCGGCCTGCCAGTCAAGAGAGAATGATTGCAACTGGGCGGCCTCACCCTCAAGGCGGCCATCGAGTTTTATTCGCCCCTGATAGTCCCACGCCGCCAGCGTAGCCATTTGCGACTCGTCAAGAATAAGCGGTAACCACTCCGTCAGCGCCGTCACAGCAACACTGTCTGCTGATAGTGAGACAGTCCAGGCTGAATCGGTAAGCGCAATATCAAGATTAATCCGGGATTCGGCTAGCTGCAGGCCGTTGATGCTGATCTGGTAATCTCGCTTATCAGCTAAAGCTTTGATGCTGAATTGAAAATGCTGCTTACCCAGTTGCTGATGGCTGAAAGATGCAGTGCCTGACTTGCATTGCCATTGACCGGCATGGAGTTGGAAAGAAGCACAAAACAGCTGAAGATTATGCAGACTGCCAATCGGTGGCGGTAAGTCCAGTTTTTTGGCAGCCGCTTTAAGTTGTAAGCCCTTTTCCGTCAGATCGACTGATAAATCAAACTGTTTCGCGCTGGTGCTATCCAAACTCCACTGCCCAGCCTGCAGGCGGATGCTATCAATCGCATAGAGGGGCTGATGCCACAGCAGCAGGCAGCATAATAAGGCTGTCCATGCCAGAAAAAAACGCATAAATCAGCTGGGGAAGACCCCGGTTGAAAGATAACGATCGCCTCGGTCGCAGGCAATACTGACGATGACCGCATTTTCCAGCTGTTTCGACAGCCGCAAAGCGACTGCCAGTGCCCCTCCTGAAGAAACACCGGCAAAAATCCCTTCCTGACGAGCTAGCTCCCGCATGGTCAATTCGGCTTCTTCCTGACTGACATCCAGCGTCTCATCGACTCGTTCAGGCTCAAAGATATCAGGCAGATAAGCCTGTGGCCAGCGACGAATACCCGGGATACTGGCTCCTTCCGCAGGTTGCACACCGATGATCTGAATCGCCGAATTTTGTTCTTTGAGATAGCGCGATACGCCCATAATGGTACCGGTGGTGCCCATTGAGCTCACAAAGTGGGTCACTTTACCCTGGGTATCGCGCCAGATCTCGGGACCTGTGCCCTGATAGTGGGCCAGCGGATTATCAAAGTTGGCAAACTGGTTCAAAACTTTTCCTTTACCTGCTTTGGATAACTCCAGTGCAAGATCCCGCGCCGATTCCATGCCATCAGTGAGAATAATCTCAGCGCCGTAAGCCCGCATGGTGGCGCGGCGTTCGCTGCTGCTGTTTTGCGGCATGATCAGAATCATGTGGTAACCCAGGATAGCAGCCACCATTGCCAGTGCAATACCGGTATTGCCACTGGTCGCTTCAATCAGGGTATCGCCAGGCTCAATATCACCACGCTGCTGCGCCTGACGAATCATACTGTCAACCGGCCGATCTTTCACCGAGCCGGCAGGATTATTGCCTTCCAGCTTAAGCAGGATGATATTGCTGGTGTCGCCCGGCATGCGCTGTAACCGAACCAGCGGTGTATCACCAATAGTGGATTCAATGGTTGGAAATGCCGTCATCAGCTTGCTTCCATTAAAATGACATAGGCACAGGCATACTCATGATCGTCACTGAGACTTAATAATGCCTGACCGATATGATGCTCATCCATAACAGTCTGACCCACCGATTCAAAGCTTAATTCCGGTTTGCCCAGCGGATTATTGCGAACCACGATATGACGCAGACTGAGACCATCCCGAAAGCCGGTACCGAGGGCTTTGGCGACCGCTTCCTTGGCAGCAAACCGCTTGGCCAGAAAAGCAGCCGGTTTAAGCTGTAATTTGAACTCGGCAAATTCGGACTCGCTCAGAATGCGCTCGGCAATGCGATCGCCATGCTTATCCAGCAGGCTCTGCATGCGAGGAATATGAACCAGATCAGTGCCGATACCCACGATCATCCGCGGCGGGCTTCCTGCATTAATTGTTTCATATCATGCACGGCGGCTTTAAAGCCGGTAAAGACTGAACGGGCGACAATCGCATGACCGATATTGAGCTCCACCAGTTGTGGAATCGCGGCAATCGCCTGGGTGTTGTGATAATGCAGACCGTGGCCGGCGTTCACCTGCAGGCCGCGGGCATGTGCCTGTTCAGCGGCTTCGGTAATGATCGCCAGCTCTCTGGCCATCACACTGCCATTTTCCGCATCGGCATAGCGTCCGGTATGCAGTTCGACTACCGGCGCACCACAGGCGAGCGCAGCTTCAATCTGGCTGATTTCAGGGTCAATAAACAGTGAAACTCTTACATTCGCAGCAGCCAGCCGGTCACAGGCCTGTTTAATTCTGTCGAACTGGCCGGCCACATCCAGACCGCCTTCCGTTGTCAGCTCTTCCCGTTTTTCCGGTACCAGGCAGCAATCCGCCGGGCGGTATTTTTCCGCCATTGCCAGCATTTCTTCGGTGACTGCCATTTCCAGATTCATCTTGGTCTGCAGAATATCAGCCAGCATCGCCACGTCACGTTCCTGAATGTGTCTGCGATCTTCACGCAGATGCACAGTAATGCTGTCTGCACCCGCCTGCTCTGCTTCAATCGCGGCCTGCACCGGATCCGGATAACGCGTGCCACGCGCCTGACGCAGGGTGGCGATGTGGTCGATATTGACACCAAGATAGATGGACATGGATCTCCCGGTTTTATTGACTGTTAAACTGCCTGAGCCCGGCGAACAGCTGCCGACTGTGCAATGGACGCCCGCCCAGATAATAATTTATCACTGTCCGCATCAGGGTTTTAATCTGTTTCAGACTGGTTTCGTCAAAGCCCTGCTCCTCACGCAGGTGACGAAGGCTTCTGCCTGATACCGCAGCGGCACTGCTGCCCTGATGGAGGTGTGGACCACTGTCAGGTTGATAAACATAATTCAACTCATCCTGAAGTGGCTGACCGGAGTCAACATCAACCTCCAGCTGCAGTCCGTACCCCAGCTGGCTTAGCAAAGCTTTTTCAAATAAACGCAGGGTCAGTTGCTGCTGACTGCTGCCGGCTTGCAGTTGCGCCAGTGCCTGTCGGTAGGCATCAAATAATTCAGGTTCAGGTTCATGCAGCGGTAATAGCTTGTAAAGCAACTCATTCATGTAGAGGCCGCATAAGCTGGCATTACCGACCAGCCGATATGCGGCATCCGAGGCTTCTACATGACTCAGCGTAGCCAGTTCACCCTGACCATACCAGCTCAGCCACAAAGGTTGAAACAGCTGCATCATATTGCGGCGGCGTTTGGATTGCTGACGCTGACCACGGGCGACCAGACTGACGCGACCATAATCACGGCTTAATACATCCACCAGCAAACTGGTTTCACGATAAGGCCGGTGATGAAGCACAAAAGCGGCGGTCAGTTCCACGTGAAGACTTTAGAGATCGTCTTTGTAGCCAAGATTCTTGAGCATACGCTCGTTATCCGACCAACCCTCGCGGACTTTGACCCACAGCTGCAGGTACACCTTGCAGCCAAACAACTGCTCCATTTCCAGCCTGGCTTCGCGGCCGATGAGTTTCAGTTGCTCACCGTTTTTGCCAATCACAATCGATTTCTGGCCACTGCGCTCAACATAAACCACCGCGCTAATGCGGAACATTTCGCCATCATCCTCGAACAGTTCGACTTCGACCGTCAGTGAATAAGGTAATTCCTTGCCCAGATAGCGGAACAGTTTTTCACGCACAATTTCCGCCGCCAGAAAGCGTGAACTGCGGTCGGTCAGCTGATCTTCATCAAAAATCAACTCACCTTCCGGCATCAGCTTGGCGATTTCCTGCTCCAGCACATCGGTATTCATACCTTTACGGGCTGAAATCGGCACGACCGCAGCAAATTCGTATTGGACTGATAATTCCTGGATCTGTGGCAGCAAAGCGCCTTTATCACTGAGTTTGTCAGCTTTGTTAAGAACCAGAATTACCGGCGCACGAGCATCCTGCTGCAGTCTTTTGAGGACCTTTTTGTCTTCATCAGTCCACTTCAGCCCTTCCACCACAAACAGAATGACATCGACATCTTCAATAGATGAGGCAGCGGCGCGGTTCATATAACGATTCATCGCTTTTTTGTTATCGCTGTGCAGACCCGGGGTGTCAACATAAATAAACTGACCCTGTTCGGTCGTTTTTATGCCCAGAATACGATGCCGGGTCGTCTGCGGCCGGCGGGAGGTAATACAGAGTTTTTGTCCCAGCACGCGATTGATCAACGTCGATTTACCGACATTGGGTCGGCCGATGATGGCGACATAACCGGAACGGAATGGCGTGTCAGTCATAATGCACTTTCTATCAGAGTCAATGCGCGCTCAGCGGCTTTTTTCTCGGCTTTGCGGTGGCTGCTGCCCTGCGCCATTACGACTTTATCCAGCAGTGTCACCTGGCAGGCGGCTTCAAATACCGGCTGCTTATTTTCGCCTTTGATTTCACGAACACTGTAAATCGGTAAAGGTTGTTTTCGGCTCTGCAGCAGTTCCTGCAAACGGGTTTTCGGATCTTTCACTGTTTCAGTAACATCAATGCTATCAAGTCTTTCATCGTAAAGCCTTAATATCAGGGCTTTAACGGTATCCAGACCTTGATCCAGATAGAGGCTGCCGATAATCGCTTCGACCGCATCGGCCAGAATTGACTCACGACGGAAACCGCCACTTTTGAGTTCTCCCGGCCCCAGAATCAGCACTTCACCTATTTTCAGTTCGCGGGCTATCTCAGCCAGGGTTTCACCTTTCACCAGTGACGCGCGCAGGCGACTGAGTTTGCCTTCTTTCACCTGAGGAAAGCGGTTAAACAGTTCTTCCGCAATCACGAAACTCAATATGGCATCGCCCAGGTACTCGAGACGTTCATTGTTTTTGGGATCAGCACTTCGATGAGTCAGCGCCTGAAGCAGTAACGAGGTGTGTTTGAATTCAATTTGTAACTGTTTGCACAGGGCTTTCTGCCGCTGGGTCATCATTGTCGCTTGGGCTCTATATCAATTTCTTCTTTAAAATGTCCGACCAGATCAATATGCGCGATAAAAGGTTTTCTGACTTCGTAATCGATCACGATTTTGGTGATATAAGCCGTGTTTTTTCCGCGCAGGATTTCGATATCTTCTTTATCTACACTCTGGATGTAGCCGATATCAAAACGGCGCATCAACAAAGTTTCTACCTCATTCTTGGTAAGGTTATTGTTCTTAAGTTCGACTTTCATGTCGTTCATGATCTGCAAAACACCATAGTACTCCTGATACATCGGCACCAGGCGCATCGCCAGTGTGGCAAAAAAAGCGATTAATGCGAGTACAATTACCCAGCCAATCAAAGTCATTCCGCGTTGATTTTTCATGATTATCCCCTTAATCAATTGACTGACCGATGCGACTCCAGATAATGCCGCCGGCATCCCAGTCCCAACTCATCCAGATCAAGAACGCTTTACCCACCAGATTCTGCTCCGGCACGGTCCCCCAGTAACGACTGTCATTACTATTATCACGATTATCACCCATGACGAAATAGTGACCTTCCGGCACTACCATTTCACCTTCCAGAGGTCGTTTGTCGGTATCCACCAGAATCATATGACCATCTTCGCTGAGATGCTCAAACCGCAGTTCGGTGTAGCTGGGAAGAATGATGTTGCTGGGTTCGACGACTTCCTGTTCAACCGGCTCACCATTGATATAAACAATTTTGTCAAAATAGCCGACGGTATCACCCGGCAGCCCCACCACACGTTTGATGTAATCGACGTCGGGTTTATCCTGATCTTCGGGCTTTTTGGGATAGCGGAACACCACCACATCGCCGCGTTCCGGCTCACCGGTATCAAACAGCTTGGTATGCAATACCGGAAGACGGATGCCATAAGAGAATTTATTCACCAGAATAAAATCTCCGATATGCAGCGTCGGCAGCATGGATGAAGAGGGAATACGGAAAGGTTCAGCGATAAATGAGCGAATCACCAGCACCAGCAGGATGATCGGGAAGAAGGATCGGGCATATTCCACCAGGACGGGTTCGTCCTCTTCTTTATTTCTTTTCGGTGCCCAGAACAGCCTGTCGATCAACCAAATCAGGCCGGTTAAAGCCACCAGTAACACCATTAATGCCGGAAAACTCACTCAACAACGCTCCTTTTATGAATTCTTGGACAGCTGTAATACTGCCAGGAATGCCTCCTGAGGCACATCGACCTTGCCGACGGACTTCATCCGTTTCTTACCCGCTTTTTGCTTTTCAAGCAACTTGCGTTTACGCGACACATCACCGCCATAGCACTTGGCCAGTACATTTTTGCGCATTGCCTTGACCGTGGAACGGGCGATAATATGTCCGCCGATAGCGGCCTGAATCGCGACATCAAACATCTGCCTTGGAATCAGTTCTTTCATTTTTTCTACCAGCAGACGACCACGGCTGACACTGCTGTCCTTATGCACAATCAGCGACAGCGCATCGACTTTTTCGCCGTTAATCAGAATATCAAGCTTGACCAGATCAGCCGGCTGGAAACGGATGAAATGATAATCAAGCGAGGCATAGCCACGGCTGACAGACTTGATGCGGTCAAAGAAGTCGATCACGACCTCATTCATCGGCAGTTCATAACTTAATGCGACCTGCTTGCCCATGTACTGCATATGTTTCTGCACACCGCGTTTTTCCACGCAGAGTGTAATCACCGCACCAAGGTGCTCCTGCGGCACCAGAATATCAGCGGCGACGATAGGTTCACGGATTTCATCGAGGCTGCCGACATCCGGCAGAGAGGCCGGATTTTCCACTTTAACCACCTCACCGTTTTTCTTAAGCACCTCGAAAACCACGGTAGGCGCGGTGGTAATCAGGTCCAGGTCGTATTCCCGCTCCAGTCGTTCCTGAATGATTTCCATATGTAACAGACCAAGGAAGCCACAACGGAAACCAAAACCCAAGGCCTGCGACGTTTCCGGCTCGTAAAACAGCGAAGCATCATTCAGACGCAGCTTGGCCAGTGCTTCACGGAAATTCTCGTAATCATCGCTACTGACCGGGAAAATACCGGCATAAACCTGCGGCGTGACTTCCTTAAAACCGGGCAGCATCTTGTCGGCACCGTGATGCGCATGGGTCAGCGTGTCGCCGACCGGCGCACCGTCAATTTCCTTGACACCGGAAATCACATAACCAACATCACCACAATCAAGCATCTGACAGGGGGTGCGCTTCGGAGTAAAGGTGCCGACCTGGTCAACCTGGTATTCCTGACCGGTGGACATCACACGGATTTTATCCTTGGTTTTGAGGCTGCCATCGACAATACGAACCAGCGAGATAACGCCGACATAACTGTCAAACCAGGAGTCAATAATCAAGGCTTTCAGGGGTGCATCAGGATCCCCTTTGGGCGGCGGGACTTTGGCGACCAGTTCTTCCAGCACATCTTCTATGCCGAGCCCGGTTTTGGCACTGCATCGCACGGCGGTCATCGCATCGACACCGATGATGTCTTCGATTTCCTGCGCGACGCGATCCGGCTCAGCCGAGGGCAGGTCGATTTTGTTCAATACCGGCAATACTTCAAGGCCCAGATCAATCGCGGTATAGCAGTTAGCCACACTCTGTGCTTCCACACCCTGAGCAGCATCGACCACCAGCAGGGCACCTTCGCAGGCGGCGAGGGAACGGGACACTTCATAAGAAAAGTCGACGTGGCCGGGCGTGTCGATAAAGTTGAGCAGATACGTCTCTCCGTCCCGGGCCTTGTATTCCAGCGAGACGCTCTGCGCCTTGATGGTGATGCCGCGTTCACGCTCGATATCCATCGAGTCCAGCACCTGTTGCTGCATTTCGCGGTCACTGAGGCCGCCGCAGATCTGAATAAAGCGATCCGCAATCGTGGATTTGCCGTGGTCGATATGCGCGATAATAGAAAAGTTACGTATATTATTCATTCAGTTATGTTTTATGGGTGACCCCAATCACACTCAAAATCATGCCGTGAATGCACTCAATCAGGCAAAAATCACTGGCTTCGGGTCACGTATTAAGCAAATGACCAGTTATTATACGCACTTAACGGTGACAAAACGATCATGATCCGTTCCGCTTTTGCGCTTGTTCAACGCAAAATCCTTGCCCACACAAATAAGCAGAATTAGCATTATCGACTTTATGACCTTATGGCGAGTCCCGATTTATGTCTGCACCCTCACCGAATACGCTGATTCTGTCAGGGCCGGTCATCACAACTTTCCTGCGTTTTGCACTGCCATCGATGCTGGGTCTGCTGGCGATTACCACCGCCAGTATTGTTGATGGTATCTTCGTCGGCCATTTTGTCAGCAGCGACGGTCTGGCCGCGATTAATCTGCTGATTCCCTATTTATCGCTAATTTTCGGCCTGGCCCTGATGATTGCCATTGGCGGCGCGGTGCGATGCGGACATTTTCTGGGACGCGGCGATAATACGAAGGCTTCTGCGGTGTTCAGCAAATGTCTGGTGGCGGTACTATGCGTGGGACTCAGCTTCATGCTGTTGTCCTGGTGGCTGGACCAGTCTATTCTCCGCTTGTTGGGCACACCAGACAGCCTGCTCCCTGAGATTCTGTCCTATTTTCATATCATCAGCGGTGTACTGGTCGTGCAGATTTTCACCATGGTGCTGTATTACTTCGTGCGTCAGGATAATGCTCAGCGGCTTGCCACCACGGCTCTCGTGACCGGCGCGGTAATGAATATTGTGCTTGATGCCATATTTATTATTCATTTTGAGATGGGCCTCACCGGTGCCGCCTGGGCTACGGCGATTGCACAGTGCATTCAGCTCATTATTCTACTGCGCTTTTTTGGCCGTCGGCAGCGTCTGCTGCACTGGTTCTGGCCCAGCCAGTGGGCAGAACTGAAACAGATTAGTTTCAATGGCTTATCCGAATGCATCAATGAAATCTCGGGTGGACTGGTGATACTGGTACTCAACTGGACCCTGGTAACACAGCTTGGTGTCGATGGTATTGCTGCCTTTGCGGTCATTAACTATCTGATCTTTGTCAGCCTCATGCTGTATTACGGCATTGCTGATGCCCTCCATCTGCTGGTCAGTCACAACCACGGTGCTGCCAATTCGCAGCGCATAGTGCAGTTTGTTGCCACTGCATCCACAATGGTGATTTTAATCAGTGTGTTACTGGTCATGTTGCTGCTGCTCTCTCCGCAGTGGCTGACAGCTCTCTTCCTCAGCGATAGTTCAGCGACAAGTCGTCAGTTATCTATGACATTTATCAGCCTGGTGTGGCCACTATTTTTGATTAATGGCTTAAATGTCATTCTGTCGATTTATCTGACGGCAATGCAGAAACCTCGGCCTTCCATGCTGATTGCATTGTCCCGTGGGCTGGTTCTGCCTGTGAGCTTATTACTCTTACTCAGTTGGCTTTTGAGTCCACCGGAGTTTCTTGTTGCACTGCCAATTGCCGAGTGGCTGACTTTTTTATTAGCAGCCTGCTTGTTTATCCGCTATACCCCGGCTCACTCTGTGAAAATCCAGATCCAGAAACCTCCTTATTGACATAAAAAAGCCAGATACAAGTAGCTGGCTTTTCGTTTATGAATATCCGCCACCTAAAACTGCCAAGCAGCACTCAGGCGGACATCCCGGCCCGGCTCGTTGAAGCCTCTGACCTCGAACGCCGGTCTGAAATCAGCCACACTGGCATGAGCACGATAATCCTTGTCAAAGACATTACGTACCGTCAACGCTATGCGAATATCCTCATTCGACGACGGAAGCCATTGGGCATAGAAGTCATGTACGCCAAAACCGGGCTGGTCAACCTCACCCAGTGAGGTTTCAACATTATCACGGCCTTTAACGAACCGGGCATTCCAGCCGAAGCGCCATTGCGGGCCGTACTGATAATCAAGCGATGCAATCAAGGTATCACGCACTGTGTTAGCAATACCGTTATGGTCGTAGGCATTGGCTTCCATGCCATCTACTTCAGCATCGTTGTAATGATAACTGACCCGGGCCATCAAACTGTCCCAGCGTTGCCCCACCTCAAGAATAAAGCCATCGGATTCAAGCTCGCCAATGTTCTCGAACACACGCGGACTACCGGCGGGATCAGCGATGACGTTGTCAATTTCACTCTGATAGGCTTTGGCAGATCCAAACCAGGTCAGCGATTCGTATGCAAATCCATACTCGACGTTTTGAGCATCTTCAGGCTTCAGATCCGGTGAAAGTGTCCAAAAATCCAGTTTGAACGCATCCTGCGCCGATGGCCCCTTGAAAGCTTCGGCGTAAGAAGCAAAGGCGCTCCAGTTATCGGTGAAATCATAGTTAACACCAAGGTTATGACTGACTTCACTTTCATCGTAAGAAGTGCCGCCGAAATCATTATCCAGTTCATAATCGTCATAACGCAGGCCGGCGCTCAGCAACAAAGCATCAGTCAGCTGAATATCATCCTGAAAATAAACGCCTTTGACTTCTGACTCATCCTGATAAGCAGAAGTTGTGCCCTCAGCTTCAGTCTCATCTTCACGGTAATCCATACCATAAGTGACTTTGTGCATGCCGATGATTGAAGTATTTCTTAAATCAAAACCGACTGTGGTACCGGTGCCGTAATAAGGTCCAAAACGCCCGTTCTGGAACAATTCAGTTTCTGTGTTGTACAAGCTAAAGTTTACATCCAGATATGGGTTACCGATCGGATTTAACTCATAATTGAGTGTCACTGTTTCACGCTCAGTTTCAATCGGATAGAGTGGATTAAAATCTGCGACAGACCATTGTGGACGCTGAGTTCTGTCGCCTTCATCCTCACGTTTTTCATAACTCACGCGAATTGTCTGACTCTCACTAAGCTGGCCGACGACTTTGGCGAACAGATAATCCTGATCTGAGTTAGTCCCCAGTTGCTCATCACCATCGCCATCTTCATAGTTCTCAGCATCTGACTGGGTGTAAGACAACATCGCACTCCAGTTATCGGTCAAACGTCCGAACAGGCTGGTGTTGGTCTTGAAGCTGTCGGTATTACTGGAGAACAGACCCTTCACTAAAGCGCCGAAGTTTTTGCCCGGTTTCAGCATGTCTTCAGGGTCTTTAGTAATGAATTTGACTGAACCACCCAGTGCTCCCGGACCTGATAGTGCGTTACCGGCACCAGCATTGACTTCAACTCTTTTCAGCAATTCCGGCTCAATGCTGATTCGACCGGCATGGTGGAATTGCCGAGTGGCTTGTTGGGCACCGTCAATGGTGATGTTGAGAAGCTGATCCTCGATACCGCGAATGTACAGCTTTTGCGCAAAGTCAGGCCCCCCCCCGATGGTGACTTCGGGGGACTGGCTGAACAGATCCTCCAAGTCTGTAGGCTGGAGTTTTTGGATCTGCTCAGCATCCACACTGTTGAGTTCGGGCGTAATCGTGTTACCGGTCACCTGAACCTTTTCCAACTGAACAGTTTCAGCCAGTGAGGACTGCGCAGTGATAGCTGACATCAGGGCAATAGAGAGAACAGTCGGGCGACTGATGGAGTTCAAGTTCTTGCTCACAACAACCTCGTTAATAATAATCATTATCAAATAAAACAAGATCGCATTCTAATAAGCAGTTATTTGAAATGGAAAGACTTTTACATTTGTTACACCATTGCGGCTCTGGGTTAATCCCTGGCAGGCGCTGGCAGTATAATCCTCATTCGCAAGCCTTTTGGGTCCAGATTATGAGCGCTCAACCTACCTCCTACTGCTTCCACCTGACGCTTGGCCAGTGATAGGCCAACACCAAAACCATCGTAGTGATGTCGGCTGCTCTGCCCGAGACGAAAAAACGGTTTAAAAATAGCTTGAAGATACTTTTCAGCGATTCCCGGTCCTTCATCATCTATATCGAGCTGATACTGTTCAGCCGTGCGACTCAATTTCACATTGACTGAACCGTCGATCGCGGTATGTATGAGGGCGTTACGAATAATATTTTCTATTGCATGTCCCAATGCACGAGCGCTGCTCTGGTAAAGAGGGGCATGCTCAGGAAGCTTGAGTTCGATGTGGTGACTGGGAAATTCAAAACGGGCATTGTCAACGATGCTGTCTACCAGATCGGTCAGGTCCAGATCATCGGTTCGCAACTCAGGCTGTTCACTCTCCAGCCAGGCAAAACTGAGTGTATCTTCTACCATCTGTCGCATTTGCTGGCACTCTTCACGTATCCGCTGCAATGGTTCACAGTTGGGGGAATTTTGCTCAGCCCAGCTCAATGCCAGTTCAATCCTGGTCAGCGGCGTTCTGAGTTCATGTGATAGATCTGACGTGAGATGACGCTGGCTGCGGATCAGCTTACCGATTCGTTCAGCCATGGCATCAAAGGTGTCAGCAAGCGCCGTGATTTCATCCTGACGCCCGCCAAGACTGCTTCTCAGCCGTACTTCGAAATCTCCCTGGCTGAACTGTTGCGTAGCACGCTCAAGTTGTCTCAAAGGTGACATCACATGGCGGTAAATAACCATGCTGATAATCGTCATCAGCAACATAGGCAATGCAATTTGTAACAGCAGATTGGCTTGTTGCCAGTAAGTGCCAGGGCGCATACGCTGCGGCAAGGTAATCAGGAAATGCGTCCGGCCATCATTGAAAATGATATCCATCACCGGATTGGTTTTGAAATAGAGATGGATTTTCCACTCGATACTTCGGCCCAGCCGGAAACGTTCTCTGAAATCTTGTGATAATTCGCTGCCTGCCAAAGTGCGAAGTTCTGGCTGAACCACAGCCACCCAGGTATCTTCCTTGTACCGAATTGTCTGCAGCCAGTCAGTCAGCCCTGCTTCATCACCAGCCATATACAATTGCTCTGCCCTGGCAGCATAGTCATATAAAGTTTTTTGATGTGCTTCATCAATAAAGCTCATCTGCTGTTCAGTTTTACTGACCAGTATGTGAATCAGCCAGAACAACAGCACGCTACCAGCGACGATAACGCCACTGAGCTTCCACAACAGGCGGCGTTTCATCGCAGCATATAACCGGTTCCGTGCACGGTCTGCAAGCTATCAGGTGGCATACCAGCGGCTGTGAGTTTGCGTCTGACCCGGCTCATATGCATATCCAGACTGCGATCATAGCGGCTGAACTCACGCTCCAGTACCAGCCGGTATAAAGTCGGTTTGCTGAGAGTCTGGCTTGGGTGCTGCATCAATGTCCACAGCAGCTTGAACTGAATGGGGGTGAAGGTGAGCTGTTTTCCATTAAATATCACCTGCTGCCTGTTCTTATCTGCTTCCAGACCGCCTGTTCTCAATGTTGTTAAGTTCGGTCTGCTTATATCCTCCGGCTTTGAACGTCTCAATATCGCCTCGATACGCAATAAAAGCTCTGTCAGATTGAATGGTTTAGATAAATAGTCATCGGCACCATTGCGAAAACCGGTGATCCGCTCCTCCTCAGCGCCATGGGCGGTGATCATCATGACCGGTGTTATCCTGCTTTGTCTCAATGTTTTCAGCACGGCGTAACCGTTTTTGACCGGCAAAGCGACATCAAGCAAGATCAAATCAAAAGTCTCGCGCATGGCCATTAACAAACCCTGCTCGCCATCAAATGACTGACTGACCTCGAAGCCTTCTGCATGCATCAATTGTTTTAGCTGCTCGTTCAATTTGATGTCATCCTCGACGATTAAAATACGTGCTTTTTTATCCGAATCGCTCATCCCTGCCTCAAAATTAAATACGAATGATTAGTATTTATAATAAAGCTTATTCAGGAAGAAATAAACTTTTGCAGGTCACTGACAGACGCACATAAAAAAGCAGCTGAGCGGTCAAGCCACTCAGCTGCTCTAAAGCGAGAGAAATTATTGTTTATTTTTCGATTTTGAGCGCCAGGAACTGCGATTGCCCTGAACGTTGTACCAGAACCGGAATCGGCTTACCGACTGGCAGATCCTTAGCCACCTCAACAAAATGATGTGCATCTTTGATATCGATATTGTTCATGCTCAGAATCACATCACCCGGACGAATACCGGCATTAATGGCTGGACCTTGCTCCACTTTCATCACCATCACACCACCTGATTCAACATCCAGTTTCTGACGTTGTTCCGGTCTGATTTCGGCTACTTCCATTGACAGTGCTTCAGCGACAAAACGGCCAGGTTTGCTACCGCTTGCGGCCAGTTCCTCATCTTCCGGGAGTTCTTCAATAGTTACATCCAATGTCGTGCGCTCGTTATCACGCATCACCACGACATTGACCTCTTTACCGACTTTGGTTCGTCCAACGATCGGTGGCAAGTCAGAAGAAGTCTCTACCTCTTTTCCGTCAAACTGGAGAATAACATCGCCCGCCTTGAAGCCTGCTTTAGCGGCAGGACTATCTGACACCACGCGGGAAACCAGCGCACCTTTGGGCTTGTTCAGACCAAATGATTCGGCCAGTTCACGAGTTACATCCTGGATCACAACGCCCAGCCAGCCGCGGCTAACATAGCCCTGGTCTTTAATTTGGGCAACGACATTCATGACAGTGTCGATGGGGATGGCAAATGAGACGCCCATGAAACCACCGGTACGGCTGTAAATCTGCGAGTTAATGCCGATGACTTCGCCATCCAGGTTAAACAGCGGGCCACCAGAGTTACCGGGATTGATGGCAACATCGGTCTGGATAAATGGCACGTAGCTGTCACTTGGCAAACTGCGGCCCAGTGCACTGACGATACCGGCAGTGGCAGAATAGTCAAAGCCAAATGGCGAGCCAATGGCCAGCACCCATTCACCAACCTGCAATTCGTTGGAGTCACCCAGTTTGACGGCTTTGAGACCTGTCGCATCCACTTTCAGCAGCGCCACATCGCTACGCTCATCGCTGCCCAGCAGTTCAGCTTCAAGTTCTGTACGATCACTGAAGCGAACGATAATTTCCTCTGCATCTCTGATGACGTGGTGGTTTGTCAGAATATAACCGTCAGAAGACAGAACGAAGCCTGAGCCGAGTGATTCGCTTTCTCTGGGTGAGGGCATACCACCGGGCGGCATGCCAGGCATTCCGTCAAAAAACTTCTTGAAAAACTCGTCAATACCGGAGCCCTCTGGGATTTCCATACCCGGTGGCAACATAGAGCTTGCCGTTTGATCCACTTTATTCCGGGTACTGATATTCACGACAGCATCACCGTTATCAGCTACCAGTTCGGTGAAATCAGGCAAGGCACGAGCTTGCACATTGAAGCTCAGCATCAACCAAGCCGTCAGCATCATTAGCGCTGTCCAGGTTTTGGTATATCTCATTGGTAATCCTCTATTGTTTGAACACGGATGCCGGGATTATTATCAGTCATCTGGCGTTTGACCCAGAAAAAGCCGGCACACAGTCCTAGTAGACCAGCCAGGATTTGAGCCAGTTCCCCTGCTCCCATCATTCTTGTCAGCGCGGCAGCTGAAAACAGACCTATCAAGGGCAGCAGATACATCATTACAGCACCGTTGAGCAGCGCCTGCTCTGGAATCGATACCATGACCTGTTGCCCGATTTTGAGATCGAGATCGGTATTAACAGCCAGGCGTGAAAAACGCTGACCGACATGTCTGGCCAGCATGCCTGTACCACAGCCTTTTCTGGCCTGGCACTGACCACAGGTGGATTGACGCTCGGCTTCAACCCAGACCAGTCCGCCATCCCGGCTTATCACCGTGGCTTTTTGTTCAATCATTGGCGGAGATCCGCGAAGGAAATACTGTTTCCGATTTTCTGCACGGTTTGCGCAGGCACCTCACCAACGACGGTGACAAAATGCGCGTTCATGATAGTACCGAAGGCATTGATAGCACCGACATGAGAACCACCATGAAGATGACTGTGGCGGGCACGGATTTTTTCAATAAAGACGGACACAGAACTGAGTCCGTCGCTGTATACGCGCTGTTCGACATCGGCACCGTTATTGGCACGGAGCCGGGTCTGATAAGCCACTTGTGAGAAACCATCGGGCAACCAGGCAGGTTGCCATTTGTGTTGCTGACTCTGGCTCGCGGTGTTGAGTGGTTTCTCAGGTTCGCTCCGGTGCCAGGTCATTTCTTCGCCGGCCATTTGTGATTTGAATTTGTGCTCAGGGATATGCACATCTGTATTGATGGACGAGAAAGTGAAGGTTTCCAGTACCTCGCCATCGCTCCCCACCAATTCCGACTTGAGCAAAAGATGAGTGTCTGCATCTACCCAGAGACGATAGCCATAGCGGTAATCATCTACCGGAGTAATGACCAGTTCATGCGCTTTTCTACCGGCAATGCGGTCAGTTTCGCCCAGGTTGACATCGTAAAATGGCGTCGCCGAATTCAATCTCCTGGGTAGATCGCTGGGAAAGCCACGACCGAGTGGACGACGACTGACATTGACCTGCTTACCCTCCGGGTTAATACAGGTCACCATGTCATTGCTGCGAATCACTTCGCGAGCTGCGCCATTCAGTGAAATCAGGCGTTCAAGCTCACCGCGCGCATCGGCACGATGATAGATCCTGATCGACTGCATGTTTTTCCCGGACTGATAGGCGAAAACGCCTTCGTAGGTCAGCGTCTTGGCTGCCTCGGTCATGCGTTCCAGCATCTTCAGGGCCTGGTCGTCATCGGCGGCCGAGACCACAACCGGCAAACTGAGACTCAGGCCCAGCAGGACATGAAGCAGAAACCGCATGACTACCTACTCCTCGCCGTAAGAAACGACACGGGCGTAGGAAAACAGGCCGGAGGCGCCGGCATACTCGTTGTGGTCAACCAGGTAATTGTTGAGGCGATCTTCAACTTCCTGCTCACCGACGGTCCAGCGGTTAGGCGAGGCAATCGCCGCTGTTTGAGTCGGTACTGATCCAGCTTGCGCCAGCTCCGGAGTCACCGTGGTTTGTGGCTGATTCAGCACACCAACCACCGCTAGCGCACCGATTGAAGCGGCGGCAGCGAGACCGGCGGTCTGTTTCCAGAACCAGTCGGGCAGCGTGATAATGCTGGCCTTTTTACTGTGTTGCTGTTCTAATTGATGCACCGGCTCGTCGACCAGTGCGGCGCTGATGCGGGCAGTCAAATCGACAGGCTGGCTGCGATTGGTGTAACCCCGTAAAACATCACTCGAAAGTTGGTATCGTTGATAATCTGCTTTGGCATTGTCATCTGTGTTCATTAACGCCAGTAGCTCATCCAGCTCCTGCGAGTTCAGTTCACCATCGACAAATGCTGACAGTAATTCATGTTGCTTGGCTGTCATTGTTGTTCCTCTCCACCCATCACTGCTTTGACCTGCTTATCTATTGCCTCTCTGGCGCGAAAGATACGAGATCGTACTGTACCTATAGGACAATCCATTGCCTGCGCAATTTCCTCATAGCTCAGACCGTCAAACTCCCGCAGTTTGATGGCCGTTGCCGTGTCTTCAGGTAAGTCCTGAATCGCGTCATGAATTGCCTGCTGCAATTCATCACTCATGAGACTGTTTTCAGGTGTCTCAAATTCCTTCAATTCCGGTGCATCGTAATAAATTGTTGCATCCATGGCGTCCACGTCGGTTACCGGTGGCCGGCGCGACGCGGCTGTCAGGTAATTTTTCGAGGTATTGATAGCAATGCGATACAACCATGTGTAAAAAGCACTATCTCCTCTAAATCCCGGCAGGGCGCGATAGGCTTTGATAAAAGCTTCCTGTGCGACATCCATGGCTTCAACCGGATCATGCACAAAACCGGTGATGACATGGATAATCCGCTGCTGATATTTCATAATCAACAAGTCAAACGCTTTTTTATCCCCTGCCTGTACGCGTCGTACTAGCTCTTGATCTGCATTCATCCTATCTTCCGGCTATTATCGACACGCCAGTGTACACTTTTAAATCCAGCATCATTGACCGTATCGATTTAACTTTGTTCCGTATTATGTGCAAAATAAAAATTCAGCCTATTGTACCTGTATAAAGCCCTATGACCACAACAGAGCATTTTGACATTCTGATTATCGGCAGCGGCACGGCCGGCCTGACACTCGCCCTGCACATGGCCGAGCAGGCCAGGGTTGCCGTTATTTCGAAAGGACAGCTTGATGAAGGCGCTTCGCTGTATGCTCAGGGTGGCATTTCAGTCGTGCTGGATAAGACCGACTCTATACAGTCACATATTGATGATACCCTGCGCGCCGGTGCCGGTCTGTGTAATGAAAAGGCTGTGCGTTACACTGTTGAACATGCCCGCGAGAATATCGAATGGCTGATTGATCAGGGCGTGTCTTTTACCCGTGACGGCATGACTGCTGAAACCTATCATCTGACTCAGGAAGGCGGTCATAGTCATCGCCGTATTATTCATTCCGCCGATGCTACCGGACGTGAGGTGGAAACCACACTGCTCGCCAAAGCCAGAGCGCACGCGAACATTAGCTTGTTTCCCTATCATATCGGTATCGATCTCATCACCAGCAACAAACAGCTGAAACAATCACCCAACCGTGCTTTGGGCTGCTATGTGCTGGATATCAAAAACGATGAAACCAAAACGTTTCTGGCACCAGTCACGGTGCTGGCGACCGGCGGCGCCGGCAAGGTCTATCTTTACACCAGTAATCCCGATGTCTCCACTGGGGACGGCATCGCGATGGGCTGGCGCGCGGGCTGCCGGGTAGCGAATATGGAGTTTGTGCAGTTTCATCCTACCTGTCTGTTCCACCCCAAAGCCAAGTCTTTTCTGATTAGTGAGGCCCTCAGAGGTGAAGGCGCCAAATTACTGCTGGCCGATGGCGAGCGCTTTATGCCCCGCTTCCATCCCCAGGCAGAGCTGGCACCGAGAGATGTCGTTGCCAGGGCCATCGACCATGAGATGAAACGCCTGGGTGATGATTGTGTCTATCTCGATATTTCTGACAAACCGGCGACTTTTATCAAAAGCCATTTTCCGACCATCTACAAACGTTGTCTCGACTACGGTATTGACATGACCCGGGAACCGGTTCCAGTGGTCCCCGCGGCTCATTACACCTGTGGCGGCATCATGACTGATCTGCATGGCAGAACCGATATCCCCGGCCTTTATGCCATCGGTGAAACAGCCCATACCGGGCTGCATGGCGCTAACCGGATGGCCAGTAACTCCCTGCTGGAATGTCTGGTATTTGCCCGCGCTGCAGCTGACGATATCAAACAACAGACATTGAAGCCGGTCAGCGCGAATATTCCGTCCTGGGATGCAAGCCAGGTAGAGCCCGCCAAAGAGGCCATCTCAATCACCCACAACTGGGATGAACTACGTCGATTTATGTGGGACTACGTCGGTATTGTCCGCAGTACCCACCGGCTGAACAAAGCCCGACAGAGGCTGATGCTGCTGAAACAGGAAATCAGTGATTATTATGCCCAGCACCACATCAGCAGTGATCTGCTGGAATTGCGTAATCTGGCTGATGTCGCCGAACTCATTATTTCCTCAGCGCTGATGCGCAAAGAGAGCCGCGGCCTGCATTACATACTCGACTACCCGCAAGCCGATAACAGTCAGCCACCCCAGGAAACCATCATCAATCCCAGGATTCAGGATCACGCAGCCTGACCCGCAACCGCCGCCAGTCGTCCGCAGTCACGGTATCGCGGGTAATGATGAAAGAGCGGCTGATGCCTGCATTCAAAGGCTTTGAATAAATAGCAATGACTGGCCCCAGTATCACACTGCTTTTAAGCTGCATGGGTCCCCGCTGACGGCCATTAAATTCCGTCCAATACCAGTAGCCTTGCTGATTGACCCACAATTGTCCCGGTTGAACGGGTCGCAACAGCCAACCAAAACAGTGACAGTAATAGCACAGGCTGGCGATGAACAGCAGCGATAACGCCCCGGCCAGCATCGCGTTCAAGCCCAGCAGGTTGATGAGGATCAGCGCCGCCAGATGCACTGTCAGCAAATAGGCCAGCATTAAAGTTGATCGCCCTAATTCAAGTTTCATCCGAGAAAAACCGCTTTATTCATCCCTGTTTTCCGTTTCTAACAGCCGTTAGAATAGACAACCATTATCAGTAACTGAATTCATTATGAACTGGCACAAATTAATTGAGCAACAATCAAAAGCAACGCCGGGATCAGCAGGCAATAGCCTCATCCCCCTGCCCGGTCGTCAGCTTATTCAGATCACAGGCGAAGAGGCTAAAAGCTTTCTGCAGAACCTGTTAACCAACGATGTGAACGCGTTGCAGATCAATCAATCGCAATTGAGCGGTTTTTGTAACCCAAAAGGTCGCCTGCTGTCCGTTTTTCAGCTGATCCGGCGTCAGGATGATTTTCTGATTGTGCTGCCGGCTGATCTTGCTGAGCCCATCAGTCAACGACTGAACATGTTCAAGTTGCGCAGCAAAGCCGATATCAAACTGCTGCAGCAACACCATGTATTGGGTCTAGTGCATCCACAGGCGGAGCCCGGTACCGGTGAAAACTGGCAGGGCAAAATAATTGATCAGGGTCTTGTTATCCGCCAACCGGGTCAGACGCCGCGCTCATTACTGATTGCCGATGAGACAAACATCGAAGCCTTATCAAGCTGGCTGGATAAAGACTGGCATCTGGCACCGGAAAGTGAGTGGCAACAGCATGAAATTGAGGCCGGTCTGCCGATAGTCTTCGCCGACAGCAAGGAAGCATTTACGCCGCAACAGATCAATCTGGATCTGGCCGGTGGCGTCAGCTTCAAAAAGGGATGTTATCCAGGTCAGGAAGTGGTCGCACGTCTGCATTACCTCGGCAAACCCAGCCGCAGGCTGTTTCTGGGACGACTCGACGGTAATAAGCTTCCAGACATCAACAGCACAGTGACAGGTGCTGACGGCGAAACGCTGGGTCATGTGGTGCAGGCACAGTTCACGCCAGATCAAAGCATTGTTTGCCAGCTCAGCATGAAACTGTCTGCCGCCGGCAAAAGCGCGCTGATAGGCGATCAGGAACTGGAATCAGTCACCGCGTTTGTCGATGAGCCTGATGCGGATTAATCCAGTTCCAGTTTTTTCAGCTTATATCGCAGCGCGCGGAAAGTAATACCCAGTTTTTTGGCAGCGGCAGTCCGGTTCCAGCGTGTCGCTTCCAGCGCCTGCATTATGAGCTGTCGCTCCTGATCTTCCAGGCAGGCCTCAAGATCCTGTGGCAATGTTTCGCTGGTCCCGGCAACCATCGCTGGCTGGCTGCTGACAGCTGGCTGATGCTCGGGCAGCATCAGATCATCGACTTCAATACTGTCGCCATCAGCCCAGGTCAATGCCCTTTCAAGAATGTTTTCCAGCTCCCGCACATTGCCGGGAAAAGTGTAGGATTGCAGTTTTTTCATCGCAGCCTGACTGATAACAGGCTTGCCTGAATGATTCTTTTTCGCCAGCACCGTCAGGATATGTTCAGCCAGCATCGGAATGTCCGCCTGTCGCTCACGTAGTGGCGGTACTTTGAGTTCAATCACATTAAGGCGGTAAAACAAATCCTCCCGGAAACTGCCATCACGGACGCAGACAGACAGGTTTTTATGGGTGGCGGACAGGATACGAACATCAACGTTGACTTCTTCATGCCCGCCAACGGGTCTTACCGCTTTTTCCTGAATCGCGCGTAGTAATTTAACCTGCATCATCAGCGGCAGATCAGCGACTTCGTCCAGAAACAGCGTGCCGCCATCAGCGGCCTGAAACAATCCCTGTTTCTCCGCCACAGCACCGGTAAAGGCGCCCTTTTTGTGACCGAAAAACTCACTTTCCACCAGTTCAGCAGGTATTGCGCCACAGTTAATCGGCACAAATGGGCCTTCACTGCGCGCGCCCAGCTCATGAATCAGTCTCGCAACCAGTTCTTTACCGGTGCCGGATTCACCGGTGATATAAACCGGTGCCTGACTGCGTGCCAGTTTGGTGATTTTGCCGCGCAGGGCACGGATAGGATCGGTGTCGCCCAACAGCTTGTCACGCGAGCGGCGCTCTCGCTGCCGGGGCCGTTCCGGTGACAGTTTCAGTGCTGCTTCCACCAGATCCCGCAGTATTCTCAGCTTGAGCGGTTTGGAGACAAAATCGAAAGCGCCGGATTTAAGCGCCTCAACAGCATGATCGACATTACCGTGCGCGGTGATCACCGCGACGGGGAGTTCCGGGCACTGTTTCTGCAGCGTTTTTACAAAGTCCAGGCCATTACCATCAGGCAGGCGCATATCAGTAAAACACAAATCGAACTTATGCTGTTTCAAGGCCTGATGCGCCTGGGCCAGATTCTCGGCGGTGACACAGTCAATCGACATGTCCGACAAGGTCATGGTCAGCAGTTCGAGAATATCCGGCTCGTCATCAATGACCAGCGCCTGTTTTGCTTGTTGCTTCGTCATGCGAGATATTCCTGCCATTCACCCGGGAAGCTTATACGAAAACGACTGCTTTGCAACTCATCGGGCAGAAAGCTGAGCCGCGCACCGTTGGCCTGACACAGTTCCCGGGCAAGATATAAGCCCAGTCCGGTCCCCCCTTGACGCTGCGAATGAAACGGCTCGAACAGATGCTCCTGCACATCAGCGGAGACACCCGGTCCGTTATCGCTGACATCGACCACAATTTCCCCTTCAGTCCTATCAAGACGAATCTCAACCCGTGGCAACGCTTTATCAGGGTCCGAATAATGCCAGGCATTCTCCAGCAAATTCCACATCACCTGATGTAACTGCTCAGGATCCATGGCTACCTTGGCCAGTGGTGATGCGATGGTCAACCGGATAGCCTGTTCATCAGAGCCTTTCAGTTCACGAAACTCACTCACAAAACGATCCAGCCAGGTTGCCAGCACCAGGGCCGCCGGTTCCACGGTTTTCCGCCGGCTCATTTGCAGAATGGTTTCGATGATACTGTTCACGCGCTGGCTGTGACGCTGGATGATACCGGTCAGTTTTTGCATACCGGCATCGTGACTTTGCTGTTCCGCCAGTAATTCTCCGGCATGACTGATTGCGCCCAGCGGATTGCGTATTTCATGCGCAATACTGGCGGTAAGCCTTCCCAGCGAGGCCAGTTTTAGCTGCTGCGCCTGCTGCGCCATTGCAGAGGTATTTTCAATGTAGATAAGGGTTTCGCCACTATCGAGTCTGGTTGCCGTCGCCCGCACTTCCGGCAGTTCAGGACGTGCCTGAAATGCTGCGAAAGGTTGTGGATTGTGATGCTGCCATAGCCAGATTTGCTCGGCCAGCGCCGGCACGGCCTGTTTCAATTTAAAGCCCGGTATACTGCGTTCGATCCCCAGTAAATGGCGGGCAGACTCGTTAAACAAGGTCACATGCCCCTGTGCATCCAATGCCATGACGCCGATTTGCAGGCGGCTGATAATATGCTGGTTCAGCACCGCCAGATTAGCGACATCACGGGCCCGCTCTTCAGCGAGAGTCTGTGAGGTCTGCATTTTCTTTGACAACCATTGCGCCAGCCAGGCAGTGACAAAAAATGTCGCTCCCAGTAATCCCGCCTGACTGTATTTGGTCGCACCATCACCGGCAATCTGTGAGTAACTGACTTCAAGCAGAATCGCGAGTGTCGCTATCGCCGCAATGAAAGCTGCCAGTCTGCCCGGGACCAGAGCCCCGCCCGCCACAACAACGACCAGCAATAGCGAGCCCAGGCCGGTCTGCAGGCCGCCACTGGCATGAATCAGCATGGTCAGGGCCACAATATCAATAACCAGTTGCAGTTTTATCTGGGTATCGACATAGCCCCAGCGCTTCAGCGTGAATACCAGCAGCACCAGGGAAATCAGCAGATAAATCTGGCTGACATTGGCATAGAAACGCGGGTCAGCCGACCCCAGAAATTCAGGCGGCAGTTTCAGGTAGAAAACAAAAAACAGCACACCGGCGAGAAAAAAGCGATAGCCGGCAAAGACCGTCAGCGCCCGCCAGGTAGCTGGGTCCTGATGCAGAGTCAGTCGGGCGGAATCCGCGCTCATCGTGAGTGGCGATGGGCCTCAATATGTTCGCGGGAGCAGAAATACTGGCTGTTGTCTTCCAGTGCTTCTGTTTCAATGATGTGCAATCCGCAATGCTCGCAACGAACCATCCGCTGGCTGCTATCGGATGCGGTATTGGAGGGCATTTTGTTCTTTCTGAGCAGGTTTCCAATGATGATGTAGAGTAAAAGCCCGATGGCCAGCAAAATCAGAATGCGCATCTTTCACCTCAATAACAGGGACACAGGAGCACATGCTGCTCCTGTGTTTAGAATACCCTTTTTCGCCTGCGGTTTGGACCAGATTAAGCGCGTGAGGCACGCTTACGCTCATGTTCGAGCAGCAGTTTTTTACGCAGACGCAATGACTTGGGCGTCACTTCCAGCAGTTCATCATCACCGATGAATTCCAGCGCCTGTTCCAGACTCATGCGAATCGGCGGCACCAGTGTCACCGCATCATCCGAACCGGAGGCACGGATATTAGTCAATTGCTTGCCTTTAAGCGGGTTCACGACCAGATCATTATCACGGGAATGAATGCCGATGATCATGCCTTCATAAACCTCATCACCATGGCCGATAAACATACGACCACGTTCCTGCAGGTTGAAGATGGCAAAGGCCACCGCTTTACCGACACCATTGGCAATCAAAACGCCGTTGATGCGTTTACCGTAATTACCCGGCTTCATAGGACCGTAATGATCAAATACGCTGTAGATAAGACCAGTCCCCTGGGTCGCGGTCAGAAACTCGGTACGAAAGCCAATGAGGCCGCGCGAAGGAATGATAAAGTCGAGACGGACTCGGCCTTTACCATCCGGCACCATGTTATTCATTTCAGCGCCGCGTTCACCCATTTTTTCCATCACGGTGCCCTGATGCTCATCTTCCACATCGATGGTGACCGATTCGAACGGTTCCTGTTTTTCGCCATCAATTTCGCGGATAATCACTTCAGGACGCGAGACACCGAGCTCGAAACCTTCACGGCGCATGTTTTCAATCAACACCGACAGATGCAGTTCGCCACGACCGGATACCTTGAATTTATCAGGATCTGTGGGCGACTGTTCTACCCGCAGTGCCACGTTATGGATAAGTTCACGCTCCAGACGCTCTTTGATTTGACGGGAAGTAATGAACTTGCCTTCCTTGCCGGCAAACGGCGAGTTATTGACCTGGAAAGTCATGGTCACCGTCGGCTCATCGACGGACAATGGGGGCAGTGCTTCAACCGCATTCTGATCACAGACAGTGTCAGAAATATTAAGCGGATCCAGACCGGTGAAGGCAATAATATCGCCAGCCTGTGCTGAAGACACCTCTTCACGCTTCAGGCCCAGAAAGCCCATCACCTGCTGAATACGACCATTACGTTTGTTGCCTTCGCGGTCAACCACCGTGACCGGGGTATTGGTTTTGACGCGACCGCGCTGCACCCGGCCAACGCCGATAACACCCACGTAGCTGTTGTAATCGAGTGAAGATACCTGCATCCGGAACGGACCATCGACATCCACATCCGGCGGGCTGACTTTATCGACAATCAGCTCAAACAGCGGCGTCATATCGCCTTCATGAACATTGTCGTCCATATTGGCAAAGCCGTTCAGACCGGACGCATAAATCACATCAAAGTCGAGCTGCTCATCGGTCGCATCCAGGTTCACAAACAGATCAAAGGTCTGATCCAGTACCCAGTTAGGACGGGCTGCCGGCTTATCAATCTTATTAATAACCACAATCGGTTTGAGACCGAGAGCCAGTGCCTTCTGCGTGACGAATCGGGTCTGCGGCATGGGGCCTTCAGCCGAATCCACCAGCAGCAGTACCGAATCGACCATCGACAATACCCGCTCTACTTCTCCGCCGAAGTCGGCGTGTCCCGGGGTATCAACGATGTTGATGTGATAGTCATTCCAGCGAATCGCGGTGTTCTTGGAAAGAATGGTAATGCCACGCTCGCGTTCCAGATCATTGGAGTCCATCACCCGTTCGGTGAGTTCTTCGTGTTCACCGAAGGTGCCTGATTGACGCAGTAACTGGTCAACCAGTGTGGTTTTACCATGGTCAACGTGGGCGATGATGGCGATATTACGCAGTTTGGAAATGTCTCTTTGGGTATCAGTCATATAAAGAATTCAGTAAGCGCATGCTAGAGCATGCAGGTGTAAAGAGGCCCGCAAGGGTCCGATTTAATTGAGTGGTTCCTGTAAATGCGGTTTGATGGCATCCAGCATCAGTTTGTGGACGCCGAAACCGGCAGCAACAATATTGCCTTTATTAAACAGATTGTCCTGACCGGCGAAATCGGTAACCAGACCGCCTGCTTCTTCCACCAGCAACAGGCCGGCAGCCAGGTCCCAGTTTTCCAGACCGATTTCCCAGTAACCATCAAGACGACCAGCGGCTACATAGGCCAAATCCAGTGCGGCTGAACCGGCACGACGGATATCGGCCACCTGCGTGAACAGGGCTTCGAAGCTGGCCATGAACTTGGTGTGATGCTGAGGGTACTTGAACGGAAAGCCGGTTGCCAGCAAAGCGCCTTTCAAATCGCGGCGTTTACTGATCCGAAGACGACGGTCATTGAGCTTGGCCCCCTCGCCACGGCTGGCAGTAAACAGTTCATCGCGTTGTGGATCATAAACCACGGCATGCTCTACCCGACCTTTAACACTGACGGCAATCGATACGCAGAAATGCGGGAAACCATGCAGGAAATTGGTGGTGCCATCTAAAGGATCAATGATCCAGACCGTATCGCTGTCACCGGCACTGCCGGATTCCTCGGCCATGATGGCGTGGTCGGGATAGGCTTTTTTGATGACCTTGATGATCTCCTGTTCTACCAGGTGATCGACATCGGAGACATAGTCGTTACGGCCTTTGGTCGTGACTTCCAGGTGTTCGACATGTTGCAAAGATCGCATGATCAGGGTGCCTGCATTGCGGGCAGCACGAATCGCAATATTCAGCATTGGGTGCATAAGACAAATTTTTCCAGAACGGTTCAGAAAAGGCGGCGTTCCCGGGCAGGAAACCGGAGCATTTCAAAAGGCATAATTATAGCAAGTATTTAATTACTGGGAGACAGCTTTAAAGAAACACTTCGCATTTTGTCCGGATGTTGATAGACAGTGAAAATATTTCTTGCTAGCGTATGTTTTATGTTGCGAATACGCAATATAATATGCCTGCCATTTAAAACTGGTACTTTTTCAAGGAGATTAAAATGAAACCATTAGCAAAACTGAGTGCTGTAATCCTGCCTTTGGCTCTGTTGACCGCTTGCGCCAACACTGCCGAAATGGACGCGTTGAAAGCCTCTGTAGAATCAGCTCAATCAACTGCTGACTCTGCTCTTGCTGCTGCCCGCAATGCTCAAAGCACTGCTGACACAGCCCAACGCACTGCTACTGACGCAGAACTGGCTGCGATGAACGCCCAGAAAACTGCTGATGAAGCAATGGCTACAGTTGAAGAATGCTGTGCCAAAATTGATCGTATGTTTGAAAAAGCCATGAGCAAATAAGCACTATTTGCCACATGCAAAAAAGCCGGAACGCGAGTTCCGGCTTTTTTTTGTCCGCAATTCAGGCCCGCAGCCTATAAAGCATCACTGGTGACCTGCACTGTCCATACCGGCACACCCGCTGTGGCCATGATTTCATCGGCGATGATACTGGCTTCTTCCTGCGAGTTGAAAGGCCCGATCAGCGTTTCTTCACGCGCACCGGATCTGACAGGCCAGTAAAGGTCACCCAGTCTCAAGCTGGTAATCGCCTCCCGGACCTTAGCCACAGCTTGCTTGTTCACGCCGGCATGCAAGAACCAGAGATTCTCGACAATATCGAGCTCTTTCTGTCCCAAGGGCTTCACCAGACCCTGCTGTTTACGAACCACCGTTTCCGCATAAGACCAGTGCTCTTCGGCAGGCAGTTTGTCCTGTACATTAAGAATGGCTTTCACCATCGGTGTCATGTTGTTGCCTTCACGACTGTCGATATCATCCTGCTGACGATGCGCTTCAAGGTAAAGCTGACCGTTTCTGACACCGGCTTTATGTGGTTGATAGACAATCTCAACCGGGGTGCTGCTCGGTGTGATATTGAACATATTTTTAATGTCTTCGGGGAAAAGCCGGATACAGCCATGACTGACCCGCAGCCCGACACCGTAAGGTTTATTGGTCCCATGCAGCAAGTAGCCCGGCATTGACAGACGCATCGCATAGGCGCCGAGTGGATTATCCGGTCCGGCCGGCACCACGCGCGGCAGAATATCGCCTTTTTCAGCATGCTCTTTTCTTATTGATTCCGGCGGCGTCCAGGAAGGATCTTTGATCTTCTGAGTAATGCGGGCTTTGCCTAGCGGTGTAGCCCAGCCTTCACGACCAATACCGATAGGATGCGTCACCACTTGCTGTTTTTCACCCTTGGCAGTTTTCGGGTAATAGAACAAACGCATTTCGGCAATATTGATGACAATGCCTTCTTTTGGCGCGTCCGGCAGAATGAAACGGGTGGGTAATACCACGGCAGTATTCTCTCCCGGCAACCAGGCATCCACCTTCGGGTTGGCGTCTGTAATATCGCGATAACCGAGATCAAATTGACGACCGATATCCAGCAGCGTGTCTTCACTGCGGCTGTAGAGCACCATGTTGTGGCCGATCACGCTGGCGCCGGGTTCGGTAATTTCAAAGGTAGTCGCAGACAGTGGTGCCGACAGAGTCAGGCCGATGGCAAGAGACAACAGACGACGGAACATTGATAAATCCTGATAGCAGAGACAAAGAGCATATTGTACTGGATTCTAATCAATAGATAATCTGTTAAGACGTGCTTTGATGCACAAAAAGGGCTAAGATTAAGCGCTGTTTTTATGTTTTGCCTTGGACATTTATCTCACGTAACCTAAGCCGATGAAAAAATTTTACCTGCCCCTGATTTTAAGTCTCGTCACCTTGACCCTGTCCGGATGTTCCTTTTTTGAGAAAGAGGAGATCAAAGCTGATGAAAGCTGGAGTGTAGAACGGGTCTACGCAGAAGCCAAGGCAGCGCTGGACCTCGGCGACTATACCAAGGCGATTACCTACTACGAGCAACTGGAAGCCCGCTTCCCGTTCGGTGAATATGCCCAGCAGGCCCTGCTGGAATCAGCCTACGCCCACTACAAGAATGATGAACCGGAAACCGCGATTGCGACACTGGATCGTTTCATGCGCGTTTACCCTCTGAACCCGAATATCGACTACGCGATTTATCTGCGTGGCCTCGTTAACTTTCACCGTGATATCGGTCTGATTGAGAAATATGTACCCCGTGATGAATCACAACGGGATCCGGGCGCAGCGGAGGATGCCCTACGGGACTTTACCCGGCTGGTCCAGCAATATCCCAACAGCCGTTATGCGGAAGATGCCACCCAGCGTATTGTTTATCTAAGAAACCGTCTGGCACAACACGAAGTGAATGTCGCTAACTACTATATGCGCCGTGACGCCTATCTGGCAGCAGCCAACCGCGCCAAGTACGTGATTGAAAATTACTCAAGAACCCCGGCGATGCCTGAAGCACTGGTCATCATGGCCAAAGCCTACAAGGTCATGGGAATGAGTGATTTATCTGAAGATGCGCTCAGAGTACTGGAACTGAACTACCCGGGTCATACCGGTGTTGCTGAAGTGCGTCAAACCCGGGTTGAGCAGGAGTGATTTTACCCGCGCCGGTGGCAACACCGGCGCGCTTGGTTAAGGCTCAGATAGCTTCTTCGCCTTCTTCACCGGTACGGATTCTCACCGCCCGCTCCAATGATGTCACAAAAATTTTGCCGTCACCGATACGGCCGGTATGCGCAGCCTGAGTAATACTCTCAATCACTGAATCCACAGTATCATCGGCCACCACGATTTCCAGTTTTACCTTGGGCAGAAAATCAACCACATATTCTGCACCACGATAAAACTCGGTATGTCCTTTCTGACGACCAAAGCCTTTCACTTCAGTCACGGTCATGCCGGTCACGCCGATTTCGGACAACGCCTCACGAACATCATCGAGTTTAAAAGGTTTAACAATCGCTTCAATTTTCTTCATTGCAATTCCTTACTCTATTGTTGCTGTAACCGTGTAGCCTGAAGTGATCGGATAGCGTCTGTCACGGCCGAAAGCCCGGCTGCTGATACGAATACCCGGTGGTGCCTGACGGCGTTTGTATTCGTTACGATCTACCATTTTTATCACCCTTGCAACCATTTCGGCATCGTACCCTTCTTCCACCAGATCCTCAAAACAGCTGTCGTCTGCGATATATCGCTCGAGAATGACATCCAGCAGTTCATAGGGTGGCAGGCTGTCCTGATCCAGTTGTCCTTCAGAGAGTTCTGCAGACGGTGGGCGGCTAATAATACGTTCAGGAATCACCGGTGACAGTTCATTACGATGACGGCTGAGTCGATATACCAGGGTTTTGTATACATCCTTGAGCGGCGCATAACCGCCGGCCATATCGCCATACAAGGTCGAATAACCGACTGCCATCTCGCTCTTGTTGCCGGTAGACAGCACCATGTAACCGAACTTATTGGACAATGCCATCAGAATAATACCGCGGCAGCGGGCCTGGATATTTTCTTCGGTGGTATCGGCCGGCAAGCCGGCAAACTGGGTCGACAGCGTGTCCAGAAACTGTTCGAATACCGGTTCAATTGAAATCAGGCTGTACTGCACCTCAAGTCTATCTGCCATCGCTTTGGCATCATCCAGACTAATGTCAGAGGTAAAACGTGAAGGCATCATTACCGCATGGACTTTATCGGCACCGATAGCATCGACCGCAAGGGCCAGCGTCAGTGCCGAGTCAATACCACCCGACAAGCCAATGACTACGCCGGGAAAATGATTCTTGTTGATGTAATCACGCAGCCCCACCACCAGGCCTTTGTAGACCATCGCCAGTTCATCTTCCTTGTCGGTCATCTCCCCCTGAAGCTGGAGCTTGCCGTCATCTTTACGATTGACTGTGATCGGATAGAGGCCGGATTCAAAGGCGGCGGCCCGGGCGACTTTCTCGCCCTGCTGGTTGAGCGCAAACGAGCAGCCATCAAACACCAGCTCATCCTGGCCACCGACCTGATTGACGTAAATGACCGGTACGCAGGTCTCGACGACACGTTTTCTGACTTCTGCCTCGCGCAACTGCCATTTGCCACTGCGGAATGGAGAGGCATTCAGGTTGATAATCAGTTCCGCCCCGGCGTCAACCGCCTGCAGTGCCGGCTCTTGGAACCAGATATCCTCACATAAGGTCAGGCCGATTTTGACACCGCGGAAATCAATGACACAGGGTTCCTTGCCTTCGACAAAGTAGCGCTTTTCATCAAATACGCTGTAGTTGGGCAGTTTCTGTTTAAAGTAGGTGCCAACAATTTCACCGTTCTCAATGATAGATGCCGCGTTGTAGAGCTCTTTTCTGACTTCGCCATCGGGGTGACCAATGACAATCGCCACACCATGGATATGTTTTTTGAGAGTCTGCAGCGCCTTATTGACGCGTTTAAGCAGGCCCGGTCTTAACAACAGATCTTCAGGCGGGTAGCCGGTGAGGGTCAGCTCGGGATAAATCACCATGTCTGCGCCGAATTCATCCCTTGCCTTGTGGGCGGTCGTGATGATCTTCATCACATTACCGGCCACATCCCCGACAACGGGGTTGATTTGGCCCATCACCAGCGTTAATGGTTGCATTTATCTGGCATCCATCGCGGTCAGCATACAGTCACCGATTTCTGCCGGTGAACGGGCAATCCGCGCGCCGGCGGCTTCCAGCGCAGTCAGCTTGGCTTCGGCCGTGCCGCTACCACCGCTGATAATGGCGCCGGCATGGCCCATGCGTTTACCGGGCGGTGCAGTCAGACCGGCAATGTAGGCGACTACCGGTTTGCTGACATGTTCTTTGATAAATGCCGCCGCATCTTCTTCTGCATTACCGCCAATTTCGCCGACCATGACGATGCCTTCAGTCTGCGGATCGTCTTCAAACATCTGCAGACAATCAATGAAATTCATGCCATGAATCGGGTCACCGCCGATACCGACACAGGTGCTCTGCCCCAGACCGTTCTGCGTGGTCTGATGCACCGCTTCATAAGTCAGCGTGCCTGAACGTGAGACGATGCCGATTTTACCCGGTTGATGTATCGCACCCGGCATGATGCCGATTTTACATTCACCCGGTGTAATCAGGCCCGGACAGTTGGGACCAATCAGGTAAACGTCTTTGTTGTTGAGGACATGCTTGACACGCAGCATGTCCAGTACCGGAATACCTTCGGTAATACAGGCAATGACCTTGATGCCGGCATCCGCCGCTTCCAGAATGGCATCGGCAGCAAAGGCAGCCGGCACATAAATCATGGTGGCATCGGCGCCGGTTTCAGCGACCGCTTCATGCACGGTGTTGAATACCGGACGATCCAGATGTTTTTGTCCGCCCTTACCTGGGGTCACACCGCCTACGAAATTGGTGCCATAGGCAATGGCCTGTTCGGAATGGAAGCTGCCCTGTTTGCCGGTAAAGCCCTGACAAATGACTTTGGTATCACGGTTAACAAGGATGCTCATGCGTTAGACTCCCGGGCAGCAGCCACTGCCTTTCTGGCAGCATCAGTCAAATCCTGGGCTGCATAAATACTCATCTGGCTGTTTGCCAGTAACTCTCTGCCAATAGCGGCATTGGTGCCTTCCAGGCGAACGACGACCGGCAAAGACAGTTCCACTTCTTTGGCTGCCTGAATAATGCCCTCGGCAATCAGATCACAGCGGACGATACCGCCGAAGATATTGACCAGAATGGATTTCACCTTCTTGTCTGACAGAATGAGTTTGAAGGCTTCGGCAACCCGCTGCGCGGTGGTACCGCCACCGACGTCAAGAAAGTTAGCCGGCTCTCCGCCCTCTTTCTGAATCAGGTCCATGGTGGCCATCGCCAGCCCCGCTCCATTCACCATACAGGCGACGTTGCCATCGAGCGAGATGTAATTAAGACCGAATTCACGGGCAATCACCTCGGCATCATCTTCCTGGCTGGGATCAAACATTTCGGCCAGATCGGCATGGCGGAACAGGCCGTTATCATCGAGGTTAATCTTGGCATCGACAGCCAGCAAATCGCCATCACCCGTGACCACCAGTGGATTGACTTCCACCAGGCTGGCATCGTTTTCGGTAAACAGCTGATACAGGTTTTGCATTACCTGCTGCAATTGCTTGAAAGCGGTACCGGTCAGTCCGAGGAAAAAACCGGCACGACGGCATTGATAGCCCTGCAGGCCGACAACCGGATCCACATACAGATTGAGAATCGCATCCGGGTCCTCTTCTGCCACCGCTTCAATATCCATCCCGCCCTGAGCGGAAATCATGAATACGATGCGCTGACTGCTGCGATCAAGCAGTACGGCAAGATAAATTTCACGTTGAATATCGGTCGGTTTTTCCACCAGTACCTGGTTAATGGGCAATCCATCTGCTGTGGTTTGATGGGTCACCAGACGCTGGCCCAGCATGGCATGAGCAGCCGTTTCAACGGCGTCGACGCTATCAACGACTTTGACACCACCAGCCTTGCCGCGGCCACCCGTATGGACCTGGGCTTTCACCACCCAGCGCTCGCCAGCGAGTAACTCAGCCGCCTGTCTGGCTTCAGCCGCATCAGTCACTGCCTGCCCCTGCGGTGTGGGTACGCCGTAGCGGTTGAAGAGTTGTTTTGCCTGAAATTCGTGCAGGTTCATTGTTTCCTGTGCCTTTCAATCATCAATCTCACCGTGTTGCCACGGTTGTGCGGCAAATCGACTCGGGATTCGCCATGTGAACCGCATATTTTCTCGCATTAGACAGATAATTACCACAAGCAGATGGCCCTTTCTGCGCCACTGACAATCCTAAGATTCAAGGCAGCATGCTATAGTGCAGACCGTTAGGAAAAATCGAGCTAAAAATGCGCACACTGTATCCGGAAATTGAACCTTATCAGACGCACGAATTTGACCGCGAAATGCTCAGCGATGGTCGTCGACACCGGCTTTATGTCGAGGAATGCGGTAACCCGGACGGTATACCGGTAATTTTCCTGCATGGTGGTCCGGGCTCGGGCTGCCGTCCGCAACATCGCCGTTATTTTAACCCGGACAAATACCGTATCGTACTGTTTGACCAGCGCGGTTGCGGCCGCTCGACACCGACCGGTGAACTGGAAAATAACAGCACCGATTATCTGGTCGCCGATATGGAATATATCCGTGAGGCACTGGGCATCAGTCAATGGCTGCTGTTCGGCGGCTCCTGGGGCGCAACCCTGGCGCTGTGCTATGCACGAGAATACCCGCAGCAGGTCATATCGATGATTCTGCGCGGGACCTTTCTGGGACGCGCACAGGACGTCGACTGGGTCTATGCCGAAGGTGGCGCATCAAGACTGTTTCCAGAGAGCTGGCAGCAACTGGTTGCCGATTTGCCGGCGTCAGAAAAAGCACGGCCGCTCCAGACCTACTTCGATAAACTCACTGATGAAGATGAAGCCGTGCAACTGGCTGCCGCGCAAACCCTGAATGCCTGGGAAGGCACGATTGTCATGCTGCGGGACCATGAATTTGAGCCGGATCTGACTCAGGCGCCGGGACCACTGGCACATTCGCGTATTCAGTTACATTACGCGAGAAATCATTGCTTTATCGATGACCGGCCTATACTCGACAGTGTTGCAGTAATACAGAATATCCCTACCATTGTGATTCATGGTCGCTATGACCTGGTGTGCCCGCTGCAGCAGTCCTGGGAACTGAAACAGGTCTGGACGCAAATTGATCTTCGAATTGTGCCGCTGGCCGGCCACGCTGCCGGTGAACCGGGACTGATTGATGCACTGGTCACCGCGACTGATGAAATGGCGGAGGTTTTATCATGATTGCCTTGTTACAACGTGTCAGCCATGCCGACGTCCATGTTGGCAACAAGCAGGTCGCGGAAATTCAGCAGGGCCTTCTGGTGCTGATTGGGGTAGAGAAAGCAGATACAGAGGCCGATGCAGATCGTCTGCTGGATCGCATTCTGGGCTATCGGGTATTCAGTGATGAAAATGACAAAATGAACCTGTCGCTGAAGGATATCCGCGGCGGCTTACTGCTGGTCCCCCAGTTCACGCTGCCAGCGGATACCCGAAAAGGCACGCGACCGAGTTTCACCCCGGCGGCAGCGCCGGAACAGGGCGAAGCCCTGTTTGAATACCTGGTCGGTCAGGCGCGTATCAAACATGCCTCCACTGCTGCCGGCCATTTCGGCGCGGATATGCAGGTAAGACTCACTAATGACGGCCCGGTTACTTTCTGGCTGCAAACCCACTGAAGCGATTGCCATGCGAATTTTAAGAAATGTTTTACTCGGTTTTCTGCTCATCATCATCGGCATTGCCTGCCTGATGCTTATTCCTTCTCCTCAGGCGCCAGCTGAGAAACCCTGGGAAGTGACCGTAATGGCGGATGGTAACAGCCGGATCCTGGGTATTCATCTGGGCAATACTGACTATAAAACCGCTCAGCAGCGACTGGGGGTCTTCGGAAAAACGGCTTTGTTTGTCGATCCTGACGGCAGCCGGAGTGTGGAAGCTTATTTTGACAGCATTAACCTGGCCGGCCTGTCGGCCAAACTGGTGATGAATCTTGAAGTGGATAAAGACAGACTGGCGGCCATGCAGACACGTGCCCTGGATGGCAAACTGATGCCCAGTGGCGCCTACCAGTATGAACTCAGCGAATCGGATCGGGAGTTTCTGCTTCAAGTGCCGGTCATTGGTCTCACCTATATCCCTTCGCTGCGGCTGGATCGTGACATGGTCGAGAGCCGTTTCGGCGAACCGGCGCGCAGTGAACAGTCAGAAAGAGATGAAAATGGCCGTGTCAGTGAAACCTGGTTCTACCCCGACATTGGTCTCAGCGTCTTATTCCAGAGCGAACAGAAAACGCTTTTGGTCTATCGTGCTATACGCTGACCGCCTGCTCCACCAATGCAATAAAGGCTTCCTTATCCAGCGGCCGGCTCAGTAAAAACCCCTGAGCCCGCTGACAGTGATGCTGTCTCAAATAATCAAGCTGGGCCTCGGTTTCGACACCCTCAGCGACCACCGACAGGCCCAGTCTTTCCGACATCGCCATAATGGCATCCACTATCGCCGCATCCTCTTTATCCGTGATCAAGTCACGGATAAAAGAACTGTCGATTTTTAGCACATTGAGCGGGAACTGTTTAAGATAGGACAGCGATGAATAACCGGTGCCGAAATCGTCAATTGCGAGACTGATTCCCATCTGGCTTAGCTCCCTCAGGGTCAGGGTAGCAAGCTGGGTATCTTCCATCAGTGTACTCTCAGTGATTTCCAGCTCGAGGTTGGTCGCAGGCATGTCGTTTTGTCTGAGCAGACGGCGGATATCGTTGGCAAGGTTACCGCCTTTAAACTGACGGCCAGAGAGATTGACGGCCATCTTGAATTCCGCTGCCAGAGCGTCTTTGAGCTGAAGATAGGTGTTACAGGCCTCGCTCAGTACCCACTCACCGACGAGACCGATCAAACCGGTGTCTTCCAGAATCGGAATAAAGCGCGCTGGCGAGATCAGACCCCAGTCCCGGCTCTGCCATCGGAGCAGGGCCTCGGCGCCCACCATCTGGCCTGAGTCTAGGTCGAACTGTGCCTGGTAATGCAGCATCAGCTCACCATTCTCGACGGCGCGCCGCAAGGCCGTCTCCATCACCAGCCTCTCGGCAGCCGCGGCATTCATCTCAACCGAGTAAAACTGAAAGTTGTTACGCCCCAGTTTCTTGGCGTGGTACATCGCCGCATCGGCATTACGGATCAGCATATCGCCATCGCGGCCATCTGCCGGATACAGGCTGATGCCGATACTGGGACTGATAGTGACCTCGGTGGTTTCAATACTGTATGGCGTTGACATGGCCTCAATGACTTTCTCCGCCACCTTACCGACATATTCAGCTGAGCGTACATCCTCCAGCAACAAAGTAAATTCATCGCCGCCCAGACGTGCCACGGTGTCGCCTTCGCGCAAGCAGGACTTGATTCTGGCGGCCACTGCTTTCAGCAGCATATCACCGGCGCGGTGCCCCAGTGAGTCATTGATGGTTTTGAAATGGTCCAGATCGAGAAAGAATACGGCCAGCCGGCCATTGCCGCGCTGCGCCCGATGAATGGCATGTTCTACACGGTCATGAAAAACACTGCGGTTCGGCAGACCTGTCAGCGAATCGACACTGGCGAGCCGGGTCAGGTATTCCTCGTTTTCACGCTGTTTGGTGACATCTTCAAACAGCCAGATAGCTCCATCCATCGGCTTGTCCGGCTCGATAGCCTTGCCGGAAATCGCACACCAGAATTTAGTCCCGTCGGCTCTGACCAGTTCCAGTTGTGCTTCATAGCTGTCACCTGACATCAATGCTGAATAGGCCTGCTCACCAAACTGTAGATAGGCCTGCTGATTGGGATAAAAAAATTCAGTACTCTGGCCGATAAGCTGCTCGCGACTGAGCCCGAACAGTTGTTCAAAACGCTGATTGACACGCACAAAGTGACGGTCCCGGACAAAAGCAATGCCGATAATCGCATTTTCCAGTATCGCATCCTGCTCTACCGATAACTGTTGTAATCGCTGATCAGTCTGTTTCCAGGCGGTCACATCAGACACCACACAAACCCAAGAGACCTTATCACTATCGTTAATCCGGCTTAGCGAGATCCACATTGATAAGGGACTGCCATCACGCCGTTCGCCCTCAAATTCCGGATTCTCGGCAATACGGGCGGCCAGCGCTTGCATAGAATCGACAGGGTGAGTCTGAGTGAAAAAGGTCAGTACACTCTGGCCGCTCAATTCCTCGACGCTGGCACCGAAGACCTGTTCCGCTGCCGGGTTCATATCAGTGATGATGCCAGGCTCGGTCAGCATCAGGATCGCTTCCGGCACACCGTTAACAATCGCCTGAATATGCTGCTGACGACTTTCCAGAGACAAATGCGCAGCCTCAAGTGCGCTTTTCAGGTGCTCAGTATTGTCTGCAAACTGGTTGAAATCCTGTGCCAGTAGTTCAAACTCGCTGTCGCTGTTGTTGACTGGCATCCTTGTCTCAAATTGCCCTGCAGACAAGGCATGTATAGACTGACGAATCGCGGTAAGCGGAGATTGCATATTGCGTAATAATCGCCAGGCTAAAATCAGCATGGCCAAGCTCAGCAACACACTGAGACTAATAATTTGCCGGCGCGTATTATCCGCTTGCTGCACTTCGGCCTGAACCAGTTGTTGTGTCTGAGCAGCGACCTCATCCGCCACCTCACTGATCTGCTCTGACATCACCTTCATCACCGACAGCGCAGAAGTCTCGGTCTGCTGCAATAAGGCACGGGCCAGCCATTGCTGTTGCTGCATGGCAAACAGCCCTTCATCGCCGCGCAGTAAATTCACCAGTGCCTGACTGTCACGACGAATCTCGGTCAAACGCCGCGACAATTCGGGCCGGCTTAATAAAGCCTCACCCAGCAGGCTTAATTGCTGTTCAAGCTCAGACACCCTGGGTTCCAAACCAGCCCTCAGTTGCTCTAGTTCCTGATCACTGGCAGCCAGAAAAGACTGATAATTCATGGCGGTCAGCTGGCTAAGGGATAATTTCAGACGCTGGGCAACCGCCTGCCTGGCCGGCAGCTGGCGCTGCCCCAGTTCGACAGCCAGCTCACTCAACTGCTGTTGAAGCCGGGCAGACTGGATATCGATATCTTCACTGTACTGATGTAATTGTTGCGAAAGCTTCAGCAAATGCTGTTTGCGTTGATACAAATCCGTGTCAAGCACCAGAAAATCCTGATAGAAACTGAACAGGCTGGCAAAGCGTTTTTTCTGCTCGGCTTCATCAAACAAAGGCTGCAAACGCAACCAGTTTTGCTGGAACTGTTGCTCCAGCACATCACGCTGACTGAGCTGTTCCAGTTGTAGCAGATTGTTGCTGGCCAGGATCTGCCGCTGCCGCTGGCTGAAAATATTGATGACATTGCTGAGACGACGGCTGCTGTCGCCAACCGGTAACAGCTTTTCAGATAAAGCCTGTCGGGAAGATTCAATCAGAGAGTGGGCATAGTTGGCCATCAGCGCCATGACAATAACCACTATTACAGTGGTCATGGTCCAGACCTGGAGTTGTCGTTTGATACTCCAGTTTTTAAACATCCTGTTTCCTGCCGTCCGTTCCAATCATGTTTGCTGTTGCTGCAATAACGGCAGACTAATTTTTGTGAGAAGAACGCTCAGCGTCATCATCGCTTTGCTGTTCGTCGCGCTTTGCCCGGTCTGCATCCTGCTCCTCATCATCGTCCATCAGCACCCGGTTGGCAGCGCCATCCATATCGTCGTATTGACCACTGCGTACTGCCCAGAAAAAAACACCGACGCCAATAATGCCCAGCAACAGCATGCCCGGCAGTAAACCATAAATGACTTCCATAATGACCTCTATGCAGGAAGCGATTCAGAACAAATAGATCAACCAGCCCGTTTTTTGAAAATGCGACCGATTCGGGCCGCATTGGCAATAACCAGCAAGGAACTCATCGGCATGGTGACTGCTGCCACCAAGGGGCTGACCAATGCCATCATAGCTAATGGCACCATGATAACGTTATAGCTGATTGACAGTACAATATTCTGACGGATTGTTTTCAGAGTCCGTGTTGCCAGTTGACGGGCCTCTGCCACCATTTTCAGTTCCTGGTGAGACAATACCACATCTGCGCTTTCGACTGACACATCGGTGCCGGACGCCATCGCCATACCCACATCGGCCTGAATCAGCGCCGGCGCATCATTGATGCCATCGCCGACCATGGCAACAATATCCCCCTGCTGTTGTAACTGACGGATGACAGCTGATTTATCCTGAGGCAGGACCTCAGCCTGACGGGATACCTCTCCCAGCGGCGCGGTAACCGCATTGACAACGACTTGTCTGTCGCCACTGAGCACCGTGACCTTGATTCCCGTCGATAGCAGGAAGCGGACAGTATCAACAGCATCCTGGCGCAGTTCATCCAGCAGTCCAAGCAGCCCTATTATTTCACCGTCGACAGCGACCAGCACACAGCTGATGCCTCGGCTTTCATTAGCGGCAAGCTGCTGCATCTGGGCGCCACTGGCAGTCATGCCCTGCTGCTGTAACCAGGCAGCGGTGCCTACCCAGATCTGCTGGTCTCCGATTCTGGCGGTTACCCCTCGTCCCGGTGACGAGGCAAAGCCGCTGTTTTCAGACAAGCGTAGCCGTTTCTGTTTCGCTGCCTCACATATCGCTGTGGCGATAGCATGTTCGGAGTGTTGTTCCACCGAGGCGGCCAGTCTGAGCAGCTCAGTCTCCTCAATAACGCTGAATGATTCGAGATGACTGACCCGCAGCCGACCTTCGGTCAGCGTACCGGTTTTGTCGAAGACCACATGATTGATCCGTGACAATTGCTCCAGGGCTTCCCCTCTCTTAATCAGCACGCCACGAGAAGCACCGGCACCGGTAGCGACAGCGACAGACATCGGCGTTGCCATACCAAAAGCACAGGGACAGGTTACGACCAGGACTGAAGTCGCAGCCAGCAGAGCGATCTCAAAATCAAACTGCCACCAGTAAATAAAAGTCATGGTGGCGAGCGATAAGGTGGCCAGCACAAACCAGGGTACGATGCGATCGGCAAGACTCTGAATCGGTGCTTTAGATGCCTGGGCCTCATCCATCAGCGTCACAATCTTGGCCAATGCGGTATTTCTCAATACTTGTTCGGTACGTACCCGGAATGCACCTTCACCGTTAATACTACCGGCGACAACCTTATCGCCGGGCTGTTTGGCAACAGGCAGTGATTCACCGGTCAGCATCGATTCATTGACCGCACTCTCGCCAGAAACAACAACACCGTCCACCGGCACATTGCCGCCCGGTTTAACCAGCATAATGTCCCCTATCTGCACATGACGAATTGGCACAATGCGGATATCCTCACCTTCCACCTTGTTAGCCAGTTTCGGCTGTAACTCAAGCAGGCGCTGGGTGGCAGACAGGGCACGCCGCTTGGATATCGCTTCGAGATAGCGCCCCACCAGAATCACAAACAGGAAATTCACCACGGTATCGAAATAAACATCTCCCGTGGTCGAGGCAGTGAAGGTGACGTAGCTTGAATACAGATACGTTGATGTCGCACCGATGGCAATCGGCAAATCCATCGTCAGGTAACGGTGTTTCAGACCGGTGAGACCGTTTTTGATAAAGGGATAACCGGAATACAGCAAGGTCGGGGTGGCGATAATAAAACCAATCCAGTGAAACCACTGGCGGAACTGCCCTTCATCAGCACCGGCGTAAAGCGCGATGGAAACCCAGGTCATGTTCATCATCGCAAAGCCGGCAAAAGCCATGCGATACAGCAAGCCGCGGTGACGTTTCGCCAGCGCACCTTCAGCCGTTTCCGGATCAAAAGGCACAGCGGCATAACCGATATCAGCGAGGATCTGCATCACCTGGGACAGACGAATCTGATTATTATCCCAGCGCAGTCTGAGCCTTTTGGCGGTCAGGTTGACTTCAGCATCGATAATCCCCTGCTGACGCTTCAGCGCTTTTTCAATCAGCCAGACACAGGCCGCGCAATGTATTCCCTCGACCAGCAACTGGATGCTTCGCTGCGGTTCCAATGTATCAACGTAATCTGACTGGACTTCGTCCAGATCATAGGCATCCAGCTCTTTTGCCACTATCGGCGGGGGTGACAGCTTGTCACTGCGGGTGGCCTGACTGTAGAAGCTCTCCAGGCCTGAAGCATGGATGGTTTCGCACACAGTCTGACAACCGTGACAACAGAAATCACGCTGTTGCCCGGCTAATGTCGATGTAAAAACACCCGGCTCGTCGACCGGCAGACCGCAGTGGTAGCACAAATCAGACACAATCATACCCAGCTTGCAGCAGCTTTATGCGCATCTGCAATACAGCAATAATCAGGGATCAATGCGAATGCGGCGGCTGATGATAAACTCGTCGTCACCACGCTTGGCTACGACAAGCACATCCCAGGTTCCCGGCAAATTAAAGCTGACATCGGCGATATAACTGCCATGACCGGACTTTTGCATATCCACGGCAAAATCCGCATCCGCATCCGAGGGACGGTAGGCAAAAAACTTCACTGAATCGAGCAGCAGACCGGCTGAGTTCTTGCCGGTTATCAGCGCTTCATAAGTCTGGCTCTGGTTGACTCGTGAATTCGTCGGTACCATCAGAATACCTGACCAACCCAGCGCCTTCTGTTCTGCTATACGCTTCTGGGTTTCAGCATAGGCTTCGCCTTTTTCATAAAAGTTTTCCACCACCAGATTAGGCGGGGACGAGAATGCCAGGTAGATAAATACGGCATTGGCAGCCAGAAACACAAATAAAAAGCTCAGTAAGCCCAGCACCCAGGGATTACGCAAAGCCTGTGGATTTTCTTGTGAAATTCTCATTGTTTTCCTCGGTTACTCCGGCGTCATAAACATACTGTTATAAGTGGTATCCAGTTGCGGCTGCTCCAGCACCCTCGCCTCAAAGGTAATCGGCGCCAGACCGTCCTCTGTCACATCCGCAGGCGCCCGCACCAGTGCGGTTACAGGCACCACCCGCCCAGGCTCGACGATGACTTCGTCTTCCATCCCGTGCAGACTCGCCCCTTCAAGACCGCTCACACTGTAACGCACGGTTATCGGCTGCTGGGTTTTATTCAGCAGCTTCAGGGTGTATTTGTTCTGTATCGAACCGTCACTGAGTCTGACATACAAAGGCTGACGGTCGTGAATCACTTTGAACTCGGTCGGTGACAGCGTGGTAAAGCCATAGATAATCCCGCTCAAAGCCAGCAGCAGTATCAAACTGTAGATAATCACCCGCGGCCGTCTGTACATCGGTAAGACGTTCTGGTCATGGTGCAGTTCCTTGTAGCTCGCATAGCGAATCAAACCCCGCGGCTGGTCGGTTTTGTCCATGATGCTGTCACAGGCGTCGATGCACAGTCCGCAGGTGATACAGCCTTCCTGCTGGCCTTTACGGATATCGATGCCGGTGGGACAGACGGCGACGCAGACTTTACAGTCAATACAGCTGCCCTTGCTGCCATCGACGGCGCCTTTTTTGAGTTTGCCACGGGGTTCACCGCGCTCGGCGTCATAGGCCGGCAGCACGGTGTCCTGGTCGTACATGACACCCTGCAGACGGGCATAGGGGCAGAGCCAGAAGCAGACCTGTTCACGCATAAAGCCGGCAAAGCCGTAGGTGAAGATGCCGAAGGTGGCAAGTGCGACCCAGACCGGCATCGGTGCCTGCAGGGTGAAGATGTCTCCCCATAGCTGGTAGGCGTCGGTAAACCAGGCGCAGAATGAGAGACCGGTGAGCAGCGCTATCGCAATCCACAGGCTGTGTTTGGTCAATACCCGCCAGGTTTTATCAAAGGTCCAGGGGGCTTGTTTGAATTTATGCGCTTTTTGCGGGGTGTCACCTTCCAGTTTGGTTTCGATAAAGGTGTAGATGTCGGTCCAGACGGTCTGGAAGCAGAAGTAGCCGCAGAAAACGCGGCCGGCGACGCTGGTGACGGCGGCCAGCAGTATGGCGAAAAACAGCAGGGTCAGGGATAGCATCCAGATATCCTGCGGGAAGACGGTCAGGTCAAAAAAGCGGAACTGGCGGTCGGGAATGTCGAACAGAATGGCCTGCTGCCCGTCCCAGCGCAGGTAAGGCACCAAAAAGAAGAGAGACCAGACTGACATGCCCATCCATTTACGCAGACGGAAACGCCCTTTCAGCCGCTTCGCCACCACCTTTTCTTCACCGGTGTTGATGTGCCAGTCGGCCACTTCTTCGTAAATTGCATTGCTATCATTTGCTGTACTGGCTTGCTGCACGGCCATGCTGTTATCTGCCATTTGCGTCAAGAGGATATATTAGTAACTTCTGATATTTATGCGTGATAAAAAAGCCGACACCAGGCCGGCTTTTCATCCATGAAAGCTATCAATCTTGTTTGTCGTCGCCCATCTGCTTCATGATTCTGTAGGCAATGACGCCAACGACAATGATAGCAATAACCACGCTGGCAATAGAGCCAATTACTACTGCATCAAATCCCATCTTCTGCTTCCTCCTGAGGAATTTGCATGGCCCTGAATGATCATCAGGGCCATTAATCTATCTTTACTGACCACCACCAAACTGGTGAACGTAAACAGCGAGTTTCTTGATTTCTGTCTCGGTCAAACGCTGGGTTTCAGTGCCGTCATATTCAGGCTCTTCTTCCCATTTTAGTGCTTCCAGTTTGACTGCCAGTTTTTCATTCCAGGCAGGCATAACGGCAACACGGGTTTGCGGATCAGAAGGATCATTGACACCGTGCAGAATGGTGTAACGGATCTCTTCCGGTTCACCGGAGAAACGCCAGATCTGATCAGTCAGATTGGCTGAACCCAATGCGTGAATACCTTTGGCATCGGCACCGTGACAACCCACACAGCCTTTGTCATTAAACAGTTTCCAGCCGGCTTCGGTCGCTTTGCTTTCAGACGCATTGATAACAAATTGAACCAGACTATCGACTTCTTCCGGTTTCAGTGTGTCTTTGTGCGCCATCATCATGCCCTGACGGCCTTTCGCCAATGTTTCGACGATGGTATTAATATCGCCTCCATACAACCAGTTATCATCAGCCAGGATCGGATAACCGGCGCCCGGGGCAGGCACACCACCGGTACCATGACAGGCGGCACAGTTGTCACCGTAAAGTACTTTACTGGAGCCGACGGCGTAGTTACGCATATCAGGGTCAGCCAGAATTTCTTCCACCGTCATCGCTGCCAGCTTCTCTTCAAATGGCGCCCTTTTAGCTTCAACTTCTGCCAGGTTTTCCTTGTATTCCTTGATCATGGTCCAGCCCAGTAAACCTTCAGTACTGTCATTGATCAGCGGCAGAGAAGGATAAAGAATGAAATACACCAGTACCAGCAGACCACTCAGGTAAAGGGCATTGGTCCACCAACGCGGTGGGGGATTTTCCAGCTCTCTGATACCATCCCATTCGTGTCCGGTATCAGACACTTCATTAGGATTCTTTTTGTTATCAGCCATCTTTTTTCTCCGAATTTGTCTCGTCTTCGTCATCCAGCGGCATGGATCGGTGGGACTCAATCTTATCTTTGTTTTTCGGGTTCAGCACCCAGAAATACAGCCCTACCATCAGTAGAAAGATCACTACTGTAAATACCAGGCCGAACCAGTCGGTTCCGGTCATCGCGCTCCAATCAGTATGAAAATACTCTTGAAGTTTACTCACGATAATCTCTGCCCGGCTCAAATTTCACCATTGTGCCCAGAACCTGCAGATAAGCGACCAGTGCTTCCATCTCGGTTTTACCCTCAACGGCTTCTGCAGCACCCTTGATTTGCTCATCGTTATACGGGACACCCAGTGCTTTCATGGCACGCAGACGTTTCTCGATACCCTCACCATCAATGGTGGCGTCATGTAACCATGGATAACCAGGCATAACTGACTCAGGTACGACAGAACGGGGATCTTCCAGATGCTGGATATGCCAGGCATCAGAATATTTGCCACCGACACGGGCCAGATCAGGACCGGTACGTTTTGACCCCCACTGGAATGGATGGTCATACTGAGACTCGACCGCCAGAGAGTAATGACCGTAACGATCTTTTTCATCACGGAAGGGACGCACCATCTGCGAGTGACACAGATAACAGCCTTCACGCTGGTAGATGTCGCGACCAGCCAGTTCAAGTGCTGTGTAGGGACGGACGCCTTTCAGCTCTTCATATTCCGGAAACACATCATCTTCAAAAGTGGTATCCAGATAGAACAGCGGGACGATTTCAACGATACCGCCGACCGAGACGACCAGTGCTGTTGCCAGTACCAGAGCCCAGATATTTTTCTCCAGTTTTTCCTGGAAGGTAACTGGTTTATTAGAATTATGATCAGACATTCCAGTCTCCTTAAATATTAGCCGCAGTCGCCATTTCGGCAGACGGTTTGGCAATCGCGCGACGGATGGTCACGGTGACGTTGAACAACATGACGCAGGCCCCCAGGAAGAAAATCAGACCGCCTACTGCACGCATCGCATAGTAAGGATGCATCTGGGCGACTGATTCAACGAAGGTATAGGCCAGATTGCCGTATTCGTCGTAGGCACGCCACATCAGACCCTGCATGATGCCTGATACCCACATCGCAGTAATGTAGACCGCGGTACCGATGGTTGCCATCCAGAAGTGAATGTTGACCAGACGCACGGAATACATGGTGGTACCCCACATACGTTCAACCATGTGATACAGCGCGCCGATAGAGACCATCGCTACCCAGCCAAGTGCACCGGAGTGAACGTGACCGATAGTCCAGTCAGTGTAGTGAGACAGTGCATTTACTGTTTTGGACGACATGACCGGGCCTTCGAAGGTCGACATGGCATAGAACGCCAGCGAGACAATCAGGAAACGCAGAATGTAGTCGGTACGCAGTTTATCCCAGGCACCTGACAGGGTGAACATACCGTTGATTGCACCACCCCACGAAGGAATAATCATCGCCAGCGAGATCGCAGCACCGAGAGAACCGGTCCAGTCTGGCAGCGCAGTATATTGCAGATGGTGAGCCCCCAGCCAAACATAACCGAATACCAGCGCCCAGAAGTGAATAACAGAGAGTCGATAGGAATATACCGGACGGTTAGCCTGCTTCGGAACGAAATAGTACATGATGCCGAGGAAGCCTGCGGTCAGGAAGAAGCCTACCGCGTTATGGCCATACCACCATTGAATCATTGCATCATGAACACCGGCGAAGATGGAGTAGGATTTGAACAACTCAACCGGAATCGCCAGGCTGTTGACCACATGCAGGTAGGTGATCATGATCATCATCGCCAGGAAGAACCAGTTCGCCACGTAAATATGTGACACCTTACGGATCGAAATGGTCATGATGAAGTTGAAGGTATAAGCCAGCCAGACAGCAGCAATCAGGATATCGATCGGCCATTCCAGTTCCGCATATTCTTTGGATTGGGTGTAACCCAATGGCAGCGTAATGATCGCGGACAGGATTACCAGGTTCCAGCCCCAGAAGGTGAACCAGGCCATTTTGTCACTCCACAGGCGAGTACCACAGGTACGCTGTACCACGTAATAGGCGGTCGCCATCAGAGTGGAACCACCGAATGCAAAAATGACCGCATTGGTGTGCACCGGACGCAGACGTCCGAAGCTAATATAGGGATTGTCGAAGTTCAGAACCGGCCAGGCTAGTTCCGAAGCGATATAAACACCGACACCGGTGCCGATGACCAAGTAGACACACGCCATATAGGCGAACCACTTGACCACCTGATAGTTATACTGCTGTTGTTCCGCTTGCATAGCGACCACACCTTCTCTCTTTGGAAAACTCTCTCTCAGTCTCGTTATTTATCTTGTTGAGACCAGGACCCTTTTCATTACGCCTTTATAAATAAAGCATGCTGAATTTTACCTGAACGAGTCCTTTAGTATGGGCTGCAAGTCTTGATCTGGATCAATGATTTGCGAAATGCCCACCAGGCTGGCAAATGCTTTATTTATTTTGCGTAGCAGGGAATTTTCCTAAGAACCATCTGGGTGGTCAAGTTCTGACCATCGTCAAGAATATGATGTCTGTATAGGGAGCTAATTAAAACAGAGACTTAGCAGTCTCAGTTTAGAAAAAATCAATGATTGAGATGAGCGGTTTCAGGGATGTTGCGGGCAAAGTGCGAAGCTAATCACAGGCCGTCAAAACTGACCGCAAGCAGCACTTTACGCTGTTCACTGACAAGAAGATTAAAAGTTCGGCAAGCCGCACCCAGTTCCATGAACTCAACGCCAATCTGCGCTTGCATAAATTCACTGGCGATTTTCTGGAATTCAATGCAGAGACCAGACCCGGTCGCAAATAAAATCACTTCCGGATCCAGTGTCTTGAGATCGGCCAGTTGCCCGGCCGTGATAGTGGCAATTTCCTTCACCGGCCAATCAACGATAAGTTGACTGCGGGTCAGGATAAAGTTCGACTCGATGGCATCAAGCCGGTTTTGATGTTGGGGACGAATGACAACATGGTCATTATCGTAACTGTGGATTTGGTTATATTCGCTAACCGCTTCCTGGCTCAGTTTCATTGCGTGGTATCAGTAACCAGCCGCGTCATTAACACGGTCACGAAGTTCTTTGCCGGGTTTGAAATGCGGTACAAACTTTTCGTCCAGCTTAACCGATTCACCACTTTTGGGATTACGGCCGATGCGGGGTGGTCTGTGGTGCAGTGTAAAACTGCCAAACCCACGAATCTCGATGCGATCACCTCTGGACAGGCTGTCACTCATTTGTTCGAGAATCAATTTTACGGCCAGCTCAACATCGCGATAATTCAGTAGAGATTGTTTTTCAGATAATGCTTCGATCAAATCTGATTTGGTCATGTCTTTATTGTTCCTGGAATAATGCGCCAAACACACCGATGTTAAGAGGGAGTTCAATCCATTGACTAAAAAGCAGCACACCCGGCCGGAGCCGGGTGCACCTGATACAGTCAGATATTAATTATCTTTCTGATCCATTTGCTCTTTCAGCAGATCACCCAGTGTGGTGTTGCCGGCAGAGACATTGCTGTACTCTTTGACAGCTTCTGCTTCTTCCTTCTCGTCCTTGGCTCTGATAGACAGGGTCAGAGTGCGATCTTTACGCGACATACCGGTAAATTTCGCTTCCACTTCGTCGCCCACAGACAGGACTTTGCTGGCATCTTCAATACGCTCACGCGCGATGTCAGCGGCACGGATGTAACCTTCTACACCTTCTGCCAGTTCGACAGTGGCACCACGTGCATCAACGGTGCTCACGGTACCTTTGACGATGCTGCCGCGAGGGTTTTCAGCCAAAAATGAAGAGAACGGGTCGTCCTGCAGTTGTTTGATACCCAGTGAGATCCGCTCACGTTCCGGGTCAATCGCCAGCACAACGGCTTCCACTTCATCACCTTTTTTGAAGTCACGGATCAGTTCTTCGTTGTCTTCTTCCCAGGAGATGTCAGACAGGTGAATCAGACCGTCAATACCGCCTTCCAGACCGATGAAGATACCGAAGTCAGTGATTGACTTGATGGCACCTTTAACCTTGTCACCCTTGCTGTGAGTCATTGAGAACTCTTCCCAAGGATTGGCCTGGCATTGTTTGATACCCAGAGAAATACGACGACGTTCTGCGTCGATATCCAGTACCATCACTTCAACTTCGTCGCCCAGGGCAACCAGTTTGGATGGGTGAACATTCTTGTTGGTCCAGTCCATTTCAGACATGTGAACCAAGCCTTCAACGCCATCTTCGATTTCAACGAAGCAGCCGTAGTCAGCGATGTTGGTGACTTTACCGTGAATACGGGTGCTGTTCGGATAACGACGAGCGATATCTTTCCAAGGATCGTCACCCATTTGTTTCAGACCCAGAGAAACACGCTCACGCTCTTTATCAAATTTCAGAACCTGAACTTCGATTTCGTCGCCGATTGCAACGACTTCTGAAGGATGCTTGACGCGTTTCCAGGCCATATCGGTGATGTGCAGCAGACCATCGATGCCACCCAGATCGACGAAGGCACCGTAGTCGGTCAGGTTCTTAACGATACCTTTAACAACTTTACCTTCTTCCAGGGTTTCCAGCAGCGCTTCACGTTCTGCACTGTTTTCTTCTTCCATGATCGCGCGGCGAGACACAACGATGTTGTTGCGTGGACGATCCAGTTTGATCAATTTGAATTCGAGATCTTTACCTTCCAGGTGCGTGGTGTCGCGGATAGGACGGATATCGACCAGTGAACCCGGCAGGAAGGCACGGATATTTTCCAGATCGACAGTGAAACCGCCTTTGACCTTGCCGGAAATCATACCGGTAACGGTTTCACCCGCTTCATAAGCATGTTCCAGTTTGGTCCATGCTTCAGCCTGTTTGGCTTTATCACGTGACAGCTGGGTGGCACCAAAACCATCTTCCAGGGATTCCAGAGATACATCGACCAGATCACCGATAGAAACGGTGATTTCACCATTTTCATCCATGAACTCGGAAACAGGAATCGCGCCTTCAGATTTCAGGCCGGCATTAACCATAACAACATCAGAACCAACATTGACTACCGTACCGGTAACAATCTTGCCTGGTTGCATGGGGGTTGAATTTAAACTCTCTTCAAAGAGATCAGCAAAGCTTTCGCTCATGTTAGTTATCCTTGACCCTGTATTGAGAAACAGGATCACCAAAATTTGTCACCTGCGATGTGCAGGATCGTTTAACATCCCAACCGGAAGCCCGGCCGGGGCCCAAATTACAGATCAGCGCAAAATGCGCAGACATGTTCGAATACCGCATCAATTCCCAACTCGGTAGAATCGAGAATAAGCGCACCCTCAGCCGGCCTTAACGGGGCGACTTCGCGTTCGCTGTCTCGTCTGTCACGCTCGGAGATTTCTGCGATCAGATCAGAAAGGTTACTCTCAATTCCTTTCTGTTTCAACTGCTTATAACGTCTTTGCGCCCTTTCCTCTGCGCTTGCCGTTAAAAAAACTTTAAATGGTGCATCCGGAAATACCACGGTACCCATATCGCGGCCATCAGTGACCAGACCGGGCATTTTCCTGAAATCACGCTGGCGCTGCAACAGCGCACTGCGAACAGCCGGAATCGCGGCCACTTTCGACGCCGCATTACCGGCCTCTTCACTGCGGATACGAAGACTGACATCTTCGCCTTCCAGCATCACTTTAAGATCAGCATTATCAAAGGCAAAACGCACATCCAACTGTTCAGCCAGTCTGGACAAAGCGTCTTCATCTGCCAGATCCAGCTGATGTTTCATCGCCGCCTGCGCCAGCACGCGATAGATGGCACCACTATCAAGGTAATGCCAGCCAAACTCACGTGCAATGAGCTGAGCAATGGTGCCTTTGCCGGAACCGCTGGGGCCGTCAATGGTAAGTACCGGAATATCAGTCATCGATTTCCTCGATATTCAGTCCGGCCTGCATGGCCAGCTCGACAAATCCCGGGAAAGACGTGGCCACATTGGCGCAATCATTGATCTGAATCGTGCCACCGGCCTGTAATGCCGCCATCGCAAAAGACATCGCAATACGGTGATCACCGTGACTGTCCACTTCACCACTGCCGATGATGCCACCGTTGATGACAATGCCGTCAGCCGTTGGCTGAGCATCAATCCCCAGCGTGGTCAGACCATCAGCCATCACCTGAATACGATCACTCTCCTTGACGCGTAACTCTTCTGCGCCGGTCAGCACGGTCTGGCCTTCGGCACAGGCGGCGGCAATAAACAAAGCCGGGAATTCATCAATCGCCAGCGGCACCTGCTCTTGCGGAATCTGAATGCCTTTCAGCGGCGCATATTGCACCCGGATATCGGCTACCGGTTCACCGCCGGTTTCGGCTTGGTTGGTCAAACTGATATCGGCGCCCATCTGCTTGAGAATATTGATAACGCCAATACGGGTCGGGTTGATACCAACGTGTTTCAGCGTCACATCACTGCCCGGTGCGATGGCCGCCGCCACCATGAAGAAAGTCGCAGAAGAGATATCGGCCGGGACATCAATCCGGGTCGCAGTCAGTTTTGCGCCGCCTTCAATCGTAACGGTACTGCCCTGCTGCTGCAGCGGATATCCCATCCCACCCAGCATGCGTTCTGTATGGTCACGGGTCGGTGCAGGCTCAGTCACTGACGTTTTGCCATTAGCATACATGCCGGCCAGCAACAGGCAGGACTTGACCTGAGCACTGGCCATCGGCAGTTCGTAATCAATGCCTTTGAGTTGTTTACCACCATGTATGTTCAGTGGTGGTTTACCCTCATTGGTCTCAATCTCAGCGCCCATTAGTGCCAGCGGATCGGTCACCCGTTTCATCGGCCGGCCCGATAGCGATTTATCACCGGTCAATGTGACGTCAAAGTCCTGCGCGGCTAACAAACCGCTCAACAAGCGCATGGAAGTACCGCTGTTACCGAGATCCAATGCAGTGGCCGGGGCTTTCAGACCATGCATACCTACGCCGTGAATCGTCACTTTACCTTTATCGGGGCCGATAATATGGACGCCCATGGTGCGGAACGCAGCCAGTGTCGCCAGCGCGTCTTCGCCTTCCAGAAAGCCTGTGACTTCAGTGGTGCCTTCTGCCAGGGCGCCCAGCATGATGCTGCGGTGGGAAATGGATTTATCCCCCGGCACCCGCAGTTCGCCGGTGATCTTTCCGCCGGGATGGACAATATATTTTTTATTCATTTCGCTGGACTCGGTGGCTGCTACTCTCAGACTTCGCTGTTATCAATTAAATCGGGATCGGCAAAACGGGTATCACGGGCTTTTTTGGCTCGCGAAAAGACTTCAATCAGATAATCACCATCACCGTCGCGAATGGCTTTTTCTATCCGGTTCATACCCTGATGATACTGTTCCAGCAGCGCCAGAATCGCTTTCTGATTGCCGAGGCAGATATCACGCCACATCACAGCATCGCTGGAGGCAATGCGGGAAAAATCACGGAAACCGCCGGCAGCATAGCGCAGCACTTCATCACAATCATCCCGTTCGGCCAGCATGCCTACCAGGTTGAACGCCAGTACATGCGGTAAATGGCTGGTTGCAGCCAGCACCGTGTCGTGATGGCTTACGTCCATTTCAAACACTTCCGCACCGGTCAGTTGCCACATCTGCCTGACTTTCGCCGTCGCCGCGGCATCGGTGTCCGCCACTGGGGTCAATACAATCCGGTGATCCTGATAAAGTTCGGCAAAAGCCGCTGAAGGCCCGCTTTTTTCAGTGCCGGCTATGGGATGACCCGGCACAAACTGACGGAATTTATCACCCAGCGACTTTCTGGCAGCTTCAACCACCTGTGATTTGGCACTGCCACCATCGGTAATGATCGCTTCAGGATTCAGCTGTCCGGCAATACCGTCAAATACCTCGGCCATGGCGCCCATGGGTACGGCGACAAAAACCATATCCGCGCCGGCAACCGCCTCGGCCAACGAGGCTGCGGCCTGATCGATAATGCCTAAATCCAGCGCCTCTTGCCTTGCCTCTTCACTGCGGGCATAGCCAACTACCTGGTTTACGGCGCCCTTCTTTTTCAGCGCCAGTGACAAGGAACCGCCAATCAGTCCAACGCCGATAATAGCCAAACGGTTAATCATCAGCCACGCCCCAGAACGCGGGATAAGGCTTCTAAAAAGCGCTGGTTTTCCTGTTCAAGCCCGATGCTTACCCGCAAATGCTGAGGCAGACCATAGCCTGCCACCGGTCTGACAATGACACCTTCATACAGCAGTTCGTCATAAACCTCCGCGGCATTGGTCTGCACATTAACGGTGATGAAATTGCCTTTGGAAGGGATGAATTTCAGCCCCATTTTGTCGAAGCCGGTGATGAGTTGTTTCATACCAGCCTCATTCATTTCACGCGATTCGCGCAGATAGGCTTCGTCACCCAGCGCTGCGACTGCCGCTGCCTGGGCCAGGCTGTTGGCATTAAATGGCTGACGGATGCGATTCAGCAGATCGGCAATTTCCGGATGCGACAAGGCATAACCGATACGCAGTCCAGCCAGCCCGTAAGCCTTGGAAAAGGTACGGGTAATCACCAGGTTATCGAAATCCTGTAGCCAGCTGATCGCGGTTTCGGTCTGCTCTAGATACTCAACATAAGCTTCATCCAGCACCACCAGAACCTTCTCCGGCACTTTATCCAGAAAAGCCTGAATCTCCGACGGTTCAACCCAGGTACCGGTCGGGTTATTGGGGTTGGCAATAAAAATCAGCTTGGTTCTGAGGCTAATCGCTTTGAGCATCGCACTCAGATCATGCCCATAGTCTTTTGCCGGTGTGGCGATACCGGTGGCGCCAATTGCCTTGGCTGCCAGTGGATACACAGCAAAGGCGTGCTCAGAATAAATAATTTCATCGCCGTGACCGGCAAAGGCCCGCGCCAGTAATTCCAGCACATCATTGGAACCATTACCCAGGGTAATTTGCTCCGGCGACAGTCGCAGTTTCTCTGCCAGTGCCATTTTGAGCGTGTAACCATTACCATCAGGGTAGCGTGTCATTTCCTTGGAGGATTTGGCTACCGCAGCCAGCGCAGCTTTGGATGGCCCGAGCGGGTTCTCATTGGAAGCCAGCTTGATTACATCACGCACGCCATACTGGCGTTGCAATTCTTCAATGGGTTTACCCGGTACGTAAGGCTGCAGCTCAGCGACACCGCTGACTGCGAGATCACAAAAGCTCATTGGGGCTCCGTTTTGCTTCTGAAGCTATCTAGGATTAACAGCACGGCACCGACACAAATCGCCGAATCAGCGACATTAAAAGCCGGCCAGTGATAACTGCCGTAGTAGACGTCGAGAAAATCGATCACATAACCGTGAATCAACCGATCAATCACATTACCAAGGGCACCGCCCAGGATCAAAGCCAGCGAGGCTGCTTCAAGCCTGGCATAGGAACCGAGACGTTTAAGCCAGATAATCAGCGCCGTACTGATTGCCAGGGCCAGCACCACAAAAAACCAGCGCTGCCAGCCCCCGGCTGAGGCCAGGAAACTGAAAGCGGCACCATAATTGTGTGCCAGCGTCAGATTGAAATGTGGCAATACCGCGACACTTTCATGCAGATCCAGCCAGCTGCTCATCAGCCATTTGCTAAGCTGATCCAGCACAATAACCACGGCAGATAAGTTAAGCCATTTCAGCATGGTATCAGGCAAACTGGCGCTGTTCGCCAGCCCCCTCGATATTGTCGACGCAGCGTTCACACAGCTCAGGGTGATTCGGGTTCTGGCCTACCGATGGCACCTGATGCCAGCAGCGATCGCAACGGGCATGTTCAGATCTTATGACATCCAGAGAGAAGCCTGATAAGACACCCTTGTGTTTACCCTTAAGTGAATCATTTTCAGGCTGCTGCAGGAGCTTCACTGCTGAGGTAATAAAAACAAACTTCAGCTCATCACCAATAACATCCAATTTTTCGTAGAGTGATGGTCCGGCATACAGTGTAACTTCAGAGGTAAGCCCAGCCTTGATATTCCCCTCATTACGCTCAAGCTCAAGAGCTTTTGAGACTGCGTCACGAACACGCAATATTTCTAACCAAAACGCTCTATCTTCTTTTGTTTGGTCAAAAGGTTTCAGTTGTTCATACCAACTATTCAGAATCACTGATTCATTTCGCTCACCCGGCAGATGTTCCCACAGCTCATCGGCAGTAAAGGTCAGGATCGGCGCAATCCAGCGTACAAGGGCTTCGAGAATGTGGTACATCGCGGTCTGTGAGCTGCGACGCGCCAGACTGTCGGCTTTCATGGTGTACTGGCGGTCTTTGGTGATATCCAGATACAGGCTGCCCATCTCATTGGCACAGAAGTTATGCACTTTCTGGTAAATCAAATGGAACTGATAATTGTCGTAGGCTTTGAGAATGTCCTGCTGCACCTGGTAAGCACGGTCCAGCGCCCAGCGATCCAGCGGCAGCATGTCTTCTGTCGCCACCAGATTAGATGCCGGGTCAAAATCGTTCAGATTCGACAGCAGAAAACGTGCGGTATTACGGATACGGCGATAGGAATCAGCAGTACGTTTGAGGATCTCATCCGATACATGCATTTCACCGCTGTAGTCTGTTGCGGCTACCCACAAACGGATAATATCGGCACCCAGGTTGTTCATGACCTTTTGCGGCGCGACGACGTTGCCCTTGGACTTGGACATTTTCTTGCCTTCAGCATCGACCGTGAAACCATGAGTCAATACCGCTTTATAAGGTGCGGCATTGGTGGTCGCGACCGAGGTCAGCAAAGAAGACTGGAACCAGCCTCGATGCTGGTCACTGCCTTCCAGATAAAGATCAGCAGGCCGGTTGAGATAGTCACGGCGTGCCAGCACACAGGCATGAGACACACCCGAATCAAACCAGACATCCAGTGTATCAGTGACTTTATCGTAATTAGCCGCATCACTTGAAAGCAGTTGCTCACCATCCATATCGAACCAGGCATCGATACCACCGGCCTCGACTTTCTGCGCCACCTGTTCGATTAAGGTGTCTGTCTGCGGATGCAGTTCGCCGGTCTGTTTATGGACAAACAGCGGGATCGGCACACCCCAGGTACGCTGACGGGAAATACACCAGTCAGGTCGGCCTTCCACCATGCCTTCGATACGCTTCTGGCCCCAGTCCGGCATCCACTCGGTATCGGCAATCGCTTTCATTGCAGCCTGGCGCAGGCCGTTCTGATCCATGCTGACAAACCACTGCGGCGTGGCACGGAAAATAATCGGCGTTTTGTGGCGCCAGCAATGCGGATAGCTATGTAAAAGATCCTGATGCGCCAGCAAAGCGCCCTTGTCTTTTAACAGTTCGATAACCTGCGGATTGGCTTTAAATACCGATTCGCCGGCAAACATTGGCGTGTCAGGGAGGAAGCAGCCGTTACTGCCCACCGGGTTATCGACTTCCAGTTTGTATTTGAGACCCACCGTGTAGTCATCCTGACCGTGACCAGGCGCGGTGTGTACGGCACCGGTACCGCCGTCACTGGTGACGTGATCACCCAGAATCAATGGAACCTGGCGTTCATAGAACGGATGTTGCAACAACAGCCCTTCCAGCTTTTCACCTTTAACCCGACCGATAACCTCGCCTTCCAGCTGATAGCGTTCGAGCGCCTTTTCATACAAGGCTTCGGCCAGCAAGAGACGTTCATTCGCCGTCTGGACGACGACATAAGTCAGCTCAGGGTTGAGAGCTACCGCCTGGTTAGCAGGCAGTGTCCAGGGCGTGGTAGTCCAGATAGGCACGTTGACTGTGCCCTGCCCCGTGACGCCGGTAGCCTGTTCAAATGCGGGGGTGTCGATCACCTCAAAACGGACATCAATCGCCGGCGAGGTTTTGTCTTCGTATTCAACCTCAGCTTCTGCCAGTGCCGAACCACAATCCACGCACCAGTGGACCGGCTTCACACCTTTGTGCAGATGGCCCTGTTTAATGATTTGCCCCAGGGTGCGGATAATATCGGCTTCAAAACTGTAATCCATGGTGAGATAGGGATTGTCCCACTCACCCAGCACACCCAGCCGTTTGAAGTCCTCACGCTGACCATCGACCTGTTTAGCCGCATATTGACGGCAGGCTTCGCGGAATTCCTTGGCTGACACTTTAACGCCAGGTTTACCGACTTTCTTCTCGACATTGAGTTCGATAGGCAGTCCGTGACAGTCCCAGCCAGGCACATAGGGCGCGTCGAACCCGCTCAGGGTCTTGGACTTGAGAATAATATCCTTCAGAATCTTATTGACCGCGTGGCCGATGTGAATGTCACCATTGGCATACGGCGGACCATCATGAAGAATAAACTGAGGGCGGCCTTTGGCCTGCTCGCGCAGTTTGCTGTAGAGATCAATCTCCTGCCAGCGCTTCAGAGTTTGCGGTTCCCGGTTGGGTAACCCCGCCTTCATTGGAAAGTCGGTCGCAGGTAAGTTCAGTGTGTGTTTGTAATCGGCCACAAGCTTCTCGTGATTCTCGAAAAACCAAAAGCGGTAATTATACGGATTTTTTGATGGGCTGTTGAGACATCACTTGATGATAAAAGGATTTATTGCAGCTTGGCGCTTATGCAAGGCAGCCGATTTGCAGTAGAATGTCGGCCTTGTCAGGTCTCTTAATCGAGCAAAATCCTATGGCCACATCGGAAAAGGTGATTATTCGCGGTTTAACACAGGACGGCGGTAAATTCCGGCCCAGTGACTGGGCTGAGCGCCTGTGTGGGGCTGTCGCTTCCTATGGGCCGGGCAGACGTATCATCTTCCACCCCAATGTCCGACTGGCGACGATAGACGGCGTCAAATGTGTAATTGTCGATGCGATGCTGGAAGAAACTAACGAAATGCTGTTTGATTTTCTGATGGATTTTGCCCGCGACAACAAACTGCAGACCGAACGCACCACCGACTATCCTACTGATGAGGATTGACCGCCGCTACTCGCCTTGCTCATGCTCGGCGTCAGGCCAATTCTGAATATAATTCTTGAGTAATTTATTTTCAAATTTGGCCTTGTTCAGCAGCTCTTCCACGATATCGGTGATCGATAGCATACCTTCAAGCTTGCCTTTGAAAACCACCGGTAGATGACGGATATTATGTGCAACCATCATATTCATGCACTCTTCCAGTGTATTGTCCGGCTCGCAGACATAAGGGTCAGGCGTCATGGCATCAGCCACTGCGACCGGACTCCACATCGCATGTTTCTGATGCAGAATATTCAGCAAATCGCGTTCTGACAGAATCCCGACCAGCTTGCCCGCATCATCAGTCACCACCAGCGAGCCGATGCGATGTTCCATCATCAAGGTGACGGCCTTGTCCAGCGAATCCGATGGCGTTAAGCCGATGACGGGCTTGCCTTTATTCTTGGTGATCGACCTGACTTTCATCCGTTCGTCCCTTCAGCAGAGTGCCTATCGCTATTCTGCTTGACTTCGATCCACAAGTGCAAGTGATCGCCCGACGATTTCCGGCGATCTTCAATACGACTAGAGATGCTCGCGGGTGGCGCGGAAGTCGATATCAGGCCAACGCTCCATGGTGAGGTCGAGATTGACCCGCGTCGGGGCGATATAGGTCAGGTTGCCTGAACCATCATAGGCGAGGTTGTTGGATACTTTTTTCTTGAACTCTTCCAGCTTGCGCTCATCATCGCAATAGACCCAGCGCGCGGTATACACCTGGACCGGTTCATAGGCACATTCCACATTGTATTCACCCTTGAGTCGGTGTACGACAACATCAAACTGCAGCACGCCGACTGCGCCCAGAATCAGGTCATTATTATCTATTGGCCGGAACAACTGGGTCGCGCCCTCTTCACTCAACTGCTGCAGACCTTTGAGCAGTGCCTTGTTCTTCATTGGATCTTTCAGGCGAACGCGACGGAACAGTTCCGGTGCAAAATAAGGAATGCCGGTGAACTGCAGATCTTCACCCTGGGTGAAGGTATCGCCGATCTGAATCGTACCGTGATTGTGCAGACCCAGAATATCGCCGGGCCAGGCTTCTTCCGCCTGCTCGCGTTCGGCCGCCATAAAAGTTACGGCGTTGGCAATGGTGACATCCTTGCCGATACGGGTCTGGTGCAGTTTCATGCCTTTGCTGTATTTACCTGAGCAGACCCGCATAAAAGCAATCCGGTCACGGTGTTTAGGATCCATATTGGCCTGGATTTTAAAGACAAAACCACTGAACTTTTCTTCCCCGGCTGACACTTCACGGGTCTTGGTTTCCCGTGGCTGAGGGGCCGGCGCATATTCAACAAAAGAATCCATCAACTCGGTCACGCCGAAGTTGTTCATGGCCGAACCAAAAAACACCGGCGTCAGTCGACCGGCCAGAAATTCATCCAGATCAAATTCATGGCTGGCGCCGCGCACCAGTTCAATCTCATCGCGCAGGTCTTCTGCCATACTGCCGAAAAGCTCGTCAAGACGCGGGTTATCCAAGCCCTGAATAATTTCACCTGCCTCTTTGGTATGCGGCTGGAACAGATGCACGCTGTCATTGAGCAGATGGAAAATACCTTTAAAACCTTTGCCCATTCCAATCGGCCAGGTGATGGGCGCACATTGAATATTGAGGATAGTTTCAACTTCATCCAGCAATTCAATCGGTTCGCGCCCTTCCCGGTCCAGCTTATTGATAAAGGTCAGAATCGGGGTGTCGCGCAGGCGGCAGACTTCCATCAGCTTAATGGTGCGCTCTTCAACACCTTTGGCGCTGTCGATGACCATCAGAGCCGAATCAACCGCAGTCAGGGTACGATAGGTATCTTCGGAAAAGTCGGCGTGACCGGGCGTATCCAATAGGTTGACGATACGACCGTTATAGGGAAACTGCATCACCGACGAGGTGACCGAGATACCCCGTTCTTTTTCCATTTCCATCCAGTCCGAGGTCGCGTGCTTGTCGGTTTTACGCGATTTGACACTCCCTGCCATCTGAATGGCGCCACCAAAGTACAGCAGTTTTTCGGTCAGCGTAGTTTTACCGGCGTCAGGATGCGAAATAATCGCAAAGGTGCGCCGTTTACTGGCAGCTTGTTGAACAGGACTGGACATAGATTACAGCTCTAGATTAAAAAACGGTTTGCCGACCGAGGCCGGCAAACCGTGTATTTTCGCGCATATTGCAGGCTGAAACAATCAGTCCCGCAGTCTAGGCAGCGTCGGCCTCGCGGCTGGCCTTCAGCTTGATGGCTATAAACTTGGAGGTCGGTGTGAAGGTTTTATCGCCGACGCTATCCAGTGGTACCAGCGGATTGGTTTCCGGGTAATAGGCGGCCGCCTGACCTTCCGGAATATCGTAACTGAGCAAGGTAAAACCATTGACCCGGCGTTCTTTGCCATCGCCCCACAAAGAGATCAGATCGACTTTCTGACCGTGCTCCAGTCCCAGCTTGCGGATATCGGCCTCGTTGGCAAACACCACATCACGCATACCGTAAACTCCGCGATAGCGGTCATTCATACTATAGACCGTGGTGTTGTACTGGTCATGCGAACGCATGGTCTGCAGGATCAGATCTGGCTTGTCGCCTTTGGCGGTGATATCGGCATGAACCAGATGCGTCGGTAAAGCATTGGCCTTGAAATTCGCCTTGCTGCTGTCGGTATACCAGACTCGGTCCCGGGCATTGTTACCCAGGTAAAAACCACCCGGCAGATCAACTCGTTCATTGAAATTGGCAAAGCCAGGAATAGTGTCGTCAATTAAATCACGGATACGACTGTAATCTTCCACCAGCCAGCTCCAGTCGACGGGATACTTGCCCAGTGTGGCTTCGGCCACACCAGCGACAATTGCCGATTCAGATTTAAGCAATGGCGAAAACGGTTTCAACTGGCCGTAGGAGATATGCACCATGCTGAAAGTATCTTCAACGGTAATACCCTGCTTGCCGGTTTTCTGGTAATCAATCTCGGTACGGCCGATACAGGGCAGAATCAATGCCTGTTTCCCGGTAATCAGATGACTGCGGTTCAGCTTGGTAGACACATGCACAGTCAGCTCACAATTTCTCATCGCCGCATATGTACGCGGCGTATCCGGTGCTGCCTGCACAAAATTACCACCGAGGCCGAAGAACACTCTGGCTTCACCTGCCTCCATCGCAGCAATCGCTTTAACCGTAGTGTGTCCATGTTGTCTCGGCACTTTGAACTGGAACCGCTGCTCCAGTGCATCCAGCAAAGACGCTGGCGGCTGCTCATCAATCCCCATGGTGCGGTCGCCCTGCACATTACTGTGCCCCCGCACCGGTGACAGACCGGCACCCGGTTTGCCAATATTGCCGCAAAGTAATTGCAGGTTAATGATTTCCTGTACTGTCGCCACCGAATGCAGATGCTGAGTCACGCCCATCGCCCAGCACATAATGACCCGATCCGCCTTGCGGTACATATTAGCCGCAAGCTCGATATCCTGACGGTTCAGTCCGGATTGCGCTTCAATTTTTTCCCAGCTGGTGTTATCGACTTCCGCCAGGTACGCATCCAGACCGTCAGTATGTTCCGCAATAAATTCGTGATCGAATACCGCAGGTTTATCTTCGGCCAGGGCTTGACGCTCCCATTGCAACAGGAATTTGACCATACCGCGGATCGCTGCCATATCCCCGCCCAGCGCCGGACGGAAATAGGCGCTGGTAGTAGGCTCGGATTCATTAGTCAGCATTTCCAGCGGATTCTGCGGATGCTGGAAACGCTCCAGCCCCCGCTCTTTCAGCGGGTTGAAGCAGACCACCTGGGCGCCGCGCTGGACTGCTTCGCGCAGTGGTTCCAGCATACGTGGATGATTGGTTCCCGGGTTCTGACCGATGACAAAAATCGCATCGGCTTCTGCAAAGTCTTCAAAGGTCACGGTGCCTTTACCGACGCCCAGACTTTCTGACATGCCAATGCCACTGGCCTCGTGGCACATATTGGAACAATCAGGAAAGTTATTGGTGCCGAAAGCGCGCACGAACAACTGATACAGAAAAGCAGCTTCATTGCTGGCGCGGCCTGAAGTGTAAAACTCGGCCTCGTCAGGTGAATCTAATGCTTTCAGGTGTTGGGCCACCGTTTCAAAAGCCTGCTTCCAGGTCACCGGCTCGTAATGATCGGTTTCCGGGTTATAGCGCATCGGATGGGTGATCCGCCCCTGTGATTCGAGCCACCAGTCGTTTTGCTTGAGTAAGTCGCTATTACTGTGAGCAGCAAAAAAGGCCGGATCAACCCGGCGACTGGTTGCCTCCCAGTTCACCGCTTTGGCGCCGTTCTCACAGAACTTGATGAAATGCTTTTCCGGCGTTTCACCCCAGGCACAGCCTGGACAGTCCAGTCCGTGATCCTGGTTGGTTTTGAGCATAGCGCGGATATTTTTTATCGCGTTTTTACTCCCTAACCAGTTACGGGTCACACTGACCAGAGCACCCCAGCCTGCGGCTGGTCCGTTGTACGGCTTGTAATGACTCACAGGAATCTTTTCTCCGACACAAAGCAAAACAGGCACAGCTTTTCCCGGCCGGGCTGAGATTGATCAGCAAGGCGCAGGCGTCATTGGCCTGAAAGTTAAAAATTTGAGAGATCAGAACGGCATGTTCTGCATGATGAAACAGGCCCCTGCCTGTCATCCTTCTGATCGTTGCGATCAGGGCATATTATAAGTTTGTCCACCGATAACATCAATATGAACAAGCATGCCAAATTAATATTTTGGCGTATTTCGGCAACTAACTGTTTACAAAATAAGTAAATTTAAATCAATTTATTACAGATTTTTATCTTTATATAAAGATTGTTTTTATAAAGATAAAAAGTTAGACTGAAACAAGGCTTTAAAGGCAAGAGTCAATATGAGAAAAATTAACGCCCCCGATGATGTTGATATCATCAGTGAACAATGGCTCGCGAGGGGCCTTGATGCTGATGTAAATGCAATGCAAATCGCTGCACGGACTTTACGCTTCAGTAAGGCACTGGAAACCAGGATTGGAAACTTACATTCGCAATTTAATCTCAAACAGGGAGAATTTGATGTGCTTGCAGCCCTGAAACGGGTTGATGGAAAAGCACTGACGCCCTCTGAGCTGTATCAGAGCATGCTGCTCAGTTCCGGTGCCATGACCAGTCGTCTGGATCGGCTGGAAAATAAGGGACTCATCAGCAGAACCCACTGCAGCCATGACCGGCGCAGCATTAAAGTATCACTGACGCCCGCCGGGAAAAAACTGATTGAACAGGTTGCTCCGGCTCATTTTGACTTGCTTGCTTTTTTACTGAACGGCATGTCAGAGAATGATAAAACTCAGCTTGCCCACTTACTTAAAGGCTGTCTGCATCAGCTTGAATCGCAGACAGAAATTTCTGAATGACTGCAAACCGACCAGATCTTCGATCGCTGATCCTGTTTCTTGCCGCATTGACGGCGATGACGCCACTGGCGATTGATGCTTATCTTCCGGCAATGCCTGATATGTCGGCGTTTTTTAATGTCAGCATTCATGATACCGAGCTCTCTTTAAGCCTGTTTCTGGCCGGTTTTGCTGTGGGCCAGATTATAGGCGGCCCCTTTTCTGATCATTTCGGCCGTCGTGCGGCCACAGGCACCGGTATCAGCCTGTTCTGCCTTGGTACGCTGGGCATTATTTTCAGCCCGAGCATAGAGTGGGTGTGGGCCTGTCGAATTATCGAAGCCCTGGGTGGGGGACTGGCTGTGGTTAACTCTGCCGCGGTCATTCGTGACTTGAGCAAAGGCCAGGAAAGCGCCCGTCATCTCTCCAATATGGCCATTATTATGATGCTGGCACCATTACTGGCGCCGCTGATCGGTATGCTCTTGTTACACATGAGCGGCTGGCGATTGATTTTTGATTTTCTCCTGGTTTACGGACTGCTTATCGGCAGCACCCTCTTTTTCAAACTGCCGGAAACACGTCTGATCGTCAGTGACCGACCCAGTGCTTTCAGGCGTTATAAAATGGTGCTCAGCAACCGTTGCGCTGTCGGCTTTATTTTTTCACAGTGTTTTGCGCTGGGCGGTATGTTTGCTTTCATTACCGGGTCGCCATCAGTCTATATGGGTTATTTCGGGGTCAGTGAAACGGTTTATCCGTTTTTATTTGGTATCAATGTTGTGTCGATGATGTTTTTTAACAGGCTTAACCTGCGCCTGTTGCATCAATACCGGCCGCAGCAAATCCTGAGCCTGGGTCAGGCGGGACAATTGCTGACAGCCGCCGTATTACTGCTCTATGTCAGCTTCGTGCAGTCGCCATCACTGTATCTCGTGCTGCCACTGATAGTTGTATTTATCGGCCTGATGGGTCTGATTGTATCCAATGCGACTTCCAGCACCGTCGAGTATTTCCCCACCAACAGTGCCACTGCCACAGCCTTGCTGGGCGCGGCCGGTTTTGCCACCGGCGCGGTCAGTGGCTCACTGGTCGGAGTATTGGGTGATGGGACTGCCTGGCCGATGAGTGTAGTGATGTTCAGCTGCGCTTTATTCGCACCGCTGCTACGCTGGCTGATGCAGTATGGTCTCACTGAAGAGAGTGCACCCGGCACAATTAACTAATGATTCTGGCCCGGTAATACTGATAAAACTGCTTTGCGGTGCGGCCGCTGTGGCTACCGCGTCCCATGGCGAAGAGTCTTGCCGCTTCGTGCAATTGCTGCTGATCCAGATCCAGGTCGCTAAACAGCGATTCTACAATCGCAAAATAGTTTTCCCAGTTCGCCGGATAAAACGACAGATTCAGACCGAAACGGTCTGATAAGGCGAGTTTGTCTTCCAGGCTGTCAGCATAATGGACTTCACCATCGACCAGACCGCTGAGCTGGTTTTCCGATTGCTTCTCCGGCAGCAGATGCCGGCGGTTCGAGGTCGCATAAAGACGCACATGTTCGGGGGGTAATTCCAGGCCTCCTTCAAGTAAGGTCTTGAGCGGCTTGTAACTGGATTCCCCTTCTTCAAAAGACAAATCATCACACAAAACCACAAAACGAAACTGCTCATCCGTTTCCTCCAGCGAGTCGAGGATTTCGGGCAGATAAGCAAGATCATCTTTATCGACTTGAACCATACGCAGTCCCTGCGTCGCCAGTTCATTCAATACTGCCTTGATTAGAGAGGATTTACCGGTACCGCGAGCCCCCCAGAGCATCGCATGATTACTGGTTTTTCCTTCCATAAAATGCAGCGTATTCTCAAGCAAAGCCTGTTTCTGTTTATCGATACCTTTCAACTCATTGAGCCTGACCGGATCCAAACGTTCAACAGGTTTCAGTTTCTGACTGTGACTACGCCAAACTGCAGCATAATATTGGTGCCAGTCCACTCGCATATAAACCCCGGGTATTTGTCCTAATGGGCTAGCATAGCATTGCCAGGAGGGGTTTTAGAATCAGGAATGGGCCGCTCGAATCTGAAATGCGGCAGAAGCGAAAAAGATAAAGGAGTGAGAAAAGAGACCACCGGAGCTATGCCCCGGTGGTGCTCCGGACAGTTAGATCTGACCACCCAGTAATGGAGCGGCAGATAACTGTGCATCTCCTGAAGCTGATGCATCCGCCTCGACAGTACCACTGACATCAAGCAGGCCACCAGTCAGGCCATCGACCGTGTCAGTAACCGTGCCTACTACTTCGTTCCCTGGCAAAGTTCCACCGGTCAGACCACCCACTGTGCCTGTCACTGTTCCTACAACATCCGTAGCTGGCAGCTCTCCTCCTGTCAGGCCCCCAACAGTATCGGTCACACTCGACAGTACATCACCACCTGGCAGTTCGCCACCGGTAATGCCTCCGACAGTACCAAGCACATCTGCACCCAGCAGATCACCGCCCGTGAGGCCACCGACAGTGTCTGTAACCGTACCAACAGCATCAACGCCCCCAACAAGGCCAGTAGCTGTATCGACAGTGGCATCAACCAGACTGACAGAGGTGTCCACCGCACCCGCAGCCAACACAGTGACATTGTCGACAGTATCAGAGGCAAGACCAGTGGCTCCATCTGTCAGACCACTGACACCGGCTACATCTTCAACACCGCTGAGGGCATTACCTGCAACCGCTTTTGTTTCCTGTACGATGGTACCTGTCAGAGCAACCGTGTCATCCACCGTTGTCTTGACGACGGTTTTGCTTGCTTCCACTTTAGCAATTACACCGGCAACACGATCCTCAGCACCAATCAAAGACTGTGTATCGGCAACCGCCCCCTCAACAATACTGACTGCACCACTGACGGTATCTTCCTCACCAGTCAATGCCACCGCACCGGCAACAGTTTCTTCAGCAACAGCTTGTGTGTCAGCAACTAGACCTGTCGCAGCCGCCTTGCCGCCTGCAACCGTGCCTGCAACAGCACCTACCACATCATCGGTCGGCAAACCGGTACCCAACTCCAGCGCAGAGGCGGTGAAAGACAGGGACAATCCCGCTGCAATAAGGCAGGACGATAAAAGACTTCTTTTTTTCATTTCTCACTCCTTAATTTCTTAAATAGCCATGAGAAAAACATGACTGGGTGCAGACGCACCAACTTCTGTTTTTAACATATTTAAGATGCATTAAAAACGAAATTAAAGAATATTGAGAAGCATTTGGCTGTTTTTTAGCTTGATTCAGAACTGCCAACGAATTTTGATGTTGTAGATGGGACTGCGGTCACCCGTTTCAAAATGCGCATCTCCCATCGGCTTGGCAAACTCCAGTCCTAAGGTGTAAGTGTTGGTATCAGTGATGTCCATACCGATTGCAGCGGAGACCAGTTCCTGCTCCCTGTTGCTGGCCCGTAATTTGGTGCGGGCAGCGTCAAACACGATATAAGGTTCTATACGTCTGATAACACGCATGGGAACAGCCTGCAGATAACGCAGCTCAAGCTCCGCGGCCATACCTTTATCACCCTGAGCCTGACCATCAGGATAACCACGCCCGTAACGGGGTCCCCCATACCGAATCTGTTCGGCTGATGGTAAAATATCGTCTGACCAGAACAGATTGGCTTTTGTCTGTGCACGCCATTTCGGACTGATCATGTATCGCCATAATCCGTCCAGCCTGATTGTATTGAAATGAATCGTCTCGCTACCCGAGCGCGTGCCATTAGCATCAATAATGCGATTTTTGCTGTCTCCAAGTTCCAGCCCCTGCTTGATACTGCCGGATAACCTGAAGATCTGACGGGTCAATTGTTTGGTCCATACTGTATTCAGTTCCAAAGCTGAATAACGCAGCGCCTTTTCAATCTCAACGGCATTGCCCAGCCCATCTTCGCGCTGCAATTCATACACAGCTTCCTCATTAAGATAATGCAGGTTAGTGCCTATCCACCAGGAGGATTTTTTTGACAACTGCAATGGATATTTCAAACCTGCCCGCAACGTATCGCGATCTTTATTCTCCTGATAATTGAGAGGGATGTCGGCAACAAAAATACGATCATCACCTTCGCTTTCAAAATGATTCGCTGCCAGTTCAAGTTTCAGCCCATCTGTTCCCAGATCCTGCTGGTAATTGAGTGCGTAGTATTCGTCAACCGTATCGTTAGGCAACAATGTTGTCAGAGTCAACTTATCGCCATATTCCGTCAATGAGTTAAATGTCACCCCGGGCAGGAGTTTTAATTCTTCTTCTTTACTGTCGTCAAAGCCCAGGGAAGTCTCAAACCAGTCGGCACTGACTTCCTCGACCCTGACCGTGGTCCCGCCTCCTATGGTTTTTGGCTTGGGAACCCGAATTTTGAACTTATAGCCCGGCGTTGCTTCAATCAATCCCACGTAACGTTCAAAAGTCTTGGTGGTAAGCGGTTTTTCACCTTCCATTCTGGCTGCCAGTTTTTCTACCCTGGCTCTGACATCTTCATCATCAATGATAATTTCTTTTCTGGTGATATAGCCCTCGACCAGGACAATAGTCAACAAACCTGAGGAGGTATCCTGTTTGGGCAGGAATGCAAATGACAATGCATAGCCTGACTCTTTATATCGCGCCGTAATAGTTCTCAAAACGGCCACAATTTCTGCTTTGGTGACATCCTGACCGATCAGCGGCTTGACCATCTCTGCCAGTTGTTGCAGGGAAAAAACAGTCCCTCCCTGAAACTGGACCTTTTCAACTCTGACCGTCTCAACCTGCTTTGCGGTAGTCAGCGACTCCCCAGACGGTAAATCAACCTTTGTTTTCTCTTTTTCAATAAACTCCTGCTCTGCTTCATCGACAATAAAAGGCGGTTCTACCGCCCAGGCATTGCCAGTCACCAGAAAGCTGAAAAAGAGTGTCTTTAATAGCATTGATTTCATCATTAACCTGATCTTCCATGAAACAAAATTTGAACAAAAAAAAGGTGTGGCAACAGGGAACAATCGCCACACCTCATATGGATATGGAACATTAAGCCACTGTTCTGATGCTTTTCTGTCTTAAGTGTTACTTTTTCCAGCAAAAGCATCAGAACCGAAGGTTAAGTCTATCCATCAAACTCAGCTGTTGAATAATTAAAGGATACCGCCCAATATCGGATCCAGCAGCGCGTCATCAACCTGATCAACCAGGCCACCATCATTGCCATCGCCGCTGCCCGTATCGAGCAGGCCACCGGTTACGCCATCCAGTGTGTCAGTAACGCCCCCCACTAGACCTTCACCACCAGTGACACCACCAAGCAAGTCATTACCTCCGGTGAGTCCATCGACGGTATCAGTTACCCCGCCGAGCAAATCATTACCGCCGGTAAGACCATCTACTGTATCAGTGACGCCCCCCAGCAGATCATTACCGCCGGTAAGACCATCCACGGTATCAGTGACGCCCCCCAGCAGATCATTACCACCGGTGAGACCATCAACAGTATCAGTGACTGTGCCGACCACACCATCAGCGCCACCCAGCAGTCCACCTTCACCACCGGTCAGGCCGTCAACGGTATCTGTCACCGTGCCAACTACACCATCGGCACCACCCAGAAGACCGCCTTCACCACCGGTCAGACCATCAACGGTATCTGTCACCGCGCCAACTACGCCATCGGTGCCACCCAGCAGACCGCCTTCACCACCGGTCAGGCCGTCAACGGTATCTGTCACTGTACCAACTACACCATCGGTGCCACCCAGCAGACCGCCTTCACCCGAACCCAGGACAGGTAAGTTGCTGGTATCCAGCAAACCAGCCAGGTCGAATGCTTGACCACCCTCTGCATCACTGACCGACAGAATGCCACCGGTATCAATAACCAGTTGTCCTACGCCTGATACTGTACCGCCCGCACCGGCAAGCACGGCATTATCTTCACTGCCAATCTGATTGCCCAGCACCACAACCGCTGTGCCAGCCTCGGTGAGAATATTGTTAGCCAGAGGTCCCACGATGAGGGCCTCACCAACCACCTGGGTTGTACCGCCGATATTGGAAACTAAAGGTCTGACAACCGCAGTGAGTTCTGTTGTAAGGCCGCTCAGGTGACCATCTTCCTGAGTAAATGCAACCGTCAATGTGTCGCCGGTCTGTGTGATGACACCGCCCAGCGAATCCACTGTGCCGCCCACTTCTGTAAGCAGACCGGTAGATTCATCAATTTGAGCAAAAACTGGGAGTGTATTTAAACTTTCTACCGTGTTACCAGCCGATGAGACTGCTTCGCCTGTTTCTGAGACAGCACCAGAAACGCCAGCCAGCGTCGTGCCAATAGCGTTATCATTTTCGCCCAAAGCGCCAAGTCCATTGCTAAGACCATCACCGAGACTGCTGACTGCTTCACCTGTGTTGCTTAATATTTCGCCGGTACCACTGGTTACTGCGCCTGTGCCCAGCAGATCAATCTGACTCACCGTACCACCGAGTGCGGTGACTGTTTCACCAACGCTATCGACAATACCACCGCCATCATCAACCAGGGCTTCTACGCCAGTGGAACCATCACCGCCGCCACCGCCGGTATCACCCCCGCCGGTATCACCCCCGCCGGTATCACCACCACCGGTATTTCCACCACCATCGACCATATCGCCGCCGCCAGAACTTTTAACAGACTTGCTGCTACTGCCACTACAGCCGACAGACAATGATAAAACCAAACCGAGTGTTATTATTTGAGCTAATTTCGTTTTTTGCATCTCCACCCTCCATTAAGGATTTCTTACTCCATTAATACGAATATTTGAAATATTCGATACCTTTATTGGCGATGATAACGAAAACTTTAGCTTTTGACGAATTGTTTTTCTGTTTTGTGAATCAATTCACATTTATTTTATGAATATTTGGAACTTAACAGAGGTAACCCATGGGTTTAGCGTTGATTTGGCGCAAAAAAAAAGCCCCGACTGAGGATTCAGTCGGGGCTTTTCATCTACTGCCGAAGTTTTAGTTAGTCTTCTGTCGATTCATTGACCGCTTTCATACTCAAACGAATACGGCCCTGACGATCGACTTCCAGCACTTTGACTTTAATCATATCGCCTTCTGACAGCTTATCGCCGACGTTTTCAACGCGCTCATCAGAAATCTGCGAGATATGAACCAGACCATCTTTACCGGGCAGGATAGTAACGAACGCGCCGAAGTCCATCAGCTTGGCAACACGGCCTTCGTAGATTTTACCGACTTCGACTTCTGCCGTGATGTCTTCCACGCGGCGCAGAGCTGCTTGACCAGCATCATAATCCGCGGAGAAGATCATGACAGTACCATCATCCTGGATATCAATGGTCGCGCCGGTTTCCTCAGTAATCGCACGAATCGTCGCACCGCCTTTACCGATAACGTCACGAATTTTGTCCGCATTGATCTTGACGGTAATGATGCGTGGTGCGAATTTGGACATTTCGGTGCGATGGGTGGAAATGACGGCGTTCATCTTATCGAGAATATGCAGACGTCCATCACGGGCCTGGGCCAGTGCAGTGCGCATGATTTCTTCGTTAATACCTTCGATCTTGATATCCATCTGCAGTGCAGTGACACCTTTATCGGTACCGGCCACTTTAAAGTCCATATCACCCAGGTGATCTTCGTCACCGAGGATATCGGTCAGAACGGCATAACCATCCTCTTCTTTAATCAGACCCATGGCAATACCGGCAACAGGGGCTTTAATCGGCACACCGGCGTCCATCAATGCAAGGCTGGTACCACAGACGGAAGCCATCGAGCTTGAGCCGTTTGATTCGGTGATTTCTGACACCACACGAACCACGTACGGAAATTCTTCAGCCGATGGCATGACGGCAGCGATACCGCGCTTGGCCAGTTTACCGTGGCCGATTTCACGACGTTTTGGTGAACCGACAAAACCGGTTTCACCGACGCAGTACGGCGGGAAGTTGTAGTGCAGCATAAAGCGGTCACGGTATTCACCCTCTACCGCATCAATCATCTGGGCATCACGTTCTGCGCCCAGTGTGGCGACGACCATGGCCTGGGTTTCACCGCGGGTGAACAGGGCTGAGCCGTGAACACGAGGCAGCAGCGTGGTTTCCACAAAGATAGGACGGACACTCTTGGTGTCACGACCATCGATACGCGGGTCACCGGCAATGATCTTGCCGCGAACCAGTTCTTTTTCCAGTTTGGAGAAGACGTTCTTGACCTGCTCTTCTGTCAGTTCTGATTCTTCATTGACCAGCGCTTCAACAGCGGCATTACGCACGTTGCTCAGTTGGTCCAGACGCGCCAGTTTGTCGCTGATGGCATAAGCTTCTTTGATGCCTTCATAAGCCTGCGCTTTAACAGTGTTGTACAGCGTTTCGTCTTTTTCAGGGGCAGTCCAGTCCCAGGCCGGTTTACCGGCTTCAGCCTGCAGTTCTTTCACCAGGTTAATGGCTGTCTGCATCTGCTGGTGACCGAACATGACCGAGCCCAGCATGACTTCTTCAGGCAATTCTGAGGCTTCTGATTCCACCATCAGAACGGCACTTTCAGTACCGGCAACCACAAGATCCAGCGCGCTGTTATCCAGTTGGGCTTTAGCCGGGTTCAGTACGTACTGACCATCAACATAACCGACACGGGCTGCACCCAGCGGGCCGTTGAAAGGAATACCGGAGATTGCCAGTGCTGCAGAGGCACCAATCATGGCAGGGATATCAGGATCGATTTCCGGGTCCAGTGCAACGACGGTCGCAATCACCTGAACTTCATTCAGGAAGCCTTTAGGGAAAAGCGGACGCAACGGACGGTCGATGAGACGTGAGGTCAAGGTCTCTTTTTCACTGGGACGACCTTCACGTTTGAAAAAACCACCCGGAATTTTACCGGCAGCGTAGGTCCGTTCCTGATAGTTAACAGTTAAAGGAAAAAAATCCTGGCCGGGAGATACATCTTTTTTACCGACCACAGTTACCAGTACGGAGGTTTCACCAAGGCTGGCAATGACGGCACCGCCTGCCTGACGGGCAATTTTTCCGGTTTCCAGACTTAACTGGTGCTCACCGAATTGAACTGTCTTCTTTACTGAGTTCACTCTTTTTTCCTTATCTTCTTCATTCTCAGCCCCGGACCTGTTCCGGCACTGATTAAAACTGACAAACTTAATAAACGAATATGCCCCTGAAACTGCAGCAGCTTCAGGGGCATATCTTATATCATCAACCCCGGCCTGTTTTGGACCGGCGAGGTTCGCTGAATATAATCGGTCACCAGACTCAACTTAGCGACGCAGACCTAATTCAGCAATCAGGGCACGGTAACGTTCGATATCCGTTTTTCTGAGGTAATCGAGCATCTTACGGCGGCTGCTGACCATTTTCAGCAGACCCTGACGCGAGTGGTGATCATGAGTATTGGTTTTGAAATGATCTGACAGATTGTTGATACGCGCAGTCAGCAGGGCAACCTGGACTTCAGCAGAGCCTGTATCACCTTCGGTACGTGCGTGTTTGCTGATAATTTCTTTCTTTTGTTGTGCAGAAATTGACATTGAATACTCCAACTTTTTGCAGCCTTATGGCTTGCAGTTAAATTCTGAACTGTCCCAGCCGATCTCAACCAGAACAGCCAACCCTTCAAGAGCTGCGAATTTTACCGACTTTCTCATTGCTAAACAAGGAGAACGTCATTAAACCGCAGCGACAAACAAACGTTTTGGCTTGACTACTCCGTCTGGCGACATTTCGCCCAAGCCCATAAATTTTTCATGCTGATCAAACAGGCGCACATTTGCGCATTTAAAATCCTGTTCAACCTGAATCGCCTGACCGAAGCTCAAGGTTTTACTGTCAGCCTCATCAAGATTAATCATCGGCCAGTCCGGTAAGGCATTTTCTGCCGCTTCCAGTTGCTCGTCGAGTGCTTCCAGCTCACCGGCTTCGCGACGTTCTGTCAGTTGCTCGAGACTGACCGCATCACTCAGCGCATAGCCTGCCACTCTGGTTCGACGCAACATGGTGACATGACCGCCGGTACCCAGCTTGTGACTGATATCTTCAACCAGGGTACGGATATAAGTGCCCTTACTGCAGCGCACCGACAGGGTGAAACTATCCTGATTGCAGTCCAGCAATTCAATTGCATAGATGCTGATACGGCGTGCCTTGCGCTCAACTTCCTTACCCTGACGAGCAAGCTTGTATAAAGGTTGTCCCTGATATTTCAGTGCCGAGAACATCGGTGGTACCTGGTCCTGCTCACCGATGAAGGTCTCCAGAATCTGCTGCAGATCTGCGTCATCAAACTCAGGCACAGGCCGCTCATCTATGACCTCACCGTCAGCATCGCCACTATCAGTGGTAATACCCAGTTTGCAGGTCACAGCATATTCTTTATCAGCATCAAGCAGATAGCCTGATAATTTGGTTGCCTCACCCAGACAGATTGGCAAAACACCACTCGCCAGCGGGTCGAGACTACCGGTGTGCCCGGCCTTTCTGGCATCAAACAGGCGCTTGACCTGTTGCAGGACATGATTGGAGCTGTGGCCGCTGGGTTTATCGATGACCACGATACCGGTAATATCGCGGCCTTTTTTATTTCTTCTAGCCATACTGGTGTTTAGATTCAGTCGTCTTCCTGACGATTTGAAGCATTGGCTCTGGCAATGAGTTCATCCATTTTGAAGCCCTGTTCCAGACTCTTATCGTAGACAAACTGCAGTTCGGGAATATTACGCAGCTTCACGCGACCGGCGAGTCCACGGCGCAGATAACCGGCAGCGCTGTTAAGCCCCTTGATGCATTCGGCAGCATCCTGCTCGGATTCAAAGCCATTGAGACGGGTGACGTAAACCTTGGCATATTTAAGATCGGCGGTCACATCCACATGTGACACCGTAGCCATTCCCACACGGGGATCCGAGATCTCGCGCTGAATCATCTGCGCGAGTTCCCGCATAATCACTTCACCAAAACGATTTGTTCGACTGTATTCTCTTGCCATTATAGTGTCGGTTTGACTTCAACCCGCTCGTAAACTTCGATTTGATCGCCCGGTTTGACGTCTTTGTAATTCTTGACACCGATACCGCATTCGACACCGGCATTGACTTCATTGACGTCATCCTTGAAGCGGCGCAGAGACTCCAGCTCACCCTCATAAATCACCACGTTATCGCGCAATACGCGAATCGGGTTATTACGCTTGACGGTACCCTCGACCACCAGACAGCCGGCGATATCACCGAATTTCGGTGAGCGGAATACATCATCCACACGGGCAAGACCGATGATTTCGTCGCGGAAGACCGGTTCAAGCATGCCTGTCATCGCTTTGGTCACTACATCCAGCAGGTCGTAGATAATGCTGAAGTACTGAACATCCAGGCCTTTCTCGGCAATGACTTTACGCGCGGCGTTATCAGCACGCACATTAAAGCCGATCAGAATCGCATCTGATGCCGCAGCCAGCTGGGCATCAGTTTCATTGATACCACCGACACCGGAGCCGACCACACGGACTTTCACCTGATCGGTAGAGAGCTTCTGCAAGCCCTGGCTCACCGCTTCGACGGAACCGTGAACATCACCTTTGATGACCACATTGAGGGTTTTGACATCGCCCTCTTCCATCTTGTTGAACATGTCGTCCAGCTTGGCAGCCTGCTGCTGTGCCATTTTCTGCTCACGCGCCTTGGTGTGACGGAAATCAGCAATTTCACGCGCTGTTTTATCATCCGGTGCTGCCTGCAGTTCATCACCGGCAGCCGGAGTGCCAGACAGACCCAGCAGCTCAACCGGGGTCGACGGGCCGGCTTTATCAACCTGTTCACCTTTTTCATTGAACATGGCGCGGACTCGGCCATATTCCTGACCGACCACGACGATATCACCCTTGTTCAGCGTACCTTGCTGCACCAGTACGGTGACAACGGTACCGCGGCCTTTATCGAGGCGCGCTTCGATAACCGTACCATGTGCCGGCCCTTTCTCTGGGGCTTTCAGTTCCATGATTTCAGCCTGGATTGAGATAGCTTCCAGCAGGTCTTCTACGCCTTCACCCGTCAAAGCGGATACCGGTACAAACTGTACATCGCCACCCCAGTCTTCCGGAATAACTTCGTGGTTAGCGAGTTCCTGCTTGACACGATCCGGATTGGCTTCCGGCTTATCCATCTTGTTGACGGCAACGATAACAATGGACTCAGCGGCTTTGGCATGTTGCACCGCTTCAATCGTTTGCGGCATCACCCCGTCATCGGCTGCGACAACCAGTACAACGATATCTGTGACCTTGGCACCGCGTGAACGCATCTCGGTAAACGCGGCGTGCCCCGGTGTATCCAGGAAGGCGATCTCACCACGGCTGGTTTCAACCCGGTAAGCACCGATATGCTGGGTGATACCGCCCGCTTCCCCCGAGGTCACTTTAGTGCGACGGATATAGTCGAGCAACGAGGTTTTACCATGGTCGACGTGACCCATGACGGTCACCACAGGTGCTCTGGTTACTGATTCGCCCAGTTCCTCATCGGATACCTGCAAAGCCTCTTCCACTTCGTTCTCACGAATCGGTTTGGCAATATGGCCCATTTCTTCAACCACAATGACCGCGGTGTCCTGATCCAGCACCTGGTTAATGGTGGCCATGGTACCCAGGCCCATCAGGGTTTTAATCACTTCAGCAGCCTTAACCGACATACGCTGTGCCAGTTCAGAAACATTGATGGTTTCCGGCACATTGACTTCGCGAACTACCGGTGCGGTCGGCTTGGAGAAACCATGCTCCTGGTCTCTGACTGCAACACGACCTGCGCCGCCACCTTTTTTCTTCTTGCGACGGCCGCCCTTGCCTTCACTGACATGCAGCTCTTTACGCTCGAAATCATCGTCCTCACCACGACGACCACCACGACGCGCTGATTTGCCACGTTCATGCTTGGCTTCAGCATCCTTCGTCTTACGTGCAGCGGCTTTCTGTTCTTTAGCCTGTGCTTCAGCTGCAGCCGCTTTGGCTTCTTCCCGCGCTTTTTCCAGCGCTTCTTCTTCCTCGCGGGCCTTACGCTTAGCTTCCAGAGCTTTTTCCGCTTCGATACGCGCCAGGTTGGCAGCACGACGCCTGGCGTCAGCCTCTTCCAACTTCTTATGCGCCAGTTGTGAGGCGGTCAGGTCTTCATCCTTCTGCTTGCCTTTGGCAGCAGGCTTTTTGGCTTTAGATTCGGCTTCCAGCGCTTTTTGCTCTTCTTCAGCAGCTCGCTGGGCTTCTTCATTGGCTTTATTTTCAGCCTCTATCGCAGCAGCAACGGCCGCCGCCTCCTGTTCATCCTGCTGTTGTTTCAAACGCGCGGCTTCTTCCTGCTTGCGTTTGGTTTCCTGCAGACGTTGTTCTTCCTGACGAGCAACTTCGGCAGCATGTTCCTCTGCCGCCTTTTGCTTGAGCAGGTCTTCAGCTGCGGCATTAGGCTGCTCAGTGTCGCTGCGTTTGACGTAGGTACGTTTCTTTCTGACTTCAACACTGACACTTTTACCGCCACGGGCTGAACCACCCAGCTTGATTTCACTGACCGATTTACGTTTCAGCGTGATCTTTCTGGGTGATGAGTCGGCAGTATCATCAGATTTGCCATGGCGTTGCTGCAGAAATTTGAGCAAAGTCTGTTTTTGCTCTTCAGTAATCAGATCATCAGGCTCTGAGACGTTAATCCCCGCTTCATTCAGCTGTTCTACCAATCGCTCAGCTGTGATTCCGACTGTGCCAGCCAGGTCTTTAACCCTCATGTCACTCATTGGTTACTCCCCTGCATCTGTATTTTCGTCTGCAAACCATGACTCTCTGGCTTTCATGATCAATGCTGCAGCTTGCTCTTCGTTCATACCACCGATTTCGACCAGTTCATCAACGGCCAGCTCTGCTAAATCGTCCAGTGTGGTCACTTTATTGCTGGCCAAAGTCAGGGCCAGATCGCGTGTCATCCCGACCATATCCAGCAGTTCCTGAGACGGTTCTGCTGATTCCAGTTGCTCTTCGCTGGCAATTGCACGGGTCAACAGAACATCACGTGCTCTTGAGCGCAGTTCAGCAACGATATCTTCATCAAATTCTTCGATGTCGAGCATTTCCTGCTCAGGCACATAGGCGACTTCTTCCAGAGAAGAGAAGCCTTCCTGCGCCAGGATCAGAGCCACGTCTTCGTCAACATCCAGATCGGTCATAAAGGCCTGGATCAATTCACCGATTTCGCTTTCTGCTTTCTGATCGGCTTCTGAAGCAGACATCACGTTCAGCTCCCAACCGGTCAATTGGCTGGCCAGTCTGACGTTCTGGCCACTGCGGCCGATGGCCTGGGACAGTTGTCCGTCCTCAACCGCGATATCCATACTGTGCGCATCTTCATCGACAACAATAGACAAAACCTCAGCCGGTGCCATCGCGTTGATGGCGAAGCGGGCAGGATCTTCATCCCACAGAATGATGTCAACGCGCTCACCAGCCAGTTCGTTAGTCACAGCCTGAACCCGTGAGCCGCGCATACCGACACAGGCACCGACCGGATCGATGCGGGACTCTTTAGCTTCCACCGCAATTTTGGCTCGCAGACCCGGGTCACGGGCAGCGCCTTTGATTTCGATCATGCCATCGCTGATTTCCGGCACCTCAAGCGTGAACAGCTCAATCAGGAGCTGCGGTGCAACGCGACTGACAATGAGTTGTGGGCCACGGCCTTCCGGACGGATTTCTTTCAGATAACCACGGATACGATCGCCGGCACGGAAGCTCTCGCGCGGGATCATTTCTTCCCGAGGCAGGAAGGCTTCAGCATTGCCGCCCAAATCCAGTGTGACGTTACCACGGTCAACCCGTTTGACGGTGCCGTGAATCATCTGACCGACTTTTTCGCGGTACTGATCAACGACCTGGGCACGCTCGGCTTCACGCACTTTCTGAACAATAACCTGCTTCGCGGTTTGTGCTGCGATACGACCGAACTCGACTGATTCCATCGGCTCCTGAATATAGCCACCGACTTCAGCTTCCGGGTCTTTTTTCTTGGCTTCACTCAGTGTTATCTGGGTTTCTTCTGATTCCAGTTCTTCGTCGTCTTCAACGATTAACCACTGACGGAAAGTCTCGTAGTTGCCGGTGACGCGATCGATTTTGACGGCGGCATCCAGCGCCATCTCATAACGTTTGCGGGTCGCCATCGCCAACGCGGCTTCAATAGCCTGAAAAATGACTTCCTTGCCCACGCCCTTTTCGTTGGACATGGCATCGACCACCAATAAAATTTCTTTGTTATTCATCACGCCCCCAGTGGATTACGCAGCAAACTAATCCAACCCAGTTTTCTATTATTAACCGACAATAATACGCTTTTTTCAGGCAACAAGTCTTGCTTTACCCAACTTTGCCAGTGGCAATGCGTAGACTTCGCCATCCACTTCAATCAATATCTCACCGTTTTCAAATCCCTGAAGCACACCTTTAAAATTACGTCTGCCATTCACCGGCAGTTTCATGCTGATCTTGGCTTCTACCCCGGCGAAACGTTCAAAGTCACGCGGCTTGAACAGCGGCCGGTCAAAACCGGGGGAAGAGACTTCCAGTAGATAAGCCGAGCGAATCGGCTCCTCAACATCAAGAATACCGCTGACCTGATGGCTGACCCGTTCGCAGTCTTCAATGCTGATGCCCTGCTCGGCATCAATATAAATCCGCAGGATGGGATCCGGCCCGCCCTGGATATATTCCACACCGACCAGCTCATAGCCGAGGGTCTCTATCGACGACTCAATTAATTGTTCAACCTGATCGGTGATGGCCATAGTTGTCTCTTTAGCTCCGGAGACAGAATCAAATCTCCAGAAAAACAAAAACCCCTTATAGGGGCCCGGAATTTACAAACATTGTTACGCGGACGTTGCCAGTCCCGCTCTGCCTCAATCAGGACAAGGAGCAATCTTTAACTGCTGTGTCGCTGACTTCCCAGAAAGCACAGAATGGTAACAAAACCAGCAGTTAACAGCAACTAAAACCCGCTGAATCCGGGAACACCTGCATACAGGTCTCCGGAAATAAAAGATAGCGATGAACGGGATTGTTTCCTTTTCCTTATTGCATACTGCGTTTTATCCAGAGCCGGCTGCCAGGCAGACCAATTGATATCTTCATACGGAGCGAAGCTGTTCTGCTGAGTTGTGATTCACTTTTGTTGAGCTTTGGACAGCCGCAGCCTTTTCCGGCAAGCCGCCCTGTCAGCTGAGTTTGCCAGTGAAGCAAACCAATCCCTGATTCAAGCAGGCTATATATTAACAAGCTCTGCTTTTATTGATTCCATGCTGCCATCTGTTGCAAACATTGCTGATTCAGTGCTCTGGCAGCCTCCGGGCTCCCGGACTCAGTATAGCAACGCAGTTCGGGCGCATTGCCGGAAGGCCGCAAATGGACCACATCCTGATTTTCCAGTGAAATCCTGACGCCATCGGTGTTGTCGACCGACACAGGGCGGGAAATGAAAGGAAATGCTTGGTGAATATTTTCAACATCCCGCTGCCAGTCCCCGCTGACAAACTCAGCCAGCCTGGACTGACTGAGCGCCGTCGGGAAGTTTTTCAGACGGTCACTGAAGGTATAGCGGGCTGGTAAAGTCTGCACTAATCCGGATAGGGTCAATTGCCGTTCGAAAGCGGCCATCATCACTGACAAAGCCACAATAACGGCATCGCGGGTGGGTAAGGCAGACAGGAATTTGTCGTTACGGCGAATGCTTGTCTGCTGCAGAAAACCACCATTGGCTTCATAACCGACCACAGCGGCTTCCGGGTATAGGCTGGCTGCTTCCTGCATTGCTGAAATCACATAGGGAGAGCCGATCCGGGTTCTGCTTACCTGTCTGAACAAGCCGCTTTTTTCCACCGCTGAATTACAACTCACTGGCGTTACAACAATATCGGCACCAAGATAAGACGCACATAATAAGCCGGCGATATCCCCCCTGAGCCATTCGCCTTTCTCATCACTGATAAGCGGTCTGTCAGCATCACCATCGGTGGAAACGATACAATCAAAGCCCTGTTCTTGAGCCCAGCGCCGGGCCAGCGCCACATCCTCCGGACGAATGGCCTCGGTGTCGACCGAGACAAATTTAGCTGAGCGCCCAAGCGAGGTGACTTTCGCGCCAAGCTGCTCAAGGATTACCTTGAAAACCTCTCTGGCCACGGAGGAATGTTGATACAGACCAATGTGCTTTCCCTGCAGGCAATTGGCAGGGAAAAAACTCAGATATCGATCAAGATAATGCTGATAAGCGGCATTGTCCGGCAAAAGATCAGCGAACGGTTTGATGAAATTGCCCTTTTCATCAAATAAAGCCTCGTCGGTAGCTACCGTCTGCTGCTTGATTTGCAGTTCATCCTGTTTAAGAATTTCGCCTGTTGGCAGATTGAATTTAATTCCATTCCGGTCATCCGGGATATGGCTGCCGGTCACCATAATGGTAGGCATTTGTTGATCTATGCCATACAAGGCAATCGCCGGGGATGGAATAAGGCCATAATAGACTGGCGCAAAACCCATTTCTTCACAGGCTTTTGTTGCCGCTCTGATGATTCTGGGTGTACTTTCCCGGAGATCTCCAGCAATGCCGACTTTGCTGCCCGGCTGCAGCCAGTTTTGCCGGAATACATGCTGTAAAAATGCGGTGACGTAGGCGAAACAGACCTTATCGGTCATGTCGCTGACCCGGCCTCTGACGCCACTGGTGCCAAACACAACACCGCTTTCAGCCATCAAGTTTTCAATCCTGATTTTCATCTGCCTTTATCTTCAACTGATTCAATTACGACGATAATTATCATCAAAACGGATGATATCGTCCTCGCCCAGATAGCTGCCGGATTGTACTTCAATAATCTCAAGCGGAATCTGACCGGGGTTATGCAGCCGGTGTTTTTTGCCGAGTGGAATATAAGTAGACTCATTCTCTGTCAGCAAGGTGGTTTTTTCATCACAGATAACCTGAGCCGTGCCGCTGACGACGACCCAGTGCTCGGCACGGTGATGATGCATCTGTAAAGACAGCGATGCCCCCGGCTTCACACTAATCCGCTTCACCTGAAAACGGGCACCATTATCAATCGAATCATAATAGCCCCAGGGACGGTAGCATAAACGATGGTTTTCGGCTTCGGAGCGGCCGGCCTCATTCAGTCGCTGAACAATCGTTTTCACATCCTGGGTTTTTTCTTTGCTGGCCACCATCACTGCATCGGCAGTTTCAACCACAACGACATTTTCCAGACCTAAAACAGACACCAGCCTGCATTCACTGTGTACGTAGGAGTTGCTGACATCATCCAGCATTACGTCGCCACGGGTGACATTGTTATTCTCGTTCTGCTGTTCGCATTCCCACAAAGACGACCAGGATCCGACATCATTCCAACCGGCATCCAGTGGTACCACCACCGCATTGTCGGTTTTTTCCATCAATGCGTAATCAATAGAAATGGCACTGCATGCTTCGAAGCTTTCCTGCTGCAGACGAATAAAATCCAGATCCGGTGTAGCCTGATTCAGGGCCTCACGGCAACTATTCAGAATCTCGGGTGAATAAGTCTCAAGCTCAGCCAGCAAAGTAGAAGCCTTGAACATAAACATGCCGCTATTCCAGTAATAATTACCTGAGGCGACGTAGGATTCTGCTGTATTCAGGTCAGGTTTCTCCACAAAGGCCTTCACCTTGCTGACCTTGTTTTTTTCGCTGGCTTCAATGTAACCGTAACCGGTTTCAGGCTGCGTCGGCACAATTCCAAACGTCACTAGGTAACCTTTTTCTGCCTCTGCTCTGGCAGTATCTATAGCCTCATGAAAAGCGGCCAGGTCACGGATCACATGGTCTGCCGCCAACACCAGCAGGATAGGATCATCAGCTTTGTTTTCGGCTTCCAGCGCCGCAATAGTGAGGGCTGGTGCTGTATCCCGACCGACTGGCTCCAGAATGATGGTTGGTGAGCCAATTCCTAACTCACTCAATTGTTCCGCCACCATAAAACGATGCTCATTACTGCAAACGACGGTCGGTGGCTCCAGATCAGGAATACCATTCAAACGCAGCAAGGTTTGCTGGAACATGGTGTGTTCACCGAACAGCGCCAGAAACTGCTTTGGTTTGTGTTTACGTGACAAGGGCCATAAACGGGTACCATTACCACCTGACATAACGACTGGGATCATAATAATCTCCTTCTTAATTCAGTATTCTGGCCATTTCCGAAATCAGCTTTAGTCATTTCCGAACAAGTCACGGGTATAGACCTTGTCTGCGACATCCCTGATTTCATCAACCATACGGTTGGCAATGATGACGCTGCTCTGCGCCTTGAACTCGTCGAAGTCTCGAATCACTTTTGAGTTGAAAAACGTGTCTTCTTCCAGCACCGGCTCATAAATAATGATTTCAAGGCCTTTGGCCTTAAGCCGTTTCATGATTCCCTGCACAGAAGAAGAACGGAAATTATCCGATCCTGATTTCATAATTAAGCGGTAGATACCAACTACGCGTGGTTGCAGTTTGAGAATGCAATTGGCCACATGATCCTTGCGGGTCGTGTTGGCTTCAACGATGGCGTGAATCAGGTTATTCGGCACATCACGATAATTAGCCAGTAGCTGCTTGGTGTCCTTGGGCAGGCAATAGCCACCGTAACCAAAGGACGGATTGTTGTAGTGATCACCGATGCGCGGATCCAAACAAACGCCTTTGATGATCTGTTTGCTGTCGATACCGTTAATTTCGGCGTAGCTGTCAAGCTCATTGAAATAAGCCACGCGCATGGCCAGGTAGGTATTCGAGAATAATTTGACGGCTTCTGCCTCGGTCGACTCGGTGAACAGAACGGGAATGTCCTGCTTCACTGCCCCTTTCACCAGCAGATCGGCAAACTGGGTGGCTCGCTCTGACAACTCGCCTATGATGATGCGCGAGGGATAAAGATTGTCATGCAAAGCTTTCCCTTCGCGTAAAAACTCCGGTGAAAAAATAATGTTGTCGCAAGCAAATCTCTGCCTGATACTTTTGGTGTAACCGACCGGTACAGTCGATTTGATTATCATCACGGCGGCAGGGTTAATCGCCATCACATCCTGGATCACAGCTTCAACCGAACTGGTGTCAAAATAATTGGTGTCAGGGTCATAATCGGTAGGCGTGGCAATCACCACGTAGTCAGCCCCCTGATAAGCCTCGTTTTTGTTCAGCGTGGCTGTCAGATTAAGTTTCTTATTCAGCAGAAAATCTTCAATATCCGTATCTGAAATCGGTGATTTCCCTGCATTAATCAGTTCCACTTTTTCGGCTATAACGTCCAGAGCCACCACCTCGTTATGCTGTGCCAACAAGACAGCATTAGAGAGACCAACATATCCTGTACCGGCTATCGCTACCTTCATAAATATATGTTCCCATTGAAAAATATAGAAGACATCCTGCGGCGTTGACTTGCCACCACTGGCAATTCATTCCACTTAAGAAAAAATCAGATGGAAGAGTATCAGTACGAAAAATTGAAAACTTTAGAACGCAGCATAAAACCGCACATTTTTTGGAAATTATTGTGCTTCAAATACTTTATTGAACATCGGTATTAATAATTTATTGCCATGCTCATTGAAGTGGTCCTCATCCGTCACTATCGGAAGGCCGTCAATCATTCCCGGGCAAACATCGTTGTCGCACAGGTAAGGGATGGGATCGAGTAGAGTCACATCACACTGCGTGCTGGCTCTACTCAGCGCACGCAACACAATGTCATTTTTATCATGATAGTCAGCAACAGAAATTGCGTAATTTCTCATTTCACCATAAAAAAGTAATTGTCTTGATGCTTCCTTGGCGACATTATGCCGCTGTTCCGGTGTCGGTTTCATGACAAACAAAGGTCTGTCTTCAGAAAAATCACAATATGTGTCAACAAAGGCATGGCTGACCTCCCTGATAAAGAGCGGGTCATCACTACTTTGATGGTAAGTGTCAAAATAAACCGCCGGTTTCTTGTCGATTATGGATCCAAAAATAAAAGAGAAACGGTTAATGACAATGAGTGGAATCGCTTCTGGGTAAGCGTTCAGCTCTGACTTCAGCCAAGTGACAAAATTGGCGCACTTATCACTAGGATATATCTGCAACCAGTCCGCCAGTTTGACTCCAGACAAGGTGGGACAACTGTCATGATAATAATGTGCCACTCCCATACCATGCTCTGCTGCAGCCTCAGCAACCGCGGTGACTTGTGCCGTTGAGTGGCTATCACCAACCACAATAGCGCCGATATTTTCCCTATCACCATAGACACAGCCGGGCATGTCCGGATTGAATGAGGCTAATTTTTCACATTCAAAGCGATTTTTGTTTTCTGATTGAAATGCGATCGCCTCGACGCGGGCATCGATGCGGCCCTGAACTTTGTGGCTGGATAGATAGAGAGCCGCCAGGATCAGAATGACTGTAATTGAAAAAATGACAGTGACTTCCCGTTTCAGCGACAGACCGGAGAATATTTTTCGCGTCGGTGTTTCAATAAACTGATAGGAACAATGCGCGACAATCACAGTTGCCAATAAGACAAAGCCGATCACCGCGGTGTTGGACTCCAGTGACATGAAATACAGCAATACAATCGCTGGCCAGTGCCAGAGGTAAAGAGAATAAGAACGCTCCCCGAGCCACTGAAACACAATATTTTTGGTCAGCAGAGATTGCTGATTATTGATGAAGATAAGTAGCGATGCCCCTGTCACCGGTAATAAGGCCCAATAGCCCGGCCACAGTACAGTTTCATTCAGCAAAATCATGCTGGACAGAATCAAAGCCCAGGCCAGATAAAACAACAGTTTGCTGTCCTGGTAAGGTCGAATAGCCGGCCATAGTCTGGGCGTCAGATAAACCAGCCCGCCGGCCAGCAATTCCCAGCATCTTGAAGGCAGAAGAAAAAATGTAGGGATGGGATAAAAATGGACAACAACGATGTTGAGCAGTAAGGAACTCAGAAAACCCAGCAGAACCATGATCCACAGGATTTTTATCGAGCTTGAAAAAGCCCTGACCGTCAACAGGAACAGGGGGTAGAGAAAATAAAACTGAGCCTCAACCCCCAAAGTCCAGGTATGCAGCAGCCACTTATCAAAAGCACTGGTATCGAAATAACCTGAATGATCCCAGTAATGAATATTGGAAATGAATGCCAGTGCTGCCGCAGCCTCCTGCGAGAGCTTCTGATAATCCGGCGTAGTCAGGAAAAACCAGCCCATCGACAGCAGGACAATGACCACCAGTAACAATGCCGGCAGAATCCGCCTAACCCTGGACATATAGAACTTGCCGAGAGAAAACCGGCCATTGTTATTGCCACCGAGAATAATCGATGTCATTAGAAAACCGGATATCACAAAGAAAATATCGACACCGACAAAACCGCCGGGTAAGTGATAACTCAGGGGCAGATGATAGAAAACGACGGCAATGACCGCCCAAGCCCTCAGCCCATTGATGTCTTCTCTGAATGGGACTTTGCTGGGTAAATGCTGCAAAGATTTAGACTCTGAACACGATTCTGAATAAAAAAACCGGAATGCCGATGACGTAGCGTTTGAACAGACGTTTGGGCTCTTTCAGTAGCCGGTACAACCATTCAAGAGAACATTTCTGTATCCAGTCCGGTGCCCTTTTGAAACGACCAGCCTGGAAATCAATGATTGCACCGCCGCAAATAATCAGGCCTTTCCCCTGCAGTTCCTGCTTAATCCTCGCTGCCAGCATCTCCTGCTTGGGCATACCCATTGCCAGCACAATAAGGTTGAAACGTCCCGGTCTGATGTGATGCCTGAGAAAGCTGATATAGGAATCGATCGAATGAAAGCCATCCTTGGTGGCTTTGATATTCCTTCCTATCAGCATGTGACTGCCACGTTCAAGCCAGGGCGACTGGGTTCCCAGAACAAAGCAATCGGTGCCCTCCCCATTAAACCGGCTGACCATCTGCGGAATAAGGTCTGTGCCGTTAAGGTTGATCCCCCGGGACATGGAAAAATATCTCAACGCGAGACTGATGCCGATACCATCCCGTAATAAATAGTCGAGATTGAAAAAGGCATCTGAAGTGGGCTGTTCCTGCAGCATAAGATTGAAGCCATGCTGATTGAGAAAACCCACGGTCATGAAATCAGCCTGATCATTAAACTGCTGTTGCAAATCACTCAGCATCGTCTCAGCCTTGTCGTAAATACTGAGTTTTTGCAGAATCTGCTTCGCTGTTGCGGGGGAATCAGTTTGCATAACCATTGACGATGCTCCTCGCTACCGATTTCCATGAAAAGCGCTCAGCGAATGTTTTTGCCTTGTGTCTTTCTTGTTCAGACCACGCTTTGATGAGAGCCAGATAGCTTTTTTCAAATGCCTGCGGCTCATAACTGAACAGCGCGCCTACACCCGATTGCTCAATAAAACCTTTAAATGAGTCCGGCTCTCTGGACAAAATTGGCACCAGACCATATGACATCAACTCAATCACACTGAGCCCGAAACCTTCATATTCCGATGCACTTACAACAAAGCGTGATGAATTTATCTGCTTCAATATCTCCTCATCAGAGATATTGAACAGCAATTCAACGCGATCTTCAGCATTCAGAGCCACAACCAGTTTTTCCAGTTGTTCGGCATCACCGGTGGCCCGGTTGCCGATAATTCTGAGCTTACTGCGGCCGTCACCCATACGGCTGAAAGCCTCGATAAGCCAATCCAGTCTTTTATTACTGCTGAGACGACCAAGATAGACCATGTCATTACTGTCAGCGGCATGACTGATATGACCGAATTTCTGATAAGCCACACCATTTTCAATGAGTTGACAGTCCTCCCTGACCTGCTCAAAAAGCTGTCTGTCGTTATTACTGATGGTAAATACGACATCGACAGACTTTAAGCTGAAGCGAGTCACCGTTTTGAAAAACAGTTTTTTCAGTGTCTGTTGCTGCGGCGTGTGAAAAAAACCACCATGCGTGGTTAAAACCAGCTTGGCCCTCAATAAGCTCAAGCGCTTCAGTAATGAGAGATAGTCGATAAAAAAGTCCACCGCATGCACGTGAACAATATCGAACTCGTTCATTAATTTCAGCGGAAACCGACTGATGGGATACCGTTTGGAACCCAGCCAGCTGAAGCGTCTTATCGGCAGATCTTTCACTGTTTCCCTGGCCGGGAGCCGTTCACCGGTTTGGAAATTGCTATTCAGGGTAAAGATGGTCACTTCATGACCCATGGCTTTCTGTTCCGTCGCCAGGTTGAGCACATAATCCTCAAGCCCACCGATGCTCGGCGCGAACTGGCGAACAATATGCAAAATTTTCATAGAGATTATCTCCAGACAACCGCCTTGTTACGGCTTGGATTAGCTTTGGCACGAGTCTAGGCAGACTTGACTGCAGTCGCCATCGAATAAGCCACAAAATAAACGCTTCCGTTATTGAAACGCCCTAATTAATGAACTGCTTCAAAATTCCGACCTGAGGAAACTGCTGCGGGTCGGGCGGGTAAATGTTGAAGATATAGCCCTTGAACCAGGGGTCGGCCACCCAGTAAGTCCAGCCGTACCAGACGTCCCGGTTATTCTGGATATAACCCAGCATATTCTTTAATGCCTGCTGACATGTCTCACTGTCACCGACGGCAAATTCACCCAGAAAGCCTTTGTAGTTATTCTCCTTGAGCCAGCCGGTGAATGCGGTAAGTCTCTGCACGCCGACGTCAGCGCTGACACATTCAGACTCTGTCCCGGTAGAGTACTTATCAAGATACTGATGCGCTTCGAAAACGATATTGTTTAGCGGATCAGCGATTTTTTTCAGTGCTTCACCGTTTGAAGAATAGCCATCTTTGTGCAGCCAGCGTGCTGCGCTGGAGTAGAATGTGGCGGGCACCAGTATGGTTTGTTTGGCATTCGCTTCACGGATAGCTGTCACCGCGCCCTGGGCGATGACAGACCAGGTATTGGCATCTTGTTTGTTGGGCTCGTTCATCAGGCCAAACAAGACATGCTGCTCATCCCTGAAAGCTTCCGCAAGTTGGTACCACAGCTTTTGGAAATCCTCGTTGGTGACTGTCTCTGTACCGATTAACTGCCCTTTGTATTTTCCATAGTTGTGAACATCTATCACCACGCGTAGCCCGTATTTAGCGGCCTGGTCAACAAAATCATGGATTCCTCGCAGGTAGTCAGCCTCAAACGGCTGCCCCAGCTCAGGCTGAAGCCGTTCCCAGGTAATCGCCAGACGAATGACTTCAAAGCCGAAGTCAGCGTAGGTTTTAACATCAGCTGCTGACGGGAAATGATAGTTTTTGTTGATAGTCCCCGGATAAACATGTCCGGCTATCGCAGGCCCGGGAAAATTAATTCCCTGCAAAGTCTGGTCGTCGGCACTGGCGTTCAGGCTGTGAGACAGGACAAACAGGCTAGTCATCAGCAATAGATAATGCCGGATAATCTGTTTATTCATATTTGAGCCTCCTGACTGGAATAAAATATTTGGCCGAACGCCAGTAGCGCATTAAAAACACATTTGCTGGCACCAGCAGCAGCGGCAGTAACAGCCCGGCAAGATTGCCGGCGACAATATGCAGCAGCGCATCGGTGACGCCCAGCTTGAGTAAAACAACACGGATACCTGCCTCGGGAATGATATGAGCCAGATAGATAATGAAACTGTTCATGCCGATAAAAATGAAGAATCGGTGCAGTGATGTCAGGAGTGCCTTTTTTTGACTGCTTTGTGTCAGACGCTTTTCAATGGCCTCCCCTATGAAAGCAATACATTGATAACTGCTGTAGACGCAGATAACCGAAAACAGATAATAAATCGCGTTGGATTCCTGATAACTGAGCAGGTAAAGCACGACGGCTATCAAGAACAGTAAAAAAGCCTGAATAAAGCCCGTCTTGCTTTTAACCACAACTGTGGCAGACGACAACATGCCCAGCACAAAAAACGGAAAGAAGAATAAGGCCTCGCCAAAGGTGCTTCCGGCCATTTTGTAGCTGAGCAGTTCCATGCCTGACTGTTCCCCAACGCTCATGATCACCATCACGACTATTGCCAGGCTGGTTAAAATGGCTTTGCCCCGACCGGTTTTTATAAGCAAGGCAGAAAAACAGCTAATTAAAAACAGACTCCACAGAAACCAGAACTGTTGTTTGGGTGGAAAGGGAGCGAATAAAACATATTGCAGAGATCGCTCAACATTGACATTGGACGACGCAAGATACTGAATACCGGACTGCGTGTATGACCAGAAAATCAATGGCAGGATGAATATCAGAATATTGCGCTTGAAAAAGTCAATCAGCGCCAGTTTGTTCAGCGTTTGCTGAATAAACATGCCCGACAGGAAAAAAAACAAAGGCATGTGAAACAGATAAATAGCCCTGTCCAGATTAACCCAGAAAATACTGTCTTCGGGCAGAATGCCGGCATTCATCAGGCCTCTGACTGTATGCCCCCATACCACCAGAACGATCCCGAACATCTTGGCGTAATCCGGGCCAAGCTGACGTTGCACGGTCATCGGCAACTACCCCGCTGCTTGCAATGACTCATACTGCTCATGGCTTCAGGCATGGCTTACTGCCTCTTTATCATCGGCATTCAGTTGCGCATAGAGATACCCCACCATGACCCACAGAGGCGCAGAAATTTTAATGGTGAATATCGCAGCGCCAATCATCAGATTGATGGCGATAAAGGCATTCATAGAAAATACATAACGCTTATCCGCCGGATGCTCGGAACGGATAATCAGCGCGGTATATAACCAATAGAGAATGAGCCCGAAGATGGTGGTCGCATAAACCATATAGGCATAACCACTGTCAGCGACGCTGTTAACACCGGCCAGATTTCCCATCAGCAGAGTACTGAGATCAGCATCAGCCAATAAATAGAGCGTAAAGCCAATCCGGCCAGCAAAATCATCTGTCATTGAAGTCAGGCTCGGGTCATAAAAAACCAGCGCAGCCACCAGCAACAAGCCCGGTATAAAAGTCACCGCAAACCACCTGGGCAGCATCGGAAAGATAAAAAAACCGGGGATCAGTGCTAAAGCAAACAGGGCGCCGGTACGGGTATCGTTGGTCAAAATCAGGAACAGTACGGAGAGCACGAAAAACAGCACTTCCCGTTTACGCATGATTCTGCCGAAGCCCATTAAAAACACCAGTGTGACCATGGCAAAATTAGCCAGAGACACCTGCTCCAGAAAAATGGACGATATCCGATGTGATGACAAAAAGTTAAATGAGAAGCGGGAACTGTAACCCAGCGAGTTGCGGAACAATCCCGAATCACTGTACTGGAACGGCTCGATACCCCGGGTGCTTTCATAATACTTGGCAGGCTCAAACAGGGCGACATAGACATCGGTAAAGAAAATCTCTATCACTGCGACGGCCAGCACGGCCAGCATCAGAATTTTGAAAATATTGATGATGTGGCGACTGCTCAGAAAGCTCCCGAGCAGCACAAAGGCGACGATGATGAGACAGTCCCTGAGAATTTTGATAAAGGTGCCGTCACTGGTCAGCATGACCCACACTGACAAGGCAGCCATACCCAGCAAAAATAATAAGTGGGGATAAATATTGGGAATTTTCTTCAGATTAAGCGCGAGATATCCCATCACGGCCATAAGAATCAGAGATTCGGTCAAGGCAACATGGGTGGACACCATGGTCATGACATGGGCATTGACCACAGCCAGAAACGCATTATAGGAAATCGCGAACAGCACCAGCCAGCCAGGCAGGTTCAACCATGACTGACTCAAGGCGCCCTGTGTATGCTGGTTCATCGCTGTCGAATTCATGGCTTGCATTCGTCTGCTCTCAGCTGGCCTCAATCAGATCATGTCTGGCATGCTCATAGAGCATGGCATCAATAAAGGCATCGTACTGTGCAGAGATCGCATCAACGGAAAAACGCTTTGCATACTGCTGCACAGATAAGCTCACTTCCCGGCTGGAAAGTCTGTTTTGCACGGCATTGAGACAAGCCTGTCTGAAATTATCAGGATCATCAGGTTCAAAAAGCTGGCCTGTTTTTCCCTCTTCCACCAGCTCCATCAGCCCGCCTCTGGCTGAGGCAATGACAGGAACACCATGTGAATAAGCCTCAATCACCGTCCTGCCAAAGGGTTCATGCCACATCGAAGGCACGACAACATAATTGACCGAACGATATACGGCTTCCGGCTTCACCCAGCCTAGGAAACTGATTCTTTCCGAGGCATATTTCTCTTGCAGATAGCTGACGTAAACATCCTTGCCAGTGCCCGCGATTTTGAGCTGATAATTTTCCGGCAAAGTCTGGAAAGCCTCCAGCAAAGGCTCCACCCCCTTCTCCGGCTCAATACGTCCCAGATAAGCAAAAATGTGCTGACCGTCATCTGCGCGTTCATTCACTGAAGCTTCAAGCTCAACGGGATTGAAAATCCGTTGAGTGATGGCCTGGGTGAAATAGGGTTCATGGAGTTTCAGAATAAAATCGCTGATACCAATCAGGCCATTGACTCTGGCCGCACTCTGTACCCGGCCGAAGGTGGCTGCTTTACAGCTCTGGCAGCGTTGCTCACAGTTTTTACCTTGCCGGAACATGGTGCCTTTGAAACAGAGGGTGTAATAGCTTCTGAGTATGTGAGCGACCGGTATATTCAGGGCATAACAGGCTTCCCAGGCGGCATTGCCAAAGTTCTCAATGGTGCTGGTTATCACCGCATCCGGCTTGATACATCGCAGCTGTTCAATCAGTGTCTCTCTGGCTTTAGGGTTGATGTTCTCTTTGACATGCCAGATTAGCTTCCGGTAAGCCGGTTCTTTGTGTTTGAAGTTCCAGTAGATATTGGGAGAAAGCATGGTCTTAACCCGCACTGCCCCATCATCAAACTCATGGTCACGTTTATCAATTGTCAAGACGGTGACTTGATTACCCAACTCAGCCAGGCCTTTTGCCAGTAGTTGAGTGGACTTCTCACCCCCGCCTTTCACATTGGGTGGGTAGGCCGCGGCGATGATGCATAGCTTTTTCATATTATTTCCTCTTCGCCGGATTTATTCAGCGGCTTAACTCGCTCAGAAGATGTTGCAGGTTTGCCTGAACAACGGACTTACCGAACAGGCGCTCGGATTCGATCAAAACCGCTTGTTTACTGGTCGCAAGCGGCGCTTTCAGCAAGGCGACAAACTCATTGACGGTGCTGAACAGAGACAAGCCACTGAAGCGCATGTCGTACTTGAGCCAGCTGAGAAAGGCCTGATCGGTGGCAATCACCGGCAGACCATAGCTGATGGCATGGAAAAAGCTGCCGCTGACAATCATTTCCTCTCCCGCATGAGAGAGAATAATCGCCCTGGCATTGTGCATGATGGCGTCGACATCCTCGCTGGGCAGAAAACGAATATCGAATTCGATATCGAGTCCCTGTGCACTGGCTTTGAGCTCTTCCACATAAGCCGAATCAGACGCCGGCCCTGCGATTAGTAATTTCTCATTCTGAGGCCAGTTTTCGATGAGGGTATGTATCTGCTTGTATCTCGCCACCCGGCCGAAGACGAGATAATAATCTTGCAGCTGCTGAGCTTTCGCCATCGTCTCTGACTGAGTTTGATATAGCGGATGAGGTACATAAAAATAACCTGCGTCCACCAGATGTCCGGAATGTGACACCTTCTTGTGGAATAACCGCTCTCCAAAAGCAATGATTTTTCTGGCGGTCTCAGTCTGCTGCGGCGGGATATCGTGCGGATAGATATTATGTCGCACATACACGGTTTTTCTTGCCGCCAGCCTGAAAAACAGAATGTAGACAAAAAACTTCAGTACACCGAATACAAATAATTTATTGCCCTCACTTCTTAAGTTATTTTCCAGCCAGTTGATGACCGCGACATCGTATTTTTTATAACAAAAGGTTTTATGCGGCCTGAGAACAATATCCTTGATGTTGGGTGAAAAATACACAGCTTCACCCGCCACGGATTCGATATTCTCGACCATGTTTGAGGTATATTCATTGGCCCCGTCGGGCTCAGGGTAGAAAAGTATTCTCATCCATCAACTCTGTTGGTTAACAAAACTCGCTGAGGAAAAATTGACCACAGCTTAAGTTGCTGGAACCGCACATGCTGTGATTAGCTGCACTGTTCTCCGGATTCACTGTGGTAAAAGTAGCTTTCGGTGACTCAGGTCACGCTATTGAAGACGCTTCATTGCGTTCGGGCTTGGGACAGACCAGTGAGCCGAGAGGCTGGAAATTCTTGACTGACAAACTCCGAACCGCTTCCAGATTGTCGGTGATACTGCTTCTGTATCTCGCGTAATTACCCTGAAGCTGTTCAATCAAAAACACCACTTTGTGACCGAAACCGGGCACTGGCTCGAGTGACAATTCCGGCAGCGCAAAGAACTTCATCAGGCCATCAACTTTACCCTGTGTCGACAGAACAATGGCCGGCACACCGGCATTCATCGACATAATGGATAAATGCATACGACCTGTGACCACCAGCTTTGCCGCTTTCGCCAGCCGCTTGATCTGATCCGGCTCCAATAAACGATCGACGAAATAGACCTCGGGAAAAAGTGCCGCAATCTTCCGGCAGACAGTCAGATCATTCGCACCGTCACGAATAACATGCGGCAGCAATACCACGCTGTATTGCTGCTTCAGTAAGGCATTGATAATGGTTTTATATTCTTCGATCTGATCAATATCTTTGGCTATCAGGCCACTGGCATTGACGATAGCCACCGTTTTTCCCTGACAGAACTCAAGAACATCCTCTATCCCATGCTCTTGCTGATTCTGGTTAGCAAACACCACATCCGCCGTTAATACCGTATTAATCACATTTGCCTGTTTAAGACGTTCAAGAGAAACCGCATCGCGCACATATAGATGGACGCCTCGCTGTCCGGCCTGCCTCAGTGCTGCGAGGGCTTTTTTATGCGGCTTTGTATTCCAGCTGAAGCCGAGAATTCGGGCTTCGACCCCGGCTTTTACTGCAAATGAGGCTATCGAAGCCCGCATTGCCGAGGCATGGGGGTTATAGCCACCATCCATCACGTCAGCGCCGATGACAGACAGTGTTTTAAGGCTGGGCAGTATGCCGACCAGCCGGATAAAATCCCGTAAAAATGTGTGTGGTTGGCCATAGACCAGACCCGGCATTTTTATCACCCGGGTATCCAGTCGATAGCGCGCAGGTATCGACACAGGATTATGATTGGTGGTGATGATGGTTTTCTTGCCCGCCGTATTATGCAGAAACGACTCCAACATGGCCTGGTCGCCAATATTACCGCCGCCGGGTGCGGCGATCAGAGCAGACTCGTCCGGGCTGACTGGTGACTTTGTTCGCCACTGAGACAAGAACAGCACCACACGTCCCAGCATCAGGTTAATGAAGGTTGTCGGAATACATTGTCTGAGTAATTTTTTCATTAATTGCGTTTCACCGTATTGAGGTAATGACGTAACTGAAATAGCTGATTGACGCTGTGTCTGAATACCGGCACGGCCGCATAGGCCACGCCAAGCAGGCTAATCATTGTCAGCCAGCCATAAACCACACCTTCCACCAGCGTCATTTCAAACCCTGCCAACAACTGATGAGAGGCGTAAGCAGCAGAAAAATAAACCAGCGCCACTGCTATCGGATTTACCACCAGCCGTCTGACCGGAATACCGGTATTTTTCAGCCAGTAAATACCAAGCAGCCATGACAGGCCCAAACCCAGCGAATAACACAGCGCCACCGTGGTCGTGGTGCCGATAAGGCCCAGGGCTGTGATACCTATAATGAGTGGCCGGCTAATCAGGCTTAACTTCAGCAAGCGGTTGGTAATGCCTTTACTGAGAAACACCCAGTAGCTACTGTAGCCAAGCACCAGAAACACCCCGCCTATCGACAATGCCTGGAATATCGGCACCAGCTCCACCCATTGAGGTCCAAGCACCAGTGTCACCAGTCTTTCTGTCTGGGTGGCGATGAGCACCAGTCCGAAAGTAATCATATGGACGATGATGTTTTGACCGAATACCAGAAATTCATTGTATTTTTCCTCATCATCAAGCTGTAACCTGGACAGAATCGGCACTGCCACCGCCTGAGACGGGGCACTCAACTGATTCAGCGGCATCATTAAAATCTGCATTGCCCGCTCGAAATAGCCGAGCGGTGTGGCCCCGAACTTGTAACCAATCAGCACAACCGGCATATTCTTGGAAAAGTAGCCCAGCATCTGGGCCCCCATCAGATTCCAGCCGAACGAGAATAGCTGTTTTGTGCCTTCATCGCGTTGCGGCAGGCTGGGCCTCCAGCGTGCCAGCAGTGAATACAGCAGCAGAAACATCACTGCCTGCACTATTTGCTGGTAAACGATCGCCATGTAGGAATAACCACTGTATGCCAGATAAATACCGACGCCGATGCCGATAAGAGTCCCCAGCAACTCCACTGTCACCAGAAAACCGAACTTTAAATCACGGTTCAGTTTGGCCTTGAACTGAGATGCTGCCCCGTTTAGCAGAAAAATCAGCGACAGAAACTGGCCGATTTCAATCAACTCCACCCGACCGTAAAAGTCAGCAATAAAGCGCGCCAGAAAATAGGCCGTCAGGGTCAACACTGCCCCGATCAGCAAATTAGCCCAGAACAGATTACTGGCCTGCTTTTGTGTCAGCGTCTTTGCCTGTATCGCCGCGGTAGACAGACCGCAGTCACGGATGATTTCCCCGATACCGAACAAGGCCACAATCATCGCGACCAGGCCGAAACTTTCCGGTTTCAGTAACCTGGCCAGGATGATCAGATTCAGCATCTGCAATATCACTTTGGCCAGCTGGCCCGACATCATGACCATCCCGCCGCGCGCTGCTCTCGAAGCCAGTCCCATCAGCTCATCCTGCAAAATTGTCTAGCTAACAAATCTTGTCTCAAATTCAATGCGTTACGATTAAATCCGATAAGGGTCTTCGCGCAGACAACGGCACAACGGTATCCTCCGCCGCGTAGCCGATGGCCAGAAAGGTCAGAATCTTCTCATTCTGGGGGATGTTGCCGAGTTTATGCCCCTGCTGATCGACTTTCGGGTCAACGCACCAGTTCAAGCAGCATGTAGCCAGTCCCAGAGATTGCAGTGCCAGCAAAAATGACATCAGAAACAGCCCGCCATCCAGTGGCGGTTCATTTCTTTCAGTTGAGTCAAAAAAAGCGCCCATATCGCAGCACACCACAGCCAGCATGGGGATGGTATGCCCAAAGCCACGATTGCCATTTTGCAGTTTCAGCATCTGCTCGATGTGCGATTTATCATCATAAATATGCAGCCGCCAGGGCTGTCTGTTACAGGCACTGGGGCTTAGCTGAGCCAGCTTGGCGGCTTTTTCGACAAGCGCCATGGCAACCCGCTGGTCTCTGAAGTTACGGGTACTGCGCCTGCTCATCGACAAGGCATAGAGAATGTCATAGCTGTCTTCCGGCAGGTGTTTGAATTCGATCGGCGTCCGGTAAATCTGTTCGCTTTGCTCGTGCCCGTTCAGGAAAGCCTCAAGCTCGGTCAGGGTGGCAGCAACATCCGGTTTCGTGCTGTCCTGCGTGGCCACAAAATCACGATAGGCTTCGAGTACACCGACTGCGGCTTTGTAAACGGTAGCTTGCTTTGACAGTCCGTCCCTATTCCACTTTGTCAGCAGGTCGAGGGTCTGCTGCGCCGGATAACGGCCAAAAAACCGGCGGTTTTCAGGTGGCAGACACAAACCTTTCTCCAATTTGTGATACCAGAAAATCAATTCTGCACTGCGCTTGGAGTAAGCCAGATTATTGGGTCGGTGCCATCCCATGTGGGCGGCATTACGTTTTTTCTCGTAACTGTAACAGCGGTATCTGAGCACACCGCGCTTATAGCCATCCCGGCTCCGTTTGAGGAAATGCTTGAGGCCGGGACTGAGTGAGATAACATTTTTAATTAATGTGACCATAGGATGCTTCTTGTATCTGAATAGATGGAAAGTGGAGGCCGGGCTTTTCAGTCAGCCATGACGGCTGATGCTGTTCCGAAAAAGCGGGGTTGCTCTGTTTCGGCCAGACTGTCGTGAAAGTCCCGGATAAAGTCAGTGATAGCGGCCAGGGCGACCTTTTCGTCAGCCTCAATCGTCGACACCCTGAAAATCAGTCCGTCAGGAATGATGTTGTCCATCGCGTACTCAATAGCAAGCTGCTTTTTTTCAAGGTTGTTCCGATACAGATGCTCACCCGCTATTGTCCAGTAAACCAGCGGCTCGATTCTGTTGCCGCGTTGCGTCTTCATATACCTGACTGTAATTTGCTTGCCATCATTCAGTGTCATGGGAAATTGTTTCCTTTCCAGAATCTTAAAACCCTGAGCGGGATAGCAGGCTTCTGGTGAGTGCACGGCCAGTCCATTACGCTGGTTATCCGAGTAGGCCACAGACAACATGACCTTCTTGTTGTCAGCATTACGGTAGGTTTCACTGAGCAGATCGGAATAAGCACTTTCCAGTTTTTCATCAAGTACCGCATTGGTCACTAATACCCGACTGCCACGGTCCAGTTGCCAGTCATCAAGCTGCGGTTCCACATAGTTGTTTAGCGTCTCTCTGTGTTTGATATCAGCCAGATAATCAGTCGGCGTGGCCCACACGGCCACGCTTGCCGTGATTATCATCAGAGCGCAGAGACTGCTTGCCTTAAACCAGGACATCATCATCCTCATGTGCTTAATCGGCATCCCTTAAATACTTTGATAACAAGGTATCAACAGAAATGATCAGACTTAGTGCCACGATGAATAAGAACAATCCTGCAAAGTCATGCAGATAGGATTGCCCAACCGCATCGCCAAAGTAATAAGTTACAAGGATCAATGCCAATACCCGTGTCACATTAGCGGTAAAAGAAATAGGAATAATGGCCAGAGCCAGCAGGCAATTTCGCAAAAATGAGTCATGCTTCACTAAATGCAGATACAACAAGCCCAGTGCTTCCAGTGAAATGAGTGTTTGCAGGCCGGCACAGGCATCGGCCACGAGCAACTGATATTGGCCCACATACAGCACCACGCCATTACGCGCCACCGGATAGTCAAACCAATAGAGTATGGATTCAGCAACATAAGACACCGCAATTTTCATCGGCAAGGTAACAGCGTCAATGATAAAACCGGGTATCGGCAGCAAAAATAAAAGAAAAAATATCGGGAACCACAAGGAGAACAGGGTTCTCATTCCCCTCGTCATCAGAATAAGACCAATGACAACAGGCAACAGCGAGCCGGCATCAAAAATCAGAATATCCTGTGACCGGCCCAGCAGATAGATAAGCAGGCCTGCTGCAAAAAAGACCGAGCCGAGTATAGGGTATGGCCTGTCCCCGTTGTCACTCAGCAATAGAGCACGCTGCTGCCAGAATAAAAACAGGCTGATGAGCAGTACAAAAGGGCCATGCGCATGGTCATCGGTCTGCCAGAGCCTGTCTGAAAGGTTGATAAAGGTAGGCAGATACATGGCCAACAAGCCAAAAACAATGAATATCCATTTCAGATATTCATTGTTTTGTGGATATGAAAAAAGTCTTGTTGCCATATATCAGCTCAAGTTTTCAATTTATGATTAATAAATACTTATTCAAGAGGCACGGACCAAACCTCAGGCCCGTGCTGTGAAATAAAAAAGGCGAACGAGTCGCCTTTTTTATTGTTAAATCCTTGTCTCATGTGACTTCGCATCACACAAATTGACGACGACGGTTACTCATAAAGCCAACCAGGCCAAAGCCCGCCATCATCAGCGCCAGCGTGCTTGGTTCCGGCACTGGAGACACTGAAGAGGACAGGGTATATGACCCTTCATTCAGTACTTGCGCATCGACCTGCAACAGATAGGTATCAGGTGACAGATCAGCAAAAGTCACTGAACCGTCTTCACCATTGCCAATAGTCTCTTCAACGCCACCAGGTCCAATCAAACTGAAGTTGAGACTGCCTTCACCGCCATCCGGGCCATCAGTGCTAATGTCGAATGTGACATTCTGAGCCGTGGGCACGGTGAAAGCATAAAAGTTGGTGTATTCCGCCACGGTATCGGTATCATTTTCGAAATTAGCCACTACCGGTTCACCTGAAAACTCGAAGGCCATCTCTTCTGTGGTGTATTCAGATGTGCCATCGAACTCTACGGCGGCATGTGCGAAAGGACTGATCAGTAAAAACAAACTCATTGCACAATATTTCTTCATCGCTATCTCCTCTTGTTGGTAGCAACGATATTGATCTTAATGATAGCCAGCACTTGAATATATGCTCCAATCCCCTAAAAATCCCTGAGTACAACACCCACGGTTTCCGCTTTTGCCACAGCAAATTGTTCCTTTAATGTTTCCAGCTCTCTGGTCTTGGTGACGTTCTTGCGAGCCACGATCACACCGCCTCCGACTTTGGAGGCAATCAGCTGTGCGTCGGAATAATCCAGGGCCGGAGGCGAGTCGATAAGAACGATATCGAATGCTCTCTCTGCTGCCGCCCAGAAACTATCTATCGACAACAACTCAAGCGGGTTGGGCAACTGGGGACCTGCAGGCAGTACATGCAGGTTCTCAAAGCCTCTAACCTTCTGAATATTGTTGCCTTCTGAACGCCGTGCCAGCAGATCGGAGAGGCCGTGAGTGTTATCCAGCCTGAACAAATCATGTTGTGCCGGTTTTCTGATATTGGCGTCAATAAGCAGGGTTTTATGGCCCATCTGTGAAAACAGAATAGACAGGTTTGCCACAGCCTGGCTGGCGCCCTCGTCTTCCCGGGTTGAAGTAAACAGCAGGCACTTATTGACATCAAACCAGCGTAACAACAGCTGGGTTCTCAGTGCTCTGTATTCCTCGACCTCCTGTCCGTCCAGTGTGAAAGCGACAAAGACTTCAGGATCTATCGCGGCACTGTCGGGTGGCAGGATTCTGTATGTCAGTGCCCTGGCGTCAGACCTCATGAAATCTTCATCATTCGTGATAGATTGCTTGATATAGGAATCTGCTTTCATGAAATCCTCACCATCATTATTAATTGCTTTGTTCATATCAATTGAACCTTTGTGCTAGCAAATGGGAGCCGGCCGGAGTAAGCAAGAATTTGCCAGTCCTTACCAGCAAGCAACGAGAGGATGAGCCAGGGCCAATCTTCAATGCTGGCTCAATAATTGGGTTTTCGGTGCCGGCAATGCTTTGTTTCGATAGCCTCTCTTTTTGAGTTCTCCTAATACAGGGATCGAGAGATCTTCTCTAGAACGCACACGAGGGTTGAGCAGTTCCAGCAATAACGCCGCACCGGCTGCCAGGAAAAAGCCCAACACCGCCGCCAGGAAAAGATTACGTTTCAAATTGGGAGAACTGGGAAACAGTGGCGGCTTGGCGCGGGTCAAGATAGAGACATCACTTTGATTGATGTTGCCTTCCATCGATGTCTGACTGAATCGCTCCAGCGCAGTATTCAGTGTTTGCTGTGCGCTCTCGACATCAAGCTGCAATACGGCTAACTCATCACGCTGTTGATTCAGTTTCAGAATTTTTTGCTTCTGTTGCTGTACTGCAGCCTCCAGTTCCCTGACTCTCTCGTCTGAAAGGCTGGCCGAGTTGGACAGACCGCCTGTGACATTCTCAATCTCGCTTTGCAATTCCGCTCTCAGGTTACTTACTTCAGCTTGTGCAGCCTGGTATTTGGGATGATTGACAGCATAACGCTGTCTCAGCTTGGCCAGATTCGCTTCAGCACTGTTCAATTCTGCTTTCATGTTCTGAATCAGCGGATTGGTCAGAATATCCGGATTCTTTTCAATGCTTTCAGCAGTGTTTGCTTCATTACTGCGAGAATTGGAATCCAGTGCGTCTGCCTGGGCTGCAACCAATTCCTGTGAAAGTTGTTCCAGCTTCGAGTTCTCAACATCCCAACGCTCTTCCAGCGCCACAATGCCTTTTTCACTCTGGTACTCGCTGAGTTTTTTCTCAGCCGCGATCACATCCTCCCTGTAGCTGGCGAGCCGCTCACTGAACCACTCTGCTGCCTCCATGGAGGGCTCAACTTTCAGTTTCAGGTTGGTATCGACATAAGCATCGGCAAAAGCATTAGCCACCGTGGCCACAAATTGTGGATCCGTGCCTTTATAGCCGACTTCTATCACATTGCTCTGCTCGGACGGCCGAATGATAAGTTTCTTCTGCAGCACACCGGCTAACCAATCTTTGATGTTAACGTTTTTATTTACATTTTCAGCATCACTGGTCACCTGCTCGAATGCCTCAATAGCAAAACGGGTTTCATCCAGCTTCAACTCATCGACTACTTTCAGAGCAACATTCTGGCTGGAAATAATATCAACCTGAGTTGCCATATAACTGGGTGCCAGCTGAGCGGGCATTGTGGTCCCTGTCACCGGGTCCGTGCCCTTGTAATTAATGATCAGGGACGAGCTTGCCTGATAGTTTTTTGGCAGGACCAGGGTGACAGCCGCCGCCGCCATGACCGTCAAGGCAAATACCAGTATGACGAGCAGCCGGCGTGCCAGCAGAATTGTGATCAGCTGATTTAAGCTCATTGAATGATCCTTAGAAGAATGCTTCTTTTACGTGGATAACATCATCTTTCTGGAGGGTTGTTGTGCCGTCTACCTCATGAGTCACGAATTGACCCTCCGCATTTTTTCTTTTCAGCGTCAGACCATTTTCAGTACCCCGTGAAGACAGCCCGCCACCAATGGCGAGCGCCTGATAGACAGTCATACCTTTTTCGTAGCGGTAAGCTCCGCTGTTATTCACTTCGCCGTAAATATAAAACTTCGGCTCACGGGGCACATAAATGACATCGCCCTCCTGCACAGACAGGTTTTGACCTGCATCCTGAGCAGTGAACATCTCGTTCAGATTAATCACATATTTTTTACTCTCACTGTCCGGCTGATTCGAAGTCAAGGTCACTTCATCACTGCCTGTAGCCGAGATCCCTCCAGCCAGGGCAATAAAGTCGGATACTGTGGTCGCTTCATCAGTGATGGGATATTTACCTGGATTATTGACCGCGCCCAGCACTGATACCTGTAAGCCGTGAACGTAGATGATATCGCCAGGTGAAACCATGACGTCTGGGCGAGTCCCGTTCAGAATCTCCGTCAGATTGAGTTTCTTTTTATCCGCAGAGTCTGCGTTCTTAGAGATAATAGACACCGAATCTGAGCCCAGTTGTGTGATTCCTCCCGCCAGCGCCAAGGCGTCTGTGAGGGTGACTTCTCTGTGAAGCGGGATTCTTTTGGGCTTTGTCACATTACCCAGGATTGAAACTTGCTGACTAAGGAATTCAGTCACCAGGATATTGACCTGGGGGTTTCTCAGAAAGCCTTGTTTTTCCAGCTCTCTGGCAATCGTTTTTTCTGTTTCCGGTACTGATTTACCGGCCACACTGACTTCCCCAATCAGCGGAAAATTGATGGTGTCATCACTGGTCACCCTGGTCTCTGTAGTGAGATCCGGATTGTCATAGACAGTGATCCGAAGCATGTCGCCGGCCCCCAACTGGTTGGCGGCTAAAAGCTGAGTCGATATGCACAATAAAAATGTCAGTATTAATGTTTTCATAATGAACTCGTCTTTGTTTGGTTGAAAGGTCAGATTACATTCTGATAGTGGCGGTCAAACTGAAGATGTCGGCATCGAAATCATCCAGAGGCACCGAAGAATCCCGTTGCATCCGGTTATAACCGGCCGTGAAATCAATGTTTCGATGTGGCTCGTAGTTCAGACTGAAAGACAGACTGTTATTGTCATCTTCACGCTGGGCAACCGGGCCGATAACAAAGCCCGGGTTGTCCAGGTCTTCCCGGGATTCTCTTCTGTACTTCGCTTGAAAGGTCAGCTTTGAGGTCGGCAGCCAGGACAGTTCGAGACTTTGTCCAAAATGCTCGCTGACACTGGCCTGCAAATCATCTCTGGGATAAGTTTCATCAAATACCGACAGCTTGAGCCGGGTTTTAACCGATGGTTTGTAAGTCATGCTGACACGCTTATCCACAGCGTCATAATCGCGCTCTGAGACATTGTCATATTCGCGTTCCACATAAGCTGTTTGCATCTGGAAGCTGGTTTTAACGCTGTACTGCCACTTGAGGTTAATGGCAGCCTTGTTCTCGCTGTAGCCATCATCCAGTGTGCTGACTTCGGTGACAGAACGATTGGGATATTTGCCATCTTCCTGTGTCAGCTTGAAACCAAGACGACTGCCTTTCGGCGTTAAATAATCCAGCCCGAGTCCCACCGTACGGTTTTTGAAATCACCGATTCTCTGAATGGCCGCATCATATTCCAGCTCATTTTCAATGTAGGAAAAGCCGGTCTGCCATCTGGGATGAAATAGATAGTTCATATTAAAGAACCTGCTCTGCTGGTCCCTTAAATTGCCGGATAATCCCCTAATGTCATTAAAACTGGCCAGTGCCCGGTTGAATACCTGCCCGATATTACCGCTCACTTGATTCCCCAGCTGATAATTCCATTGGGTTTTCAGGTAACGTCCCTGATAATCCAGCGAATTAAAACGGTTGTAGTCGTTATCACTCACCGCTGCCCTGACCACGACCTGCTGTCTGGAATACTTCCAGTCCACATTCAAACCCAGCAGATTTTTTCTCAATGTGTCTGATCGCCCCCGCACACCGCCTATTCTTGCCGGATTGTCATCATCGATTCTGAGCAGGTTGGAGTCATAAACAATGCTGCTACTGTAGTAAGGGGTAAAAGTATCGCCCTCAGCCGCCTGGGCCTGCCCCATCAGTGCCACTGATGAGCTCAGCATCACTATCGCGGTTCTGATTGCGTCTTTATTGAGGCGGTGCATGATCACTCAATCCCCTGCAGACCTTTCTCGATATATGACGCTTCTGGCATCTCCGTTGTTACGGGTTCTGAAGGCTCTACCGCTGCATTGCGCGTCTCAGGTTCAAACCCCTTGCTGTATTCGATCAGGGCGGCGCTTTTAAGGGAACTCACGGTTTGCTGTATCTGTGAGGTTTGCTGCTGCTTCTGTAGATGCTGTCTGATAGCAGGCGCTGCCATTTCCAGCTCGACGGGCTGCAACTGCTTATCTTCTACTTCAATAACGACAAAGCCATCATCCAGGGTCAGAAAACCGACCTGCCCAACATCCAGTGTGGACAGGGGCTTAAGCAGGTTCTGAGAAATATTTTCAGATGTTTTGGCTTGCGTCAGCAGGCTGTAGGGTATCGATTTTTGCTGCAGCCAGCTGGTGAAATCCTCTAAAGATTCGGTTTGCCTGACTTTGTTCTCGACGGCTTCGAAATTGTCGATATCAGACTCTACCGTAACCTGTTCGTAGACAAACAGTTTCCTGTTGGCAAACAAGTCGGTGTTGGCCGCATAGTATTTTTTTATGTCTTCTTCCGTAATTGATGGGCTGATGGTCGCTATTTGCTGCAGATAGGCAGAAGCCAGCACACGACGCTTGGCTGCTTCCATGGCCTGCATGACATAGGGCTCGCGATCCAGGTCGGCTTTCTCGGCCTCCTGCTCCATCAGTGTCTGAATGATCATATTATTCAGTACCGCTGTCTGCAGGGCCTCCTTGTCAGCATTAAGCGCTTTCTCTCCCATGGCGCCAATCGCCAGGTTGAGCTGATGTACGGTAATTTCCTGATCATTCACTTTTGCCGCGACCTGCGTATTCTCTTTGGGTGCGGAGTCAGAACAACCGGCCAAAGCTGCAATGAGTAGAACCGGTAACACTTTGTAAACATGTCTCATCAGCTGATGTCCTCTGTGTTTTCTCATTATTTAGCCTGCTTCTTAATGGATAGTAAGGTCATAAAAAAACAGTGATTATTTCCTGAAGATTTATCTGAAAGGGTTCCGACACACGACCAAAGCCTGTCTGATTGAAAGCTTGTCATCGTCTCAATGACTGCAACTGATAAAGCACCAGCCCTGTGAATCCGATAGCACTGACATCCGTCAGTAAATCTATGGGATCAGCCTCTCGCCCAGGCAGGAAAAGTTGATAAACTTCATCCGCTAAGGCAATCAGCGCAGCAATCAGAACCGCCACACGGTGTTTATTGGTACCGGTTAATGAGATCCAGAGCAGCAGGGTAATCATGCTATAAGCCACAGCATGAGCTAATTTATCGTAGGGTTTTTCCAGTAGATCGATCATTTCCGGTCTGGCACCGCCGATGAGCAGGCTTCCGACAATGACACTGACCATCAATGCTGGCTTAGGACAGAACAACAGTTTGGGTTCAATAGGCATTTTCATCACCCTTGAAAACCACAATAACTGTTCTGAAAATAATCCATAAATCCAGGTAAAGGGACCAATGACGCAGATAATCCAGGTCATAGCGGATTCTGCTTTCCATTTTATCGAGCGTTTGTGTTTCCCCTCTGAAACCGTTGACCTGCGCCCAGCCGGTCACACCGGGCTTGACCATGTGCCTCACCATATAACCCTTGATAAGCTTCCGGTATTCCTCGTTATGTGACACAGCATGAGGTCTGGGTCCGACGATACTCATCCGGCCCTGTAATACATTGATAAACTGCGGCAATTCATCGAGTGAGGTTTTCCGGATGAAATGACCGAACCTGGTGATGCGATCATCGTCCTTGGTAGCCTGTTTGACGAAAGATGCTTCCTTGTGAACCCGCATCGATCTGAATTTATAGACCAGAATCTTGTTACCATCGACACCATAACGGTATTGCTTGAATAACACCGGCCCGGGGGAACTCAGCTTCACCCCGATGGCCAGCGCCAGCAGAACGGGCGAGATAAGGATAAGAATGATCGATGACAGCAGGATGTCACTGATGCGTTTGATGATGCCATTGACACCGATAAATGGTGACTCGCAAACACCGACGACAGGAACACCATTAATCGAATCAATACGGGCCTGAATCATGTCATACAAAAACAGGTCCGGCAGGAAGTAGATAGACACCGTAGTGTCACGCAAGTCATCCAGCAACTGAAGAATTCTTGGCTGAGACGCCATTGGCAGAGCAATGTAGACATGATCAATCTTATTGTCTTTGCAATATGCCGCGACATCGCTCATCTCACCGAGTAAGGGTAGCTCTGACTCTCTGAGTACAGGCAACGCCGCCTGATTATCAAAAAAGCCCACGACCTCAATCATGCTCAAATCGTCGGCATTCACTCTGGATGCGAAATTACCCGCCAGCTCATTCACGCCGATAACGATCGCTTTCTTATTACCGGCTTTGATGAGTTGAATACTGCCGACGATCATCTTGATCACTATGCTGAAAATCAGCACCATCAGTGGCGTTAACAGAACCCAGGTAAACACGACCTCTTCAGGGAAATACTTCAGTGTCTGGGTGCCATAACCCAGCAAAAAAAGCAGCGTCACGATAATCAGCCAGGAAGACAACAGTCTTCTGGCAAAACGCGGAACCGAGGAGGTAATCCATTCGCCCGGATAGGTAATGACCAGAATCAGTAGCGACAGAATGGTGTACTTCAGGTTCAGACTATCGCCATAAAACGTGGCTACCGCAACAAGCGTCATCACGGCCACGAGAGGCTCAATGACGTGCTTGAGTAAAGCAGTGATTGAGAGATTACCTTGGGTAATTATGGGTAAACTTGCCATTCATGCATTCCTGTCGGGAGAGCCTAAACTGCAGCGGCCTCAGTCTGCATTTTGATTGCATATCTCATCAGGGCATTACCGTCTGAGAGTCCGAGTTTTTTCCTGATGTTGGCTCTGTGAGCCTCAATCGTTTTCACACTTCGGTTATTAATGTAGGCAATCTCGCTAGTGGATTTTCCCTGGGCAAGTAGCTGGAAGACCTCATATTCACAGGCTGTGAGATTGTCGATGACAGAGTCTCTGTCGCCAGACTCATTGCTGTCGATTCTGAAACGAATCGCATCACTGACAACGATTTGCCCCTGTCTGACATCCCGGATACCGTTGATAACCTTGTCAGAGGCTTCCTGCTTCATGATGTACCCGCTCGCGCCAGCCTTGATGGCACGCTCAGCGTAGAGCAGCTCGTCATGCATTGATATCGCCAGGATCGGCAAATCAGGATGATAGATTTTCATCCACTTCATCAGTTCAAAACCGGACATTCCCTCCAGTGAAATATCGATGATGGCAACATCTACCTCAGAGGGGGCGTGCTGGAGAAATTGTTTTGCTTCGTTGACGCAGGCGCACTCATATACAACATCCATATCATCCTGGTTGTTGATCAGCATTGACATGCCTTGTCTCACCAGTTGGTGGTCTTCCACAAGCATCATACTGATTTGTTCATGAGCCATATACTCACCTCAACAATCTCTAAAATGGGTTTGCAAATTAACACTGACAAAGAAACCGCTATGTGAATTAATTCGTGTTATTCGTATAACATCTCAAAACTCATCTTTTATCTGCTAATTTTGTGAACCAATAAAGGAAAATATAGAAACAATAAAACTGTTACACCCACCTTAATCAGAAAATAGCGAATAAAATAGGCGTTAGCTGATTGCCAACAGAGCAATCAAAACTCAATAAATTTACTGTTTAATGGAAGAGAGATAAGTTTGAATTCGAGCGGCATTGCTCAGGAACAAAAGATTAACGGACAACATTAACCTCAAAACCACCTTGCTTAGACATTGCGAAATCGACTTTCGCATTAATCAGTCTAGTCCTGTAAATGATGGACTGCAAACCAATTCCCATGATTTTGTTAACTTCTTGGTATTTTTGGTAATCAAAGCCGACACCATTGTCGCTGACCTGCAGTGTGAAATTTTTATTGTTCACGGCCAACGCAATTTCTATCCTGCTGGCTCTGCCATGCTTGACTGCATTATTCACAGCTTCCTGGACAATCCTGTATAAGTTGAGCGATACGATCCGGTCATTGACCAGGACCTCTCCGCGTGGGGTATAAACACAGTCGAGATTAAAGGTAGCTGAGGTATTTTTAGCCAGGCTGTCCAGGGCGGCGTTAAGCCCGTTAGATTCAAGTTCAACCGGCAGTAAGCCCCTCGCCAGACCTCGCACTTCTCCAATAACATCGTTGATCTGACTCACCAGTGTTGAAGCATGGCTGGCGAACTCCGACTGCTTGGCAGTGAGGCCGTGATCAAGCAATTTGGCAAGAAATGAAATGCCCACCAGTTTCTGCCCGACCCCATCATGCAGATCCTGTCCGATAGAGCGTTGCTGATCCTCTGTCATTTCAACCAACTCCGCCTCAATCTGACGCTGCTCGGTAATGTCCCTGCCAATGCTGATGATACCGTGTATATTGCCGTCTATGCCTTTCACAGGCGCCTTCACCAGGTCGAATAAGATTGCCGAGCAGTTGATTGCCCGCAGCCAGACTTCTTCGCGTAATAACTCAGCTTCGCCTTGCAGAATTTTCCTGTTCATCTCGGCCACCATGGGCGCGAATCTTTCAGAAAAAATATCATCTGAAGTCAGGTTCGGTGTTTGCTCTTCATTCAGGCCTATCAATTGTTTAAACGCACTGTTGCTGTGGGTCAGGTTTCGTTCCTGATCTTCAATAAAGATCAGATCCGGGTTCGCATCAATAATACTTCTGAGGAGGGTTCGTTCATTCTCTACTTCACGGTGCCTGTCTTCCATAGCGATTTCTGCCTGCTTTCGAACAATCAGCAGGGAGGACTGATAGGCAATTCTTTGCAGTCTCTGTATATCTGCCAATTGAAAGCGCGCAAGCGAACCGTAGAAAACACAGAGTACACCAAGCGGTTTTCTAAACAGATCCATAATGGGAAAACAATGAACGCCTCCCCATGGCTGCAGTTTCTCATCCAGGTTGATCCATGTCATCGGATTCTCCAGAGAACTGACCATTTCGCCCTGTTCGAAACACTGACTAACCGGACTGGCAAGCTGAGAAAACTCGACGGCAGTCAGAGACGTCATTAATGGTTTTGGCAGATTAAACTGTGCATCCAGCTTCAATTTTTCTGAAGCATCCATCAGGAAAATAGCCGAATAACAGCCTTTCACATTATTAACCGCTGCTTTGCACTGAAGCATGAGTAAGGTGTTGAGTGACAGGGCCGTGTGCGCTAACAGCTCATCCATCCGGCTACTCGCCGCTTTCCATTCTGCTTCCTCTCGCTGCACCTGACTGATACCGACTGCCAGGCCTGTAATCAACAAGGAAGTAATGAATACCCACATCTCGAAAGCCAGTCCCGCCGTTTGTTCGCCGTAGTAGCCTATCGCGAAAAAATAGCTACTGTAAGCAGACATAAAGATTAGAAACACACCCGCATAAACAGCGCTGAGGCCGACATATAAGGCTCCCCAGACAATCAATGGATAAAAAATGAAAGGTAAAAACAGAGACTGAAATGATTCACTGACAAACACATCAGTAAAAATGGCCAGACATGATGCAAAAACGGCGACTAACCAGAGTACCTGCCTCTGATCGTATTGCAGTTTCACATATTGATAATTACCAAAAAGCAGCACTCGTGGTGCGATTAGCAGCACACCCATTGCTGTCCACATCCAGGAGTGCATCAGCACATCGAATGAAATTTGGAAGTCTTTATCATATTTGTCGAGGAGCACCAGACTGGATAAAGTGGAAAGTAAGGCGGCCACCCCACTCCCCCAGACCAGAAGCGAGATCACGCTTTTTCTGTTCTCGAGATTATTATCAAATTGATCAAAATTGAGCATGCCCCATCTGCCGACGATGGCAGCAAGAACGCAGAGTATGGAAATTAAGACGGCCAGCCAGACTGGCGTATCAAACAGCAACTGTGAAATCAGAACGCCTGCCACTACAGCAGGAATAATGCGAAAGCCAAACAGTAATAAAGCCGCCAGCGACAGACTTAATTCAAAACCAATTGCCGAACGAGGCAAATCGGGAAAATCAAACAGCTTTCCCAGGGAAGCAAGGAGAATTATCGCCAGTGTGATGCTGATAAAGGTTTTTGCTGACAGGTCTGTCGCAGTCGCATTCATCACGAACCCTGTGGCTTATTAGAAGAGGAGTCAGAGGATGACTTTACGAGAGTTTAGCAAGCCCAGCGCCGGGATTATTTCGACTGGTTAGAAATCTTGTGGGGATGATGGATTACAACCGACTTTCAGCAACAGAAAACCGGATGACTTAACAATTTATATTGGTGATTCGGTTCTGCAGAATACAGAACCCTGATAGGAACTCAATCAGTACCCATATTTTTATATGGGAATTGGTAGCGGGGGCCAGATTTGAACTGACGACCTTCGGGTTATGAGCCCGACGAGCTACCAGGCTGCTCCACCCCGCACCTGATTAGACTGCGCATTATACATAGCCCCCTGGGGGCATGCAAGGCGATTTCTAACTTTCTTTTAATTTTCTTGTCAGCGTGTTTCTGCCCCACCCCAGAAGCTTGGCTGCTTCCTGCCTTTTGCCTGCGGTTTTCTCCAGCGCGACTTCCATCAATAACTGTTCAATCAGAGGGACAACATCAGCTAAGGCGCCCTCCTGTCCGCTCAGGGCCTTGTTCGCCGCCCATTGACGGAACAGCTGCTGCCAGTCGCTGCCGTGGCGGGTTCCTCCCTCTGTGTTCTCAGCAGAGAGTTCTACCGGCAGATCATCCATCTGCACAACCTGGCCCGGTGACATGACCGTCAGCCAGCGGCAGGTGTTTTCCAGTTGCCGGACATTACCTGGCCAGGGTAACTGCGACAGATAACTTTCGACATCGGGCGACACGCTCTTGGTCGCCATATTGAGTTCCCTCGCCGCCTTGTTAAGGAAATAAGCGACCAGTGCCGGTATATCCTCGCGCCGCTCCCGCAGGGAGGGAATATGAATGCGGATGACATTGAGACGGTGAAATAAGTCTTCCCTGAAATCACCGCGTTCGACTAACTTTTCCAGGTTCTGATGCGTAGCAGCAATAATGCGAACATCGACTTTAACCCCACTGTGACCACCGACACGAAAGAATTCGCCATCTGACAGTACACGTAATAAACGTGTCTGCAATTCAATCGGCATATCACCGATTTCATCTAGGAACAGGGTACCGCCATTGGCCTGCTCAAAGCGGCCTTTACGCTGCACATGGGCGCCGGTGAAAGCGCCTTTTTCATGACCGAACAGTTCTGATTCCAATAATTCCTTGGGGATCGCCGCCATGTTCAGGGCGATAAAAGGCGACTGTCGTCTGGGGCTGTGACGATGTAAAGCCTGGGCAACCAGTTCTTTACCAGTACCTGACTCGCCATTAATCAGCACCGTGATATTGGAGCGGGCCAGTCGGCCTATAGCTCTGAAAACCTCCTGCATGGCTGGCGCTTCACCGACTATTTCAGCACCGAGGTTAAAGTCCTCAGCCGGGCTTTTTTCCTGTTCCCTGCTATGGGCCACAGCACGTTGAACAAGCTCCACCGCTTCATCCACGTCGAAGGGCTTGGGCAAATACTCAAAAGCGCCGCCTTCATAGACCGATACCGCACTATCCAGATCCGAATAAGCCGTCATGATGATGACTGGCAGCTCAGGATGCCGCTGTTTGATTTCTGACAAGAGTTGCAGGCCGTCAATACCCGGCATTCTGATATCGCTGATGAGTACATCTGGCGCTTCTTCACGCCCCTGCTTTAATTCATGTAATACAACATCGGCCGTTTCAAATGCCCGAACCGTGATATCTACCGCTTCCAGTGCTTTCTGCAGGACCCATCGTATGGATCGGTCATCGTCGACTATCCAGGCTATCGCTTTAGTGGCGTTCACGTGCTAACTCCAAAGGAAATATAACTGAGAAAATCGTCTGTCCCGGATGGCTGTTGCACGACACTGTGCCGCCATTTCTCTGGACCAGGTTCTGTACCAGATAGAGCCCAAGGCCAGTGCCATCAGCACGGCCGGTGACTAAGGGGTAAAACAGACTATCCTGCAAAGATTTGGGAATGCCCGGGCCGTTGTCTTCAATTTCAACCAGAACGCCCAGGCGGTAATACTGTTTTTCAATAGTGATGTTGCGTTGTATGCGGGTCCGCAATGTAATCAGACCGACCCCATTCATCGCCTGTACTGCATTGCGCACGATGTTGAGAAAGATCTGGATCAGCTGATCAAAATCGGCAAAGAGTTCAGGAATACTGGGATCGTAATCAATTTTGAATTTGAGTCTTTCATCGACTTCAATGTCGACCAGCTGTCTGACATGCTGAAGGACTTCATGAATATTGGTGTCACGTTTTTCCGGCTGCTGATTCGGTCCCAGCATCCGGTTCATCAGATTCTGCAGTCTGTCTGCTTCGGTAATAATAATGCGGGTGTATTCCTTCAGATCTTCTGAATCAAGCTGACGTTCCAGTAATTGGGCCGCCCCGCGCAGCCCCCCCAGTGGATTCTTGATTTCATGTGCCAGGCCGCGAACGACCTGCTGCTGGGTGTGGAGGTTTTCATCACGGTTGATGCGCTGCTGATAATCGAGCTGAGCCAGCTCAAGAATGATGTATGGCTCATCGACATCGAGCATTTTTATCGCACAATCGGCCAGAATCTCACCACTTGCCGGTAAAAACAATTGCACTTCACGCTCTATCAATGCCTGCCCGGTCGAGACCACTCTTCTCAGTGAACCGAGCAGCCGTTTTTCACCCGGCAATAAGGTTTGCAACGGAATATGTTCTGCCTGACGCTGGCTGATCTCAAACAGAATTTCGGTGGCTGTATTGATATAGCAGACCCGTAATGATTCATCCAGGACCAGAACGGCGGTCGTCAGGTTTTCCAGTACATCATTACTGGCAATGGCATCGTGACTCATTGTAGTGACACTCATATACATGGTCAGCTGTTAGCAAAAAACGCTCCATTTAATGGCGTTTTATGCTTGCTGAGCGGTAAGCTGTTGATTGTTGGTCAAACTCGCTTAATACGCCTTGTGCACGAGTGAGTTTAACTTTGTTGGAATCAGCAATATAGCATTTAAATGAAGAAATAACGCACCAATAAGGTGCATTAATACTTATTAGGGGGACGGGGTCGGCTTGCCACCGGTCGGACCGGGCGGCTTCAGACCCGGATTATTCTGCACAGAGGCACGATGCAGGTGAAAGGTCACGCTACCGGTGCTGGTTAAGGTCGCACCACTACTATCGACAACCAGGGCATTAAGGGTATGCGTGCCGCGACTGAGGTTATTGAGCTGAAAAGTAGTAGAACTGCGGGGTTCAGAAACCGCCTCGCCATCCAGCTGTAACAGGATCTTGTCGCCCCGCTCAGCATCCAGCGAGGGTTCAACGATGGTACTCACCGTCACATCGCCATTATTAACCCAGATACTTTCATCATTGGCGGGTGCCACAATACGGATTTGATAATCAGGCACATCGGCCTGTTGTTCAGTGCCTTCCTCATCCGGTGACAGTTTGAGAATGTCGTCGGTGACGGCTTCATCATCGACCGGTGTATAGGTGGTGGCCGGCGGTAAGTCGACTCGCTCGGCGCCGGGTCTCGGCTCATCGGTGAACACCACATTACCGCTGTCATCGACCCAGCGGTAAATCTCCGCATGAGCCGGCAGCAGGAAAAGCAGCATCAATAGTGCAGTGAGTTTCATACTCTGAAGCATAGGACGAAGCGGCTCAGGGCGCAACTTTCAGGCACAAAAAAAGCGCCACAGGGGCGCTTTTTCTGTTGTCGGAGCCAGACTCGACTGAATTAAACGCTGTAGTACAGGTCGTATTCGGCCGGGTGAGTTTCCATACGCAGACGGGTGACTTCTTCCATCTTAAGCGCGATGTAGCCGTCGATCATGTCGTCGGTGAATACACCACCTTCAGTCAGGAAGGCACGGTCTTCGTCCAGTGCGTTCAAAGCCATATCCAGCGCATGACACACGGTCGGAATTTCAGCCGCTTCTTCTGCAGGCAGATCGTACAAGTCTTTATCCATGGCATCGCCAGGGTGAATCTTGTTCTTAATACCGTCCAGACCCGCCATCAACATGGCAGAGAATGCCAGGTATGGGTTGGCAGACGGATCAGGGAAGCGAACTTCGATACGACGTGCTTTTGGGTTGCTGACGTATGGGATACGGATAGAAGCAGAGCGGTTACGGGCTGAATAAGCCAGCATAACAGGGGCTTCAAAGCCTGGGACCAGACGCTTGTAGCTGTTAGTGGAAGAGTTGGTGAACGCGTTCAGGGCACGGGCGTGCTTGATGATGCCGCCGATGTAATACAGAGCCGTTTCAGACAGGCCGCCGTACTTGTTGCCTGAGAACAGGTTGTCACCACCTTTAGAAATAGATTGGTGAACGTGCATACCGCTACCGTTATCGCCAACCAGCGGTTTGGGCATGAAAGTCGCTGTTTTGCCATAGGCATGAGCCACGTTATGAACAACGTATTTCAGGATTTGCACTTCGTCCGCTTTTTTCACCAGGGTGTTGAATTTAACACCGATTTCGCACTGACCGGCAGTGGCAACTTCGTGGTGATGAACTTCGGTTTCCAGACCCATTTCTTCCATGGTCAGACACATGGCAGAACGAATGTCCTGCAGTGAATCAACTGGAGGAACCGGGAAGTAACCGCCTTTCACTTTAGGACGGTGACCCATGTTGCCATCCGGGAAGACTTTTTCAGTATTCCAGGAAGACTCATCAGAGTCGACTTTATAGAAAGAACCGGAAATGTCGCTGCCCCAGCGAACATCATCCAGAATAAAGAATTCTGGTTCTGGGCCAAAGAAAGCAGTGTCAGCCAGGCCAGTTGATTCCAGATAAGCTTCGGCACGTTTGGCCACACTGCGTGGGTCACGCTCGTAGCCTTGCATGGTGGCAGGCTCAACGATGTCACAACGAATGATCAGGGTGTTGTCATCCATAAAAGGATCCATCACCGCAGTTTCAGGATCCGGCATCAGGATCATGTCTGATTCATTGATGCCTTTCCAGCCAGCTACAGAAGAGCCGTCGAACATTGCGCCTTCTGTGAAGGTATCTTCATCAATGGAATGCGCTGGATAAGAAACGTGTTGCTCTTTACCACGCGTATCGGTGAAACGGAAGTCAACAAACTTGACGTCCTCATCTTTGATCATTTGAAGCACATTTTCGACAGACATTTAACTTCTCCAATTTTTAGAAACTGCACATTGCATTGTGCAAAAAAACTCGCGACATAGTACAGCAGAAATCACGCCAACTTTCACTGTTACGATAAATCAACCATTTAGGTGCAACTGCACCTTACGATAGCACTATTATGGTGCGTAAAAACACCGTCATGGATCATTTTGGTGCTATGCACCAACACGAACCGTAATTCGAATCTCATCTTCGTCCTGAACCGTCTCGATCACCGTGTGACCGTTAATCCGGGCCCAGGCTGGAATATCATTCAGTGCTCCCGGATCGGTGCATATCACCTCAATTTCATCACCGGGCAGCATCTCAGCGACTTGATTCTGGGTTTTGATCACCGGCATCGGACAGAGTAGTCGACGCGCATCCAGTTCTTGTCGGCTCATACGTACCACTCCTGCAGAACTTCTTCCGCATTGAGCGGCGCGGTTTTAATCTGTAACCTCTGTTGGTCGGGTGTGGCGATATCGATCTCTACCTCATCGGCACTGCGACCCTGGCCGAAACGGGCGACAATGGCGGCAGCGAGAGGATATTGTTCCTGTTTGAGTTCGCCGTCAACCAGTGCCATCGGCCCACTGTGACTGAGCGCATGAATGCTGGTGTATTGCTTGCGATAGCCTTCCAGAAACTTACTTTCACCGGCATCGCGTGCGATGATCAGCTTGAATTCCTCAGTGGGTCTGATATGCCGACCGACCTTGAGCAACATGATGTCATCGAGTTCATATTCACGGCTGTTACGAGCCTGCCACAGGTCCACCAGCTTATCGGAGTAACTCTTGTCAGTCAGAAAACAGCAGCCACCGGCAGGCGAAGCAAAATCATGCAGACCGAACTGTTTTGCCAGCGCGATTTGTGGTTTGCGGTTTCGACCATGGAAGTCATAGAGTTTTTCCCGATCCACCCAGCCTTCACGTTCCGGTTTGGTTTCCGGCAGGTTCTTCGCGCATAGAGGCCGAAGCAGAATATCGTCGGCACCGGACTCTTCAGAAATAATCGGCATCGTGTGTTTACGCTGCGACATCGGCCGCTGACCAATCACCTCGCCAGTAACAATAAAGTCGAAACCATCCTTGTGAAGTTTTTTAACCCACTCGACCGCTTTACCGACCATGAAAATCTTGCAGTCAAGGCAGGGATTCATATTGGCGCCGTAGCCGTGCTTGGGATTAAGCAGCACATCCTTGTACTCTTCGATCACATCGACAATATGCAATTTGATGCCGAGTTGTTCGGCTACCCACAGCGCATTGTTACGTTTCTGCTTGTCTTTGTCGTGGTTGCGAATCGCGTGGGTATGGCCTTCCACACAGAAACCGGTAAAGAAATTGATACCTTCAACTTCAATCCCCTGTTCCTGCAGTACGCGCACTGCCAGCATGGAATCGAGGCCGCCGGAAATCAGGGCGACCGCTTTGTGTTGCTTTGTCATATCTTTATTAAATCTAAGCTGTTCCGCCTACCGTCAAGGCATCGACTTTCAAGGTCGGCTGTCCGACACCGACCGGCACACTCTGACCTTCCTTGCCGCAGTTGCCGACACCAGTATCGAGTTCCAGATCATCGGCCACCATGGAGATGCGTTGCATCACTTCCGGCCCGTTACCGATCAAAGTCGCGCCTTTCACCGGCGTCGTGATTTTACCGTTTTCAATCAAATAGGCTTCACTGGTTGAAAACACAAACTTGCCCGAGGTGATATCAACCTGACCTCCACCGAAATTGACGGCATAAATGCCTCTGTCAACCGAAGCAATGATCTCTTCAGCTTTGTGATCACCGGGCAACATATAAGTATTGGTCATGCGTGGCATTGGCAGATGGGCATAGGATTCTCGGCGACCGTTGCCGGTGCTTGTTGTCCCCATCAGGCGTGCATTATGTTTATCCTGCATATAACCGACCAGACGGCCTTTCTCGATGAGCGTGGTGTATTGAGTCGCTTCCCCCTCGTCATCAATATTCAGAGAGCCGCGTCTGAATTCCAGGGTGCCGTCATCAACCACTGTACACAGCGGCGAGGCCACCATTTCCCCCATTTTACCGGAGAAAGTGGAAGTACCGCGGCGGTTGAAGTCACCTTCTAGACCATGGCCAACCGCTTCGTGCAACAGTACACCGGGCCAGCCGTTGCCCAGCACCACCGGCATTGTGCCTGCCGGGGCCGCCACAGCTTCCAGATTAACCAATGCAATCCGCACTGCTTCCCGGGCATAGTGTTGAGCCAGATTATTATCACGGAAATAACGGTAATCCATTCTGCGACCACCGCCGGCGCTGCCGCGCTCACGGCGGCCATTGTTCTCGACGATGACGCTGACATTCATCCTGATTAAGGGCCGGATATCACTACTGTAAGTACCGTCACTGGCAGCTATCAACACACTGTCGAGCTCGCCGGCGAGACTGACATTAACCTGCTTAACTCGCGGATCAGCCTTGCGTGCTGCGGCATCGGCTTCGCGCAATAAAGCCAATTTTTCATCAACGCTGAGGGCCAGAATCGGATCCTGGCTTGAATACAGCACCGGGGTTGTCTGAGGCTTCCATACCGCGACCTGCTGTTCCTGTCCCTGACGTGAAATCGCCTGCGCCGCTCTCGCTGCCTGCTGCAACGCCGGCAGCACCAGGTCATCGGAATAGGCAAAGCCGGTTTTTTCGCCGCTACAGGCGCGGACGCCGACACCCTGTTCCAGATGATAGCCGCCGTCCTTGATGATGCCATCTTCCAGCACCCAGCTTTCCTGGCGCGATTGCTGAAAATACAGATCGGCATAGTCGACACCACCGGTCATGGTAGAGGCCAGTGCGTTTTCCAGATCCTGCTCGGTGAGCCCGGCAGGCAACAGCAGTTGCTGTTGGACTTGTTCGGAAATAGATGCTTTCATCAACTCAAGAATTGCTATCGCTATAAACTTTATATGATAGCAGATTAGGGAATAGCCTGACCTTGTTCCGGCTCAGGAGCAAGTATGTTGAGGCGGGGGTTATTCCATGGCCCCGTCAGTCGGTAGCTGTAGCTGATGAGGTCAACTATTTCACGGTCAAAAACCCGGTCGGCAAGCTTATCAAACAGCAGGATGGCGGTGCCCACACCCAATCCCACCGGGCCCCCGGCTACTGCCCCTGCCAGCGGCAGTGCTGAGGAAACTTTGGGTGTTATTTTCACGATCTGGTCATAGGTTTTTGCCACCATATCTATTGGCCCCGATACTTCAATTAATGCTGAATCCCCCTGCATCGTCAGATTATCAGTGCGGGCAATACCATTACTGAACTGAAACTGACCATTAATACCACTGAAATCAAAGCCTTTGCCGAACAGATCACTGAAATCCAGTGCCAGCCGACGCGGAATAGCAGCGATACTCAACAAACCAAAAATGCGGCCGGCCGCGCCCGGTTCTACTTCAATCAGGCTACCGCGACCAACTGAGAGATCCAGCTTACCCGCCATTCTTGCCAGAGAAAAAGCGGTCGGGTCTCCCGGCCAGCTTAGCTGACTATTCAGCTGTACCTGCCTGGCTTCAATCACTTCCTGATAACCGTAATAGGCGAGCAAGGCCTTTAAATCATCACTGGATGCCACAATATCAAACTCACTGCGATTCACTGCTGCTGACTGCGTCCAGCTGCCAGTCAGCGATGCCTGCAATACCGGTGAAGTCAGCGTTGCAGTCTCCACTACCCAGCGGTCTGCCACGCGATTTGCCCGCAATCTGAACTGGCCCAGACGCATCCCGTTAAGTTCAAATTCAGTGATATCCAGTCTTAGCGGCGGCCATAATTCTTTCATCGTTGTAGCTGACGGCGGCGTATCGGTGTCTGGCAGGGTCAGATTGAGATGATCCAGTGTAACGATCAACGGCCGTTCATTACTGATAGTTGGTGGCAGACTGATGCTGCCTTTAACCTGTGATGAATCCAGCCTGACCTGCCATTGCCCGCGTATGTGACTGGCCGAGAGCTGCAGGTCGGTTAAAGTCTGCTCCGCGATGGTAAGTTCGTCGATATCGAGATCAACGCTATCCACCGCCGTGTTTTCAGTAACGGTGCCAGGGTACTCTTTCTGCCAGTCCATCCAGGCATTCAAGTCCAGGCGCGCCAGCCGCCCCCTGACACCAAGTCCCACAGTGCCCAATGTCGCAGCAGCGTCACCTAATAGAATTTGACCGCGCGGCTTGCCCGCTTCAACAGTCAGCACCGCATTCAGCCATTGATCGAGGCTGAAACGGTAGACAGTCTGTTGATTGTTTTCAATCTGTAGCGCTGCAGCCTGACGCTGTCTGGCAGTTTTGCCTAATGGCGCCGGGGCATCGATACTCACACCAAAAAGATCGCTTTCGATATTCACAGCGACTTCAAACTGACCTTCTTCTGGTTCTTCTATCATCAACTGCGCCAGATAATCAGTTTCGCCACTGATAAAATCAGGGATCTGCTGCGGCCAGAGATTGCGTAAATCAGCGATTGCTGCACTACCGTTGAGTGCCACGCGGGTCTGGTCTGTATCAGGCACGATATCAATCTTAACTGGCTGGTTGAGCAAGACCGCATTAATAGTGTCGGCATCGACACCGTTGTTGCTGAAATTAAGCTGGCCGTTAATCTGGCTGATAGCCAGTTCGGGTAACGCTTTTGATTTAAGCTGACTGTCGGTAAAAGTAATGTGACCGGATGCTTCGGTTTGTTCGGGGTCAACCAGTGGCACCATCAGATTCAGCATGATATTACTGTCCCCACTGACTTCAATCATCTCCGTCACCGAGCCGAAGCGTTTGTTCAGCGGACTGTTTTGCAGAAACGTCAAGGCGTTGGCAGTGCTGCCTGTTAAAGTGCCATCAACGCGCAGGATTGGGTTGGATCTGACCAGATTAGAAATCGTGGTTGTCACCTCGCGGAAGGAAAAACCGGCGATGCTACCGTTCTGACTCTGAATCAGAAGATCATTGCCCTGACCGCTGACAGTGCCATCCACTGCCTTCAAATCTGGCCAGCCATCAGCGTAATGAAGCTGTGTGTTTTCCACCTGCAGTTTCATATCAAAGCTGCCCTGGTCCGGGGCTTTGTCAAATGGAAACGCTGCCGGATCTCCCTTCAGCTCGACATAACCGCTACGAATAATACCTTCCTTGAAGGCATCTCTGGACCATTTCTCAAAGTCTTGCGGGAGTATCGCCTCGGGGACGTAGGCACGCCAGCGATTGGCCTGAACATCCTGTAGCTCCAGACGCAGGTCGGTGTCAGTCTCACCATTGTGGTGATTCACCCGCCCGTTTAGCGTGAGATTCAGATCTTCATTCCACACTTTCAGCTGCTCTGCTGAGATATGCCAGTTATCCTGTTGATGCTGCCAGCTGACATGACCCGTCAGCGATTCCAGGTAGACGGCCTCATCCAGCCAGTTCTCAAGATAAAGTGTGGCTTTGTGACTGTTCAGGCTGAGCTCGCCCTGATTATTCTGCCAGTCGAGTTCAAAGCTTAAGTCATTGGCACCCGGGTAATCCTGCCAGGGTAAAAAAGCCAGCCCCTGACTGCGAAGCTGCAATGACTGCAACCCGAGGTTCGGCTGATAGCTGGCAGACAGCGCATAGACATCGCCGGCCGGCTTGGTTTCCACCAGCCAGGTCGGCATATCCCGCATCAGCAAGGCCACCGAAGTGAGATCACTCAAGCGCAGATAGTCAGCCCTGGCTTCGATCTCGCCGTTCTGATATCGCTGCATCTCAAAGCTTGTCACAGGCCAGGCTTCACCTGCCATCTGTATTTGCACCGAGCTGCCATTCAGGTTCCAGCTGCCGGCCTGCTCTGAAAAACGGAACTGCCCCTGCAGTTGATCCAAGGTGACCTGATCAAAATCCTCAGTGGCTTTTTCACTGCCTAATGTCGTATCAGTAAAACTGGCGTTGAGTTGCGCCGTGATGTCGCCTGAAGCATTCCGGCTGGCACTGATACTGCCTGAGAATAAGCCTTCCAGAACATTTATCCCTTGCATCGGTACGCTTTTCAATAGCGGTGCCAGAGACAAATCATCGGTCATCAGTTCGGCGTGCCAGGCTGTCAGCGCATAGTCTGCATTAATTTCAGCCTGGGCGCTCACCGTCACAGCAGTGCCTATCGATTCCGGCAGGAGGATCTCGGCCTCAGCTTGCCATTCACGCTCAGCAAACTGCAGCTCCAGTTGCTGTAGCAGATAAGCACCCGAGAGGCTAGGCTGCAGCTTATCCTGATAGTCGACTGAAATGGCACTCAGCTCGAGCTGCTTGAGCCAGCTGAACCAGCGAATCACTTCCTCTACACTGCTGCGAGCTTCGCTCTGCTCACCCGCATTAAGCCCATTAAGCCTTATCTGACCCTGCCGGGTACGCTCAAGTTTGAGCCTTGCCTGGCGGATACTGGCATCAGCTAGTACCGGTTCGCCGCTGCTGATCGTTTTGAGAATATCGAGGCTCAGGTACACTTGTCCGGCCGTGATAATCGGAGTCTCACCGGATTTTTGCTTCACTTTGACCTGCCGGACTTCCAGCTTTGGAATCAAGTCGAACCAGTACAATCCGGCTGAATCAATGCTGACCGGATAACCGGTTTTCTGACTGGCCCAGGCGGCGATTTCATCTTTGCGATCAGCCACTTCTTCCGACAGCCACATGGCGGCTATCAGACCCAGTAAACCCAGAATGACAGCGACTACCAGCAGATAGAAGAGCTGGCGACTGGCAATATGAAGGCTTTTCAATAACATTCAGCGCCTACATCAACACCACGTTGAACTGTTCCCGACCGTATTGTGCCTCGCACTGAAACAGAATCGGTTTGCCGATCAGTTGTTCCAGCTCGGCAACCTTGGTGGAGTCCTCATCATTCAACCTGTCGATAATGTCCTGCGAAGCCAGAATAAGGAACTGTTTGGTTTCATACTGGCGGGCTTCACGCATGATTTCACGGAAAATCTCATTACAGACTGTTTCCACATTCTTGGTGTAGCCTTTACCTTCACAGCAGGGGCAGGCCTCACACAGAATGTGGCCGAGACTCTCGCGGGTGCGCTTGCGGGTCATTTCCACCAGCCCCAGTTCGGACACGGCACTGATATTATGACGTGCCCGGTCCAGCGTCATCGCTTTTTCCAGCGCCCGCAGCACCTGCTCACGATGACTGACTTCTTCCATATCGATAAAGTCGATAATGATAATACCGCCCAGGTTGCGGACCCGGAGTTGACGGGCAATAGCATGGGCCGCTTCCAGATTGGTTTTGAAAATGGTTTCTTCCAGGTTCTTGTGACCGACAAAGCCACCGGTATTGACGTCTACCGTCGTCATCGCCTCGGTCTGGTCAAAAATCAGATAACCACCGGATTTCAGCGGGACTTTCCGCTGCAGCGCTTTCTGGATTTCATCCTCAACACCGAACAGATCGAACAGGGGTAAGTCACCATCATAATGTTCCAGCCTGGCGGCACACTCCGGCATAAAGCCCTCGGCAAAATGCACAGCTTTATGAAACACATCCTCGGCATCGATTCTGATGCGCTCAATATCGGCATTAAACAGGTCGCGCAGCGCCCGCATTGCCAGAGGCAAATCTTCATGCAGGGGTTCGCCGCAGTTTACCATCTGCTTACGCTCTTCCAGCTTGCCCCAGAGCCGGTAAAGAAACTGGAGATCGGCTTCCAGTTCCGCTTCTGAAACGCCTTCTGCCGCTGTGCGCAGGATATAGCCGCCGGTACCCGGTTCCAGCAGACTGGTCAGGCAGTTTTTCAGCCGTTCGCGTTCTTCCTCGGTTTCGATTTTGAGTGAAACGCCGATACCTTCTGTTTCCGGCATATAAACCAGATAGCGCGAAGATACTGACAGCTGGGTAGTCAGACGAGCGCCCTTGGTGCCCATCGGATCTTTGATCACCTGCACCAGAATTTCCTGTCCTTCCCGGAGCAGGCTGCTGATGGTGGGCTCGACATTCGGCGCCTCTTTCAAGTCACCCGTCTGCCCCTTGGGAATAGATATATCAGAAACATGCAGGAATGCTGCCCGCGGCAGTCCAATTTCGACGAATGCCGCCTGCATTCCCGGCAGGACCCGACAGACTTTGCCTTTGTAGATATTACCGACCAGGCCCCGGTATTCACTACGTTCGATGAACACTTCCTGTAAGACACCGTTGTCGACCACAGCGGCACGGGTTTCACTGGGCGTGATATTGATTAGAATTTCACTGCTCATCGACTGTCCATTTACCCTTCTGACATCTGCATTAGAAGTTGTCCTGTTTCCCTGACAGGTAATCCCATAATACCGGAGTAACTGCCCTGTATCTGGTCAATGAAAATCGCGCCCAGCCCCTGCACAGCGTAACTACCCGCTTTATCGCGGCCTTCACCGGTCTGGATATACCAGTCGATTTCCGACTCCGTCATGGCCGCAAAGTGCACCTCACTGACACTAAGTGCTGTTTTCAGTTCAGTCTCTGAAGCCAGTGCCACCGCCGTCATGACCTGATGACTATGACCTGACAGCATTTTTAACATACGCTTGGCATCATCGTCATTGACCGGTTTACCAAAAATCGTCTGATCGACAATCACCGCAGTATCTGCAGCCAGTACCGGTTTTTTATCCTCAGCAGCTAACAAGGAAACACCGGCACGCGCTTTTTCCGTGGCGATGCGCTGAACATAGTCTTGCGGCGATTCACCGGGTTCGACCGACTCATCAACGTCCGCAATAAGCACAGCGAAGTCGACTGCCATCTGGCTGAGAAGTTCACGTCGCCGTGGCGAACGTGAGGCGAGATAAATAGCGGGGAAATTCATGCGCGATGATAGGGATGGTTCTGCAGGATAGTCCAGGCCCGGTAGAGTTGCTCAGCCAGTATGATTCTAACGAGCGGATGCGGTAATGTCAGCGGCGACAGGGACCATTTCTGATCAGCGCGTTGCAAACAGCTGGAATCAAGTCCGTCGGGTCCCCCAACCAGCAATGAGAGATCCCGGCCATCGCTGAGCCAGGACTGCATCTGATCTGACAGGGTTTCGGTGCTCCAGCTTTTGCCATCGACTTCCAGCGCGATCACATGGTGATTGTCAGGAATCGCTGACAAAATGCGGCCCGCTTCGTCTTTTTTCCATTGTTCGGGCTGGGCGGTTTTGCCGCGTTTGGCCGGCACAATTTCATGCAATTGCAGCGAACACTCACGCGGCAAACGGCGACTGTATTCTTCAAAGCCCTGCGTCACCCAGCCGGGCATCTTGTTGCCGACCGCGACCAGGTTGATTTTCATTCCTTGTCAGCCGACAGCTTTTCGCTTTGCTCGGGCACACTCCAGAGTTTTTCCAGGTTATAGGTCAGCCGGGTTTGCGGTGTCATGATATGGGTGATCACATCCCCCAGATCCACCAGCGCCCATTCTCCTACCGTTTCCCCCTCGACACCGAGAGGCTGGACGCCAGCCGCTTTGGCCTGCATCACAACTTCATTGGCCAGTGCCTTGACCTGGCGGCTGGATTTACCGGTGGCGATAATCATCAGATCGGTGACATCGGTCATTTCAGTGACATCCAAAACCTGAATATCTTCCGCCTTGATGTCTTCAAGCGCGTTGATAACCAGTGATTTGAGTTCTTCAGCCTGCATTGGGCTCTCCGTATCAATAAAAGTTAATAATAGTGTAACGCAAGGTCACCAAGCCTTGCTGTCTGATTAATGCTGCTGATCATGCGGTTTTCGCGGGGCTGGCAACCAGGCTGAGGTTTTACCGGTCACAAAGTAGGCGGTCAGTCCCAGCCATTCATGCCAGGCCACTTCCAGCGTCTCAAGATGCGCAAGTAAAGCAAAGTCCCAGTAGCGCTGCTCGGGCTGACTGCTGCGGTAATCGACCGGATAGGGAATCACATTAATTCCCTGCTTTCTGGCAATCCCGACTGAGCGCGGCATATGAAAGGCCGAGGTCACCAGCAGATAATGTCCGTCTGCCTCAGGCAACAACGGCTTTATCATTACAAAGTTTTCGAAAGTATTCCTTGCCCGGCTTTCGATCGTGATCTGCGCCGAATCAATACCAGCCTGGGTCAGCAATGTCATCGATACCCTGCCCTCCTGATCCAAAGCGGGCATCTGTACCAGGTTACTGCCACCGCTGTAGATAATGGGAAGCTCCGGATAAAGTCGGCTTAGCTCAGCCGCAGCGAAAATGCGCTCAGCACTGTCACCAACCTCGGCGCTATCCCAGCCAGTGGAGAGTTTCAGGTTTTCAGCACCGCCCAGCACGATAATACCGTCGATTTTTTCAGGCATCGTTGAGGGCGGCTGGAAACGAATTTCCAATGGCTGCATCAGCCAGTCGCCCACCGGATAGGCCATGACGGCAAAAGCCAGCAGGCTCAGCAAGGTCAACAAGCGGCGGGCGGCTTTATGGTAGTTAAGCCACAGTAACAAAGTAGCCAGGATTAAAAACCAGACCAGCAGACTGGCCGGGCTCAACAATCCCCAGATCAACTTGGAGGAAACAAAAAACAGGTTATCCATCAGGACGCTTGTGGCCTGATCTGATATAGCCCCATCTGCTCAATCAGTGTAATCACGGCATCCGGCAACAGATACCTCACATCACGCTTCTCATAGAGTTTCTCTCTGATGCTGGTCGCTGAAATCGTGAGCTGTGTCACCGGTATCGACCAGATGCTGCCGGCAGCATGCATTTCATCGTCTGGCTCTGCCTGATGCGCGTGATACCACTGTGCCAGTTCATCCGCCATCTGAAGCTGTTCTTCCGGTCTTTGCATCACAACGATATGCGCAAGTTCAATAATCTGCTGCCAGCGCGACCAACTGTTCAGACTGCGAAAAGCATCGGTGCCCATCAGTACAAACAGCGGATTGTCGGGTAATTCCTCGCGCAGACTTAACAGCGTGTCCACGGTGTAAGAGGGCCCTTCTCGATCCAGTTCACGATCATCGACCACCAGTTTGGGATGATTTTTAATCGCAAGTTCCAGCATCAGACGGCGTTCCTGCGGACTTGCCACCGGTTCCACTCGATGCGGTGGCAAAGCGCAGGGAATCAGCCGCAGATGGTCCAAATTCAGGGCTTCGACCACATCCAGTGCGGTACGCAAATGACCGAAGTGCACAGGGTCAAAGGTGCCGCCCAGAATGCCAATCGCTTTGTTATTTTCTGATTTGGCCACTACCCAAGACTATCCATTTTTGTGAGGTCAACCCTTCCAGCCCGACCGGGCCACGGGCATGAATTTTATCGGTGGAAATGCCGATCTCGGCACCCAGTCCATATTCAAAACCGTCAGCAAAACGGGTGGACGCATTAACCATCACCGAGCTGGAATCGACTTCGGCCAGAAAACGGCGCGCGCGCTGATAGTTCTCCGTCACAATCGATTCGGTGTGACCGGAGCTGTGGTGATGAATATGTTCCATCGCTTCATCCACCCCATCGACAATTTTGATCGATAAAATTGGTGCCAGATACTCAGTATCCCAATCGGCATCAGTCGCGGCATTGATGTCTTTCAGAATCGCCCGCGTTCTGCTGCAGCCGCGCAACTCCACACCTTCATCACCATAACGCACGGCGAGTCGTGGCAGGATGGTGTCTGCGACAGCGGCATCCACCAACAGAGTTTCCATCGCATTACAGACACCGTATCGATGGCATTTGGCATTGAAAGCAATCTCTTCTGCCATATCCAGATCGGCTTCACTATCGATATAAACGTGGCAAATACCGTCCAGATGTTTAATCACCGGCACCTTAGCCTCGTTACTGATCCGTTCAATCAGACTTTTGCCACCACGAGGCACGATCACATCGACATATTCCGGCATGGTAATCAAATGACCGACTGCGGCTCTGTCAGTAGTCTGAACCACCTGCACCGCGGTCTCAGGCAAACCAGCCTGCTCCAGACCACGACGGATGCAGGCCGCAATCGCCTGATTGGAATGAATCGCTTCACTGCCTCCACGCAGAATCGTGGCATTACCGGATTTCAGACATAAAGCGGCGGCATCAGCGGTCACATTGGGACGTGACTCGTAAATAATACCGACTACGCCCAGCGGAACCCGCATTCGGCCCAGCTGAATTCCGGAAGGACGATAAGTCATATCACTGATTTCACCCACTGGATCCGGCAGTGCCGCGATCTGTTCCAGACCTTCGGCCATTGATTCGATGCGGGCATCGGACAAAGTCAGACGATCCAGCAGCGCCGCTTCCAAACCTTTGCTTCTGCCGGCTTCCAGATCGCGTTCATTTTCGAGTTTCAGGGTTTCAGCGGCCGCACGGATCTCTGCTGCCATCGCCAGCAGGGCTTTGTTCTTGGTTTCGGTGCCGGCGCGTGCCAGCGCGCGGCTCGCCTGACGGGCATGCTGCCCGAGGCTCTGCATGTACTCATTTACGTCCAACAATAGACTCCTTCAATTTCTTTATCAGACTTGTCTGACACCGGCCGCCTGCAGGCAGAGTTTTTCCAGCAATCGCCACGGGCAGGTTTTCAGCACGCCTTTGGCTGCTTTGTCGATATCGGCCATCTGGGTCAGAAACTGTTGCCAGCGCTGACTGTCGTAGCGCTGCAGGGCTTCCCGCATTAAGGGTTTATTTTTATCCCAGACCGGTGGTTTCTGTGAGGCAAACACTTGCTCCAGCGGGCGACCGCTCTGCAGTTCCACCGACATCGCAACGAGTCGCCGCAGGGACCAGGCAACAGCTGAAAAAACCGCCAGAATATCAACACCTTCTGCACGCAGCCGTTCTATTATACGGGGGATTTTCTGCGCCTGTCCTGCCAGCACCGTATCCATCAAGCCGAAGGCCTCAAAACGGGCGTTGTCGGTGACCGACTGCAGGATCAGATCCTCGCTGAGTTCGCCATCGACACTCAGCAGTTCCAGCTTGTCGATTTCCTGCGCCGCCGCGAATAAATTGCCTTCCACCCGTTCGGCAATCAGGCTCGCCAGCCGGTTATCGCAATTAAGACCGCGTTGTCTCATACGCTGCATCACCCAGCGGGGTAACTGCGTTGCATCCACCGGCCAGATTGCTACTGTGGCGCCCAGGCTATCCAGTTCTGTAAACCACTTGGCTTTCTGCGAGCGGTTGTCAATTTTGCCGCTGATGATAATCAGCGTGGTGTCTTGTGGTGGTTCGGCACAGAAGCGGCGTAATGCTTCACCGCCCTCTTTTCCCGGGCTGCCCGACGGCAGACGTATTTCTATCAGCCGCTGACTGGCAAACAGAGACAGGCTCTGCTCCTGCCATTTGATTTGTGACCAGTCAAAACGGCCTTCCACATGCCAGACTTCGCGATCATTGGCACCGGCATCACGCAGGCGTTTTCTGATTTTGTCGGCGGCCTCTTCCACCAGCAGTGCTTCATCACCATGTACCAGATAAACCGGTAATAAAGATTGCTGCAATGCACCATCGAGTTGTTCTGCCTTCAGCCGCATTGGCTTAGTTGAGGGCAGACAGGCGGCGGATGATGCTCTGTACCATCTGTTTGTACATGTCTTCACGCAAAACCCGTTGCTGCTCGTCCATCGCCAGGATCTGATTCTGATCAAACTGGTAGTCGCGTCTGGCTTCAACCCGCTGTCTGTCGCCGATAAGTTCACCGTTTTCATCGGTGATCTGATAAACCACCCAGGCTTCCAGTTCGTATTCACGCACCTTGGCATTGCTGCCGACGCTGAGTACATTCTGCTGATAGCGGTTTTCCAGCACAGTAAACAAAGAGGCCCCTTCCTGGTAATCCTCAAGCACATTGATACCGTTTCTTTGCAAAGCACGCTTGAGCTGCAGACCGAATGAATCCTGTCGTGTGTTGACGCCCTGAATATAGAGCGTTTTCAGTTCTTCCGGCACTGCCGCTGCGCCCCTCAGCTGAAAGCCACAGGCTGTAAGAGTTAGAATGACCAGTGCAATAAAGCTTCTGAACACCACATGATTCATGTTTGATTTCCTTTATTAGCCTGCCACCACAATATTCAACAAGCGGCCGGGTACCAGAATGACTTTACGGACTTCCTTAGCCTCGGTAAACCGTTGCACGTTCTCTTCGGCGAAGGCGATTTCCTCGACCGCTTTCTGGTCAGCTTCCGCCGGCACGGCGATTCTGGCTCTGAGTTTACCGTTAACCTGCACCATCAGCTCAATTTTATCCTGCTTCATCGCCGCTTCATCGACCACAGGCCAGCTGGCATCGACAATGGCCTCCTGGTGCCCCAGCATCTGCCAGAGCTCGTGGCTGATATGCGGTGTAATCGGTGACAGCATCAGTACCACCAGCTCCAGGCTCTCCTGCAACACCGCGCGGCCCTGTTCGCTGTTATCATCCAGTTTGGCAATAGCATTCATCAGTTCCATCACCGCGGCTATCGCCGTGTTAAAGGTATGACGCCGGCCGATATCGTCGGTGACCTTGGTCAGGGTCTGATGCGCCTGACGCCGTAGATTCTGCAGATTGTCAGAGAGCTTGTCGGTATCGATCTGAACAGTTTCGCCCTGTGCCACATGCTCACTAACCGCACGCCACAGACGTTTGAGGAAACGGTTAGCACCCTCAACGGCTTTATCCGACCATTCCAGTGACATTTCGGGTGGCGCCGCAAACATCATAAACAGGCGCGCTGTGTCAGCACCGTATTGGTCAATCAAGGCCTGAGGATCGACCGTGTTGCCCTTGGACTTGGACATTTTGGCGCCATCTTTCAGCACCATGCCCTGAGTCAACAGGTTTTTGAACGGCTCATCACCGGAGACCAGCCCCTCATCACGCATCAGTTTATGGAAGAAGCGCGCGTAGAGCAGATGCAGAACAGCATGTTCAATACCGCCGATATATTGATCCACCGGCAACCAGTAATCGGCGCGTTCATCCAGCATCGCCTCATCATTATCCGGGCAGGTGAAACGAGCGTAATACCAAGATGACTCAAAGAAGGTATCGAAAGTATCGGTTTCACGTTCTGCTTCGCCGCCGCATTCAGGGCACTGGGTCTGATAGAACTCGGGCATCGATTTAATCGGTGAGCCCGAGCCATCCACTACCACATCTTCCGGCAGCGTCACCGGCAAATCGGCTTCCGGCACCGGTATAGAGCCACAACTGGGGCAGTTGATAATCGGAATCGGTGTGCCCCAGTAACGCTGACGGGAGACGCCCCAGTCACGCAGTCTGTAATTGGTCTGGCGTTCACCCAGACCTTTATCAGCCAGGAAGTCAGCGATGGCATCAAATGCCTGTTCACTGGTCAGACCATCAAACTGCTCTGAATTCAACAAGCGACCTTTTTCAGTGAAAGCCTCTTTACTGAGATCAATCTCGGTTTCATCAAGGGCTTCAATCACCTGCTTCACCGGCAGCTCATATTTCTTTGCAAATTCGAAATCGCGCTGATCATGGGCCGGCACTGACATGACGGCACCCGTGCCATAGCCCATCAGCACGAAGTTGGCTGCCCACACCGGGACCTCATCACCAGTCACCGGATGAATCGCCATCAGACCGGTTGCCACACCTTTCTTCTCAGCGGTTTCCAGCGCCGCTTCCGAGGTCTGCATCTTGCGGCATTGTTCGATAAAGCTTTGCAGTTCGGGATTATTCTCTGCCGCTTTCAGGGCCAGCGGATGTTCCGCCGCTACCGCGACATAACTTACGCCCATCAGGGTATCGGGCCGGGTGGTGTAGACAGCGAGACTGTCTCCGCTGTCAGCGATATTGAACTGAATCTGCAGACCCTGTGAACGGCCAATCCAGTTGGCCTGCATGGTGCGGACCTGTTCCGGCCAGCCGTCAAGCTGATCCAGATCGGCCAGCAGTTGATCGGCATAATCAGTGATTTTCATAAACCACTGCGGAATCTCACGGCGCTCGACTTTGGTATCACAGCGCCAGCAGCAGCCATCGATAACCTGTTCATTGGCCAGCACGGTCTGATCATTGGGGCACCAGTTCACCGCCGCGGTTTTCTTGTAGACCAGACCTTTTTTATACAGGCGGGTAAACAGCCACTGCTCCCAGCGGTAATAATCGGGTTTGCAGGTCGCCAGTTCACGCTGCCAGTCATAGCCAAGGCCAAGACGCTGCAGCTGACCACGCATGTAATCAATATTCTGATATGTCCAGGCGGCTGGCGCGACCTTGTTTTTGATCGCCGCATTTTCAGCCGGCAGGCCGAAGGCATCCCAGCCCATCGGTTGCAGCACATTTTTGCCCTGCATACGCTGATAACGAGAAATCACATCACCGATGGTGTAATTACGCACATGCCCCATATGTAGCTGACCGCTGGGATACGGGAACATCGACAGGCAATAAAATTTTTCCCTGTCAGGATCTTCGGTGACCTGGAAGCTATTGTTCTCCTGCCAGAATTGCTGGGCAGCGGCTTCCACTTCATCAGGGCGATATTCTTGTTGCATGGACTCTCTTCGGATAGGGGAAATTTGAAATCGCTTAGGATACCTCAGCGCGGCAAAGGCTCAAAATATAGTTGAGCTTAATGCCAACAAAAAAGCAGCCCGTAGGCTGCTTCTATTGATTCTACTGTGTAGACTGCGCATAGCTGCGCTCAACACTCATTTGCCAGCGGCCATCAAGGTTTCATATTTGGCGTAGAGCTGGTCATGCGATTCAACATTGTCAGGGTCTTTGGGAATACAGTCGACCGGACAGACCTCGACACATTGCGGTGTATCGAAGTGACCCACGCACTCAGTGCAAAGATCCGGGTCGATTTCATAAATTTCAGCACCTTGCGAGATAGCGCCATTGGGGCACTCTGGCTCGCATACATCGCAGTTGATGCATTCATCGGTGATAAACAGGGACATTTCTTACTCCACAATTCGATATTAAGCGATCTTATCGCTGTTATTTGGGGGCAGGCAATTTGGCTTTCAATGCAGCCTGCACGCAGGGGGCCACGAACTCCGACACATCGCCGCCCAGAATGGCAATTTCTTTCACCAGCGATGAGGAAACAAAGCTCAGATTTTCCGCCGGGGTCAGAAACAGGGTTTCCACCTTGGACTGCATACGCCGGTTCATGGTTGCCAGCTGTAATTCATATTCAAAATCCGATACCGCGCGCAGGCCCCGGATGATGACATTGGCGCCCATGCTGATAGCTTCATTGACCAGCAAACCTTCAAATCCACGCACTTCAACATTATTCAAATGCTGCAGGGTTTCACGCGCCAGTGCTACCCTTTCATCAAGGCTGAACATCGGTTGTTTACCGGGATTGATGGCGATGGCTACAATCACCTTGTCAAACAGCGAGGCAGCCCGATTGACCAGGTCAATATGACCGTAGGTAATCGGATCAAAAGTGCCCGGGTAAATTGCGGTGGTCATCCGTCGGCGGTTCCGGCTTGAAATTCAAACAAGGCATATTTTACATCACCTGCCTGCTTTTCTCGCAAACAATGCCAGGTATCCGGTAATACGGGTTGAGATTGACGCCGTGGATACTCCAGATAAATGCGGGCCCCCTCACTGAGTAAACCGTTATCTGTCAACATTGCAGCGACCGCAGACCACAAATCTAATTGATAAGGCGGGTCCAGAAATACCACATCGAATTGCTTATCGACGTTGCTCAAATAAGCTTCAACTCTGCCGTGAAGCAGTTCGCACTGTTCAGCCTGTAGTGAGGTTTTGTTCTGCTGCAGCGTATTAAAAGCCTGCCGGTCGGCTTCCACCATCACTACTTCTGCAGCTCCTCTTGAGGCGGCTTCGAAGCCCAGCGCACCACTGCCGGCAAAACAATCAAGACAACGACTGAAACCAAGCACTGGCTGCAGCCAGTTAAACAGAGTTTCGCGTACCCTGTCACCGGTGGGACGCAAGCCCTCAACATCAGGGAAAGTCAGTTGTCTGCCACGCCAGTTGCCGGCAATGATGCGTAAAGAACCTGTTTTATTCTGTTTCTGTTGTTTCGCCACCTACCAGCACCGTCAGCATTGTGTCGGCATTCACGCGTCGCTCGAATGCCTGTTTAATGTCCGCCACGGTTACTGCATTTACTTTGTCATTAAAGTTATCCAGGTAGTCCAGTGGCAAGTCGTAGAATCCTATCATAGCCAGGTAATCTGCGATCTTGCTGTTGCTGTCCACCCTTAGCGCAAAGCCACCGGTAATATTCTGCTTGGCCGCGGTCAGTTCTTCTTCGGTAGGCCCGTTCTCGATGAACGTTTTGAGCGTATCCTGCAAGACGCTCAAAGCTTCCTCCGCCTTTTCATTGCGGGTCTGCAAGGCAAACTGATAAGGCCCTTTTTGTTGCATCGGCCGGAAGTAACTGTAAACACCATAAGTTAAGCCGCGTTTTTCCCGCAACTCGTCACTGAGCTGGGACACAAGTCCGCTGCCACCCAGTATATGGTTGCCGACATACAGCGGGAAATAATCCGGATCATCACGGCTGATGCCGACCTCGCCCATCAGGATGGTGGTTTGGGTGGACGGAAAGCTTTTACTGATATGCTGCGATTGCTTCAGCAAAGGCACTTCAGGCAACTTTTCAGCAGGCTGGCCGGTAGCAAGACCGGAGGTCACGCGATGGGCGATGTTTTCAGCTTGCTTGCGATCGACAGCACCAACGATAACGACCACGGCGTTGCTGCTGACATAGTAGCGGTCATAAAAAGCTTGTAAGTCAGCCGGGCTCAACTGTTGAACACTGTCAGAATTACCGGCTGGCATCACGCCGTAGGGATGCTGATCGTAGAGATTCTCATAAAAAGCCCGGGTCGCAATCGCCTGAGGAGACTGATTTTCTGCCTGCAGTCCGGTCAGCATCGTCTGCTGAATACGAGCAAAGGCATCCTTAGGAAAGGCAGGTCCTGACAGCAATTTACTGTATGTCTCCAGCGCCTGTTCATAAGCCTGTTTTTGTGTCAGCGTGCGCAGGCTGAATACGGCCATATCACGCTCAGAGCTGGCACCGAATTTGGCACCGACACTGGCGAAGGATGTTGCGATCTCATCGGCCGACATGGCTTTTGTGCCTTCATCAATCATGGCCGCCGTCATTTTAGCCTTACCCGGCTGTTCGCCATCACGCGCTGCACCGGCATCAAACACCACGCTGATATCGACCATCGGCAACTCCGGCGCCGGGACAAAAAAGACGCGTGCCTTGTTATCAGTTGTCCAGTGCTGGATCTCAGGTCCGGCCCAACTCACACCGGCTGAAGTGAGGGTTAAGAAAAAAACAATGACTCTAGCGAACATGCGCATCTCCAGCATTTGTTACAGGACTACCATCCAGCGGTAAGGGAACCAGTTCGGCAATAGTGAGGCTGTCATCAGTGAAATATTTTTTGGCTACGGCCTGCACCTGTTCTGCGGTCACCGCTTTGATGTTATCGACGTACTGTTCGCCGACCATCCAGTCAAGGCCAATTGTTTCCAGCATGCCGATCTGCATGGCCTGATAAAACACACTGTCTTTTTCATACACATTTTCAGCCACAACCTGGGTTTTAACGCGGTCAAGTTCTTCTGCAGTGACCGGCGTTTGTTTGAGCCGTTCAATCTGGTCACGAACCGCTTGTTCCAGATCTTCTATCGTTTTTCCATTGGCTGGTGTGCCGGCCACAAGAAACAGGTCCTGCAAACGCGAGAACAGACTGTTGCCGGCTCCGACGCTGGTCGCTACCTGCTGTTCGCGTACCAGTTCTCTGGCAAAGCGGGCGCTGTTGCCACCATCAAGAATGCCGGCCAATACTTCCAGTGCGTAGGGTTCCCAGCTGTTTTCCTCAGCCACGGTTTTGGCACCCGGGACTTTCCAGCCCATCATCAGATAAGGTAATTCGGCCGGTGCCTTAACTTTGATTTCGCGGATACCCAACTGGGGCACTTCCACTCGCGGCTTTAATTCAGCGATTGTTTCCGGTTTGAGCGGGCCGAAATATTGCTTGGCCAGTTCCAGCACCGCTTTTGGCTCGACATCTCCGGCAACGACTACCGTCGCGTTATTGGGGGCATACCACATCTGATACCAGTCGCGCAGATCCTCGGCTTCGTAATGCTGGATATCACTCATCCAGCCGATGATGGGATGATCGTAGGGACTGCTCATGAAGGCAGTGGCGTTGAAATGTTCACGCATTAAGGCCTGAGGATCATCCTCTGTTCGCATCCTGCGCTCTTCCGCCACCACATCACGTTCCTTCATCAGCTCGGCGGGTTCGATCACCAGGTTGCGCATGCGATCAGATTCAAGCTTGAAACTGATCTCCAGTCTGTCTTTGTGCAGCTTCTGGAAATAGGCAGTGTAGTCACGGCCGGTAAATGCGTTCTGTTCACCGCCATTACGGGCAATAATCTGGGAGAATTCATTGGGTTTCAGGTTCTCGGTGCCCTTGAACATCATATGCTCCAGTACATGCGAAATACCGGTTATCCCGTTGTATTCGTAGCTGGATCCCACTTTGTACCAGACTTGAGACACGACCACCGGTGCCCGGTGGTCTTCCTTAACAATCAGTTTAAGCCCGTTATCAAGCTCAAACTCGCTGACCTGTGCCTGTACAATGCCGGGCAGTAACAGGGCCAGCCAGGCTAGATTTTTTAGTTTCAGCATCTGCATCTCTTTAATGGCTGCGTGATAAGATTGACCGTCGAAGTGTAACGACAAGCAGAAAATATGTTTAGTTTCCTTAGAAAAAAAAACAAATCCACTGAGCCGGAATCGGCGTCAGAGCAGGTGGAAGCACCTGCTGAAATAACAACGCCAGCAGAACCGGAAAGCGCGGCTGAGACCAGCGCAGAATCGTCCACGAAGACCGGCCTGTTTGGTCGGCTCAAACAGGGCCTCAGCCGCACCAGTAATAAATTGACCGACGGCTTTGCCAGTCTGGTTCTGGGTCGCAAAACCATTGATGATGATTTACTGGAAGAGCTGGAAACCCAGTTGCTGACGGCTGATCTTGGCGTGGATGCCACCACCCGCATCATTGATGACCTGACGCAACGCGTTAACCGCAAACAGCTGGGTGATGTTGAAGCTTTGTTTAAGGCCATGCGTGACGACATGGTCAAGATCCTTGAACCCAGTGCCAAACCATTGGTGATACCGGCCAAAGCTGGTCCCTTCGTGATTCTGATGGTCGGCATTAACGGTGTCGGTAAAACCACCACCATCGGCAAACTGGCCAAGCAATTCCAGCAACAGGGCAAAAAAGTCATGCTCGCCGCAGGTGATACCTTCCGCGCTGCTGCAGTGGAACAATTACAAGTCTGGGGTGAACGTAATCAGATTCCTGTCATTGCCCAGCCCACTGGTGCCGATTCAGCATCTGTAATTTACGACGCGCTGGAAGCGGCAAAAGCCCGTGATGTTGATATCCTGATTGCCGACACCGCAGGCCGCCTGCATACCCAGTCCAATCTGATGGAAGAGCTGAAAAAAGTGAAACGGGTGATGGGCAAAGTTGATGCAACTGCACCGCACGAGGTCATGCTGGTTGTTGATGCCGGCACCGGTCAGAATGCTTTGCAGCAGGCACAACAATTCAATGAAGCTGTCGGTGTCACTGGTATTACGCTGACCAAGCTGGATGGCACCGCCAAAGGCGGCATTATCTTCGCTATTGCAGACAAGACGGGCCTGCCAATCCGTTACATCGGGGTGGGTGAAAAAATAGATGATCTGCGCTCTTTTAATGCCAATGACTTTGTCGATGCCCTGTTAGGACGAGAAGACGATTAATGATCCGCTTCAGTGAGGTTTACAAACGTTATCCCAACCAGCATGAGGCGCTGTCCGGGCTCAGCTTTGAACTGGAAAAAGGTGAGATGGCCTTTCTTACCGGACACTCCGGGGCCGGAAAAAGTACCCTGCTTAAGCTGATTGCGCTGATTGAACGCAGTTCGCATGGTCAGGTCTGGGTCAACAACCAGAATCTCACCCGTCTGCCCAAGTGGAAGATCCCCTATTATCGCCGCAAGATTGGCCTGGTGTTTCAGGACCACAATCTGCTGCATGATCGCACTGTGTTCGACAATGTCGCCTTGCCTTTGATTATTGCCGGTGAGAATCACCGTGAGATCGGTCGAAGAGTTCGGGCAGCACTGGATAAAGTAGGCCTGCTGGGAAAAGAACGCAGTCTGCCGATCGCGCTATCCGGCGGTGAGCAACAACGTGTCGGCATTGCCCGTGCCGTAGTGAACCGGCCGCCGGTCCTTTTGGCTGACGAACCTACCGGTAATCTTGATCCGGATCTGTCACGCGAGATCATGCATCTGTTCGAACAGTTCAATCAGGTGGGTGTCACTGTTTTTATCGCCTCTCACGACCTGGAGCTTATTAACAGCATGTCACATCGTCAAATCACGCTTCACCAGGGACGGCTGGCCTGATGCTGAAACTTAATCTCCATAATTATTTCCTGCGTCATCTGCAGGTCATGCTCTACAGTCTGGGTCAGTTGTGGCGGACTCCGGCAGCGACTACCATGACCGTGCTGGTTATCGGTATTGCCCTGGCTTTGCCTGCAGGTCTTTATGTGCTGCTGAAAAACGTGGAACAGGTCAGCAGTCAATGGGAAGAAGCCAGCCAGATATCACTGTTTCTGCACCACAACACCCCCGATCAGCGTGGCAAGCAACTGGCCGAGCAATTACTGAGCTGGCCGGATATCAATGCCGTGCACTATCAATCAGCGCAGGACTCTCTGGCTGAATTCAGAGAGCTATCCGGTCTCGACAGTCTGCTCGATACCCTGCCCAGCAACCCGTTACCACCGGTCATCATCATTCAACCCGAGGGCGGCCAGCATGAAAATGAGGCGCTGCAGAGTCTGCTCGACAGGCTGCAGAACATGCAGGAAGTCGAGCTGGCCAAGCTGGATATGGAGTGGCTGCAGCGGCTGCGCAGTATCAATGAAGCCGGTGAACGCGGTATCAGTATTCTGGCGATATTATTGTCCCTGAGCGTGCTGCTGGTAATCGGTAATACCATTCGCCTTGCTATCCTGAACCGGCAGACTGAAATCCGCGTCATCAAGCTGGTCGGTGGCACCAATGCCTTTGTCAGACGTCCCTTCCTCTATACCGGTTTCTGGTATGGCCTGCTTGGCGGTGCTATTGCCTGGCTGACATTGCTGCTGACATTGTTGTTTATCAGTGGTCCGGTTAACCGGCTCGCAGCTTTATATGACAGCCAGTTCACACTGAACTGGCTGGGCGGTCAGATGTTTATCGCCCTGCCGTTGTTCGGACTGGTTTTAGGGGTTCTGGGCGCCTGGCTTGCAGTAGGTCGGCACCTTAATGACATCGAGCCAACATAGACATCAGCAACAGGAACTTTTAACTGTTTTATGCCTCATATAGTGGCAAAATAATATTTAATGCTATTATTGAGCGATGACTCTCAGGAGACTGCGCAGATGACAAATAATGTGGCCCAATATGAACTGGCGCTGGCACCGATTGGTAATCTCGACGCCTATACCAGTCTGGTACACACCATTCCCGTACTGACCGCTGAGGAAGAGTACGATCTTGCAAGCAAGCTGCAGCGTGACGGTGACCTTGAAGCCGCGCAACGGCTGGTCCTATCGCATCTGCGTTTCGTTGTTCGTATCGCCAAAGGCTATAGCGGCTATGGTTTGCCGGTTGCCGACCTGATTCAGGAAGGCAATATCGGTCTGATGAAAGCGGTCAAACGCTTCAACCCCGAAAAAGGCGTACGACTGGTCTCTTTTGCCGTGCACTGGATCCGCGCTGAAATTCATGAATATGTGATCCGCAACTGGCGCATCGTGAAAATCGCCACCACCAAAGCGCAACGCAAACTGTTTTTCAACCTTCGCAGTGCCAAACAGCGTCTGGGCTGGTTGAACCAGGAAGAAGTCGAAGCTGTCGCTGAGGACCTCGGTGTTACTCCTGCCAACGTCATTGAGATGGAGCGCAGACTGGCGCAGCCTGATGCCTCCTTTGAATTGCCGGCTGACACAGATGATGAAGAAAATCATTATTCTCCGGTTGCTTATCTGGCTGCTCCGGAAAATACTGACCCTTCCCAGCAGCTGGAACAGGATGACTACAGCGATTATCAGCAGCAGAAACTAGCCAATGCGCTATCGACACTGGATGAAAGAAGCCGCGACATCATCGCCCAGCGCTGGCTGAAAGAAGACGATAAAGCGACGCTACATACTCTGGCTGAACAGTACCAGGTATCGGCAGAGCGTATTCGTCAGATTGAAAACAACGCTATCAAAAAACTCAAGAAACTGATGGTCTGAGGCCAAACTTCAGACACAAAAAAGCCTGCTCGAAGCAGGCTTTTTTATTTCTGTCCTGAAAATCGGATTATCTTTCCAGCAGCGGTGTTTTGTCAGGTTTTCCGTCCCACTCTTCAGCATCAGGCAGGGGGTCTTTTTTCTCAGACAGAACCGGCCATACGCGTGACAGTTCTTCATTGATTTGCAGAAACTCCATTTGCTCATCCGGCAAATCATCTTCCGAGAAAATCGCTTCTGCAGGACACTCCGGCTCACACAGGGTGCAGTCGATGCACTCGTCTGGATCGATGACCAGAAAGTTCGGACCTTCGTGAAAACAATCTACTGGGCAGACATCAACGCAGTCAGTATATTTACACTTGATACAGTTTTCTGTGACAACAAAGGTCATGTTGAATTCTCCAAAAACACGAGTTATGCAGGCTCGGGCCTGTCTTTAATTAAACGGACATTTTACATGATTTGCACCCGTTCTGGGCAAGGATCGTTTTTGCGGTATGATCGGGACTGGGAACACTTTGCACTGATTCAAGCAATATTGAGGGACTGCGCAGTATGCGAAAATTATTTTTTCTGCTTTTGTTCGCGTTGATTTTTATCTTCAGCGCCGCATTTGCCGCATTCAATATGAATGATGTAACGGTCAATTTCTATTTTGGTGAGTTCACCCTACCTTTATCCGCAGTGCTGGTGATGGCCATGCTGCTGGGTGTCGCCATTGGCATGATTGTACTGGTGCTGACCACATTGAAACTGCGTTACGAGAATCGCCGCCTGCAGCACAGACTGACAGTGTCCGAGCAGGAAATTAACAGCCTGCGCATTATGCCTATCAAAGACAGCCACTAATCGTGATGCTTCAGTGGCTCTTTTTCCTGCTGCCCGTGGCCGCTCTCTCCGGCTGGCTGATGGCGCGTCGCCATTATAAGCGTCGCTACCGGCCACAGGATTCGGCCTTCAGCCCCGAATACTTTAAAGGCCTGAACTACCTGCTTAATGAACAGCCGGACAAAGCGATTGACGTCTTTATCGGCCTGTTGGAAGTCAACAGCGAAACCGTTGAGACCCATCTTGCACTCGCTAATCTGTTCCGCCGCCGCGGCGAAACCGAACGCGCCATTCGTATTCATCAGAACCTGATTGCACGGCCCACCCTGAGCAATGCTCAACGAACTCAGGCGCTGGTCGAATTGGGCCTCGACTACATGAGTGCCGGTGTGCTGGATCGGGCCGAACAGTTATTTCTGGAATTGCTGCAACAGTCGCCGCCCCCCACAGAGGCTCCACGCCAATTGCTGCGGATTTATCAGCAGGAAAAAAAATGGCAGCAGGCCATCGATATGGCAAAAAAACTGCCGGCTGATAAGAAAACCACTACCCATATACTGATTGCCCAGTTTTACTGCGAACTGGCCGAACCCTTGCTAGAGAGCGATCGGCAGCAGGCCATCAATCTGCTACGCAGTGCCCATCACTTTGATCCTAACTGCGTGCGTGCCAGTCTGCTGGAGGGCAAAATGCTGATTCACGCCGGGCAGTACCGCAAAGCCATCCGGGTTTTGCAGCAGATTGAGCAGCAAAATCATTATTTCCTGTCGGAAGCACTGCCTCTGCTTGAGCGCTGCTACGAACACACCGGTCATATGCATCTGTTCCGGGACTGGCTGCAAAGTCTGCTTGAGCGGCATCCCAACCTGACCTCAGCGCGGTTGTTATTAACCCGGCTTATTCGCAAGCAACAGGGCAACCAGGCAGCGCAGCAGTTTCTTTATCGTGAGCTGTATCAACATCCTTCCGTGGAAGGTCTGCATCAATTGATTATGCTCGGCGAAGACAATCATCAGGTGCTGATTCCCTTAATCAAGGAAGTCACTAGCGCCCTGATCCACAAGGGTGACCGTTACACCTGTAAGAACTGTGGTTTTTCCGGACGCACCATGCACTGGCAATGTCCGGGCTGCTCTCAATGGGGTACGATTCGCCCTGTCGAAATTCATTTATCTGCATTAGAAAAATTATTGGAGCCACCTCGATGAGCGATATTCAGATTCTACATAACCCTCGCTGCAGCAAGTCCAGACAAACCCTGGCCCTGCTGGAGGAAAAAGGCATTGAACCTGAAATTATCAAATACCTCGACACCCCACCCAGCGCTGCGGAACTGAAAACCATTCTGCAGAAGCTGGGTATGTCTGCCCGCGACTTGCTGCGTAAGGGGGAGGACGATTACAAAGCACTGAATCTGCAAGAGCCCGGACTCAGTGAAGATGCGTTGATTGAGGCCATGGTCAAGCATCCCAAACTGATTGAACGCCCTATCGTGATTAAGAACGACGAGGCCCGTCTGGGCCGGCCGCCTGAGTCCGTGCTGGATATCATTTAAAACATGGCCAATATTCTGATTCTTTATTACAGCCGCTCCGGCCATGTTAAAAGCATGGCCGAGCAAATCGGGCGCGGCGTGGAAACAGTCAGTAACTGCCATGCCGTGCTGCGGACAGTGCCGACGGTCTCTGCGGTGTGTGAGGCCACTGAAGACAGTATCCCGTCTGAAGGCCATCTCTATGCCAGTCACGATGATCTCAAGCATTGCGATGCACTGGTGCTCGGTAGTCCCACCCGGTTCGGCAATATGGCGGCACCGCTCAAGTATTTTATCGACTCGACCAGTGATATCTGGTTATCCGGTGAACTTGCCGGCAAACCGGCCGCGGTGTTCACCTCCACCGGCAGCCTGCATGGCGGCCAGGAAACCACTTTGCTATCAATGATGTTACCGTTGATGCATCACGGTATGCTGCTGATGGGACTGCCTTACAGTGAGACCGGCCTGATGCTGACTGACAGTGGCGGTACGCCTTATGGTGCCAGCCATGTCGCCGGCAGCCAGAATAACCGCAAACTCAGCGATCAAGAAGCCCAGCTCTGCCGTGCGCTGGGTAAACGTATTGCCCAGGTCACCACGAAACTGAAATGAATAAAGTCCTGTTTTTCCGCTGGCTCACGCTGCTGAGCTTTTTTGGTCTGATGCTGACCCTGCTGGTCTGGATCCTGATTGCGCCACATGCAGAGAACTTCCCAACCGCGGCGATGCTTGTTCTGGGTGTGGTGCCTTTGCTGTTTCCGCTACGTGGTTTGCTCTATGCCAGACCCTACACGCATGCTTGGACCAGCTTTCTGATGCTGTTCTATTTCAGCCATGCCGTTGGCGAACTCTACAGTGGTGACAGTATGCTGCTGTATCCCCTGCTGGCGCTGATTTTCAGTTTTCTGTGTTTTTGTGGCAGTATTACTTATATCAAGCTTGATGCAAAAGCGCGGAATGCGTCACAAAAAACCAATCAATAATGTGATAAAAGTCTCATTATCAAAGGGAGACAGTCATGAACAGTATTTCAGCTTTTCAATCCGGCCTTGCCGGGGTACAAAACGGCATCGCCGGCGCCAGCCAGAATGCCAGTCAAATCGCCCGCGCTGATCAGCTCTCCAGTGAACAGTTGACTCAGGCTCTGGTGCAGCTGGATGCCAATAAACGTCAGGTTGAAGCGGCCGCCAAGGTGATTGAAACCAGCAATGAAATGATTGGCAGTCTGCTCGATATTAAAGTTTAACAGCCTGTTCTAACCCAGCTTAACCGGTTCACAATGCTGCCTCCCGCCTGCTAGACTATCTCGACGTTACATCATCAAGACCTTCCCTTGAATCAATTCGCTTTTGCCCCTCTTTCTCTGGCTGAGATCGGCCGCGCCATGTCTGCTTCAACCCGGGCGCAGCTGGAGGATATGCTTATTTATCCGGAAATAAACTCTACCAGCGATGCCTTGTGGACACGCTTCAGCGAGGGCAAACAAACTCCCGCCGTCTGCCTCGCCGAAACCCAGACCGCGGGTCGCGGACGACGCGGCGATCAATGGCAGTCACCTGCTGCCGGCAATCTGTATCTTTCCCTGTTCTGGCCCAATTGCGCAGATACGCCTAGAAATGGCCTCAGTATCGCCATCGGTATCAGCCTGATAAATACGCTTAAGGAAGCTGGAATCAAGCAGTTACAGCTTAAATGGCCTAATGATGTGCTGTATCAGCGACAAAAGCTGGCAGGAATTCTTGTAGAATCAAGATTCAATAGCAAACAATACACGGTAGTGGGTATCGGCCTTAACTTTAAGCTTCCGCCATCCACCCGCGATTTAATCCAACAACCTTCCACCAGCCTCGAGCAGTTATGTGACCCCGTCCCCTGTCGAAACTGGCTGGCAGGAAAAATAATTCAGAACATGATTGAAACAATTGAACTGTTTGAACACCGTGGCCTCAGCGATTTTCTTCCGCTCTGGCCGCAATATGACGCGCTGCACGAGCAGGCAATCACACTGATAGATGGTAATCAGCGCATTCCCGCCCTGGCCTGTGGTATTAACGAGCAAGGTGAACTGCGTTACCTGCGAGATAATCAGATTCACCAGCTCTCAAACAGCCACATCAGCATCAGGTTTGCCTCATGAAAATACTGGTGGATATCGGCAACAGCCGCGTTAAATGGGCGACACTGGACAAGGCCGGTCTCAATGACAGTCACAGTTTCCAGCGGGCAAAAACCGGCATCAAGGCCTCGCTGAACAAAGCCTGGAAAAACCTTTCAGACATCGAAGCGGTTTATGTCGCTAATGTCGGCGGCGAAAAGCTGGCACAGCAACTCACTGAATGGACTCAAAAAAACTGGGACTTAACTCCTCAGTTTGTCACCAGCGAGAAAAAACGCTTTGGTGTCACCAATGCCTATGATGAGCCGGAAAAGCTGGGTATCGACCGTTGGCTTTCACTGATAGCCGCCCGTCAACATGCCCGTCAGGCGCAATGTGTGATCGATTGCGGTACTGCAATGACTATCGATATTGTCAGCAAAAACGGTCAGCATCAGGGCGGCATGATTCTGCCCGGCTTGAGCCTGATGCGCAGCTCACTGGCGACCAATACCAATGCCCTGACGGAAGATCTCGGCGAGCAGGAGTTCAACACCCTGGCCACAAACACCTTCAGTGCGATTCATGCCGGTACGCTCTACAGCGTCAGCGCGACGCTTGAGCACATCATCAATGATCTCAATCAGACCTTCAATAATCAGGTACGGTTTATCATTACCGGTGGTGATGCTGAACAACTGCTGCCTCTATTGCCAGACGATATCAATCACTACCCGGATATTGTGCTGAAAGGCCTGGCTTTTTATGTCCGCCAGGACGATAAGAAAAAAAGCCGCAGTAAAAAACAGGACAAACCGGCTAAGACCAGTGCAGGCGATGACCAAAAGCCGGCGGAAAAATCCCCGCAAACGTCTGAAGATACTGAGCAGAACAACGCTAAAAACGACACAGATACCAGTAAAAAGCCTCGCAGAAGTCGCAGTAAAAAGGCGGAGCCAGCGACTGATAAGCCTGCATCCAACAAAGATAAACCCGGTTCAGCATTGCCAGAGGAAGCAATCTAGGGTAATCTTTCGCACCCTTAAGGAGAAGTGGCCGAGTGGTTGAAGGCGCACGCCTGGAAAGTGTGTATAGGTTAATAGCCTATCGAGGGTTCGAATCCCTCCTTCTCCGCCATTACAACCGCGCATTACCTCACATTATCGCTCTTCACCGAGACACGCCCCCACTCTCTCTAAGCTGAGCTAATCATTGCAAATCTGAAGAACTACATCTCTTCCTGTTAGTCCAAAGCCATAAATGAGGTAGTTTGATCACGCGCTTGCGAGCAGCCTTTAATTTTCCCGAGAAGTTACGACTTCTGTACGAAGACAAAGACACTTCAGGAGGAAATCATGAGCAATCATGCACTCAGAGATAAAGATTACGATCTGGTCAGCACCATCTACCATGCCGCTCAAGGCGAAGACCTCTGCCGTCAGTACATGGAAGATGCAGAGAAACAGGGTGACAAGGATGCAGCCCAGTTTTTCCAGGAGGTCAGGGAACAGAACCAGCAACTGGTTAAAAAAGGCAAGGAGCTGCTGAGAAATCGACTGTAGTGACACCACTCCCCTTCTCTCAGGGAAGGGGAGTGACTCGATTAAGGCTTAATATATTAGCGGTCTAATCAGCTCATAAAATATCCGACATGCACCGCTGTTAACGAAGCAGTAGCATAGACACATCACTCAGGCGCACCATCTTGGCGGTATTACTGCCTACCAGGAATTGACGGATGCGCGAATGGCCGTAAGCCCCCATCACAAGCAAATCTATGCCGTGTTGTTGTTGATAATTGGATAACAAGGGCTGCACATCGCCCTGTTCCAGTGCAGTGTTGACTTGGTAACCGGCCGCCTTCAGCTTGTCTTCGGCCAGTTTCAGGTCGCCCACATGCTTATCGTCTTCCTCGGCCACCATCACCAGATGACATTCCAGACCTTTCAGTAACGGACTCTGCACGAGTTTGTCTAAGGCTTTCTGTGCGGTTTTACTGCCATCATAGGCAAACATAAAGCGTGTCGGCGCTTTAAAGCCCGGCACTGCCACCAGAATCGGTTTTTGCATCGCACGGACGACATTTTCCAGATGACTGCCAAGGCTATGGGCCTGATTATCATGCGCCTCACCCTGGCGGCCCATCACCAGCAAACGCATATCCAGTTCCGCTTCCTGCAGGGTTTCCAGCAAACTGCCATGACGCTGGTGGGTGCTGACTGTCACTACTCCATCGGTTTCCACACGCTTTCTGGCATCCTCCAGCATATGTTTACCGTGCTCCAGCGCCAGCTTGCTGCGCCTGGCATCCAGTTCAGTCAGCTCTTGCAGCAGGTGTTCACGACTGCCAAGGCCAATATTGCCGGACAAATCACTATGCTGGTCGATTTTGGGGTATTCATCCTTATCCAGCACATGCAGCAAATCCAGCGGCGCTTTCATTTTCAGACTGGCCCAGGCAGCGGCATCGCAGACATCCTTCGCCACTTGCGAACCATCGATACAGGCTATGACTTTGCTCATTTCTCACTCCTTAATGTCCGGCGAGTATTTTCTCGACTTCTTCAGGCTTGTCATGCACGCCGAAGCGGTCAACGATGGTCGCGCTCGCCTCGTTCATGCCAATCAGTTCCACCTCTGTACCTTCACGGCGGAATTTAATCACCACCTTATCCAGTGCCGTTACCGAAGTGATATCCCAGAAATGCGCCTGGCTCAGATCGATAGTGACCTTATCCAGCGCCTCCTTGAAATCAAAAGCTGAGGTGAATTTATCCGATGAGGCAAAAAATACCTGGCCAATAATGCGGTAGCCGCGCTCGGTTTCCTGTTCGTTCGCCTCAGTTTTAATAATCAGGAAGTGACCGACTTTGTTGGCAAAGAACAGCGACGCCAGCAGCACACCGACAAACACACCAATGGCCAGATTATGGGTGGCGACTACGACCACCACTGTCGACACCATCACCACATTGGTCGACAGCGGGTGCTTTTTCATATCCCTGAGCGAATCCCAGGAGAAAGTACCGATCGAGACCATAATCATTACTGCGACCAGCGCCGCCATCGGGATCTGTTTAATCCAGTCATCCAGAAACACCACCATGACAATCAGAAACAGGCCGGCAACAAATGTGGATAAACGACCCCGCCCCCCCGATTTCACGTTGATGACCGACTGGCCAATCATGGCGCAACCGGCCATACCACCGAACAGACCGGCACCGATATTGGCAATGCCCTGACCTTTACACTCGCGGTTCTTGTCACTGCCGGTATCGGTCAGATCATCAATGATGGTCGCGGTCATCATCGATTCTAGCAGACCGACCACCGCTAGGCCGACCGAATACGGGAAAATGATGGCCAGTGTTTCGAAATTAAGCGGTACATCCGGCCACAGTAAGATGGGCAAGGTATCCGGCAGCTCACCCATATCGCCGACAGTGCGGATATCCAGTTGCAGCACTATCGCGACCAGTGTCATCAACACGATAGTGACAAGCGGCGAAGGTATGACTTTTCCGATGCGAGGCAGCAGCGGGAACAGATAGATGATACCGAGCCCGGCGGCGGTCATCGCATACACATGCCAGGTCACATTGGTCAGTTCGGGGAGTTGCGCCATAAAAATGAGAATCGCCAGCGCATTGACAAAACCGGTAACGACCGATCGTGACACAAAGCGCATCAAGTCACCCAGCTTGAAATAGCCGGCGCCTATCTGCAGCACACCGGTCAGTAGCGTTGCGGCCAGCAGATACTCCAGACCATGCTCCTTAACCAGAGTGACCATCAGCAGCGCCATCGCCCCGGTCGCTGCCGAAATCATACCGGGACGTCCCCCGGTGAAAGCGATAATGACAGCGATGCAGAATGAGGCGTAAAGACCGACTTTAGGATCAACGCCAGCAATGATGGAAAAGGCGATGGCTTCGGGAATCAAAGCCAGGGCAACGACCGTACCGGCAAGCAGATCGCCACGAACATTAGAGAACCAGTCATTTCTCCAATTCTGAAACATAAACTATTCCTGTTGTTTGCTGAATATTGAGTGCTTGTCGAGAGGACAAGAAACCTGCCAGGCAGGCGATTTGGGCAGGGAGAATGCCCGGGCGTGTTGCTGCTAGGGTGGACTTAATTTCATTGCTGCTTGCTTCCCGCAAAAGCGGCCAAGTCTAAACAATTAGCATCGCTCCGTCAAAAGAACCTAAAAATTCAATCACTTGCCGAACCCGGCTTTTTATCGACCTGCCTATCAGTCAACGTATTTTGGCGGATAAACTGTTCAAACTCACTGACAGACATCGGTTTGGCGAAATAATAGCCTTGCAACCAGTGGCAACCTATCTGCTGCAGAATGTCGCGCTGATTTTCGGTTTCTACACCTTCGGCAATGACCTGTATTCCCAGTCTTCTCGCCATTTCAGTAATGGCTTCGATGATGGCACGGTCACTTTCATCCGATTCCAGATCCCGGATAAAAGAGCGATCGATTTTAAGATAATCGACATCCAGCTCTTTCAGATAGGACAGCGAAGAATAACCGGTACCGAAATCATCCACGGCAATCTGCACATCGGCCTGACGCAGTTTTTTCAGCAGATGGCGGCTTTCGGCATGTCTCTGCATCAACACACTTTCGGTGATTTCCAGCGTGACCTGATTGGCATTAATGCCCTGCGCTTTAATAAAGGCCAGCCAGTCAAGTCGACCGCGCTGGTTGCCGAAGTTGTGGGCTGAACGGTTAACCGATACATAAATATCGCCGACGCCATGTACCTGCCAGGCTTTAATCTGCCTGCAGACCTGACTGAACACAAAGTCATCGATCTTCTCAATCATGCCCATACGCTCGGCCTGAGGCAGAAATTCCGCCGGTGTGATCAGGCCGCGTTCGGGATGCTGCCAGCGGACCAGCGCCTCGGCACTGATGACACTGTCCTGTGTCGCCGCAGGAATCAGGGGCTGGTAATACACTTCGATTTCGCCTTTCTCGATGGCCGCTTCCAGCTCATTGAGAATGAATGTTCTCGAACGCCAACTGGATTCAAGTTCCGAAGTATAAAATTTAAAGGCACTGCCGCCCATATCCTTGGCGGCATACATCGACCGGTCCGCATTCTGGATCAGCATGCCGGTTTCCAGCGCATCATCCGGATAGAAAGTGACACCGATACTGGTGGTCACCCGCAGCGTCTGTTCCTTAATTGTGATCGGCTTTTCTATTTCCGTGATGAGCTTACGGGCGATATTCACCGCATCGCTCTTATTATCGAAATCGCTGAGAATTATGGTGAACTCATCTCCGCCCAGCCTGGCAACGGTATCCACCTCGCGCACACAAGTCTGGATTCGGACTGCCATCTGCCGCAGTAATTCATCGCCGAATTCATGACCCAGCGTGTCATTGACATCCTTGAAACGGTCCAGATCCAGAAACATCAGGCACAGCTTTTCATTATCACGATGAGCACGACGAATTGCCTGCTCCAGCCGGTCTGTAAACAGTCGGCGGTTAGGCAGTTCGGTCAGTGTGTCATAGTTGGCATGGCGTTCAATCGTCGCCTGTGCCTGTTTGACCTCTGAAATATCGGCAAACACGGCCACCATGTTAGTCAGATTGTGCTCGGCGTCATAAACCGCCGACATCGACAGGTAAGCAGGAAAAGCCTGACCGTTTTTATGCTGGCTTTGTACTTCACCGCGCCAGATACCCTCGGTGTTCATGACTTGCCAGAAAGTCTCGGAAAACTGCTGGTAGTCTTTTTCACTGAGGCCGGTCACCAGGAAATCCGGATACTGTCCCACCACTTCGGCTTCTTCATAACCGGTCATCTGGGTAAATGCCGAGTTGACGGCAATCACCCGTTTCATCGCATCGGTAATCATCATAGCTTCACTGGTGGAATTAAATGCGACGTCAGAGAGCAGCAGTTTCTGCTCGGTTTCACGCATGTTTTCCAGCACATCCCGGATCCGCCGTTCTGATTCCTGCGCCCGTTCAGTGGCCTGTGATAATTCCTCGGTACGTTGATGCACTTCTGCTGCAATTCGATAGGTGCGCCCGGTAATGCTGAGAAACAGCAGGGAAAACAGTCCGGCCAGCAGGAAGCCACCTATCAGCGCCAGATTGGCAAGGTTGGATTGATTGGTTTCCAGATAATGCGGTGTGGGATTAAAAATCAACTTCATCTGACGGCCGGCCAACTCAAAAGGCACTTCATGTGTCATTGCCAAATCTGTGTTTGCTGGTTGCCGGTAATAAAAATCACCGGTGGCCACGTCCAGCCATTGCAATGTGAAATCGGGATTTTCACTATTACGCAGAATATCTTTAATGAAATCCTCAATCCGGATGACCATATTGACCAGCCCTGCAACCTCTCCACCGGCCGGATCCAGCGTCATTTTGCCACTGGGTCGCTGGTAAACCGCCCGGTAGAGAATAAGCGCCTCAACTCGGGTTTTATCACGCAGAATTTTCAGCGGGCTTCTTGCTCTGGGTTCGCCGGTTTTAATGGCACTCTGAATAACTTCGTTTGAGATCGTCGATGAGCTGGGATCAAAGCCCTGCGCCGGTTTGTTATCCCATTCCGGTTCCAGGAAAGTGATGGGGAAATAGACCTCACGCGGTGACGCCGGTCCCAACACGCCTTTATCGACAAATTCGGTGATAGCAAAATCAGCACCGAAGTAAGCCTGTTGCTGCTGCTCATAGGCGGCACGTTCAGCATGGGTGATTTTGGGCAGCCATTCAACCACCTGAATATGCTGCTGATCGAAGCCGGTACTCCAGCTCACAAACTCTCTGAACTCCTCACGAGTCACCTCATCCGATGAGGCGAATAACTGCGCCACACTCTCTTGTATCAATTCTTCAGATCGCAAAGCGACGCGAAACAGCGTGCCGACTTCCTGGGTACGGATTTTGAAACGATCATCAAGACGGCGGTTTTCAAATTGCCGGATTTCATAAGTTAACGCGACGATGATCAGCAAAGAAACTGTAAGCTGGACACTCATTAGCCAACGCCGACTGCGCCAGATTTTGCGTGGCTGTCCACAGAAGCTCATCACCAGTGGCAATGCAATCAGAATCCCCAGTGAATCCCCTGCCCACCAGCCGGCCCAGTTAGCCAGAAAAATATCGACACCATCCCGATGCAGCGATAACGCAGTGACACTGAGGCTGGCGCTGATAAGACTAATCAGCGGCACGCTGACAATAAAGCGTAATATTTCACGCTCATGACTGAGTGTAAAATCGGCACTGACAAAGCGTCTGATAGCCATACTGCCTATCACTGCCTGCAGACTGGAAGCTGTAGCGATGACAAGTGGCAGCACATGCCCCGCCGGAGTCAGCACATGCTGAGTCTGGGTAAAAAACAGATTGAGCAGGTAGGCACCCAGGAAAATACCCGGCAAAACCTGATGAAAGCGATAACTCAGACAAGCGGCCAGCGCCACACCCGCCGGGAAGAAAATCACGGCGGTGAATGTATTGATGGCAGAAATCTGCAGACTGAGCCAGCCGCTTGCCAGATAGAGAAGAAAAACGACTAGATTAGAGGCTAGTGCGCTAAATGACTGGCGTTTTAAAAACAGCACGCTCTACTCCGCATTAAACGACTTCCTTCCCTATTACTGTTCGACAACGCCGCCACACAGTTTTACATAAATGACACCACTATGGTTATCGGCAGCAATGTGATTCACATCAGCTTTTTTACCTCTGGATTGATTGCGCAAATCAGTCCGGCTTTTCGCATCAACCTCATCAGCAGAAATCTAAGTGCTTGTTTATGCTGTGGTGCAGGCTGGAATTGCAATCCAGTGATGGAAAAACTGACAGTTAACGCATAGAATAGTCGCCTCAATGGTGGCCTGCATCGGTCTCCTCGCGACGATATGTTGGTTAACCCGTCAGGCCCGGAAGGGAGCAGCGGAGCCTTCGGACTCGGGCGCCGAGATCCGGCTGGTGTGGGTCACCACCCTTATTGGACAAGGTCAATGCATAGCTGATGAGTTATCTGGTACTGGCCCGCAAGTGGCGACCTAAATCCTTTGCGGAAGTCGTAGGGCAGCAACATGTGCTGCGCGCCCTGATTAACGGCCTTGATCAGAACCGTCTGCATCATGCTTTTCTGTTCTCCGGTACCCGTGGTGTTGGTAAAACCACGCTGGCGCGCATCCTCGCCAAATCCCTGAACTGTGAACAGGGCATCAGCTCGACCCCCTGCGGCGAATGCCAGAGCTGTACCGAAGTCGATAACGGCCGCTTTGTCGACCTGATTGAAGTCGATGCCGCTTCCCGCACCAAGGTCGATGATACCCGTGAACTGCTGGACAATGTGCAGTACGCGCCCAGCCGTGGCCGCTACAAGGTTTACCTGATCGACGAAGTACACATGCTCTCAACCAGCAGTTTCAATGCGCTGCTGAAAACCCTGGAAGAGCCGCCACCGCACGTTAAATTCCTGTTTGCCACCACCGATCCGCAAAAGCTGCCGGTGACCATTCTGTCGCGTTGTCTGCAATTCAATCTGCGCCGTCTCGATTTAACGCAAATCAGTGAACATCTCGCCTTTATTCTGCAGCAGGAACAAATCCAGTTTGAGAGCGAAGCCCTGACCCAACTTGCCCGCGCCGCCGATGGCAGTATGCGTGATGCGCTGAGCTTGCTGGATCAGGCTATCGCCTTTGGTGGCGGAGAAGTCAGCAGCGACACCATTTTTCAGATGCTGGGCAGCATCAGCCAGGATCAGCTCACTACATTACTTGATGCTCTGTTGCAGCAGGATGCTAAAGCGCTGCTGACACAAGCTGCCGAACTGGCAGCGCTGGGGCGAGATTTTTCGGTTGTACTGGATTTATTACTGGGCGCATTACAGCAAATCGCGACCTTGCAACTGGTGCCGGACATGGATATGCCCGAGTCGCTGTCACCGCAACTGGCAGAACTGGCCAAAGACTTCGACCCGGAAACCATACAGCTGCTGTATCAGATCGCGCTGAATGGTAAACGCGATCTGTCATGGGCCGCCGACCCGCAAAGCGGTTTTGAAATGACCCTGCTCAGAATGCTGAGCTTCCAACCCCTGACACCGTCCGCCCCCGATACGGGAGATCAGACGCTAAAAAAGTCGCCCTCGCCCAGTAAACCGGCCGTGACTTCACCGCCGGTGTCAAAGGCCGTGTCTTCTGAAGCCAGCCCCACTTCCGCCAGAGAAGCACTGAAACAGGCTAATTCCGGTCAGGATACTGTTGCCTCACCGGCAGCTGTTCCACCGGCGCCAGAGCCCGCTGCTGAACCTGTGCAGCAGTCAGCGTCATCTGCTGCCATTGCGCTTAATGAGCCAGAGCCGGAACCCGCCGCGGTTCAGGCGACTGAAATCGACACCGAGACAGTCACTGCTGACACGCTGATTTCGGTGGACTTATCTCCGGCCAACTGGACCCAGATCATTGCCGAGTTGAAACTCTCGGCGCTGACTCGACAGCTAGCTGAAAACAGTGCCTTGATCCGCACTGAACAACAGGCTGTGCATTTATCGCTGTCATCCGAGCTCGGCCATCTGGCCACCGATAAATCCAGGCAAAGGCTGCAGGCTGCCCTGTCAAAAAAACTGGGGCAGGAACTCAAGCTGGTGTTTGCCGATCCAACAGACAATGTGCAGGCTGGTCCGACACTGGCAGTCGAGCGCGCTGAACAGGCCGCTGAGAAACAGCAGCGGGCGGTTGATGCAATCCAAAATGATCCGGCAGTGGAATTCATCAAAAATACCTTTAATGCCCGTATAATTGAGCAATCAATCAAACCTATCGATTAACAAGAGGAATTGCCATGAAAGGTGGATTAGGCAACCTGATGAAACAGGCCCAGCAAATGCAGGCCAATATGGAAAAAGCCCAGCAGGAACTGGCCCAGATGGAAGTCGTCGGTCAGGCTGGCGGCGGCATGGTGAAAGTCACCATGACCGGTAAACACGACGTCAAACGTATCGAAATCGAAGACGCGCTTTACCAGGATGACAAAGAAATGCTGGAAGATCTGATTGCGGCTGCCGTCAATGACGCCAACCGCCAGGTGGAACAGACCACTCAGGATCGGATGGCCGGTATGATGCCACCTGGCATGAAAATGCCATTCTAAGCCCGCACTATGGCGAGTCTCGGTCCCAGCATTGATGAACTGATTCAGGCCCTTCGCTGTTTACCCGGCGTGGGCCCGAAGTCTGCCCAGCGCATGACTTTCAATCTGCTGGAACGCAATCGTGATGGTGCTGAGCGGCTTGGCAAGGCCCTGCAGGCGGCGCTCAATAATGTGCGTCATTGTCAGCGCTGCCGGATTCTGTGCGAGAGCGAAATCTGTGTCCGCTGCCGGGATGACCGCCGTCAACAGGACATGATTTGTGTGGTGGAGATGCCCAGTGATGTGCTCGCTATCGAACAGGCTACACACTATCAGGGCCAGTACTTCGTACTCTCAGGTCATCTGTCACCGCTGGATGGCATAGGCCCGGAATCACTGGGCATTCCCAGACTGGCTGAATGGCTGGACGAAGGCCAGATAGAAGAACTGATCCTGGCTACCAACCCGACCGTGGAAGGTGAAGCCACCGCTCATTACATCAGTGAACTGGCCCGCGCGCGGCAGATTAAAGTTACTCGACTGGCTCACGGAATTCCACTAGGCGGAGAGCTTGAGTTTATTGACAGTGGTACACTGTCACATGCGTTCTCAGGTCGCGAATCGATTTGAGGTTACCTGTTTAAAGAGAGCATCCGCCTATGGCCCAACATGCTGCGCCTTTTGAGTTGCTTAAGACTTTCTCCGGCGTCATTCACCGTCAGCCCCTGTTTATTCCCAACCGGCTTGATGTCGACAGCTATCACCTCTCTTTTCTCGGCCTCGATGGCAACAAACTGGATGATGATTTACCGGTGCCGGACTTCATTAACCAGCTTCCAGGCATTCTGCAGGCTATCAGTCACCGGCAAAAAGCCCTGCTGACCATTCCCGAATCCTGGCAAAATGCGCTTTTGAATCTACCCAACATCGGTATGTCACTGACACTCGATATTAACGGTGCCGATTTACCGAAGTTCAACAACACCGCCTTCAGTTTTGCCGGACATGCTGACCTTAGCCGGGAAAGACGCACCCAGACGCTGCTTATCGATATGGATCAGTTCCAGCCGCAGTATCTGTCTGAACACCTGCCGCAATGGCGGCAACGTCACAGTGTGCTGTGCGCTACCAATGTCAACGCCGGCGCTCAATACCAGTTTTGCAGAGCCCACGATGTGGACTTGCTGCAGGGCTTTTTCTATACCCTGCCTCAAGCCAGTGACAAAAAAGCGATTGGTCCGTCGCAGCAGACGCTGATGGAACTGCTGGTAAAATTACAGGAGCCGGATGTTGAACCGGATGCTCTGGCAGACACCATCAACCAGGATGTCAGCCTCAGCTACAAGCTGCTGCGTCTTATCAATTCCGCCTTTTTCGGGTTGCCTCGTGAAGTCAGCAGTACCAAACAGGCGGTGATGATGCTCGGTATCAATAAAGTCAAAACCTGGGCCAGTCTGCTATGCCTGTCAGGCATGGATGACAAGCCCAATGAATTGCGCAGTGTGGCGATGATCAGGGCGCGGATGTGTGAACTGCTGGCCAAATACTACAAAGGTCAGTCTGACACCTTTTTTGCCGCCGGCCTGTTTTCAACGCTGGATGCGATCATGGACCGGCCTATGCCTCAAATCATTGAGCGGCTGCCGCTGTCTGCCGAGCTAAAAACCGCACTGATCGAGCAAAAAGGTCCGGCCGGCTTTGCTTTACATGACACGCTGGAATACGAACGTGGTCATTGGCAGGCATTGCAGCATTCGCCTATCCCTAAAGAAGTACTGGTCAGAACCTACCTGGATTCAATAGACTGGGCTAAAGAACTGAATTTACAACTGCAAGATTGATTTTATGTCTATCACTTGGTTAGCGGCCACAACACAAAGTCGCTTTCCGCCAGTTGAACAGGCGACTGAGCACGGTTTACTGGCTGCCGGTGGCGATTTATCTGCCGAAAGGCTGCTGGATGCCTATCGGCACGGTATTTTCCCCTGGTTCAATAAAAATGATCCCATTCTCTGGTGGTGTCCGGATCCTCGTATGGTGCTCTATACCGACAGTGTCCATATCAGCAAAAGTCTGAACCGGCAGCTGCGTAAACAGGCTTTTACTGTCACATTTGACCAGGCTTTCGAGCGCGTCATGCATGCCTGCTCAGCACCCAGGGCTAATCAACCGACTGATCCCGACAACCGTACCTGGATTCATGAGGAGATGATCAAGGCCTATAACGAACTGCATGCGCTGGGTTATGCCCACAGTGTCGAATGCTGGCAACAAAATCGACTGGTGGGTGGTCTCTATGGTGTGGCAATCGGTAAAGCTTTTTTCGGAGAATCCATGTTCAGTTTTGTCACTGACAGTTCCAAAATTGCACTGGTCGCTTTGTGTCAGCAACTCGCGCGTTGGGATATGCCAATGATCGATTGCCAGATCTACTCCGACCACCTGGCTCGGATGGGGGCTGAAGAAATACCCCGGAAAGATTTCATCGGTCAGCTTCAGCAGCTTTGTCTTCAGTCCGGGGTGGAGTCGCCCTGGCACATTGATCCGGATCTGCCGATAAGCTTATGAGTCTCGACTTCTATCAGGATCAACCTCACGCCTGCTCCTACCTGGAAGGGAGACGGGCAAGAAATATCTATCCTGATCCCAATAAGCCGGCCAGCAAAGAGCTCTACAGCCATCTTATCCAGCATGGCTTCCGCCGTAGCGGTGATCATATCTACCGGCCTTTCTGTCCGGATTGTGAAGCCTGTGTACCGGTCAGGATCGACCTTAGACAGTTCAGACCTAACCGCAGTCAGCGGCGTTGTCTCAAGCAAAACAGTGATATCGATATACGGGTGCGGCCGGCCGAATTCAATTATGAGCATTTTGAACTCTACCGCCGTTATCTGTCAGGTCGGCATCCGGGCGGCGGTATGGATAATCCCAGCAGCGACAGTTATATCAACTTCCTGACCAGCAGCTGGTGTGACACGGCATTTATCGAATTCCGCCTGGATGAACAACTGGTTGCTGTCGCGGTGACCGATTTTATCAATGACGGTGCTTCCGCTTTCTATACCTTCTTTGATCCGGATATGCCCAAGCGGGGACTGGGCACCTTCGCGATTCTCAAGCAGATAGAACTGGCAAGAAACTATGGCCTGACATGGCTTTATTTAGGTTACTGGATAGAAGAAAGCCCCAAAATGCGTTACAAAACACGCTTTTCTGCACTTGAAGCTTATCAGTCCAATTGGCGTAAATTAGATAAAAGCTTTGAATAATCAGTGATATTACGGCAAAATGATCTTTTTAACCCCAAGGTTCATGAGAGTTTATGGCAAAAGAAGATCATATTGAATTTGAAGGCACAGTTATCGATACCATGCCTAACACGACTTTCCGTGTTGAACTGGAAAACGGGCATGTGGTCACAGCCCACATCTCCGGCAAAATGCGTAAAAACTACATCCGCATTCTGACTGGCGATAAAGTGACTGTTCAGCTAACTCCCTACGATCTCAGCAAAGGCCGCATCGTCTACCGCGCACGCTGATTATCAGCCAGGCCTGACATGGCCTCAACGCCGCTCCCCCGCCGCTGAAATATTCCGACAGGCTCAGACCGACCTCAAATGAAGTCGGGCTGTTTGTGTTTGCCAAACAGTTGACTCAGGCCCATCAGAATCATCACTACAAATGCAACCAGGGTCCAGCCGGGAATGCTCAGGCCCAGGAATGTCCACATGACGTCGGCGCATTCGCCTGAGCCTCTCAACACCATGTCTATCGCCTGGTTCAGTGGAAAATTCTCGACAATAAAATTGAGCCCCGGCCCACAGGTCGGCACCTGATCCGCTGGCAGTTGCTGCAGCCAGACATGGCGTCCGGCTATCGCTGCGCCGATAGCCGCAAACAGCACCACCAGAAAGCCATAAATCCGGCGACCGGTATTGACGGGGTTATGGATGGCACCGAGCAGGAATATCACCCCCACTGCCAGTACCATGATCCGCTGCAGAATGCAGAGGGGACAGGGATCAAGGTGTTCGATAAACTGGAAATAACCGGCAATCAGCAACATGCTCAGACAGGCCAGAAAACCGACCAGAAAAACCCCGCGAAATGTGTTCAAAATGGCCCCCTTGGATGCATTAATTTGTGCTAAGTTATCTTAAAAAGCCTGATGTTTAAAGGAGTAATGCGATGGAACAGAACAATTTTGACAAAAAATTGGTCGACGCTTACGACAAAATGATGGCACGGGTACATGATCTGCTAGACGACGCTGAAGAGCAGACCATGCCCACTCTGCAGCGCAACATCGACAAAGCCCGTCAACGGGCAGTGGAACTGCGGGAGCTGACTGCCGAAGAAGCCGACAGAGTCGCCGCTTACGTCAAACGCGACCTGCATGAAGCCGCAGATTATCTCGATAAGACCGGCAAGGAACTGTCCAGCTGGTTCAGTTTTGATCTGCGGCTGGTTGAGGAACGCATGCTGGAGCTGTTTGCCCGGGCTGCTGATAAAACCCGTCTGGAGTGGAACCGGCTTGCCAGCCAGGCCAGATGGTCACAGGAATATCATACCGGCGAGATAGCAGCGGTCGGCACCCTGGTCTGCACTGATTGCGGCTGCGAAATGCATTTCAAGAAAACCAGCCGTATTCCGCCCTGCCCCAGATGCCACAAAACCGTATTCAAGCGGGCACGTAAAGTCTGAGTAACGGCTATTATTCAGGTTCATCCCAGTGCCAGGCCCCAAGGCCCACCAGAGCGCACAGGGCTGAGAGCGCTGTAGGCTGCTCACGCAAAGCTTTCAACTCATCAAGGGCGATAGGCTTGTCACCGGTCAAAACCGGCAACGCTTCGGAGGCCTGTTTAGCCACACTGACACCCTCACCGGCGGCATAAACCCTGAAGTCGTCTTCAGTCTCCAGCCAGGCTAGACGGATATAGCTGTTACGCACCAATCGTTCACCCCCCAGCATTTTTTCACTGAGTCCGGATTCTTCCAGCGGTTCACTGCTGTTGAGATCAGCCAGAAACAGCAGGCTGGGCTTGGTTTCGGTCATCAGTCTGCCGACGGCATCACTGATCCAGTTATCAGACTGTTCAATCACATTCATCAGGCTCTGTTTAAAACGGCTGAGTGCGGCTGCGTCAATCAACCTGTCATCCTCAGCCACCTGTAAGCCAGGATCACGGTAGCGCTGCTGACCGCCAGCCTGATCGGTCAGGGTCTGCATAAAGGCATCGAGCATTTCCAGTTGGGTCGGCGCCCGAAAGCCAATCGAGAAAGTCATACAGTCATTGAGGGCAACGCCGTGATGGGCGAAATGGGGCGGCAGATAAAGCATATCGCCCGGCTGCAGATCCCAGCTTTCATCAGCGTCAAATTCGCGCAGAATTTTTAACTCCAGTCCGTCAATAAACTCCGCTTCCTGCAGGGGTTCATGGCTGATTTGCCAGCGGCGACTGCCTAAAGCCTGTAACAGGAACACATCGTACCCATCAGTATGCGGGCCGACACTGCCGCCGACAGGCGCAAAACTGACCATTAAATCATCCCGGCGCCATTCCGGAACAAAGCTGAAACGACGCATAATGGGTGCTAGTTCCGGCACATGTTTATCGACATCCTGAACCAGCAAGGTCCAGTGAGAAGCTGGCAAAGCAGCAAAATCGCTGTCGCTGAAAGGTCCGTGACGGCATTGCCACGGTCCTGCTTCACCGGTTTCTTCTATCAGCCGTGATTCTATGTCTTCTTCACAGGCGAGCCCGGCCAGCTCTTCAATACTCAGAAGCGGGTCAAACCCCGGCAGGGCCTGACGGATCAGTAAAGGTTTCTTCTGCCAGAACTGGGTCAGAAACTGCTGCTGGCTGAGTTCACTGTTAAAAAACGCTGTCATTTTTGTCCTGCATGAAACTTCAATTGCACCCTGGCTGCCTTGCCGCTGCCACGAATCTCTATTCTGCTGAGACCGGCGTAGGGCACCGCCAAGCGTGGAATGGCCTGTAACGGCATCTTTAAGACCTGCGCCAGAATAATGCGGATACAGCCAGCGTGGGTAACCACCAGCAGATGTCGCTGCGGATGTTCCAGCAAAATATCCTGCCAGGCCGCCAGCACACGTTGCTGAAAAGCTTTAAGCGGTTCAGCACCAGGCGGGGTGAAACTGACCGGATCGCGATAGTAGGCTTCCACTGCGTCGTTATCCTGCTGTCTGAGTTCCGTCGCACTGCGGCCCTCCCATTCTCCCATCGAGCGCTCGATCAATCTGGGTTCATACGCCAGGAGCAGACCGGTTTGTCTTGCCAGGTCCTCAGCAAAGTCAGCACAGCGCAACAGCGGCGAAGTCACAATTTGCTGCCAGGGCATATTAACCGGGATCTGGCTGCGCAGCTGCATCCAGCCAGTGGGACTCAGGGCCAAATCTTTCTGGCCGCGGTATTGCTCGCCACCCTCCGCTTCACCATGACGCAATAAATCAATCAGCGTTGTCTGGACCTGGTTCGCTGCCATCACGCTACTCCCGGTGCAAAAGATTAAGCGCCGTAATCAGCAGCGTGACAGGCTTCGATGCTTTTCCATGAATGCTGTCAGTTTCATTCCTCAGGTTCGACGCTGAAAACGACATGACCCGATGCCACAATACGCACTTTTTAACTTGCAGGGCAATCCAGCCACTGTAGTTTCCAGCTTGAGTCATCCAGTCAAATCTTGTCGATACCATCTATTATTCTTGTCCGCAGGGTGATCAGCCTGCCGATATACTCCTCAGTGCGACAGTTGAGGCGGGCTATGCCGCTGAGAGTCTGGTTGTTGAGGTAATAGCGCCGCCACACAACCATACTGAGTACTGATAAAAAGGCAAAGACAAGGCTTGAAACTTCCTCCATCTACTTGCGCTTCAGTATTAATCAGCACTGATCAGGTCGATAATAGCAGCAAAAGAGCGGTGAACGTCACTTGAATATTGCCTGTTATTCGATGGACAATAAGCCTGAGCCCAGACTTTAAGGTTGCCATGAATCTCAATACGCTTTTTGCCCGACTCGTCCTGTTCGCGACGCTTTGTTTTATAAGCGCCAGCGCCTTTGCCCAGCAGTGGTATCACGTTGAACTGATCGTTTTCGAACGATTTAGCGGTGCCAACGCCGAGCACTGGCCGGTGATGAACAATATCCGCAGTGGCAGCCTTAGCCCGCAAATGGCGAATAATCAGATTCAGCCCGCCCGGGTGGAAACTCTCGCAGGCGTCGCTCAGCGACTGCAGAATTCATCGAATTACCGGGTTCATTACCACAAAGCCTGGCAGCAACCGATGCTGAGTAAAGGCAGCGCCCGTTCGATTCAGATCAACTCCGATAATGGTCTGGTAGAAGGCGCGCTGAAGCTCTATCGCGTCAATTACCTGCACGCGGATATAGATTTGTGGTTCAAGGAAAACGGCAGCACTACCAGCAACTGGGGAACGGCAGCACCGGAAGGTGTGGATCTGGGCGGGCCCCGAAATCCACATCTGTCACAAATCCGCCGGATTAAATCCAAACAGTTGATCTACTTTGACCATCCGCGTATTGCAGCGATTTTACAGCTGACCCCGGTTGCTGCACCGGCATCAGCGGTTTCCAAAACACCGGAAAGCTATTCCCTGCCGGAAGTCAGCGAAGCGACTGAAGGCCAATAACACCGGCAATCACTGCCTGCACATGATCAATACCGGCAGCCAGTGTCCGCTCGATGTCAGCCATGCTGAGTTCGGAATCAGTCACACCCGCCGCCCAGTTGGCGACCACCGCCAAGGTGGCATAATGGATGCCGGCTTCCTTGGCGAGATAGGCTTCCGGCATTCCGGTCATCCCTACCAGGTCACAGCCATCTCTCGCCATACGCCGGATTTCAGCGGCGGTTTCTAGACGTGGCCCCTGCACCGCGCCATAAACTCCACCATCGATCGGACTAAGATGCAGTTCACCAGCCACTGCCAGGATTGCAGCCCGCAGTGCAGGATGATAGGGATAGGTGAAATCGATATGCTTATCCGCGCTGAAGGCATCACTGAAAAAGCTCTGTTCGCGACCATGGGTGTAATCAATAATCTGGTCAGGCACGGCCAGCGTACCCGGCCCATATTGTTCACTGATACCGCCCACGGCCGCTACCGCCAGAATATGCGTTACACCGAGCTGTTTTAAAGCATCAATATTGGCGCGGTAATTAACCCGGTGCGGCGCGATTTGATGTTTGTCGCCATGACGGGGCAGGAACACGACCTGCTGGCCGTTGAGATGGCCGAGTTTCAATGGCGCCGACGGCATGCCATAAGCCGTATCCATATCGCGGTTTTCATCGATTTGAAGTCCCGGATACTGCGTCAGACCGCTGCCTCCAATAATTCCGATCATGCTCATGACTCCCTGACTGCATAAATTGCCGGCAGGTTACGCCAGTAACCGGCCATATCCATACCGAAACCGAATACATAACGATCCGGAACGTTCAATCCCAGGTATTCAGGTAAGGGTCCCGTCTTGTCGTCACGGCTTTTATCCAGCAGGCAGGCACAACGCACCGAAGCGGCACCGACTTGCTGACAGTATTCACGCAAGGCAGCCAGCGTCAGACCCTCATCAAAAATATCCTCAACCAGGAGCACATGACGCTGGGTCAAATCAATCCGTGGCTCGGATTGCCACACCAGTTCCCCTCCTACCGTTTTGTCGCCATAACGGCTGGCATGGATGTAGTCCAGTTCCAGCGGAAACAGCAGCCTCGGCAATAAATGCCCGGTGGTCATGACGGCCCCGTTCATGACACAGAGCACGATCGGCGTGTCATTCTGATAATCACGGGTCAAAGCCTCAGCCATTTTATCCAGAGCCTGATTGATATCATCCATGTCATAAAGCAGATCCGCCTGCGCCAGCATGGCCTCGTATTCTGTCATCTTAATTTTGTTCCTCTTGGCTGTAGGGCTCACTGATCTTTCATATAATGTCAGATTTCGTTTTAGGATAAATCATGCGCCGATTCTGGCCGCTCATCATTTTCGCTGCAATGCTGATTATTATCGGACTGGTCAGTCTGCGTGAGCCACCACCACAAATAAAGGCGGTGGCAAGCCCTGAACGCATCATTTCACTCGCCCCCAGCATCACAGAAACGCTTTTCGCTATTGGTGCGGGCGATAAACTGGTGGCCGTCACCGATTATTGCGACTATCCACCCGCCGCCCGCTCACTGCCCACTATCGGCGGTTATACCGATACCAGCCTGGAAGCCATCGTGGCGAAAAAACCGGATCTGGTCATTCTGCTGCAGGGGCAGCAGCAACTGAGACAGCAACTCAATCAACTGGGTATCCAAACCCACACTATCGATAACACTTCCCTGCTCGGCATTCAGGCTGCCATTGCCAGTATCGGACAGGAAACCGGTCATACCCGGCAGGCAGACGCCTTACTGGCTGAGATTGAACAGCAAATCGCTGCGATACGCGCCAAAGTCGAATCCCAGCCCGTAATTCGTACCCTGGTATCGATCGCCCATTATGTTAACAGCGACCAGCTTGAAACGGTCTATGTCGCCGGTCAGCATGACTTCTACAATGATCTGCTCAAGCTTGCCGGCGGTATCAACGTCTATCAGGGCACAAAGGTCATGGTGCCCTCGGTCAGCGAGGAAGGCCTCATCCGGATGAATCCGGATGTTATCATCGACGTGTTTCCCGAAGCCGATGACCACCAGAGCGATATGACCCTTGTGATGCAACAGTGGCAACAATTAGACAGCGTCAGCGCCGTGAAGGCGGGTCGGGTTCATATTATTCAGCGCGATTACGCCAGTGTGCCGGGTCCCAGAATTTTCATGCTGTTAGAGGATTTTGCCCGCCTGCTGCACCCGCAACTGGACTGGAATGAGGCCGCTGATGATTGAAGTCAGTGCGCTGCATGTGCAGTTGCAGGATAAAAAGCTGTTAGCCGATATCAGCTTCAGCCTCGATGCCGGTGACTATCTGGTCGTGGTCGGCCCGAATGGCGCCGGTAAGAGCAGTCTGCTTAAGGCCATGATGGGTATTATTGATAAAAGCAGCGGCGACATTTTATTTCATGACCGTCCGCTTTCCGGCTATTCGCAGCGTGAACTCGCCCGGCTGATCAGTTATGTGCCACAGAGCAGCGGCCGCGAACTGCCGTTTGCGGTGGAAGACTTTCTCAAAATGTCGCGCTATGCCCATCACACCGCACTGTCTGAGTGGCAGCCAGACGACCAGGCCGCAGTGGAGGATGCCCTTCGCATCACCAACACAGCGCAGTTCCGCCAGCGTCAGATGACCACCTTGAGCGGCGGCGAAAGTCAGCGGGTCATGATTGCTGCCGCACTGGCGCAACAGACGCCGGTGATGCTGCTGGACGAACCCACCAGCTATCTGGACCCGCATCATCAGGTGGAAGTACACCGGGTGATTGCCAGGTTGAACCAGCAACTGGGTATTACCGTGATAGAGGTCAGTCATGATATCAATCACGCCGGACAGAAAGGCCGGCAGGTGCTGGCTCTGACTGACGGTGAAGCCGCCTGGCAGGGTCCGGGGGAAATCTTCCTCGAGCAGGAACGCTTGCAGCGACTCTATCAGCAGGAATTTGTGTTCGTCACCCACCCGCGCAGCGGCCGCACTATCGCACTGGCGGATCCATTATGAGCACGACAGCGAAACTGACCCTGCTCTCCGTATTAACCCTTGCCGTTATGCTGCTGGCTCCGTTTGCCGGTCTCGGTGATATTGCTGATGATGTGATAAGACAACAGATCCTTTATGAGATCCGCCTGCCCAGAACCTTGTTTGCTTTTGCCGCCGGTGCCGGCCTCGCGCTCTGCGGCATGGTGTTCCAGGCGATGTTTCATAATCCGCTGGCGACGCCCTTCACCCTGGGGGTCGCCAGTGGTGCATCGTTCGGAGCGGCTTTGACTGTATTGCTCGGTCTCAATATCACCCTGCTCGGCTTTGATGCCATGACGCTCGGCGCCTTTATCGGTGCGCTGGCTGCTATCAGTTTTGTTTACGGTATCAGCCGCCTGAATTACAGCTTTTCGATTGAAACCCTGCTGCTGACCGGCGTGGCCACCAGCTTTTTCTTTTCCAGTCTGATTCTGTTCACCCAGTATCTCAGCAATATCAATGATTCTTTCCGGATTTTGCGCTGGCTGATGGGCGGCCTCAGCATCAGCGGTTATCAGTCGCTGCTGCAGTTGTTACCGGTAGTCGCTTTCAGTGTCGGCATCATGATCTGGCTCAGCCGCGAACTCAACCTGCTGATGGCCGGCGATGATATAGCCATCAGCCGTGGGGTCGCGGTCAAGCGGGTTCGATATCTGCTGTTTTTCACCACCTCACTCTGTGTCGGTGCGATTGTCGCCCTGTGCGGTCCGATCGGTTTTGTCGGCATGATGGTGCCGCATATCTGCCGGCTGATTATCGGTACTGATCACCGCTGGCTGATCCCGGCCACACTGATTTTCGGCGGCGGGTTTCTGATTCTCTGCGATACCCTGGCACGACTTGTTATCGCACCGGCCGAGTTACCTGTCGGCATTATCACAACACTGTTAGGTGGCCCGTTTTTCCTGTGGCTGCTGGTTCGCAGCCGCCGCGCGGCTTGACCCTCCAAGGCACGCATGTGATCATCAAATTAACACTGAGAATGCGACACCGACGAGGACGCTGTGACGGCAAGGAAATGTCTGCTTGTGATTGTTATGGTGATGGGCCTGGGCTCATCACTACAGGTTCATTCTCTATCCGATAATCTGCCAGTGCCGGATCACCCGCAACTGGCAATATTCACTGACAACCATGATCCTATCTGGCTCACTCAACAGCAGCTGAGCAATCAGGGCCGCGAGGCACTGAACTTTATCGCTAGCGTCGCCGAGCATGGCCTTGACCCGGAAGACTATCATCTGAGTCTGTTACAACAGTTATCTGCGACAGACACTATCGAACGCGCCCGCTATTTTGATGTGTTGCTGACCGATGCCCTACTGGATTTGATTCATGATCTGGCCATAGGCCGGCTGGACCCGGCCAAGGCTGATCCGCAGTGGCATATCGAGCGTGACGACGTCGATCCGGCTGCAATCCTGCAGAATGCCCTGCTCAGTCCGCATGTTCGTAACACCCTGAATCAATTGCTGCCTCAATCGAGTCAGTATCACCAGCTGACCCGGGCCTTATCAGAGTATCGTCGCTATGTGGCCCGCGGCGGCTGGCAACGTCTGCCGGATAGTCTGCCTTTGCTGTTGAAACCCGGCGCGGAACATGAGGCGGTGCCGGCACTGCGCGAGAGATTATCGATAGAAGATGCCTACCTCACCCGGCCGGAATTCGACGGCTCTGTGCTTTACGACGAACGACTGGTGCAGGCGGTCAAAAATTTTCAGCGTAAACACGGCCTGAAACAGGACGGTATTGTGGGGCCAAATACACTCTCAGCATTGAATATAACGGCAGAGGCCATGGTCGATAAAATCCGTATCAATCTGGAGCGTTTCCGCTGGTTGCCGGATGATCTGGGCGAGCGCTATCTGCTGGTCAACCTGGGAAGTTATCAACTGACAGCGGTCGAGAACAATAACATTAAACTCAATATGAAAGTCATCGTGGGCAAGGAAACCCGCTCGACACCAAGCTTCAGCAGCGCCATGAGTCATATCGTTATCAACCCTTACTGGAACGTGCCTCACAAACTTGCCAGACGTGATTTGCTGCCCAAGCAGAAAGCGAATCCAGATTACTTTTACCTCAATGAGTTCAATGTCTTCCTGCGTGAGACTGGTTTTGAAACAGCGGTCGATCCCTACATGGTCAACTGGGATGCGGTGAGCGCCGATGAGTTCCCGTTTCGTCTGCAGCAACGACCCGGTGAGCACAATGCATTGGGCAGACTCAAATTCATGTTTCCCAATCCGTGGAATATTTATCTGCACGACACCCCTGATAAAGCCTTGTTTGATGAAGCACAACGTAATTTCAGCTCTGGTTGCATTCGTGTTGCACAGCCCCTGGAACTGGCCGAGTTCAGCCTCAACCGCGACAATGCGCGCGATTCTGTCCTCAGCAGAATTGAAAGCGGCCGCAACCTGGGAGAAAAACTGGATGAGCCGTTACCGGTCTATGCTGTCTACTTCACCGTCTGGCCTTATGATGGCGAGGTTTTCTTTTCCGCTGACCCTTATAAGCGTGATCAGCGGATGGTTAAATTCTTGTAACAACAAAACTTTTGGTTATAATTGTTCAAATTTTGAACAACGCTGAGGTGGCCTTATGCTGGCAAAAAAAGGCAAAAAATCCCCTTATATCGACGGTGAAACCTGCGAATTCAGACGCCGTTTTCTGCAAATCGGACTAGGGGCGACAGCCACACTGGCGATGCCCAATGCTTTTGCCAACGTACTGAAACAACCGGAACGCTCCATCAACCTGATGAATCTGCATACCGGCGAACAGCTCAAAGCCACCTACTGGGCGGAAGGCAGCTATCAGGCGGACGAATTAAAGGCTATCCATCGCGTTTTACGTGATCACCGTACCGGCGATATCCACGAAATCGATCAGAACCTGATTGAAATGCTGAACCTGCTGCATCAGAAAATGCATGGTAAACAACCGTTCCATGTTATTTCCGGCTACCGCTCTCCCAAAACCAATCAAATGCTGCGCCAGAACAGTGATGGTGTCGCCAAGAAGAGCCTGCACATGCAGGGCAAAGCCATTGATGTCCGCCTGCCCGGCCGTCAGCTCGACGAACTGCGTAAAACGGCACTGGGTCTGAAGGTCGGTGGCGTCGGTTATTACCCGGGCTCAGAGTTTATCCACATAGATACTGGCCGGGTTCGTAGCTGGCAAGGTTAAGGCCTACTTGAACGCATCCAGTTCGTGCATCAACCGGGCGGCTAATTCACGAAAGCGATGCATCTTGATGAAGTATTCCTCGCTGAAGGTTTCATGTTCAGACTTCATCTGCTCATGACTGTGCGCGATGATTTTGTGGATCTGATTTTGCTTTTCCAGTTCGGTAATTGAAGTGCAGTCTGGCACACAGTGTTCATCCAGTTCACAACGATAGAAGCTTAAATCTTCGTTGTGTTTATCAATCCGGGCTTTATGAATATCGAGCTTTGTTGACCTTTCCGGCAACGCTTTTTCCAGCATGTAGAGCAGAGCTACCAATCGCTGGTTTTCATATTGCCAGTCAAGTAGTTCTTTTTGCCAGCATTGATCCTCTTCTAACCAGTTATCGTTACTGTCTCGAATCTGTTCTTTTCTTTTCATGATGAGCCACTCCCGCCTGTTAAATAAAACATGTGCATGGTGGTTTTTTTTATTGTTATTTAGTTTTAATAATACGCTGGAAGCAGCGCAAAGTTAAATCTCTGATACCTGTTTTGATCCACAGGTCAGACGGCAAGACAACTCGCTCTCAAACGAGTAAAGTAGAGGGATAAGCTCGGTTTATTGAAAAGGAAAACCGGCAAAGTTTTCTGGCTTCAAAAACGGGATTTCTGTCTTCGTAGCATTTGTGCAGAAGCCACCGACTTTCTTGACAGGTACAGCCTCTACTTAAATGGCTCCAGCTCATTCATCAAGCGTTCAGCCAGCTCCCGGAAACGCCGCATCTTCTTGTCATATTCCCTGCTGAAAATCTCATGTTCGCGCTGCATATCCTTGTGATTACGCGCCATAATCTTGTGCAGATGCTTGTTTTTTTCAACTTCGATATGAGAGGGACAGGCCGGCGGACATTGTTTTTCCAGCCCACAGCGGTAACGGTTTAAATCTTCGTTGTGTTTATCAATGCGTGCTTTGTGAATATCGAGCTTGGAGGAATGCTCGGGCAACGCTTTTTCCAGCATGTACAGTAACGCCACCAGTCGCTGGGTTTCATGTTGCCAATACTGGATTTCTCCCTGCCAGCGCTCATCATCCTGCTGCCACTGGTCATTGGTGAGTCTGAGCTGTTCCTTTTCGTCCATGTCTGCGCCACTCCCGCCAGTTTAAAAACAATGCTTGGTGGTTATGCTTTATTATTAGTCGATAATATTACGCCTGTGCCGACTAAATTAAAATCTCAGATACCGATTTATCCCTGCCGCAGTCAATTGATGGGACAGCCCCGCTAAATCCAAGTAAAATAACAGGTTTATTCAGCACCTCAGGAAACACCAACATGGCCGAGATTGTCGTTTGCGCCCTCTATAAATTTGTCACCCTGGATGACTTTCAGGCAAAGAAACAGCCTTTGCTGGATTTCATGCTCACGCGTGACATACGTGGCACCTTGCTGCTCGCCAGAGAAGGCATTAACGGCACCGTCGCAGGCTCACGTGATGCCATCAATGCCCTCCTGGATTATCTGAGACAAGATCCGCGCCTGGCTGAAATCAGCTTCAAAGAGTCCCGCACCGACAGTTCGCCGTTTATGCGCAGCCGCGTCAAACTGAAAAAAGAAATTGTCACCATGGGGGTCGAGGGCATTGACCCAAAACGTGTGGTCGGTACCTACGTCAAACCCGGAGAGTGGAACCAGCTGATTTCTGAACCGGATGTATTGCTGGTTGATACCCGTAACGACTACGAAGTGCAGGTCGGCACCTTTAAAAATGCAGTGAATCCCAAGACTGACAGCTTCCGCGAGTTTCCGGAGTACGTGAAAACGCACCTGGATCCGAGCAAGCACAAAAAGGTCGCGATGTTCTGCACCGGCGGCATTCGCTGCGAGAAATCCACTGCTTATCTGAAACAACAGGGCTTTGAGGAGGTGTATCACCTGGAAGGTGGCATTCTTAAATATCTTGAAGAAGTCCCGGCTGAACAATCGATGTGGGAAGGCGAATGCTTTGTGTTTGATGATCGTGTAACAGTTAATCATCAACTGGAAAAAGGCGATTATGATCAATGTCATGCCTGCCGCCTGCCGATTACAGAAGAAGATAAGCAAAGTCCGCTTTATCAGAAAGGCGTCAGCTGTCCGCATTGTTATCATCAGACCAGCGACGATCAGAAACGGCGTTTTGCTGAACGCGAGAAACAGATTCAACTGGCTCGCCTGCGGGGTGAAGCCCATATCGGCCAGGAAACAGCCGAAGCCGCAGAGCTGAATCGTCAGAAAAAACGCGAACGCCGCGAAGCCGACAAACAGGCAGCAGAAAAACAACAGCGAAGCTGATATGCGTCCTCTGATTGCCAGTCTCTGTCTCTGTCTTTTCACGTTATCCGCTTCTGCGCAGGCTAACCCCGCCGCGATTGCCAGCGCCCATCCGCTCGCTACCAAAGCCGGCTTTGAGATTCTGCAACAGGGCGGTAATGCCTTTGATGCCGCGGTCGCCGTCACGGCCGCGCTGGCCGTGGTCGAACCGGCCGGTTCCGGTCTTGGCGGGGGTGGTTTCTGGCTGCTGCACCGTGCTGAAGATAATTATCAGGTCATGATCGATGGCCGTGAAATGGCACCGGGTCATGCCCACAAGGATATGTATCTGGATGCCAAGGGCCGGTTTCAGCCACAGCAAGCATTGAACGGTCCACTGGCCGCGGGCATTCCCGGTGTGCCGGCGGGGCTTGTACATTTAAGTCAGAAATATGGTGTCTTGCCTTTAACAACCAGTCTGCAGCCGGCTATTCGTTACGCAGAACAGGGCTTTGCAGTCACTGAGGGCTATCAGCATCTCGCCGGTTTTCGTCGCGATACCCTGCGTCAGTATCCTGAAGCGGCCAGCATCTTTCTTGATAACGGTGAGGTCCCAAAAGTTGGCACCATGATTCGCCAGCCGGATCTCGCCCACACGCTGAAAGCCATTGCCAGTCAGGGGGCGTCCGGTTTTTATCAAGGCGAAATCGCCGACAAGCTGGTGACTGCAGTGCGGCAGTATGGCGGTATCTGGACCCGGGCTGATCTCAGTAACTACAAAATCATTGAGCGCGAGCCGGTCACCGGACATTATCGTGGCAACCGGATTACTTCCGCAGCCCTACCCTCTTCCGGTGGTATTGTGCTGATGATTGCCCTCAATCAGCTGGCTAATTTTGATCTGCAAAATGCGGAACTGACTCAGCGCAGGCACTGGGTCGTGGAAGCCATGCGCCGAGCTTATTTTGATCGCAGCCGTTATCTTGGCGATGCCGATTTTATTGAGGTGCCCGCTTATCTCACCAGCCCTGCCTATGGCCGCGAACTGAGTCGCAGCATTGATGATCAGACCGCCACGCCCAGCGAGGCGCTGCCGGTGAGAGACGCAGCAGGTGAAAACACCACTCATTTTTCTGTTATTGATGAGCACGGCAATCGTGTTGCGGCAACGCTGAGCATCAACTATCCCTTCGGCTCCGGCTTTGTTGCCAAGGGCACCGGCGTTCTGCTTAATGATGAGATGGATGATTTTTCAGCCAAAGAAGGTGTTGCCAATGTTTACGGGCTGGTAGGTAACAAAGCCAATGCCATTGAACCCTACAAGCGCCCTTTGTCGAGCATGTCACCGACTTTCATTGAAAATGATCAGCGCCTGATGATTACCGGCACCCCGGGCGGCAGCCGCATTATCAGCATGGTGCTGTTGAGTCTGCTGGATTTTGTCGACGGCGATTCGGCTCAGGAGATTGTTGCCGCGCCACGTTACCATCATCAGTATCTGCCCGATGTCATTCAACTGGAAAAAGACGGATTCAGCGAAGCCGAAATAGCGGCACTGAGACAACGCGGCCATGAGATTAAACAACTCAATCGTCGCTATGGCGATATGCAAACCGTGATAGTCAACAAACAAAACGGTGACACCGAAGCTGCCAGTGATCCCCGCGGCGAAGGGCTGGCAGAAGTACGGCAGATCAAGCCTTAAACCACCAGCTGATCTGGCGCGGCATCACACCTTCCCGGGCCTGGGCCAGAGAGGCCGTTTCCAGGATAATCAGTACCACGATTGTCAGTGAGATCGGCAGCAGGCTGAACCAGCCCACCACCGCAAGCTGAATACCGCGCATTACCTGATCTGCCTGTAACAACAGGAAAAACCAGCCCAAACCGAACAAAGCGAGAGAGATCAGATAGGACCATAACAGGTAGCGGCCACGGCGCCAGGCCAGCAGCCAGTGGGCATAGATTAAATCTGGCTGCTCCCTTTTAGCTGCGCGCCGCATAATAGAGATAACAATGCCGGTCGAAATCAGCATCGGCAGCCCGACGATCAGCCATAGCACTTCTGTGTTGAACAAAATTGCCGGTAGCAGGAAATGCACCACAGACAGGTTAAACAGCAGCCTCTCGTGCGCATCACTCGCTTTTTTGGCATCTTCTGTCATCCAGTCATCTCCTTCTTCAATTAGCTTTTCGACTCTCAGCCAAAGCACTGGTTTCCAGCACAAACAACAGCGACCCCATCAGCAGAGTCGGCATTACGGCAAGGCAAAAGAATATCACCAGCACAATAGAAGCCATATTGCTGTCGTTGTGCAACCTCGCCAACAATCCGCCCAACAGCATGATCACAGCTGATATGGCAGATTGATGGTGACAGGCATACCAGTCAACCCAGCCGGTACTGATTAAAGCTGCAAACAGGATCAGACGCAGCAATGTTGGCAATAAGCCCGATGCCAGCGCTACAATCGGTAGCAAAAATATGAAACAGGGCCAGCTTCAGCCTCATTCTCTGATTCGCTACACTGCCTGACAGGACGCTGACTTATACATCTGTTTCCCTTGCATAACAGGATAAAGTTTATGATGCCTCTGATTGACAGTCACTGTCATCTCGACTTCAACGCTTTTGATAATGACCGTGAGCAGGTGCTGAATCATTGCCGCGAACTGGGGCTGACCCACATCATTGTTCCCGGCGTGACCCGGGGAAGCTGGCCGGCCCTGCTAGAGACCTGCTCCCAGCATCCGATGCTGTTGCCGGCACTGGGACTGCATCCGATGTTTATGCAAGCCCATCAGGACGGGGATATTGCAGCACTGCAACAGACGCTGGAAAATCACCGGCCTGTCGCCATTGGTGAAATCGGCCTCGACTTTTTCCTTCAAGGTCATGACAAAGCAGCGCAGACCGCTCTATTTGAAGCGCAGATTCAACTTGCCATTCAGTGCGATTTGCCGGTCATCCTGCATGTCAGGAAAGCGCATGATGAAGTACTGAAAGTCCTGCGACAGGCAAGCGGACTCCGGGGCGGTATTGTTCACGCCTTCAATGGCAGTATGCAACAGGCCGAGTTTTACATGCAGCAGGGATTTCTGTTCGGTGTCGGCGGCGCGCTCACCTATCCGCGTGCGCAGAAACTGCAGCGACTGTTCACTGAGCTGCCTTTATCCTCCATTGTGCTGGAAACCGATGCGCCGGATATGCCCCTGGCTGGACATCAGGGCGAGCGCAACTCGCCGGAAATGATTCCACAGGTGCTGGAAAAACTGGCCGAACTACGTGATGAATCCGCCGCAGAAATCGCGGAGACCACCAGCAACAACTGCCGGACGCTGTTTAAGCTGCAATAAAAAACCGCGTCGCTCAAGGCATGAATTTTTCCTTTTGTCTCCTACAAATGGCCGAACCATGGTAAACCTATCCTGTCTAGTAGGAAGTCAGTACTTCAGGACACCGGCAAATCAGGACTCCAGGCACAGGACTATTTATGGCCCAAACCCAACTCGACGCGATTCTGGCGAGTATCAACAATGTCATTCTAGGTAAGCAACATCCCATCAAACTGGCGCTCACCTGCCTGCTGGCAAGAGGCCATCTATTAATTGAAGATTTACCCGGCGTCGGTAAAACCACGCTGGCACATACCATCGCCAGTACCCTTGGACTCACTTTCCAGCGGATTCAGTTCACCAGCGATATGCTGCCTGCCGATATCATCGGCGTCTCAGTCTACGAGAGAGACAGCGGCAGATTCGGTTTCCACCCGGGGCCAGTCTTCACACAGCTGATTCTTGCCGATGAGGTGAACCGGGCCTCGCCCCGCACCCAGAGCGCCTTGCTGGAAGCGATGGAGGAACAGCAGGTCACAGTGGAAGGCACCACTCACACCCTGTCGTCACCGTTTTTTGTTATTGCGACCCAGAACCCGGCCAATCAGATTGGCACCTTTCCCCTGCCCGAATCACAACTGGATCGCTTTCTGATGCGCATTGAACTCGGCTATCCCGATGCCAAGGCGGAACGCGCGCTGCTGCTGGGTCAGGACCGTCGCCAGTTGCTGCGTGAGCTGCAGGCCGTGGTCAGTGTCGAGGACTTACAGACATTGCAGGAACAGGTCACCGACATTCATGTCTCGAATGCCTTGGTTGATTATGTTCAGCGAATCCTCAGCCATACCCGCGATTCGGGACATTATCACAGCGGTCTGTCTCCAAGAGCCGGTCTCGGCCTGCTGCGCGCCGGCCAGGCCTGGGCGATGCTGGAAGGACGCGACCATGTGCTGCCGGAAGATATTCAGGCGGTCTTACCCAGCATTGTCAGTCACCGTCTGCAACGGCGTGATGAAGACAGCCCTGAAGACTGGATTGACCAGTTGATTCGGCAGGTGGCGATTCCCTGAGCCATGAGCAACGCGCTTGCAGCCATCTGGCAACGACTTCGCGACAGCCAAAAACAGCGGATTTATATTCTGCCCAGCCGCGCCGGCTATGCCTTTGCCGGTCTGTTACTGCTGATGCTGCTGGGGGCGATTAACTACAACAACAGCCTGGGGCATCTGCTCAGTTTTCTGCTGGCAAGCCTCGGTCATGTCACCATGCATCACAGTCATCGCAATCTGCGTCTGCTGACGCTCAAAGTCACGCCGCTGGAAGCAGTATTCTGCGAACAGAATGCCCGCTTCAAGCTCAGCATCGAAAATAATGACAGCCGCGACCGCTATCAGCTGGAAATCGCGCATAAAAAACATCCGAAGATGTCCCGCTGGCGTTTATTCAAGGCCTATGAGCCAGTACAGAAAATCGCTTTTATCGAAGCCGATAACAGCACCTCCTGCACCCTCGAAGTAAAGACCCATCACCGGGGCTGGCATTCACTCAACACCCTACGCGTCGCCAGTCTGTATCCGCTTGGCCTGTTTTACTGCTGGACACTCTATCCGCAGACTGCCCGGGTGCTGGTTTATCCTCAGGCCAAAGGCAGGTTGCCCCTGCCTGCTCCCCCCGGCGGCGGCAAACAACGGCTGAAAGCCGAACAGCTGGGCGATGATGATTTTGCTGGTCTGCGCAATTACCGCGAAGGTGAACCGCTGCACCGGGTTGCCTGGAAAGCCATGGCCCGGGATGAAGTCATGCGCAGTAAACAGTTTTCCAGTCCCGAGGGACATGAGCTGCAGTTACGCTGGCAGGATGTCGACACTGTCACTGATACCGAAGCCAGACTGTCTCAGCTCTGCAACTGGGTGATGCAGGCTGAACGCGCTGGACACCGCTACGGACTGCAGATTCCGGGAGTACAGATCGAAGCCGGCAACGGCCCGCAGCATCAGCATCATTGTCTGAAAACACTGGCTTTATATCATGGCTAAGGCAGATACCTCTCCCGACCATCATGCGATGAATCAGCTGATCATCGCCCTGTTCATCGGCGCTCTGCCGCACTTTGTCTATCAGCCATTCTGGGTGGGTCTGGCCTTTATGGTGATGATTGGCTGGCGTCTGTTGCACAGCTACCGCGGCTGGCCGTTGCCGGCTGCCAGCCGCTGGCTCAAAATTCTGCACAATGGCACGGCGGCTTTGATGATCGTGCTGATTTTCGGCCAGTTTGGTCTCACCATCGGCCGTGATGCCGGCGCTGCCCTGCTCACTATTATGCTGGCTTTCAAGGTAGTCGAGATCCGCTCGCTGCGCGATTTTTACCTCAGTTGCTACCTTGGTTTTTTCCTGGTGATTACTAACTTCTTTTACAGTCAGAGCATGCTGATGGTGGCGCTGATGCTGCTGGTTGTGGTGCTGCTGACCGGCTGTTTGATCGGCGTGAACAGTGAGTCCTCGGCCATGCCTCTGAAACGGCGCTTGAAACTGTCGACGCAGATGGTGCTGCAGGCGATTCCGGTCATGCTGATTTTATTCGTGCTGTTTCCCCGCATTTCCGGCCCTATCTGGGGCTTGCCTCAGGATGCCAGCACCGCTACCACCTCGACCATGCCAGAGCAGATAACGCTCGGTGAAATGCCTTCTCAGACCGGCACCACCGGGATGAGCGAGGCTATTCAGATGGGCAAAATCAGTCAGCTCATTCAGTCCGACGAGATTGCCTTCCGGGTCGAGTTTGAAAACGATGTGCTGCCGCCTGCGTCTGCCAGATACTGGCGCGGCCCGGTGTTATGGCAGACCAACGGCACCGTCTGGTCACCACTGCCCAAGTCTGAACGTAGCCAGGCTACCCCCCAGATCGGTGTTCGCGGATCAGCCTACCAGTACACAATGACGCTGGAACCTCATAACAAACGCTGGCTGTTCGCGTTGGATATCCCGACCGAAAAGCCGGCCGTTATTCCTGCTTATTTAACCAGCGATGCTGAACTGCACAGTCAGAAACGCATCAAAAACCGCGCTCAGTACACGCTGGAATCCCATACCGACTACCAGCTCAATGCCGGTGGCGACCCCAATTTATGGGCCGCATTGCAATTGCCGGAAGGCCAGCATCCGCGTACCCGTCAGCTTGCCAGTGACTGGATTCAGCAAAGCCAGGGGCCGGAACAATACATAGACCGGGTCCTCAGCTTCTTTAACCAGGAAAATTTTGTCTACACGCTGACGCCCCCTGTATTACAGGGCGATACCGTGGATCAGTTTCTGTTTGAAAGTCGTGAAGGCTTCTGTGAACACTATGCCGCCAGTTTCACCATTCTGATGCGCGCGGCAGAAATTCCGGCCCGGATCGTCACCGGCTATCAGGGCGGTGAGGTCAATCCGGTGGATAATGTATTGACTGTCAGACAGCGTGATGCCCACGCCTGGAGCGAAGTCTGGTTGCCTGAGCGCGGCTGGGTGCGAATTGATCCGACATCAGCGGTCTCCAGCCAGCGGGTGGAACAGGGCATGGCGGACATCCTGCCTGCTGATCGCACTTCACCCCGCCTTATCGCCCAGAATGATGCACTGGTGCAGGTCTGGCGCGATCTGCGAAATAACTGGAATGCCATCAATACCGCCTGGGATATCTGGATCGTCGGTTATGGCCCGCAAATCCAGAAAACCTTTCTGTCTCGGCTCGGCATGGACAATCCGGACTGGCGTAAAATGGCGGTGATTCTGACCCTGCTGCTGGCACTGACCGGTATTGTGATGCTGCTGTTGTCTTATTATCGTCGGGCCCATCCGGACCCCGCCGTGCGGCTGTATACAATTTTCTGTCAGAAACTGGCGCGGCTGGGCCTCAATAAAGGCGAGCATGAGGGACCACTCGACTTTGCCGTCCGTGCGCAAAATGAGCTGCCGCAATATCAGCATCAGATCGCGGCCATCACCCGGCTCTATAGTGAGCTGCGTTATCGTCACCCCAGTGATGCCTTGCTGTCTGAGCTGGAAACCCAAATCAAACAGTTCCAGCCACGTCAGTAGCACCAGTGGCTCTGCTTTGCCAAATCCGCCCATTAGCAGGAAAATATGCAGCGATTCAGCTGCTTTGAGGTTTTTTGATGGCACACTCCAATCCGTTGTTTGAGCGCACCCATATCCTGATAGGCGATGAGGGTATCGCCAGACTGCAACAGTCACACATTTTCCTGGCCGGAATGGGCGGCGTCGGCTCTTTCACCGCCGAAGCGCTGGCACGGATGGGTGTCGGCAAAATGACCCTGGTCGATCATGATGTAGTATCCGGTTCCAATATGAACCGGCAACTGGTCGCGCTCAAATCAACTGTTGGTGAGCTCAAAGCCGACGTCATGGCTAATCGCATTAAAGAGATCAATCCGGATTGCGAGCTGGAACTCATCACCGAATTTCTGACGCCCGACACGATTCCTGAGATTTTGAGTCGCGGCTATGATGTGGTGATTGATGCCATCGACAGCCTCAGCAGCAAAAGTGCTTTGCTGGAAACCGCCTGGCGAAATGACATGCCTGTATTTGCCAGTATGGGCGCCGGTGGCAAGCTGGATCCGACCCAGGTTCGTACCGCCGATCTGATGGATACCAGTATGTGCAAACTGGCCAAGCACCTGCGCGCACAACTTCGTAAACGCGGTGTCGGTCGTGGCATTCAGACCGTCTACTCAACCGAATCCCCGCTGCCGCCGCTGCCGCCGGAACCTGTCAGTCGCGGTCGTGCCCGTGCTGTAAACGGCACGGTCAGTTATATGCCGTCTATTTTCGGACTCACCCTGGCCGGCATGGTGATTAACCATATCGTCGGTGATGCCCGGCGTGTCTGATCCGACTGACGTTATTAACTGTGACTCTGTGATGCGTCAGCGTCTGGATACACTGCTCGCCTGCTACGGTATCGAGATAGTGGATGTTGCCAATGATGAGAGGATTCCCGGCAGCTTTTTCGGCGAACGCGAAGCCGGCCTGATCGGTAATAAACTGTATTTACGAGACGACACGCCGGTGCATTCCGCGCTGCATGAAGCCGGCCATTACATTTGCATGGATCCTATACGCAGGGCCGCCCTCGACACCGATGCCGAGGGCGATTACGACGAGGAAAACGGCGTCTGTTTTCTGCAAATCCTGCTTGCTGGTTTTATCGACCAACTGGGCCGAGCCCGCATGCTACGCGATATGGATCGCTGGGGATATAGCTTTCGCCTGGGCAGTGCCAAAGCCTGGTTTGAACAGGATGCCGAAGATGCCCGCGACTGGCTGATTAAGTACGGTATTATTGACCCGTCCCTTAAACCGACCTGGCAGCTACGTCTTAGCTGAGGGATCTATTTTGCACAGAGAGCTGGATTGCTTCGTCGTGCCTCCTCGCAATCCACTGCCACAGCCAAAGACTCGGCCAGCGAGTGACAAATTTTGCTGTCGACATCTCTAAGGAACCCGGACAAACCGGGATGAAGCCATCACCTAAATCCAGTATGCTAGCCAGCATATTCCGAGATTAATAAGCCTTTCAGGAGACCTTATGAGCAACAGCATTTCCTCACCGGTAACCGCCCTTTTGTCAGATCAGGGCATTGAATACGAGGTGATTGAGATTCCTTTAACCGAAGACAAAAAACCAATCAGAAATCTGGAAGAGCTGCTGCGTAACAAAGGTCATGATCCCAACTCCGTGGTTCGCAGCCTGCTGTTTAAAACCGGCTCTGATTCTTATGTTCTGCTCGCTGTAGCAGGTGGCGGTCGTGCTGACTGGGGCACGCTGCGCAAACATCTGGACGAGAAGAAACTGCGGATGGCTGAGTTTGATGAGGTGCCGGATGCAACCGGTTATGTGGTCGGTGCCGTGCCGCCGGTCGCCTTGCCTGAGAACATCAGGGTTCTGCTTGATAACAGTGTCGACAATTTTGATGATGTCGTTATCGGCAGTGGCGTACTGGGTTATGCACTGGGCCTGAAAGCGGCCGATCTGAAAAAGCTCATGCTTGGCGTCGATCAGGGTCAGTTTGTTAAAGCCTGATCCGCCTTGAACTAACGATCACCTGTGCCAGTCTGAACTTTAGCCCTGCCCGAATGAGGTGGTCGTTATGTCTCTCTCCCACACCGCCAATAAGCGACTGACAGCTTTATCAGCGCTGCTCGTCGCCGTCTTGTTTGCCTCGCCGCTACAGGCTCGGGACGATGCGATTCAGCTGGGAACCGGCGATAGCGGCAAACAGACCAGCCGGCTGGGCACATCGGATTCGGGTAAGTCTTCAGGTTCCGGCCAACAGTGGCGTGGCTCAGGCCATCATTCTCATGGTATCAGCCACGGAGATCATCATTCTTATGGCATCAGCGGCCGGCCGGATAAGAAACTGAACCCGAAACCTGACAACTATCATCATCAGCCTCGTCATGATGATCGTCAGGATTATGGTGGTATCAGAGGTCATATCTCTTTCGGTTACAGTGATTCACATGAGCGATATTACCGCCGTCATGATGCGATTCCCTACTCCGGCTATCGTCACCGAGACCATCAAGACACCAGGGTGATTGTTGCGCCCGGTTATTACCGCGACAACAATCATCTCAACAGCGCCCCATCCGTCAGTGGCTATCGTGCACCGCAACAACTCAACGATAACAACACTGATACTTCGGTCGATCCCTGGTCTGCGCTGGCCGATTATCAGATTCACACAGCCAGATATGCCTTTGAGGCCCAGGTGCAGAATGCACCGCACAATGCGCTGCCACGGGTCGGACTGGCGCTGAGTACAGCACTGGCCGGCGATCTGGATGCGGGGATTTTTGCGATGGAGGATGCTTTGCGCTCCGACACCTCGGAGCTGCGCTATTTTCAGGTTAATGAATCCCTGCAACTGGTGATTGAAGAACTGCTGCTGGATTATGAGGGAGAGCCATTAATGACGGCCTCATTACATTACCTGAACCGTGACTACCAAGCCGCAGAGCGTGCGCTACAGGTTGCTGCAAACTACTGTCAGTCCTGTCAGGCCGTTGATAATCTTCAGCGATTGATTCAACAACAGCTTTAAGCTGATACCTCGCATAAAAAAGCCGGACTCTCTTTTGATTGGAGAGCCCGGCTGCCATCCTATCTGACGAAACCGTTGCTTTAATTCATCATTTCAATGACACGCTGACGCAAGGCATCATCATTGCGAACCGCTTTGGCGATGGTGCTGTATGTTTCCACATCCAGCCCTTCATCCTTAACCGCGTCAGTCATAGTCTCACTAGCTTCCTGCTGTAAGGCCTGAGCTTTTTTAGGATCTTCAACATTTTCCAGTTTGGCACCATACTCCTCACGGATACCCTCAAGCTCTTGCTGAACCGCTGCAAATTTCTCCAGTTCATCATCATTGAACTGATAATTGGCCGCTTCAGGTGCTGCAGTGGCACCAGGCTGAGCTGAATAGCTCTCTCCGGCGATCGCTGTGCCAGCCATTCCGAGTGAGAGTAACAGGGTCAATAAGCTTGCGTTAATACGTTTCATATTTTTCTCCTAAAGGTTGGTGGAACTGACTCGGTGCCAGAACTGTGCCAGACCGGACGAATTTCAGGTTTTAATTATTTATCAATAACTTGAATAAACTCACTCTAAGCAAGCTCTCAAAATGCGATGCTGTTCGACAGAAATCATGTGTCAGCTTGATACATGAGTCAAAATTGAACACACTCTTTAGCGAGCTATGAAATTACCTATCCGCGTGAACAATCTTCGTCTGGTTCTCGTCCTGCAGGTGGCACTGCCCGTCCTGTTATTGCTTGGCCTTGTGCTGGGGATCAGTTTTTCTGCCATTGGAGAATTTGTCGAGCAGCGTATGCAGCGTGACCTGCGTCTGGTCGCCAGAACCATTCACCTGCCTGTCTCACAGGCTTTACAGAGACGCGATCTGGCGCAGTTACAGAATAGTATGGCCTCGGTGTTTTCACAGGCTGAAGTGTATGGCGCCTACCTTTTTAACGCCGAGGGAGAACGCCTGAGCAGCTTTGGCCTGGTTAATCCCACCCGGCGGCAGGCAACCGAAGCTATCAGAAAAGCGCATCAAGGCGAGTTTGCTCAATACGAACAGATCCGCGGACGGCGTGTGTATTCTTTTTTTATGCCCATCTTCGATGAGTTTGGCCGTCCCAACGGTTTACTTCAGGTCACTCGACGGCGCAGTGATATTGATAATGAACTGGCATCGTTGAGAATGCTGGGCTGGGGTGCATTCACGCTTGTTGCCGTATTAATGATGCTTATTATAAGTTTGGCCCACCAGCGGGCCATCGGTAAACCACTTAACCGGATTCTCAGTTCGATGAAAAAGGTCAGTGCCGGTCATCATCAGCATCGCGCTATCCCGCAGGGTCCCAAAGAGCTTAAACAACTCGCCGCCGGTCTGAATGGCATGCTGGATGCCATTGAAACTGCAGAAAAAAGAGAGCGTACCCAGCGGCGAGCCCGGGAAATCATGGCAGAGCGTCTGCGCCACTCAGAAACCATGGCTGCACTGGGGCAGCTCTCTGCAGGTGTCGCACACGAATTAGGTGCTCCCTTAACGGTAGTAGATGGACGCGCCAACCGCCTGCTCAGGCGAAAACTTGATCCGGATATGACACGAGAACTGAATACCATCCGTGATCAGATATTGCGGATGACCTCAATTGTTCAGCAATTGTTGAGCTTCGGCCGCAGTTCCCGGAATAACAAGCAGGCCTTGCTGGTATCGAATATTGTTAACAGGGCGGTTGCCGCAATGGCTGATGAAGGCAACACTATCAGCCAGGCCGCAAGCCCTGATATTTCATTTCAGGCGGATGCACTCAGTGTGGAACAGGCTCTGGTCAACCTGATGCGCAATGCCAGTCAGGCCTGTCCTGACAAGGAAGTCAGGGTCAGCTGGGAAACAGAAAACGACAATCTGTTTATTCATGTTGATGATGCCGGGTCAGGCATTGAAAAAGAGCGGCGACAGGAGGTCTTCAAGCCCTTTGTCAGCAGTAAGCAGCCCGGTGAAGGCAGCGGACTCGGACTTGCCATCGTTAAGCGGATAATGCGTGAACATGATGGAGATGTCTCTCTGACTGACAGCCCGCTTGGCGGCGCACGCTTTACACTCAGGTTCAGTCTGAACACGCCGGGAGGCGAGGCATGATAACAACTCAGGAAAACACCCTGCTTGTCATAGAAGATGATCAGGCCCTGGCAGAACTTATCAGCGAAGAACTGGAAACCGCGGGTTGGAATGTCATCATCTCTCACCAGTTAAACGCTGCACTGGCGCAGCTTCAACATAGCCAGCCGGCGATGATTGTGACCGATATGCGACTGCCCGATGGCGATGGTCTGGATCTGGTGAAACAGGTCAGGCAGTCCAGTGACAACAGTCATGGCCCCGGGCTCATCGTCATTACCGCATTTGGCAGTGTAAAACAGGCCGTGGCTGCACTGCATGCCGGCGCTGATGACTTTCTGACCAAACCGCTGGATATGGAACATTTCCTGCTGGCGGTGTCGCGGGTTGCAGAAGCCAGACAGCTCAAAGTCGAACTGCAACAGTTTCGACAACTCGGCAAGCAGCAGCATTTTTATGGCATGTTCGGGCAAAGTCCGGCCATGCGAAAATTATTTGAACAAATCAAAATCATTGCCAAATCCCAGGGACCTGTCCTCATCCAGGGTGAGAGTGGCGCCGGTAAGGAACTGGTCGCCAAAGCACTGCATCAGGAAAGTGATCGTGCTCAAGGACCTTTCCTTGCTGTGAACTGTGCCGGCATTCCTTCTGAACTTCTGGAAAGTGAGTTTTTCGGTCATGCTGCAGGCGCATTTACCGGTGCAGGAAAGAAACGTAAGGGCCTGATGCAGCAAGCTAACGGCGGCAGTCTGCTGCTGGATGAAATCGGCGAAATGCCACTTGCGCTACAGGTCAAACTACTTCGGGCCCTGGAAGACGGATCTGTGCGTCCTGTGGGTCAGGATACTGAAGAAAAAGTCGATGTTCGCATCATGGCGGCCACCCACCGGGATCTGGAGCAAAAAGTGAAAGATGGCAGTTTCCGCGAGGATCTGTATTACCGTCTTGAAGCATTCGGTCTGTCAGTACCTGCGCTCAGGGAGCGCGAAGAGGATCAGGAACTGCTGGCCCAGTTATTCCTGCGTCAGTTAGTGTCTGAGCGGGGTGCCAAGGTAAAAGGCTTTGATGAAAAAGCGCTCAAGCTGATTCGGGATTACGACTTCCCCGGCAATGTCAGGGAACTGCACAACGTGGTGGAGCGGGCAGTAGCTTTCTGTGATAACGACTGGATTGCGCCTCATCACCTGCCCAAGCGTATGCTCACCGGTACCTCACCCATCGTCAACTCAGACAAAGCTGAGGTCCTGCAGAGCAATGAGGAGCAGGCCTTACTGAGTGGTCCTGTTCTACCGACCTTGCCGGAGTTGCAAAAGCGTTATGTAAGAATGGTCCTCGATACCGTTGAGGGCAATAAGCGGCGTGCAGCCGCTATTCTCGGTATTGGTCGTAAAACCCTGTATCGCTGGTTGGAAGAAGACTAATGCACGGGCTTCTTAAGACACAAGCCCGTGCATCGTCCATATCGGTGCAGCAAGCGATGCTTTAATGGCAATGATGACAGCGATTACTCGCCATCATCAAAGTCACCTTTTTCAGTCGGATTGTACTCAGCGGATTTGCTTGAGCGCTCACCGGGTTCTTTGTTAGCTGATTGAACTTCATTAGATGTGTCATTAATCATTTTCACATCATTCAGCATTTTCAGCGGCATCGCCGGTGCATTGCCCTGCTTGTCCTCACCGAAGTACAGCGTGAGATGCGGGAACGGAATCTCGATACCTGCCGCATCCAGATGGCGTTTAACCAGACGGTTATATTCACGTCCGATCGCCCATTGATTGCCGGGCAGCGTCTTGATACGAACCCGGATATTAACCGAGCTGTCAGCCAGCGCAGTCACACCGTGTACTTCCAGCTCATCGGACAGAATCTTGGCGCGTTGCTCTTCATCAGACAGCAGCTCCTCAAAGGCTTCGCGCAGTTTGATCACGACTTCGTCGGTATCTTCGCGATAAGCCACGCCATATTCTCCGACGTGGTAGGCAAACTCACGCATGTAGTTGGATACGGTATCTACCGAAGAGAACGGAATCACATGATAAGTGCCTGACAAATCACGCAGCCCCAGAGAACGGATGGTCAGTTTCTCAGCGGTACCGGTCAGGCCGCCCACTGTGACGATATCGCCTGAGTTAATCGCGTTCTCCATCTGAATGAAAACACCGGTAATCACATCCTGCACCAGTTTCTGGGCACCGAAACCAATCGCCAGACCCAGTACACCGGCACCGGCCAGCAATGGGCCGATATCAATACCGATTTCAGACAGCACAATCATCAGTGTCATGACGATGATCACAATGGCTGTGGCATTGCGGAAAATCGTCAGCAGCGTTTTCTCACGCGCACTCGGTTCGCCGCCACCCTGTTCCGGGTCTAGACGATGTTCGATCCAGCTCGCCAGCGTCATCCAGAACAACGCAGCAATCGCCAGAATAAACAGCACTGAAATCACCGTGGACAGGAACTCGGTACCTGCAGGAGAAGCCAGCCAAACCGGCAGGTTCACGGCACCCCAGGCATCCAGAATCGCACTGATGACCATCACCAGCACAATGCCTTTCAGCACTTTGCTGAACATCGGCACAAAGTGGTTGAGTCGAGTTTCAAAGGTCGATAAACGCTGGCTGATAACCGCCGGTACTTTCACTCCGTCGTCCAGCAAGATTTGAATCAGCCCAATCACGGCCATGCCAACAAAAATGGCCACTGCGGTCTGCAGCGTTGCCATCAGTAACCCTGGCAGCGCGGTGTCCGGTTCAATCAATAAAGACGCGCCCATGACAAGGAAGTATGCAAACGCCAGCCAGTGCCAGCACTTCGCCAACACGCCAAGCGTGACTCGGGTCATAGAGAAATTGGCTTTATGCGACAGCGCATTGAGACCGTCTTTGACGTTCTGACGGTTACGGATCACAACGGTAAAGGCATAGCTGACCGCGATAATCACGATAATCAGATTGATCAGATTGCCGAGGTTCTGTGACAACTGATTGCTGAACAGCGGTACCAGGAACAACACACCGTAACCGACCAGGCTCACCAGACTCGACAGAAACAGGCTCCAGTAGCGAGCGGTTTCGGCTTTCATCGGCAACAGCCGCAATGCATCATCACGCCCTGCGAACACAGCCCTGATGAGGACTTTAAACAGCTCAACCGCAAGGAATACATTCAAAAACAGGCTCTGACTGACGCTGACCTCACCCATTTCACCGACAAAAAGCAGGGCCACAGCGTAACCCGCCAGCCAGGCCAGAATCACCACGGCAACATCAGTGACAACACTCAACAGTACAGCAGTCGCTTTCACCACCAGGGGATGAATACCATCCGCTTTGGCAGCCATGTTATCGGCGCGGCGGAATAGCAATCTGGCAATCGGTCTGAGCAACCAGTAAGCTACCAATGTTGCAGCGATCACCAGACCCAGTTTTATCAGCAGCGTGAAAAAGTCTTTAATGCTTTTACTCTCACCGTTGACCAGTTCAGACAATGCTGCCCAGCTGCCGGTCAGCGTACCAACAATGACCTGCACAGCAGACTGTGTTTTTTTCGCCACATCGGTCGCTGCACCGTCTTTTGTTTCAGGGTTGCCTGACTGCGCCTCTTGCTTGGCTTGAGCTTCTCCTGACTGAGTTTGCTCAGAATCAGACATCGATCTGAGCTCTTCAATCAATTTTTCCCGGCTGGCCGGATCCGACAACACATCGGCCAGTGCCTGATATTTGTCAACGGCACCTTCAGTAGCAGATTGCTGTGCAGCAAGCTGTGCTGCCCCGGCATAAACCGGTCCGGTAGCCAGCATCAGCCATGCCACCAGTAGCAAACTGAACGTGCTCAAAAAAGATGAGATTGAATAGCGCAAGATAAACTCCCTGTTCAGTTAAAAATTAGAATTGCGTGAGAGAAAATTGCTCACAACCTTAACAAGACGAATTTATTAACTCAAATCGTGACGCAGATAACTCGATTTTAAAAAGCTGACTGTTTAAGATGGCGTGAGTTCATTCAAAAAACCTCAATCCATGGACGAAAACATTCTACAAACCCGATTAGCAACGTTGTTCCAGATTATCCTGGTGGCCGGTGTGGTTGGCGCGCTCTGGGACCAGTCCTGGTTCGATGCTTTCATCATCAGCGGTATTTTTCTGATTACCTTACTGCCGATGCTGTTTGCCAAAAAATTCGATGTGACCATCCCCGCCGCGTTTCAGTTGCTGACAGTCATTTTCGTCTTCGCCTCGTTATTTTTGGGTGAAGTTCATGGTTACTACCTCAAAATCTGGTGGTGGGATATCGCCCTGCACACGGTGTCAGGCTTTCTGCTCGGTATCGTCGGTTTTTTGCTGGTCTATGTGATGAATGAGACCGAGCGGGTCAGTCTTTATATGAAACCCGGCTTTATCGCCTTTTTTGCCTTTTTATTTGCAGTGGGTGTGGGCGTGTTCTGGGAGTTTTTCGAATACGTGGCCGACAAGGTGTTCGACTTCACCATGCAAAAACCGGCTTTCGGTGACAGCACCGGCCTGACTGATACAATCACTGACCTGATGGTCGATAGCCTGGGTGCCATGATCATCAGCTTTATGGGTTATCGCTACCTGAAAAGACATCCCGGAAAGGGCCTGATACAGCACTGGGTCAGGAATTTCATTAAAAATAACCCGCGCATATTCAAGAAGACGCATCAGCGTCATTAACGGAAGACTTCATGGATTCAGATATTCGTCTCGGCTACGCTGGTTTGCTACGCCGACATTTCGGTCTGATAGCTGCAGCCTGGCTGGCAGTCTTTACCGGCAACCTGGGCCAGAGCTTTTTCATCGGCCTGTTTCAGTCGGATATCAGTAATCACCTCAACATCAGCGCCGGTGAGTTCGGCAGCATCTACGCAGCCATCACTATGACCAGCGGGTTCCTGGTCATGCACTTCGGCCCCAAAATCGACTGGATTGCCCCCAGACGCTATGCCCTGACGGTATTATCCGCCCTGTTTTTCGGCGTGCTGATGCTGACTTTATCCCCCTGGTGGGGCCTGGCCGTTTTCGGTCTCGGCCTGCAACGACTCTGTGGTCAGGGGCTGATGACGCACCTGGGCAGCACGCTGGCCGGTCGTGAATTTACGCTCAACCGCGGCCGGGCTCTGGGACTCGTCAGTCTGGGTATGCCTTCCGGTGAAATCATTCTGCCACCGGTCATTGCCCTGCTCGTGACCTGGCTCAGCTGGCAGCAGATCTGGTGGAGCATCGTCGTCGTTCTGGCAGTGATGTGGATGTTATTGATCCTGTTTGTCGACTGGCCCGAAGCGCCGCGAAAAAAGAAAAGTAAAAACGAACCGCAGGAAAAAGGCCCCTCGCCCATGCGAGAGCGTCGTTTCTGGATGTTGATCCCGATGTTGATGGTGTTGCCTATCACCCTCACCGGCATCTTTATCTACCAGGCACAAATGACTGAAGACCTGGGCGCCACCACCACTACCTATGCCTTAGCCCTGACCGGCCTGGGTCTTTCCCGGTTCCCGGGTGCGCTGCTGGGCGGTCGCTGGATTGACGAACTCGGCGTCACCACGCTTGCCAGGCTGTATCTGCTGCCTTTTGCCATCGCCCTGCTGGCGGCAGCGTTAATTGGCGGCAACATTGCCATCTGGATCATTATGCTTGGTGCGGGCACGGCTCTGGGCATGTCCTCTCCCATCGGCGACAGCCTGCTGGTCAGACTCTGGGGACGTGAACACCTGGGGCAGGTACGTTCACTCAAGTCAGCATTTCTGGTGTTTTCAACCGGTCTGGCGCCCGCCTTTCTGGGCTTTATGATTGATGCCGGTGTCCGCTTCCAATCCATATTGCTCGGCATGCTGGTGTTTCTGGTTATTACCTGGATTATGGCGCAAGGCCCGATTCGGGAGGCACATCAACAACCCGCTGATAGTTAAGATTGCGTTGCTCGTTCAGTGTTATGGCAGAGATAAAGCGGGTTTACCCATCAATAGACGAGCTTGAAATATTCATCGGGTCTTACAAGATTAGATAAAAACTTCTATAACCAAATTAATCAGACCTGACAAAACTGAAACTGTGGGCACCAAACCCAGCTCAAGGAGAGTTAGCTGTCATGAATCAAACCAAGTATCTGAGCATCCCCCACTGGTTACCCGGCAATCGATGGCACCATTCTCTTATCGATGCTCTGATCATGGCAGTAGGACTGCTGGTTATGGTGATTTCTTATTACAGCAACCCGATTTATCCCGACATTAATCTTATCGGCCCCTCCGGCGCCATCCTGATGATTAGCGGTGCCATCGTCGAATATCAGCACAACTCCTACGAAAAAATCGCCATTAATAAATCAATTCTGCACTCTGCAGACAGTGGTGAGGTAGTGATTTTCTCGTTTGCTCTGCATCGAAAATTAACCAAATGGGCCTCGCATATCTGTGTCATCGCAGGCTCCATCATCTGGGCTTATGCCAGTGTGTTTCTCAAATTGACCAGCTAAGACTATCAACTGGAGTTAATCAAGTTATCAGATATCTGTTGGTTTTCTCTCGCATGCCAGCATCTAGCCTTCATAGTTACCGAGCCCTAAATATTGTGAGATATTTCACAACAGGCTGCTTAGCACTTCCAATAGGTTCTCAGTTAGGTTTAAAACTCGGCGTTAACGCGTATTGGGTTGTTATGATTGCTCCAACAACATCAGGCTCCGCTATCGACTATGACATATGAAGGCGCGCTGGAGCTGGAGCTGGAGCTGGAGCTGGAGGATGTGCTCATCTTCTATATCTTTCTGACAAGAATTGTATTAGCAATTAGATATGTTACATCGGTATGGATATGGATTTATGGGATGTCTGAGCTATGCGTCAGATTTCTTGTTAAAAGCAAAATTTTCGCCCGGTTTCTCAATGTAGAACAAAGGCCAACGAGAGCGTCGGGGCTCGTGGCAAGAAGGTTGTAGTGTTCGTTACGGTTGCCTTTCCGGTTATTTCATAGCTGCCGTAATGAGTGGAATCAGCCCTAGCTTACAAGTGGTTGTTTTCGGTCAGAAAACAAGGGGGGCATCCAGCTTGCTTCCCTTGGTTTGAAGATTAGGAGCACAATAAAAACTTTCCACACTAATGTGAAGCTTGTCACACATATCCAATACGGGCTATCTTGATAGTCAGGCTCTTCAATCAGTCTGCCTGCCACGGCAAGCCGGGAGTTTTACTAAGGGATGAGACAAGGACTTCACTATGAAACTTCAGCAAATTCTCTCCAGCCTGAATCTTCTAGAAAAAACCAAATTTATTAATTGTTTGGATAAATTGTGCACTGCTAAAGAGGCAGATGATGCTTCTATTTCAAAGGTAGTTGAAAGTTTAAACGGCAAGATGAAATACGCATCAGGACGCGAGATTGCTGATATTTTTAATGTCGTGTCAGATCAATTCAGGACTCACATAAAAGAGCAATTATCGTTTTCAGGTGCATCCGTAAAACTCTTGGTTAATATCATTACTCGAGATGGTAACGCCGTTGCAAGAAGAAGCTGGATCGAAAAGCTTTACACCGATGAGTGCAAAGGTCTCGGTAAGTTATTGCAAGAAATTCAATGCGAAATCGAACAATCAGACAAATCAAGTTACGATCGTGCTCATAGGTTGAGTATCTTCAATAATTGCCTTGAGGTCGCATACAAGAATGACTTAAAGAATAAACGTCAGGAGAATATCTCTGATGATGAGAGAAGCGTTCTCAATCAACTCGCAAAAGACCTGAAAATTTCAAATGATGAATTCTCTGCAATTGAGCATTTATACGATCCTATAAAAGCAGACAAAAACACTATAGAAGACAGCCTCAACACACTTCGTGAAATGGGTGTGATCTTTATCAAAAAGAAAGAGGAAATCTATATTGCTGATGAAATCGTCAGAATCATCAACGACATCAACGAGAAAGAGCTAAGCGATAAATATTTGCTGAGAATTCTTCGAGCGTTGTCGGATGCAGAACTCTCCAGCATCCTCAAAAATCACGGAAAAAGAATCAGAGGCGTCGAGCGTACGGAAAAAATTAAAACCATCATTCACTCTGGCATTTCTATTAGAGAAGTTCTCCAGAATGAAATATTTGATGAATCTGAGAGCCTCAATAATAGAAAAGACAGAATCAAAGCCTTAATGTCCGATTTGAATATTGAAGCTGACCGGCTTGGCTCAACACTTGAGGAAAGAGTCGGCATACTCATTGAGGCATTAAATTCAGCGACCGAGAGAGAATTTAACGCTATTAGCGCTACCAGCTACAAAGAAATGTATGCAACGCTTGAGTCAAGTTTTAATCAGATCAATGGTGACGGTAAAAACGAGAAATTGTCAGTTAGAATCAAGCGTGAATTCGAGTTAGAACCTGCAGAAGAAGTCTCTACAGAGCGTTTAAGAGCGTTATCTATTACCCCTCACGATATTCTTTACTTGCTTTCCAATGAGGAGATCAAATTCCTAAGGGATAAACTAGGACTCTCAAAAAGAGGTGATCCAAGGCTTAATATTCTTAATTCTTTTGCAAATGCCAACGATAAACTTATTGAGGAGTACGTAGCTCTGTCTCGAAGAGATCTGCCCGCGCTCAGACAGGCCGCGATAGAAATCAATGAGGCGGACATTGGTGCGAAATTTGAAGAAGTGACTAAGACCATATTCGAAGAAATGGGATTAGTCGTTGAGGAAGACATACGTAAAGCAGTGAATACAAGTAAAGACAAGGCGGATATCATCATCTCCATCAGTGATGATGACATCATCGTGGGTGAAGCAAAGACCTGCAAAGATGGTGACTTTGCCAAGTACTCGACAACCTCAAGACAAGTCAAAGCCTATGTTAGACGCTGTGAGAGTCAGGGAAAGCGAGTCGCTCAAACCTTGATTATTGCCCCCAGCTTTTCAGATGATTTTATTGAGTCGGCCCAAATGGATACAGAGATCAATATCTCACTACTGACTTCAGATGGGCTGAAGCAAATTTATGATGCCTACCGCTCAAAGCGAAAGCCAAACTTCTCAGCAAAGCTTCTGACGAAAGGCGGCCTTTTAAAATCAGATTTGATTGCCAAGAATATATAATACTTAGGTTTGAGGACTGGAGCATATAAACACAAGTCAGCCAACTTGATGTAGTCGTAATCAATGGGGTTAGACACGATTGATGAACGGTTAATACACGCCATCCGCAGGCTAGAAATCAATCAAACTATAGTGAAGCACCATTCAAATCGTCAACGAGCAGGCAAAACTGGCTCTGGTGTCAAAAACGGCTCTGGATCGACCGGGCCGCCTGAATAAATCCCGAAGTGCAGATGCGGTGGTGTGGTTCTGGCATTACCGGTATTGCCCACATAACCGATGATCTCACCTTTTTGGACGTCTTCGCCGGAGCTGACCACAAAGCCATCCAGATGGGCGTAATAATAACGGGCACCGTAAGGACTGAGCAGACCGCCTGTGAGCCAGATATGTTTACCGCCGATCCCGCCTGTGCCTGTCCGAACCTGGCCATCGATGACTGCGGTTACCGGGGTGCGCTTATCGGCAAAGATATCCACGCCGTGATGTTCTCTGGCGCCGCCATCCCGTGGATCACCGAAAACACTGCCGATATCACGCCTTGACGCCGACTCAACCGGCATCGGCAGTGAGCCGCCGTGGGCGATAGCCAGCGAATATTCAACGCTGGCAAACAGTTCCGGCTGCAGGACAAAACGATAGTCATCGGACTGAGAGATAAACCGGCTTTTGATCGCCTTATCTGTATCCAGGTCCGTTATCGTTGTCCAGTTCTGACTACCTTTTTCACGTCGCTCCAAACTGGCGAAAAGCCGGTTGTCCGCCTCATCCAGCCGGGAAAATTGCCAGATGAGTTTCTGGCCTTGTTCAAGTGTTAGCTGATAAACGTCAGCACTGATTTCATCACGGGAAAATTCATTTACTGTGCGATAGGCAGAACCGGTCTGTACTGGATTTTTACTTGCTTCTTCAACTGCCCCCACCCATTGTTTGCCCAGAGGGCTATCCAGTAACCCGGCAAAACGTAAACGCAGTATAAAAAGTTCACGAGGCGACCACCCCAGCACATCATAGGCGAGGTAACCGAAGGCATCTTCAAAGGTTTCTGATGCGTCCTGACGCAAATCATCACGAGTAATCAGCAGTGCTATCAGTAGAACCAAGAAGCAAAGCAGTAAGCACAAGCGCAGCAGCGCACTGCCTTATTTGCCTTGTACAGCATTCACGCTGGTTTGAACTTCTGTTGGTGGACTGTCAGTGTTGGATTGTTTCAGGCTCTCAGAGGCCTTGTTCGGGTCGCTCATTCGCAAACTTACCATTGTCGTCATGGGTTATCATGTGGTTGAAGCTATAGTCATGGACGAATGCTGATGCTTGAAAGTTTGGCCTTTTTTGAATCCAACACAGTTTTAGTATTCAATCACTACTACTTAAGTCAACAAAACCAAAAAGACGAACCCAATGAATTTTTTCTCAACGGCTAAAACGCTCTTACTGGCTTTTTCTCTAACACAGCTACTGGCCTGTACTTCCACTACTATCGTCCCCGCCCCGTCACAATCTGAAGAGATCGCGGTTCAGTTCACAGATGAGAGTTTGTCCGGCTTTTTTGATTTACCCGGTGGTATCCACCGGGTGCCCAACAGCCAGGTCATTATTTCGGGGCATCAATCCGGTGGCTGGGTCAGCTCGATACTGGGGCCGATAGGCCTTTCCCTTCAAAGTGCTATCGACGCGGAGAATTCTGCAACCGCGATTCAGGATGCCGAGGCCTTACTGCAATTCAGGTTAACCGAAGCCGCCGATGCGATTGCTGAAGATTTGATTGTGCAGCCTGAGTTTGCGGGTGCTTACACTAACTTCGCTACAGCCCGCACCCCGGTGCTTGAAGTGAAAAGCGCCGTGATTCTCACTTTTCAGAACGAGACGGATGTCAAACCCTATGTGCTGCTCCAGGCGGCACTGAAAGATGCCAGAGCCAACACCGATATCTGGTGGAGCCGTTATATTTCGTCCTCCGGACCTGCCCGACCGTTTTCAGGTGAAAACGGCTGGACAGCCAATGACGGTCAGGCTTTTGAAGATAATATTGCTCAAAACCTGGAAAAAGCCATCAGACTGATGCTGACCGATGTTGCCTCTCCCTACCAACGCTACGCCAGCGATCTGGTTACGGTTCAGGGCTATTATCCTTATGTCAGGTACAAAATGCAGACTGTGGGCTACAAACTCTATGAAACTGACGATACGCTTGCCTATGTGCCGAAGCTGGGAGATGCCATCGTGTTTTCCGGCGTTCATCTGATTGATAAATCCACGGTGGATATCCGTCCCACCCAGGAAGGTGACGAGGTTTACAAAGTGATTGAGGAGGAGACCGGCGAGAAGAGCCAGGCCGAATAAAGCTGAGGCTCTAGCCATCTAAGCTTGGCTTTTATGTGAGGCACAGCTATTATCTTAAGCGCTTGAAGCATGAGTCATTGCAGAAATAGCTCATGTTGAATTTTAAATAACCATGGACTGGTTAATTGCAAAAGCCTTCACGGCAATTCGTCGATGAGCTTGATAATTCAAAAGGATTTGATGAAACATGTTTCGCCATCTACTACTGCTGCTCGTCAGCCTGAGTCTTACTGCCTGTTCAACAATCACTGGTCAAAGCGCATTTCGTTACGACGCCAGCCCCACACTGGATAAAGCGTCTTATCTTCAGTCTGATAGCAATGCCGGCGTGGTGCTGGTCGATGTGAACTGGTCAAGATACTGGGGCTGTGGGGACTATGAAAACGCGCAGCTGTTCTATCTTGGCTTTCACAAGCTCCCGGTAGCGAGTAACACTGCCCCGTCCACACCCGACTTAGTACTCAACAATCCTGCACAGCTACTCGCCAAAAACCGGTTCGAAAGTTATGCCTATCTGGTCTCTCCCGGCACCTATGCTTTGACTGATATCAGCCTTAAACTAGCTCGTTCAGTCAACATCATCCGTCACTTTGTCACCGATAAATCCAAGCTCATTAAAGACGATGAGCCGCTGGCGGGAACCTTTACCGTCAAGCCCGGCGAAGTGGTCTATATCGGAAACTTCTATCTCGATTGCACTATTGATCCCATGCCGTGGCGTTATTACACCAAGGCTGAGCACTTTGATGAAGGACTTGAGGGCTATCGCGCAAAATATCCTTTTCTGAAACTTGACGACGTGCAATACCGTTTGTTTGAAACCGATATGCTCGGTCACGACTACGCTCCCCCGAAACAGGATAAGCTGAAACAGGCAGAAGGAACTAAAAAATGAAAATGGCACTAAAATTGTGTCTGGCGCTGTTTGCGCTGTTGCAGAGCTCATGTGCCACACAGTCGCTCTATGAGCCGGTTAACACAAGCGATAGAATTGGTGGATATCTGGTCTCCGCAGACAGAGAAAACTTGGTTATTATCGGTGAAAAATATCATTACATTGCCTCACTCAATCAAGCATTGGCAAACATTATCGGCTGGGATAAGCAGACAATACTCGCGGTTGATCATGGCTCATTCAGACTCAATGACCATGAGAATGTGCATATTCGTTTTAATTTGTCAGTGGCTACTGAATCAGTCACTGAGGAGGAGCTAGAATTTCTAGTGGCGAATGGCTTTGAGCTTGAACAATCCAAACTGATCTATCGTGCCTCATTGGATGGCAATTATTACTTGGCTGGGAATGTCAGCAACACACGCACATTTTCCAAAAAATATACCGTCAACATCATTAAAGATAGAAATCCGATTATCAAAGCGGCTTTGACTCCTATCACTGTTGCTGTTGATGGAGTGTTGGTGCTGGGCTTTGTGGCCCTTTTCAGCGTTTTTTGCATCACCGCTGATCTGTCAGGTCATCAGTGCATGACTTAACTTTACAGGGAGGAATCAAAAAATTATTGACTTCCCTCAGATTTGAGCGGATGATACTCCTAGCTAGAAATTAAGCCCTCCGTTTACATTCTCCACTTCGTTGCATCTTGTTGTTCTTCGTCCTGTAGATCTAAATTCCGGTCTGTTTCACGCTACACCTGCCCATAAGGGCGATTTTTACTTATCTACAGGATAATCAATATGTCTACTACCGTTACTGGTACCGTTAAGTGGTTTAACGAAACAAAAGGTTTTGGTTTTATCGAACAAGCTTCAGGCCCGGATGTTTTCGCTCATTACAGCGCCATCAAAAGCTCAGGTTTCAAAACCCTGGCTGAAGGTCAGAAAGTAGAATTCACAGTCACTACTGGTCCTAAAGGTCCACAGGCTGAAAATATCATCGCTCTGTAAACTGAGCTGATATCTGAAAGAAGGCAAGCCAAGTGCTTGCCTTTTTTTTGCCTTTTTCTGGACCTGCGCGCCGTCATGGCCTTGGGCGTAAAGCTTTGAATCCCTTTTGTTGCCTTCACCGGACCCTGCCGGAAAGCTTCAGCTTCAACCGTAAGACCATCACTGCCGATGGCTCACATGTCTTACATTGATCTGTATCTGAATTGTCAGCCTACCTATGCGTCGTTATTTGCGGCTGATACTTGTTCCAGCGTGGTACAAACTGCGTAGATTGTCAGCGCCGCGGCGGAAAAACTATGCAGCTCATGTTTCAGAATATCACGGCATAAGCAGGAATGTGCCAGGACTCGGGACCATACAGCTTTGTGTTCGACATGCATCCCGGGACCTTGATCCCCTGAATATCTCTTGTAGAGTGAGGTTTGACAACCAAATTTTCTCGCAAGAAAAATGAAAGGTGGTTCAGATGAAAACCTGGTTACTATTGGCACTAATCACCATGTCGGAAGCTACCATTGGTGTTTTTGTGAAACTGACCGATGGCCGAATTCCGGTTCAGACCCTGACTTTTTATGCCTTTGTTTGCGCCACGCTATTTCTGATGCTGGCTATGCCGAAAGCAAACAAACAACCCCTTGAATTACCCCATGGTAACTGGAAGGACACTATTCTTATCGGTGCCCTGATTGCAGCACAAAGCGGTTTTTTTAACTATGCCATGACGCTGGTGCCAATTGCCAATGCCGTTATTTTCTGGAGTGTCGCGCCTTTCTTCACCTTTATCCTATCCTGGTTGTTTCTGGGTGAGAAAGCCAAAAAGAGCTATATCTTCATCTTCGCAATTGCCTTGACCGGTATCATCATTGCCAAGCCATTACAGGATGGCTATTTGCTGGGCAATATGGTGGCCTTGGGTGTGGGCGCCATCTATGCAGCCATGATTACCTATATGCGACATGAAGGAAAAACCGAAACAGACAACGATATCGCCTGGTCGATGCTGGTTGCCGCGATTATCCTCTCGCCATCGGTGATTTTTGCCGGCATCGGTGATGTCAGCGCCATGATTCACTACAATAGCCTCGGACTCTCTCTGCCCGTGATGCTCTGGCCGGCAGGGCTGGGACTCATCTCCATCGGCTTCGCCTATTTCGGTATCTCGATTGTATTGAAATCGATCAATGCCAATGCTTATTCACTGGTGGATATTATGGTGTCTCCGGTGGTGGCGACGCTGTGGGGGTTTATAATCTTTAATGAAGTGCCGCCGATAAGCATGCTCTATGGTGGCGTCTTGATACTGGGAGCTGGTGCCTGGCTTACAAAAGAGATGACTGACAGTGTGCCGAATCGTGCCGTCAATACCAGCTATTCTGCATCGACGAATTGAAACGGCTTCAACAGTATTTGCTTTTACTCTATTCGCTCCCTTGTCGATAATCAGAAACCGGACGCAACATACTGGACATATCCCTGTCGGAATGATGAACTAGAATTGCAAAATAGCCGAGGAAGCTGCATGCCCGAAGATCTGCATATTAAAATCCGTAATCTGGAAAAGCAGGACTACCCGCAGCTTAAGGATTTGATGGATCAGATTTATCAGGACATCGGCGGTTCCTGGCCGGAACACACCATCTTTAAACTCATTGATGACCTGCCCGAAGGACAAATCTGTGTCGTCGACCACGATCGCATCATTGGCGTGGCCCTGGCTGTGCAGGTCGATTATCAACAGTTCAGTAACCCGCATACCTACGATGATCTGATTTCCAAGCGCGAGACGATTCTCAATAATTCCAACGGCGATGCGCTCTACGGCCTGGATGTGCTGATTCATCCGGATTACCGCGGCTATCGTCTGGGTCGTCGCTTGTATGAAGCCCGCAAAGAGCTTTGCCGCCAGCATAATCTGCGTGCCATCCTGGCCGGTGGCCGGATCCCTAACTATCACGAGCATGCTGACGAGATGTCGCCGGCGGAATATTTCGAGGCTGTGAAGAATAAGCGGATTTATGACCCGATTCTGACTTTCCAGCTGTCCAATGACTTCCAGGTCACCCGCCTGCTCAAGCAATATCTGCCGGAAGATGAAAAGTCACAGGGTTACGCGACCCTGCTTGAATGGCGCAATATCTTCTACGAGCCGGAAACCACGGTAATTCAAACCCGCAAAACACAGGTCCGTATCGGCGCTATTCAATGGCAGATGCGTGAAGTGCACTCGGTGCAGGAATGCCTGAACCAGGTCGAATACTTTATCGATGCACTGTCCAACTACAAAAGCGACTTTGCACTGTTTCCGGAATTTTTTAACGCGGCGTTGATGGGCCTTAGCCCCAACCAGCGAAACCAGACTGAAGCCATAAGGTTCCTGGCGGCTTTTACCGAAAAATTCAAAAATGAAATGTCGCAAATGGCGGTGAGTTACAACATCAACGTCATCACCGGCTCAATGCCGTTGCTGGAAGATGATGTGCTGTATAACGTCACCTATCTTTGCCGGCGGGATGGCACTATCGAACTGCAGCGTAAACTGCATATCACCCCGCATGAGCGCCGCGACTGGGTGATTGAGGGTGGCGATCATGTACAGGTGTTCGAGACCGATGCCGGCCGTATCGGCATTCTGATTTGTTATGACGTCGAGTTCCCGGAACTGGGCCGGATCCTGGCCGCTCAGGATATGGATATTCTGTTTGTGCCCTACTGGACCGATACCAAGAACGGCTACCTACGGGTCCGTAGCTGTGCCCAGGCAAGGGCGATTGAAAACGAATGTTATGTCGTCATCTGTGGCAGCTGCGGCAACCTGCCCCAGGTGGAAAACCTGGATGTGCAGTATTCACAGGCCGCCGTATTTTCACCGTCTGACTTTTCCTATCCACATGATGCCGTGATGGCGGAAACCACACCCAACACCGAGATGATCATGTTCTCCGATCTCGACTTGGACAAACTCAAACTGACCCGCAGTGAGGGCTCGGTGAATAATCTCAAGGATCGACGTCAGGATCTCTACAAGGTGTCCTGGCTTAATAAATAATCTGACTCAGATAGAGGGAGACATTATGACGCCAGCTGTCAGCAGTGCTTATTACATGGCGCTTTGGGCCATTTTTGCGATTTTAGTTATCTGGCTGGTGCAGTGGTTTATTGCCAGTTCAAGCAAGGCCCGCTATCCGGGTGCGATTCCCGGCAAACTGCCACCTGAAATCAGCCATGAATCCTTCGTATTCAGGGCGCATCGCACCTTCATGAATTCGCTGGAAAACCTGCCGATCTTGCTCAGCACCGCTTTTCTGGCGATTTTTGTCGGAGTCAGTCCCTTCTGGACCGGTGTATTGTTATGGGTTTATGCCCTCGCTCGCCTCGGCCATATGATTCTCTACTACAAAATTGCCACCGAAAAGAACCCGAGCCCGCGGACTTTTTTCTTTATGATCGGTTTTCTGGCCAATATTGGCTTGCTGCTGATGTGCGGTCTGACACTGCTGTGAACGGTTGGAACTCTATATGGCTGAGCGTTTTGACCAGATTCTGAGCGATCTCAAAAATAACCGTGAATCAGGTGCAACTTCTCTAGCCCTACTCACCTTGTCGGCATTGAAAGATTATCTGGATGCCGCCCCGGTTCAGTCTGCAGAAAAAATTGACAGCCTCTGTACCGAGTTGACCGCCACTCGGCCCAGTATGATTGCACTGGGGAATGCCTTACAGCGCTGGCAACACCGACTTGAAGTGGCCGATATCGATTTCAGGCAGCAGTATCTGACGCAGCTTATCGCGGTCTATCAGCAACTCGCTGATGCGTCCGAACAAGTCGCTGCACACGCTGCCAACCTGCTTAAGCCAGGCATGACGGTGTTAACCCACAGCCGCAGTTCGCAGGTCCTGGCGTTATTTGAACAGGCCCTGGAGCAACATCAGGACTTTAAGGTCATTGTCACTGTCAGCGCCCCCGGCAATGAAGGTTTACTGGTCGCTTCACAGCTGAACCGGCTGGGTATCCCGGTGACATTGATTACCGATGCGGAGATGGGCCTCGTGATGCCCGACGTCGACCTCAACATCAGTGGCTGTGACAACTGGCTGACCGATCATCATTTCGTCAACAAAACCGGCACGCTGCTGCAGGCACTGGCTGCCCAGCATTTCGGCAAACCCTTCTGGGTGCTGGCTGACAGCTTTAAAAACAGCCACCAGACCAGTGATGACGTGACGCTGGAAGCCATGCCAACTGAAGAGTTGCCGTTACCTGAGGGCGACAAGATTGCGGCAAAAAATGTCTATTTTGAAACAATTTCAACGCGGCTGGTGACTGGCCGTGTGGATGAGCATGGTTTGCAGGTGATGCAGCCCTGACTGGTTCATCACAACTAGAGTTTATTCATCAGCGCGAGGGCGCTGGCCGTGGCGATCCAGGGCTTCTGCTCAATAAAATTCACTAAGCAAAACGGGCAAACCAGGGCTTGGTTTTAATCGCCAGCGCCACCAGCGACAGCATTACCGGTACTTCCACCAGCACACCAACCACAGTGGCCAGTGCAGCGCCAGACTGCAAACCGAACAGGCTGATAGCAACCGCTACCGCGAGTTCAAAGAAATTGGATGTGCCAATCAGGGCCGCGGGGGCTGCGACATTAAACGGGACCTTCCACAGATAAGCCCAGCCATAGGCAATCGCGAAAATGCCGTAACTCTGAATCAGCAATGGTATGGCGATCAGCACAATGACCATCGGCTTGGCCAGAATGGTTTCAGCCTGAAAGCCGAACAGCAAAACAACCGTCGCCAGCAGACCCAGTATCGACCAGGGTTTAACCTTTTCTGTAAACGCCTCGACTTCATGATGATCACTGCTTTTATCGAGTTTGCGGCGGGTCAGGTAACCAGCCAGCAGCGGTGTCACCACATATAAAACGACTGACAGAAACAGCGTCTGCCAGGGCACGATGATTTCAGTGATCCCAAGCAGCAGCGCGGCAATCGGCGCAAAGGCAAACACCATGATAATGTCGTTAATTGATACCTGCACCAGCGTGTAGTTGGCATCGCCTTTTACCAGCTGGCTCCAGATAAACACCATTGCCGTGCAGGGCGCGACGCCGAGCAGGATCATCCCGGCAATGTATTCTTTGGCAGTGTGCGGATCAACAAGGCCAGCGAACAAAAATTCAAAAAACAAAATCCCGAGCCCGGCCATGGTGAAAGGTTTAATCAGCCAGTTAACGACTAGCGTCAGACACAGACCTTTGGGTCTTCTGCCGACATCTTTGAGGGAAGCGAAATCAACATTGACCATCATCGGATAAATCATGAGCCAGATGAAGACGGCTACCACCAGGTTCACGCTGGCATATTCCAGCCCGGCAATCAGTTCAAAAACCGCTGGAAATAACCAGCCTAAACCCACACCGGCAATAATGCCCAGACCGATCCAGACTGAAAGATAGCGCTCAAAACTACCCATCGGTGAATTTGTCTCGCTCATCACAACTCCTGCTCGACTCTGGTTTTCAGCATATTAAAGGCTTCATCAAAAGCGGCTTCAATCTCGGCTTCGCTGCCTTCAACTTTGGCGGGATCCGGCGTGCTCCATTGCAAACGCTGATACTGACCCTGAAATGCAGGGCAAGCCTCATTGGCGGCAGCGTCACAGACGGTAATCACATAATCGAAATGCTCACCGGCGAAATCATCCCAGGATTGGCTTCGGGGCTCGCCGGGATCGATACCATGACGTTTCAGGGTTTCAATTGATTTGGGATGTACATAACCCGCCGGAAAACTGCCGGCGCTCACTGCCTGGTAATCATCTTTTTTCAATTGATTAATCAGTGCCTCAGCCATGACTGAGCGGCAGGAGTTACCAGTGCACAAAACCAGTACTTTTTTCATTAGCAACAACCTGAGTTATTGTTATCTGAGGGTTCGCAGCAGCTTGCTGGCGCAGCCACTAGCGGAATCGACACCGGCGTACAGCAGGCATTGTCCGCTGAAGCTTTTTTGTCAGAGAATAACTGCGCATCGCTCATGGTCTGATAGGCTTCCCAGGCAATACCGGCCGGATCCTGCAACCAGGATTTGTCGGACTCTGCATAACAGCAAACGGTTTCGCCTTCGTCGAAAGTGGCGATATCGGCCTGGCGCAGTTGCTCACGCAGCGCGCTTAATGCTTTTTCATCATCAACCTGAAAGCCCAGGTGATCGACACCCTGTTTGCCGCTACGGGTCGAAATCGCAAAGTTCAGTCTGGGATCATCCAGCATCCATTTGGCATAATCCGGCATTTGTTTAGTTGGCTCGGCACCAAACAGCGCTGAATAAAACTTCACGCCTTCGGCAATATTCTTGACGCCGACATGGATATGCATTCGTTTCATTGATGTGTCTCCTGCTTTGATGGCGGGCAGCATGCTGATAATTCAATCACCGAGCAGCCGGTCTCTTTGTCTTCTCTGATTCTTGCCATATCGCCACTACAGCAATCCTTCACCATAAAACCGATCAGCTCCCGCATCGATTCGAAATTAGCCGAATAAATTACTGAGCGTCCCTGCTTTCGAGAAGTCACAATGTCGGCGTTGGCAAGATGATTGAGGTGAAATGACATCGTATTGTGCGGTGTCGCCAACTGTTCGCTAATCGCGCCGGCGGGCAGCCCTTCAGGCCCGGCTTCCACCAGCAGACGAAAGGCGCGCAGTCGCGTTTCCTGAGATAAGGCATCAAAAACGATCAGAGCTTGTTGTAATTCCATATGTCTATTTTTGTCGACATAATATCAATATGTCAATAGACATAGACATATTTGTTCACTGATAGACAGAACAGCGTCATGCTAAGCTGTGTTTATCAAACGGATTAGCAGGAGATAGAGATGGACAAGACACTGATAATCGGAGCCAATGGACAAATTGGCAAACAGCTGATTGGCTTAATGGCGCTGACAAAACTGCCCGTCAAAGCCATGGTCAGAAAACCGGAACAGGCCACCGAGTTGCAAAAGCTGGGAGCAGAAACAGTGATTGCGGATCTGGAACAGCCCCTGCCTGACGAGGCCTTTGCCGACTGCGATAAGGTGGTGTTCACGGCCGGTTCGGGTGGTAAAACCGGCGCCGACAAGACCATCCTGGTGGATTTATGGGGCGCAGTGAAAGCCGTCGATATGGCCAAAAAGCACAACATCAAACAGTTTGTGATGGTCAGCGCCCGCGATGCCGGCGATCCGGAAAACGGCACAGCAGCCATCAAACACTACAATATCTGCAAGCATTTTGCTGACAAGCACCTGCTGGAAAGCGGCGTGCCCTTTACTATTCTTCGTCCAGGACGCCTTAGCGATGATGCCGCAACCGGCAAAATCACCACGCAGCGCCCGAGCGATAAAGACGCCATGGTCATAACACGCGCTGATGTGGCCGCCTGTGTGCTGCAATGTCTGGATCATTCCGAAGCCATCAATCAGGTGGATGAAATCTACAACGGCGATATGCCCATTGCCGAGGCCTTTATCAAAGCAGTAAAAGGCCGGCTGGGTTAACCCACGTCAACACGAGGAACAGTCATGGACGAGGTGAATAAACTGGCGGTTATTATCGATGCGGATAATGCGCAACCGGGGATCGTCAACGAGCTCCTGGCTGAGATAGCCAATTACGGTATCGCCAGTGTGAAACGAATATACGGGGACTGGACTTCGGCTGGTTTAACCGGCTGGAAAACGGTTTTGCTGGAACATTCGATTCAGCCGATTCAGCAATTCGCCTACACCAAGGGCAAAAATGCTACGGACAGCGCCATGATCATCGATGCCATGGATTTACTTTATACCGGTAACTTCGATGGCTTTTGCATCGTCTCCAGCGACAGCGATTTCACCCGCCTCGCATCAAGGATTCGGGAGTCCGGACTCACTGTATACGGCTTTGGTGAACAGAAAACCCCTTACCCTTTCGTGTCGGCTTGTGACAAATTCATATTCACGGAAGTATTAAGGCGCGCCACGGATGAAAGCCCGGCCATTAAAGCCCTCTCCAGAAATCAGCTGCGACAGGACAGCAAACTGGTCCATTTATTAAGAAACGCATGCGAGTCTTCTTCCGATGATACTGGCTGGGCGGGGCTCGGTGCCGTCGGCAGCAATATTGCCAAGCAGGCTCCGGAGTTTGATCCACGCAATTACGGCTACAAAAAGCTCGGTGAACTGGTTGCGGCTACCGAGCTGTTTGAACTGGAAGAAAGGCAGGCTGGTGACTCCAATGGCAGAGCCCTTTACATCAGAGACAAACGCTGGAGTGAGACCGCTTAGGCAGTAACCAACATCACCAGTATTTTTCGATACTGATCTGGCCCGGATCGCGGCGCGAATGTTTTTTCATGCCGCGCTGGTCAATCAATAACTGCATCGTGTCCTGAATCATGGCCGGATTGCCGCAGAGCATGACCTGGCTGTCTGCCGGAGAAATTTCCAGACCGGCGCGGTGCTCAAGACGGCCATCGTCTATGGTCTGCGGAATTCGACCAGACAGAGCGAAGTCGCAGTCTTCACGACTGACGATAGGAATATAGACAAATTCCTCGGAGTGCTCTGCCTGCGCAGCAGCAATGGTTTCCTGATAGGTAAGTTCACTCTGGAAGCGTACAGAATGGACCAGCACCACCTTCTTGAACTGCTGCCAGACTTCACTGGTTTTGATAATCGACAGGAAGGGACCGATGCCGGTGCCGGTCGCGAGTAAATACAGATGACGTGCGTCCGGGATCTGATCCAGAGTCAATAGGCCGGCCGCCTTGGGCGCGACCTTGATTTCATCGCCCGCCTGTAATGTCGCCAGCCGCGTTGACAGCATGCCTTCCGGCACCTCGATAAAATAAAAGTCCAGCGGCTGTTCTTCAGGCGCATTAACCAGAGAGAAAGGCCGGCTAATCAATTCGCCGTCGATATCCAGCGCCAGCCGCGTGAACTGGCCGGCCTTGAATTTCGGAAAGTCAGCCTGAACGCGCAGAGAATGCAGCCGGTCATTCCATTGCTTGTTTTCCACTACCTTTGCATCTAGCCAATCGGTCATAGCCCCTCCGGAACGGTTTCACAGCAGTGCATCGTGTCTGTCATGGTACTATCAATCAAGCTGATAAACGAAGTGAATTGCCTATGACTGCGCTGTCAATTGAGCCTGCCGGTGAAAACGATGTTGATGCCATCTGTCAGTTACTGACAGCATTATTCACCCAGGAGGCTGACTTTTCAGTGGACAGCGCAAAACAGGCCAGTGCGGTCAGAGCCATTTTGTCGCAACCTGAACAGGGGCAGATCCTGGTATTAAAAAAAGATAAAGTCGTGGCAGGCATGGTCAGTCTGCTGTATCTGATTTCAACGGCAATGGGCGGTAAAGTCGCGATGCTGGAGGATATGATTATTGCTGAAGACTATCGCTCTCACGGTTTCGGAAAACGGATGCTGCAGGCTGCGATAGACTTTGCCCGTCAGCAGGGCTGCCTGCGCATTACCCTGTTAACCGATGCCGATAACAGACGGGCCCAGCAGTTCTATCAGCAACAGGGTTTTGTCCGCTCTGCGATGATACCGATGCGCCGTGTAATCGAGGACTGAGATGGAGAGCATCAGCCCCAGACTGCTGTGGGAGATTTTCAAACATGTCAGAAGCTGGCTCGCTAATCTCAACCGCGCCGGGCTGCAGCGTAAACAACAGTCAAAACAGGCGCTGCAAAATGTGATTCTGGCAGCCCGGGAGACGGCGGTTTATCTGCGGCAAATCAATACATACGGCAAACCGGTGCATAAAACCGAGCGCCATCTGGCCATGCTCTGGACCAGGCTCGGCTTTGAGCTTGACGAACTGGGGCTGGATAAACTGGCCAAGCGCTGCCATATCAGCGGTCGGCATTGGGCTGATCCGGATTTCTATGATGCCGAGTTTCTAAGACAGGCCGATATCAGCCTGCAAACCATGGAAAAACTGGCTGCACAGATTTTACTGAAGCTGAAAAAATAAAGATGTTGATGATGAAGAGAGTGTTATTACTGCTGCTACTGTTACCGTCACTGGCTCAGGCGAAAGCCTTGTGTCCGCAGTCTGTCACCACGGTTGAAATCAATCAGTGTCTGACGGTGAAGCTGGAACGCGCCGTCGACGAACTGGACAGTAACCTCGACTTGATTCGAATCCGGCATGCTGCTGATCCGGTTTTGCTGAAGCTTATCGAACAATCCCAGCGGAACTGGGAAGCCTATCGCAAGAAACAGTGCCAGAGCGTGTTCCGGCTCTATGACGGCGGTTCAATTCAATCACTGATGACAGTGAGCTGCGCCATTCAACTGGCCCGTGAACGTAATACCCTGCTTCGCCAGACTTATCTTGAAGGTCGTTAATTCCCTGCTGACTTGTTCAAAAACCGTTTGAACAGGAGTAAGCTGAAATCAGCTGCAGATGTTCTCAGCTAAACAGCAAAGTCGACATCTCCCCGACCCGATGTCGACTTGGGAGGGTAATGTGATGATGATGTCCAACGTTGTCAAAACTTATCTGGATGACCGTGGCATTGACTACCAGCTCAGTGCCCACCACAGAACGGCAACCAGCCGTCAGTCTGCCTCAGCTGCTCACATCAAACCCCACCAGCTTGCCAAAGCCGTATTGATGAAACAGGGAGGCAAATATCTGATGGTGGTGGTGCCGGCTGACAGTCAGGTCGACACTCACAGTGTTGACCGGGAAATGGACGGCCATTATGAGGTAGCGCCGATGAATCAGGCTGAATCACTGTTCAGGGATTGCAAGCCCGGTGCGATACCACCGCTGGGTAATGCCTATGGCATGGAAACCCTGGTTGATGACTCATTTGATACCCACACGGATGTTTTTTTTGAAGCCGGTGATCATGAGCATCTGGTGCATGTCGACGGCATCAGCTTTCATGGATTATTAAGTGATTGCCGTCATGGTCACTACAGCACCAGACCAGCCGGTGTCTGACAGATAAGCTGAATGTCCCTGGGAGTATTTCACTCTCAGGGACGCCTTGGCTGACCTCAGCTGAATGCTCAACAGCGAAATGAATGAGAGAAATCTAAACCTGTTCGGCAAAAAAGGCCTTGGCCGCGGCACAGTCTTTTTCAATCTGCGCCATTAATTTATCCAGCCCCTCAAAACGCTGTTCATCACGGATCTTGTGCAGGAAATGCACCTGGACATGTTCGCCGTAGATTTCACGGTTGAAGTTAAATAAATGGACTTCAAGCAAGGCCTTGTCACCACCGATAGTCGGGCGGATACCGATATTGGCCACGCCGTTTATCGGCTCTTCATCAAGCCCGAAAAGCTGCACGGCAAACACCCCGTTAAGTGGAATCTTACAGCGATGCAGATGAATATTGGCGGTGGGAAAGCCCATCTTGCGGCCACGCTTGTCACCATGCGCCACTCTGCCGCTCATCCGGTAAGGCCGGCCCAGCAGCCGTTCCGCTGTTTCCAGATCGCCATCACGCAGGGCATTGCGGATTCGGGTACTGCTGACCCGCTGGTGATCGATGGCAAAGGTATGCATATTCACCACCTGAAAACCATGATCGCGTCCGGCCTGCTGCAGCATCGCAAAGTCGCCCTGGCGGTGACGGCCAAACCGGAAGTCATCCCCCACCACCAGATAACGCACATTGAGGCCCTCCACCAGCAGACGGCGGATAAAGTCTTCAGCCGACATTCTGGCCAGAGCCTCATTGAAGCGCAGCACACACAGTTGCTGAATAGAGTAAGCCCGCAGTGCTTCCACTTTCTCCCGGAAACGGGTCAGTCTGGCTGGGGCTTTTTCAGGGACAAAATATTCAAAAGGCTGTGGTTCAAAGCTAATCACGACCGCCGGCAAACCCAGCATATCGCCTTTCATCGCCAACTGCGTCAGCACTGCCTGATGACCAAGGTGAACACCGTCGAAATTACCGATAGTGGCAACACAGCCTCGGGGCGAGTCTGGCAGATTATGTAAACCGCGAATTATTTTGGGCATGGTTTGAATTCAGACCGGAGTTGAAGCAAAACAGACTAACGGTAAATAAAAAAACATTCCAGCGGGCAAGGGAGCATTGATTACCTTATAATAAGCGGTTAATCGTTTTAGTTCAGAGGCCCTCATGGCGTCAAAGCAAAAAAAGCTGGATTATGAAGCAGCTGTCAAAGAACTGGAAGCGCTGGTAGAACGCCTGGAACAGGGTGACATCAGCCTGGAAGAATCTTTGAAACTCTATGAGCGCGGCGTGCTTTTAACCCGCGACTGCCAGGAATCCCTGAAAGCGGCAGAGCAGAAAGTACAAATGCTGTTACAGCAATCCGGCCAGAACAATATGGTCGATTTTGATCCCGAATCCGACGAATCGTGAACCCGAAATTCCCGCTTGAAGACTGGATGCAGACGCACCAGGCGCAGATTGAAATTGTCCTGGATAAACGTCTCAGCGGCAGCGACCAGGCCACCTCCCGCCGGCTACTTGAAGCCATGCGCTATGCCACACTGGGCGGTGGTAAACGGCTACGCGCGCTGCTGGTTTATGCTACCGGACAGGCCCTGGGTGCCACCAACCGGGCAATGGATGCCGCCGCCGCCGCCGTGGAAATGATTCATGCCTACTCGCTGGTCCATGATGATATGCCGGTGATGGACGATGACGATTTACGCCGCGGCCGTCCTACCTGTCACAAAGCCTATGATGAAGCCACAGCGCTGCTGGTCGGTGATGCCCTGCAATCGATGGCATTTGAAACGCTGTGCGATCCGGCATTGACAGCTGAGCAGCAAAGCGCGATGGTCAGACGTCTGGCACAGGCATCCGGCGTGTTCGGTATGGCCGGTGGCCAGGCGGTCGATCTGGAATCCGTCGGCAAAAAACTGGATCTGAACGCCCTGCAGTCGATGCACAAACTGAAAACCGGTGCCCTGATTCGTGCCAGTGTGGTGCTGGGTGCGCTCGCTGCCGAAAATTGTGACGAAGATACTTTGCTGCATCTGGAACGATATGCAGACTGTATCGGTCTGGCTTTTCAGGTGCAGGATGATGTGCTTGATGTGATCGCTGATACCGAAACGCTGGGCAAAACCCAGGGCGCCGATATGGCTTTGAATAAACCCACCTATCCGGCCCTGCTGGGACTGGAAAAAGCCCAGCAGAAAGCGGTGGCATTGATTGAAAAAGCCCTCGGGCAACTGGCAGAGTTACCTCTTAACACGGAAGCGTTGGGCGCTCTGGCTCAATTTGTGGTGAAACGTTCTCACTAAGACTGCTTAAATGGAAAACCTACTCGCTCATATCAACAGCCCCGATGATTTGCGTCAGCTCGACAAAAAACAGCTGCCGCAGCTGGCGGAGGAACTGCGGGCGCTGATCATCGACAGCGTACAGCAGACCGGCGGTCATATTTCCTCCAATCTGGGGGTCATCGAGCTGACACTGGCGCTGCATTATGTGTTTGACACCCCTGATGACAGGCTGGTCTGGGATGTGGGTCACCAGAGTTACGTGCATAAGATCCTGACCGGCCGCCGCGATCGCATGAATACCATGCGTCAGCCCGGCGGCCTGTCTGGCTTCCCCAAGCGCTGCGAAAGTGACTATGACACCTTCGGTGTCGGTCACTCCAGTACTTCAATCAGTGCGGCTTTGGGCATGGCGATAGCCGCCAAAGCCAATGATGATCCCCGTCACAGCGTGGCGATTATCGGCGATGGCGCCCTGACCGCCGGTCAGGCTTTTGAAGCCCTGGCCCATGCCGGTGATCTGGATGCCAACCTGCTGGTCATTCTGAACGACAATGAAATGTCGATTTCCAGAAATGTGGGCGGCATGGCCAATTATCTGGCGCGTTTGCTGTCCGGTAACTTCTATGCCACTGCCCGTGAAGGCAGTAAACGGGTACTGGAAAAGATTCCGCCGGCCTGGGAAATTGCCCGTCGCGCTGAAGAACATGTCAAAGGCATGATGATTCCGGGTACCCTGTTCGAAGAAATGGGCTTTAACTATATCGGCCCGATTGACGGTCATGATATCGACACCCTGCTCGCCACGCTCGGTAACCTGAAGAAACGTAAAGGACCGCAATTTCTGCATGTGGTCACCAAAAAAGGCAAAGGCTATGAGCCGGCCGAACAGCAACCCTGTAAATATCACGGCGTGAGCCCGGCCAACAGCAAGTCAAAAGGTCCGAGTTACACCCAGGTTTTCGGTCGCTGGCTCTGTGACATGGCTAAAAAAGATCCGGACCTTATCGGCATCACCCCGGCCATGTGTGACGGCTCTGGTCTGAACCGTTTTGCTGAAGATTTTCCTGATCGCTATTTCGATGTTGGTATAGCGGAACAGCATTCCGTCACACTGGCTGCCGGTCTTGCCTGTGAAGGCAAAAAACCGGTGGTGGCAATTTATTCGACTTTCCTGCAACGTGCTTATGATCAACTGATTCATGATGTCGCGTTACAGAACCTGCCGGTGCTGTTTGCGATTGACCGCGCGGGTCTGGTCGGTGCCGACGGCCCGACTCATGCTGGCAGTTTTGATCTGAGTTACCTGCGCTGCATACCCAATATGACCGTGATGGCTCCGGCCGATGAGCAGGAATGCCGGCAGATGCTGACCACCGGTTTCTATCATAATGGCCCCAGTGCTGTACGTTATCCGCGTGGCAGCGGTGTCGGCCGGGAAGTCGAAACCGGACTGAGCACATTGGAAATCGGCAAGGCGGAATTGCGTCGTCAGGGCGAAAAAGTGGCCATTCTTGCTTTTGGCAGCATGGTTGCACCGGCAGAAGAAGCCGCCGCCAAAATCAACGCCAGTGTCGTCAATATGCGTTTTGTCAAACCGCTGGACACGGCCGTGATTGAAGCCATGGCTGACAGTCACGATCTGCTGATTACGATCGAGGAAAATGCGGTAATGGGCGGTGCCGGCAGTGCGGTCAGCGAATACCTTCGCGACATCAATCACAGCATACCGGTCAAACAGATGGGCCTGCCGGATGCATTCATTGATCACGGCGTGCATCAACAGATGCTGTCTCAATGTGGACTCGATGCAACAGGAATTATCGATATGATTAATCGATTCTTTTCGGCATAATATCCTGTTACCCCGATGAATTCCCGAGTATAATTGTCAACATTATGAGCGCAAAGTACACCCTGAAGATCCTGGCAGATTTTGCTTCGGCCCACACCCTGAGAGATTATCCGGGTGACTGCCGTCGCATGCACGGCCACAACTGGAAACTGGAGGTTGAGGTAACGGCCACATCTCTGAATGAGCATGGCATGGGTATGGATTTTAAAACCATTAAAACCGCCACCCGTGAATTGGCTAAAACCCTGGATCATCGGTATCTGAATGACATTCCGCCGTTCGATACCATTAACCCAACGGCAGAGAACATCGCCCGGTATTTCTATCAGAAACTCAGCGATACCCTGAATAACGACACTGCCAAGATTTCAGGTGTCACCCTGTGGGAAACAGACCGCGCCTGTGTGAAATATAGCGAGGAATAACTGAATGAGCACAACTCAATCCAGCAAACACGACGAGATCGAAGACGTACAGAACATCGCAGACCAGCGTAAAATCGCCATCGATAAGGTCGGTATCAAAGATATCAAACACCCTATCAAGGTCAGTGACCGCACCACCGGTGAACAGCACACTGTGGCCAATTTCAACATGTACGTGAATCTGCCGCATCACTTCAAAGGCACGCACATGTCTCGCTTCGTTGAAATCCTCAACCAGCACGAGCGCGACATCACGGTCAAATCATTCCGCGAAATGCTGGGTGAAATGACCGAGCGTCTGGATGCCGAATCCGGTTACATTGAGATGAACTTCCCCTATTTCGTCAACAAGGAAGCGCCGATTTCCAAAGTGCGCAGCCTGATGGATTACGATGTCACCTTTATCGGTGAAATCAAGGGCGAAGAAACCGCGATGACCGTTAAAGTCGTCGTACCGGTGACCAGCCTGTGCCCCTGCTCCAAGAATATTTCCGACTACGGTGCGCATAACCAGCGTTCACACGTAACACTGACCGTTCGGGTGGAAAGCTTTGTCTGGATTGAGGATCTCATTGACCTGGTTGAGAAACAGGCTTCCTGCGAAATCTACGGTCTGCTCAAGCGTCCGGATGAGAAATATGTCACCGAACGTGCCTATGACAATCCGAAATTCGTGGAAGACATGGTGCGTGACGTCGCAGCCAAACTGAACGAAGACAAACGCATTACCGCTTATATTGTAGAATCAGAAAACTTCGAGTCCATTCACAATCACTCGGCTTATGCGCTTATCAGCAAAGGCTTTGACTGATTAAGACACTGAGATAAAGAAGCCCGGCTCGTCCGGGCTTTTTTTTGCTTAATATTTCTGCCTTAAATCCAGCCGTTCGCCGTTATGCTCAATATCCAGCTGCCCCAGAAACGACATGCCCAGCAGCGCTGTAGAGGGTTCCGGCCCATCCAGCACCACCGCAGCCACGTTGTAGAGCTTGATATCATCAATCTGCACGTAATCCAGCGTGACTTTGTAACCGTAACCGGTGCCGGAAGCAGTACGCACGCCGACCTGTTCACCACGATAGAAATCAATGCCGAGTCTCCTGGCCGTTGCGGCATTCAAAGCCACCGCAGAAGCACCGGTGTCGACCAGGAAATCGACGTTATAGCCATTGACCGTGCCGGTGGTCAGATACATCCCATCGGTTGGCCAGAGACTGACCTCGGGTTGTTCGGGTGGCGGTGAAAAATCGGTACTGATGCGGTCGCCAAGCGGAAAAGTCTGTTTCTTGCCTTTAACTTCCAGTACGGCCTCTGTGCTGTTGGCCGAAATCAGTTTGATCCCTTCCGCTGTGCTTTTACCCACCTTGAGCAGGTGCCGCTCACCATTGACTTCAACCACAGCCTGGTTGGCAAACAGACCGACAACGACGATATCCATTTCTTCAGCCGCTGCCTGGAAACTGTTTAACAGTATAATAAGCGCGGTAAGGCAATATTTAATCATGATTTTTCCCTATTCAAGCAGGCTTAAATGAGTGTTCAACCCTATCCTTCCGTGACCGGCGTGATTCTGGCGGGTGGTCTTGCCCGCCGCATGGGCGGCGATGATAAAGGTCTGATTCGCTATCAGGGCCACGCCATGGTTCGTCATGCTGTTAACGCCATGCTGCCCCAGGTCGACACACTTATTATTAACGCTAACCGCAATATTGACCAGTATCAGCAGCTCGGTTATCCCGTGGTCAGCGATTCGATTGAGGGTTTTCATGGTCCGCTGGCCGGCATGCTGACCGCAATGGAAAACACGGATGCTGACTATATTCTGACCGCGCCCTGTGACTCACCTTTTATATCTCCGGCTCTGCGTCAAAGAATGATGGAAACCATGCTGCTAAACGGCAATGAACTGGCAGTAGCGAGTGATGGCGAACGTTTGCAACCGGTGTTCAGTCTCATCCCTACCCGGCTCAAAGGCGAACTGCGGTCCTTTCTGGAACAGGGTGAACGCAAAATCGACCACTGGCTGATGCAGTACAAACTGGCTGAAGTCGACTTTTCTGATCAGCCTGAGACTTTTGTAAACTTCAATCACCCGGAAGATCTCGAACAGACCAATACAATCAAAGCACCGCTGCCTATGCTCGGCATTGCCGCCTTCAGCGGCACCGGTAAAACGACCTTATTGACCCGTCTGCTGCCGGAACTGAACCAGCGTGGCCTGCGGGTGGCCGTGATCAAGCATGCCCATCATAATTTTGATATCGACAAGCCGGGCAAGGATAGTTATGAAATCCGTGAGGCCGGCGCACAGCAAATCCTGATTGCTTCATCAAGGATGATGGCTTTGATGGAAAAAAGTATGACGCCTGGCAATGATCCGCAACTTGCCGGCTTATTACCCAGACTGGATGTGAGCAGACTTGATCTGATACTGGTCGAAGGTTTCAAGCATGAAGCCATTCCCAAACTGGAACTGCACCGGCCCAGTCTTGGAAAACCGCTGCTTTTCCGGGATGATCCACAGATTATTGCGATTGCCTCGGATGAAGTCATTGCGGACAGCGATTCGCTACCCGGTCTGGACATCAACAATATCGGGGAAATCGCAGATTTCATCGAACAATTTATGAACACATGGAACGCCTGATTATGGCCGAATTTATTCCCCAACCCAGTTGCGCCGATCCGCAGGATCAACAAAGCCTCAGTGTTGAAGATGCACGCGCTCAGATTGAACAGTTACTGACCCCGGTCAGCAGCTGGCAGAAACTCGCCCTGCGTGAAGCGCTGGGCCATATCCTGCATGCGCCGGTGATTTCCCCACTGCAGGTGCCGCCCCATAACAACTCAGCCATGGATGGCTACGCCATTCACAGCCGCGATATGCAGGATGATAGCTATACGCTGAAGCTGGTCGGCACCGCCTTTGCCGGACAGCCCTATCAGGGCAAGGTCAATCAAGGCGAATGTGTCCGCATCATGACCGGGGCGATGATGCCGCCGGAATGCGATACCGTGATCATGCAGGAACATGTTGCAGCCAAAGATGATCAGATTACCGTTCACGGTCAGCATCAGCCCGGTCAGAATGTGCGGATGGCCGGTGAAGACATTGAACAGGGTCAGACCGTGCTACCAGTGGGCCATCGTATTATGCCGGCCGATATGGGCCTGATTGCTTCGCTGGGTATCGGTGAAGTCAGGGTCAGACGCAAACTCCGTGTGGCTTTCTTCTCCACCGGTGATGAGCTGCGTTCCATCGGAGAACCACTGGAAGCCGGACAGATATACGACAGTAACCGCTATACACTCTACGGCATGCTGAAACGGCTTGATGCCGAGGTGCTGGATATGGGCGTGATTCCGGATGAAAAAGCCGCGCTTAAAAATGCCCTGGCGCAGGCCGCCGCCGAAGCGGATGTGGTCATTACCTCGGGTGGTGTCTCGGTCGGTGACGCCGATTATGTAAAAGAAATGCTGGCCGAACTGGGCCAGGTTAATTTCTGGAAAATCGCAATGAAACCGGGTCGTCCGCTGGCTTTTGGTAAAATCGATGATGCCCTGTTCTTCGGTCTGCCCGGCAATCCGGTGTCGGTGATGGTGACTTTCTATCAGTTTGTACAGCCGGCTTTGAAAAAAATGGCTGGCGAGAATGTTCATCCGGTTCCCTTGATGCAGGTGGAAACTGACAGTCGAATCCGCAAACGCCCCGGCCGCTTTGAATTTCAGCGCGGCATTTTATTTGAAGACGATAACGGCCAGCTCAAAGTGCAAACCACCGGCCAGCAGGGCTCGGGTATTTTGCGCTCAATGAGCGTCGCCAACTGCTTTATCCTGCTGGATGAAGACTGTGACGGCATAGAGCCCGGCACCATCGTTACCGTTCAACCCTTTGCAGGTCTGGTTTAATCATGTCTGAAGCACTCGTTAAGCAACAACGCGAATTCAATAAGCTGCGTAAGCGTCTGCGCCGCAATGTCGGCCAGGCCATAGCCGATTACAATATGATTCAGGATGGCGACAAGGTCATGGTCTGTCTGTCGGGTGGCAAGGACAGCTACACCATGCTCGATATCCTGATTAATCTGCGTGATCATGCGCCGATTAATTTCGAGCTGATCGCGGTGAATCTGGATCAGAAACAGCCCGGTTTCCCCGAGCATGTGCTGCCGGAATACCTGTCATCGATTAATGTGCCGTTTCATATCATCGAAAAAGACACTTACAGCATCGTCAAGGAAGTGGTGCCGGAAGGCAAAACCACCTGTGGTATCTGCTCGCGGCTGCGTCGCGGTTCGCTGTATGGTTATGCCCGCGAAAACGGCATCACCAAAATCGCCCTCGGCCATCACCGCGACGATATTATCGAAACCCTGTTTCTGAACATGTTCTACGGCAGCAAAATCAAGGCAATGCCGCCCAAGCTGCTCAGTGATGATAAAAGCAATATCGTGATTCGCCCCTTGGCTTATGCCTGCGAAGCTGATATTGCCCGCTATGCCGAAGCGATGCAATTCCCGATTATCCCTTGTAACCTGTGCGGCTCACAGGAAAACCTGCAACGCCAGAAAATCAAGGAAATGCTGCAAAGCTGGGAACGCGAAACCCCGGGACGGCTGGAAAATATTTTCCGCAGCATTCAGAACATCTCACCATCCCAGCTGGCTGATCTGGATTTATTCAACTTCACTGATCTGGAACAGCAGCGTGAAGATACCGGTGAAGAAAGAAACGCCTTTATGGATGATTTGCAGCAACCGGCACTGGCCCGGTAGAAATTCTAAACCGGTATTTCAAGAGAAAGTTATCACCAGTTAGCCAACGAATTATTCTAACTTGATAGGTTTGCGCGCTAAGTCATTGAATCTCTGCCGAACAAGTGTAAACCATTGAATTTTATAGTTATTTTTTAAATGGTGAGATTTTAACCATCTATGGGCAGGCTGTTACAGAATAATGACTTAGCGATTTTCACAACAGTTAACCACAGAGTTATCCACAGAAAATGTGAGTAACTCTGTAAGTCACTGATGAGCCCCGCAAGTGCTTATTTTTGCAGTGGCGGCGGGGTGAAGTCCTCAGCAAATTCCAGCGCATTGCCATCAGGGTCACGGCAGAAAAACGCGGCTCTGCCGGATTTACTGCGAGAAAATTCAATGCCCGCTGCTTCCAGACGTTCAGCCAGGGCTTCCAGGTCTTCCACCACCAGTGCAAGGTGGCGATCCCGGCCACCATGGGCGGGACGGCCTTCATTGGAATCCGGATTCGGCAACTGCATCAGGTGAATCATCTGATCCTCGCCAATATCCAGCCAGGCACCGTCGAAAGGAAAATTCGGCCGGTTAGGATTGAGCGGCAACTGCAGCACATCACAATAAAACTTGAGTGAACGCGGAACGTCTTCCACCAGGAAACTGGCATGCGCGATAGATTTGATCATAATTAACCCGGTTGGTTTGAAGAACACGCTGACTGCCTATCGAACGACGAGTCAGCAAAAATTCTATTTTAACGTGAAGCCACTGCTGCACCCAAGGTTCAGGGCATTTTACCGAGCCGTGCCATGCCATAGGCAGCAATAAAAATCAGGGCACCGCCCATCCATTCCATGCCACTCATGCTCTCTTCGGTCAACAGCCAGGCCGAAACCGCCGCGACCAAGAGTTCAAAGAGCATTAGAATCGCGGCCCGAAATACCGCAATTCTGGCCAGACCATACAGCACCGCAATCGTCATCGAGACAAAGACCAGGCCGCCCAATATCGCGACCAGCAGCCAGATATTCACTGTCACTTGCGGCAGCGATGCCTGCTGCAGAAACAGCACGACTAGGGCCACTATAACCACGCCCCAGTAGACAGCAAAGGTTTTGATTTCCATCGGCACCGGCGCAAGCTTGCGGCTGAGCACATTATTCACCGAGAACATAAAGCTGGCGAATAAAGCCAGCCAGTCAGCCAGCCCGTGCGGCCAGGGAAAACCGATTTCCGGATGCCAGAGCATCATAAAGGTACCGGACATCGCGATCAGGATCATCACCATAGCCGGACGTGATATACGTTCTCCCAGCCACCAGTGCCCAAGCAGCACCGACCACAGCGGCGACAGGTAAAACAGTAGCATCACCCGCACCACTTCACCTTCAATCAGCGCCACCAGAAAAGCCAGATTGGTGAGACCCGCTGCCAGCGCCAAAGCCCACAATGTCGGCGGCCACTGATGCGCTATGCGCTTTCTGACCCAGAGCAATTGCGCGGTGGCGACCACGGCCGCGGCGAGATAGGCAATCATCGTGGTCCACACCACCGGCATGCCGGCCTGCTCCAGCAACCGCATGGGATACCAGATAAGCCCCCACATCGCGGCAGAAAACAAAATGGCGCTGACGGCCAGGGAATATTCTTTATTGCTTGATGACATCATGGTGCCACCTTATACCACGTCAAGCGGCTAACCCGTTATAATGGTCTGATTTTTCATTCACCTCTGGTCCTTATGAATCCGGAACTGGCAAAACTGCATCCCTATCCTTTTGAAAAACTGGCGCAGCTGAAACAAGGCTGTCACCCGCCGGAAGACCTGCCGCCTATTGCGCTGTCTATCGGTGAACCCAAGCATCCGACGCCGGGCTTTATTACCGAAGCCGTCATCACTCACCTGCATGGCCTGTCGAGCTATCCGACCACAGCAGGCAGCAATGAACTGCGACACGCGATTGCGAGCTGGCTGGATAAGCGGTTTCAGCTCGATGGTCATATCAATTCAACGACCCAGGTTTTACCGGTCAACGGCACCCGTGAGGCCCTGTTTGCCTTTGCCCAGGCCGTCATTGATCGCAGCCAGAAGCCGCTGGTCGTGATGCCCAACCCTTTCTATCAGATTTATGAAGGGGCGGCGATACTGGCCGGCGCCGAGCCGTTTTATCTGAATTGTCATGCCGATAAGGGCTTTATTCCGGATTTTGACAGTGTCAGTGAAGAGACCTGGCAGCGCTGCCAACTGTTGTATATCTGCAGCCCGGGGAATCCCACCGGTGCCGTCATTGATGAAGCCACGCTGCAGCATCTGATTGAACTGGCCCATCAGCATGATTTTGTCATTGCCGCCGATGAGTGCTATTCGGAAATCTATCACGATGAGGACCAGCCTCCTGTGGGCCTGCTGCAGGCCGCCTACAGCGGCGGTTATACCGATATGAGCCGCTGCGTGGTATTTCATAGTCTGTCCAAACGTTCCAATGCGCCCGGCCTTCGCAGTGGCTTTGTGGCGGGCGATGCCGCCATCCTCAAACAGTTCCTGCGTTACCGGACCTATCATGGCTGTTCCATGCCGCCGGCCACGCAGGCAGCCTCGATTTCAGCCTGGAATGATGAAGACCATGTCGCGCACAATCGCGAGCTCTACCGCGAAAAGTTCGAGGCGGTGTTAGACATCTTGTCAACGGTGATGAATGTCACGCTGCCCGAAGCCGGTTTTTACCTGTGGGCGGAAACCCCGGTGGCTGATACCGAATTTGCCCGCCAGCTGTATGAACAGCAGAATGTCACCGTTTTGCCGGGCAGTTATCTGGGTCGTGATACGGCCGAAGGCAATCCGGGTGCCAATCGCGTGCGCATGGCCTTGGTGGCCCCGCTGGAAGAATGTATTGAGGCTGCCCATCGCATCCGCAGCCTCGTCGAACACTTAAATTAAATCAATGGAGAACCTCATGAGCGATATTCAGAATATTATCGAAGAAGCGTTTGAGCGCCGTGCTGAAATCAACCCGTCCAATGCTGACAGCGATGTCCGCAATGCCGTTAATGAAGCGCTGGCGATGCTGGATAACGGCAGTGCCCGTGTCGCTGAAAAGCAAAACGGTGACTGGGTCGTGAATCAGTGGCTGAAAAAAGCGGTATTGCTGTCTTTCCGTCTTAACGACAACCGTCCGATGGCCGGTGGTGAAACCCAGTACTTCGATAAAGTCGAACCGAAATTTGCCAGTTTCTCTGAAGATGATTTCAATAAAGCCGGTGTCCGTGTGGTACCGCCTGCCGCTGTGCGTCGTGGCTCCTATATCGCGCCGGGCGTAGTACTGATGCCGTCTTATGTGAATATAGGGGCTTACGTTGATTCCGGCACCATGGTCGATACCTGGGCCACTGTCGGTAGCTGCGCGCAAATCGGTAAAAACGTGCATCTGTCCGGTGGCGTCGGTATCGGCGGCGTACTGGAACCACTGCAAGCAGGCCCAACCATTATCGAGGATAACTGCTTTATCGGTGCTCGCTCTGAAGTCGTGGAAGGTGTCGTTGTCGAAGAAGGCTCGGTCATCTCGATGGGCGTTTATATCGGTCAGAGCACCAAAATTTTCAACCGTATGACCGGTGAAATCACCTATGGCCGCATCCCTGCCGGTTCAGTTGTGGTCTCGGGTAACCTGCCATCCAAAGACGGCAGCTACAGCCTTTACTGCGCGGTTATCGTCAAGCAGGTGGATGAGAAAACCCGTGGCAAAGTCGGTATCAACGAACTGCTGCGTGATATTTAATAAAGACAAGCTCCGCAGATTTCGCCGATAAACGCAGATTATTGACACTATAATCTATGAAAACCGGCGCTATCTGCGGATAAATATTTTCTCGTTTTCATTCAAGACCATGGCCAGACAGGAGTTTCAAGCTAGGCATGATTTTATTCGGCATCAAAAACTGCGATACGGTGAAAAAAGCCCGCCGCTGGCTGGATGACAACGGCGTTGAATACCAATTTCACGACTTCCGTCAGGATGGGCTGGAAAAAAGCACTCTCGAAGGCTGGTTACAGTCGGTCGACTGGGAAACCCTGCTGAATAAGCGCGGCACTACCTGGCGCAAGCTCGATGATCCGCGTAAAGACAATCTGGATCAGGCCATCGCTGTGGAGCTGATGCTGGCTAACCCGACCCTGATCAAACGCCCCGTTGTTGTGACAGACCAGGGCTGTACAGTGGGCTTCAAAGAAGCCGATTTTGCCGACCGATTCGGGAAATAACGATGTCTGATACTCTTGCTCTGACTCAGGAACTGATTCGCCGCGACAGCGTGACACCGGAAGATAAAGGCTGCCAGATCCTGTTGTCGGATCGTCTGGCGCCGCTGGGTTTCAAAGCCGAGCATATGTATTTCGAGGATGTCGAAAACCTGTGGCTCCGTCGAGGTAACAAAGGTCCGGTCATTGCCTTTGCCGGCCACACTGATGTGGTGCCCACCGGGCCGCTGGACAAGTGGACTCACCCGCCATTCGAGGCCAAGGTAGTTGATGGTATGCTCTTCGGTCGCGGTGCGGCTGATATGAAAGGCAGTATTGCTGCCATGATCACAGCCTGCGAACGTTTTGTCAGCAAACATCCGGAGCATGAAGGCAGTATTGCGTTTCTGATCACGAGCGATGAGGAAGGCCCGGCGGTTAACGGTACCGTCAAGGTTATCGAAACGCTGCAGAGCCGCGGTGAAACCATCGACTGGTGTCTGGTGGGCGAACCTTCCAGCACCGACAAAGTCGGCGATATTGTTAAAAACGGTCGCCGTGGTTCCTTGAACGGCCGCCTGACCATTAAGGGAAAACAGGGTCATATTGCCTATCCTCACCTGGCTATGAACCCGATTCATCTGCTGGCCCCCGCCCTAACCGAGTTATGTGCCATCGAGTGGGATCAGGGCAATGCCGACTTTCCGCCCACCAGCTTTCAGGTATCCAATCTGAACTCGGGCACCGGCGCCACCAATGTCATTCCCGGCACCAGCGAGATGGTGTTTAATTTCCGCTATTCGACCGAAGTGACCCACGATGAACTGCAAAAACGGGTCGAAGCGGTGCTGGATAAACATCAGCTTGATTACGAGCTGAAATGGGAACTGTCGGGCAAACCTTTCCGGACTGCCAGTGGCGAGTTGCTGGAGGCGGTTCAGGCCGCCATCAAGTCAGTCACCGGTTATGAAACCACACTGTCCACATCGGGAGGTACTTCCGACGGTCGCTTCATCGCACCGACTGGTACCCAGGTCATCGAACTGGGTCCGCTCAATGCCACTATTCATCAGATTGATGAGTGTGTGTCTGTCGCTGATCTTGACACCCTGTCGGAAATTTATGAGACTCTGCTGTCTCAATTACTGCTGAAATAGCTTAAATCGTGTTTAAACGGCATCTCAATCGACATTATCTACTGGCATTGGCAGCCATCGTGCTGCTATTGCAGTCGTTTGCCGTCTGGCACGATGCCGAGCATCCCTTCCACACTGCTGAAGTCCAGTGTGAGCGCTTAAATGCTATCAATCACCTGCCTGTTGCAGATATATCGCCGGAAATGGCGGTCACTTTGCAATCGGCGATCATTGTTTCTGAATCACCTGCTTACAGGCTGCAACTGCCGGCGACAAGTCGCCAACAACACGCTATCCGCGCCCCACCTGTTTTTTCCTGAAACACACAATCCGCTTTTTAAGATTCTGATTGCCTGCCCTAAGCATGGCAATCATCCCGTCTGTGTAAGCATTGCTGTTCATGGTTGCTTTATTTGCTGCAATTTTTGCTGCGCAAGGCCATGTCTCTGCCGACCAGTCGGGATCGTGTTAAAGGAAAAAAACATGTTCCAGAAAAAACAATCTGTACTGCTGGTCGGTGCTATTTTGTCCGCTCTGCCTGCTTCAGTCGTTGCAGCTGCCGAGAATAAGGCTGACGAGCCTATCGAAATTCCCAGTCTGACTGTGACGGCTGATCCACTGGGCGCACGCAGTCCTGATGAGCTCATTTTCCCGGTCAGTGTCTTGGCTGATGAAGCATTGGATAAACAACGTGCCGGTACCCTGGGTGAAACACTGAACGGTCTGCCCGGTGTGGCTAACTCTGACTTTGGTCCCGGCGTCGGTCGTCCGGTGGTTCGTGGGCTGCAGGGTTCACGGGTTCAGGTACTGGAAGACGGCCTGAAAACTGCCGACGTTTCGGGTGAGGGGGGTGATCACACGGTGGCTATCGACCCCGGCCGCGCCGAACAAATCGAAGTATTCCGTGGTCCGGCTACCCTGCTTTATGGCAGTGGTGCGGCGGGCGGCGTGATTAACGTTAAAAGCGGCCGTTTCAGTCCTGAGTTCGGTGATTCACCGAGAGTGACTGGTCAGCTGGGTTATGGCTACAACGGTGATGAGCGCCAGGGGAATATCGGTCTGGAGTTACCGGTCAGCGATAACTTTGTGTTACGAACCGACTACGGCTTGCGTCGCAGCCATGATTTTAATATCGACGGTTACCAGCAAATCGGGCAAACCGAGGGCGATAAAGACACACTGCAAAACAGTGACGCGGTCAGTGACAGCTTCTCGGTCACCGGCCTGTTCAAAGGTGACTGGGGTCATGCCGGCCTCGGCTACAGCCGCTGGCGTACAGACTATGGTATTCCAGAAGTCTTTCTTGCTGAAGGCGAAGAAGAACAGGAACGTATTCATGCCGATTATGACCGGGTCGATTTCCGCAGTGAATTCAACAACCCACTCCCCGGCTTTACCACCGCCAGGCTGAAACTGTCTCACACTGAATTCAATCAGCAGGAAATCGGTGCTCACTTCCATGATGGCGAACTGGAAGAACGTGAGGTGGAAACCGATTTCACTAACGACGAGAGTGAAGCGCGGCTGGAGCTGGTGCACAATCCTTTCGGCCTCTGGCAGGGGGTGATTGGCATGCAGCTTAATAACCGTGAATTCGGTGCCGAAGGTGAAGGGCATGGTGGTCATGGTCACGGTGGTGACGGCTTCTATATCCGTGACAACGACACCCGCTCTATGGGCCTGTTCGCGCTGGAAGAAAGACTCACTGATTTCGGCCGTTTGGAATTTGCGGCCCGTGTTGATCATGTCCGCTCCGATCCTGTGGCTTTGGGTGAAGAACGTCATATTGATCTGCCAAGCGGTGATGAACTGCATCAGGAAGCCAATCTCGGCAGCCGCAGCTATACCCCGTTCAGTCTATCTGCCGGTTCAATTATCGATCTGGATGAGCAGCATCATCTGCGTCTGGCTATCACCCGCTCGGAACGCGCACCATCAGCCGAACAGCTGTATGCCTTTGGCAGACATGCGGCTTCCGCTACGGTGGAAATCGGTGATGCCAGCCTGGATGAAGAAACCTACACCAACTTCGAAATCGGTCTGGATCGTCATTCCGGTTCTTTCCGTTTTGATACCACCCTCTTTTACAACCATGTGCAGGACTTTATTTATCTGGCCTCTCGTGATGACGGTACCGGTAACCCGATCCTGATTGACGGCGATACGCTGGTCTTCAACCAGCAGGATGATGCCCGTTTCTATGGCGCTGAATTCACCGCTGCCTGGGATGTGATTGAAGGTGCGGTGCCGGTCACCCTGCGTCTGTCCGGTGACTATGTCCGTGCCAAACTGGACAATGGTGGCAATCTGCCACGGATCAGTCCGGGAAGACTGGGCTTTGGCGTTGATACGGCTTACCAGAACTGGTCATTGAGTGTCGATTACCGCCATGTATTCAGACAGAGTCAAAGTGCTGATCTGGAATCCGATACCGAGGGTTACGATCTGCTGTCATTCAATGCCAGCTGGGCCCCTGACAGCCTGAAAGGGGCTGAGCTGTTTATTCAGGGCCGTAATCTGCTGAATGAAGACGGACGTCGTCATCAAAGCTTCCTGAAGGATGAGGCACCGATTATCGGTCGCACCGTGATGACCGGTATCCGCTTTGACTTCGGCGGCTGAGAAAAATAGATGAACTGCAGCCGCCTGCGGGCGGCTGCTTTCATCACTCGCGCAAAAGTGTTGTAGATTTGCTAGATTAAATGCTGATTAAACTTAAGGAGCAAGTGATGGCAGACACTGAACAAAACCGTCAGAGCACAGCCAAAGTGGTATACCTGCTGTTTCTGGTTAATATTTTTATTCAGTTTCTGGGTATTATCGGGGTCATCATTGCCTATGTGCATAAAAGTGATGCCCCGGCCTGGCTGCAGAGCCATTACCGGTTTCAGATCCGGACCTTCTGGATTGGCCTGCTCTATCTGTTTGTCGGCGTGATTCTCGCCACAGTCGCCATCGGTTATTTCATCCTGCTGTTCTGGGTTATCTGGGTCATTGTTCGCTGTGTCAAAGGCATTAAATATCTGGACCAGAATCAGCCCTACCCCAATCCTGCAAGCTGGCTGTTTGGCTAGGCTCAATCTCTGAACCGCGCTCCGGCGCGGTTTTTTATTCGCGGTGAAAAGCCATCGGCCCGTTGGCTTCCTGTGTCGGCATCAGTTCCAAGGTGGTGACATTGACATGCTGCGGGGTGTTGACCAGCCACCAGACGGTGTTAGCCACATCTTCAGCTCGCAAGGCAATGGTACCCTCATAGACCTTGTCGGCCCGGTTTTTATCGTCATTAAAGCGCACCATGGAGAATTCGGTCTCGGCATTACCGGGCTCAATATTGCTGACCCTGACATTAGTACCCAGTAAATCAGCCCTGACCGCCAGAGAAAACTGGCGCACAAAGGCTTTGGTACCGCAGTAAACATTACCCCCGGGATAGGGCCAGTTGCCTGCCACCGAGCCGATATTGATGATGTATCCGGTTTTGCGCTCGACCATGGCAGGCAGGACTGTCCGTGTGCAATAAAGCAGCCCCTTGATATTGGTATCAACCATTTTTTCCCAGTCATCCAGCCGGGTTTCATGGGCAGCTTCCAGCCCCAGTGCGAGGCCGGCATTATTGACTAGCACATCAATCTGACTGAAGGCATCCGGTAAGTCAGTAAAAGCCTGCTCCACTGCCTCTCTGTCACTGACATCAAAGCAGCAGGTATGCACCTTGTCCGCACCGCCCAGAGCCTGTTGCAGTTCATCCAGACGCTGCTGCCGGCGGCCGGTGATAATCAGTCGCCAGCCCTTGCCGGCAAACAGCCGGGCACAGGCTTCACCAAAACCGGAAGTGGCACCGGTAATCATAATAACGGGGGATGAGCTCATACTTCCTCCTCAGTATGGATCAATCTGCGGGCCGGCTCGTCCTCTTCAGGTCTAGTCAGGCACCTTCAGAAAACACGATAGTTCTGCGACCACTGATAATAATGCGGTGTTCAATATGGGCTTTCACTGCCCGTGCCAGCACCAGCCGTTCAATGTCTTTACCAATCATGACCAGGTCTTCCGGGCTGTTATCGTGCATGACTCTCTCGACATCCTGCTCGATAATCGGCCCTTCATCCAACTCTGCGGTGGCGTAATGCGCCGTAGCACCAATCAGTTTAACGCCGCGTTCATAAGCTTGATGATAAGGTCTGGCGCCCTGGAAAGCAGGCAGAAAGCCGTGATGGATATTAATCACACGACCGGCGAATTCACGGACAAAATCTTCCGACAGGATCTGCATGTAACGCGCCATCACCACCAGATCAATCTCGTACTGTTCCAGTAACTGTTTGATGGCGGCTTCCTGCTGCGGCTTGGTTTCTTGGGTGATAGGCAGATGATAGAAAGGTTTGTCGAACTGTCTGGCCATATACTCCAGATCATCATGATTACCGATGATGAGTGGAATATCGCATTTCAGTTCGCCTTCCAGTTCTCGCAATAACAGGTCATAGCCGCAGTGCGAGGCGCGGGTCACCATCAGAGCAACGCGATAAGGTTTAGCACTGTAACGAACTGACCAGGTCAGCTTCATCTTCCGGGCGAAATGATCAAACTCGCTTTCGAGCTGCCCGGTTGGCATCTGGCCCTCGTCTTCAAGCCGGATCCGCATGAAATACTGGCCGTTCTCGACATCGGTATATTGCTGACAATGCAGGATATTAAATTCACGTTCGGCAAAAAAACCGGTAATACCCGCTACCAGTCCTTTGCGGTCCGGGCACTGAACCAGGAAAACAATCGCGCTCATTTCAGTCTTTCCATAAAGGCGGCAGTGCCGCTTAGCCAAATGCCAAATCCTACCTGATTATTCATACTCGTTGTACTTATCTGCGCAGCCTTTAACTCTGTCTTTGGGATATTTGGCCGCGTTCTTGGCTATCTTGTTTTTCACCACCTGGTTCAAATCAATATTGAGATCATGACAGAGATAACTGAGGTAAACGGCAACATCGGCGATTTCATCTTCCAGTTGCTCACGTTTATCCGAAGCCAGCATCTCTCTGACTTCGTCCTGGTTACGCCATTGAAACCACTCCAGCAGTTCTGCCGCTTCGATGGAGAGCGAGATCGCAATATCTTTGGGATTATGAAACTGTTCCCAGTCGCGTTCTTTACGAAACTGAATCAGTGCTTCCAAAAGGCTCTTCTCAATCATCGCCTAAAAAATCCTCGACAATCTGTTTGAATTGCTGCGGCCGCTCCGCATGTACCCAATGACCGGCTTTATCTATTGCCTGCAACTGGGCCTTCGGGAAATGCTTTGAGATCAGCTCACGGTCTTCGTCTGTCACATATTCAGACAGGGCGCCATAGACGAACAGGCTGTCGGCAGTGACGGTGCTATCCTCACAGACCGGCGCCATCAACGCCTGATAGTTGGCTTTAAGTGCGGGCAGGTTAATCCGCCAGTAAAGCCCGTCATCGCCAGATTGCAGGTTCATCAAAAGAAACTGGCGTACGCTCTTGTCGGTGACTTTGTCAGCTAGAGCTTCATCGACTGCCGAGCGCGATTCCAGGCTTTGCAAATCAAGCGCCAGCATCGCGTCCATCAACGGTGTGTGTTCGCTGAAATAGCGACGCGGTGAAATATCGACCACGACCAGTTTATCCATCCAGGCAGTCTGCTCAGCGGCAAACTGCATCGCGACTTTGCCGCCCAGTGAGTGACCCAGCACATGCACTTTATGCAAACCCAGATCACCACATAACTGTTCGATATCCGCTGCCATGCTGGCAAAATCCTGCCTGTCGCTATGTGGCGAGCGGCCGTGATTTCGAAGATCAACACTAATCACCCGGTAATACCGGGAAAAATACTTAGCCATACTGCGCCAGTTGTCGGATGAGCCGAACAGGCCGTGGATAATCAGTAAGGGGTGTCCCTCACCGCTGTCTTGATAGTGCAATTTCATGGCGTGTGACTTGAACGATATAATGTTGGATTATTTCAAGGGAGTATAACGTGGAAGACGAAACTATTCTGGTGATGCTGGTCAAGCAATACGCTGACAAGTTCGGTATTACCTTCAGCTCAAAATACCTGGATGATCCGGACAAGAAACAGAAACTCATCAAGCTGATTCAGGAAGCGGTTGCCGGCAAGCGCGGCCCGGTTACCGACGCCGATCTGGAGTCATAAAAAAAGCCACCGAAAGGTGGCTTTTTTATTCAGTCATCCAGCTTCTCAAACACCAGACAGGCATTGGTACCACCGAAACCGAAACTGTTCGACATCACTGTGCTCAGGCCCGCATTATCGACCCGCTCACGCAGAATCGGCATGCCTTCAGCTTCCGGATCCAGCGTCTCGATATTGGCAGAAGCGGCCAGGAAATCATTGTCCAGCATCAGTAGACTGTAGATAGCTTCCTGCACACCGGCAGCACCGAGTGAGTGACCGGACAGGGATTTGGTTGACCCGACATGCGGAATGGCATCGCCAAAGGTGCGTTTGATGGCACCCAGTTCAGCCAGATCACCTACCGGTGTCGAGGTGCCGTGGGCATTGATGTACTGAACCTTGCCACGCGCGGTTGACATCGCCAGTTGCATACAACGTTCAGCGCCTTCACCTGACGGGGCCACCATGTCATAACCATCGGAAGTGGCACCATAACCGGTCAGTTCAGCGTAGATTTTAGCGCCGCGGGCTTTGGCATGTTCATATTCTTCCAGCACGATCACACCGCCACCGCCGGCAATGACAAAACCGTCACGATCAGCATCATAAGCGCGTGAGGCTTTTTCCGGCGTGTCATTGTACTTGGTGGACAGAGCGCCCATCGCATCGAACAATGAACTCATCGTCCAGTGTTCCTCCTCGCCGCCGCCGGCAAAGACGATGTCCTGCTTGCCCATCTGAATCTGTTCCATCGCGGTGCCGATACAGTGGGCACTGGTGGCACAGGCAGATGACATAGAATAGTTAATGCCCTTGATTTTGAATGGGGTCGCCAGACAGGCTGAGGTGGTGCTGCCCATGACCTGGGTGACACGATAAGGGCCGATGCGTTTCAGGCCTTTCTCACGCAGTATATCCGCCGCTTCCACCTGATTGGATGAGGAAGCGCCACCCGAACCCATAATCAGACCGGTGCGGATATTGGAAATCTGCTCTTCTTTAAGATCCGCATCATCAATCGCCTGCTGCATCGCGATATAACTGTAGGCAGCCGCATCGCCCATAAAGCGCAGGGTCTTGCGATCGATATATTCTTTGAAGTCGATATCAATGGTACCGGCAACATGACTGCGAAAGCCCATGTCGGCATAGTCCTGTTTGAATCGAATACCGGAACGACCTTGGCGCAGGGATTCAGTGACCGTCGCGGCATCCAGCCCCAGACAGGATGTAATACCCAGTCCTGTGACAACTACACGTCTCATCATTAAATCCTAAAAATCATCGGTGGAAGTAAACAGACCAACACGCAGGTCTTTAGCCGCATAGATCTCTCGGCCATCAACCGACACTGTACCATCTGCGATAGCCAGCACAAGTTTGCGTGCGATCACTCGTTTAAGGTCGATCCGGTAAGTGACCTTTTTGGCTGTGGGCAGGACCTGACCGGTAAATTTGACTTCGCCTGAACCCAGCGCGCGGCCTCTGCCGGGATTACCATCCCAGGCCAGAAAGAAACCGACCAGTTGCCACATCGCATCAAGACCGAGACAGCCGGGCATCACCGGATCACCGGGGAAGTGACAGGCAAAGAACCACAGGTCAGGATGGATATCCAGTTCCGCAATGATTTCGCCCTTGCCATATGCTCCACCGGTATTGGAGATATGAGTAATGCGGTCCATCATTAGCATGTTTGGAATCGGTAACTGGGCATTGCCGGGACCGAACATCTGCCCGTGTCCGCATTGCAATAATTCTTCGTAGGTGAATGATGATTGCTTACTCATGAACTCTCTTAAATAACCCGCCAATAGGGCATCGTATGATAGCACGAACGTTTCCAAACCAGAAAAAAACCGGCCCTGACGCCACTAAAAAAAAGCCACGACACGATGTCGTGGCTTTGATATCAAAAATAACGCCGGTTTATTGATTGGCAGCGACAGTGGTCGCGGCTTCCGGCGGTTCTACATTCAGGCCTTGCAGCAGCATCCCCATGCTATTGAGGATACGATACATCGCAAACATCTCATCATACTGAGTATTCACCAGTGCAGTACGCGCTCTGAATACCTCGTTTTCAGAATCCAGCAAGTCAAGCAGAGTACGCTGACCGAGGCTGAACTGTTGCTGATAAGCATCACGGGCCTTTTCGCTCGATTGAACGTGCTGTTCCCGTGCCGGCAACTGACTTCTCAGCGTCTGCCATGCATTCCAGGACAAGCGAACACTCTCTTCAACCTGACGATGCGTGTTATTACGGATTTCAGCCGCCTGATTAATCAGAAATGCCGTTTCTTCACGGCGGGCACTGTCACGACCGCCATTGTAGAGGTTATAGCGCAGCCGAAGCATTGCGGTGATGTCTTTATCTTTGCCTTCCTGACCGTCAATATCATGATCAGCACGGGTACCCAGCTCGAAGTGCAGATCAGGATAGAACGGCGCTTTTGCTGTGGCATGCTGCTCCTGAGCAGATTCGACATCGTAGTTTGCCAGGCGCAGTGTCGGGTGATTTTCCAGTGCCACCGCAATAGCTTCATCACGGCTTGCTGGAATCAGGTTAATCGGTGAATCGGGTTTGCTCAAAGAAGTAGGTGGCATACCTACTACACGCAGGTAAGCGGTTTCTGCATCTCTCAGATTGCTCTGTTCCGACTGCAGATTGGCTTCAGCCAAAGCCAGACGGCCCAGGCTCTGATCCATATCGGCTCTGCGACCGACACCGCGTTCAGCCCGCAGCATGATCTGATCGTGTGTGCGCTGATGCGCTTCCAGATTCGTCTGAGCCAGTTCAACCAGCTTCTGCCGGCGCAACACATTAAGGTAGGCCTCTACCGCTTCCAGGCCAGTATTTTCTGCTGCACTGTAAACACCGAAAGCACGGGAGTTGGTTCTTGCCTGTTGCCGATCAACTTCGTTGGGAGTTTCAAAACCGTCAAACAGCATTTGTCTGAGGTTAAGGCTGGCTTCATCACGGTTGAGGTGAACTTCCCCCCGTCCGGCAGCCCGGGTACTGGGGTTGTCAGTCATTTCCCAACCGGTACCAACGGCGAGATCAACCGTCGGGTAATACCCCGCCTGCGCTTGATCAATTTCTTTGGCAACTGCCTGTCGTTCATGAACGGCCGCGAGAACATCAGGGTTGGTTTTTACCGTGGCATCCACTGCTTCCTGCAGGGTATCGGCGTTAGCAATGCCAACCGAGATACAAAGAGGGATGACGATAGCTAATGGTTTCATAATCCTAATCCTATCTGTAAATGCAATGCTTTCGGCGGCCCCTCAGGCATCACTAGATCAAACGTCCAAAATTGTTTTAAGTTGTGCTCATAAGCAACTGTATTACAACATAAGCTGCGTCGCAATAGGTTCCTCAACGCAGATCCCGAAATAAAATCGCCAGGGATAAACGATCAGGCAGATTCATTTTCTGGAATATTGCGGTGAGGTGTGCTTTGACCGTTCTTTCCGTGATATTCATCTGCCTGGCAATCATCTTGTTGGTAGCCCCATGACTGACCAGATTGGCCACCTCCATTTCCTTGGGAGACAGCGTTTCCAGGGCCTGACGCTGCGCGTCACTTATTTTCGGTTTGTGTGTCAGTTCGTCTATCAGCCCGGAAATAACATGCCGCTCAACCCAGACCTCTCCGTTCAGAACCAACTGCATCGCATCATGCAGTTTTTCCAGCGGCAGGTCTTCATTGAAGTAGCCTCGGGCACCCTGCTTAAGTGCGGCAATCTGAATAGTCATGGGCCGCGACGGCCCGATTATCAATACACGACTCTTGGGGCACTGTTGTGTCAGTGCCGACAGCTGGTGATTGTAATCACCTTCGAATAAAGATTGATGACAGAGGATGAGCGATGGCGCTTCATCCTCAGCAACAGCGACGAGCATCGCATTGATGTCATCAAACTCGTTGATATCGTATGCTACCGGCAAGGCTTGTCTGATTGAATCCAGCCGGCTTTTTTCCGGTATCAGCAGAAACAGGCGGGTCTCTGTCATGGTTGTATCATTCATGGTGATGATTCCGTCCATCAACGCTCCCGGAGCGCTTCATTTTTGGCCTTCAGAATCGGTTTAAGTAAATAATCCAAGACTGTTTTCTTGCCAGTAAGAATATCCACTGTCACGGTCATACCGGGAATGATTTCCAGTGGTCCCTTGCTGCTGTCAATATAATTCTTTTCAGTGCGCAGATAAATCAGATAAAAACTTTCGTCTTCTTCATTAGTTATGGTATCGGCACTGATTCGTTCTAATGTAGCTGGCAATCCACCGTAAATAGAAAAATCATAGGCCGTAAACTTAACCATTGCATTCTGCCCCGGACGCAGGAAAGCGATGTCTGATGGGCGGATGTGCGCCTCAACCAACAGACTGTCATCAACCGGGACGATCTCGACAATATCTTCACCCGGCTGAATAACGCCACCGACGGTATTGATCATCAGACGGTTGATTTTGCCTTTAACCGGTGCCCTCACCTGAGTTCGACTCACGCGATCTTTGGCCGACGTAATCGTAGTCTGGGTTCTTGCCAGTTCCGCCTGTACTTCACTCAACTGGGAAGCCGCTTCTGATTGAAAGCGGACTTTAACGTCTTCGATTTTCTGTCTCACTTCAGACAAGCTTGAACGAATCCGCGGTATGGCCAGGCGGGTGGTCTCCATTTCACCACGCAGATCATTCACAGTCCGCTTCAGCCTGAGAATCTCAACTTCAGAAATGACGCCGACCGAGACCAGCGGTTCGGACATTTTCAGCTCTTCATTGCTGAGTTCATAACTGGTACGCAGCTTGTTAAGCTTGGCCTGGGTTTCCGCCAGTTCCTGCTGCCGCTGTCGTGCCTGTTGCTCCAGCACATCGATGTTGCTCTGCACTTCGCGCTGCCGGGTTTCATAGAGGCGGCTCTCCGCCGCAGCAAGTTCAGGACGCTCTTCTTGCAATTTTTCCGGCAGGGTCAGTTCCTCTCCTCTGGCTTCAGATTCAAGTCTTGCCGCTCGTGCCAGCAGCTCCCAGTATTTGAGTTTGCTCTCCATAAAGGAAGATGAGAAACGGGTATCATCAATTCTGACCAGTACATCACCTTTTTCAACAATCTCACCTTCGGAGACCAGCACCTCGGAAAGGATGCCGCCCTCCAGATTCTGAACGATCTGAATTTTGCTGGAAGGAATGACTTTACCTTCCCCCCGGGTGACTTCATCCAGTTCGGTCTGGCTGGCCCACCAGATCGCGCATACGAAAAACAGGGCTGTCAGGATTAGCAAAGAGTGACCGGTGCGGGGCGAACTTTCCATTGTCGCCGCGCTGACCTCTGACATGAATTCAATATCTTCAGGGTTGGAACGTTTAAACCAGGCCATACTTTATCCTTTAGACACCTTGATATGGCCTTTCTTCAACGCCGCCAGAATCTGGTCACGCGGGCCATCAGCCACCAGATGCCCCTGGTCCATCACGATGATCCGGTCTACCAGGCTCAGCAGAGAAGCTTTGTGCGTGACCAGCAGCAGGGTTTTATCATCCAGCACTTCCGACAGTTTGGCTTTGAAACGCTCTTCGGTGCTGTTATCCATAGCGTTGGTGGGTTCATCCAAAACCACTACCGGCGGATCCATCAGCAGTGCCCGCGCAACAGCGACACTTTGACGTTGACCACCGGATAACCCCTCGCCCCGCTCACCGACCGGCATATCAAACCCGGATGGGTGTCGGTTTACAAATTCGGTCACACCTGCCACATCGGCAGCTTTAAGCACGGCAGTGTCATCAGCAAAAGGCGCGACCATGGTGATGTTGTCACGGATACTGCCGAAGAACAGCACCACATCCTGAGGTGCATAACCGACATTGCGCCGCAGGTCGACTGGATCGACCTGGCGGATATCGGTGCCATCCAGCAGGATGGCACCGTCATCCGGTTCATATAAACCCAGAATCAGTTTTTCAATGGTGCTTTTGCCCGAGCCGATACGTCCGATAAAAGCGACTTTCTCGCCCGGATTGATCGTAAACGATACCTCAGACAAGGCATCCATCGGCTGGTTGGGATAACGGAAAGTGACTTTTTTGAACTCCACCCCGCCCTTGAATTCAGGACGATGCAGAAACTCGCGACCTGAGGGTCTCTCTACCGGCAGGTTCATCAGGGAGTTGAGAGACTGAAGCGCCGCTTTGGACTGATGGTAGCGGGTCAGAATCCCGGCCAGTTGCGCCATCGGTGCCAGGGCGCGTCCGGTCAGAATGGTGGCAGCTATCAGCGCACCCATCGTAATCTCGTTTTCAGTAATCAGATAAACGCCATAGACCACGACAGCGATGGTCGCCATCTGCTGCAGGAAGGAAGTGAAATTAACAGCGCTGGCTGAAAGCAGACGTGCTCGCTGGCTGTATTTGGTCATAAAGCCAATGGTCTGCTCCCATTTACGCTGGATGGGCGTTTCAGCACCGATACTCTTGATAGTTTCAAGACCGGTCAGCGTCTCGATCAAGGTTGAACTACGCTGACCTGAATGTCGGAACAGGTGCTGTATGGTTCGGCCCAGCGGAATCTGAATGATCAGACTGACCAGAATTGTCAGCGGAATCACTGCCAGCGGAATGTAGGCTACCGGCCCGGCAACCATCCAGATGACGGCGATAAACAGGAAGGCAAACGGTAAATCAATCAGCGTCGTCAAAGTCGCTGAAGTAAAGAAGTCACGGAATGACTCAAACTCTTGCATGCTGTTGGCAAAAGATCCGACTGAATTGGAACGGGCAGCCATTTTCACTGCCATCACTTTTTCAAAAATGGTCGAAGACAGCATCACATCAGCCCGTTTCCCGGCCATGTCGATAAAGTACGCCCTCAGGGTTCGCAGCAGTAATTCGAAAACAAACACCGTGGCAACCCCAATCGCCAGCACCCACAGGGTCTCTGTAGCATGATTTGGCACCACCCTGTCATAGACATTCATAATGAATAAGGGCGATGCCAGGGCGAAGCTGTTGACCAGGATCGAAGCAATAAATACTTCGCTGTAGATTGGCCAGAACCGCATAATGGTGCCCCAGAACCAATGTGAGGCGCGCGGAATTGTTGTGTGCTCGGTGCGTTTATCAAAATGATGCACCGGCTTGATAAAAATGGCGTAGCCGGTATAGGCCGCCTCAAGCTCCTTGATACTGAGCTCGGATTCCCCTTCTCCTGTTTCCGGAAAAATCACCCTGGCCTGTTTGCCTTTCAGCTCCAGCAGGATGCATGCATTACTGCCTTCAAGGAACAGCACCGCCGGTAGCACCAGATTGGAAATTTTAGCCAACGGCCGTTTCACGATTTTGGAGGAGAGCCCTGCCCGCTCGGCAGCTCGTGAAAACAGTTTGGGGGTGAGACGGTTATCAACCAGTGGCAGTCCGGCGGTCAGCGACTCCGGACTGTGTGGTTTGTTGAGGAGTTTGGATAAAATCGTCAGACATCCCAGCAATGGATCATCAAAACTGCGGTGGCTGTCCTCTGCCTCCCATTGCGCTTGCTTATTCACGTCGATGATTTACTCCGTTTTCATCTAATTCTTGCTGGGATCTAAATAATTTGATGAGTTTCACAGTTTTTTGTTTTACTGTAAAGCCCACTATACATTAAATTTCAGCCTTTCAATCGATAGCCGGAGCGGACAGCATGGCCTATGTAAAAAGAGATGAGCAGGGACACATCATCGCGGTGTTTGATGCACCAGAGCCTGGTGCCGAGGAATATCTTTCGATTGAATCTGAAGAACTTATCGCTTTTCTAACCCAATCTGATAATGCTGATGCCGAAGCCGCCCGCGCTGCTTTGACAGTGTCTGATCTGGCCCTGGTAAGGGTGCTGGAAGACTTGATCAATACACTCATCGACAAGGAAGTCATCCTGTTCACCGATCTGCCGCCAGCGGCGCGTGAAAAACTGGCTAACCGGGAAAAAATCCGTGGCCAGTTGAGTGATCTTGATAATCTTCTGGGCGATGATCAGGGCATACTCTGATATGCCCTGAAAGTAGACCCGAGCTAGGATTTACGGCTGCGTCTCGGCGGGCGCTGTGACTTTCTCTCAGTCTGCTCGGCCGGTTTCGGCTTTCTGTCACGATAGGGGTTGTCACTGGTTTTGAATTCGATCATCACCGGTGTGCCCTGTAACTTCAGTACTTCCCTGAAAGTATTTTCGAGGTAGCGTTTGTAGCTGTTGGGTGTCGCTTCAGTCTGATTGCCGTGGATAATAATCCGTGGTGGGTTCTTACCGCCCAGGTGAGCATAACGGAACTTGATACGGCGACCGCGTACCAGCGGCGGTGGATGATCAGCCACGGCATCTTCCAGCACCCGCGTCAGTCGTGAGGTCGGCACCCTGGTCATTGCCGACTGGTAAGCCTGCCTGACAGACTTTAACAACAGTCCGACGCCACTGCCGTGCAGGGCGGAAATGAAATGCGTCTTGGCAAAATTTATAAACGGCAAGCGACGCTCGACATTGGCAGCGACCCATTCACGCTCGCTCTTTTCCAGCCCGTCCCATTTGTTGACTGCCAGTACCACCGCGCGGCCACTTTCCACAATCAGACCGGCAAGGTGCAGATCCTGCTCGACGATGCCTTCATGGGCATCCAGCACCAGCATGACCACATTGGCATCTTCCAGGGCCTGCAGGGTTTTCAGCACACTGAATTTTTCGAGCTTTTCAGACACTTTAGAGCGTCGTCTGACACCGGCAGTATCAATCAGGGTGTAGCTCACGCCGTCTTTTTCAAACGGAATATGAATACTGTCACGGGTAGTACCGGGTTCATCAAAAGCGACCACACGCTCTTCACCCAGAAGACGATTAATCAGCGTGGACTTGCCCACATTGGGACGACCCAGCACGGCCAGCCGAATATCATCCTTTTCATCTTCCGCTTCGGTAAGCTCTTCTTCACTGAGTTCAACTACCTCAGCTTCCGGGACAGTGGTTCTAATCTCATTGAAAACGCCGGTGATCCCCCTACCCTGTGTCGCTGAAATCACCAGCGGTTCGCCCAGACCCAGCGCATAGAATTCGGCAGCGACCAGCTCGCGCTGTTCGCCTTCGGTTTTGTTGATCAGCAGACGGATAGGCTTGCCCTGATTGCGCAGTTGCCGGGCTATATCATGATCTGCCGGCATCAGACCGGCACGACCGTCGACCACAAAAAGCACCAGATCGGCTTCATCAATCGCCAACTGGGCCTGCTTGCGCATCAACTCCGCCATATTGTCAGACTGGTCAGTCAGACCGCCAGTATCGATCAGAATAAAGTCCAGACCTTCCTCGCGCACTGTGCCGTAAATACGATCCCGGGTGAGACCGGCAAAATCGGCAACAAGAGCGTCACGGCTGCGCGTCAGCCGGTTAAATATGGTGGATTTGCCGACATTCGGCCGGCCTACCAGGGCGATAACGGGTTTCAAATCAGGGCACCTGTACAGCAGCAACAGTGCCGTCGGCAGCTGTTACATAAACTTTGCCATCACGGACAATAGGCTTACTGACAATCGCGCTGTCAGTGATTTGTTGTCTCGCAACAAAACGACCGTCATTGCGGGCAATCCAGTGCAGATAACCTTCAAAGTCACCGACGACGACATAGTCACCGGCAACGGCGGGACCAGTGACCTGACGGCGTACCAGCCGGGTCTGACGCCAGAGTGCATCACCGCTGCCATCCTGAATTGCCCAGACATTGCCTTCATCGTCGGTCACATAGACCGCTTCGCCCGGCACTGCTGACAGACCGGCCTGGGATGACATTTCACGCGACCAGTAAATCTGGCCTGTGCTCAGGTCCACACCGGCTACCTTACCCTGATAGGTCACAACGTAGACGGTTTCATTGACAATGACCGGATCGGCATCAATATCCACTAAACGGTCCAGTTCAGTACGGCCGCTGGGTACCGCAATGCTTTTTTCCCAGATGACACTGCCATCGGTAATCGACAAGGCTACCAGTTTGCCATTGTCATAACCGGCAATCACCCGGCCATCAGCAATCACCGGCGCACCGGCACCTCGCAGACTGAGTAGCGGTACAGCGCGCTGATAGGACCACAGGACTTCACCAGATTCGGCCGACAGACCACTGACACGGCCATCAGCAGTTCTTGCCACAACCACCCCCTCGGCGGCGGTCGGTGGTGCCAGTACTTCGCTGGTCAGGCGCGTGCGCCAGAGCTCATCACCATTTTCTGCTGACAGGGCAATAACATGGGCATTTTTGCTACCGATGAGCGCCATATTCATGCCACCACCCGCACCGGTGACTACCGGCATATCCAGTTCTGTTTCCCACAGGCGTCGACCGGTTTCAGCATTGAATGCATGAACTTCACCCTGGTAATCGACGGCGAAGATCTTGCCATCCTGCCACCAGGCAGCCAGCTCGTTACCGGTTTCATCAGCACCGTCCCCAGCCTGACTTTCCCATACCACATCCGGCTCAAATTCCGGTGTGAATTCAGTCAGTTCACTGGGCGGCGCTTCGTAGACTTCTTCGACGAAAAGATATTCGACAGCACTGCAGCCTGTCATCAGCAACGACAGTGGCAGCAACAAAACAGGGAAGAAATGTTTAACCTTCATCAGCTTTCGCCACATCATCAAGTTTGATTTCTATCAGAGATTGTCTTGGCTGACCCGGTGCCAGTTGAACCAGGGCCTGTTGATAGGCAGTCTGAGCTGCTGCTGGATCTCCCTGAGCCAGCTTGATGTCCCCTTTCAGCTCTGCAAACAGTGAGCCGAAAGCTTGTGAGTCGGCTTCAGCAATGAGGCTCAGGGCTTGATCAAACTGTAGCTGACTGAAATAGACCCGCGCCAGACGCAGGCTCGCCAGTTCACGGTGGCTTTGCAATTCGGCATTATCTTTAACCCAGCTCAGATATTCTGCCGCGGCATCCGGCTCATCCTGATTGAGTTTACTTTGCGCCATTTCCAGTGCTGCGAAAACCGCATAGGCTGAAGCGGGATAGTCCTGCATCAGCGTGTTCACCATGGTTTCGGCATCAGCCACTTCGTCCTGTGACAGCTGGATTGAAGTCTGCTGATAAATGACGGCAGCCTGCTGCGTCTGCACCTGCTGATAATTGGTCCAATAGCGGAAGCCAAAAATCGCAGCCAGACCGAGTATGACACCGGCAATGACTGAGCGACCGTTATCACGCCACCACTGTTTTATCGCTTCTGCTTTTTCTTCATCAGATGCATAGATATCCATGCTTTCTCCTTGCGCTGTCTATTCGCAGACCAGTTTATTCAAAACCTGAGATTATACGTTTTTCTTGACAGCTTGTGGATCTTGTCTGCTTTCAATTATCTGCGCACCTGGATGGTGCGGGAAATCAGTCAGATGCACCATTTAATAGCAGCTATCGCACAAGTTTTGACCAAATATTACGTATCCTATTGATTTTTAAGCTTTGTCTATTTTGGTGCAACTCTTGCTATTTTGGTGCTCTACCCATAACAAAAGAAGGACAAGATTGTGCAAACCTCAGCTGACGTTTTATTCATACTACTGGGCGCCATCATGGTTTTAGCCATGCATGCCGGCTTCGCATTCCTTGAAGTGGGGACGGTACGAAAGAAGAACCAGGTTAATGCCCTGGTCAAAATTATTGTGGATTTTGCCGTTTCCAGTATCGCGTACTTTTTTATTGGTTACGGCATCGCCTACAGCCTCAACTTTTTTGATGCAGCGCCATCTTTGACCGAAAGTAACGGCTATGCGCTGGTTAAATTCTTCTTCCTGCTGACTTTTGCCGCCGCGATTCCGGCAATCGTCTCCGGAGGTATTGCCGAGCGCGCACGCTTTAACCCGCAATTAATTGCTACCTTTTTTATCGCCGGTTTTGTCTACCCGTTTTTTGAAGGTATTAGCTGGAACGGCGCTTTCGGCATTCAGGACTGGCTTGCCAGCCAGTTCGGTGCCGGCTTCCATGACTTTGCCGGTTCAGTGGTGGTTCACGCTGTGGGTGGCTGGATCGCACTGGCCGCTGTGTTGCATCTTGGTCCACGCCATGGCCGTTACGGCAAAGGGGGTGAAATGTATGCGCATCCGCCCTCCAGTATTCCTTTCCTGGCACTTGGCGCCTGGATCCTGACCGTAGGCTGGTTTGGCTTTAATGTCATGTCTGCTCAGCAAATTGATGGTATCAGCGGTCTGGTTGCGGTCAATTCACTGATGGCCATGGTGGGCGGTATTCTGGCGGCCTGTCTGGTAGGACGTAACGACCCGGGCTTTGTTCACAACGGGCCGCTGGCGGGTCTGGTCGCTATCTGTGCCGGTTCTGACATTATGCACCCGCTTGGTGCGCTCACCACTGGCCTGGTTGCCGGCGCGCTGTTTGTCTGGACCTTCACTTTGACTCAGAACAAATGGAAGATAGATGACGTATTGGGTGTCTGGCCATTGCATGGCCTGTGTGGTGTCTGGGGTGGTATTGCTGCCGGCATCTTCGGCCAGCTTGCACTCGGTGGCATGGGCGGCGTCAGCTTCAGTTCACAACTGATTGGTACCGTGCTGGGCGTCATTGTGGCCTTTGTCGGCGGGTTTATAGTTTACGGTGTGCTGAAGGCACTGATGGGACTCAGATTAAGTCAGGAAGAGGAATACCAGGGCGCTGATTTGAGTATCCACAAAATCAATGCTTCTCCCAGCAATGACTAAAACGTGTGTTTCCGGTAGCTGTTTAGCAGCTACCGGATAATACCGCCTTCCTGTTTATCCAGAAATGAAAACAGGATTGCAAGCTCTTTATCTTCCTGCTCAATGGTCTGCAGTTTCTGTTCAGCTTCTTCCATCCGCAGTCCGGAGCGGTACAGATATTTGTATGCCTGACGGATATTTCTGATCTGGCTGTCACTGAATTGGCGGCGACGCAGTCCTTCCACATTCACACCGACTGGCTTGGCCATATGGCCCGACACCAGAACATAGGGCGGAATATTGCGTGAAATCACACTGCCCATGGCGCTGAAGCTGTGAGAGCCCAGGTAGTTGAACTGACTCACCAGGGTAAACCCGCCCAGAATCACATAATCGTCGATAACAACATGCCCGGCCAGTGAGGCGTTATTGGCAAAGATGTTGTCATTACCGATGATGCAGTCGTGAGCAATATGCACATAAGCCATGATCCAGTTATTGCTGCCGATACGGGTAACACCGCCGCCACCGACAGTGCCCCGGTTGATCGTCACAGATTCCCGGATCAGGTTGTTGTCACCGATTTCAAGCCAGGTGTCTTCACCATGGAATTTTTTATCCTGTGGTTCTTCACCGATGGATGCGAACTGGAAGATACGGTTATTCTTGCCGATTCGGGTCGGGCCGTTGATGACGACATGAGACATGATTTCACAGCCGGCACCGATTTCAACCTTGGGTCCGATAACCGTGAAAGGGCCGATTTTGACGTCATCTGCAATGACGGCGCTGGGGTCGATAATGGCGCTGGGATGAATCACTTGGGCATTTCTTGATTAACACACATGATATCAGCACTGACGACAACTTCACCGTCAACACTGGCTTCACCACTGAACTTCCATAGATTACGTTTATTTTTAATCAATTTGACTTCCAGTTTCAATTGATCACCGGGTTCGACCGGCTTCTTGAAGCGGGCATTATCAATACCGGCCAGATAATAGAGTGCTTCATCGGAACGGATCGCATCTGCCGTCTTGAATGCGAGCAGACCGGTTGCCTGAGCCAGTGACTCAAGGATAAGAACACCGGGCATGATCACACGCTGCGGGAAATGGCCGGTAAAATGCGGCTCGTTGAAGGTGACATTCTTAATGCCAACCAAGTGCTCGCCGGGCGTAAATTCAATCACTCTGTCAATCAGCAGAAATGGATACCGATGCGGTAACAGACGTTGAATTTCGTGTATATCAATCGTGTTCAAACCAATACCCTTGGACTTATCGTGGTAACAAAAGACCAACAATCTTACTGTGAGTCACCCTGCCGGTAAAGTAAAAAGGCAGCGTGCCAGTATCTTCCTCAGTCTTTCAGTCGTTTTTCCAACAGGGTCACCCGCTCGAATAATTTATCCATCTGCCGGTAGCGGATCACATTCTTATGCCACTGCCTGGCGGGCTCAATCGGAATACCGGAAGAATAAACCCCGGCTTCGGTAATCGATTTGGTCACCATACTCATGCCGGTCAGTTGAACTCCGTCCACGATCTCAATATGACCGGCAATACCGGTGCCACCACCAATGGCACAATAACTGCCGATATGTGCACTGCCGGCAATGCCGACACAACCTGCTATCACAGTATGCTCACCGATAGTCACGTTATGACCGATTTGAATCTGATTATCCAGCTTGACACCCTGACCAATGACGGTGTCATCAATGGCGCCCCGATCAATCGTGGTATTGGCACCGATTTCGACATCATCCCCGATTACCACGCGCCCTATTTGAGGTACTTTGATCCAGCGCCCCTGGTCATTGGCGATACCGAAACCATCGGCGCCGATCACCACGCCGGGATGAATCACAACCCGCTCGCCTATCTGCACTTCGCGGCATAACGTGACATTGGCTTTGATAACTGAGTCACGGCCGACAGAGACATTGGCTTCAACGACACTGCCCGGACCTATCGATACACCTTCCGCAATCACCGCGCCCTGTTCAACCGTCACCTGTGCGGCAATGCTGACGTTATCTGCAACCCTGGCATCGGGGTGTAGCCAGGCACTGGGATGAATGCCGGCTTCTGCTTTCGGAAGCGGATACATCAGGGTTGCCGCGCGTGCGTAGGCGACATAAGCATCCTCAACCACAATCAGGTTGGTATTGGCGTCTGTCTCTGCCCCAGCGGTCACAATCACCGCGCCAGCCCGGGTTGTAGCCAGAAACTTTCTGTATTTGTTGTTGGCCAGAAAACTAAGCTGTTCCGGGCCGGCCTGGGTCAGGGTGCCGACGGCGCGGATGCGATATTCCGGATCACCGACAACCTGACCGTTCACATGCTGAGCGATCTGCGCTAATGTCCAGCTCACGCTCTGGCTCTATTTCGCTTTAGCTTTCAGTCTTTCCAGCACTTTGTCAGTCAGATCGACTTTGTCGCTGGCAAAAATCACACCCTGATACAGGATCAGATCGAAAGATTCTGCTTTGGCAAGATCCACGATGGTTTCAGCGATGTCTTTTTCCAGTTCGCGCAGTTCTTCATTACGGCGGATAGACAAGTCTTCGCTGTATTCATCCTGCAGTCTTTGCAGTTCACGCTGGTCACTGAGGATGTCGCGCTCTTTTTCACGACGTTCGTCAGCGCTGAGAATGGCGGCATCCTTATTCAGCTTTTCCTGTGCAGCTCTGAGCGCTCTGTGCTTGGCCTCAAGTGACTGACTGCGGGAAGCAAACTCTTTTTCCAGGCGGGCCAGCGCCGCTGCTTTTTGTGGAGATTTATCCAGCACAACGCCAGCATTGACAACACCGATCTTCAGATCTGCCGCATAACTGGCAGGTGCAGCAATCATCAAAGCGAACAACAGCCAAATAAACTTCATATTTTTCACACTCAACTCCAATGGTTAATTAAAACGTCGATCCTAACGAGAATTGGAACGCCTCAGTCTCGTCACCGTCTTCTTTCTTGAGCGGGGCAGCGATACTGAATGTCATGGCTCCGAAAGGTGAAATCCAGATAGCGGACAGGCCTGCTGAGTAGCGCAGCAATCCTGCATCAAAATCCTGATTCACATCGTAAACGTTACCGAAATCGGTAAAAGCACTGAGGCGGAACGATTTCAGGCTTCTTTCCATAAATGGCACAGGGAAAATAATTTCTGCACCACCTGAAACCAGCAAATTACCACCTACGGGTTCTTCATCCCCATCCGAGGTACGTTCTTTCACACCCAGAGTGTTTGCCTGGAAACCACGAACACTGCGAATACCACCGGCATAGAAATTTTCAAAGAACGGGAATTCGTTAGTATCACCGTAGGCGTCACCATAACCAAATTCACCGCGGATCGCAAAAGTCAGATCATCGCTCAATGGCATGTAGGCATTGCCCTTGTAGCGCAGTTTGTAAAATTGTAATGAAGGACCCGGTACGGCGACTTCAGCACTCACGCTCTGAGCGATACCGCTGGTTGGCAATATCGCACTGTCACGGCTGTCACTGGACCAACCGGCATTCAGCGTCACGGTATCAAACGTATCGCCCTCACGCTCTATGAAATCTTCATAGCGGAAAATTCTGTCTCTGCTGGGTAAGTCGATCTGGGTACGTTCATAGCCAAAACCCAGGTCGACCCGGTTCTCTTCTGAAATCGGAATACCATAGGTGAAATCACCGCCCAGTGCATCGAGTGTGTAACGGGCGATATTGGCCTCATCAGCATCGGTTTTACGATAATAGGCGTTAAAGCCCTGACTGATACCATCTATCGTCGCATACGGGTTGGTGTAACCGAAGCTATAGATAGTATTGATGCTACTGTTGTTGAAACCGAAGCGGATATGTTTACCACTACCCAGGAAGTTTTTCTGGGTCACATTGGCATTGAAGATAATGCCATCCGACTGCGAGTAGCCGACACCGGCGGACAGACTACCAGATGGCGTTTCAGTCACATTAAAGTCGAGATCAACCTGATCCTGTACACCCGGTACCGGGATGGTTTCCACGTTAACGTTTTCAAAATAGCCCAGTCGCGAAATCCGGGCTTTGGACTGCTCAACCTTTTCTGTCGAGATCCAGGCCGACTCCTGCTGACGCATTTCACGACGCAGCACCTCATCACGGGTCTTGCTGTTACCGGAAATCTGAATCCGTCTGACATAGGCACGACGCCCCGGATCAACAAAGAAAGTCAGATCGACTTCTTTCGCTTCGCGGTCAATTTCCGGCACAGCATTGACGTTGGCGAAGGCATAACCGTCATTACCCAGACGGTCGGTCAGGTTTTCGGTACTCTTGGTAATCGCTTTACGCGAGAAAACCGAATTCTCCTTGATAGTGACCAGATCGAACAGTTCCTCCTCCGGCACAATCAGATTACCGGCCAGGCGTACCTCATCGATTTTATATTTCTCACCTTCGCTGATATTGATGGTGATGAACATGTTTTTCTTGTCGTCACTGATAGACACCTGGGTAGACTCTACCGTGAAATCGACAAAGCCCCGGTCAAGATAGAATGAGCGCAGGGTTTCCAAATCCGCCGACAGTTTCTGGCGTGAATACTGATTGTCTTTGGTGATAAACGACAACAAAGTGCCGGTCGTGGTCTGAAATTCTTCAGTCAGCTCTTCCTGTTCAAAGGAATCATTACCGACGATGTTGATATCCTTGATGGTGGCCACCACCCCTTCTGCCATGGTGATACGAATGGCAACCCGGTTACGGGACAAGGGCGTGACTTCCGACTCAATCGCGACGCCGTATTTACCGCGGCTGAAATACTGGCGTTCCAGTTCCAGCTCGACCCGTTCCAGCATCGCCTGCTCGAACACCTGGCCTTCACCAAAACCGATTTCACGTAAGGATTTGAGCAGCTCAGCTGAGTCCATATCCTTGTTCCCCACCAGTTCGATACTGGAGATGGCGGGTCTTTCCTGCACTTTAATAACCAGCACGTTGTCCTGGCGTTCAACCTGCACGTCATTAAAGTACTTGGATTTATAGAGGGAGCGAATGATACCGCGGGCATCATTGTCGGACATTTCATCGCCGACTTTGACCGGGAGGTAGTTGAAAACCGTGCCTGCTGAAATACGCTGCAGACCTTCTACCCTGATATCTTCAATCGTAAAAGTCTCTGCCATGACTGCTGCAGAGAGGCATAACATGACCAGAAATTGCAGTAATTTTCTCATTGTAGTTTGTACTAACGATCCGTCGACGAAGATGTAAGTGTACCTGCAAAGACAGCATTATCCAAACAGTCTTGATAAATCATTGAAAAAGGCCAGGAACATCAGCATTAGCAACAGAAACAGCCCGATCTGCTGGCCTCTGACCTGCACTTCATCAGACACCGGTTTGCCCCGAACGGCTTCAATAATAAACATCATTAAATGACCGCCGTCGAGCATCGGAATAGGTAATAGATTAAGGATACCCAGCGTGATGCTGATCATCGCCAGAAAGCTGACAAAACTGATCACCCCCTGCTCAGCCGAACTGCCGGCGATCTGGGCAATGCTGATAGGGCCGCCAAGATTATCCGTTGAAACCTGGCCTGTCAGCATGCCCCACAAACTTTTCAGGGTGGAACTGGTAAACAGCCAGGTCTGTACTACCGCTTGTTTTACCGCAGCCACAGGTCCATAACGCAGTTCTGCCTGAAGCTCAGGCGGCAGTTTACTGAAGTCAGTATCAACGCCGGCACCGATGCGCCCTTGACCATCCTCGCCCGCTTCCGGGGTCAATGCCAGTTCCATGACCCGCTGGTCCCGTTCGATGCTTATCTGCATGGTCTTATCAGCGTTTTGCTGGATCAGTGCTACCCAGTCGTTCCAGTTATTCAGCTCACGCCCATCAGCAGACAATAATCTGTCACCCTCCTGCAGTCCGGCATTTGCCGCCGGCGAGTCAGGCACAATCTGGCCCAGTACCGGCGCAATTTCGGGTCTCAGTGGTGTTATCCCCAATTCACTGAACAGTCGACCGGCTTCATCAATCGCGAGCTGCGGTACGGCAATACTGAAAGTTTGCTGCGTGCCGCCGGATAACACGGTAAGTGTCGCCTCATCGCCCTGCTCGGCATGTCTCAATAAGGCTTTGAAAGCGCTGTTCCAGGTCGGCGTATCCCGTCCATCCACCTGCAGAATTTGATCGCCACTGACCATACCGGCCTGTGACACAATCGATTGCGGATCAACATCGGCCACAATGGGTTTGATACCGGGGATTCCCACAACAAACAAAAACCAGTAAGCCAGAATGGCAAAAGCGAGATTGGCAGCGGGACCGGCCACGACAATCGCCATCCGTTTAGGCAGAGACTGGCGGTTGAAAGCCTGTTCGAGCTCAGCCTCAGGCACATTACCCTCGCGTTCGTCGAGCATTTTGACATAGCCGCCGAGAGGTATCGGTGCTAATGCATACTCGGTACCGTCTCGTCCCAGCTTGCTCCACAGCGGCTTACCAAAACCGACTGAAAACCGCAGCACTTTAACGCCGCAGCGTCGGGCGACCCAGAAGTGACCATACTCGTGGATCACAATCAGTAATGACAGCGCTATCAGGAAATAAACTAATGACAGCATCAGCTGACAAGCTCCCGGGCGTATTGCCTTGCCGCAGCATCATCAGCAAGTATCTGCTCCAGGCTGTCAGCCTGATTGACCGGCAGTGTGTTCAGTACCTGCTCGATTATTCTGGCAATATCGGTAAAGCGAATCTGTCTTTGCAGGAATGCCTCTACCGCAATTTCATTAGCCGCATTTAATATTGCAGTGCTGGTGCCGCCTGCTTCCAGTGCCTGATAGGCCAGTCGCAGACAGGGGAAACGGTCAAAGTCAGCTTTGGCAAAATCAAGTCGCCCGGCGGCCACCAGATCCAGCGGTGCGACGCCGGAATCAATCCGCCGGGGCCAGGCCAGGGTATTGGCTATCGGTGTCCGCATATCCGGATTACCCATCTGCGCCAGCACGCTACCGTCATCATAATCGACCATGGAATGAATGATACTCTGACGGTGCAGAATGACCTCAATCTGCTCCGGTGGCAGGCCAAACAGCCAATGCGCTTCAATGACTTCCAGCCCCTTGTTCATCATGGTGGCGGAATCAACCGAAATCTTCTGTCCCATCGACCAGTTGGGATGGGCCACAGCCTGTTCCGGGGTCACGGCATCCAGCGAGGCCAGATCAGCATCGCGAAAAGGACCACCAGAAGCCGTCAGAATAATACGGCGAACACCCTTATGACTGAAATCGTACTGCTGTTCACCATCCAAGGGCATGCATTGCCAGATCGCATTATGCTCACTGTCCACCGGCAGCAAAGTGGCTTGATTCTGCTGCACTTCGTGCATAAACAGAGCGCCGCTCATCACCAACGCTTCTTTATTAGCCAGTAAGATACGTTTGCCGGCTCGGGCTGCTGCCAATGTGGGCATCAGTCCTGCCGCACCGACAATCGCCGCCACAACGTAATCAGTCTCATCACTGGATGCCACTTGCTGCAAGGCGCTCTCACCTGCCAGAACTTGTGTTGATGAACCGTTTTCCTGCAGGCGCTGTTTGAGCAATTCCGCAGCATCCAGGTCCAGCATCACGGCAAGTTTGGGCTGATACTCAAGGCATTGCCTGAGCATGACATCGACAGAGCCATTGGCCGTCAGTGCATAAACTGAAAACTGTTCAGGATGACGGCTCAATACATCCAGTGTGCTGACACCAATAGATCCGGTAGAACCCAGGATGGTCACCGCTTTCATTTAACGGGCTCCGAGAATAAGCAGACTGACTGTGAATACCGGCACTGCAGCAAGCAGGCTGTCGATACGATCGAGAATACCGCCATGGCCAGGCAGTAACTGACCGCTGTCTTTAACCTGAAAACAGCGTTTGAACACACTTTCCAGCAAATCACCAATAATTGAGACCATCACAATAAAAGCAGTTAGCAGTATCCAGCTAACGCTATTCTGCAGCGGGTTGCCGATAATAAAATCAAAAGCCAGTGCCCAGATTAATGCCAATGACAACGCCCCATAAACGCCTTCCCAGGTTTTATTGGGACTGATGGCCACAGCAAGCTTATGCCTGCCGAAACGTTTACCGGCAAAATAGCCTCCGGTGTCGGCAACCCAGACGGTCACCAGCACATATAGTAATAGTGCCGGCCCTTGTTGCCATTGACTGTGTAACAGCCCGGCACTGGTGACAAAGCAGGTCAGAATAAGCAGCATAGCAAGGAAAACAAAAAACTTAGACTGGAACAGCCCGATCAGTATCTGACTGAGCGGTTTTTTAGCGTAGAAAATGACCAGTAATGTGGCGCTGAGCCAGACGAACAGGCTGATTGATAAAATGGCAATAACCGGCAGCGATAACATGGCAAGGCCACCAAGCAGAAACAGCAGACTGACCAGCATGGCTTTGATGCCGCTGTGTTGAATGCCTGTCAGACTGATCCATTCCCATGCCGCCAACAGCGAAACTGCCGTAAACAGCAGCGTCACAATGCCACTCTGTAAATCCAGCAGGGCCCAAATAACCAGGGGGATCAGGATCGCGGCAGTCAGCAGACGTTGTTTAAGCATCAGAATCATCCTGCAGTTGTTCTGAGGTGCGACCAAATCGTCGCTCTCGGCATGAAAATGAATCAATCGCTTTATTGAGCTGACCCGAATCAAATTCAGGCCATAACACATCGGTGAAATAAAACTCGGTATAGGCCATCTGCCATAACAGAAAATTACTGACACGCTGCTCACCGCCGGTGCGGATGAACAAATCCGGCTCCGGCAACGCAGCTGTAGTTAAATGATTGTTAATCATTTCTTCTGAAATATCCTCGGCAGCAAGTTCACCACGTGCTACCTGCTCAGCCAGTTGTCTCACAGATTGGGTAATATCCCAGCGGCCGCCGTAGTTGGCAGCAATGTTGAGGATGAGGCCGGTATTGTGTTGCGTGAGTTCGTGCGCCTGTTTTATCTGCTTTTGCAGCGAAGCTGAAAAGCCGCTGATGTCGCCGACAATCTGCAGCTTGATATTATTATCGTGAAGTTTTTTTACCTGATTGTTCAATGCGTGGCTGAACAATTCCATCAGCAAGGAAACTTCTTTGCCCGGACGGCGCCAGTTTTCGCTGCTGAAAGCAAACAGACTCAGTACTTCTACGCCCAACTGGGCACAGCGCTTAACAATGCCTTCAACCGCTTTGACACCTGCGCGGTGGCCCATAAAACGCGGTTGCAGACGTTGTTTGGCCCAGCGGCCGTTGCCATCCATGATGATGGCGATATGTTTGGGAATTTTGCGGTTTTGATCACTCATGCGAGTGTGATGAAAATGAAGTGTAACCAGACGGTTACACTTCCATCAGATCCGATTCTTTATCTGACAGGATATGGTCGATGTCCTTGATAGTAGCGTCAGTCAGCTTCTGAATTTCTTCTTCCGCACCGCGCTGTTCATCTTCAGAGATTTCTTTTTCTTTCAGCAGGTCCTTCAAGGTGCTGTTCGCATCACGGCGGATATTACGCACTGCCACCCGGGCATTTTCCGCTTCCGCTTTGGCGACTTTGACCAGATCGCGACGACGCTCTTCTGTCAACGGCGGAATCGGAATACGGATGGTCATACCAGCGCTGTTAGGATTCACGCCCAGATCAGAATTCATAATTGCTTTTTCAATCACCGGCACCATGTCTTTTTCCCAAGGGGTCACAGACAGGGTCCGCGAATCTTCCACACCGACGTTAGCCACTTGGTTCAGCGGCACATCAGAGCCGTAATACGGCACCTGCAGGTGATCCAGCAGGCTGGTGTGTGCCCGGCCGGCACGGATTTTAGCCATTTGCGAACTCAGCGCTGAGACGCTTTTTTTCATTCTGTCCGCGGCATCTTTTTTTATTTCTTCGATCATGATCCGTCCTATTTGACTAGTGTGCCCACATCTTCACCGTAAATGATTTTGGTCAGGTTACCGGCTTTATGCACATCAAACACGCGCAGCGGGATTTCCTGTTCCTGACACATCACCACCGCGGTGGTGTCCATCACGGCCAGGCGGTTGTTGATGACTTCATCGTAACTCAGTTCGGTGTAGCGCACCGCATCCGCATTCTTGCGTGGGTCGTCAGTATAGACGCCGTCTACCTGGGTCGCTTTCAGCATCAGTTCGGCGCCGATTTCGACAGCCCGCAGGCTGGCGGCCGAATCCGTGGTGAAAAACGGGTTACCGGTACCCGCGGCGAAAATCACCACGCGCCCTTTTTCCAGATGGCGAATGGCGCGACGACGCAGATAGTCTTCACACACTTCGTGAATGCGAATCGCTGACATGACACGGCAGAAGGTACCGTTACGCTCCAGTGCATCCTGCAGCGCGAGGGCATTCATCACGGTCGCCAGCATGCCCATATGGTCAGCACTGACGCGGTCCATGCCACTGGCAGCCAGACCGGCACCACGGAAAATATTACCGCCTCCGATGACGATGCCGAGCTCAACACCCTGGGCGTTGAGCTCGGAGATCTCTTTGGCAAAGCGGGAAATGACTTCAGGCTGAATACCGTATTCGGCATCCCCCATCAAAGCCTCGCCACTCAGTTTGAGCAGAACACGCTTGTAAACTGGTTGACTTCCCGTCGTCATCGATTATTTACCTCTGGCTTGAGCCATCACTTCTTCAGCAAAGTTATCTTCTGCTTTTTCGATACCTTCACCCACTTCGTAGAAAGCAAAACCTTCTACAGTGGCACCGGCCTGTTTGACCAGTTTTTCAACAGTCACATCCGGGTCTTTAACGAAAGGCTGACCCAGCAGGCTGATTTCGTTGACGAACTTCGCCATGCGGCCTTCGATCATTTTCTCAATAATGTTGTCCGGCTTGCCGCTGTCTTTGGCCTGAGTCGCAACGATGTCACGCTCTTTGTCCAGCAGTTCCTGTGACAGATCGTCTGCAGAAACGGCTTGTGGACGGCTGGCCGCAACGTGCATCGCCAAGTCTCTTGCCAGTTCTTCGTCACCACCTTTGATGTTGACCATGGTACCAATGCGGTCGCCATGACGGTAGAAACCGATGATGCCATCTGTAGACATAGTGGTGAAACGACGTACCTGGATGTTTTCACCGATTTTAGCGACCAGCGCCTGACGTTTGCTTTCAACAGTCTCACCTGAATCCAGAGTCAGCTCTTTCAGCGCATCCAGATCAGCCGGTTGGGCGACCAGTGCTTTTTGTGCGACTTCGTTGACGAATGCGACAAAATCGTCGGCTTTGGCGACGAAGTCAGTTTCTGAGTTAACTTCCAGCATGATCGCATTTTTGTTATCGCTGCTGACTTCGATGGCGATGATACCTTCAGCGGCCACGCGATCGGCTTTCTTGTCAGCTTTTGCCAGACCGGCTTTACGCATTTCTTCGATAGCCAGTTCGATATCGCCGTTTGCTTCAACCAGTGCTTTTTTGCACTCCATCATGCCTGAGCCGGTACGCTCACGCAGTTCTTTTACTAAAGCTGCAGTAATTGCCATTATTCTCACCCTTCAAATCAATTCGGTTTGTGCCGGTCTGATTATTCAGACCACACATACAACACAGGCCCGCCCTCACGGGCGAGCCTGCTGAGTCTCTTAGTAGAAATTACTCGGCTGCTTTTTCAGCACTGTCTTCAGCAACTTCTACAAATTCTTCGTTCGCATCTGCGGTTGTCACAGAGGCACGACCTTCCAGGATGGCGTCGGCGATGTTCGCAGTGTAGAGGCGAATCGCACGCATGGAGTCGTCGTTACCTGGGATGACATAGTCGATGCCGTCAGGATCGCTGTTACTATCGACAACAGCAATCACAGGAATGCCCAGTTTCTTGGCTTCTTTGATTGCAATGCTTTCATGCTCAACGTCGATAACAAACATCGCGTCTGGCAGGCCGCCCATTTTGCGGATACCGCCGATGCTTTTTTCCAGTTTTTCCTGTTCGCGGGTCAGATCCAGCACTTCTTTCTTTTTCAGACCTTCAGTTCTGCCTGACTCGATCATTTCCTGGATGCTCTCCAGACGTTTGATTGATGCACGAACGGTCTGGAAGTTGGTCAGCATACCGCCCAACCAGCGACGGTTAACGAAAGGCATACCGGCGCGTTCTGCGTCTTCACGAATCGCATCCTGAGCGGCACGTTTGGTGCCTACGAACAGGATTTTGCCTTTTTTGGAAGCCAGTTTGCTGACGTAGTTCAACGCATCGTTGAACATTGGCAGGCTTTGTTCCAGGTTAATGATATGAATGTTGTTACGCTTACCAAAAATGAAAGGACCCATTTTTGGATTCCAGTAGCGGGTCTGGTGACCGAAATGTACGCCTGCTTCGAGCATTTGGCGCATTGTAGTTTTAGCCATGATTATACCTTTAGAGTATGGGGTTTAGCCTCCATGTACCCCAGTTGTCGACTGTTCGAGTCTTATCGACAGCACCCCGACAACTGTGTCGGCACATGTGTGATTTTGCCTCGACCCGCTCCGAATAAGAGCAGCATCGGGCGCGCATATTATTCCACAAATAGGATGCAAAACAAAGCCAAATCGTCTGCCGGCCCGATTTGCCAAAGCATCACTGGTGACAAGGCGGGATTTCCGGCAAACTATGAACTTGGTTTACTACATTACTTAACTGGGAATTGTACATGGCAGTCAGTATTAAAACTGCAGACGAAATCGAAAAAATGCGCATTGCCGGCAAGCTTGCCGCAGATGTATTAATGATGATCACACCGCACGTCAAGGCCGGTATCACCACTGACGAGCTCAATCAGATCTGTCACGACTACATCGTCAATGAGCAAAAAGCGATTCCGGCACCACTCAACTATCATGGTTTTCCCAAGTCGGTCTGTACCTCCGTCAATCATGTCATCTGCCACGGCATTCCCGGCGACAAGAAACTGAAAGATGGTGACATCATTAATATCGATGTCACCGTCATCAAAGACGGCTACCACGGCGATACCAGCAAAATGTTTCATGTCGGCAAGACATCAATCCTGGCTGAGCGCCTGTGCCGGGTTGCACGCGAATCAATGCTGATTGGCATTGATATGGTCAAACCCGGCGTGCGTCTCGGTGATATCGGTCACGCCATTCAGCAACATGCTGAAAAAGAAAACTTCTCCGTGGTGCGAGAATACTGTGGTCATGGCATCGGTACTGTTTTCCATGAAGAGCCTCAGGTACTGCACTATGGCACGCCCGGCACCGGCATGGAACTCAAACCCGGCATGACGTTCACAATAGAACCCATGATTAACGCAGGCAAACGGCACGTCAGACAGTTACCGGATGGGTGGACTGTGGTCACCAAGGACCGCTCGCTGTCAGCCCAGTGGGAGCACACTATTCTGGTCACTGACAATGGCCACGAAGTTTTAACCCAACGCGATGAGGAGGACGATCTCTGATTCAGGATGAGCCACTATCACAGCAATCCACTTCTATCTGGGAAGTGGGAAATCTTGTTATGCCTTTTGATGCCGAGCTCAATAGTGAATTTTGCCGGCATGCGCTGAAACAGAGTCAACAATATCTAAAACAACAATTTAAACAGGGTGTGCCAGTTGCAGAGCTTGTCTATCAACGGGCTGCTTTTGTCGATGAAATCCTGCAGCAAATCTGGCAGCAGTTTATCGATGACAACACACCGGTCAGTCTGATTGCTGTCGGTGGTTATGGCCGCGGGGAATTGCATCCCTATTCCGATGTGGATCTGCTGATCCTGCTGGATGAATCAGTATCTGCTGAACCGCCGAGATCTTTATCCGACTTCTTAACCCAGCTTTGGGATATCGGCCTTGAAATCGGCCATAGCGTCCGGACCATTCAGGAATGCCGGCAACAGGCCGAAGAAGACATCACCATTGCCACCAACTTATTGGAAGCGCGCTTCCTCTGCGGTGATGAAAAGCTGTTTGAATCACTGGAACAACTCACCGTCGACAATAAAACCTGGGATACCCGCCGCTTTTTTGAACTGAAACGCCAGGAGCAGTTCGATCGTCACCAGAAATACAACGATTCTGCCAATAATCTCGAACCCAATCTCAAGGAATCGCCGGGCGGTCTGCGTGACATTCAGGTGGTGACCTGGGTTGCCCAGCAGCACTTTGATGTTCGCAACCTGGAAGGTTTGAGACAAAAAGGCTTTCTCGCCAACAGCGAGTTCGAAACGCTGCATAAAGCGCAGCAATTTCTCTGGACTATCCGCTTCGCCCTCCACCAGCTGGCCGGTCGTAAGCAGGAAAAGCTGATGATTGACCATCAGCGGGAACTCGCCAAACAACTGGGTTACGTCGATAGTGAGTCGCGCCTCGCGGTCGAGCAGTTTATGAAGGACTACTACCGCTGCGCCCGTTCGGTGAGCCAGATGAACAGTCTGCTTTTGCAACTGTTTGAAGAAACCATCATCCTCGCCGATGAGCCGCGGGATATCAAAATCATCAACCGCCGCTTCCAGTCGCATAATGGTTATCTGGAAACCATCAATCCGGGCATTTTTGCCTATTACCCCTACGCGATGCTGGAAGTCTTCCTGGTGCTGGAACAGAATCCGCAACTCAAAGGCGTGCGGGCTTCAACCATTCGCCAGATCCATGCGCATTTGCATCTGATTGACGATAAATTCCGGGCGGATCTGCGTAACCGTACCCTGTTTATGGAGATCATCCGCCAGCCCAAAGGCGTGACCCATGAATTCCGGCGGATGAACGAGCTGGATGTGCTCGGCGCTTACCTGCCTGAATTCGGCCGTATCGTAGGCCAGATGCAGCATGATCTGTTTCATGCCTATACCGTCGATGAGCACACCCTGTTCCTGGTTCGTAATCTGCGTCGTTTCTCCTGTGAAGAATATCGCCATGAGTTTCCGCTGTGTTCGGAAGTCTTCAACCAGTTGCCCAAACCGGAACTGCTCTACATCGCCGGCATTTACCATGATATTGCCAAGGGACGTGGTGGTGATCACAGTGTGCTCGGTGTTGTTGATGCCAAAGCTTTCTGCCAACGCCATAGTCTGAGCAACTACGACACCGATTTGATCTGCTTTTTGATCCGTCATCATCTGGCGATGTCCTCTACCGCCCAGAAGAGCGATCTGGAAGATCCGGATGTCATCAAAAAATTCGCTGAACTGGTGCAGACCACCGATCGGCTCAATTACCTGTATCTGCTCACTGTCGCCGATATTCGTGCCACCAATAATAATCTCTGGAACGGCTGGCGTGATTCACTGCTGAAGCAGCTTTATCACAGCACGCGGCAGTGGATTGAGCACACCGAGGCACAGGCCAAGAGCACCCGTGAGAAAAGCTATAAGAAATACCAGGAAGCGATGCACCTGCTGGAACAGCGAGGCCACCAGCAACAAGATATCAACCTGCTCTGGCAGGGCTATGATCTCGAATACTTCCTGCGTCATTCCGTTGATGAATTAATCTGGCAGACCGAGGAAAGACTGGATCATGCCGGTGAAGATCCCTTGATAGCGCTACGCACACACAACGAACAGCAGACCCTGGAAATCTTTGTGGTCACCAAAGACCGGCCCGGGATTTTTGCCGCCATCACCTCGGCACTGGAGCAATGTCAGCTCAACGTACTGGATGCCAAAATCAATGTCACTAGTGAGTCTGACGCCCTGAACACCTTTATCGTCAATGGCGATACGCTGGAATCCCGTGAGATTATCAAGGCCTTACAGAAACAATTGGCTAATACCGGCGATATCAAAGCTTATTGCCCGGTCATTACGCCGCGCACGATGAAGCTGTTCAAAACCCAGCCCAATATCGAATTTGAAACCAATCCGCAGCAAAACCACACGGTGATGTCGCTTTATACCCATGACCGCCCGGGTCTGGTTTCTGCTGTCGCACAGGTATTTCTGGCCTGTAACATTCAATTGATTAACGCCAAGATCAACACGCTTGGCGATCAGGTGGAAGACGTCTTTTTCATTACCACCCAGCAAGATGGTGCGCTGAGCGAGGAAGAAGAAGACGAGCTCAAGTCGCGCCTGGTCGAAAGTCTGTCCCATTAAAAAAGCAGCATGACTGAAAATCAGTCATGCTGCTTTTCATAACTTCAGCTTTTATTCTGAGACGGTTACATCATCAGACAGGCTCTGCATTTTCTTCTCACCAATCCCTTTGACGCTCTTGAGTTCCTCTACACTGTCAAAGCCGCCATTGGCTTCTCGATATTCAATAATCGCAGAAGCGGTTGCCGGACCGACACCATCAAGCATTTGAAGCTGTTCAGCACTGGCATCATTCAGGTTGATTTTATCGGCTGCGAAAGCTGAGCCCAGAAACAGAAATAATGCTGCGAACGCAGCGATAAGAGTTTGCTTAAACATAATCTTTCCTTGTTGTTAGTCCATTAAATCACTCACCCTGAGTGACAAATCAAGCCTACTTTATCCGGTGAATATTTTGCAAGCCCAGCAGATCAAATTTAAACCTCCTCATATGCCAGGGCTGCCTATTGAGGGTAGAGTCAACACAAATAAGTCGCCATTTCTATGTCATCCTGAGCATGCCGAAGGCTCTTTCTACAAGCTCAAAGGCTATTTCCAACCATGAAATACGTCAACGCAGCAGGCCCTGAGTACAATCAAAGGGGTCGATATGGCAAATAAAAGTTCCCTAAGTAATTACTGCGCTGGGACATCAATTTATCGATACACATCTTCATGGCTACCAACATTGATTGGAATAATACGCTCGTCATGGATAATGAGCTCCAATGTCAACCGATAGTCAAGATTGATTGAAACCGAATGCAATCCAGATAACCTTCCAGTCAGGGAATGCAAACGTAGAGAGGGATGGAATGGATTCTGTTCCAGTAGTTTGAGTGTTTTTTCGTATTGAGATTTTAACTCGGGGTGTCGTTTTGCAAATCGCTTGGCTCGTTTGAGATAACTTTCCGTGAAAAGCAGCTGATATGCCATTAATCAAACAATTCTTGAATATGTTCAGCGATGGATTGTGTTTTATAGGCTTTGTTCTCAATATCCTGACGGCTCTCCCAAAGCGCAGCTTCTAACTCTGCTTCACGTAAATGTTGATATTCTTCAACGCGCATGACCACATATTTTTCCTTGCCACGGACAGTGATCATAGCTTCGCTATGTCCACGTAAAGCTTCCTCGATGGTGGATACGCCTTTGGTTTTGATATCGTTAGCTGCAATCATGTAATCGCCCTCTTAACAGTACGATTAATAATACGCTTACTTGCACTTTATCGCAATTTGCTTTCACACCGACTCGGGATGGGACAAATAGGAATAAACTTACTCAAGAGCATTCTTTCTGTCATCTTGAACCTATTAATAGTCACACTGCTTATTCACCATTATTCTGAGGATGAAGAATCAGCATACCTCAGTTCACCCATAACGCTGCTCCATCAAATCGATCAGCAATGGAATCTCTTCCTCTTTCAGTAAATTAATACCTGCCGCTCCTTTGCGACCACCGCCTGTTTTAAAGCGCCCTGCAATCTCATCAGCACCCTCAAGCTGACTCAAGGGTGCCCGAATACTGGCCAGATAATCACCGTCCCCTTTTTCAATCAGAATCGCATGGGCCCGGTCAGGATGCTCATTACTGAGTTTGTTGCTGAATACGCCGCTCACCCGCCTAGCCCATTTCTCAGCGGGAAGCCGCAGCGCAGCAACAGATTCAGTTTCATGAAAAAGTTTTTGCTTTCTGGCGGTGCTGATATCCTGAAGATAACCAACCTGCAAAGTCCCAAAGACGGCCTGATTCTGTTCTATGAAATCAAAAGGTGTCTTGTGTTTCACACACTCTTTGTAGAGTTCAGCGGGATGAAAAAACAAATCATCCAGGCTTGCGCCATAGCCATTGTAATTAAGATAAGTGCCCAGTTCCTGCAAAGCTGAGATTTCTTCACCATCCAGCCCCTGTTCCCTCGCCAACTTGTATGCCACCTTGCTTAAATTATCGCCGAAGGCCGCTGTGATAGCCCATAAACGAAACTGCCCAGTGAGGAATTTATCAACAATCAAAGCCGTGCAAATAGAAGGTGACATATCTATATGTGCTTCTAACGCCGGATGCTCGATAATTTCACCGGGATTATGATGATCGGCATAGAACACCTGAGCGCCGCAATCCAGCACACGGAGTAAATCAGAGTGATTTTTCTGCATGGAAATATCAAGTACGGTAAGCAAATCACCGGCTGACGGCTTTACTCGTCTCAAAAGATTGATATCACGTTTGATGCCGGTTACCAGCTTTGATTCTCTGGTCTGAGCGAGCCTAAGCTGCACCAGTGAGCAGATACCATCTGCATCGCCGTTGAAGACATCAATATTTGCCATGACTCAATCGTGGATAATCTGTTTTTGTTTTAGGTATGCAATCACTTTATCAGCACAGGCCTCAATATCACATTCGGCTGTATTGATGACGAGCTCTGGCTTTTCAGGCGCTTCATAGGTGGAATCAATACCTGTAAAGTTTTTTATTTCACCTTGCCTTGCTTTTTTGTATAAGCCTTTAGGATCACGCTGCTCACAAACACTTAAAGGTGTAGCCATATGAATTTCTACAAACTCACCCTCCTCAACCAAATCACGCACCATTTTTCTGTCTGCACAAAAAGGCGAAATAAAAGCGCTCAAAACGATTAGGCCTGCATCGGTAAATAACTTGGCCATCTCACCAATACGCCGAATATTCTCCACCCTATCAGAGTCACTAAACCCTAAATCTTTATTCAAACCATGGCGAACGTTATCACCATCTAGTAAATACGTATGGTGTCCAAGCTCAAAAAGCTTTTGCTCAATTACATTAGCAGTTGTCGACTTGCCGGAAGCACTCAAGCCCGTGAACCAGAGTAAGCAAGCTTTTTGTCGTTTTTGTCGAGCTCTGTCTTTCTTGTTAAGTTTGTGGACATGCCAAATAATGTTACTTTTGTCATCCAAGTCCGTTTAACCTCTGGATTAAAGTTTTTAATTAAGCATCAAAGCATGCTTCAATAAAAACAAAATTTATAATCATACTCACGTATGTCAGTTTTCACCGTCGGATGTTTCTAGTACTACTGTGCAAACAACTTAGCAGTATATTCTGTAATGGAGAGCTACAATAAACCTCTTCATTCTAACGCCATGAATAACCTAAAAGTCACAATCCTTATCAAAGTCAATTTAAGGCAAGTTAAACACTGAAATTTAACTGGCCCAGATAGTTAGCAATTCATCTACATACTTGTAAGTCGTTTTAGGAAGCTTTGCATTTTTACTTAATCTTGAAACCAAAGCTGGTGTTTTAATTAAGCGAAGCAATATATCAGCAAGATCCTCATAGTTTCCAGGCTGGAATAACAAGCCATTATGATTGTGTTTGATTACATCAGAAATGCCTTTAAAATTTGAACCAACCACGGGACAGCGTGCAGCTTGAGCTGAGTAAATAACTAATGGTGTATTCTCAAGCCAAATAGATGGCACCACCAGCACATCAAAGTCAGATATTACATTTAAAATTTTTGAATTATCAAAAGTACCACAAAACTCTACATTTGTATTTTTGGATGAAATTGATTTCAATTTCATAAAATATTCAGGATGCTCATCGGGGCTACCGTATATTTTAAGAATTGCTGAGTCGTTTGGTAGCATATTAAAAGCCTCGATTAATACATGACAGCCTTTATGTTCCGCCAGGGTACCTATAAAACCTATTCGAAAGTGTTTTCTTTCGCTTTGGAGGGGGCGATCCTCGTTATAAATTACATCAATGCCATAAGATGATTTAAGAATCAGCTCTTTCCTAACGCCATTCTTAACTAATACGTCATAAAGCAATTGGTTTGGTGCAATAATCTTTTTGAGTAAGTTTAAACGAAAAACATTTACATTTAGCCGATCTGAAATTGCTGCAACTTCATTGGAGTTAGGGTAGGCAGGCAAACGATTGTATAAAGTCAGTTTAGTAAAGAAATTAAAAAGGGTAATGGGCAACCATTTAAGTAGTCCGCCAATAAAACCTTTCTGTGAGTTTTGTGCGAAATGTTTTACACAATTGCCAGCATATAAATTTGGACCATCACATAATTTTCCTGAAGGTAGGAGCAACTGCCCAGTGGGGCAAATAGCCCAAAAATCTGTTAAGGTTGCATATGCAGGAGTTCTAGCCTGGTTTGCTTTTTCAATTAACCCTGTACCTAGCCTATTTAGGTGAAAAAAATGTATTATATCCGGGTTAAAGTTCTTTAAAATCCTTTCAAAATGTCTCGCTGCCAATACGTTATCATAACCCACCTTAATCAAAGATGATTGCCCGCCCATACACACGTATTCATGATGAAATCTGTATACATGAATTCCTTCAAACTCGTATTCATCAAATCGCTCATGATCTAAAAGTGCTTTATTAGTTGGATACCCAGTGTAAATGTGTACCTCATGGCCCCGACGTAACAATTCTCTAGCAACTGATAATGTAAGCACCTCTGTTCCAGCTGAAAATTGAGGGAAAAACTGGTGGGTTGTAAGAAGGATTCTCATTATTTTAATTACTGGTTTCAATTCAGTTGATTTCTCATCCACTTAGCAGTCCGCGTAATTCCATCTTCTATTGAGATGGATGGTTTCCAGTTTAACTCCTTAATGGCGAGCTGATTACTCAAAACGCTGATGGGTACATCAAAAGGACGTCCTGGCTGGTAATTACGTTTAACAGGGTTTTCTAGATTGTTATCTATGAGATCTATAAGCTGATTGAGACTAGTTCCAGTCCCCGAACTAATATTGAAACAACTTTCAGACCCAGAATACTGTAGAGCCAGACTAAATGCATCTGCAACATCGCTTACATGAATATAGTCGCGCGTAATACTTCCATCACCCCATATCTCGATTGGCATATCTCTTAATGCTCTGTTAATAAACACACCCACCGCGCCTTGAGCCGTTTCAACGCGCTGACGCTCGCCATATGGATTGGCGACTCTGAGAATGATGGGTTGTATGCCATAAGCTTTTTGATAGATTTTTAAATATTTTTCAATTGTTAGTTTCGTGACTCCATACGAAACTATAGGGTTAGTAGGATGAATCTCATCAATGGGTAAATAAATTGGACTGCCATACACCGTACCACCTGAAGATATGAAAATTATTTTTTTTATTTTTTGAGCAACTGATTCATTCAACATTTTTAGTGTTGAAACAACATTACTCTCAACGTCATATACAGGATCCTCATTTGAACTTTTGGGTAATGTAGTAGACACTAAATGTAATACCGCATCCATTCCATTGATAGCTTTAGCAATATCATGAGAACTTGAAAAATCACCGCTAACCCACTCTATCTTTTCTTCTTTGCTAAATATGCGATATTGGGGAACCCGTGGACGCTCGAATATCTTTACATGGTGGCCTTCAGCTAATAGCTTATCTGCAATTGTAGAACCAATAAATCCACCACCACCGAATATTATGCACTTCATAACAATTTCATCATTTTTGATTATAAAAGTCTTAACTAGGAATAGTATTATTTAGTGAAGCATTACAAATAACACTAAGATCTAACGCTTTGATAATACTTAAGACTGCAATGCGAATCCTACTTGAACTTAGCAAGTATGAAACCAGAGATATTTGATACTTAGATCCGAGTTTTAGATAAGACTTTCATAAAGTGTTAGAACATCATCTGCCATGTCTTTAGTGGTTCTCGAATAATGTGTGTTTTTACTCATTAGTTTTGCATTCTCTGGATTCTGAGTAATTTTAGATATTATTTCAGATAATCTATCACTGCTTCCCATTGGAAAAACATAGCCATTCACACCGTGTATTACAAACTCCGTCATTCCTTCTACATCAGAAACTATTACAGGAGTATGTGTAGCAAGAGCATACAAAAGTACTAATGGGCTATTTTCATACCAGCGTGAAGGGATGACTAGAAAGTCTAATTCCTGCATGATTTCAGCCATTTTTTCAGGGTAGAATGTTCCATGAAATACTACTTTTTCCTTACAAACATTCGCTGCTTTTTTCAGTGCACTAACATACGATTTATCTTGGTCTTCTGGTCCATAGATATGCAGCTCTGCATTATTAATATTCTCAAATGCAGATATCAGTATATCTACGCCTTTATGGGCTGCGATTTGTCCGATAAAACCTATACGAAGGGGTTGATGCTCTCTAACTTTTTTTTCTGAACGGTCAATATCTACACCAAAATTTTGCAAATAAAGCGGCTGTTCAAAGTGGTTGTTTAGATATGCTTTTTTTAGGAACTTACTGGGTGCAATAGCTGCATCAAAATACTCATAACAAGACTGCATAGTTTTCGGGCGAGTTTTCAAATCCGATATGGCAGTTCGATATTGCGCTGGCACAAAACTAGGCGCAACCCGCATAAATAGATTAGCAATATTTGCAGTCACATTTACCAACGGAGTTTTTGCTGTTGCTGTGTTTAGTAGTTTGTTTTTTTGTTGATCTGAAGTGGCTTTTAAGTAACAAGCAATACAGTTTGTTCGTGATACGCTAGGTCCTTTACACAAGCTTTCATCTGCCGCTTGGAGTTTATTGTTGAAGCAAAAACCATAAAAATCGGTAAACGTAGCTATAACAGGTATTTTCAGCTCATTTATTACTTCAAGTAGAACTGATGTGTGGTTAATGAGATGTACAACATGAATGATGTCTGGTTGCAGCTCTTTTAATTTTTCCCTTAAAGGGCCTCTCATTTCATCTTGGTAATAGGTATCTTTGACTCGCTTGTTAGGTAATTTATTTTTATCAAAGCTGGTAACTTTTAGTCCATCAAAATCATAATTTTCGACAAACGTTTCAGCCTCTACCTCGCCAGGAAATCTTGCAGTAATGATATGAACTTGATGACCTTGTTGCTGCATATATTTTGCAACATTCAAGGTGTAGGTTTCTGAACCATAGAAATGTTCGGGGAAAAAGCAGTGTACAAAATAGACAATTTTCATTTTAAACAAGCACTAATTCATCATAGATAGTCTGATAAGACTCGGTCATCGCTTGTACAGAAAATCTTTCCTGTGCTCGTTTTTGATTAAATTCCCCTATTTCTAAACGTCGTTCTCTATCATTTAATAATTCAATAATAATATCCGCTAGCTGTTCACTGTTACCATATTCTGCGAGAAGTTCTGGTTTACCAATAATTTCAGGCAGTGCACCGATATTGTAGCCAACGACTGGAAGACCCATGCTCATTGCAAACGGTGCTACCTGTCCAAAACTCTCTTTCCATACCGGTGCAACAAAAAGACTTAGTTTCTTATACCATTCAGGAAGAGTTTCATATTCGACATAACCTGTAAATATGAATGAATCTGATACTCCAGCTTCCTTGCATTTCTTTTTGTATAGCTCAAGATTAGTTCCGCCGCCAACAATGATTACTTTTGTTTGTGGGCGTTTTTTTACTACATCGATAAATGGGTCTATGGACTCTAGATTTAACTTATCATTTTCAAGCCTATATACCATTCCAATACAATCATCAACTACGTTTTCAATTTTGTTATTGAATAACTCAAAATCACTGCCGGGGTGAATTGTGACTGAGTTTTCCGTTAGGGAACCAAAAACGGTTTTGACGTAATCACTGACATAAACATACCTATCAATATCTTCTTCAATAAGGGGATCAACTGGTGTATTAATATTTTCAATAATTTTGCAGTCTTGACTCTTGAGTGATTGATAGACGCTTTTATACCAAGGTTCATCGCAATCTCCCCAATAATGAATGTGAACAATATCAGGGGAATAATTATTGAGAAAAGCCTCAAACTCTGTCGGATTTGTTCCTGGAAGGTACTGATAAGGTGAAATTTTAGGATAAGCAGGGACATCTGGAGTGGCAGAGGTTACAACTTCATGGTGATAATTATCCAAATCTTGGACAATGTCTGCCACCAAACGACTGGAACCGCCAAGCATAAAATTAGCAATTACATGTAATACTTTTGGTTTATTATCTGATTGAAAATTTATTTCTGTTTTATTCTCATTTATGGTGGGTCTGATTACCCTTTTCAATTTTTCAGGAGTCGCTATACCAGCCAATATTCTCGTTAACTTATAAAGTTTTTTGAAACTAAATGGATCATTTGATAGACAATTAGTTAAGCTATAAATCCTTGAAGCTTTAATCATTTGGATCTCATGATTTCTTATTTTAAGATCGTTAGTCAGACTTTCCATAATTTTATCTTTTTCGAGAATCGTCTGTTCCAATCCGTTTACTGTATCTTTTAATTGCGTAACATTAAGTTCAGATTCGAGAATAGTATTCTCTTTTTCGAGAATCGTCTGTTCCAATCCGTTTACTGTATCTTTTAATTGCCTAACATTAAGTTCAGATATAGATAGTTGTTCATTAAGTTTAGGAACATTCAAGTTATGCTCACCTAATTTTTTATTTCTCTCACTAATTAACTTAATAGCCTTTAAAGCAATCTCGAATTGATCATCTGAGAATTTTTTTGAAGTTTGTGGAGGGGTTTTACTATATTTGAAAGCAGTGAAATCACAGGAATATAGTTTTTGTATTAATTCTATACTGCGTGTAGTGATAACCTCAGGAACAAAAGGTATCAAACTCTCATTTGAATGGTTAGTTTGAAAAGGATCTATAAAATTTTCACCCAGATGTTTTTTCAAAAGCACACTCAAGTCTTTAGTGTCCTCTAATTTAGATATTTTTGTGTAATTGATGATCTCAGGATGTAAAAGAGTTGTTTGAGGAGTCCAATGGGGATCCCAAAAATCTGGCACCTCATTTTCAGCTAAATGTTGAAGAAATTTTTCGAATGATCTTGCTATGTCATCAATCGAGTTAATTGGATGATTAAAAAACTCACGATCAATATAATTTTTACTTTGAAGTGGTTCTTTATACAGCAACTTCGATTGCCATGCAGAAAACAATCTTGTAAAGGGATTACGGACTAATGCAAACTTAAAGTAATCACTGGTATTTAACACGTCGATTAAACTAGTTTTTGAAAGTCCTGTAATGTTTGGGGATACTTTGTGGAAAGTATCATGTATAGCTAATTCTGATGTACTCTCGAAGCTATTGATTGCACATTGCTCAAGTTCATCTCTCAGCCCTTCGATATCGGCAAACCACCATTTTAGTGATGTGCATGCCACCTTAGGCGTCGCAACATAAAAGATCTTATGGCGTTTAGATAAGTAACTATTGAATTTCAAATAATTTGCTAATTCATCGAAATCAAAAGATTTAAATTCTGAATTATTTCTCATTTATGGTTAACTTTCTCAATGACAATCACTTTTCCGACGCTAGTCACTTTTGCGAATAAACCAGATTCAATTAATTCATCTATTAGCTTGTGTGGTCCTAAGTTTTTATCTGTAGCGTCATCAAAAGCGATTAATCCATCAGGCTGCATATGGTTTATCCAACTATCAAAGTCGTTTTTTACGCCGTTGTAGCTATGATCACCATCAATCCACAATAATGATATCGGCTCGTTCCAAGTTTTACAGAATTTATCACTGCTCAAATTAATCAATGAGACGATTTCGCTACATTTATTGCTGAGCATTGCTCTATAAAACTCAGTTCGGTCTTTAGGGCCAAAAACACCACCCAGCACACCAGTAAATTTCTTGTGTGGATCGATAGCATATACTGGGACTCCGGCACCATCAATTGATCCTAAACCAAGGAAAACTGATGACCTACCTCGATAAGAACCAACCTCGACGATGCACCCACCCATCGCACTTTTAGCCAACTTATAAAGAAGCAAAGCCTCTTCAAAGCTAATCATACCTTCAGTATTTTCAAAGCATGTTTGTAAAGTATTTACTTTTACTGTAGTGAGCGATTCAGAATAACTCTGCATTGGGCACCTTTGTTGACATATCTACATATCCAAACGATATAGGTTTGTTTACAGGAACAACACGAAACATAATCGCGTCTAATATTCGATGAGCGCAGTTTGGTTCTTGTGAAGACCAAATACCACCACCAATGAAATAGCTGCCGGGTAGCACATCCATTTTGAAACTAAAATCAACTCGGAAAGATTTTCCAGTATCTATAACTTCAAGAAATTTTCCTTCTTCTGGATAGCGTTGACCTGTTATGACTACTCCAGAAATAGAGCGAATATGGACGCCGAAAAATATGCCCGAAAAATTAGTCATCAACTTCCCAGCAACTTCAATCGTGTAGTTAGCCCCTGGTTGAAGTATGTTTACCTGATGCCCCTTAGCATTGAGTATACGTATTGATTTAATCTCAGCACCCTGAGATGGATATGCGATAGCGGATTCAGATACAAGTCCAGAATCGAAACTTTCAAATGAATGAGAGTTCGGGATGCTGGCAGACTCATCTTGCTCTTTTTTATCTCGAGAACCCATAGTCTTATCTTCTTGAAGATATTGATTTATCAATCGATCTTTCTCAACGTCTGGAGCGTATATAAGTTTCTGATAGGCACGGATAGTTTCAGGCGCAGAACTGAACATAATACGCTGTCCGTGATCAAGCAACAGAGTTCTATCACATAATTCGACAATGCTTTCTGCTGAATGAGATACAAAAAGAATGGCACATCCTTTGCTCTTGAGTTTCTCCAAACGTGCAAAACATTTCCTCTGAAACTTTTCGTCACCAACAGCAAGTGCTTCATCAACGACAAAAATATCCGGCTCGATCACCGCTTGAACAGCAAAAGCTAACCTCACTGTCATGCCGCTTGAATAAGTTTTAACTGGCTGCTCTATAAACTCGCCGATATCAGCAAAAGCTACGATTTCATCAAATTTTTGTTCAACTTCTTTTCTGCTTAAACCAAGTATTGCTGCATTCATGTATATATTCTCACGCCCAGTAAACTCGGGATTAAACCCGGAGCCCAGCTCGAGTAGCGCAGCAATTCGACCATGAGTAACTACAGTTCCTCTTGTTTGTGTTAATGTGCCACAAATAATTTGCAAAAGTGTTGATTTGCCTGAACCATTCCGACCAATGATGCCAACAGTTTCGCCTTTTTTTACACTGAACGAGACATCATTCAAGGCCCAAAATTCACGAAAATATTGCTTTGGAGTAGATCTGAACAGTCGTGAAACTCTTGGCGCGACCATCTGCTTCAGGCGATCTCTTGGCTTGCTATAGATGTGAAAGCATTTAGCCAAACTTGTGACTTCGATTGCTTTATCAGAGCACATCAGCAAATCCTTTTCGTGCTTTTTGGAAAATATAAAACCCAATGACCAAAATAGAAAGGGCAATTAAGGTATATATAGTCAAACTACTGTAGTTAGGAGTTTTTCCCCAAATTAGAACATCTCGTGATTGTTCCACAATAAATGTTAGTGGGTTGACCATAAATAAGGATTGATATGCCTCTGGAAGTCGCTCGATAGGGAAAAATACTGGCGACATAAACAGTAAAACGGTTGCGAGGACTCCCGTGAATTGCGTTATATCTCTGATAAATACACCAATTGCTGATAGTACATAGCTCAATCCTACACATAGAATGATTAGGGGCATTAGTACAAGTGGGAACAGCAAAGCTTCGATTGGAGGTAAACCAACTACGATTACAAAAAAAATAAACCAAATCAGTAGGCTAACTAATGAATGAAAAAATGCGCTTAAAACTACTACTATCGGCAATATTTCCAGTGGAAAAACCACCTTTTTTACATAATTAGTGTTGACCAGAATTGTAGCAGGTGATCTTGTTATTGTTTCAGCTAAAATCGAATGCAATATCAGTCCGATAAAAAGCACAACCGCAAAAACAAATTCACCCTCTTCCTGACCATTTAGCTGCAAGCCCCATTTAGCTTTGAACACAACAGAGAATATAAAAGTAAAAACAAGCAACATTAGCAATGGGTTGAGAAATGACCAGCCAATTCCTAGCAAAGAGCCCCTGTAACGACCAACAACTTCTCGCTTTGTAAGTTGCTTGATCAGTGAATAGTTTTTGAATAGGGATCTTGACAAAGCTAAGAGGGATAATTGATTTGATGCATTCAAGTTCAAGAGAATACCTCGGCAAACCGAAAGAGGGTTGCAGAAGCATCTTTTTCTGATAATTGGGGTTCGATACCTGTCGGCCAATTAATGTCTATATCAGGATCATTCCAAACAATACATCTTTCACTCTCTGGCGCATAATAATCTGTAGTTTTGTATAAAAATTCCGCTGTTGATGATAGCGTCAAAAATCCATGAGCGAACCCTTCTGGAATCCAGAGTTGCTTTTTATTTTCGGCGGAAAGAACTTCACAAACCCACCTGCCAAATGTAGGTGAACTCTTACGTATGTCAACAACTACATCCAAGACTTCTCCCTCCACCACTCTCACTAACTTCCCTTGAGCATTTGGCGCTAACTGGTAATGCAAACCTCTCAGTACACCTTGTGTAGATTTTGAATGATTGTCTTGTACGAAATTGATTTTTTTACCAATAGTGGCTTCAAATTTTTGCTGATTAAAGCTTTCGAAGAAAAAACCTCTCTCATCACCGAACACATCGGGTTCGATTAGGAATACGTCTGGAATTTTTGTTGGTGTCGCTTTCATAAGTCTTCATTAATAATTTACTAGTCGAGAATCTATCGTTTCATGAAGTGAGGACTCGCTAGGAAGATTAATTACAATGCTCGCGCAGAACCTGCATAAGATATTGTCCATAACCATTTTTTAGCATCGGTGTAGCCAAGTTCTCAAGTTCATTAGCTGTAATCCACTTTTTGCAAAAAGCGATTTCTTCAGGACATGCGATTTTGAGTCCCTGTCGATTTTCAATGGTTTGAACGAACTGTGCTGCATCTAGCAGACTCTCATGAGTGCCTGTATCTAACCAGGCAAAGCCCCGCCCCATCTTTTCAACAGATAAATTATCTTGCTCAAGATAACGTTTATTGAGATCGGTTATCTCCAACTCTCCACGAGGAGAAGGTTTAATTTCTTTTGCATAATCAATAGCATGCTCGTCGTAGAAGTATAAGCCTGTGACGGCATAGCTAGACTTAGGTTTTGCCGGCTTTTCTTCCAAACTCAGTACTTTTCCCGACTTATCAAAATCAGCCACACCGTAGCGCTCTGGATCATGAACATGGTAGGCAAATACTGTGGCCCCATCTTTCCTTGCATCAGCAGATGCAAGTAATTCATCTAGAGAATGACCATAGAAAATGTTATCGCCTAGAATCAGTGCCGACGGGCTTCCATCGAGAAAATGTTCAGCAATTAAAAGTGCTTGTGCCAAACCATCAGGTGAGTTTTGGACAGCATATTTAATATCCAGCCCCCACTGTTCACCATTACCAAGTAAATCTTGAAACCTGGGAGTATCTTGGGGTGTTGAGATAATTAAAATCTCACGGATATCAGCCAACATCAATGTTGTCAGCGGATAGTAAATCATGGGTTTGTCAAAAACGGGCAACAATTGTTTTGATATCGCCTGTGTGGCCGGATAGAGGCGCGTGCCCGAGCCACCCGCAAGAATGATTCCTTTTCGTTTACTCATGATTGATTCTCTATGTATTCTGTTACCATCCTTTCGACATGAAAACGCCAATCTGGCAATTCGATTTCAAGCAAGGATTTTAATTTTTTAGTATCCAGTTTTGAATTGGATGGTCGCACTGCTGGGCGAGGAAATTCAGCAGTCGTAATTGCCTCTACCTCATTTGACTGGACTTTTAGAGTAATCCCTAAAACAGCTGATTTCTCTAAAACATATTTTGCAAAATCATGCCAGCTCGCTTCCCCTGAAGCCACTAAGTTATAGATTCCGGAATTTTTCTCAGTAAAGTCAGTTTCCTGATGAATTCTCATTACCAGTTGTGCAGTGACATCAGCAATTAGTTCAGCACTAGTAGGCGCACCAAATTGATCAGCAACAACCTTTAGTTCATCGCGTTCAGTAGCCAGCTTGATCATGGTTTTGGCAAAATTGTTGCCACGAGAGGCATAGACCCAACTGGTTCGCAAAATAAAATGTCTACAACCACTTTTTAAGATGGCTTGCTCACCATCAAGCTTACTTTTGCCATAGACTGATTGCGGGTTGGTGAGGTCATCTTCGCTGTAGCGGCCGGACTTTTTACCATCAAAAACGTAATCAGTAGAATAATGAACTAGAGTAGCGTTGAGTTTGTTCGCTTCTTCAGCCAGTAAAGCGACCGCTTCTCTATTTACCTGATAAGCACTCTCAATATATGTCTCTGCTTGATCAACAGCAGTGTAAGCAACCGCATTGACAATAATGTCAGGTTTAGAGTCACGGACGATGTCTCGAAGTTGCTGAAAGTTCTGAAAATCAGCTGTCGAACGGTCGTGAGCTTCAAGCTCTCCCAGTAGCGACAATGATCGCTGGCATTCCCAGCCTACCTGCCCGTTTACACCTAGTAAAAGAATTTTCATGCGTACTGTTTAGTCACCCAATCTCTGTATTCACCACTCACAATGTGTTGAACCCATTCCTGATTATTTAGGTACCATTCAACGGTTTTACGGATCCCTGACTCAAAGGTCTCAGATGGCTGCCAGTCTAGTTCGCTGTTTATTTTCTCGGCATTGATAGCATAGCGTCTGTCATGACCTGGGCGATCAGTGACGAATGTTATTAACCCTTTATAACCCTCTGGATTCTTTTCTGAGCGAGAGAATTGGCTATCTGGGGTAAGCTCTTCCAGCAAATCACAAATCGTATTAACGATGTCCAAATTGGCTTTTTCATTAAGTCCACCGATATTATAGACCTCACCGACCTTCCCGGCCTCCAGCACACGTCGAATAGCACTGCAATGATCACTCACATAAAGCCAGTCACGAATTTGCTGGCCGTCACCATAAACGGGCAATGGCTTCCCGGCCAGTGCGTTGTGAATCATCAATGGGATTAGTTTTTCAGGAAACTGAAAGGGGCCATAGTTATTGGAACAATTTGTCGTTAATACCGGTAAACCATAGGTATGGTGGTAGGCTCTGACAAGGTGGTCAGACGAAGCTTTACTAGCACTGTAAGGACTGTTTGGTTCATAACGATGCTTTTCCGTAAAGGCTGCGGCATCTGGTGCCAGGGTGCCGTAAACTTCGTCAGTTGATATATGCAAAAAACGAAAAGCATCTCTATCAACATCCTCAAGACTATCCCAATATGAGCGTACCGTCTCAAGCAATCTGAATGTTCCAACAATATTAGTTTCTATGAAGTCTTCCGGTCCATGAATCGATCGATCTACATGTGATTCTGCTGCAAAATTCAAGATTGCTCTGGGCTTGTGTTCGAATAGTAACTTCCTTACTAATTCGGCATCACCAATGTCACCTGAAGCAAACGTATAGCGCTCGTCGTCGGATAATGATGACAAGTTTTCTATATTGCCTGCGTAGGTCAACTTGTCGAGGTTTACTACTGGCTCGTTTGTTTGGGAAAGCCAATCATGAATAAAATTTGAGCCTATAAAGCCGGCTCCGCCTGTTACGAGAATAGTCATGTTTTATAATTTTTTGAGTATTGTGGCGCCCATAAGCGCAATGTTGCCGATATGAGACTGTCTATAGAGCCTCGCATTCTTGGCGAGTCTGAATCTTTGATAAAGATTTGCTTCACGAAGCCTTTCAAACTGTTCAAGAGTTTTCTGATTCTCACACGTAAAGAGAGGTTTAGCTGTTTTCAAAGCTCTTAAGTTGACTTCATTCCATTTCTTGAATCTTCCATTTATCAGAGATAGAACACGACTCAAATTAGCAGTCCAACTTGTATTAGCACCGATCTCATTGTTTTCATGCTGACGATAACGCACTGTAGGGTGTGTATCGTATATTACTTTGCCACCAACACCTGTTACGAGCATGTATGTCCACCAATCATGGCTGACTATTTCATGAATACCGACCTTGGATATTAGCTGTTTCGTTTGACGGTTAAATAACATGGTATTTCCACCAGCCAAGCTCTGAACTAATGCATTTTGAAAGCTGGGCTTTCTGGTAAATAAGCAAGATAACTTACCGGTCATTTCACCAGTCTCAGTAACTATTTTAGTTCGGGAGCAATAAAGAGTGGCTATAGCATTTTCAATCGGAGCTAACGCACTGACAGCTCGTGATAATTTATCTCTTTCCCAAATATCATCTTGGTCACAATATGCAAAAAAGTCTGCCTCAATTTTTTCATCACAAACCAGAGAAAGAAAATTACTTGCAAAACCTTTTTGAGGGCCTAACCTGACAGTGAAGCTGCCTTTATTCCAAGACGTTTTATACCTTTCTAAGAGAGTTAGCGTGTTGTCGGTTGAGCCATCATCTGACACATATATATCAATGCTTTCATGCTGCTGTTGAGCGATTGACTCAAGCTGTTCACCAAGATGCTTTTCACCATTGTAAGTACATAACAATACTGCAATCTTGGCTCTAATCATGCCCGAACTTTTCTGTGGGTGGTGTTTGATATGAGGGAAGTGTTTCCGTCATTATAGTCATGAAGTACACTTCAACGTTCCATGTTATGCAAGTGGTTTCGATTCAAGTTGCTCATTTTACCCTGTCACCTTGACCACTACCAGCCATTGTATGGAATAAATACAAAAAATATGACTTCAATGTCAAAGTAGCAATCATTTCTGCATCAGTCTCTGCCAATAATCTCGGGGTTGACATATCAATTTCATTTATCTGAGCCAACCCTGTAATGCCTGGTCTGACTCCAAATACACCGCGCATTTCACGCTCATGAATCAGATCATCTTGACTAAACAAACAAGGCCTGGGCCCAACCAGACTCATCTCACCTTTCAAAACATTCCAGAGTTGCGGCAACTCATCCAACTTTGTCCGGCGCAGGAAGTTTCCTAGAGGCGTGATTGAGCTTCTGCTTGCTAGATGACTTGCCACATGAGCTGTGTCGATTTTCATTGTGCGAAACTTCACAAGAATAAATGGCTTCAAGTGGCGCCCAACCCGTTGCTGTCTGAATATTGGAGAGCCTGTATCGAAAAATCCCATAACACAGATCAGCGAGAGCAGAGGAAGAGTTACAATCAAACCCAACAAGGACAAAACAATATCGAAGAATCTAATCACGAGTGTTTTCGCATTTATAACGTGTTCTGAGTTGAGGCATATTAACTGATGGTGTGGAAGTTATGTAGGTTGGAGTTAAAATTGTTACCTTTCCATGTCATGCATATTCTTGAGTTGCTCATCCATGGAGATGACAGGCGACCAACCAAGCAAATAACGGGCTTTACTCGAGTCTAACTGAAGCGAACCGAATAAACGATCAGTTACTTCGCCTTTCCCAAGCATCCTAGCCACAAACGTCATCCAAGGCACAGGTATGGAGAAAAGCTTGGCTTTCTTTCCTTGAAAATGGGCAAGCTTTTGAATGAGTTCTGAAGTCGAAATATCCTCACCGTCCGATAACACAAAGACCTGATTAGCTGCTTTTGGATGATCAATGCTACAAATTATAAAACTCACTAAATTTTCCAAAGCCAACAAAGAGCGTCTATTTTTCACCGCCCCAAAAGGAAAAGGAAGGCCTCGACCAACCCATCGAATCATGCTGGCGAAATTACCTTTCACCCCTGGCCCATAAATCAATGGCGGCCTGATAATCACCACCTCCATATCAGTGTTTCTGGCAATCTGCATGAGCCCCTGTTCTGCTTCCAATTTTGAAATAGCATAGGGATCTGTTGGGTTGCAGACATCCTCTTCTGAAAAGGGTAAACGACCAGATGTCGACTCACCATTGACTTTAATCGTACTCAGAAAGATGAGTCGTTTTACACCAGCCTTGGCAGCCTGCTGTGCCAGTTTAATAGTGGCATCTCTGTTAACTCGTCTGAACTCAGAGAGAGGATTGCTTGAATTATCATTCATGACGTGAACGCGGGCAGCGAGATGAATCACCGCGTCCACGTCCACTAATGAATCCGACCAGTCAAATTGCTCTGCAAGCTCAATCTTTAACACTTGCACCAGTGGATTTTTAAAATCCTTCAGCTGGTTTCTTACCGCAGCTAGCACCTGATTATCAGACTGAATGAGTTGGGGTATTAATTGGCTTCCTATAAATCCGTTAGCCCCTGTAACAAGGACCTTCATTTAACACCGTACATTTTGTCCAGCTCATCGTATAAATTCATGTGAGCATCAACAACATAGTTGATTGCAAACTTTCTCTCTGCCAGTTCCCGGCCAGCCTTACCCATTGCACGCCTCAACTCAGGGTTATAAATAAGCTTTTTAATTGTTTCAGCAAGCGCCAGTGCATTTCTGTGCGGTACAAGGATACCGGTCTCATCAGGAATTATTGCATCTCTGCAACCGGGAACATCCGTTGTCACCACAGCTCGACCACAGGCAGCGGCTTCAATCAGGACTTTGGGTAAACCTTCACGATAGGAAGGCAGTACTACGATATGGCTGTCCCTAAAGAGTTTAGCGATGTCATTTCTCTGCTCTAAAAACTCCACGCGCCCCTCAGTTCGCCACTGCTCTAATATCTCGCTTCTAATTGTGGCTGGGTTTCCATTATCTTCAGCTCCAGCAACCATAAATAGGGCATCAATACCTTGTTCGCTCAGAATTGATGCAGCGCGAACGAACTCTCTGATCCCCTTATCTTTCAATAATCGCCCGGCAAAAATGACTTTTATAGGGCTTTCCGGCTCTGGGTAATATTTGTATTCAGTCAGGTCAACCCCTGACCCTGGAATGAGTATGGACTTTTCAAAAGGAAGATCACAAAGGCTGGTAATAATTTTTCGATCATCAGCGTTTTGGAAAATGATCCGCAGTTTTTTGTAGCCCAACGCCAATCTGTAAAATCTAGCGACGAAAAAACGTAGCGCTCTTTCGGCTATGGTTTGAGCCATAAATACTGAACCTAGACCTGATATTGCAGCAACACAGGGGACTTTACAGATACGTGCAGCCAAGCCTCCATAGAGCACAGGTTTTATCGTAACAAGGTGAACAATATCAGGTCTGATTTGACGTATTAATCTGATAATAAAAATTGTCGTCCATGTCTCTCGCAAGAGGTTTTTACCGCTTCGGCTAAGCGGAAGAAGATAGTGCTTGAAACCATATAATTTAAGATGCTGATGACCATAATTAGTACCGGTAGCCACATGAATTTCATAACCGGCTTTTTGCGCTGCACGAGCAATAGGCAAGCGATGCGACAGAAAAAACTCCATTGTATTGACAATGAATAGTAAGCGCTTTTTCATGATTGCGTCTCAAGCCATGACTGAAACATCAAAACATCCCAAAGGTAATAATGCCAACGACGCTTGCCAGACTGATGCTCCTCCCACAACTGTCTTATTGGCTCTGGATTGAAGAAACCTTCATTTTTGAGTTTGGTTTCATCCAATAACTCTTCACCCCACTCTCGTAACGGCCCGCGAAGCCAGTGCTCAATTGGCACACCAAACCCCATCTTGGGTCGCTCCATCAGCTCACGCGGGACATATCGGTCAAGCGCTCTGCGCAATAACCACTTGCCCTGTCCATCTCGAAACTTATACTGCATGGGCACTCGCCATGCGAACTCAACCAAACGGTGATCCAGCAGAGGGACCCGCGCCTCCAGGCTAACGGCCATACTTGCTCTGTCCACCTTAGTCAGAATGTCATCTGGCAGATAAGTCTTCATGTCCAGATACATCATTCTCTCATGGAGACCGCCAAGAGCTGGAAGCTGTCTCGGATCATTTAGTATCGTTGATGGCTCATGAGCACCAAGTATGATTTGTTCGGGATCTTTCCAGTGCGAAACCAGTTCGCGATAGATAACCTCAGCTGCTCCATGCCCAAGCATACCGGCAAGTTTGGGTAATCTGTCCGCAAGATGATTAATACGCAAGCGTGGAGGCAGAATACTCATCGCCTTTTCCAGCCCGGCTCCGGGCGCATGGGATAAGGCCATACTTAACAGCTTACGTAATGGTATGGGCAAAAGCCTAATTTTTTGCCAGATAGCAGCCGCCTTAAAATAACGCTCATACCCAAAAAAAAGTTCGTCACCGCCATCTCCGGATAGACTGACAGTCACCTTTCGACGCGCAAGCTCGCTGACGAGAAATGTGGGTATCTGTGACGAGTCTGAAAAAGGCTCGTCATACATGGCAGGCAGTTTCGGAATAACCGCCATCGCTTCCTGAGGAGTGATATATAACTCAGTGTGATCGGTACCCAGGTGATCTGATACTGCTTTTGCATGCGTCGCTTCGTTATAGCCCTCTTCATGAAAACCTATGGTAAACGTCTGGACAGGCCGACTACTCTGCGCCTGCATCTGCGCCACCACCATGGTCGAATCGATCCCACCCGACAAAAATGCCCCCAGCGGTACATCCGCCATCATGCGAATGCCGACTGCATCGCGTAGCAACGCATCCAGTTCATCGGTTAGGGATTCAGCATCTCCATCGGCTGTCGTTATACCCAGTTCGGCTTTTTCCGCAAGACTCCAATAACACTGTGGCTCACCCATCTGGTGACCACCATCTCGAATAGTAACGAAATGTGCCGGGGGTAACTTAAAGATGCCTTTATGGATGCTCCACGGCGTAGGTACATAGTTGTGGCGCATGTACAACGCCATGGCATCACGATTAATTTCACCGCGCCAATGCGGATGGGCGCGGAGAGCTTTAAGTTCCGAACCAAACAGAAAACTATCCCCACTTCGGCCGTAATATAGTGGCTTCTCACCCATACGGTCTCGAGCCAAGGTTAGCGAACGCGTATCCCTGTCCCACAGGGCAAAAGCGAACATGCCATTGAGCTTTTCCAGCGTTTTCTCTACACCCCAAGAGCTTATAGCCTCAAGCAGCGTTTCCGTGTCCGAATGCCCGCGCCAGTTGATGATCTCTTTGGAGGTGATCGTTGCAGTGTCGTCATCGCGAGAATTAGAATTCTTCTGGTTATCCTCAGGCTGAATATGCTGCTGAGCCAGCACTGTAGTGCTGTTAACACTATTCTCGTTCGTTTTGCTCAAAATACCCGCTGGGGAAACAGAAGCCTCTAACTGGTGCCTGATTTCCAAATGGTTGTATATCTCGCCATTGAACACCAGAACATAGCGACCAGAAGCTGAAAGCATTGGCTGATGTCCTGCCGGCGATAAGTCAAGAACCGACAAGCGACGGTGCGCCAGTAAAATTCCTGCCTCATTATCATTCCAAACACCGGCATCGTCAGGTCCACGATGCATGATCGCCAAGGCCATCTGTCGAACAACCTGCTCAGGTGACTGTGTGGAAAAAGACCAGAATCCAGTAAAACCACACATCTTAGCTGTAAACCCATATATTCAGGAGTATTAGGGGCGAGATAACTTCCTCTCCTTTCGAATAGCTCATCGCGACCTTTCTAGTTGCTTATAGAGCTCCGAATAACGTCTCACAATTTCAGTGATTTGATAATTGTTTTGGATTCGCTCTCGGGCATGTACACCGAGTTCAACCACTTTTTCAGGCGATTGCTCCAATAACCAAACCAAGGCTTCCGCAAGAGCTCTGGTCTCTCCCGGAGGGACTGCCACGCCAGAGTTACCAAGAATATCACGGCAGTCTCCCACATCTGTTGCCACGCAGGGCTTGCCGAGACTCATGGCTTCGGCTAGCACATTAGGGAAAGCTTCTGATGTAGAACTCAAACAAAAAATATCCAAAGCCTGCATCACATCATGCACATCACCACGTTCACCCAGGAAACGAAATCTATATATGAGATTGGCAGGGACGATGCCCGACAAAGCGGGGTTATCCAAATCAACATCCCGCCCCACCAGCAGAAACGATACGTCAGGATGAGTTTGCAGCAACAACACTGCTGCTTGCAAGAAGCCGGCATGATTCTTCAACGGATGAAAACGGGCCACGTGGCCGACAACCATCTCATTATCGTCGATGCCAAATGCACATCGCATCATTTTGCGTTTATCCGGATCAGCCTCTAGTTCGTCTAAGTTAAAGCCATTAGGGATCATCATCCCTCTGTCAGCAGCAAAGCCGAACGCTTCATGTTGAACCTGAGAGATCCGGCTGTTGTAGAGTATCTTATCAGCCTTAGATGACAGCCAGCTATTGGCACGTATCACCAGTCGGGTAAGTCGCTTTTCCTTTTCTATAGAGTGAAGGCTATGTCGCACATTCCAGGCAATTGCCGGATGTCCAACAGTTAACTTACCTGCAAGTAATGCCAGCAGATTACCGTGATACATCCACCCCTGAATCAGATCAGGTCGGAAATCACACACCACTCGTCTGAGCCGAATGAGTGCTGAGATTGATGGCAAACCTCGACGCATATTTAGCGTGTAAACACGAATACCTAAGCCGCTAATGTGCTCACCATATGTTCCCTCATCAGTCAGCGATAGCACTGCTGTTTCACCGGCTTGACCCAGCCCCCCGGAAAGTAGATTAAACAATGATCTTTCAGCTCCACCGGTCGAGAGGCTGGTGATGATATGCAGTACCCTCATGTGTCCTTTAACCCCAGAACCTTATCCCAGAGCGAGGCCACTTTTTCCATTGAAAACCGCTCACGCACTTCGAGCGCACATTGCCCCATCATCTTGCGCCGTTGATCGTCCGACATCAGATTGTTCAGCGATGTCACAAGCCCATCAATGCCAGAATCAGGCGCAACCAGCAGACCATCTGTTTCATGCCGAATGATGTCTCGAGGTCCACTATCACAATCAAAACTAACAGCAGGCAAACCATAAGCCATTGCCTCTAATAGCGTATTAGGAAACCCCTCGAATCGTGAACTCATCACATAGAGGTTTGCACGGTTATACCACTCAGCTAAATTACCGGCCCGGCCGGGCAGATACACACGCTTATCCAATTCAAGCTGGTGACGCATTAACTCCAAATCACCGCGCTCAGTGCCTTCACCCAAAATGACCAAATCCCAATCCGGCCAGATTTTTGACACCTTCCCAAATGCCTGAAGTAACAGATCAAACCCTTTCTGTACTTCCAACCTGCCGACAGCAAGCAAAACACGTTTTGATGATGGCACAATCGAATCTGGTCGAATTTCCGGCATTCCGGTTGAAAGTGGGTAAATGACCGGGTTGGGAATAACAGCACCACTGACTGTCGGAATCGTTTTAGTCAGCCAGTGCATACCTTTAATGGTCTGCATGACAACGGAATGTGCTGTGGGATAAGTCAGCTTACGCAAAAGAGATATCCCCCATCCCACCGGCATGGATGGCGGGTAAATTCGCTCAGAGACAATCACAGAAGTTTTCAGGCCTATTGTAGCCACAAGTGCAGCGACATTAACTGGCGGAAGAAATGACACCACCACATCAGGCGAAATCTCGCGTATAGCACGCCGCAGGGTGCTCATTCGCCTTATTTTATTTGAGATGGACCGGCTCGTACTGTCGAGCCTATCTGCAAGGAAATCCAGTTTCACACGCTCATCCAACAGATAAAGGCAGTCACCACGACCAGAAAAGGTAGGCATCAGCGTGACCTGGTGTCCTTGCTTCACCCATTGATTACACAGTAAAGCTGCTACTCGCTCAGCACCACCACCATGCATCGAGCTGACAAGGAACAGGATATGTTTCATATATTCCTCGTCAACATAAACCACTGTTCCCAGACATCATCTCTACAAGACGACGCTCTATTTTTCTGAAGCTTGCCAATGATTAATTGCCTTGATTTTTTGTATTCTTCAATAAAAAGACGTTACAACTGCTCCCCAAAATACGACATAGCTTTGAACGCGTAGCTATACTCAATTTGCTGTCAAAAAGTGAAGATCCGGTATATAGCAAAGAGTTGTTAGAAATACTCAATATTTGCCATCCGCTTTGCTTAAACATATCTGACCACCACCCTTTTCTAAAATAAAATATTTCAGAAAATGCATTATGGGCATGCTCACCGTGACGCAAAGGCAATCTCCAGCGCTTAATAATTTCGGTAAGGTTCGACCAGAACCGCCAGGAACTGGATGGCACAAGGTGCAACGCCAAGCCATCAGTCTTTAACACTCTTTGGATTTCTTTTTGAAAATCGACGATATGTGGGATGTGCTCAAGAACATTGGAACTGAAGACCAGGTCGAATTGATTATCCTCAAAGGGAATATGAAAGCCATCGTAGACTTTCACTGGCCACACTTGATCCTCATTAGAAGTGACATCAATTGACTCAACTTTAAAGCCTCTTTGACTCAAAAACTTTGCCTGCCAACCTGAACCACCGCCTATCTCCAGCAGTCTTTTATTGTCGCTGTCTCCCAGCAAGGTAAGTACGCGCTCTACCTCATTAAGTCTTATCGCTTCCAAATGTTCTGCCGTTTGTTCTGGCAACCAGGAAATAAAAAAAGAACGAATAGGTCTAAGATACTGTTTTAGTAGCTTCTTCAATGGCTTCCTCCCATTGTTTCATAATATTCTCCACTCCAAACCCGGATACACTCTCAACCGCACTTTTGCCAAGGCGATCTCTCAGCGCCTTAGATTCCATTAGTCTTCCCATTTCATTGGCTAATGCGACTGAACTGTCTGTATCAACTAAAATGCCATTAATATTTTGTTGAATAATTTCGCCGGGTCCGCTGGGGCAGTCTGTAGAAATCACCGGTAACCTGCACGCTAACGCCTCAAGGAGCGCATTTGGGAAACCCTCGTACCTTGATGACATCACAAAAATATCAGCCTGATAGAGATAATCAGCCGGATTTTTCACCTCGCCAGGCATCGAAACCCGGCCAGCAAGGCCAGAAGTTTCAACCTGCCTCTGCAGTGCGTCACGCTCCCCACCTTCCCCCAGAATGATCAAGTACCAGTTGTCATACAACCCTGTCTTCACCAGGTTTGAAAAAGCATCGATCAGTAAATCGAATCCCTTCTGCCTGACAAGACGTCCTATACCGATACACCACTTCAGTTCAGGATCTAGTATTTGAGCTGAAGCTTTTTCCTCCGGGACAAATACGGGGTTATGGATTACAAGGCTGTTCAGAGTGGGCCAGCGTCCAGATGCCCAATCCAACACCGGTTTAGATTGCACGATAAGCTTTGTCGCAATCGGGTAAACCCTATCTCTTAGGAAAGACCAGAACCTGCCTATATTTTGTTCGCGTGGGTCTATCCGTTCAGAAATCAATACCGGTATGCCTAAACCATAGCTAGAGATCAGCGTCATAATATTCATTCTATCCATGAAACTGATAACCACATCGGGGGTTGAACTTCTAATTGCTCGACGCAACATCATCAGGCGCTTTAGATTCCAATACACCGCTTGAGTTGGGTTTTCAGAGTGCGTCAACAAATCCAACCCAACTCTTTTGACCCCTGAATTCAAGCTATAAAAATCATGATCCACTCCGGACAGAGAGATTAGCGTAACTTGCCATCCATTGATATTCCAGTAATTAGCCATCGTGCACATAACACGCTGGGCACCACCGGCCTCGAGTGACGAGATAACGAAAGTTATTTTCAATTGACTCTCACCATTTGATGAAGCATGACCTTTTGCAAAATCTCAAACTAGTTCCCCTCTCCCCAGAGCGACTTGATAGAAATCCAGCCTCACTACGCTCTGTACCTTGAGAGCAATTGTTCGCAATCATCAATGTATTGCTGCGTAAGTTGACGGTAGTCATATTGGCTTACCGCGACTTGACGTGCTTTTTGCCCCAGCATTTTTAAGTGTTCCTTTTCTCTCAAAGCTTTAGTCAGTACTGTCGTTAAAGCAGAAACGCTTCCAGCTGAAACCAGCCACTCTCTCGCCCACTCATCCATCAGTTCACGGCTCCCACCAATGTCTGTAGCAATAACAGGTAGGCCTGAGGCCATCGCCTCCAACACTACATTTGGCATGCCTTCATAAAGAGAAGGCAGGACCAATAGATCTGCGTTTTGGTAAACCGTTGCCATATCGCTTGAGACTCCATGAAACAGCACATTGGATTCAATGGAGAGTGTTCTGGTCAATTGCTTAAGCTCTTCCTCAAGCAGACCATAACCATAAATATCCAGGCACCAATTTTTATCTTCCAGATTTGATAATGCTCTGAATAAGTAACCTAACCCTTTCTGTTCGCTCAAACGCCCAACAAATAAAAACCTGAAAGTTTCTTCAGGTTTCAGAGTTGAAACCGGGTAGTTTGGCGTAAAGACATCAGTATCAACACCATTGGGTCGATATAAGATAGTTTTATCCGGGATGCCACTCTCTATGAGTTCTTCGCGAATTTGTTGAGATAACACGATATGCCTGTCCGCTTGCTTAATTGACCTGAGCAACAGTTTTTTCCATCCGGAGGCATTCAATCTTGCCACATCGCCAACATCCCCGGCACAGGCATAGCGAATGACTGATGGAATTTTGTATGAGCGTGCCAACAATACGGAGGGAAGTGAATGTAGATAAGCAGTTTGATTGTGGACGACCGTATTTTTATCAATGAGTTTATTGAGCCACTTATAAGTGGAATAGACATAACTCACCCCCCAGATCGGCCCAAGAGCAACGGTATTTAAACGTCGAGCTACCCGGACACCATTAATTATCTCTTCGCTCGGCATATTAGGCTGAGGTTGAGTCAACACGATGACATCCACCCCCAAAGAGCTTGCCGTTTGGGCAAGTGTCTTTGCCTGACGCTCTGCTCCCCCAACAACAGGTTCATAGTTGGAGGAGACAATTATCAGTTTCATGTTAGATAACCTAACATGTAGCAAAAGTTACCGAGCCCAGAAATAAGTAGAAATTTTCTAATCATCAATTAAAGGAAAACTTTCATTTACTGACGGGCTTTATAACTTCAACAGTCAAAACAAAACCGAAACCTAATCTATCAAGCACGAATTCGACAGGTAAAAGTAATGCCTTGTCTATTCTTGCGAGTTGCTTGATTATGAACGACGGTTTATTTCGCCACTGTAATAAAAATGCATCCCAAGCACCGTCAGTTTTCCATTCTTTGAGCACCTCTTCACGGCTGTAGCCAAATAAACGTTTAACCAGATAAACCAGACCGCCACGCATATGCCCACCAAATATCCGTTGATCTGTAGATTTTTTTGTGACTTTTAGACCGGTCTCACTTGCAAGCCTCCTAACGGCTGCTTTTGTAAATAAAGTCAGATGTCTCGGATAGTCATCCCACTCAAATACTCGACCCTGTATAGAATTAAAGTTAGTGACTAAAAAAATGAACTTACCACCTGGCTTGAGTAACTCAGCAATTTTGCGGACATATTCTCGTGGCTCATACACATGCTCCAATACTGCCCACATAGTAATTACATCGTAGCTTTCTGGCTCAATATTCATTTGAAGAAAATCGCCATATTCTATTGGCATATCGAACAAATTCGGCGGCGTATCTGAAAATTCTATCCCTTGTACATTCCACCCAAGTGAGTTCATGTAGTAGATGAACTCACCTTTCATGGTGCCGATATCGAGGAGCTTACCGGGAGGTATATCATTTAGCCATGCAGCTTTTTCCTTGAGTTGCGTCTCCCTAATTTTTAGTACTTCTTCGGCTTTCCCCTTAGCCTCATCATCATTTTCGTGTGACCAATAAAAATGTTCATCGTAATAGCGAGGTAGTTCTTCTTTTGTAGGTCGTGGGGACAGATAGCCAACAGTACACTCCCGGCAACGTTTTACCTCGAAAATATCGTCTGTTATCTGTTGTTTATAGTCCTGCGTTTGAAAGACAGCTTTGCTATCACGACTGCCACAGATGGGACAGGGTACCTCTATAAGTCTATTTGAGTTAGTCATATGTATCCCGAATATAGATGAGCTCTTTTTTTACGTTCAGGAGCACTGTACTAGCCACCAAAATAATCAACGTCAGAATAATATTGTGATAAGTTGCCAACGCATCATGGAGGTAGTGCTTATAAGATATTAAAAACAGAGTCGCAAGTATTACTGAAGTTACTTTTCTAGAAAGGTCAGAAAAAGCAAACTGCGTCTTACGTGCAAAAAAGACGTGATAAAGCAGTGCAATAATCAAATAAGTGAGACTTGTACTAATTGCCAAGCCCAGAATGCCATACAGCATTATTAAAATGAGATTGAACGTTACGTTCAATAAAAAAGACAGCAACGCCAGTATGGTGATTAGAGTTGGTGAACGGGTTGCCTGAAAAAATTTCGCCAGTGCAATCCCCCACATCATTGGAATTAATCCAATCGCATAAAAAAACCATAAATTCGCAATTGTACTAACATCATTTTCAGTCATCGCACCTCGCTCCAGTAAAACACTGACCAGCGGCTTACCTAACATATAAATCGATATGCTGATGATGATGCCGATGAAAATAATCAAACTGGATAACGACTGAAATAGACGTTTAATGGACTCGGTATTTTTTTGCACAACAAGTGATGTAAGTTGTGTCAATAGCACTGCGCTGACGCTCATCACCACAACCTGAACAACCAGGTTATGAAAACGGTTTGCATAACCTATCTGTGACACCGCGCCTTCCCCAACCATTGAGGCCATCACTTGATCTACCGCTAAATTCATATTGGCGAGGCAAACGCCCAAAAGTATGGCGAATGAGAGAGAAAGAATTTTCTTCAGGTCCGAGTCAAACTTGATGGGTACAAGCCCCACTGGCAATTTTAAATATCTAAGATAAGCCAATATAAAAACAAGCTGTATCCCCACTCCCAGCAGCAATCCATAGGTCAATGCCAACTGACCTTGAGAGTGAAAAGCAACCAGAAATAGAGACGAGATGGAAATGTTGATTAATGGTGCTGCACTTGCCAACATAAATCGTTTGTGAGCATTGAAGATCAGTGCCGCATAATCAATTAAAGCATTGAGTACTGTTAAAAATATTAACAGCCTCATTGCGGTCAAAGTCGCTGCAAATACAGCGTCATTGCCACTTAATACGAGTAAATTGACAAGTGGCTCAGACAGAATTGAAAGCACACAAGCAAACGGAACTAAAACATAGACTAGTAGCGAAAAAACCTGCTTTCTAATCTGGGCAGCTTTATCTTCATCATCTGCAACACGCTCCATGTAGACAGACACAAAGCCAGTTTGCAGCATGCCTGCTAAAATGCCGACAATCAGGCTAGGCACTACGAGGGCAAGGTAATAACCATCCAGATCTGCACCAGCACCAAAATAGTTGGCGATTAGAACAGTTTTCAGAAACCCAAAAACCTGAACGAGTAAAGTGAATGAGATTACCTGTCTGGATGAACTCAACATAATGGGACAGGGAAACCAGCAATCAGCACAACATTGATTTGCAACATGCTGGCGCTAGAGCCTGATATCTGCTGAACCAGCTTCAAGAAGGTACTTCAAATCATATATCAGGCAGTTCTTTTTACCCATTGCTCTTAGCCCTTCACTTCCCATCTGCCTGAATTCCTCATGTGCCACAGCCAACACTATCGCGTCATACTGAGCTTTTTGAGTATCTTTCAACTCAGTTAACGGGCTAAACTTATATTCTTCCTCAGCCTCTGCTGCATTCACCCACGGGTCATAAACATCAACATGAATCCCGTAGTCTTTCAGTTCATTTACAATATCAACCACTCGGGTGTTACGCAGATCCGGGCAGTTCTCTTTGAAGGTCAAGCCCATTACCAGCACTTTCGCCCCCAACATCTGGATATCTCTCTGGATCATGGTTTTGATCAATTGAGAAACAACGTATTTACCCATGCCATCGTTGATACGCCGCCCGGCAAGAATGACTTCCGGGTGATAACCAATCTGCTGAGCTTTGTGTGTCAGATAGTAAGGGTCAACACCAATGCAGTGCCCACCCACAAGACCAGGACGAAATGGCAGGAAGTTCCATTTGGTACCAGCTGCTTCCAGGACGGCTTGTGTGTCAATCTCGAGCTTATTAAAAATAATCGCTAGTTCATTAATCAGGGCAATATTCAGATCGCGCTGCGTGTTTTCAATAACCTTGGCAGCTTCCGCGACCTTGATACTCTCGGCTTTGTGTGTGCCTGCGGTGATCACTTCTTGATAGAGTTTATCTACTGTTTCCGCAGTTTCAGGTGTTGAACCAGATGTGACTTTTTTGATTGTTGTAACGCGATGTTCTTTATCGCCGGGATTGATACGTTCCGGACTATAGCCGCAATAAAAATCTTCATTGAACTTCAGGCCGGAAATAGCCTCCAGAACAGGTACACAGTCTTCTTCCGTTGCTCCCGGATAGACGGTAGATTCATAAATGACAATATCACCTTTTTTCAAAACGCTACCGACTGTCTCACTGGCCCTAATCAGCGGTGTTAGATCGGGACGTTTGAAATCGTCGATCGGCGTTGGCACCGTGACTATATAGGTGTTGCACTCACGAAGTGACTCAATATCTGAGGTATAGCTCAAATGATGTGCCTGTTTGAGCTCTATGTCGTCGACTTCCAGCGTGCTGTCATGGCCACCCAACAATTCAGTTATGCGCTTCTCATTGATATCATAACCAACCACTGAGCGACGCCTTCCAAATTCGACTGCCAGTGGCAGGCCGACGTAGCCAAGACCAATAATACCGAGTCGCAGCTCCATGTTAGTCATTGCTATTCCTTGTAAAAATTACGATACCACTCAACAAAATTGCTGACACCTTCATCGACAGTCGTCGACGGCTTGTAGCCAACCGCGTTTTCCAGTTCCGTACTATCAGCATAAGTATCAGGTACATCACCCGGCTGTAGCGGCAGTAAATCCATGATCGCCTTTTTCTCCAGTGCTTTCTCAATAGCGTTGATGTATTCAATCAACTTGACTGGGTTGTTGTTGCCAATATTGAAAACTCTGAATGGCGCATTACTTGTTGCGGGATCAGGGTTATTGCTGTCCCAGTCAAGATTGGGTTTTGCAATATCATCACTCGCCCGGATAACGCCTTCGACTATGTCGTCAATATAAGTGAAGTCGCGAGTGTGGTTGCCATGATTGAAAACGGGTATGGCTTCCCCGGCGAGAATACTCTTTGTAAATTTAAACAAGGCCATGTCTGGCCTGCCCCATGGACCATAGACCGTAAAAAATCGCAGTCCCGTAGTCGGCAAGCTGAACAAATGGCTGTAGCTATGTGCCATGAGTTCATTGGCCCGTTTGGTAGCAGCATAAAATTGCAGGGGATGATTCACCCCATTATGCTCACTAAAAGGCATATTGGTATTGGCACCATAAACACTGCTGGTGCTGGCGTATGTCAGGTGTGGCGTCTTGTTGTTACGACAAGCCTCAATGATATTAGTAAAGGCTATGATATTGCTTTCTACATACGCATGCGGATTTTCCAGTGAGTAACGCACCCCCGCCTGGGCAGCAAGATGAATTACCCTGTCAAATTGATGATCGAAAAAGCATTTATCTACTGCATCTTTATCAGCAAGGTTTTGGCGTATGAATGTATATTGTGAGCCTGTTTCTTGAGCTGTTTTTTCAAGAATTTCCAGCCGGGTTTCTTTTAATGTCGTGTCGTAATAGTCATTGACACTATCAAAACCAACGACTTCATTTCCTCTTTCCAGCAATCGTTTTACGGTGTGGAATCCGATGAAGCCAGCATTCCCGGTTACTAATATTTTCATCAAACTCTCACTTTAAGATTCATGTTCGCTGTCTGATCGGCCGGAGATTTCCAGCTCAGCGCGTATTTGCCTGATTTCAGCTTGGAGTGACTCGTACTCTTGGACTTTCGCTCTGAGAAAACGGGCTGTAACACCTGCCTTTTCTTCAAGACCTCTGGGAGTTAGCTTGTAAATATAAGCGCGTTTATTTTTGCTGTTACGAAAGTTATTTGCTTTGAGCATACCTTTATCAATCAAAGCTTTGAGGCAGTAATTTGCTTTGCCCAAACTCACTCCCAGTTCACGTGCAAGCTGTCTTTGACTAATCTCGGGATTAGCCTCAACAAGTTTGAATATTTTGTATCGATATTCGTCAGTAAGCATCTGCAAAACATTATTCGTTCAACCATTGAACACTCTATGTAAACCCGGTCCAAAAGTAAATGTTTTATCTAGTTCAATGATTAAAGCTCGAAGAAGTGAGCTTGCGAGATAATACCGGCGCACATTGGCGGCATGAATGCCAAACAATACATTCGTCCCACCATCCATGGAAGTGACTACTGTAGTGTTGTTAACGGCATCCATGCCGTTAACAAAAGTACCAATTTCTCAAAAACCAGCCAACAAAGATTGAGTTATTTTGTGACAGAGTCGAGATTTATTGATTTGTGAAAAGGAGAGTGGTTCTTGTGACTTAACTCTGGATGTTTTTCTTTACTTACTCAACTTCTAACATCAGTAGCTGTGAACAAAGATATTCCTGGTAAATTAATCCATACCGAATAGGTCACGGGTATAAACTTTATCCCTGATATCCAAAATGTCATCAGTAAGTCTATTTGCCAGAACAACATCGGCTTGTGCTTTGAAGCTCCCGAGATCTTTAACCACAGCTGAGTGGAAAAAAGTATCTTCATTCAGAACCGGCTCATAGACGATAACTTGTATCCCTTTGGCCTTGATGCGCTTCATGACCCCTTGGATCGCTGAAGCACGGAAGTTATCAGACCCCGCTTTCATGACAAGTCTATAAATCCCTACAACTTTAGGATTGCGTTTTATGATTGAGTCAGCAATAAAGTCCTTACGGGTATTATTTGCCTCAACTATGGCTTTGATCAGATTATTCGGGACATCCTCATAATTCGCCAGCAACTGTTTAGTATCTTTGGGAAGACAGTAGCCACCATAACCAAAAGACGGATTGTTGTAGTGGTTTCCTATACGGGGATCAAGGCCTACACCTTCAATAATCTGTCGGGTATCCAAACCATGTGTTTCGGCGTATGTATCCAGTTCGTTAAAGTAAGCTACCCTCATCGCCAGATAAGTATTTGAAAACAGCTTGATGGCTTCTGCCTCTGTGCTATCGGTCAACAAAACTGGGATATCGGCTTTAGTAGCCCCTTCAATCAGCAAGTCTGCAAAAATTTTTGCTCGCTCACTTTTCTCTCCAACTACAATTCGAGAAGGGTAAAGATTATCGTGGAGAGCTTTTCCCTCCCTGAGAAACTCAGGTGAGAAAAAAACATTGGAGGTATTGAGCTCAGCAGAAATGCCTGATGTGTAACCTACTGGGACTGTAGATTTAATCACCATCACCGCATCAGGATTGATTTTTCTGACATCATGAATAATGGCTTCAACACTTTCAGTATTGAAGTAATTTGTGTCAGGATCATAATCTGTGGGTGTGGCGATTATGACAAAGTCAGCACCTCTATAGGCTTCTTCCTTGTCTAGAGTCGCCAGAAAATTCAGCGGTTTGTTATCCAGAAAGTCCTGAATCTCGCTGTCTTCAATCGGGGATTGCTTCTGGTTGAGCAGCTTCACTTTTTCTTCAACCACATCCAGTGCCGCTACCTGATGGTTTTGAGCAAGTAAAACTGCAAGTGACAAACCCACATATCCCGTTCCTGCTACAGCAATTTTCATCTCAACCTCTTTGTATCTAAAGTTAATAGTGTGAAAAATTTCTGTTTCAGGAGCATGACAGACTATTCTACTTCATCCGTGGCGCTACTCCACCGTGACTGACTTCGCCAGATTTCTAGGCTGATCGACATCTGTGCCCTTAATCAATGCAACATGGTAGCTGAGCAATTGTAAGAGGATGTTGTAGGTGATCGGTGCGGTGATTCGACCAACATTGGTGGTAGCTTTGACTACTTTGAAGCTGGTTTCAGAGCTGATGTCACTGCGTTCATCCTCAAACACAATCATCTGGCCGCCACGAGCTTTAACCTCTTGCAGGTTGGATTTGAGTTTTTCCAACAAATCATCCAGTGGGGCGATCGCAATGACCGGCATCATTTCATCAATCAGTGCCAGTGGACCATGTTTGAGTTCGCCTGCCGGATAAGCTTCGGCATGAATATAGCTGATCTCTTTAAGCTTGAGCGCACCTTCTAAAGCTATCGGGTACATAGTGCCCCGCCCCAGGAACAGAGCGTGTTGCTTGTCAGCGAAATCTTCGGATATCTGTTTAATTTCTTCTTCATGCCCAAGCGCCATTGTGATGAGGTTGGGCAGTTTCTGCAGGCCACCGGCAATCAGGGCTTCCCGTCCTTCATCCAGGCGGTTCTGAACTTTGCCAATACTGGTTAACAGTAAAGCCAGCGCAACGAGTTGTGTAGTGAATGCCTTGGTGGAAGCCACACCGATTTCTGGACCTGCGTGAGTCAGAAATACCAAGTCTGCTTCACGGGTCAGACTGCTCTCCGCCACATTACAGATACTGAGCGTTGGAATATTAAGCGCTTGTGAGCCAGCAAAATCATCTTTTTTAAGATGTGCCTTGGGATCATCACCGGCACGACGTCGCAGTTCTGTTGTTTTGTTCTTGCGTAGCGCATTAATTTGCTGAAGCGCAGCCAGCGTATCTGCCGTTTCACCTGACTGGCTGATGGTGACAAAGAGCGTATGGTTCTCAATCACAGGATTGCGATAACGGAATTCGCTCGCCACCTCCACCTGGCAGGGCATACCGATAATATCCTCAGCCCAGTACCTGGCAACCATACCAGCATGGTAACTCGTGCCGCAGGCAATGATATGAATACGGTTGATGCTGGCAAACACTGATTCCGCATTATGCCCAAAGCTCGATACCAGAATTTGGTCCTGCGTCATCCGGCCTTCCAGCGTATCTATCACAGCCTGAGGCTGTTCAAAGATTTCCTTGTGCATGTAATGACGGTGGGCACCGAGTTCAACTGAAGTGAGGTTGAGGTTGGAATGCTTGACCGTGCGTTCCACCCGCTCGCCTGTCAGCACACTGAAAATTTCCACTTTGTCACGGGTAAGGCGCGCGACATCGCCGTCTTCAAGAAAAATGAAGTTCTGCGTTACCGGCAACAGTGCTGAAACATCTGAAGCAATAAAGTGTTCACCAATCCCGATACCGATAACCAGGGGACTCCCTTTTCTGGCCGCCACCAGCGTGTCAGGATTATTAGTTGCCACCACACCTAAGGCATAAGCACCTTCAAAGGATTTGAGCGATGCCATCACCGCTTCTAGCAAATCATCGGTACATTCCAGTTGCTGGAAAACCTCGTGAGCAACTACCTCGGTATCAGTCTCCGAAGTGAAGCGATAGCCTTCAGCCAACTGTCGGGTTTTTAAGCTCTGGTAATTTTCGATAATACCGTTGTGTACAACCGCTACTTTATTGTTACAGATATGCGGATGAGCGTTGTTTTCAGAAGGAATACCATGTGTAGCCCAGCGAGTGTGAGCAATGCCGAGTTGACCGGAGAAAGCTTCATCAAACGCATCCATTTTGGTTTCAAGCTGTTTGATTTTACCCATAGCACGAACCCGTTGGAGCTTATTGTCGACGTCAAGAAGCGCGATGCCTGATGAATCATAACCGCGATACTCCAGCCTTCTCAGCCCTTCCATCAGAATGGGGGCCACATTACGCTCGGCGATTCCTCCGACAATTCCACACACGATGAATAATCCCTCGTTCGTTTAAAATTGCATTATACAGAACAACACTTTTTTTATAGGTGAAAAGGTTCCCGAATAAAGACAGCTGATATGAAATATAGCTTTGATGTTTTTTGCAGATTATTTCATCGCGATCTCGTGAATCTGACATTTGCCAGCCCTAAGCTGCTGAAGTGTCAACTCATTGAGGTTCGGTATAAGCTATGACTCATCCTCTGGGTAGGATTGGTTTGTTTATCCGTCAATATGGCTTCTGGACGCCTCTGGCGGTGAGAACTCGCTCTGCAACCAGTCTGTTAAGTCACACTGTGGTTTGAAACCATCAACTGTTCCTAACAACAAATGACGTGATTGAGCACTGTCATCAGTTTCATTTGCAAGTTCCATAGCCTCCAGAGTCGATTGCAGTGATGACCAAGGGATCACACTTTCTTCGGCTCGCATAATTTTGGGATGTGCTGTATCAGTGACATTGTCGCCAATCAGCAACTCTTCATAGAGCTTCTCGCCAGGCCTCAGACCGGTAAACTGAATTTCGATATCCCCATCAGGGTTGCTCTCATCCCTGATGGTAAAGCCACTCAAATGAATCATTCTTCTGGCCAGTTCGACAATTTTGATCGGTTCTCCCATATCCAGCACAAAAACATCACCACCCTGCCCCATTGCTCCGGCTTGTATCACCAGTTCCGCAGCTTCCGGAATAGTCATGAAATAGCGGATAATTTCCGGATCAGTAACAGTGACTGGCCCACCAGCGGCAATCTGCTCACGGAATAAAGGCACAACCGAGCCGGATGAGCCCAGCACATTACCAAAGCGAACCATGGTAAAGCGTGTTTGCTGATGTAGCTCTGGTGACTTAGCCAGCGCCTGTAGAACTAATTCTGCGAGACGTTTGGTCGCGCCCATTGTGTTGGTCGGTCTCACTGCCTTATCCGTGGATACCAGTACGAAGGTCTCAACACCACATTTAATGGCAGCCTGTGCGGTATGCAAAGTGCCGAAAACATTATTACGTATACCTTCATTGGTATTTCGCTCGACGATAGGCACATGCTTGTATGCAGCGGCATGGTAGATGGTTTGAACCTGAAAATGCTGACAGACCGATTCAACCCGATTTTGATTGAGTACCGATCCCAGTACAGGTATCAACGAAACGCTTAGATTAAATTTTTCCAGCTCTTTTTCAATCTGATAAAGGCTGAACTCGCTGATTTCGAAAAGGACCAGTGCTTTAGGCATCAATTGCAGAATCTGCCTACATAACTCGGAACCGATAGACCCACCGGCACCGGTCACCATAACAACCTTGTCTGTTATATTGCTATGCAGAAGTGTCTCATCTGCTGCGACGGGCTCTCTGCCCAACAAATCACCGATATCCACTTCCTGAATATCAGAGACTGCGATTTTACCTTCTGCAATATCCATCAGGTCGGGTAAGGTGCGAACATGCACTGGATACTTCTCGAGCTTGTGCAGGATTTCACTGCGTCTTCTGCGACTGGCAGAAGGCATCGCCAGCAGAATATCACGAACATGGTAACGTTCTATGAGGCCTACAAGCTGATCAAATGGATACACAGTGAGCCCATTAACCTGCTGATGTAGCAGGGTCTTATCGTCATCAAGGAAAGCGACCGGCCGCATTTGATTGCTCATCTTGAGCATGGCGACAAGCTGGGCACCCGCCTGTCCCGCTCCATATATCAGAACTGGAGGTATGAAGCGTTGTGTCTGAAGTGAAGCCCAGTTCCGTTGCTGGCTTTTAGTAAACAACCAACGCGCGAGCATTCTGGTGCCACCAACAAACAACATAACAATCACAGCATTAATGCCATAAACCGTTCTCGGCACTAAACCTGCAGAATCTCCTGCAGTGAGAACAATTACAGCAAAAATAAGTGTAAAAAGGAGCACCGCGCGGCTGATGGCCCAGATGGCATCAATACCAATATAACGGATAACCGCTCTATATAGACCGAATTTGATAAAAACAGGGACAGCAACAGCTGGTGCTAATAGAAATATCCAAAGCTGCGCTTGTGGTGGAGAATAAAACTCGCCAAGCCGCAATGAAAATGCTAACCACAGTGAAACAATGACCGCCAGTGTATCAACAGCGATGCTGATAATCCGCTTCACTTTTCTTGAGCGCTTCAAAAACCATTGACCGAGCATGGTGAATGCTGATGATTGCTTCAAACTATCATTCCATCGATTGAGACTATCAGAGCATTATTCCATGCCCATTGCAGAATAACCAAACTAACGAACAGGAATTTCTACTGAATGATTACGGCTGATTTCAGTGAGTTGTATTAGGAGAATTGACAGGCAAGTGGCGCGCCCGGCAGGACTCGAACCTGCTACCCTCGGCTTAGAAGGCCGATGCTCTATCCAGATGAGCTACGGGCGCATCGTGACATGTGGTCTAAGCGAGGACAATGAAAAAAGTGAGGGAAGTGGTCGGGGCAGAGAGATTCGAACTCCCGACCCTCTGGTCCCAAACCAGATGCGCTACCAGACTGCGCTATGCCCCGACTTGTTTTCGAGAAGTCATCCTCGAAGAAGGCGAAATAATACGTTGTTCCCCAGACAGAGTCAACGCCTGATTTGATATTTTTTGCTGTTCACGCTGACTCATGCGATCATACCCGCTTTTGCAAGTCCGGGACCCCTGAATGAGCGCGAAGATTATTGATGGCAAAGCTGTCGCCGCCGATCTGAAACAAAAACTGAAACTGGCCACTGACAAACTGATCGCTGACGGCAAACGCCGCCCCGGACTGGCCGTCGTTCTGATTGGCGAAAACCCCGCCTCACAAGTTTACGTCGGCAGTAAACGTCGCAGCTGTGAAGAAATTGGTATCAAATCGGTCGCTTATGATATGCCTGATACCACCAGCCAGGATGAGCTACTGGCGTTAATTGATGAGCTCAATAATGACGAGGAAATTGATGGTATTCTGGTGCAACTGCCGCTGCCTGCACACATCGATCCTGAGACCGTGATTGAACGCATCGCACCGCATAAGGATGTCGACGGTTTCCATCCCTATAATATTGGCCGACTAGCTCAACGCATCCCGGTTCTTCGCCCTTGCACACCCAAAGGCGTTATCACGCTGTTACGCAGCACCGGGGTCGATTTAAAAGGGCTGGAAGCTGTAGTCGTAGGCGCATCCAATATTGTCGGTCGCCCCATGGCGCTGGAATTACTACTTGCCGGCTGCACCACTACCGTCTGTCATCGCTGGACTAAAAATCTGGAAGAACAGGTGCGTCGTGCCGATCTGCTGGTTGTTGCCGTGGGTAAACCCAACTTTATTCCCGGTGACTGGGTTAAACCGGGCGCGATGGTTATTGATGTCGGTATTAACCGGCTTGAAAACGGCAAACTGACCGGGGATGTCGATTTTGAAGGCGCTAAAGAGAAAGCTTCATGGATAACCCCTGTTCCTGGTGGCGTCGGCCCGATGACTGTGGCGACTCTAATGGAAAATACGCTGTTTGCAGCAGAGCACTTACATCAAAAATAAACACTGAATCACAGAGGTACAGAGTAGATATAAACATCTATCCGCAGATGACACAGATGGTCGCAGGTTATTCATAGTGAAGGCAGAGTCGGGACAAAAACCAGAAGCTTTGTTGCTAGACAAGCACTTCGCTGGACTGTTTTTAATCTGTGAAAATCAGCGTAATCTGCTGATAATTCTAAAAACTCCGTGTCCTCTGTGCCTCTGTGGTTAATATTTCCAAACAGGCTTATTGACGCCGCCAGCTGGTCTTGCCGGCTGAATCTTCCAGCACGATGCCCATTTCCGTGAGTTGATCCCGAATTTCATCGGCTCGCGCCCAGTTTTTATCCGCCCTGGCCTGGTTGCGTTCAGCCACCAAGGCGTCAATTTCTGCAGCTTCATCGTCTGAAGCGGTATCGCCAACCAGAAAGGCATCGGCATCCTGCTGGAACAGGCCCAGTACCTCACCGAATGACAACAGCAGACCGGCATAATAAGAAGCCTCTTCGGCGCCCTGTCCGCGTTCATAGGCTTTATTCAAGGCCTGACGCACATCGGCCATGACTGATAAGGCCAGCGCGGTATTAAAATCATCATTCATCGCCTCCCGGAAGCGAGGACCGAAGTCTTTGTCATCCTGCCAGCGTACATCGCGCTGTGGCTCAACCTCACGCAGCGAGGTATAAAAACGAGTCAGTGCCGCTTTAGCCTGCTCAAGCTGGTCTTCTGAATAATTCAGCGGGCTGCGGTAATGGCTGGAGAGAATGAAATAGCGCACCGCTTCGGCCGGATACATCGCCAGCACTTCACGCACAGTGAAGAAATTACCCAATGACTTGGACATTTTTTCATCATCGATACGCACAAAACCGTTATGCATCCAGTAATTCACAGACTGGCACTCATGCGCGCCTTCAGACTGGGCAATCTCATTTTCATGATGGGGAAACTGCAGATCCTGACCGCCACCATGAATATCAAAATGTTCACCGAGGCAATGCGCAGACATCGCCGAGCATTCGATATGCCAGCCTGGCCGACCTTTACCCCAGGGAGAATCCCAGGCAGGCTCGCCTTCTTTAGCGGCTTTCCAGAGCACAAAGTCGAGCGGATCGGTTTTGGATTCATTGACCGCAACACGCTCACCGGCGCGCAATTCATTGATGTCGCGGCCGGATAATTTGCCGTAAGCAGCGAATTGACTCACATCGTAATAAACATCGCCGTTATCGGCGGTGTAGGCCAGCCCCTTGTCGATCAAAGTCTGAATCATGGCCAGAATTTCACCCATGGATTCAGTCGCTTTGGGCTCAATATCTGGTCTCAATACACCCAGTGCATCGGCATCCTGATGCATTTCCTTGATGTAACGCTCGGTCAGGGCCTCGATACTCTCACCGTTTTCTGCCGCGCGTTTGATGATCTTGTCATCAATATCGGTGATGTTACGGACGTAAGTCACATCATAGCCCAGCGCCCGCAAGTAACGGGTAACCACATCAAACACCACCATGACACGGGCATGGCCGACATGACAGAGGTCATATACCGTCATGCCGCAGACATACATATTGACCTTGCCTGGGGTGATCGGTGTAAACGTTTCTTTCTGTCGAGTGAGGCTGTTATGGATTTTTAGCATTATTTATTTTTTGAAATATCTTCTTTTAAACCAATGGTCAGGTTGAATACTGGCGACCCGGCGCTGTGATCATGACGATCGCTGACAAAATAGCCTTCGCGCTCAAACTGAAACGCCGTTTCCGGCTCGCAGTTAACGATGGCAGGCTCTGCGAAGGCTTTAATCACTCTCAATGAATCCGGATTCACATCATCGAGGTAATTACCGGTTTCTTTACCCGGTGCTTCTGCAACAAACAATCTGTCATAGAGGCGCAGTTCCACCTCTTTGCCTTCGGTTGCAGACACCCAGTGAATCACGCCGCGTGGTTTCATTTCCGCTGGCGGGTTCTGACCGACTGTATCAGGCACCAGCGAAGCAATCACTTCAATCACTTCACCTTGGTCATTCTTGATGACTTCATCAGCCTTGATGACATAAGCACCACGCAGACGCACATAATCACCAATGACCAGACGTTTGAACTTCTTGCGGCTTAAACTGGTGTCTTCAGTAAAGTCGGAGGCGTCGATATAAATGTCTTTCGTGAACGGGATGGAGCGATTGCCCATTTCTTCCTTTTGCGGATGATTAGGCACTTCCAGCCATTCAACTTTGTCAGGCGCGTTAGTGATGCTGACTTTCAACGGGTTCAGCACGCACATCGCCCGCGCCGCGTTCTCATTCAAATCATTACGAATCTCGAATTCAAGCTGTGCAATATCCACCACACCGTCGGTTTTGGCGACAGCCAAACTGTTGCAGAATGCGCGAAGTGCTGCAGCGGTATAACCGCGACGCCTCATGCCCGAAATGGTCGGCATTCTGGGATCATTCCAGCCGGCCACGATTTTTTCATCGACCAGCTGTTTTAGATTACGTTTACTGGTTACCGTGTAATTGAGGTTCAGACGACCGAATTCATACTGCTTCGGCTCTGAGGGCACGGGCAGATTTTCAATAAACCAGTTATACAAGGGACGATGGTCCTGAAACTCCAGCGTACAGATACTATGGGTGACGCCCTCAATCGCATCGCCCTGCCCATGCGCAAAGTCATAGCTGGGATAAATGCACCATTTGTCACCGGTCTGATGATGTGCTTTCTTGCGGATACGATACAGAATCGGATCGCGGAGGTTCATGTTGGGCGAGGCCATATCGATTTTCGCGCGCAGCACACAAAAACCTTCATCAAACTGGCCCTGTTTCATCTTTTCGAACAGCGAGAGGTTTTCTTCCACGCTACGGTTCCGGTATGGCGACTCCTTACCCGGCTTGGTCGCCCAGCCACGGTATTCACTGGCCTGCTCAGCGGTCAGATCACAGACATAGGCTTTGCCCTGCTTGATAAGGTGAACCGCCCAATCGTAGAACTGCTCAAAATAGCTTGAGGCATAACGCACATCGCCCGCCCACTGGAACCCGAGCCACTGAACATCTGCCATAATGGCCTCAATGTACTCCTGCTCTTCCCTGGCCGGATTAGTGTCATCAAAGCGTAAATGACAATCGCCACCGAACTCTTCCGCCAGACCAAAATTCAGGCAAATGGATTTAGCATGCCCGATATGCAGATAGCCATTAGGCTCAGGAGGAAACCGGGTCACCACTTTTCCGGTCAGTCTGCCAGCGGCAATATCTTCCTGAATAATTGTGCGTATGAAATTATGTTGAGCTGCAGTTTCCGACATAGCGAATGATGAATTTAAATTAAAACGCGCATTATACGCTTTCAGCCCGCTCAGGTGACAGCGCTCTTTAATAGCTGCCTGGTTCTCAAAAGTAGTTTCTGATGTTCCCATGATTGCTTTTGATGCACTATCATGACCTTTTCTAGCGATTCTGGACTACCCAATATGAAATTACTGTACCGTCATCTGGCCCCCCTGTTTTTGGCTTCCTTTTCCCTCGCCGCCCATGCCGAAGGTGGTGCAGCGCCACAGGTTAAGCTGGAAACCACGATGGGCGACATTATCATCGAACTGAATCAGGAAAAAGCGCCGAACACGGTGGCTAACTTTCTGGAATACGTTGAGGCCGGCTTTTACGATGGCACCATTTTCCACCGCGTGATTGAAAACTTCATGATCCAGGGTGGTGGTTTTGACGAGAACTTTCAGCAAAAGCAGACCCGCGCCCCAATCGAAAACGAAGCCGATAATGGTCTCAGCAATCAGCGCGGTACCGTCGCAATGGCGCGGACCAATGATCCGCATTCCGCGACAGCACAGTTCTTTATCAACACGGTCGACAATGATTTTCTGGATTTCCGCGGAAAAGCGCCGAGTGGCTGGGGTTACGCAGTATTCGGTGAAGTGGTTGAAGGCATGGATGTGGTAGACAAAATCCGTAAAGTTGAAACCACCATGCGTGGCCCGCATCAGGATGTGCCGGCTGAAGATGTTGTCATCAAAAAAGCCAGCGTGCTCTAAATCACCGTCTCTGCCCTCGTCATGAGGGCAGGATTCTATCTATGCGCAGACTTTTTATTTCGGATCTTCACCTCAGCCCGGCTCGCCCAGAGCTGACGCAATTGGCCTGTGATTTTCTTGATTCACAGCAGGGGGAGGTCGAGGAAATTTATATCCTCGGTGATATTTTCAATACCTGGCTCGGTGATGATCTGATACCGGCTGAATTCAGCCCCTTTGTCGAGACCCTGCAAAAGCTGTCAGCCAGTGGGATCAGACTGTTTCTCATGGTGGGCAACCGGGACTTTATGCTGGGCAAAGCCTTTGCTTTATCGGTTGGGGCGAGTTTACTGAAAGACGCCCACGAGCTTCAATTTGGCAAGCATGCTGTCTTGCTATTACACGGCGACTCGCTGTGTCTGGATGATATCAGCTACCAGCGTTATCGCAGAGTCGTCAGAAATTCTTTGCTGCAATGGTGCTTCCTCAAACTACCGGCCCGTTTCCGCCAGAATATCTCTGACCAGATTATTGCCAAAAGCAAGCAGAAAAAGCAGCATAAAACGGCGATGATTATGGATGTGAATCAAGCTGAAGTGCTTCGCGTGATTGAAGAGAGCGGGATCGACATCCTGATTCACGGTCACACTCACAGGCCGGCCATTCACAGAGTGCGAACTTCAGAAGGGCATGAGACTTATCGCGTTGTACTGGGAGACTGGGATAAGCATCTCAGTTATCTGATAGCCGATGATCATGCGCTGGCGCTGCATGATCACCGTCTGAATGGAGGGTGTGAGACTCTAGGACTGACCTGAGTTCTGCTCTAGGATTTCTTTCAGCCGTTCAGCAGGGACATAGCCGGGCAGCATCTGTCCGCTTTCCATGAACAAAGCCGGTGTGCCCTGAACCCCGAGCTTCTGGCCGGTTTCGAACTCGGTTTTAACCGGGTTATCACAGGTCTTGGCTTCCAGTTCTTCACCCGCTTTAGCCCGGGTCAACGCATCACGACGATCATCGCTGCACCAGACAGTGACCGCATCATCATAGGATTCAGAGCCAATGCCACCACGCGGATAAGCCATATAGCGGATACGGATACCCTGGTCCATGTATTGCTCGATTTCAGAATGCATTTTGCGGCAATAAACACAGTCGATGTCAGTAAACACGGTCAGTGTATGTTCTGTTTTTTCAGGCTCAAAGATGATCATGTCTTTCTCATCCAGTCCTTCAATAATATCTTTGCGCAGGCTGACACGACGCTGTTCAGTGAGATTGGTTCTGGATTCCAGCGAGACTAGCTCGCCCTGCAGAACATAACGGCCATCGGCTGAAAAGTAGAGGATTTCGCCATTGATAATGCCTTCGTAAAGTTGGGTGTTATCCACTTTTTTAAGGCTGTCGATTGTGACGCCCGGCAAGGTTTCTTCAAGCTGTTTTTTCAATTTGTCTGTTTCTGCGGCATGGCTTGCACCTGTAAACAACAAAGGCACAATCAAAAAAAGATGTTTCAGCATTAATGTTTCCTAGTCTCTGAAATTATTAAACTGCAGCGGCATATCGATGCTTTCCTCGGCTTTGAGCATGGCGATGATCTGCTGCAGTTCATCACGCTTCTTACCGGTCACACGCACACTTTCGCCCTGAACCGCAGCCTGCACTTTGATTTTGCTGTCTTTAATCAGCTTGACAATTTTACGCGACACGTCTTTGTCGAGTCCTTCGCGGACAATGACATCCTGTTTCCGCAGCTTGCCGTGACCAACGCTATCTTTGACTTCAAGGCAGCCGAGTTCTATCCCGCGCTTGACCAGCTTCAGCCGTAAGATGTCCAGTAGCTGTTCAAGTTGAAAATCACTGTCAGCGAACAGTGTGAGCACCTTGTCCGACTGCTCTACTCTGGCTTCGGTTCCGCGAAAATCAAAACGGTTTTTCAGTTCACGATTAGCCTGATCAACTGCATTGGTCAATTCGTGTTTATCCACTTCGGATACGATATCAAAGGAAGGCATGCCCTACTCCGCTAAAAATTTCAAGCAGCAAGTTTAACACTGGGATCGGTTTGCGTCAGTCTGCTTAGCCGCGTGGATGATGCTGGCCATGCAACTGTTTCAGGCGCTCTTTGGCGACATGAGTGTAGATCTGCGTGGTGGAGAGATCGGAATGCCCCAGTAATAACTGAACGACACGCAGGTCAGCACCATGATTCAGCAGATGTGTGGCAAACGCATGCCGGAGTGTATGCGGAGATAAATGTTTCTCAATATGCGCCTGTTTGGCATAGCGTTTAATGATGTACCAGAAAGCCTGGCGGGTCATCGCCTTGCCGCGACGGGTCGGAAATAAATCGTCGGTTACCTGTCCATTAAGCAGCCCCGGACGGGATTCAATCAGATAATCCTGCAACCAGTCGAGGGCGACTTCACCCACCGGCACCAAGCGCTCTTTATTGCCTTTACCGATACAACGAATCAGGCCCTGACGTGAATTAAACTGCTCCTGTTTGAGACTCACAAGCTCTGATACACGCAGACCGGTGGCATAAAGCAATTCCAGCATGGTTCTGTCGCGCAGGCCCAGCACCTCAGTGACATCGGGCTGCGCCAGTAAATCTTCGACTTCCTGTTCGGTCAGACTGTCCGGCAGTGGTTTGCCCAGACGTGGCGATTCAAGTTGTGCGGTGGGGTCACTGTCACGCAGATCTTCACGCAACAGATAGCGGTAAAAACGCCTCAGCGTCGAGAGTAGCCTGGCTTCACTTCTGACCTTGCGTCCTTCGCGCATACGCTGACTTTGATAGCGCTGAATGTCTTTTTGCGTGGCCGCTGCCAGATCGACATCAAACTGTGACAGCCAGCCGGCAAAGGCCAGCAGATCGCGCCGGTAGGCTTCAATCGTGTTCTGACTCAGACCGGCCTCCAGCCAGAGGCTGTCCAGAAAGCGTTCCAGGTAACGGCTCGGCTCGGTAAATTCTTGCGTAGTCATGACCGCATTAGATTAGCAGCAGGCAATAAAAAAGGGCAGTGGAAGACCACTGCCCTTTTCTGTAATACGAGTTCGTAAGAACCGCTGTATTACAATTTTTCTTTAATACGTGCTGCTTTACCAGTCAGGTCACGCAGGTAGTACAGTTTAGAACGACGAACATCACCGCGACGTTTGACTTCAATGCTGGCGATAGTCGGGCTGTGAGTCTGGAATACACGCTCGACGCCAACGCCGCTGGAGATTTTACGAACGGTAAAAGCAGAGTGCAGACCACGGTTACGCTTGGCAATCACAATACCTTCGAACGCCTGTTCACGCTCACGGTCGCCTTCTTTGATTTTGACTTTAACAACAACAGTATCGCCCGCTGAAAACTCAGGGACATCCTGTTTCATTTGTTCAGCGTTCAGCTGTTCGATAATGTTACTCATTGTTTAACTCCCAACTAATCCTGCCCGCTCTCGGCAATAAATTCTTCTAATAGCGCCTGCTGCTCATCGGTCAATGTTTTATCTGCCAACAAGTCAGGTCGTCGCAACCATGTTCGTCCCAAGGACTGTTTGAGGCGCCATTTGCGTATCGCTTCATGGTCGCCGCCCAGCAATACCTCGGGTACTGTCTGGTCAAATAACTTTTCCGGTCTGGTGTAATGCGGGCAGTCCAGTAGACCTGCTACAAAAGAATCCTGCTCTGCAGAGTTCTCATCACCCAATACACCCGGTAATAATCTGGCCACACCATCAATCAACACCATGGCTGCCAGCTCACCACCACTGAGGACATAGTCACCAATCGACCATTCCTCATCAATCTGCTTTTCAATCAGGCGTTCATCAATGCCTTCATAGCGTCCGGCAACCAGAATCATTTTGTCTCTGTTTGCCAGCTGTTTCAGCGCCTGCTGATCCAGCTTTTTGCCTTGTGGCGACAGATAAATCACTCTGGCATCGTCACCCAGTTCCTGCCTGGCTGCCGTAATGGCATCACTGAGCGGGGCCACTTTCATGACCATGCCCGGACCACCACCATAGGGTCTGTCATCCACTGTCCGATGCCGATCGTGCGTAAAGTCACGCGGGTTCCAGTAACTGAGCTGCAGAATCCCTTGTTTTACTGCCCGACCTGTCACCCCATACTCAGTGACGGCATCAAACATCGGCGGGAACAGGGATATCACACCCAGGCGCATCAGCCTTGCTCCCTAAAAATCTTTGTCCCAGTCCACCCGGATAAGCTTGTTATCCAAATCAACCAGTTTGACGATTTCATCCATTACAAAAGGAATCAATCGCTCTTTGCCTTTTGCCTTCACCACCAGCACATCGTTGGCACCGGTTTCCAGCAGATGGTCCACCTGTCCCAGCAAGTCGCCGTCGAGGTTTTCCACATTAAGGCCCATTAAGTCAGTCCAGTAAAACTCATCCTCTTCGGTTGGTTCCAGCTGATCTTTTTTAATGGCCAGCTCAGCGCCTATCAGCGGCTGAACCTGATCTCGGTCGGTCACATTGGCGATGCCCATGACCAGACCTTTGCCCTGCAGGTGCCCACCGGACACCTTGATTTCAATCCACTCACCCTGTCGTGACAGGAACAGTGGCGAATACTCCAGGATGTTGGCGCGAGGTTCAGTGAAGGAATAAACCTTGACCCAACCTTTGACACCGAAGGCACCGGATATTTTACCTACCGGGATAAACTCCTCGGACGCTGCCATACCCGCACCTCTTAAAAATTAAGCTGCTGCTTTTTGTGCTTCTTCGATCAGCTTGGCAACGCGCTCTGAAGTTTGTGCACCCTGGCTAATCCAATGGGCAGCGCGGTCCAGATCAACGCGCAGTTTCTCTTCCTGACCACGTGCGATCGGGTTGAAGAAACCAATGCGTTCGATGTAACGACCATCACGCGCATTGCGTGAGTCGGTGACGACGATACCGTAGAAAGGACGCTTCTTGGCGCCGCTGCGAGTTAATCTAATTGTTACCATATTCTTTATGCCCGTTGAAAAACTGGATCGGAAAACCGTCGTATTTTACGCAAGTCTCCCTGGTTTGCAAAGTCTTAGTTTACTATTTATCTGAGCTGATGGACTGCCGGCCTAAAACGGCATGCCGCCACCGCCCATTCCTCCCATCGGGAATTTGCCACCCATGCCCCGCATGAGTTTGGCCATGCCCCCCTTGGAGCCCATTTTCTTCATCATTTTCTGCATCTGCGTGAACTGCTTGAGCAGACGATTGACGTCCTGAATCTGGGTGCCGCTGCCGGCGGCGATACGTTTTTTACGTGATCCTTTAATAATATCCGGGCGGCGACGTTCTTTCGGGGTCATCGAGTTGATGATGGCTTCCAGCTTACCCAGCTCTTTGTCATTGACCTGGTTTTTAGCCGCATCAGGAATATTGGCCATCCCCGGCAGCTTGTCGAGCATGGAACCGATACCGCCCATCTTGCTCATCTGCTGCAGTTGTTCACGGAAATCATCGAGATCGAAACCCTTGCCTTTTTTCAGCTTCTTGGCAAGCTTCTCGGCAGAGTCGACATCCATTTTGCGTTGGGCTTCTTCCACCAGCGACAGCACGTCACCCATGCCCAGAATCCGAGATACTACACGGTCAGGGTGGAAGGGTTCCAGTGCGGCGGTTTTTTCACCCACACCCATAAACTTGATTGGTTTACCGGTGATGTGACGGATAGAGAGCGCCGCACCGCCACGCGCATCACCATCCGCCTTGGTCAGAATCACACCGGTGAGCGGTAAGGCATCATTAAAGGCTTTGGCAGTATTGGCGGCATCCTGCCCGGTCATGCTGTCGACCGTGAACAGCGTCTCGACCGGATTGATGGCAGCATGAATCTGTTTGATTTCAGTCATCATGTCGTCATCAATATGCAGACGACCCGCGGTATCGATAATCACCACATCGACATAATCACGCTTGGCCTGCTCAATGGCATTTCTGGCGATGTCAACCGGGTTTTGATCCGACTGACTGGGGAAGAATTTGGCTTCCACCTCGCCTGCCAGCGTCTGCAACTGATCAATCGCTGCCGGACGATAAACGTCAGTACTGGCCACCATCACTGATTTGCGATCGCGTTCTTTAAGCCAGCGGGCCAGTTTGGCGACACTGGTGGTTTTACCGGCGCCCTGCAAACCGGCCATCAGAATCACGGCGGGCGGCTGGGTATTAAGGTTAAGCCCCGGATTGGCCTCGCCCATGACCGCGACCAGTTCATCATTAACGACCTTGACCAGGGCCTGCCCCGGCGTCAGGCTGCGCAGGACATCCTGCCCCATCGCCCGTTCTTTGACGCGATTGATGAATTCACGTACGACCGGCAAGGCGACGTCGGCCTCGAGCAGGGCCATACGTACTTCACGCAGCGTGTCTTTTACATTGTCTTCAGTGATACGGCCCTGGCCGCGGAGCGACTTGAGGGTACTCCCCAGCCTTTCACTTAAACTGTCAAACATAGATCACCCTAGATGGCTGGCGGATATCGCCAGTGTTTAATGCTTTAAAACCATAGTATAACTGATATATTGTTTGCGACAGGATGACATCGTCTATCATTACCATTTGAGATAAAAAAATCCTCCAAGGATCGAATGAAATATGGCCATTGCCAACGCTCTCGCTTTTCTGCTCTATCTGAGCAGTAGTGCAATTCTAATCAGGCGCTTCGTGCAGAAGAGCCAATCAGCGGTCAAACCCAGTGTACCAGTCGGCATTCTGATCATCATGGCGCTGCTGTTCCACGCTGCCGATATTTTCTTTACCATGCGCGCCGCCGGTGGCTGGGATCTGGGCCTGTTTTCAACCTTCTCGGTGGCAACCTGGCTGATGGCGCTGATTGCCCTGATTATCGGCAGCCGCATGCCTAACTCACATCCCGGTATCGTGGTTTATCCCCTGGTTGCCCTCAGCCTGATGCTGCGGGTGGAACTGCCATCTCCGCAACCTCCTTCCCTTTCTGACCCGGCACTTGAGTGGCATGTCTTGCTGTCACTCGCTGCCTACAGCCTGTTTATGCTGGCTGCAATTCAGGCGGTTGTGCTGGCGATTCAGGAAAAACAGCTGCGCCGACATCATGTTGCTGGCATCATCCGCAAACTGCCACCACTGCAGACTATGGAAAAAGGCTTGTTTCAGCTGATTATCACCGGTTTTGCGCTGCTCACTATCGGCCTGATTACCGGTTTCATGTTTGTCGATGATTTGCTGGCCCAGCATCTGGTGCACAAAACCGTCTTGTCGGTCATCGCCTGGTGTGTCTTTGCTGCCCTGTTGTGGGGTCGATTACGTCACGGCTGGCGTGGCAAGACCGCGGTAAAATGGACCTTAAGCGGTTTCGGCTTTTTATTACTGGCCTATATGGGCAGTAAATTTGTACTTGAATATCTGGTGAACTGACACACTCATGCTAGAAGAGACGTCCTTACTGGTTCTGTTTTTAATCCTGTTTTTCCTGCTGCTGCTGTCCGCTTTCTTCTCCAGTTCAGAAACCGCGCTGATGTCGCTGAACCGTTACCGGCTGCGGCACCTGGAACAGGAAGGTCACCGAGGTGCACAGATTGCCTCGCAGTTGCTGAACCGCCCTGATCGCCTGATTGGGCTGATTCTGCTCGGCAATAACTTCGTTAATATCATGGCCTCGGCGATCGCGACGGTCATCGGAATTAAACTGCTGGGTGAAAACGGCATTGTCGTCGCCACTTTTGCGCTGACGCTTATCGTATTGCTGTTTGCCGAAGTCACACCTAAAACCCTGGCCGCGCTGCATCCTGAACGGGTCGCTTTCCCGGCCAGTTTTCTGCTTAAACCCCTGCTGTTTATTCTCTATCCACTGGTCTGGTTCACTAACAGCATTACCAACCGTATGGTCCGGCTATTCGGAGTCTCGCCCGAAGATGCTGCCACCACCGCCATCAATGTTGAAGAACTTCGGGTTGCCCTGATTGAAGCCGGCAGCATGATTCCCAAACGTCACAAAGACATGCTGATGAGTATCCTCGATCTGGAAAAAGTTACAGTCAATGATGTGATGGTGCCAAGAAATGAAATCGAAGGACTGGATATCAATGCCCCATTCCAGGAGATCATCAAGCAGCTATCTCACTGTGGCTACACCCGTCTGCCGGTCTATGAAGACAGTATGGACAACATTGTCGGCATTCTGCATCTTCGAAAGGCGCTGCATCTTCTGACCCAGGACAATCTGACGCCGGAGACACTGCGGGCGATTATCAAAAATGCCTATTTCGTACCCGAAGGCACGCCGCTCAATACCCAGTTGATTAACTTCCAGCGTAATCGCCGCCGCACCGGGCTGGTGGTCGATGAGTATGGTGACCTGCTGGGACTTATCACCCTGGAAGATATTTTCCGTGAGATCGTGGGCGAATTTACCGCCGATACCATCGATGAAGATAAGGAAATCCATCCGCAGGAAGATGGCAGCTATCTGATCAACGGCACAGCCACTATCCGCGATATTAACCGCAGTAATAACTGGGAACTGCCAACCGATGGCCCCAAAACCATCAATGGCCTGGTTCTGGAACACCTGGAAAGCATTCCTGATCCCGGCGTCAGTATCCGCTGGGGAGATTATGTTATCGAGGTTGTGCAGACTGCAGACAATGCCATCAAAACACTCCGGATACGACGGATAGAAGAAGAGATCGAGGAGGATGTCTGACCTTGGCGACCTTGCGTCTCAAACTGGTAGGACTCAATGGCATTGACCGCAACTCACTACGTTCGATGCTCAGGCTATCTGCCGATTTGCTGACCGCAGAATGGATTCTGGTCGAGGAAGGCCACGCCGATCTGGAAATTTATTCCTTCGACACTGACAAAGGCCAGCAGGCATGGCAGAGACGCAGCGAGGGACTTACTGCCCTGCTGACTAATACCGGTAATGTCACAGAACCGGTCGATATTGTGCTCAGAAAACCGCTGCGTAAATCCAATTTCTCGGAAGCGCTCAATTTGGTGGAAGAGAAAATTCGTCTGCAGCGGGCGACGCAAGGCAATGTTGAGGCTGACGAGGGGCCTAGCGTAAAGCAGAGAACAGACTGGGCAGGCAAACTGCTGAGCAGCCTGAAACTGCGTAAAAAGCCTGCAACGCACCTCCCTTCACTTGAATTTCAGGAAGCTGATCCAGCGCCGCAAAATCAGCTTGATACCATCAAAGATCCGAAGCTGCTGGAGGCCTGGATAAGCCAGTTGCCCAAAGATGCCAATCAGCGGGCTTCAACCCTGCTCAAAAATATCATTCCGCTATGCAGCCTCAAACTCAAACCAATGCAGATGCTGCAACTACTGGAAATCTATCGCACCGCGATACAGGATTTATTGTTCACCCGTGATATCTCGGCAGTGAAAAGAGATCTCTATGTCACGACTGAAAATCTGCGAGCGATCAGAAGCGTCAGTGATTTAATTGCCAAACTGGGTGTCGGTTACCAGCAGCTTGCCCGCCAGCCTTATGAACAGGGAGCGACGCCGGACAACAGCAGCCTGTTGCTGTTCTGTCTCAACCGCAGCGCCGAACAGCAGGCGCTACTGATTCTGCATGCCTTTCAGTATTACCGCAAAGCGCCACAAGGTGCCTGGCGCTGGTTACACCAACAGTATCTGTATCAGGAACAGGCCGATACCCTGCAACAAACAGTCAATCTGAGAGAACAATATCAAAGCCAAAGCTTTCATGACATCTATACGCAAATCACATTGACGGCTTTGGCTGATCCCTACAGTCTGGCTCGTTTTGATGTATTCAGGCTGTTCCGGCTGATGACCGAGTTCACTGATAAGCTTGAAACCGGCATGCTCAGCAATAAGCTCATCACCACCACCAGTAACTTCATGCTGACAGGTCATTTCTGTATTGATGCCGGGAGTGACCAAATGCCGCAGGCCATGGTTAAAATGCCGCCGGCGATACGAAAGCTCCCCACAACCCGCCTGCTCAATACCCAACCGGCTTTGCTTTATATCGAAAACCTGTTCAAGGATGCCAAGTCGCGGCCCTATGCTTCACTGGACACCGAGCTGAGACTGCTGAAAAAAATCATCCCTCAGCTCAATACCACTCATGAAAGACGCTACCACCGACTGGATTCGGGCAAACACCGCACGGTAAAAATGGTTCACGGTATCAATGCGATACACCAGAGTCTGCATGGCACAATCACCAATGACCTGGACTGGCATCTGGCAAACCAGAGCAGTGGTGGCATGATGGCGAAACGTGCCACTGAAGGCTGTTACCACCTCAATATTGGTGATTTTGTCGGCATTTTTGAACAGGATCTTGCAGTCAAGCTTGCCAGTATCCGATGGTTATTTGTCGAAATGGATGGTGAGACCGTGGTCGGGCTTGAACTTATTGAAGGCAAACCTGTCCCCGTATTCTGTACACCTGATGGTGAAGCCGAGCAGCACCCGGCTCTGATTCTGCCAAATGACAAGCCGCAGGAACCGGCTGCCATGATCACAGAAAAAGGACTTTATTCACCCAAACGAAGGCTTCGGGTCAAAGACCATGGCGAGCCCTATGTCATTGTGGCGAGTGGTATGATTGACAGTACGCTGGATTACGAGCTGTTCAATTTCACTGTCAAGCAAGGTTCATAAAACCGCCATCATGCCCTATCATGATAGGGTATTGCAGGATTTCTCTTCATAAACGGAATATTGACTATGCGCATTGCCCTGAAAGTGCTTTTAGCCATCATTTTAATTATTGTGGCCGGACTGGTCGCATTGCCATTTGTTATTGATCCCAACGATTACAAAGACGAAATTTCCAGCCAGGTAGAAAAAGTTACCGGCCGAAATCTGACCCTGCAGGGCGATATCGAGCTCTCGGTCTTCCCCTGGATAGCGCTGGAACTGGGTCCGCTCACTCTCAGCAATGCCGAAGGTTTCCAATCCGACTACTTTGCCAAAGTGGAGCAGGCTGAAGTCCGCATCAAATTGATGCCGCTACTGAAAAAACAACTGGAAATGGACACCGTTGTGCTGGATGGCCTGGTGTTAAACCTGGAAACCAACAAGCAAGGCCAGACCAACTGGGATGACCTGACTCAGGCTGATGAAGTCGTTGAGAAACAGGCCAAACCGGGCGACGACAAAGCCGGTCCGGCGCTGGCAGCAGTCAGCATTGCCGGCATCAAATTAACTGATGCCAATATCCTCTGGTCTGATGCGTCTCAGGGCGTCAATTACCAACTACGTAACCTTAACCTGACTACTGATCCACTGGTGCCTGGCGAACCAACATCGCTGGATATGGCATTTGATTTGATCAGCGCAAAACCGGAAGTCAAAGCTCACGTCACGCTGAACAGTGAAGTAATGGTCGATATGAAACAACAGCAATACGCGCTGACCGACCTCAATTTCACAACGATTGCACAGGGTAAAGCACTGCCTTTCTCCCAGGCAGAGCTGGCACTGGAAGGTGATATCAACGCCGATCTGGCCAAGCAACTGGTCACTGTCACCGATATGGTACTGACCGCTGAAGCCAACAATGAGCAACAAACTATTGATGCCAAACTGACCGGTAAGATCAACACTAATCTTGCCAGCCAGCAAACTACGATTGACGGCCTCAATCTGACGGCGGATATTACGGCTCCCTCGCTACCAGGCGAGAAGGCTCAGCTGGAACTGACCAGCAATCTCAGCGCTAATCTGGATCAGCAGACCGTAACCCTGTCAGGGCTGCGTCTCAAGCTGCAGGAACTGCTGATGGAGGCTGATATCAAGGCCAGTAATATCCTGGCTGAGAAACCGGAGTTTGTGGGTAACGTGCATATCCAGCCGTTTAATCTGCGTAAGCTGGCCAACGATATGGACATTGATTTGCCTGCGATGGCGGATAACAACACGCTGGAAAATGTGGAGCTGAAAGCAGAGCTGGAAGGTTCGACTTCACGCGTCAACGCCAAACAGCTGAATCTGACATTTGACCAAAGTAATCTCACTGGTCAGTTTGCCGTTAATAACTTCAGTAATCCGGCATTCAACTTCAATCTGAAACTGGACCAGATCAATCTGGATCGTTATCTGCCACCGGTTGAAAAAGGTGATGCCAAACCTGCGGCTTCACCAGCGACAGCAGCTGCCGGCGGTCCAAGCCAGCTGCCACTGGATACACTGCGACAAATCAATGCCAAGGGCAGCATCGATATCGGCAAAATGACAGCGACCGGTCTGACCAGTGAAAATATTCATGTCACTATCAACGCCGAGAACGGCCTGGTAAAGCTGACACCGATGCGCGCTGACCTGTATCAGGGTCAATACAACGGTAATGTCAGTCTGGATGCGCGCGGTGACAAGCTTAAAATCTCTCTTGATGAGAGCATTAAAGGCGTGCAGGCTGAGCCGCTGCTGAAAGATATGACCGGCGAAGCCAAAATTACAGGTACCGCCAATGCCAATGCCAAACTCAACGGCACTGGTGCCACTGTGGAGGAAATCAAGCAGACTCTCAGCGGTAACGGTGGTTTTTCCTTTACCGATGGTGCCTTGAAAGGGATCAATATTGCCGAAGCAATCCGTAAGGCGAAAGCTGCGCTGTCTGGGCAAAAAATAGCTGAATCAGACGCGCCGGTTCAGACTGACTTCTCTACCTTGAGCGGCACCTTCACTGCCAATAACGGCCTCATTGAAAACAATGATCTGACGCTGAAGTCACCGCTATTACGGGTCAATGGTTCAGGCCAGGCCAGCCTGCCCAAGGAAACCATCGATTACAAGCTCAAAGTCGCCGTGGTCGGTACAATTGCCGGACAGGGTGGCAAGGAACTGGCAGAGCTCAAAGGCCTCACCATCCCGGTCAAAATCACCGGCACTTTCAATAAACCCGATCTGAGTGTCGATCTGGCGAGCATGGTTAAAGATAGAGCCAAGGAAGAACTCAAAGGCAAAGCCGAAGAAAAACTCAAAGAAAAACTGGGTGATGATCTTGGCGGGCTGTTAGGTGGCGCTCTGGGTACCCAATCTGAAACTGAAGAACCCGCCGCTGACACTGAAACAGAACAGTCAGATAGCAGCGGAGAACAGAGCGGCACCGAAGCGGCACCGGCCGAGCAAGAGAAAACACCCGAAAAACAACTGGAAGATGCAGTCAAGGATAAGCTGAAAAACTTCTTCTAAGACAACAGTATTTATCCCGCCCGCGGCTGAGAACCGGTCGCGGGCTTTTTTCTGCCTGACTATGCCAACGACATTCGATTTTTCCCAAGCACTGCTTGACTGGTATGACCTGTATGGTCGAAAGGATCTGCCCTGGCAGCAGGAGCCGACGCCCTACCATGTCTGGCTGTCAGAGATCATGTTGCAGCAGACTCAAGTCAGTACCGTCATTGATTACTATCAGCGTTTTCTCGGCCGTTTTCCGGATATACAAGCGCTGGCAAAAGCGCCGCAGGATGAAGTACTGGCTTACTGGTCCGGACTGGGCTATTACGCCCGCGCCCGTAATCTGCACAAAACCGCCAGGATCATTGTCGAAGATTACGACGGCGACATGCCAGCCAGTCTGGAGGCTTTAACCGGTCTGCCCGGCATTGGTCGCTCAACCGCTGGCGCCATCCTGACATTGGCTTTCCATCAGTGTTACCCGATTCTCGACGGTAATGTGAAACGGGTACTGGCACGTTTCTTTGCGATTGAGGGCTGGCCCGGCATCAAACAGGTGGAAAATCAACTCTGGTTGCGAGCTGAGAGCTTGCTGCCTAAGCAACGTATTGCCAACTATATCCAGGCGCAGATGGATCTAGGGGCAACCTTGTGCACGCGCACGAAGCCTGATTGCCCCCATTGCCCGCTACAGACTCAATGTCAGGCCTACATATTGGGTCAACCTGAAGCCTATCCCGGCAAAAAACCCCGCAAAGCCATTCCTGTCCGGCACACACAATGGCTGATTATGCAGAACGAACTCGGCGAGGTACTGCTAGAACAGCGCCCGTCGCAAGGGATATGGGGTGGCTTGTGGAGCTTTCCGGAAATCAGCCCGGATGAAGATATCAGCAGTTACTGTGGTCGATACCGACAGATAGAAATTCAGTCCAGCACTGCATTAGCTTCCTTACAGCATGTCTTTACTCATTTCAGACTGAATATACAGCCTACCCTCTTGCGCTGCCGTGTCAGCGGCGTTGCCGACAAAGACCAGAGCAAGTGGTATAGAATAGAGGACACTTTCAAGCTGGGCCTGCCGGCACCGGTGAAATCTTTTTTAAAATCGTTCAATGAATGAGGGCACTTATGGCACGCACGGTTCACTGCGTCAAACTCAACAAAGAGGCTGAAGGTCTCGACTTTCCACCTTACCCCGGTGAAATGGGGAAAAAGCTGTATGAATCGGTCTCCAAGGAGGCCTGGCAGATGTGGCTCAGTCAGCAAACCATGCTGATCAATGAATATCGTCTGTCCCTGGCTGATCCCAAATCACAGGCATTTCTCAGAGCTGAAATGGAAAAATTCTTTTTTGGTGAAGGCTCGACACCACCGGCTGATTATGTGCCGGAGTGAGATTCCTGACCGATTTTCCGCAAATATACGAAAATTCGATAACAAGAGACCAGGTTTATTCCGAATTTGGTCTCTCATCGCCTTCACCCGTCGAAACAGCTTTAGGTGTTGATTCTATTCAGTTTTAAGTCAATGCTTTTGATCAAGCCTCACTAACAATCGCTAGCAGTTCACAAAAAAAATTGCAATTATTTACGCAAAATGCTGACTTCTTTGCATTTTTTGGGCGTACAATGCAATAAGCTTCATTTGAAGCGTTTTTTCGTCAGCACTGGAAAGCGCTGGCATAGTTTTAAAGATTGAGGTTGATATGGCAGAACAAGTAAATGGAAAGGTTAAGTGGTTCAATGATGCTAAAGGATTCGGCTTTATTGAACAGGTAGATGGCCCGGATGTCTTCGTTCATCATACTGCAATTCAGGCGGAGGGCTTTAGAACATTGAAAGAGGGCCAGAACGTCACCATGCAAGTGACTCAAGGACAGAAAGGACCGCAAGCGGAAAACGTTGTCCCCGGATAATGTACTGCATATAAGAATTCTAAAGCCGGTCGGCACAAGCTGACCGGCTTTTTTTATGCCCTGATATCACGCTACAGTGAAAGTCTTCAGTTTCCGCCACTTTCGAATTCTTATTCTGCTGGCCCTGCTGTTTTTTGCCCTGGTTTACACGCAGGAACAAAAACGTGCCACCAGCGCCTGGTATCAGCCGGTTAATGTCATTATCTTCCCGATAAACGGTGATCGGCATCCGGCGACTTCTACCTATATCAACGCACTTGATACAGAGGATTTTAATGATATTGACGAATTCTTTGCCCGTAGCAGCGAGCACTATGATCTAGCTATCGACCAACCGATTATCACCCGGTTGGGCCAGAGAATTGAGGATTTGCCGCCTCCCCGCCCTGAAACAGATAGCATGCTGAGTGCCATCCGGTGGAGTCTGAAACTACGTTTCTGGGCTTTTCAGCATACACCGGATGATATTTCCAATCAGAACCGAATCCGGCTTTATGTGATTTACCACCTCCCTGACAAACAACGTCGTCTGGTTCATTCGTCAGGCTTGCAGAAAGGGCTCATCGGGGTGATTCATGCTTTCGCCGCGCCGCAACAGAATTCACAGAATGCATTAGTGATGGCCCATGAAATTCTGCACACGCTGGGCGCCAGCGATAAATACGGAGCCGACAATCAGCCTCATTATCCTGATGGTTTTGCCGAGCCTGAAAAAAACCCGCTCTACCCGCAGCGTTACGCCGAGATCATGGCCGGCCGCGTTCCAGTCAATGCAAAACAAGCCCGCATGCCCGCCAGTTTGCAGTCAGTCCGACTGGGAGTGCAAACAGCGAGGGAAATCAACTGGCTGCAGCATTGAGCTGATGACTTTCAACCTGAAATAGCTCAGTACATCTAAAAAGCTGACTTTGACCTCAATCTGTCATCGCTATTATTCATCATCTCATTCAGCATTTAACTTGACTGCGACGCAGCATCAGCGACAATGAATTCAGAGATTGACAGCAATGCTGCTGCCATAAGCAAAAGGAAACCGTTATGAAAGCCAGAGCATTCGTGACCATATTGCTTTTCAGCCCCTTTTTGATGATAAACAGCGTCAGTGCCGACTGGAATACCATGCTGGATGATTTGAAACAGGCCGGTAAAACGCTGCTACCGGGAGAACAAACGACCACTGCTTCGCTCGACAGCAGCACCATGGTATCGGGGCTCAAAGAAGCACTCAGTGTCGGCACAAAGCGTGCGATTGAAACGGTAAGTCAGACCGATGGCTATCTGGCGAATCCCAGGATTCGCATTCCTTTACCGCCTCAGGTTGAAAAAGTCGACAATCTGCTGCGCCAGGTGGGGATGAGTGATCTGGCTGATGAATTTCAGACCAGTATGAACCGCGCCGCCGAAGAAGCGGCACCTGAGGCCACTTCGATCATGATCGATGCCATCAAAAACATGAGCATTGAGGATGCTAAAAATATTCTCAATGGTCCCGATAATGCCGCCACCCAGTATTTTCGAGAGCAAACCAGTGGCCGGCTGACAGAACTGTTTCGTCCCAGTATTGAGAACTCGCTGGATCAGGTTGGCTCCACCCGCTATTACAATCAGCTCAGTGACCGGGTAGCCAGTGTGCCGGTTGTCGGCGAGGAACTGAATGTGGATCTGCCCGACTACGTCACGCAGAAAGCCCTGGATGGCCTGTTCACCATGCTGGCGCTTGAGGAGAAAAAAATCCGCGAGAACCCGGCAGCACGAACCACCGAATTACTGAAAACCGTATTCGGCAATTAGCATACTGAGGTTTGCTACTCATACGGGGCCGAATGTAATAACATAATGTCCGCACTATTTGTAAAGGAAAAACCATGGCTTTATCGCACAACCTTAACCTGGCCAGTCAGGGAACCTCTCTCAAGGCATTGTTCAGCGGTTATCTGATCGTTGTCGCTGTCGGCTATCTGATGGCTGTTGTCCAGATTCAGCTGACCCACGGTCTGGCCGACGGTGAGTATGGACTGTCGATCGACGACATCGTCTACAGTTACTACGGCAACCGCAGTAGTTCTTTACTTGAGAACAAGCTGCACGGCTCAATGAAGCCGATGGCCACTGATGAAGAGCGAGATGCAATTATTAACTGGATCCATCAGGGTGCGACTGAAGAAGCCTATGAAGAACAGGGTATTCAGGACATTTTCGAGTCTAAATGTATCGTCTGTCACAACGCTGAAGCGGGGGGGATTCCCGATTACAGCGATTTCCAGAATATTAAGGACAGGGCCCTGGTCGACACCGGTGTAACCATCTCGGCACTGGCACGCGTCTCCCACATTCACCTGTTCGGCATTGCCTTCATCTTTATGTTTGTTGGTCTCATCTTCAGCCTGGCAGCCGGCGTGCCCAAGCCGCTCAAGGTGATTGCGATTTCAACGCCTTATGTCTTCCTGCTGGTTGACATCGCTTCCTGGTGGCTGACCAAGCTCAACCCCAACTTCGCCTGGCTGGTCATCATCGCCGGTGCATCAATGGCATTATCATTCGCCTTTATGTGGATCGTATCCATGTATGAGATGTGGATTCTGCCACGTCGCGGTACCGATAGCCGGGACGCCTTGCTGGATCAGTAATCCTAAGGCCACTCAGTTAAAAAGCCCCGTTAAGCGGGGCTTTTTTTATTCTGCCTGCTGTTTAGCTTCCAGCGTTTCCCAGCGTTCAAAAGCGGTTTCCAGTTCCGCTTCCAGAGCCGCCACCTGCTGCTGAATTTCAGTAATTTTGTCAGCATCCTGCTGATAAAAAGCAGGATCCGACATTTGATCATTAAAAGCTTGTTGTCTGGCTTCCAGTTCCTCAATCCTGGTCGGCAGTGCTTTCAGATCCAGCTGTTCCTGGTAGGTCAGACTGGATTTCTTTTTCTGTGCCGGTTTATTTTGAGTTGGCTGAGACTTGGCCGGTCTGGTTTCAGTCTTTTTCTGTGTCTGCTGCCATTGGCGCTGCCAGTCTTCATAACCGCCGACATATTCACGCAAACCGCCATCGGGGTCGAACACAATACTGCTGGTCACCACATTATTGAGAAAAGCCCTGTCATGGCTGACAAGCAGCAGCGTGCCGCTGTAATTGAGCAGTAAATCTTCCAGCAGCTCCAGCGTTTCGGCATCCAGATCATTGGTGGGTTCGTCCATCACCAGCAGGTTGGCCGGCTGGGTAAACAGCTTAGCCAGCAGCAGCCGGTTGCGTTCACCACCGGATAAGGCCTTAACCGGCGTTCTGGCACGCTCTGGAGTAAACAGGAAGTCCTGCAGATAACCAATAATATGTTTGCGGCTGCCATTGATATCGACATGGTCACTGCCCTGGCCTACGTTCTGGACCACGCTTTCTTCTTCATTCAGCTGGCTGCGCAGCTGATCAAAAAAGGCGACTTCCAGGTTGGTGCCCAGTTTGACCTCACCTTTTTCCGGTTCCTGGCGTTTGAGAAGAATCGACAGCAGGGTACTTTTACCGCAGCCATTGGGCCCGATGATGCCGATGCGGTCGCCGCGCTGAATCACGGTGCTGAAGTTATCAAACAGCATCTTGCCGTCGTAGCTCTGGCCGATATTCTCAGCTTCTATCACCAGTTTGCCGCTACGCTCCGCTTCCTGCAGCTGCATGCTGACGCTACCCTGACGCTCTCGCCTTTGGCTGCGCTCTTTTCGCATTTTTTCCAGCGCCCGGACCCGGCCTTCATTGCGGGTGCGGCGGGCTTTGATGCCCTGACGGATCCAGACCTCCTCCTGTGCCAGCTTTTTATCAAACTGGGCATTCTGCTCGGCTTCGGCCGCCAGCATTTCTTCACGTTTTTTCAGGTAGTTCTGATAATCACCCGGGAAGCTGGCGAGCTGACCGCGGTCCAGTTGCACAATACGGGTCGCCAGCGCCTGCAGGAAAGTCCGGTCGTGAGTGATAAACAGCAAAGTACCACCGTAGTTTTTCAAAAAGCCTTCCAGCCAGGTGATAGATTCAATATCAAGATGGTTGGTCGGTTCATCCAGCAGCAGAATATCAGGTTGTTTGACCAGCGCCTGTGCCAATAAAACACGACGCTTTTTACCGCCGGACAGGCTGTCAAAGTCGGCATCGGCATCGAGTGACAAACGTGAAATCACTGTTTCCACTCGCTGTTCTAGCGACCAGCCATCAGCAGCTTCCAGCTTGTGCTGTGCTTTTTCCAGTTTGTTCAATAAGGCTTCACTGCTGTCTGTCTGCAATTCATGCAGAAGATGATGGTATTCCAGAAGCAGGGGCGAAATTTCACCCAGGCCGGCTGCCACCACATCAAACACACTGCCGTGGGTGCCAATCGGCACTTCCTGTTCCAGCCTGGTGATTTTAATCGACTGACCGCCGATGATTTCGCCACTGTCAGCTTTGATCTCACCGGCGATGAGTTTCATCAGCGTCGATTTGCCAGCGCCGTTGCGCCCGACCAGGCACACCCGTTCACCGCGGTCGAGCTGAAAGTCGACCTTGTCGAGCAGATTGGGGCCACCGTAACTGACGGTGACTTGTTTTAATGACAGTAATGCCACAATTATTCCTCGTCGGCTTCTGCCGATTCCAGTTGTTCGCTGGCTTCAAGCCAGTCGCTTTCGGTTTGTTCCAACGCCGCTTTCAAGTCCGCCTGCTGCGCTAGCAGCGTTTTCAGTTTGTCCTTGGCGGCCTCACTGTAGAGCGTAGTATCAGACAGCTGCATTTCCAGATCGCTCAAAGATTGAGACAGCTTGTCCATTTCTTTTTCAGCCGCCTTGACCTTGTTACGAATCGGCTGCAACTTCTGGCGACGTGCAGCGGCGGCTTGACGATCCTGCTTTTTATTAGAAGGACTGGTTTCAGCCGGCTTTTTCTCCTGCCGGTCCTGCTCCAGCAGCCACTGGCGATAATTATCCAGATCGCCGTCGAACGCTTGTGCTTTGCCTTCGGCCACCAGCCATAAATCATCGGTGACTGTACGAAGCAGATGCCGGTCATGCGAAACCACCACCAGCGCGCCTTCAAATTCCTGCAAGGCCACAGTCAGGGCCAGCCGCATTTCCAGATCCAGGTGATTGGTAGGCTCATCCAGCAGTAATAATGCCGGTTTCTGGTAAACCAGAATCGCCAGCACCAGCCGGGCTTTTTCACCCCCGGAAAACGGCGCGACTTTTTCCAATGCCTTATCGCCATGGAAACCGAAACCACCGAGAAAGTCCCGCAGTTCCTGTTCACTAGCCCTGGGAGCCAGCCGCATCAGGTGACGTAAGGGGCTGTCTTCCGGTCGCAACTGCTCCAGTTGATGCTGTGCAAAATAACCAATACGGATGTCTTTGGCTTCGCGGCGCTTGCCTGCCAGGGGCTCAAGCACACCGGCAATCAGCTTGATTAATGTGGATTTACCGGCGCCATTGGGACCCAGTAAGCCGACTCTATCACCGGGTGCCAGGCTGAGCTCAATATTTTCGAGCAAGGGTTTAGCACTGTAACCGACTGCCGCTTTGTCCAGGCTCAGTAATGGCGTTGCCAGCCGGGTCGGTGGCAGAAAGCTGAAATGGAACGGCGAATCGACATGCGCCGGCGCTATCAGTTCCATGCGCTCCAGCGCTTTGATCCGGCTCTGCGCCTGCCGGGCTTTGGTCGCCTTGGCCTTGAAACGGGTGACAAAGCTGCGCATATGCGCAATTTCCCGCTGCTGCTTCTGATACGCCGACTGCTGATTAGCCAGATGCTCGGCCCGCGCCAGTTCAAAGTCGGAATAATTGCCGGTATAGAGTTTGATGCGCTGCTGTTCGATATGCGCGACATGGGTCACCACCCGATCCAGGAAATCGCGATCATGCGAAATCACCAAAAGTGTGCCGGGATAGGATCTGAGCCAGTCCTCCAGCCAGTAAACGGCTTCCAGGTCAAGGTGGTTGGTGGGCTCATCCAGCAGCAGTAAATCAGAGCGGCACATCAAAGCCTGAGCCAGGTTTAGTCGCATGCGCCAGCCACCGGAAAACGCCGTTACCGGCCAGCTTTCCTGGCCGTTTTTAAAGCCCAGGCCGTGCATCAGTTTGCCGGCGCGACTCTCTGCGGAATAACCATCAATGGTCAGCAGCTTGTCATGCAATTCGCTTTGGCGGTGGCCATCGCCCGCCGCTTCAGCCTCAGCCAGTTGCTGTCGCAGCCGGGTGAGTTCGCTGTCGCCTTCCAGCACATACTCAATCGCCGTAGTTTCAACAGCCGGTGTTTCCTGCGCCACATGCGCGATGACCCAGCTATCCGGCATCGATACTTCACCGGTGTCGGCATGCAACTCATCACGTAACATCGAAAACAGACTCGACTTGCCGGTGCCGTTAGCACCTGTCAAACCGATACGCTGACCGGGATGGATAATGAGGTTGGCCGATTCGAACAGCAGTTTTGTGCCACGGCGCAAAGAAACCTGGCTGAACTTAATCATGCCTTACCTCGAAGACGTTGCCGGTTATGACGTGCAGAAATAATAATCCGGTGAAATTTATCATGGCGCGCATTGTATCAAGCGCGGCTGTCTCGGATCAGGATTTTGATGAAACCGGCTCCTCTGGCAATTGCCAGTTAATCGGCATCTGACCATGGGCTTCAAGATACTGATTGGCCTTGCTGAAATGACGGCAGCCGAAAAAGCCGCGATGGGCTGACAGCGGCGACGGGTGTGGTGCAGTCAGCACAAGGTGTTTACTGGTATCAATCACACTCCCCTTACGCTGGGCATAACTGCCCCAGAGCATAAACACCACATTCTGACGTTGCTCATTAATGACTTCGATGACTTTATCGGTAAAGGCCTCCCAGCCTTTGCCCTGATGTGAATTGGCTTTGGAATCTTCCACTGTCAGCACGGCGTTGAGCAGTAACACACCCTGTCTGGCCCAGCTTTCCAGATAGCCGTGTTTGACCGGTTTGATACCCAGATCACTTTCCAGCTCTTTGTAAATATTAACCAGAGACGGTGGAATCTTAATACCGGGTTGCACTGAAAAACACAGACCATGCGCCTGTCCCGGCTGGTGATAGGGGTCCTGTCCCAGGATCACCACTTTGACTTCATCCAGCGCTGTGGTTTCAAGCGCATGAAACCAGTTGGATGAATGCGGATAGATGATTTTGTGTTTATCTTTTTCATTACGCAGAAACAGTTTCAGATCCTGCATATAGCTGGCTTCGAATTCAGTCTGCAGCGGCTGTTGCCAGCTGGGCGCGTTCTCAAGAACCATCATTTATCCTCGTGCTCAATCCGCAGATGATGATACCCAATTGCCCTTAATCTTTCCTCCCCCACTCTAATGACAAAAGAAAAGCACGGTGCCCCCGGATTGCAGGATAGGAGAGGATGGCAGCACCGTGCTTGTAATCAAATCCTGTGAATCAGGACTGTTGATGTTTTTTCTTGAATGCTTCTATTTTGGCATCCAGCTGCTGTTGCTGTTCAGCTGTCAGCAGATTGTAGACTTCATGATGAAAACGCGCCCGCGCCATCGATGCCTGTTTTTTCATTGCCATGGATTTATCAACCAGTGTCTCCAGTTCGGCTTCATTAAGAGTCTCAGCGCGAGTCAGTTCATAAATCGCTTTTTTGGTCTGCCAGTATTCACTCTTGGCAGCTTTGCGTTGGGCATGGCGTTTTTCCATCATCGCTTTCAGCTGGGCTTTCTGGGTATCGTTAAGTTCGATATCGCGCAGGTAAAATGGCACATCGCCGGCTTTTTTATGTTTCATATGATGTTGGTGGCCATCACATTGTTTAGGCTCGTGCTCGTCTGCATGGGCAACTGCAATAAGCGGCATCAGGCATAAAGCCATCATCAGTTTCTTCATTATTTATCTCCTATTGGAATTAACATTCGGCCTGTCAGGCTGTGCATAACACGCTGCCAGTATCACGCAGGCGGCAGTAAAGAAACGTTAGTACGAGGTAAAAATAAGTAAAGATGCGCCCTGCAGTCTGGTTGCTATGCCTTTGAGTCGCTATGATTGAGTCAACTTGTAAAGAGGTTGAGTGGTGGCTTCGGTACTCATTATTGATGACGATGTGGAACTGGCAGAGTTGTTTGAAGATTATCTGCAACAGGAACAGTTTTTTGTCGAAACCCGTTTCAACGGTCGTGAAGGCCTGGAAGCGGCTTTATCCGGCCGTTTTGAACTCATTATTCTGGATATGATGCTGCCCGACATAAAAGGCACCGACATTCTGCGACAAATACGCGAGCAGAGTCTGATACCAGTGCTGATGTTTACTGCCAAAGGCGATGATATCGATCGCATCATCGGCCTGGAATCAGGTGCCGATGATTATGTCCCCAAGCCTTGCACCCCGAGAGAACTGGTTGCCCGCATCCGTGCCATTCTGCGCCGCACCGAATACAGCACTAGACAGGAACAGCAGCAGCTCAGCATCGGGCCACTGACCATTCTGTCTGAAAGTCGTCAGGCATTCTGGTTTGATGCCGTCATTGATTTGACCAGCACCGAATTCAATCTGCTGGAAGTGCTGGCACGTGAAGCCGGTCATGTCGTCAGCAAACAGGCGCTGTCACAACAGGCACTGGGCCGACCGCTGGCACGCTTTGACCGCAGTATCGATGTGCATATGAGCAGTATTCGCCAGAAGCTCGGTCAACATGCCGATGGTCATCATCTGATCCAGACTATCCGTGGTCAGGGTTACCAGCTGATCAAGGAATAGGCATGGGGCGTCTGTTCTGGAAATTCTTCTTCTCATTCTGGCTGACGCTGCTGGCTGCCGCGATCAGTGCCGGAAGTTTTGTCTGGCTCAAACATGCAACCGATGATGATCCTCTCTCCCGTGACGAGAGATTAATCGATTTTCGCGGCATTCCCTATGTTCACGTAGCCGCTGATATTGGTCGCAATCAGGGGCTGGAGGCGCTGTCAGCATTTTTGAAACAAAGCCAGCAAAACCGGTTGATGAATCTGATGGCGGTCAATACTGACAATCAGGATTTGCTGCAACGTCGGGTTGATGTGTCAGCGCTGTCACAGGCGAGACGCCTGCTGGCCAAGGGCAAAGATCGCATTGTTGAACAGGTCAGAATCGGCGACGAGAACTGGTTGCTTTATGCACCACTGGCCGAACCGGAAAAAGCGCCGGGGCCACTATTCAAGAAAAGCTGGGTGCTGAAGCATCTGCCCCTGCTGCTGATTATCAGCTCTGCTCTGCTTGCCAGTCTGTTTTTCAGTGCAGTTCTGGCCTGGTATTTCACTCGGCCCATTAGCAAACTGAAAAAGGCATTGCAGTCTGTTGCCGATGGAAAGCTCGACACCCGGGTAGGTTCACAGATGAAAAACCGGCGCGATGAACTGGCAGAACTGGGGCAGAATTTTGATTTTATGACATCTCAGATCAGTAGCCTGGTTAACGGCCAACGCCAGCTACTTCATGATGTCTCCCATGAACTGCGCTCGCCGCTCGCCCGGGTCCAGGCCGCTATCGGTATTGCCCAGCAGCAACCGGAAAAAGTGAATACGACACTCAGCCGGCTGGAAAAAGAAGCGGAGAGAATGAGTGATCTGGTCGGTGAATTGTTATTGCTGTCCAGGATGGAAACTGGGGTGAGTCATAATCAGCCGACAGAGATTGATATCAACCTATTGCTCGATGAAATTGTCGCCGATGCCCGTTTTGAGGCCGAAGCCAAATCGGTACACATTCTCTATCAGCATGATGGTCAAGTCAGCCTACTCGGACAACAGGAATTGCTGCACCGCGCGATCGAGAATGTGTTGCGCAATGCCATCAAATTCAGTGATGCCGGCGGCAATATCAGTATCCGCGCCGGTCTTGATGCCAATGCCAGACACTTTGACATCGTGATTGAAGATGAAGGCCCGGGCGTCAGTGATGCTGATCTGACTAAGCTGTTCCGTCCATTCTTCCGTGGTGAACCGCAACGTCGCGATGGCATCGGCCTCGGGCTGACCATTGCCCAGCGTGCGGTCACTGCTCACCGCGGTCGAATCGAAGCCGAAAACCGGTCTCAGGGCGGGCTTCGCATCCGGATCAGTCTTCCGTTGTGATGCATTGAACGCATGGAAACAAAAAAATCGTAAAAATAACTTGCAAAGCTAAATACAAATCATTACTATTTATAACCGATGGAGCTGAGATGCCTTGCCAGGCTCGCGCATTGACACTCCCTCTCTCTTAAATCTGAAAACCGAGTTTTGCCGGCCTCCTCCAGGCCGGCATTTTTTTCATAATCTCCCTCAGTGCTGAATTTTTGTACAAGTTTGCTTACAATGGCGTCCAGTCGAAGCTGAACTGTTGTACGAAACATGCCTCAAAAACTCGAAAAAACCGATGCTCAATGGCGAGAGCAACTGACTGAAGAACAGTACTTTGTGACCCGAAAAGCCGGTACCGAGCCGCCCTTTTCCGGGGCTTATGTCGATAAACAGGATGACGGCACCTACCGCTGTGTCTGTTGTCACCAGCCTCTATTCACTTCCACAACGAAATTTGATTCCGGCTGTGGCTGGCCCAGCTTTTATGCCCAGGTCGATGTCGATGCGGTCAGTCATCACGCTGATTACAGCAATGGCATGGACCGTACCGAAGTACGCTGCCAGCATTGCGATGCCCATCTCGGCCATGTTTTCGACGACGGACCGGCACCCACCGGCCTGCGCTATTGTATTAATTCAGTGGCGCTCGATTTTGATGCCGACTGAATATCACTTACGCAGACTGGTGTGGTGACAGAACAAGCCCAGCCCAGCGGCTGGTTCGTCTATATTATCGAGGCCGATAACGGTAATTTATATACCGGTATCACCACCGACCTGAACCGTCGTTTCGCCCAGCATCAGAATCAAAGCGGCGGTGCCCGCTTTTTTCATACCAGCCCGGCCCGCAAGCTGGTTTACCAGGAAACTCACCCCGACAGAAGCAGCGCTTCCAAACGCGAAGCCGCGATAAAAAAACTCAGCAGACAAGCCAAACTGGCCCTTATTCGCAACCACTAAGTGCGTGTATAATGGCGCGTTTTTCACGTCGCCCGTCGACTTTCCTAACGACAGGATTTCTCTCTTGCTAAGCACTGCCAACCTCACCATGCAATTCGGGGCCAAGCCCCTGTTCGAAAACGTCTCGGTCAAATTCGGAGACGGCAACCGCTATGGTCTTATCGGCGCCAATGGCTGCGGTAAATCGACCTTTATGAAAATTCTGGCCGGCGATCAGGAACCCTCTTCAGGCAATGTCAGCCGGGATCCGAATGAATCCTTCGCGGTCCTGAAACAGGATCAGTTCGCCTATGAGGAACAGCGGGTGATCGATGTGGTGATCATGGGCGATAAAGCGCTGTGGGAGGTCCACCACGAGCGTGATCGCATCTACAGCCTGCCGGAGATGAGTGAAGAAGACGGCATCAAAGTCGCCGAACTCGAAGGCCAGTATGCTGAACTTGACGGCTACACGGCCGAAGCCCGCGCCGGTGAGTTGCTTTTGGGTGTGGGCATTCCGGTGGAGCAGCACTACGGCCCGATGAGTGAGATCGCCCCGGGCTGGAAACTGCGTATTCTGCTGGCACAGGTACTGTTTGCCGACCCCGATATTCTGCTGCTTGACGAGCCCACCAACCACCTCGATATCAACACCATCCGCTGGCTGGAAGATGTGCTTAATCAGCGTAACAGCACCATGGTCATTATTTCGCATGACCGCCATTTTCTGAACAGTGTCTGCACCCATATGGCGGATATGGATTACGGTGAACTGCGGGTTTACCCCGGCAATTACGATGACTATATGATTGCTTCTACCCAGGCCCGTGAACGCCTGCAGGCCGATAATGCCAAGAAAAAAGCGCAGATCAAGGAACTGCAGGAGTTTGTATCCCGGTTCTCAGCCAATGCCTCCAAGGCGAAACAGGCCACCTCACGCCAGAAACAGATTGAAAAAATCCAGCTTGATGACATCAAACCCTCCAGCCGGGTCAATCCTTATATCCGTTTTACCCAGGACAAGAAACTATTCCGTAACGCGCTGGAAGTCAGCAAAATCAGCCAGTTCTATGATAATGAAAAACCGCTGTTTGATAATTTCAGCTTTATTACCGAAGTGGGCGAGCGGATCGCGATTATCGGCCCCAACGGCATTGGTAAATCCAGCCTGGTCAAAACCCTGGTCGACGATATGCCGCCTAAAAGCGGTGAGGTGAAATGGTCGGAAAATGCCAACATCGGCTACTACGCCCAGGACCATGATCATCTGTTTAAAAATGACATGAACCTGTATGACTGGATGGCGCAGTGGGCCGGGCCAGAGGATGATGAACAGGTGATTCGTGGCACGCTGGGCCGATTGCTGTTCTCGGGTCATATGATCGACAAAAAAGTGAATGTGTTATCCGGTGGCGAAAAAGGCCGCATGCTGCTGGGTAAACTCATCCTTCAGCGTCCCAATATTCTGGTAATGGATGAACCCACCAACCATATGGATATGGAATCGATTGAATCGCTCAACATGGCGCTGGAGCAATTCGACGGTACCCTGTTCTTCGTCAGTCATGATCGTGAATTTGTCTCCTCGCTGGCCACCCGTATTTTTGATATGGAAGCCGAGGGGATCACTGATTTTCATGGCAGCTACGATGAGTACCTGCAGAGTCTGGGGATTAATTAAAACAGGCTGAAATCAGAATGGCAGAATAAGGACTCAACTTCAGTCATTTTTTCATGCTAGTGTAGTTATAGCGAATCTGAATGAGGCAGCATGAATGAAACAGATTAATCTGCATCTGGCGAAAAAATGGACCATTTTAATGACCTGCCTGGGCATGATGTTTTTTGCCAGCCCAGCGTTAACGCTGGCAGCCTCTGCCACTGAAATTGATATCGGCGTCAATGAAACGCTGAAAAAATTCAAGACCGAAGTCCCCGGTGGCGCCGAATTTCTGCAGCGCGCTGCGGGTGTGCTGGTGTTCCCCAAAATCATCAAGGCCGGTTTTGGTATTGGCGGTGAGTATGGTGAAGGCGCCTTACTGATTAACGGTGAAACCGTGTCCTATTACAGTACTGCAGCGGCTTCCATCGGCCTGCAGCTGGGCGCCCAGAGCAAGTCGCTGGTAATCGTTTTCCTGGAGCAGGAAGCATTGAAATATTTCCGTAACAGCAAAGGCTGGAAAGCCGGTGTTGATGGCTCGGTCGCTTTGGTTGAATGGGGTGCCGGTGAAGATATCAACACCATTGATATCGAGGATCCGATTGTCGGTTTTATGTTCAGCAACAAGGGCCTGATGTTCAACCTGACATTGGAAGGCTCCAAATTCACCAAGATCGAGAAATAATGTCTGAATTACATCCGGATTACCCACCCAAAACCTGTGACATCGATCGGCTGGTGACCCATCAACGGCTGGTCGATGCCGCGCTGGCCGGTCGCAAAACCCAGCAACGCCGTAACGGAGTCTACGGCTATCCCGGTGAAACTTTTTTCCTCGATTCAGAAGAGTTTGTGATTACCGGACTGGAGAGACAGTCGCTGGGTGAGATGACTGAGGCTGACGCCAAAGCTGAAGGTTTTCCGGATCTGGGTACCTACAAACAGCTGATTATCAGCATGCATGCCGGTATGGACTGGAATGACGCCCACCAGGTCTGGGTGCATAGCTTCGAAAAGCTTGGCGCCTAATCCAGAGCTTCGGCATTCATCGCTTCGCAGCGGGATAAATCAAAACCACCCTCTTTGCTGATGTTTGACTGCAGCTCACGCAGAGCTGTGCGCAAGCCCTCTTCCAATACCGGATGATAAATCGGCATCGCCAGCATTTGGGTGACGGTCATATCCTGCTGAATCGCCAGCGCCAGCAAATGCGCCAGATGGCCGGCTTCGGGGGCAGCCATCTCCGAGCCAAGCAGCTTGCCGCTTTGCCTATCCGCATAGATTCTAAGATAGCCGGCATTGCTCAAAGCGGCTCTGGCACGTCCCTGGTTTGAGAAATCCACCGCACCTGCCACCCAATCCTGACCTTCAAGCTCAGCAAGCCGTTGGCCGACCACAGCGACTTCGGGCTTACAAAAAACCACACTAAGCGGTATGCGGCGGCAATAGGATAAAACCGATTCCGCCACTGCGTTGTGACCGGCAATACGGCCATCATCGGCAGCTTCATGCAACAGCATCGCGTCAGCGCGGACATCACCGGCGATAAATACCGGTAACTGCTCAAGCTGCAGAGTGTACGGATTCACGTTGGGCATGCCCTGCTCATCCAGCGTGATATTGAGATTTTCAAGGCCGAGATTATCGATGTTGGGTTGCCGGCCTATCGCCACGAGTACCTGTTCAAATTCCTCACTGAAATCACCGGCTCTGACATGGATGCCTGCCGCGGTCTGTTGCAATTGCGCCTCTTCACCCAGTTGCAGCCCGAACTCTTGTTTCAGGCTGTGTAGTAAAGCATTATTAACCTCTTTATCGCTGAGACCTGCCAGCATCTTGTCAGTCCCAAAGGCAGTAACCTCGATCCCGAGACGACTCAGCGCCTGAGCCAATTCAAGACCAATGGCACCGAGACCTATTACGGCGATCCGATCGACAAAACTGTGCTGATCAAACAGATTATCGCTGGTCAGAATATGCTCAGAAAAAGCCTGCCAGCTGTCGGGCAGCACGGGCCGCGAGCCGGTAGCGATAATGATTTTCTCGCACTCGATGCTATGTTTGCCGGCCTGAACCCGGCCGCTGCCGAGAATTTGCGCTTTTTCCTGAATCAGCTGCTTACTGTAATGCCGGGTCACCTCCAGCGTACTGGCAACAAAGAAATCCCTCACCTGCTGAACCCGCTGCATCACCGCGGTCATATCCACTTTGAGCCTGTCGGCATGCTGAATGCCGAATTCCTCAAAGCTCAGCCTGCGGTGATAGGCATCGGCAGCTTCAATCAACAGCTTGGAGGGCATGCAGCCGACCCGGGCACAGGTCGTGCCCAGCGGACCGGGATCAACCAACAGAAAATCATCTGTCTGTTTGCTGACCTCTCTGGCGGCAGCCAGACCTGCTGTGCCCGCACCGATGATGACAACGTCGGTACGCATCATTCAGCCTCTTTCTTCGGTTCAGCTTTCGATACGGAAACCGACTTTGATGGTGACCTGCCAGAACTCGACTTCACCACCCTGAATCGAGCCGCGTGTTTCAACGACTTCAAACCAGTCCATATGTTTAACGGTTTCACCCGCTTTTCTGACAGCACTGCGAATGGCTTGATCAGTACTTTCAGGCGAGCTACCAGTCAGTTCAATGATTTTATAGATGTGATCAGACATTGCTACTCTCCTTAATTTTTACGCAGGTAAATAAACCCGTAAACCAGGCCGACAAACATGCCGCCGCCCAACATGTTGCCCAGCGTAACGGGCAACAGCCTATGCCTTAAAAATCCCGTTATGGTCAGATTGTCAGCAGCAAAGGACATGAGCGTCTGCAGTAACAGATACCCACAAAATTACCCGGATAGACAATCATCCATTTTTTAAGCAACTGACTCCGTGTCGCCTCGCCATCAACAAAGACCATCACCCTCTGGTTATTAACGCTAAGCAGTTCAGCGACGGCCACGACAACCAGGATCAGGCTAAGGCAAAACATCAGGCCTGCCATTAACCGTAACAGGCCACCGGCGAAGCTGCCAGTGTCGTAACTCACGAGCATAAAGAAAGCTGCACCGAGCGCGATATAGCCTCCTGCCAGAACTGCAAGGACAAATATCTGCAGTGGACCTGCTGTTGCCTTGCTGACATCAACCTGCTCTACCCGCGCTGCAATCTGCTGCGGGATATCAGCATCAACTGAAAACGGCTCCATCGGCTTCTCCTGGGAGCGGGTTTAAGTCCATCATAAAGCCTGTGCGATACTGCTTGCCAGTCTGGCAATAAACAAATGTTTTTTCTGTCTTTTCTGCAATCAGCATCGTATAATGTCGGGTTTTACATCCCCGCTTATCAGTTTTGCGTTCAAAACTGACCATCACAGGTTATTCCATGTCCACAGAACATCGTGAAACGATGCCCTCATTCAGTGAGTTAGGCATTGCCCCGGCTATTCTCAAAGCCATTCAGGAAGCAGGTTATGAGACCCCATCGCCAATCCAGGCGCAAAGCATTCCGCCATTACTGGAAGGCCGGGACCTGCTGGGTCAGGCGCAAACCGGTACCGGTAAAACTGCGGCCTTTTCTCTGCCTTTGCTGAGTCGACTGGATAATAAACAGCAGGCCCCGCAACTGCTGGTACTGACGCCGACACGTGAACTGGCGATACAGGTAGCTGAAGCCATTCAGGGCTATGGCCGTCATATCAAAAACTTTCATGTCCTGCCGATTTACGGCGGTCAAAGCATGGGGTTGCAACTGCGTGCACTGCAACGTAATCCGCAGGTGATTGTCGGTACGCCGGGCCGTATTCTGGATCATATCCGCCGCGGCAAACTGCAGCTGGATGCCCTGCGTTCACTGGTTCTGGACGAAGCCGATGAAATGCTGCGCATGGGCTTTATCGATGATGTTGAAACCATCCTGCAGGAAACCCCTCAGGAGCGTCAGGTCGCTTTGTTTTCAGCCACCATGCCCAAACCGATTCACCGGGTCGCTCAGCGTTATCTGAAAAATCCGGTTGAAGTCCATATCAAGTCCAAAACCTCCACCGTCGATACCATCAATCAGCGCTACTGGCAGGTGACCGGCCTGCACAAGCTGGATGCCTTGACACGGATTCTGGAAGTCGAAGATTTCGACGGCATGATTATCTTTGTGCGTACCAAGAACGCGACCGTGGATCTGGCAGAAAAACTGGAGGCACGGGGCTACGCTGCAGCAGCGATCAATGGTGATATGAATCAGGCACTGCGCGAAAAGACCATCGAAAAAATGAAAGCCGGCCAGATTGATATTCTGGTGGCAACCGATGTCGCGGCGCGGGGGCTCGATATTGAACGTATGAGCCATGTAGTTAATTACGATATTCCCTACGATACCGAATCCTATGTGCACCGCATTGGCCGTACCGGCCGTGCCGGTCGTAAAGGGGAAGCGATCCTGTTCGTTGCTCCCAGAGAAAAGCGCATGCTGGGTGCCATCGAAAGAGCCACCAAGCAGACCATTGCCCGTATGCAGTTGCCGAGTAGTGAAGATATCGCTGATCGCCGCGTCATGGCCTTTAAACAGCTACTGACCGAAACCATCGAGTCACAGGAACTGGGCTTTTTTGAAACTCTGATTGCGCAATATCAGGAAGAGCATAATGCTGATCCGCTGGAACTGGCCGGCGCGCTCGCGTTTCTGGTGCAGAAACAACGGCCGCTGAATCCAGTATCACACACCAGCGAGCGCAAGCCTGCTCGTGACAGGAATGACAGTGAAGACAAACCACGCCGTAGTGATAAACCGGCGCGTGAACCAAGAGAACGTGCCCGTCATCAGACTGAAGCCGGCATGATTACCTATCGGGTGGAAGTCGGCAGCGAACACAAGGTTGAACCCAAACACCTGGTTGGCGCGATTGCCAATGAAGCCGGTCTGGACAGCCAGTATATCGGCCGGATCTCGATTATGGATGATCACAGCTTTATCGATCTGCCGGAAGGTATGCCTAAGGATATCTTCCAGCATCTGCGTAAAATCTGGGTTAACCAGCATCAGTTGCAAATCAGCCTGGCTGAAAACGACGAAAATAAACGTCCTGCAGTGCCCGGTTCACGCAAAATGCCGAAGAAAAACGGTCCGCGTAAGCCAGCCAAAGGCAGTAAAGCGCCTCAGCCTCGTCAGAAGCGCCGTTAAGTCCTATTAAAGCAGCCGGAGAGCGCAATGCTCTCCGGCTTCCTTCCTGCAAACCGGCATGCCACAATAAGCCGCATGCTGAATATCATCTGGATCGCCTTTTTTCTGATCGCCTTTGCGGTGGCGCTGTTCAAACTAGTCGTGCTTGGCGATCACACGGTATTTTCCCAGTTAATGGAGGCCATGTTTGAACTGGCCAAAACCGCCTTTGAAATTTCACTCGGCCTGACCGGCATTCTGGCCCTGTGGCTCGGTATCATGAAAATCGGCGAACGCAGTGGCTTCGTTGACCTGCTCACACGGGGCCTGACCCCCCTGTTCCGGCGGCTGATGCCGGAAATTCCACATAACCATCCTGCGCTTGGTTCCATGGTGATGAATATCTCTGCCAATGCGCTGGGCCTTGATAATGCCGCCACACCGCTGGGCATCAAAGCGATGAAAGAGCTGCAGGAATTGAATCCTGTCAAGGACACGGCCAGTAATGCCCAGATTCTGTTTCTGGTGATTAACACCTCGGCCGTAACCCTGTTTCCGGTCACCATCTTTACTTACCGGGCGCAGATGGGCGCCGCCAACCCTACCGATGTGTTTATTCCGATTTTGCTGGCAACTTACATGTCGACCCTCATTGGGCTGCTGACCGTTGCCTGGGTACAGAAAATCAACCTGCTCGACCGGGTTGTGATGGCCTACCTGGGTGGTTTTACCCTGCTGGTCGCCGGTTTGCTTGCTTACTTTGCCAGTCTGTCACAGGAAGCCATGCTCAGTCAGTCGGCCATGATCAGTAATGTGATTCTATTTTCACTGGTCGTGATCTTTATCAGCGCCGCCGCGCTGAAAAAAGTGAATGCTTACGAAGCCTTTATTGATGGCGCCAAGGAAGGCTTTGAAACGGCGGTCAGAATCATTCCTTACCTGGTGGCGATGTTGGTCGCTATCGGCGTGTTTCGTGCCAGTGGTGCACTTGAGCTTATCTTCGATGGTCTGCGTAGCCTGGTTCTGAGTATGGGCCTGGATGATCGTTTTATCGATGCGATGCCGACAGCGTTGATGAAACCCTTCAGCGGCAGTGGCGCCCGTGCAATGATGGTAGACACAATGCAGGCTTATGGTGCTGACTCGTTCGCCGGACGGCTGGCCTCGATTGTTCAGGGCAGCACCGAAACGACATTTTATGTACTGGCGGTTTATTTTGGCGCGGTTGGTATCAGAAACATCCGTCACGCGGTCGGCTGTGGTCTTGCCGCTGACTTTGCCGGCATCATCGCGGCGATTGCTGTGGCTTACTGGTTCTTCGGCTGATCACTATTTATCCGCTGGTTTCGCAGCTGATTGCTGATTAATAAAAAGTCAGTTGTGTATGGCAAAAGACCGCGCCATCAGGTTTTGTTATTAATGCAGGTGGCATGGTTTATAACATCTATTGGCCCTGATCTTTACACTGCGTTGTAAACGCAGTAATCAAGGAAGAACCATGTCATGGGTGGATAGAACCCCACTCTGAAAAATAAAAATATCCTCTTTAATCAGGGAAATATGCTATTTTTAGCGTCCGTTCAAACTTGCACCTTATGTCAGATTGTCTGTCTTTTCACGGCGCTGCGTCTGGGCAGAAAGAAAACGGTGTCCGGCCAGGTTCTGCCGGCAGGTTTGTATGGAGATCCCATGATTGAAAGCGCTTATTCAACCTTTTGATTCCACCTATGATCTGATAGCCGATGCGCTGGCAGACAAGGGGTACTGCGTATTGCCACAGTTGTTGCCGGCAGAGCTCAATATTGCCTTGCATCGCCGTGTAGCAAGACTGGATGATGCTGACTTTCAGCGCGCCGGCATCGGCCGTGATCTCGATTTTCAGCTGAATAACCGCATTCGCCGTGACCAGACCCGCTGGCTCACGCATGAGCATCAAACAGATCGGGCTTATATCAATCAGATGGCCGAGTTCCGGCTGGCTATCAATCGCCGTCTGTTCATGGGCTTGTTTGATTATGAGTCGCATTATGCTCATTACCCGCCCGGTGCTTTTTATAAAAAACATCTGGACGCTTTCAAAGGTCAGTCCAACCGGGTATTGACCACCGTGCTCTATTTAAACCCCGAATGGCAGGCTGAAGACGGCGGTCAGTTGCTGATTTACGCCCCGGATTCTGATCAAGTGATTGAAACCGTCAATCCCAATTTCGGCAGCTTTGTGATTTTTCTTAGTGAAGAATTCCCGCACGAGGTGGTTAAATCCTTACGCGACCGTTACAGTATTGCAGGTTGGTTTCGATTACAGGATCCGCTGCAAGCCCCGGCGATATGAGCACCGATTTCAGTATTCACCAGTTGGGTCATCCGCTGCTGCGACAAACAGCCCTGCCCGTCACAGACATTGATGACCCGGCATTTCAGCAACAGCTTGATGCGCTGCTGGCTTTTGTCATGGACAAAGGTGGCATGGGTATTGCGGCACCGCAGGTCGGCATCAGCCAACGTTTTTTTATTCTGTCATCCCATCCCAACGCACGCTATCCCTACGCCCCGGCTGTGCCGCCTTTTGCTGTGATTAATCCTGAAATTCTGGCACATTCTGATACCAGCACTAAAGACTGGGAAGGCTGTCTCAGCCTGCCCGGCCTCCGCGGTCTGGTACCCCGCTATGACTGGATTGAGGTTCGTTACCAGACTCGTGCTGGCGAGACAGTGGAAACCCGCTATGAAGCCTTTCTGGCGCGGGTATTCCAGCATGAGCTGGATCATATTAATGGCCATGTTTTTATTGACCGCGTTGAATCCACTCAGGAACTGATGATGGAACAGGAATGGCAGCATCAGATTGGCCATCAGAGAATACCTGGCTCATCCACGGACTGATACCAGCGCAATTATTTCACTTTCATCGACGTCATCGGTACCGCTCCTTGGCATTGACGCACAGCATTAACACTTCGTTGTCCAATACTTACGCCCTTGCGATGAAGGTGAGTTTCTATATTCAATTTTAGAATTAATTTATATTTTATTATTACTTCCATTTATATAAAACCCAGGCAAAATAAGCATTTTCCTATTCTGGGTGACATAGATGGACTGGCAAGCATGGCTGACTTTGCTGCTGACTGCAGCAGTACTGATTACACTGATAGTCACACACGTCAGACCCCATATCGCCATGCTCACCGCACTCACTGTATTACTGCTGACAGGTGTGCTCGAACCCGCCGAGGCATTAGCCGGTTTCAGCAATAGTGGTTTGCTGACTGTAGCCGCCATGTTTGTCGTTGCCGCAGGCCTGCATGCTTCGGGCGGGGTCGATCTTTTTGTTAAATCACTGATGGGGACACCGACTTCAATCCGCGGAGCCTATTTCCGTTTGTTTACCCCTGTCGTCACACTCAGCGCTTTTCTCAATAACACGCCTGTTGTCGCGACCCTGATTCCGGGTGTGCTGGCCTGGTGTAAACGTATCAATATCGCGCCATCAAAGATGCTGATTCCGCTCAGTTATACCGCTATCCTGGGTGGCACCATCACCATGATAGGAACCAGTACCAATCTGGTAGTGAACGGCCAGTACCAGATGTTGACTGGCGAGGCGGGTTTTTCCCTGTTTTCAATAACAATCATCGGTCTGCCGGTAGCCGTGGGTGGTTTGATTTTCATGTGGCTGTTTTTCCCCAGATGGCTTCCCGATTTGAGCAAAAGCCATCTGTTTGACAACGTCCGTGAGTTCACGCTTGAGGTCATGGTTGAGCCGGGCGGCCCATTGGTGGGTAAAAGCGTTGCTGAAGCCGGACTGCGTGATCAGAAAAGCGTATTTCTGGTGGAAATTGAGCGCGATGGCACCCTGCTGACTGCCGTCGCTTCTGAAGAACGCTTACATGATAGTGACCGTCTGGTTTTCGCCGGCGATACGCAGGGGATCACGGATCTATTGCGAATTCGCGGAATCGTGCCCTCGAGCACGACTTATGATAACCAGGTTATGGCTGCAGAGCGACCCGAGCGACGGTTGGTCGAAGCGGTGGTATCGCCTCACTGTGCTTCTATCGGTGAGATTTTACGGGAAACGGCTTTTCTCGAGCGTTATGGTGCCATCATCATGGCGGTAGCCCGTAACGGCGAAAGATTGCCGGACAATATGAGCAATATCAAACTTCAAGCAGGTGATACCCTGTTGCTTGAAGCCCGGCCGGCTTTTGTTACTCGCCAGCGTTACAACAAAGATTTCTTGCTGATTAATGATCTCGGCGAAGAATCACCAAAACATGAGAAGGCCTTGCTGGCCTGGGGCATACTGCTGGGACTGGTTGCTGCGGCCGGTTTTGGCATCATCAGTATGCTAACCGCAGCAATGACAGGGGCTGTTCTGATGATTCTCACCCGCTGCTGCTCGGTCAATCAGGCTGAAAGAAGCCTGGATTTAACTGTGATTTTAACGATAGCAGCCTCTTTTGCGCTGGGCAGCGCTATTGAGTCAACAGGGCTGGCATCACTTTTGGCTGACAACATCATTGGCCTGAGCCATAACCAGGCCTGGTTGCTTTTGCTACTGACCTATATCACGGTGTCGATTTTAACCGAAGTCATTACCAACAATGCCGCCGCTATTCTGATGCTGCCGATTGTGCTGGGCATTACAGAGCAGGCTGGTCTGGCCAACGAGCCTTTTATCTTTGCCATTATGATGGCAGCTTCTGCCAGCTTTGCTACCCCGCTCGGCTATCAGACGAACCTGATGGTTTATGGACCGGGCAATTATCATTTTATGGATTTCATTCGTGTAGGCTTGCCAATGAACCTGTTTATCGGTCTGCTGACGCTGATTATGATTATGCTCATCTTTCCCTTTTAATCCGACAGCTCAGCATTTTATCTGATTGATATCGGCATGGTGATATCACTTCAAAGGATGGGTACATGGGACAAAAATTTACTCAATTATCTGATCGACTGATACGCTTTATTGGCGAACAACAATTGTTTTTTGTGGGCACGGCGACCCAAGACAGCCGCGTCAATATCTCGCCCAAAGGCATGGATTCTTTGCGGGTGATGAACGCCAGCAGAATTGTCTGGCTCAATGTGACAGGCAGTGGTAATGAAACGGCAGCCCATGTGTCATTGAATCCCCGTATGACTTTGATGTTTGCTGCTTTCAGTGGCAAGCCGTTGATTCTGAGAGTGTATGGCACAGCCAGGGTCATTCATCACAAAGATCCGGCCTGGCAAGGCTTGTATTCCCTGTTTGATCCCTTGCCTGGTGCTCGACAGATTTTCGATCTTGCTATCGATTTGGTACAGACTTCCTGTGGCATGGCAGTGCCGCTGTTTGACTATGCCGGCGATCGTGAGCAGTTGAATAACTGGGCCGAAAAACAGGGGGAAGTGGGGATTCGGGAATACTGGCGTCAGAAAAACCAGCAGAGTATAGACGGTATCAACACCGATATCGTCAAAAACAATATCGATTAATCAGCCGAACATCCTGCCGACAAACTCGGTCAGCTTTCTGGAACGCTCCGGGTTTCGTAATGCCTGCATCACGGGTTCGCGCATGCCCGGTACGAAAACCAAGTCCGCCAGTAACTGACTGAAGCCTTCATAACCTGCCTCATTGTGCGCCAGCTGTTCCACAAACAGCTGACACAGGGATGGCTGCTGTAAAGACCGCCAGCAACGCCCAGCCAATACTGCCAGCACCTCAATATGCTGACTGCAGGGATGCTTCAGCACGTGTTTGATTATCTGATCCACGAGGCCTCTGGCCGGGCTGTTGGACGCAGCGCGCAGGCAGGCACACAGCATGCTGATATCCGGCTGCTTTTTCTCCAGTTGCACATCGACCCGCTGTGCCAGTACTTCGACGATACCTGCGGCCGGCTCGGCATTTTCCAGAAAGGTACTGAGCACATTAAACGGCTCATAGGGAATCCGTGGCAGGGTCTCGATGAGTCCCAGCGTTTCCTCATTGTCATCCAGCCTCACTGCGACATCGGCAACCCCCTGCATACCCAGTTGGTCCCAGCTGTCCAAAGGCCGCTTGCCAGTGAAATAGGCATAAGCCTCGTGATAATACGATGACGGTTTGAGTGCCAGGCTTTTGGTGGCCTGTGCATTAAATGCCGCCATTTTGTCTTCGCGCGGGGTAAAGGTATAAGGGCTGTCTTTGAGTGCGCCTTCAATCTGCTTGCCGTCAGCCGCAGCGAGCATGCACTCACCGACCCGCTCCAGCAGCATTACCAGAAATTCATCGCGCGCCGATTGCAGCAGCAGCCCCTGCTCATCCAGCGGGAATTTCAGAAACCAGACATAGTGCTTATCGGCGGCATCCGGATGCCAGAATATGACGCCGAACAAGGCGCTGCGCTGAAACGGCATGGGATAGGGCTTTTTTGCCCACTCAAAACTGACAAACTGATCCGGACTGAGCTTGGTCACCCGTCGGCCCATATCAAATACCCGATACTTGGCTCCGCTGTGATGCAGAAATTCACTCAGGGTCGTTATCTGGTTTTCGGCCATGTTGGATCAGGTACGGTATTCAGCGTTGATTTTGACGTAATCGTAGGAAAAATCGCAGGTCCAGACCATATCTTCCGCCTGGCCTCGTCCCAACCAGACGGTAATATCAATCTCCGATTCATCCATCACGGCCTGACCTTTTTCTTCGGTGTAGTCTTCGGCAGGCTGTCCCCGGTCGACGATGCAGACATCGCCGATATTGATGCTGACTGTGCTGACATCCAGGTCGTCGATGCCGCTACGACCTACTGCTGCCAGAATCCGGCCCCAGTTCGGATCTGAGGCAAATAAAGCGGTTTTCACCAGGGGGGAATGTGCGATGGCGTAAGCCGCCATACGGCACTCTTCCTGACTCTGGCCCTGCTTCACTGCAATCGCGATGAACTTGGTCGCGCCCTCGCCGTCTCGCACGATAGCCTGAGCCAGATAGCGACAAATATCGGTCAAAGCTGTCAGTAAACGCTCACCTTCTTCGCTGGTGATATTGCTGACGGGCTTATTGCCGGCCTGGCCGGTGGCAACCAGCACACAGGCATCATTAGTCGAGGTATCACCATCAACGGTAATGCGGTTGAATGTCTGATTCATCGCCTTATGCAGCATGGTCTTCAGCACAGCCTGACTGACCGCAGCATCAGTGGTGATGTAAGCCAGCATAGTGGCCATATCCGGACGGATCATGCCCGAGCCTTTGGAGATACCGGTGATGGTCACGGTTTTACCGCCCAGCTCGATTTGCATCGACCGGGCTTTGGCCACGGTATCAGTCGTCATGATGGCTTGGGCGGCCTGCATCCAGTTATCTTCAGCCAGTTTGTCTCTGGCTTCGGGCAAGACAGCAGTGATTTTATCAACCGGCAGTGGCTGGCCGATAACCCCGGTTGAAAATGGCAGTACCGCACTGGCATCAACACCGGTCAGATCGGCAACAGCCTGACAGCATTGTTTCGCAGCCTGCATGCCACGTTCACCGGTACCGGCATTGGCATTGCCGGAGTTAATCAGCAGATAACGGCTGGCCGTATGTTTCTGATTCTGTCTTGCCAGTATCACCGGGGCCGCACAAAAAGCATTGCGGGTGTAAACGGCTGCGGTTTCGCTGCCTTCCGCCAATTCGATCAGCACCACATCCTGACGTCCTGGCTTTTTAATGCCGGCACTGACTGTCGCCAGTTTCACCCCGGCTACCGGCAGCAGTTTGTCTGCTGTCGGCGCAGTGAGGTTAACGGCCATTAATTAATGGCTCCGTGACAGTGCTTGAATTTTTTACCACTGCCACAGGGACAGGGATCATTACGGCCGACTTTGCTGCCATCTCGGGTATATGGCTGTGCTGCCTGCGGTGCTTCTTCTTCCGCTTCCTGCTGTCCCATTTTCTGGGCATCATCGTGCTGATATTGCACATCACCGCTCTGGCGACGTTGCTGATCAACGGCATCAACATCTTCCGGGGCACGCACCTGAACCCGTGAAATAATGCGGATGACTTCATGCTTGATGTTATCCAGCATGGTGGTAAACAGGGTGAAGGATTCACGCTTGTATTCCTGTTTCGGATCTTTCTGCGCATAACCCCGCAGGTTGATACCGGTACGCAGGTAATCCATCTGCGCCAGGTGTTCTTTCCACTGACTGTCCAGTGTCTGCAGCATCACCGCTTTTTCGAAATGACGCATCAATTCTTCGCCGACAGTTTCCTCTTTGGCTTTATAGGCCTTCTCGGCTTCTTCCAGAATACGTTCACGCAGGCTTTCTTCATGCAGGCTGTCATCATTCTCCAGCCAGTCACTGATATCAAGCTCCAGTGCATATTCATCGCGCAGGGCCTGTTCCAGGCCTGACACATCCCATTGCTCGTCGATACTGTTGGGCGGGATATAAATGCTGATGGTGTCATTGATCACCGTCTCGCGCATTGAAGTAATGGCTTCTGACACATCTTCAGCTGCCATCAATTCATTACGCTGCTCATAGACCACTTTACGCTGGTCATTGGCAACATCATCGAATTCCAGCAGCTGTTTGCGGATATCAAAGTTATGGCCTTCAACTTTACGCTGTGCATTTTCGATGGCGCGGGTCACCCATGGATGTTCGATGGCTTCACCCTCTTCCATGCCCAGTTTCTGCATCAGACCGGCCATGCGTTCGGAAGCGAAAATACGCATCAGATTGTCTTCCAGTGACAGATAGAAACGGGTGGACCCCGGATCACCCTGACGACCGGAACGTCCGCGCAACTGATTATCGATACGACGGGATTCATGCCGCTCGGTACCGATAATATGCAGACCGCCGGCAGCCAGCACCTTGTCATGGCGGTTCATCCAGTCAGCCCGGATTTTTTCTCTGGTTTCTTCGCTGGCATCTTCCGGCAGTTCTTCCAGCTCAGCTTCCAGACTGCCGCCCAAGACGATATCCGTACCCCGACCCGCCATATTGGTGGCGATAGTCACCGCCCCCGGACGACCGGCGTTAGCAATGATCTGGGCCTCTTTCTCGTGGAACTTGGCGTTAAGGACTTCGTGCTTGATCTTGGCTTTATTCAAAAGACCAGACAGCAGCTCAGAACTTTCAATCGATGCGGTACCCACCAGCACCGGCTGCTCGCGTTTCTGACAGTCCTGAATGTCCTCCAGAATCGCCTGGAATTTTTCCTGCCCGGTCAGGTAAATGCGGTCAGCCTCGTCTTTACGCTGCATTTCCTTGTGGGTCGGGATTACGACCACTTCCAGGCCGTAAATCGAATTGAGCTCGAAAGCTTCGGTATCGGCGGTACCGGTCATACCGGAGAGCTTGTTATAGAGACGGAAATAATTCTGGAAGGTGATTGAAGCCAGAGTCTGGTTTTCGTTCTGTATCTTGACCCCTTCCTTGGCTTCTACAGCCTGGTGCAGACCTTCAGACCAGCGACGGCCCGGCATACTGCGGCCGGTAAACTCATCGACAATCACAATCTGATTATCCTGAACCATATAATCGACATCGCGCTGGAACAGCACATGGGCACGCAGAGCGGCGGTGACATGATGCATCAGGCCGATGTTGGCAGCATCATACAGACTGGCGTTTTCATCGAGCAGTCCGGCTTCGGTCAGCAGGTTTTCAATTTTCTCGTGACCGGCTTCGGTAAAGTGAACCTGTTTGTTCTTTTCATCCACGGTGTAATCACCTGGCTTGGTGACTTCTTCGCCCTCACCTTCCTGCCTGTCGAGATAAGGGATCAGCGTATTGATCTGTTGATAGAGTTCGGAACTGTCCTCAGCCGGCCCTGAAATAATCAGCGGGGTGCGGGCCTCATCGATCAGAATCGAGTCAACCTCATCGATGACGGCGAAATTGAGTCCGCGCTGGACTTTCTCTTCAATACGGAAAGCCATATTGTCGCGCAGATAATCAAAACCGAATTCGTTGTTGGTGCCATAGGTGATATCACAGGCGTATGCTTCACGGCGCTGGTCACTGCTCAAACCTGAGACAATGACCCCGGTGGTAAGACCAAGGAAACCATAAAGCTTACTCATCCAGGCGGCATCACGCCGCGCAAGATAGTCATTGACGGTGATGACATGCACGCCGTTGCCGGGCAAAGCATTGAGATATACCGCCAGCGTTGCTACCAGGGTTTTACCTTCACCGGTTTTCATTTCGGCAATTCTGCCGTCATTAAGCACCATACCGCCAATCATCTGTACGTCGAAATGGCGCATACCCAGTACCCGTTTACTGGCTTCCCGAACCACGGCAAAGGCTTCAGGCAGGATATCATCGAGACTTTTGCCGTCATCCAGTTGCTGACGGAACGCTGTGGTTTTGGCTTTGAGCGCCGCGTCATCGAGTTTTTCGATATCGGCTTCCATCGCGGCAATGTCGTCAACGACCTTGCGGAGCTTTTTCAGTACGCGCTCGTTGCGACTGCCAAATATCTTGCTGAAAAACTTGCTTACCATGATTTCGCCTTATTTGTGTTGTTGCGGCGCGAACACCGGAAATAAATCTCAAATCGTATGATTATAGCGCGGACCTGAGGACAGATTGAAGCCTGTCCATTTCAGATGGAGACGCGCTCCCGCGAATACAAGGGGAGCAGCGTTATTTGATGAAGTTATAGGGATTGACGTGCTGACCGTCGCGTAACACTTCAAAGTGCACATGAGGGCCGGTAGAACGACCGGTTGATCCCATCAAAGCCAGGGTTTCACCTTTGCTCACGCGATCACCCTTCTTAACCTTGATGGTTTTATTGTGGGCATAACGGGTCACATAGCCGTTACCGTGATCGACTTCCACCAGACCGCCATAGCCACCACGCTCGCCGACCCAGCTGACAATGCCGTCGGCCACGGCGAGGACATCGCTGCCGCTTCTAGCGGCAATATCAAGACCTTCATGGAAGGTTTTTTTACCGTTAAAGGGATCAATGCGATAGCCATAAAATGATGAAACCCAGCCATCCTCCACCGGCTTTCCGGTCGGGATACTGGCGGCGATAGTATCTTCGGTCAGCAGATACTGTTCCAGCGCAGCCAGGGCTTCTTCCTGTGTGCGAAGTTCATCGGAAAGCTTTTCAATGCCGCGGTCAAGGGCTTCACTACTGAGCGGCGTGCCATTCTGATCGATACCACCGAGCGAAGGATGCTCATCAAGAGAGAAAGCCGCACTGTCAAAGCCGGCGATTTCAGCCAGTCGTTCACTGAACATGCGCAGACGGATGGTCTCAGCCTGCAGGCCGCCGAGTTGGCGGGCATAAAAATCAGTGACTGAAGCATCCTCGGAATCGGACAGGGCATTATCGTCAGAAGGTGAAAAACTGCTGGAGGAACTGAGAGAGGAAGTGGGAGCCGGTTTGAACTGAGCGGGTTTGGCGTTGTTGTGCAACCAGTTTGCGAAACTGTAGCTGCTGATACTGACCAGGCTCACCAGAACGGCTGCCAGCACCAGCAGCTTCGATCGCGTCAGGTGCCAGTGCTTATGTGTCTTACTGTTTGAGGATATAATGATAACCTGCATTTTTATCCTTTCTCAGTGATCTTAAATCATGTCTCAAAAACCCGAGCGTTTAGAGCAAGTCTACAAACACAACAGCCATTTCAAATGGCTGGCTGCGCGCGCCCGAGAGCTGGACAAGCTTAACATCATTTTGCAGAAAAGCTTGCCTTTACAATTCGTCAATCACTGCCGGCTGGCCAATATCACTGCCGACAAGGTGATTGTGCATACTGACAAAGCCGCCTTCGCCAGTCTGCTGCGTTTTCAGGCCCCACAGGTCTGCAAGGCACTGTCTGAACATTTACCCGAGCCGGTAAGCCGACTCGAAGTCAAAGTCCGGCCTCTTACAACCATCAACCGGCCGGATCAGGAAAATCATATCCATCTATCTACAAAAACAGCGGCACTTATCAAAAGCACCGCTGCAGAAATCGAGGACGGCCCGTTAAGAGCCGCCCTGAACAAACTGGCGAAGCGTCAGAAAGACTGAACTCAGCTGGTTAAGGACGCTGCGGGACGACTGAAAAGAATGGGGGCGTCTTTGTCGTCTTCGAAGCTGACCAGTTCCCAGGCATCTTCCTGAGCGAGCAGTTTGCGTAACAGTTTGTTGTTGACCTCATGGCCGGATTTGTAACCGCTGAAAGCGCCAATCAGGCTATGGCCCAGCAGGTACAAGTCACCAATCGCATCCAGCACTTTATGGCGGACGAATTCGTCTTCGTAACGCAGGCCGTCTTCGTTGAGGACCCGGTAGTCATCGACGACGATGGCATTATCCATGCTGCCGCCCAGTGCCAGATTATTTTCACGCAGTTTTTCAATATCTTTCATAAAGCCGAAGGTACGGGCACGACTGACTTCACGGACAAAAGATGTGGAGGAGAAGTCAACATCAACCTGTTGCGGTCGTCCGGTAAAGGCAGGATGCTCGAAATCGATGGTGAACGAGACCTTGAAACCGTCAAACGGTTCAAACTTGGCCCACTTGTCACCGTCTTCAAGAACCACCGGCTTTTTAATACGGATAAACTGCTTGGCGACGTTCTGCTCTTCGATACCGGCTGACTGCACCAGGAACACAAACGGTCCGGCACTGCCATCCATAATCGGTACTTCTGGCGCATTAAGATCAATATAAGCATTATCGATACCCAGACCGGCGAAGGCTGACAGCAGATGTTCAACCGTCGATACACGCTGGCCGTGCTCGATTAAGGTTGTCGACAGCGCTGTTTCACCGACGTTTTCGGCCTTGGCCTGAATTTCCACCACCGGGTCGAGATCGACTCTGCGGAAAATAATGCCTGTATTAGGGGCAGCCGGACGCAGGGTGAGATAGACCATCTCGCCGCTATGCAGACCGACACCGGTGGCACGAATCACATTCTTCAATGTTCGTTGCTTGATCACGGTGCATTACCCCCTTATACAGTTACAGATCAAATAATATTACCATAAGCAGAACTTCACCAGCCAACTTTACAGTTTTTTACACTCAGTCAGCCTGACGACGCAGGAATGCTGGAATATCCAGATAATCCATATTGACATCGCCGTTAGCCACTTGTTTCTGCTGGCTGTCTTTCTCTTTACGGATAACAGTTGGTTCGTCGTAGTCGATTTCCACTGATTTCTTGACGATTTCAATCTGCGGTGACTCGGCTTCCGGTGCTTTTGCAGCGGTAACTCTCTCTCCACCCAGACCGGTAGCGACCACGGTGACGCGCAGTTCGTCAGTCATATCCGGATCGATGACCGTACCGACCACGACAGTAGCGTCATCGGAAGCGAATTCTTTAACGGTATTACCGACTTCTTCGAATTCACCGATGCTCATATCGAGACCTGCTGTGATGTTAACCAGCACACCACGAGCACCGGCCAGATCGACATCTTCCAGCAGCGGGCTGGAAACAGCGAGTTTGGCCGCTTCACGGGCGCGGTTTTCACCGGAGGCATGCCCGGTTCCCATCATCGCCATGCCCATTTCAGACATCACGGTGCGTACGTCAGCAAAGTCGACGTTGATCATACCTTCGCGGGTAATCAGTTCGGCAATACCCTGAACTGCGCCCAACAGTACATCATTGGCCGCTTTGAAGGCATTGAGCAGGGTCATATCTTTGCCCAGCACTTTCAACAGCTTTTCGTTTGGAATGGTGATGAGTGAATCAACATGCTGACCCAGTTCCTCAATACCGGCCTGGGCGATTTTCATACGTTTACCGCCTTCAAACGGGAACGGCTTGGTCACGACTGCCACGGTCAGAATGCCCATTTCTTTGGCCACCTGAGCCACCACAGGTGCTGCTCCGGTACCGGTACCACCGCCCATACCGGCAGTGATGAAGACCATATCGGCACCATCAATCACGTCCATAATGCGTTCGCGATCTTCCAGCGCCGCCTGACGGCCGACATCCGGATTGGCACCAGCACCCAGGCCTTTGGTGATATCAGTACCCAACTGTAACTGGGTAGTGGCAGAGCTTTTCCGCAATGCCTGCGCATCAGTATTGGCACTGATGAAGTCAACACCTTCAATCTGGTTGACCACCATGTGCTCCAGGGCGTTACCGCCACCACCGCCGACACCGATTACTTTGATGACAGCGCTTTCTGTATAGGTATCAATTAATTCAAAAGTCATAGTTTTCTCCCCCTAAAAATTGTTCAGTTCAGCACACCGAATTACTCAGCTTAAAAATTCCCCTGGAACCAGCTTTTCATTCTTGACAGCATGCCTTTAAACCCGTCACTTACTCTGATTTCACCATGCCCCGGGGCATGTTCCTCGTTGCCGAATAACAGCAACCCGACACCTGTGGCATGGATTGGATTACGCACCACATCAACCAGTCCCCCGACGTGTTGAGGTACGCCCAGACGCACAGGCAGATGGAAGACTTCTTCAGCCAGCTCGATAACGCCTTCCATTTTGGAACTACCGCCTGTCAGCACGATGCCGGCAGCCAGCATTTCCTCAAATCCACTGCGACGCAGTTCAGCCTGAACCAGCATCAGCAGTTCTTCATAACGTGGTTCCACGACCTCGGCCAGGGTTTGTCTGGCCAGTTGCCGTGGCGGCCGGTCGCCGACACTGGGCACTTCGATAGTTTCATCTTCACGTGCCAGCTGAGTCAGCGCGCAGGCGTATTTAATCTTGATTTCTTCTGCGTATTGAGTCGGTGTCCGCAATGCGACAGCGATGTCGTTGGTGACCTGATCCCCGGCTATCGGGATCACCGCGGTGTGGCGAATCGCACCATCCACAAATACGGCAATATCGGTGGTGCCACCGCCGATATCGATAATGCAGACACCGAGTTCTTTTTCATCCTGATCCAGCACCGAATAGCTCGAGGCCATCTGCTCCAGAATGATGCCGTCCACGGCGAGCCCACAGCGTTCGATACACTTGGTAATGTTCTGCGCCGCACTCACCGCACCGGTAATCAGATGCACCTTGGCTTCCAGGCGAACGCCGGACATGCCGATGGGCTCACGGATGCCTTCCTGGTTATCGATAATGAATTCCTGGGGCAGCACATGCAGCAATTGCTGATCGCCAGGAAAATGTACGGCGCGAGCCGCATCCAGTACCCGGTCCAGATCGCCCTGCGTCACTTCTTTATCGCGAATCGCCACCGTGCCATGAGAATTCAGGCTGCGGATATGACTACCTGCAATCCCCGCATAGACTGAATGGATCTGACAGCCTGCCATCAGCTCAGCCTCTTCCACTGCACGCTGGATCGACTGCACAGTGGACTCAATATTGACCACCACCCCTTTTTTCATACCACGGGCAGGATGCGAACCGATACCGATGATCTCCAGCTGGTTTTCATTGGGGCCGGCATCCAGAATCGGGGCCGCCACAATCGCCACCACTTTTGAGGTGCCGATATCCAGTCCGACGATGAGTTCTCTCTCGCTACGTTTCGACATTACACAGTCCCATTAAAATCAGGTTGCTGACCGTCTTTCCAGACCACGGCCAGCCCGTTGGTATAACGCATATCAATTTCTTTAATCTGCTCTCTGAAGCTGTTCAGACCGCTTCGATACACATCGATGAACCGTTGCAGACGGGCATCCCCTTCTGCCCGGCCCAGCTTCAGATGCAGGCCGTCTTTAAAATCCACTTGCCAGGCACGACGCTTATCCATGCTGATAGCGGTGACTCTCAGCCCCAGCACATTCAGCTGTTGCTGAATATCCACCAGTCTTCTCGCCATCAGCTCACTGGTGCCTTCAGGGCCGTTCATCTGTACCAGCCCGGCCGGAATCGTATCCAATGCGGGCTTGAACACCCCGCCGAGGCTGTTTACCAGACCGTCTTCATTCCAACGCGCCACCGCTTTGTGTTCCTCGACCACCAGATGCAGCGTGTCCGGCCATACCCGTCTGACCTGAATTTGTTTAATCCAGGGCAGCTGTTCACCGGCAGCGCGGATACTGGCAACATCAACATCGAGGAAGCTACCCCGTACAAACGGCGACACGGACTGAACCAGCTCATCGCGGTCAATATGGCGAATTTCGCCTTCGACGGTCACATGTTTGACCGGCAAGGTATTCGCCTCATGCAGATAGGCACCGCCACCGATAATCATCATCACTACAACGATAGCCAGAGCCTGTTTCAGCGACTGCTTCCAGTCTCTGGGCTGGCTCTCTTTAGCCTCAGTGATGCTGGCACCACGTTTTTGTTTGTTGACTGCCATCAAAGTGCTTCCCTGAAACTGGTTTCCAGAATTCGCCACACCAGATCATCAAACTCGATACCGGCCTGTTTTGCCGCCATCGGCACCAGGCTGTGATCAGTCATACCCGGCACACTGTTGGCTTCCAGCAAGTAAAACTCGCCTTTGCCGTCACGCATAAAATCCACCCGGCCCCATCCCGACATGCCCAGGCCCTCAAAGGCTTTCAATGCCAGTTGCTGCATCTGCTGTTCGCTGTCTGAATCAAGACCGCAGGGGCACAGATATTCGGTGGAGTTGGATTGATATTTGGCTTCAAAGTCATAAAACTCGCGCGGCGTTTTCAATCTGATGGCCGGTAAGGGCTCACCATCGAGAATCGCGACGGTGTACTCCTCGCCCTGTATCCACTGCTCGGCAATCACATCGGCGTCATACTTCAATGCCAGCGCTATCGCATCCTTAAGCTCGGCAACAGTTTTGACCTTGCTCATACCGATGCTGGAGCCTTCATTCACCGGCTTAATAATCAGTGGCAGTCCCAATTGGGCGACGATCATCTCAGCATCACTGTCACCGGTGACGCGGGCAAAGTCGGCCGTGGGCAGGCCCTGCTGAATCCAGTTGTTCTTACTGATGCGTTTGTTCATCGACAGCACCGATGCAGCCACACCGCTGCCGGTGTAGGGCAGATTCACCGCCTGCAGGAAGCCCTGGATTTCACCATCTTCACCGCCTCGGCCATGTAATACGATAAAGGCCCGGTCAAACTGACCGCTGCCAAGTTTATGACAGATATCAAAACTGACATCGAGACCGTAGGCATCTACCCCTTTGCGCTGCAGACCGGCTAAAACCGCATTACCGCTTATCAGCGAAATCTCACGTTCAGCACTACGGCCCCCCATCAGCACAGCGACGCGTCCGAATTCTGCCGGATTAGCAATATGGCGAGTCATTCAGCAGCCTCCCCGATAATATGGACTTCCGGTATTAGCCTGACGCCCTGCAACTGTTCCACTTTGTTCTGAACCAGCTGAATCAGGTTTTCAATATCGGCGGCAGTGGCTGTGCCGTCATTCACAATAAAGTTGGCATGTTTGCTTGAGACGCTGGCACCGCCCACAGTCAGACCTTTTAGCTCACAGCTCTCAATCAGTCGACCGGCAAAATCCCCTTGCGGATTCCGGAATACCGAACCGGCGCAGGGCTGATTGGTGGGCTGGCTGGCATTGCGCTTTTTCAACAGGTCCTTAATCAAGTTGGTTTCTGTTCTGGCATCACCTTGTTCAAACTGCATATTGGCCGAAACGAACCACTCTCCTTCCGGCAGTGGCACAGAACGATAAGCGACAGCGAAATCTGACAATGGTCGCTGGCGCAGCTCACCCTGTCTGTTAATGGTGGTCACACTGGTCACAAAGTCCCAGGTTTCGCCGCCATGGGCACCCGCGTTCATTGCCAGCGCGCCGCCCAGGGTGCCGGGAATACCGGCCAGCCAGGCGGCGCCTTTAAGGCCTGCCTTGGCGACCTGTTTCGCCAGTTTGCTGCAGTAAAGGCCGACTTCGGCTTCAACGCGGCCGCCTTCAATATCAATATTCTGTAAAGCACCTGCCGTTACTATCACGGTGCCATTAAAGCCGCCATCGCGTACCAGCAGATTACTGCCGAGTCCCAGCCAGAGAACAGGTTCATCAGTCGGCAACTGTTGCAGAAATACCGCCAAATCGATCGCGTCTGCCGGCCGATACAGCTGTTTTGCCTCACCACCTACGCGCCATGAGGTATAGCGAGCCAGCGGTTCATGCAGTTTGAGTTCGCCTCTTAAAGTCTGCTGCAGGGCCATCATTCAGCACCTCCGCTTAAGACTTCAGGCAGCGCCTGTGCCATACGGCCGATATCTCCGGCGCCCAGTGTCAGCAAGACATCCCCATCCTGCAGCAGGCTCGGCAGAATGCTGTAGAGCGCTTCCTTATCTTCGGCAAATACAGGTTCGACCTGGCCACGCAAACGAATCGCCCGGCACAGGCTGCGGGAATCTGCACCGGCGATTTTGGCTTCGCCTGCCGGATACACTTCCAGCACCACCAACACATCAACCGATGACAGCACCTGGGCAAAGTCTTCGAACAAATCACGGGTACGGGTATACCGATGCGGCTGGAATACCACGACCAGACGGTTATCAGCCCAGCCGGCACGGGTGGCTGCCAGGGTCGCTGCGATTTCGGTGGGGTGGTGACCATAATCATCAATCAGGATTGCTTCACCGCCATCGGCTTTAACCGGTCCCAGTAGGTTGAAGCGACGACCGATGCCGTCGAATTTCAACAAAGCACGTTGACAGGCTTCAATTTTGACCTGCAGATTACGTGCTACTGCCATCGCCGCTGTGGCATTCAGTGCATTATGCAAACCGGGCATATTTAACGTTATCGGGAAGCGTTCACCGCTCTTTTTTTCAATCACGGTGAAAAAGCTCTGACCCTGATGCTGAGTCAGATCGACCAGCTGATAATCCGCCTCTTCGTCCTGACCATAGGTAATAAACGGCCGGGTCACTTCAGTCAGCAGATCCTTAATGACCGGATCATCGAGACACATTACCGCCAGTCCATAGAACGGCAGGTGATGCAGGAACTCGACAAAGGTGGCTTTGAGTTTCTCGAAGCTGCCTTCATAGGTGGCCATATGGTCCTGGTCGATATTGGTCACCACCGCGATCATCGGCTGCAGATAAAGGAACGAAGCATCGCTCTCATCAGCTTCCGCCACGAGATAACGACCTGTGCCAAGACGGGCATTACTGCCGGCACTGTTCAACCGGCCGCCGATGACAAAAGTCGGATCCAGTTCGCCTTCACTGAGCAGGCAGGCAATCAGGCTGGTAGTCGTGGTTTTACCATGGGTACCGGCGACTGCAATGCCATAGCTGAAGCGCATCAGCTCTGCCAGCATTTCAGCACGTGGTACCACCGGAATATATTGTTCACGGGCAGCCTGGAGTTCGACATTATCTTCCGTGACGGCGGTAGTGACGACCACGACGTCAGCGCCTTTCAGATAGGCCGGATCATGGCCTATCATGATGGTGGCACCGAGTGTCCGTAGATGTTTAATCAGGCTGTTTTCAGCCAGATCACTCCCCGTCACCTGATAACCTAGATTGAGCAATACTTCGGCAATACCACCCATGCCCACACCACCGATACCGATGAAATGAATGTGCTTGACCCGGCTCTGCATGGCTGAGGTTAATCTATCCATGGGCATACTCCAGACACAGATCTGCAATCCGCGTGGCGCTGCCGATTTTCGCGACTTGTCTCGCCGCATTGGCCATGTTTAATAATCCTTCTCTGTCTTGATCAAACTGACGCAGACTGACTGACAGTTCTTCAGCCTTGAGCTTATCGTCAGCAATCAGCCTGGCGGCGCCGGCATCGACCAGCAGTGCCGCATTGTGTGTCTGATGGTCATCCACCGCATAGGGGTAAGGCACCAGAATTGAGGCCACACCCGCTGCCGCGACCTCAGCCACAGTGAGGGCTCCCGCGCGGCAGATAACCAGATCGGCCCAGCTGTAGGCCGCCGCCATATCCGCTATAAAATCAGTGATCTCAGCTTCGACTCCGGCCTGACGGTAGGCAGTCTGACAGGCCTCGATATGTTTTTTACCGCACTGATGGCGGACTTCAGGCCGCTGTGTCACATCCATCAGCTGTAATGCTGCCGGTACCACTTCATTCAGGGTGCGAGCACCCAGGCTGCCGCCTAATACCAGCAGTTTGAGTCGTCCGTTATCATCACTCTGACGCAGATGTGGCATCGGTAAATCTTCAATTTGTTTACGAACCGGATTACCGACCCATTCCGCCTCGACTTTGTCGTCAAAGCTATTGGGGAAGCCCGCCAGCACCCGTTTTGCCAGTTTTGCCAGCAGACGGTTGGTCAAACCCGGAATCGCATTCTGCTCGTGAATCAGCAGCGGTTTTTTCAACAGCCAGGCCGCTACGCCGCCCGGACCTGATGCAAACCCACCCAGGCCGATCACCACATCCGGATTGAATACCCGCATCAGTCGCAGTGCCTGCCAGACAGCTTTGACGACCCTAAACGGTGCCATCAGCCAGCCAAACGCGCCGTTGCCGCGCAGACCTGCAACCCGGATAAAGGTCAACGGATATCCGGCCTGAGGTACCAGCTCCGACTCAATCCCTTTTTGTGTACCGATCCAGCTCACTTCAACCTCGCGCTGTTTCAGTTCATCAGCGACCGCCAATGCCGGAAACACATGCCCGCCGGTGCCCCCTGCCATGATCATGACTTTGACTGTTTTGTCTGTCATCGTCTGATCCTTGCCGAGGCTTTCTCGGGCAAACGGGTTTCCATATCGACACGGAACAGCAAGGCAATCGCCACACAGACAATCACCAGGCTACTGCCGCCATAGCTCATTAATGGCAGGGTCAGCCCCTTGGTTGGCAACGCGCCCATATTGACGCCGATATTGACGCAGGCCTGCATACCCAGCCAGATGCCGATACCGTAAGCGACCTGGGCGCCGAATACCTGACCGGCCAGTTCTGCGGCACGACCAATTGCCAGCGCCCGCCAGATGAAAATGAAAAACAGCACAATCACAGCCAGCGCGCCGACCAGCCCCAACTCCTCAGCCAGGATGGAATACAGAAAGTCAGTGTGAGCTTCGGGCAGATAAAACAATTTCTGCATGCTGCTACCGAGTCCCACCCCCAGCCAGTCACCGCGGCCAAACGCAATCAGCGCCTGCGTTAACTGGAAGCCACTACCAAAGGGATCAGCCCAGGGGTCCATAAAGCTCTGTAACCGTTCCAGACGGTATGGCGCTACCCATACCAGCATCGCAAACAAGGCGACCATCACCGCTATCAACGCTGCAAACACATCCAGCCTTGCACCGCCAAGAAACAACATGGCCAGCACAGTCGACATAATGACCACCATCGAGCCCATATCCGGCTGTAATAACAGTAATAAAGCAGCCACACCCAACAACATCAGTGGCGCCAGAACTTTAAGAAAAGAGGTGTGTAGCTGGCCATGGTGACGCTGCAGGTAATCGGCAATGTAGAGGATGGCAAAAAGCTTAATAACCTCGGCTACCTGCAGATTCACCGGTCCCAATGGCAGCCAGCGGCTCGCGCCGTTGACCTCTCTGCCAATGCCGGGAATCAGCACCAGGACCAGCATAAACACACCAAACATTAATAGTTGTGGTGCAATTCGTTGCCAGACAGCCAGTCTCACCGACACCACTGCCCAGGCTACGCCCAGGCCAGCAACGGCGAATACCAGCTGACGGATAAAATAGTACAAAGGCTGACCGGTCATGCTATCGGCAATCGTGATCGACGCCGAGCACACCATAATCAGGCCGATAAACATCAGCGCCCCGGTGGCAAACAGCAGACTACGATCAAATTGCAGATTGGACTCGCTCATGCCGCCAGCCCCCTTACTGCTTGTTCAAATTTATCGCCGCGCTCAGCGTAACCACTGAACATATCGAAACTGGCACAGGCTGGTGACAGTAAAACACTGTCGCCCGCTGCTGCCGCCTGACGCGCCTTTTCGACAGCATCATTCATATCGATGGCCATTTCTATGCGCACACCGGCAGGTACAACTGCAGCAATCTTGTCAGCATCTTCCCCAATAAGCACCACGGCGCGGACTGCCTGTTTCAGGGTGTCAGTCAACTCGGCAAAGTTCTGATCTTTACCGACACCACCTGCAATCAGCACAATCGGACCGCTATCGGCCAGTCCCTCAATCGCCGCGATGCAGGCACCGATGTTGGTGGCCTTGGAATCGTTAAACCAGCGTACCCCGTCCAGTTCTCTGACCAGCCGGCAACGATGGGGCAGCCCCTTGAACTCCTGCAAGGCAGCCAGCATTGCCGGCATCGGCAGTGCCATCGCTGATCCCAGCGCCAGCGCTGCCAGAGCATTGGCAAGGTTATGAGTACCGACGATTTTCATCTGACTCACAGCAAGCAAGGGCTCATGACCCTCAGCCAGCCAGGTCTGACCATCTTTCTGTATCAGTCCAAAGTCGACGCCTTCAGTTTTATGCAGACTGAAACCGATTTGAATCCGGCTCTCTTCAGCCATCGCACTGACAACCGGATCATCACGGTTAAGAACCATGACGCCATCGCCGTTGAAGATTTTCTGTTTGGCGCGCTGATAGTCTTCGACCGAATCGTAACGATCCAGATGATCAGGGCTCACATTCAGAATCACGGCGGCAAAGGCATTCAGTGAACAGACCGTTTCCAGCTGGAAGCTCGACAGCTCCAGAATGTAAAAATCAGGGGCCTTGTCGCTGAGCAGATCCAGTGCGGGGGTGCCCAGATTTCCACCGATGCGGGTATCTTTACCGGCCAGCTGCGCCATCAAGGCCAGCAGCGTGGTCACTGTGCTCTTGCCGTTGGAACCGGTAATGGCAACCACCGGCGCGTCAGCATAACGGGCAAACAATTCGATATCTCCGACCATTTCAATCCCGGCTTCGCGGGCTGCCCGGATTTCCGGCAGGCGTGGGTCAACACCGGGGCTCAGAATGATCATATCGGCCTGCAGCAGCCACTCCTGATCAAATCCGCCGGTTTTAATCAGTACCTGCGGATAATCCTGCTGCAGTGTAGTGAGTGCCGGTGGCTTTTCACGGGTATCCATCACCGCAACACTAAGCGCACGGTCAGCCAGGAAACGCGCGCATGACAGTCCGGTCTGCCCCAGACCGACGATCAGGCAGTTTTTATGTGAAAGTTTATTCATGCCTTGTGTCATCGTATTTTCAGCGTTGCCAGACCAATCAGAACCAGGAATACCGTCACAATCCAGAAGCGCACGATGATGCGTGGCTCCGGCCAGCCTTTCAGCTCATAGTGATGATGAATCGGTGCCATCAGAAACACCCGTTTACCCCGCAGTTTGTAGGAAGCGACCTGAATCATCACTGACAGGGTTTCAATCACAAACACGCCACCCATAATCAGCAGCACCAGTTCCTGACGCACCAGCACCGCCACCGTGCCCAGCGCGGCCCCTAAAGCCAACGCGCCGACATCGCCCATAAATACCTGGGCGGGATAGGTGTTAAACCAGAGAAAGCCGAGTCCGGCACCGACCAGCGTTGCACAGAATACAGTCAGTTCACCGGCGCTGGGGATAAACGGAATCTGCAAATACTGGGCAAATTCAAAGTGACCGCCGACATAACTGAACAGACCCAGTGCAGCCGCCACCATCACAGTCGGCATAATGGCCAGACCATCCAGGCCATCAGTCAGGTTGACCGCATTACTGCTGCCGACAATGACCAGATAGGTCAGCAGCATGTACCAGCCGCCGAGTGGAATCACAACTTCCTTGAAAAACGGCACAATCAGCGTGGTTTCTTCTGGCACCGTTGCGGTGAAGAATAAAAATACGGCCGCACCGGCACCAAACAGTGACTGCCAGAAGTATTTGTAACGGCTCAGCAATCCACGGGGGTCCTGTCTGACCAGCTTGATATAGTCATCAACAAAACCGATCACACCAAAGGCCAGTGTCACGATCAGCACAACCCAGATATAACGATTGCCGAGATCAGCCCACAACAGGGTACTGACAGCGATTGCCACCAGAATCAGCGAACCACCCATGGTTGGTGTACCGCTCTTGCTGAAATGAGACTCAGGACCATCACGTCTGACAACCTGGCCGATTTGTTTAAAGCTCAGCTGCCGAATCATGGTCGGACCGATCAGCAAAGCAATGCCCAGTGCGGTGATGGTGCCCAGTATCGCCCGCAGTGTCAGATACTGGAAAACATTGAACCCGCTGTAATACTGGGTCAGGTATTCACTTAACAGCAGCAGCATCAGCCTCTCCCTCTTGTGCCAGCTGATCGGCCAGCTTATCCAGTTGCATAAAACGTGATCCTTTGATCAAACAAGTCACATCCCTGCTTAACTCCTGCTGCAAGCTTTGCTGCAAAGTCTCAATATCCTCAAAGTGTTTTGCACCGCAACCGAATTGTTGTCCTGCCATACGGCTGCTGTTACCCACAGTAAATAAGCGGCTGACACCGGTATCCCGCGCCTGTTTACCCATCTCTGCATGGATTCTGTCACTGTCTTTACCCAGCTCACCGAAATCACCCAGCACCAGCCAGTGCTCGCCGTTAAATCCGGCCAGGGTTTTCAGTGCCTGCAGATAAGAACCGGGATTGGCGTTATAGGTATCATCAATCAGGCGTGAGTCGTTCAGACCGGTTCTCAGTTGCAGACGGTGCGGTACAGCGCGCATGCTGGCAAGACCGCGCACCATCGCATCCACCGGCACTTCCAGCGCCCGGCTGAGTGCAATCGCCGCCAGCGCATTGTTGACGTTATGCAGGCCGGGTAAAGGCAGGTCAAAATGATGGCTGACGCCGTCCATCTCGACCAGAAAATGGCTGGCAGACGGATCCAGCTGAATATAATCAGCACGGATATCTGCTTCACCCTCCAGTCCGAATGTCAGAATTTTTCTGTCTGCAATCATCGGTGCCCAGATGTCCTGATAGGGCATATCGGCATTGACTACTGCGATACCCGCCGCAGCCAGGCCGCTGTATATGGCACCTTTTTCTGTCGCCACACCGGCTTCGGTCCCAAAGCCTTCCAGATGGGCCGGGGCGATGTTATTAATCACCGCGACATCGGGCTCGGCAATCTTCACCAAAACAGCTATTTCACCTGGATGGTTGGTGCCCATTTCTATCACGGCGAATTTATCCTCGCGATCCAGACGACACAGGGTCAGTGGCACACCCAGATCATTATTCAGATTGCCCTGGGTCGACAGTACCGGCCCCATCTGACGCAAAATCGCCGTGACCATTTCCTTGACGCTGGTTTTGCCGTTACTGCCGGTAATCGCCACAACGCGGGTACGGTTTTGCTGCAACCAGGCACGGCCAATTCTGGCAAAGGCCTGACGCACATCCTTGACCAGCAACTGCGGCAAAGGATCATCACGAAGTTCAGACACCAGCGCGGCACTGGCACCGGCTTCACGCGCCTGCGCCAGAAAATCATGACCGTCAACATGCTCGCCTTTGAGTGCGACAAACAGGTTGCCCTTTTTGATCTTGCGGGTATCAATCACCGCGCCACGGACTTTAACCTCGCCCGCGCTGACATCACAGCCGAGCAGACGGCTCAGTTGTTCCAGTGTCATCGACAAAGCCATTAATGCCCCCCCATGACGTTGTAGACACCGTTATGTAAATCGCCCAGCACATCAGTGACAATCAAGGTATCGCTGAAGGGATATTTAATATGATCAATCTCCTGATAGGCTTCATGACCTTTACCGGCCACCAGCACGATATCGCTGGGCGCAGCATGGGTCAGGGCATAACTAATGGCGGCTTTGCGATCCAGCTCAACGCGGATATTCTCCGGCTGACGGCAACCGGCCAGAATGTCATCAATAATCGCCTGGTGATTTTCAGTACGTGGATTATCATCGGTGATGACCACGCGATCCGCTTCAGCTTCAGCAATCTGTCCCATCAATGGCCGTTTGCCTTTATCACGGTCTCCCCCGCAACCAAAAACACACCAGAGTTCACCGTTATGCGGCAGGTGACTACGCAAGGTTTTCAATGCCTGCTCCAAAGCATCGGGCGTGTGCGCATAATCAATAACCACGCAGGGCTGCCCCTCAAGGCCATGTGCCTCCATCCGTCCGGACACCGCATGGCAGTGCTGCAATGCATCACGCGCTCTGCTGTCAGTAAAGCCAATCAGCTTCATCACGCCCAGCGTCGCAAGCAGGTTATCGACGTTGAAACGCCCCATGACCGGCAGTTTGACGGCCTGTTTACTGCCCTGAATCGTTAAATCAAAAGCGACACCATCACGGCGACACGCAATCTGAGAGGCTGTGATATCCGCTTCACCGCTGCTGCTGTAAGTCAGCAGTTCAATATCACCACGCAGCGCATTTTTGACCTGCAGGCCGAAAGCATCATCAATATTGAGCACGGCCTGGCTGACCGAGGCCATTTCGAACAGCTTCTGCTTGGCAGCGGCGTATTGCTCCATGGTTTGGTGGTAATCCAGATGATCACGGCTCAGATTGGTCAGCACTGCCACATTGACATCAACGCTGTTGAGTCTGCCCTGCACCAGCGCATGAGATGAGGCCTCCAGCGCCACATAGCGACACCCTTCCAGTTCAAAACCGGCCAGCAGACGCTGCATGGAGACTGGATCCGGTGTCGTCATACCAGTCAGCTCCAGATCACTGATACGGCCTGCCCCCATGGTGCCAATCACGCCACAAGGCTGACCACTGGCTTCCAGCGCCTGCGCAATAAACTGGCTGACCGAGGTCTTGCCGTTGGTGCCAGTCACCGCAATCACGGTCATATGCTTGGATGGATGTTCGTAAAAACGGGCGGCAATAAAACCGGCCTGCTCTGCCAGCTGTTTGACCGGATAGGCTGTCACGACTTCCTCTGCCAGCATGGCTTTTTCCGTTGCCGTCAGCGGCTGCTGGGCATCAATCAATACCGCAAAACTGCCTTTATCCAGCGCCTGGTGCAGGTGTTTCTCTCGCTCAGCAGGATTTTTTGCCAGCGCCAGGAACAGACAACCGGCGGTGACACGCCGGCTGTCCATGCTGATATCGCTCAGCATACATTCCTGCAGTTCGACATCGTCGGCTACCCAATCCTGCAGCAGCCAGGTCAGAGATTGCTTTTTCACAATTGATGTCATCATTTGTTAGCCACCTGCATTTGCGTCATCGGTAATGCATCCGGTGCGATATTGAGCAGTCGCATGGCACCGGTCATCACTTCAGCAAAAACCGGGGCTGCGACTGCACCGCCGTAGTATTCCTCACCACGGGGTTCGTCCACCATGACCACCATCGCCAGGCGCGGTGCGCTGGCCGGGATAATCCCTGCAAATACGGATTGATAACGTTTGTCGGCGTAGCCGCCGCTGATTGATTTTTTTGCGGTACCGGTTTTACCGGCCACACTGTAATTAGCCACTGCTGCCTGAGTCGCCGTGCCACCGGGCTCGACGACTTTTTCCATCATCGCCAGCACCTTGTGAATCAAATCAGCCGCAAATACACGGCGTCCGCGTAATGGCTCATCTGTTTTGATAAAGGTGACAGGTTTTATGATGCCGCCGCTGCCCAGCACACTGTAAGCCCGTGCCAATTGCAGCGCAGAGGTCGATAAGCCATAGCCGAAGCCCATCGAGGCCACATCAAGTTTGTACCAGGCACGGGGATCGGGCATGGTACCAATGACTTCGCCAGGAAAATAAGCGCCGGTCGATTCCCCCAGACCAAACAGACTAAAGTCATGCCAGAGTTCTTGAGGCTCTAGCTCAAGTGCAATTTTGCTGGCGCCGACATTACTCGACTTCTGAATCAGCGTCGCCAGATCGATTTCACCATAGTCACGAAAATCCCGGATAGGATGTCCACTGACACGGAATACGCCGGGGTGGGTATTGATAATCGAGTCAAGATCAAACTTCCCTGATTTGAGACCACTGAGCACCGTAAATGGTTTGACGGTAGAGCCCGGTTCAAACAAATCCGTGACAGCACGATTACGGTAATGACTGGGTTTCAGCCCTTCCCGGTTATTCGGATTGAATGAAGGCTGGTTAACCATTGCCAGCACTTCACCTGTTTCAATATCCAACACAACAGCCGTGCCTGCTTTGGCCTTGTGCTTGATCACTGCCTCTTCGAGTGCCCGATAGGCAAGGTGCTGGATCCGCAGGTCGATACTAAGCTGGATGTTCTCCCCGTCCTTGACCGGACGAATTAACTCGCCGCCTTCTACAAAGTTACCTCTGCTGTCACGCACCATGCGCTTCAGACCGCTGCGTCCGGTCAGTACCGCATCGTAAGTCAGTTCCAAACCTTCCTGGCCGATGTCGTCAATATTGGTAAAGCCCAGCAGATGGGCAGTGACTTCTCCGGCCGGATAATAACGTTTGTATTCACGTTGCAGGTACACACCATGAATGCCCAGCGCTTTGACGTTTTGAGCAAGCTCGGGGGTAACCCGTCGTTTGAGATAAATAAACTCGCGCGTTTTGTTACCGTTGATCTTGTCGCGAATCGTGCTGGCTGAAAGATTCAATGTATCAGCAAGTTGAGTCAGTTTCGGATGGTCTGACGGCACATCCTGCGGATTCAGCCAGATCGAGTGCACCGGTGTACTGATTGCCAGTGGCTCGCCGTTGCGATCGAGAATCATGCCACGATGAGCGACCACCGGAACCTGGCGCAGATGACGCGCATCACCCTGGTTACGTAAAAATTCCGGGTTCAGGATCTGAATATCAGCCAGACGCCAGCACAAACCCAAGGCAAACAGGATGAACATCACCCTGACCAGGTTCAGGCGCCAGAGCCCGACTTGCTGATGACTGACGCGTGCGGCACTCATCGTTTAATCACCACGGTCATATCGGCACTGGGCACGATCATGTTCAAACGGCTTCTTGCCTGCTGCTCAACGCGGCTGGGACTACCCCAGGTGCTTTGTTCCAGCAACAGACGCCCCCACTCTTCATTGAGCCGGTCACGCTGTTTTTCCAGCTTCTGTAGCTGGATAAATTCATTGCGGTTGAGATGCTTGGAGTAGATGACACCGACAGCAGAGACGATGACCAGAGATACCATCACCATTATCGGCACATCGATATGGACCTGTTCCAGGTATTCTCTGAACTTCATGCCAACTTCTCCGCCACGCGCAGTATCGCACTACGCGCTCTCGGATTGACAGCCAGCTCGGCATCGCCGGCTTTGATTGCCTTGCCGATAATTTTCAGGCGAGGATTCAGTTGATCAACAGTGACCGGAAAGTGTGAGGGCAAATCATCACCGCGGGCTTCATCGCGGAAAAAGCGTTTAACAATACGATCTTCCAGAGAGTGGAAACTAATCACCACCAGACGGCCGCCGACAGCCAGTACATCCAGTGCCTGTTCCAGCGCCTTGCGCAGCTCTTCCAACTCATTATTAATATAGATACGTATTGCCTGGAAGGTGCGGGTGGCAGGATGTTTATTTTTTTCCCGTGAAGGACTGGCTTTATCCACCAGCTCGGCCAGTTGTTTGGTCGTGGTAATCGGATTGTCTTCACGACGCTCTACGATGGCACGGGCAATACGTTTGCTGTAACGCTCTTCACCCAGGGTTTTAAGCACATGAGCGATATCATCCATCTCGGCGCTGGCCAGCCATTCGGCGGCACTGATACCGGCTTCAGGGTTCATCCGCATATCCAGCGGCCCGTCTTTGTAAAAACTGAAACCACGCTCGGCATCATCAAGCTGTGGCGAGGAAACACCGATATCCATCAGTATGCCATCCAGCTGGTGCTGCCACAGACGTGAATGTACGGCACCGGCAAGCTCGGAAAAAGCGCAGTGTTCAATCGAGAAACGGGGATCTTCAGCAGCCAGTTGTCTGCCGGTAGCAACCGCCTGCGGATCACGGTCCAGGCCTAAAAGGCGACCGTTTTCAGAGAGTTGAGCCAGAATCGCACGGCTATGGCCGCCACGACCGAAAGTGGCATCAAGGTACTTACCGTCGGCTTTGACAGACAGGGCGTTCAGGGTCTCGTCCAGCAAGACTGGCAGATGTTCCGAGTAGGTCTCAGTCATAATTCCGCCCTATATCGACAGGCTTTCTAATTCAGCCGTTAGATTCTCGTCAAACTTCTCTTCCAGACAGTCATCCATGAGTTCATTCCAAGTCTGCTCATTCCAGAGTTCAAACTTGTTGCCTTGCCCTATCATCACCATGCTCTTGTCGAGTCCGGCAAATTCACGCAGCTTGGCCGGCAGCAAAATACGACCATTACCATCCATTTCACATTCAGTGGCATAACCAAGCAGCATTCTTTTCAATCGACGGACTTGTGGATTCAAACTGGGGAGCGCAGTGAGCTTGTGTTCGACTTGTTCCCATTCCGGGAGGGGATACATCTGCAGACAGTGATCAGAATGATCAATGGTGACAACCAGCCGGCCTTCACAACAGACATCAAGATGCTTGCGGAACTTGGCTGGTATCGCCATCCGCCCTTTGGCATCCAGATTGAATGTTGCCACGCCTCGAAACACTTGCCGCCCTCAAAAAAATTGATCCACTAAGATCCACTTTTCCCCACTTGTCGACACTATAGGATTGCAAATGCATGAAGTCAAGCATCTGGATCAACAAAATCCTCTTTTTATGACAAGGACTTAGCGGCATTTGGCAAAAGTGGGAGAAAAGCCTGTGAAGGTCGTATCAAGGACATGTTCTTTATCAAAAATGTGGCTATGGAACTTAAAGTAAATTCTAGATGTGCACGCTTTGTTGTAAGTAAGCCAATCCGATGACTGGCACCAGAGATATGACATCAGTCATTTAAACTGACAGATCGATTGAGAAATGCAGCCGGCGATTATACCTGCCCGCTTGAGCAAAATCTGCTTTTCAAATCTCACCCGGCGCGAGCACTTGCCTTAAATTCTGCTTGCTACACCGGGTCATTTTTTTCTGATCATTAAATCGGACTGGTAAATTCCGATAAAAGGCATATACTTGACTCCCAAGAGCAAATTATTTTTGCAGCGTGAACGCCAATGATGGCTTCACCTCGATGCAAGGAGAGTGCTATGTGCCGACGACTGCATCTTTATTGTCTCGCTCTTGTTCTGCTACTACCAGCCCCGCTCTGGGCGCTGGAATTCAACATGCCCGTTGGTGTCACCGACACCAGTCAGTCCATCTTCAACCTCCACATGACGATTTTCTATATCTGCCTGGCCATAGCCGTGGTGGTATTCGGTGTCATGCTGTGGTCGATATATCATCATCGAAAGTCCAGGGGCCATGAGGCTGCCCAGTTCCATGGCAACATTCTGGTTGAGGTGATCTGGACCACGATCCCCTTCCTGATTCTGGTGGCCATCGCGATTCCATCGACCATCACGCTGGGAGACTTATACGACGCCAGTGAGTCGGATATCGACATTCAGGTCACCGGGCATCAGTGGAAGTGGCATTACAAGTATATCGGTGAAGATGTTGATTTTTTCAGTGTGCTGGCAACGCCTCGTGAAGAAATCGAAAATCGCAAAAAGAAAAATCCCAATTATCTATTGGAAGTGGATAATCCGGTGGTCGTACCGGTACATAAAAAGATCCGCTTTCTGTTCACATCAAATGATGTGATTCATGCCTGGTGGGTGCCGGATCTCGCCATTAAAAAAGATGCCATTCCCGGTTTTATCAACGAGTCATGGACACGCATCAATGAGCCGGGGCTTTACCGCGGTCAATGCGCCGAACTGTGTGGCAAACATCATGCGTTTATGCCGATTGAAGTGAAGGCAGTGTCGGAGTCGGAATATGAAGCCTGGCTGGCAGATCAGAAAGCCGCACAGAAAGCGGCCATGGCCGCCGCCGATAAAGACTGGAGTATGGACGAGTTGGTCAAAACCGGTGCTGGTGTTTACGAAAAAAACTGCGCCGCCTGTCATCAGGCCGATGGCTCCGGCATGCCACCGACCTTCCCGCCTCTGGATGGCAGCAGTATTGTTCAGGGTGACAAACTCGAGCATATGAAAGTCGTGGTCAACGGCCGGGTGGATAAGGGCATGCCGGCATTCGGCAAACAGCTGACCGCCGTCGATATCGCCGCAGCCATCACCTATGAACGCAACAGCTGGAGCAACAAAACCGGCGATATGGTGACGCCTGCCGAAGTACAGGACCTGATGGATAAACAGTGAGGTCGTTATGAGCGCACACGCAGAGACGCTGCATCACGGACCAGCCAAAGGTTTCAGCCGCTGGATACTGACCACCAACCACAAGGATATCGGCACACTGTATCTGGTATTCAGCCTGATCATGCTGTTTATCGGCGGCACCATGGCCTTTGTGATCCGGGCCGAATTATTCCAGCCCGGCCTGCAACTGGTGATGCCGGAATTTTTCAATCAGATGACGACCATGCACGGCCTTATCATGATATTCGGCGCCGTGATGCCCGCTTTTGTCGGTCTCGCCAACTGGCAGGTACCGCTGATGATAGGCGCTCCCGATATGGCACTGCCCCGGCTCAATAACTTCAGCTTCTGGATATTGCCGTTTGCCTTCACCATGCTGTTGTCGACTTTATTCATGCCGGGCGGGGCGCCCAATTTCGGCTGGACTTTCTATGCCCCCTTATCGACCACCTATGCCCCGCCCAGCGTGACCTTCTTCGTCTTCGCCGTGCATATGATGGGGATTTCCTCGATTCTCGGTGCGATTAACGTCATCGTGACTATTTTCAATATGCGCGCGCCAGGCATGAAAATGATGGATTTGCCCCTGTTTGTCTGGACCTGGCTGATCACCGCTTTTCTGCTGATTGCCGTGATGCCGGTGCTGGCAGCCGTCGTCACCATGGTATTGATGGACGTGCACTTTGGCACCAGTTTCTTCAGCGCTGCCGGTGGCGGGGATCCGGTGCTGTTTCAGCATGTGTTCTGGTTCTTCGCCCACCCCGAGGTTTACATCATGGTGCTGCCGGCATTCGGCGTGATTTCAGAAATCATCCCGACCTTTGCCCGCAAACCGCTGTTCGGTTATCGCGCCATGGTCCTTGCCACGGCGTCGATTGCCTTCCTGTCGTTTATCGTCTGGGCACATCATATGTTCACTGTCGGCATGCCGCTCGCGGGCGAACTGTTTTTTATGTACACCACGATGCTGATTGCGGTACCGACCGGGGTCAAGGTATTCAACTGGATCAGTACCATGTTCAAAGGCTCCATGACCTTTGAAACCCCCATGCTGTTCGCTATCGCCTTTATCGTCCTGTTTACCATCGGCGGTCTGTCGGGCCTGATGCTCGCCATTGCACCGGCCGATTTCCAATATCACGATACTTACTTTGTTGTCGCCCATTTCCACTATGTGCTGGTACCGGGCTCTGTATTCGGCATTATTGCCGGCGTTTATTACTGGCTGCCCAAGTGGACCGGCAAGATGTATGACGAAAAACTGGGCCAATGGCATTTCTGGCTGTCGTTTATCGGTGTCAATCTGACCTTCTTCCCGATGCATTTTGTTGGCCTTGCCGGCATGCCACGTCGGATTCCCGATTACGCCCTGCAGTTTGCCGACTTTAATATGCTGACCAGTCTCGGGGCTTTCCTGTTCGGCACCACTCAGCTGCTGTTTGTTTATATCCTCGTTAAAACAGTACGCAGCGGCAAACCGGCGGAACAATTACCCTGGGAGGGTGCCCGCGGACTGGAATGGAGCGTGCCGACACCCGCCCCCTACCATACCTTTACCACCCCACCGGAACTGGATAAAGAATGAAACACTGGCTGAAACCCTCAAGCCCGAGCGGTCTGATGCTGATCGTGGTATTGATGTTCGGCTTCGGCTTCGCGTTAGTGCCACTTTACGATGTGTTTTGTGAAGTGACCGGTCTTAACGGTAAAACCAATGGCGCCTATCAGGGGGATATGAATGTCCAGGCAGCAAACTCGGACCGCATTATAACGGTACAGTTTGTGGCCAACCGCAACGACAATTTACCCTGGGAGTTCAGTCCACAACAGGAAGAAATCAAGCTGGCGGTGGGTGCACACAAAAAGACATATTTTTCTGTCAATAACAGTTATGACAGGGCGGTGGTCGCACAGGCAATTCCCAGTGTGTCGCCACCACAGGCAGCCGATTATCTGAACAAAATCGAATGTTTCTGTTTTCAGCAACAGCCGCTTGAAGCCGGCGAAGCTAAGCAATTTCCATTAGTGTTTTTTATCGATCCTGCGCTACCGGAAGATATCAGCAAACTGACTTTATCCTACACTTTGTTCGATATCAGTGAGCGCGATGCCAGCGGCGGCGATTAGCGCCGCCATTAAGGGAGGAACTCATCATGGCCCATCATTCCGCCTACTACGTTCCACCACAAAGCCACTGGCCGATTATCGGTGCTGTCGGCCTGTTTCTGACCCTCGGCGGTGCAGCCGCACTGATCTATTCCCTGCAGCAGGAGAGCGACAGTCTGCTGGCGCAAATCATGCTCAATTCAGGCGCCTTGATCCTGGCCGGCATGATGATCGGCTGGTTTGCAGCCGTCATCGCCGAATCTCGACAGGGCCTGTATTCACCCCAGTTGGATCGCTCGTTCCGCTACGGCATGTCCTGGTTTATTTTCTCTGAGGTGATGTTCTTTTTTGCCTTCTTCGGCGTGCTGTTTTACATAAGAATGTTCGCCGTCCCCTGGCTTGATGGTGAAGGTGACAAAGGTCTGGCAAGCATGCTCTGGCCGCAGTTTGAGGCGACATGGCCGCTGCTGGAAGCCCCCAACCCGGATCAGTTTCCCCCTATCAGGGAAGTCATCAATCCCTGGCATATCCCGCTGATTAATACAGTACTACTTGTCGGCTCGAGCTTCACCCTGCTCGCTGCGCACAAAGCCCTGAAACGAGAAGACAGGGGCAAACTGAAAGGCTGGTTGAGCCTGACGATTCTGTTAGGCCTGACTTTCCTGGGTCTGCAGATTTATGAATATATTCATGCTTACACCGAACTGGATTTGACCCTCAAGTCGGGTATATACGGGGCTACTTTCTTCATGCTGACCGGTTTCCACGGTGCCCACGTCACCATCGGCAGCATCATTCTGCTGGTATTGCTGTTCAGAGTATTTCAGGGCCATTTCACACCGGAAAGCCACTTTGGTTTTGAGGCTGGTTCCTGGTACTGGCACTTTGTCGATGTGGTCTGGATTTTTCTGTTCACGACCGTATACCTGCTGTAGGGAACAACCGAAGAGGAGATTTTGTGACGACACAACGACTGCTACAGGCTAAGTCCGATGGCGCTTTCTCATTCCGTCCCGGCTACCTGTTGTTTGCTGCCTTTGCTATCAGTCTGTGTCTGTTTCTCTCTCATTGGCAGTGGCAGCGTGCACAAGCAGCGCAAGATCGCCACCAGCGCTTTCTGCAACAACAGGAAACGCCGCCTGTCCCGCTTTCTGATACAGCAGCAGAGTTTCAGCGCGTCATCGCAAACGGTCATATAGAGAGACTGTTTCTGCTGGATAACCAGATACACCAGGGGCAGGTCGGCTGGCATGTGATAGCGCTGTTGAGCAATCAGAAAAGGCCCGTTTTGGTGAACCTGGGCTGGACTGCTAAAGCTGAAGCTAAACCGACTCTCTCTGATTTTACCGGAGTCGCCAACATAAGCGGCCGGACCAAAACCCCTGAGACGGGCTTGATGCTGGCAGACGCCCAGGAAGACCCGGCCTGGCCCGGCGTGTTACAACAAATCGATATTCCGCTACTGAATCAGCATTTAGATACCGACTTATTCCCGTTTGTGATGTATGCCGATCCGGCATCGACCCAATTCATTGCCGTTGAAGCAGCACCTGCAAACAAATACCCGATGCATATGGGTTACGCTGTGCAATGGCTGCTGATTGCTATTGCCTGCGGTGTTGTTACTGTTATTGCCTGTCGCCGGAGGGATGCATGAATCAAAATCCATGGCTTTTCAGAATGATCTGGCTGGTCGCTTTGCTACCACTGCTGCTTGCCTGGGCATTAGCTTTGATGGGTGACAGGCTGCCACTGGAAACCAAAAATAACGGCGAATTAATGCCGGCGGGTTTAACCGTGCCGCAACAGCTCACTGCCGAGCTGGATGGCAAGTGGGGGCTGGTGATGCTGAGTCAGCACTGCAATATCGGCTGTGCTGAGCAGTTATACCGGCTGCAGCAATTACACACCGCGATGGGCTCAGAGCTGAAACGACTCCAGCCTTTGTGGTTATCTGCAGAGCCAGTCAGTGAGCCGCCAAGCGATGTCGATTTCAGACAAGTCCGTTCGCTGACAGCCCCGGCATTGGTTGACTGGTTTAACCAGCGCCAGCTTAACTGGCAGGATCATAGTTTGTGGCTGATAGATCCGGCCGGTAATCTGGTGATGCGCTTTGCACCGGAACTGAACGGTAAAAAAATTCTCGCTGATATTGACTGGTTACTCAAGGCATCGCACATCGGATAAATCTATGTCACTCAAGTCACTCACCAAGCTTGCTTTCGCTCTCGCCTTCGTCGTGGTCACTCTCGGTGCGTTGACACGTTTGCTGGATGCCGGGCTCGGCTGTCCCGACTGGCCTGGCTGCTACGGTCAGTTGATGCCGCCGGCAGCACATGAGGAGCACCTTTTTGACGGCCTTGATACCGGCAAGGCCTGGATGGAGATGATTCATCGCTATGCCGCGGGTTTGCTGGGACTGCTCATTCTGCTGGTGATGTTGCGCCTGGAAAAAAATAGAGAAGTAAGTCAGCCCACCCGCTGGCTGGGCCGAGGCCTGTTGACTCTGGTTATCGCACAGGCTTTGTTTGGCATGTGGACGGTGACAATGAAACTGCAACCACAGGTGGTTACCACTCATCTGCTGGGCGGTATGCTTCTTCTGGCACTGCTGTGGCGGCTGCAAAAACAGTTCTCCTCTGCTGATTCGGTTAACGTCACAGCGCCTCTGAAAAATAGTGTGGCCGCAGTGATTGTGCTGACTTTTCTGCAAATCAGTCTGGGCGGCTGGACCAGCAGTCAATACGCTGGCCTTGCCTGCACCGATTTTCCCACCTGTCAGGGACAGTGGCTGCCCCAAGCGCCACTCAGCGAAGCCTTTAATCTCAGTCACTTCATCGATCAAAGTCATGAGGGAGGATTGCTCTCCGCTCAGGCAAGACAGACCATTCAGCTGGTACACCGTTATTTTGCGCTGCTGTTGACCCTGAGCATTATTACCCTCAGCATCGTGTTATGGCGCTTTGCTCTGCTCAGAAAGCAGCTTCTCCTGTTGCTCTCTCTGACAGCACTGCAAATCACACTGGGCATTGCCAACGCGCTGTTGATGCTGCCGCTGACACTGGCGCTGGCACATAACACCGGTGCCGCGCTGCTGACGTTATGCCTGGTTGATCTGCATCAGCGACTGATGCCGGCTGCGAACAGGACAATCCGCAGCCAGACTTCTGTTACTCAAACTACGGGGTGATGCCATGCAAAACTCTATTGTCACAACGCTTGCTCTGCACCGTGCCAACTGGAAGGATTATCTCGCACTGTGCAAACCCAAAGTCGTCCTGCTGATGCTATTGACCGCACTGATCGGCGCATTGCTGGCACCGGGATGGCCTGATCCGGGCGTATTGACGATAGCGGTTATCGGTATTGCCCTGTGTGCAGCCAGTGGCGCTGCGATCAATAACCTGATTGATCACAAGCTGGATGCCACCATGGCCCGGACCCGTCAGCGTCCGGTAGTGACCGGCCATCTCTCGCCACAACAGGCGCTGATATTTGCCCTGATTCTGGCATCAGCAGGGCTGCTGATGTTGTGGTATCTGGTCAATCCGGTGACCATGTGGCTGACGCTGTTTGCTCTGATTGGCTATGCGGTGATTTACACGCTGTTTCTCAAACGGGCGACACCGCAGAATATCACCATCGGCGGACTCGCCGGTGCCATGCCGCCGCTGCTGGGCTGGACTGCCGTGACGGGTCAGATCGATCCCAATGCGCTGTTGCTGGTGCTGATCATCTTTGTCTGGACTCCCCCTCATTTCTGGGCTTTGGCCCTGCACAAAAAAGAGGAATACGCCGGCGCCAAAGTGCCTATGCTCCCTGTCACGCACGGCGATGCCTTTACCCGCATGCAGATTCTGCTCTACAGCCTCTTACTGTTTGCCTGCACTCTGCTGCCTTTTGTTACCGGCATGAGCAGTTGGCTGTATCTGACCGGTGTCCTGCTGTTGAATGCCTATCAGTTCAGAGGTGTGAAACAGTTATTTAATGAGCGGGATCCGCTCGCGCCCTGGCGTCTCTTCAAGTATTCAATCCAGTACCTGATGTGGCTGTTCCTGCTGTTGTTTGTCGACAGCATGGTATTCGGCTAAGCGCTTGAAGATATGGCAAAAAGGGCATAAAGTGAAACTGAAGCGGTCCTTGATGTTAATGCTCAGTTAACGACCACAAGGAGGTCTGCTATGTACCATCATCACCGTAAGCACTTCTGGGGGCTTTTCTCTGTTCCACGCGTCGAGTGGAAATCGATCAGCGACGAAAATCTTGATATTACACAATTCGGCATTCTGCGAATGGTTATTCTGGCAGCCGTGCCGGCCGTCGCTTTCCTGATTGGCATTAATCAGGTTGGCTGGAGTCTGGCTGGCAATGAGTTCAACAAGGTCGTGCTGGCAGATGCTTTGCCGATGGCAGTGGCATTCTATGTATTGATTGTGGCCTTCACTTCAATGATGGCCTATTTCACTTTTGCCATGGAGCGAGCCTTTGGTGAAGAGGCCAGTTTCGGGCGCTGTCTGCTTTTTACTACCTATACTGCGACACCGATGTATATGGCGGGCCTGATTGGTTTTGTGCCTATCGTCTGGCTTGCTATGCTGGTATTGCTGCTGTCAGTTTGTTACAGCCTCTACCTGCTGTATCTGGGTATCCCCATCTATATGAATATTGATGAGGGTAAAGGTTACGTGGTCTCAACATCGATTATTTCTGCAGGCCTGTGCATGCTGGTTGTCTTCAACGTGCTTACTGTGATCATCTGGAGCACCATCGTCGTTTAGAGACGATCGCTCTGAATAATCCATAACATCAGCGTCTGCCACTGGTGCAGACGCTGATAAGCGTCGGGTGAACAAGACTGGTTGGTGTGTTGCTGTAACAAACTAGATGCCAGAGTGTGGCCGTATGATAGTCTGCTTTCCGATGTCCGCCCCCGTTGCCAGCAAAGGCTTTGATGAATGGATGCCCACAATCAAAACTTGTCTGCAAATCAAGAATTCATCGAAGATCTCGAAAAATACAAGCTATTAACCGGTTCACTACCGGTCTCCCTTTTTATCAGCACCTGCCTTGCGGTCATTATGGTCAGCATATTATTTGGCCAGCTCAGCTACAGTGAGCTGATTGGCTGGATTATAGTGCTGGTCAGTATTCACACTATCCGCCTGCTGTTTTTCTATCAGTTCAACCGCTCACCCAGCTTCGATCACAAGCAAATACAACTGCATCTGGGATTTTTCAGGTTGGGGACCTTACTGTCGGGTCTGATCTGGGGCTGGGCAGGATTTTACTTTTCCCAACAGGTGGAACTGAACTATCAATTGTTCATCTCCTTTACCCTGGGCGGTCTGGTGGTGGGGGCCACATCATCTCTCGCCACTGACAGAGTGGCTGTAGTCAGTTTTATCATGGCCACGATTCTGCCCAATTGTCTGCACTATTTTATGTCTGGTAATGAACTGCCGATGGCGATGGGCCTGATGCTGATGCTGTTTGCCGGCTTCATGATCAACACCGGCCGACTTCAGGGAGCCAGTCTGCATGAGAATCTGAGCCTGAGGATTAGGGCCAGGCAGGATGCCAGCCAGTTCCGGGAAGTACTTGATTTCAGCCCGCTTGCAGTCAGCATTTTCAGTCTGGCTGATGAGAAAATGCTCTATATCAACAGGCGTTATCTGGAATTATTCAGCCGCAGTTTCAAGCCATTCGAAGTCAACAATGAAGCTGGCTTTGCTATCGAAGAATCACAGATCCAGTCGATCAGAGCCAGACTGCTGCGTCATCAGATCGTTTCTAACCTTCTGCTCAAAATCACCTCGCAACAAACAGCAGAAGTGAAATGGTGTATCGGCTCTTTCCTGCAGGTCAATTATCTCAACACCCCATCGATTCTGGCCTGGTTTTATGACATCAGCGACCGGATCGAAATGGAGCAAAAAATCCGGCACCTTGCCTACCATGACGCTCTGACCGACCTGCCCAACCGCTATCTGTTTGAGGACCGGCTCAATCTGGCACTGAAATATGCCCAGCGCAACCAGCGGCAGCTGGGTGTGTTATTTATCGACCTTGATGGCTTCAAGCAGATTAATGATACCCATGGCCATGATATCGGCGATCTGCTGCTTAAAGCGGTATCCGACCGGGTGGCTTCTTTACTGCGAACATCAGACACCTTATCCCGTGTCGGGGGTGATGAGTTTATTGTGCTGCTACCGGATATCGCCGATCGCGATGACGGTGTCCATGTGGCCGAGAAACTACTGAGGGCGCTGGCGCAGCCTTTCCAGACGGGTGGCTTATCACTGTAGATTTCAGCGAGCATCGGCCTTGCCATGTATCCCGAGCATGGCGATGACGATCAGGACTTGCTGAAGAAAGCAGATATCGCGATGTATGAAGCCAAGAAAAGCGGTAAAAACACGGTGCAGGTGTTCAGCGCTGGGAAATGAAATAATCGCTTTAAAGTAAAAGTTGAGACGACCATAAGCCGGGTTCTGTCGCGGACAATCATTCATCTGGGACTGATGTCACCATCAGCCTCAAGCAACCTACCCAGGAACAGTACGGGTCGCACATCATGTTCCTCTATTTGGTCTTGCTCCAGGTGGGGTTTACCCTGCCACTTCTGTTACCAGAAGCGCGGTGCGCTCTTACCGCACCCTTTCACCCTTACCGGCTAGTCTAGGACAAGCCGGCGGTATACTCTCTGTTGCACTGGCCGTAGGCTCACGCCTCCCAGGTGTTACCTGGCACCTTACCCTGTGGAGCCCGGACTTTCCTCACCTGCCAGAGCAGGCGCGATTGTCTGGTCGTCTCAAGCTGTCTATTTTACCTCAGCACTTTTATTTCTGCTGTAATTTCAATGCCAGTTGATAGGCTTCGTTCTTGCTGCAGCCGGTAATACCGGAAGCAATCGCCGCCGCCTTTTTCACCGGCAAGTCAGGTAATAACAGCGTCAGCACACGCTGCATTTCCTGTTCATCAGCAGTCACGGCATCCGAGGCACCTTCAATCAGAAGCACACATTCACCGCGCTGCTGATTGCTGTCCCCGCTCACCCAATCCACCAGCTCAAGCAGGGGGCGGGTCTCTATGGTTTCATGGATCTTGGTCAGTTCCCGCGCCAGGCAGGCACGGCGCTCGGCCCCAAAGATCTCAACACAATCTTTCAAGGTATCGAGCAGACGGCGCGGGCTTTCATAAAAAATCAGTGTGCGTTGCTCATTTTTGAGCTGGGATAACGCTTGACGACGGGCACCTGCCTTGGGCGGCAGGAAGCCCTCAAAACTGAAGCGGTCGGAGGCAATCCCTGAAGCTGACAAGGCGGTAATCAGAGCACAACTGCCAGGAACAGGCACAACCCTGACACCTTCAGCTTTGACCAGAGAAACCAGCCGGTAGCCCGGGTCACTGATTAGCGGAGTGCCGGCATCACTGATTAATGCTATCGACTCACCCGCCTGAAGGCGTTGCAATAACAATTCACTGCGTTGCTGTTCATTGTGTTCGTGCAATGATTGCAGCGGTGTGGTGATGGCGAAATGCTGTAATAGCGGCTTGCTGTGGCGGGTATCCTCGGCTGCTATCAGATCGACCGCTTTCAGCGCATCAATGGCGCGCTGTGAGAAGTCACTGAGATTGCCGATGGGTGTCGCTACCACGAACAATTGCCCGGCTTGTGAAGCAGTCACAATTTTTCCTTAATTCTAATGTGTAATTGTGGTCGTAATATACGCGAACAGGTAAGATGATGCTTCCATGATAACAACACAGACATCTGATATGCGCTTCACACGCTTGCTGCTGTTACCGGCGATTGTTCTCCTGTTCCTGACTGCCTGTCAGCCCGTTCAGGGCCCTCTTGGCAGAGCTCAGCCCACAGAAATAGAAACAGTACCGGCTGAAACTGAAGGCCAATATCAGCAAGCCGCAGAACAATACCTGAAACTGGCAGCTGACCATGAAGGAGAAAGGCAGTCTCTGTATTTCCTGCGTGCAGCCGAATTGTTCTGGCAAACCGGTCAGGTTGAGCAGGCCAATACGGCTCTGCAGCAGGTCAAGCAACAATTGCTCAGCGACAACAAACGCTTCACTGCTGCCGTGCTCGCTGCACAAATTGCACTTTTTAACAGTCAGGCAGAAGCCGCATTGGCGGCACTGGCAGATATCGATGCGAGCGGACTCAGTGCAGATGACAGAGTCAAACTGCTGAAACTACGTTCAGATGCCTACACCCTCACCAGCAACTGGCTGGAAAAGGCCAACACGCATTTGCAGCTGGAAGAATTACTGAGCGATCAGGCAGCGATAGAACAAAACCGCGAAACCCTGTGGCAGACTTTGATGCAAATGACGCCTCAGGCGCTTGATCTATACAACCCCGGGTATCCACCTAGCGATGACAGTGGCTGGTTTGCCCTGGCTTATGCCATCAAAGCTTATCAGGATAACCCTGAAACACTGGAGGTCGCGCTGGAAGACTGGCGCCGCACTTATCCCAATCACCCGGCCGACCCCAGCCTCTATAAAGACAGCATTAAAGTAAGCGGCACCCGTCTGCCTGAGCAGATTGGCGATATCGCGGTGATGCTGCCTGCAGACGGTCCTTTCGTGGAAGCAGCCAAGGCTATTAAACAAGGTATCATTGCTGCTCACTATGCTAGCGGCGATAGCAGCAGGCTGCATTTTTTTGATGTAGACACCGACCCCTATTCCGGACGCAGCAATGTGGATCAGCTGTATCAGGAAGCGATTTCGCGCGGTGCGGGTATCGTGATAGGCCCGCTGCAAAAGCCCTCTGTTGAAGCATTGGCAAAACTGCCTGAATTACCTGTACCTGTGCTGGCATTGAACCGCGTCGAACCAAGTTTCCAACGCCCTAACCTGTTTCAGTTTGGTCTGGCACCGGAAGATGATGCGATGGCAGTCGCTGATTTTGCCCGCCTTCAGGGCTATCAGAATGCAGCGATTCTTGCACCACAGGGCGAATGGGGTGACCGCGTCGCCGGTGCCTTCAGCCAGGCATGGCGTGAACAGGGCGGCAATATTCTGTCGGTAGCAAGCTATAAGGAATCAGAAAATGACTTCCGGGACACACTGATACCGTTGATGGGGCTCGATGTCAGTGAACAGCGTTATCGGGCTCTACAGCGCACGCTTGACCGTTCGCTGGATTATGAACCTCGTCGTCGTCAGGATATCGATTTCCTGTTCCTGGTTGCGAGACCGCTTAAAGCCCGTCAATTGGTGCCACAGTTGAAATTCCACCGTAGTGGCGACCTGCCGCTGATTGCGACATCTCACGCCTACAGCGGTCAGCCTGATCCGCAGCATGATATTGATTTGAATGAACTGATTATTACCGATATCCCCTGGATGTTCGAGACAAAAGCCAATCAGGACCAGGCTTATCAGGCCGTACAAAGCCAGACACAGGGTAAGCCCGGTGGCCTGCTGAGACTCTATGCCATGGGGGTTGATGCCTACCGGCTCATCGGCGAGCTTAACCAGTTAAGTCGCAGTCCGGAGCAGACCTACAAGGGGGCGACCGGTGATCTGTCCATCAACGACATGGGACAGATTGAACGTGAAATGCGCTGGGGCCGTTTCAAACAAGGCAGCTTACAGCGGCTGCAGTGATATGTTATTTGCCAGGGATAAAGGCACTGAAGTAGAAACCGCGGTCTGTCGCTATCTGCAGCAACAGGGATTAAAGCTGCTGACGCGCAACTACCACAGCCGCGGCGGTGAGATCGATCTCATCATGCAAGATAATAATGTGCTGGTGTTTGTCGAAGTACGTTTTCGTAAAAGCACGGCTTTTGGTACTGCAGCTGAAACGGTGAACCGGACCAAACAGTCAAAGCTGATACATACTGCCGAGCAGTATCTGCAACGTCATCGGGTTGTTCATGACAGCTGCCGATTTGATGTGGTTGGTGTCAGCCCGGCTGACAGCGGTTACCGGATGCAATGGATTCAGAACGCCTTTGAACAAGGCTGAGATTAACCGGTCTACAAGACCGAACTAAAACAATTGTCTTTCAGTGAGGATTGCTCAGAATGAATAAGCTAAAACATCTTGCCTGGCTGGCTGTCCCTGTCCTGTTGATCCAGGGTTGTGCGCCTGCCGTGGTCGGCGGTGCTGCTACCGGTGCTGCTGTCGCCTATGACCGACGTACCACCGGAACGGTCATCGATGATCAGGGCATTGAATTCAAGGCGGCCTATGCGCTGTTCAACAACAAGGAAATTTACGATCAGAGCCATATCAATGTCACCAGCTTTAATGGTGTTGTCTTACTGACCGGTGAAACCCCGAGCGAATCGCTGAAACAAAAAGCCACCGCTGAAATTAAACAGATCCCCAAAGTCAAACGCATTCACAATGAACTCGCTATCGCCGCGCCCAGTGCACTGCCCTCTCGCAGTACCGACACCTGGATTACCTCCAAGATCAAAGCTAAAATGGCCACCGATGAGCGTATCGACCCTTTCCATATCAAGGTCGTGACAGAGAGAGGCATTGTCTATTTGCTGGGATTGGTCAGCCGGGCCGAAGCCCAGCAGGCTGTCAACCTGGTCACTAATACCGCCGGTGTGCAGCGGGTGATTAAAATCTTTGAATACACTGATTAAATTTGCGTGTACTAAAACAAAAAGGCTCCTGACGGAGCCTTTTTTATGTCTGTCAGAATGGTTTCACTACAGCGAGAATGATGATGGCTATCAACAACAGCACCGGAAATTCGTTAAACCAGCGATAAAAGCGATGGCTGCGCTGATTGTTATCAGCGGCAAACTGCTTGAGCATACGTCCGCAGATGCCGTGATAGGCAAACAGCAGTAATATCAGCGTCAGCTTGGCATGCAACCAGCCCATAGTGGCTAACTGTTCCAGCGGATAAAAACTGAGCAACCAGAGACCGAAGACCAGGGTCAGAATCGCACTCGGCGTCATAATGCCGCGGTAAAGTTTGCGCTCCATGATTTTAAAACGGGCATTACCGGCCTCATCGTCACAAAGCGCGTGATAGACGAACAGCCTCGGCAGGTAAAACAGGGCTGAAAACCAGGTAACAATAAAGATCAGGTGGAAAGCTTTGACCCACAGCATGACTTACTCCTGCGACGAAAACAGTGATAGTATCAAATCAAGTAAGCCGGGAGTGAAAAATGAGCGATCACGCAGTAGAGGAAAGACGTCGTTTCAGCCGCATTCCATTTGATACTGTGGCCCATATCAATACCGAAGATGGCGATGAGTTTCTTAACTGCGCGGTGCTGGATATCTCGCTCAAAGGCCTGTTGATCATTAAACCGGGCCAGTGGCAGGCCAGACTGGGTCAGGCCTGTGTCGTTGATTTACTGCTTCAACAGGGCGAAGTCGTGATTGAGATGCATGCCACTGTCGCCCATATCGATGAGGATTCAATCGGCTTTGAGTCAAAAGAGATTGATCTGGACAGCATCACGCACCTGAAACGGTTGATGGAACTCAATCTCGGGGATGAGGGCCTGTTACACAGGGAGTTATCGGCTCTTATCGATAAACACTAGCCGGTGGCGTCTCTTAAGGCGCTGATGACTTCCGACAAGTGCCTGACAGCTGTCACCTTGATATCTTTCATGGCTTTGCGCGGTGCATTGGCAGCGGGCACAATGGCATGAGAAAAACCATGTTTTCCGGCATCGCGAATGCGCTCTTCACCTGCTTGTACCGGGCGGATTTCACCGGTCAGTCCGACTTCCCCAAACAGCACCCAATCACGGGGTAAAGCACGATTTCTGAGGCTGGAAATAATCGCCGCCAGCACCGCCAGATCGGCACCGGTTTCGCTCAGTTTGACCCCACCCACCACATTGATGAAGACATCCTGATCATGACAGGTGATCCCGCCATGACGATGCAGAATGGCGAGCAGCATGGCCAGACGGTTCTGCTCCAGCCCGACCGTCACCCGGCGTGGATTGCCCAACGGGCTGCTGTCGACCAGTGCCTGCACTTCTACCAGCATGGGTCGGCTGCCTTCCCGAATCACAGTCACCACACTGCCCGGCACCGACTCTTCACCACGCGATAAAAAGATCGCCGAGGGATTACTGACTTCCTTGAGACCCAGTTCGGTCATACCGAACACGCCCAGTTCATTGACGGCGCCGAAGCGGTTTTTCACCGCGCGCAGTATGCGGAAGCGGGTTGAAGTATCGCCTTCAAAATACAATACGGTATCAACCATGTGTTCAAGTACCCGCGGTCCGGCCAGCGCACCCTGCTTGGTGACATGACCGACCAGGATCATCGTGGTGCCACTGGATTTGGCATAACGTACCAGCTGTGCCGCGCTTTCTCTGACCTGGGCGACGGTGCCCGGCGCCGACTGCAGTTGCTCGGTGAAGACGGTCTGGATTGAATCGATCACCATTACCTGGGGTTTGCGCTGCTCCGCTGTTGCGACCATCTGCTCGGCATGCGTTTCAGCCAATAACTCCAGTGGCGCCTGTTCCAGTTGCAGTCTTTCTGCCCGCAACCGGATTTGCTGCAAAGATTCCTCACCACTGATATAAAGCGGTTTGATACCGCTGCTGTCGGCCATGGTGGCCATAGCCTGTAACAGCAGGGTCGATTTACCGATGCCGGGATCCCCGCCTATCAGCACGACTGAACCAGTCACCAGACCGCCGCCCAACACCCGGTCCAGTTCCGGTAAACCGGTGGTCCAGCGTACCGCCTGCTCTGATTTGACTTCGGACAGCGCCTGCACCTGTTTTTTCTGTTCGCCGGCATAACCGGTATGGCGCTGAATCGCGGCTTGCGTACTTGCTGATGCACCCGACTGAATTTCTTCCGTTAAGCTGTTCCAGGCACCGCAGTCGTTACAGCGGCCCGCCCATTGTGGTGTCTGCGCGCCGCATTCCTTACAGACATAAATGCGTTTTGCTTTAGCCATCTGACAGCTCCCTCTGTACGCGCCGAGTGATCACCGTGACCAGTTCATAAGGTATCGTTTCGGCCAGTTGTGCCAGTTGCTCGACCGGCAATTCCGGTGAGCCCCACAGAATGACCTCATCACCGACCTCAGCGTGCTCAACATCATTCAGATTGAGACAAATGGTATCCATCGACACTCGTCCGACTAGCGGCGCTTTCTGACCACGGAGCCAGACCTCGGATTTATTGGAAAGGTGGCGGCTGTAACCATCGCCGTAACCAATACTGGCGACACCAATCCGGGTCGGCAATTCTGCGGTCCAGTCGCCGCCGTAACCAACCTCTTCACCGGCGTCGATGTTGTAAACCGCAATCAGCTGCGTTTTAAGCTGCATCACCGGTTTGAGACCTAGCTCAGGTCCGCTTTTATCATCAAACGGCGAGATGCCATACAGCATCAGCCCCGGGCGCACCCAGTCTAAGTGGGAGGCAGGATAAGAAATCACGGCTGCAGAATTAGCCAGACATACGGCAAGGCCGGTGTCGTTGTGTAAAGCCTGCATCGGTGACAATTGCAGCTGGTTACGTTTATCACCAACCAGATCAGAGTTAGCGAAGTGACTCATCAGCCCGATTTCATCAGTCAGGTTGGCGCAGGATTTTAATATTTCCAGTGCAGCCGGTGCCTGCTCGGGTGTGATGCCGAGGCGATGCATGCCACTGTCTATCATCAGCCAGTTGAACTGTAATGGCTGAGGCAGCTTGATGCTCTGCAGCAGCTGAATCTGACTATGCAGATGAATCACCGGCGAAAGTTGATAGTCAGCCGCCTGTATGAAATCAGCTTCACTATTCACGCCTTCGAGTAAGACGATGGGCTTTTCAATGCCCTGCTGACGAAGATGAATACCCTCACTCAGACGGGCAACAGCAAAAGCATCACTGTCAACCAGTGCTTCAGCCACAGCCATGACGCCATGACCATAAGCATCGGCCTTGATGACGCTCATGACCGCTGAGTGCGGAGCAAATTCCCGCACCCGGGCAAGGTTATGACGCAAAGCTGTCAGGTTGATGGAAGCGACGGGAAACGCCAATGTTATTCTCCGTCGTAGCTCATCTGGTCGTCATAATAACTCGGCGCGAAGTTTTCAAAGCGGGTGTATTTACCCTGGAAGGTCAGCGCGACGGTGCCAATCGGACCATTACGCTGCTTACCGATAATAATCTCGGCCTTGCCTTTATCCGGTGAGTCTTCGTTATAGACTTCATCACGGTAAATAAAGACGATAAGGTCGGCGTCCTGCTCGATCGCACCGGACTCACGCAGATCCGACATCACCGGCCGTTTGTTGGGACGTTGTTCCAGACTACGGTTCAGCTGCGACAAGGCAATCACAGGCACTTCTAATTCTTTACCCAAAGCTTTGAGGGATCGGGATATCTCAGAAATCTCGGTCGCCCGGTTTTCACTGGACTTGCCGGCATTACCCTGCATCAGCTGCAGGTAGTCAATCACGATCAGGCTGAGACCATGCTCGCGCTTAAGACGACGGGCACGGGCACGTAATTCGGTCGGCGACAAAGCCGGTGTGTCATCAATAAACAGCGGCGCCTCATTCAACAAAGCAATGGCTGAAGTCAGACGCGGCCAATCATCATCATTGAGCTTACCGGTACGCAGACGATGCTGATCAATCCGGCCCAGTGAAGACAGCATACGCATAGCCAGCGCATCGGCAGGCATCTCCATACTGAACACGGCAACCGGCTTTTTGCTGTGGATCGCCCCGTTCTCGGCGATATTCATGGCGAAGGTGGTTTTACCCATCGACGGACGACCGGCAACGATAATCAAATCTGCCGGCTGCAGGCCTGAGGTCTGCTCGTCAAAATCGATAAAGCCCGTTGGCAGACCGGTGATCGAACTGTCCTGTTCGAACAGGGTATCGATACGATCCACGACTTTACTCAGGACATCTTTGACCTGAACAAAGCCACCGCCACGCTTGGCGCCTTTCTCGGCGATTTCAAATACGTAGCGCTCGGCGATATCGAGCATTTCTTCCTTGGTCATGCCTTCCGGTTTGAAGGCCATGTTGGAGATACTGTTACCGACTTTGATGAGTTGCCGCAGGATCGCCCGTTCCCGGACAATTTCAGCATAGGCTGCGATATTCGCGGCGCTCGGCGTGTTACGCGCCAGCATGCCCAGATAGGCCAGTTCACCAACCTGATCCAGCTCATCGCGTTTGTCATGCCACTCTGCCAGCGTGATGACATCAACCGGCTGTGACTGCTCCATTAACTGGGCAATCGCACGGAAAATCAGCTGATGATCGTGACGATAGAAATCCTGCTCGACGAGAACATCAGCGACCTGCTCCCAGGCGCCGTTATCGAGCATCAAACCGCCCAGTACTGACTGTTCGGCTTCGACAGAGTGAGGCGGGACTTTCAGGGCCTCTGTGGCGGTATCCTTGAACGATTCTGGATAGCTGATTTCTTCCACAGTGCCACCTAAACCCGATTTAAGAAAGAGACAAAATACAACTCAGAGTTGAGTTGAGAAGTTTAGCAGAAAACAGGACCGGAAAACCCGGTCCTATGATTTCAGCTTTAAACTTAACTGAATGACCCAGATTGGACTGAGTCATTCAGCTATCAGCATTAAGCGTCTTCTTGAGCTTTAGCAATCGCTTCTGCTTCATCGCGAGCCGCATCACGTGCTTTTCTCGCTTCTTCCGCTTCGGCGCGTGCTTGCAGTTCGGCTTCTGAAGTGACAGTCACTTTGACAGTAATCAGAACGTCAGCGTGCAGCTGAATATCGATATTGTATTCACCTGTGTGACGCAGCGGGCCAGTCGGCAGGCGCACTTCGTTGCGGTCAACTTCTGCACCGGCAGCGTTCAGCGCATCAGCAATGTCAGCAGCCGTGATGGAACCGAATAGCTTACCTTCCACACCGGCGTTCGCCATGATGTTCAGGTCACCGGCAGCAACCAGTTTCGCTTTACGGTTTTCTGCTTCAGCCAGAACTTTGGCTGCAGCGGCTTCCAGTTCAGCACGGCGTGCTTCGAACTTTTCTCTGTTTTGCTTGGTGGCTGGCAGTGCTTTACCGGTTGGTACCAGGAAGTTACGGCCATAGCCTGATTTAACAGTGACTTCGTCACCCAGGCTACCAAGCTTTTGAACTTTTTCTAGCAAAATTACTTGCATCGTTCTACCCTCATTCGCAGTCGACAGACTGCTTATTCAAAACTCCGCGTTACTCGACTTGTGAGCGTTTGCGGAAATTAAACCACTGATCTAAAACACCTAAAGTTGCCAGCATCATTACCATCTGCGGCAGCATCAACACTAACAGCACATACATTGTCACCAGCCAGGCTTTGCTTTTCTGTCTGAGCTTCACAATCGCGTGCACGATAGCGAGGCCCTGAATCCCGAAAGCCACCAGCATCACCGGCAAACAGTCTGCCAGCAACGTCAGCGTATCGCTGAGCGGTGTCAGTGTCAGCGCCATCAACACTGCAGTGACTACTGCAGCAGGACGTCCCAATTGCAGTTCTCTGAACTCACTGCCAAAGCCGCCCGGATTAAATAGCTGTGACTGCCAGGCGCGGCCGATAACCAGGCCGATAACAGCATTAAAGCTGACACCAGCAGCAATCAAACCGGTCATCATGGCTGCCAGGTTGTTGGTCACTTCTGCCGTTTCATCCTGACCCAGTTGCCAGCCGGGCTGTTCACTGAGAGATGCCATAAAGGGTTCGATCATGCCCTGCCACCAGCCGGTCAGATCCGGCACCAGTAAATGCATTAGCAAAACGGTCACGATACCCAGGCCGCTTGACGCCAGCAGCGCTGTCGCCAGAGAGCGGGAATAACCCAATGCCAGCGTTGCCAGGAATACCGGCAGCCAACTGGTCAGCAGTATCAAGCCTGCTACCCACAGCTGTCCTAGTAAGAGCCAGGCCAGCAACATGAACACCACCAGGGTGGCAGTCACGACCTTGGCGCCCTCGCCCGGGCCCATGCGCAGTGTTGTCAGCGCAATGACACCGCTCGCCAGATAATTCAGCGGTGGCAGCATCATGGCTATCGCAGACAGCAGCGCTGCGGCGACGCCCGCCTGCCATCGGCCCTGCATGGCAAAATCTGCAATTCCTCGCAGCATGGTAATGAACTAACGTTAATCAGGTGTTTGAATCAACTGTATTACTTGTGCATGTCGCAGTAAGGCAACAATGCCAGGAAACGCGCACGCTTCACACAAGTAGACAGCTGACGTTGGTAACGTGCTTTGGTACCTGTGATACGGCTGGGTACGATTTTTCCTGTTTCAGTGATGTAATTTTTCAGCAAATTGACATCTTTGTAGTCGATCTGCTTAATACCTTCAGCGGTAAAGCGACAAAATTTTCTACGTCTAAAAAAACGAGCCATTGTGATTCTCCTAAATAATCAATGCAGCCTTAGGCTGATTTTTTCTCTTCTTCTTTTTGCATCATGGGTGACGGTTCGGTAACCGCTTCGTCCATGTTGACAACAAGATGACGGATAACAGCATCGTTGAAACGGAATGCAGTAGTGACTTCGTTGAGTTGCTCAACGTCGCATTCAACATTCATCAGAACGTAGTGTGCTTTGTGCACTTTATTGATGGGGTAAGCCAGTTGGCGACGACCCCAGTCTTCCTGACGGTGGATTTGACCGCCCTGGCTGGTCAGCGTTTGTGTGTAACGCTCGATCATGCCCGGGACTTGCTCGCTCTGATCAGGGTGGACCAGAAACACGATTTCGTAATGTCTCATTAGAGCTCCTCACGGTTTAAACAGCTTTATGGTCGAACCATAAAGCAAGGAGTTTTGCTTTAAGTTATAAATTCTTAAGGCAATCTAATATTTTACTTGATTTTTTCAGCCGCTCACAAGTGGCGTTGACGATAGCCTTCAAACAGGCAGACCCCGGCGGCGACTGAAACATTCAGACTTTCTGCTTCGCCCTGCATCGGAATAAAGATGACTTCATCGCAGTTTTCACGGGTAAGACGCCGTATCCCCTTGCCTTCCGCACCCAGCACAATCGCAACAGGCCCTTTCAGATCAACCTCGAAAAGACTTTGCTGTGCGTCACCTGAGGTGCCCACCAGCCAGACGCCCAGTTGCTGCAGATCTTTAATCAGTCGGGAAAGATTGGTGACCTGCGCAAATGGCACCCGTTCTGCAGCCCCGCTGGAGATTTTGACCGCAGTGGCAGTCAGCCCAGAAGCTCTGTCCTTGGGCGCCACAACCGCATGCACCCCTGCCGCTTCAGCAGTACGCAGGCAGGCACCGAGGTTATGGGGATCCTGAACGCCATCCAGAATCAGTAAAAAAGCTGGCTCGCTCAGGTTTTCAACCAAGTCCAGCAGCCCCTTCTCATCCAGACTTTCCAGCGGCTTACAGCGCGCAGCACAGCCCTGATGCTGGACTTCAGGTGCAATCTTATCGAGGGTTTCCCGTTCAGCTTTGTGCACCACAATGCCCTGCTCCCTGGCCGCAGTCAGCAATGCTTCAACCCGCTGATCCTGACGGTCAGCGGCGAGCCAGATTTCTTTGATCCTGCTGACAGGAACATCCAGAGCGGCCTGCACAGCATGCAAGCCGTAAATAATGTCCGGATCGATAGGGGTATGTGATGCCGTTTTGACGGGTTTACGGCGCTTGGTAGGCTTCAGATTCCTGCCCTTCTACTATAGGTTTTACAAACAGTTCAACGCGGCGGTTGAGTTGACGGCCAGCTTCCGTTTCATTGGTTGCTCTTGGATCAGATTCGCCTCGGCCGATAGCAAACAAGCGGTTGCGGTCAATACCTTGAGCCGCCAGATAATCAACTACGGACTGAGCCCGGCGCTCTGAAAGGCGCTGATTGTAACTTTCTGAACCGACACTGTCAGTATGACCGACTACGTGAATCACTGTTTTGGGATAGCGTTGCAGCACATCGGCGACTTTATTCAAAGTCGGGGTGAAAGCCGGTTTGAGCGAGGCACTGTCAAAATCGAAAGAGACTTCACTGGCAATATCGATTTTCAGGGTTTCATTTTCAAGCTGTTGAATTTTCAGCTCGTTTCTGGCTTGTTCGTCAGCGAGAGCCTGTTCAAATTCACGCTGCTGATTATCCATGTAACGGCCGACACCGGCACCAGCCAGGGCACCGACTGCAGCACCGGCGACTACACCACCAGTACCATCATCGACAGCATAGCCAAGTAAAGCCCCAGCTGCGGCGCCGACTGCAGCACCGGTTTTAGTTCTTTTATTGGGATCATCAGCGGCACAACCACTGAGCGCGGTTGCAATCAAGGTCGCTACTACAATTTTTTTCATTTTGAATCCTCCATGGTTTGTCAGCATTCTAGACCCTTGTCATATTGGTGACTATACTGGGTTTGCCTGATAAATAATGAGACAAAGACAGATGAATGCGGAATTCATACCCGTTAATATTGCTATTTTGACAGTATCTGATACTCGAAATTTTGACAACGATACTTCGGGTAAAGTGCTTGAAGATAAGGCTACAGCTGACGGTCACCAAGTGGTTGAGCGCAAAATCGTGCCAGACGATATTTATCAGATCCGGGCTGTTGTCTCGCGGTGGATAGCCGATCCCGCCATCAATGCCATCATCACCACCGGCGGCACTGGGTTGACCGGACGCGATGGCACACCGGAAGCAGTCAAAGTGCTGTTTGATAAGGAAATTGAGGGGTTTGGTGAATTGTTCCGCTATCTTTCCTATCAGGTAATTAAAACTTCAACTGTGCAGTCACGGGCGATTGCAGGGCTGGCCAATGCCACTTTTATTTTCTGTTTACCAGGTTCTTCCGGCGCCTGTCGTACCGGCTGGGATGAGATTTTGCATGAACAACTGGATAAACGACACAAACCCTGCAACTTTGTAGAGTTGATGCCCCGTTTACTGGAAAAATAATGCAGATTATTTTGTTTACCACACAAGGTTGTCATCTGTGCGAACAGGCTCATGAACTACTGCTTGATATCGCTGACAAAGAGCCGCTGGAAATCAGACTGCGGGAAATAGGCGATGACGATGATCTCGTGGCCCGTTACGGCATACGGATTCCGGTAGTGCAGTTTCCGGATCAAACTGAGCTGGACTGGCCTTTCAGTCAATCGGACGTTGAGGCGATAATCTCCCGATAAATCAATAATTAAGCTGGCTTCACAGGAACTTCACCCGGCACGGATAACTCTTACTCTAGTCAGTGTGTGCGGAGCCAGGTATGCCCATCAAAACTCTTCAGCTACTGCTGTTTGTATTCACAGCGGTCCTGCTTAATTCAGCCAAAGCGAATCAGTTCCCGCCGATACCAGGCAAACGTTATGACGTCGGTGGCTACAGCATACACATGCTTTGCCGCGGCCAGGGCGAACCCACTGTCATCATTGATGCCGGTCTCGGTGATGATTCGACCGACTGGTTCGAGATCCAGAACCGTACCGCGGTTGAGACCCGTGTTTGTGTTTTCGATCGTCCCGGCTATGGCTGGAGTGATGCCGGTCCCCAGCCTCGCAACAGCCTTCGAATTGCACACGAAATTGAAAAGCTCACCCAGAAAGCCAATATTCCCGGTCCGTATGTATTGGTCGGCCACTCATTCGGCGGTTATAACATTCGCGTTTTTGCTGCCCAGAATCCCAGTAAGGTAGCCGGCATGGTACTGGTCGATGCTTCGCATGAAGACCAATACGAAATCCTGGACATCAAACTACCCAAACACTTCGACAGAAAAGGCAATATCGTGGTGCTGCCGAAATATGATGATTCCGAGTCTGTTCTCAGTAAGCATCGCGTGCTCCGCGAGAGAGCATTTCACGCCGCAAGGGCTGAAATTTCAGCCCTGTATGAGAGTGCCAAACAGGTCCAGCAATACGATGACTTGCCCAAAGTTCCTCTCATTGTGATTAGCCGTGGCCGCTCCGAGTGGGTTGGCAGTGAAGATGGCAAGTCCCGTGAAAAAGTCTGGATGCGCCTGCAGCATGATTTGTGGAAGCTGTCACCTATCAGCCAGCAGATCTTCGCCAAACACAGCGGCCATGATATCCACCTGGAACAACCTGACGTCGTGGTCTCAGCCATCAACGATGTGGTGGCAATGAGCCGGGTTATGAATTGATACCCAAACTGGCTATACTGTGTCCCTTTTGCAGAGCACAGTAGATGACCATTCAGTACGTCGACAACAGTGACAGCCTCAGAGACTTGTGCCAGCAACTTGTCGGTAGCCACTGGCTGGCTGTGGACACCGAGTTTCATCGTGAGAAGACTTACTATCCTGAATTGTGCCTGATCCAGGTTGCCAATGACGATCTCATCGCTTGCGTCGATCCGCTGGCTGTTGAGGATCTCACTCCCCTGCTGGATCTGTGCTACCGTGACGACATGACGCTGGTATTTCATGCAGCCCGCCAGGATCTCGAGTTATTTTTCCTGCTGCGGGAGAGCTTACCACCCCATGTTTTTGACACTCAACTGGCAGCCACAGTACTGGGCTATGGCGATCAGATTGGTTACGGTAACCTCGTCAAACAATGCCTCGATGTTGAGCTTGATAAAGCTCACGCCCGCACCGACTGGCGTCAGAGACCGCTGTCGTCAGAACAACTGGAATATGCAGCGGATGATGTTAGATATTTACGCTCCCTATACCATCAACTCAATGACAAACTGATTGAGACAGGCCGTAGCAGTTGGCTGAAGGAAGATTTTGCAACCTTATCTGCGGTGAAAACCTATCAGGAAGATCCCGATAAAAGCTGGCTTCGAATCAAAGGGGCCGGTCGCCTCAAACCATCGCAGCTCGCGGTCCTGCAACACCTCGGCGCCTGGCGCGAACAGCGCGCCATCAAGCACAATCTGCCCAGAAGGTGGGTATTAAAAGATGATGTGATGCTGGATTTGGCCCGTTTTGCGCCTGTGTCGACTGATGCTATGAAGAAAATCCGTGGTATGGAGCAAAGAGATATTGACCGCCACGGCAAAGCCATTCTGGAAGCGATTGAGAAAGGCAAAGCCGTGCCCAAATCTGACTGGCCGGTCATCAAACGCCCAACTCCGTTAACGAACCAGCAGGATGCCGTAGTCGACGCCCTGATGGCATTAATGCGTCAGCGTTGTGATGAACAGAACATCACTCCGGCCGCTGTTGCCAGCCGTAAAGATGTTGAAGCCCTGGTCAGAAATGAAGACACAGCGCTTCGTCAGGGTTGGCGACATGAAATCATCGGTCAGCATCTGGAAGACTTTCTCAGTGGCAAGCTCAGTCTGAGCGGCTCCCACGAACAACTCAAAATTCAACAAAGGTAAGCTTATGTCAGCTTTGATTTGTGGCTCATTCGCCTATGACAGCATTATGGTTTTCCCGGATCAGTTCAAAAACCATATCCTGCCGGATAAAGTGCATATGCTGAACGTCGCATTTCTGGTCCCCGAACTGCGTAAGGAATTCGGCGGCTGCGCCGGCAACATCGCCTACAACCTCAAGTTGCTTGGCGATGAACCGGTTCCGATGGGCACCGTAGGTACTGATTTCGGCCCGTACGCTGAGTGGATGGACCAGCAAGGCATCAGCCGCAAACATGTTCATGTTAAAGAAGGTCATTACACCGCTCAGGCTTTCATCACCACCGATATGGATGACAACCAGATCACGGCATTCCACCCCGGTGCGATGAACCTGGCGCATGAAACGCACATCTCTGAAGCTGACAATATTAAATTGGCGATTGTTGCCCCGGATGGCCGCGATGGCATGATTCAACATGCCCAGCAGCTCAAAGAAGCTGGCATCCCATTTATCTTCGATCCGGGTCAGGGCCTGCCGATGTTCAACGGTGATGAGCTCATGCAGTTTGCCGAACAGGCCACCTATATCGCCCTGAATGATTACGAAGCCCAGTTATTCATGGACCGTACCGGCCTGCCGGAAGAAGAAATCGCCCGCCATGTGGAAGCTTTGATTATCACCCGTGGTGCACAGGGTTCCCATATCTTCACAGAAGGTAAAAAGATTGAAATCCCCTGCCAGAAAGCAGAGGCCGTCGTGGATCCGACAGGTTGTGGCGATGCCTACCGTGCCGGCCTACTGCATGGCATCATGCATGGTAAAGACTGGGAAGAAACAGGCAGAATCGCAGCCATGATGGGCGCGATCAAAATCGCCCATCATGGTACGCAGAATCATGAACTTTAACTAAGGTGCAGTAATTTGGAGCGTTAATGTACTCTCTGTATAGTTCGTGTAGTTAATCGCCGCAGCGTCTGCAGGTTTTCTATCAATAAGACCCTCATTACCATTGTAAAGGATTGCTCCCACGGTAAAGGTGGATGAAGCACTCGCATTATTAGCGTAGAAAACACCTCGTGTGTATTGTGGATCATCCACTAATAATTCGTCTTCGATTTGTTCATCTTCCACACATGGAGATGAGGCTGCTGAATTTTGGCAAGTATTAGCAGAAGCGTCATGTGTAGTTGTGTAATCAGGAGATGTTGACCATGGAGATGTCCAAGCTACACTGCTGGTATTTTTAACCTCCCAGCCAACTAGTTTTGTCACATTAATCGTGTAGAACGGTATTTTATAAAGAGGAGTTGTACTGGAAATCACTTCCTCATAACCATCAATTGCCTGAGTAAGTGAAGCCATATAGTCGACATAGATAGCCCTGGCAGAGAGATTAATAGAGTCACCTGTATTAATCGTTCTGAAATCAACTGGTATGGATAATGTAGGTAATGTATCGCCATCAATAAATGCCTGGATTACTTCTGACACATACGTGGAGTAACTATCGATATTATCTTGCGTATCAAAATAACTGTCAGGAATGACATCCAGTTTTACCAGACGCCAATCTTGCATTACTCGCTCCTGCCCACCGATTTCTAAAACCCGACAAGCTTCTATATATGGGTCATCTTGATTCAAATCCGTAGTGTTTATGAAATGTAAATGATTTCCCGAGGCATATTGTGAGTCCGCAGTTCGTCCCGGGTCGTAACATCCAGTTCTATCTCCAGCTGTGCATGAGGGAACGGGATCAGCAGAATCATCTAAGTCTGCATCACTCTGGATAGGATATTGATCAGATGCAGAATTTAATGCGACATCATTGTGATCTCTACAACAAACATTACACGTAGCATCTTGAGCTTGATAAATACTCGAACCAGTGCCTGGAAAACTGACTCCATAGTCTTTTAGTTTCGTAATTCCAGTCCGGCCGGCGAGTAGTCCACCTAGCAAAGCATCTTCATTCTGAAACCAAGTTATCCTTGAAGGGGTGTATGTAACAGTCTGTGATGATGCTTTATCGCATTGGCAGTTAATCGTGGTGTACTTTTCTAGAACAAAAGCATCCGCTGTTCCAGTATCAGCGTTTACACTTTCCGTCAGATATGTCACCACATCAAAAGTTGATTTAACGCTACCCCCTTTCTTGCTTACATCAGGGGTAGGTTTTGAAGTTTGTCTGGATATAGCATCATTAACACCATCACCATCAACATCATATTCACCGATACCAACAGGAATGACATCAGGTGCAGTTCCCACTAAGAGTGTCTGTTGTTTATTACGAGCATATCCACCGCCTATTGCATTACCCGAATCATCAACCAATGCCAACCTATTTGGGTCATATCCAGCGATCGTGGTTGTCAGACTCAGTTCAGTGTTTTCACCGCTTTCATTCATGTAGAGGACTGAAACAATAAGATCTTTAGTGTTCGGGGCTGTAGCGGGGGTAGTTACGTCCCATTTTACTTGTTTGTCACCTAACACATAGTAACCATTAGCATTTGGAGTTTTCCCTTGGAATAACATACCGCCCTGATTATCAACAATAAACTCATACGACATTTGAGCCTGGGAAGCATCCTGCCAAACTAGATCTTCTGGTTCAGGGGCAAGTGTTGCATATGCCCGTAAATCTTCAGCCACTTCTTGAGCAAGATTTAGAGCTTCAGTTCGTTGACTAGCATCAGAAGTGCTTCTGAATAATTCAGAGTGAAACTTTCCAAGTGCGAGTATGCCGATTGCAACAATAATCAGTGCAACCATAATCTCAATTAAGGAGAAACCTTGGCGATATTTTTTGACTGTATTCATATGATGGTCCTTTATAGTTCGGTCCATTCGTCAAACCAGCTCCCCTCTTCTTTTACAAGGAAAAAGCTGTTTCCATCTCCTGGGCACTGAAGCAGATATGGGTTCGGTTCAGACTGAAAATTACCAGCACCGAAGTCAATATCGTTTTCACCAAAAATACTGCCTCTAAAAACCGGGTTACCAGTCAACTCCAGTTCACCAGCCCCCTCAAGAAAAACAATAGTCGCCCAGACATTAACGCTACCATTGAATTTTGACTTGTCGCCACTAGGATCACCTTCAATTATTAACCATAAAGGATCATCAACCAGCTGATCACAGCTGTTAATTGCACTCAGGTCAGGACCAATAAGTCCATTACTGTTGATGTCACAATCGCCCTCTATCCACTTAATCCCTGAACTGTTCTGATTAAGACTAGAGCAATCAGATAGTATTTCACCTCTAATACTGCCGTTATCAATCTCACTTTTCAGTTCTTCTTGAGAAATATTGAATAGAGAGTCCCATATATTTCCCTGCAACTCAGTTTCGCCATCAGGGTACTCATTTGGAGTATCAGCAAGGGAGCCGCCTATCGTAATGTCTCCACCTGCGAGCGCTTTAGCAGCCATACCTGCCATCGCATCACCACTTTCTGCTTCATAAACTCGAGGTTTTATATCTAGAGAGCCTGACAACTCAATATCACCACCGGCAACAACGGGGACATCAGGTGGGTCACCAGCAAACGGACTTGCACTAGTGAGTGTAATTTGCACCTGGCTCTCTGCGGTTAGATCATCTGAACTACCAGATGCATAGACGTAAATTGTGGGCAAAGTCTCTGGGGCGACACCGCTCCCTAAGGGGGTAAGGAAGTGAACGGTGAATGGATTAGGCGTCCCTGATGTGATGGCATCAGCGTATATAAGCCACTGAGATAAATCAGCGGCTGCGTTCAGGAAATTATTACATAGTGCTGTCCTGTCAGCATTTGAATTACATAAAAACCAGTGTTGCTCCGCCCCCCCCGCCTCGGCCCACCCTCCTAGCGAGGTTCTGGTTACATCACCACTGTTTCGAGTGAGAAATGCCCAACCTTGTTCCAATCCCATTTCGGCATTGTTGAAGGCCTGTTTTGTACGATAATCATTACCAGAAATACGTAGCTCTTGGAGATTAACCATGGCTGTATAAATAGTGGCTAATGTAACAGCTATCAAAAGAGAGACAACCACTACCAGTGTCACAGCCCCCCTTTGGTAGTGTACTTCTTGAAAATGCCCCGTTCCACCAGATGAATAAATAGGGTCAGAGTTTGATGTCATTTCGCACCCTTATCGTTTCTTCCATTACTCTTGATATGCTGGGGTCTGACTTTACAAATCCTTCCAAAGTAATTTTAACAGTACGGATTTCAACACTCGATAGCGTTAAAACATCAACGTCAAAATTAAGTAAGCTTATTTCAGCAAATTCGGGATTAGTAATCGAGGATGGATTTCCAGCAATTGTAATTAGAACTTCCTCATTGGAGATTTCGTATTGGTAATTGTCTTCGACATCTTTATCACCTGCTGAATTTGCATCGTAACTAATGGCCAGAGTGTTCAATGCTCCCGAGCTCCAGCTAGGCAAATAAGTATTATTAGTTACGTCCCCATCCCAGTAACCTGCCCTCCTGATATCGCGTGTGATGATTGTCATGACTGATCTCATTTCTTGGGTCAGCCGTATCATTTTCAGATCTTCATTGTTAGCTTTCAGAATGGAGATAAATATGGTGATAGATGCAGCAATCACTAATAGACTCAGTAATAGAGCAATCATTAACTCTATTAATGTGAATCCTTTTTGTTTAATAGTAATCATTCAATCTCTAGTCCATTTTTATTCGGCCAACAGCATTTACTGATACAGACCGTTGCCGCTGTCCTAATGAAAATATAAAGGTTGCAGCATTATCAGTTAATCCCTGCCGTGGCTCGAATGTGATTGCATCTCCAGCAATACCAGATACGGATAATACAACTCCGGGGTAATCGGAATCATCATATACCTTTGTCTGACCAGAGACCTGACAATCATTCGGTGCGCCCGAACAATCGCAGTCAGCACCTGTATCATCGATGCCATAACACCATTTATTGGTATCAAACTGGAATTGCACGTTTTGATTTTGTTTAATAGCTTCAGAACGAGCATAGTTTAGGTTTGCAAATAAATGCTCAGCAGCCCCGGCCAAACGCCGACCGTCAATGACAGACTTGAATGAGGGGAGGGCTATAGCCGCAACAACACCAATTAGAACGATAACAACCATTGCCTCGATAAGTGTGAAGCCATTCTGTTGAGAGTTTAGCGACATGCCCTGCTTCCTGCTATAGCTATAAATTGATTATAACTCCAAAATACAGATATAGTTAACTTATACAAGTTCGCAACATGATCATAAGTTAAATTCGCAACTTGATAGTTTTGTTTTTTCAAATCAAATAAAATTTGATGACCAGGATAAAGCATATGACAATCACTAAAGACCGGGGATTCACACTGATTGAGCTCATGATTGTTGTAATTGTGATTGGGATATTAGCAGCAATTGCCATTCCAGCTTATCAGGACTATGTGAAACGAGCTAAAAGAGCTGAAGCAAAAGCAGGCCTCCTTGAGCTGCAACTTCAACAGGAAAAATTTAGAGCCAACAACCCAACATATGCCACTTCAGCAAGTCTAGCTATGCCCTCTTCAGACTATTACACGTTTAATACTGCCAATCCGACGGCAACAAGTTATAGGCTGACGGCTTCTCCTAAGGGAAGTCAAATTGGCGATGAGTGTGGTATTTTTGCCATGGATGAAACTGGTGAAGATCATTCAGGTTCATACGCTAGTCCAGATTGTTGGGGTAGATAATTATTAGCACTCCAAGTTAACATTAGAATCGTCTTCCTCTATACCGTCATTATTATTGTCTTTCGAAGTTCTGACTCTCGCTGTTTTACTAAAAATAATTGCTCGCGCTAGTTTTATGTCGCCATTTTTGGGACAAAGCGTGAATGTGCCATTATGAAAGCTAGTCAGTCCATTTTGTAAAAAGCGGATATAATTTTGCGAGCCGAAGGCTGATAATCTGAGTTTATAACCGTCCTGAATCTCTGCCTCATTGATTTTTGTGTCATTCAAGTCTCTGTTTCCATCAGCATTGATGTCTTCGAACATTATCCAGCCATCACTCCATGAGCCGCCACAAGATTCTTTGTCAATGCTTTTGCACACTGTCACAACCCTCTTACGCTTGATAGCCTCACTCCTTGCAAGGTAGATCATGCTTACTAGAGCATTGACCTGTCCGTCGATTTCTAGCTGAGTTAGAGTATTTTTGAAAGAAGGCAAAGCAGTAGCAGAAAGTATTGCTAACACGCTAAGGACAACCATCAACTCAATGATTGTGAATCCATTCCTGTTCATTTTTGAAATCCTTTTCAAATACAAACGAGTTTTCAGCCTGCCAGAATTCTATGGTTGCGACAATTTAATCAAGGAGTTAATTAATAAAATGAGAACCAGTCAACAAAAATACTAGTGCATAGAGACCTGCAATCACATCATCCAGCATGACACCCAAGCCGCCATGAAGTTTTTTGTCAGCCAGACTTACTGGCCAGGGCTTGAGAATGTCAAAGAAGCGGAATAATACAAAGCCGACCAGCATCCATTGCCAGCCTGTCGGGGCGAATGTCATCGCTACCAGGTAACCGACAATCTCATCCCAGACGATGCCTGAAGCATCATCCTGTTTCAACCAATCTGATGCTCTCTGACATAGCCATATCCCTGCAATAAACATCACTAGAACCAGAGTAAGATAGACAGGCAGCGACCAGTCCTGAATCGACCAGTAAATAGGTAACGCGACTATTGTGCCGAAAGTGCCCGGTGCCTTGGGAGCTAGGCCCGCGCCGAAGCCATAAGCAAGAAAACAGGCCGGGCGTTTAATCAAGCTTTTAAAGTTCACCTCAGGTCCCGAAGTGGTCATAGCCTTTCCTTGCGTCAATATTCATTTCTTTTCCGGTTTCATCCACTAGTCTCAGGCCTTTTTCTGCTGTGATTTCTCCAATACAGTGGATGTTGAGGTCAAATTGTTCCAGCTTATCGGCATGTTCTGCAGGTACGGTAAAACAAAGTTCGTAATCATCACCGGAGCCCATTGCAAGTGGCAGACAAATCTCTTGTGGTAGTTTTTTCAGACTGGCAGAGAGTGGCAATTGAGCAGGGTTAATCACAGCACCTTTATGACTGCGCTCAAGAATATGCCCTAGATCTGCCAGTAAACCGTCTGAAATATCGATGGCAGAGCTGGCGTAGTCGAGGATTTGTTGCCCCAGCTGATAACGTGGTGTCGGATACTCTAATCGTTGCTGAAGGTATTGCCAGTCAGTTTCCTCGAATACTTCAGGTGACCAGTTTTCCAGCCTTCTCTTCAGCGCAGCACCGGCATCTCCCAGCGTACCTGTCACATAAATCCTGTCGCCAATATTGGCGCCATCCCGACGCAAGGCCCGTCTCTTGTCGATGAGGCCATGAACCTGAATCGAAATAGTTAGCGGTCCACGGGTTGTATCACCGCCGACCAATTGGATATTAGCTGGTTTGGCTGCCAGCGACAGGCCCTCAGTGAAGGCTCTTAGCCAATCAGGCTTGTGTTCAGGAAGTGTTAGTGCCAGCGTAAACCAAGCAGGCTCTGCCCCCATTGCGGCAAGATCACTCAAATTCACTGCCAGTGATTTATAACCCAGCGCTTTAGGGCTGACATCGGCAAAAAAATGCACACCTTCGACCAGAGTATCAATCGACACCGCCATTTCTTTACCGGACGGGCATTGCAGCAAGGCACAATCATCGCCAATACCGAGACTGACATCCTGCCGGGCCGATGTCAGCTTCGAAAAATAATTTTCAATCAGAGAAAATTCGGACAGAGACAAACCGGACTCGCTTTAAATGTAAAAAGCGGTGGCAGTTGTACTGCCGCCGCTTGTTATTTTACTCAGATCAGCTCAGAAGCAGACTCAGCGCTTAGCGCGCGCTTCTTTAGCAGCCTGATATTCATGGGGTCTGAGTCTTGCCCCCATTTTATCGAGCACGCCATTGACGTATTTGTGCCCCTGCTCGCCACCAAAGGACTTGGCCAGTTCCACAGCTTCGTTCAACACGACGCGATAAGGAATTTCGGGCAGATGCATAAATTCAAAAGTGGCCAGTCTGAGCACTGAAATTTCCACCGGATCAACCGCGCTCAAATCCCGGTCGACAGCCTCTGACAGCTCGGCATCTATCTGGTCCTGATATTTAATTGCACCTTCAATCAGCGTGCTGAAATATTTCCTGTCGATTTTGTCGGCATATTCTGCCGTGACAAAATCCAGCGCATCTTTCTGTGGTGCTTCATTATTGACCAGCGCCTGATACAGTGCCTGAACAGCGGCACGGCGGGCTTTGGTGCGGGGTAAGCCGGCTGCCATTTAGTTGCCAGCCTCGATTTGACGTAGCACATTGACCATTTCAATGACGCCCATCGCGGCCTCTGCGCCTTTGTTACCGGCTTTTGTTCCGGCACGTTCAATGGCTTGCTCAATGGTATCAACAGTCAGCACACCGAATGAAACCGGCATATCCAGTTGAAGTGCGAGTTGGCCCAGGCCTTTAGAGCATTCACCAGCCACATACTCAAAGTGCGGCGTGCCGCCACGAATGACTGCGCCCAGGGCGATAATTGCATCATATTTGCCGGTACGCCCCATACGCTGAACAGCGAGCGGAATTTCTACTGCGCCTGGCACTCGCGCCAGTTCAATATCGCTCTCGCTGGCACCGTGACGAACCAGGCAGTCAATCGCACCTTCGATCAGGTTATTGACGACGAAGTCATTAAAACGACCGGCGACGATACCGACGCGGAGTCCCTTGGCTGAAAAATCACCCGAAAAAGTCGTGACATTGCTCATTTCTAAAGATCCAACGCTATAAAATTAAAAGTATTGTACTCATTTTGAGTTCACCCTGCCCGCTGCATTGTCTCAGAACCAGCGGCGGTTTTTCGAACTGTCCTTGTTGCGGGCATGGGGTAAACCATCAGGATCAGCTTTCACCGTGATCCATTCATAGGGCTCCCGGTCGATTCTGACGGCAGTCAGCGTCTCACCCCAGACGGCCCCGCTATCAAGTGAAAACACGTTACCATACTGGCCGGTACCTAATGTAGACCAGTGCCCGAAAACGATTCTGTCCTGTTCACTGGCTCTACCCGGCATTTCAAACCAGGGCTTCTGATGCAGCGGCTTGTTTTCGGGTGCACCTTTAAACTTGAGTGCAAGCCGACCATCTTCATGACAATATCGCAGGCGGGTAAAACAGTTAGTAATGAATCTCAGTCTGTCCCAGCCTTTTAATTCCGGTGACCAGCGTTTGGGATTATTACCGTACATATGGGCAAAGAAGTCGCGCCAGTTGTCTGATTTCAGTACCGACTCCACCTCAGCACTGCGCGCCTCAGCTTCGGTGATAGTCCATTGCGGCGGCAGGCCGGCATGAACCATGCTGAATGCCAATGCGCTATCGTGATAAAACAATGGCTGCTGACGCAGCCATTGCATAATTTCGTCACTGTCAGCCGCATTCAGCACCGGCTCAATCGTATCCATATGGTGCTGATATTCCACAACACCGGCAGCATTAGCCAGCAAGTGTAGATCATGGTTACCCAGTACGCTGATGCAACTGTCACCCAAACTTCTGACTAAGCGGAGTACTTCCAGTGATTTGGGACCGCGGTTGACCAGATCGCCAGCGAGCCAGATTTGATCAGATGCTGGATCAAAATGAATTTGATCCAGCATCTTGTTCAACTCGTCATAACAGCCCTGGACATCACCAATCGCAAAGACAGCCATGAGAACAACGCGTTAGCGGCGACGGTAAAGCGGCTCGGGACGAAGCACGGTGGCCTGATAACTTTCGCTAAAGTCATCAAACGCCGACAAAGCATTGGTCAAACGATTGGGGTTGGCCAGTTCAAAGCTGTTGATGCCGCACTGCGACATATAGAACAGCTGATCCTGCAACACATCACCCTGCGCCCGGATTTCGCCTTTAAAGCCATAACGCTCGCGCAGCAATTTCGCATAGGAATAGCAGCGGCCGTCAGTAAAGACCGGGAACAGCAATACAATCAGAGAAAACCGCGCCAGATCCGGTACGATCTCTTCCAGCGGATCATCGCCGCTCAGACGCAGGCCGAGTCCACCTTCATGATGTTCCAGAGTCTCGTGTTGCTCCTGCCAGCGTGCCAGCGAGACAGTGATATTGCCTGCAACCAGCTGTGCTTCATCATCAAGATGCAGCCAGTTATCTTCGACAATTTCACGATCTTTAATTATCTGCATAAACACGCTCCTTGAATGGATCCACACCGACGCGGCGGACAGTGGCCAGGAATGATTCATCTTCACGACGCAGATCGACATAGGCATCAATCAGATGAGAAACCGTATCAACCACGTCTTCTTTGGGAATCGCTTTCCCGAGACGTTCACCGATTGACGCATCGGCTTCAGAGCTGCCGCCCAGCGTGAACTGATACCACTCCTCGCCTTTCTTATCGACACCCAGAATGCCAATATGACCAACGCTCTGGTGCGCGCAGCCATTCATACAACCGGAGAACTTAATCTTGATATCACCGAGATCATAGAGATGATCCAGGTCATCAAAGCGTTCCGCAATCTGCTTGGATAGCGGAATCGAGGTCGCATTAGCCAGACCACAGTAATCCAGGCCCGGGCAACAGATGATATCGGTCAGCGTATTAATGTTCGGTGTCGCCAGACCTTCAGCCTGTAATTGCTGCCAGAGTTCATACAGATCGGCCTGTTTGACATCGGCCAGTACCAAATTCTGCGTGTGGGTTGAACGGATTTCACCGAAACTGAATTTATCTGCCAGATCAGCGACAATTTCCAGTTGCTCGGAAGTAATATCACCCGGCGCCTGACCGTGTTTTTTCAATGACACATAGACCGCTTTGTAGCCCGGGACTTTGTGTTCAAATGTGTTCTGTTTGAGCCAGCGAGCGAAAGCTTTATCTTCTTCGAGCTTGGCTTCAAAGCTGGTATCAGCAGCGGCATTACTGTCGTAGTCAGGTTCGGTAAAGAAGGCCTTAACCCGATCGATTTCTTTCTGATCCAGACGCAGCTGGTCACGAATTTGCACCCATTCTGCTTCCACCAGCTCGCGGATGTGATTGATGCCGTGTTCGCGAACCGTAATCTTGATGCGGGCTTTGAACTTGTTATCACGGCGTCCCAGGCGGTTATAAACACGCAGGATCGCTTCCAGATAAGACAGCAGATCTTCTTTTTCCAGGAACGGGCGGATCTGCTCACCGATAATCGGGGTACGGCCCAGACCGCCACCAACCAGGACTTCAAAACCAATCTCGCCATCGTGGTTTTTTACCAGATGCAGACCAATGTCATGCAGTTTGGTCGCCGCACGGTCGTTTTCAGAACCGATGATCGCAATCTTGAATTTACGCGGCAGATAGGCAAATTCAGGGTGGAAGGTTGACCACTGACGAATGATCTCGGCCCATGGACGAGGATCTTCAATTTCTTCGGCGTTGATGCCGGCAAATTGATCCGTAGTGGTGTTACGGATATCGTTACCGCTGGTCTGAATCGCATGCATCTGCACGGTCGCCAGTTCAGCCAGAATATCCGGCACATCTTCCAGTTTCGGCCAGTTCAATTGGAAATTGGTACGGGTAGTAAAGTGAACAAAGCCCTTGTCATAACGGCGGGCAATGTCAGCCACTTTGCGGACCTGTTTGGAAGACATCAGGCCGTAAGGTACAGCGATACGCAGCATCGGTGCGTGGATCTGAATATACAAGCCGTTCGCCAGTCGCAGAGGACGGAATTGATCTTCAGTCAGTTCACCTGCCAGGTAGCGGCGGGTTTGATCGCGGAATTGGGCTACCCGCTGATCCACCATCATCTGATCATACTTATCGTATTGATACATCTAAGCTCTCTAAAACGCTAAATAACCGGACCCGCTATTATAAACGGGCAGGTATATAACGGGAAATTATAAATAACTATATTGATATTGCGGATTTATCTAAATGCCGCATGGCTGCGGGCTTTGAAACGATTTTATCTGCTTGGATTAGGCCTGTGACATTTTGACTGAATTTGTCGCTATGCGATTGTGATCAGAAAATCCTGTCGTGTTTGCCAAAGCGCAACACTAGGCTATCCTGCATAACTCCAAATACTCGCTGCAGGGCAGGTCAAGAGAAATAGAAATGTTCAGAAACAAACGTCAGACCCATCGCTTCTGGTTGCTTGTCGCCTTTATCGTCGTCATTTATGGTGCCAGTCATTACCAGCCGGGCCCAATCACAGAACTCGCGCCCCCTCAGGTCAGCATTGCTGAGCTTTACCAGCAACAGCAAAGCGATGTTCAGATTGAAGTTAGTGGGCAGGTCATACGCATTCTCGAAGACGATAATGACGGCAGTCGCCACCAGCGTTTTATTATCGAAATGGCTGACGGGCATACCCTGCTGGTAGCTCACAATATCGACCTGGCACCGAGAGTAAAGAGTCTGGAAGTCGGTGACGAAGTCACGGTCTATGGTGAATACGAATGGAACAAGAAAGGCGGCGTAATGCACTGGACTCACCATGATCCGGATAATGAGCATCCCCACGGCTGGATCCGCCATCAGGGGCAGCTTTATCAGTGATATGGATTCTAAAAAACCACTTAGCTACAGTTTTCCACCGATTGTTGGCAGCAAACCGAAGATGCTGATTCTGGGTTCGATGCCCGGTGTCGCCTCACTCGAAGCGCAGCAGTATTACGCCCATCCGCGTAATGCCTTCTGGCCGATTATGGCTGAGCTGTTTGAAATCAATCTGGACTGGTCCTATCAGACTCGTTGCCAGCAGCTGGCAGATAAAGGTGTCGCGGTCTGGGATGTATTAAAAGCCTGTCATCGTCCCGGTAGTCTCGATCAGCATATCGACCCGGCCAGTATTGAAGCCAATGACTTTGAGCAGTTCTTTCGTCTCTACCCGACTATCGAGGCGGTGTTCTTTAATGGTGGCAAGTCACAACAAGTTTTTCAGCGTCATGTTTTGCCAGTTTTGTCAGTCACACCTTTCCTGACCAGATTGCCTTCCACCAGTCCGGCTCATGCTTCACTGAATTTCAGCCAGAAGCTGGAGGCCTGGAAAATTATCAAAGATTATTGCTGAGTTTGCTGCTCAATCGCCCGGCGCTGCAGTTCAGCCGCTTCCAGCATCTGTTGTTCCGCTTCATGGGCTTTATCCATCGTTTTCAGCTGTTCATCCCATACTGTCTTTTCCGGCATGTCCTGCTCACAACCGTTAATAAACAATAGCGATGCCACCAGTAGAATTATTTTCAGCATAGCCCACCTCATAAAAAAGGCAGAGGTACAACCCTCTGCCTTAGTGTATGCCTAATCTGGCTATCTGTAATCAGGCCGCATCCAGAGCGGCTCTGACCCGGGCCGCATAATCAGGATCAGCCTGTTCAAACTGTGCCAGCATACGCTGTTGAATGGATTCATTGGCCTGAGCTAAACCGCCCGCAATATTCGCGGCGAGCTGCTTTTTCTGATCCTCGCTCATCAGACGGAACAGATTACCAGCCTGCGTGTAATGATCATCATTACCGGTATCATAGCGATCAATCCAGGCATCGGCTTCCACCGGCATCGGTGGTTCAGCTACGCTTACATCAGGGACCGGATGACCGGCGTTAATGCCATCGTTCGGATAATAATTGGCACCACTGCTCTGGTGATGGTTGCCACCTGCCGGACACAAACCTGCCATGGCGCCGTCACGCTGGTAATGATTGACGGGACATTTTGCCGCGTTGACTGTCACCTGATTGGAGTTGACGCCAATCCGGTAACGGTGCGCATCCTGATAAGCCAGCAAACGCCCCTGCAGCATTTTGTCCGGTGAGGCACCAATGCCCGGTATCAGATTACTCGGTGCAAACGCCGCCTGTTCAGTTTCAGCAAAATAGTTCTGCACGTTGCGGTTGAGTTCCAGCTGGCCTACTTCAATCAACGGGAAATCGCTGTGCGGCCAGATCTTGGTCAAATCAAACGGATTAATCTCGTAATCACGTGCCTGCTGTTCGGTCATAATCTGTACCTTCGCGGTCCAGCTCGGATAATCACCGCGCTCAATCGCTTCAACCAGGTCCTGCTGCGCACCATGCGGTGGCATTGCCGCGGCTTCTTCATTAGTCAGGTTCTTGATGCCCTGGTTACTCTTGAAGTGCCATTTGAACCAGAAGCGTTCGCCATTGGCATTCCAGAAACTGAAGGTATGCGAGCTGAAACCATGCATATGCCGGTATGAAGCCGGGATACCGCGATCTGACATCAGAATTGTCATCTGATGCAGCGATTGCGGATGATTGGCCCAGAACTCAAATGCCATCCGCGGATCAGGCAGATTGGTCTGCGGATTTTTCTTCTGCGAGTGAATAAAGTCCGGGAACTTGATCGGATCGCGCAGGAAAAACACCGGTGTGTTATTACCCACCATGTCGTAGTTGCCTTCCCGCGTATAAAACTTGATCGCAAAGCCGCGCGGATCCCGGGCATAATCATGCGAATCCTGACCACCACCAACGGTGGAGAAACGCAGGAATACCTCGGTTTTGTCCCCTTCCTGCTGCAGGAAGTCAGCGATGGTATAGTCTTTCAGGCTCCGGGTGACGGTAAATGTACCGTAAGCCCCGGTACCACGTGCATGGACCACACGCTCCGGAATTCGCTCACGGTTGAAGTGAGCCAGCTTTTCAAAAGTGTAGTGGTTGTCATAGGTCAAAGGTCCTCTTGATCCGACACTGATACTGTTATTGTCATCGGCAACCGGCGCACCGGCGGACGTGGTCAATCTTGTTTTACTCATCAGTTTCTCCTTACTGAAAAAAGCGGGCAATCAAATTGCGCACGACCTAGATTCTAGAAAAACCGATTAATAAAGTGAAATTGATTAATTTCGTAACTATGATTGGTAAAACAGATTAATAATCACAAGGACTGTGAGATGTGGTGAATAAAAGACAAACTGCCAGCCCCCGTTGCAGGGCTGGCAGTCAGTTTGACCTACTTGAGCAACTGGCTCAGATCTTTGGCATCCCAGTGCGGGAAATGCTTACGTATCAGGGCATTGAGCTCCAGCTCAAACGCCGAAAATTCACCGGCGGGCACGGTCTGATGACTGCCGGAGACGGCGTCCGTAATCATGCCGGCACCAATCGTGACATTGGTCAGGCGATCAATGATGATGAAAGAACCGGTAATACGATTGCGTTTATAGGTATCAAACACGACCGGCTTGTTCAGCGAAAACTCACATAAACCGATTTCATTGAGTTTCAGTTCACTGGCGCTGCTTTGCTGCAAGGTATTCACGTCTACCTGATGATCAATACCTGTCAGCGAGCCGGTGCTTTCATTCACACCCACTTTGATGCTGTATTGCTTGCCGGCAGTCAGTGGCTGTTCGGTCATCCACACCACCATGGCCTTGAACTGGCTCGATACATGCGGCTGATGATGATTGCTGTGAACGATCATATCGCCACGGCTGACATCAATTTCATTTTCCAGGGTCACAGTAATCGCTTCACCGGGCACGGCATGATCAAGGTCACCGTCATAGGTCACAAGCGCCTTGATTTTGCTTTCCTTACCGGATGGCAATACAGTCACCGCATCACCCGGTTTGAGAATACCGGAAGCCAGTGTGCCGCAGTAACCGCGGAAGTTCAGGTTGGGACGATTCACATACTGCACCGGAAAACGGGCATCTTCGAAATTAGGATCGTCAGCAATATCGACATTCTCGAGAATGTTCATCAAGGTTTCGCCTTCATACCAGGGCATATTGTCGCTGGGGTTGACGACGTTATCCCCTACCAGCGCTGACAAGGGTACGAAGTGAATATCCTCAATTTCCAGTTCGCGGGCGAACTCAGCGTAATCCTTGCGGATCTTATCGAAGACTTCCTGGCTGTAATCCATCAGGTCCATTTTGTTGATGGCAACCACGATGTGCTTGATGCCTAGCAGTGAAGCAATAAAGCTGTGGCGACGGGTCTGGGTCTGTACGCCGTGACGTGCATCAATCAGAATAACCGCCAGCTGACAGGTCGAGGCACCGGTTGCCATATTGCGGGTGTACTGCTCATGGCCCGGCGTATCGGCAATAATGAATTTACGTTTGGTGGTCGAAAAATAACGATAGGCAACATCAATCGTAATGCCCTGCTCACGTTCCGCCTGCAGACCATCCACCAGCAGCGCCAGATCGACCTGATCGCCGGTAGTCCCGGACTTGGCACTGTCACGGGTGACCGCTTCCAGCTGATCTTCATAGATCATTTTGGAATCATGCAGCAGACGACCAATCAGGGTACTTTTACCGTCATCCACGTTGCCGCAGGTCAGAAAACGCAGCAGCTCCTTGTTTTCATGCTGCTTCAGGTAAGCCTCGATATCGGTCGCGATCAGGCTATCTGTTTGGTATGAACTTTCAGTAGACACTAGAAATAACCCTCTTGTTTTTTCTTCTCCATCGAACCGGCCTGGTCATGGTCAATGGCACGACCCTGACGTTCTGAAGTCGTGGTTAACAACATTTCCTGAATGATTTCCGGCAAGGTATCGGCATCGGATTTAACAGCACCGGTCAATGGATAACAGCCCAGGGTTCTGAAGCGGACTTTTTCCATTCTGATTTCTTCGCCTTCGGGAATACGCATACGATCGTCATCCACCATAATGGTCAGACCGTTGTAGTTCACAACCGGACGCTCTGCCGCGTAATAAAGCGGCACAATCGGAATTTCTTCCAGGTAGATGTATTGCCAGATATCCAGCTCGGTCCAGTTGGAAAGCGGGAAAACGCGGATGCTTTCGCCTTTGTTAACCTTGCTGTTGTAGATATTCCACAGTTCCGGACGCTGCGCTTTCGGGTCCCAGCGGTGATTTTTATCCCGGAAGGAATAAACCCGCTCTTTGGCGCGTGATTTTTCCTCGTCACGGCGGGCACCACCGAAAGCCGCATCAAAACCATATTTGCTCAATGCTTCCTTGAGGGCATCAGTTTTCATGATGTCGGTATAGCGCGGATGATCAAACGGGTTAATACCGGCTTCTTTCCCTTCCTGGTTGGTATGAACAATCAGTTCCAGGCCATGCTCTTTGGCCATATTGTCACGGAACTTGATCATGTCCTTGAACTTCCAGGTGGTATCGATATGCATCAGCGGAAACGGCAGTTTGCCCGGATAAAAGGCTTTCATTGCCAGATGCAGCATCACCGCCGAGTCTTTACCGATGGAATAGAGCATCACCGGGTTTTCGAACTCAGCAGCCACTTCACGAATGATGTGGATGCTTTCCGCCTCCAGTTGTTTAAGATGGGTCAGTTGTTTTTCAGTCATTATCGTTCTCTGTTATTTCGATTTGACGTGTAAGCCACATTCTTTGGTTTCAGGGTTTTCCCACCACCAGCGGCCGGCGCGAATATCTTCACCGGCTGTGATCGCACGGGTGCAGGGCGCACAACCGATGCTGGCATAACCTTCATCATGCAGTTTGTTGTAAGGCACTTCGAAGGCGCGGATATAGGCCCAGACATTGCCATTCGACCAGTCGGTCAAGGGGCTGAATTTCTGCAGACCATGATCTTCATCCCATTCAGACACCGGCAGTTCGGATCGGGTCACAGACTGGGAACGGCGCATGCCGGTCAGCCAGGCCTTTTTGTCTGCCAGCGCGCGATTAAGTGGTTGCACTTTGCGGATACCGCAGCACTGCTTACGCATCTCAACACTGTCATAAAAAGCGTTGGGACCATTGCTGGTCACAAAGGCTTCAATCTGCGAAGTGTCCGGGTAAAAAACCTGTACTTCTTTGTTGTAATGCGTCTTCACTGTCTGCATCAGTTCGTAGGTTTCTTTGGGCAGACGGCCGGTGTCCAGCGTGAAGACTTCAATGGCCGGTGCATGTTTGCAGATCAGATCCAGCAGCACCATATCTTCAGCACCGAAGCTGGTCGCCAGCACAGCAGGGCTGTAGTCCCGTTCGATTTCTTTCAGTACCTCGATCACGGCCTCAATTTTTTCGGCCAGGGCAGGTTTGATATCAGTCATCGTTTTTTTCTCACACGAATAGTTGTGGTCAGCCCCTGTTCAGCTACGACCTCACATTGCTGGCCATCCTGGCGCAGGCTTTTCAATACTTCATTAACGGCATCACCGTTATTCACTAACAGCTCGATATCCTGCTCGGGCGCAATTTTGCTGATGGCTTCGCGGGCTTTAATGTAATGCATCGGACAGCCATACTGGGTTAGATCAATTGGACCGGTCATAACAGACATTTTATGCCTACCAACACCAAAATAACGGCCAATAGTGGGCGCATAACCTGATCAGAAATGCGAACGCCAAGATGGCTGCCGATTAAAATGCCCGGCAAGGAACCAGCCAGTAAATATAATAACAACGACCAGTCCACCGTGCCCACGGCCGAGTGGCCGAGACCGGCGACAAAGGTCAACGGCACTGCATGGGCAATATCCGTCGCGACGATCTCAACGCCTTTCATCCTGGGATAAAGAAACAGCAAAATGACCGCCCCTAACGCCCCGGCGCCGACCGAGGAGATAGTCACCATCACACCAAGTCCAGCGCCGGTCAGGATGGTAAAGATCGCTTTGTGGCCTTCATCCTGTCTCAGTTTGTAAAGTGCATTAACTACAGGATGGCCTTCCTGTGCTCTCAGCAAACGGCCAATCCAGCCTTTTAACAACAAGGCACTGGAAGTGAGAACCAAAGCCACACCGAGCGCTTTGGTAATGATCTCGCTATGCTCACCTTCATGCATGCCGGTCTGGTTCATCACCCAGAGGGTGAGTAACGTCGCCGGAATGCTGCCTGCAGCCAGTCTTGTCACCACATTCCATTTGACGACGCCATGGCGCCAGTAGGCCCAGATGCCGCCGGACTTGGTAATGGCCGCAAACAACAGGTCAGTACCGACAGCGATGGCTGGCTGAATCGAAAAGCCGAAGATCAGGATCGGGGTCATGAGCGAACCACCGCCCACGCCGGTCATGCCGACCATAATGCCGACAAATAACCCTGCCAGAATAAAGCCCCATTCCATAAAGGTCTTCGCCTTGTCTATTTCAAAGAGCTGACAAGTTTACCAAAGCGTAATATTCTATCAATGAATATTATCTACTATCGTTATAACTAAAAGATATAAAGCCATGAAGATTCAGCAACTCAAATACGTGCGTGAGGTCGCTCGCCGGGGCTTGAGTATCTCTGCAGCAGCCAATGCCCTGCATGCCTCACAGCCAGGTGTCAGTAACCAGGTGCAGCAACTGGAAGAAGAGCTGGGCCTGCAAATCTTCGAGCGTCACGGTAAGCGTCTCACCGGCATTACCCCTGTCGGCAAATCGGTGATCGAAATGGCAGAACGGGTGTTGCAGGATGTCGATAATATCCGCCAGCTGGCTGCCGACTGCCGCAGTGACCAGACCGGCACTCTATCTATCGGCACCACCCATACCCAGGCACGCTATGCGCTGCCCTCAGCAATCAAGCAGTTTTCCGAACGCTATCCCAATGTGCATCTCAATATGGTGCAGGGCACACCGCCGGAAGTCGCTGAAATGGCCGCGACCGGCCGGGTCGATATTGCTATTGCCACCGAAGGTCTGGCCCAGTTCGAACAACTGGCGATCCTGCCCTGTTATCAATGGAACCGCTGCGTGGTGGTGCCGCCGGGCCATCCTTTACTGGAGATCGGAAAGCTGAGCCTGGAAGCGATTGCCGATTATCCGATTCTGACCTATGTCATGGGCTTTACCGGCCGCGCTCAACAGGATCAGTCTTTTATTGAAAAGGGCTTGCATCCGAATGTGGTGTTTACGGCCACCGATGCCGACGTCATTAAGACCTATGTCGAGCTGGAACTGGGTATCGGCATTATTGCCAATATGGCGTTTGACCCCGTCAAAGATGCACCGCTTAAGGCGATTGATGCCAGCCATCTTTTCAGGCCCAGCACGACCCATATGGGCATTCGTAAAGGCAGCTACCTGAGAGGCTATATGTATGCCTTTATTGAATATTTTGCATCCCACCTGGATCGTGACGCCGTCAGCAAGGCGATTGAGATTTAGGATTAATTCATATTGTGGGCAAGATAAAAAGCTGCTAATTTTCAGCGCTGCTGCTTGCAGCAATAAACACAATAATCAAAAAATATTAGGACTAATCATGAAGCAATTATTCAAAGGCCTGCTGCTGAGCCTGGCTCTGTTCCCGGCACTGGCTTTTTCGCATGGCGCGCCTCGCATCACTGTTGAAGAAAGCATTGTTATCAACGCCGATCCGGCCACAGTCTGGAATGCAGTCAAAGATTTCGATAACGCACACAGCTGGATTCCGGTTGTTAAAGCCACTGAAGCCGAAGGCGGCAATGAAAAAGGTGCTACCCGTACTCTGACCCTGGAAAACGGTGCCACCATTTCAGAAGAACTGAACAAATTCGATGAAGAGAAAATGAGCTATCAGTACGAAATCACCGACATCAGCAAAGCCGGTGAAGTCGACGACCATGGTGAGATGCATGAAATCCCTGCTTTCCCGGTCAGCAAATACAAATCCTGGGTCAGCGTCACAGCCGTTGATGGCGGTAGCAAAGTCAGTTGGAAAGGTAAATTCTTCCGTGCCTATCACGGCAATCATCACCCGCCTAAAGAACTGGACGATGATGCCGCGAAAAATGCCGTCACCGGCCTTTACACCAGCACACTGGAAAGCCTGAAAGCCAGTCTGGAAAAATAAGTTTTCCAAGCTTGATGAACATGGACTAAGGCACCTCCGGGTGCCTTTTTCTTTTAGCGGGCCTATAATGATTTTGTGTTCCTGAGTCTCAAGCCTGTATGAACAACAAGCTGCACAACATCAATCAAATTATCAGCGAGATTGCCACCAAGCTGGCCGACAGCGATCAACATCTCATCAGCAGCCTGCAACAGGAAATCGACAATCTGCTGCTGCATGGTCCTGAAGATAACAGAGGCCCCTCCACACCTCACCCAGACAAAGCCAGCGGCTGTTATAAATTCGGTGATGATCCCGATCATTACTGCCCGCATTGCTTTGATAAGCTGCAACAGAAAATTGCCACCCAAAGGCTCAACAGACAATTGCGTGTCTGCCCGCAGTGCCGCTCGAGTCTGCGACCGCTGCAATAAACGTTTCGGGCTGGTCAAACTCTGACCATTAAAATAAAATAATTACATCAAAAGGATGTGCCGCATTTAATTAACGGACTATTGCCTCGGGGTGGCCTCGCGCCTGAGATATCTCAACAGAGAGAACCCGATGAACCTGATCCAGATAATACTGGCGTAGGGACAGGCTGATTCGCGACTTTGTATCTGACTTTGTCGGTCTCTGTTTTGCTGTCCTGCTACGCTTATGCCACGAGGATAGCTATGAAACGTTCCACTCTTGCTCTGGCCTGTGCCAGCGCGCTGTTTTCTGTTCCGTCATGGGCAGAAATCACCCCGGCTGATCTGCCCTCCATGATCGTCAGCGCCGATTTCCGCCCCAATGAAGCTCAGGAAACGCCGGTCAGCCTGACTCTGATTGAGGAGGCAGTTATCGAATCACGCGGTGCCCAGCATCTCGAAGATGTATTGAATCTGGCACCTAATGTGAACATTTCCAGCGGTGCTGCCCGTGGTCAGTATTTTCAGATCCGCGGAATCGGTGAACGCAGCCAGTTCTCTGCACCGATCAACCCCTCTGTCGGTCTTTTGATTGATGGTATCGATTTCAGCCGCAGTGGTGGCGCTGCTACTTTGTTCGATATCGAGTCTATCGAAATCCTGCGTGGGCCGCAGGGCACCAAATTCGGCACCAATGCACTGGCTGGTGTGATCAATATGAAAAGTACCGAGCCTACTAATAAATTCGATATGCATGTCGAGACAGGCATAGCCGAATACGACACGCGTAATGTCGGCGTCGCTGTCGGTGGTCCGCTGGTCAAAGATACGCTGCTGGGACGCTTCTCGATCTATAGCCATCAATCAGATGGCTACATGGACAATGAATTTTTAGGCAAAGATGATGTTCAGAACCATGATGAAATTACTGCCCGTGGCCACCTGAAATGGCTGGTCAACCGCGATCTCACTGTCGATCTGAACCTGCTGCATCTGGACATTGATAATGGCTATGATGCGTTCACGCTGGATAACAGTCGTGACAGTTTGTCAGATATGCCCGGTGAGGATAGTCAGAATACCGATGCAATTGCACTCAAAACAGACTACCGGGCCAGCAGTGCGCTACAACTTCAATCCAGTCTCACCTATCTGCAATCCGACCTGACCTATAGCTATGATGCAGACTGGACCAACGCTGCAGCTAATCAGGCCTTCTTTAATACTTTAACCCCTGCTCAACAAGGCAATTGCGAAGACGATGACTTCGATAATGATGCATTCTGCCCTTACAATGCATTTGAGGAGTTCAACCGCGATCGAGAAAACTATTCTATCGAACTGAAAGCCCTCTCCAATGAGGATGGCTGGATTTTCAATAACACTACCGAATGGGCGGTCGGGGTCTATTTCCTTTCACAGGATGAAGAACTGGATCTGAACTCGGATTTCGGCAATCTCGATAATGATTACGAAACCAAGAACACAGCTTTATTCGGTCAACTCGATACGCACCTGACTGATAAACTGACATTGATCACAGGCTTACGGGTCGAATATTTCGAAGCTGACTACCAGGACTCTAATGCACTTGATATTGATACCAGCGAACGTCTGTTCGGTGGCAAGCTGGGACTTAATTATCAAATCAATGATGACCACATGACTTATACCTCACTGTCGAGAGGTTACAAATCCGGTGGTGTCAATAACAATGACGCGCTGCCGGACAGCAAACGTGAATTCGACACCGAATATATGTGGAGTCTGGAAGCCGGCCTCAAATCACGCTGGCTCGGGGGCGACCTGATTACCAACGTTGCAGCTTTCTATTCTTTGCGCCGCGATGCCCAGGTCAAAAGCTCGGTGTTTGTCGGTGGCGGCGAGTTTGAAGACTCCATCGCTAACGCAGCTCGCGGTAAAAACTATGGTCTGGAAGCCGATTTTGACTGGTTGATGAGTCAGGACTTCCGGCTGTTTGGTGCGGTGGGCCTACTGCGTGCCGTGTTCGATGAGTACGAAAACCCGGATATCTCCAGCAATGATATTGAAGGTCGTCGTCAGGCTCATGCCCCGAATTATCAATTTACGCTGGGCGGCGAATATTACCTGACACCGAATCTGACTTTGCGAGCCAATATGGAAGGCAAGGATGACTTTTATTTCTCCAATAGCCATAACGCCAAGTCAGGCTCCTATGTTATCTACAACGCCAGCCTGGCCTATCAGAAAGACAACTGGAAAGTCACCTTGTGGGGACGTAATCTGTTTGACAAGGATTATTACACTCGTGGCTTTTTCTTTGGTAACGACCCTCGAATCGATTACGCGAACCGGACTTACAAACAGTTCGGCGATCCCCGCGTCGTCGGTCTGACCGTCAGTTACGATTATTAATTCACAGCTTGAGGGCTCCGCTGAGCCCTCTGTTTTCATCAAGGAGTTTTCCTATGCGAGTTTCAGTCGATATCAGCCTTTATCCGCTGACAGAGCAATATGCCGAACCCATTCTGGCCTTTATCGATAAGCTGGAAAATAACCCGAAGCTCAATATTTCCCGCAACAACCTGAGCACCCAGATTTTTGGTGAATATCGCGATGTGATGGATGCCATGGACAGTGAAATTGAAGCGGTTTTCAATCAACTGCCGCACAGTGTGTTTGTGTTAAAAATGATTGGTACCGATCGTTATCAGGTCGAAGATTAAACCTTTATGTGGGATGCGATGCTTCAGGGCCTGATGGCCCTATCAGGCTGGGAGGTCTTCGCCGCTTTGCTGGGCGTCGGTTATATTGTTTTCGCCGCCCGCGAGTCGCAGTGGTGCTGGCCGATGGCATTTGTCAGTACCCTGATCTATACCCTGCTGTTCTGGGAGGGTCAGCTTCCCATGCAGGCCTTGCTGAATTTTTATTATATGGGCATGGCGATTTACGGTTACATGCTCTGGCGCCAACATAAAAAGAAAGAAAACGATATCGCCATTCACAGCTGGCCTTGGTCCTATCACCTGGCTTTCCTTGTTATCGGTAGTCTGCTGACTTGGCTTATTGGCCATTATCTGGGGAATCTTGATGCCTCAAAAAATCCTTATCTCGATGCCGGTGTGACGGTCTTTTCCGTACTCAACACCTGGTTGATGGCTCGCAAAGTCCTGCAGAACTGGCTTTACTGGATTATTATCGATGCCGCCGCGGTTGTGCTCTATCTGGAGACCGGCTTTTATGCCACGGTGGCTTTGTTCTCGCTCTATACCGTGCTGGCCAGTGTCGGCTTTATTAACTGGATCAGGCTTTATCGACAGCAACCCGCTTATTAAGCAGCCTGTTAAAGCCTGCTTATGTCTGTCAGCTACAGACTGATGGCGATATACTTAATCACTGTTTTCTCATCTTTATGTTGGTGATACATGGAAGTTAAAACCTACTCATACTGTGAAGTGCAGTTAAATCTGTTCTCCCTTTTTAAAATCAGTGTTTTTGCCGGTGTATTCGGCGGGTTGGCATGGGCTTTGTTGCTGTGCTTTCTCAGTCTTGGCGGACTGATGCATTCGATCCGCTTTGATAATTACCTGATGAATTTCATTACTTTTCCGATAATGGCAGTGTTGATTTCCGGCAGTTGCAGTCTGCTGGGTTATCCACTCTATGCCTGGTATTGCAGGCAAAACCGTGGGATGAAGTTGAGGGGGATTTTTCATAACCCCGGCAATTAGCCATTACCATCTCGCCGGTGACTGCATCCAGATATCCAAATCTGATTCACCCAGTGCATTCATCAGGAACAGTAACAATCGGTAACTCAGCCTGACCTGGCTGAGATCAGGCATGGGCAGAGACTCAGTGTAGGTTTCGGCAAATAAAGCTGCCTGCCTGCTATCGAGCTGGTATTCCAGTAATACCAACTCCAGTTCTCTTGGCCCTGCCACAAAAGCATCGATATCAACCAGAGCCTTGATGCGCTTATTCTCGAACAAATATTGATCCCAGCGGTTATCGAGCATTATCGGACTAAAAGAATGGTGTTGGATCTGCTCTAATGTGGACAGCGCCGGATTTAACCAGTCAGGATTGATTGTGTTGATTTCAGCTTGCTGCAGTAGCGTTTGTTTTACAGCTTCAGGCCAGACACTGGCGCCTCGGCCGGGTTGACTGAGTTCACCCCAGCTTGAGTACTCAAGTTGATGCAAGCGGGCGATATGAGACGCAAACTGGGCTATCATGTCATCGTTAAGATCCGTGGTTTCCAGCATCCGTCCGTCTACAAAGCGGGTGAGTATATAAGCTGGAAAGGCTTCCGAGTCACCGCCCCAACTGACCAGTTCCGGTAATGGAATCAGCCCCTGCTGTTGGATCATGTCTTGAATACGGTTGATGTTGGCAAGATCCCTTGGCAGGTACAGGCCAAATAGATTGGCTATAACCCGCCAGCAGCCGGTCGTTTCCAGCATGGGCTGCCGACAAGCTTTCAGTATCATGTCCCCGTCGCTGGTCTCACAGCGCCAGAGTAGATGGGTACTGTCTTCAAACATGGCAGGCAGACGCTCAGCCCGATGCAAATCCGGCAGCGCGGGCTGGGAGCAAAATAACTGAACCGGATCGACAGCTTCCCTGCCGCCAGTCATATCCTGCTTTTCTACCAAGGCAGTCTTTCACCATTGGTGTGCCAGAAACCGCCACTGGTATCAAGCGTCAGATCTTCCATGCGTTTAATCAGTCCTGCAGCAGACTCATCAGGATCGATCAGACCGCCATGACCCGTCATATCAGTCCTTACCCAACCCGGATGCAGTATGGCGACAGCAATGCCCTTGGGTTTGAGGTCAATCGATAAGGACTTACCTGCAGCATTGACCGCCGCTTTTGACATCCGGTAGGCATAGCTGCCACCGGAATCATTATCATCAATCGACCCCATTCGGCTGGTAATAATGCCGACTTTACTGCCTTCATGCAGATTTGGCAGCAACGCCTGGGTGACCAGCAAGGGGCCAAGACTATTCACCCGGTACATGCTGATAAAACTGTCGACCGCACTGTCATCGATATCGCCCAGTCCAATGCCGCCGGCAATCCCGGCGTTATTGATCAGCCAGTCGATATGGCGACCTTTGAGCTTGTCAGCCAGTTTGGCAAGGCTTGATGGTGCACTGACCTCAACATCTTCAATGATTTCGACATTAAGCTCTTTCAATGCTTTAGAAGCATGGCGACAGGTGGCGATGACATGCATACCTTTGGCGGAAAGCTGACGGCATAACTCCAGTCCGATGCCGCGGTTGGTCCCGGTAATAAGCACTGTTTCTGTCATGATTCCTCCCCTTTAATCGTTAACATTTTTTCTGTTGTCGGTGACAGGATAACACCCGCTTCGGTCACGATGGCGTCGATCAACGCGGCCGGTGTCACATCAAACGCCGGGTTTATCGCAGTGACATTGGCAGGCGCCACGGGTTCACGATAAATATGCGTCACCTCTTCACTTTGCCGCTGTTCAATGGGAATGCCACTACCATCAGGTATGTCCCAGTCTATCGTCGAGGTCGGTGCCACGACCATCATTTTAACCTTGTGGTAGCGAGCCAAGACCGCCAGAGAGTAGGTGCCGATTTTATTGGCGGTATCACCATTGGCCGCAATTCGATCAGCACCGACAATCACCCAGTCCAGCTTGCCGGAAGCCATTAACAAAGCCGCCGCAGAATCAGCCTGTAAGGTCATCGGAATATTATCCTGCATCAATTCCCAGGCGGTCAGCCGGCTACCCTGTAACCAGGGCCGGGTTTCATCCACATAAACATGTTGAATCTTGCCCTCCGCATGGCCCTGTCTGATCACACCCAGCGCTGTGCCAAAGCCGGCTGTAGCCAGGGCGCCGGCATTACAGTGCGTCAATACCGTACTCTGACTACCCAGTAAACCTGCACCGTGTTTGCCCATGGCGCGATTGGCGGCCACATCCTGCTCATGTATTTTTAAGGCTTCGGCCAGTAAGGCCACCTCGGGTGATTCACCATCCGGCAGGTTTCGGTAAAACCGGCGCATGTGTTCTATTGCCCAGCCAAGGTTTACCGCCGTCGGTCTGGCGTTTTCAAGTCTCGCTAACGGCGCGGTCATCGCCTGTTTCCAGGTGACACCCGCAGTATGCCAGGCCCGGCGTCCGGCGAGGACAACGCCATAAGCCGCCGTCACACCAATCGCAGGCGCACCCCGCACCACCATCATGGTGATGGCCTCAGCGACCTGATCCGGATGGTCATACTCGATCCATTCCTGTCGCTGTGGCAATTGCCGTTGATCTAATAAAAACAGGCGCTCATCCCGCCATTGAATTGGAGAGATTGTGCTGCTTACTTTGGTCAAAAATAAACTCCTCATCAGCAAGCTGCAAATCGCTTGCTGCAGTGAACTAAATTAAGTCGACAAGGTAGGTTTTTACCTTGTGTCGACGGTATAATCAGTTGCATGCAAACCGTCGATATGATTATTAACGCCCGCTGGTTAGTGCCGGTCAGCGCTGCTCAGCAGGTGCTGGAAAACCAGGCCATCATCATTAAAGATAGCCGTATTGTAGCGCTTCTTCCGATTGAGAAAGCAAAACAGCAATACAGCGCCGTCTCCATACACGACATGGATCAGCACTGTCTGATTCCGGGACTAATCAATAATCACGCCCATAGCGCCATGAGCCTGTTTCGTGGACTGGCCGATGATCTGCCATTGATGAGCTGGCTCAATGATCATATCTGGCCGGCGGAAGGTAGATTTGTCGGTGACAGCTTTGTCGAAGCCGGTACAGCGCTGGCTGTGGCTGAAATGCTGCGCGGCGGTACCACTTGCGTCAATGATATGTACTTCTTCCCGGAAGCCACTGCCCGGGTTATCGACAAAAGTGGTATGCGGGCAAGTCTCGGCATGCTGGTGATCGAGTTCCCCACTAACTGGGCCGCCAATGTCGATGAATATCTGCACAAAGGCCAGCAACTGCATGATCGCTACCGGCACCACACACGTATCAGCACCAGTTATGCACCTCATGCACCCTATACCGTCACCAATAAGACTTTTGAATCGATTCTGATCAATGCCGAAGAGATGGATCTGCCCATCCATATGCATGTTCATGAAACAGCAGCCGAAATATCGGCCAGTATCGAAGAGTTTGGCATGCGGCCATTAGAGCGCCTGCGTGAAATCGGTCTGTTGTCACCGCGCTTACTCGCCGTGCATATGACACAACTTATTGACCAGGAAATGGATTGGTGCAGCGAAGCGGGTGTTCACATCGTGCACTGTCCGGAGTCCAACCTGAAACTGGCCAGCGGCTTTTGTCCGGTGGCAGAACTTGATCGTCGCGGCGTGAATATCAGCATCGGCACCGATGGCGCTGCCTCTAATAATGACCTAGACATGTTCGGAGAGATGCGACAGGCGGCATTGCTGGCCAAAGCGGTAGCCAAAGATCCCAGCAGCATCCCGGCTTACAAAGCACTGGAAATGGCGACGATTAATGCCGCCAAATCGATGGCTATGGATGACGCGATCGGGTCGATTGAAGTCGGGAAATTCGCTGATCTTGTCGCTGTCGATATGCATTCGATTGAGACGCAGCCATTCTATGATGTCGTCTCACAACTGGTTTACGCGACTGGGCGTGATAAAGTGACGGATGTCTGGGTTGCCGGAAAACAATTACTGAAAGACCGACAGCTAACGACTTTGGATGAGAGCAAAGTGATCAAAGATGCCCGGCAGTGGGCAAACTCCATTAAACAGGCTGAACAATGAGCGAACATCACCATAATGTCGATCCCAATGAAGTAGCCAAATTCGAGGCACTGGCCAGCAGTTGGTGGGATCTGGAAGGCCAATCCAAACCTTTGCATGAAATAAACCCGCTTCGGCTCGGTTACATTGCCGATCGCTGTACACTTCACAATGCCAATGTGATTGATGTCGGCTGTGGCGGTGGCATTCTGTCTGAAGCCCTGGCTAAAAGTGGCGCCAATGTCACCGGCATCGATATGGCCGATATGCCGCTGGATATCGCCAAACTGCACGCGATGGAGAGCGGCCTGCAGATTCATTATGAGCAATCCACCGCAGAAGCCATGGCGAGCGAGCATGCCGGTGAGTTTGATGCTGTTACCTGTCTTGAAATGCTGGAACATGTCCCCGATCCGGCGGCGATTATTCAAGCCTGTGCCGATCTGGTCAAGCCAGGTGGTGATGTATTTTTTTCGACCCTGAACCGTCATCCCAAAGCCTATCTATTGGCGATTGTAGGCGCGGAATACGTCATGAATATGCTGCCCAAAGGCACCCATGACTATAAGCGCTTTATCCGCCCCGCTGAGCTGGCAGGCTGGTGCCGTCAGGCAGGCCTTCAGGTCATGGACATTAGTGGCATGAGCTATAACCCGCTCAGCCGGGAATTCAGCCTGAGCAAGGATGTAAAAGTGAACTATCTGGTTCACTGCCGAAAGATTTAATATGTCGAAATTTGATGTTGTTTTCTTCGACCTGGATGGCACTCTGGTCGATACTGCCCCCGATCTGGCTTATGCTTTAAATAAAGTTCTGCAGCAGGAAGGCCGTGCAGCACTGCCTTATGAATCAATTCGTGGCGTCGCTAGTCATGGCAGTGCCGGTTTACTCGGTTTGGCTTTTGGTATCACAACCGAACATCCCGAGTTTTCCTCATTACAAAAACGTTTCGTGCAGATCTATCAGGATAACCTTACCCGCGAATCCAATTTGTTTAAAGGTATGCAGACAGTCATCGATAAGCTCGATGATATGAAGATAAAATGGGGAGTGATTACTAACAAACCGGCCTTTCTGACCAAGCCGCTCATGGCGGGTCTTCAACTTGACCAACGTGCTGCTTGTATCGTCAGCGGCGATACCACAGAACAGAGCAAGCCACATCCGGCGCCCATGCTACATGCCTGTAAAATGGTGAATACAAACCCTTCTCACTGTGTCTATATTGGTGATGCCGAGCGGGATATTGTTGCCGGTCGTAATGCTGATATGCATACGCTTGTGGCTCGATATGGTTACCTCAGTGATGACGACCGGCCGGAAAACTGGCAGGCTGATGGCATCATTAATCACCCGGAAGAATTGCTGCAATGGCTGTAAACGATCCCATCCTGCTGATTATGTTAACACTTACTGCAGCGTTAGCTGGCGGTGTGATTGTGTACCTGTTGCGGGAAAAAGTCATTCGCCGTCTGGAGAGAGAAAATACCGAACTATCGCTGAATCTCGAGCTCGAGAAAAAACAGCAGAAACAGCTGGATGATATTCTGCAACAGACTCAAGCGCAGCTGGCAAATACCTTCAACCAGTTATCCAATGAAGCACTTAGTCGTAATAACAACAGTTTTCTGAAACTGGCCGAAGAAAACCTCAAACGGTTTCAGAGTGAAGCAAAGGCCGATTTAAGCAGCCGCGAAAAGGCGATTGAACAACTGGTCAAACCGATTAATGAAGCTTTGCAGCAGACGACTAAGCAAATTCATGAAATCGAAAAAGAGCGTAAGGAAAGTTACGGCAGTCTGCGAACAACGATTGATCAGATGACCAAAAGCCAGCAGCAGTTACAGCTGGAAACCCAAAATCTGGTTCAGGCACTGCGTCGTCCTGAAGTGCGTGGCCAATGGGGTGAAATGACACTGCGTCGTCTCGCTGAATTAAGCGGCATGGTGGCACATTGTGACTTTTTCGAACAGACTCACACCGCCACTGAAAGTGGCAGTATCCGTCCCGACATGATCGTGAAGCTGCCAGAAAAGCGCGATATTATCGTCGATGCTAAAACCCCGCTTGATGCCTATTTATCAGCTATTCAGGCCAAGGATGATAGCGAACGCCAGCGTGAACTCAAACGTCACGCGCAGGTTATTCGCAGTCGCGTGCGTGAGCTGGCTCGCAAGAACTACTGGGCTGAATACAGCAACTCACCTGAGTTTGTTGTTCTGTTTATACCCGGCGAACAGTTTCTGGCAGCTGCGCTGGAAGTCGACCCGGCCTTGCTTGAGGACAGCATGAGCCAGAATATTATTCTGGCCACCCCGACCAACTTTATTGCCTTATTACGTGCCGTCTCTTATGGCTGGAAGCAGCAGGCACTGGCTGAAAATGCCGAGCAAATCCGTGAGCTCGGTGAAACCCTCTACAAACGTCTCTCCACATTCGGTAATCATTTGAGCAAGCTCGGCAATAGCCTGGGCAGCAGCGTGAATCATTTCAACAGTGCGGTGGGCTCGCTGGAGCGGCAGGTTTTGCCCGGTGCACGGAAATTCACTGAAATGGGCATCAGCAGTAAAAATGAGATCACTGATCTGCCACCGGTTGAGCAACAGCCGCGTCAGGTACAACAAAGCAGTGACGATGACTGAACCTGGTCTTGACTCAGCCTATTCACACTGCCTCCATCTCGCGCGCGATCATTATGAAAACTTTCCGGTCGCGTCACTGCTACTGCCACAACATTTGAGGCAACCCATCAGTGTTATTTATGCTTTTGCCAGAACCGCTGACGACTTTGCCGATGAAGGCAAGCTTAGTCAGACTGAACGCCTACACCGCCTTGATAACTACTGTAAGTTCTTAGGCCAAATCAGCGCAGGCAACTATCAGGGCGATGATCCGATCTTTATTGCCCTACAGGATGTAATTTGCCGTCATAGACTGCCTGTTAAGCTGTTTGACGATCTCTTAACAGCATTTAAGCAAGATGTTACCAAATCGCGTTATGCAGACTTTTCTGAGGTACTGGATTACTGTCGCTACTCTGCCGATCCGGTAGGTCGTTTATTACTTCACCTTGCTATAAGCCCAAGTGAATACCAACTTCAGCAATCAGACGCTGTCTGCACCTCACTGCAATTGATTAATTTTTATCAGGACATAGTTCAAGATTATCAGGAACAGGACAGGATTTACATCCCGCAGGATGAACTTGCAGCGGCTGGATTGAAAGAGACTGACCTTATTGCTGACAATTCCACGGCAATTGCATCAGTGCTCCGGAGCCTGTATAAACGCACAGCAAAGCTTATGCAGCAGGGATATCACCTCGGTGTGACATTACGCGGCAGGATGGGCTGGGAAGTGAGAGCGATGACACTAGGTGGTATAACCATACTGCACCATCTCTCGCAGCAACCAGATGATAACCTGTTAAGTCGGCCAAGGTTAAGCAAAGCACAGATGACGATCATACTGCTTCTTTCAGCTAATCCCATCCTCTATCGCGGACATTGTCAGCGACTCCTGAACAGCATGCTCTGAAGTATGCCTATCACTGCTACCTCTTTAGTAGCAGCTTACTGTACCCACTAAGATCAATTGTCATCAATCAGCATTCCTGAGAAGGTCACTGTTCCATTATTTTGTTCGTATTAAGGAGCGGATATGAAAACAGTCTCTTTCGGCAGTATTGCCAAACCCAGCGTTGATCCGATTACTACTGATCTTGATGGCTGGGTCCCTACAGAAGGTCAGCCCACCATGAAAACCTGGCTGGAACATGTGCCAGAAGACGGTAAATTTCTGACTGGTTTTTGGGAAGCGACACCCGGCACTTATCAAGTGACCTACAACGCCGATGAAATGGTGCATATGTTTGAAGGTAAAGCGACGCTAACAGACACTGATGGCAAATCAGTCACCTATCGGGGCGGTGACAGTTTTTTAGTTGAAGCAGGCTTTAAAGGCACCTGGAAGACAGAAGAAACGGTTCGCAAGATCTTTGCTATCAGAATGCCCGAGGACGTCTCTGCGCCGTTTTCGGCTTAGAATGTGCAAAGCATAGTTCTGACATCCAGCGTCACTCAAAGGCGCTTCTCTTGATCATTTTGACTGGGCATTCCTGTGCCCAGTCCTTTCTACTCTTAGCGACGTCTATTTTTGTTTATCTCAATGGATGGCGTGTATCCAGCAGTAATAAAGGAAAGCCTCGCCTGTCCAGACGTTTTTGTTATTCACATGGATATGATCAAGGCCAGCAATGCAGGAGCGTTTGGCGGTCACATGGGTTGTTGACAAGCTCAGGTAAGGTCAATGCAAAATTATCAGATATAAAAAAGCCCATCCGATTGGATGGGCTTATTTTATATAAAAACCTGGCAGTGACCTACTTTCACATGGGACCTCCCACACTATCATCGGCGATGCTTTGTTTCACTTCTGAGTTCGGGATGGGATCAGGTGGTGCCAAAGCTCTATGGCCGCCAGGCATAAACGGTGTAAGCTGGGTTTTCGTCCAGCTTGTGGAATTCGGTAACAAGGGGAAGACGTCGTCTTTCCAACCCCAAGCCTAACTTGGGGTTATATGGTCAAGCCTCACGGGCAATTAGTACTGGTTAGCTTCATACATTACTGCACTTCCACACCCAGCCTATCAACGTGGTAGTCTTCCACGGCCCTTCAGGGACTTAAAGTCCAGTGAGAACTCATCTTGAGGGGGGCTTCCCGCTTAGATGCTTTCAGCGGTTATCCCGTCCGTACATAGCTACCGGGCAATGCTGTTGGCACAACAACCCGAACACCAGGGGTACGTCCACTCCGGTCCTCTCGTACTAGGAGCAGCTCCTCTCAATTCTCAAACGCCCACGGCAGATAGGGACCGAACTGTCTCACGACGTTCTAAACCCAGCTCGCGTACCACTTTAAATGG
>CAJXKF010000002.1 GCA_913055695.1 uncultured Methylophaga sp.
GCCAGAGCCAGAGCCAGAGCCAGAGCCAGAGCCAGAGCCAGAGCCAGAGCCAGAGCCAGAGCCAGAGCCAGAGCCAGTTAAAGCAGAAACTGAATTTGAGTCTGAAGCCCAGCGTTTGCAGCGCTTGATGGCTGACAGCGAAGAAACACATACTGAAGCCGAAGCCGAAGCCGAAGCCGAAGCCGAAGCCGAAGCCGAAGCCGAAGCCGAAGCCAAGCCTGATTCTATGGCTGATACAACAGAAGTGGTGCCCGATACCGAACAGGAGGCGGTACGCTCTGAACTGGAAGATTTAAGAGCCAAGCTACGCGCCCGCACGGCTCAACTGAAAGCCGAGGCTGAAGCACGTCAGATGCAAAAAGCGCAGGAAGAACAGGCCCTGCAGCAAACGGTGCAAGAGACCGATGTCCATGCTGAAGACCAAATCGAGGCACAAGCTGGCGCTGGCACTGAACGCGATGAAACGCTGCAGGACTTGGGCCTCAACGAAGTGGCCGAGCCGATGCCGGCGCAGGATGAGTTTGCCACAACAGCACCAGAGCAGTCACTGGAAGCGCTGTCCCCGGAAGCCGCAGAGGCAGTCTCTCCAAAAATGGAGCGTGAATCTGACGATGAGACAGCTTTGGCGGACGAATGGGATCAGCAGTTAACAGAACAGACCGAGTCGGCTATAACTGACGCTGAGCAATTACCAGAACCTGTCGAGGCTGAACTGGACGCGGATGTCTCCCAGGACATAGAGAATAAAGAAGAGCCAGAGCAGGAAGCAGGTGATTTAGCTGAATGGGAACAGCAACAGGTCAACGATGCAGAAGCTGAAGATACTGACCTTGCAGCGAGTGAACTTGCGGCAACTGAATCAGCGAAAGCCACGCCAGACTCAGCGGATATGGAGCAGGATGACACAGACCCGCTGGAGAGCGAATCTGAACTGGCAGCGCAGTGGGAACAGCAAGTCCTAGACTCATCTCTGACTGAAGAGCACAACAGTGTTGAGTCAGTTGAGACGAACCCAGAACCAGACAATCAACAACAAGCTAAAGAGTCTGACGACGAGGCGGCCATGCTCGCAGAATGGGAGCAGCAACTGGTCGATGAAACGCCGGCTGACTCATCATCCAAGGACGATAAAAACCATGAGGAAATGGACCACCCTGATATCACTCAACAGCAGGCCGTAGAAGCAACGGAACTGGAGAGTGAAGCAGAAATCGCTGCTCAGTGGGAACAACAGCTTGCTGAAGCTGAAACTGGCGATATGCCGCTACAGCAGCAAACCGATACTGAAAAGTCTGAACCGGCAGCCGAAGTGGCTGCTGAACCAGAGACTGAGGAAGCTGCGATGCTCGCTCAGTGGGAACAGCAACTGGTGAACGAGGCCGGCAATCAAGCTGAGCAGACAGAGCCAGACATCGAGCAGGATGAGACGCAGAATGATGGCTTTATCGCTTTTTCAGAAGAACAGGCAAGCCACATCGCCAATCAGGAGCAGGCAGAAGCTGAACGTGAAGCTGCACTGGCAGCCGCCTGGGAAACAGGGCATCCTGTAGAGCTCGAATCAACTGATGATGCCGAACAGCAAGCGCAGTCAGACACAACGCCGCCGGAACAGGCAGAGATGGAGGAGCCGGAAGATGAAACGATTGATACCGGCCCGCCGGTCAAGTTGACTGACGCTAAAGCGGCACTGTCTGAAATGTGGGATGACTTAACTGAAGAACCCCTGCCGTCAGAGGAAGATCTGGCGTCGATGTTTGAGGAAATCCGGCAACTGGATCAGACTGAACCGGTAAGCAGACAGCAAAGCAGTCGCGGCGGCAAAGCCGTTGAAAAGGATGAACTGAAATCCATCCTGTCGTCGATTCCATCATTTTCTCAGATGAATAAAAAGTCCGACCAATAAGCCTTTATCAACAGCGATTTCCCTCTGCGCCAGCGCGTCTATTCTGCTAAAATCTGGCGCAGTTTTTATCGGGAAAAACCATGACAGAACAAGTGCATGATGTCGCCATCATCGGTGGCGGGGTATGTGGTACGGCGCTGCTGTACCTCTTGAGCGAATACACGGATATCCAGCATATTGCGCTGGTGGAAAAATACGATGATGTGGCCAAAGTGAACTCACACGGCCGCAATAACAGTCAGACCCTGCACTGCGGTGATATCGAGACCAACTACACCCTGGAAAAGGCCGCCAAAGTCAAAGCGGCTGCCGAGATGGTGGTCAATTTTGCCGAAACGCTGGACGACCACAACAAGGTCATTTTCAAGTACCCGAAAATGGTGCTGGGCGTTGGTGAAAAAGAATGTCAGCAACTGCGTGAACGTTTTGAAAAATTCAAAACCGTGTTCACCACCATGCAACTCCTGGAAAAAGAACAGATTGCCGAAATTGAACCCAATGTTGTGATGGTTGACGGCAAGATGCGTGAAGAGCCCTGTGTCGCGCTTGCTGTACTTGATGAATACTCTGCAGTGGATTATCACCAACTGGCCCAGCGTTTTGTTCAGGAAGCCAATAAAAATACAGATAAAAACATTTCTCTGTGTCTCAACAGTCATGTCGAGAACATCGTTGAAAAGGATGGCGTGTTTTCCATCGTGACCCAGAACCAGGTGATTAAAGCCAAAACCGTGGTGGTCTCTGCGGGTGGTCACAGTCTGCTGCTGGCCCAGCAAATGGGCTATGGCCTCGAATATTCCTGTCTGCCGGTCGCGGGCAGTTTCTATTTCACCCCGCCATTGCTGAACGGCAAAGTTTACACCGTACAAAACGACAAACTGCCGTTTGCTGCTGTGCACGGTGATCCGGATGTGCTGGTAGACGGCAAAACCCGTTTTGGCCCGACCGCTTTACTGCTGCCCATGCTGGAACGCTATAACAGTAAGACCTTTGTCGAGTTTCTGCGGGTGTTGAAACTGGACCGTCGGGTGTTCAAAGTGTTCTGGGACCTGTTCAAAGTCAGCGATATCCGTAACTACATCTTCAAAAACTTCCTGTTTGAAGTACCCGGCCTGCGTCGCTGGCTGTTTATGCGTGATGCACGCAAAATTGTGCCGTCACTGAAGCTGGAAGATGTCAGCTTTGCCAAAGGCTTTGGTGGTGTGCGTCCACAGCTGATTGATAAAAAGTCTTCCAGACTGATGCTGGGCGAAGCCAAGATTAACCCCGGCAGTGGCATCGTTTTTAATATGACGCCGTCACCCGGTGCTACCAGCTGTCTGGAAAATGCCGAGTTGGATATGCGTTTCGTCGCCGGCCGCTTGGGGGCGAAGATTGATGAAGCGAGACTGAATGCAAGCTTGCATAAATAACACCGCAAATACTTAAGCTTTAGCGGCATATGACGATATAGTGGCTGTAAGGAACACCTCTCAGAGGGAGATAAAATGCAGACACCGTCATCCAGGCTTAACAAAAGCACCAGGCTTTCTGAGCAAAAACAGCTGTTTACCTTTTTTGTTCAGGACATGCTATTCGGTCTGGATGTAGAGCATGTGCTGATGCTGGATCAGAATATCGACAAGATTCAGCCAGTACCGGTGGAAGAGCAGGGCTTTTGTGGTGTAATCAAGTTTCAGGGCATCGTGGTGCCGGTGCTCGACTTTGCCCACAGGCTTAATATCCGCTCCGGACTTGATGTAAAAAAAGATCTCGTCACTGAACTCAAGTCGCAGTTGCAGTCTCACCAGCAATGGGTGGAGACACTGGCAGATGCAATCCGCCACGGCGACGCTTTTCATCTTGATCTGGAAACCTCAGAGTGTGCAAGCAGTCTCTGGCTGCGTCACTTTGACACCCGCGATGAAACCCTCAATGAGCTGGTCAGGGCATTAGCCGACCCGCATCATCAATTGCATGAAGCGGGTGTCATGGCACTCAGACAAGCTCAGGGCCAGGATCCGAATCATATGGCCAGTCTGTTCCGTCAGCAGGCCAGCCAGCCTCTGCAGAAAATCAAGAACCTGATCTCGCGCGGCTGTGAACAATTGCAGAGCGATATGCGCCAGGTGCTGTTGTTTGTGACTGAAGACGGCAAAACACCGCGTTATGCCTTGCTGATAGATGAAATTAATGATGTCATCAGTTATGATGCCTCGAATTTCCAGTCCAGCGCCAGCGGCGCGCTGGCACAGTTCCGTAAAATCGCTGATGTGCTGGCGGGGGTTTACACTCATGATACCCAGACGGACTGTTTGTATTTTGATGTGAATAAACTGGCAGATAATCCAGCAATGCAGGCCGCTCAGGCTTAAAGTCCTGACCGGCAGGCAGTGCCGATAAAGTAAGATGAAGTCATCTCCCTATATCACCGCGGAAGGTATGTTCCGGCTAAACCAGGAACTCAGTGAGCGCTGGCAACGGCGCCGAGAAGTTGTGCAGGCGCTGGCTGCGGCGGCAGCGGAAGGCGATCGCAGTGAGAATGCCGAATATATTTATCGTAAAAAAGAACTGCGCGAACTCGACCGCCGTATCCGTTATCTGCAGAAAAGACTGCCCGATCTGAAAGTGGTGCATGATGCGCCCGACGATCAGAGCAAAATTTTCTTTGCTGCCAGGGTGGCACTTGAAACTGAAGAAGGCAATGAAGTCGAATACCGGATTGTCGGTCCGGACGAAATAGACTTTGAAAAAGGCAATATCAGTGTTGATTCACCGCTGGCAAGAGCTTTGCTCGGTAAAACAACAGACGACGAAGTGGTGATTCAGATTGCTGACGGCCGTAAACAGTATTTTGTTCTGGATATACGCTACGACGATTAATCCCCCCGGCACTTAGAGCGCTGATTTAATCAGCAGTCTCCCTGCCTGTGCGCCGCATAGTCCATCTTCATCATCATTTTTCCCAGTGGCGTGTTCATTTCACTGGTCATTTTCCCTTGCATCTGATCCCCATGGAAAGTGGCATAGCCGCTGAACTGGCTTTGCATGCCCTGCATATTGCACTGGGCAGCATAATCAGCGCGCTCACGCTGAATATCTATCCGGGTCAATGTGCAATTCTTGGGGATTTCCAACACGTCGATACCTTTATCAAGGTCCGCCTGTGTGACACATTGCTGGTTTTTGGTAGTTTGCGGCTCAACCGACAGCGGTCCCTCAATGCGGGTAGTGTGCGTATACGACCATAAGCCGGGAACGAGGTTTGGTGTTTCTGCGCTGGCTGGTGCAGTGAGCATGAGCATCGCCAGAGTTGCAGTAATGATTGGATACCGGCGCATAAAATAAATTCCTCTTAATCGGTTTTCCGCTGCGATGATTATACGCTGTGTCGCAAAGCTTTAACTATCAGTAGTTCGGCACATTGATTGATTCAAGGACTGTCATAAAAGACCGTCAGAGGATTAGACTGACAACGTGTTCGAGCAATCAGGGCTTCTTTGTCAACTGAGACGGAATGCGATAAAACAACCCCAAACCACAATCAAAAGCGAGGAAACAATGGCGATACTGATTGCAGGGCTCATCATCTTCCTGGGCACCCATTCTGTCCGGATTGTTGCAGAAGACTGGCGAAATCAGCAGATAGCACGCTGGGGCGAGAACTCATGGAAGGCGGCTTTCTCACTGGTCTCATTGATAGGTTTGTTGCTGGTTATCAAGGGATACAGTGAAACAGTGATGAGTCCGCTGATTTTATGGTCGCCACCAGCGTGGATGAATCATTTAGTTATGCTGCTGATGATACCCGCTTTTGTTTTGTTGGTCGCGAGCTACTGGCCAGGGTCGATGATTAAAGCCAGGGTCGGTCATCCCATGTTGCTGGCTGTTAAAATCTGGGCCTTTGCCCATCTGATGGTCAATGGCAGTCTGGCAGACCTTCTTTTATTCGGCAGCTTTCTGATCTGGGCCATTATTGATTTTGCTGTATGTCGCCGCCGTGACAAAAAACTGGGCGTAGTAAGAGCGACAGGCACTATTGCAAGGGATATTCAGGCGACAGTGGCCGGCCTTGTCATTTGGGCAATATTCGCATTCTATCTTCACAGCCTGATGTTTGGTGTGAATCCTATGGCTATTTAGCGGGAGTAATACGGTATATATCGCCTGCATCGGTAGCCACTAATATAGAACCGTCCGGTGCTTCAATCACATTGCGGATACGGCTGTTCAGGCTTCGAAGCAGACGCTTTTCTTCTACAGCTTCATTATTGTCATTCAACGTCACAATGTTGAGGTGTTGCAGTTTCATGGCCCCGGATAACAGCTTGCCCTGCCATGATTTGAACACGTCTCCCTGATATTGAATCAGGCCGCTGGGTGCGATGGATGGATCATAGATTTTGACTGGCTGTTCCATACCGGCTTTTTTCTCTTCGCCCACCGGCAACGGGGCCCAGTACTCTTTGCCGTAAGAGATTTCGGGCCAGCCGTAGTTATTGCCTGGCTTGATCAGATTAATTTCATCACCACCGCGGGGACCATGCTCCTGAGCCCAGAGGGTATCGGTGTGAGTGTTGTAGAACAGTCCCTGAACGTTGCGATGACCATAGCTCCAGATTTCGGGCAGGGCATTGTCCTGAGCGGCAAAAGGATTATCCTCCGGCACTGTGCCGTCGAGGTTCAGGCGCAGAATACTGCCGGCATGGTTACTGAGGTTCTGTGCATTGTCCCGTTCACCGCGTTCACCGAGCGAGAGAAAAACATGGCCTTTGCCATCAAAAGCTATACGGCCGCCAAAATGCACATCATTACCCGTGCGGCTCCGGGTCACGATAAGGTCCTGCCAATCGACAAGCTGATTACCATTGATACGGGCTCTGGCAAGTGTCGTTGCACCCTGACCGTCAACATCTTTGTTATAGCTCAGGTAAATCCAGCCGCTGTTCTGATAATCGGGTGACAAGCGGATATCAAACAAACCGCCCTGACCACCGACCCGGATATCGTCGGGTAAACCGCTGATCTCGGTCGACTCACCGGTTTTCATATCAACCCGGCTCAGCCTTGCATCTCGCTGTGTTACCAGCAACTGATTGTCGGGCAGTACTGCCATGCCCCAGGGAATACTGAAACCAGTGGCGATTTTTTCGATATTCAGGTCTTTATCGCGGCTGATATCAGCATGGACAGAAAATGTCAGTGAGCAGAGCAAGGTCAGGGTCAGAGTTTGAAGCCATTTCATCATTAAGTTCCTTGTATAAAAGTGGCAGAAGCTTTGACAGAGTATTCTTAGAGTTGCACTTGCCTGTACAGTTCATGCATGCATCAATACATGCGAACTGGATTGCTTCACTGGCGTTCGCAATAACAATGCATAGTCGAGTCGTTTGCCGGCTGAAGCGTTATTTCTCATCATAGATTGTTCAGATAATTCACGTGTTGCTGTTTGTAATGGCATCTGAACGCACCCTTAACAGACTCATCGCAGCCTGGGGTTTGCTTTTGCAATTTGTGCAATCGTCAAAATGTCGGAGCTCAACTGACACAGCTACCCAGCTATCAAGAGCTACAGGACAACATTGAACAGCCAGGGCGGTTGCGCGCCCAGTCTGGACGTTTGGCCGCATATTGCTGATATTGAGGCTGTTCATCATAAGGATGGCGCATCACATCCAGTAATTCATTGACCAGCGAATAATCGCCTTGTTCGGCTTTATCAATCGCCATTTGTGCCAGGTAATTACGCAGCACATACTTGGGGTTAACCCGGTTCATTTTTTCCTTGCGGCTCTCGTCATCGATGCCATCGTCTCTGACGCGCTCAAGATAACGTCGTAACCAGCCTGTGAACGCGCTTTTGTCATCTTTGCTGAGGCTATCCGGGGCGTAAAAGGCAATCATCAGTGGTGCCATCAGTTTGTCCTCGTCGGCATCAATATCGTCGACATTGACATCTGCAAGATGACGGTAAAACAGCGTCATGTCGGTTTCAGTCAGCTGCATAATGCGGTTGAGTTCCTGGTTGAGCTCTTCATCTTCTGCCTTGAATTCACTCAAACCCAGCTTGTCGGCGCGCATCTGCTGCCATTTGTCTGTATAGACCGTGACGTAGTCATTGAGAATGTTTCTGAGTGCTTCGGCATCATCTATCAGCGGATAAATGGCATTGGCCATCTGCAAGAGATTCCACTGGGCGATTTGAGGCTGGGCACCGAAGCGGTAACGGCGACCGACTGCATCGGTAGTATTGGGCGTCCAGTTCGGGTCATAATCGTCGATCCAGCCATAAGGACCGTAATCGATAGTCAGGCCCAGTACTGAAGTATTGTCAGTGTTGAACACACCGTGGACAAAGCCGACCCGCATCCAGTCCACCACCATGTCGGCTGTGCGCTCACAGATTTCACGAAACCACAGCAGATAGGTTTCTTTACCCGGTTTACCCAAGTGCGGGAAATCGGTTTCCAGCGTGTAATCCACCAGTTGTTTCAGCGTGTCGATATCACCCCGTGAGGTAAAAATCTCGTAGCTACCCAGGCGCAGGAAAGAGGGGGAAACCCTGCAAACGACCGCGCCGGGTTCCGCTTTGGGACGGCCATCGTAGAACATGTCGCGGGTCACATTTTCACCGGTGGCAATAATACTGAGCGCCCGGGTGGTGGGAATCCCCAGATGATACATCGCTTCGCTACAGAGAAACTCACGGATCGAGGAGCGCATCACCGCAAGGCCATCTGCCATTCTGGAATAGGGGGTCTCACCGGCGCCTTTCAACTGCAGGCAGAAACGTTTGCCTTCGCTATTAATGACCTCACCGAGGTTAATGGCTCTGCCATCACCGAGCTGACCGGCCCAGTTGCCGAACTGGTGGCCGCCATAGCACTGTGCATGTGGTGCCATATCGGGCAGGAGTTCGTTGCCTACAAAGACCCGGGTGAATTGTTCACTGCGACAGTCGGCTTCGGTAAGTCCCAGTTCCGCCGCCATTTCCGGTGAATAGGCTACCAGTTCAGGTGCTTTGACCTGACGCGGTTTGACAAAGGAATAACAGGCTGCCAACACCTGACGCCGATGGTTATCCGTTTCCGGATCGGCCGGTAATTCACGGACAAACTTGTTGTCGAAATGAAAGTCGAGTTCACTGCTTGTTTCAGTGGCTGTTTGTGCTATATGTTCAGTCATAAGCCTCATTCTACCAATATAAAACCGGAGAATTGTGATGTTAATCGGTGTACCCAGGGAGATTAAAAACCACGAGTATCGTGTTGGTTTGACACCGGCAGGTGTCCGAGAGTTGAGCAAAGCCGGACACAAGGTCATGATTGAGACAGACGCCGGTACAGAAATTGGTCTGAGTAATGAGGATTACAGTCAGGCAGGTGCGGAGTTGGTCGATGAGGCCGCAGAACTGTTCAAACGGGCTGAATTGATAATCAAGGTCAAAGAGCCACTGCCTCAAGAGCGCCAGTTACTCCAAGAGGGGCAGACTTTATTCACTTATCTGCATCTGGCACCGGATCCAGAGCAAACCAGAGACCTGGTGGCATCCGGCGCGATCTGCATTGCCTATGAAACCGTGACCGATGACAATGGCGGTCTACCGCTACTGTCTCCGATGAGTGAAGTGGCAGGGCGCATGGCCATTCAGGCGGCAGCCCATGCCCTTGAAAAAACACAGGGTGGCATGGGGGTACTGATTGGCGGGGTACCCGGCGTGTCTCCAGCTAATGTCGCTGTTATCGGCGGCGGCGTTGTAGGGATTAATGCGGCCAGGATGGCGATGGGACTGGGAGCCAGTGTGACGATTCTGGACAAATCGATCCCCCGATTAAAGGCATTGGATGAGCAGTTCGGTCCTCAGCTTAAAACGCTCTATGCCACATCCGAATCCATAGAGGAGGCAGCAAAAACGGCCGATATCATTGTCGGTGCCGTTTTATTGCCGGGCGCAAAAGCGCCCAAGCTGATATCGAGGGCTATGCTGAAACAGATGAAAAACGGCTGCGTGCTGGTGGATGTTTCCATTGATCAGGGCGGCTGTTTTGAAAGCTCACGTCCGACCACACATGATAAGCCAAGCTATCAGGAGGAGGGCGTCATTCATTACTGTGTCGCCAATATGCCCGGTGCGGTAGCAAGGACCTCGACTTTTGCCCTGACCAATGCCACCTTGCCATTTGTGATGGCGCTTGCCAATAAGGGGGTTGAGCAGGCGCTGCGTGATGATGCGCATCTGCTGGCAGGGCTCAATATCTACCGGGGCAAGGTGACTTACCAGGCGGTAGCTGAAGCGCATGGCTATGAGTATGTCAGCCCTGAAACGGTGCTGAGAGACTGATGGAAACTCAGAGGCACAGAGAGGGGCATAGCGCTTTTAGAATCATCCGCAGATTACCAGTTAGGAAAGACAGCATCAGGACACAACTGAAAAGTCATGTTGCCACACAATTTACTTTGGTGGACCACATTTAATCTGTGAAAATCAGCGAAATCTGCGGATAGCTTTTTATTCCCTCTGTGCTCTCTGTGCCTCTGTGGTTGCTCGTTATTGATGTAACGCCGGCCCGAAATCAAACTGAACCGCCGGATTCCAGATCCGCTGCCAGACCCAGCGAATACCCTGTTCGCGGTTGGTTTCCATTCTGACCTGATTGGGTATGGCGGGACTCAGCCCATGGCCGTTATCCTCAGCCATACTGAATCGAAAGAAGTAAGCCGGCTCCATACCCATTCTCAGATCCGTCGCAATAATCTGCTTGCCCTGTTTTTCAAGCTTGAACAGACCATTAGTAAACCAGTTGATGCGTTTGAAGGCGGGTAGGGTTTGTGTTGCTGCAATCAGATCACCGCCGCGATCATAGCGATGGAAGGTCATTTTCTCACTATCATCAAGCAGGGAGCGGAAGCCCTCATAATAAAAATCATCATTCACGACGACAATGCGCCACAGCAGCGTATTGAATGCTGTCGCTGAGACCTGCATATGACTGTATTCGATATTCTGCTCTGCAAGTGTCCGTTCAGCCTGCTGCACAACCCACTGCTGCGCGCCGAAGCCCCAAAGCAGATACAGACAACTGAAAGCGAAGCCATAACGCATGATTGTGTCACTGCGTTTTCGTTCCGGCCAGAGCAGCACAGCCAGAAAACCGGCCAGTAAGGCGGCTGAATAGACAGGGTCGATAATAAACACACTGCCACCCGAAACGGGCGGTGGCATAAAAGGCCAGAACAACTGAGTGCCATAGACAGTTAAGGCATCCAGACCTGCATGGGTTACCAGGGCGAGCCAGATCAACAGCCACCAGGTCGCAAACTCGAATGTTTTATCAAATCGATGAAGCAGCACAGCAATAAACGGGGCCGCAAGCGTATGAACCAGCCAGGAATGAGTCCAGCTGCGGTGAAACGTCATCGAGTCGAGGTCATTCTCGTAAGGGATAAATACGTCGAGGTCCGGCAGTATGGCGATGCCTGCCCCCCATAGCATGGCTTTTCTGCGGGAATGCTTCCCGGCCACGGCATAGCCGACAGCGCCGCCCAGCAGGGCCTGAGTAATGGTATCCATCTGATTTTCAGTTAACTTAAGTGTTCTTTATTTATTTTGAATGTCTGTGATAAAGCCTTGAGCGCTTGCGGGAAAAAATTCCCTGTTATACATTCAGGGTTTGATGAAAACAGGCCCGAGACCTGTTCCGCCCACCTGCAAAGCCAGACTCAACATGAAAAAGAATGCGCAACTGAGACAACCGACGCAAGCAGAAATTCAACCGGTTCTGAATGCTCTCAACAGCGGCCAACTCGCTGTTGCCGAATCCACCGCTAAAAAAATGCTCAAACAGTTTCCCAATGCTTTTGTGCTTCATAATCTTTATGGCAATGCGCTGGCAGGGCAGAACAAATTCAAGGAAGCCGTCGATGCCTTTCGAAAAGCGCTGAAAATTGATCCGGGCATTGCCGAGCTGCATTTTAATGTCGGCATATTGCTGACCAATCTGAATCGCACTGAAGAAGCGATTCAGAGCTACAAAAAAGCGGTCAGCCTGAAACCGACTCTTGTCGATGCCCATTACAACCTGGGCGCAGCCTATCAGAATCAGCGCCAGTTTGATTTGGCTGCCACCAGTTACCAAAAAGCGCTGGAGTTAGAGTCCGGCTTTTATGAAGCCCGGGCTAATCTCGGGGTAGTACTGCAGGAACAAGGCCTGCTTACAGAAGCTGTTGATGCCTACCAGCGGGCACTAGCCATTCATTCAGATGCGCAGACCTGGTTCAACCTCGGTACGGCATTGAAAAATCAGGGTAAGCTGGCTGACGCCATTGAAGCCTATAACCGGGCACTGGAAATCAACCCGGATTATGCCGAAGTGCACAGTAATATCGGTGAAGTGCTGCGAGAGCAGGGGCGCTATGAAGAATCCGTTAGTGCCTACCAGCATGCCTTAAAACTCGACCCTGAGTTACCGCTCGCCAACTACAGCCTGGCGGTCTATTTATACGACAGTGGCGATCTGGACGGCGCGCTGAAACACTTCCAGCGGTCGCAATATGCCGACTGGCAGGAACGCTCTCTTTATTGCCTCTATAAAACCGGCCAGTTCGAAGCCTTTAAGCAAGGGCTCGATGAGCTTAAGCGCAGTAAAGATAATTCGCCGTTTCTGGCCACTCTCGCCGGACATTATGCAGAAAACTTTGGTGTCGACAATGACTATAACTTCTGCAAAAATCCGCTGGATTTTGTTTTCCACACCGAAATCCCAGAGCTCAAAGGCGACAGTGAGCTGCTGCAACAACTGCTGCATGATATCGAAACCTGCGATGCCGAAGAAAAGTCACAGGGCAGGCTTTATAACGGTGTGCAATCTTCAGGAAACCTGTTCAAACGGCCGGAAGCCTCGTTCAGAAAACTGGCTGAATGCGTGACGCAGGCCATTGAGCGTTATCGCCAAACCTTCGCAGGTGAAAACTGCCAGTTTGTTAAAGCTTTTCCTAAAAACACCGAATTTGCCAGTTCCTGGTATGTCCGGATGAAAACCGGCGGTCATCTGAACTCGCATATCCACGAAGAAGGCTGGGTCAGTGGTTCGCTGTACTTGTCACTGCCAAAAAATAAACAGCACAAGCATGAAGGCAGTATTGAACTCAGCACACATGGTGATGAATATCCCAAGAAACACGATAATTTCCCGACTAAAACTATCGCCCCGGAAGTCGGCGATCTGGTGATGTTCCCATCATCAGTCTTCCACAGAACCATTCCGTTCAGTTCGGATGAAGAGCGGATTTGTATTGCGTTTGACCTGAAACCAGCCTGATTGCCTTCACCCCAGCCCTCTCCCAGAGTGAGGGGTCGGTAATGTTTGCCTGAAAGCTCAGGGCTATCACTTCCTCCTTTGAGGGGAAGGTTAGGATGAATGAGCAATCGTTCTATACCCACCCCAGCCCTCTGCTACAATCATCGGGCGGCCAATATTCGCGATTACAGCAAATCACAACAAGGACTGATTCATGTCACAACCTCGCCAGTCATTTTTCTCCAGATGGACTCCGGCCGAAATCATGCTGGCGGCATTATTTCTGCTGGCACCACTTTACTATCATCCGAATCTGGGTGGAGAAGGACTTAGACTCCCGAATAACAGCACCATCTGGTTAGTGGCATTGGTATTCATTGCTTATTCTCTGAATAAAGTCATCAATTCAGAAACATTTCAGTTACCACGCTATTTTGCTTTTATCGCAGCATTTCCAATTCTGGTAATACTCAGTGGTTTTCTGGCCGGTGTTGAGCAGCCTTTGAAATGGCTGTTTCGAGTGCTTTTCATTCTGGGGGGACTGGCTTTTTTCTTCGGCCTGTTTCAGCACAAATTAAAACAAGGCCGATGGGATAGAGTCTTACTGATTATAGCTTTGTCGGGGATGATCCATGCAGGATTAGGTTTATTACAAATTTGGTTTGAAGGTGACATGCCTTATCTCCTCCCCAAAGCGCCAGAGGGACGGCCATCAGGGCTTTTTCAACAGATTAATAATCAGGCAACGTTTCTAGTTACTGCTACTGTCTTGTCGTTTTATCTTGCTTCCCGGCCCGTTATGTATGGCAGAAAGCTGTCTCTTCAGGTTCTCGTTTCACTGACCGTTCTCAGTTCTGCATTCATCGTAGGTTATTCGGGCTCAAGAATAGGGTTTCTTACCTTGTTCCTTTCGCTTGGGATATTGCTGGTGGCTAGGAAAAAAAGTCTGCTCAGAAATAAAGTATTTACTGTTTTGCTGTTATTCTCACTGATATCCGGCTTTACATTAGGTTTGATTCCTAGTGGAGGAAAAGCTGTAGATAAAACCGTTGCAATGCAATCCGGTTACTCTGGCTCTGCCAGGCTGGGCATTTACAATATTTCTTTAAATCTTTTGAAGCAAGAACCTATATTCGGTCATGGAATAGGAAGCTTCGCAAGCAAATTTCAGTATGCAAGGCCAGAGTTTTATGCAAAGTATCCAGATGCCAACCTACCTAAAGAAATGGTTAGCCATCCACATAATGAGCTTTTTCAATGGATGGTGGAAGGAGGAGTCACTGCGTTACTAGGTATCATTCTTCTAATCCTAGGTGTGGTTTTTGCTTTAAAAAAGACAGGCCCTTCTCGGGGAGGGGCTTATTTTGCCTTACTAATCCCTATCAGCTTACATACTCAAGTTGAGTTACCCTTTTACATGTCTGCTCTGCACTGGTTTGTATTTTTAACGCTGCTGACATTGCCATTTATGCATTTGCTCAGGATACATACTAATTCCATGACAATTTATGCTCAAAAACTTGCAGCGATTGGTGCTTTGACAGCCACAATTATTTTTATTCTATTTTTATTGCACACCATCATAGCTAATAGAGATTTCCCTGAATATTACAAAAATCCATACGGTGAAGATAGATTATCTAAAGCGCTCGTTAATCCTTATTTGGGTGAGCAAGCACGATGGATGGATATGACTACAATGCTCTATTCCAGTACACAACAAGGTTTGGATCGAAACGTTGAACATTACACAAATTGGGGCGAGCAGTTAATAAAAATAAACCCTAATCCAGAATTGTTCGTATTAATGGCTAAAGCTTATGAGCACTTGGGTAAAAGTGAGTCTTATTGTGAAAATGTAAAATTGGGCTCAGCAATGTATCCAGAAGACCATAGACTGGAAGAGTTTCAAGATAAATGTGAATAGTGACGCGTTACGTCACTATCTGACTTAAATGCGCATGCGACACTGAGGTTGTCTATTTAACTTCATGAAAAATAAAGGAGATTAAGTTGGCACGGTTATCGCAAGAATTAATGAGGCAAATGTGGTTTTGCTATTTGTTCAACCAAGGAGATAGAGAATGAAACATAACCAGCAAGGTTTTACACTTATCGAATTGATGATCGTTGTTGCGATTATCGGTATATTGGCAGCTATTGCGTTGCCCGCTTACCAAGATTATACAGTTAGGGCGAAAGTACAAGAGGGCGTTAGTCTTTCTGCACCAGCCAGAACTGCTCTAGGCATAGCTTGCAGCGAGGCCAGAATTCCGGCAGGTGCAACAAATCCATTGAATGCTAGTCTTGGACTTCCAGCTGCAGCTGATTATGCTGATAGTAGTCAATATGTTCAATCGGTTACAGTAGCCAACACTAATGCTAGTAATGCTACGGTCACTATCCTTTACGAGGCGATAGGTACTCAAGTCGCCAACACAGACACTGTTATTTACAATGGTGTCTGCGAATCCACAGGTATGCAATGGACTGTTCCTACAGGCGCTGCTGGTGGTTCAATTGCAGATAAATATAAACCTTCTACCTGATAGTCAACAACCAAATGGTGAGCAGAAGTTAATTTAGATTTGACTTTAGTGGTTTAAAGAAGCCCCGGAGCAATCCGGGGCTTTTTTGTAATCACCATAATTCAATGCAAATTATAGGGCAATATATGGTAGATTTAGCATTGCCTTGACTCATATCTACAGAGCCTCTATTTGACAACTGCTTTTATGATTACTGGCGACGCGCAAAGCTTCTATCAAATGTTTCAAAAGAATTTGAGGCATGGCTCGTTTACCAATATTCGAGATATTGGATCAACCGCAACACCCTATTGTCCGGGCTAATCATTGCTCGCTCACACTCTCAGATATGATGAATATCAGAATAAATATCTGTCCGCAGATTTCGCGGGTTTTCACAGATTAAAAATGGGGAGATTACAGCTGAACTGAGTCCATTTGTAGCGACATCACAAATCAGTTATGGGCTGGTTTTGCCTTTAATGATTTAATCTGCGTCCATCTGCGTAATCTGCGGATGTCTCTAAAAAACTCTGTGCTTTCTGAGCCTCTGTGGTTCAATCCTGAATCACTTAACCCGCATGCCCGGCTGAGCACCCTCATCCGGGTTAAGAATAAACAGATCCTTGCCACCCGGCCCTGCAGCCAGCACCATCCCTTCAGACAGGCCAAATCGCATCTTACGTGGCGCCAGATTAGCGACCATCACAGTGAGTTTGCCGATCAGGTTTTCAGGCGCATAGGCGGATTTGATACCGGCAAACACCTGTTTTTCACCCAGACCAATATCCAGCGTCAGTTTCAGTAATTTGTCAGCACCTTCGACATGCTCGGCGTTAATAATTTTTGCCACACGCAGGTCGATCTTGGCAAAGTCATCAAACTGAATTTCATCTGCAATCGGCTCAATGTCACTATCTTTTCTATCAGCTGCTGTCACTGCTGGTTTTTGTTCTGCTGCCATCGATTCTTTTGAAGCTTCCAGAATGGCATCGAGTTTGTCCTGCTCGATGCGTGTCATCAATGGTTTGAATTTATTGATTTGATGGCTGAGCAGTGGTGTCTCTGCATCGCTCCAGTTCAATGGCGCAATGTTGAGAAAAGCCTCAGCCTGTTCTGCCGTTTTTGGCAGGACAGGTTTAAGGTAGGCGATTAGAACACGGAACAGGTTGATTCCCATGCTGCAGATGGCCTGAACTTCGTCTTCCTTGCCTTCTTCTTTAGCCAGTACCCAGGGTTTTTTCTCGTCAATGTAGACGTTGGCACGATCCGCCAAAGCCATAATCTCACGCATGGCCTGACCGAATTCACGGGCTTCATAGCGTTTAGCAATGGTTTCAGCCTGATTGGCGAAGTCTCTGAACAATGCAGCTTCGCTCAGTTCATCAGCCAGTTTGCCGTCAAAACGCTTGGTCAGGAAGCCGGCGCAGCGGCTGGCGATATTAACAACTTTACCGACCAGGTCGGCGTTGATACGGGTCTGAAAGTCCTCCAGGCTCAGATCAATATCATCAATCCCGCTACCCAGCTTGGCGGCAAAGTAATAACGCAGGTATTCAGGATTCAGCTGGTCCAGATAGGTACGGGCCTTGATAAAGGTGCCGCGTGATTTGGACATCTTCTTGCCGTCGACGGTCAGAAAACCGTGGGCATAGATATTATCAGGCTGACGGAATCCGGCGCCTTCCAGCATCGCCGGCCAGAACAGGGCATGGAAATAGATGATGTCCTTACCGATAAAATGCACCATTTCGGTATCACTGCCCGGTTTCATAAAGCTGTCGAAATCTACGCCTTCACGTTCGCAGTAATTTTTGAAGCTGGCGAGGTAGCCAATCGGCGCATCCATCCAGACATAGAAGAATTTGTTGTCGGTATCCGGGATTTCAAAGCCGAAGTAAGGGGCATCACGGGAAATATCCCAGTCCTGCAGACCGCTGTCGAACCATTCGCCCAGTTTGCGGGTGACTTCCGGTTGCAGGTGGTCGCTATGAGTCCATTCGCGCAGGGTTTTCTCGAAGTCGCCCAGTTTGAAAAAGTAATGTTCGGACTCTTTGGTAATCGGTGTGGCACCGGACACGGCAGACACCGGATTTTTCAGTTCGGTCGGCTCATAGGTGGCACCGCAGGCTTCACAGTTATCGCCATATTGATCAGCTGCACCGCATTTCGGACATTCACCGCGGATAAAGCGATCCGGCAGGAACATTTCTTTTTCCGGATCATAAGCCTGGCTGATAGTGCGGGCTTCGATATGACCGGCATCGCGATTGGCGAGGTAAATCTGGCTGGCGAGCTCGCGGTTCTCGTCACTATGTGTGCTGTGGTAGTTGTCGAAACCAATCGCAAAGTCGGCAAAATCAGCCTGATGTTCTTTACTCACTTCGCTGATCAGTTGTTCAGGTGAAATCCCCTGATTTTGTGCCCGCAGCATGATAGGCGTACCGTGAGCGTCATCGGCGCAGACATAATGCACTTCATGGCCACGCATTTTCTGAAACCGTACCCAGATATCGGTCTGAATATATTCGACCATATGACCCAGATGAATCGAGCCGTTGGCATAAGGCAGGGCACTGGTGACCAGAATTTTTCTTTGCATGGTGGGACCGTGTTTTCGCGATGGGAAAAACGACAAAAGATACCAGAAATCGCGTTCTGGCACCATGTAAGCAACCAACGCGATTATGGCGGATAAACCACAGAAGCACAGAGGTCACTGAGAAATAATTTTTGCATGGTAAGCTCCCGGCTTTGATGAGCTTGATCTGAATCTACCGGCATGCTCAGCATGGCTTCTTAACTTATTGTCTGGATTGCTTCACTACGTTGGCAATGACGTGCGGGTGTTCGATGGATAAAGCACTAACCCGGAACTAACTTAAACCTTTGACCAAAAATTCATCGAAACCTTTCTACGATTGAAAATCAAAGAGGCAAACGTTAATGGGGCTAATCTCTGTGGACTCTGTGCTTTTGTGGTGAATTATAATCCAGAGCTATTGAAAGTTGCCTGGCTTTAGTCTAGATTGAGCTAAGTAACTCTTATATAAGACTTGCAGTTTGTGAGGGATTTGATGGAGCTCGACTTACACGATATACACCCCGATTCTATTGAGCTTGCACTCGATAAGGCCCGTCAATACCGCTCTCTGCATGAGCCTGAAATTGCCGAAAGTATCTGCCTTGATATCCTGCACATAGAACCTGAAAACCAGAAAGCACTGGTGCTCTATATTCTGGCGCTCAGTGACCAGTTGCATCATGCAGGCAAGAAAACGCAGGTCCAGGCCATTGAGCAGGCGATTCAGAAACTGCAAAGTCGTTATCAGCAATACTATTACACCGGCCTGCTACATGAGCGTCGGGCTCGGTTTATGCTGACACAAAGCATGGCCCGCGTGTTTGCCTATGACTATTTCATCGAAGCCTTACAGTTCTACCAGAAAGCAGAAAAGATCCGGCCTGAACACAATGACGAGTCGATCCTGCGCTGGAACAGTTGCATACGCACTATTGAGAAAGAGAAGCTGAAACCGCGACCGGACAATAAAGACGCCAGACTGGATATGGAAAGTTAAGTCATGACGTTACTCCAACTTCGAAAACGAACGATGACCCTGGCAGGCACTGTGCTGACTGTCTATCTGATTTTCCATATGCTGACTAACCTCAGCTTTTTTTCTGCGCCCGCATTTGAACATTTCTATGAAGTCTATAACCAAGCCTGGATTCGCTGGCCGGTGCTGGCCCTGGTACTGATTGCCTTATTTATTCATGTGAAAGCCGCTGTGGCGATCCGAATCAAGAACAGTCAGGCGCGTCAGGTCGGCTATAAAAAGCATGACAAACTGCATATCCCTGCGCCGCTGGTGACGCTCAGTATCATTCTGTTACTGATTTTTATCCTGGTGCATATCGGCCAGACCTTGATGCTCGATACCAGCCAGGTGAGACAAGCCATGCTGGACTGGTTCAGCTCAGCCTGGATGTTGCTGTTTTACCTGGCAGGCTTGGTGATTCTGGCGATGCATCTGCTGCATTCCCTGGTCAATGTGCTACAGACACTGGGCGTCAGTTCTAATATGCACCGACTTTCAATTAGTGCCGCTGTGGTGATTTTAACCGCCGGTTTCGCTTCCGTTCCTGTTTATATCTGGATGACGGCATGAGTGAGTTTGAACTGGATAGCCATGCGCCTAAGGGGCCATTGCAGGATCGCTGGAAACAGCACAAATTCAACTCCCGCGTGGTGAGCCCGGCCAATCGTAAAAAGTATACGGTGATTGTCGTCGGTACCGGCCTTGCCGGGGCTTCGGCGGCCGCTTCTCTGGGCGAAATGGGCTACAAGGTGAAAACCTTTTGCTTTCAGGACAGCCCGCGCCGCGCTCACAGTATTGCTGCCCAGGGTGGCATCAATGCTGCCAAGAATTATCAGAATGACGGAGACAGTGTCTGGCGGTTGTTTTATGACACGATCAAAGGTGGCGATTTCCGGGCACGAGAATCCAATGTCTTTCGTCTGGCTGAACTCAGTACCTCGATTATCGATCAGGCTGTGGCGCAAGGCGTTCCTTTTGCCCGGGAGTATTCCGGCTACCTGGCTAACCGCTCCTTTGGTGGTGCACAGGTCTCCAGAACCTTTTATGCACGGGGACAGACCGGCCAGCAATTATTGCTGGGGGCTTATCAGGCGATGAGCCGACAGATTGCGGCGGGCTCGGTGACGCATCGCTCACGCTGTGAAATGCAGGATCTCATCATGGATGGTGACAGAGCGATTGGCATTGTGACCCGGGATCTGGTGACCGGAGAACTGGAGAGCCATCTGGCTGATTGCGTGGTGCTTTGCACCGGTGGTTACAGCAATGCCTTTTATCTTTCCACCAACGCCAAAGGCTGTAATGCTTCGGCCATTTGGCGTGCGCATAAGAAAGGCGCTTTATTCGCCAACCCCTGTTTTACCCAGATTCATCCCACCTGCATTCCCCAGCAGGGCGAGCTGCAGTCCAAACTGACCTTGATGAGTGAGTCGCTGCGAAATGATGGCCGGGTCTGGGCACCTAAAAACAAAGCCGATGCGGACAAACGACCGGAAGACATTGCTGAAGCCGATCGTGATTATTTTCTGGAACGCATATATCCGTCATTCGGCAACCTGGTGCCCAGGGATATTGCCTCCCGTGCGGTCAAGCAGATTTGTGATGAGGGCCGCGGTGTTGGCGCTGAAATTGATGGCCGCAAACTGGGCGTGTATCTGGATTTTGCCGATGCTATCCGCAATCAGGGCCTGGAGGCTGTCAGGGAAAAATACGGCAACCTGTTTGAAATGTACCAGCGAATTACAGCTGAAGATCCATACCAGACACCGATGCGGATTTATCCGGCAGTGCATTACACCATGGGTGGTCTCTGGGTGGACTATAACCTTATGACCAGCATCGATGGTTTATTCGCAGGTGGTGAGGCCAACTTCTCTGATCATGGGGCTAACCGGCTCGGTGCCAGTGCCCTGATGCAGGGCCTCGCAGATGGCTACTTTATTCTGCCGACGACGGTGTCTGACTATCTTGCCCGGCGTAAACCCATCAAAACAGAGCAGTATCAGTCACAGGCTAATGCCGCGATTGAAGAGGCACAATCCCGGATCAATCGGCTGATGAATGCGCCTGACGCCTCCGTTACCGCCGACGATTTTCACCGGCAACTGGGGCAGATCCTATGGCATGCCTGCGGAATGGCGAGGGAGAGAGATACATTGCTCTCCGCCATTGATAAAATCAGGGCGCTTCGCGATGAGTTTTGGCATAAAGTCAAAATCACCGGCGAGGCGGAACAGCTCAACCAGACACTGGAACGGGCAGGCCGGGTCGCCGACTTTTTTGAACTGGCCGAATTAATGTGTCTGGATGCGCTGGACAGGGAAGAATCCTGCGGCTGTCATGCGCGCGAGGAGCACCTGACAGAAGATGGCGAAGCCAGACGCAATGATATGGATTATTCCTATGTGGCTGCCTGGCAGTACAGCGGCGATATCAGTAAGCCGGCGCTGTTCCGAGAATATCTGCATTTCGATTTTGTTCGACCCAGCATAAGAAATTACCAATGATCTTTAAATTGAATATTTGGCGGCAACAGGGGCCTGAAGCCAAAGGCTTTTTCGAAGCACATGAAGTCGATGCCAGTGAAGATTCATCATTTCTGGAAATGCTGGATGCACTCAATGAGAACCTGATTCTGGCAGGGAAAGATCCGGTCGCTTTCGACTTTGACTGCCGAGAGGGCATATGCGGCTCCTGCAACCTCGTGATTAACGGTACGCCGCATGGCAAACATAAAGCCACCACGACCTGCCAGCAGTATATGCGTGACTATGTGGATGATAAAGAACTGTGGATTGAGCCCTGGCGCGCGACGGCGTTTCCGGTCATCAAGGATCTGATTGTCGATCGCAGCTCCTTTGATCGCATCATTCAATCCGGTGGTTATATCCCGATTCGAACCGGATCCGCCTGCGAGGCCAATACATTACCCATCGAAAAGGAAGTCGCAGATAGGGCCTTTGATGCCGCCACCTGTATTGGCTGCGGCGCCTGTGTCGCAGTCTGCCCCAATGCCTCGGCGACCTTGTTTGTTGCAGCAAAAGTGGCGCATCTGTCGACTTTACCCCAGGGACAGATGGATAAAGACAGACCCGCCAGACTGCTCAAAGCGATGGAAGATGAGGGCTTTGGCAGTTGCAGTAATTACCGCGAATGTGAGCGTGTCTGTCCCAAGGAAATCAAGGTGACCACCATCACTAAAATGAACCGTTTTCTCTACCGTTCAGGCTGACGATTCTGTGCTGGCTATTTGCCGGGAAAATGCGTTAATCTCATAGCAGGTGTCAAAGTTCACTAGGGAGAGTGTGGATGGAAGTTGCCCTCTTTATTCTGATTGTTAGTGTGATTGCCGTTTATTTGTTGTTTATCCGCAAGAAAAAGCCGGAGCCACCGACACCTGAAATCGTCAAGCATCCCTACACTGCGGTGCGGATTAAACCCCATCAGCATGCCTGTAATGCCGCCTTTGAAATGTCTCACCGGGTATTTCTGGTCTCTGAAGCCCCCAAGTTACCACTGAATGACTGCAATAAAGCCGAAAGCTGCCGCTGCGGCTATGTTCATTATGATGATCGCAGGCGGGGTAAAGACCGCCGCGGTGACAGCATCGTCATGCGAGATGCCTACAACAAAAAAGAAAGACGGGATGAAGAGCATCTGGGCCGACGTAAAACCGATCCAAGTAACTCCTAAATCAGATTGGCTTGTGGTGACAGCCTTGGGCTGAAGCCAATTCTATTCACGCTGGCCGGTGCCAGTGCTATCCTCGACATCAGAGACCTGTTTCCTGGAGGACAAACTGATGCTCAGGGTCATTTTTACACACCTCTATGTCATCGTAATGGCGATCATTGTCATCACGACCAGCAATATTCTGGCGAACCGATATGGTGATGATATCGTCAACAGTTTGAGAAACCTGGTCAGTAGCGCCGACAGTGGCGTCAATGGCATGCAGGAAAGCGTCAAAGACTGGAATAAAAATATGTTGGACTGAGTCGTGAATAACAGTAAACAAGCACAACAAGCCGTCACTGTCGGATGGCGCGAATGGCTGTCACTGCCGCAACTGGGCATAGACAGAATCAAAGCCAAGGTCGATACCGGCGCCCGCACTTCCGCCATTCATGCCTTTGAAGTCGGCCCTTATCAAAAAGACGGCAAAACCTGGGTTAGATTTGGTCTTCACCCTAATCAGGGAGAGACAGACACCGTGGTCTGGTGTGATGCCGAGGTCATTGATGAGCGTAATGTCACTGACTCGGGGGGCCATACTGAAAAGCGATATGTCATTTTGACCGAGATCAGCCTGGGCGATAAAACCTGGCCTATAGAAGTCACGCTGACAAACCGCGATAATATGCTGTTTCGCATGCTGCTTGGTCGCACAGCGATGACAGCCGGCAATATCGTGGTCAATCCTTCCAGGTCGTTTCTGGCCGGACAGAGCAGCGATGAAGCCAAAGAAGAGCCACGCAAAGAAATCCTTGACGGAGAAAGTGAATGAAGATTGCCATCCTGTCGCGCAATCCGAAACTGTATTCAACCCGCAGACTGGTTGAAGCAGCAGAGGAACGCGGTCATGAAGTCCATGTGCTTGATGTGTTGCGTTGTTATATGAACATCACATCCCTCAAGCCGGAAGTACATTACAAAGGCGAAATTCTGACCGGCTACGATGCCGTGATTCCGAGGATCGGTGCATCGGTCACATTTTATGGTACAGCGGTGCTCAGGCAGTTCGAGATGATGAGCGTTTATCCCTTAAACGAATCAGTCGCTATCAGCCGCTCGCGTGACAAACTGCGGGCATTGCAACTGCTGTCACGTAAAGGTATCGGTTTGCCGGTCACGGGTTTCGCCCACCGTCCTGATGATGTCGATGACCTGATTAAAATGGTCGGCGGGGCACCGCTGGTTATCAAACTGCTGGAAGGCACTCAGGGCATTGGCGTGGTGCTGGCCGAAACCGAAAAAGCCGCCGAGAGCGTTATTGAAGCTTTCCTGGGTATGAATGCCAACATCCTGGTGCAGGAATTTATCAAAGAGGCCGGCGGCTCCGATATCCGTTGTTTTGTGGTTGGCGACAAAGTGGTGGCGGCGATGAAACGTCAGGGCAAGGAAGGGGAATTCCGTTCCAACCTGCACCGCGGCGGTAGTGCCAATCTGATTCGAATCTCACCGGCGGAGCGCGCGACTGCAGTGAGAGCAGCCAAAACCATGGGGCTCAATGTCTGCGGTGTTGATTTATTGCGCTCCAATCACGGCCCGGTGGTGATGGAAGTGAATTCCTCCCCGGGACTGGAAGGCATTGAAAAAGCGACTGGCAAAGATATTGCCGACCAGATCATCGAGTTCATTGAGAAAAATGCCAAGCTGGGCAAAACCCAGACTCGCGGAAGAGGTTAACTGTGGCTGAACCCCTGATTATTGCCGGTGAAGAAATCAAGCCGGGCCAGAACCGTATTATCGAAGTCCCTTTACCTGATTTGTACATGCATACCGCACTGAGCATGCCGGTGCAGGTTATCAGTGGTCGTCGCTCAGGCCCGGTCATGTTTGTCTCTGCGGCGGTGCATGGTGATGAAATCAATGGCGTCGAGATTATTCGCCGGCTGGTGAAAAGCAAGAGCCTGAAGGGGCTGCGCGGCACACTGATTGCGATACCGGTGGTCAATGTTTACGGTTTTCTCAACCAGTCCCGCTACCTGCCAGACCGCCGCGATCTGAATCGCTGTTTCCCCGGCTCTGATGAAGGGTCTCTGGCTGCGCGTCTGGCACACTGCTTTATGACGGAAGTGGTGCAGCACTGCAGTCATGGTATCGATCTGCACACTGCCGCCATTCACCGTGACAATCTGCCACAAATGCGGGCTGATCTGTCCAACCCGGAGGTCGAGGCCATGGCACGGGCTTTTGATGCGCCCGTCATCGTCAATTCCGGTTTGATTGAAGGATCGCTTCGTTTTGCTGCGCAGCAAACGAATGTACCGGTCGTCGTTTATGAAGCCGGCGAGGCGCTGCGTTTTAATGAATTAGCAATCCGGGCCGGCGTCAAAGGCGTCATCGAAGTGATGCGCAAGATCGGCATGCTGGCGCCATCCCGTCAAAAAACCAAAAAACGGGATCCTTTTGTGGCCCGTTCCAGCGTCTGGGTGCGGGCACCACAGAGTGGCATTTTCCGGATGCTGGTGCCGATGGGAGCGAGTGTAAATAAAGGCGATTTACTGGGCATGGTGGCCGCGCCCTACGGCAAGGACAATTCAGAAACGGAAGTCTTTGCCAGCAGTTCAGGCGTCATTATCGGCAGGACCAATATCCCGCTGGTGAATGAAGGCGAAGCCCTGTTTCACATCGCTCGCTTCAGTAAGCCGGATGAAGTGGCAGAAGGCGTTGAAGCCTTCCATTCCGGACTGAATCCGGCAACGGACAGTACAATACCGGAAGAAATGCCCATCATCTGACGCACATATAGCAAAGGAAAAAAAACGCCCCATGGGCAGGCCGATGAGGCGAGTAAAGGGAATTATCAGTCTGTCGCCAGGCATGAAAGCATGCTTGAAGCCTGCATAATCAGGATACTTGCCTGACTTTGATGCTGTCACCTCTCGCATGCTGGGAGGAGGAAAAGCAATTGGGCAAAATCAAAGTGACCCGGCAGCCGCCGCTGCGAGTCTTTTCCACTGCCAGTTGTCCCCCGATTTTGGCGGCACGCGACTTCATGCTATTGATACCGTAGCCTCTGTCTATCGCTTCAGTGTGGGGGGTGAAGCTGCCATTATCCTCGATGCTGATAATAAAATCCTGCCCCTCACGGAAAGCATTGAACGCAATGTCACTGGCACCGGCATGTTTGAGTATGTTGGTAAAGGCCTCCTGCAGAATCCGAAGTAAATGCAGGCCGGTCTGTGGTTTGATGCCCAGCGCATCGGCATTGGCATCGACCTGCCAATCCAACTCAATATCGAGTTGTTCCAGCTTTTTACTGGTCCGGTATTTAAAATCAGCCAGCAATGAACCCATCACGCTGTTCTGCATGCTCAATGAATGGATAATCAGCCGCAGATCATTGAGGCATTCAGTCAATACCGCATGGATGTTGCGGTTGACCTCTGAATCTTTTTCCAATTCAAGGATCGCCAGCGAGGCCACTAACTGTCCGCCGATACCATCATGCATATCACGCATTATACGTTCACGTTCTTCAAGAATCGCCTTACTACGCTCCAGATCGATGGTTTCCTGACGTTGCTGGGCCAGCGCTTTGTTTTTCTGTGACAGCTGTTCGACAGTGTCGCTGAGAGAGGCGGTCGCGGCGTTCACTTTATCCTGCAGTTCCGCATCATTTTTCTCCAGCGAGTCAATCATGCTGTTGAAGGTGCGTTGAAAATTGAGCAGCTCGCCACTGCCATTTTCGCTGACCCGGGCTGAGAAGTTTTTATGCTCCAGGTTTTTGGCTGTAGCCATCAGTGCATTGATAGCATTGCTGAGACGCCGGCTAAATACATAAACCAGAAAAATACCCAGGGCAAGTGCCAGCAGAGCGATCCCCAGCACCTTTGTGTAGGCCTCAAAGCGCTGAGCTTCAGCACTGTTGTTGGTAAAGCCGATTTCAATACGACCCAGCGGGGCTTTGCTGGCAATGTCTGAGCCGGCAAGAGAAAAATCATCCAGATTGGGGCCATGTGAATAAACCAGGAACTCGATCTCTCTCACTTTACCTTTGGGTTTCTTGCCGGATTTCTCCAGTAAGAGCTGACCGGTCGGGTCAATAAAACGGATAAAGGTGAGATCATGGGTTTTGATCATTAAATCAGCGACTTTTGTCAGGGCATCAATATCGCCGGTATAGAGTGGGAATTCAGCCAACACAGAGGCCTGACTGGCAATGCTCTGGCTGCGCTTGACGACAGCCGACTCAATGTCTTCCAGCACATCAGACAGAATGAACATGGTCACCACTGAAATCGTCAACAGCAGGGGAAGGATGGTGATGAGCAGTAACTGGGTTTTGAGTTTAGTCGGAAACATCGGTTGCAGCGCCTTGCCTTATGCTGTCCGGAATGTTGATTTCCAAGGCCCGGGCGATGTTGTCATTGATCGAGATGGTGTAGGGAGGATAAATGTTTGTTTGATTTGTTCCCCATCCACCCTGGTACTGGTGCCAGTAAGTGATGAGGTCAGCGGTTTCTCTGACAATATCAAACAGGCTGGGATAAACTGAAATCAGGGCACCGGCTTTGAGAAAACTTTTTGAATAGCCGATGACCGGCACTTTGTATTTGTAGCTCTGATACAGCATCCATTTCGCATGCTCTCCGGACCAGACATGTGAGTCACGCACCGCAATTAAGGCACCGGCATTTTGCAAAGCGCTATCGATCACCTTGGCAGGTTCAGCATCAGTGCCCACAACCACGATGTCCAGCTGTATGCCAAGGGCAGTGTTCAAGCGGGCAATTTCATCGCGAATTAACTGGTTGTCTTCCGATACCGCGATGACAAGCCTGGTGTTGAGTCCACCCTGAACAATCTGAGTGGCGGTATCAAGCTGCCGCTGGATTGGCTGATCAAGCAATACTGCAACCCAGTTCTTGGCGTAATCTGTCTGAATCAGGCTTTTGTCAATAAAACTATAGAGATGACTGTTCTGGGGATAATGACTTTTACTGAATAGAACAGCCGTTTCACCGATACTGACAATCAAGTCTGTCGGCGCAAAGTTGTTTGCTGCACTGCTATTGAGGGTCACAATGTGTGTATTAGTGCGCAGTGCCGGATCACCGATGTGGTTCTTGATGTCCTGAGCCAGCTGGTGGTAAGCGGTTTTGTCCTCTGACAGCAGGATTTGCACGGTGTCGGCATAGGCGGAAGAAACCAGTGTAAAAAACAGCAGACAGGCAAATGTCAGTAAACGAGTCATGACCCAAACGCTTCTGCAAAAACGCGGAGGCCGGAAACAGTCAATCCGCACTGACGGATGGCGCTATGCTTGCAATCAGCAGAATGATGCATCTGTTGCCTCCTGTGCTGAACCAGTTTCTCGTTACCCAAAACCCTGCTGTCCTTATCAGTCATTTCCGCTTGTCATCAGATGGGTGCCTTTTCAACATCTTACACGGTGCTAAAAACAAACATAAACCATTTAATTTCATAAAGATAAAAAGTTTATTGTCGGCTTCATCTGATGTTCAGATAATACCGAGCAGGGTGGCCTCACTGACTGCCTGCATTTTGTTTTTGACTGACAGCTTCTTATACACATTGGAAACATATTCCCTCACTGTGTAATAAGACAGATCCAACGTTTTGGCAATTTCCTTGGACGTATATCCCTTACTGACCAGCAGTAATACTTCTTTTTCTCTGGGGCTGAGGATGCTGTCGGTCGACTTTTCCTTTTCGTTCGTCGTGTCAGCCATCGACAACTCATTGAGCAGATAACGGGCAATGCTCGGGCTGATAGGGGCCCCACCATCAACCATCTGCGATATAGCCTCATTGATGTCCATGAAATTGTCGTCTTTCAGCAGATAGCCAGAAGCACCGGCTTTGAGTGCCTCGATGACGTGGTAACCATCACCGAATACGGTAATCACGATAGCGAGTTCTGTTTTGACCACAGGCAGGTTAATCAGCTTGATCAATTCCACCCCGTTACCGTCGGGCAAATCCAGATCAGTCAGTAGAATATCCGGGGGGGTTGAACGAATAAAACTCAAGGCATCCTGATAGGTATTGACCGAGCCGATAAGTTCAAACTGGCCGCCCTCGGTAATCGCTTCTTCAAGGCGATGGCGTGTCGCTTCAGAATCTTCAACAATTAATATGGTTTTCATCATTCGGTATCGATTACTCTGATTGCAGACATCACTGACTGATTCAAGCTCAAGCCGATCTCAGCAAACATCAGAGATCAGTCCCATGCTCTAGATTATCAGTTGGCAAGCATATCATTACCCCCTAGATTGAGGGGGTGGCGTGTCGGGACAGGCTGTCCTGGCCTGCGTTTGCGCCTAATCTCGCGGTTATAGGAACCGTCTCTAGGCATAGAGAGTCATGCTACTGTAAAGTTAAGCTTTTATTTGTTGTAATTATTCTTTGCATTTTCCTGCCAAAGTAGTGAAAATCGCGCACTTTAATCAATACCATTAGGGATCGCTGCCGATGCAAAACCACCTCTCCTCAATGCTGGACAAAGACCTGGACTTGAGCGCTGAGTGGAGTTCCGAACATAGTGCCCGTTTATACGGCGTTCGTGACTGGGGCAGTGACTATTTTGACGTCTCCGAGGACGGTAATGCCGTGGTCTCGCTCCAGTTCGGCAACAAGACTACCCAGGTGCCGATCATTGATATCGTCAATGGCATGCGCGAGCGCGGTCTGGATATGCCGGCGGTACTGCGCATCGAAAATCTGCTGGATCAGCGCATCACCCAGATCAACGAAGCTTTCGCCAAAGCCATCAAAGACGCCGATTACCAGAATCATTATCGCGGCGTGTTCCCGATTAAGGTCAATCAGCAGTGCCACGTTATCGAGGAAATCGCGGATTACGGCAGCCGTTACCATCATGGTCTCGAAGCCGGCAGTAAAGCGGAACTGATTATTGCCCTGTCGCAACTGCGTGACCATGACAGCCTGATTATCTGCAACGGTTATAAAGATGAAGAGTTCATTGAACTGGGTCTTTATGCCCGCCAGATGGGGATCAAGTGCTTCTTTGTGCTGGAAACGGCGATGGAGCTCGATATTATTCTTGAGCGCAGCCGCGCGCTGGGTATCGATCCCTTAATCGGCGTGCGCATTCGACTCGCCTCCATGGTTGAAGGTCACTGGAATGAAGACAGTGGCGATCGTTCGATCTTTGGACTATCGACCAATGCCTTGCTCGGTGTAGTGGAAAAGCTCAAACAGGCCGATATGCTGCACTGTCTGCAGTTGCTGCATAGTCATCTCGGCTCGCAAATCCCCAACATCCGTAATATCCGTAGCGGTGTGATGGAAGCCTGCCGTTTTTACGCCGGTCTGATTGAAGAGGGCGCGCCAATGGGCTATATCGACCTCGGTGGCGGTCTGGCGGTCGATTATGAAGGTGCTCGCAGCAACAGCACCCATAGCATGAACTATGGGCTTGATGAGTACTGTTACAACATTGTCGAGACCCTGCAGGAATGCCTGGATCCGCTGGATATTAAACACCCGGTCATTATTTCCGAGTCGGGGCGCGCCCTGGTGGCTTACTCTTCCATGTTGCTGTTCAACATTCTGGAAGTTCGTGAGCATAAGCCGGATTTCATCCCCACCGAGCCACCGGAAGACAGTCACGATCTCATCGTCAATCTTTATGGCGTGATGGAATACGTGAATGTCGATCACCTGCAGGAGTGCTACAACGATGCACTCTATTACCGCGACGAACTGCGCGAACTGTTCCACCACGGTCAGGCAACGCTGCGTGACCGCGCTTTGGCGGAAAACGTGACACTGGCGATTTTGGAGAAGATTTCCAATCTGCTGCCACAGGCCAGACGCGTGTCGCAGGAACTGGAAGCGCTGCCGGAACTGATGTCCGATATCTATTACGGTAACTTCAGCCTGTTCCAGTCGCTGCCGGATATCTGGGCAATTGATCAGCTGTTTCCGATCATGCCGATTCATAGGCTCAATGAAGCCCCGGTGCGTGACGGCGTGCTGGCCGATATGACCTGTGACTGTGACGGCAAAATTGACAACTTCATCTCGCCGGAAGGGGTGCGCAAAACGTTACCTTTGCATCCATTGAAAGCAGGCGAGGAGTATTACGTCAGCGTGTTCCTGGTTGGCGCCTATCAGGAAACGCTCGGCGATCTGCATAACCTGTTTGGTGATACCAATGTGGTCAGCGTGCACATCAATGAGGATGGCAGCTTTGACTTCCGCCGTGAATTCCACGGTGACAGCATTGCCGATGTCCTGAGCTATGTGGAATATGATCCGAAACTGATTCAGGAACAGTTCCGCCGTATTGCCGAGCAGGCAGTGCGTGACGGCCGGATTTCAGTGCCGATGCGCCAGCAGATGCTGCGTGCTTTCCGTGAGAGCATGCACGGTTATACATTCTTCGAACGTTAAGATTCTTGTTTTTCCGAACATTTAGCTAATAAGGAAAGGTTCTTGTTATGTCAAAAGTCGTGATTATCGGCGCCGGTGGCGTCGGCGGTGTGGTGACACACAAATGTGCCCAACTGCCGGAAGTGTTTTCCGAAATCGTGCTGGCCAGTCGCACCGAAGAAAAGTGTAAAGCGATTGCTGCGCAGCTGGACCGTCCGATTAAAACCGCCAAAATCGACGCTGACAATGTCGCCGAACTGACCGCTTTTCTGGAGCAGGAAAAACCGGATCTGGTGATTAATGTAGCGCTACCATACCAGGATCTGAGCATTATGGATGCCTGTCTGGCAGCGGGTATTGATTATCTCGACACCGCCAATTACGAGCCACTGGACACCGCCAAGTTCGAATACAAATGGCAGTGGGCTTATCAGGACAAGTTCAAGAATGCCGGCCTGACCGCACTGCTCGGCAGTGGCTTTGATCCGGGTGCGACCAATGTGTTCACTACCTGGATTGCCAAGCATTATTTCGATGAAATTCACGAGCTCGACATTATCGACGTCAACGGTGGTGACCACGGTTATCCGTTTGCGACCAACTTCAACCCGGAAATCAATATCCGTGAAGTCACGGCCGAATGCCGTCACTGGGAAAACGGTGAATTCGTTGAAACGCCGGCGATGTCGAAAAAGGCCAGCTTCACCTGTCCGGATGAAGTCGGTACCTACAATATCTACCGCATGTACCACGAAGAACTGGAGTCGCTGGTCAAGCATTTCCCGACCCTGAAGCGCGCTCAGTTCTGGATGAGTTTTGGTGATAATTATCTCAAACACCTTGAAGTGCTGGGGAATGTCGGCATGACCGGTATCGAACCGGTCGAATTCCAGGGCCAGCAGATCGTTCCGATTCAGTTCCTCAAAGCGCTGCTGCCGGATCCGTCCACCCTGGGACCGCGGACCAAGGGTAAAACCTGTATCGGTTGCGTCGTCAAAGGCGTGAAAGACGGCAAAGAAAAAATTGTCTATGTCTACAACATCAAAGACCATCAGGACTGCTACCAGGAAGTGCAATCGCAGGCGATTTCCTACACCACCGGTGTCCCTGCCATGATCGGCGCCAAAATGATCCTGGAAGGCAAATGGAAAAAACCGGGTGTCTGGAATATGGAACAGTTCGATCCGGATCCGTTTATGGAAGACATGAACAAATACGGCCTGCCGTGGCAGGTGGTCGAACTGGATAACTTCGATCTGGATTAATAAACGTCAAACCACAGAGGCACAGAGAACACAGAGAGTTTGTCATTACGAGGCCGGCGGCCGAAGCAATCCAGTCCCAATCCGGGAAAGGTTCTTTACCTTCAAAGTGTGGCCGTTACATTTTCCTCTGTGAACTCTGTGCCTCTGTGGTTAGAAACTAGGTTACTCAATGCAATTCACCGATTTCTCCAAACTCGATCTTTACCGTCTGCCATCACCCTGTTTTGTGGTGGATGAAGTCGCGGTCGAACGCAATCTGCGTATTCTGAGCGAGGTCGCTGAGGCCAGCGGTGCCAAGGTGCTGGGTGCGCTGAAAGCGTTCTCAATGTGGTCATTCGGTGATTTGACTCGAAAGTACCTGAGCGGCACCTGCGCCAGCGGTCTGCATGAAGCCAGACTGGGTTATGAAGAATACGGCGGTGAAGTCCATGCCTTTGCCGCGGCCTTCAGCCAGGCAGATATTGATGAACTGCTGACCTTTGCCCATCACATTGTGTTCAATTCCTGCGGTCAGTGGCTGCGGTTTCGTGAACAGTGCCTGGCTGCGAAAAAGAAACGCCCGGAACTGCACTTCGGCCTCAGAATCAATCCGGAGCATTCCGAGGGCACAGTGCCGATTTATGACCCATGCTCACCAGGCTCGCGTCTTGGCATTCCGCTGTCTCAGCTGGATGAATCGGCACTGGATGGCATCAGCGGCCTGCATTTCCATACCCTCTGCGAGCAGGGTTTTGAACCCTTGGCCAGAACCGTGGCGGCGGTCGAAGATAAATTCGGTCATCTGCTGCAGCAAATGCAGTGGATTAACTTTGGCGGCGGTCATCACATCACCGCCGAAGGCTACGACATCAATGGGCTGGTAGAACTGGTCCAGGCGTTTAAACAGCGACATGATGTCGAGGTCTACATGGAACCGGGCGAGGCGATGGCCATTGGCACCGGTATCCTCAGCTGCGAAGTGCTGGATATTACCTGGAATAATCTGAACCAGGCGATTCTCGATACCTCGGCTACCTGTCATATGCCGGACACGCTGGAAATGCCTTACCGTCCTGATATCAGCGGCGCCGGTGAGCCGGATGAGTTTGAACATAGCTATCGTCTCGGTGGTCTCACCTGTCTCGCCGGTGATGTGATTGGTGACTACAGCTTTGCTGAACCCCTGAAGATCGGTCAGCGACTGATTTTTGAAGATATGAGCCATTACACGATGGTCAAAACCACGACTTTTAACGGCACCAAATTACCGGCCATTGCGATCTGGAACTCGGAAACCGACGTGCTGCGTGTGGTCAAAGAATTTGGCTACCAAGACTTTAAACACAGGCTGTCCTGATATGAAACAACTCGAATACCCCATTTTCCTCGGTTCTGAAATCGAACAGCCAGCGCCAGATAAAGCGATGTTTCATGTATTACCGGTCCCGTTTGAGAAAACCGTCTCTTATGGTGGCGGCACCGGTCTGGGACCATCATCGATTCTGGAAGCCTCATGGCAGTTGGAAGAGTGGGATGGTTACAGCAAACCCTGTGACGCCGGTATTTACACCTGTGAACCGGTTGATTGCAGTGTCGATGCCAAGCAGGTCATTGATAATATCGCAGCGGCCACCGCCAATATCGTCCGTCAGGGCGCGATGCCCGTCGTACTGGGCGGTGAACATACTGTCACTTACGGCGTGATCAAAGGGCTGGTGGATGCCGGCATGACCGATTTCGGTGTGGTGCAGATTGATGCCCATGCTGATTTACGCCAGGCCTATGAAGGGGATGTGCTGAGCCACGCCTCGGTGATGAAGCGGGTGGTCGATATGGGCATCCCGCTGTACCAACTTGGTATCCGGGCGTTCTGTGAAGAAGAAATGGGCTTTCGCGAAGAGTTCGGCGTGCATTTCAAAGACGCTGATGAACTGGTCCAGAACAATATTCAAAGCATTACGCTACCTGATGACTTCCCGCAAAAAGTCTTTTTCACTGTCGATATCGACGGCATGGATCCGTCCGTATTTCCATCCACTGGTACACCGGTACCAGGCGGCCTTGGCTGGTATCAGACGCTGAATCTGTTCGAATCGGTCGCTAAACAACGCGATATTATCGGCTTTGATGTGATGGAGTTTGCGCCGATTGAAGGCTTCCATGCCTACGATTTTGCCGCGTCGATGCTGACCTACAAATTGATGGGCATCGTTCAGCGAAATCAGCGCTAGGCAATGATTGAGTTATCCGCAGATGACACGGATTGCCGGAGATTTACGTAAAAACTTAATTTGAAATCTTAGGAAATGAGTTAACGCATGCCATAACAGTCAGGGCATTGGGCAGGGGTGCTAACCAATGCTGAGCGCCTGCGAAAGAAACCTTTTATTAATCTGTGCTAATCAGCGAAATCTGCGGATAAAAGTTTTTAATCAAACTCACTCTGTTCGTCTCAGCCAACAATCAAAATTTATGCTTTTCATTGAAGCGTTTACGGGCTAAAATCCGCCGTTTTTTCTGTGCGGAATTTTGACCATGAACCAAGCCACTGTAAAACTGCTGCAAGACTACTACGATGCATTCAACCGTCAGGATATGGATGCTTTTCTGGCGATGCTGACTGATGATGTCATCCACGACGTTAACCAGAGCGGCCGTGAAGTCGGTAAGGAAGCCTTCTCCAAGTTCATGGATCGCATGAACGCGCATTACAAAGAGCAAATCGTTGATATTTCCATCACCACCAATGATGAAGGCGATCGCGCTGCGGTTGAATTCACGGTATTGGGTGAATACCTGTCAACAGATGAAGGCCTGCCTGAAGCCGCGGGTCAGACTTACCGCCTGCCTGCCGGTGCTTTCTTTGTGATTCGTGACGGCAAAGTCGCCCGCATCACTAACTACTACAACCTGGAAGACTGGATCGCTCAAGTCGCAGGTTAAACAGCTGTGTCCTCTTTCACAGCAAAAAATGACGATTGGAAAAACTATGCTGAAACTGGAACGACTCTCCGGCGATAAGCTGAACCAATATATTCCGGAGCTGGCCCGGCTCCGGATTCAGGTATTTCGTGACTGGCCTTATCTCTATGATGGCGATCTGGCTTACGAAGAAAAATACCTGCAAACCTATATCGAAGCGCCTGACAGTGTCATCGTGCTCGCTTTTGACGGTGACAAGGTGGTCGGCGCATCTACCGGTATCCCGCTTGAGCATGAAACGGATGAGGTCAAAGCGCCCTTTAATGCTGCCGGCTACGATGTCAGCAAGATTTTTTATTGCGGTGAATCGGTTTTGTTACCCGAATACCGTGGTCAGGGCGCAGGTGTCGCTTTCTTCGACCATCGTGAAGCGCACGCGCAGGAAATCGGCGGTTTTGATTACAGCTGCTTCTGTGGTGTGCAGCGTCCTGAAAACCATCCACGGCGTCCGGCTGATTACGTACCACTGGATAATTTCTGGCGTAAACGCGGTTATGAAAAGTATCCGGAGCTTAACACCACTTTTAGCTGGAAAGAGCTGGATGAAAATGTTGAATCGCCCAAACCGATGACTTTCTGGATGAAGAAAATTTAATGAGCAAAGTAAAAGCAGCCGTCGCGCAATACGATATCGGCTTTTTCCATGAGTGGAGCGAGTTTGAAACCAAGCTCACTCACTGGGTCAAGCAGGCAGCCTCTCATCAGGCCAAGCTGCTGGTATTCCCGGAATACGGCAGCATGGAACTGGCGTCTTTGTTCGGTGAAGAAGTCTACAAGGATCTCGGTAAACAGCTGCATTCGATGCAGGAGATTTATCAGGACTATGAGGCGCTCTACACTGAACTGGCGCGTCAGTTTGATGTCATGATTCTGGCCAGCAGCTTTCCGGTGCTTCAGGACGACGGTACCTTCCGTAACCGCGCCAACCTCTATGGCGTGGATGGGCTGATTGATTATCAGGACAAGCTCATCATGACCCGTTTTGAGAATGAGCAGTGGCTGATTCATGCCGGCCAGGATATCAAGGTCATTGATACCGACATCGGTCGACTCGGCATCAATATCTGTTACGACACCGAGTTTCCATTGATTGCCCATCAGCAGGTTCAGGCAGGTGCCGATGTGATTCTGGCGCCAAGCTGCACCGACACCCAGGCCGGTTTTTACCGGGTCCGTATCGGCTGCCAGGCACGGGCACTGGAAAACCAGTGTTATGTGCTGCAATCTCCGACTTTCGGCAATGCCGAGTGGTCTGAGGCGGTGGACTTCAATACCGGCCGTGCCAGTGTGTATACACCGGTCGATTATGGCTTTCCTGATAATGGCATCCTGGCAGAGGGCAGTGCGGAAACCGCCCAGTGGGTTTATGCCGATCTGGATCTCACTGAAATCGCCCGCGTACGGCAGGCGGGGCAGGTCTTTAATTATCGTGACTGGCCCTTGCAAAACAAACTCCGTGGCCCCAACTAACTATTAAGAGCCGAAACGCCATCATTGATGGCGTTTTTTTTGCCCGCTGCAAAAGCCACAATCCTTGTATGGATGAAGCCGTTGTTGCCAGTCGTTAAAATAAGCGTATCTCAAAGACACAGTGTGCGCGCTGAACAGACACAGGAGTATTGAATGTTAGATAAAAGCCAAGTTCAGGAAATCATCAACGATTTCGTGGACCCCGCTACCGAAATCAAGCTCGGTGATACCAAACCTGGCATCAAAGTGGAGCAGGAAGGGGACAAGCAAACCGTCACGGTCACCCTTGGCTACCCGGTCAAAGGCTATGCGACTGAGCTGCAGCAACAACTGGCAGACAAGCTCAATGCCGCCGGCGCCGACAATGCCAGTGTTAAAGTTGACACCAAAGTCATCAAGCATAAAGTCCAGCAGGGCGTGCCGGCACTGGAAAACGTCAAAAATATTATTGCTGTTGCCTCCGGCAAGGGTGGTGTTGGTAAGTCCACCACCGCAGTGAATCTGGCCCTGGCGCTGGCAGCAGAAGGTGCTACCGTCGGCGTGCTGGATGCCGATATTTATGGTCCCAGCCAGCCACGTATGCTGGGCACCACCAAACGCCCGGAATCGACCGATGGCAAATCCATCGAGCCGATTGAAAGCTATGGCGTGCAGAGCATGTCGATTGGTTTTCTGATTGATGAAGAAGAACCGATGATCTGGCGTGGTCCGATGGTGACCCAGGCGCTGCAACAGATGCTGGGCGATACCAACTGGAAACAACTGGATTATCTGGTGATTGACCTGCCGCCGGGAACCGGTGATATCCAGCTGACGCTGTCGCAGAAAGTCCCGGTCAGTGGCGCATTGATTGTGACGACACCGCAGGATATTTCGCTGCTGGATGCCCGCAAAGCCTACAAGATGTTCGAAAAGGTCAAAGTGCCGGTGCTGGGTGTGGTTGAAAATATGAGCACCCATATTTGCAGTCAGTGTGGTCATGAAGAGCATATCTTCGGCAGCGGCGGCGGCCAGAACATGGCCGATCAATACGGTCTTAATCTGCTCGGTAGTCTGCCGCTCAATATCCGTATTCGTGAAGATGCCGATGGTGGTCAGCCGAGCGTTGTTACTGATCCTGAAGGCGACATCGCGATGGCCTATCGTAATATTGCCCGTCGCCTCGCTGCCCGACTGGCGATGCAGGGTAAGAACTATGCCAGTGCCTTCCCCAACATTGTCGTTAAAAACGATTAGTATTTTGCTAATCCGCAGATTTCGCTGATTGAATTTTAATCGAGGAAAAACACTGAAATAGAAAACCACAGAGACACAGAAGGCAGAGATATTTTTGTGATGCGAGACCGCAGGCGCTGGCAATACAGCCCCCAGCCGGGAATAGATCCATTTAACTTTGGATATTCCCACGACTGACAATATTTGTCTCTGTGCCCTCAGTGCCTTTGTGGTTCTATTTAATAATCTGCGATAATCCGCGTCATCTTCGGACAAAGATAAATGATTTCAGTCAAGTCGGAAATTAACGTTATCATTACCCTTTTTAAGCAAGGCTAAGCGGCTCAACTATGATCAAATCGGACAAATGGATTCGCCGGATGGCGGAGCAGGGCATGATCTCACCCTTTGAACCGGGTCAGATCCGTTATCACAATGATAACCGCATTATTTCCTACGGCACCTCCAGCTATGGCTACGATGTCCGTTGTTCCAACGAGTTCAAGATATTCACCAATATCAACTCGGCGATAGTTGATCCGAAAAACTTCGATGAGAGCAGCTTTGTGGATGTGACCTCCGATGTCTGCATCATTCCGCCCAACTCCTTTGCGCTGGCCCGCACCGTGGAGACCTTCAAAATTCCGCGTAATGTGCTGACCGTCTGTCTGGGTAAATCAACTTATGCCCGCTGCGGCATTATTGTGAACGTCACGCCGCTGGAACCGGAATGGGAAGGCCAGGTCACCCTGGAGTTTTCCAATACCACCCCCTTGCCGGCCAAGATTTATGCGAATGAAGGTGTGGCCCAGATGCTGTTCTTTGAGTCTGATGAGGTCTGCGAAACCTCCTATGCTGACCGGGGTGGTAAGTATCAGGGGCAGGCCGGTGTGACCTTGCCACGGTCCTGATCCCAGGGCATGGAATACGGCAGATCCTTTTCAAGCTTATTCAGACTGGCTCTGGCCAGCACCCTGCTGGTAGCCTGCAGCAGCGAAAAGGCACCGCTGCAATCCTGGCAGCACAGCCAGTACGGTAACTACGCTGCCGCTTTTTCTCCCGACAAACGCTTTGCCCTGGTGGGAGATATCGATCTGCCTGCCAAACTCTGGGATATCGAAGCCGGTAAAATCCGTTATGCATGGCAAAACCAGCCTGGCGAGGCCAGTACCGCAACCGATGTCGCGTTTTCACCGGACGGCACTGTCGCTGCCACCTGTGAATCGAACACCATCGTGCTTTGGAATATGGCTGACGGCAAGCCCATCAGCCGCCTGCAGTTCCCTGTGACAGTAAAAGATATGGCGCTGTCGGCCAATGGCAGTCATCTGCTGCTGGCTTTACAGAATCGCACCGCGGTGTACTTTGATGTCAGGGCCAATCAGGTGCGTCAGATATTTGAACATGATGGTGCTCCGGTTAATTCACCGATTAACCAGCTCATCAATACTGTCGCCTTATCTGCCAATGGTAAGCTGGCGTTAACTGGCGGTGATGATCAGACAGCGCGGCTGTGGGATTTGCAGACGGGTGAACAAATACGTCAGTGGAAACACGGTAATGCGGTGATGCTGGTCAGTTTCAGCCCGCAGGATGATTATGTAGTGACCAGTGCCGCCAACGATCAGACTCGAGTTCGTTCCGTCGCCAATGGCGAACAAATCGCGGTGCTTAACACTTCGCCGATTCCGGTTGATGGCCCGTGGGGGAATTTTCCGGTATTTAAAACCACCACCACCGCGGTCGGATATTCCAGTGACAATCGTTTTATTGTCACCGGGCATCCGAATCAGGAAATCTGCACCTGGCGAGCGCGGAATGGTGAGAACCTCAGCTGCTGGCAGGCATCAAGACGGGACGCATTGAAGCCGGGGGTGGTGTTGCAGGCCCTGACATTCGGTCCGGACGGACAATCTATTTACAGTGAGGCCGGTAACGGTCTGGCACAGAAGTGGAGTTTTCAACATGACTGAGCCTTTACTCAAACTGGTGTTTTTCGTACCTGAATCACACAAGGAAACAGTCAAGCAGGCTATCTTTGATGCCGGTGCAGGGCGCTATGAAGGTTACGATTGCTGTAGCTGGGAAAGCCGAGGCACCGGCCAGTTCCGGCCGTTGGAAGGCAGTGACCCGTTTATCGGTAATCAGGGGGAAGTCGAGCGGGTGGATGAATTCCGTGTTGAAACGGTTTGCCCGCAATCCTCGATGAAAACCGTTCTGCAGGCGCTGATTCTGGCTCATCCCTACGAAACCCCGGCCTATGAAGTCTGGTCTGTAATGACAATAGACGATTTCTGAATCAAGAGTACAAACCATGGATACATCCGCTACCGAAGCCTCACCCAAGGTCACCTTGCTGGCTGATTATCAGCCGCCAGCTTATCTGGTTGAGCAAGTACTGCTGCAATTTGATCTGGACAGTGCCAAAACCCGTGTTGTCAGCACACTGACCATGCGTCGAAATCCGCAAGGTGGCGGTGGCGACTGCATTCTTGATGGAGAAGAACTGGAACTGGTGTCGGTCAAAATGAATGGCAGCACTCTGTCGGCCAGCCAGTATCAACGTTCTGACAGCCAGCTGCTGATCCCGAATGTACCTGAAAAATTCGAACTGGAAATCACGACCGATATTCATCCGGATCAGAATACGGCACTGGAAGGTCTCTATCACTCCGGCCGCCTGCTTTGTACCCAGTGCGAGGCCGAGGGTTTCCGCCGCATTAGCTATTACCCGGATCGCCCCGATGTGATGTCGGTCTTTACTGTCACCATCGTGGCGGAACGTGAAAAATGGCCGGTCTTACTGTCCAACGGCAACCTGGAAGATCAGGGCCGCTTTGACGATGGCCGCCACTGGGTGCGCTGGCATGATCCGCATCCCAAACCCAGCTATCTGTTTGCCCTGGTCGCTGGTGATCTTTATGTGCAGCAGGATAAATTCACGACATTAAGCGGTCGTGACGTAGCGCTCAGAATCTATGTGGACCCGGAAAACAAGCATAAATGCGATCACGCACTGAACTCGCTGAAACAGGCGATGGAATGGGATGAAGAAACCTACGGCCGTGAATACGATCTCGATGTGTTCATGATTGTCGCCGTTAATGACTTCAACATGGGCGCGATGGAAAACAAAGGCCTCAATATTTTCAATGCCGCCTGCGTATTGGCCAGCCCGGAAACCGCTACCGATCAGGATTTCTATACCATCCAGAGCATTGTCGGCCACGAGTATTTCCATAACTGGTCCGGTAACCGTGTCACCTGCCGTGACTGGTTCCAGTTGAGCCTCAAGGAAGGCTTTACCGTGATGCGGGATCAGGGTTTCAGTGCCGATTTGAACTCGGCCGCCGTTGCCCGTATAGACGATGTCGACAAGCTGCGCAGCATGCAGTTTGCCGAGGATGCCGGCCCGATGGCACATCCGGTCAGACCCGATTCCTACATCGAAATCAGCAACTTCTACACCGTCACCATCTACGAAAAAGGTGCCGAAGTGGTTCGCATGATTAAAACCCTGGCCGGGGAGGAAGGTTTCCGCAAAGGCACGGATTTGTATTTCGACCGTCATGACGGCCAGGCCGTGACCACCGATGACTTTGTTAAAGCCATTGAAGATGCTAACCATCTGGATCTGTCTCAGTTCAGACGTTGGTATAGTCAGGCTGGTACACCGGAGCTCACCGTTGAAACTGATTATGATGCCATTGAGCAGCGGCTGACGATGACAGTCAGTCAGCATTGTCCTGCTACACCGGGCCAGGATAAAAAACTGCCATTCCACATTCCCTTTGCTGTCGGCCTGCTGGACAAAGATGGCGACAGCCTGCCGCTGCAACTGGAAGGCGAGTCAAAACCTTATCCTGCCGACACCCGCGTGCTGTCGGTAACCGAAGCCAGTCAGACATTTGAATTTATCAATGTCAGCAGCGAGCCATTAGCCTCAGTGCTGCGCGGTTTTTCAGCGCCGGTCAAGCTCAATCATAGCCTCAGTAATCATCAGCTGGCGTTCATGATGGCGAATGACAAGGACAGCTTTAATCGCTGGGATGCGGGTCAAAAGCTCATCATCAATATCATGCTGTCACTGGTCGCTGACATTCAGCAGCAGAAACCACTGGCTCTGTCGCCGCTACTGGTTAATCAGTTCGAGCAGGTGCTGACCGACAAGAAACTGGACCCGGCACTCGTTGCAAAAATGCTGACTTTGCCCACTGAGAATTATCTTGCTGCGCAGATGGATACGCCGGATGTGGATGCCATTCACCAGGCGCGCGAATTTGTTAAACGCCAGCTGGCAGCTGCGTTAAAAGAGCAGTTTGATCAAACCTATCAGCGTCTGAGCGTCAATAAACCTTATGAGTTTACTGCCACGGAAATGGCGCGCCGCAGCCTTAAGAACCTGAGTCTGTCCTATCTCGTAGCCAGCGGTGACCCGTTCCAGGTACAACGCTGCCTGAAGCAGATGAAGCAGGCCGACAACATGACTGAGCTGCTGTCCGGTTTGAGATTGATGGCCGATCAAATCGGCCCCGAACGCGAGCATGCCCTGCGGGCCTTCTACGAGCAATGGAAGCACGATAAACAGGTGGTCGATAAATGGCTGGCGGTGCAGGCGGCATCCAAGTTGCCGGATACCCTGATCCGGGTGAAAGGTTTGATGCAGCATGAAGCCTTTAACATCAAGAATCCGAATAATGTACGTGCCTTGATCGGCATGTTCTGTCGCAATAACCCGGTGAACTTCCATGCCAAAGACGGTTCCGGTTATCAGTTCCTTGTCGATCAGATTCTGGCACTCGACAAACTGAACCCGCAGGTCGCCGCGAGGATGCTGGGAGCACTCAATTCCTGGCGTCGTTATGACGCAGACCGTCAGGCATTGATGAAACAGGCCCTGGAGCGCATCGCCGCTGAAAAATCTTTGTCTGCGGATGTTTACGAGATTGTGACCAAGTATCTTGCTGCCTGATATGTACGAACTGCACCCGAAACTGGCGCAGGACACCTTTAGCATCGGTGAGTATGAGCTCAGTGAGGTGCGGCTGATGAATGATACCCGCTACCCCTGGGTGATTCTGGTGCCAAGGCGGGGCAATGTACGTGAAATTCATCAGTTGACGGAAGCAGAACAGCAAAGGCTGATTGTCGAGTCCAGCTTCACCTCTGAGCAGATGATGCAGTTGTTCTCAGCCGACAAAATGAATGTAGCGGCGATCGGTAACGTCGTAGAACAACTGCACCTGCATCATGTGGCCCGTTTCACTACCGATGTGACCTGGCCTTTGCCGGTCTGGGGGATTGGCGAAGCGCAGCCGTATTCAGATGTGGCTGCAAAAGCCATGCTGTCACAGCTCAGAAGAGTGCTGGATGAGTTGCTGATCTAGAATATGACAGAACTGCGATTTCGCCTGCATCTGGCACGGCAAGAGGCACTTCGTTATTATCAGGGCCAGGTAAGCACTGTCGTTGTGCGTGCGCATAACGGTCAGACCATCAGTTTCCCTGCCTACCATATCCGTCCCTTCGTTGACGCTGCGGGCGTGAACGGCTTATTCCAGATACGTTTTGATGACAACCACAAGCTGCAGTCTTTGGAGCGGATTGGAACTTAGGTTTTTGTTTTAGCGCTTGCATCCCTCCATCCCAGCCTTCCCCCGCAAGGGGGGAAGGAGTCAGAAGCATGCTAGTGTATATATTATTCCCTCTCCCCTGGTGGGAGAGGGTTAGGGTGAGGGGGCTAAATGATTCAAAATCACCTCCAAAACAGCATCAATATCACCCAGCACCTGATGATTCCAGAATCGAATCACTACAAACCCCTGCTGTGAGATAGGCGCTTCGCTTATCATCGTAAGACTTATTCTGCAGATGCTGGCCACCATCAATTTCGATCACCAACCGCTGCTCCAGGCAGACAAAATCCACGATATAACTACCCAGGATAAATTGACGTCTGAATTTGGCGTTCAATAACTGTCGATTTCTGATCCTGCGCCAGAGAGTTTGCTCTGCATCAGTCATATTTCGCCGAAGTTGGCGGGCTCGGTGTTGTAGTTCATCCATGAACTTTGGCTCCTTGCTTGTGGTTGATTTGGGGTCCCCCCATCCCAACCTTGCCCCACAAGGAGGGAAGGAGTTAGATCCCATGTCATCAGATGTTTAAGGTGCGGGGAACAGCTATTTTTTATCCACCTTATGCACAATCAACTGTGTGCCTGACATTAAATCATGCCAGCTCAGCTTGTCCTTGCTGAGCCATTGCCAGAGAAAACCCAGTCCCAGACAGAGCCAGGACAGGATGGCTACGCAAAAACGGATGCTGGCCTGTTTCCAGGTGATTGCGACCTGACTCTGACCCACCAGATACACCTTCCAGGCACGCATGCCCAATGTCTGGCCGCCATGGGTCCAGAACCAGCCATAAAAGAACAGGCTGACCATCAGTAGATAAAGCAGAAATATCGGGTTGCCGGCCTGGATCGCTTCGCCCTGGTTGAGGGCAACCGGAATAACCGCTGCAAACAGCAGTGCTGAAAGCAGCAGCAAAAAGTCATAGGTCATTACCATCAATAGTCGAATCGGGCCGGGGCGGGTGTTGGTGTCAGTCATCGTTATCAGAAAAATTCTTGTGTTAGCGCTAAAACCAGTATAGCGCTCCGTACACGCGATGTTGAATTCTGCTTAAGCATAAAGCAATCCTGTTTTTTTGCACGCATTGCAGTGAGCGGACATTCTGGACAGCGCGAATTTTGCGCAAAATCTTCAGCGGTGCGGGACAGAAATGAGCCAACTCAACAATTTTTCTGGGCAGTTGAGATTTTAATCAACGGACAGGTCCCAGCTTTCCTGCGAACTTCAATATCTCAATCAACAATCGACGCAAAAGCCCGCTCTCATGCGGTTTAGCTCTGGTCGCTTTTCACGTATCATAAGCGCTTTAATTTATCTTGAATTGGGTTTCGCATGCTGCAATTGATTGGCCGTCCGGCTTTTTCTGCTTTCCGACTGGAGAAATTACTCAGCGCTATTCAGGCTGAGGTCGCCGCTGTCAGCGCGATCAGAACTGAATATCGTTACTTCGTCGAAGTTGAAGGCGAGTGTATTCTGCCTTTGCCGGAACTCAAACTGGTCGAAACCATGCTGGAAGCCAAAGTCGGTGATACCCAGCCGGAAGCAGATGAAAACTTTTTCCTGGTTACACCGCGCCCGGGCACGATTTCACCCTGGTCGAGCAAAGCAACAGATATCGCTGAAAACAGCGGTGCCAATGATGTCGAGCGTATTGAACGCGGCGTTGCTTTTTTTGTAAAAAGCAGTGCGCCTCTGACAGCCAGAGAAAAGCAGCAGGTGGCCAGCCATCTGCATGATCGGATGATCGAATCGGTCTTTGAAAGCATTGATGATGCCGATCGTCTGTTTGTTCATGCTGCCTCCAGACCACTGGTCAGTGTCGATATTCTGAACGGCGGCCGCGAAGCATTGGTAGCTGCCAACCAGAGTATGGGCCTTGCTCTGGCAGAAGATGAAATTGATTACCTGTTCGATAACTTCACCATGCTCGAGCGCAATCCCAACGACATTGAGCTGATGATGTTTGCCCAGGCCAACTCGGAGCACTGCCGCCACAAAATCTTCCGTGCCGACTGGATTATCGACGGCGAAACGCAGCCACACACGTTGTTCAATATGATCCGTAACACCCACGATAAAAATCCTGAGGGTGTGGTCACGGCTTATTCCGATAATTCCTCGGTGATTGAAGGCCCGCGCAGCCATCGCTTCCAAGTCGATATGGCCAATGGTCAGTATCACTATGAAGGCGAAGTCCAGCACATCATCATGAAGGTGGAAACGCATAACCACCCGACGGCGATTTCACCGTTTCCCGGCGCTGCTACCGGTGCCGGTGGTGAAATCCGTGATGAAGGTGCAACCGGACGTGGTTCCAAACCCAAAGCCGGTCTGACCGGGTTTACTGTCTCCAATCTGGAAATTCCAGGCTTTGAACAACCCTGGGAAACGCCTTATGGCAGACCGGCCCGCATGGCCTCTGCGCTGGAAATAATGACTGAAGGTCCGCTGGGCGGCGCGGCATTTAATAACGAATTCGGTCGTCCTAATCTCTGCGGTTATTTCCGTACTTTTGAGATGCAGGTGGAATCCAATCAGGGCTTTGAAGTTCGTGGCTACCACAAGCCCATCATGGTCGCAGGCGGTATGGGCTCGATTCGCCCCCAGCATGTCAAAAAAGGCATTATGGATCCGGGCATGCAGCTGATTGTGCTGGGTGGTCCGGCCATGTTGATTGGCCTGGGTGGTGGTGCAGCTTCTTCCGTGGCTTCCGGGACCAGCGATGAAGGTCTCGACTTTGCTTCTGTGCAGCGTGGTAATCCGGAAATGGAACGTCGCTGTCAGGAAGTTATCGACCGCTGTGTGGCCCTGGGTGATGACAACCCGATTATTGCGATTCACGATGTCGGCGCTGGCGGCCTGTCCAATGCCTTCCCGGAACTGGTTGATGACAGTGGTCGTGGTGGCCGTTTTGAACTGCGCCTGATTCCGAATGATGAATCCAGTATGTCGCCGATGGAAATCTGGTGCAACGAGTCTCAGGAACGCTATGTGCTCGGTGTACACCCGGATCGAATCGATGAATTCCAGGCGATTTGTGAGCGCGAGCGTTGCCCGTGGGCCATCGTCGGTGAAACCACAGAAGAAGAGCATCTGCTGCTCGGCGATGCTGACAATGAAACGCTGCCGATTGATATGCCGCTGTCTCTGCTGCTGGGTAAACCACCTAAAATGCTGCGTGATGTCAGCCATGTCGAAAAAACCTACCCGGAACTTGATTTCGATGGCATTTCCGCAGAGCACGCGCTGGAACGGGTATTAAAATTACCGGCTGTTGCCAGTAAAAACTTCCTGATAACCATCGGTGACCGTACTGTGACCGGTCTGGTGGCGCGTGACCAGATGGTCGGTCCCTGGCAGGTGCCAGTCGCTGACTGCGCCGTAACTCTGGCCGACCATCATGAACTGCTAGGTGAAGCCATGGCGATGGGCGAGCGCACACCGCTGGCATTGGTTAACGGCCCGGCTTCCGGTCGCATGGCGGTGGGTGAGGCAATCACCAATATTGCTGCTGCCAAAATCGATAAGCTGAGCGATATCAAACTCTCAGCCAACTGGATGGCGCCTTGTGGTCATCCGGGTGAAGATGCTGTTCTTTACGACACAGTGAAAGCGGTGGGCATGGAATTATGCCCCGAGCTGGGCATTGCGATTCCGGTCGGTAAAGATTCGCTGTCAATGAAAACAGTCTGGGATGAAAAGGGCGAAACCAAAACCGTGACTTCACCACTGTCGCTGATTATCAGTGCTTTCGCTCCAGTGAGCGATGCCGCTAATACCAGCACACCGCAACTGAGAACTGATCTCGGTGAGACCGACCTGATTTATATCGATCTGGGTCGGGGCCAGAATCGCCTAGCGACTTCTGCCCTGGCACAAGTGTTTAAACAGGTCGGCACTGAAGGGCCTGATCTTGATAATGCCGCAGATCTGAAGAACTTCTTTAATGCGATTCAACAGCTCAAATCTCAGAACAAAATTCTGGCTTACCATGACCGTGGCGATGGCGGCCTGATCGTCACACTGGCGGAAATGGCTTTTGCCGGCCGTTGCGGAATTGATGTTGAAATTAACGGACTGGGCGATGCCTTGCCTGTGCTGTTCAGTGAAGAACTGGGCGCTGTAATTCAGGTCCGACGCGACGAGCTGGATGAGGTCATGAGCCAGCTGGCTGACAACGGCCTGGAATCTCTCTCCTTTGTGATTGGTCAAGTGACCGAAGAACAGCGTCTCCGGATCAAAGTGGATGGCGAGCAGGTCATTGAGCAGTCCCGTGTCACGCTACAGCGTTTCTGGGCTGAAACCAGCTACCAGATGCAGGCACTGCGTGATAACCCGGAATGTGCCAGACAGGAATTCGACAGCATTCTTGATGATAAGGATCCGGGCCTATTTGCCAAACTGAGCTTTGATGCGGCAGAGAATGTGGCGGCACCACTGATTGTCAGTGGCAAGCGTCCGAAAGTGGCTATTCTGCGTGAGCAGGGCGTCAACGGCCAGGTGGAAATGGCAGCGTCATTTGACCATGCCGGTTTCTGTGCAATTGACGTGCATATGAGCGACATTCTGGAAGGCCGGGTTAGCCTGACCGATTTTGTCGGTCTGGTGGCCTGCGGTGGTTTCTCTTACGGTGACGTACTGGGGGCCGGCCGCGGCTGGGCCAGCACCATTTTGCATAATGAGCGTGCCCGCAAACAGTTTTCGGACTTCTTCCAGCGCCAGGATACCTTTGCTTTAGGTGTCTGTAACGGCTGTCAGATGTTGTCACAGCTGAAAGAACTGATTCCGGGCAGTGATCACTGGCCGCGGTTTTCACGCAACCTGTCTGAGCAGTTTGAAGCCCGTTTCTCACTGGTGGAAGTACTCGAGTCACCGTCGGTTCTGTTGCAGGGCATGGCAGGCTCGATCATGCCGATTGCTGTCGCCCATGGCGAAGGCCGTGCTGATTTCAGCGAGACCGGTTCTGAATCTCAGGCACTTGCTGCAATGCGTTTTGTTGACCATTACGGCGAGGCAACTGAAACCTACCCATTCAACCCGAATGGTTCCAAAGGAGGCCTGACTGCACTGACCACCGATGATGGCCGTGTCACGATTATGATGCCGCATCCGGAGCGGGTGACCCGTGCGGTGCAGCATTCATGGCACCCTGATAACTGGAGCAAGGAAGGTCCATGGGCCCGTCTGTTCCAGAACGCCAGACGCTGGGTCGGTTAAAAAATATGATGCCTCGCAGTTTCGCCCTGCGGGGCACAGGGCTTTTCATGCTGATGCTGGTGATGAGCAGTTTTTCTGTCATCACCAGCGTCCAAGCTTCACCCACTTCGCTGGCGCTTGCCGAGCTGGACTGGCAATATCACTGGGGGGATCTGCCGTTTACTGAGTCAAAGCCAGATCTGGCAGCCGCTTCCTCTAACTGGCAAACGATTGAATTTCCTGCAAACCCGCCCGGACGTGATGGACGGCACTATGTCTGGTTCAAAACCGTGTTACCTGACGTTGCGCTCTCTGCACCGGTTATTTTTGTTACCAGCATTAACCTTAATGTCGAAGTCTATCTCGGCGACCGGATAATCTATCGTTTCGGTCAGCTGGATCAGGACAGCAAAAAAGCATTCAAGGGCTGGCCCTGGCACCAGATAGCATTGCCAGAAGACTTTGCCGGAAAGCCGCTTTATTTGCGTATTTATTCCGATTACACCGATATCGGCCTGTGGGGCGAAGCCAAGCTGATGGAGCGTTCCGACATGCTGCTTCACGTCATCAGTACTGGCCTGCATGAGCTGATCGTGGCGGCATTTTCCCTGCTGGTGGCCTTTGTCACCATGGTGTTCGCTTTATTCCGCGGCACCAGGCAGGAATTCTTCTATCTCGGCTTGTTTTCGCTGGCAACGGCGGGGGTGCTGATTGGTGAAAATCTGGCGATTCAACTGGTTCTGCCGTGGCCACTGATAAAGACTTATCTGGCTGCAGTCAGTTATTTCTCGATGCCGATATTTATCGCGATGTTGCTGTATTACTGGCTCAACGGCGCGACAGGTAGCCGTTTACTGAAATTGCTGGCGCAGTTGCACCTGGCCTACCTGGTACTGGCTGTTGCGCTATCAATCAGTGGCTTTATGAATCTTGCGATTTTCTTCCCGGTATTTGATGCGCTGTTTGTGATCTCATTGCTGATTATGATTCGTGTGGTGCTACGCATATCACGACAGGTGAACCTGTCACAGCAACTGGTGCTTGGCGCTTTCGCGGTGTATGCGATCTTGCTGCTGCTGGATATGCTGGTGGCACACAGCTTCCTGCCCTGGGTCGATTTCCCTATCGCCATTGGCGGTTTAGTGTTTGCGCTGGTATTGGTGGTCGTGTCGATACACAGTTATGTGCAGACCAACCTGGCAATGGAACAGCTCAACCTTCAGCTTGAAGAACGCGTGAGCGAACGCACAGCAGAGTTACATGCCTATGCAGAAGCGGAGCAGCAAAGGCGCATCGAACTGGAACGGGAAAACCAGTTTATTGCTGAACTCGAGAAGCTGAATATCGATCTGCAAAGCTGCCAGAGTATCGACGAGGCCAAGATCCTGATGCGGCAAAGACTTGGCAATGTATTCAAGCCTGCTCGCGTACATGTCAGCCTGGATGGTGAGGCCATCAATACTTTGCCTGATGCACAGATCCGCTTGCAGCAACTGGAAGGGGGCAGTCATGTGCTGGCTTCGCTGACACTGGAAACTACGGATGAGAGTCTGCCCAGAACGCAGTGGGAGCATTTTCTAAGACGTGCTTCTCAAAGACTCACGGTGACACTGGGTAATATCAAGCTGCGCGAGGATTTACAGCGTTACTCTTTTGAAGATTCGTTAACCGGCTTGCGTAACCGTCGTTTCTTTGATGATGCGCTGGCACGAGATATTCAGCTCGCCAAGCGGAATCAAATGCCGCTATCGCTCTTGATCTGTGATATCGATCATTTCAAGCACTTCAATGACGAGTTCGGTCACGATGCCGGCGATGCCGCATTACAGGCTGTCGCGGAGACTTTACAGCAGTATTTCCGCGAAAGTGATATTCCCTGTCGCTTCGGTGGTGAGGAATTTGTAGTACTCATGCGTGATGCAGTGCTTGAAGATGCGGTAGCCAAAGCAGAGCGTCTCCGCGAGGCAGTGCAGGCACTCGATATCAGTTACCGGGATGAGACACTCTCACACCTGACGATCTCAATCGGTGTTTCCTCTTTGTCTGACGCGGATACTGATGCCGAAACCCTGCTACGGCAGGCGGATCAGGCACTCTATGCGGCCAAGCAGTCCGGTCGCAACAGAGTGCTTAGCCACCATGAAAAGTTAAAACAATCGCAGGCTGAATGAATGGATAAAGCCGGTTTTGATTCGCTGAGCCATTACATCGACATGCTGCTCGATGCCATTTGTGTGGTGGATGAAAACGGGCATTTTCTCTACGTCAGTGCCGGTGGCGAGCGCATCTTCGGCTACAAGCCAGAAGAGATGATAGGTCGACAGATGCTGGACATGGTGCATCCGGAAGATCGTGAACGGACCCTGCAAACGGTTGCAGAAATCATGTCCGGCATAGCCAAAATCGATTTTGAAAACCGCTATATCCGTAAGGATGGACGGGTTGTGCATTTGCTCTGGTCAGCCCGCTGGTCTGAGAATGAAGGTATTCGAATTGCCGTTGCCCGCGATATCTCCGAATTAAAGCAGACCGAAGCCCGCCAGGCCGCGCTGATTAATATTTCGGAAGCGGCGCATACTGAGCAGAGTCTGACTGATCTTTACATACGTATTCATGACATCATCGCCGGTCTGATATCGACGCAGCAGTTTGTGATTGGTCTGTGTGAGCAGAAAAGCGCAGATTCCGAGCTGGTTTATCACTGTGGTGCCGGTCACCTGACAGACCAGAAAACGGTGCTGGAAACCCTGTGTAGTCAGGTCGCCAGAAGAGGGGTAAGCTGGCCCAAGTCAGAGTGGGAACAGCGTGCGCTGCCGGACTGGCTGGCCGTTCCCTTGAAGTCCCAGGACGGCATTGTTGGCGCACTGATGGTGAAAACCGACGCTGATAACAAAGCTGATAATGTCGACGAGTGTGAACTGCTGGAGTTTGTCTCTACTCAGATTGCCGCGGCAATCGTGCGCCGCAAAATGCTGGAAAGTCTGCATCAGCTGGCGATGTTTGATCAGTTGACCGGATTGCCCAACCGCCGTTTATTCCATGATCGCTTTCAGCAGGTGCTGGCCAGAGCCAAACGTAATCAGGAGAGCTTTGCTGTGCTTTATCTCGATCTGGATAAGTTCAAACAGGCCAACGATCACTTTGGTCATGAAGCGGGTGACCGGATTCTGCGTCAGACTGCTCAAAGGCTCAACACTTGCCTTCGTGATACCGACACTGTGGCCAGAATGGGCGGCGACGAATTTGTGATGATTCTGGATCGTATCGATATGAAAGATGTTGAAGATGTCGTTATCAAGATCCGGACGGAATTATCACAGCCCTATCAGCTCGACGATACTATGCTGAGTCTGACGGCAAGTATCGGCATAGCCAGTTTCCCTGAGCACGGGGAAACACAGATGTCGCTGATGCAACAGGCTGACTCTGATATGTATCGGGCTAAACGCGCTGAGCGGATTTCCAAGAAAACCTAAGCCTGGCAAAATCAGGTTTATTTCACACTTTTACTAATCGATTGAATTAACGGCGATTTTTTATCGAACTCCTGGGCAAGTCCTCTGTCTCAATTACGAACAAAAAACGACAGGAGGTTACATGAGAAAATTAATATCAGTCCTAACTGCGTTATTTCTTACGGGACTCCTTGCGGCAGGTTCAGCGGTGGCTAAAAATCACACAGTTGAAGCACAGGGTTTAAAGTTCATGCCGATGAATATCCATATTCAACCTGGTGATACCGTTTACTGGGAAAATATGGCGACACACAACGTGCATATGATGGAAGGCCTGATCCCGGAGGGCACTGAAGCATTCGTATCCCCTCTGGGTGAGAACATCAACCATACCTTTGAGAAAGAGGGGGTCTATATTTACCAGTGTGATCCTCACATCGGCGCCGGTATGGGCGGTGCTGTGATTGTCGGCAAGCCAGTCAATCTTGAGAAGATAAAATCTCAGGATGTGAAAGGGGGCTTGGGACGAGTCGTCGATGAAGCGATTGAGTTCGCAGAAGGCCTGTAAACCCACCGCATGATATTTGACCAACCGGCTGCTTATGCAGCCGGTTTTTTATTGCCTGCTATCAGCTGAAAAAGACCGCCAGCCAGATAGTGGGCTGGTCAGCTGAGGTCCTGAGTACTTTATGGCGCTGACGAGCCGGTATCAGTAAAAAGTCTCCCTTTTTAAGCTCGACGTCTTTTTCTCCTTCAAACAACAGCGTAGCCGAGCCACTCACTAGCATGACCCACTCGTTTTCATCCTGGTCATACCAGCCCGTTTCAGGTGAACTGTGACCTCGCGAGATAATACGCTCTATCCTGATATTCTCGGCAGTCACTAAGTTCTCAAAGACTTCCTTGTTCAGCGACGCGGGCAAACCTGAAAAAATATTGTTTTTAGTCATTTTTCATCGATACAGATTCAAATTCAGACACTTTCTCAGCAGGGCCGGACTGTTTTCTGGCCCAGCCCTCCATCAGCCGTGAGGTTACCAGGTCACCGCTGACATTCACTGCCGTTCTCGACATATCCAGAATGCGATCCACCCCCATTATCAGCGCAATACCACTGGGTGGGATTCCCACTGTTGTCAGCACCATTGCCAGGATCACGATGCCCACACCGGGCGTGGCCGGAGAACCGATTGAGGCGCCAACAGCCATGGCCACAACCAGCGCCATGCTGGCCATACTTAAATCGATACCATAGACCTGTGCCAGAAACACGGTGGCAACACTCTGGTAGAGTGCAGTACCGTTCATATTGATGGTGGCGCCGAGCGGAATAACAAACTGTGCAATAGAAGGTCTGACAGCAAGCTTTTCCTGAGCGGTGCGGATTGACAAGGGCATCACTGCAGCCGAGCTGGAGGTGGAAAAGGCCAGTAATAAAACATCACGACTATGCATCAGAAACAGCATCGGAGACTGACCAGCCAGTAATTTCAATAGCAACAGATAAACCAGCATCAGCAACAGTAAGCCTATCAGCACGGTGACTACATAAGAAGCCATACCCAGAAGCGCGCTGAGACCAATACTGGTGGTGAGTTGGGCCATGAGACCAAACACGGCATAAGGTGCCAGTCGCATGGCCCAGTGAACTACAGTCATGCAAATCTGTTGTAGCGAGCGAAGTAAATCCAGCATCGGTCGTGATTGTTCGGCAGGCATCGATACCAGTGCCACACCGACGATGATGGAGAAAATCACTACCTGCAGCATTTGTCCCTGCACCATGGCATCAAGCGGGTTGCCCGGCAGCAGGCCGATTAAAACGTCAGGCAGGGTAGTCACATCCGGCATCGTGGCGGGGGCGAGTTCACCCGGCGCCTGTTTGGGTAAGGTCACGTCCTGCATTAATTTGCCTGGATTAAGCAGGTTTGCGATCCATAAACCAATGGCGGATGCCAATGCAGTGGTGGCAGTAAAAAATAACACTACACGAACGCCGACCTTACGCAGTTGCTCGATATCTTCGGTGGCAGCAAGACCACGGACAACCGAGGCGATAATCAGCGGAATCACAATCATCTGAATGGTGGCGATAAACAGTCGCCCCGGAAAAGCCAGCCAGTTACCGATAATGGCACCGGTGTCAGCCTTTACCAGGCCGACAGAAGGGCCCAGTATGATACCTGTGATAAGGCCCAGAAACATCCCGATAAGGACTTTCAGCCATAACCGGTCCTGAACCAGGCCGAATAAATAACTACTCAGGGAGCGGTTAGCGGATGAAGCGATCTCGGGCGCTTTGCTTGTTTCTTCTGCCATGACAATTCCCGGGCGTAGCTAAAACCTGATGAAAGTAGAATCGAATTAAAAAATAGCACAGGCAATGTCTTGTTGGGCATCCGGATCAGCTTTGACCAATTGAGCAAGAATTGCGTCATGAGCAGGATTCTGTTCAACTTGGGGTCAAGGGTTGTGCCACAATACGCACAACAATTCTGGATGGTCAAAAGGACGATGCGAGTATGACCTTGCGGGCGATTTTTAGTGACTGGGCTGAACGTTACTTCTCTGATGAAGAAGCCGTGATCATGCTGATAGTGCTGGTGCTGGGCTTTGCAGCGGTGATCTGGTTCGGCCGCATGCTGGCGCCGTTTTTTACGGCCCTGGTTCTGGCTTTCCTGCTTCAGGGCGTTGTAAACCTGCTGACCCGCCGGCATATTCCAGAAAAAGTCGCCATCGGCATCGTCTTTTTAGGCTTTATCAGTGCGATGCTGGCTCTGGCATTCCTGTTGATGCCGCTGCTCTGGAACCAGATGGTGAATCTGGTGCAGGAAATTCCCAAGATGCTTTCCAGTGGTCAGCAATGGCTGGATGAGTTGCAACAGAAATACCCCAATTTTGTTACCCAGGATCAGATCCAGGCCTGGATTGCAGCCATCAGTCGTGAATTCAATCTTTATGCTCAGCGGGCGCTGACACTGTCACTGGCCTCGCTCGGCAGTGTGATTGGACTGATTGTTTATCTGGTGCTGGTGCCGATACTCATCTTTTTCATGCTCAAAGATCGGGAAAAACTGGTCGGTTTCACCCTGTCAGTGCTGCCGGAAAAGCGGGGACTAATGAGCCGGATCTGGAATGAGATGGACGATCAGATTGCCAATTATGTCCGCGGTAAAGTCGTTGAAATCATTATCGTCGGTTCTGTCACCTTTGTGACGTTTGCGCTGTTCGGATTACCTTATTCGGCACTGCTTGCGGTACTGGTTGGTTTCTCGGTACTGGTGCCATTTATCGGTGCTGCGGTTGCCACACTGCCAGTAGCGGCCGTGGCCGGTTTTCACTTTGGTCTGACCAATGAGTTTATGTACGTGGTGATTGCCTATGGCATCATCCAGGCACTGGATGGCAATGTGCTGGTGCCGGTGCTGTTTTCTGAAGCGGTCAACCTGCATCCGGTTTCGATTATTCTTGCCGTGCTGTTTTTCGGGGGCATCTGGGGATTCTGGGGCATTTTCTTCGCTATTCCACTGGCGACTTTGTTGAAAGCGCTGATGAATGCCTGGCCCCGCAGCCTCAAGCGCAGTCAGCAGCCGCCCACGCCATCCATCTGAGCTGGTCACTATGGATTCATTGTCTGAAATAACAGCTTTGCAACTTTAAACAGGTAAATAAAATACATAATTATTGAATTCTTCGTAATAAGGGCGTAGTTTGTTAAAAAGCCTGTTATGTAAAAGTAAAAAATAATTAACTATTAATATGTTACGGAGTATTCCTCGCTATCTGTTAATGAGGTTTTCAGCGCAGCTATATTCCCAGGCTGCGCTGATTGAGGCACTCAAATCAGCAGAGTCTCAGCCTGATTCTGCTGCTCAAACAACAATTTCCAATATCTTTCTTCATTGCTGTGAACTGACATGAATTCTGGTTTCAGTTCGCCGGCACGGGCGTTATCACAAAAAGGAGTGAGCTGATGACAAACGTAAAAAAACTCTGGCTGTTTCTCGCACTTTTGCTCGTTATCTCTTTCGGTGTTTTGATCTGGAGTGGTAATCAGATCTATCAGAGCGCACCGTCGATGCCGGAACAGGTGGTGACATCGAGTGGCGATAAGCTATACAGCCGTGATGAAATCGAGACAGGGCGTCAGGTCTGGCAATCCTTTGGTGGCATGCAACTCGGCTCGATATGGGGGCATGGCGGTTACGTCGCGCCAGACTGGAGTGCTGACTGGATGCATCGGGAGCTGATGGCGCTGCTCGATATCTGGGCTGCTGAAGAATATGGTCTCGATAGCTATGAACAGGCTAGTGCCGAGCAGAAAGCGGCACTGGAAGGCAGGCTCAAGTCCCTTGTCCGTCAGAATACCTATAACCCTGAGACCGGTGTTATTACCCTGAGTGAGGACAGAGCGCGGGCGATAGAGCAGGTTGCCGCTCACTATCAAAGCCTTTTCGGTGATGATGCGGCAACGTCAGAGCTGCGGGAAGCCTATGCGATGAAGGATAATACGGTCGCCACAGCAGAAAATCGCCGCATGCTCACGGCCTTTTTCTGGTGGACCAGCTGGGCCACCATGACCAACCGCATTGACAGTGATACTACCTATACCAATAACTGGCCCAGCGAACCCCTGATTAACAATGAGCCACCACCGAGCATGTTTCTGTGGTCAGTCTTCAGCGTGACTTTTCTGCTTGCCGGCATTGGTCTGATGGGCTGGTATTACGCCGTTTCTCACGACCGGGAAAACGCAAGCAGCCAACTGCCTGCGACAGACCCGATGCGGGCTCTGAGGCCGACGCCCTCGATGCTGGCCACAGCAAAATACTTCTGGGTACTGCTGGCTTTATTTCTGGTGCAGATCCTGTTTGGGGCCATTACAGCGCACTATCAGGTTGAGGGCCAGGTCATGTATGGCTTTGAGCTGGCAGATATGCTGCCATACTCAATAACGCGTACCTGGCATACCCAGCTTGCCGTGTTGTGGATAGCCATGGCCTGGCTGGCTACCGGCCTTTATATCGGTCCGGCGGTATCGGGCTATGAACCGCCTTACCAGCGTCTGGGCGTCAATGTGCTCTGGGTCTGCCTGCTGGTGATTGTAGTGGGGGCGTTTGCCGGCCAGTGGCTTGCCATCAACCAGAGCCTGGGACTTGAACATAATTTCTGGTTTGGTCATCAGGGCTGGGAATATGCCGATATCGGCCGCTTCTGGCAGTGGTTCCTGTTCATTGGCCTGCTGCTGTGGCTATTCCTGGTGGGGCGGGCCTTATGGCCGACCTTAAGACAGCCATCGGAAAACCGTTCTATCGTTGGTTTATTGTTCCTGTCTACGGTCGCTATAGGCCTGTTTTTTGGCGCAGCCCTGGTCTGGAATGAGCACACGCATATTTCCATGATTGAGTACTGGCGCTGGTGGCTGGTGCACTTGTGGGTGGAAGGCTTCTTTGAAGTGTTTGCCACAGCAGTCATTGCCTTCCTGTTTACCCGGCTGGGACTTATTCCAGTCAAAACAGCTACGATTGCCGTATTGTTTGCGACCATCATCTTCATGTCAGGCGGGGTCATCGGCACCTTGCACCATTTGTATTTTGTCGGTTCACCGACACCGGTGCTGGCACTCGGGGCCAGTTTCTCAGCACTGGAAGTGGTGCCGCTGGCCTATATCGGTTTTGAGGCATATCACAACTACCGATTGGGTAAAGCGACTGAATGGATGAAGCGTTACCGCTGGCCGGTGATGTTCTTTGTCGCAGTCGCGTTCTGGAATCTGGTCGGTGCCGGTTTATTCGGCTTTTTGATTAATCCACCGCTGTCGCTGTATTACATGCAGGGTCTCAACCTGACGCCACTGCATGGCCATACCGCACTGTTCGGTGTTTACGGCATGCTCGGCATCGGTCTTGCCTTGTTTTGTCTGCGTGGGATCAGGCCAAATCTTATCTGGCCGGAGGGTATTCTCAAGTCGAGCTTCTGGTGTCTCAATATTGGTCTGGCACTCATGGCCCTGCTGACATTGTTGCCACTCGGGGTCATGCAGCTGTTTGCCAGTTTGGACCAAGGTTACTGGTATGCTCGCTCTGCCGAGTTTATGCAGCAACCGCTGGTGGATTTGCTGGTCTGGATGCGCGTGCCCGGTGACACCATCTTTGCCATCGGCGCCGTGCTGCTGGCCTGGTTTATCGCCAGTCTCTGGATCGCGCCCAAGTATGAGCAGGCTGATAAACAGAGTTGATAGCCGCATCAACAAGCCCGGGGTAACGCATTGTGATTGAGTATTACAGTGAAGTGAAACTGGTACATATGCTGATGGCGCTGGCCAGTGGCAGCCTCCTGTTCATACATGGCTTGATTCTGATGCGTCGCCCCGCTGGCTTTGTTGCCAACGCGCTGCGATACCTGCGCTATGGGATTGATACCATTCTCATTACAGCAGCGCTGATGCTGACCAATATCGTGCAGCAATACCCGTTTATCAACAGTTGGCTCAGTGTAAAGCTGGTGTTGCTGATGGTTTACCTCGGGCTTGGTCAGATTCTGCTCTACTCAGCACACAGCCAGCAGCAGCGTTTTATAGCCTGGTTTCTGGCGCTGCTTACGCTGCTGTATATTTTCAGCGTGGCAGAAACCCACCATGGCTGGGGTGTGTTGAGTCCCGTTCTTGGTTATGCTGGTATTACTCAAGCCGGTTAAACAGGAAAATGATGACGACTTTAGTCGTACAAATTGTGATTCAGCAGTGGGATAAAGCGCAGCGTTCAGAGGCGGATGTTAAAGCACGCGAAGCGCGCGCCAATCGTCTTCCCGTAAGAGAACCCAACGCCCGTTATCTGTTTGACCATCAGGTCGTGCTGGATCAGCATGGTGATGATGTGATGGGCAATCGCATTCGATATGAACTGACTGATAACGGTCGTTTTATTATCGACCGCTTTCGTTTTGATTTAAGCAATAAAACCCTGGAATACATCGCCCAGCCCGACTCCATGCTGCCGACAGAACCCGTCGCTGATATGCGTGAGGGTTGGGTTCAATGCCGCTATCATTGGCGCTATAAAGTGTATGAGGGTGGGTTACATTACTGGCTTTACGAGAACATCACTGTCAATGCCGGATTCGCAGACAGTGTGCAACAGAATATGTTCACCCGTTCAGATCCAGTGCGAATTTTTGAAGATTGATAAAAAAGAACCGGCCATTAGAGGACCGGTTCTGTCTGTTTAAGCACATAAGCACTTCACTGCTCGTGCAGATTTGATTTAAGCCTACCAACTATAATTCAGCGTTGCCGATACTTCCCGCCCCGGGTTGTAGTAATCAGCAGTACCTGAACCGACGACGTGTTGTTCGTCTAACAGATTACGTACGTGAACCGTTAAATCGGTGTCTTTGTATATCTGGTAGGAAAAAGAAGAATCAAACAACACGGCGGCTTCACTTTTCGCAGTATTGGCCGCGTCAAAGAAATAGGAGCCAGTGTAGCGGGCCCCGAGGCCGAAACTCATGTCCTTACCGGGAAAGGTATAGTGTCCCCATAACGAAGCCATGTGGTTCGGCGCAGCAACAAACTCATTGTCTTTGAGAGAGGTGCCATTTCGCAGTGTGCCACGGACTACCTCGGTTTCCATATAGGAGTAACCCCCAGTCAGGCTGAAGCTATCATTCAACTCAACCTTAGCCTCTAAGTCCAGACCCTTAACATTAGATTCGCCGATGGTTTCACGCTCAATCGTCCCGTTATCCTGAACTACTGCGATGGTCACGTCTTCTTTCGTCAAATCATAGACGGCCACGGAAAAAATGGCATTGGTATCAATGGGGGCATACTTCATGCCCACTTCGTATTGCTTGCCACGCTCCGGTTTTACCCCAATGGTCGGTGGCGCAACTGACTCGACCATGCTGATGTAGGTGGAAACTTCTTCAGTGACTTTATAGGTCAATGCACCGCGAATGGAGGTTTCTGAAAATTTATCGGAAGATCTGACACCGCCAATATCCGTGCTGGACAAATCGAGAACATCGTTCCGGAGACCTGCTGTAACAATAAAACGATCATCAAACGACAAATTCTGTTGTACAAAGAGCGACTTGGTGGTGTAGTCCTGATTGTCATCAAGGTATCTACCATTGAAGATATCCACCCTGCTTGGGGCACCACTGTACGTTGGATTTGAAAGGTCTATAGAGGGGACAGCGCCAAAAAATGAAATCTGCTCGCTGGAGGCGTCACGGTATTCGAGACCAACCAGTGTGCTGCTATCGAACCAATCAAACTGGGCATCGTATTGTACGATCGCATTACCGATGAGTTCCTCAGCTTTGCTATCACTTCCAAAAAATGAGCGATCCGTACCTGTAGTGCTCGGATTATCAGCTAAATAAACATAACCGAAATCATCAGTCAGATCGCTATAACGCAGATTGGCTCTCAGAATAAAACCGTTGTCGAAATCGTGAGTGAACAGACCAGTCACGCTGGTTCGTTCCACATCATGGTAATTAAAGTCCGGTTCCCCGTAAAAATCGTCACGGTCATATTCTCTGTCCATCGGGTAACCACCACTATTGGGTGTGCTGTCCCGGTTGAGATAATCCAGAATCAATGTTGCGGAAGTAAATGCGGTCGGTTCCCAGGTCAGTCCGCCCATGATGAATTCATTATCATCGCGGGAATAATCATATTCTCGATCAGCATCCTTCACTTTGGCTGTAAAACGATAAGCCAGTGTTGAATCTGCGTTCAGTGTGTCACCGACATCCACACCAACTTCTTTACGGTCAAATGAACCGTAGGTCACATAGCCATTACCAAACTTTTCGAACCTAGGTTGCTTGCTGACAAAGTTAACTGAGCCGCCCGGATCAGCAGGACCAAACAAGGTCGAATTAGCGCCGCGCAGCACTTCAACCCTTTCGAATGCATAAGCTTCTTCACGGACACCACGCATTGACCCCAACGTGAGACCATCTCTATAAGTTGTTGCTTGAAAGCCACGAATCTTGAAGTAGTCGTTGCGATCATCGTTACCATAAAAATCAGTGATAATGCCAGGACTGTATTGAAGCACTTCTTCAGTAGTATTGGCATCTCGTAGTTCAATTTCTTTTTCTGTGATAACAGAAACAGATGCCGGTGTGTCGAGAATACTCGTAGCCACTTTACCCCCCACCCAGAGTTCCTGAGCGACAACCGAGTTGGCATCGTCATCAGCGACTGCCTGGGCATTAACAATAATGGGGGAAAAACGAAAAACTTCTTTCTCATTGTTCTCCTGTGCCTGGATGCTGATGGAGGCCAAAACAAACGGAGAACAGAAAAGTACCGCAGCAGAATTAAGTTTTAGCCGTGAATTGACTGTTTTGAGAGTGGGCTTATGTGCCGTCATAAGTGATGATGTCCTTAACTAGGCAGACGTGATTTTGCCTGCTCCGGGCTGTAAAAAAGGAATCATTATCGTATGAGGAGGAGGAGTAGTCAATACAAATCTAAATGCGATACAGTATCATTAACAATAAATATTTGGCAGTATTATTAAATCAATATTGCGGTTTTATGAGATGTATTTCAGTGAGAAGCTGGTCAAAAGGCTAGATGCAGAGTGCTTAGCTTCAAAAGACAACAATAGAGTAATCAAAAGCCTTGCTCGAAGAACAAGCAAGTGTAATGAGCCATACTGGCTTCAAGTCATGCTTATTATATTTTCGGAATCAGGCGTTTTGGCAGGAGATAAAAAAGAACCGGCCAGTTGGCCGGTTCTTTGTGTTTAAACGGCTTATTTAATCACGCCACAGGCGAGTCGGGCACCGCCACCCCCAAGTGGCTTGGGGTGGTCAGAGTAATTATCACCATTGACGTGTACCATCAGTGAGCGGTTATGTAATTCTTTGAGTACCAGCTTGGGTGCCAGTACCGGTTGTGTAGCCATACCGTTCTTATCTACGTACAAGGCAGGTAAGTCGCCTGCATGACCGTGAAGGTCCCACGGTTCGGCATGAAGACCGGTGTTAGCCGGATCATAGTGACCGCCGGCAGCACCACCGGGCACCAGTTCCCCATTTTTTTGCTTGGGACCGCAGGACGGAATCTCATGCACATGGAAACCGTGATTGCCGGTAGAAAGGTTTTTCATATCCGGTGTAAACACGGCCCCGAAAGGGTGTTGGCTGATGGTGACCGTACCAGCCGGTTCTCCGGTTTGCAGGTTGGTCATGTTAACGATTAGGGGTTCAGCGGCGAAAGCGCTGGATGTCAGTAATAGCGATGAGAGCAGGGCGAGTTTTATCTTCATACAATCTCCTTTTATGAGTCTTCATGGGTTATTAGTCTGGACTCTGTCAAAGGAGAGATGTTCCAATCACACAAGCTTTGCCTGATGAAGTCAAAATTAACGAACTAAAGCTGGCATACCCTCAATGCGATTTAACGCATCTTCACTATTCTTCTGAGTGAGAACTGTCCCGGTTTTGGATGGGAGGTTTTCCTGCTCAAGCCAAGATTGGCTCATAAAATCTATCAGTAAAAATACGGCGCCATGCATCTTCAGTTTTTGCCTGTAAAGCGGTACTCAAGCTATGACTTGGTTTGCGCCTTATCAGAAATACATTTTATCCGCTGTGAAACAGAAAAATATTATGAATCAGTTTCTTGATTGAGAGCGGTGGCGTTATTTGCATCACGTTTAACTGTGATGTTAGCGTGAAAAACAGACAGGCAAGAACGGCATGCAACTACTTTTTGTTGCGACCGTTGTTCCGAAAATCTGAAGAGTGCTTGGACTTGAATTGATTGTCTGTCTCGAGAGAACTTTCTTCAAGCAACACCAATCACTCAAATGAGTTGAAAGGAGTTAACTATGAAATTTCTCAACAATCAAAATATGACATTCCGTAAAACTACTCTTGCTTTAGGCGTACTGTTTGCCCTGGGTAGTGGTGCTGCAGCTGCAACAACCTTTGCTACTGCTGATACCAACGGAAACGGAAAAATTTCCAAGGATGAGTATTATGGTTATGTAGGTGATGTTGGCATCTATGGTGATTGGGATCTCAATGACGACGGTCTGTTAGATGAAGATGAATGGACCGATGTCGATTATAGCTACGATTATGACTATGACACCTGGGATCTCAATGACGATGGTTATCTGGACGATGATGAAGTCTACGTCGGAACCTTCGATACCTTTGACGTCGATGATGACACCTACCTGGATAATGATGAATGGGATGATGCCGGCGATGAAGGCTGGTTTGATGTCTAAGGACTAAAACCTGGATAGAGACATTAACATTCATCTCTCTTAAGTAGATAAAGCCCGGCACTCGCCGGGCTTTTTTTTGACAGGTGACCCTACATTCATAGCCGCCAAAAACTTCATCGATAAACGACTTCATGGCTTGCATAACAGGAGATATTCCTTCTGCAGACAAGATAAATTCATTCAGGAAATAAGTAATATGCCAGCTGAATGGACGGGCTCGGGTTTACGCTTCATGGCTAATCCTAGGGATGCCGGTGGTTAGCGCATGATAAGAATAAATTTAATCAGGCGGTTAATATAAAACTATTTGTAATCATATGCTTATCAAGCGTTGTGGATGGGTTTTAAAAACCGGCGGAGTGATGTTAGTGTCAAATACAGACAGGCAATAACGGTTGGTGAAGATTAAAGACAACCGTATTTCCGAAAACCTGAAAGTGTTTGGATTTGTTTTGACTGTCTGTCTCAAAGAGCTTTCTTCAAGCAACACCAATCACTTTTTAAATTGAAAGGAGCTTAATTATGAAATTTCTTAAAACTGACAACATGACACTTCGAAAGACTAGTCTGGCGCTGGGCGTTATGCTTGCACTCGGCAGTGGTAGTGCTTTAGCCGCTACATTTGATACCGCTGACAGCAATGGGAATGGAAAAATCTCCAAGGATGAATACTACGGCTATGTCGGTGATATTGGCGTCTACGGTGATTGGGACCTGAACGATGATGGCCTGTTGAGTGATGATGAATGGGCTGAAGTCGATTACGATTTTGATTACGACTATGACAGTCTCAGTGCGTGGGATGATGATGACGATGGTTTACTGGACGATAACGAAGTCTATGAAGGCACCTTCGCTGATTTTGACCTCGACGATGATGATTACTTAGACGCTGATGAATGGGATGATGCCGGTGATTCAGGCTGGCTTGATGTCTGAGGAACCAATCTCGGATAAATCCCATTAACTTTCATGTCTTTTCTGGACGCTTAAGCCCGGCACTCGCCGGGCTTTTTTTAAGCTTTGGTTGATAGATATCAGCCTGATCAGGATTCAGCCGCTTGCTTATTCATATTGAATGTACAAGCGGCATTTTTCCAAACTCAGCATTGAATCAGGGGATGTTTCTGTTTTAGGCTGGGAGCGTCTCATCACTGCTCCTTTTGCATAACGGAGTCAGTGCTCATGGCAATTGTATTTGCCCTCTTTCCTATCGAAATGCCATGTGAATTCTATGGCAATGCCAAGTTTGAGATCCGGTTTACCATCATGGATCACATCAAAACAGTCTGAAATAACATCAGTCTTCGCTTGAGTTTGCTGGCTGCTCACAGGGCATTTCACTTTATCTGGAGGTTGCGATGATTAATTTATACAGCTGGAGCACCCCTAATGGACAGAAAGCCTCAATCATGCTGGAAGAACTGGGGCTGGATTATTGCGTCACTGCCATCAATATTGGCAAAGGCGAACAACATCATCCGGAATATCGACGGATCAGTCCGAATGGCAAGATCCCGGTCATTACAGATCAAGAATTGCAGGACGAATCCGGCGAACCAGTGAGGATATTTGAGTCAGGCAATATTCTTATCTATCTGGCAGAAAAATCAGGTCGTTTATTGCCTTCCCGCTGGGAAGAGCGAGCCGAAGTGCTGGCATGGTTATTCTTTCAGATTGGTCATCTCGGTCCCATGGTCGGACAGTGGCACTGGTTTGACGATAGTGCCCCAGCCGAAAGTGAGTTGGCGATAAAACGTTATCGGGAAGAAACCCTGCATCTGTTGGAAGTGCTCAATGGTCGACTGGGTGAAGCGCCTTACCTCGGCGGAGCAGAATACAGCATCGCCGACATAGCTAATTTCACCTGGGCTAAAGCCGCGGTAGAGCAAATGAAGGACGAAGAGCCGGATGCGATTGCCGCGCTGGAACCCCTACGAGACTGGCTTAAACGCGTGGGTGCGCGACCGGCAGTTCAACGCGGTCTGAATGTGCCGTCTGAGGAGCAGAAACAGCGGGCAGCAGAGGCCGAGCGTATTCCCGGGCCGGCAGGTGGCGGCACGGTTCTGCCCTGAGTCTGAGCCGGAAAACCCAACTTCATTAAATGTATCAGCAGCCTTAACGCTGAATGTCTGTGATGCATGCATCTGAAAGCATCTTCTGATATCAGCATCGCTGTCTGAAGATCCTCCCCCCTAAGTAAGGGGAGTGTATCCACACTTAATGATGTTAGGGTGACAGTCAGGCAGGCAAGAGCGGTCATCGAATATGTCAGTATGACCGTTGTTCCATTATTCACTCGGGGTGATTGGACTTACTCTCACTGTCTGTCTTGATAGAATTTTCAGCTAAGGCCAGTCACTCGTTAAGAAGTTGAAAAGGAGCCTAACTATGAAATTTCTGAATCACCAGGAAGTACAATTCAAAAAGACAACGCTAGCGCTGGGCCTGATGTTTGCCTTGGGCAGCACTAGCGCCTTTGCCAACAGCTTTTCGGATGTTGATGCAAACGACAATGGCAAAATTTCCAAGCAGGAATATAAAAACTATGTCGATGACAGCGGCATGTTTGATGATTGGGATGACAATGATGACGATCGTCTCGATAAAAACGAATGGCAGCAGGCAGATAAAGAAGCCAAACACTTCGACAAGTGGGATGACGATAACAACGGCTATCTGAGTAAAGACGAGTTCAACGAAGCCAGCTTCCAGGAACGCGACAAAAACAGGGATGATTTCTGGGACGTTTCTGAGTGGGATGAAGCCAATGCGGAAGCGCTCGCCGAAGTGAATTTCTCCACCATCGACGACAACGACAATGGAAAAATTTCTCAGAACGAGTATTCACAGTACATCGAGAATGAAAACATCTTCGATGACTGGGACGAGAACAATGACAATCGTCTGGATAAAGATGAGTGGGATGAAGCTGACCACAAAAACAAGGATTTCAGTGCCTGGGATAGTGACAACAATGGTTATCTCAGTCAGAAAGAGTTTGAAGAGGCCAGCTTTAGTAAATATGACAAGGATGATGACGACTTTTGGGACGTTTCCGAATGGGATGAAAATATCGCAGATTGGTTTGACGACGTGTTCAGTTAATTTCAAACGCTAAATGTGGCTGTTCAGCCAATAAAGAAGCCCGGTTTCTTGCCGGGCTTTTTTTATGCCGTCAGTACTGTCAGTCACCGCATTGATAAGGGCTCTCAGCGTCGTAATTCTGCCCTGTTTCCGCATCAATAATGACAACGGTGGCATCAGGATAGCCCTGACAGAGCGCATTTCTGGCTGTGTAAATGCCTGATCCCTGCGCCATCACATTTGTGGGCAACATGGTTCCATCAGGCAATATGGCGGATACCGTGTAGTTACCCTGGGTAGTAATGCAGGCAGAGAGAAAAATAAATGATAGAAAAACGACGTGTTTCATGGGCCCTCCATAGCGAAAAATTGATGTCGTTTACAGCTCACCAGCAATGTAAAAGAAAATATTGAGGTCATTTCATCCCGGAAATGACAGCTTGCTGAGCTTTGCAAATCATAACAGAAGATTTTGCGTGCTCATGATAAAGGACGAAGTTATTGTGAACAGGAGCACATTAGACTTTAATGCCTGCACGCGCACTGCAGTGGGGTGGTGCTATCTAAGGTGATGATTTTTTCTGCATTTCTCTGATTCGCATCGGCATCGAATCTATCTCATCAAATAGGCTCTCAAGTGACAGCAAATCGCTAGTCTCTTTCACGCCGCCATCTTTGCCGATAAGAATGACCGGTTCAGCGATAGACGAGAACTGACGGCTGATCGTCGCCGCAAACTGGTTAGAGACTTTGCCATCATAGTTGGTGATCGTTTGATTGCCATCAATAATAAACCAGACAATATCCCTGTCTTGAATCTGAGCTTTGGCGTCTTCCAGGATCGTTTTCTGATGTTCGGGTTGAGTGGAGAACACCAGAATGATGCGGTTCTGCCAGAGCAGGGGGGAGAGATTATCAAGCGTCGACCGGTTTTCAGACATGGCATTGAATGGCATTAGAAAAGTTATCAGCAAAGCTAAAAATTTCATCGTTGATCCAAGTTGAACACTAACGACTGTTTCTGACCACCCCAAAGCGGCTTTGACTGTGGCGATATACAAGATTTTTTTGAGTTTACATCCAGCGCTTGAGCCGTGACGGGACTTAAGGAAAACTCAACTTTTCAATTATCGGGGTGTCGTAATTCAACACAATGCCATCAATAGTCTTTTGGTATCAGAAGGTGGCAATTAGGCAGGCAAGAACGGTCATCGATTATTTTTCAGGGCCGTTGTTCCATTATTCACTTGGAGTGATTGGACTTATTCTAACTGTCTGTCTTGATAAAAATTCAGGTGAGGCCAATCACTCTCAGCAGTTGAAAAGGAGCCTAAACATGACATTTTTTAATGCCGATAAAATGATGTTCAGCCAGGTATCGCTGGCATTCAGCATGATGCTGGTACTGGGAAGCGGAAGCGCCCTGGCAGATCCATATTCTTCATTAGACTCAGATCAGGATGGAGATGTTACCCAGCTGGAGTACAACAGCTATATGCAGGATGACACGCGCAGATATGAAGGCTGGGATCAAAACAAGGATATGCGTCTTGATGAAAGTGAATGGAATGATGCTAATCCTGACCACCGTAATGATTTCAACAGCTGGGACTCAAATCAGGATGGCTATCTCGATAATAATGAGTTCTATGATGGCAGCTTCAACAGTTATGACAACGATAACGACGGTCTCTTGAATGAAGATGAAGTCGGCAGTGCTGCCGATGATGGCCTGTTGGATTAAGTTGTCCTGAACAATTCTCTTAAAGCCCGGGTCCAAACCGGGCTTTTAATCATGCAGGTTGGGCTGAGGCACGAAGCTCAACTTTAATGATGAGCGCGGTCCTTGGGCTTCATGGGGTTCAGCCCGATCTGCCATCGTTTCATCGCTTTTTTGCAGTCGCTGCAAAAGTCTCAATTGAAACAATGAGAGCGCTTAGTCTTTCGGAGGAGTCAAGCTTGAGCCAAGATACGCGAGAAAGCCCGCAACAACATGCCCAACGTCGCTTTGGTCGCCGCCTGCGCGAACATATTCTGGTCGAGTTTCGTGAGCTATTCGCCGACCATGACGACTATGAAGACGATGAAGGCCTGGGCGTCCATGCACTGTTACGCGATGCCGTAAAAGCCAGAGCGTCAGATATACATATTGACCCGTTTCCCGGCCACTATCAGATTCGTCTCAGAATCGATGGTGTCATGATCGATGTTATCGAGATTAGCCCTGAGCAGGGGCAGCGTCTCGCTCACCAATTCAAGGTGCTCGCGAATATCGACCCCTTACCCAGCGTGAACTGCGATGAAGGCCGTTTCAGTTATGACATGAACGAACAGTCGCTGGATTTAAGGGTCACAGCCGTGCCCTGCGTGTCTGGTGATAAGCTGGCCATTCGTGTTTTATCCCCACCACAAGCTGTTAAGGAAGTGCGTCAACTCGGCATCCATCACAAAGGCGTTGAATCCATACGGCGCTGGATGGACGCGAATGGCAGCATGTTTCTGGTGGCAGGCCCCACTGGTAGCGGTAAAACCACAACTCTCTATGCCTTGCTGCACGAACTCAAATTGAATGACAGTCACGTCATTACCCTTGAAGAGCCAGTGGAATACGAAGTGCCGGGTATTAACCAGATTCAGGTGAATCCGACGCATGACCTCACATTCGCCAATGGCAGCGAAGCCATGCTGAGGCTCGACCCGGACTATGTGCTTATTGGTGAAATCAGAGATGTCCCCTCAGCCCGGGCGGCGGTTAATATTGCCACCAGTGGCCGGGCTTTGATGGCGACGCTGCATAGCCGGGACGCGGTTGGCACCATTACGGCTTTGCGAAATATGGGGCTGGATGATTACGAAATCTCAAGCAACCTCGGGTTGGTGGCCGCACAAAGACTGGTTCGCATGTTGTGCCCGGAATGCAAAGTCGAAGATAAGCCTGACGATATTGAGACAAAATGGCTTCAGGAGCAGGGACGCGAAGTGCCTGCTAAAGTCTGGCGTTCTGAAGGCTGCCCCGCTTGTAATGATCTGGGTTACAAAGGTCGTCTTGGCATCTTTGAAATCTGGCAGCCGACCGAGCAGGACTTCGCCATGATCCTTAACCACGAGGATGAACACTCGCTGCGTCATGCCCTGATTGAGCGTGGCGAAATGCTGATGCTGGATGATGGTCTCATCAAAGTCGAAGAGGGCCTGACCACCTTGCGTGAGTTGCTGCAGACCGGCATGTCACTGCCGGGTTACCGGCCGCAGAAATCATAGCGTAGGTTGGGCTGAGGGACGAAGCCCAACATCACATCAGCAAGGTTCAGACCAGTCAGTAGCTTGGGATGAGGCATGAAGCCCAACATTGATGTTGAAGTGTCTGTTTGGTTCATGGCAATCAACCCAACTTACGGCTATGAAAATGGCGAGCAAGGCGCTTTTAAATTACCTCTTGATCCATTCATATTCCATCTGTCTGGCTGTTTTTTCAGCCAGCTCAGGCCCAAGAAAGCGGGATACCAGATGAAGGCTCATATCGATTCCTGCTGATATACCGCCTGAGGTAATGAACTTCCCCTCATCAATCCAGCGCTCACCATCAATGACTGTCAACTCGGGGTAGTTTTCCCGGAGCGCATCAATATCTTCCCAGTGAGTCGTGACCTTTCTGCCAGCCAGCAGACCTGCTTCAGCAAGAATAAACGCACCGGTGCACACAGAAGCGACGACCTTCGCATTCTCAGTCATTCTGGCTAACCAGTTTATGACATGGGTTTTCTGCAGTTCCCGGGAGTGCATGCCGCCAACGACAATAAGCAGATCAATGTCAGGGTGTTGGCTCAGAGCATTGTGTGGGTTAACACTGAAACCGCCTCTGGCAACAACAGGCGCTTTACTCTCAGCCACAAAGAAGACCTCAAAGGCATCGCCTGACTCTGCCAGACGGCTGGCAGTTGAAAACACCTCAAAAGGGCCAGAAAAATCCAGCACCTCAGCATTTTCATAAATATAAATTCCTATGTTCAAATCGGGCTCTTATGGTCCTGGTGTTTGCTTGCAGTCAATTTGATTTGTGGCATTAGTTTAAATCAACCGTGTCTGGGCCCTTGGATTAGGATGTTGGGCTTCATTGCATTCAGCCCGACCTACCCCATAAATCACTGTGTGTAGCAGCTTGAGATATCCGGCCATTGATTGGCCTTGATGGTGCTGTAATGGTTCCAGAATGCCTTATCGATGGCCTGCAATTGGGCAGGGGTGTCATCACGACGGTATCGTGACAGGTGCCCAGGGCCGCCGTTATAGGCGGCATAGGTTGCCTTTACCAGGTTGTCATCCCCGCCTGGCTGCTCGTGCTCACCACGCCGGATCGCATAATCAACCATGTAATGGGTCAGAATATCGATGCCGGCATTCACATTGTAGTCGACCTCATCAACAAGACGATCCAGATCGTAGACCTTACGCCAGACCCGGCCGTTGATCTGCATCATACCCACAGCGCCACCGGCTGAACGCAACACTTCCGGCGGACTGCTGGAACCGGCGAAATGGCGCCAGCAGGATTCTTTCCATGCTGTGGCACGAACCAGCGGATCCAATCGCTCTGCCACGCTGTCGGGTGTATTGCCATTTTTGTCCAGCCAGGCGCTGGCCTGTTCCTCCAGCAAGCTGGCGACCAGCTCAAGGTAGTTATCAAGATTACCCGGTTGTGGCACAAGCCCCTTTAAAGCTTCGGCCGGGGGAATACTGTCGGCATGTGCGACCGGTAACAGCCAGGAGCCTACACGGCCAAAGCTACCGAAGATTTGCGCTTTTAATGCGGCGCTTGTGAATTCGGGCTCGTCCTCGGAATTAAAACCGAACAAATCTCGAAACGCCGGATCGACCTCCAGGGGCAGTGGTGTAAAGCTTGGCGGCGCGGATTCAGCCAGCAGCAGGCGGGCAAGCCTGCGCAGCCCGTCACGGGTGATTTCCAAACCATATTCTGGCCCTAAGGCATCCAATGCCCGCAGCGCGTCACCACCAGCCATGAATGCGGCAAGCCTGAAATCAACTTCCAGTCCCGGCGTTTCCAGACCTTCGAGTTCGCCCATCAGTGGCCGTAAGCGCTCCCATGTTGTCAGGAACAGTTCACGAACCGGGTCGTATTCTGGATCATCGATCGTTAGTGCCTCGGCAATGGCATGTCGCGCATCCAGCAGCACGGCGAGCAATTCAAGACGCAGAGCATGCGAGTTCGTAGACTGGGCCAGCAGCATTATGATGGTGGTCAGAAAGCCGTCTAACTCATCTTCAAGCGTTTGCCATTGAGCTAACTCACTGGCATCGAATACAGGCTCAGGCGCCTGTTCGACCGGTTCAGGAGGGCGAACCTGGAAAGCAAGCCAGGCCCTGACGCCAGTGTCTTCAGTCTGGATGCGAGTGATGTGGGTGCGCTCAACCAGTGATGGCTCACCATCCGGTACCAGCAATTGTTCGATCAATTCATCAATGCTGCTGAGTGAGCCGGCAAGGTCAATTTTCACGCTTTTCATGCGTGGTAGCACCAGGGCATCGGCAATGATTTTAACGGGTTTGCTCAAAAGACCGGGGCTGTTATCCGGGCGTGACAACAGAATTGAATCAGGCACAAACTCGATGCCCAGACCTGATGCCGTCACCTGCGGCGTCAGTTTCAATGCAAGACGGCCCTGCCACGGTTTCGGCCCCCGGCAGACCCCCAGCACGTGGGCACCGGTGGTGGCAGTCAGTGCCATGTCGAGAGACAGTTTGTCACCATCGGTCACGACCTGAACATCAGACAACTCAAGCTGGTTGCAGAGATCGTTGCGGAGCGTGCTTTGTCCGTTCTTATCAAGTTCAAGGACGCGGCTGATAGCGCCCTGAAGATGGGCCGTTTCAGCCAGCAAGGGGATTTCAACGTCGCCCGCAGACAGCGCGTTCGAACTGTATAAGACGAAAAGCAGCCATCCAATGTGTTTCATTCGATGTTCCAGTGGTTAACAGCGAGACGACTCGCGGAGTAGGGCCAGTTCCTGAAACTGGGCTGCGATATTATCCGCGCTTTTTAAACAACTGTCATGAAATTTAGCGTTCAATCACAGTAGGATAGATTGACTTGCAGGGTAGGGCGCGGGATCAAATTTGATGTCAGGTTTTTCGATCTGAATCAAAACTGAAATTCTTGAAAGATGGTGAGTCTCAACCGCTTTCTATGATTAGGTAAGAGGACGATTCAACTTTATTAATCATGTCCGAGCCGTTGACCTCATCCATGTAGGTTGGGCTGAATATATGAAGCCCAACAGCTTGAGTGGTTCTAATGTCGCTCTGCGAGTCTCAACCAAAGCAAGTTGTTTTTGTTGGGCTTCGTACCTCAGCCCAACCTACTTGCTTGCTTCATAAATCAGCCCAAGCTACCTGCTAGTACGCTGCTTTGAGTTTGGTTTTTGTGTTGAGAAGATGCTCATTCAATGAATCAAGTAATTGCTTGAATTCAGTGGATTTCGAACGCAATATCGTGGTGTTGATAAGCTCAGCCAGTGCTTCATCCTGTTCCAGACATTTATCAAAAATGGCATTTTTTGAGTCTGTTGAGAACAACTTGGTCACCTTGCCTCTCAACTCATCAACAAATTCCTTATCAGCATCAGGCGCCGTCGGATATTCGTGTAAGGCTCTGACAATTTGTTGCAGTGGTGCAATAAACGACTCTCTCATATCGGCGATTTCAAACAGCCTGTGGTTCACATTATCTTTGCTGAGTGATTCACCCATTTCCCGGTAAAAGTCAGCTGTTTTGATGGTTAATCTCAGTATTTCCTGAGCATCGGCCTGTTCATCAGTGCGAATAATCGACATATCAATCCTTTCCTGCGGTTGCTGTTGGAATATCGCCAACAATGGCCTCGATGGCTTTGGGGATGACCTCAAACTCTGCGGGCGTCTTCGTTTTCAACTCACCATCGGCTTCCAGAGATTTTGGTTTAGAGGTGCGAATGCTGAAGCGCTCAGCTGTTTTACAGACGATGCGATCAGACTTATGCAAAATACCATTTCGTAAACGAGGACCCAGCAAAAAAAGCTGCCACCATCGTTGCGGCTTGATAAAAAACAAATGTAACTGGCCATCCAGCAATGTTGATTTTTGATTAACGATATTGCCGCCACCATAATAGCGACCATTACCTACCGCAAGATGAATCGCTTTGCTGGAACAATGACAGCCGTCTGATTTGATGTGTATTTTGAAGCTTTTATTATATTTAATCGCTCTCAGAAACGCGCCGAGATAGGCAAAGACACCGAAGTGTTTTTTTCGTTCAGCGGTCAGTTCAGAAGTGACATCCACGCCCAGGCCTACGTGTGCCACATTCATAAAAAACTGTTCGTTCACCCGGGCTAGACTGATGCGTTCACGCCGGTCATCAATAATGACCTGCGCTGCTGCTGACAGGTTTTGCGGCATGCCAATTGAACGGGCAAAGTCATTTGCCGTTCCCATCGGCAACACCGCCAGTGTGCGTTGCCCCGTATAGATCGCATGCAAAGCAGAACTAATGGTGCCATCACCGCCACCGATGATGACAACGCCATCTTTGCGATCATAATTTTCGATCAGGGAAATCATATGCTTTTCGCTTTCAGACTCCCAGGCGGATACCTCTATGCCTGAGTCTTCCAGCAATTGCACGGCAGCTTCCAGGGCCACGCTTTGACCATTTCGGCTGTGAGGATTGATGATTAATAAGGCGTGCTGCAAGTGTTTATTCCCCGCTTAGCATGGCTTTGGTTTTTGAAGGACGATGATATGGTTCTGTAGAACCATATCAATAACCCGACACCAGAAACGTCGAACTCATTGGCAATTTGGGATCGCAAAATTTAAAAATGGTCAGACACCCCCCCGAGCGGAATTAATCACAAAAGTCAGATCAGCCGAGCCAACCATTTGGTCCACTTATTTGATTCGATGTTCCGGTGCTTAAAAGTGAGATTGCTGGTGGGGGGGGCCAGCTGTCGGACGTTATATGGACTCAATGCCTGAGCAGCTTAAAAGGGGTTATTTGATTGTCGAGAGCAACTGGCGAACCTCGTCAGCTCGTAAAGGCCTCACCATACGAGCCACTTCATTACCATCCTGCAGCAATATCAAAGTCGGCCAAAGCTTAACCTTGAAAAGACGCCCCAGTCGTTTGCCTCTTCCGTCATAGATTCGGATATGACGTAATTCTGAATGTTCAGCGAGTGCTTCTTTTGTAGCAGGCGTCGCAGCATGGCAATGCCCGCACCAGGGCGCGCCAAACTCAAGTAGCGTGTCACCGGATAGCTCGTGAATTTGTTCAAGTGTGAAAGGCTCTTCTGAATAATTAGCGTCAAAGCTACTCATTGGCTTATTCACCACCGTAAATTTCTAGCATGCTCAATGAAGAGTTGTTAATGTCCGGAATCAAAGGGTTCAGACACCATTGATTATCCGGAAGTACTACAATTTATCTTTATCAATCGTGTGCGACCCTTACTTTGATTTTAACACCGCCAAAAAAGCTGTGGATATGCTTGGCTTTGTTAGGACTCATGACTTATACTTGTACGGAAATTCCGTACATAAAGGTGCCGTTATGGACACAATCAGTGTAAACAAATTCAGAGACAATCTGAAAAGCGTTGTAGAACAGTTGATTAGCAGGCATGAGCCGCTCAAAGTAACACGTCGAGCTGGAGAGGCTTTCGTGGTGATAAGTGCCGACGACTGGGAGCAAGAGCAGGAAACGCTTCACGTTCTCCAAAGCAAGAGTCTCATGCAGCAGATAGCCGACTCTCTTGAAAGCCACACCCGTGGAAAAGGCTATAAACCGACTGCCGAGCAAATGGATGAGATCACTGGTATTTGAGGGCAACACCTGGGAAGCGTATGAGGCTATGCGCGAAAAGGACAAACGATTACACAAGGCTTTGTGCAAATTGCTCAGGGAAATGCTGCGATCAAACGACCCTTCTTCCGGCTTGGGAAAGCCTGAACCACTCAAGCACAACCTCTCTGGTCTATGGTCTAAGCGGATATCACAGAAAGATCGTTTGATATATCGGTTCGACGATAAGTCCATTTATATCTTCGCTATTGGTGGCCACTACGATCAGCTCTAACCAAGAACGACACTGACTGACAAGCAAGGATGCAATTATGTCAAAACTTATTCTTTTATGTTTACCCGTTTTTTATTTCACCATTCAAGCTTTCGCCGTTGAGGCAGAGACGCCACCGCAGGTGCAACTGGCAAATGTTTATGACGAGGATAATGCCAGTGACATTAGCAACTACTTGGTCAGTGAAAAATACGATGGTGTACGCGCCATCTGGACAGGCGAACAACTGCTGACCAGGCAGGGCAACCTCATATCAGCTCCTGAATGGTTTACTGATCCCCTTCCTGCGGTTTGGCTTGATGGTGAGCTATGGACTCGACGGCAGGATTTCGATGCGTTAAGCGGTATAGTAAGAACCCAAACACCGGACGATAGCCTGTGGCGTGAAGTCAAATATTTGGTGTTTGATATGCCCGATGCAGAGCTGCCTTTTGAGCAACGTTATAAGAATTATTCACGCCTGGTCGAACAGATAAATGCTGAGCATATTCAGGCCGTCAAACAACAACGTTTTTATTCAAATCATGCATTAAGCGAACACCTGCAAACGCTGGTTGAAAATGGTGCAGAAGGTCTGATGCTGCATTTGGCAACGGCACATCATCATCCCAGCAGAAGCGATGCTTTGTTGAAGTTAAAACCTTACTTTGATGACGAAGCTGAAGTCATTGCCCATCTACCTGGCCAAGGCAAATACACTGGCATGCTTGGAGCATTACGAGTGCGTAATCTACAAGGCATTGAGTTTTCTATCGGCACTGGGTTCACTGACGCGGAGCGCGCGAACCCTCCGCCCATCGGCAGCCTGATTACCTACAAATACCATGGCTTTACAAAAAATGGCGTGCCCCGTTTTGCCAGCTTTTTACGAGTCCGGGAGCCATATAACGAGCGTTAATTTTACTTTGACTCAAAGTTAATGTCTCAGAATTACCTATAAAATCAATGGGTCAGACACCATTGATTGTCCGGAAGTACCGCAATTTATATTTATCAATCGTGTCTGCCCCCTTTGATTCCTGCTTTTCGCTTTCAGACTCCCAGACGGATACCTCTATTCTCTATTCCTGAGTCTTCCAGCAATTGCATGGCAGCTTCCAGGGCCACGCTTTGACCATTTCGGCTGTGAGGATTGATGATTAACAAGGCGTGCTGCAAAAATGTATCCCTCTGTTGACCCTGCACTAGTATTCAATACGACGGAGCTGCTCCAAATCAATAGCACTGAATCTATCTTAGCGGTCTCACTGCAGGTTAACTGATAGAACTATATTCATTCTAATCAAGGTGTCTCCCGAACTCGTTTGATAGAGACCAGTTCCGTATGTGTAGATTCTGGCAGCTTGATCGAGAGTTTGTTTCAGATAGAACTATCAAATTTGCTCGAAGCCTGACGCAGGTCGCGCTTTTTGTTAATTGAGCATGAAGCCAGCAGAATAATTCATGTAGCGAACTTATAAAAACGCATTAACCGGCAGAATGACTATTAATCACTCAGGATCCGGCCTCAAGAAAGCAGGAATGACTCCTGCTAAGGCCATGATAATCCCACTGTAATCACCGCGATTAAGCAGGGTGATAAAGGGATTTGTTTCATTGCATCTTGCTATAAGCAGTGTGAGTCAGCAGTTAGCGAGATTAGCGATTAACTTCGATGACTGACACAGATGGAAAATGAATTGATCAGCCGGATTACGGTGGGTTTGCATGCCCGGTGTGTAATGTTAGCTTGAAATCAAGATGGGCAATTACGGATCGTAAAAATTGAATTTACGACCGTCATTCCAAAATCGAAGAGTGTTTGGGCTTGATAGATTGTCTGTCAAGGAGTAGCACTTTCTTCGAGCAGCACCAATCACTCTTTTGAGCTGAAAGGAGCTTAATATGAAATTTCTGAATATTGAAAACATGACATTTCGAAAAACTACCTTGGCACTGGGCGTTATGTTTGCCTTAGGTAGCGGTACTGCCTTTGCGGCCACATTCTCCGAAGCAGATACCGATGGAAACGGCCAAATTTCCAAGGATGAATACTACGGCTATGTCGGGGACCTTGGCGTCTATGCTGACTGGGACCTGAATGACGACGACCTCCTGTCCGAGGACGAATGGACTGAGGTTGACTATGGTTACGAGTATGACTTTGGCACCTGGGACCTTAACGACGATGGTTATCTTGATGATGACGAATTATTCGAAGGGACTTTCGATAACTTCGACGTCGATAATGACTACTATCTGGATGATAATGAATGGGACGATGCCGGTGATGAAGGCTGGATGGATGTTTAGTCCTGAACATTGGCTTTCAATCATGTCATTATTCAGAAAAAGCCCGACACCAGGTCGGGCTTTTTCACCTCTGCATAAATAAGAGCACTACGTGGCTGGCGATAGCAGCAACGCTTTCCCGACTCAAAGCCCTGTCCTTTAATCGGCCAACGATATCGCCCTGTTATCAATGCTGGCCTTTACCCACTGGAAACAATAAGGAGTTCGGTGATGAAACAGATTAATCTACAGAAAAAATGTGCCTTGGCGATGTGGGCCATGTTTGCCACAGCAAGTGGTAGTGTAATGGCCAATCCTTATTCAGATGTCGATATAGATGGGGACGGACTCATTTCCCGGGCTGAATATGATAGCTATGTCGAAAGAACTGACATCTATAAAAACTGGGACCAAAATAAAGACAGTCGTCTTGATGAAAATGAATGGAATGAACCCGGCCAAACCAATGAATTTGCTTTATGGGATATCAACAACGATGGTTATCTCGACCTTGAAGAGTTTTACAATGGCAGTTTCAGTAACTACGACTATGACAATGATGCGATGTGGAACGAAGACGAGTTTGGCAACGCCAGAGAGGGTGTTCTGTCAGACTGAACTTCAGTTTGCATAAATGCGCTTTTGATTTTGGTGTGACAGCCATTTTCGAAATCAAAAGGGTCAGTTGTCATGAATGCTCTGGAAGAACTACGCTTCATATTGAGCAATCGTAAGTGATCCCTTGATATTAAATTGGATCAACCTTTAGCTGATTTCGAGAGTAATTCTCGCACCTCGTCAGCCTTCAACGGCCTCACCAGACGATCGACTTCCTCACCATCCTGCAACAGTATCAAAGTCGGCCAAAGTTTGACCTTGAAAAGACGCCCCAGTCGTTTGCCTTTACCGTCATAGATTCTGATATGACGAAGTGCTGAATGTTCAGCGAGTGCTTCTTTGATGGCATGTGTGGCTGCCTGACAATGGCCACACCAGGGCGCTCCGAATTCAAGTAAAGTGTTACCAGATAACTCAGCAATTTGATCAACTATGAAGGGTTGTTCTGAGTAATCAGGATTAAAATCACTCATAGGTCTCACCCCAGATACATCATGTATGGTTTTTTGAATGTTATAGAGCTGCTAGTGTCTAAATTAGACTCGCCAAAGAGGTCTTGGATCTAATGGTTATGTTCTATTTTTCCATGATTTCCTAAACGCTAACTTTTCTGGGCCGAGAGCTAAGAATTCATTATTTTTTACTAGCTTTGCGGTTCCCTTTCTAAACCTGTTGACTTTGTCGATTGCAATGAACACCTGTTTATTACTTGATGCATACTCATCGAGAATATCTTCAATTGCATGATCCTCAATATTTGAGAATACAATTAAATCATGTATTAATACCGGTAGATAAGTTTCCTCAAGAATGCTCATATCTAAGGCAATCATATTTGCATAAGCTTTGCCTGTTCCTGAATCTTCGTTGTGCTCAAACTCATATCTGGTTTCAGAAAGCTTTATTTTAGGAGATACAGGGTTTCCCCGATAAAATTTATTAATGTATTTTTCCATCGTAGAGTTTAACTTATTCTCAATAATGGATAGTGAATTTGTCACTTTTTCAACAATTTCATTCGATATATCACTTGCTTTATCGTCAATTGTTGACTTTACTTGACGAAACCTAATTTGCTCTCGTAGTTCTCTCTCTTCTGCAGAAAGTTCCAGCATTTTATCCACTAGACCAGCAGGATTTCCTATGGCTCTAGCAGATTCAAGCAATATCAAGTTGAATGATGCGATTTCAGACTCTGTGGATTCAATCTGTTCTTCCAATATGGCTTTCTCTTCTCTCAGTTCAGCCTTTAGAATTGTGGTAATTCCTGAATGAAACTGATCAACCTTAGCTAATTTGTCAACATTGACGTTAGGGAAATATTGCTTCAGTTTCTCAAAATTCTTTTTATTAACCTTGTTACCGTATGTCAGATTGTCATCTATTCTTTTAAGTCTATTTTTTAAGTGGAATAAAGTACTTACTAGAACATCTTTTTTTGACTTTATTCTCAGGTTCTCATCGTTAATAATTTGATTTGCGTTTATGGAGTAGTTCTCAAGACTAAGCTTGATTTCAGCGATTTCTGATTCGATATGATTGAGCCTAAGCTCATTTTTTTCTTTCTGCCTTTTGGTAACAGATTTTATATAACCCTCTTTAAAAGCATCTTTAAGAACCTTCTTTCGTTTCTCAATCGCAAGTTTCTCCTGTTCTAACTCTTTTAAGGCACCATACAATGAGAATAGTTTAAGTAAGTTAGGTTTAATGCTTGAGTAAGGTTCGCTAGGAAAAGAATTCAAGGGTTTATTAGGGTTGTAGTTATCTTTCCCCCATATCCTGAAGAATGGATTAACAGCAGCTCTAAAACTCGCACCATGCTCTGGAAAGTCAAAGATTTTTTTGAGGAACTTTCTGTATTCATCTAGTGATTTTTCAGGACTTCCCTCCTCACTCAAAAATGTAACCACCTTGGGATCGTTAGTACTCCTTGAAAAACTATATTTAACATCACCAAAAACGAAATCCATTTCAACAGTTACAATGCCCACATTATCGGTTACGTCAGAGCAAAGCTTGATAAAGTCATCACCAGAAAATGCAAAATCGATGAGCATTAAGACAGATGATTTTCCAATAGAGTTAGTGCCGTCGTCCGGCCCCGTTAGAGCGTTCAAGCCTTTACTGAACTCAAGCTTCTTCTTAATTAATTGTGCACACCTTATCTCTTTTAACATTTCTTTATTTTCCCTAACCCAATATCCACGTCTACTTTACCGAGAACATATAAGGTATCTAAGGCGTAGATAAACTCCTCCAAGCCTGAAAAGTTTCGCTTAGTATTTTTGTATAAGTCAGTGACAGATATTTCCTCAAAGTGCTCATCCATAATGGAGTTCATTTTGAAAACTATTGAATCTTTGAAAGGAATGGTCTTACTAGGAGTAATCATGAGAAGACCTCACAATTCTGAACAAAGAAAGAAACGAGTATTTCTGAAATCTCTGTGTTTTTACAGCCAGTGCTATTTTTTATCCAGTCTGTGAGGGCTGAAAATATTTGGGTCTGATCTAAGCCTTGTTTCTTTAGTTTCAAGTAATAGGTTTTTACCTGACTAAAGATCATATCCGATGTATATGGCTCTGACTTATCTAATTCAGAGAACTTTGATTTTATATCTGAGTAGAAGTATCTAACGTTATCTTTAATTTTTAGCTTAACCAGCCCACCTAGTGTTTTATCAGATTTTGAATCAATCTTGAGGGCCTCCAGAGACAATTCCTCCAAAGCTTCTCCCGAAAATGATGCTAAAGATGCAATGACCTTGTTTATCTCCTTATCAATAGAGTTATCAAACCAGCTTTTTTTTAGACCAGATAAACGTTGTAATTCTCTCTTAATCGAGACCATTTCACGGTAACCATCGATAGTGCGAGGATTATCAAAAATCTTATGGCAATCGCGACAAAGGGCGATCAGGTTAGATTCATCATCAATATTTTCGCTCAGTTTTTCTTCGTTTTTTAGGAGCTCGGCTTCGTGTGGATTAGGGCTGTTGGGGTATATGTGAGCGATTTCAAAAAGCTTAATCATCTGACCTTTGCTTTTTTTCATAAGCGGCTTAGTACATTTAGGACAAATACCGCCAACTTCATCAAACAAAACAAGCCCCATATTTTCAGTAGGCTTCTTTCTCTTAGAATCTGATTTTGCCACTGACTTTCCTTGTATCTTCCAATAGATTGTTGGTTAATTTTGGAACTAGGTCGAGTGTTCGCATTAAATTGAATTCCTTTTCAACATGTTCACTTCCTTATGATTAGCTTAGCCTATAAAGGCTGAGGCTGTTCCTGATGTTGCCGCTTAAGTAAAACATACAAAGCCCCAGTGCCACCATCTTCAACAGTCGCACTACAAAAAGCGAGCACAGCCGAACTTTGCCGCAGCCAGTAATTGATTTTGCTCTTGAGGATGGGCTTGTTGTCTCTTGAACCCCAGCCTTTGCCGTGAATGATGCGAACACAGCGGATTTGCTGTTGCTGGCAGAGGTCGAGAAACTGGCCCAGGGCGGGTTCTGCTTTGGCGATAGTCATGCCGTGCAGGTCGAGCTCGGCCTCCAGGTGGACTTTGCCGGTGCGGAGTTTGGAGAACAGTTTGTGCTGAATGCCGGGGCCGCGGTATTCCAGGTATTCCTCGTTACCCACGGTGTCGGGGGCGAACATATCGGAAAAGGCCTGGCCGGTGACTTCATGTTCGATGCTGCGTTTACGGCGGGTTTTGACTTCCGGTTTGGGGCGCTCGACGAGTTGGCTGTTATGCCGAATCGGGGTGGCATCGCGCATTTCTTCACGAAACAGCGCAAAGTCATCTTTCTCCTTATCTTTCTGCCTGTCAGCCATGAGCGGGATAAAACCTGAGTCCGGGTGGGTAGTATCTGACTTATTGTGCCAGATGCTGCTTGTGTAAAAAACGGCTTTTGATTTACTATGCCAGTCACTTGTCGGGGTGCCCGAGCGGAATTTTCCGTGGAGGCTGAGATGAAACCCGTTGAACCTGAAGAAGTTAAGACTTCCGTAGGAAACAAGCAGGATAGCTGCACACAGCCTCACTGTATCTGTAACGCTGTCCGTCTCTTGTTCGCATTTCGCGCAACGATCTCATCTTCCCCGACGTTGGTTTTCAGACAGGGGGAAGTGACGTGTCCACACAAGCTACAAGCAAAGTAATCAACCTCAAAGATCGCACCGGTATTACCACCGAGCCACTTGCTGGCAGCGAAAAGTTTTATCTCAAAGGCAGCCGTGATGATCTGCTGGTGCCTTTCCGCCGTATCAACCTGACCGATACGCCCAATGCAGACCCAAGCCTGCCGGGTACGCCGAATGAGCCGGTCGTGGTTTACGATACTTCCGGTCTTTATACCGATCCGAACGCCAAAATTGATATCGAAGCCGGTCTGCCGCTGATCCGCCAGAAGTGGATTGAAGAGCGGGGCGATTGTGAGCAACTGAGCGAGTTCAGCTCAAAATACACCCGTGAACAGGACGCACAGGATTTTGATATTCCACTGTTCGAGCACCGCCGTCTGCCGCGTAAAGCCAAGCCGGGCAAAAATGTCTCGCAAATGCACTATGCACGTCAGGGCATTATCACGCCGGAAATGGAATACATTGCCATCCGTGAAAGCATGGGCCGTGAAGTATTGGCTCAGCGTGGTGAGCTGCCAGAGGATATGGAGCATTACATCACCGCTGAATTCGTGCGTAAGGAAGTTGCCGAAGGCCGAGCGATTATTCCTGCCAACATCAATCACCCTGAATCCGAGCCGATGATTATCGGCCGTAACTTCCTGGTGAAAATCAACGCCAACATCGGTAACTCAGCGACCACTTCATCCATCGAAGAAGAAGTCGAGAAAATGGTCTGGAGTACCCGTTGGGGCGGTGACACCATCATGGATCTGTCCACCGGTAAACATATTCACCAGACCCGTGAGTGGATCATCCGTAACTCGCCAGTACCGGTCGGTACCGTGCCGCTGTACCAGGCTTTGGAAAAAGTAAACGGCATTGCCGAAGACCTGACCTGGGAAGTCTATCGTGACACCCTGATTGAGCAGGCCGAGCAGGGCGTGGATTACTTCACCATCCATGCCGGTGTGCGTCTGGCACATATCCCGCTGACCGTGAACCGCACCACCGGTATCGTGTCACGTGGTGGTTCAATCATGGCAGCCTGGTGTCTGGCGCATCACGAAGAAAGCTTCCTATACACCCACTTCGAAGATATCTGCGAAATCATGAAAGCCTACGATATCTCGTTCTCGCTGGGTGATGGTCTGCGTCCGGGCTCACAGGCTGATGCTAACGACGAAGCCCAGTTTGCCGAGCTGAAAACGCTGGGTGAGCTGACCAAGATTGCCTGGAAGCACGATGTGCAGGTGATGATTGAAGGTCCGGGTCACGTGCCAATGCACAAGATCAAGGAAAACATGGACCTGCAACTGGAGCTATGCCACGAAGCACCGTTCTACACTTTGGGCCCACTGGTGACTGACGTTGCACCGGGTTACGACCACATCACATCCGGTATTGGTGCGGCGATGATCGGCTGGTATGGCACGGCGATGCTTTGTTATGTGACACCGAAAGAGCATCTGGGTCTGCCGAATAAGGATGACGTCAAAACCGGCATCATTACCTACAAGATCGCAGCGCATGCGGCGGATCTGGGTAAAGGCCACCCGGGTGCACAGATTCGTGATGATGCGATTTCCAAAGCCCGTTTCGAATTCCGTTGGGAAGACCAGTTCAACATCGGTTTCGACCCGGATACCGCCCGTGCTTTCCACGATGAAACGCTGCCACAGCCCAAAGCGAAAGTGGCGCATTTCTGCTCTATGTGTGGACCGAAGTTCTGCTCAATGAAGATTTCTCACGATGTGAAAGAAGCCTTCGCCGAGAAGTCGCAGGAGTTCAAAGAGGGTGGAAGCAAAATTTATCACGAGGTGAAAGCCTGAGGATTTGATTTGGCTTTTTCGCTTACCCCCCATCCCAGCCTTCCCCCACAAGGGGGGAAGGGGCGTATTACTCCCTCTCCCCTCTGAGGGAGAAGGTTGGGGTGAGGGGGAGCCAAGCTCAATAAACAGATCGCACATATGAATCGTTATCTGATAATCGGAAGTGGCCTGATTGGACGCCTGACAGCTTGGCGTCTGCTTCAGGCCGGCCATCAGGTCGCACTCCTGTCGAAAGATGATAAGCAGGGGAGTGACAGTGCCGGTTATGTCGCGGCATCAATGGTGGCGCCTGCCACGGAGGCGATTAGCGCAGAACCCAGGGTGAAAACTCTGGGTTTACGCTCTCATGCTTTGTGGCCGCAGTGGCTGAAACAGCTGACCGAGCCAGTCTATTATCAGAACGAAGGTACGCTGGTAGTGGCTCATGCCGGGGATCAGGCCGATATGGCACGGTTTCAGAGGCGGGCTTCGCATGTACTCGACAGCTCAGACTTTCAGCTGCTGGATCGAGAGGCTTTGCAGGCGCGTGAACCGGAACTGGCGGATAACTTTTCGCAGGCCATGTGGTTCGAGCAGGAATCCTGTATCGATAACCGCCAGCTTTACCGGCAGTTAACGGCGCTGCTCGAAAAAGAATGTGACTGGGTGCAGACCGTTGATATTGGTGAACTCAATCCGGCAGAAATTGACCGGCTTTGTCAGCAATATCTGAACTGCAGAGCCGACCAGTTTGATGCGGTGATTGATTGTCGTGGCAACGGTGGTAAAGACAATCTGAGTAATCTGCGTAGCGTGCGTGGGGAAGTGATTCGGGTACAGGCGCCGGAAGTGAATTTCAAACATGCGATTCGTTTGATGCACCCGCGTTACCCGTTTTATCTGGCGCCACGGCCTAACAATGAATATGTACTCGGTGCCACGGTCATTGAGAGTGATGATCGTTCACCGATTACGGTGCGAAGTGGTCTGGAGTTAATGTCAGCCCTTTACAGCCTGCATAAAGGCTTTGCCGAAGCCCGCATTGTGGAGATGACCGCGCATTGTCGCCCCGGCCTGCCGGATAATATGCCGACCATCAAACGTACGGACTGGGGCTATATTGTGAACGGTTTCTACCGCCATGGTTATCTGTTTGGTCCCGCCGTGGTTGAAGACCTGACGCAGCTTCTGGCCGGGCAGCAGGAACAGGTGCATTTCGGAGAGTTATATGACATCTAATCAACAACAGATTCAGTTCAACGGTGAGCCGCTGTCGATTGAGCAGCCGCAGACAGTCACGGCTTTTCTTGAGAGCCAGTCAGTCGCCGGGCGTTTTATCGTTGTTATCAATGATGAAGTCGTGCCTAAATCCAGCTGGGATCAGCATGCCATTCAGGCGGGTGACCAGATCGAAATTATGTCTCCCATCAGCGGAGGTTAGGAGCGGAAATGAAAGCATCTAACTGGACAGTCTACGGTCAGGAACTGGGCAGCCGTTTATTTATCGGTACCGCCCTGTATCCCTCACCCAAAGTTATGGTCGATGCGATTCGTGCATCGCGTGCCGAGGTCATTACCGTGTCGCTGCGTCGTCAGTCCGCCAATCAGGCCAACAGTGGCGAACAGTTCTGGCAGATGATTGAGGACCTCAACTGTCATCTTCTGCCTAACACGGCGGGCTGCTACAGCGTTAAAGAAGCAGTGAAAACCGCCCATATGGCGCGGGAGCTGTTTGATACCGACTGGGTGAAACTGGAAGTGATGGGCGACAGCTACAACCTGCAACCCGATCCTTTCGCACTGGTGGAAGCCACCAAAATTCTGATCGAGGATGGCTTTAAAGTCTTTCCTTACACCACGGATGATTTGGTGCTGTGCCAGAAACTGGCCGAACTGGGCTGTGAAGTCTTAATGCCCTGGGGTGCGCCGATTGGTACCGGCCAGGGTTTGTTAAATCCTTATGCCCTGAAAACCCTGCGTGAGCGCCTGCCTGAACTGACCCTACTGGTCGATGCCGGTATCGGCAAACCTTCGGATGCGGTGCAGGCGATGGAACTGGGCTTTGATGGGATTCTTTTAAACACGGCCATTGCTGAAGCGTTGGAGCCGGAAACCATGGCCTATGCGTTTGCCGATGCGATTAATGCCGGTCGTCTCGCTTATGAAGCCGGGATTATGCCCAAGCGGGATAATGCCAAACCGAGCACACCTACCCTGGATCAACCTATCTGGCAGCAGCATGGCTAAACCCGCCGTTTTATTAATCGGTGGCCTTGATCCACAGGGTTGTGCCGGTATAGCAGCAGATATCGCCACCGTTCAGCATCATGGCTGTCACGCTTTGCCGTTGATCACGGCCATGACTGAGCAAAGCTCGGCAGGGCTGACTGCGCTTGGAGCGATAAGCCCGGCGAAAATGATGGCTCAGTTTGAAAACTGCAGAGCCGATTTTGACATCGCTGCCGTTAAAATCGGGTTAATCCCGAACCTGGCTACAGCTGAATCTATTAAGACTATTCTTGAGCAGCTTGATGATGTTCCGGTGGTGCTGGACCCGGTGCTTGCCAGCAGTAGTGGGGGAGAGGCTGTCTCATCCGGGGTGCAGGCTTATATCTGTACCGAGTTACTGCCAAAGATCACGCTACTGACCCCTAACCTGCCGGAGATGAGCCTGCTGACTGGTGTCACAGGATCAGTCGAGCAGGGGGCGAGTGAACTTCGTCAAGCTGGTCTCAACGCCTGTCTGCTTAAAGGCGGACACAGTGATACTGGCTTTGCCACCGACTACTTTGTGTTTGATGAGGCCGAGTTCTATTGCTATCAGGAAAAGCAGGACAAGCAGGTTCGGGGCACCGGCTGTGTCATGGCGTCGTCGATTGCCGCCCACCTGGCCTGTGGTCAAGATATTCGTGATGCAGTGGTGCTGGCTAAGGCCTATGTATCGCGAGGCATTCGTCTGGCTGAACCAGTCGGGCCATATCAGGTCATTGCCCATAGTCGTGAACCAATGCAACTGGAGGACATCCCCAAACTTTGTTATCAGCCGGATCTCATCGGTCAACAATTTGAATTCCCGGCCTGTCCGTCACGACTGGGTATTTATCCGGTGGTCGATAACAGCGACTGGATTAAGAAGCTGGTGGATGAGGGTATTCAGACGATTCAACTGCGGGTCAAAGACCGTAATGAAGATGAAACCCGTCAACAGATTACGGAGGCCCTGTCTCACCTGAATGGCAATCGGATCAGTTTTTTTGTCAACGATCACTGGCAGATGGCGATTGAGGCCGGGGCTTATGGCGTACATCTGGGGCAGGAAGACCTGCATGATGCCAATTTACAGACGATTGCAGATGCCGGTCTCAGGCTGGGTATTTCCACCCATTCCTATTGGGAGCTGGCAAGAGCATTGGCGGTGAACCCGAGTTATATCGCGTTGGGACCGATTTATGAAACCACCAGTAAGCAGATGCCGTTTTCACCGCAGGGTATTGAACGCCTGCAACAGTGGGTGAATATTCTGAACGGGCGTTATCCGCTAGTTGCCATCGGCGGTATTAATCATGAACGTGCTCGTGAATTAAAGCCGACTGGTGTGGGTTCTGTGGCGATGATTACCGCCATCACGCTGGCGGAAGATTACCGGGCAGCTACGCGGGAACTACTGACGCTCTGGAGTTGAGCTCAACTGTCACTGTTGTAGTTGTCGAATTCGCCCCATTTCGGTTCCAGCTTAGGCTGGGGTGTGCTTGAGCGGCTTTCCTGATAATAAAGCGGCACATTATCACTATTGACCAGCTGTTCATCGTTAATCACGGCATCGGGATTAGTATTGCTGAGCTGACGACTTTTGGCTTTCAGGGCTTCATTCTCTTTTGCCAGTTCTTCAACCCGTTTGATCAGTGTCTGGTTTTCTTCCTGCAGATTGGCCATTTGCTGTTGTATGGCCACCAGTTCGGACAGAATCTTCGTTGATGGCTGTGTGACCGGACTGGTTACAGCTGCAGCGCCGGTCGCTGCCAGGCCGACAGCAGGATCGATGCCAGCGCTGGCATCGCCGGTCTCAGCAGCGCTTGTTTCGCCTGAAGGAACGTCCGGCAGGGCGATGGATTCGTCTGGTTCACTGGTGTCGGTTTCTGCCTCTGCAGTGGCTGCTTCTGACTCAGTCTGAGTCGTTGCTTCTGCGCTTTCAGAGACCTCATCGGCCGATTTAGACAGGAAAAAGAAGCTGACAATCAGGGCAATCAGCAGCACGCCGAGTCCGGCAGCAATTGATATCAGCAGTTTGTTCGATAAACCCTTCTTTTTAGTCTGGGTTTCTTCTGCGCCTTCTTCGAGAATGTCGTCTGCGGTATTTTCTGCCATGGGAATGTTTTATCCTGCCTGTGTCCGATAGGGTTATCGGTCACAGGCAGCATAGCTTTACTTTTAATCAGCTTGGCAGACGATTTTCGTCGAGGTTGCCGTTTTCATTAGTCGGACCTTCGGTCTGTGCCGGGTCGCTGTCATCCTGAATTAATGAGACCACAGTCCAGCCGGTTTCCGGTTTGGGGGAGGCGGCGGCAGTAAAGAAGCGCAGACGGCGGCGCGGGTTAAACGCAAACAGCGGTGTCACGCGGCGGCCATGCTGCTGCAGGTAGTCTTCAAAGCTGAAGTTCTCGGTCAACTTGGTTTGTTTGAGCTTGGCACCACGCGAAATCAGGCTGGCGAGTTTGGCATAGGTCACCTCATTGCCAAACAGCACATGCGAATCATGGCTGATCGCTTTACGTGACTTGGCTTCACTGCGTTCCTTGGATTTTTCTTTTTCGGTAGACAGGAAGTAAACCTGATTGGTGCCGAATTCTGATTTATAACGCAAACCGGCCAACGCATTGAGCTCACTCTGTGGCGTGAGTGACAGCACGCCGCCAAGACCGATCAGATCAAGATGACGGTCAGCATGCTCCGAGACGGCATTACCGTAATAGGTGTCGAGGCCATTCATGCGGGCTTCTTTGACATTGGTCCAGCTGCCATCGGTGAGACGGGTGCGAAAGCCATTCTCGTTCAATGCTTTGGCCACGGTTCTGGCTACCGGGTTAGCACCGACAATAAGAAAGCCACTGTCTTCCGGTTCAGCAACACCCAGCCGCTTGGCAATAAATTTGGCGGTGGAGCCCTGAACCAGCACCGTGCCGATAATGATCGCGAAAGCCAGCGGGACCAGCAGGTCTGCGTTTTCCACGCCGATATCCTGCAGTCGCAATGCAAACAGTGCGGTCACCGCTGCGGCGACAATACCGCGCGGGCCAATCCAGCTGATCATGGCTTTTTCCTGCCAGCTCAAATCCGAGCCGATAGTCGACAGAAAGACTTTAATCGGACGGGCGATGAACTGGATAAACAGAAACAGCAGGATCGCGCCCGTACCGAGTTGCAGGAAGGAGTCAAAGTTGAGCCGCGCTGCCAGCAGGATAAACAGACCGGAAATCAGCAGGATACTGAGATCTTCCTTGAAGTCGAGGATGTTCTCCACCGACACATTTTTCATATTGGCGAGCCAGATACCAAGAATAGTCACGGTCAGCAGGCCGGATTCTTCCGAGATTTCATTGGAGATGGCAAAAGTACCGAATACCAGTGCCAGCGTGCTGACATTGTGCAGATATTCAGGCAGCCAGTGACGGCGCAGCACGACGCCGAAAAGATAGCCGGCCACGGCACCGATAATCAGCCCCACAGCCACGGTTTTGGCAAACATATAGATGGTATGACCGACCGAGACATGGCCCTGTAGTTGAATCGACAGCAGGACTTCAAACACCAGTACTGCCAGAATCGCGCCCAGCGGGTCGATAACAATGCCTTCCCAGCGCAGGATATTGGCGATTTTGGCATTGGGCCTGACGGTGCGAAGCATGGGGACAATCACGGTCGGTCCCGTGACCACCATGATGGCGCCAAACAGAATCGATAAGCCCCAGGAGAAATCCAGCAGCAAGTGCGTAGCCACCGCTATCAGCGCCCAGGTAATCAACACGCCGAGGGTCAGAATATTGCGGACTACGCGCTGTAGCCCGCGTATATCCTCGAACTTGAGCGTCAGACTCCCTTCAAACAGGATCACGGCGACCGCCAGTGACACCATCGGGAATAACAGATCACCGAACAGCGCTTCAGGATTGAGCCAACCGGTCAGAGGGCCCAGTACGATACCGGCGATCAACAGGAAAACAATGGCAGGCAGTTTTATCCACCAGGCAAACCATTGGCATAGAATGGCGACGATTCCGATAACTGACAGCGCGACGACGGCTTCCTGATGCATTCCTTATCCTGGCTCATGCGAGCGTTACTAAAACAGTCTGCAATGGTGACATTAAATGCCCCCAGCGGAAAGGGGTAAGGCTTATCGAATGAGGGTAATTTCCGCGCGGCGGTTGCGGGCGCGACCTTCCACGGTTTTGTTACTGGCCGCAGGCTTATGGTCGACATAGGACTCGACCTGAATCAGCTCCGCCGGAATTTTATGTTCTGCCAGAAGATATTGTTTGACGGCATGGGCACGGGCATCGGACAGCGGCTCGTTGACCCGTGAGCGACCATAATTATCCGTGTGGCTGCTGATGCGGATACGGCGGATGCTGTCATCCAGCTTGACGTAACCGGCCAGGCGGTTCAGCGCTTCTTTGCTGGCGGCATCCAGCGTGGCTTTGCCCAGTGGGAAATACACAGTGAGTTTATTCACTTCCTCGAAACTGTCCGGGTGAAGGTTCTGCAGACATTGCTGAAAAGCGGGCAGAGAATCATTCAGTCTGATTGTCGACAGCATGACCTGAATATCTCTGGAAAAGGGTTGAGAGCGGTATTCGATCATCGGGAAGCGACCTTCCTGCAACTGAGCGAGGGCTTCGAGGGCGACACTGCCTTCGATTTGGAAACGGGTCTGGCCTGCGTCAGTCGGCAAACTGGTCAATATATCGACGTCGTCGCTGTTCTGCCAGGGCGCGGGCGCAATTTGAAAGCTGACCTCCCCATCTTGAGCAGGTTGCGACAGCGTGCTGAAGACCATTTTCAGAGAGGAACCATTGCGGCGATAAAAACCGGCATTGCCATAGCCAGGAATGTTCTGGGTCAGCGAACACTCCAGTGGTGACTCGACCACTTGCCAGCGAGTATCCGTAACTGGTGCCTGAAACTGTTCGGCAAACAGGGGCTGGCTAATCAGACAGCAGAATAAAAACAGGAATTTTTTCATCAGTATTGAATCAGTGAGTGCAGAGGATAATCCGTGAGCTGTTCACGGCCATTGAGAAAGGTCAGCTCCATCACGAAAGCGCAGGCAATAACTTCGCCGCCCAGCATTTCAACCAGCTCACAACTGGCTTTGGCAGTGCCGCCGGTGGCGAGGACATCGTCGATAAGCAGGATGCGGTCGCCGGGACTGATGGCATCAATATGCGCTTCCAGCGACGCATTGCCGTATTCCAAATCGTAATCTACCCGTTGTACGTCATAAGGGAGTTTGCCCGGCTTACGCAACGGGATAAATCCAACGCCCAGTTGCCAGGCGGCCAGTGACCCGAAGATAAAACCCCGCGCTTCCATTCCGGCGACTGCGGTAATGCGCTGATCTCGATAGGGACTAATCAGAGCTTCAACACATTCTTTGAGGGTCGCCGGATCCTTGACCAGCGGTGTGATATCTTTGAACACCACACCCGGCTTGGGAAAGTCGACAATATCTCGGATTTTGTTTTTTAAAGTTTCCATCAGGCTTGCATTGAGTCCGGTCGAAGTGGCCGTTTATTATATCGGCAGCAAAGCTTGAGTTTTTAGCCCCTGTTCTATCCACCAGCTTAAAGGAGCCGTTTTGAAAGCACTCAGCCACGTTTTCAAACTCATCTTGTTACTCAGTCTGACCAGTCTACTCAGTGCCTGTTTCAGCTGGGGTGGTGGCGAAGATGAGGACGAGACACCGCGCTATTACGTGGTGGATGTGGACAGAGGGGCCGTTGCTCAGGAATTTGCTCAGGATCGGGTCTTGTTGCTCAAGCCGGTTAGAGTCGTACCTCACTTCCGCGATAAAACCATTGTGTTTCGGGTCAACGACAGCGAATACCAGGCGCAGCCACCGCATGAGCTTTTCAGCGAACCCGAGGAAATGTTTACCGCCCAGCTCAAACGCTGGCTGCAGAAATCGGGCATGTTCAGCCAGGTCGTGACCGATGAATCTGTCGAGGCGGATCTAGTGCTGGAGTCAGCCGTAACCGCACTTTATGGTGAAAAACGACCGGAATATTCACCTCAGGCAGTGCTGGAAATGCAATTCTTCATGACTTCAGCAGAGGATCAGAAAAACCTGTTCCAGACCGGGCTCAGAGTGGATGTGGATATTGAACAAACCACGCCGGGAAATGTGGTAACGGGATGGAAACAGGGGCTTGAAGAACTTCTCGCGACTTTGGAGCAGGATTTAAGCGCTTATTTTGCCAAAGTCGATGCTAGGTAGCAGTTAGAGATTAGCGTGCAGGAAATCGCCGTTGGTGGTAGGATTAACGCTTTGGTGGATGAGTTCACCTGTTGCAGATAGCTAAGCTTTAACTGGACGACTAATCAATGAGTGAAATTGCCTTAGAACTGGATTCGATAGGTATCGAAACCGAGATGAAGCAATCGTACCTCGATTATGCCATGAGCGTAATCGTGGGGCGGGCGCTGCCGGATGTTCGCGATGGTCTGAAACCGGTTCACCGCCGGGTTCTGTATGCAATGCGGGAGCTGGGCAACAGCTGGAACAGCCCCTATAAAAAGTCTGCCCGTATCGTCGGTGACGTTATCGGTAAATATCACCCGCATGGTGATACCGCCGTTTATGACACCATGGTGCGGATGGCACAGCCATTCTCGATGCGTTACATGCTGGTCGATGGTCAGGGTAACTTCGGTTCGGTCGATGGCGATTCACCGGCTGCGATGCGTTACACCGAAGTGCGCATGGCCAAAATCACCCATGAAATGCTGGCCGATCTGGAAAAAGAAACGGTCGATTTCATTCCCAACTACGACGAGTCGGAATCCGAGCCGGCCGTTCTGCCTACTAAAATCCCGGCGCTGCTGGTTAACGGTTCTTCCGGTATTGCGGTGGGTATGGCTACCAATATTCCGCCGCATAATCTGACCGAAGTGCTCAACGCCGCGGTGGCCATGATTGATAATCCGGAGATCAATGTTCATGAGTTGATGGAATATATCCCCGGCCCGGATTTCCCAACCTCAGCGATTATCAATGGCGCCCGTGGCATTGCTGAAGCCTATGCCACCGGCCGTGGTCGTGTGCACATCCGTGCCCGTGCTGACATCGAGACAAATGAAGCCACCGGTCAACAGAGTATCGTGGTTAACGAACTGCCTTACCAGGTAAATAAAGCCCGCCTGCTGGAAAAAATCGCCGAGCTGGTCAAAGACAAGAAAATCGAAGGTATTTCCGCCCTGCGTGACGAATCCGATAAGGAAGGCATGCGCATGGTCATCGTGCTCAAGCGCGGTGAAGTGCCGGAAGTGATTCTCAACAACCTGTATCAGCAGACCCAGATGCAGACCGTGTTCGGCATCAACATGGTGGCTATCGTCGATGGTCAGCCGCGTACGCTGAATCTGAAAGAGGTGCTGCAGGCCTTTATTCGCCACCGCCGCGAAGTGGTGACCCGCCGCTCTATTTATGACCTGCGTAAAGCTCGCGAACGTGCCCACATTTTGGAAGGTCTGGCCACCGCACTGGCGAATATCGATGAAGTTATCGAACTGATTAAATCTTCACCTAATCCGGCTGAAGCCAAGCAGGCACTGGTTGCCAAAGGCTGGGCTTCGGATCTGATTCAGGAAATGCTGGGCGCAGCGGGTGCTGAAGCTTCGCGTCCTGAAGATCTGGCGCCTGAATTGGGGCTGGTCGATGGTCTTTATTACCTGTCACCGGCACAGGCCCAGGCGATTCTGGATATGCGTCTGCATCGCCTGACCGGTCTGGAACAGGACAAGATCCTCGATGAATACCGTGAAGTGCTGAATCTGATTGCCGAACTGCTGGCGATTTTGAGCGATCCGGATAACCTGATGGCAGTGATTCGTAATGAATTGATTGCGGTCAAGGATGAATACGGTGACGAGCGTCGTACCGAGATTCTGGCCAATCACCTGGATCTGACACTGGAAGATCTGATCAGTGAAGAAGAGATGGTGGTCACACTGTCTCACGCCGGTTATGCCAAAACCACTCAGCTTGATACCTATCAGGCGCAGAAACGCGGCGGTAAGGGCAAAGCCGCGACCGGCATGAAAGACGAAGACTTTGTCGAGCATCTGTTTGTGGCCAATACCCACGACACGCTGCTGTGCTTCTCCAGTTTCGGCAAGGTCTACTGGAAGAAAGTCTATGAACTGCCACAGGGCGGACGTACTGCCCGCGGTAAACCGATTGTAAATCTGCTGCCACTGGAAGAAGGCGAACGCATCAATGCGGTGCTACCCATCCGTGAATACGAAGCAGACAAGTTCATCTTTATGGCGACCGCTTCGGGTACCGTCAAGAAAACCCCGCTGGTGGATTATTCCCGTCCGCGTTCCAGCGGCATTATTGCGGTTGATCTGAAAGAAGGCGATCGTCTGGTTGATGTCGCGGTCACCGACGGCCAGTCAGACGTGATGCTGTTCAGCTCGGCCGGTAAGGTTATTCGTTTCCCTGAAACCGATGTACGTTCCATGGGCCGCGTGTCCCGTGGTGTGCGTGGTATGCGTATCGCTGATGATGAGCGCATCATCGCGCTGATTATCGCTCAGGAAGAGGGTGCGATTCTGACTGCAACCGAGTTCGGTTACGGCAAGCGTACTGATCTGGCTGAATACCGGGTGCAGGGTCGTGGCGGCCAGGGCATCATCTCGATCCAGACTTCCGCCCGTAACGGCAGCGTTGTTGGTGCGGTTCAGGTCTGCGATGACGATCAAATCATGTTAATCACCAATGGTGGCACGCTGGTTCGCACGCCGGTTAAAGATGTGTCACTGGTCGGTCGTAACACCCAGGGTGTGCGTCTCATCAATCTCAGCAACGATGAAAAACTGTGCGGTTTGGAACGGGTGATTGAAGACGAAGAAGATGCCGAACTGCCGGTGGGTGATGACGAAGACACAGCAACAGAAGAGTAACCTTGAGAGCGTATAACTTTAGTGCCGGCCCGGCCATGCTGCCGGACGCCGTGATGAAACAGGCTCAGCAGGAAATGCTGGACTGGCAGGGAACGGGCATGTCAGTGATGGAAATGAGCCATCGCGGTCCCGAATACACCTCCATCGCCCAAAAGGCCGAAGCCGATCTGCGTGATTTGATGGCGATCCCCGAGGATTATGCCGTGCTGTTTTTGCAGGGCGGGGCTTCGCTTCAATTCCCGATGATTCCGATGAATCTGCTGCGGGGCAAGAATAAAGCGGATTATTTCAATACCGGTGCCTGGTCAGGCAAAGCCATCTCAGAAGCCAAACGTTTCTGCGAGGTCAATGTCGCAACAGATTCCAGTGCCAACCGGTTTACCACGGTAGCTGATCCGAGTGAATGGCAGTTATCCGCAGATGCGGCTTATGTGCATTACACGCCCAATGAAACCATTCATGGCCTGGAAATGCATGAAGTGCCGGAAGTCGGAGATGTGCCTCTAGTGGCTGATATGTCATCCACCATTCTGTCGCGGCCGATTGATGTGACAAAATTCGGTTTGATTTACGCCGGTGCCCAGAAAAATATCGGTCCTGCCGGTCTTTGTATTGTGATTGTGCGTAAAGATTTGATGGGTGAGGTTTTGCCCGGTACACCGGCCATGCTCAATTACCGGACCCATGCTGATAACGGCTCGATGTACAACACGCCGGCGACTTACAGCTGGTATCTGGCCGGCCTCGTATTCGACTGGCTCAAGCAGCAGGGCGGTCTGGAAGACATGGCCGAAATCAACAAGCGTAAAGCCGACAAACTTTACCGCATGATTGATGACAGCCCCTTTTATGCCAATCCGGTCGATCCACTTTATCGCTCCTGGATGAATGTGCCGTTCACCCTGGCGGACAGCAGTCTGGAGAAGACCTTCCTGCAGGAAGCCGCCAAACAGCAATTGCTGACTTTGAAAGGTCATCGTGATCTCGGCGGTATGCGTGCCAGTATCTATAACGCCATGCCGGAAGCCGGTGTTGATAAACTGATCGAATTCATGCAACAGTTTGAGCGTCAATACGGATAAGCGCTGCCCATGAACGAACAAGAGCAAAAGGCCCTTGAAAAGATTCGCCAGCAGATCGATGACACCGATCAGCAAATTCAGCACCTGCTGAATCAGCGTACGGCAATGGCGCAGGAAGTGGCGCGAATCAAAATTGAAAACGGCGAGAAAGCGGATTTCTACCGGCCTGAACGCGAAGCCATGGTGCTGCGTAATGTCATGGCCCGTAACGAAGGGCCTTTGTCATCACAGGAAATGGCGCGGCTGTTCCGTGAAATCATGTCTGCCTGTCTCGCGGCAGAAAAGCCCTTGCAGGTCGCTTACCTCGGGCCGGAAGGTTCTTTCACTCAGGCGGCAGCACTGAAGCACTTCGGCGGCTCGGTGGAACTGCAGTCTGTCAGCACTATCGCCAATGTGTTTCGTGCGGTGGAGACCGAGCATGCCTGTTATGGCGTCGTGCCGGTTGAAAACTCGACCGAAGGCGTTGTCAGCCACACACTGGATCGTTTTATATCCTCTTCGCTCAAGATCAACGGTGAAGTCACTCTGCCGATTCATCATTATCTGCTGGGACGGGCCGAATCGCTGGATGAAGTCCGCCAGGTGTTTGCTCACCCTCAGGCTCTGGCACAATGCCGTCAGTGGCTCGGTGATCAATTGCCGCAGGCGGAATTGATTCCGCTCGACAGTAATTCCGAAGCGGCCAAGCGGGTGTCGGCGATGGATGCCAGTGCCGCAGCTATTGCCGCGAGCACCGCAGCTGCGATTTACGGTCTGAAAGTGCTGGCCAACAATATCGAAGATGAATCAGATAACACCACCCGTTTTCTGGTTGTCGGCAGGCAGAATGTCGGTCCTTCCGGCGTCGATAAAACCGCCTTGTTGGTGGCGACCAAGAACAAACCGGGGGCTTTGCAGTCTCTACTGAAACCCCTGGCTGAAAGCGGCATCAGTATGACGCGGATTGAATCACGTCCGTCGCGTAAAGGCATCTGGGAATACGTATTTTTTATTGATATCGAGGGGCATATCCAGGAGCCGGCAGTGGCAGAGGCCCTGCAGCGACTGGAGCAGGAATCCTCGATGTTCAGAATTCTGGGGTCTTATCCCAAGGCAGTCCTTTAATGAAACAACTGGTATTGGCAAACCCCCGCGGCTTCTGCGCCGGGGTGGACCGTGCGATTGATATTGTCGAACGGGCACTGGAGCTTTTCGGCGCGCCTATCTATGTACGCCATGAAGTGGTGCACAACCGATTTGTGGTTGATGATCTTCGTAACAAAGGCGCGGTATTCGTCGAAGAACTGGATGAAGTCCCTGACAATAGCACAGTCATTTTCAGTGCGCATGGCGTTTCCAAACAGGTGCAGCAGGCAGGCACCCAGCGTGGTCTGAAAGTGTTCGATGCCACCTGTCCGCTGGTGACCAAGGTGCATATGGAAGTGTCCCGTTACGAAAAGCAGGGCATGGAATGCATTCTTATCGGACACGAAGGCCACCCGGAAGTGGAAGGCACGATGGGTCAGTACACCTCGGAAGGGGGCGGCATGTACCTGGTGGAGTCACCGGAAGATGTCGCCAGGCTGAAAGTGAAAAATCCCGAGCGGCTGGCGTTCGTGACTCAGACAACCCTGTCAGTGGATGACACCTCATTGGTTATTGACGCGCTGCGCGAACATTTCCCACATATCGAGGGTCCCAGCAAGGATGATATCTGCTATGCCACCCAGAACCGGCAGGATGCGGTAAAAAATCTGGCGCGAGATTGTGATCTGGTGCTTGTAGTCGGCTCCGTCAACAGCTCCAATTCCAATCGCTTACGTGAATTGTCGGAAAAGCTGGGGACTCCTGCATATCTGCTGGATAATGCCGGTGAGATTCAGGCTGACTGGTTCGAGGGCAAACACCGAATTGGCCTTACCGCCGGCGCCTCGGCACCGGAAATTCTGGTGCAGCAGGTGGTCGCCAGACTGGATGAACTGGGCGTCAAGGATGTGCAGGAAGATAATGGTTTACGTGAAGACATCGAGTTTTCACTGCCGAGAGAACTTAAGATTGATGTGAGCAGTCTCAGAAAATAAAAATTAAGGCCCCACATGCCCTTTTTGCCCGTATTTCTCTGGACAGACATACTGATTTTTCTGCTACTGGCAGTGGTGGCCGCAGCTGTTATCTATGTCCGTCGCCGTCCGCATCTACGGGCTCCCTGGAAATCTGTGATTCAACGCCGCCGTGGCATGATTTCGATCATGGTGCTGAGCTGTTACGTGGTCATCGGTTTGCTCGATTCTCTGCATTACCGGCCGGCACTGGAAAACGACGGCGACTCGACCAGCACTCACTATGCCACTGAAGTCATCAGTGTATTTGATCGCATCGCACAACCGCTGCGTCAGCAGGTTGAAAAAACCTATTCCGCACCGTTTGCACATCGCTTGTATGTGAAAGAGATGCAGACTGCGGAAGATGGGGCGCTGGTTTACGATTATCCACGTCTGAAATACGGAGCCAGCCATCTCGACAACCCGGCTAACAAATTAGAAGACATCACCAGCACTATCGTCAAAGCCACACTACTGAGTCTGTTGCTGGTGATTATCGTTTTTATTCTGCATTGTCTGTTTAACCGCAAACGACTGGGTGGCTCTGTCGTTAGGCAGGCAGCGCGAATCACGCGCGGTGAATCAACCTATCCGCTACGCACCTTCTATCTGATGCTGTTTTTGATTACCGTAACAGCCGTCAATCTGGTGATGCTGAGCGCTGACTATCATGTTTTCGGTACCGACAAAGTCGGCCAGGATGTGCTTTATCAGGCACTGAAAAGTATCAGAACCGGCCTGGTCATCGGCACATTGACCACGCTGGTGATGTTGCCACTGGCCATTATGATGGGTATTGCTGCCGGCTATTTCCGGGGCTGGGCGGACGATGTCATTCAATACATTTACACCACGCTGAATTCGATTCCCGGTGTGCTGCTGATTGCTGCGGCCGTGCTGATCCTTCAGGTTTACATGAACAATAACCCGGAACAGTTCGAAACGATTGCCGAGCGTGCGGATATGCGACTGCTGTTTTTGTGCATTATTCTGGGTGTGACCAGCTGGACCGGACTGTGTCGAATCCTGAGAGCAGAAACATTGAAACTGCGTGAAGCCGAATATGTGCTTGCCTCAAGATCACTGGGCGCCAGTAACTTCAGCATTCTGCATAAACACATACTGCCCAACTTGATGCATCTGGTTTTGATTGCCGTGGTGTTGGACTTCAGCGGTCTGGTGCTGGCTGAAGCGGTGCTTTCTTACGTCGGTGTCGGCGTTGATCCGTCGATGATAAGCTGGGGTAATATGATTAACAGTGCCCGTCTAGAAATGGCGCGTGACCCGGTGGTCTGGTGGTCATTAACCGCCGCCTTTATCTCGATGTTTATCCTGGTGCTTGCCGCCAATCTGTTTGCCGATGTAGTCAGGGATGCCTTTGATCCGCGAATGCAGGGGGCAAGATGACGGACACCCTGCTGCAAGTCAAAGGGCTGAAAACCTGGTTCGGTGATGGCGACAATCCCGCCCGTGCGGTGGACGGAATCGGCTTCAGTATTCGTCGGGGCGAGACTTTTGCGCTGCTCGGTGAGTCCGGTTGCGGCAAGTCAATAACGGCGCTATCACTGCTCAGACTCAATCCGCATCCAGCCAGCCGGATAGTGGCCGGTGAGGTGTTGCTGAACGGCCAGAACCTATTGCCATTGTCTGAAGCTGAAATGGAGAAAATTCGCGGCCGCCGCGTGTCGATGATTTTCCAGGAGCCGCAGAGTTCATTGAACCCGGTACTCTCTGTCGGCCAGCAAATCGCTGAAGTGTTGAACTGGCATTTCAACACTGATAAGCAGGGCACATACGAGCGCTCGATTGAATTGCTGAAGTCAGTCGGTATACCCGATCCACATCAACGTATTAAGGAATATCCGCACCAACTTTCCGGTGGTATGAAACAGCGGGTGATGATTGCCATCGCTTTGGCTGGTGAACCTGAATTACTGATTGCTGACGAGCCCACCACCGCACTGGATGTGACGATTCAGGCGCAGATCCTGGATTTGCTGAAAGACATTCAGCAGAAAACCGGCATGGCGATTATGCTAATTACCCATGATCTCGGTGTAGTCGCCCAGATGGCCGATCATGTCGCTGTGATGTATGCAGGTCAGATCGTTGAAACGGCCAGTCGCCGGCAGTTTTTCAATGACACCCAGCACCCTTACACGCGCAAGCTGTTTGAAGCCCTGCCGTCAGAACAGAAGCGGGAAGAAAAGCTCACCGTCATCAAAGGCAGCGTGCCGCCACTGAACCAGCCGTTTAACTGCTGCCGTTTTTCTGATCGCTGTGATTTTGCCTGGCAGCATTGTCATGATGTGGCGCCGCGCTGGCTGGAGTCAGAAGGTCATGGTGTGCGTTGTCATTTATATGATCCGGAGGTCTCAGCGGAGCGGGTCAAACCGGAACTTGCTGTCACCAGCTCACGTTTGTCGGAGGTGGTGCCGGCGGACAAAGCGCTGCTCAAGGCAGATCGGCTCAAAGTGCACTTCCCGATTAAGAAAGGCATTTTGCAGCGCGTGGTGGGTCACGTTAAAGCGGTTGATGGCATCAGTCTCGATTTGCGTCCGGCAGAAACATTAGCGCTTGTGGGAGAGTCAGGCTGCGGTAAAACCACGGTGGGCAAGGGCATTCTGCAACTGGTGCCGGTTACTTCGGGCGAGGTCAGCTTCAGAGGTAAGGCATTAACCAGGTTGCCTGAACGTGAGCTCAAAGAGGTGCGTTCGGCGATGCAGATCATTTTCCAGGATCCGTTTTCGTCGATGAATCCACGGATGACCATCACTCAGGTCATTGAAGAGGGCATGCTGACCTCGTCCATTAAGGCCCCGGCGGATCGTGCCAGAAAAGTTGATGAATTGCTGCAACGGGTTGGCCTGAGACCTGATATCAAATATCGTTACCCGCATGAGTTTTCCGGCGGTCAGCGACAACGGATCTGCATCGCGCGGGCATTGGCGGCGGAACCGGAAGTGATTATCTGCGATGAACCGACCAGTGCGCTGGATGTGTCAGTACAGGCACAGATTCTGAACCTGCTGCGGGATATTCAGCATGAATTCGGTTTGTCCTATCTGTTTATCACTCATAATATTGCGGTGGTCGATTACCTGGCGCACCGGGTCGCGGTCATGTATCTGGGCCGGGTGGTGGAAGAAGGACTCAGGGATGAAGTCCTGAACTCGCCCAAGCACCCTTATACCCAGGCTTTATTATCGGCTGTTCCCAAGATTGACAGTGAAACCCGACAGGAATCTGTAAAACTGGAAGGCGAATTGCCATCACCGGCAAACCCGCCCAAAGGCTGTCACTTCCATCAGCGTTGCCCGCATGTGATGCCGATCTGCCGGGAGACTTATCCGGATTTAACTCAGCTCAGCCGCAGTCACACTGTTAAATGCTATTTATACGAGGATAACTATGGATCAACAGACTCAAATTGAACTCGAAGCCGCGGCTTTTCGCCGGCTGCTGGAACATCTGCAGACCAATACCGATGTTCAGAATATCGATTTGATGAATCTGGCCGGCTTTTGCCGTAACTGCCTGTCCAAATGGTATCTGGCTGCAGCCGAAGAAAAAGGGATTGAGATGGATTACGACAAGGCGCGGGAATATGTTTACGGTATGCCTTACAGCGAGTGGAAGGATAAATACCAGACCGGGCCTAAGCAGTAATACGCTGATTTCACCGATTTTTAAATAAAGAACCACAGAGTCACAGAGGACACAGAGTTTTTACTGCATAGCTACTGACGATTGATGGTCAGGACATAAGATAAGTCTAGTGCTGCTTTATCAAGTGTTCCAAACTGCTCTGATTAAGCCGAGTCGACTCTGGGAAGCCATACTGTGAAGGCGATGTAAAATAGAAGCATTTTATTTCTCTGTGCTCTCTGGGCCTCTGTGGTTGTTAATTATCCAGTGTAATCTGCGGAAAAATTCAAGACTCAGTCTTGGATATCGTCCGCAGTTTTTCCGCCAGCGCCTGGGTATCTGTCTGATGCTGTTCCTGAGGACGTAGTATCGCCACGGTGCTGATCGTCTGACGGATCTGCTGCATGTAACGACGACAGCAGCTGCAATACACCAGGTGCAGTAACAAACCCAGCCGCTTGGCTAGTGGCAGATCGCCATCCAGATAGTTACTGGCTTCTTCAGCGACATCTTTACATTCAAACATCAATTAACTTTCCTGATATTGCTCAATACTGTGATGCAGTGCCGTTCTGGCGCGATGCAGCAAGACTCTCGCATTAGACGCAGAGAGGTCCAGAATGTTACAGATTTCTGTCATTTCCAGACCTTCCATATCAGCCATGGTCAGAACGGCACGTTGATGAGGGGGTAAGTTCTGATAGCTGCGCTCAATGACCTGCCTGAGTTGCTCGTTTTCCAGAAGAGCTTCCGGTGTGTCGATATTCCATGGCAGCACATCATCAATCCGATGACCGCGTTGGTTGAACTTGTAGTCCGGTTCAGCCTGCCAGCCATCATCCAGAGACAGTTGCCGACTTTCACGCCGCAGTCTGGTTTTGGCACCATTGCTGGTGATTTGCAACAGCCAGGTCTTAAGCGAAGCCCGTCCTTCAAAGCGGGGAAGTGCCTTGATAGCAGAAACCCATGCGTCCTGTACGACTTCATCAGCAAAAGCCTCACCGATGATTGCTCTGGCGACAGACAGCATGAGGCTGTGATAACGGCCGACAACGTATTCAAAGGCAGCGGCATCGCCTTCAATCAACTTTGCGATCAGCGCCTTTTCGTCCATTTGCCCGGCAGATGCAATTTTTTTCATTCCGTTTGTAACAATCACAGAATACAAAAGTCTATGGTAGCAGGACTGGCTCAAGCTGGCCGGTTGTTTTTGTTTCATAACGAGAGAAGGGTATAACCATGGCTACAAAAAGAACTTCAATTGCAATTGCTGCCAGTGCCGCAATGACAGCAGGTCTGGTGCTGTCACCCAGTATCGCCAGTGCAGAAAATCCATTTGCTGCTCAGGAACTGTCCAGTGGTTACATGCAACTGGCAGAACATCACGCTGAAGAAGGTAAATGTGGTGAAGCCAAATGTGGCAGTGAGATGAAGAAAGACAAAATGGAAGAAGGCAAGTGCGGCGGTGATAAGAAAGCCGAAGAAGGTAAATGCGGCGGTGAAATGAAAAAAGAGAAAATGGAAGAAGGCAAGTGCGGTGAAGCGAAGTGTGGTGGCAACAAATAAACCATTCGCCCGCATCTGAAGGACCGGATAAGGGCTCAATTGAGCCCTTATCTATTCATAAGGAATCAGCGCTATGTCTCTGACAAAACTGGGTTGTAGCCTGAAAAACGGGCTTGATAAAACCCGCTGTGTCGATTTTCTGGCACCGTTGTTATTGCGGCTTTATCTGGCACCGGTTTTCTGGGTGGCTGCCAACAACAAATGGAATCCGTTTGATGCTGACAGCTCGCTGGAAAACACGATTAACTGGTTTGCCAATCCTGACTGGGGATTGGGTCTGCCATTTCCAGAGCTGATGGCCTATCTCGCCTGGGGCGCTGAGTATTTCGGTGCCATTGCCTTGCTGTTGGGCCTGGCTCTGCGCTGGATGGCGATTCCTCTAATGGTCACGATGATTGTGGCTGCGGCCACAGTGCATTGGCAAAATGGCTGGCAGGCGATACATGACAGGATGAGTGCCTTTCCTTCAGAAAATATTGACGCTGCGATGGATAGGCTGGAGAAAGCTCGCAATATTCTGCAGGAGCATGGCAACTACGACTGGCTGACTGAAACCGGCAATTTTGTTGTGCTCAATAATGGTATTGAATTTGCCGCCACTTATTTTGTCATGTTGCTGACCTTGTTTTTTATCGGTGCCGGTAAATATCTGAGCCTGGATTACTGGATTGTGCGTCAGTGCCGTCAACACCGAGGTGATTAAATGTTTATCAAACGCAGAAAACCCTGGGACCTGCCTGAGTCAGAAATCACTGACTACAAGGTCTACAAAAACCGCAGACAGTTTCTGAATACGGCTATCTCCGTTGGCCTGGCATCAGCCTTGCCTTCAGTCGGGCTGGCCAAACCGGTCGATGAGCTGAAGGTGTTTGAAACGCTGAAGAAAAGTCAGTATTCCACTGATGAGGAAAAAACCACTTTCAAAGCCATTACCACCTACAACAATTTCTATGAATTTGGCACCAGCAAAGAAGCGCCGTCTCTCTATGCCGGCGAGTTTCCCGATGAGTCCGAACCCTGGCGGGTGGAGATAGACGGAGAGTGCGAAAATCCGGGCGTATTTGAATACGACCAACTGGTCAAACCATTCACGCTGGAAGAACGTATTTACCGGATGCGTTGTGTTGAAGGCTGGTCGATGGTCATACCCTGGATTGGTTTTCCATTGGGAGAGCTGCTGAAACAGGCCAAGCCGACATCCAAAGCCAAATATGTCGAGTTCACTACGTTGTATGATCCGGAGCAGATGCCCGGCCAGCGTCGTGAAGTGCTGGACTGGCCCTATGTCGAAGGGCTGCGTATTGATGAAGCCATGCATCCCCTGACCATTTTGTCAGTAGGCCTCTACGGCAAGGAACTGCTGGGTCAGAATGGCGCACCGATTCGACTGGTGGTGCCCTGGAAATATGGCTTCAAGAGCATCAAGTCAATTGTACGCATTCGTTTTGTCGAGAAGATGCCGTTGACGGCCTGGGTCAAAGCCAATTCCAGCGAATACGGGTTTTATTCCAATGTGAACCCGAATGTCGATCATCCGCGCTGGAGCCAGCGTAAAGAGCGTCGAATCGGTGAGTTTCTCAAACGCGATACACTGATGTTTAACGGATATGGTGATTATGTTGCTGAACTCTATTCAGGCATGGACCTCAAGCGCTATTTCTAGCAAAGACCGAAACAGCCTGATCAAGATCCGCCACCTCAAGCTAGTGTTGTTTCTGGTTTGTCTGTATCCGTTTATGTTTATGCTATGGGGCTTTTTCAGCCATCAGCTTGGTGCCAACCCGATTGATGCCGTAACGCGATTGAGCGGACTTTGGGCTTTGCGATTTTTGTTGATAACGCTTTGCGTCACACCACTGCGATGGCTGACCGGTCTCAATCAACTGGTACGTTTTCGGCGGATGCTGGGGCTGTTCGCGTTTTTCTATGCCACCGTGCATATGCTGCTGTATCTGGGTCTGGATCAGTTTTTTGACTGGAGCGAAATCTGGCGGGATATTGTTAAACGCCCCTTTATCACAGTGGGCTTTATCAACTTTGTGGCTTTGCTGCCACTGGTCATCACCTCAACCAATAAAATGGTTAAACGCCTGGGTGGGCAGCGCTGGAAGAAACTGCACCGACTGACTTACTTTGTAGCAGCGGCGGCCTGTGTGCATTTCCTGATGCTGGTCAAAGCTGATATTCGTGAGCCAGTCATCTACATTATTATCCTCAGTGTACTGCTGGGAGTGCGTTTGCTGCATGCCGCACGTCACAAGAAGCTCAGCCACAAGTAAAACTTTTCTATCGCCTGCGGAACCCTTTTTAGCTGGCTGGGAATCTCCAGCTTTTTTGCGAAAGCCATTCTCAAGAAATTTAAGCCTTTATTGAGAATGGCTTTTGTTTGATAAATATTTGCCAGTAAAGATTTTTCTCAGCGCAGACGGGCCTTCAGCCACTGTCAGCAGGGTGTTGTGAAGATGATTTCGGACAAAAACTGTTACAATGTGCCGCTGATACTCATCGCGTAATGATTAAAGAAGGTATTTATGACTGATTTTGTCGATCACGATCCACAGGAAACTCAGGAATGGCTTGATGCACTCGAGTCTGTGATTGAGGCCGGTGGTGATGAAAAAGCGCACTATATCATTGAGAAGCTCATTGATATGGCACGCCGCACCGGCATCAACCTGCCGTACAGCGCCAACACCGCCTACGTCAACACGATTCCGGTCGATCAGCAAGAACGCATCCCTGGCGATCAGGCGATGGAACATAAATTAAGATCGTATATTCGCTGGAATGCGATGGCGATGGTGGTCAAAGCCAATATGAAACCGGGTTCTGTCGGTGGTCATATTGCCAGCTTTTCATCCGCCGCCACCCTGTATGACGTTGGTTTCAACCACTTCTTCAAGGGTGACGATTACGGTAACGGTTCCGACATGGTCTTCTTCCAGGGCCACTCGGCACCCGGCATTTATGCCCGCTCATTCCTGGAAGGTCGCCTGACCGAAGAACAACTGGAAAACTTCCGTTTTGAAGTGGACGGCAAAGGTCTGTCTTCATACCCGCACCCCTGGCTGATGCCGGATTATTGGCAGTTCCCGACCGTGTCGATGGGTCTGGGCCCGATTCTCGCCATCTACCAGGCGCGCTTCATGAAATACATGCAGCACCGTGAAATCGTCGCGACAGAAGGCCGTCATGTCTGGGCCTATCTGGGTGACGGTGAAATGGACGAACCGGAATCTCTGGGTGCGATTACCCTGGCCGGTCGTGAAAAACTCGACAATCTGATATATGTCGTTAACTGCAACCTGCAGCGCCTGGATGGCCCGGTGCGTGGTAACGGCAAAATTATTCAGGAACTGGAAGCCCTGTTCCGTGGTGCTGGCTGGAACGTGATTAAAGTTATCTGGGGTAGCGGCTGGGATCAGTTGCTGGCCCGTGATACCAAAGGTCTGCTGCTCAAGCGCATGGAAGAAGTGGTCGATGGAGAATACCAGAACTACAAGGCCAAAGACGGTGCTTATGTGCGTAAGCATTTCTTCGGTAAATACCCGGAACTGCTGGAAATGGTCTCCGATATGACCGACGAGGACATCTGGCATCTGTCACGTGGTGGTCACGATCCGCGTAAGATCTATGCTGCTTACAAAAAAGCGGTTGAGCACGAGGGACAGCCGACCGTTATCCTCGCGAAAACCGTTAAGGGTTACGGTATGGGTGAGGCCGGTGAAGGTCAGAACACTACGCACCAGCAGAAGAAACTCGAAATCGAACAGATGAAACGTTTCCGTGACCGTTTCAATATTCCGGTTTCTGATGAAGACATCGATGAAATTCCATTCATCAAGCTCAAAGATGACAGCCCGGAGAAAAAATATCTGCTGCAGCGCCGAGAAGAACTGGGCGGCTTCCTGCCTAAGCGTAATCACAACGCACCGGCACTGGAAATTCCTGAGCTGAAAACTTTTGATGCCGTATTGAAATCCAGTGGCGACCGTGAACTGTCTACCACCATGGCCTTTGTCCGTGTGCTGACTGCCCTGATTCGCGACAAGAAAATCGGCAAGAACATCGTACCTATCGTTCCGGATGAAGCCCGTACCTTCGGTATGGAAGGCCTGTTCCGTTCAATTGGTATTTACTCCTCTTCAGGTCAGCGTTATGAACCGGAAGATTCCGGTAAGGTGATGTGGTACCGCGAAGATACCAAAGGTCAGATCCTGGAAGAGGGCATCAATGAAGCCGGTTCCATGGCTGAGTGGGTGTCTGCAGCTACAGCCTATGCGAATTATGGCGTCAATATGGTGCCGTTCTATATTTACTATTCCATGTTCGGTTACCAGCGTGTCGGTGATCTGTGGTGGCTGGCCGGCGATATGCAGGCCAAAGGCTTCCTCATCGGTGGAACCGCCGGTCGTACCACGCTGAATGGTGAAGGTCTGCAGCATCAGGATGGTCATAACCTGCTGATGGCAAACGCGATTCCGAACTGCGTCAGTTATGACCCGACCTATGCCTACGAAATGGCGGTTATCGTACATAACGGTATGAAACGCATGTACGAGCAGCAGGAGAATGTTTTCTATTACATCACCGCGATGAATGAAAACTACCAGCATCCGGAAATGCCGAAAGGTGCCGAAGAAGGCATCATCAAAGGCATGTATAAACTCAGACAGGGCGGCAAGCACAAGCTGAAAGCACAATTGCTGGGTAGCGGTACCATCCTGCGTGAAGTGGAAGCGGCAGCTGAACTGTTGGAAAAAGACTGGAAAGTGGCGGCTACTGTCTGGAGCGCGACCAGTATCAACGAACTGACCCGCGACGGTCAGGAAGCAGACCGCTACAACCGTCTGCATCCGGGTGCTGACAAGAAACGCAGCTATGTATCTGAATGTCTGGATGATGAACCGGGCGTGGTGGTTGCTGCAACGGACTATATCCGTATCTATGCCGAGCAGATTCGTCCATGGGTGAAAGCACCTTATACCGTGCTAGGTACTGATGGTTTCGGCCGCAGTGATACCCGTGAGAAACTGCGTAGTTTCTTTGAAGTCGACCGCTATCATGTTGTCGTGGCTACCTTGAGCACGCTGGCAGACCAGGGCGAAATCAAGCCTGAAGTTGTCGCTGATGCAATCAAGAAATACGACATCAACGCGGATGCAGTGAACCCGGTTAAGGCATAAACAATGGCAGATTTGATTGAAATTAAAGTACCCGATATTGGTGACTTCGAAGACGTTGAAATCATTGAAGTGCTGGTTGCTGAGGGCGACAGCATTGATGAAAATCAGGAAGTCATTACCGTTGAGTCTGACAAGGCAATGATGGAAATCCCGGCCGACAAGGGCGGGGTGATCAAGGAAATGAAAGTGGCCGTCGGTGACAGAGTCAGCGAAGGCACGGTCATTGCGCTGGTTGAAGCGGCCGCTGGCGCTGCTGAAGACAAGCAGGAAGAAAAACCGGCTCAAGCGCCCAAGGCAGAAGAAAAGCCTGCAGAACCGAAACAAGCCGAAGCGCCCAAGCAGGAACCGGCACCGGCGCCGACAACGGCGGAAGCGGGCAGTATCTCCCAGGAGCCGCAATTAAAGGACCCGATTCCTTATGCGCCGGACAACAAGTCCGGGATCCGCCGTGCCCATGCGTCGCCCTCGGTGCGTCGTTTTGCCCGTGAACTCGGTGTGGTGCTGACTTCGGTCACCGGTACCGGGCCTAAGGGTCGTATTACCAAAGAAGATGTGCAGGGCTATGTCAAAAATGCCCTGACCCAGCCGGCAGCAGCGCCTGCTCAGGGCGGCAGTGCCATTCCACCGGTGCCGACTGTCAACTTCGAACAGTTCGGCGATATCGAAACCCGGGAACTGTCACGCATCAAGAAGATTTCCGGCAAGCATCTGCATGCCTGCTGGCTCAATATTCCTCATGTGACCCAGTTTGACGAAGCCGATATCACTGAACTGGAAGAGTTCCGTCAGGAAAACAAACAGATGGCGAAAGATCGTGGTGTCAACCTGACACCGCTGGTTTTCATCATGAAAGCCGTGGTCGCCTGTCTCAAAGCTTATCCGGAGTTCAATGCCTCTTTGAGTGAAGACAAAGAAAGCCTGATTCTGAAGGAGTACTACAACATCGGTGTCGCGGTGGATACGCCTAATGGCCTGATGGTGCCTGTCATTAAGGATGTCGACAAGAAAGGCTTCCTGGAGCTGGCCGGTGAACTGGGTGAAATCAGTCAACGTGCCCGTGACGGTGCCTTGAGCGCCAAAGATATGCAGGGCGGTACTTTCTCGATCTCCAGCTTAGGCGGTATCGGTGGTCAGTTCTTTACGCCGATTGTCAATGCACCGGAAGTCGCCATTCTGGGCGTCAGCCGTCACAGCATGAAACCGGTCTGGAACGGGAAAGAGTTCGAACCCCGTCTGATGCTGCCACTCTCCATCTCCTACGATCACCGTGTGATTGACGGCGCCGCCGGTGCCCGCTTCACTGTGATGTTGAGCCAGATGCTGTCAGATATCAGGAAGGTATTACTATGAGTGTAATCGAGGTTAAAGTCCCCGATATCGGCGATTTTGACGCCGTTGAAATTATTGAAGTGCTGGTCAGTGAAGGTGAAGAGATCAGCGAAAATCAGGACATCATTACCCTGGAATCTGACAAGGCCGCGATGGAAATCCCTTCCACAGTAAGCGGCAAAGTCGCCAGCCTGAAGGTCAGTGTCGGTGACAAAGTCAGCGAGGGCGATGTGATTCTGACTGTAGAAGTAGCCGAATCTGAACAGTCTGCTGAAGAACCGGCTGAAGCCAAGCAGGAAAGCAAAACCGAGACTAAAACCGAATCCAAGCCGGCACCTGCACCTGCTGCTGCGCCAACAGGTGATGCTGACATGCATGCCGAGGTGCTGGTACTGGGGTCCGGTCCCGGCGGTTACACGGCGGCATTCCGCGCTGCTGATCTGGGTAAAAACGTGGTAATGGTCGAGCGCCATCAGCGTATCGGCGGTGTTTGCCTGAATGTCGGTTGCATCCCGTCCAAAGCGCTGCTGCATACCGCACAGATCATCAATGAAGCCGATGAAATGGGCGGTCATGGTATTAAGTTCGGTAAGCCGGAAATCAATCTGAAAGAGCTGGCAGGCTGGAAAGACAGTGTCGTAAAACAGCTGACCGGTGGTCTGCAAGGGTTAGCCAAACAGCGTAATGTCAGTATCGTCCATGGAGAAGGCAGCTTCACCAGTCCTAAGACCCTGCAGGTTGAAGGTGAAGACGGCACCAAGACAATTTCATTCGATAACTGCATTATCGCAGCGGGTTCCCGCGTCACCAAGATCCCGGTTTTCCCTCACGATGATCCACGGATGATGGATTCCACCGATGCGCTGGAACTGGAAGATGTGCCGGAGAGACTGCTGGTTATCGGCGGTGGTATTATCGGTATGGAAATGGCCACAGTCTACGATGCATTGGGTTCCAAGATTACCGTTGTCGAAATGCAGGACAGCCTGATTCCGGGCGCTGATAAAGATATCGTTAAACCGCTGCTGAAACGGGTACAGGACAAATACGAAAATATTTATCTCAGCACCAAAGTCGCGAGCATCGAACCGCAGAAAAAAGGCCTCAAGGTTAAGTTTGAGGGCAAAGCTGCACCGGAAGAAGATACTTTCGACAAGATTCTGGTCGCGGTGGGTCGTACACCTAATGGCAAGTTAATCAACGCAGAAGCGGCCGGCGTGGCTGTCGATGACTGGGGCTTTATCGCGACCGACGGTCAGATGCGCACTAATGTGCCGCATATTTTTGCTATCGGTGATATCGTCGGTCAGCCGATGCTGGCGCATAAAGCCACTCATGAAGGCAAAGTCGCTGCGGAAGTGATTGCCGGACAGAAATCGGTGTTTGAACCGATGACTATTCCGTCCGTCGCTTATACCGATCCCGAAGTCGCGTGGATGGGGCTCAGCGAAGACGAAGCCAAGAAACAGGGCATCGACTACGTCAAAGGCGCCTTCCCATGGGCAGCCAGTGGTCGCAGCCTGAGTCTGGGGCGTGATGAAGGTCTGACCAAGGCGCTGTTCGAAAAAGAGACCGGTCGTCTGATTGGTGCCGGTATAGTTGGTCCGAATGCCGGTGAACTGATTGCTGAAGCCACGCTGGCGCTGGAAATGGGGGCCGATGCCGAGGATATGGGCCTGACCATTCATCCGCATCCGACTTTATCGGAAACCCTGTGTTTTGCCGCCGAAATGGCAGAAGGCAGCATTACCGATTTGATGCCGCCGCGTAAAACACTGCATTCCAAATAATGCAGGGTTTAGCTGGCTGGTGCCAGACTGACTGAAATCAGGGCATGCCTGCTTCCTATGCAAGCATGCCCTTTTTTTGCGTGATATTCTCCCGTATTCATGGCCGTCAAAAAGCAACACACTCATACACTGAAACCGCCACTTAAATGGGCTGGAGGTAAACGCTGGTTAATTCAGCATCTCCAGTACTATTGGCGTCAGCATAAAGAAAAACGGCTGGTCGAGCCGTTCTGCGGTGGCCTGTCAGTCGCGCTGGGCCTTAATCCCGAGCGCGCTCTACTCAATGATCTGAACCCGGCTCTGATTAACTTTTACCAGCATCTCAAACAGGGGCTGGTGATTGATATTGAGATGGTCAATAACGAGAAGGTCTACTACAAGAGCCGTGATACCTTTAACCGTCTCAATGGTGATCCGGCCTCAAAGCTGATGGCCGCTCAGCTGTTTTATTATCTCAACCGTACCGGTTATAACGGCTTGTGCCGGTTTAATAAAAAGGGTGGTTATAACGTGCCCTTCGGTCGCTACAAGACCATCAACTATCAGGACGACTTCAGTCATTACCAGCCGGTGCTATCGCAGTGGCAGTTCAGCAATGTCGACTTTGAGCAGCTTAACGTGGCTGATAACGACTTCATCTATGCTGATCCGCCCTACGACACACCGTTTCATCAATATGCCCAGCAGGGTTTTGACTGGGACGACCAGGAAAGGCTGGCTGAATGGCTCAGTCGCCACCCCGGGCCGGTGGTGTTATCTAATCAGGCCACCGACAGAGTGCAGAAACTCTATCGCAAGCTGGGGTTTCGTCTCCGCTTTCTCGATGCACCACGGCTTATCAGCTGCAAAGGCAATGAACGTCAGGCAGTGAAAGAAGTGCTTGCGCTGAGTGGACTTTGATACAATAGCGCCTCATTTTTAATTCAAGAAACGCGCCGGTTGACCGCTAACTGTGGTTACAGGAACAGGGTAGCCGGGCCTCAATTTACAGGAATCATTTTTGCCCATGTCTAAGATTAATAAAGTCGTGTTGGCCTACTCAGGGGGCCTTGATACTTCAGTTATTTTGAAATGGCTGCAGGATAAATATGACGCTGAGGTGGTGACCTTTACTGCCGATCTGGGACAAGGTGAAGAAGTCGAACCGGCCCGCGCCAAAGCGAAATCGCTGGGTATCAAGGAAATCTTTATTGAAGATCTGCGCGAAGAGTTCGCCCGTGATTATGTGTTTCCAATGTTCCGTGCCAACGCTATTTATGAAGGCGAATATCTGCTGGGGACTTCGATTGCACGGCCGCTGATTGCCAAACGTCTGGTGGAAATTGCCAATGAGACCGGCGCCGAAGCCGTAGCCCACGGCGCCACCGGTAAAGGTAATGACCAGGTTCGTTTCGAACTGGGTGCCTATGCGTTGAAGCCTGGCATCAAAGTGATTGCCCCATGGCGCGAGTGGGACCTGCTGTCACGTCAGAAACTGCTGGACTATGCCGAACTGCATGGCATTCCGGTGGAAATGAAGCAGGGCAAAAAATCGCCCTATTCGATGGATGCCAACCTGCTGCATATCTCCTACGAAGGCGGCATTCTGGAAGATCCATGGGCTGAGCCTGAAGAATCCATGTGGCGCTGGTCCGTCTCACCTGAAAATGCACCGGATGAACCGACCTATCTGGAACTGAGCTATGAACAGGGTGATATCGTCGCCATCAACGGTGAACGGATGACGCCGGCAAGCGTGATGAGCTACCTGAATAAAGTCGCCGGTGACAATGGTATCGGCCGTCTGGATATCGTCGAAAACCGCTATGTAGGTATGAAATCCCGCGGTTGTTATGAAACACCGGCAGGCACGGTCATGCTGAAAGCGCACCGTGCAATTGAATCGCTGACACTGGACCGTGAAGTTGCTCACCTCAAAGATGAGCTGATGCCACGTTATGCCCAGATGATTTACAACGGTTACTGGTGGGCACCGGAACGGGTAATGATGCAGGCAATGATTGACGAGTCACAAAAAACCGTTAACGGTGTGGTCAGGGTCAAACTGTACAAGGGCAATGTGGTTGTGGTCGGCCGTGCTTCTGAAACAGACAGTCTGTTTGATGAATCAATTGCGACCTTTGAAGATGATGCCGGTGCCTATGATCAGAAAGACGCCGAGGGCTTCATCAAACTGAATGCCCTGCGCCTTAAAATCGCCGGCAACAAGAAACGTTAATTTAAGGTCGAGGAAAGACTGGATGGACTACAACGAGTTATCAGATAAAGCCGCAGAATACATGCGGCTGGCATTACCGCTGATGCGCAAGCACGGTGTGCCGATGACGCCTGATAACTATGCTGTCTGGTATGAGCATGTCTCCGGTGCCAACGCCAAGTTGTCCGAACAAATCCAGTCTATGCTTGCGGTCAATCCCGAGCTCAGTCAGGCGCAGTGCAAAGCACTGCATGAGCAGTTTTTCAATCTGGAAAAAGATCGTCAGGAAGTGATTGAACTGCGCCTGGAGCTCGCCCGTCTGCTGAGGGAGGTAGTCAATTTCGTCTGTAGCAGCGTGGCGCATAATGACAAGGTCAATCAGCACCTGAACACGCTGATGGGCAAAGTTAACCGGGATATGACACCGCAGCAGATCCATGACATTGTGGATGAGATTCTCAGCGAAACGCGGATGGCCATCAATAACGGAGAACTGCTTACCGAGCGTCTCAACACGGCGATGGTTGAAGTGAACAAGCTCAAGAAAGAGCTGGAAGTCACCAAGCGCGAGGCCAAGACCGATACCTTGACCGGTCTTGCCAACCGCAAGGCTTTTGATGATCTGGTTGCTAAAGTGACTGAGGATGCCGACAGCAGTGGTCTGGATGTCTGTCTGCTGTTCTGCGATCTGGATAACTTTAAGGATATCAATGACCAGCATGGTCATCTCGTTGGCGATCAGGTGCTCAAAGTCATTGCCAATTCACTGCGTGACAGTGTTAAAGGCCGGGATCTGGTAGCCCGTTACGGTGGTGAGGAGTTCTCGATTATCCTGCTTAATACCAGTCTGCAGAATGCCAAAACCGTGGCCGACAATATTCGTCAGGAAGTCGCCTCCAAACGCATTCAGCGCAAGGATACCCATGAGTCTCTGGGGCAGATCACGATTTCCTTCGGTGTCGCCCGATATGTGCCGACAGAAGGCGTTGAGAGCTTTATGCAGCGCGCTGACCGTGCCTTGTATATGTCCAAGCGGAAAGGGCGCAACTGCGTCTCAGAAGCGCCCCCGCCGATTATTTAGGGCTTGTTTGTCTTACCCGGGAAGGCGTCGGTAAACAACACTTCTTCCAACGGCAATTGACCCGCCCGTGGTTTAGCGTCCTGAATTTTCTTACCAATCGTAATCATCATCACGATAATGTGATCATGGGGCAGGTTGATAACGCGGGCGACTTTGTCGAAATCGAAACCATCCATCGGGCAACTGTCGTAACCCATTTCCCGTGCCATCAGCATAATGCTGGTCGCAGCTATACCGGCGGAGCGGATACATTCATCACGCATCCCCTGGTGGTGGTTGGTGTAGTAGTTCTCGATGGACGGCAGCATGAAGTCCTGGACTTCCTTAGGCGCATTACGCCAGTAGCGTTGCGGGTCCTTTTCCCAGGCATTCAGATCGGCGCAGAGCACCAGCAGCATGGAAGCATCGGTCACCTGAGACTGACCCCAGCTGGCAATCTTGATCTGCTCACGCTTGTCCTTGTCGACCACATTGACGAAGCGCCAGTGCTGCAGATTGAAAGCGGTGGGCGACAGGATCGCATGCTCCATCAATTCCTGAACCTCGGCATCGGTCATCTCATGTTCAGGGTCATAATGTTTCACAGACCGTCGGCTGACGATCGCTTCTTTCACATTCATATTAGCTCTTGCTTAATTGGATAATTCGATTTTCAGATACAAAATTTGATTCTGTTCGCCGTGACTGCGGTAGCTGGTGACATTGTCACGCTGACGTTCCGCGTTTTCAGTGATACGGCCGATTTCCAGCCATTCACCGGTTTGACCGACGACAGTGGTAATGACTTCACTGCTGCGGATATCGCCATCAACGCGCGATAGCTTACTGAAGAAAGGGTGTATTTCAACCCTGACCTGGCCGTCCGGCAACAGGGTGGGGACAGCCTGAAAGCCATTGCTGGTACTGATATAACGTGTTTCATTAGCGACTGCGACACCACGAGGGCCGACAAAAACCAGCTGCTGCTGTTGAGGAATAGCCTCGCCCAGCGAAATCGACACCGGCTGACCGGCAATAGTGCGGGCCCGGTAATGTTGATCGCGATCATCAAGTTCCCGGGTTGACCAGCGGTTGATGCCGACTGAGGCATTGATATCGTCTCCGGCCTCAATCTCGATCCGGTCGCGACTACCACGCTGATGGGATAAGTCCCCAGTACTGCGCATTACAGTGACAATCAGGCTTTGCTGGGGCTTATCCAGTTTTTCCAGAATCTGCCGCACATTGGCGAGTGTTGCCCGATCCGATTTGAGAATGAGCATATTGTCATAAGCGCGGATGGTCGCATTGTCAGGCAGAAAAGCTTCGACCTGTGGCAGCACTTCTGAGGCCAGACGATGTTTGAGGCTGATAGTGTGAATCTCGGTCCCGGCGAAAACCGACATGGATAACAGCATGGTGCATAAAAACAGGCAGATTCTCATAGGTTCAGCCGCCTTGTGTTGATATCCGGTTTACTCTGGTTCCAGATTTCTTCAAATTCCTGCTGCATTTCTTTGACGGCAGCGGGCGCCTGCATTTCAACGCGACCTTCGTAGCGTTCAGCCAGCGGGCAGAACAGATAGGAACGGCCATCAACCAGCAGATACTGTTGGCGCAGTTCCCGGTGTTTATTGCCCGCGAGATGGATTTCTATGGAACTGGTCAGTTTCTGTGCCAGAGGCAGCAGGCGATGGCTGCTGATCACATTTTTCTGGGTATCAAGCACCACGATACGGATTCGTGTCCGCGGACTGCGGCGGGCAAATTCACTGAGCGCTTGTGCAGCCGAATCGTTATCGAACAGCACCGGGTCAATCAGCGGCCCGAAGAAACAGATTTCATGACGGGCCTGATTGATAAGCTCTAATGCCAGCTTGGCAGCCTGATCCCGACTGTCGAAACGCAACAGTGTGTCATTATCAGCAGTCGGGATAGTGTCAGACATAGTTAACTGTTTTTAGCTTGTTCCGCAGCATTACCGAGATAGCTGGCCGGTGTCATGGCCTTGAGGCTGGCTTTGGCTTCTTCCGGTAGCTCCAGGCCGTCAATGAAATCCTGCATGATTTCTCTGTTAACACGTTGACCACGGGTCAGCTCTTTGAGTTTCTCATACGGGTTTTCAATACCGTAGCGACGCATCACGGTCTGAATCGGTTCGGCCAGCAGTTCCCAGTTGGCATCCAGATCAGCGGCCATGACTTCCGGTGCCGGTTCCAGTTTATCAATGCCTTTCAGCGCTGAGCTGTAAGAAAGCAGGGAGTGCGCAAAACCGACACCGAGGTTACGAAGTACTGTTGAGTCGGTCAGATCACGCTGCCAGCGGGAAATCGGCAGTTTTAATGCCAGATGATCAAACACCGCATTGGCAATACCGAGATTACCTTCCGCATTCTCAAAGTCAATCGGATTGACCTTGTGCGGCATGGTAGAAGAACCGATTTCACCTTTAACGGTTTTCTGTTTGAAATAACCGATAGAGATATAACTCCAGACGTCACGGCAGAAATCGATCAGCACCGTATTGAAACGAATCATGGCCTGGAATAGTTCCGCCATATAGTCATGTGGCTCAATCTGTGTGGTGTACTGGTTCCATCTCAGGCCCAGACCGGTCACAAATGCATGCGCCATCATCGGCCAGTCGACTTCGGGATAAGCGGCATAATGGGCATTATAGTTACCGACCGCACCGTTCATCTTGCCGTAGAGCAGCACGGCAGCGACATGGGTGCGTTGCAGCTCCAGGCGCTGAACTACGTTAGCCAGTTCTTTACCCAGCGTAGTAGGAGAGGCCGGCTGACCATGGGTGCGGGACATCATCGGCGTGTCGACATGCTGCTGGGCCAGTTTACGAATGGCAGCAATGATATTGTCCATTTCCGGCAGAATGACTTGTTCACGGGCATTTTTCAGCATGATGCCGTAAGCCGTGTTATTGATGTCTTCCGAGGTACAGGCAAAGTGCACGAACTCGCTAACCGCGTTCAGCTCCGCATTGGCTTTGAACTTGTTCTTAATGAAGTATTCGACCGCTTTGACGTCATGATTGGTGGTGCGCTCGATGTCTTTGATTTCCTGCGCATCTTCCACTGAGAAGCTGGCAATCATGTCATTGAGAAAGGATTCCGCCTCGCTGCTCAGTTTGGGGACTTCTTTAATCTCGGCGTTATTACCCAGCAGGTGCAGCCAGCGCAGTTCGACTTCGACGCGGGCACGCAATAAACCATATTCACTAAAAAACGGGCGCAGGGCTTCGGTTTTGGAAGCATAACGACCATCAACCGGCGAAATCGCGGTTAAAGCGGTTAAATCCATGAATACTCCGATGAAACTGTGTTAAGTGGATTAGTTAGAAAAGTGAGCGAAATTATATCAGAGTTCGCGGTCTCCAGATGCTTTCAGGTAAAATGCCTGCATCTGAATTTGGAAACTTTTGGGGTGACTATCTGTGCTGACTGAATATCAATCACATGTTGAAGAACGTGCCCAGCAAGGGCTGCCACCATTACCGCTGGATGCTGAACAGGTTTCTACCCTGGTCGAAGCACTCAAAGCCGGTGATGACAACAGCGAAACCTTGCTGGATTTGCTGATCCACCGTGTGCCGCCCGGTGTCGATCAGTCTGCTTATGTCAAAGCCGGTTTTCTGACCGACATTGCCAAAGGCAACACACAATGCGATTTGATTACCCCGGTCCGTGCTACCGAACTCCTCGGTACCATGATGGGCGGTTACAACGTTCAGTCCCTGATCGAGCTGCTGGATATTGAAGAAACCGCCGCTGCCGCTGAAAAAGCGCTGTGCAAAACCCTGATGGTCTATGACGCCTATCATGATGTGGTGGAAAAGGCAGAAACTAATGAATACGCCAAGCGTGTGCTGCAGTCCTGGGCTGAAGCTGAATGGTTTACCTCCCGACCCAAGCTGGAAGATAAAATCACCCTGACCGTGTTCAAGGTGCCGGGTGAAACCAACACTGATGATTTGTCCCCGGCGACAGAAGCCTGGAGCCGTCCGGATATCCCGCTACACGCTAAAGCCATGCTGCAGAGCAAAATGGATGATCCCATTGCAGCAATCGAGAAACTGAAAGAGAAAGGTTATCCGCTGGCTTTTGTGGGTGATGTGGTCGGTACCGGTTCATCGCGTAAGTCTGCCATCAACTCTGTGCTCTGGCATATGGGCCATGATGTGCCTTATGTTCCTAATAAACGTCAGGGCGGCGTGATTCTCGGTAACAATATCGCGCCGATTTTCTTCAATACTGCCGAAGACTCAGGCGCCATGCCTATCGAATGTGATGTGCAGCATATGGAAAGTGGTGATGTCATCACCATCCTTCCCTATGAAGGCAAGATTGTGAATGAAGCGGGTGAGACTATCAGCGAGTTCACCATGCGTCCCACAACATTGGCGGATGAAGTGCGTGCCGGTGGACGTATTCCGCTGATTATCGGCCGTGGTCTGACTGACAAGGCCCGTGAAACACTGGGGATGGACCCGTCTGATGTGTTTGTGCGCCCGGTTGAACCGGCTGATACCGGCAAGGGCTTTACCCTGGCTCAGAAAATGGTCGGCCGCGCTTGTGGTGTTGATGGCGTGCGTCCCAACACCTACTGCGAGCCGAAAGTCACCACAGTCGGTTCTCAGGATACGACCGGTGCGATGACCCGTGATGAACTGAAAGAACTTTCCTGTCTGGGCTTTTCTGCCGATTTGGTTATGCAGTCTTTCTGTCATACTGCCGCCTATCCGAAACCGGTGGATATCAAGTTGCAGCATGAACTGCCGGACTTTATCAGCACCCGAGGCGGTGTGTCGCTGCGTCCCGGTGACGGCATTATTCACTCCTGGCTGAACCGGATGATCCTGCCTGATACCGTCGGTACCGGTGGTGATTCTCATACCCGTTTCCCGATTGGCATCAGCTTTCCGGCTGGTTCCGGTCTGGTCGCCTTCGGTGCTGCGCTGGGCGTCATGCCGCTGGATATGCCGGAGTCAGTTCTGGTTCGTTTCAAAGGTGAAATGCAGCCGGGTATTACTTTGCGCGATCTGGTGAACGCAATTCCTTATGCGGCGATACAGCAGGGTCTTTTGACTGTCGAGAAGAAAGGCAAGAAAAATATCTTTAACGGCCGCGTGCTGGAAATCGAAGGTCTGCCGGATTTGAAAGTGGAGCAGGCATTTGAACTGTCTGATGCCTCGGCAGAGCGCAGTGCCAACGGCTGTACAGTTCGCCTTGATAAAGAACCGATTATCGAGTTCCTCAAGTCCAACATCTCGCTGATGGAGTGGATGATTGCCGAAGGTTATCAGGATGCCCGCACCCTGCAGCGTCGTATTGATTCGATGAGAGAATGGCTCGCTAATCCCGAGCTGCTGGAACCGGATGCTGATGCCGAATATGCTGCCGTGATTGATATCGATCTGAACGAAATCACCGAGCCGCTGCTGGCCTGTCCGAATGACCCGGACGATATCAAACCATTGTCGGAAGTGCAGGGTGACAATGTCGATGAAGTCTTCATCGGTTCCTGCATGACCAATATCGGGCATTATCGTGCCGCCAGCAAAGTGCTGGAAAACATGAAGAGCCTGCCGGTGAAGTTGTGGATTGCGCCGCCGACCAAGATGGACAAACATCAACTGACCGAAGAGGGTGTCTACAGCACTTTCGGCCGTGTTGGTGCACGTACAGAAACACCGGGCTGTTCATTGTGCATGGGTAACCAGGCACGGGTAGCCGATGGTGCGACTGTGGTGTCCACTTCGACGCGTAACTTCCCGAACCGTCTGGGTAATAATGCCAATGTTTATCTGGCTTCGGCTGAGCTTTCTGCCGTCGTCGCCAGTCTGGGTAAGATCCCGACCGTGGCAGAATATATGGAAGCTGTGTCAGGTATCCAGCCCATGGCCGCTGATATCTACCGTTACCTGAACTTCAACGAGCTCGATGAGTACCGCCAAGCAGCAAGTTGATTGCACTCTTTAAGCTGACAAAAGGCTGTTTTCCATAGGGGGAAACAGCCTTTTTTATGATGAACGAAAGCATTCAAGTCATTGCACCATTCAATTTGGCACTGGCCTTTGTGCCGGTGCTGCTGGTGATTGGCATTATGTGGCGCTGGTCGCTGCAGGCCGGCAATGCGGCCTATGCCATTGTCAGAATGCTGATTCAGTTACTGCTGGTCGGCTATATTCTGACCACGATATTTGCGGCTGAGCAGGCCTGGATCGTGGTGTCAGTGATGCTGGTGATGGTGCTGGCGGCCAGCTGGATTGCTTTGGGCACAGTTAAGACTCATCGTATCGCCTTGTTTAAATATGCTTTTATCAGCATTTTCGCTGGGGGCGGAGCGATTTTATGGCTGATTACACAACTTGTTATCAATCTCGACCCCTGGTTCGAGCCGCGTTATATGATTCCGCTGGCAGGGATGATTTTTGCGAATTCGATGAACAGTGTCAGTCTGGCAGCAGAGCGGCTCGCTGCAGAACTCTCCCGTGATCTTGACTTCAGGCAGGCTCGCAATGAAGCCTTTCAGGCCGCCTTCATCCCCACCATCAACAGCATGCTGGCAGTCGGGTTAGTCTCATTGCCGGGCATGATGACCGGCCAGATATTATCCGGGGTATCACCGATTGTGGCGGCACATTATCAGATCGTGGTGATGTGCATGATTTTCGCCTCAGCCGGTCTGTCTACGGCTTTATTTCTGCAAATCAGCAGAAAACAATTTCTTCAGCAGGCAGCGTAGAGTTCTTTGGCTGCTTCCAGGATCTTGTTGCTCTGAAACAGAAACTGCCAGCGTCGGCCGCCTTTCTGGCGCCATAAAACCGCGGCACGGATACCACTGAGCAGCAGGGCACGGACTTTATTGACGTTATCCGGTTGCTGAAGGTAATTCGGGTCGCCGTAAACCTGGATCTGCGGTTTGACTTGACTCAGCGTGCGGTGATAAATATCGGCAAAACGCGCGATGACCTGCGGCGCCATGATCTCACCGAAGTATTCAATCTGCTGGGGTACCTGTTCCAGTTCCAGGCCGATGGTGTCCATCATCTTCGGGTTTTTAGCCAGTTGCCGTTCCAGATGCAACAGGCTGATAACGTAACGCAGCAACACCACGTCTTTTTGTTCTTTCTTTTTCGACAGTTGCTGGTTCAGCTCCTTTAAACCGGGACGCAGGCTGCCAATGCCGCCGAATACGGCTTCGGTGGTCGGCGCGTCTTCAACCAGCAGACTCTGCAGCAGGGTTTCGATATCAGTGGCGCTGGCCTGGCCACTCTCGGCGATATGCTGAACCAGCATTGCCGACTGAACCACGGCAGCGAGCGCAATGGTTCTGTCGCGTTGACGATCAGACAGGCTCATGGATGCACTCCAGGGGCATCTGTGGAGACAATAATGCCACCGCCCAGGCAATCATCACCCTGATAGAACACCACTGACTGGCCCGGTGTGACGGCACGCTGTTTATCATCAAATTCCACATGAATCAGGCCATTTTCATCCTGGGTGATGGTGCAGGGCTGATCCGGCTGACGATAACGGGTTTTAGCAGCAGCGCGGCAGGGGAAAGCAGGCGCTTCACCCATGACCCACGATAACTGTTCTGCTTTGAGGCTTTGGCTCCACAGCCAGGGATGATCTCCCTGAACCACGTACAGAGTGCGGGTTTCCATATCTTTACCAGCCACAAACCAGGGTTCGCCGCTGCTGTTTTTACGACCACCGATGCCAAGGCCTTGACGCTGACCCAGCGTGTAATACATCAAACCGGCATGATCACCGATATATTCGCCTTCGGGTGTGCGCATTTCGCCAGGCTGGGCCGGGATATAACGACTGAGAAACTCCCTGAACTGGCGTTCACCGATAAAACAGATGCCGGTACTGTCTTTTTTATCATGATTGATAAAACCGGCTTTTTCAGCGATTTCACGGACTTCGGTTTTGGGCAGTTCACCCAGCGGGAAAAGAGTACGTGACAATTGTTCCTGACCCAGGGTGTAGAGAAAATAACTCTGATCTTTTTTATTGTCCTTGCCTTTGAGCAAGTGAAATTTACCGTCACGCTCCTGTACCCGGGCATAATGACCGGTCGCAATCAGTACGCCGCCCAGTTCCATCGCGTGGTCGAGGAAGGCTTTGAATTTGATTTCACGGTTGCAGAGAATATCCGGGTTGGGGGTTCGGCCGGCACGGTATTCGTCCAGGAAATGCTTGAACACGTAATCCCAGTATTCCATCGCAAAATTGGCTTCGTGAAAGTCGATGCCCACGGTCTCAGCCACTGACATCGCGTCTTTACGATCTTCTTCAATGGTGCATTCACTTTCATCAGCAAAGTCGACCCAGTTTTTCATAAACAGGCCTTCGACTTTGTCATGCTGTTGTTTGAGCAGCAGGGCTGCGACTGAAGAGTCGACACCGCCGGACAGGCCGACGACTACTTTTTTCTGTTCTGCCATAGTCAGTTACGTAATAAATCCAAAGAATAGCGATGACCGGCCAGGTAATCCTCAAAGCATTGTAAAACCAGCGGGCTGCGGTGCTGCACCTGTCTGGTTTTGATTTCATCCAGTGTCAGCCACAAAGCCCGGTGAATATCGCCATCAAGTTCCTGCTTAGGATCATGTTGTGTCACCCGGCCGCAAAAACAATAGCGGATATAAGTTTCTTTCTTTACCGGATGGACCCAGCGGTAAATGCCAACCAGCGATTCCGGTTCAAACTGCCACGCTGTTTCTTCCTGCGTTTCCCGGATCACGGCCTCAATCAGACTTTCGTCTGGTTCGAGATGGCCTGCGGGCTGATTGAGTGTCATTTTGCCGTTGATTTCTTCTTCGACCAGCAGAAACTGCTTGTTGCGTTCGACGACGGCGGCGACGGTGGTTCTTGGTTTCCAAATCATCGCGCCATTTTATCACGTCTGCTTCTTCCAACGCTCGCCATTGTCCCGGTTGCAGACCATCCAACTGCCATGGACCGATCGCAGCCCTGATGAGTCTCAATGTCGGATGCCCGACTGCAGCGGTCATTCTGCGTACCTGCCGGTTTCGACCCTCACGGATGGTCAGTGCCAGCCACTGGGTCGGTATCTGCTTTCGTTCCCTGATGGGCGGTGTGCGCGGCCAGACAGCGGGTTCGTCAATCAGGCTGACTTCAGCGGGCAGTGTCCGACCATCTTTAAGATCGACGCCTTGCCGCAGTTGCTCAAGTGCGGCTGCATCAGGAATACGTTCAACCTGTACCCAGTAGGTTTTCGCCAGTTTAAAACGCGGGTTGGCAATAAGCTGCTGCAACGAACCGTCGTCGGTAAGCAGTAATAAACCTTCACTGTCGCGGTCCAGTCGACCTGCCGGATAAACACCGGACACATCAATAAAGTCTTTCAGAGTCTGTCGACCCTCATTGTCGGTGAACTGGGTCAGGACGTTGAACGGCTTGTTAAACAAAAGCAGTCGGCTCATATTAGTCGTTGGCAGGTATTAGTGTTAGAATGCTCGCTTTTTAACGCGCAGCAACAGGCTTTATACTGGTATTCGAGTATATCAGGCCGGCCGATAAGGGCATCGTCGTCCAGGCGCTGGCTGGTAAAAATATGACAAATCGTTCATCATTAGAACACCAGTACACAGGCTATTGCATCCTCCGGGCTGACCTCAGCCGCTGATGGGTAGTTGCTGTTTATCAGACGCTGTTTAAAACTCGCAGCCCAGCTGTGATATGGCTCAGGTCATGGGCGTCAATGCCTCAGGTTGTAGTGAATAAGCTGCAGCTGTAATCCAACACATCCAAGTAGAGGAAATTCAATGAAAGTTGCAGAGAATACAGTCGTTGTTATCGATTACACTTTGAAAGATAACGACGGTAGCGTCATCGACAGCTCGGAAGGTGCGGGCCCGCTGGCATACCTGCACGGTGCCGGCAACATTATCCCAGGCCTTGAAGAAGCACTGCTGGGCAAAGAAGCGGGTGATGAAGTTCAGGCCAGCATTGAGCCTGCCAAAGCTTATGGTGAACGCCACGAACAACTGAAACAGGATGTACCGCGTGAACTGTTCAGCGGTGTCGACAACGTTGAAGTCGGTATGCAGTTCCAGTCAGAAACCGAGCAGGGTCCGGTTCTGGTCACTGTGGTTGATGTCAAAGACGAAAGCGTCACAGTCGACGGTAACCATCCGCTGGCCGGCGTGCATTTGAATTTTGACGTGACCATTCGTGAAGTCCGTGAAGCCAGTGAAGAAGAGCTGGAACACGGTCATGTTCATGGTGAAGGCGGTCACCAGCATTAATCGGGAAGGTCTGACTGATTTTCAGTCACCCGTGTCTATGGAAAGACGGGCGTTTCAGCCCGTCTTTTTGTCTGGAAAATGACTCATGCAGGATCTGAACACACTTAATCGCATTTTCGGGCGCGAAGACAAGGTCAGTTTTGTTGAAGGCCCGTCTGGCATGCCCCTGATACAGGTAACGACGGCCCGTGCTGAGGCCAAAGTAGCGCTCTACGGGGGACAGATGTTGTCTTTCAAGCCGGCGCGCGCCGAGCACGATCTGTTTTATCTGAGCAAGAAAGCCGTCTATCAACAGGGGAAAGCGATCCGCGGCGGCGTACCGTTATGCTGGCCGTGGTTCGGTGATGATCCGGGCAACCTCGGTCGTCAGGCACATGGCTTTGCCCGTAACCTGTTCTGGGATGTGCTCGACAGTCAGCTGCATGATGATAATGTTGAAATCACGCTGGGGCTGGAATCCACTGCGACCAGTAAACAATGGTGGCCGAGTGAATTCCGTCTGCGTAAGAAAATCCATATCGGCGACCAGCTGAACATTTCCTTGACCACTGAAAACAAAGGCGATATTCCGTTCAGCGTCTCCAAGGCGCTGCACAGTTATTTCCGGGTGGGCGATGTCAAACAGACGCGTGTCAGTGGACTGGACGGTGTTGATTATCTTGATAAAACCCTGGGCTTTTCCCGTCAGAAACAAACAGGCGACATTACTGCCGAGGGCGAAACCGATCGGGTGTATCTGAATGCGCCGAACCGGGTGGAAATTGTCGATCCCAGCCTGAAACGCCGAATCGAAATCGAGCACCAGGGTGCCGATAATTTTGTGGTCTGGAATCCCTGGGACAAAGCAGCTCAACTCAAAGATATGTCAGCAGAGGATTACGAGCAGTTTATTTGTGTGGAGACCGCCAATGCCATCGCCAACAGCATTATTGTGGCGCCGGGCGCGGTACACCATATGCAGGTCAGCTACCGTATTAATCCGGACCAATGATCTCTTTGTCGGCTAAGTTGTCAGTGCTGCCTTGATGACATTCTTTCAGGATCTGCTGGCTACCATCCAGGGAAACGAAAGCCTGCTGTTGATGCTGGGACTGGTTTCGCTGCTGACTTTCGTCGCCACCTTGTTTCTGATTCCCTTCCTGGTAGTCAGAATTCCGGTTGATTACTTTGCTGAAAACAAACGCCAGACCTCGTCCTGGGCTGAACAGCATTTCATGATTCGCTGGACCATGCTTGTGGTTAAGAATATTTTCGGTGTCGTTTTTGTAGTGCTGGGCCTGGCAATGCTTGTGTTGCCGGGGCAGGGCTTACTGACTTTGCTGATCGGCGTATTACTGCTTAATTTCCCCGGTAAATACGCTTTCGAGCGCTGGCTGATTCAGCGCGCCTCGGTGCGTCGTGCCGTATTCTGGCTCAGAAAACGGGCTGGGCGGCCGCCGCTCGAATTTGATTAATCAGCGCCAGCGCTGACGTAATTCATCACGATTCAGTGCCAGCCATTGCATCGCAATGATGGGGATCGCGGATTCAATTCGGCCGTTTTCCACCAACTGCCAGGCTTCAGGAAATGGCAGACTGCTGACAGCAATATCCTCATCTTCATGATCAAGACCATGCACGCCACCGACATTGCCGGCATCGACCCGGCCACAGTATAAGGTCAGATATTCGGAGGTACCGCCGGGAGAAGTGAAAAATTCACTGATTTTGATGATGTCCTGTACCTCGCAGCCGGCTTCTTCCAGGGCCTCGCGCCGAGCGACATCTTCAGCGGTTTCACCGGCTTCCATCGCGCCGGCCACAATTTCCAGCAGCCAGGCTTCTTCCTGATTTGATTTCAAAATGGCACCGGCACGGAACTGTTCAATAATGACGACTTCATCGCGCTTGGGGTCATAAAGGAGAATGCCGACACAGTTGCCGCGGTGGAAGACTTCCCGCTCTACCGGCTGACTCCAGCCACCCTCGTAGAGCGTATGCTCAAGCGTGTATTTCTTGATATTGAAAAAGCCCTTAAAAGGCATTTCCTGTTTCAGAATCCGGAAACGTTTGTCGCTCATGGTTGTTCAATGACTTTGGCTGATTGTAACGGGGTGAAGGCCTGCTCGGCATCAATACCCTGCAAACGACGCAGCAGGGCAGTGAACACAGCTTCATCTTCAACATGTTCAAGCTTGACCGGCAGGTAATTCAGTGCCGGGGCACACCAGAGCGTGGTTTCACGGTCATTGGGTTGTTCGCGGTGACGCGTTAATTTGAGGGTTTCAATCTGACCCATCGGAGTGGTAATGGTCTCCCTACCCAGTACTTTGATCTCATAGGTTTTGAGATGGCCCCCGTCAGCGATGAGATAGTCGACCTGTTCAATGCCTTCACTTAAGTCACGCATAAGACTTATCTGGTAAACCAGCTTGTCGAGCACGCCGGTTTCGATATCCAGTTCCCAGGGGTGTTCACGATCATCAATGCTGACTTGTTTGTCGCGCCAGTTGAATTGCATTTGCAGGAACTTGTCTTTTTTGCCGCCGGTGCGCTGATAGCGATAGCGCTGGGGTGTCACACGGCCATCGACAAGTTTCCAGACGCTGGTTTCTTCGATGACATCGGGTTTGAAAAAAGAGAATACCCCTTTGGCCTGGGACACTGAACTGAATTGACGTAAGCCGTTTTCCTGTGTCTTGAGGGTACGCTTGAGTTCACCGGCCTGAATGCCGTTGAGCTTGACCAGGTAATTAGCGGAGAAGTCAGGAATATCGGCAGCCACAGCAAAATTGCCTAGACAAAAGAGCAGGATATAACTGAACAATCTGAGCATGTTTATTCCGTTTGTTGCGAGATCAGCTTCTTTATGGCAGCGGGATAAAGCAGATGTTCCTGTTCCAGCACCCTTGCCGCCAGCGTGTCGGCATTATCATCCGCTAATACCGGTACCTTGGCCTGCAATATTACCGGACCGTCATCCAGTTCTGCTGTGACAAAATGCACACTGGCGCCATGCTCGCTTTCACCGGCTTCAATCGCCCGTTCATGGGTATGCAAACCTTTGAACTTGGGCAGCAGTGAGGGGTGAATATTGATGAGACGGCCGGCGTAGTGCGTAACAAAGTCTGCAGTCAGAATACGCATAAAGCCGGCCAGAATCACAAAGTCCGGCTGGTAGCTGTCAATGATGTCGATCATGGCATTATCGAAGCTCTCGCGGCTGTCGAATTGCTTGTGATCAAGCACCTGTGTGTCGATACCGGCATGCCCGGCAAACTCGAGACCGGCGGCATCCGGACGGTTGCTGATAACAGCAGCAATCTCGACCTCAAGTTCACCCTGACGCGTTGCCTCGACAATAGAACGCATATTACTGCCGCGGCCGGAAATCAGGATCACCAGCCGGGCTTTATGACGGGATTCTGTCATCTCAGTTGATCACCACACTGTCTTCGTCACTGCTGCGGTTTTCAATCTGACCAATCAGATTAGCTTCTTCACCCAGACCATGCAGCAGGCTGAGGGCAGTATCGGCATCTTCAGCTGCGACGACGACAACCATACCAATGCCGTTATTGAAGGTGCGGTACATTTCCTTGTCTTCAACATTACCCTGTTGCTGCAGCCAGTCAAACACGGCAGGACGCTGCCAGCTGTCAGCAGCGATCACCGCTTTTTTGTCTTCTGGCAATACGCGTGGGATATTTTCCAAAAGCCCGCCACCGGTGATATGAGACAGGGCATGAATACTGATCTTGTCGTTCAGTTCCAGCAGCGATTTCACGTAAATCCGGGTTGGTGCCAGCAGTTTTTCACCCAGGGTGCTACCGTCAAATGCATCCTCCAGCGACTGGCCGCTGCGTTGCAGAATTTTACGAATCAAAGAGTAACCATTGGAGTGAGGACCGGAAGAAGCGAGGCCGATTAATTTGTCACCGGCAGCGACTTTGCTGCCATCGATGACAGCGTCTTTTTCGACCACGCCGACACAGAAACCGGCCAGATCGTAATCGCCGTCTTCATACATGCTCGGCATTTCTGCGGTTTCACCACCAACCAGAGCGGCGCCAGCCTGCAGACAGCCTTCAGCAATGCCTGAGACCACAGATTCGGCAACATCAATATCGAGTTTGCCGGTCGCATAATAATCGAGGAAGAACAACGGTTCGGCACCAAGCACCGCAATATCATTGGCACACATGGCGACCAGATCAATACCGATAGTGTTGTGGATGCCGGACTCGATAGCCAGACGCAGTTTGGTCCCGACGCCATCTGTACCGGAAACCAGCACCGGTTGTTTATAGCGATCCAGAGGCAATTCAAACAGACTGCCGAAACCGCCCAGACCGGCCATGACGCCAGGACGACGGGTTTTGGCTGCATGGGGTTTGATACGATCCACCAGTGCATTACCGGCTTCGATATCAACACCGGCATCACGATAACTGAGAGAAGTGCGAGAAGAATCCGCGTGATCGGTCATGGTTTGTTCCTGAAAATTGATACTGGTTGCAGACGCTTAGATGGCCGACCTCGACGGACCGGACCATAGGTCGTCACACGTTGAAAACAGCGTGTTAGAATACCACAATGCATCGATTATTTATTGCCCTAATTTTGCTCAGTCTGACCTTTGGCAGCCATGCCGCCGAGGTAGATAATCTTTACCAGGCTTCGGCGCCAGTCAATTCCCGCGATGAGCAGGAAAGGGCGAAGCTGACGCCGCAGTTACTGCAGCAGGTCATGCTTAAAGTAGTCGGTAACAAAGCCTTGCTGGAAACGGCGCCGCTGGCCCCGATTCTGTCTCAGGCCGGGCAATACATGCAACAGTACGAATACCGACGCAACAACATTCTCGGTGCCGATCTGACTGAGCCCGATCAACTCGCACTGTCTGTGCGTTTTGATCCGGCTGCGGTTAACCGTGCCATTAATGAGCTCCAGCTTCCAGTCTGGGGCAATAACCGGCCTGATATCCTGATCTGGGCGCTGGTTGAAAATAATGGCGACACAGCTATTCTCGGTCTTGAGACTGCACCGGTGGGTGTATTCCAGCCTCTCAGTCGGGCCGCCGAGCAGCGCGGCTTGCCTATCCTGATGCCGTTGATGGATTTGCAGGATCAGGCTGCCTTGAGCATAGCCGATATTCGTCAGGGTAATCAGGCAGCGGTAGCAGCCGCCTCCGAGCGTTATGGTGCCGATATCGTGATGACTGCAGTGGTGAACTTGAATGCCGATGCGGCTCAGGTTCAGTGGCGGGCAAACGGGGCAGGCGTCAGTGACAGCTGGCAAACTCAGGGCAACATGCAGGAGGCTTTTGCCGCGGGTATGGGGCACCTGGCCGATAAACTGGCCCTGCAATTCGCTCAACTGGTTGATAATGGCGGTGAAGCACAACGTCTGACCATGCAGATTAAAGATGTATTGAGCTATGCTGATTTCAGTCGTTTGATGACCTATCTGGACAAGCTCGAACTCATCAGCGATATTCGTGTCATCAATCTGGGAGAGCAGCAACTGGATCTGGACATTGCATTCAGAGGCAGTATTGATGTCTTGCAAAGAACGCTCGCTGTAGGCAGTTTATTAATCGAAGATCCGCAATCTGACAGCAACGAAGCCAAACATTACCGGTTAAAACCTTGAGTTTGAGAGATATTCCCAACCTGATTTCCCTGTTCCGCATTGTGCTAGTTGCACCCGTGGTGTGGGCATTGGGCACAGAGCAGTTTGTACTGGCATTGCTGCTGTTTGCCGTGGCCGGAATATCTGACGGTCTGGACGGCTTTCTGGCCAAGCATTTTCACTGGGAGTCTCGCCTGGGATCGATTCTTGACCCGATTGCAGATAAATTATTACTGGTCGCAACGTTTGCCACGCTGACCTGGCTTGGCCTGCTGCCACTGTGGCTGCTGTGGCTGGTACTGGGGCGTGACATTATTATTATCAGCGGTGGACTCGCTTATCATTATTATCTCGGGCAGTTTGATCTCAGCCCGCTCTGGAGCAGTAAAATCAACACCACCCTGCAGATTGCACTAGTCTTGCTGGTGATGATCCAGCAGCAGTGGCTGCCGGGTCTGGACAAGGTAGTCACGGTAGGCATCTGGCTGGTTGTGGCCAGTGTCATCAATAGCGGCACGGAATATGTTCTGGTATGGGGATCGAGAGCATGGCGTCAGATCAAACAAAAACGATGAGTGATACCAACAAATTGATACTACTGGTCAGCCTGATTGCAGGTGGCTGGTTATTGTTCCAATTATCATCAGTACTGATGCCTTTTTTTATCGCGGCGCTTCTCGCCTATCTTGGCGACCCGCTGGTAGACAGGCTGGAAAACTGGAAATTATCCCGCCCTGTGGCGGTCACGGTGGTATTCGCCGTGCTGTTTATCGCGATGATTTTATTACTGCTGGTGCTGCTGCCGATGCTCAGCGATCAGGTGAGCAAACTGTTCACCAATCTGCCGGGTTATCTGACGATGGCGCAAAAAGCACTGGAACCATTCCTGAACACTGCTGGACTGCCCAGCGATGTGTTCAATCTGCAGACGCTGAAACAGGCCCTGAATAGCTACTGGTCTGAAATGGGCAATGTCGCCGGCGGTGTGTTCAGCTATGTCACCCAATCCGGTATGGCCTTGTTGCAGTGGATCGGTAATCTGGTATTGATTCCGGTACTGACATTCTATCTGCTGCGTGACTGGGATTTACTGGTAGCCCGTTTCAGAGAACTGTTGCCACGACGCATCTCGGGCAAATTTATTGAAATGTCATTGGAGTGCGATGACATGCTGGCGGGGTTTATCCGGGGGCAGTTGATGGTCATGCTGTCGCTGTCCATCATTTACACTGTCGGTCTCAGTATTATCGGTCTGGAACTGGCCCTGTTGCTGGGTGTGATTTCAGGACTGGTCAGTTTTGTGCCCTATCTGGGTTTGATCGTCGGGATCGCGCTGGCCGGCCTCGCGGCCTTTTTCCAGTTTGGTGAGTGGTTGCCGGTCTTCTACGTGGTGATTGTATTCACTGTTGCCCAATCCATCGAAGGTATGCTGCTGACGCCGCATTTTGTCGGGGAACGTATCGGCCTGCATCCGGTTGCAGTTATCTTTGCCGTGCTGGCGGGGGGGACCCTGTTCGGCTTTACCGGTGTGTTGCTGGCCTTGCCGGTCGCCGCGGTTGTGATGGTAGTGCTGCGGCATGCGCATCAGCGTTATGTTAACAGTCACCTGTATTCCTGAGTTAATTCATTATCATGTCTGTTGCCAAAACCCAGTTAACGCTGCGCCTGACGCCACAGGAAATTTATCGTCTGGATAATTTTCTGTTTGCCAAACCTGAGACAGAGCAGGCATTAAAAGCTTTCTGTGAGCTCGATAGTCTTGATTTTGTCTATCTTTACGGTGAAAACGGCACCGGCAAGACACACCTGCTTATCGCCTGCGCCGAACGGGTCCAGCAGCAGGGCTATCGGGTGATTTACCTGTCTCTGGCGGAACTGATTCAAACCGCCCAACCTGCGGTGCTTGAGTCACTGGAACAGGCTGATTTATTGTGTCTGGATGATTTAGAGGCGGTGGCCGGCAGGCGGGAATGGGAAGTTGCACTGTTTCACTGCTTTAATCGTCTGCACGATGCGCGGGGGCACTTACTGGTCGCTACCGAACACAACCCGGCCCATAATGAGATTGAACTGCCGGATTTGCGCTCCCGCTTGGCTACCGGGCTGGTTTATCAACTGACCACAATGACTGATGAGCAGAAACAGCAGGCGCTGATGTTGCAATCGCAGATCCGCGGCCTCGCCATGAGTGAAGAGGTCGCACAATATCTGCTGCGGCATTACGGCCGTGAAATGCCGGCACTGATGACCGTACTGCAACAGCTCGACAAGGCTTCACTGCAGGCCCAGCGTAAGCTGACCATTCCCTTCGTCAGGCAGGTGCTCAGCGATGGCTAAGGCCCGTCTGAGCCTGGTTCTGTCTGACTTCGCCATATTCTTTGCCAATGAGCTCAATCGCGGTCTGGTGCCAGTCACCGTTAACCGCTGTCTCAACAAGGCCCGTTTCCGGGCAGATACAAGCCCTTATTACCGAAGTCTGCTGTACTTATTTGCAGACAATAAGCTTGAAGACGCAGATTTACCGCTTGCCGCATTGCGTGGTGGCAGTCAGCTCAGTCTTTGCGCTGATCCCTGCTATCTGCATCCGGACCGGGATCAGTTACTGCTGTTTTATCGTGATCTGGATTTAACGCTCGAAGAAGCAAAGGCTTTTGGCCTTCGTATTCAGCCGCTGTTCGATGATTTCAAAGCCAGTTTGAGCATACAGGAGGCTGATAGCTGGTTACTTGAGTGCGAACAACTACCGGCATTACAGTTAACTGCCAAAGAGGGCTTAAACGGACGCGCAGTGTCTGATCACCTGCCCAGAGGTAAAGATGCACCGGACTGGGTCCGGCTCTGGAACGAAATTCAGATGCTGCTGTTTGATTGTCCGGAAAATCAAGCACGGGAAGCAGCGGGTAAAGTGCCGATCAACAGTGTCTGGTTCTGGGGCAAAGGACATGAGCCAGTCTGGCGATCCTGGCCACATGTTTCAGGTGAAGCGCCGCTGCTGCAAAAGCTCGCGGCAGAGTCCGGCTCGGTTCATCAACACGGTATATCCGAATTCAGTCAGGTTCGTGCCAGACAGGCGCTGCATGTAATAAACTTCAATCCCGATGATGATTGGGACAGACAGTGGGAGGTGCTGGCGCAGAACTGGTTGATACCGGCTATGCGTGCACTGAGACAGTGGCGTCTGCATGAACTGAAGCTGATCATTCCGGAGTGGGGCGATTATACTTTGACGCCTTTTTCCAGCTGGCGATTCTGGCGATGACGGCAATGAATATCAAACAACGCGACAGCCGTGGTTGGGAACAGCTACCGGACAAGTGGCCTGATTGTCTGCGGCGGGTGCTGGCAGCGCGCGGCATCAATACAGAACAAACACTTTTCTATGAGCTCGGCGATTTACCCAGGCCCGAACAAATGCTGGGCATGGACAAAGCGGTCTCATTGCTGACGGAGGCACTGCTGCAACAATGGAAAGTCACTGTGGTCGCCGATTTCGACAGTGATGGCGCCACCAGTTGCGCTCTTGCTATCCGGGGTCTCAAGGCCTTCGGCCTGCAGAGTATCGACTTTATTGTGCCCAACCGCTTTATTCACGGTTATGGCCTGACGCCGGAGCTGCTTAATGAAATCCCCACCGACGGACAACCAGATTTATTACTGACTGTTGATAATGGCATTGCTGCGATTGCCGGCGTCAGCGCAGCAAAAAAACGCGGCATCAAAGTCCTGGTAACGGATCATCACCTCGCTGGAGACACGTTGCCCGAGGCTGAAGCCATCATCAACCCCAATCAGCCTGATGATGAATTTCCCTCCAAAAACCTGGCTGGTGTCGGCGTCTGCTTTTATCTGCTACTGGGACTCAGGCAGGTTTTACGTGAGCAGAACTGGTTTGAACAGCAGGGTATCAAAGAGCCTAATGTCGCCGACTGGCTGGATATTGTGGCTTTGGGCACGGTGGCCGACGTGGTGCCATTGGATCGCCTGAACCGGACGTTAGTGGATCTGGGACTTAAGCGCATGCGTCAAAGGAGAGCGTGTGCCGGCATTCTGGCCCTGGCGCAGGTTGCTGGTCGCGAAGCCGCCAGACTGGTCAGTCCGGACCTGGCATTCAGTATTGCACCCAGACTCAATGCCGCCGGCAGAATGGAAGATATGGGCCTGGGCATCAATCTGCTGTTAACCGACAACTGGCAGCAGGCCTTGATGGTCGCTGCACAGCTGGATCAGATCAATCTGGAGCGTCGCGCCGTCGAGCAGCAAATGCAGCAGGATGCGTTGCAGATGCTGGATAAACTGTCTCTGCATACCCACAGCCCGGCACAGGGCTATTGTTTGTATGACGCAGACTGGCATCAGGGAGTTATCGGTTTGCTGGCTTCCCGTATCAAGGAAAAGCTGCACCGGCCGGTGATTGCTTTTGCTCCCGGCAATGAGGGTGAAATCAAGGGGTCGGCGCGATCCATTGCCGGCGTTCACATCCGCGATGTTCTGGCTCGTATTGCGATGCGTCATCCCGACATGCTGCAGCGCTTTGGCGGTCATGCTATGGCTGCCGGTCTCACGCTGAAACAGACAGATTTTGAAGCCTTTGCCACAGCCTTTGAAACAGTGCTGACAGAGATGGTCGATCCGGCGTTGTATCAACAGGAACTGCAGTCAGATGGTGAACTGGACCAAACTGAAATCAATCTGCAACTGGCCGAGTTATTACCGCATGCGGCTCCGTGGGGGCAAGGCTTTGAGGAGCCTCGCTTTCATGGCTTGTTTGAAATCGCCGACTGGCGTCTGGTGGGGCAGGAGCAGGATCACTTACGTCTGAGTTTGAGTCTGGCCGATAGTCGACAAATCACCGCGATGGCATTCAGACAAAGCAAGCCTGACTGGCTGGAGCGGGGCAGCAAAGTACTGATTCGATACAGACTGGCCGTGAATGAATACCGCGCCAGTAAATCGATCCAGTTTCTGGTGGATGATTTATTGCAGCCGGTTTAAATATCGAGCGTCTTAATTGTCACCTGTTTGCTTAAACAGGCAATATCGCTCTCATCGAACAGTTCCGTGCCCGGATGCATGACAGTACCGGCGCCACAGGCAAGTCCCAGAGTCAGAATCTGCTCCGACGTGTCATGCAGGCTGAACCCGGCCACTAGACCGGCCACCATTGAGTCACCGGCGCCGACCGTGGTATTGACGGTGACATCCAGCGCTTTGGCAAAATAGCTGTTTTCCGGTGTGACCAGCAGGGCGCCTTCATGACTGAGCGAGACGCAGACATAATCAACACCACCTTGCTGAATTCGTCGGGCACTGTGGGCCACCGCCTCAGGTGTTGGCAGGGACTCTTTCAGCATCATTTCCAGTTCGTATTTGTTTGGTTTAATCATAAACGGTTTGGCAGCAATCGCCCGTTTCAGCATCTCTCCATGCACATCGACCACGGCGCGACCGCCCTGGCGATTAATCCGCTCGACCAGATCGGCATACAAAGACAGGGAAACATTGGGCTGACAGGAACCGGTGATAATGCCGTAGCCGTCGCCGGTGACCTTGATAAAATCGTCGGCGATTCGGCCGATGTCGGTGTCGGGAATATCTGTTCCGCTGCTGGTGATCTGGAACTGATTATGGGTGCCGGTTTCAATAATGGTGGTATTAATCCGGGTCTCACCAGTGACTTCTTCGTAGACTACATGAGCTAGCTGCTCAGCCAGCAGGGTTCTGAAAATCCGGCCGACCGCTCCGGCAATAACGCAGATAGTATGAGATTCAATATCCAGACGGGTGAGCGCGCGGCCGATATTGATGCCGTTACCGCCGGGATCGTAACGCGCACTGTCAGCACGGGACTTCTCATCGGGAATGAGCTTGCTGACATGGTAAGTCACATCCAGTGCCGGATTCAGGCATAAGGTACAGATGGGGCGGTGAGGTCTTATCGCCATAGTGCCGTGCTTCCTGTCGACGCTTACTAGCAGTGTAAGAAATTTCCCGACAATTTGCACCGGATAAAGATTGAATTGCCAGGGTGAGATTAGGACAATAGTGATTTCATCCTCTATCGACAGGCCACTACCTACCGTGCAAATCGCTGTTTTCAGTGCCAAGGCTTATGATCAGGCATTTCTGTTGCGAGCCGCAACGGCTGAGATTGAGTTTCAGTGTTACGAACTCGGTCTGAACCCGGCGACCGCCGTGATGGCTCAGGACGCTGAGGTGGTCAGTGCCTTTGTGAATGATGACTTATGTCGTGAAACCCTGATTCAGTTGGCCAACGGCGGCACCCGGCTGATTGCCCTTCGCTGCGCCGGTTTCAACCAGGTGGATTTGCCTGCGGCCAGCGAGTTGGGTATTCGCGTTGTCAATGTACCGGCTTACTCACCCTATGCGGTGGCCGAACACACCATTGCCCTGATGCTGGCATTAAGCCGGAAACTGCCGAGAGCTTATAACCGGGTCCGTGATGGCAATTTTTCACTCGACGGCCTGCTCGGCTTTGATTTTTACGGTAAGACCCTCGGCATTGTCGGCGGTGGCAAAATCGGCTTGCTGGTTGCCGAGAGGATGCGGGCATTTGGCTGCCGTGTGCTGATTTATGATCCGTATAGCGAAACAATATGCCGTCAGCAGGGCTATGAAACGGTCGAACTGAACAAGCTGTTCGACAGCAGCGATATCATTACCCTGCATTGTCCACTCAATGAGCAAACACGACATCTGATTAACCGTGACAGTGTGGCTCGTCTGAAACAGGGGGTGATGCTGATAAACACCAGCCGAGGCGCTTTAATGGACACACAGGCTGTGCTGGATGGTCTTAAAGCGCATCATATTGCCTATCTCGGCATGGATGTTTATGAGCAGGAAGGCAGCCTGTTTTTTGAGGATCATTCGCTGGATATTATTCAGGACGATGTGATTCAGCGTTTGATTACTTTGCCCAATGTCATCGTCACCGGGCATCAGGCCTATTTCACCCGGGAAGCGCTGCAGCATATCGCCGAGACCACGGTCAGCAATATTCTGGAGTACCTTCACGATAAGCCGCTGACTTATCAGGTCGGAGGCTAAGTTGTCAGAAGCCATTTTCCGTCGTCTGCAAGCGGCGATTCCGGATTTCAAACCACGGCCGCAGCAACAGCAGATGAGCGAATTTATCGCCACGCAAATGGCAAGACCGGTTCAGCAGCGAATAGCGGTGGTCGAAGCGCCGACCGGTGTCGGTAAAACACTGGCTTATCTGAGCGGTGCTATTGAGGCCGCGATGAACAATAAAAAAACACTGGTCATCAGTACTGCCACAGTGAATCTGCAGCAACAGCTCATTCACAAAGATCTGCCGCAGTTTTCGGCGGCACTGGAACAACCGATTCGATTTGTTCAGGTGAAAGGGCGCCGGCGGTATCTGTGCCCGAGCAAACTCAGTCAACTGGCAACCGCACCGGAACAGCAGATGCTGGATATTGATATCGAATCCAAATATCAGCAGGCGCTGCATATGGCTGCAGCCAAACAGATGCTGAGCGAATGGGATCAAGAGCGCTGGGACGGTGACAGGGACAGTCGGCGCGACAAAGTCAGCCCGGATTTATGGAACCAGATATCGACTGATTCTGAAGGGTGCGCCGGGAAAAGCTGTTCGTTTTACCTGCGTTGCCCGTATTACAAGCTGCGGCGCGAAATGGTCAGTGCGCAGGTGGTGGTGGCCAACCATGACCTGATTCTGAGTGATGCCGATCTTGGTGGCGGCCTGGTTCTGCCAAACCCTGAAGAAGTGCTGTTCGTCTTTGACGAGGCGCATAACCTGCCACGCAAGGCGCTGGATCATGCCGCCAAGGCCCTGAATTTTGTACAGCTTTATCAAACCACTGAAACCGCTGACAGTGTGTTGAAAAAAATTCCGTCAGCGCTGGCTTTTCGGCAGCATGATTTCGGTTACATGCTGAGTGAATTACGTCGCGATCTGCCTGCGGTTATCAGCCATCTGCAGCAGCTTGAAACTACTCTGCAAAGTGACGGGCTGGTACATGACCTGTTGGAAGGGCGTATCAGTGAGCCACGAATTTTCTGGAACAGCCCACTGGTCAATGCCTTGTTGATTCCTTGTCAGAATCTGCTGCAAAGAGCGAACAATATCTACAAGCATTATTCGGTACTGGCGAAATGGATTAAGGAAGGGCTGGAGAAAACACAGCTTTCCAATAAAGTAGGTGAAGCGTTGTTGCCTCAGGTCGGCACTGTGCAGAATATTTTCGGTTACCTGATTGATTTCATGGCCTTGTTTCTGGAACCGGATCAGGAAGACCGGCCGCCTAATGTCCGCTGGTTGTCACTGGAACAGTTTGCCAAGCAGCAGACGCTGGTGATTCACGCTGGTCCCATGACAGCCGCTTACTTTCTTGATCGCAGTCTGTGGACGCGCGCCTTTGGCGTGGTGCTGACTTCCGCGACTTTGCGCGGCATGGGACTGTTTCATCGTTTCCGGATGGACTGCGGTCTGCATCGTTTTGATGAGCAACATTTTCTGGCAGTCCCATCGCCGTTCAAATACAACGATCAGGCCACGCTGAATCTGCCGGCGATGCAGTTTCTGCCCAATGAACAGCAACAGCAGTGGCGACGCGAGGTCGTCACCAGACTGACGGAGATTATTGATAAGAACGAAGCAACACTGGTTTTGTTCACATCGCGTGAGGTCATGGAAGCGGTATATAAGCAGTTGCCCGCCGATATCAGCCGGCTGGTCCTGATTCAGGGCGATACACTGTCACCCAAAAACATGGTGCAGCGACATATCCGACAGGTTGAAGCCGGCCATGGCAGTATTATATTCGGCATGGATCGCTTTGCCGAAGGCGTCGATCTGCCCGGTAACCTCTGTACTCATGTGATTATTACCAAATTGCCGTTTCCGGTTTTCACCCGGCCGATAGAGCAGGCGAAACAGGAATGGATAATCCGCCGCGGCGGTCAGCCCTTTACTGCACTGTCGCTGCCGGCAGTCAGTGTGAAACTGATTCAGGCCTGTGGTCGTTTGCTTCGCAAAGAAACTGACAGTGGCCGTATTACGATTCTGGATCGGCGTCTGCTGACCAAGGGTTACGGCAAGCAGTTACTGGCGCATCTGCCGGATTACAGATTGGTTCAGTGATGGGAGAGTGTCATCCACAGATGACGCAGATTCTCACAGATGATTAATGACAGCGGTGTATCTGTGGCAGTTTGTATCATCTGCGCATGTTTATTCCATGGGGCTTAACTGGCCCATTTCGAGCTGGCGATAAAAAAAGCCCCTGCGAAGGGGCTTTTTTAACAAGACATTGAAGTCTTATTCGCTGCGGCTGGTCACTTCCAGCAGGTGATAACCGAACTGTGTTTTCACCGGTCCTTGCACCGTATTGACCGGTGCTGAGAAAACGACTTTATCGAATTCCGGTACCATCATGCCGGGACCGAATTCGCCCAGATCACCGCCACTGCGGCCGGATGGGCAGGATGAGTGTTCTTTGGCAACATCACCAAAATCGGCACCCTGTTCGATTTCACGTTTCAGTTCCAGACAGATTTCTTCACTGTCGACCAGAATATGTCTTGCAGTCGCTTTTGCCATGACTTCAATCTCGCTTGAATTAAAAAGGACCGATTATACCAGTTAAGCTGCTTGTTTGAGGCGGTCCAGCAAAGCCTGCGCTGTCGCAGCGGATGATTGAGGGTTCTGTCCGGTAATCAGCAGGCCATCGACACAACAGTTTTCTGTCCAGTCTTCGGCTTTGACGAAACGGCCACCGCGTGCTTTGAGTGCATCTTCCAGCAGAAAGGGAACGATAGTTGTCAGTCCCACAGCCTCTTCCTCACTGTTGCTGAAACCAGTAACGGCACGGTTGTCGACCACTGGCTGACCATTTTTATCGTGAACATTCATCAGTGCCGCGGGCGCATGGCAGACAAAACTGATAGGTTTATCCTGTTGGAGAAAAGATTCAATCAGGCTGATCGAGTAAGATGAGTGCGCCAGGTCCCACATTGGACCATGACCGCCCGGATAGAACACAGCGTCATAATCTTCAGCGCGTACCTGCGCCAGGGGCAGGGTATTGGCTAACAGTTTGTTGGCCGCTTTATCTTTTTTAAAGCGCTCAGTATCAGCAGTTTGAAAGTCCGGGCTGTCACTTTTGGGATCCAGTGGGGGTTGTCCACCTTTAGGTGAAGCCACGGTCACTTTGATACCTGCATCATGGAATACATAGTAAGGTGCGGCGAATTCTTCCAGCCAGAAGCCGGTTTTTTCGCTGGTGGCACCCAGTCGGTCGTGCGAGGTTAGAACCATAAGAATATGCATGTTTCCTCCTTGTCTTGTTTAGCATTTGTTAATGCTGACAAATCGTGTTCAGCAATGATTCCCGTGATGAGAAAAATGACCATACTGCAGAAACCAAATGACCTGGCGGATCACTGTTTTTCTGCTCATCATGAATGGATGACTGACCGGCAGGCAAATGTGATCTCTCATGCCCGCGAGACGGGTACTTTCCACTGTAACCTGACCATCATTGGGCTTGGGCAGAAAAGGGGCGCAGAGAATATTAAAAGCCCGGCTGCCAGCAATAACTCCCAGTTCAAAGTCTGTCGCACCCAGCTGTTTAAGTGGGCTGTTTGTATCGGTTCCAAGCTCTGCAGCGACCGGCCCGAAAAATTTATGATAAAGAGTGCAGGGCTGTAGCCAGTCTGCTATCTGACTGCCGTGATTAGGGGGCCCCAGCATGACCACCCGACCCAGATTATTGATCGGGTGATGCTGTTGATACTGTCGCAGCACAATGCCGCCCAGCGAGTGAGTGACAAAATGGACTGTGGTTGATGACGGTATGTTTTTCAATGCTTCAGGGATAAGCTGTTCACTTAAATCGGCGATATTGAATTGCCGGGAAGGATAGTCAATATTGCGTGTCTGATAGCCCGCCTGTTGCAAGGCCTTTTCCAACTTCCGCATTGAGCGTGAAGTACGGGCGAGGCCATGCAGGAGGATGACGGTCTGAGGCGTTTCAAAGCGGGTATCAGTCATAGTTACATTCACTATCTTTAAACAGATAAGGGATCTATAAACCCAGTTCAGTCAAGCCTGGATGATCCTCCGGACGCGGGCCGGCAGGCCAGTGAAACAGGCGTTCCTCCGCCTTGATAGGCATGTCATTGATACTGGCAAAACGAGTCTGCATCAGCCCCTTGCCATCAAACTCCCAGTTCTCATTACCATAAGAACGGTACCAGTTGCCGGTATCATCACACCATTCATAGGCAAAGCGTACGGCAATACGGTGACCGTTATAAGCCCAGAGCTCCTTGATAAGCCGATACTCGAGTTCACGCTGCCACTTGCGCTGCAGGAAAGCTCTGATCTGGTCTCGTCCCTGCGGGAACTCTGACCGGTTACGCCAGCGGCTGTCTATGGTATATGCCATTGAGACTTTGTCTGGGTTCCTGCTATTCCAGGCGTTTTCCGCCATGCGGACTTTTTGTCTGGCGCTGTCATCATCAAACGGGGGGAAGGGTGGTTTACTCTCATCAGTCATGCCTGTCTCCTTAAGTAGAACAAGTTGTCTACTTATGGTAGACAGGTCTGTCTACCTGTGTCAAACTGTTTGTCAAAAGGAATGATTAATGACAGATAAGAGACGGCAACTGATAGAAACTGCATTTGATCTTTTTTATCACCATGGAACTCATGCAGTCGGAATTAATGAAATTCTGAAGCAGGCCAATGTCGCCAAAAAAACCCTATACAGTCACTTTGACAGCAAAGCATCGCTGCTTGAAGCCGTATTACATTATCGTGATGAACGCTTTGTCGACTGGCTGCAACAGCGGATTAACCGCGAACAAGCAGGCAAGCCGGCATTACTGGCTGTGTTTGATGCACTCGATGACTGGTTTAATGACCGGGTGCCGTCACTGACAGCATTTAATGGCTGTTTTTTTATCAACACCTGCAGTGAATATGCGGATGTCTGGTCTGGGCCACACCAACTCTGTCATGAGCATAAAAAACGGGTTCGCGCACTCATCGAAACGCAGCTAGCCAGGCTGGACCAGGTGAGGGATCCGGTCTGGCTGGTAGATATGCTGTCGATGTTGAAAGAGGGCGCTATTGTCACTGCACAGGTTCAGGGAGACAGGCAGGCAGCACTAAAAGCCCGCCGACTGGCCGAACAGTTGCTGACCGAGCCGGGTCTCAGTCAGAAATGATCAGATAAATATCGTCGATCTGAATTTTGTCACCAGCGATGATTTTGCGGCGTTTGCGGGTTTCGGTTTCGTTGTTCACGCTCACCATCCCTTGTTCAACCATCATCTTGGCCTCAGCCCCGCTGGTGGCGATGCCTTCAAATTTGAGAATTTTGTATAGCTCGACGGGACTTTTGCTTAAAACGACCTGAATAGTTTCGCTCATGAACTTCCTTCACTGATGGCTATGGCAAGCGTGTTTATTGATCGGGACTCTCAACGCTGCCTATTGACGGTTTTTGTATAACAGCAACAAAATAAACATAGAATGATCGATGACTGTGACAAAAGTCCTGACCTGTCAGAAGTTTTGTCGGTATAGTCGCGATTTTACCTTATATGTTGCAGGGCATGACGTATGAAAATACTGGTTAACCTGATTCAACTGGGCGTTGTGCTCGCCATCCTGTATCCCGTTTATTACGTCTGGGATACCGGCAGGGTGGAAGATTTCTGTGAATTGATTGAACCCGGTATTTCCGTCAGTGAGTTGCAGCTACTGGCGGATGAGCAGAGCGTTACATTGAATATGCCTACAGACAATGAGACTGGTCAATGGATGACCTCGGTGGAATCCTCAGCCTCTATTGACCGTTTTGCCTGTGTCATCATTGGCGCGGTGGACAGCGTCGCCACTGCCAGACTGGTGACAGAATAATAAAAAACCCGCCGAAGCGGGTTTTTTATTCAGGTTTAGACGCCGACGTAATTTATCAGAATACCGGCAGCGACTGCTGAACCAATCACGCCGGCCACGTTGGGGCCCATGGCATGCATCAACAGGAAATTATGCGGGTCGGATTCAAGCCCCAGCTTATTGGAAACCCGGGCAGCCATCGGCACTGCCGACACGCCGGCTGAACCGATCAAAGGATTAATCGGTGCTTTCACCAGCTTATTCAGCAATTTGGCCATAAGGACACCGGAGGCGGTACCAATACCAAAGGCAATCATACCCAGCACCAGGATGCCCAGAGTGGCCATGTCCAGGAAGCTTTCGGCGCTCAGTTTGGAGCCGACCGCCAGACCCAGAAAGATAGTCACGGTGTTGATCAGTGAGTTCTGGGTGGTATTACTCAGGCGATCCACTACGGCACATTCCTTCATCAGGTTACCGAAACAGAACATACCGAGCAGTGGCGCGGCATCCGGCAACAGGAACGCCACCAGAATCAACAGCAACAACGGGAACACGATTTTTTCGCGTTGTGAAACATGACGTTGCTGCACCATCTTGATTTTGCGTTCGGCGTCAGTAGTCAATGCCCGCATGATCGGTGGCTGAATCAGTGGCACCAATGCCATATAGGAATAGGAGGCGACGGCAATCGCACCCAGCAGTTCCGGTGCCAGTTTACTGGCAACATAAATAGAGGTCGGACCGTCAGCGCCACCGATAATACCGATAGCAGCAGCATCGGCCAGACTGAAGTCAAAGATACCGAAGTAGGACAGTACCACCGCCCCCATCAGCGTCGCGAAAATACCGAACTGGGCTGCCGCGCCCAGGAACAGGGTTTTAGGGTTGGCCAGCAACGGCCCAAAGTCGGTCATTGCACCGACACCCATAAAGATAATCAGCGGAAAGGCACCGCTTTCGATACCCACAGTGTAAAAAATATGCAGGATACCGCCGGCTTCAGCCAGTCCGGCACCGGGGATGTTGGCCAAAACGCCGCCGAAACCAATCGGTACCAGCAGCAACGGTTCAAAGTTTTTCTTGATGGCGAGATAGAGCAGCAACATGCCGATCAAAATCATCACGCCCTGACCGGGAGTCATCTGGTTAATACCGGTCACTTCCCACAGGTGAATCAGTTTATCCATGAATTGAATCCTTGCTTATGCGATGGTGGCGAGAAGGTCACCGACTTTCACGGCGTCGCCCTGTTTAACATTGATAGACGCGATGCTGCCTGATTTGGATGCCACGATCTGGGTTTCCATTTTCATTGCTTCCAGAATCAGCAGAGTGTCACCCTCGCTGACCTGCTGACCGGGACTGATATGAACTTTCCAGATCGTGCCTGACAGGGGAGCGGTGACCGGTTCGCCTTCGCCCGCGGGTTCCGCAGCGGCTGCCGGTGCATTAGCAGCACTGCTTTCCACATGGCTGATATCACCACCTTCATTGATTTGCACCACATAAGCCTGACCATTGACCTTGATGGTGTAGGTTTCCTGCTCAGTGGAAGCAGCACTGGCAGCCGGCGCTGATGATTGGGCTGCAGCGGCGCTGGGTGCGGGTTCAAAGGCATCGGGATTATCCCGGTTTTGCAGGAATTTGAGTCCGATTTGCGGGAACAGGGCATAGGTCAGCACATCATCGACCTGATGCTCACCTTCCGCCAGCCTGATGCCATCGACATCGGCTTTTTCCAGCAGCTCGGTGGTCAGTTTGTCCATTTCCGGTTCCAGCAGATCAGCCGGCCGGCAGGTGATGGGCTCAGCACCCTCCAGTACGCGGTCCTGCAGTTCCTTGTTGTAAGGTGCTGGCGCGGCACCGTATTCGCCTTTGAGGACACCGGCGGTTTCAGCACTGATGGTTTTGTAACGCTCACCGGTCATGACGTTAATCACAGCCTGGGTACCGACGATTTGCGATGTTGGTGTCACCAGCGGGATAAAGCCCAGGTCTTCACGGACTCGCGGAATTTCTTTGAGCACATCATCCATACGATCCAGTGCATTTTGTTCGCGCAACTGGTTTTCCATGTTGGTGAGCATGCCGCCTGGCACCTGAGCGACCAGAATACGGGAATCAACACCACGCAGAGAGCCTTCGAACTGAGCATACTTCTTACGAATATCACGGAAGTAGGCTGCGATCTCTTCCAGCAATTGCATATTGAGGCCGGTATCACGATCCGTGTCTTCAAAGATTGAAACCACAGATTCCGTGGCCGAGTGACCATAGGTCATCGACATGGACGAAACCGCGGTATCGACGTTGTCGATGCCGGCTTCGACGCATTTCATGATAGTGGCGGTCGACAGGCCGGTGGTCGCATGCGACTGCATATGAATCGGAATATCAATAGCTTGCTTAAGACTTTGAACCAGCTCAAAAGCTGCGTAAGGCTTAAGCAAACCAGCCATATCCTTAATGGCCAGGGAGTGCGCACCCATATCTTCAATGCGTTTGGCCATGTCAATCCACATCTGCAGGTTGTGAACCGGGCTCAGTGTGTAGGCGATGGTGCCCTGAGCATGGCGATCGTTTTCAAGCACGGCCTTGATCGCGGTTTCCAGGTTGCGTGGGTCGTTCATCGCATCAAATACGCGGAATACGTCAACCCCGTTGACGGCAGCACGCTCGACGAATTTTTTCACCACATCGTCAGCATAATGCCGGTAACCCAAGAGGTTCTGTCCACGCAGCAGCATTTGCTGGCGGGTATTGGGCATGGCCGCTTTCAGGCTGCGGATACGATGCCAGGGGTCTTCACCCAGATAACGGATACAGGCATCAAAAGTGGCACCGCCCCAGCTTTCCACCGACCAGAAACCGACTTGATCGAGCTTGTCGGCAATCGGCAGCATATCGTCAAGACGCAGCCGGGTGGCAAACAGAGATTGATGGGCATCACGCAGGACGACGTCGGTAATGCCAAGTGGTTTTTTTGCTTCGGTCATGTTCATGGCCTTAGTTTGATGTAACGGAAACTGCCTCGATGATGCAGGCGGTCTATTTATGACGTGAGCGGAATTTGTGAATCGCAGCCGACAGGACCGTGATAAGGTTCTTGTCATCATTGGCATGCTGGGTTTTGCTCATCGCCTGACTGATAACAGCCGTCGGTGCCGGGATACCTTCTTCCGGCAGAGTGCCGACATCTCGCTCATAGCGGGTGATGATCTTTGACATCAGACTGGTGGCAATCACCAGTAAGGTCAGGAATATGAAGACAAAGCCCATGCCGACCAGCATCAGGTTAAGACCTTCAGACATCAGATTGGATGCAGTCATAACGACCTCCTCTGTGCATCACGAACGTCATTAAATCAATGACTTGATTCAAAACAGCCGCAGATTATACCACTGTTGGGCACTCTGGGTTTGAACAGGCCGGGACGGCCGTGGCGACAGCCCCTTGTGACACAGAGAACAGTTCGGCAGCACCCTGAGCGTAGACAGCAACTGCGCAACCCGGTCTCAATTGGCATAATGGTGCCGGTTTTGAATAGTAGAGGATGGTATGACGCCGGACGCAGAAGACTTTTGGTTCCTGCCCCTGGGCGGGACAGGCGAAATCGGCATGAACCTCAACCTGTACGGTCATGATGGTCGCTGGTTAATGGTGGATTGCGGGCTGACCTTTGAAGCACGCACGGATGTGGATGGCGAACCCATTGCCGGCAGCCGCGCCGAAATTCAGATGGCTGACCCTCAATTTATTACAGATCGTAAAGATCGACTCGATGGTCTTATTATTACTCATGCCCATGAGGATCACATCGGTGCAGTGCCTTATCTCTGGTCGCGGTTTCAGTGCCCGGTTTTCACAACGGCCTATACGGCTGAAATTCTGCGCCGCAAGCTGAAAGAAGCAGGACTGCTGGATGAGGTGCCGGTCACCATCGTCGAGCCCAGAGCGGATATTAATATCGGCGTGTTCAATGTGCGCTGGATACAGTTGACCCATTCCATCCCCGAACCTTTTGCCTTGTTGATCAGCACACCGGCAGGCAAAGTGTTTCATACCGCAGACTGGAAGCTGGACAGCGACCCGGTGGTCGGTGAGCGTTACCGGCCAGCTGACTTCGAAGCACTCGCCGAACTCAATATCGATGCGATGGTATGTGACTCCACCAATGCTGATGTGCCAGGCTGGTCCGCATCGGAAGCCTCACTGCAGCGAGGTCTCAAACATCACATTGAGCAGGCGACCGGACGCGTCGTGGTGACCTGTTTTGGCAGTAATATTGCAAGATTGAGAACGATAGCAGACATTGCGCAGGTCACCGGCCGTCACCTGGGGCTGCTGGGCAGATCATTGATCAATACCTATACAGCGGCTAAAAGAACCGGTTTCTGGAACGGAATTGAAACCTTTGTCGATCCGCATCATCTGGGTTATTTACCCAGACCGACTGTATTACTGGTGGCTACCGGCAGTCAGGGAGAGCCCCGCACTGCGCTTAATCGGCTTAGCCATAACAGCTTCCGTGATATGCAGTTGGAACCGGGTGATACCGTCATTTTCAGCTCCAAAGTGATTCCCGGCAATGAGGCCGCGATTGAATCATTAATCGAGAGGCTGAAAACGATGCAGATAGATGTCATCACTGTCGATAACAGCCGTCTGCCGATTCATGCTTCTGGCCACCCGGCGCAGGATGAACTCAAGGCGATGTATCAATGGGTGAAACCAGCCTGTGCTATTCCGGTGCATGGTGAATACCACCATATGCGGGCCAACGCCCGGGTAGCGAAATCGGTGGGCGTGCCTGAACAACTGGAAGGGCAGAACGGCGATCTGTTTTTTATTGCGCCGGTGAGGGGCGTTCGTCGGCGCGCTGTCAGCACTGGCCGTCTCGGGCTTTTCAACGACAAGCTCAAAAAGCTCTACTGATTCACAGTTTTAACCGGCTGTGCTAAGTTGCGGTGATGATTGAAGAACTGCGACAGTTTATCCGTCACCCCAGTAATATTCCCATCAGCTACCGCCTGGGAAAGCAGCATCATAGCCAACCGGCCCGGGATGTCAGCCAGGGAGGCTTGTGTTTTAGCAGCCAGCAACCGGCCCATGTCGGTGACAGTATCTTGGTGGAAATTAATTGCGGCAGACCCGGTTTCAGTGCCGAAGGGATTGTGCGCTGGTGCAGTCAGGAAGGCAGGAAATATCTGATTGGGGTCGGCTTCAAGGATAAAGCCGTCCGCTATGCGATGCGCATGGTTGAACAGGTTTGTCATATTGAGGCCTATCGGCGCCGGATGGAGGCCGAGACAGGTCAAAAACTCAGCACTGAGCAAGCTGCTTTTCGCTGGATAGCCGAAAACGCAGCAGACTTCCCGGCTGCAGAATAACTAATCAGGCCTTGGCGTCAAAGCGGGGCGCACGGCGATCAGATGACACGCGGCGCTCTATCAGTGGCTTTCTATTACGCTTGCGGCGATCCGGCTGATGACGTCTGTCATATTCAGACACTGTTCTGGTTCTGTCAGCGACCGGTCGTGCCGGACCGACCTGAGCCGGCGTGCTGACTGTGACCATGTTGTAGTGACTGAGACGAGGTATTTCGTTCATCGTTGTTCACTTTACTGGTTCTGTATCAAAGCTATCGACTTGATTTTGATGAACTTTAGATTTTTATTCACAGCCCAGTAATGCTTATTTGAAGCGACCGGTTTTGATCTGTTTGCCGGGATCAACAGCATGCTTGTATATATAAGCCCAGGCCTTGACCGGTTTCGCCTTGTCAATAAACACATCCACTTGCTGGCGCTGGTATTCATGGGGCTCCGGGAAAGCGGCTGAGCATTCTTCATAGTCATCCAGTTGCGCCAGCAGAGAAGCATTTGTCAGCCGGTACAGCTCACCATAAACCTTATCTGTTTCATTATCAGAGAGTACGGCGCCAGGGTAATTTTTAATCTGATACAGTTGAGCTGTGATCCAGCCATAGCAGACGAACTCGCTGCCAGTCAGAAGACGCTGGTGCATTGGATGCTGATGGTGCTGCATCAGCGTGCCATAGACAAAAAGGTAATAATTAGTCATTTTACTTTAAGTTTATGATTTAAGTTTAAGAATAATATAAAGAATAATGGTATGAGTAAAAAGGTAAAAGTCGGACTGGCACTGGGCAGTGGCGCTGCCAGGGGCTGGGCCCATATCGGGGTGATTCAGCAGCTTCTCGCTCTGGATATCGAACCGGATATCATCTGCGGCAGTTCTATCGGTTCCCTGGTGGGAGCGGCGTATGTCGCCGGCAATATCAACAAACTGGAAGAGTGGGTCAGCCAGCTCGATAAGCTTAAAACTGCACGTTATTTCACTATAAACCGATCTCTTAGCGGCTTTGTCAACAAAGAGCGCTTCCGGCACTTTCTTGATGAGTATGTCGTCAGTGCTGATCTGATGATTGAAAAACTGGATAAACCCTTTGCCACTGTGGCGACTGATCTCAATACGGGTCGGGAAATCTGGAACATGAAGGGCAAAGTGATGGAGTCCGTGATGTCCTCAATTTCATTGCCCGGCCTGTTTCCTGCGATTAAACACGATGACCGCTGGCTGATCGATGGCGGACTGGTGAACCCCGTTCCCGTGTCAGTATGCCGCGCACTGGGGGCAGATGTCGTCATCGCGGTTAACCTCAACAGTGATATTGTCGGCAAACATTTTCGCGCTGAGTCACCGGAAAAGCTCAAGGAAAAGGAAAACAAAAACAAGCCGGATAATCCCAGTCTGACTGACCGTTTCACCACAATGGTTGCAGATTACACGGTCAATCTTTTCAATAATGGCGATGATAAGGATGAAGCACCGGATTTGATGGAAGCCATTGCCGCTTCAATCAATATTACCCAGGATCGAATTACCCGTAGTCGTATGGCCGGTGATCCGCCCGAAATCATTCTGTCACCGCGTCTGTCACATATCGGTATTCTTGAGTTCTATCGAGGAACAGAAGCAATAGAAGAGGGCAAGGCCAGCGTTGACCGTCACAAACGTGATTTCGACTATTTTTTGAATTAACGGTAAACCCAGTTTATGAGTGATTGTTGTAATGACAGTTGCGGTGGTGAACTCACCGGCGAGAAGAGAAAAATCCTGTTAATTGTACTGGTTCTCAATGGCCTGATGTTTGTCATTGAATTCAGTCTGGGCTGGCTGGCCGCCTCGACCGGGCTGATGGCTGACTCACTGGATATGCTGGCAGATGCGGTGGTATATCTGATTAGTTTTCTGGTGGTGCAGGGCAGTATGAAGCAGAAGGCCAGCGCGGCGCTGCTTAATGGCTGTCTGCAGTTTTTGCTGGTGTTGCTGGTTGTTTACAGTGTTATCAGTCACTTTCTGGCTGGCACTGTGCCGGATTCCTTATCAATGGGCTGGGTGGCGGCTCTAGCGCTGCTGGTCAACGTCATTTGTTTTATTCTGCTGTCACGTTACCGCAATGGTGATATTAATCTTCGGGCAACCTGGTTGTGCTCACGTAATGATATGATTGCGAATATCGGGGTTATCATTGCTGCCATCATGGTCTCTGTGCTTCAGCATGGCTGGCCGGATTTGGTTATCGGCTGTGTTATTGCCCTGTTTGTGCTGAGATCAGCGCTCGGCATTATCAAAGACAGCCTGAAGGTATTGCATGGACAGGACTGATGCCTGACTCACTAAGGTTGTCGAATTCATCAAAGGCACTGCCAATCTGGACGCTGGGCAAAATAATCACGCAGAAAATCAATCAGCATCCTGACCCGCTGTGACAGGAAACGGGTTTGCGGATATACAGCATAGATGCCGATTTCATTCTGTAACAGGCAGTCTTCCAGTACTGTCTCCAGTCTGCCTGCACGAATCGCGTCGGCGCAGATAAAATCGGGCGACAGAATCAGCCCTTTGCCTTCGATCGCCGCGTCATGCAGAAACTGGCCGTTATTGGCAGTCATGACGGCCGGCAGATTCACTGACAGACTCTCACCCTGATGATTTTTCAACTGCCAGCTGGGACTGACATGGCTGTACTGCAATTTGACATGGCCATAGAGCAAGTCCTCTGCCGTTTGCGGTTTGCCATTACGGGCAAAATATTCAGGACTGCCGCAAATCAGCAGCCGCGTGGTTGACAGTTTTCTGGCAACCAGACTGGAATCGGCGAGATTGGAGACCCGAATAGCCAGATCAATTCCTTCAGCCACCAGATCCTGCTGTCTGTCGTTAAACTCGATATCAAACATGATATCGGGGTTAGCGCGGTTAAATTGCCTCAGGGCCGGACTCAGATGCATCAGACCGAAGCTTATCGGTGCCGCCATTCTGATTCTGCCGGACAGCGCCGTCTGGCCATCACTCAGCGTGGTTTCTACTTCGTAAATATCATCCAGAATGCGAACGCAGTGCTGATAATAATCGCGGCCGGCATCGGTCAGGGTCTGTTTGCGGGTAGTACGCTTGATAAGACTCACTGCTAATCTTTTCTCCAGATCAGTCAGCCGTTTGCTGACGGCGGATTTTACGGTGTTCAGCTGTTCCGCAGCGCGGGTAATACTGCCGGCTTCAACAATGCGGACATAAGTCTGCATTTCTTCGAGTTGACTCATAGATAGTTCTCAATAAAGAAACAATAAGTTTATTAATAGCTTGTTTTTTAGAAAAATGGAAACGATTAAAGTGTTTCCGTCATCAACAAAAACGAGGAACGACAATGAACTTAACAAGCAATATCTCATCACTGACCGGCCGCATCCTGCTCAGTGTCATTTTTATCAGTGCCGGTTTCAGCAAACTGGGCGCTGGCTATGCCGGTACCCAGGGCTACATGGAATCGGTCGGGCTTCACGGCGCACTGTTGCCACTGGTGATCGCGACCGAAATTCTGGCCGGACTCGCTCTGTTAGTGGGTTTTAAAACCCGTCTTGCGGCTTTTCTGCTGGCAGGCTTCAGTCTGATGGCCGCGGCGCTGTTCCATTTCGATTTTTCTGATCAGATGCAAAGCATTCTGTTTATGAAAAATCTGGCGATTGCCGGTGGTTTATTGACCCTGGTTGCACATGGCAGCGGTGCTTTTGCGATTGATAATCTGCGTCGCCGAGCTGTCTGATATCAAGGAGAGAACAATGCATCATTCAATTTTACATATTAATTCCAGCAGCCGGATTCAGGGCTCGGTGACGCGTGATATTTCGACGCAACTGGTTCATCAGCTGGCATTGCAGCATGATCAAGAAGTGATTGAGCGCGATCTGGCTGAAGGCATCGCATTTATTGACGAGCAATGGGTCGGGGCTAACTTTACCGATCCGGATGCGCGAACTGAGGCGCAGAAAGCGGCGCTTGATTTGTCTGACAGCCTGATTGATGAATTAAAACAGGCCAGGCATATCGTTATTGCCGCGCCGATTTATAACTTTGGTGTACCTGCCGTACTGAAAGCCTGGATTGATCAGGTGGCCAGGGCCAGAGTGACTTTTCGTTACACCGAAAACGGACCCGAAGGTTTATTGAAAGGCAAGAAAGCCTACCTGGTCGTCGCCTCCGGTGGTGTACCGCTGGGCAGCGAAGTCGACTTTGCCTCGACCTATCTGCGTCATGTGATGGGCTTTCTCGGCATTGATGATGTCATCCTGGTAAACGCCAATGAACTGGGAAAGGCAGCCAATGACAATGCCGATATCAAACAACAACTGGCAGCGATTGCTGCGGGAGAACAATAATGAGCACAAGAGAACTCAGACAAATTGTTAACGGCGATCAGGTGTCTGATGGCGCCGGTGTGCAGCTTAAACGCGTGATTGGATCACCACAGCTCAGTATGCTGGATCCTTTTCTGATGTTTGATGCCTTTGGTTCAGACCGGCCGCAGGAATATCTGGCCGGTTTTCCACCCCATCCGCATCGTGGCTTTGAAACAGTGACCTATATGCTTGCCGGAAAAATGCGGCATGAAGACAGCGCCGGTAACCGGGGTGTGATCGAGACCGGTGGCGTGCAGTGGATGTCAGCGGGCCGTGGCGTCATTCATTCGGAAATGCCCGAGCAGGAAGAGGGGCTTCTGGCCGGTTTCCAACTGTGGGTGAACTTGCCCGCTGCTGAAAAAATGAGTGAACCGCGTTATCAGGAGCGTTCAGCCTCTGAGATTCCGATAGAAAACCATGAAAACGGCACTCGTATCAAAGTGGTGGCCGGCAAGACTGACAATGGCACAGAAGGCGTGATTGACAATCCTTATGTGAATCCACTCTATCTGCATGTTGAATTGCCCGCTGAGATAAGCTTTGAGCAGCAGGTAGCAGAGGGCGATAACAGCTTTGTGTATGTCATCAATGGTCAGTTATCTGTGGGTGATAAACAGCGACCTCTGAAAGCCGGTCAGTTGGGTGTGTTGGAGCGGGGAGAAACGGTCAAACTGTTTGCTGAAACAGACAGTGAGTTGTTGCTGGTTTCGGGGCGGCCGCTGAAAGAGCCGGTGGCCCGTGGCGGTCCGTTTGTAATGAATACCCGCGAAGAGGTGGAACAGGCTTTTGCCGATTACCGCGAGGGGCGGCTGGCCTGATTGAAAAGTTTGAACCACAAAGGCACAGAGGACACAAAGCTCAGAATGGCTAAAAAGTTATCCGCAGATCTCGCAGATTTTCACAGATTAAAAAAAGTTCATTGAAATCGTCATCCAGCGACAGGCTTCTGAATTGAGCTTTGGTCCTTTTCTTTTAAGAACAATCTGCGCTCATCTGCGTAATCTGTGGATCATTTTATAACTCTGTGCCTCTGTGGTTAATTATTAAAAGGTGACAAATTAGAGTTTCACCCGCCGCAGTCTGAGGGCATTGCCGATCACTGACACCGAACTTAGACTCATCGCTGCCGCTGCAATCATCGGTGACAATAACAAGCCAAAGAAAGGATAGAGTACGCCGGCAGCCACCGGTACCCCGAGGGAATTGTAGATAAAGGCGAAGAAAAGATTCTGACGGATGTTTCGCATCGTCGCTCGGCTCAGTTTCAAAGCCTGATGAATGCCACGCAGGTCACCTTTGACCAGCGTAATACCGGCACTTTCCATGGCCACATCTGTACCGCTGCCCATCGCAATACCAATGCTTGCCTGGGCCAGAGCCGGTGCATCATTAATGCCGTCACCCGCCATAGCGACGGTTCTGCCTTCAGCCTGCAATGCTTTGATGACCTGATTTTTCTGCTCAGGCAGGACATCAGCCCGAACATCATCAATACCAAGCTGGCTGGCAACAGCTTCCGCAGTGACACGGTTATCGCCGGTCAGCATCACAATGCGGATATTCTCTTTATGTAGAGCCTTAATCGCTTCTGCGGTTGACGATTTGATAGGATCTGCAACTCCAATCAGCCCGGCTGCCTGATTATCGACGGCAACCAGCATCACGGTCTGTCCCTGCTTGCGATAAGCCTCGGCTTTTGCCTGTAATGAGGTCGAGTCTATCTCCAGTGTGGCAAACAGGGCGGTGTTACCCAGCGCCACTGCATGACCATCAATCTCTCCCTGAATACCCTGACCGGTGATTGAATCAAACTGCGTCAATCTGGATAAAGTCAGTCCTCTTGCTTTCGCCCCCTCAATAATGGCCATAGCCAGCGGATGCTCACTGCCTTGTTCCAGGCTGGCGGCGAGTGTGAGCAGCGTGCTGTTGTCCATATTCGTCAGCGATTCAACCGTGACCAGCTTCGGTTTACCCTCGGTCAGGGTACCGGTTTTATCGACCACCAAAGTATCAATCTGCTCCATTGCTTCCAGCGCTTCAGCATTTTTGATTAAGACGCCCATTGAGGCGCCACGACCGGTGCCGACCATAATCGACATTGGCGTCGCCAGACCCAGGGCACAGGGACAGGCAATGATTAACACAGCAACAGCATTAACGATGGCATGGGCCAATCTCGGTTCCGGCCCCCAGATAAACCAGGCTGCCAGCGTGATTAGGGCGATCAGCACCACTGCCGGCACAAACCAGGCCGCAACCTTGTCGACCAGTTTCTGAATCGGCGCGCGTGAGCGCTGCGCTTCAGCCACCATATGCACGATTTGAGAAAGCAGGGTGTCACTGCCAACCCGCTCAGCCCGCATAAGCAGAGTGCCGGTGCCATTGACGGTAGCGCCGATAAGCTTGTCATCTTTTTGCTTACTGACTGGTATCGGTTCGCCAGTTACCATTGATTCATCGACACTGCTGCTGCCTTCAATCACCGTGCCATCGACCGGAATTTTCTCGCCCGGCCGAATCCGCAACTGCTGACCTGCCTCAACCTGATCGAGCGCTATATCCTGTTCCTGTCCGTCTTCAGTCACCAGCCTCGCGGTTTTGGGCGCGAGGCCCAGCAGCATTTTGATGGCGGTATTGGTCTGACTGCGCGCCCTGAGTTCGAGTACCTGGCCCAGCAGCACCAGAACGGTAATGACCGCTGCTGCTTCAAAATAGACGGCCACAGTCCCATCGGCATGTTGCATGCTGGCCGGGAAAATGCCCGGGAAAATCAGGGCTATCACACTGTATAACCAGGCGACGCTGACACCCAGACCAATCAGCGTGAACATGTTCAGATTCAATGTTCTGACTGATTGCACGGCGCGGACAAAAAACGGCCAGCCACCCCACAGGACAACCGGTGTGGCAAGTGTGAACTCCAGCCAGTACCAGCTCCGGGTTGAATACATGGCTGGTAACACCTGGGGGGCCATATCCAGCAGCATCGCGATGATAAATACCGGCAAGGTTAATAGCGCGCCAATCCAGAAGCGGCGGGTCATCTCGTTCAGTTCGCTGTTGTCCTCTTCGACTTCGACGGTTGTGGCTTCCAGCCCCATGCCGCAGATGGGGCAGTTACCGGGATGGTCCTGCACAATTTGTGGGTGCATCGGGCAGGTGTATTCGGTTTTGGTCGTCGCCAGTTGCGGTGACTCAGGCTCCAGCGCCATACCGCATTTGGGACAACTACCCGGCCCCGACTGACGCACGCCTTCACACATCGGGCAGATATAGTCGCCACTGCCTTTTTTTGCTGTGTCTGCCGGGTGAGCGTTTTGATGACTGCCACAACAGCTGTGAGGCTTTTCTTGTTCGACAGGCTGCGGTTTGCTATGGCTACTACAGCAGTCATGATCAGTCTCTGACTGAGTGAGATAACGCTCGGGATCAGCTTTGAAATTATTCATGCAATGTTGTGAGCAGAACACATAATCCTGTTGATTATGGCGCGCATGATACAGCGCGTTATCCGCATCCACCGTCATTCCACATACCGGATCAATGGCCATGTTATCTCCTTCAGGTAAAACATTGCAGGGCATTAGCTAATGTAAAACTTTGTTGACGCTGCTACCAGTTAGGTAAGTTTGTATTGCGAGTCTGAAATAGACTATAAAGTACGTACCAAGGTACGGAGTCAAGCCCTGATGACACAAACATTACTGACCATAGGAAAATACGCCGCCAGCGCCGGTGTCAGTGTAGAAACAGTGAGGTTTTATCAACGCAAGGGCCTTTTGACTATTCCTGCTGCAGAATCAGGCATACGTCGTTATGGAACTGCGGATATACGTCAGTTGAAATTTATCCGCAAAGCGCAGGAAGCCGGCTTTACGCTGAGTGAAATTAAGGAGTTGATCCAGCTTGACGCGACTGAAGATCATGAACGCGCCTATCAGCTGGCCATGAAACGGCTCGAGGCGCTGGAGCAGAAAATCAAAGAAATGCAGCAGGCAAGAGACAGCCTGAAGAAGCTGGCTACAGACTGCGCATGTGCGGGTAAAACCAAACCCTGCGCTATTCTGGCAGCATTTGATTAAGCTTTACTGCTGCGCCTTGTATTCAGCCTTGATGGTTTCCAGTGTTGGCGGAATGGCATCGCAGTGGCTGACTTCACCACTGCATTTAATGCATTCAAAGGCTTGCCAGCCGGTGTCGATGTATTCTTCTTTATTAGGGCTGTCCAGACGATTGGCGATGCCGATAGTGGCTTTAGCCCGTGAGCTGATATAGCTGTATTCACCCTGGCAATAACGCATCTGACTGGGATCTTCAGCAATCTTGGCATCATATTTCTGGTGAATTTCTCGACCCACCTGATTCAGATAATGCAGCTCCGAATACAGTTTCTGTAAGGTGTCATCGCTATGCCGGTAGACACCCGCTGGCAAACCGCCGGCCAGAGTAGTGAAGGAAATAAATAACAGGCTAAACAGGATACTCAGTCTCAAGGCTCTGCTCCGTTACTGATTGAGTGTATAGTCAGATGATAACGCATTGCTGCTGATTATGAGCGAGAAACAGCGTTGAAAGTTCATGACAGGGCGCAGTCGGCTCGATGCCGGGGGGATGACGATAGATGATTGAATATGAATTGGGTAGTTGTTCACTGGGCTGTGTTCTGCTGGCCATGAGTGAAAGGGGGGTATGTGCCATTGCGCTGGGCGATGAACCGTCGCAACTGATTGACTGGCTCAGACAAAAATATCCACATGCTCGAGAAGGGACTGGAAATGCCGTTTTATTATCTCGACTGCAACGGGTATTGAACTACATTGAATGGCCCGAACCCGACCTTGATCTTGAACTGGATATTCGTGGCACAGAATTCCAGAAACGCGTCTGGCAGGCATTACAGACCGTGCCAGCTGGAGAAACCCGAAGCTATAGTGAGATAGCAGTGGAGATTGGTTCTCCTCATTCGGTGCGTGCGGTTGCAGGCGCCTGTGCCGCGAATTTACTGGCTTTAGCAATACCCTGCCATCGCGTCATCCGTCAGGATGGTCAGTTATCCGGTTATCGCTGGGGAGTGGAAAGAAAAAAAATGCTGTTGCAAAAAGAAGCGATTCGCTAAGTGATTGAAACTGATCCAATCCCAGCAAAGCTGTTCATTTTGTCAAGTCTCAAATACGGGCTGCTGGTTAAAAAATAACCAGTTTTCAAAGCTTGTCATAAAAGAGTCACTTAGCAACTTACCAGAAAGTTATCCACATGCTTCTCCACAGAAATTGTGAGTAATGTGAAAAACTATTATTGAAAAATAGCAGAGCGATCAAAGCTTGTCTGATGAAGAGTCGCGTTTCTTCCGATCCCTGACCGCCTTGAAAGGGATTATCCGGCAACTCGAATGCGCTTCTGTCGCCGTGGCCTGACGGATGATCTCTTCCATATCCAGATTGGCAAGCTGGTAAAAGTGGTCCATCAGCATATCCGAGATTTCAATACAGGCACCAAGCGCATGTTTGTGTTTACGCCGCACCATATCCACACGGAACTGCAAACCATTGAGCATGCGCCGTTCACGCTCGCTGTGAGCCGAATCATCAATCACCTGTTTGATAGCAGCAGCACGCTTTCTTTCAAAGGCGGCCTGATCCTGTTTGGCTAGCTGTGCCCATTCTTCAAAATCAAATAACATGGGGTGCCCCCCGTTTGTGCTTGCTTAAGGTCTAAGATAACAGACAACACATCGGCGCGGTGGTTGCGCGCTGATTTTCAGACATAAAAAAACCGGGGCCTGTTACCAGACCCCGGTTTCATTCAGCGTGTAGCCTTTAATGAATCGGCAGATACACCAGCTTGCCGGCTTTCATATCCGGTACCAGCAGAAACTGGCCATCAGCTGACAAGGCAATATCAGCCGCGGCCTGCAGATCATCGGCGATGAGCTGCGGCGTCGCGCGTGGTCCGGCCAGTTGCCAGACCTTGCCATTATTCCAGTCACTGACATAGAGGAAGCCTCGGGTGTCACGAACCAGACCATCTGCACCGCCGAATCCAGTATTGAGTCCTTTGACTTCATTTGAGGCCAGGTCAAAACGGAATAGATCACCGGTACCGAAATCAGCAACCAGCAAGCTGCCGATACCGTCCATCAACAAACCATTGGGACGTTTTATACCATCCTTGCTGCCCAGTACTTCCGTAATCTCTCCACGGTTTGAGATGCGGTAGATGCCGGCATTCTGACCAGTGTCTTTACCACTGTCTGATACATACAGATTGCCACTGCCGTCAATTTCCAGATCGTTGAGAAATTCCGCTTTACCCGGGAAATCATTGCTGTCTGCAATAACCTCGACGTTGCCATCCATATTGATCTTCAGGACCTGATTGATATCAGCAACATAGAGTTCGTTGTTGAATAAATCGAGGCCTTTCGGATCGTTGAGTCCAGTGGCCAGCACGGTTTTGCTGCCATCTGTAGCAATGATGCTGATCTGACCGTCGCCGTTTTTACCGAACTCACCGATTTCGCTGACAAACAGACGACCATCGGGGTGTGCAACCACCGATTCAGGCATTTTCAACCCCGTGACAGTCTGTTGACTGGTTTCGGTTGGTTTGGTCACGGCAGCTGCTTGCTTTTCACCATAACTGACACGGTAAATAACACCATTGTAGTCATCCGAGACCAGCAAAGAACCATCCGGCAGTTGCAAGACATCGGTCGGTCGTCCCCAGGCTTCGCCGTCAACCAGCCAGCCATCAATGAAGGTTTCGTGACCGGTGACCTGATTGTTGTCATCGAAGGTCACACGCTCCAGTTTGTAACCCACCGGTTCTGTGCGATTCCATGAGCCGTGCTGGGCGACGATGGCATCACCCTGGTACTCGGCCGGGAACATCTCACCAGTGTAGAACTTGAAGCCGAGGTTGGCTGTGTGAGCCTGAAACGTGGCCACAGGGAAGGTGACTTCCTGCGGCGGCTCTTTATTTTCCCAATCCTGATGACGGGCATGGCCGCCGGCGTAATAAGGAAAACCGAAATGCATGCCTTTTTCCGGTGCTGCATTGAATTCGCCCGGTGGATTGTCATCACCCATCATGTCGACGTTGTTATCGGTGAAATACAAGTTACCGGTCTCAGGGTGGAAATCGATACCGACCGAGTTACGTACTCCACGGGCATAGATCTCGGCATCACTGCCGTCCGGATTCATGCGAATAATGGTGCCTTCATAGCCGCTGACATCACAGATATTGCAGGGTGCCCCCACTGTGACATAAAGCTTGTTGTCCGGACCGAAACCGATATAACGCCAGCCGTGATGGGCCTTGTCAGGCAGATCGTCAAAAACCACTTCACGCATCTGCTCAAATGGCAGGCTTAAATCAAAGCCGGGCGCCGCGTAACGGGCGATGCGGTGTTGTTCTGCCACGTAGAGGTTACCCTGGTACATGGCAACACCGTTACCCATTTTAAGATCATCCAGAATATTGACAACTTCATCAGCCTGACGGTCTTTGTTCTTGTCGACCACGGCATAGGCATTCTTACCACGTGTGCCGACAAAAACTGTGCCGGTTGACTGGCCGAAAGCCATCTGGCGGGCACCGGGTACTTCGGCATACACCTCGACCTGAAAGCCGTCGGGTACATTCAGTTTATGCAGGTTAGCTTCAGCGCTCGCCCGGTCTGCCATGACCGGTGACGCCATGAGTCCCAGCGATGAAGCCGCCAGGCTTGCAACAGATAAAAGTTTAAGTTTCATCATTCCTCCTTTAATGGATTAAGACCTCAGGCTTCGAGGAAGGGGTAATCAATATAGCCACGCTCATCGCCACCGTAGAATGAGTCTGGGTCAGGCTCGTTGAGTGGCGCGTTTTTCTCGAAACGTAATGGCAGATCCGGATTGGCAATAAACAGCTTGCCGAAAGAGACCAGATCAACCTTGCCGCTGGCAATAATTTCATTGGCCTGGTCCAGACTGTAATCGTAATTAGTCATGTAAATGCCATGCCAGAGCGGACGCAGCGAGTGAATATCAAATGCCGGCCCGGCCGCGCCGGGGTTGTCGACACCCATTTCGGTGATATGCAGATAAGCCAGCCCGAATTTATCCAGCTGTTCTACGGTATAGCGGAAAGTCTGTTCAGGCTGACTGTCATAGACATCATTGAAAGGCTGCAAAGGTGACAGGCGAACACCGACTCTGTCAGCACCCCAGATGCGGGTGACTTCATCGACAACTTCAAGCAGAAAACGCGCACGGTTTTCGAGACTGCCACCGTATTCGTCATTACGCTGATTGCTGCCGTCACGCAGGAACTGATCCAGCAGATACCCGTTGGCACCATGTACTTCCACGCCATCGAAACCGGCAGTTAACGCATTGTGTGCTGCCTGCCTGAAGCTGGCTTTAATGCGTTTGATATCATCCAGCGTCATTGCACGCGGCGTTTCGTATGGTTTCATGCCTTCATAAGTCATGACTTCGCCGGCCGGTTTAATTGCTGACGGCGCCATCGGCAGTTTGCCGTTCAACAGTGTAGTATGACCGACACGGCCGCAGTGCCAGATCTGCATGACGATTTTGCCACCGGCCTGATGAACTGCTTCAGTGACTTTTTTCCAGCCTTCAATCTGGGCCTCGCTGTAGATGCCGGGGATATTGGGATAACCGATACCGTCTTCAGACACCAGTGTCGCCTCGGTAATGATCAAACCGGCGGAGGCACGCTGTCGGTAATATTCGACCATCATATCGGTCGGCACTAAACCCTCACCGGCACGGTTGCGGGTCAGGGGTGCCATCACAAAACGGTTTTTTAACTGGATGGCTCCCATCTGTAATGGCGACTGCAGATCCGCTCTGGATTCTGATGTTTGCTTCATAGACATTCCTTTTAGACAGTAACGATAATTTTGCCGAACTGGGTATTGGATTCGAGATAACGGTGGGCCTCGACGATCTCATCCAGACTGAAAGTTTTGGCAATCAACGGTTTCAGCTGAGCGCCTTCCAGCCAGCCATAGATGTCATCTTTGGCACGTTTCAGTTGTTGCTGATCCTGAGTGAATTCAAACAGGGTATAGCCGCGGATAGTCAGGCCTTTGCCGAGCACACTGAACAGGGGGAAGGGCGTCGGCTCAGGGCTTAAAGCACCGTATTGGAAGATAATTCCGTGACTGGCAGCGACTTCTGCCAGCGTCTCCAGCATCGGGCCACCGACCGGGTCGAAGATGATGCGGACACCCCGGTCCTCTGTAATGTTTTCAACAGCAGCGACCACGTCTTCCTCTTCGCTCACCACCACATGGCGGGCACCGTGGTTAAGCAGTTCCTGTTTCTTGTCGCTATGGCGGGTCATGGCTATCGGCACCGCACCCACCAGGTTACACAGCTGAATCGCTGCCAGCCCCACGCTGCTGGAGGCCGCCGGAATCAATACAAAGTCATCCGGTTGCATCTTGGCAATATCAATCAGCGCACCGTAAGCGGTGAGATACTGCATCCAGACTGCAGCGGCTTCCTCCCAGCTCAGGTTCAGCGGATGAAAGGCGACGGCAGTGACCGGGACGTTGACCACTTCACCATAGACAGCGTAGCGGTTCATGGAAAAATTGGGGATGGTGCTGACCGCATCGCCGACTTTGTAGCCATGCACATCCTCGCCCACCGCCTTGATGGTACCGGCGGCTTCATAACCGAGCCGGGCCGGAAACTCCGGTGCTTCCAGATACTGGCCGCGGCGGAACATGGCCTCGGCACGATTGAGGCCGATCGCAGCGACCTGAATCTGAATCTCGCCGGCGGCGGGTGGGGGTACCTGCTCATCAACAAGTTGCAGAACATCCGGCTCGCCGGCTTGCTTGAATCTCACTACTTTAGACATGGCTGACTCCTTGTATTAAAGACTGGCTTGCAGAATCTTGCGGCTTTTACCGAGGTCAATATCTTCGCGTTCGCCTAGCCGGGTTAATCCGTGTTTTTCCAGCTGCTCGACCACCAACGGGATAGCCTCGGCGCCGATTTGATAATCACTGAGTCGTGTTTTCACACCCATCTGCTCAAAAAAGTCGCGGGTTTTGGTGATGGCGAGATCAATGCGGCGTTCTTCATCGGCCTCATTGATATGCCAGACTCTGTCCGCGTACTGTAGTAGTTTGTCGCGTTTAGCGGCGCGTTGTTCCTGCATGACGCTGGGCAGGACAATCGCGAGGGTTTGCGCATGGTCGAGACCATGTAATGCTGTAATTTCATGACCAATCCAGTGTGTGGCCCAGTCTTCAGGCACACCGGCACCGATAAGGCCATTCATCGCCAGCGAACTGGTCCACATAAAGTTCGCCTGCAGGTCATAATCAGTGGGGTTATTGAGTAATGCCGGTCCTATTTCGATCAGCGTTTGCATCAGCCCTTCAGAGAAGCGATCCTGCAAACGGCCCTCAGCAGGGTAAGTCAGATATTGTTCAACGATGTGCACAAAAGCATCAACGACACCATTGGCCAGTTGTTTCGGGGGCAGCGTGAATGATTTGGTCGGATCCAGAATCGAGAAGCGGGGGAACACCAGTTCACTCCGGAACGAGAGTTTCTCGCGGGTCTCATAGCGGGTGATGACCGAGTTGTAATTCATTTCCGAGCCGGTGGCAGGCAGAGTGAGTACGCTGCCAAAAGGCAGGGCAGAGCGAATATCCTTCGCCCCTTTTACCAGGATCTCCTGCCACGGATCACCCTCACATTCCACAGCTGCTGCGACAAACTTGGTGCCATCGATGACCGAGCCGCCGCCGACAGCCAGCAGAAAGTCCAGATTTTTATCATGGATAAGTTCAACCGCTTGCATCAGGGTGCTGTAACCGGGATTGGCCTCGATGCCGCCAAAGGTCTCGATATGACGCTGACCCAGCGCGGCAGTGACTTCATCCAGTGTGCCGTGTTTTCTGGCACTCTGGCCGCCGAACAGGATGAGCACTCTGGCGGATTGTGGCACCAACTCGTCAATGGCTTTGATTTGTCCTTTGCCAAAGACAATACGGGTCGGATTATAGAACTCGAAATTGTTCACGTTGATCCTTTAAAGTTTAATAGACCAGTCGTCTAGTTTTTGGGCAAATAAAAAGGCTTAGCTGGCGGCCTTGCCTAAATTCAAACGTGCACGCAGGGCATTCATGGCAACATGCAAAGCGTCCGGATTGTGATTGACCTTGGTGAGCAGGGTCGCGCCAATCCAGAGATAATAAATTTCTTCTGTGACAGTTCGAGCGTCATCCTCGATGCTGATTTCACCGTTATCAATGGCTTCCTGAACAACTGAAGCCAGGCGATTGATAACTCGGTGCGTGCCTTGCTTGAGTGCCAGACGCATGCTTTCAGAAAGGTCGGTCACTTCACCGCTCAGCTTGACCACCAGACATTTATCTGTGGTGGTGTCACCGCATTGTGAGATTTTCCAGTTATCGAAATAGTGGATGAGCCGATCCACGGCGCTGCTGTCATCACCCAGAAAGTGCGCCTCCAGCGTCAACATATACTGATCAAAATAATTTTCCAGCAACACGCTGCCGAAATGTTCTTTCGATTCGAAATAATGATAGAAGGAACCTTTGGGCACGCCGGCAGTTTTCAGAATCTCGTTAAGACCGACCGCAGCAAAGCCTTTGCCCAGAATAATGGTCTGGGCAGTGGTCAGAATATGTTGTCGGGTATCACTGTAACGTGAACTGGCTGCTTGATTCATGTTGCTCATTATTTCAAAAAATAGACCAGTCGTCTAGTAAAGATTATTGAAGCCTGAACAAAGGCTTATTGTTTAGGGTTCAAAATGTTGGAACAAGGCTTGCTTGGTGTTAGTCTGAGGCTGAAAGCATCGTCTTCGAAGCAAATTTATCTTATCAGCGCTTCGGACAGGGCATTTCAGTTAAAACGTGCACCGTTTTGAATCAAACCGCAGGGGGCAAGATGGGCGACATCTGGCAACAAGCGATCGATAATGCGCAGCAACTGCGCAAAGACCTGCACCGGCATCCTGAGCTGGGCTGGCATGAGGTCCGCACGGCCGACCTGATTCGTCGCGAACTCAGCGCCCTGAACATTCCCTGGCAAGCCTGTGCTGATCTCGGCACCCTGGGGCGACTCAATCCTGATGGAAAAGGCCAGCATATCGCCTTGCGCGCGGACATGGACGCCTTGCCTATCGTTGAACAAAACGAGTATGACTGGCGCTCTGAGCATGAAGGTTACATGCATGCCTGCGGTCATGATGGTCACACAGCTACCTTGCTGGCGACAGCACGCTGGCTGAAATCGATTGAATCGAGACTGCCGGGACCGGTAACCCTCTTATTCCAGCCTGCCGAAGAGGGCGGGCATGGCGCTAAAAAGATGATCGAAGATGGTGCGCTCAACGGGATTGATATGATTTTCGGCTGGCATAACTGGCCGGTGATTCCTTTTGGAAAAATGGTGTGTCCGGATGGCATTGTGATGTGTGGCAACGGCACCTTTCAGATCAGTCTGCAGGGACAGGGCGGTCATGCCAGCCAACCGGAACTGTGTCGCGATCCGGTACTGGCTGCCAGTGCGGTGACGCAAGCCCTGCAACAAATCGTGAGCCGTAATCTGCCGCCACAATTCCCCGCCGTGGTCAGTGTGACGTCAATTGAAGCGCCCAGTGCTCCGACCGTCATTCCTGACTCAGCCTTGATTGGCGGCAGTATCCGGGTACCGGATATCGCGACCCGTGACCGGGTCAATCAACTTATCACCGAGATCAGCCAGCGAACGGCGGTGGCTTACGGGATAGAAGCTGATGTCAGACATTTTCGCCGCTACAACGCCACCATCAACCATGCCGCTCAGGCTGCCTTTATGCGTCAGCAATGGCAGCAGGATCTGGGCGAGGGCAGTCTGGATCATCTGCTGCCTGTGCCGGTGATGGCTTCGGAAGATTTCAGTTACTACCTGGAACAGATACCTGGCGCTTTCGCGCTGATCGGCGCTGATGATGGTCCGCAACATCGGGCTGTCTGCCACAGCCCTCTGTATGACTTTAATGACAATTTAATACCACTCGTCACACGGCTTTATGCGCGCTTGGTCGGTGCGCCAGTTGCAGAATAACCGACCGGTTTTCAGTTGCCGCAGCATCGGCGTTTCTATTGTGGAGGTGTTTAATGAGTGTATTCGAACAACGTGAGTCTGCCATCAGAGCTTACTGTCGTGTTTATCCGGTTGTGTTCGACAAGGCACGCAATGCAAGACAGCGCGATGAAGACGGCAAAGAATATATCGACTTTTTCGCCGGTGCGGGGGTACTCAATTTTGGTCACAACAATGAGCGCATGACGCAGGCTGTTGTGGATTACATTCAGTCGGGCGGTGTGACCCATGCGCTGGATATGATGACCACCGCCAAACGCCGTTTTATGGAACGCTTTGAAAAAGTCGTACTGAAACCGCGCAATATGAATCATAAAATGCAGTTTATCGGCCCCACCGGTACCAACGCCGTGGAAGCAGCGATGAAGCTGGCAAGAAGGGTGACAGCGAGACAGGAAATTGTCGCCTTTACCCGTGGTTTTCACGGCATGACACTGGGTTCACTGGCGGCGACCGCCAATCGTTATTTCCGTGGGGCAGCGGGTGTGCCTTTGAATCATGTCTCGCATTATCCCTTTGGCTGTAATAAACCCTGCATGGGCTGTGAATCCGGTTGTGGCCTTGAGAGTATTGAGCACATGCGCAGTCTCTACCGTGACACCTCAAGCGGGGTGACACCACCGGCCGCCTTTCTGCTGGAAACGGTACAGGCTGAAGGCGGGGTCAATGTTGCTTCAAAAGAATGGCTGCAGGCCGTGGCTGCCCTCGCCAGGGAAGTAGGTGCCTTACTGATTGTCGATGATATTCAGGTGGGCATGGGACGTACCGGCTCGTTCTTCAGTTTTGATGATATGGGCATCGATCCGGACATTATCTGTCTCGCCAAAGGTCTGGGCGGCATGGGTACACCGATTGCGATGAACCTGATTAAGCCGGAAGTCGATGAATACTGGTCACCGGGTGAGCATACCGGCACTTTCCGTGGCCAGAGCATTTCCTTTGTCGCCGGCAGTGAAGCGCTCAGCTATTTTGAAGACAACAGCCTGATGAAAGAAGTGCATGAAAAGGGCGATCGGATGAATGATGCTTTGACACCGCTTGAGCAGCGCTATGACCAGGTGCAGATCCGCGGCAGAGGCATGATTCTCGGTCTGGATGTCATGACCGGTGAGCGGGCGAAAGCAATTGTTGAACGCTGTTTTGAAGCCGGTCTGCTGATTGCCGCCTGTGGCACCGGTGGCCGTGTGGTCAAACTGATTCCACCACTGACCATTCCTGACAATGATCTGGAAGAAGGGCTCAGAATCCTGATGGATGTCACTGAAAAAGTGATGGAGGAAGCGGCATGAGACAACGCGATGACATGACTTTTCCGTTTGAGGAATATGAGCGCCGACTGAGTGAATTACGGGTGCGGATTGCACAGCGCTTACTGGATGCGGTGGTCATCACCGATCCGGAAAATATCATGTATCTGACTGACTACCAGACCACCGGTTATTCCTTTTTCCAGGCACTGGTGGTGCCGCTGGAGCAGGAACCTTTCATGATCACCCGGCAGATGGAAGAGTCTAATATCATCGCCCGCACCTGGGTTGAGCGTACCCGGCCTTATCCTGACACAGGGGATGCGATTCAGATGCTGGTGGATGCGCTGCGTGAGTTCGGACTTGCTAATAAACGTATTGGCTATGAACGCAACAGTTACTTTTTCCCAGCCTATCAGCAGGACTTTATTCATACCACGCTGACCGACGGCAAACTGCTGGACTGTTTCGGTATTGTCGAGCAGGGGCGGATCCGCAAATCTGACGTTGAAATCGACCTGATGCGAAAGGCCGCTGTGGCTACCGAAGCCGGTATGCAGGCCGGCCTGGAAGCGGCTACAGCCGGTATCACTGAAAATGAAATCGGTGCGGCCATCAGCAGTGCGATGTTCAAAGCGGGTGGCGAGCCGCCCGCCGTCATGCCTTATGTGACCTCCGGCCCAAGAACCATGATTGGTCACGCCACCTGGGAAGGTCGTACCGTCCAACCGGGCGAGCATGTCTTCCTTGAGGTGGGCGGCTGTTATCGCCGTTATCATACGGCGCTGATGCGAACGGTGGTACTGGGTGAACTCAGTGACTCCATGTACAAAGCGCAGGAGCGAATGAAAATGGCGCTCAATGCCGTGCATGAGATTGTTCAACCCGGAATGACCGTCTCTGATGTGGATAACTTGGTACGCAATATCATTACCAATAATGATGTCGGTGCCCGGCTGGTGACCCGTTCCGGTTATTCGATCGGGATCGCTTTTCCTCCGAGCTGGGATGAAGGCTACATCTGCAGTCTTAAGCAGGGAGAGTCCGCCATCCTGGAAGAAGGCATGACTTTCCATGTGATTCCGTGGATGTGGGGCGTGGATGGAGATAAAACCTGCGGTATCTCCGACACTATCTATATCACCGCCGATGGTTGCAAGTCATTCTTTACGCTGGATCGAGACTTCACCGTCAAACCCGAACAGGGCCAGAAAAAGCTGGTAGAGCTGGACCAGGTCAAAAACGAAGACAAAAAAACGCAGGCCCAGAACGACAGCAATTCCCGTCAAACTGCCAAGAGTGCAAAGTGAGGTGCTGATGTTAAATGCAACCAATCCCTACACAGGTCAGATCCTGAACCATTACCAAGCGCTGGATGAAGCAGCTATCGAACAGCGTATTGAGGCAGCGCATCAAGCCTACAAAAGCTGGTCGAGAAAAAGCATTGCCGCGCGGGCTGAGGTGCTTAAGGCCGTCGCTGCCAAATTGCGTGATAACAAAGCCTTGCTCGCCAAACTCATGGCAGAAGAGATGGGCAAGCCGGTGAAAGAAGGTGGTCCGGAGGTGGAGAAAGCCGCCTGGTGTGCAGAACACTATGCCGAGCATGCAGAAAATTATCTGACCAGGGAAGAACTGCCGTCAGATGCGTCACTCAGTTACGTATGTTACCAGCCGCTGGGCACTTTGCTGGGTATCTTGCCCTGGAATGCGCCGTTATGGCTGGCATTTCGTTATCTGGCACCGGCTCTGATGGCAGGAAATACCTGTGTGATGAAACATGATCAACATGTGCCGGGTTGTGCTGAAGCCATTGAAACTGCATTCCGCGAAGCCGGAGCGCCCGACAACATCATGGTCAATCTGCCGGTTGAGACGGCGATGGTGGAAAAAGCGATTCGTGATCCCAGAATTGCTGCGGTGTCATTCACAGGCTCTCCCGGCGCCGGAGCAAAGGTCGCTGCCACCGCCGCTTCCGAAATCAAACATTCGGTGTTGGAACTGGGTGGAAGCGATCCTTTTATCGTGCTGCAGGATGCCAACCTGGAAGCCGCCGCTGATGTTGCCACGCTGTCCCGCATTATTAACGCAGGACAGTCTTGCATTGCGGCCAAGCGGGTGATCGTTGAGGCACCGGTTTATGATGACTTTATCGGTCGCGTGTTTGAGCGGCTGCAAAAACTCAAACTGGGCGATCCGCTCTCAGAGGAAACCGACATCGGTCCGATAGCGCGTTTTGATCTGCGTGAAGATCTGCACCGTCAGGTCAGTGAGACCATTGCCGATGGTGCACGATGCCTGATGGGTGGCGAAATGCCGGAAGGAGAAGGCTTCGTTTACCCGGTCACTATGCTGGTCGATGTGACCCCCGAGATGACTGCATTCCGTGAAGAAACCTTTGGACCGGTGATGTGCATCATCCGTGCTGAAGATGCCAAGCATGCGGTGGAAATGGCCAATGACAGCGAGTTCGGACTGGGAGCCGGTGTCTGGACCGGTAATTCGGCATTAGCCGAGGATATGGCTCTGCAGCTGGAAGCAGGCCAGGTCGCTATCAATGGTATTGTCAAAACTGATCCGCGTCTGCCCAGTGGCGGTATTAAAAAATCCGGTTACGGTCGAGAACTCGGGCCGCATGGCATCAAGGAGTTTGTCAACGCCAAACAGGTGTGGATTAAATAGCATTCAGCGTTCAAATCGAGCTATGGAGAACGCCTGGGGCGGAATGTTCTCTGGTACCAGAGCCAGACACCGGCAATACCGAGCACACTGACCAGCAAACCTGACAGGAAGACCAGCAGGCGGCCGGGCAAAGCAAAGGCCTCGCCGCTATGCAACGGGAAAAGCCAGAAAGCGATCTTCTGTCTCAAGGTGAGTTCGGCATAATCCCGCTCAGCCAGTATGTCACCGCTTTGCGGGTGCAACCAGAGCATAGAACTGCCTGATGTTTTACGCGGGTCATTCGCTTTTCTGATGGTAAAAGCAGCAGCAGGCTGCGTGTCAGTTGGCTGACTTAGCCGCATCCACTGTGCATCGGGCCAGTGCTTTTTGACGGCAGGTAGCCAGTCATTGATATTGATAGTTTGCTCAGGATAAAGCTTTATATCCAGAGCAGGAGCACCAGGCCGGTCCAGTAAGGCTTCAGTCTGCTCATGAAAAACCAGGCTGAGGCCGGAAATAATCAACACGACAAAAACCGGTAAGCTACCCAGTCCGCTGAGTATATGCCAGCGCCGGAGTTTGCCGATTAGCGGCGTGATACGGCGTTTCCTTGCCAGTAGCCAGTCCCAGGCTGCGCGACTTCTGGGCCAGCCCAGGTAAGCCCCGATAATGACATTAAACAGAACCAGTATGGCGACAAAACCAAGAAAATAGGAGCCACAGTCGCCCATGAGCAGCGTAAAGTGGAAAAGATAGACAAAGGAAGTCAGGTAGCTACCCCATTCCCTGACGGCAATGAGCTCTGCTGTATAGGGATTAATCAGCACTTCCATGCGTTTTCCGTGAAACGGAGAGGTTTCCCGCATCACAGGATAGGCCGTATAGACGGTGCGGTGATGACGAGGTTTACGTAAGGATTGAATATAGGCTGTTTGAGGCAGTGCTGATGAGGCTACGGCCATGATGCTTCTCAGTGAAGCAGGCTGCGCCTCAGCCGGTGGATTAACCAGAAGGATGTCCGGATTGAGCCACTCATCTATGGCATGATCGAAAACAATGATCGAACCGCTGATGCTTTGCAGCAACAGCGGGATCAAAATAATCAGTCCAGAGATTTTGTGGAACTCAATCCAGAATCTTCGCATGGACACAGATTATCGACCTGGGCTTAAAAGTCCAGCGAATAGCCCAGTGTCACTGTGCGGCCACGACCTTTGAAATAACGCTCATCAAGGGTATTGGCTGTCTGTGAGTAGTAGTCGAAGTAGTCTTCATTCAGCAGATTGGCAAAAGCCAGATTGACCGTGCCTTTGGGCAGCTGATAAGCCATGGAGGCATCGACCAGGGTATAGCCATCAAAGTCGATTTTCGGATCGCCCGGTTCTTCATCAAAACTGCGGTCGAAGTTGTGGCTGACCTGAATAAACGAGGAGAGTTTCGGGGTCCAACTGGCATTCCAGTTAGCAATCAGGCGATTAGGTGGAATATTGTTACCATCCAGATCACTGTCGATGCTGCCATTATCATCTGAGTCGTAGCGGCCTCGGATGTAGGAATAGCTGAGTTCCAGACGATGATCATCATTTGCCTGGAAACCCACAGTGGTCTCGACGCCATTGATCTCGGTTTTTTCTCTTCTGACGAAATAGGTACCGCCGATATTTTCCAGTCGTGAGCCCAGATCTGAATCAGATTCGTAGTAACTGATCTCAAAATCGACAGGTGCCCAGTCAATGCGGAAACCGATTTCACGGTTATCAGTCAGCACTGGTTGCAGATTGAGGAAATTATCGACATTCTGACCCGGTGTACCGATACCCCGCAGGACACGGCCAACATCAGGCATGCCGAAACCTTCGGAATAGTTAGCGAATACACTGAACCAGCTAAGGGGCGAAATGACGAAACCGGCGTTGTAGAGTGTTTCACTGAAATCAGGATCACCGCCCTCAACGAAGACGCCGCCGGCGTCATTGGTCGAATGGATAGTCCGGAAATCATCGACATCGAGTTTCGCTTTTTCGTGACGTACACCTGCATTCAATACCAGCATATCAACGGGTTTAAATTGCGCTTGCAGGAAGGGTGCATAATTTTTGAACGTGGTTTCCGGTACCCAGCTCCGGTTTGTCGCCGCCAATTCCTGTTCGGTGGTGTCATGAAGGATATCCATACCGGCGGTCAGGGTCAGTTTGTCTTCCAGCAGATCATCTTTGGTGAGCGTGAACTTGGCACCTTTTTTGATTGAACTGGTTTGTGACTGATCGTACAAGGTACCGACAGGGGCTATGCTAGGGTCCTGGAAAGAGTCAAAAATGCCGGCACCAAACAATGCCTCAAACTCCTGCCGGTAGGCCTGAGCGGTAAAATGCATGCCAGCCAGATCATAGTCTTCGAACTTGATGCTGGTGGTGGTCACTTCATTGTGAGGCGCGTCACCGGGTGGCGTTTGTTCGATTGATGTGGCGGGAATGCTTCTGTTTCGATCACCGGGAACAGACAGGTAGTCATTATCACCATCAAGTTCATAGCGGTTTAATTGCAGTTCGATATTCTGATTATCGCTCAGCCAGTAACCCAGCTTGCCGAACAGGTCGTAGCTGCGCGATGCCATGATATCGCCCTGGGTGTTGTCGACACCGATGGCGTCGTCATCCGCATCCAGGAAAAGACCCTGTTTTTCATAGCTCAGACCCAATGCGTATTCGACATCATTCTGACTACCACGCAGTCCATAGCTGGTCCGATAACCGAAGGTATCCCCGTCCAGTTCGCTGGTCGGTGAGGTCATCTGAACATTCATGTTCTGATCTACTTTATTCGTAGTCGGCCGGCGGGTGATGAAGTTGATAATACCGCCTGTAGCGCCCAGTCCGTGAATGGCACTGGCACCATGAATCACTTCAATGCGTTCTACCATGGATAAATCGATGGTATGGCCATCACGCTGTGCATCCCGTAATGGGTTGGATTGCGGAATACCATCAATCAGAAATAAAGGCGCACGGCCGCGGAAAGTTTCACCGGCACTGCTCAGCTTCTGACGCGCGGGGGTGAAAGAGGGCAACAGGCTGCTTAGTACCTGGGACGCATCAGGCGATATTTTAAGCTGCTGTTCAATCTCCTCACGACTGATAATGGTGACAACTTGAGGCGAGTCTTCAATTTTGGTTTCAGCGCGAGTCGATGTGATGGTCATTTCATCCAGTTCGACAGCTTTGTCAGCATAAGCAAAGGATGACAAACATAGGGCCGGTATAAGGGTGATTAACTGTTTTGATAATGGTTTGAGTCTCACCATTTTCTCCTGTCTGCGTGAAAATAGTGTGACATGCTAAAACAAATGATAATTGTTATCAATTGTGGATTAGGAAACAGTGGTTTTGCCTTTATCCACTCCATCGACGGTTAAGCCATATTTATTCTGACCGTAGATGCAGATAGGACTGGTCAAGTAGATCGTGATAGACACCCTCGATATTGAGCGGTAACCACGCTTCGTACATCTTGAGTGACTGAAATTGATCAAGTCGGATTTGCTGCTGCAAGGTCTTTAAGCTTTTACCCTCAAGCATGCCCTCAAGCACAGCAGCATGGAGCTGTTCAAGATAACTGAGATAAAAACGGACATCGTCTTTATCACCGCTATCGGCATGGCCTCCAACCAGGATATCGAAGTTCATTTCCAGTACGTCCCGGGTTGAATTGATCATGCCGCGGATATCGTAGCCGGGCAGATTTTTGTAGGGCATACGCCCCAGCACCACCCAGTCGACCACGTGCAGTACACCTTGTTGTGGGAAATTGATGGAAATCGACCCTTTGCCGTTATTAGGACCGTGATAACGCAGGTCAATTTGAGTGCCGCCAAGATAAAGACTCATTTCATCATTAAAAACCAGGTTGGGGATTTGTGTGTCGGCTTTTGTTGCAAGGAGATCATCCCGGGCCCATCGATGGGCGATAAAACTGACACCGGGTTCAGCAAAAATCTCTCCGCCGTAAACATGAGCGGGATGATTGTGACTATAGATGACGTATCGTACCGGCTGAGCGAAGCGGGTTTTGAGCGCCTGTTTCAGCCATATGGCCGCTTCTCTGGAGAGCGGATCGGTGAGTGCGATACCTTCTTCTGTAACAGCAAACACCGAGTGATGGGTGCCATTACTGAATTTGTAGATGTTGTCTTTCAACTGAGTAATGCTGAAGCTGCCGGCATGAGCAGACGTCAAAGAGAGTAACAACAGAAAGAGAATGAGCGGACCTTTCATAGCAAATCCAGTGAGCGAAGTAGACTAGATTGATGACAGCAGTCAACGGACATTAGCTCAGATCAAGACGATGCTTATTCATTCTCAGAATAAACAGACAGCTGGTAGTCATTGTCCCCGCTCACCACCACATGGAACTCAATGGGGCGGCAGCAGACTTCACAATCTTCAATATATTGCTGTTCGGGCACACTGCAATCGATAAGCACGGTGAAATGCTCGCCGCAGTAAGGACACATGATGGTGTTTTCTTCGAGTGGATGAAGCATGATTCAGCCTCCACATAAGTGGTGGATTAAAAAGCTTTCAGCCTCATTGTGGCATGGATAAAGCTCAGCATGAAAGGCTGAAGAGATGACGTTTATCACCCAGCCCGATACCGGTTTCGATAATCGTAAAACCGAGTGATTGATAAAACTGTAACAAGGCTGGATAGTGAGCCACCGCGTCGAGTTGTAAAGTCACCGCGTCAACCTGGTTGATGCAGTATTGCATTAATTGCCTGCCATAACCTTTACCCCGGGCTTCGGGACTGACCGCAAGCTGGGTAATGTAAAAATCAGCGTCCGGTGCCTGTGGCCAGCAATCTGAATAATACTCAGCTTTTTTGTTACCCAGTGCGATGCAACCCAGCAGCTGATTACCGTCTTCAAACACATAAACCTGTTTGGTACTTAAATTTTCGACCACCGCATTCTCATCATAGACACCCAGCCAGTGATGCATGCCCTGATCACTCATAGACTGGGCACAGGACTGTAACAGGCTGGTGATGGCGGCCACATCACTCTCAATGGCGGGACGTATCCTGGCTGAACTCATAGCAGGGCAAGTCCGATGCTGGCGAGCACACACCAGGCCACAATGATGAGGGCTGATAACCTGAAAAACTGCAGCATGATGAAGCCGATAAGTGCAATAACAAAATCACTGACATGATGAACAGCACTGATCCAGATGGGGTCGTACAAGGCAGCTGCCAGAAGACCGACCACAGCGGCATTCACTCCGGCCAAAGCACTGGCCGCGAGGGGATATTTCAGAACTGACTGCCACAAAGGCAGCATGGCGGCAATCAGCAGAAAGCCGGGCAGAAAAATGGCGGACAATGCCAGCAATGCCCCGCTAAGACCGCCCATATCACCCGGTAATAAAGCGCCAAGATAAGCCGCGACAGAAAACACCGGACCAGGGACGGCCTGGGCAGCCCCGTAGCCAGCGAGATAATCATCCGCGGCTACCCAGCCGGGTTCAACGACGGTCTGCTCCAGCAAAGGCAGGACGACGTGCCCGCCACCGAAGACCAGCGCACCGGCTCGATAAAAGGCATCCATTACAGCGGCAAGACTATTGATTTCAGCCAGAAACGGCAGACTGATCAGCAAAATAAAAAAGGCAGCGAGTAAAAACTGGGCAGCGCGTCTGCCATAATCAATATCAAAACGGCTCACCGGAAAGCGCTGATGCCGGCAAATTGCCAAACCGGCCAGTGCACCACCGACAACAACAGCAATCTGTGCCAGTGCATGATCAAGCAACACGAGAAACAGAATAGCTACCAGTGCGATAAATCGTCGTTGCCAATCAGGAGTCAATTGTTTCGACATCAGCCAGACAGCCTGAGCGACTACAGTCAGGGCAACCAGTTTCAGACCATGAATTGCCGCATTACCGATGGTGTCGGATAAATAGGGTAGCCATTGGGCGAAAGCAAACAGCAATAATGCTGAAGGCAGGGTAAAAGCGATAAAGGCGGCCAGACCGCCCAGCCATCCTGCCCGCATCAGTCCCACACTGAATCCCATCTGGCTGCTAGCCGGTCCCGGCAGAAACTGACACAGCATCAGTAATTGTGCAAATTGCTCCTCGGTCAGCCAGCGACGTTTTTCGATAAATGCCTTACGGTAATAGGCAATATGGGCTATGGGCCCACCGAATGAAGTGAGCCCCAGCTTGAGAAAAGTGATAAAGACTTCAGCAGCCGTGCTTTGCTTGCTCATGCTGTATCCATTTCAGGTAATGAGCCTGAATTATGCTTGCATGGCTGAGGATTGCAAGCCACCGGTCAGGATGTTCAGCTTGCCTGGACAGGCTGACTCAGCTCACCTGAAGCAGCAGCTTTGTGGCTCTGCAGACGATTCCATATCTTCTCATGGAAGTGGAATGCAACGGTATTGATGGCTGGTTCCACCATAGCCATCACACTGCCGAACAGGATACTGCCGGTCAACACATAACCGACTGTAAAAGCCACACTGAAGTGGATAATTGCGAAACTGATTGTTTTAGTCATAATCATTTCTCCTTTTGAGAATGATTATCATTAATGAGGTTGTTCAAGTAAAACAAATTAGTTCAATCAAGACGATTGGAAAAAACGTAATTGATAAAAGAACAAAATATCATCGATTCAGTCGATTAATGTAACCAGAATTACTTGTTTCACTTTGGGTAAGATAGCTAATAGAATGAAACTCAGTTTTCGGCGAAGCAGCTTTCGCCAGATTGACTAAGTTAATTCCTAACTTCGAACAAGGAGGCACAATAATGAGTACCATTGATATTGGTATTAACAAGCAGGATAGACAAGATATTGCTGATGGACTGAAACGCCTGTTGGCAGACAGCTACACCCTCTACCTGCAGACTCATAACTTTCACTGGAATGTGACGGGTCCGCAGTTTCGTGATCTGCATCTGATGTTTGAAGAACATTACACCGAACTGGCTCAGGCGGTGGATGACATCGCTGAACGGATCCGTACTCTGGGCGTGGCTGCGCCGGGCACATACAAATCATTTGCCCAGCTCAGCAGCATCGAAGAAGTTGAAGGTGTACCGGGCGCCGCGGATATGGTTGTGACCCTGACCCACGGTCACGAACAGGTTGTCAAAACCTGCCGTGAAGTGCTGAAAAAGGCGCAGGATGCCGATGATGAATCCACAGCGGCACTGGTCGGTGACCGCATGCGTGTTCATGAAAAAACGGCCTGGATGCTGCGTGCCATGCAGTAATTCGAACAGCCGGATGGCAGAAAAAGGGAGCTCAAGCTCCCTTTTTTATTGCCTTTAATTCGGTCTGTTGCACAAGCAGGGCTTTGAGTTCTTCAATCTGACGCGATAAATCAGCCACAGTCGGTTCACCGGCATGATCTTTCTGCCACTGTTCGGCACTTTCCTTTTCCATCACGTTGACAACAATGCCGATCAGCATATTGAGAAAAGCAAAGGCGTTAAGAAATATGAAGCTGATATAGAAAAGCCAGCTCAGTGGATGCACTGACATGGTCTCGTACATGACATCCGTCCAGTCCTCAAAGGTCATCACCCTGAACAATGTCAGCATCGAGACGGTGATGTCACCCCATAAGGTTTCATTGATTTTGGCAAAGAAGGTCGTGCCCACTGCGGCATAAATATAAACGATAATGAACATTAATAAGGCGACATAAGCCAATTGGGGCAGGGCTTTAAGCAGAGAGTTAAGCAGTGTGCGTAGCTCCGGGATCACAGACACCATCCTGAGTACCCGAAAGATGCGAATCAGCCGTCCTACCAGGGCGAGTTCACTGTCTTCAATCGGGATCAGGCTGACCACGACGATAATGGTATCGAAGATATTCCAGCCACTTTTAAAGAACTGCGATTTGCGTTGTTCGGCAAAAAAGCGAATGCTGATTTCGCTAAGGAAAAACAAGGTAATGCTGTAATCGAGCCAGACCATGATATTAACCACGGCGGGTGAGATATCGTAGGTTTTGGCCCCGGCGAGCAGCGCGGAGAATAGAATAACGCCAACCACTATTGTTTCGAAAAGACGGTTGCTTCTGATCGCATCGAAAACCTTGGTCAGACTGGATGATGCTTTGGACTGAACATCTTGCATTGGCGCTCCGGATCTTTGGTGGATTTGCGCCGAATAATAACGATCGCCCGATTAATGCAACAGCCCTGTGCTTGATTCAAGATTATGCTAAGGTCAGGAAAAAAGCGGAGATGCCATAATGAATACGACTTTAAGAGATATCGTGGGGCTGGGACATCACCCCTCAGCATTGCGTGATTCGGCCCTCATCATGATCGACTGTCAGAACACCTACCGCCAGGGTGTGATGCAACTGGAAGGGGTGGAAGAGGCCCTTAAACAGGCGCAAACACTGTTGCAGATGGCGCGTGATAATGGCGTGCCGGTGTTTCATATTCAGCATGATGGTGGGGCGGGCTCACCCTATGACCTTAATACGGCGCTGGGTGAGATAGCAGAGGAAGTCGCGCCGACCGATGGCGAACATGTGATCACCAAGAATTTCCCCAATGCTTTTGTGCAAACGCCGCTGGATGAATATCTTCGCGGCCAGGGAATAGACAATATTATCCTGGCAGGTTTTATGACGCATATGTGCGTTAATTCAACCGCTCACGGTGGTTTCAACCTGGGCTACAAGCCGACCGTGATAGCCAGTGCCACCGCCACAAGAAGTCTGGATGCTCCCGACGGCAGCACGTTGCCGGCAAAGCAAGTGCATGAAGCCGCACTGGCCTCAACCCGTGACTTGTATGCAGCAGTGATTAACTCAGTTGATGATCTAAAGCTTTGAATCGTCTTCGGGTAAGCTGAAAGCAAGTTCCCGGCATAGTTGCAGTGCGCTTGCACCACTCATTTCATAGGGATTAAATTGCTGTCTGCCGGAATAACGCAGAATATGTGACTGGCTCATTTTTGATTCCGGCACATAAAGCATTTGCCAGTTTTCGAAGCTGCGATGCGTCATCTCAGCGTAATGAAGCAGAATGACATCACGATGGCGGTGATCGTTTTGAATCTTGCGGTAAAGTTCATTCACCGCCCGGCGGTCACCTTCAAGACACTGCAGGAAATAATCACCATTAAAACAGAGTGCGCCGGTGATAGCTGATTTTGCATTATTGATTCCTGACGCGGATAGAATCTGATAAATGTCTTTATCCTTCCAGTCGGAACAACGGGTACTGGCATAGACCAGGCTGACAAGATACATTGCCATTTATTCCCTGTTATCAGGCCATTGCTGCGGTACCTTGCGAACTTTACTGGTGTCATAGCCCATTTCTGCAACCAGATTCAGCATATGCCGGTAGTCTTTTGCCGGAATTTGCGGTGTTCTTGCCATGATCCACACATAGTCTCTTTTATTACGACCAATGATTACCTGGCTGTAATCCTCGGTCAGATAGACGATGCGGTAATCGGCTTTAATCGGCCAGACAAACTGCATGCCCCAGACGGCATTGGTTTCCGTGTTCTCGACAAATCCCTTGGGATGATAGGTTTTCAGTTCGCCATCAAACCCGCCTTCGCGAAAAGTGAATGTGGTCGCTATGGTACCGTCTTCATTCAGGGAATAGGATTCGACCGCATTATAGGCTTCCTCTTCGATAAAGGTGGGAATGTTGGCAATGACATACCAGTCGCCCATGAAGCGATTGATGTCAACATAATCAACGGTGTCCAATGGGGGCTTTGACATGCTCTGGCAACCGAACAGGCTGAGACAGGCTGATAAAATGAGACCTGCTTTGAAATAGTGATGCATAGCTGACTCCTGAGTTTGAGTCAGTGTTGGCTTGAATCCGTGAATTTGTCGTGAAGCCCCAGAATAGCGCGGCTTGCCCTGAATTTGTGCAGATAGGGGGGGGAATGAAAGGCAAAAAAAGAGCCTGCGTCCGGCAGGCTCAAAACTAACCGAAGAAGAGGAGTGACTCTCCGGTCTGAACTGTGAACAAAAGAATTTTAGTGATTTTCTGCTGTCTCAAGCCCGGGTTCGAGCGCTGGCTGGAAAATTGCTTGCGATCATCAGGCTTTGACCAGGGTCAAAAACAGCTTAAATATATAAACGGTATCCATTATACCCATTTCAATTGGGATAGACTATACCGCAGTTTGAAGGAGTACATGAATGCAGCTCACTACACACTCGGATTACGCGATGCGCCTGTTAATCTATCTGGCGATTCATCCCGGCGACAAACCCGCTACCGTCAAAGATGCAGCCGAGCGATATGGGATTTCCACTAATCATCTGGCTAAAGTCGCACAAAAGCTGGTACAGGAAAAAATCGTCCTCAGTCAGCGCGGTCGAGGCGGTGGTTTGAAGCTAGCTATGCAGCCCAGCGACATCAACATCGGTAAACTGATTCGCAAAACAGAGAACCTTGAACTCTTGGAGTGCTTTGGTGACCAGTGCGCCTGCCCGATAGATAATGTCTGCATTCTCTACAGTGCATTACGCAAGGCACAAAAAGCTTTCCTGGAAGTCCTCGATGGCTACACGCTGGATGATGTCGTCAAGAACAAAGCCAAATTACAACAAAGCCTGAATGTAGCCTGATTAGCTCATCCCTGAGCAGGGCCTGTTATCAGCTGGCCAGCTGTAGCGCCGGCCCGAATGCTTCCAGATGAATCTGTTCTGACTTGACGCCGGCTTGCCGCAATAATTGATGACAATGCTGCATCATCTCAGCCGGACCGCAGAGGTAAAAGTCAGCTGATTTATCGACCGTAGCCAGCAAGTCTTCATCAATCAGTCCTTCACTGTGGAAGCGGCCCAGATAACGATCGTTATCAGTAGGTTCGCTGTAGCGAATATGCCAGTCAAAGTTGGCATAGGTTTCCTTAAGTTCAGCAATTTCCTCACTAAAGGCGAGTGCGTCACCATTAATCGCCGCCTGAATCAAGGTAACGGGAGATGTATCTTCAGTATCCAGGCTGGCATGCAACATCGACAGCAACGGTGTGATGCCAACACCGCCGGCAATCATCACCATGGGCTTGCCTGCTGGAGTCCGAATGGTAAATTCGCCACAGGGTGGCCCCACCCAGATAGTATCCCCGGCATTGATCTCGTCATGCAGGAAATTTGAAACAACACCGTGCGGCGCATCGTCCTGGCGGGCAGTCTCGCGTTTGACACTGATGCGATAAAAATCATCACCCGGTTTGTTAGACAGACTGTAGTTACGCATAGGCTCATGCTTATCAGATGCCGGGACACGAACAGTAATATATTGACCAGGCTGATGCGCTTTCAAAGGCTGGGCGTCTGCCGGTTGCAGGTAAAAGGAACTGATGATCTGACTGTTGTCTTCTCGTTTAACTACTTTAAAAGCTTTGAAACCCTGCCAGCCATAATGTTGTTCATGACTGCGATAGATTTCAGCTTCGCGCTCAATGAAGATATCTGCCAGTACCTGGTAGGCCTCAGCCCAGGCATTGATAATGTCGTCAGTGGCGGCATCACCCAGTAATTCCTTGATAGCCGCAAGCAGGTTGTTGCCGACAATCGGGTAATGTTTCGGCTTGATCCCAAGAGAAGCGTGTTTCTGAGCAATCAATTCCACCGTTGCTGCCAATGCCGCCGGATTATCAATATTTTCTGCATAGGCGCAGATGGCTCCGGCCAGGGCTTTTTGCTGACTGCCAGCATGCTGGTGAGCCTGATTAAAAAAAACTTTAACTTCAGGGTTATTCTCAAACATCCGCTGATAGAAAAGCCGGGTAAGCTGTTCGCCATGGGCCTGCAGAACAGGTACAGTGGCTTTGATGGTGGCGATAGTGTCTGGGCTCATTATATGCGGTCTCCTAAATAAGTATTTCAAATGCATATTTATAAGCTGTATATTATTTACGACTTATAATGGCGTCAAGTGGAAATTTCGATAAAAGGAACACAGTGAATGAAAACCTGGCGACAAAATCAGCGTCAGCGCTTGCTTGAGGACAGGGCTGCACTCTCTGCCGAACAGCATCAGCAGATAGCGCAGACCTGTCTTCGGCATGTTGCTGCCTATCTGTCTGACTGTCAGCCGGGCGTTCTCGGGATTTACTGGCCTATCAAGGGTGAACTGGATTGTCGTCTATTAGCAGAATCACTGATATCAGCCGGGTGGATATTGAGCGTGCCTGTTATTAATAATGAGACACGCAAACTTGAATTTGCCCGCTGGCAGCCGGATACGGCAATGGTCAGCGGCACCTGGAATATTCCGGTGCCTGCCAGACCCGAATGGTTGAATCCCGACCGTTTCCTGGTGCCCTTAGTCGGCTTTGATAAAGCCAATTACCGGTTGGGTTATGGTGGCGGTTACTACGACAGGACGCTGGCAGAGTGTGAGGATATAATCGAGACAATCGGTGTGGGAATGGAAATGGGGCGTTTCGAGACCATCCATCCGCATGAGCGGGATATTCCGATGCATCGCATCATCACTGAAGCAGGCATGCAGCTGCCTGAACCTCAAAACGGGTCAGCCCTCTAAGAAATAGCGTTAATAACAACTCAAGGTGCTTTTATGTCAAACGTCAGCATGATCGGCATGATTCTTTATCTGATTCTGGCTCTGTTCGGCGGCTTTCTGACCGGACTGTTCAGTCGCTATGCCTACCGAGGCGCCCGTAAAGAGTTTGGTAAAGCGATTGCTGTAGTGTTCAGCATTGTGTTTTACATTGCGCCAGCCTGGGCACTTGTCAGCCTGTTGAAAGATGATGATCTTGATATTTTTTATTTGCTGTTGCTGGCCAGTTTTGCTTTTGGTGTGTTTTATTTTAAACGCATTGGTGGTGAAGAGTCTGAAGACAGACATTATCACTTACCCGACGAGGATGAACGCTGACTCAAAACCGACTTGCCATGATGAGGCAAGCCTGAGTGGGCCAGCAGGGGCAGCAAAAAGCCGGGAGCCAATGTGCTGCCAGAACTGGTATTTAGCACGCAGCTTGCCTATCATGTCAGCTTTTTTCCAGGCGAATCAGTTTCATGCAAAGCCGCAAACGTCTCTATAGCGTCATCATCAGCGTGATTGTCCTGCTGGGTTTCCTGGCAACAAGTCTGATTGGCTATTTTGTAGCGCGGGACTCGATAGCGGAACGGCTGCAGCAGGAAATGCTGCCTCTCACCAGTGATAACATCTATTCTGAAATCCAGCGCGATCTGTTACAGCCAGTGCTGATTTCCTCTCTGATGGCGAATGACACCTTCGCTATTGACTGGGTGGCAAACGGCGAGCAGGACCCGGAGCGCATGCAGCGCTATCTTGCCCAGATCCAGGACAAATACGAAACCATTACCGCTTTTTTCGTTTCTGAAAAAAGTCGTCTCTATTATCACCCGGAAGGCGTTATCAAACGGGTCTCTGAAGACGAGCCTGAAGACGAGTGGTATTTCCGCGCCCGCGAAATGAAACAGGATTATGAGATCAATATTGATCACGACACCGCCGATCGCAGCCGTTTGAGCATTTTCGTAAATTATCGGGTGGAAAACAGACAAGGTGAGTTTATCGGCCTTATCGGTGTCGGATTGTCGATGGAAAGTGTGGTGCAGCTGATTGAAAATTATCAGCGTCGCTATGGTCGGGAAATCTACTTTGTTAACCGCCAGGGTGAGGTGATGCTGCAAAGCAGCCAATACAGTCATGAGTTACATATTCAGAACAAAGAAGGACTGGATAAACTGTTCACCCGTATTCTGACGACGCCCAGTGCTTCTGTCTCGTTTGAGGCCAAAAACGGTAATGTTATCTATCTTAACAGCCGGCTGGTGCCGGAATTTGACTGGTTTCTGATCGTCGAGCAGGTCAACGACCCGGCCTCAGAGAAAGTCGAAGCGGCCCTGTGGATTAATATTCTGGTATCTCTCGCTATCAGTATTGTGGTGTTGTTTATCGCTCATCTGGCACTGCGCGGCTATCAGGGGCGGCTGGAAACCATGGCGACCCGGGACAAACTGACCGGTGCGGCCAGCCGGCAGGTGTTTGACAGTTTGTTTGAACAGGCGCTGGCTAAATCCCGTCGCAATCAGCAAACTATTTCACTGGCGCTGATTGATATTGATCACTTCAAACAGGTAAATGACACCTACGGCCATCAACATGGCGATGAAGTGCTGGAAGCAGTGGCACGGATCATCAAACTGCATATCCGCAAGGAAGATGTCTTATGTCGCTGGGGCGGGGAAGAGTTTCTGGTGATGTTCACCGACTGTGATCAGGCGCATGCGATGCAAAGAATTGAAGCTATTCGCCTCGCTATTTCAGCCTGGACCTTCCATTTTGATGACACCAGGCTGACGGTGACCGTCAGTAGCGGCTTGTCTGAGCTGGCGGAAGGAGAAACACTGGCGACGCTGATCGAGCGTGCTGATAAAGCGCTTTATCTTGCCAAAGGTGATGGCAGAAACTGTATCAAACTGGCTGAATGAAACGTCAGACATAAAAAAAGCCCCTGGAAAGGGGCTTTTTCTTGCGTTGCAGCTATGTATTAGCGGTTGCAGATATACATAGTGACTTCAAAGCCGAAACGCATGTCTGAATATTCTGGTTTAGTCCACATGGTGAATCTCCTGATCAAATGATTACTTGAGAACTTCAAGTAGTTGTTTGCTATTTTAGAGATCGCCGCAAGAAGCACAATCAGTGTTTGGCGCGTTATGACTCAGGATTTTCCTGAGCAGAAGTCCCGGTCAGGAGGTCTTATGTCTTTAAGACAGAAATCAGCTATCGCAATGGCACTCATCTGCTTAATCATTGCCTGTTTACCCATGGAGCAGGCTTTTGCCGGCCAACTGACGCAAATGCTCAAGGTGACTTTGACTGTCTATGCGCTGGCACGCGGACTCAACGCAGTTATTTCTGTTGCACAGGGAACCGAGATGTCGATTGAGCCAATGGGATTGGGGCTGACACTTACCCCGGGCGAAATTCTTGACCCACTCAATGATCTCATTGAACAGGTGTCTTCGGTCCTGCTGCTTGCCTCAGCGTCGATCGGTGTGCAGAAAATTATCCTGATGCTGAGCGATCATTTATTGATTCAGCTCCTGCTGGTTTTATTGGCGATACTCGTCCTGCTCCTGCTGATTTTAAAACCCGCCGGTCATTTCTCAGGGCAGTGGCTGCTGAAAACCTTGGTCATTCTGACCGTTCTGAGGCTGACTGTTCCGGTGCTTGCGCTGGTCTCTCATGGGACCCAGCAATGGCTTCAGACAGAGCGCCAGCAAGCTGTTTCAGTGCTGCAATCAGCGCAAGGCAGTGTTGATCAATTGAATGAGAGTTATCAGCAGGAATCAGGAGGCTGGTTCAACAATTTACGTGACAAGATTGATATTCAGGCCCGGCTCAGTCAGATAAAAAACCGTGCAGAGCAGGGTGTTGAAGCCGCGGTCTATCTGCTGGCAGAGTTCGTGCTGATTATGCTGCTGTTGCCATTATTGTTCGTATGGCTTGTGCTGCGAATCATCGGCGCCTTACATTTTAGGTAACTGCGCCTGTTGAGCCAGCAGCCAGAGCCAGGCAAATTTAGCTGCAACAAAAAACTTTGCCGTGAATAACTGCTGCTCATGCAGCTGTGTGCTTATGTTCCCGCTGTGACAGATTATCGGCCAGGGTATTGAGTTGGGCGAGCAGTTCAAAGAATTCTGTTGATGACAAAGCCGTCTGACACGCCACTTTCTCCTGGACTTTGGCGATTTTCGGTTCAAGCTTTCTGGCTTTATCTGTCAGCAATAGGCGAACAATACGTTCATCTTTGTCAGCGCGAACCTTTTCAACCATACCGGCACTCTGCAGACGCTTGATAATCGGTGACAGTGTGCCTGAGTCAAGGTTTAATTTTTGCATCACATCTTTAATGGCGATGCCGTCTTTCTCCCAAAGTACCAGCAAAACCAGATATTGCGGATAAGTGAGGTCGTAGTCATCCAGCAGACTGCGATAAAGACGCGTGATGTTGTTAGTTGCGCTGTACAGGGCGAAACATAATTGCTTGTCCAGTTTCAGGTTTTCGAATTGCGACATGCGTTAATCCTCGTTGTGATGCGTTGCGAGCAACACAAAAACGTGTTCAGTTAAATGCACACTATATTATGCATAATAAAAGCAGATTAACACTAGTCAGTTGAACTGAAAATTGCTGAGCTGAATGCTGACAAACAATTTTTGATGTTCAGATTTGCAGCAAATCTTTCGGATAAATTGACGGAAGCTCAAATCAAACGCAGTTTCGGCAGATTTTGTCGAAGCTGTTGTTTGATTTCTTCAACACTGGGCTGGAACACGATGGGAAAAACCTGCGCTTGTGATTCAGGTTCGATGAAAGGCGTGATTTCATAGCCTTCGAAAAACAGCTCGGCGCGGGCCTGACAAACCCGTTTGATGCCTTCATTGAAGGCAGGGTGGTTTGAAGCCGGAATGCCGTTTTCACCGATGGTCCAGTCGAGTTGTTGCCAGCCCTGATAACAGGTCTCACTGATTTGTGTGATACGGTTATTCTCAGCATTTATCTGCGCGACCGCCTGATCATCCGGAGCTGAACCGGCAAATGTCTGATTGAATGCGATAACCATCAATACGATGGATGGAGCTATAAAGGGAGAGAATTTCATATTCACCTCACAGATTCGTCACTGACCTTTTGCCATTGCATAACAGCCATTGTGAATAAGAAGTGAAGATCAGTGTAGAGGTTTTATACTAGCACGAAAGCTTGACTGCAGGACAAAACCGGGCGTTTTGTCCTGCACAAGCATAGCAATTGCGGTCACTTTGCAGGCTGACCGAGGATTTTGATTTCGCGTTGCGGGAATGGAATTTCGATACCATGCTGTTGCAGTGTGTCCCAGATCATCAGCAACAAATCCCCACCCACGCGGTTACGACCATCATCAATGCCTTCCATCCAGAACTCTACCAGTATGTCGATACCGGAGTCGGCAAAACCCTGAATTTCAGCATCCGGTCTTTCTTCAATGGGAATCTCCGGACCACTGATAACCTGCGGATGGCTGGCAACGACCTCACGGACCAGATCGAATAGTTTATGCAGGTCGGTTTTGTAAGCCACCTGAAAGGTCAGTGAATAACGCTGTTTCTGATTCTTGTGGGTCCAGTTGGTGAAACTGGTGGTGATAAACTGCTCGTTGGGCACCATGATGTCTTTGCCATCAAAGGTCTCCAGTGTTGTCGAACGCATTTTCAACTCGCGGATGGTGCCGGCGCGGCCATCCTCCATTTCCACATAATCACCGACCGACAAGGAACGATCCAGCAACAGGATGATGCCGGAGATGAAATTGGAGGCAATCGATTGTAGGCCAAAGCCCAGACCCACACCGACAGCACCACCAAATACAGCAAGCGCAGTCAGATTAATGCCCATGATCTGCAGCAGCATCAGGAAGACCACCACAAACAAAGTCACCTGGAACAGTTTGGCAAACACTTCACGGGTGCCCAGATCCAGATCTTCCTGATTGCGAATGATCTGCTGACCGGCATTATTGGAAAGACGGCCCAGCCAGAACAGAATAGAGCCGAAAATCAATACCCGGGCAACACCATAGGCTGAAATCTTGAAGTTGCCGATTTGTAGGGAAATGGTCTCAAGATAAGCGACCACCTCATCCAGCCAGCCCAGAATATGCAGAACAGCAATCGGCAGTATCATCCACAGAGCAAGCTTGCGAAACAGTTGTTTTTCCACAAAACGGTTGATGATGGAATACAGCATGAAGATTACCGCTACGCTGAGGCTGATCCGGATTAACCAGCTCTGAGCAATCAGCGCCTGTCCGATATCTGCAGCGACTGACAGTGCCAGTATCATCATCAATGGCAATACCAGATCACGCAGACGGTAAATACCTTGTCTCAGGTTGAGCATCGCGCCATCGGTCGGCGCCTGACGAAGCAGGGGAGAGCGGGATTTAAGAAACTTTGCCAGCGGGAAGGCAATTAACAGTGCCAGAAGTATCAAGCCTATCTGTGAGTAGAACTTGGGGCTGCTGAGCCAGTGCATTGTCGTCGTCAGAAACTGATCCAGAAGGGCTTTATAGTTATCCATTGTCAGGCTTCGTTATCATTTTGAAAGAATCTTTTGCCCATTAATGTAGGGGACTGGACGGCCGATGGCAATATAAAGACAAGCTGAACTTTATTGATTCAGCCCGGTCACCATGACATCCCAATCACGGACAGCAGAGGACATTTATGAATAAGCCATTCGATATCGATTACAAAGTTGCCCTGGTAACCGGCGCCAATCGCGGCATCGGTCGAGCCATCGTCGAAACATTTCTCGAGCGTGGTGTGCGCAAGGTATATCTGGGGGTACGTGAGCTCGACTCGGTTGCCGATCTGGAACAGCAGTATGCCGATAAGGTCACGCCCATCCATATTGACCTGAGCCGTCCCAGTACTGTTATCTCAGCTGCAGCCAATGCGCAGGACGTTGATATCGTGGTGAATAACGCCGGCATACTCAAAAACGCCAGTCCCTTACAGCCGGAGTCCATTGATGCACTGGCCACTCAGATGAATATTAATGTCGCCGGGTTACTGCGAATGGCGCAGGCTTTCGCACCTGTGCTGAAAGCCAACGGCGGCGGTGCCTTCGTACAATTGAACTCGATTGCATCTTTACGTTCATTCCCTGCCTTCGCCACGTATGCAGCTTCCAAGGCTGCAGCTTATTCCATTACCCAGGCTTTGCGTCATGAAATGGCCGAGCAGAAGACGGTAGTGCTAAGCGTTCACCCCGGACCTATCGCTACGGACATGGCCAATAACGCCGGTTTGAGCGATGTCGCTGAACCGCCCGGCCTGGTTGCCGAAGGCATTATCGAGGCATTGAAAAAAGGGGAGTGTCACCTGTTCCCCGACAGTATGGCCAGAGAGCTCTGGCAGGAATATGAAAGCTTCGCCCGTAAAGTGATTGAAATCGAGCCGGGCACGGCATAAAAAAAGCCCCGTTGAACGGGGCTTTTTTATAGCTGACTGTAATTAAAATTACAGGGCAGTGATGTTCTCAGCTTGTGGGCCTTTGGCGCCTTGGCTAACGGTGAACTCAACACGCTGGCCTTCTTTCAGGGTTCTGAAACCGTCGCCTTTGATTTGGCTGAAGTGGGCAAAAACATCAGGGCCGCTTTCTTGTTCAATGAAGCCGTAACCTTTAGTTTCGTTAAACCACTTCACAGTACCGGTAGATGTAGACATAGATAATCCTATTTACTAATAAAAACATGCCTTGGCAGGCGGGTATAGCTGGAAGGTGTGCAGAAGTACTTATTAATAAACAGGACGAGCTACTTAAGGTAATGCATCGAAATGAAAAATAAATATTCAGATCAACTTTCAAGCTAATGTCAATTTATCGGGTTTGTCAGTCGCTGTCAAAAATATTTTCAGCCATGAAAAACCCCGCCGTAGCGGGGTTTCCCAGTTTATTTAACAGTTTGATTAACGGTTATTGATATACATCGTAACCTCAAAACCAAAACGCATGTCATTGTAGTCTGGCTTAGTCCACATGGTTCTCACCTCCTGACGCTTTTCTATCAACACGGCTTCAGTTTAATTCAACGCAAATTATTTAAAATCAGAATATTACGTTTAATGGCTCAGTAATTTTCTGATTGCCTGCAGCAGACACAGTGAGCTTCGGTTTCAAGCTTTGAAACTTACTCGAGTTGTTGAAGGCAGGGTTCGGAACTCCCGTCATCCCTGATGTTCTCAACAACATGGGTTATCAATTATGTCGGAGAACACTGATGATGCCTCGCTTGTGGCTTTTGATGATTTGTTTTTTACCGGCATGTACCAACGCGCAGGAATTCAGCAGTGAGGCGCTTAAGACAACCATGGTAGAACTCTATACCTCGGAAGGTTGCAGCAGTTGCCCGCCAGCCGACAGTTGGCTGTCCTCGCTTAAAAATGATCCCCGACTATTCAAAACGCTGTTGCCACTGGCTTTCCATGTCGATTATTGGGATGGTCTGGGCTGGCCGGATCGTTTTGCCAAAGCTGCCTATTCTGAGCGTCAGCGCCAATGGGTTAGCGAAGGCCTGTTATCACAAGTCTACACACCGGGATTTATAGTAAATAATCGTGAGTGGCGTGGCTGGTTCAATGGCAGAGCTTTGCAGCAACCGGACGCTGCAAATCTAGGAATTCTGCATGCCACACTTGATGGTCAACAACTCTCCATTCATTTTGACTCAGATGAGACTCTGACAGCCCATATAGCCATTCTGGGAATGGGGCTCAGGAGTCGTGTTGAGGCCGGCGAGAACCGGGGGCGGATGTTAGCGCATGATTTTGTGGTACTGAATAAACAACAGGTCAATGGACAGCGTTACTGGCAACTCACGCTGGATAAGCGGCCTGAACAAGAGCAAAGGGCATTAGCTATCTGGCTGACGGCACCGGGATCTCTCCAAATGATCCAGGCCACAGGTGGCTATCTTGATTAATGGAATGATATTCAGGTACTGAACGATGTTAGTAAACAGAGCAATAGAACGCGATTGGCAGGCATCAGATCAGCAAGGCATCGAAAGAAGTGTATTCCGCGTCAATGACAAAGGTGGCAAAACCGTCATTATCAGGATGGAAAAGGGGGCGCATTTCCCACATCATGTGTATGAAGGTAATGCCGAAATCATGGTAATCAACGGTCAGGTGCTGATAGGCGGTGTGGAACTCAATAAAGGTGACTATCTGTATGCCAAGTCAGGTGAGGAGCACGATATTGTGGCTTTGACTGACAGTGAGATCTTCCTATCCACGGAACAGGCGATGACGTTAATCACTTAATATCATGCGTTGTATTAATCGATTATGCGTCACGGCCATCATATTACTGCTTTCAGCGGCCTGTGATCCTTTCTCCAGGCCCGACAGCATGATGGATACTTACCTTGAAAGGCTTTCCAATGTATTGGATGTGGAGGTACAGTCCAGTGCACTGATGGAAGTACAGATCTTCCCCAGAATGCGTGACCGCCGGCTTGATATCGAGCAGATAAAAATCAATATGCTCGATTTTCTGTCTCTGTATGGCTGTGAACTGCAGGTTGTTGTGGGTGAACGCAATTCGGCGATGGGGCGTGTGATGACGCCGCTTAATGATCTTCGGTATCAATTGCGTTTTATCGATAAAGCCCGACAATGCCTGCCAAAAATCGAACAGCAACAACTGAAATCGCAATTGAAACAGGCGATCGCGCACAAAAAGGACGCGCTGAGTAAGTATTTCTGGAATGCAGTCTGGGCTGATGAACCGATGGCAGAGTTGATGAGTCAGTCGAGCGGTTTTTATCAGCAGGGCGAAACGCACATCAGTCCCGCTACGCTGAAGGCTGATTTAGATCACGCAAAAGCGGTTTTACAACAGCTCAAGACAGGTTCAATGGAACCCGGTTTGGATGAAATGGGGGAAATCCAGCAGCGCTGGGTCTTCGATCACAGCGGAGGCCAACTCATTAACAGTATCCGCTTACTGATCACACGTCTTAATGATGCCTCTGACATGCTGGAACAGAAAATCAACGGCAAGCCTCTGTGTTATAGGGGTAAGCCCAACCCCAGTGCTGAGCGGGTGAAGAACGTATTCTTCAAAGTCTATATCGCCCGGATACAACCCTATATTTCACAAATCAGTCGTGACGGTGAGCAGATATTCAGTGGTCTTTCCGCACTTGCCGAGTTACAGCAAAGGGAGATGCCTGACAGTTTCAAACCGTATTACCGGCAGGTTTTAGCTATTAATAGCGACACCGGCCTCTGGCAACAGTTTGACCGGGCCATTAAGCGGCACACTGAAACTTGGCAGAATCTCCTGCGCCAGTGTGGCATGCAGCCTATGGCGGGGTGAATTAATTGATGCAGTCCATGACCTTGTTTTTACCGGCACGTTTAGCAGCGTAGAGTCTTTCATCAGCCTTACTCAGCGCAGACAGAATAGTGGTGTCGTTACTGGCCAGTTCATAGACGCCGATACAGACAGTGATGCGGATTTCAGTATGGTGTTTGTGAAAAAAGATTTCAGTGACTTTATGCCGGATCCGCTCTGCTAATTCCATCGCTTCAGCACGTCTGGTTTCGGGCAATAACATGGCAAACTCCTCGCCACCAATCCGGCCGAAAATATCGTAGGCGCGTTTGTTGGCTGAGATGCAGTGAGCAAACAGCTTCAGGACCTCATCACCGACTTCATGTCCAAAGGCATCATTGATGTCTTTGAAGTCATCAATATCCATCATCAGCAAACAGATCGGGTGCTTGCTTCGCTGAACGCGCTGGAGTTCTTTATTGCTTTCTTCAATGAAGGCACGACGGTTCCAGATACCCGTCAGATCATCGGTATCAGCCAGGCATTGCAACTCTTTACTCAGTAGTTGCAGTTTGTGATTCTTCTCCAGCAGATCCAGATGTGCTTCCACCATTAACTGCATTTGCCGCATCAGACCCTGTTGCTTATCGTCGTAACAGTGTGACCTGGAATCAAGCACGCACAACGTGCCGAACAGGTCTCCATTGGGCCAGTGTAAAGGCAGACCCAAATAATTGATCATGTCTTTTTCAATATCAGGATTGTGCTGCCATACGGGGTCTGCAATTGCATTCTCTACAAATAGCGGGGCATTGCTTCGAACCACCTCTTCACAGTAGAGCCCTGACTCTTGGATGACTTGCGTTTCTCCGGGCTGATAAGGGTTGCTGACCGCATTGTTCTTAACGCAAACTGTGATTTTGTCATGATCGAGCCGCATGATGAGCGCGACCGGCACCGACATATACTCAGCGAGCAAATCCAGCATCGTTTGCCATTGCTTAAGCAGATCATTACCCACCTTGGGATGGGAGGTGCTATTGAATCCTGTCATAGCCATTCCTTTGCGTTTTTTGCTAGCTTACATGATAAACCCTTATTGGCAATAGGGATTTTGTGCAAAACAGGGCTTTTCGGCGATGATTTTTATACACCTTAATAGCAGTGCTCTTTTACCTAAGCAAAATTTAATTTTGTTTTAAGTTAAACAAGCTAGAGTCACGCAAGGTTAATGGAAAAAAGCAGATGCGATGACAAAGCAAGCTTATTTAAACAGAAGTTTTCTTGGACCTTATTCAGCAATAGCCAGACTCTTGCTGGTGTATCTGGGTATTCTGGGTTTTTCTCGATTTTTATTGACGATCTGGCAGTTTGACCGGCTCGATGGTATTGGCCAGTTTGCTGTGGTGATGCTGAATGGTCTCAGAGTCGATCTGATTTTGTCAGGCATGTTACTGGCGCCATTGATATTGCTTGTTCCACTGCTGGCACATCGGTTCAGCTGGCGGCTTTGGCAGCGAATCATCAGCATTTGGGCTGTGTTGACCGTGGCGGTCATCATATTCATGGAGCTGGCCAGCCCCACCTTTATGATCGAATACGGTCAGCGACCCAACCGACTGTTTATTGAATATCTGAAATACCCCGAGGAAGTCATGTCGATGCTGTGGGAGGGCTATCGTCTGACGCTGGTTGGTGGCATCTTGATCACGGCGGCAGTTGCCTATGGCATGTACCGTCTCAGCAAACGCTGGATAAATCAGCAACAACCTGGCTGGGCTTACTGGAAAACCCTGCTTTGCTGGCCGTTGATGGTGTTCATCACGGTAGTGATGATTCGTTCCTCATTCGACCATCGGCCGGCCAACCCTTCCACATTCGCGATTACTCCGGACCCGCTGGTTAATGACCTGATGCTGAACTCAGCCTGGTCGGTTTATTTTGCTGTTTACAATCTCAAGCATGAGGAAGAGTCCAACGAGGTCTACGGTGAACTGAGTCATGAACAGATTCTGGCTGAAGTTGATGAAGAAAAGCCTGAACTGATAGTGAATGCCAGTGCTAACCCGCCAATTGTCAATCCGCAGCATGCCAGCGAGCAACGGGAAAAACCGCTCAACCTGGTTTTAATTCTGGAGGAAAGCCTCAGCGCTGATTATGTGAAAACACTGGGTGGCAGTGGTGCGACGCCGGAGTTGGATGAACTCAGTGAGCAGGGCTGGTGGTTTGAGAACCTGTATGCCACAGGCACCCGGTCAGTGCGGGGTATAGAAGCGGTGATCAGTGGTTTCCTGCCTACCCGGGCCCGTAGTGTGGTCAAATTATCATTATCGCAGCAGAACTTTTTCACTATTGCCTCTTTGCTGGAAAACAGAGGCTATCTGACTGAGTTCATCTATGGTGGCCAGGCGCATTTTGACAACATGGCCAGTTTCTTCGTGGGTAATGGTTTCCAGCATATTATCGACCGCGAGCATTTTGAGAATCCGGTTTTTGAAGGCAGTTGGGGAGCGTCAGATGAGGATGTGTTCAACAAACTGCATGAGAGACTGCAGCAGCATCATGCTTCGGGTAAACCCTTTTTCAGCTTTGCGTTTACCTCATCAAATCATTCCCCCTACGAGTTTCCGGATGGCCGGATTGAGATAGAAGGTGAGAAGCAAACGCCTGAAAACGCGGTACGTTATGCAGACTACGCGCTTGGGCAATTTTTCGATAAAGCGCGCCAGAGCGAATACTGGAAAGATACCGTATTTCTGGTCGTGGCCGATCATCATAATCGTGTTGAAGGTGAAAACCTGGTGCCGATAGAGAAATATCATATTCCAGGGTTGATTCTCGGAGCGGATATTCAGCCTAAGAAACTGACCACGATCGCCAGCCAGATAGATCTGCCGACGACAGTATTATCTCTGATGGGCATTTCCGCCTCACATCCAATGATAGGCCGGGATCTGACGCTGGCTGAAGAGCAGAACAAACCGGGCCGTGCCTTTATGCAGTACGATGACTATTTCGCCAAAATGGTGGGAAATGAGGTCGTTATCCTGAGACCGGAAAATACACCACTGTATGGTCGTTATGATCACACGACGCAGACTTTAAGCATGAATGGCTCGCCGGAATACGAACCCTATGAAACCACACTGGCACATGCACTGTTGCCAAGCTGGCTTTATCGCTGTCGTTGTTATCAGGTCCCCGATGAAAACGTCAGCTTCACGCAGTCAGGGAAGGTGATGATGACAGAATCGCCAGCAACTCATCCGCATGAGAATCAGGTGGAAACACCGGGTAAAAACACTGTTCGATAATGCCTGAACGGCAAATCAACGTCAGTCTTTTTATTCGAGGCATGCCCTCGCATTCAAACAGGGGTAAGTTCAATGACTTTGCAAACAGCAGATTTTGGTCGCTAAGCAGCGGGTAAGGCAGTTGCAGTCGTCCCGCAGCCTCCTGCTGTTCACCACTGCTCTGATTACTGAGTCCGAAAACCCGAATGCCAAGCTTGTCGAACTGTTTGATGTTGTCGCGAAAGCCGCAAGCCTCGGTGGTGCAGCCCCTGGCACCCGGGATCTCGTTCCAGCCATAGGGAAGCGATTTACCTGGCACCCCGGTCATGGGATAGACGAAAACCAGGCTGGGACCACATAGCAGGGAGAGGTTCAATAATTGTCCCTTGTGAGTCTGCAGTCTGATATCGGGTAATCGCATTCCTGCCAGATGCCGACAAGTACCATCATCTATTGGCGTCGGGAGATTCGGGGGGAGCGCAGCCAGATCTTCCATTTTTGTGATCCTCCGTGTTAGAGGGTGTAAATGTGGCAAATAGTTACTTATGTAACAAAGCTAAATAATAAACATTATCATTTACATGCGGGTGTGATTTTCGTACTATGTCGAGCAAACATGAATTTGTACGGAGATTCACTCATGCCACTTTATCTCAAACCGCTCACACTGAGTATTGCTCTGGTACTTAGTGGCGTAAGCAATCTTGTCATCGCAGCAGAAGAATCTGAAAATGAAAGCGCCGTTGAACTCGAATCATTAACGGTTACAGCCAGCGCTGATGCTTCAGCTGAAGGTCTCTCTCCTGCATTCGAGGGAGGGCAGGTCGCAGAGGGTGGTCGCGCCGGAATTCTCGGCACCAGGGATCACCTGGAAACGCCTTTTAGTATTACCAGCTATACCAATGATTTTATTCAGGACCGCCAGGCGCAAAGTGTCGGGGATGTGCTCAAAGCTGATCCGGGAGTCAGAGTGGCACGTGGTTTCGGTAATTTCCAGGAATCTTATTTTATCCGTGGTTTTATTCTGGGATCCGACGATATCGCATATAACGGTCTCTATTCGCTGCTGCCACGTCAGTACATTGCAACAGAATTGTTTGAGCGGGTGGAAGTTCTGCGTGGGGCCAGTGCTTTTCTTACTGGTGCCACGCCCAGTGGCGGAGGTATTGGTGGCACGATTAATCTGTTACCCAAACGGGCCCCCAATTATCCTCTGACTCGATTAACGGTGGGGACTGAACACGGAGAACAAGGGCAGGTTGCTCTGGATGTTGGCCGTCGTTTTGGCGAAGAGGAGCAGTTTGGTGTTCGTGTTAACACGGCTTATCGCGACGGCGGAACAAGTATAGATGATGAGAAAACCAGCTTAAGTCTTTTTTCAGTGGGCCTGGACTATCGTGGCGATAAGCTGCGACTGTCAGCAGATCTGGGCACGCAGGATAATGAGTTGGAAGAAACACGTACGAATGTCACTCTGCTTGATGGCGTATCAAAAGTGCCGTCTGCACCAGATTCAGATAGTAACTGGGCTCAGCCATGGTCTTATTCCGACGAGGACGATATTTTCGGAACCTTCAGAGCAGAATACGATTTCAATCAGAATATAACAGGCTGGGCGGCCTATGGCCTTCGTCGCAGCAATGAAGCAAATTCACTGGCAAATATTCGGGTGTCCAGTAACGATGGCGATGCGAATGTCTATCGTTTTGATAATGCCCGTGAAGACAGAGTTGATACTGGTGAACTGGGTATAAGAGGTCAGTTTAACACCGGCAGCGTCGGACATGAGTGGGTAATGTCATACTCATACTTCATGCAGGAAACCAAGAATGGTTATGTGTTTGATTTTTCAGATCAGTTCTCAACCAACCTATACAGTCCGACCAGTTACGACCAGCCAGCATTTGATGGCAATGAATTTGTGGGTAATTCACTAGCTAACCCGAGACTCAACAGTGTGACGAAACTGAATAGTTTTGCATTGGGAGATACGTTATCGCTGTTTGATGAAAGCCTGCTTTTAACACTTGGGGCGCGACTTCAAACCCTGAAAGTTGAAAATATTGCCTATAACACCTTCGAGAAAGACAGTTTCACAGAGCGCGAACTGACGCCTTCCATTGGTGCTGTCTACCGCTTTACCGATCAGATCTCAATTTATGCCAATTATATTGAGAATCTGGAAGCTGGTGGTGAAGTCCCTGTTGGACTCGGGTATGAAAATGGAGGGGAAGCACTGGATCCTTTCGTTTCAGAACAGCATGAAATCGGCCTGAAATATGAAACTGAAAATATGGGCTATGGACTCGCTTATTTTACTACTGACCGACCCCGGGAGGGCGTCAATCAAAATAACGTCTATGGCGTGAATGGCGAGGACCAACATCAGGGGGTTGAACTGACTTTCTATGGCAAAGCGACTGACGATATCAAGTTACTGGGTGGCGTGACCTGGCTTGATGCTATGCAGAAAGACACTGGTGATGCTTCACTCGATGGTAATGACGTTATCGGTGTTGCCGAGTGGCAAGCGACAGTGGGTGCGGAGTGGGAAGTGCCACAATTTGATGGTTTGGCACTGGATTCACGGGTGATTTACACCGGCTCGCGTTATGCTGATGCGGCCAACACTCTGAAAGTCGATGACTGGACCACGGTTGATATCGGTGCACGTTACATTGTTGCATTGGGCAATCAGGATCTAACGCTGAGAGCAAGAGTACATAATCTATTTGACCGCGATTATTGGTCTTCTGTGGGAGGTTTCCCCGGTAACGGTTACCTGGTGCTTGGTGCCCCTCGCACTGTCAGCCTGACCGCCACAGTTGATTTTTATTGATTAAATAAGTCCCGGATTTAATTGCCCGCGACTCAGTCACTGTTCGGTATAAATTCTTCCAGCAGTTTATTGGCTCTTTCATAATGGCTGCCTGGCCAGAATATCTGACCGCAGTCCCGGCAGATTTTGAAATCATCATAATGCTGCCGGGTCAGCGGCTCGAGCCTGTCGATAATGTCGTCTTTGTCGACTTCAAGCAGCAGTCCATTACAATTCACACAGCGGGTGAAAGGTGCCGTGTCATTATATAAATCAAACCTTTCCAGCACTTCCTTGACCTGTTGTTTGGGCTGGTCTGAACGAATGAAATAGCCATGTGTGATGATTTTGCGTTGCAATAAACGCCGGTCCCGGGTTAACACAACGCGATGTTGCTGAAGAGATATTTCAGCAACTTCGGCATCGGCATAATCATTGCGATAGAGACAATCAAAGCCAAGCAGCCTGAGATACTGGCTCAGCTTGCCGAGGTTGCTGTCGGCGACAAAACGCAGCTCACGCAATGGTTTGTCCCTTAATCGCAGCAAAGGACGGATATTGAAACTTTCGAACACCGGGTAGACACTGATTTCGTCACGATCCTTCACATGATAGTGAAAGTCGACCGAGCGGCCGTTCACCAGGATGAGTTCCACTTCAGTATGTGGCACACCCAAAGATTCAATCACATCTTTGACAGAAGCTTTGCGATCAATCGGATGAACAAACTGGCGCTTCTTTTTTTCAGGCGGCAGGAAGTCATTCAGTTCTTCATAGAATCGCAGTGCTAATTCAGCCATATCGCTATTCCAGAGTGGCTCAGCCTAAATCTATGATAAAGCTTAAGAATCACCCTGTTAAGGCAGGCTTTGGTAAATGATCTTTAGCTGATAACAGGCGCATAATGAAACTCCCCTGTTTAATGACAGGAGAGGTTGATGGACGCGCTGATATTATCCCTGATGGCCTGGCTGCACTTTCCTACTGGCCATGACATGGAAGTTGAATTGCCTACACTTGCTATTACCGAAGTCGGCAACCTTTGCGTGAATTACGGGGTGCAGGCTGCTAACTGTGAGGTCATGCAACTCAAAAACTTCTATCACCAACGCTCTACCATTTATCTGCATGGTCGTTTCCAGCATGCAAACCTCACCGAACAGTCCCGCCTGCTTGACGAGCTGGTGCATTATATTCAGTGGCATAATGCCGAAAATGTCGATAGCAGCTGGGACAGCTGAAGCCTATCGACGGCAGGAGCAATGACTGGTGGAAAACGGCATGCAGAAACAGGCTGATCCGTTCAAACTGATGATGCTCGAAGCGGCTTGTGACAGTTAAATCTCAGTCATCGATGAGCGGTACGAAGCTCACCGCCAGTATGGGCCTGGATGCAGTCTCACCCTGTTGGTTTTTTGTGAACAGCGTTAACTGCTGATACAGCCCCCTGTCAGCCAAGGGCACAACCAGACGACCTCCAGCTTTGAGTTGTTCCAGCAGGGCTGACGGTACAAACGGACTGGCGGCTGTGATGATAATGGCATCGAAAGGGCTCTCTTCGGGCCAGCCCTGATAGCCGTTGCTGTGCCTGCAACTGACATTATTGAACCCGAGTTGCCTCAATCGACTGGCTGCTGATTCAGCTAACGATTCGATTCTTTCAAGGCTATAAACCTGCTTGGCCAGTTTGGCGAGAATGGCGGCCTGATAGCCGGAACCGGTGCCCAGCTCCAGAACACGATCCTCCTGAGACAAGTCCAGTAGATCGGTCATCAGTGCAACGATATAGGGTTGAGAAATGGTCTGGCCATAGCCGATGGCCAGCGGTACATTACTGAATGCCTGAGAATGTGCAACGTTGGGTACAAAATCCGCCCGGTTCACCGCCGCCATGGCAGCCATAACGGCATCAGCAAATCGCTCCCGACCGGTGTAGCTGGCAGTGAGCCTGGCTTCCCGCTCAATTGTTTCCAGCATGTGCTTAATATCAGTATTCATGGGAGTAAAACAGCGACATCAGTAATCGTTGTTTTATTGTGCGCTTAATTTTTTTCCAGTCCAATGCCCGAAATAAAAAAGGCATCCGAAGATGCCTTGTTGCTTAATCGTAGCTGTAATGCTTGCGAAGCGTTTTGGTGACTTGCCAGAAGCTTTTGAGGCCAGCTGGAAATTCGACGTAGTCACCGGCAACGATAGTGACGGGGGCTTCACCATCTGGAGTGACAACGATTTCGCCTTCCAGCAGGTAAGCTTTTTCAGTCTCGTCAAAATCCAGTCTGAATTCGGTAACCGGGCAATCCCAGATTTCCCAATTGGCAACACCCAGTTCCTGAAGCTTGGTTTCAGACGGGTTTTTATCAATAATAATTTGAGGCATTGATCCTTCCTGTGTAGATAAACTCCCTGCATGGCAGAGACATGCTTATACCGCGGCTTGCGGCCGGCGAATATTAGCAGAACTTGTCAGAGAGCGTGAATTTAAACGTATCCACAGAGGCACTGCACGGAGCCAGGCTTGATATCAGAAGGTGAGGGTGGCAGCCTTTTCTCCATCAATGCTGACAAGACAGGAAAGATCGACTTTCTTTCTCCATTGACAGTCGGATGTGACTGTGCGGCCCTCATACTCACCGGAAAAGCTCGCTGCATCGTAATTGTATGGCAGCTCACCTGAGATGACGGTCTCTCCGTTGATTGCTACCTGATGCTCAAAACTGATTTGATTGAAACGACCACTGATTTCGAGTTGCGCTTCCGCGTTAGCAGGGCGGTAAAATTGTTTGGGGGAGGCAGTGGTGCATCCCGCCATCGCCAGCACCAGGCTGACAAGAAAAATTCTGTTCATGATGAATCCATATCTGGTTTTAGAATGTGTTGCAGCCATTGCTGACCGGTGCCCGCTAATACTACCCAATCAGACATGTAGCTCACAAGCAGTGTCAGACTGGCAGCACCTCAACTCACGCTTCTGGTAGGATTGCGATGTGAAAAACTTCAAACGACTTCTGCTCCGCTTTTTGCTGCTGCTGGCGCTGGCCTGGGTTACGCTCAGCTTGCTGCTGGTCCTGCCATTCAGATGGATCAACCCGCCATACACCATGGTCATGGCCGACCGCTGGCTCGCGAGTGAAGACAGCTTCTATCTGCATCAGCAATGGCTCAGCTGGGAGGAGATTCCCAAACAGGCAGCACTGGCAGTAGTGGCATCTGAAGATCAGCGATTCCCCATGCACCAGGGATTCGACTTTGATGCCATCGTCTCGGCATTAAAAGCGGCCTCCCGCGGACAGGAATTGCGTGGTGCCAGCACTATCAGCCAGCAGGTCGCCAAGAATATGTATCTGTGGACAGGTCGCAGCTGGCTGCGTAAAGGGCTTGAAGTCTGGTTCACTTTGTTGATAGAGCTGACCTGGAGCAAACAGCGGATTCTCGAGGTTTATCTCAATATCGCAGAGTGGGGCCATGGTGTTTTTGGTTTGGAAGCTGCCAGTCGCTATCACTTTTCGAAATCGGCAGCGCAGCTGACGCCGATGCAATCAGCCTTACTGGCTTCCAGTCTACCCAGTCCATTGAGATATGATCCGGCACGACCACAGCAGCATCTCATAGACCGTGCTCGCTGGAATCTGGAACAGCAGAAAAAACTGGGTGGAACAGCCTGGCTGACACCGTTGCAGTAGCAATTTCCCCTGCTTTGTTGATCTGGATCAGCGCCTTGTCAGATCACTATTGCAGGCGGTATGGCCGCCTTGCTAGTTTTAGCATTAACAATGAGTGGAGGAGATTGTGATGGCTGAAATGATGAAGGCAGCAGTGTTTGTCGAGCCGGGTCGAATCGAAATTGAGGATAAACCGGTACCGGTCATCGGGGATAACGATGCATTGCTTCGAATCACCACCACAACCATCTGTGGCACCGATGTGCACATTCTCAAAGGCGAATACCCGGTCGAGAAGGGACTGACCATCGGTCATGAGCCTGTCGGCATCATTGAAAAGCTGGGTAAAAATGTTCAGGGTTACCAGGAAGGTCAGCGCGTCATTGCCGGCGCCATTTGTCCCGGCTTTCAGTCCTATGCCTGTCAGGACGGTCATCCGGCTCAGGATGGTGGCACACATAGCCATGGCTACAAGCCGATGGGGGGCTGGCGTTTTGGTAACACGATTGATGGTGCCCAGGCCGAGTTTCTGCTGGTGCCCGATGCACAGGCCAATCTGGCACCGGTACCGGATGAACTGACTGATGAACAGGTGCTGATGTGCCCGGATATCATGTCCACCGGCTTTGCCGGAGCTGAATCGGCCAACATCAAAATCGGTGACATCGTGGCTATCTTTGCTCAGGGCCCGATAGGGCTCAGCGCAACGGCCGGTGCAAGACTTCGTGGTGCCGGGCTGATTATCGCGATCGATGGCGTCGAAGAACGTCTCAACATGGCGAAGCAGATGGGTGCCGATATCACGCTCGATTTCCGCAAGGTGGATGTGGTTGATGAAATACTGAAACTGACCGGTGGTCGTGGCGTTGATGCTTCCATTGAGGCATTGGGGTTACAGAATACATTTGAAGCAGCGCTGCGAGTGCTTAAACCTGGTGGCACGCTATCCAGCCTTGGGGTTTACTCTGACGATTTGACCATACCTCTGAGTGCATTCAGTGCCGGTCTCGGTGACCATAAAATCATCACCAGCCTGTGCCCGGGCGGTAAGGAACGAATGCGGCGACTGATGAGTGTGATTCAATCAGGTCGTCTGAATCTGGCACCGATGGTGACGCATCGCTTCAGACTCGAGCAAATTGTCGATGCGTATGATTTATTTTCGCATCAGCGAGATGGCGTGTTGAAAGTGGCTATATCGACAAGCTGATAATCAGCTGTGGCTATGACAGTGAAGCATTGATGCTGCCTGTCACATTCCCCACTCGATGAAGATGTTACCGAGCGCTTAATCGCAAGTTCGAACTGATAATGTGCAAGGGGTGTCTGAACTCAGTTCTCAGGATAGGGAACTGCGCCGAATTGACAGTCAGCGCTACCGGGCTAAAACGAAGCGGCGCATTGTTATTTTCATTCAGGCATTAAAAACGGAGTTTGTTGAAACCTGCTTGAATACATAACAGTGTCGAAATGACACATCTGTATCATCTCAACAGGCATTTGTGCCATATCGACACATGATTTATAGCCCGCTCTGAGCGGTTATATAAAAAATCCCTATTATCAGTCACCTGTGTATTGTGCTGGACTGGCATGGCTTTCGCTTCATTAAGAGTAAGTTTTTTAAAGTGAAGGAGGATATATGCGTACTGCAATGACAGTGTTCTTTTTTCTTATTGCAACCGGTTTGTCTACTGCAACAATGGCGGCATCAGGTCAGCACACCAAAGTGCTGCGTTTGTATAACCATACGCCGATGATCTTGTTGCATGTTCAGGCTGACCGGGTTTACGAACAAACCCAAAACTTTGCCGATCCTAATAGCCCGCCGACTACGGTGGAACAAAATTTCTCTACTCGTGTTGATAACATACCCAATATGGGAACTCAAAGACTCCAAGCACGTGATAGAAATATGAGCTATTAAAGCATCGCAGAGTATATGAACTGTTTGAGTAGCAAACAGAAGTCGATAGGGAATTCGGCAAAAGTTTAACAATGCTGATGAAGCCGGGCTGGTATTCCAGCCCGGCTTTTTTATAACAGTCTGAATCAGTGGGTCGATTTAGGCGCAGCTAAACGCCATGGTGTGCCACTACAAACAGCATAGAGCTTGCAGTTTTGGGTGCAGCCCCGACAAGGCAAACGGGCTGTTACTGTTGGTGCCTGCGCTTTCTTATGTGACATTGTCTTACTCATTTTTTCAGCAGAACGCTATGGTAACTGCGGTCAGCGAAAATAATGTGAAAATTAAACACGCACCATGACTCAGTGATGGCGGTTTAAGTTGTGACCCATTCATCAGAAATGATTGATTGTGACAATCACTGATGAACCTGACACTTACCGCTCAGTCTAAAATCGTATCGAAGCCCTGAAAGGAGATATCATGAATTCCAGGCTTGTTTTATCGATTGGCTTCAGTCTGTCACTGTTCCTGACAGGCTGCAGTATGGACAAACAAACAGTTGGCACCGGTGTCGGAGGTGCCGTTGGCGGCGTATTAGCCTCGAACATTGGTGATGGCAGTGGTAAAACCGCTGCAATAATTGGTGGTACGCTGCTTGGCGCCATCATCGGTGGCAAAATCGGTGCTGATATGGATGAACTGGACCGCCGCCGTGCAGCCAATACTCTTGAAACCTATCCGACCGGTCGAACCAATACTTGGCAGAATCCGGATACCGGTGCGAGTTATGACTTTACACCGACCAGAACCTATAACTCTGCAGGTCAGCCCTGCCGTGAATATGAAATGGATGTTTACATCGATGGTCGCCGCGATGTCGTGACTGGCACAGCTTGCCGCAACTCCCGCGGTGAATGGGTCAATCAGTAACATCGATATTTCTTCACAAGCCGGCAATCGCCGGCTTTTTTTATGCCAGCTTCCTGTTTATAACCCTTTTGGAGAATAGCGCTCTCACTGGCTTCATTGCATGATGAATAATTGCTTGTGAGTGGGATCGAAACAAGCATAAAATTGCGCGCTTTTTACCTTTTTTTGGAGTGGAACAATGTCAGAACCCGTTTGGTTTAGAACCGGTGAAGCCACCGTGTTTGCCAGTGATGATCAGGGCACCGATGCGATGCCTGAAATTTTGATCGGCAGTGTCAAAGGCCCGGCAGGCAACGCTTTTGCCAACCTGATGGGACAAACAGAAGGTCATACCCGTATGTTTGCCATCCGTGCGACTAATCAACAGGTCAAACCGGCCACCATGATTGTGCCCAAAGTGACTATCAAATCCGGTTCCTATGTTGCTTTGTTTGGCGGTGTTGTACAGTCAGCAGTGGCTGATGCGGTACTGGACAGTGTTATTGAGGGCGTGATTCCCAAGGAACATGCAGAAGAACTCTGCATTATTGCGATGATCTGGATCTCTCCGGAAGCGGCAGCCAATCCTGATGTGGACCGCAAAGACTTGTACCGCACTAACTACGAAGCGATGAAACTGGCAATTCAGCGTGCGATGTCAGCTTCACCTAGCATTGATGAACTGATCAAAAACCGCAATACCATTCATCACGAAATGTACAACCCGGAAACAGGCGAGTCACTCTGGTAGTGATCTGCAAGCGACAGTCAGCTTTTCGGCTGACTGTCGCTGCATCAATGAACCAGATTCATCGCAGCATCCTGATTAAGCCGATCCAGTTTTTTAGCGATAACTTCCAGTAGTTTGCGATATTGTGCCTCCGCTATCTGGAAATCTTTCACCGCACTTCATATTTGAGCAGCATATCAATGAAACCCTGTCGGTTGAGCGCTGCTGCGGTAAATCAACACAAGAAAGTAAAGTGACTAAAGCGCTTTATTACTGATGAGCATGGTTTGCTGATATTGAAAAGCACAGGCTTTCAGGTTTTTGTGCAAAGCCAAGGCTAAGGTACTGGTTTTTAAGTTAATTCAGGTCTATAGTGATAATTATGTGAACCAGTTATCAATATTGTATGAAAGTGCTGATTGTCGATGACGCAGAAATCGACACCTTACTTTGCCAGAAGATCGTCGAAAGCATCGACTACCGTCCTATTGCAGTTTCTTCAGCGGAAGAAGCGCTGGAGATACTTCACAAACCCGGTGCGCCGGACATTATCATCATGGACTGGTTTATGCCCGGCGTGACGGGTATTGAACTGTGTGAACATATCCGCAGCATGCATCTCATGATCGAGCCTTTCATATTAATGATGACGGCCAACACCGATCGTCATGCCGAGGCCGAAGCACTGAATGCCGGTGCTGACGACTTTATCTCCAAGCCGGTCAACAGAATTGATATGGAAGCCAAACTCAGGCTGGGCAGACGACTTATAAAAACCCAGCTGGAGTTGCTTGTTGCCAATCAGAAATTGCAGGAAAAACTGCAGCTTGATGCTGTGACCGGCATTATGAACCGGCAATCAGGACTCAAGGCAATCAGCTCAGCACTGTCAAGATTGTCACGTCAAAAGCAAAAACAGGGGCTTTTAGTCCACTGCCATGTTCGCCTCAGTCATAACAAACCGAGTCATTTCATGCATGAACTGCATGACAAGATTTACATTGAACTGGCGCATCAGCTGGGTCAGATTTTGAGACAAAGTGACATTGTTGTCCGTTTCCGGGACGATGAGTTTCTGTTTTTTGCTGAGAGTGATCAGGCCAGTCATCAACAGCTGATGCAGCGTATTGAACGTGCCATCATGGGTAATTACGCCATAGAGAGCGACGCTGAGCCTTCTTTTTTGATAGCCGGCCTGGTTATTCGTCCGGAGCAGGGAATGACACCAGTCGAGAACCTGCTGCAGCAGACGGAAATCATTCTCAGCAATCTCCACGCTGACGGTAAACATGCAGAGTTGATTGCTTTATCGACTCACCGCAATACCCGCGTTGTCGATTTTTCTGATTATCGGCGTGCCCAGGGTAAACTTTGAGATCCTGATACCAGTCTTATCAGCCAGTGGCAAGCATGACTGCTGTTGCGCCTGCAACAATTTTGAGTGCGATTTCAAATCTTCTGAATCTTACATTTGCGATACTGCACAGCAGTAGCGTCAACTTTTGTTGAAGCTTCAGTTTATTGCTGACGGTCAGCATGGCTGTCAGAAATAGCTGAAAGCCTGATGATGTAAGGAGTGCAGACATTTGAATTATCCGCCAAGGCAATCGCTTTTCGAGCATTTACTCAGCCAAAACCCAATATGGAGGTTAAGCAAAAAAGCATTTTCTCTAAATCGCTTTCTTGTTCTTTGTTTCAGTCTGGGACTGCTGTATTCATTCAGTGCCCAGGCCCGGGATGAGATCCTGGCGCCATCGGGTGAGCCTTTTTCTTATGCCTGGCTAAAGGGGCACGCAAAATTCCTGGCAGAGCAAGCCTATCAGTCTCAGCAGGCTGAACTGCCAGAAAGCCTGCAAGCCCTGGACTGGGATGAATACCAGCAGATTCAATACAACAGGGAGAGTGCGCTGTGGCGCGAAGATGAGCTGGCTTTCAGGACGGAGCTTTTCCACCTGGGTTTATATTTTGAAAAGCCGGTGCAGGTATACGAACTGGATGAAGGAGTAGTGACCCGGATTGAATACTCTCCTTCAATGTTTGATTACGGTAAATCAGAGATAGACAGTGAAGAATTACCGCCGGATCTGGGATTTGCGGGCTTTCGCATGCAGTTTCAAAATGACTGGAAACGTGATTTTATCTCTTTTCTCGGCGCCAGTTATTTCCGCGCCGTTGGTGAGGAAATGCAGTACGGTTTGTCGGCAAGGGGGCTGGCAGTAGACACGGCTTTGCCGAAGCCAGAAGAATTTCCGATGTTCACACACTTCTGGCTGCAGAAACCGCAAAAGGGCAGTCAGTCTGTAACAGTATTTGCCTTACTGGATTCACCCAGTGTGACCGGGGCTTACCGTTTTGAAATAAAGCCGGGCGATGTACTGATGACCCGGGTTGATGCGGCGATTTATCCACGTGCTGAAATAAAACGTCTTGGTATTGCACCTTTGACCAGCATGTACATGGTCGGTGAAAACAGCCGACGTGCCAATTGGGACTGGCGGCCGGAAATCCATGATTCTGACGGTTTATTTATGCATACCGGCAGCGATGAATGGATCTGGCGGCCGCTGATCAATCCTCGTGAACTCAGGTTCAATTCATTCTCAGATGAAAACCCGAAAGGCTTTGGTCTGATGCAGCGTGACCGGGATTTTGATCACTATCAGGATGATGGGGTATTTTATGACTTGCGCCCCAGTCTGTGGATTGAACCATTAAATGACTGGGGCAAAGGCGCGGTTCAGTTAGTAGAGATACCGACCCTCGATGAGACCTTCGATAATATTGTGGCTTTCTGGAATCCTGAGCAGACCGTCAAAGCCGGTCAAGAGCTCCTCTATAGCTACAAGATGTACTGGGGCAGCAAGCCGCCCACACAGGCAAAACTGGCACGGGTAGTAGATACCTTTACCGGTATTGGTGGCGTCATCGGTAAAAAAAGAACCTATTACAGCAAGCGCTTTGTGATTGACTTCAGCGGCGGCCGACTTTCAATGCTGGCTCAAAATGCCGAAGTTGAAGCTGTTATCAAGCGTTCTGATGGCAGAGTGGAAATCACCTCCGCCCGGCCTCAAGATGCCATCGACGGTTACCGCATGATGTTTGATTTAGTGCCCTCGGATAACAGCACCAAGCCTATCGACTTGCGCGCTTACCTTGCGGTTAACGGTAAGCCCATCAGTGAAACCTGGGTATACCAATGGACGCCGCCACCCCAGGATGAGCGTGAGCTTCACAATGCTGGCCATTTGAAATAAAAAGCTCAGGTGAGAGGTTCAGTGCCTTGCTGACGCTGCACACAGGCTTTGAAGAACTGGTCATGGATGGCGTCTGCTTCAGTGTCAACCGGTTGAATAAATACGCGTTCAGCAATGCTGAGTAAATCTTTTCGACCTTGTGACTCGCTGTAGATTTTCTTGATATTGGCTTCAAACTCTGCCCAGTCATGACCCTCCTTCTGGCGGATCAACTGGATTTCATAAGCAGTGCCGGCCTGATAGGCGCAGCTGGTAATATTGCTGCGTTCCAGTGGTTGTGCCTGCACAGCGGTTGCCAACGCCAGCAGCAAACAAAAGAGCAGTGTTTTCACCATCGGCCTCTCATTTTCTGTTGATGATACCGGTTTAAACTCATTATCAGCCGGTTGATGTATTTGTGACCAGCCCTGGCAGTCCCCGGTTTCTGCGGCAGGGCCTTTTTCTGTGCCAGCAGAGCGTGAATTGCCTGCCCTGCAGCCTGTTGATGAGGGCATGAGTGGTTTGAGAATCACGTGAGCAGAGCATTATAAGAAAAAGTTGTGCCTGTTCTTCAGCCAAAGTTGTGTCGAGTGTCTGATTTTGTGTCAAGAGAATGATGCTTCATCTGTGTAGCCTGTGCCAACAAAACTCCTGGCTTGAGCAGATCTTGCTACTGCAATGTGATTGCCGAGAATCTAATCATAGATGGCGGCTCGGGACTTTTTACGGCAAAAGCCTGTCATTATCCTAGCAAGCAAAGAGAGCCGCCTTATGACTGACAAAGCCCGACTAATCGCTTTTCTACTTTTCTTAGCCAGCCTGACATCATTACCAGTTCATGCCGAAGAGCCTGAAGCAATAATGGATGTGCCTCTGGCGATTGAGCTGTTCACCAGCGGCGGAATTGATGTTGAATCCTATCCCAACCAGTATGAAAAATTCGCCATGGATCTGGTGACCCAGCTCAATGCTTCTCATCTGAGTGAGCTCAAATCGCTGGCAGAGCAGGGTAATGTTCACGCCCAAACCATGATGGGGCTGATCTACAGTCTGCCCAATGAGGAAGGCGAGGGACGGGTGCTGTCGAATATGGTGATGATTCCATCGCCAAAAATGCAGAATTACGTTGAGAACTTTGAATTACCGATCACAGACCTGGTTGAGAGAGATCCACAGCAATCCAGAACGTATCTGGAAGCAGCGGCAGCAGAAAAAAACACGCTGGCAGAAACCCTGCTGGCAGAAGCGATTATGCAGACAGAAGGGCAGCGGCCGGATTTTGAAAAATCCCGTGACTATTTCCATCGTGCTGCCTTGAAACAGCACCTGCGGGCACAGATAGGGCTGCTGCAGGTATCAGCGATTCTGGAAGAAGATGTGGATTCGGCCATCATGCGTCAGATCTTCAGCGAGATGACCGGTCAATAATCACCAGTCGATGCGTTGACCCTGCCAGTCGAGAAAAGATAATTCGCCATCGGGCTCAAGCCGCTCAAGAATCTGAAGCAGTTGCTTGACCATAAAGGCCGGCTGAAACAATTTGTGCTCGGGAACCTGTTTACTGAAAGGCCTTGATAAAGGCGTATCTGTCGTACCGGGATGAAAAGCCAGTATTTTCACATTCGGCGCACGTCTGGCATATTCGATGGCAGCGGATTTGAGCAACATATTCAAGGCCGCTTTACTGGCCCGGTAGCTGTACCAGCCGCCCAGATGATTGTCTCCAATGCTGCCCACCCGGGCACTGAATACTGCCACTTTACAAAGCGCGGACTGTCTCAGCAGGGGAACCAGGTGTTTGAGCCACAATAGTGGCGTGATGGCGTTAATCTGAAACACATGCCGGAGTGAGTCAGCATTTAAATCCTCCAGACGTTTTTCCGGCTGAACTGTATCGTCATGCAATACACCATGGCAGATAATTACCAGGCTGAAATGCCTGCCCTCATCACGAAATTGACTGATAAGCGCCGCGATTGAGGACTCAGAATAATCCGATTGATACCAGTGGATATTATTCAAATCAGCGGGGCGGCTGCCACGGCTGACAGCAACAATCTGTTCAGCCTGTTTTGTCAGAACAAGCTCATCAATAATCGCTCGGGCGATATGACTGTAGCCGCCGATAATGAGGAATGAATTCACCATTGGCCCATCGTCTGCCCAAAGCAGTGAAATTTATGTGGTCTTCACTCTGCGAAGCTGAATTTCCACTGTATATCCTTTGCTGGCATCATCTGGCTCACACTCATCCGTATCATGCCGGTGGGGTCACTGGGCTGACCGATGACGACATAGCGACGACCGGACTCGGTAAAACCGATACCGCGGGCCGGGTCAAATTCCTGAATCGGACTGCTGTTTCTGAGTGTGAATGGCAGTAATTCATCGTCATCTTCAGCAGCTTTGAAGGGAGGCACTGTTTCCGGCCTTTGACGTAAGCCCACGAAGATTTCCTGCTCACTGGGCAAGACCAGAATATTCCAGTGATAGAGCGTCATCACTGCTTCAGCTTTATTATCCATCGGGGTTCCGTTTGTCGTCTTTTTGTCGTGCCGGCATTTGATTATTCAGCATAGGTTTTCTGAATCGAGAGGATATCATCCCGCTGATTGAGAAAAGTCTCAACCAGTTCAGGCTGGAAATGTCTGCCTGCTTCCGACTGCAGGTAGCTGAAGGCATCATCGATGTGCCAGGCTTGCTTATAGGGACGCGCAGTGGTCAGCGCATCAAACACATCTGCAATGGCGACAATGCGGGCACTAAGCGGAATGGCTTCCCCCTTGAGCTGCTCAGGATAACCCGAGCCGTCCCATTTCTCATGATGGTACATTGCAATTTCGCGTGCCATTTTCAGTAAAGGTGAGTCATGAATGCCGATAATATCGGCACCGATAACAGGGTGCCGTTTCATGATATCCCATTCATCTGCTGTCAATTTGCCGGTTTTCAGCAAGATGTGATCGGGAATACCGATTTTGCCAATGTCATGCATCGGCGCTGCCGAGTAGATCAGTTCAACCCAATCCTGATTTGCGCCAGCAGCCTTGGCCAGCAGACGGCTGAAGTGACTCATTCTTATCACATGCATGCCGGTTTCATTATCTTTGAATTCTGCAGCACGGCCCAGATTACGGATGATCTGCAGACGGGTTTCTTCCAGTTCCCGGGTACGGAGCTGGGCGATCATCCGAAATTCCTGACTCTGTCGATACAGGGCGAGCTGTGTCTTAATCCTGGCTTTAACGACGGGGGGACTCACCGGCTTGGTGATGAAATCTACAGCACCGGCATTGAAAGCCAGCTCTTCAGCATCAGCTTCGTTTCTGACCGTCACGAAGATGATTGGAATATTGGAGGTGAGCGGGTTGTTTTTCAGCTCTCTGCAGACGGCATAGCCATCCATATCGGGCATCATCACATCCAGCAGAATGATATCCGGTTTAGGGTGATTGGCTGCAATTTTGATTGCCCTGCGACCTGACAATGCCGCCGTGATTTCATAATCCTGCTCGAGACTGTTTTTTATAAGGTCAATGCAGTCCGGCTGATCATCGACGATAAGTACAGTCTGCTTCTGGTTCATCACTGGTCCCTGCGATATTGTTGATAGAGGTTTCTGAAAATGTTTTCGGCCGACTCGAAATCATAACGATGGATAGCCTCCTGCAGCTCCTTAAGCTCAGAATTATCCAGCGCAGCTACTTGCTGCGTGAGCAGACGGGCAACGAGGTTTTCGGCTTTTGTATTGTTGCTTTGAATTGTTTGCTTCAATTGATGCAGCAGGTTATTGATATCCTCAGTGGGTGACCGAGTGACCCTATCTGTAGCTGGCTGCAGCGGGATTGAACTGGAACTGGCCAGATTTATTTCTAACAGCAGCTGCTCGATGGCCTTGAACAGTCTGGCTGCGGTGGCGTTTATCTCTTGCTGTCTTTTATCTGTCTGTTTCAGAAGCATTTCAAGGCTTTTGGCCTGGGTACTGATGGCATTGGCACCCAGCGAGTTGGCTGCGCCACGGAGTGAGTGTAAATGACGGGCAAGCTCATCTTCTGCGTTATCTTCGAGAAGCTGGGATAGTCGCTCAGTGATATGCATATACACATCAGCGAACTTGAGCAGCAACTTATGAAACAGGGCCTGATTATGATTAGCAATCGACAGGCCTTTCTCTACATCCAGAGACTGTAATTTATCCAGGTTGAGTGGGGCAGTATTTGTGCTCGAATCATTTTTTGACGCAGTTAGACCAGACTGATTATCAAGGCCAGCAGGCACAGTCAGCCATTTATCAAGCACAAAAAATAACTCATCCACATTGATGGGTTTTCCGATGTGATCATTCATCCCGGCCCGTAACGCAGCCTCCCGGTCGCCGGCCATGGTATTCGCGGTCAGTGCGATAATGGGCAGGTGAACCTGTCCCAGCTGGTGCCTGATGTGACGGGTTGCATCATAGCCGTTCATGACCGGTAACTGGCAATCCATCAGAACGATGTCAAACTGCTGTTTTTGAATCGCCTCGATGGCTTCTTGCCCGGTGGTGGCGGAAGATACTACGGCATTACCTTCCAGTAGCAGCTCTTCGGCCAGTTCGCGGTTGATTTCATTATCTTCAACCAGAAGGACTTTCTTGCCTTCTATATGGCGGATATTGTGTCCGGCTGAGGCAGGCTGTGTAGTCATGGCCTGACCATAGAAGCGGTTCAGCAGGTCAAATACCGAGCTGGCGGTGATGGGTTTGGATAACATGTGATACTGTCCGCTCTGGCTATGTTGTATTGATAAATAATCACTCTCATAGGCTGTCAGCAATATGATATGTGCCGGTGAAATATGAGATTCAATATCGTCAATAGCCGCAGCCAGATTGAGGCCGGTCATGTCAGACAATAACCAGTCGATGAAGATGAAATCGAATGGCTGTGCTGTGATGCGACTCAGCGCAACTTCAGCACTGTTGACAATGTCCACCTCGATACCGAGTGATTCAAGTAGTTTCGGCAGGGTCTGGATACTGGCAGTCTGGCTTTCTACTATGAGAGCGCGTTTGTTTTCAACGGCTTCACGGGTTTCAGTATCCAGCCAGTTGATCACCTTGTGCTGTGATGCAATTTCAAAGGGCAATGTCACGGTGAAAACCGTGCCCTGGTCTTTCTGGCTCTGCACCTCGATATGGCCGTCCATCAATTGGGTCAGGCGTTTGCAGATTGACAGGCCAAGACCGGTGCCACCGAATTGGCGGGTCATTGAGTTATCAGCCTGGGTAAAAGCTTCGAACAGGGCAGGTAACAGGTCTTCCTGTATGCCGATACCGGTATCTGAGACTTTGAACTCGAAGGTCCCTTTAGTTGCGTCTTTATCCAGCAAACGCAGACTGAGAATGACTTCACCGTCATGGGTGAACTTGATGGCATTGTTGATCAGGTTGAGCAGAATCTGGTGCAATCTGATTGAATCACCTACCAGAGAGTCAGGTAAATCAAGCGGACAGTCGATAACCAGCTCCAGCCCTTTTTCCTGAGCAGGGAAGGCAAACTGTCCTACCAGGTCGCTCAATACTTGATTGAGAGAAAAAGCTTCATTGACCAGCTCCAGTTTATTGGCTTCGATTTTGGAAAAGTCGAGAATATCGTTGATAACCGTTAACAGGTTTTTTGAAGAAGCATTGATACGCTCGATAAAATGGCGTTGCTTCTCATCCAGCTTGGTATTGAGGGCGAGATAACTCATACCGATAATAGCATTCATCGGTGTTCTCACTTCGTGAGACATGTTGGCGAGAAATTCCGATTTGGCTGAGGTGGCGCTCTCTGCGCGCTGTTTGGCCTGCTCCAGTTCGCGCTGAATCTCTTTCTGTCTGCCGATGTCGACAAACCAGCAGAAAATCAGATCCTCACCATGATAGCGGCGTTTAAAGAAGTGGCTGATCAGTGAGAGAGGACCACTTTTTTCCTGCGGCACCTGCATTTCCAGCTCCATGATGGCATTGTGTTGCTGCAGTTTGCTCTTGATAGTCTCAGCCTGTTCTGTATCACAGAAAATTGCTTCAAATGGCTCGCCGACATCGACTCCCACCATGCCGGTCATTTTCTGATTGACATAGCTGAACAGCCCATTTCTGACGACACCAACGGCAACCGGGCTGGTTTCCATGACATTGATAAGCTGCTGGCGCTCTTCCTCCAGTGCCTGTTCAATCGCTTTACGATCGCTGACGTCTCGTACCGAACCGGTGATAATCAGGCCGCTCGATGTTTGTATCGGACTCAGGTTTACTTCGACAGGAAACTCTCTGCCTGTCTTGGTTTGCGCCATAATGACATCGCCATAGTGAGAGCGCATCGGCCTGATTTGCGGGTCTTTCAGGTATTCGGTGCGGTAACTGTCAAGAATGTCATGAAAACGCTCAGGTATAAGCAGTTCAATCGGCTGGCCGACTAATTCCGACTGGCTGTAACCGAAGATATGTTCAATCATTTTATTGACGATAACGATGCGACTCTCTTCATCGATAGCAATGATGGGGTCCGGCGCTGACTGCAACAGATGGCGCATCTGCATCTCTTTTTCTTCCACTTTACTTTGTGCAAGTCGTCTGCGGATCTCGTCCTTGATGACTCTATAAATACTGAAAAGCAGTGCCAGCACAATCAAAGTCGATAAAGACAGAATAATCAGTCTTAACTGCGTGGTGCGCTCAATGATTTGTTCGAGTTCACGACGGATCAGCTCATCGATGAGATCTGCCTGCCTGAACAACTCGTATTCCTCGATACGGAGTCTGGCCTGATTGCCTGAGTGGGCCTGATTATGTATCTGATTTAACTGCTTGATCAGTGCATTCAGTTTGCTTTCGAAATGGGCCGAGTTCTGCGCTTTCGGAAATAGGGAGAGGGCACTCTGGTAAGACTTCAGTGCCTGTTTAATCAGAATATTACCCTGTCTGGCATCAAAACCGCTGATGCCATCACTATCCAGTGAATAATGTAAAAGTCCGTCATATAAATCTTCCTGAGCACGGCCCAGCTCCATCATGATGGTTTTAGCGCGGTTGATGGTGGCTTCCTGACCACGAAGCAGGGCGATATTGGAGATAATCACCAGCAGCATCAGTAATAGAGCAAAACTGAGCCAGGGCTGACGGAAAATCAAAAACTGCAGATGCTCTCTCATCGAAGACAAACCTCGTCGCATTCGATCTTTGGCGGTCACGGCAGGTTGTCCTGACTGAAGCCGAAACGGGAAATTAACTGAATGTGTTCATCACTTCCCAGCCAGTGTTTGGAGGCCTCATTCCATTGTTTGAGCAGTTCGTCTTCGCGGTTAAACACGAAACCGATGTTGAGTTGCTTAAACTGCCCAATCAACTGCGATTCAGGGACAATGTCATAATTCTGCTGCTGCCGGCGCTGTATGGCTTCAAGTGACGGTTTGCTCAGATATAGCCCATCACTGAGTCCTGTTTGCAGGGCTTCCAGCCCCGTTTTAGGATGGGGCACTTTCAGCGCTGTCAGATTGTGGCTGCTGCTGGTGGATTCCAGTCGTTCGGCTTCAACACTGCCAGCTTGAACCGCGATAGTAGTGGCAGGTTTATTGTCTATGTTCCCGTTCGCTGATGAAGAAGCACGTCTGAGCATAATCGCGGAGTCCGCTTCAAGAAAGGGCAGCGAGAAATCGAAGTGTTTTTCACGCTCCGGGGTCTGGTACATACCTGAACCGATAACATCAATATGACCTTGGCGGAGGCTAGTCAGCAATTTATCAAAGCGAAGCTGAACCCACTCGATGTTGTCTGTGTGCAGTTGCTTAGCTATTTTTGCTGCTGACTCGATAGAAGCGCCGGTTAATTCACCCTGTTGATTGATATAGGCATAGGGTCGTTCAATAGCGTAGCCGATACGTAGCGCTGAATCAGTTTGAGGCCTTGTGTCCGGGAATGAGATAAGAACAGCTGCGAGAGTAGCCACTGCTGCCAGTGCCAGCAGAGTTACTTTATGTTCAGCCATAATTCGTTTGCCTCTCGAATGATGCTGATAATTCCACCCTATACCCTGATAAATGGGATGACAAATTAATACCTCATATAATGATACCTAAATGATACTTGCCTGGGCTCGCGTTGTAAAATATCATTTCCTAATAAAAATAATGAAAGGCTTCTACGCAGATGGAGACAAATTTTTACACTACCAAACAGATTGCAGATCTGTTTGACGTCACGATTCGCACAGTGCAGATGTGGGGTGACAGAGGCATTATCAGTGTCATTAGAACTGATGGCGGTCACCGCCGTATTGCCGAGAGTGAGATAGAGAAGATACAGCGTTACCTGGGACTGAAAACCAACGCTGATGGCAGCAGTACTGTGTCTGCCCAGAAACAGGATGGTCTTAAAATCCTGCTGGTGGAAGACGATGAATACATGCTCAGCCTGTATGAAGAAGCCATCAACTCATGGCAGGAGCCTGCAACTTCGGTTGTCACCGCAAACGATGGTTATCAGGCTCTGATCGAAATCGGCAAGCATGACTTTGATCTCATTGTCGCCGATATCATGATGCCGAATATTGATGGTGCAAAAATGATCGAGATAATTCGTCGCAACCAGGGGGAAAAATCCCCGACTATTGCCATCGTTACCAGTCTCGAAAAAGCTCAACTTTATCAACAATATGCTATACCTAAAGACATTGAAGTTTTTGAAAAGCCGGTGTCTTTCGCCCAGTTACATCGTTTAGCTTTATCCTTATCTAATAAATAAGCTGAACTGCCTGTTTAATATCACTTTAAATGATACTTATAGCGTTGCATTGCCGCTAATATCAAAATAAGTATCAAAAATGTTGATCTGCTCACAGTTTAGTGATACTTTTCCGTATAAGTATCACTATTTCGGAAACAGGCATGCAGTTACCAATCTCCCTCCTGCGGCAATTACCAGATAATCTTGCTGGCAAAGCCCTCCTTGTTACTGCCGTTCCGACGGTCACAGCCCTGTTCTGGATGTTGCTGAATCCAACAGTCATATCATTTATTGCCGCGCTGGTTTTATTGATTTTCAGTGTTTACAGCCTGAAATTACTGCTGCAGGGCATTAATACTGCTATTAACAATGTCCGTGAAGAGCTGGATGCCCAAAAGGGGCAGGAGCTGGAAATAGCTAAATCGTCACTGCGTTCTCAATTGACCGATATCGTCAGAGAGTCAGCACCTATATGGGCAAAGAACATAGATACTGCCGAGCAGCTGACATCCTCTTCCATTACTGAATTATCTGAACAGTTCAACCGCCTTAATAATCAACTTTCCTTTGTGCTCAGAGCACAGAATCAGGAGGGGCAGGGCAACGTCCTGGAAACACTCAATCATGGCCATCACAAACTGAATAAGGCAACCAGTGAGTTGCGCGATGCTTATACCAGTCGTGAACAGGTGCTGTCGCAAATCAGCGAGATGGAAAAATTCATCGAAGAACTGCAGTCCTTGTCCGGCATCGTTATTTCCATTGCCGAAAAAACCAATCTGCTGTCATTGAATGCTTCAATTGAAGCGGCCCGCGTCGGTGAGCACGGACGGGGCTTTGCTGTTGTCGCCAATGAAGTCAGAGAGTTGTCGTCACAGTCCCGTCAAATGGCAGGCCAGATGGTGGACAAAATCGACAAAATCAATAACGCCATCAGCACCACTTCTGAGAGTGCGCGTGGGTTGATGGCAAGTGAAGCACAGTTGCTGACCGATACTCAGAACCAGGTTGATGATGTCATTAATGATTTCCAGCAGATAAGCACGCAACTCAGTGATTCCAAATCGGATCTTGAGCAGCAGGTCGGCGAGATCCAGTTGGAATTGAACAAGGTCATTGTGTCTTTACAGTTTCAGGATCGCATCAGTCAGATCCTGAGTCAGGTGAGCAGCAATATCTGCAAGCTGGAGAATGGTTTGCAAGATGCTGACAGCAAGCTCGATGCACAGCAGTGGATGGAAGAAATGAAGTCGACCTACAGCATGATCGAGCAGTATCAGAATCACGATGAAGCTTATTCAGAAGAAGATTCATCAGACAACGTCACTTTTTTCTGAGGTAAGAAGAATATGAGTAAAACGATTTTAGTCGTGGATGATTCGGCATCCATGCGCCAGGTTATCTCAGGCACGCTGGAGTCAGCAGGCTACCAGACCAAAGTCGCGGTGGACGGCGTTGATGCCCTGAGCAAGCTTGATGGCGAGCGCTTTGCATTGATTATCAGCGATGTGAATATGCCCAATATGGACGGCATTTCACTGATCAAAGCGGTCAAGCAGCGGCCTGATACCAAGTTCACGCCGATTGTCATGCTGACTACTGAAACCATGGCTGAGAAAAAAGAAGAGGGCAGGCAGGCCGGTGCTAAAGCCTGGATTGTCAAACCATTCCAGCCGAATCAAATCCTGGATGTCGTCAGCAAGTTAGTGACCTTATGAATATGGTTAATGTCACTGTCAGCACGGAGCAGGATCGCACACTGGCAATATTCGACGGCGAGCTGACTATCTATGCGATGGAGAGCCTCTCCCCGATTTTGCCGGAGTTAGCGCAGAGCGAAGGTTTATTAACCGTCGATTTAAGTGCGGTCAGCGAGCTGGATGGCAGCGGCTTTCAGTTTCTGCAAATCCTGATTCGTCATCGTCGCGCTCATTCAGCCCGGACAGAAATCATTGCCGGGGATGCTGTGCACACTCGATTGTATGGACTTGGACTCGCTGAGGCCATCAGTAATCAACAGGAGGTGGCTTAATGGAACTTGATTTTGCCATTGCGACTTTTTTTGAAGAGTCAGCCGAAAACCTGGAACTGATGGAAAAGGCATTGTTATCGCTGGAGTCTGATGCTGCTGAAGACATCAGTGAAAATCTTAATGCTTTGTTTCGTGCCGTTCACACCATAAAGGGGTCTTCGGGCATGTTCGGGTTTGACAGTGTGGTGGCCTTTACTCACGTTCTGGAAAACCTGCTGCAAACCCTGCGCGAACAGAAAAAACCGGTTTCTGCTGAATTAATTACGGTCCTGTTTGAATCCCGTGATCATATGGAAGCCCTGCTCAATCACTGTCAGCAGAACGACGGTGAGCCGTCTGCGGATCTGACTGCAGAAACGCAAAGACTGCTTGTCCGGCTTGAATCAGTCAATCAGGTGCAGGAAGAGGCCGTGAGCGAGCCGATGGCAGCGACACCTGTTCTGACCGGCAATCCTAACTGGCAATTGTCACTGCGTTTTGATCCGGACAGTTTCCGTGATGGTATGGATCCCTTACCGATACTCAATTATCTGGGTTCTCTGGGTGAAATCAGTTCGGTAGAAACAGTTGAAAGCCTGCTGCCTGAAATCGACGACTGTGATCTTGAGCACTGCTATCTCGGATTTGAAATCAGCCTGAACAGTCATGCCAGTGAAAAGGACATCATCAATACCTTTGCTCATCTGGATGAGTCGGCCTACAGAATATTGCCACCGGGATCACCATTGAGCCTGTATGCCGAGACCTTGTCAGCGCGGGAAACAGAGACCGGTTTGCTGGATATCTGGGTCAAACAGGGCGCCCTGACCGGGGAAGAAGCGAGCATCATTGCACTCAAAGTAGAGTCGCCGTTCGAATCGGAGGCCGACGACACGGCTGACAACCAAGCCTCAGCCAACCGTGCAGCAGCGCAAACATCGTCAAAAATGAAAAGCAGCTCACTGCGCGTCGATTCCGACAAACTGGATGAACTCATCAATCTTATCGGCGAACTGGTCACCTCAGGGGCTGGGGTAGCGTTGTTGTCCCACGGTAACGGGCCCGTTCAGGAAGCGGTGGCCAATCTTAATGGTCTGGTGGAAGAAGTTCGTGATGCGGCGCTCAAGCTCAGGATGGTGCAGGTCGCCGGTACCTTCAACCGCTTCAACCGCCTGGTGAGAGACACCGCAACTTCCATGGGCAAAAAAGTGGAACTGCTGATGTCGGGTGAAGAGACCGAACTCGATAAATCGGTCATCGAACACATCAATGATCCACTCACTCATCTGGTCAGAAACGCTATCGATCATGGTATCGAAGCCCCGGAAGAGCGACGCGCCAAGGGCAAACCGGAAACCGGTACGCTCAGCCTGTCTGCCTTCCATGAGGCTGGCTCTATCGTGCTCGAGATCAAGGATGACGGTAAGGGGCTGGATCCGGAATTTATCAGAAAGCGCGCGGTAGAACGGGGGCTCGTCAGTCCCGATCAGATGATGAGTCGGGATGAGATATTCCAGCTCATTTTTGAGCCCGGTTTCTCCACCAAGGAGATCGTGACTGATTTGTCTGGCCGGGGCGTGGGCATGGATGTGGTCAGGCGCAATATCAATGATCTCAGAGGCAGAATCGAAGTCGAGAGTGAAGTCGATCAGGGGTCGACTTTCCGCATCTACATGCCGCTGACTTTGGCGATTATTGACGGTTTTCTCATTGGGGTGGGGGATGAACGTTTTGTCCTGCCGCTGGAGAGTGTTGAGGAGTGTGTGGCACTGGACGCTGCCTTGGTCAAGGCAAATAAAAACGGTGCTTATATCAATCTTCGTGAACAGGTTTTGCCGCTTGTCGATTTGAAACAGACATTTGACATCCAGGGTGTCGACAGCCGGCGGAAAAGCGTGGTCGTGATTCACAACGCTGGATGTCGAGTGGGGGTGATTGTAGATAAGTTACTGGGCGAACTGCAGACAGTTATCAAGCCTTTGGGGCCGGTGTTCAAGCGGCTCTCAGGCGTCACCGGTTCAACAATTATGGCAGACGGAGAGGTTGCGCTTATTCTCGATATCGAGGCACTGGCGTCGCCCGAAAATCTTTGATTTCAGCATTATTCAAGAGAAATTAACATGTTAAAAAATATCAAAATCAGCGTAAAACTTATCGCATCATTTCTGCTGGTATGTCTTATTACTGCGGCAGTCGGCTTTATGGGGCTGTCGAATATGAAAAAACTCAATCATGCAGCCGATGAGCTTTATCAAAATGAGTTACTGGGGGTCAGCTATATAAAAGAGGCCAATGTTAACTTGATTTCTTTGGGCCGTTCTCTGCGAAATGCTGTGCTGGCCAACACCTCAGATGAGCGGACACGCTCAATCAATAATATCGAAAAACAACTGGCAACATTGAAATCCAATATTGCCAAAGCGCAGCCGCTTTATGCCACGGCTGATGCTCAAGCACTGTTTGCTGATTTGAACAAACAGGTTGAGCTTTATGAAGCGGGTATTGAAACAGCAAAAACCTATGTCAGAAATGAAGCACTGACAGAGAGCCGTCAGTCGGTGGAATTCATTAAAACTGACTTAAGAAGTAGTGCGGATAATCTTGATCAAATGATGACGCAGTTGTCAGTGATTAAGGAAAAAAATGCGGCGGATGCATCTGACTACACTACCGAGCTGTATCAGAGCAGTAGCGCGATTATGATGACGCTGGTTGTGGTCGGCATTATCGCCGGGCTGGTACTGGGCTTTGTGATTTCACGCTCAATCAGTCGTCCTCTGGGGGAAGCTGTTTTTGCTGCACAATCGATTTCTCAGGGGGATCTGACTGCCGATCTGAAAGTCGATGGCAAAGACGAAGTGGGTCAGTTGATGGCCGCGATGAAAGAGATGGTTGGCAAGCTGTCCCAGGTCGTGGGTGATGTCAATAGCGCCAGCAGTGCATTGGCGAGTGCATCTGAAGAGGTCTCTTCTACTTCACAGAATCTGAGCCAGGGTACCAGTCAACAGGCGGCCAGCGTGGAAGAAACTACTGCTTCTGTCGAGCAGATGTCAGCCTCTATCGAACAGAACACCGAGAACGCCCGAGTCACTGATGGCATGGCCAGCAAAGCGGCCAAGGAAGCCCAGCAGGGCGGTGATGCAGTCGCTAAAACTGTGGCTGCCATGCGCTCTATTGCTGAAAAAATCAGCATCATTGATGACATCGCTTATCAGACTAATCTGCTGGCACTGAATGCAGCGATTGAAGCAGCCCGTGCCGGCGAGCATGGTAAAGGCTTTGCCGTTGTTGCTGCTGAAGTGAGAAAACTGGCAGAACGCAGCCAGGTCGCTTCTCAGGAGATTGGCGAAGTGGCGCAAGGCAGTGTCGCCGTGGCGGAAGAGGCCGGTAAGCTGCTGCAGGAAATGGTGCCATCGATTCAGAAATCGGCTGAACTGATTCAGGAAATCAGTGCCGCGTCAGCGGAACAGGCCACCGGTGCAAGCCAGATCAATACTGCGATGGAACAGCTGACTGCCGTCACCCAGGAAAGTGCTTCAGCATCAGAGCAGTTGGCTTCGACTTCGGAAGAGATGAGCAGTCAGGCACTGGAACTGCAGGAACTGATGTCTTTCTTCCGGCTGGCTTCCGGCAACACACAAAAAGCCGCTAAAAAGTCATTGAAAAAAGTAGATATCAATGAAGTTGATAGCGACGATTATGATGCCGCTGGCAATGCAGATTTCGTCCGCTTTTAATTGGCGAGAATAACGATGAACACAGCAAATTTAGCCACTGCCCTGGAAACAGGGCAGGATAAAAGCTTCGAAGAGCAGTATCTGACATTCCGGCTGGATAATGAGATGTATGCTTTTTCGATTAGTCATGTCAAAGAGATCCTGGAATATCAGAAGGTCACCCATGTACCGATGATGCCGGATTTTATTCAGGGCGTGATCAACCTGCGTGGTGAAGTGGTCCCGGTAGTCAATCTGTCAAAACGGTTTGAACTCGATGGCGGTGATATCACCAAGCGTACCTGTATTGTGATTATCGAGGTCGAGACCAGCCAGCTTGCTCAGGATATTGGCGTGGTGGTTGATAGTGTCTCTGAAGTACTGGATATCGACGCTCAGGAAATGCGCCAGTCACCGAGCTTCGGTACCAGTATCAATACCCGGTTCATTGAAGCCATGGCGCGTCATAATGATGGCTTTGTGATTATCCTGGATCATTCCCAGGTTCTCTCAGTCGATCAGATTGCCAGCCTCACTGAAATGACAGCATCGCTGGAACAGGTGGGTAACCATGCACATGCAGCAGTCTGAAACACAGGCACAATACGAACAGCTGAAAAAGCTGGCCATCAGTGACAATGATTTTGAACTGATACGAAACTGGATTTATGAAGTGGCCGGGATCACACTGACCCCGGCCAAAAAGAATCTGGTCAGCGGGCGGTTGGGCAAGCGGGTACAGGAGCTCGGCTACAGCACATTCGGTGACTATATACGCCCGATTATTACAGTTCGACCCGGTGATACAGCGGCAGTGCAGGAGCGCCAGTATGCGATCAATGCCCTCACCACTAATGAAACCTATTTTTTCCGTGAACCGGCCCATTTTGATTTCCTGCGTGATGTGATCGTTCCGCAGTGGCAGGGCAGCGAAGCAAGACGGATCTGGAGTGCTGCCAGTTCTTCTGGCGAAGAGGCCTATACCGCAGCCATGGTTCTGTCGATGGCTTTGTCTAAGAATCAATGGTCTATCGTCGGTACTGATATTAATTCAGAGGTGGTGAACCAGGCGGGCAAAGCACTTTATCCACTCAGCCGTGCTGAGAAGATTCCCTCTCAGTACCTGAAAGCCTATTGTCTGAGAGGGATTGGCAAGATGGATGGCCTGTTTCAGATTACGCCTAAAGTCAAAAGCCGGGTCAGTTTTAAAACCGCCAACATTACTCAGGACCAGACTTCATTAGGACATTTTGATTTAATTATGCTGCGTAATGTATTGATTTATTTTGATAAAGAAGCCAAGCAAAGGGTGCTGGACAACCTGGTTAAACGGCTAAAACCCGGCGGGTATCTGTTTATTGGTCATGCTGAGAGTCTCAATGGTCTCGACTATGATTTGAAAATGATTAAAACCTCCATTTATCAACGCCCGGCAGAGAAATCAGGGCGATGAGTAACAAGATTAAAGTCCTGGTCGTGGATGACTCGGCAGTGGTCAGACAAGTCCTGAAAAGTTTGCTTGAAACACAGACCGATATTGAAGTAATCGGTACAGCTGTCGACCCGATTTTTGCGATGACGCGGATGCAGCGGGCCTGGCCGGATGTCATCCTGCTCGACATTGAAATGCCCAGAATGGACGGGCTCAGTTTTCTCAAAAAAATCATGGCTGAACGGCCAACGCCGGTCATCATGTGCTCCACTCACACCGAGAAAGGCGCAGAAGTCACTATCGAAGCCATGCGGCTTGGCGCAGTGAGCTTTATCACCAAACCCAAGCTCAATTCAAAAGCGGTGATGGAGGAAACGGCAGCCGATATCGCTCAGCTTGTCAGAGCGGCAGCCAAAGCGAAACTGGGTAATATCGTTCGCAGGGAAACAGCCTCTGGCAGAGCAGAATCCAAGTCACAAGCGCCGGTAGCGCATGGTGGCACTGCCGATATTATTGCCATCGGTGCCTCTACCGGCGGTACTCAGGCGATTGAATATCTGCTGACACAACTGCCTGCCAGCTTACCGGGTATCGTGATTGTTCAGCATATGCCTGAGCATTTCACCCATCTGTTTGCTAATCGTCTGGACAGTAAAAGCCGGTTGCAGGTCAAAGAAGCAGAGCATGGTGACAAGGTGCTGCCGGGAATGGTTCTTATTGCGCCGGGAGGCAAACATATGGAACTGAAAAGGGCGGCTAAGCATTTTCAGATTGAGATCCATGACAAGCCGCCGGTAAACCGGCATAAACCGTCTGTTGATGTGATGTTTGCGTCACTCTGTCGACAAGCGACAGCACAACAGAAAATCCATGCCTATCTGTTAACCGGCATGGGCGATGATGGCGCCAGAGGCTTGCTTGAATTATTCAAATTGGGCGCTTTCACTGTTGCCCAGGATGAGGCGACTTCGGTGGTCTATGGCATGCCTAAAGCTGCGGTGACTTTGGGGGCTGCGTCAAAAATATTGCCACTGCCTGCAATTCTGGGACAAATCAGAAATACCGCTGTTCGTGCCGGCAGCATGGCATCCTGAACATACTGCGTCCCCCAAAGCCAGAGAGAGTCTGGCTTTGGGGCTTATTGTATCTAGTCTTTATTCACTGGCTTCAACGGTGCCTGGTCGGCACTGGAAAGATACTCTGGACGCGGTTTCAGGCCACTGTATGGCGTCGTTACTCTATTTTCCACGCTGTTATAGACCATCATCAGTACTGAGCGCGGCCAGGGTGACAGATTATCAGGCGAGCCATGCAGCAGGTTGCATTCATGTATTACCAGGGTGCCCGGCTTGCCCTTGATGGAAACCAGCCCGTTATCTTTCAGGATCTGCTGAATACTCTCTGGTTCCGGCACACCCGCCACCTGTTTTTTGAGTGACTTCTGGTGGTTGTTTAACTCAGTAGTGCCCTGACAGGAGACGTATTTTTTATGGGAGCCCGGCACAACATATAAAGGACCGTTGAATTCGGTGTTTTCATCGAGCATCAGCCAGACCGTTACGGCACGCATTCTGGGCATACCGTCTTCAACATGCCAGGTTTCAAAGTCAGAGTGCCAGGAAAATGATTTGCCTCTGAAAGCCGGTTTGATGTTGAGCCTTGATTGCATCAGATAGGCTTCTGATCCAAGCAACTGATGAACTATCTCTAAGATCCGCTGATCACGTGAGAATCGGTCCATTAAATCACTATGTTGATGCAGGGCGAACATGCTCCTGAGTTCATGGCTGTCAGGTTCAGTCACCAACTCTTCACGACCCGCCATTGACTGTTTCATCCGGCTGATTTCGTCTAACAGCGGTGCCACCATCTCCGGCATGAAATCGGGCAGGGTGATAAATCCGTCCTGTTCAAACTGCTGCAACTGATGCTGATTCAGGGCATTCGGACTAATGGGCTCGCTGTAGTCGTAAATAACGGGATCCAGTCGCTCCAGAATTTCCTCTCGTTTTCCGACTCTGGATGGATAGCAATCCTGTGCAGCTTTCATGTTATCCCTCCTTTTCCAGTAAGGCTAAAAACTTAATTTCTATCGGACTTGCTACTGGTTTCAGCCTAACAAACAAAATTATGAATTTTAACTACCTGTTTGAGCGGCAAGAGGGGAAGGAAATCCTGGGGAAAAACGGCGGATTGAAATTATTTGTTTGAAATACAAAAAGCTATAAGCCAACTCAGCAATTGAGCAGACAAAAAGCCGTATTCAATCGCCAAAATCATCTTTCAGAACGGGAAACATTGACGTGAAACAAGGGAAAGATTCACTGCAATGCAAAAGAGGGTATGGTGAGAAGTTTCTTGGTGGGTGCTGAGGGGTTCGAACCCCCGACCCTCGCCTTGTAAGGGCGATGCTCTCCCAGCTGAGCTAAGCACCCCAAGAAAGCGTGGCATTCTACAAGATCTTTTCAGAATGTGAAGCCTTTGTTTCAGTTTTTTTGGAAACTAATGGAGAAATAGGGGCTTAGCAATGTTGAATCAGCCTTAACAACAGAAAAAAGGGGAGTCCGGCGCATCACTGCGATTCCGTCCCTCTCCCTGACTATCCAACATCACTCGGCTTCTGCTTGAGCTGCTGATACGCAGTCAGGCTACCACCCGGCAGAATTCACCGTCCCATTTAAACAGATAAGGTGTAATGTGCTGATGTAATTCAAGGTGCTCTTGCCACCAGCTTTTGAACTGTTCGAATAATGTCTGCGTCTGGTGGTCGAGATTTTTGACATCGCAGATATCGAGCAGGGAATTAAGCAGTGCTTCCGCGTGCTGCTCATATGCTGCAACTTGCGGTGCTTCATGCTGACGCAGAATCAGCAGTTCGGTTTTGAAATGCAACTGCAACTGTGAGTAGAGCATCATCAGGTGTTTGATAAGGTTGCTTTCCTCACCTTTGATCGACAGGTAATAAATAGAGTTGATGCTGGCCAGAATAGCGCGATGCTGTTCGTCAATGATTTCTTTGTCTTGCTCAAACTCCTGATGCCAGCTGAGCAGCATGGGTGTTTTTTTGTTCTGGGTCATGTCTTGCGCTCACAAGGTTGTGAGTAAATTTTGCGCTTGTGAATGTTTGTATTATGTGACCCAGTTAACAGAATAAATAAGGGAGACCAATAATTGCTGATCTCCCCCTTAATTCTGAATCGGCTGGATTAACGAAGGGTCCGGCTGAACAGATTCAGAGCCAGCTGATAACCTATCATGGCTGTCTGCGCATCATAGCGACCACCATCGCCTTCATCACGCATAAAGGCATGTTCTGCATTGAATTCATGCCAGGTGAAGGTGATATTTGTCTGATTCAGCATATTGTGGATTTTATCCAGGCCCTCACGCGGTACGTGGTTGTCCTGTTTACCCCAGATCATCAGCAGTTCACCCTTGATATCGTCGAGGCGTTCCATGCTGTGCTGGCCCGGTTTGTTAGGGATTTTCTGGATGTGCAGATCGGTGGCATAAAAACAGGCTGTGCCTTTGACTTCCGGTTGTAAAGCGGCGCGAAAGGCCAGATGACCACCAATGCAGTAACCCATAGCGCCGATGTGACCGTTGCTCCAGGGCTGGGTTTTGACATACTCAATCATCGCGACATTATCTGAATCGTATCCCTGCACATCCTTGGCTTCTTTATCAGCATTGCCTTTGTCACGACCGGCATCATCATAGCCCAGCACTGTGCCGATGGGGTTCAGTTCATGGAAGACTTCCGGCACCAGCACGGCATAACCATGGCTTGCCATCAGACGGGCTGCACGCTCAATCGGCCCGGTTTGCTGGAAGATTTCAGAATAAAACAGAATGACCGGGTAACTGCCGTCGCCAACCGGACGGTGAATATAGGTGCGCATCACACCGGTGGGAGTATCCAGATCAACAAAATCGCTTTGAATTTTCATAGTGGTCAGCTTCTTTTGAGTCAAAAAAGAAAGCAATTGTACATTGTCTGGCCGGATCTCAGCAGTGTGGCCTCAATCAGAATCAGTCACAGAGGATAGGAGAAAGCCCTGTTTTACTTCATAATAGGCGGCTTTAACTTGTGCTTGAATAGTTGCCGGGCAATGAACTCGCGCCGCTTGCCTGTGTCTGATTCTGAGTTTTTATCAGCGCAGCATGCAGACGGTTGGAACATCATTATAAGTGCTGGTTTACCCTGATAATAGAAATGAGTATCATTATCATGAGTGTCCTTATCTTTTAGACCTATCGCAACTCCAGGAGACAATTACGATGACGATAAATTGGTTTAAACGCCAGCACCTGATAACGCTGTTGAGCGCTGCTGCGCTGTTTACAGCACCGGTCAGCTTTGCCAATGGCCCAGTCGGTGAACATGTAAATCATTTGTCTGACAATCTTGAAACCTACAGTCAGGAAGTGAACTGGCTCAACACCAAAGTCGAGGAAATGATCAGCCGTTATCAGCAGGATGGTGAAGAGGAGGCCAAACCTGACTTGCTGGTTGAATACTGGGAAGAGGTGAAATTTCATTCCGCTATCGAAACCAATTACGTGCCTGTCTACGCTTCTATCTGGCAGGGCCTGTTTGGGGTCAAAGGCGCACTGGAAGAGCAGGCTTCCATCGAAGAAATCCGCAAACAGCAGCGCTTCCTGGAGCAATCCCTGTGGCAGGCGCTGGGCGCAGTAAAACTGGCTGCTCAGTATCAGGATAAAGGCCTGACTGAGAAAGTTGCGACCACCCAGGCTAATCCGAGCAATTCGCTGGAAGCGCTGGATGCAATCAAGAGCCGTCTTGATCGCGTCATTGCCAAGTATGCTGAAAAGTTGCCTAAGGAAGCAGTGAGCATCGTTCATGACACTTATCTGAACCTGTTTGAAGGGGTTGAGGGTGAACTGATTTCAATGGATGCAGAACTGGTGGAAGACCTGGAAAAAGATTTTAATGTTGTGCTGCCTCAGGCCATTCAAAACGGTCAGAGCATTGATGAAGTCCGCGCTATTGTGAACAGCATGAAAGCTAAGATCGATACAGCGCATGCTTTGCTGGAAAAATCTGCTGAAGAGAGAAAGGACGTTTTCTAAATGCAACGCAGAACATTCATACAGTCCCTGGCAGCACTTGCGGCTGCCGGGGCTTTGCCACTGAACATCAGGCAGGTGCTTGCCGAACCGGCGGGCGCGGTGTCTGTCGATGACCTGCCCAAACTCGACGGTGAACTATCGCTTTACCTGGGTCGTGGTGAGGGTGGCCTGTATGAAACTGTTATCAAAGCGATTGAAGACCGCAATCCCGATTTCAAGCTGCGGATCCGTCGTGGTCCTACCGCCTCTTTGACCAATGCGATTCTGGCAGAAGCCAAAGCAGGCGTGCGTCGCGCAGACCTGTTCTGGGCGGTCGATTCCGGTGCGATTGGGATGGTCACATCGGCCAATCTTGCTCAGCCACTGCCGGCCGATTTGACCGGGCAGCTGCGTGATGAATTCCGTTTCCCAGACTGGGTGCCGGTGACCGGTCGTATCCGCACCATTCCTTTTAATACGGAAAGGCTCACAGCAGACAAGATTCCAGATGACATCATGGCTTTGCCGGACACCGATTTCAGTGTCGGCTGGGCACCTGCTTACGCCGCATTTCAGTCTTTTGTCACCGGCATGCGGATCCTGGAAGGGGATAAAGTCACTGCTGATTGGCTTAAAGCGATGAACAGAAAAGCCAAGAAGTTTGCCGGTGAACTGGGCGTGGTTATGGCGGTTGAACGCGGCGAGGTTGATATCGGTCTGGCTAACCATTACTACACCTTACGGCTGAAAGCTGGTAAACCCGACGCCAACGTCGATCTGGCTTTCACTAATAATGATGCCGGCTGTCTGGTCAATGCCTCAGGCATTCTGGCACTGAAGGAAGGCGAATTGCCGGCGAATTTCATCCGTTACCTTCTGACCAGGGAAGTGCAGTCATATCTGGCAGAAGAAGCCTATGAAATTCCACTGGTAAGTGGTGTATTGCCACCGGAGGGGCTGCCGCGTCTTAACACAATTAATCCGCCGCAAATTGATCTGACCCGTCTGGCTGACTTGCGTCCGACTATTGACCTGATGCGCAACGTCGGCGTGCTATGAAGCGATGGTCTCCGTCCTATCCACTGGCCTTCATCATTGCTTTGATTGCAGTGATGCCGGTGGTCGTGTTGATGGCACTGGCAGCCGACAGCCCTCAACTGTTCGATGCCCGCAACCTGGATATCCTGACTAACACGCTGGCCCTGATGGTGTTCACAGCAGCTGGCGCTGTGCTTATTGGGGTGCCGCTGGCACTGCTGACAGCTTATGTCAGGCTGCCCGGTGGTAAATTCTGGCTGATCTTGCTGGCCGCCCCCTTGGCTATTCCTAGCTATATCGGCGCTTTTACGCTCTATGCGGCTTTCGGGCCCGGTGGTGAAATAGAACAACTAACCGGTTTGAGCACACCAAGCTTTGACGGTTTGTTCGGTTCCAGTGTGGTAATGGCCCTGTATACCTATCCTTTTGTGATGCTGACAGTGCGGGCCTCTTTGCTCAGCCTCGATGCCAGCCTGGTTTATGCAGCCCGCACCCTGGGCATGTCATTACTCAGCAGTTTATGGACGGTGGTGTTGCCCCGCATCACGAATGGCATCGCTGCCGGCGCCTTGCTGGCTGCAATGTATGCTTTATCTGATTTCGGCACACCGGCGATTCTGCGGCTCGATACCTTCACCCGCATGATTTATGTCGAATACAACAGCTTTGGCCTGAGCCAGGCCGCGATGCTGTCTTTGCAACTGCTGGTCATTGTTGGTTTGATTCTGTTTCTGGAGTCGCGCGTTAAGGGCACGCGTGAGAGACCGGGGAAATCCCTGACTTTATGGCCGGGACGACTGCGTACTTCTGTCATGCTGCTGGCCTGCATGCCGGTAGTGGCTTTGTCCATCTTGCTACCGCTGGCCGTGTTCGGCATCTGGCTCTGGCGTGAGGGGGCGGGGAGCTTTGAGCTGGTCTATGCCTGGAACTCTGCCTATGCAGCCTTATTTGCGGCCATTGCCACCGTCATCTTTGCCATTCCAGTCGCCCAGGCGGCTATCGGTGGCAAGTTCGGCCGTCTGATGGAACGTGTCAGTTATCTCGGCTTTGGCGTGCCGGGCATCGTAATGGGCACAGCGCTGGTTTATGTCGGCCTGCAACTGTCTGTGCTCTATCAGACGCTGGCCTTACTGGTGCTGGCTTATGTGATGCGGTTTCTACCCCTGGCCGTGGGCTCGATTCGCTCAACATCCGAGCGGCTAGATCCCAGCCTGGTCAAGGCTGCCCGCCTGCTCGGTGCCAGTCGTAAAGAAGCCTTTCGCCGTATCACCCTTCCACTCAGCATTCGCGGTATTGTGGCCGGTGCCGCTTTGGTATTCCTCGAAGTCATGCGAGAATTACCGGCGACGCTGATCCTGAGCCCGCTGGACTTTGAAACCCTGGCTACTTATTTGTGGCGGGTGTACGAAGCCGGCTATTTCGGTCAGGCAGCGATTCCCGGGCTGTTGTTGGTGTTGATTTCCGGTCTGGCTCTGGCAGTCATGTTCTATGGCGAGCGCTGGAACCAGAGGGATGTCATTGAGGAGGAACCCTCACTCTCATGATCGAAGTGCATAATGTTTCTGTCCATTATGGTCAGAAAAAAGTCGTCGATGATCTCAGTTTCTCGCTGGGTGCTTCTGAATTGCTGACTCTGGTCGGTCCGACCGGTTGTGGCAAAACCACGATCCTGCAGGCACTGGCCGGCTTGATTCCGATTTCAGAAGGCACTATCAGACTGGGCAGTCAGACCGTGACCGCCAACAAAACCCTGGCACCGGAAAAACGCCATGTGGGTATGGTATTCCAGGACTTTGCACTGTTTCCTCATCTCACTGTGGCACAAAATGTCAGCTTCAAACTGAAAGACAGCAGTCAATCCGATCACTGGATTGATTTGCTGGGTCTGAGTCCCTGGCGAGATGTGAAACCCGACAATCTCTCCGGCGGCCAGAAACAACGTGTGGCACTGGCCCGTACACTGGCACATGAACCGGCCTTTGTGCTGCTGGATGAGCCCCTGTCCAATCTGGATGCCGCACTTAAAGATGATTTGCGCTGGGAAATTCGTCACGCTCTTAAAGATGCGGGTGTGCCTGCAATCTGGGTGACGCACGATCAGGAAGAGGCACTCTCGGTCGGTGACCGGATTGGCGTCCTCAAAGACGGTAAACTAGAACAGATTGGTAGCCCGGAACACTGCTTCAGCGAACCACAAAACCGTTTCGTTGCACGCTTTCTGGGGGATGCCAGCTTTCTACCGGGCACCCTTGATAGTGGCAGCAATATTGTAGCGACCTCATTGGGTAACGCACCGGCCTCACCGGTCAACGGAGCGCAGGGCGATGTCGATTTACTGCTGCGACCGGATGATCTGTCATTAACCCTGGACGAAGCCGGCAATGGCGAAATCATCTGGAGCCGTTACGAAGGCAGTGCCAGGCTTTATGGCGTCAAAACTGATACCGGTGCCATGGTCAAAATCCGCTGTAGTCATGAAAATATTGCAGAACCGGGGCAACGCGTGATGATGCATATCATCACCACACACCCTTTGGCGGTTTTTGATCGTTCTGACGCTGAATAAGTTCGGCTTCATAAAATTGAGAGTCCTTGCGCGTCGGTTTCTTTATGAAGTCACAGATGGATTGTGTCGTTGTACCTCTACGCAATGGCGGATAAAAGAGAAGCTGGGTGAGAGTGTTTTGTTGTCCCTGCTATTAATGACACGGTGTGGACTAAAGCGAAGTTGTTCTGCTTGATTTTTCATCCCGCGATAAGGGCTAAAGTTTGCGGCTGAGATGGAACAGTTCTGGTGTTTAGCTAAAATACTTATTGTCGACAGCGTATGCTTGGTGCGCACTGTGGACTTTAAGTGGATTGTATTTTCAGATTGATAAACTAAACTTCTGCATAGCCGGCCTGACCCGCTGTGGCATCGCGAGGGCGCAGCCCGTGGCGATCCAGTTCCGAGCTCAAAGATGACCAGCTTTTTAGCATTGCTGCCCATTTCGTGTAAGGCTTCTGGGCCTGAGAAAATAAAAACACAGCGCTCGATGATCAGCATCCTCGACATGCCCAACACCCCATAAATCCACTCAGCCTGCGTGAAAAGCCTTTGATGCCGTATAATGTGCGCCATCATAGAGCAGCGCGGCGTTTAACTCGCACTCCGATATACGCTTAAGCCCCCTTAGAAAGGATTAGCAAGGATCAAGAATGTCAAAAATTATCTACACGAAAGTTGATGAATCACCTGCAGCAGCCACATTTTCACTACTTCCCATCATCCGCGCCTTTACCAAGCCCGCGGAGATTGATTTCGAAATCAGTGATATTTCCCTGGCGGGCCGGATTATCGCCAACTTTCCGGATAATCTGACTGAAGCGCAACGCATCCCTGATCATCTGGCTGAACTGGGCAAACTGACCCAGGATCCGGCCACCAACATTATCAAACTGCCGAATATTTCTGCTTCCATCCCGCAATTGAAAGCTGCGATTAAAGAGCTGAAGGCCAAAGGCTATGACCTGCCGGATTACCCGGATAGCCCTAAAAACGAAGCAGAACAGAAAATCAAAGACCGCTACGCAAAAGTACTGGGTTCGGCCGTTAACCCGGTCCTGCGTGAGGGTAACTCCGACCGCCGCGCACCGGCGGCAGTGAAAAACTACGCCCGCACTAATCCGCATTTTATGGGTGAATGGAAAGCCGATTCCGCGACCGATGTGGCCCATATGCATGCCGATGATTTTTACGGTAGTGAACAGTCTGTTACCTCATCCAAAGTCAACCAGTTTAAAGTGACGTTTGTGGATAAGGCCGGCAAGGAAACCGTGCTGAAACAATCTATTCCGGTGCTGGCCGGAGAGGTGATTGATGCTACGCGGATGCGTGCCAAAAGCCTGCAGTCGTTCTATGCTGATGCTATTGCCAGAGCCAAGCAGAACAATGTACTGCTGTCTTTGCATCTCAAAGCCACGATGATGAAAGTCTCCGATCCGATTCTGTTCGGGTTTGCGGTGAAAACTTATTTCAAAGACCTGATTGAAAAGCATGGGGCTTTGTTTGATGAATTGGGCGTCAATTTCAATAACGGCCTCGGTGATCTATACAGCCGCCTGGAGAACGTCGATGCCAAGACCAAGGCTCAGATCGAAGCCGATATCGAAGCGGTTTATGACAAGCAGCCGAGCCTCGCTATGGTTGATTCCAATAAGGGCATTACCAACTTCCATGTCCCGTCTGATGTGATTGTGGATGCTTCCATGCCAGCCATGATCCGCGCCGGTGGCAAGATGTGGGACAAAAACGGCGAACAGAAAGACACGCTGGCGATGATTCCGGATCGCTGCTACGCCGGTGTCTATAAAACCGTGATCGATGACTGCAAAGCCAAAGGCGCGCTGGATCCGGTCACCATGGGCACAGTACCCAATGTCGGTCTGATGGCACAGAAAGCGGAAGAATACGGCTCGCATGACAAAACCTTTCAGGCACAGGCTGATGGCATAATCAAAGTCACCGATATGGAAGGTGACAGCATTTTCGAATTTGATGTAGAAGAGGGTGATATCTTCCGCATGTGCCAGACCAAGGACGAACCGATTCAGGACTGGATTAAACTCGCAGTGAACCGTTCACGTTTGTCCAACACTCCCGCAATATTCTGGTTGGACCAGAATCGTGCTCACGACGCCCAATTGATCAGCAAGGTGCATGAATATCTGCCGGCACTCGACACAGAAGGGCTTGATATCCGTATTCTGGATCCGGTGGTCGCCACCCAAATCACGCTGGACAGAATGCGTAAAGGCGAAGACACCATCTCCGTGACCGGCAATGTGCTGCGTGACTACAACACCGATCTGTTTCCGATTCTGGAACTCGGCACCTCAGCCAAAATGCTGTCAGTCGTGCCTCTGATGAAAGGCGGCGGCCTGTTTGAGACCGGTGCCGGTGGTACCGCCCCGAAACTGCTCAGCCAGTTGCAGGAAGCAAACCACCTGAGCTGGGATTCGCTGGGTGAACTGATGGCGCTCGCCGCCTCACTGGAGCATCTTGCGAACACTCAGAACAATGCCAAAGCCAAAGTGCTGGCCGACACACTGGATGCCGCCACCGGAAAACTGCTGCAGGAAAATAAATCACCCAAGGAAAACACCGGTGAACTCGACAACCGCGGCAGTCATTTCTATCTCGCGATGTACTGGGCACAGGCACTGGCAGCACAAAAAGAGGATGCCCGGCTGCAAGAGACATTCGAACCGGTGGCAAACTCTTTGACCCAGCAGGAAGCCAGTATCATCGCCGAACTCACCAAAGTACAGGGTAAAGCAGTCGATATGGGCGGTTATTACCTGCCCGATGATGCCGAGATGCTCAGCATCATGCGCCCGAGTGAGACCTTTAATAAAATTCTGGCTGAATTGATTTAATTAACAGCCTGTTTTTCCTGAAAAAGCCCTCAACCGAGGGCTTTTTTGTGTAAACAGTAAGCCTGCAGGGCGAGAAAGCAGGGCATCAGTCGACAATATTCTTTTTCAGCAGATCGGTCACAATTTTGGGGACATAGGTGCGACGAATGGTGATGGCATAGAAGTTTTCATAGACATTAGGCAGCACCTGATATTCGGCCAGACGGCCATTGGCAATTTCATCTTTGACCACAACCGGGGGCAGCGCGGTTACAGCGCCGGTATCCCTGACCAGCAGTCGCAACATTGCCATATCATCAGCTTCAGCCAGTATTTCCGGGGTGTAACCCAGCGTCGAGCAATAAGCGTCAAAGGCAGAGCGGATTTCTGTAATGGTGGTAGGTAGCACCCACTTAAGATCCTCATAGCCATGCGGAAAACTGTTGTCCGGTTTTTTCGCGGCCGGGCCGATAATAGAGACGGATTGCCTGGAAACCAACTGGTTTTGCCAGATGGCGTCATCATTCTGCTGGCTGACCGAGCGGTTGGTCAGAACCAGATCAAGTTCATGGCTGCTCAGACCATTCAGTAGATTTGTCATGCCACGGGTGGTCAGGCTGAAGCTGACATTGGTATCTTTTAATAAGGGGCTGATAAAAGCCTCAGTAAAGTTTCTAGACAGCGTGGTTAGCACCCCGATATTGATATGGCGCTGGGTGGTAGATTCGCCTTTTTTCAGGAACGATTGCAGTTCCTCACCGCGTGTAAAAATCTCATCAGCATAGTTCAGGACTTTTCTGCCCATATCGGTCAACACCAGTTGCCTGCCAGCCCGCTCAAACAACTGCACATCCATCGTGGTTTCCAGCTGTTTGATTTGCTGTGACAAAGCCGACTGCGATACATGACATTCATTAGCCGTTTGAGTAATACTGCCTGACAACGCAACCCGCCAGAAATAATACAGGTGATGATAGTTTATTTTTGCCATAGTTAATTTAAACTTATCAATTTATTAATAATTATCTATTTTATTTATGCTACCTCATTTGGCATACTGCCGCCAGCAAAGGAGGTATGTCTGTGAATCAATTGTTTTCCACCCATTTTCCCATTCTGATTCCACTCGTATTATCAGCGGGAGCCTGGCTGGCTGGTAATGACAGTCTGAGCGACAGCAAACGAAGGATCGTGCTGAAAGGCATTTCAATGGCGATAGTGATCGCAACTTTGTTGCTTGCAATCACGTTTGTCGTCGTCCCCGGACAAAAACCGTCTGCATTGCTGGCCCTCAACGGCATCAACCTTACAGTGCTGTCTCTGGTCAGCTTTATGGCAGTCATTCTGATTAAATTTTCAGAGCGTTATATCCGTTCTGAAAAACGCTCTCATCAATTCTGGCGCTGGTTATTACTGAGTCTGACATCGGTCAGCGTTGTCGTGCTCAGTAATCACCTGTTGCTGTTGTGGCTGGGCTGGGTGGCGATCAGTCTGTGTTTCCACCAATTATTGCTGTTTTATCCTGACAGACCCCGTGCGGTGCTCGCCGCGCATAAGAAATTCATTCTGGCCCGTGTCGCCGAGCTTTGCCTGCTGGCCGCTGTGCTGCTGCTGTATTACCAGCATGGCACCTTCTACCTCAGCCTCATCGTGGAGCATTACCTCAGCGCCGGGGCAGGTTACGAGCTCACCATGAGTGAAAAAATGGCGGCATTTCTGATTGCACAGACGGCCTTAATCAAATGTGCACAGTTACCGCTACATGGCTGGTTGATACAGGTGGTCGAAGCGCCAACGCCAATCAGTGCGCTGTTACATGCCGGCATCATCAATCTGGGTGGTTTTCTGCTTATTACTTTCGCACCGCTCATGTCACTGGCACCAGTGGCGCAGTGGACACTGATTATCGTGGCTGGTTTAAGCACACTGATCAGTGCCTTGGTGATGATGACCAGAATCAGTATCAAAGTCCGTCTTGCCTGGTCGACCTGTGCCCAGATGGGGTTGATGCTGATTGAGTGCGCGCTTGGCCTGTACGAGCTGGCGCTGCTACACCTGCTTACTCACTCTCTGTATAAAGCCTATGCATTCCTCAGCAGTGGCGAAGCCGTTCGTGATTACGGCCTCAAGCAACTGGCGCCACAGAAAAAAATCACTCTTGGTCGTATAGTCATTTGTTTATCGCTGGCGATTGGCGCTACGGCTGCGATTCCATTATTGACCAGTTATAACGGGCCCTTGAGTATATGGCTACTGGTCAATACAGCGCTCGCTCTCTATCTCGTTTCTGCGTTTAACCAGGGCAGTTTCCAGGCCTGGATACCGGCTCTCATTATTGCTTCTGCGCTGCTTGCTTTCTATCTGGCCGGAAAATCCCTGCTCGCGGGTTTGTTGCCAGCGCTACCACACACCATGATATTCGATGCGATGGATATCTGGCTGATGATGCTGTTCCTGGCGCTGTTTGCACTGACTGTGCAGATTCGTCTTTTTCCGCAAGCTAAAGCGACGCAAACCCTCTATCGCTGGTTATTCTCCGGCTTATACCTGGATGAAATGATGACCCGTGTCACTTTACAAGTCTGGCCCGTTGTATTGCGCCCGGATAGCCAGCCTGAGACTGCGGAAAAACAAGCTAGAGAGGAGTCATGGGTATGATTGAAGCCACTGCAGAATACATCAATAAACTGAAGCCGGAGCAGCAGTCAGCCATTGATAAGGCCTGTGATCTTATTGCACCAAACTGGCCGCTTGACCGCTTAATTGCGGTAAATGCTTTGTGGGAATGTCGTCATCATCCTGTTGAGCTTGTGTCAGCCAGATATGCGGCACTTGCGGGTGCTACAACGACCCTCGACGCAGATGAACTGCTGCGCGCCTATGACAAAGGCGATATCACAGACGCATCATTGATGGCTGCGGCAAAAGCCTATCAATCAACATTAGACATTGCGTCTCTTAAAGCCGGATTGAAACAGCCCAAACCTGGTACATGGCTTAGCATTGCCGAGATTGCCGACCTTAAGCGCGATCACCACAAAATGCGCTGGCAGGATGAAATCGTGCATCAAATCAGTCAGTTCTGTGGTGAGTTTATCAACCAGAATCCGGATAACCTTGAGAATCTGTATTCAAGCTGGCTTGACTTCACCACCCATGATTACGGGATGTCTCTGCTGATGGGGGAGAAGCATCTGCGTGAGGCCTTTATTGCGCTTCCGGCTGAGTTTGAAAGCCTGTTTGCTCAGGCTGCTGAAGAACTTGACCTGACACCAGACACGCTCGAAATATACGCCCATAAACTGTTACTCAGCATTAACGGCTGGGCCAGCTATTTCTCCTGGCAGCGCTGGGAAAAGCGATTAAGAAATCAGGACAGCCAGTATGTCCACACCCTGCTGGCTATCCGGATCGCCTGGGACCTCATTATCTGGCGTCAGTTGAAAATGAAAAAGTCGCAAACAGAGTTCAACGATCTGCAAGCCAGCTGGACGCAGGAGAAAAAGCAGTTTAATGAGCTCATTGATGAACACAGAGAACAACAGCGCTGTTTCTGGATCTGGACCCACGCGGCAGAACTTGAATATCAGCGAAAGCTCCATAAGGTGCTTCAACAAAAGCCGCAACCAGCTGCTTCAGAAACCCGCTTACAAGCGGTGTTCTGCATCGATGTACGCTCAGAGCGCTTCAGAAGGGCGCTGGAAAACCAGAGTCCGGCCATCCAGACCATCGGCTTTGCCGGGTTTTATGGCTTGCCCATCAGCTACCAGCCTGCGGAAACCCCCGCTGTTCGCCCCCAATTGCCGGGCCTGGTGGCGCCGGCGCTCACAGTCAGTAATAAATCAGCGAATAAGGCCAGGCTGAAAAAGCTCGGCACACTCAGTCACTGGAAAGGCTGGTCCAATTCTTCCATATCCGCATTCACCATGATTGAGACCGTGGGCTGGACTTATGCCTTCAAATTGCTCAAGGACAACTTTTTCTGCAAGACAAAAGAAAACCTGGTTGACTCCCTCAGTCATGCCGATGAATGGGAGTTACTCGACAACGGTGCTGCACTCAGTCTGGAACAGAAAACTGAGCTGGTCTCTGGCGTACTGAAAGCGATGGGCTTGACCCGAGACTTTGCAACAACCGTTTTGCTGCTCGGCCATGGCAGTGAAACCCGTAATAATCTTCATGCATCAGGCCTTGATTGCGGTGCATGTGGTGGTCAGACCGGCGAGGTCAATGTACGTGTTCTGGCCGCTTTACTGAATGACAGAGCAATCCGGCAGAAGCTTGCGGATATCGGTATCGTTGTCCCGGCGCACACCCGTTTTGTTGCCGGTTTGCACAATACCACCACCGACAGCATCAGCTGCTTTGACGAAGTGGATCAAGATATTATGGTCTGGCTGCAACAGGCGGCCATAGAGACCCGTCGTGAGCGTGCCTTATTGATGGAGCCGTCACTGCAAAAACTGGATGACACCAAGCTGGAAAAAGCACTGTCAGGCAGGGCCAGGGACTGGTCTGAAGTCCGGCCTGAATGGGGCCTTGCCAATAATGCCGCGTTTATTGTCGCGCCGCGAGACAAAACCCGTTCACTGCCACTTGATGGACGCGTGTTTCTGCACGATTACGACTGGCATCAAGATCCGGATTTCGCCTTACTGGCACAGATCATGACGGCACCGATGGTGGTGACGCATTGGATCAATATGCAGTACAACCTGTCGGTGACAGACAACGGCTTTTTCGGCAGCGGCAACAAGTTGCTTCACAATGCCGTGAACCAGCATATCGGGGTTTTTGAGGGTAATGGCGGTGATCTCAGAATTGGCCTGCCTTTCCAGTCTATCCATGATGGTAACGAGTGGCGACATCAGCCATTGCGACTCAGTGTTTACCTTGCTGCGCCTAAAGCTGCGATAGAGAAGGTGATAGCATCCCATGACACCATTCGTCAGTTAGTGGAAAACAACTGGCTGTTCCTGTTCTGCTGGAATGATGACAATGTCATTGAGCGTTACCGAAAGACGTGCTGGGAGCCGGTTTGATGCTGAATGCAATGAGCAACGCCTGTGCCTGTCAGCACAGAGTGCTGGATAAACAGCAAGGCTGGTCGAGGAAAAAGCAGGAAAGCTGGTTTTGAAAACAGCAGCGCTTCTCAGTAAACACCGTAAATCCCAGCAACTGGCGCCGGTTTTATACGAAATAGGTATCGAACTGGTAGAAATCGACTTTTTCGATACCGATCAGCTGGGCACCTTCGCCGGTGAGGTTGAAAGACGCCTGTCACCCAGCGAGTGCGCTCTGGTCAAGGCAAAAAAAGCGGCTGAGCTCAGTGGACTCAATGTCGGTCTTGGCAGCGAGGGCAGTTTCGGTGGTGGTCCAATGGGCGGCCTGTTGAACTGGAACCAGGAAATCGTCTGCCTTTATCAGCAAGCGCCGGAATTGATTATTTATGCCAGTGCTGAAGGGCCGACCGCACTGAGATCCATCAAAGCTGACAATCTGGATGCGCTGATAAGCAAAATGTCAGATTTTGAGCAGCAAAGATGGATAGTTCGCTGCGCCGACGGAATTTTGAAAGGCCTTAGTCAGACCGAAGTCATTGCCCTCCATCAGGCAGCCTTCACAGAATGGCCGGTGGTGCTGGAGCCCGATCTGAGGGCAATGCACTCGCCACTCAGGCAAATCATGATCCAAAAAGCAGCGCTCAATCTTGCAGAGCGACTGCAGTCCAGATGCCCCCATTGTGATGCCGTCGACTTCTGGCCCGATGAGAGAGAATTCGGACCCGCCTGCCAGTTGTGCGGCTATCCTACCAATGAGGTGAAATCGCTGGTGACTAACTGCAAATCCTGTGGCTATAAAGCGTCTGAGACGCTACTTGAAACAGGCAATGAACGCTTCTGCGATCAATGTAATCCATAACAGTGCCGCTTGCGCCGCGGCCTAAAGTTGCGCGACTTTGTGGCGATATGCTCTGTGTAGAAAATATAAAGAATGGCCTCAGCCATCACCACACAGAGAGAGCGCAACGTGACTATACAAAAAAAATTTCTTATCGCACTGGCCTCATGCATGCTGCTGCTGGCAATGATTACCGTTGCCTCATTAACTTATTCAGAAAACCAATCCCTGCATAAACGCCTCTCCAATCAGGCAGAGCAATTAACAGATTCCACTGAGAAAATGCTCAATGTCATCAATAACCTGATGCTGGATCAGGTTAAAAGCAGCATGCGCTCAACCCTCGACACGATCAGCAGCAAGGGGCGCATTTCTCAATCTGGCCCGGTCACGATCAATGACACCCAGGTTACAGACATCAGCTTCGGCGGGGAAGCACAGGCACTGAACTATGCGCTCGTGGATAAAGTGACTCAACTCAATGGCGGAACAGCGACCATTTTCAGCAGACACAATGATGATTTCGTCAGAGTCAGCACCAATGTCCAGAAAGAGGGTAAACGGGCCATTGGCACGCTTCTCGACCCTAATGGCCTTGCTATCAGACAAATCCGCGAAGGCAAGGCTTTCTATGGAGTCGTCGATATTCTGGGTGAACCTTATTTCACAGGCTATGAACCATTGAAAAATGCATTCAATGAAGTGGTCGGTATTGCCTATGTTGGCTACAAGGTCAATATGGAGGAGGTGAACGCCGTCATTGCTTCCGGCAAACTGCTGGAACAGGGATTCATTGCCCTGATAGATGGCAGGAATCAAATCCGTCAGCATTCATCTCATCAGTCAGAGGCCGTAATTAAACAGGTCGTAGAAAATCCGGGATCAAACTGGATAGTGAAACAACAGTCATTCACGCCATGGGGCTATGACATTGTGGTGGCTTACTCGGAAGAGGATATTGCCTCACTGTTGTGGCAGAAAGCCTTAATGTATTTTGTGGTTGCCTCGGTGCTGGGCTTTTCGGTGGTGGGTCTCGTTTATTACCTGCTGCAGCGGGTTGTGGTCAGCCGTCTGACCCAAACCACTCACGCGCTTGTCTCCATCACGGAGGGCGAAGGGGATCTGACACAACGCTTTAATTCCAGCAGTAAAGATGAGTTCGGCCTGATGGCCAATGGCTTTGATAAACTTCTCGAGCGCGTCAGACAGACTATTGTCAGTGTTGAAGCGAAATCCAGGGAACTGGTCAGTGCTGCTGAATCACTGAACAGAATTGCTCAGGATTCGGACACTATCAGCAGGGAACAGGCGCAAGAGACCGAACAGGCTGCCACTGCAGTCAATGAAATGAGCGCCACAGCGCAAAGCGTTGCCGAGAGCACGATGTCGGGTGAGCAGGCCTCCAACCAGGTTCAGCAACAGGCGTCAGAAGCCTCGAAATTTATGAAAGATATGGCCGCGGCACTTAAATCTCAGGCTGAAGAAATCAAAGCCTCTGAAGACACATTGCTGTCTCTGAAAAAGGCCAGTTCTGATATTGGCCAGGTCTCAGAAGTGATTAACAGTATTGCTGAGCAGACGAATCTGCTGTCACTCAATGCGGCCATTGAAGCCGCCCGAGCCGGTGAGTCTGGACGCGGCTTTTCAGTGGTGGCAGATGAGGTACGAACGCTCGCGGGTAAAACGCAGAGCTCCACCGGTGAAATTGAGAAATTGATTGAGCGTCTGCATGAAGATGTAGATAAGGTGTCCAGAACCATGCTGGTGCAGATTGAGCATGCGAATCACAATGTGCAATCCAGTGAGACCGCGATTGCCGCTATTGAAGGCGTATTATCTGCCGCTGACAGAATTCATGGGCTCAATACCGAAATAGCCAGCGCGGCGGAAGAGCAGAGCGCCGTGTCTGAAGAAGTTAGCCGGAATGTCACCAGCATCAAGGATAACGCCCGTAAAAGCGCGTCTTACGCAGAAGAGACATCCAAAGCCAGCCAGAAACTGCAAAGTATGGCTGTGGCCATCAGTGAGATGATGTCTAAATATAAAACCTGAATCTCAAACCGCTATGTAGCGGACTTTTTCTGAATGATAAAACATAAGCCCTCTGAATGAGGGCTTTTTGCTGTAAAGCTAGCCCCGGGATTGATAACCAAACAACTGCTGGGTTTTGATCTTTTCTGCCACCACTTTTGGTACCAGCTGCTCCCAGCCCGCTTGATTGTCCATGATCATCCTCAGCACATCCGGCGAAAATATATCCAGATAGTCTTCATTGAACTCCCGGATTTGTTCAATTTCATCATTTTGCTTCAGATACTGATACAGATGTTTTTGTTGCGCCGCCACTTTCAGGTTGTCGACTGTATACAGCGTTTGAGTTGCCGCATCTTTGTAAGGATAGATGTATAGCTTGACGTTGTTTTTGAACAGCCGGCCAAAGCCTTCCAGAATACCGCCCTTCAGGTCGCTGTAATATTTCTCGTCAAACAGTTCGACCAGGCTGTGGGCACCCATCGTGATTCCAATGCGGCGCTTGGTGTATCGGGATAAATAAGTCGCCAGCCGATAGTATTCCGGGTAGTCTGAAATCATCACTGTGTGGCCGGTGGCCTCGAGTACATCCGCGCGGCTGATGAAGTCTTCCAGGTCGATGCCATCATTACCACTATGCAAATTGTGCATGGTGATTTCCATGATCGAAATGGTCTCTTCCGGTGGTGAATTATCCTCGGCTTCGAACTGCTTCCTGGCGGCATTCAGCATATCGATATTGACATGGGTGACAGGGCGGAAACGACCCCGCTCAACCAGTACATTCTTCTTGCGTAAGTGTTCAGAAGGTTGCAGCACCGTACCGTCTGCCGAGAACATCGCGGCATCACTCAGACCAAGCTGAACCAGCCGCAGACTCACGACGCGATTATCGACGTGCAGGAAGGCATCACCTTTGAGATCGATCATATCGACTTCAATACGGTCGGTGCTCAGGTTATCCAGCAGTGACTTTACCAGCAGATCCGGATTATGACTGAGGTGGAAAGCGCCATAAATCAGGTTCACCCCGATGATCCCAAGCGCTTCCTGCTGCAGGGCATTTTCATTATCCAGCATGCGGACATGAATAATGATATCGCTGGGCGCAGCATGCGGCTCGGTCTGAAAGCGAATACCCAGCCAGCCATGACACTCATTAGTGCCATGATAATTCCGGGCTGAGACGGTGTCGGCAAAGGCGAAAAAGGCGGTGTTATCGCCGCGCAGCTCGCTGAGGCGATCGATATTGAGTTTGTACTCAATATCGAGCATGTCTTCGAGCCGCTCACGGCAGACATAACGGGGTGCTTTGCCGTAGATGTCATCACTGACTTTCATATCATAGGCAGAGATGCTTTTGGCAATCGTACCGGCTGCACCACCAACGCGGAAAAACCAGCGAACAACTTCCTGACCGGCGCCGATTTCAGCAAAGGAACCATAACGGATTTCATCCAGGTTGACCTCAAGTGCCTTGGCACCGGGCGAGAGCGATTTGTTCTGTTCCATATGGCCTCATTGAGTTCGATGTGATACCTCCAGTGTAACGTCTTAACACCCGGACTGTAATGTGGGCAGGTTGGCAGAGCAGCCGGCATCCTGGTTAGAATGAACACGCTCGAACATTATCATCAACATAATCAGGGACATCAGATGTCAGGGAGAGAATATGGCCATTAAGTTATCAGCGGGACCATTGCTCGGGATTGAATCCGACACGCTTTATACCGTTTGCTTTTTATCCGATAAATCAACAAGTTCTGCTGCAGTCACATTCAACGGTGACAGGGTTGAGGCCCGATGCATGGCAGAAACACCGAAGGGCCTGTTCTGGCGAGCTGAAATTCAGTTGCCGTCAGAAGCATCCGCTTTTTATGTCAGCTACACGATAACGCTCAATAACCAGCCGGGACAGGATGTTCACCAGCGTGAGCGCTGGACATTTTATGTACCGGCAGCCAGCGAAAAACCGCTGTTTGCCTACACTTCCTGTAATGGTTTTTCCAGTGCCGATATTCTGACCAAAACCGAAAAACCCTATGCCCTCTGGGAAGAGATGCAACGCCAGCATTACCAGCAGCCTTTTTCGTTGCTGATGATGGGCGGTGACCAACTCTATGCCGATGAAATCTGGTCTGTCGTTCCTGAACTGCAGAAGTGGTCGATGCTCGACAAAGCCGACAAAATCACCCGCAAGTTCAACGCGGTGATGCGGGATCAGGTTGAACGTTTTTATGAAAAACTGTATTGCGAGCGCTGGACGAATCCGGCGATGGCGTTGATGCTGGCCTCGATTCCCACTGTGATGATGTGGGATGACCATGACATTTTTGATGGCTGGGGCAGTTTCCCCCAAACGATGCAGAACTGTGATGTTTATCAAGGCATTTACCGCATTGCCAAACGCTACTTCGAGCTATTTCAAATCCGGACTAAGGCCAATCAGAGTCTGCTTGATAAAGATGCCAATCACTTTGCCTTTGGCTTTTCCTTTCGAAAATATCATTTGCTGGCACTGGATAATCGCGCCGAACGCAGCCGCGAACGGGTGATGAGTGATACGCAGTGGGAAACCGTCAATACACATCTTGATCAACAGGTTAAGCAGGGTGACTTGCTGGTACTATCAGCCGTGCCGGTTGTTTACCGAGATTTCTCTTTTACAGAATCGAGTTTTGATACCACCCCCTGGGAAGAGGAACTCACCGACGATCTGAAAGATCACTGGCGCGCCAAAGAACACCAGGGCGAGCGTGCGAGGCTGATCATGCGGTTACTGAATAATGCAGAGAAACGCGGTGAAGGACAACATTACAGAACCCTCATTCTCTCCGGTGACGTGCACCTGGGTTGTCTCGGTGTCATCAATGATTCACGTCAGGCTTCCAGACCAATAAAAATCCATCAGGTGGTGTCGTCCGGTGTTGTGCATACCTCACCCAGTCGTATTGCCTGGCTGGGCATCATGGCGGTCACCAACGATGATGATGAATTTTTGAATGAAGACAGAACCATCAAAATATCCATGTTAAAGCCATTCAGTTCGGATAAATATATCCGGTCAAGAAACTATGTAACGCTGAAAGAGGGGACAGACCAGAAACTCTGGGTCAACTGGATTTGTGAAAGCAAGACAAACAAACCCAGTTATCCGCTAGTTTAATTGAGAGGGCTAACTGAACAAATCAACGTTGTAAAAACGATTCATCTGGACCTGATATTGAATTAGCAGAAGCATATTTCAACATGCTGGCAGCGCTATCAAGCTGAAGTTAAAGTGTCAGCTAATCTTTGGACTGCCTTGCCCAGGTTTCAAGTTTCGGTTCTATGGCCGAGAACGCATTGATGTGATTTTGCAGTTTCTGCAGAAAAGCGTTTTCGCCTTCGGCGACCGCCATGACATGGGTTTCAGTGAATAAATCCCAGGGGCCGGGTTCATAACCTTTTGCCCTGAGCCACCACTCGACATTGGCGACCGGCATATTCAGATTGTTCAGATTTTCCATTGGTACAGGGATGGCACCGCGGCTTTCCAATGCCTCGCTGTATTGATTAACCACCGGCAGGGCGACTTTGACCTCGTCGATATCAGTTGTTTTTTCCTGCGAGCGCGGAAAGCCGATGGTGATACGGGTCTTGTAATAAGGCTCTGTATGAACAGTCCCTTTCTTTTTAGGTGACTGCTGAGTAAGGCCGCCCATAACGACATGGAGCTGATGCTGTGACAGGGCTTGCAGTAGTTCAGTTTCTGTACCCCAGTGCCATTCGACTTCAGCATTCAATGAGTCGGCTAAAACCAGAATAATTTCGGCCTCGACGCCTTCAGCACCGGCGTCGGTGCGAATCACCCAGGGCGGGTTTTCAGTGACCCCGACTTTGAGCACGCCGTCCTTGACTTTGTTCAGGGTGCCATTGGCGTCACGTGGAAACTGACAGGCACTGGCCAATACAGCGGATAAGAGGATGATGCAGCAAAACAACGACTTGCTAGCGCTTAACTTTATAAAGTGATGACCAAGCATCTCATACTCCTTTATGCCAATCTCATTGTTCCAGTATCAGCTTGTCTTGATATAGCCTGTGTAGCTGATTGTTGAATCATACTTATTCAATATGCCACATTCATGGCGCTGCTTGGTCGATGCATTTCACAGCTTCGAATAGAAACAAGCGGCCCCACGCCATGGCATACAAACAGACAGCGCGGGGCCGGTATTGAACCAGCTTGCCGTTTTCTGAGTGACAAGGCATTCCATGCCACAGCGACGGCAGGCAGTCATTATTGATACGTTTCTTGTGCCGGTTCTGACAGCTGCCCTAGCCGCCGATAATGATGCCACCATTCGGGTGTATCACCTGTCCGGTAATATAGCTCGCGTCATTGGAAGCCAGAAAGATATAACTGGGCGCCAGTTCATCCGGCTGTCCGGGCCGTCCCATCGGGGCGCTCTGGCCAAAACCCTCAACCTGATCCTCACCGAAAGAAGCGGGGATTAACGGTGTCCAAATCGGGCCGGGTGCGACAGCATTAACACGGATATTGTATTCAGCGAGGTTTGAAGCCAGCGAACGGGTGAAGCCGACAATGGCGCCTTTGCTTGCGCCATAATCCACCAGCATGCCGTGTCCCCGGTAAGCGACAATAGAGGCTGTATTGATAATACATCCGTGGTGTTTGATATGCTCAAGCGCTGCCTGAGTCAGATAAAACATGCCAAAGACATTGGTATCAAAGGTCCGTTTTAACTGATCCTCGCTGATGTCGCGGACTTCCTGCTGAACATGTTGTTCACCGGCGTTATTAACCAGAATATGCAGTCCGCCGAGTTCGTCAACCGTCTGTTTTATGGCTTCTTCACAAAAGGCTTTCTGGCCGATGTCGCCTTTCATTGCGAGTACTTTCCGACCGGTTGCTTCTATATGCTTGACGGTTTCCTGGGCATCTTTATCTTCATCCAGATAGATGAACGCCACATCGGCTCCTTCTTTTGCATAACCAATGGCGACCGCGCGGCCGATACCGCTGTCACCACCGCTGATTAATGCCACTTTGTCTTTCAGTTTTCCCGCCGCCTGGTAGTTTTCCATAAAACTCTCAGGACGGGGATCCATCTGATGTTCTTTGCCGGGTTGATGTTTTTGATGTTGAGGGGGGAGCTTTTTGCTTGTTTCTTGCTGAGTCATAGACCTGCTCCTTTGTAAAAAAAAGCCTGGTATAAAGCCAAGCCTTATACCAGGCCAAGAGAGAAGGGGTAAATCAAGCTTTAACTTAATGACGGTATTCGTAACCGTAGTGTCCGTAAACCCGGTTACGGAAAGCTTCATCGGCCATATTTGGCCAGTCATCCTTATCGAAGCCGGGTGCGGTCTCGAGGATTTCCTTATCGACGTTTAAAACCATGCATTGGTCTTCGGTATCCACATTCATGGCTTGAGGGGGGACAGCAAACAATTTGTCACCCATACCCATGAAACCGCCAAATGACAATACATAGTATTCAACCTGTCCGTTTTCAGTATCGATCATGATGTCTTTGACATCACCCAGGTCTTCACCTTGAACATTTTTAACTGTATCGCCGTTCAATGAAGATGCTGATAGCACAATGTTATTAATCATTTAATCCTCCTTTGGATTGTGATTGAACGTGACAAACACTTCACTTCACATGAAGTTCTTTATGAACTTTTTTTGCCGCCCTTGCGGCTGGCTTTTTGATTATCGTTAACGTTTTTGCCGGCGCCTGATTTATTGCCGCCACCAGATTCTTTATTGACCGTGGCCCAGGCACGTTTTTCGGCTTCCTGTTCCGATACACCCTGCTCGATGTAAGATTTTTCGATGTGTTCGGCTTTACGCTTTTGCTTATCGCTGTATTTTTCTTTGCTTCCTTGGGACATAAACATTCCTCCGGAAATAGCGGTGTATGGCGCTCTCAAATAGCCACTGCTGAGCGGCAGCTAGACGGCATAAGAATAAGCGTGCCAAAGCAGCCAAGTGTCGCCGTAGCCGTGTTCAGACACGATGAGAAGGCGAGCTCTCAGACAGCGTTTCAATCATGTAGGATTCGGCATATTCCAAAGCCAGTGGATATTCGAACATGGCACCTTCTTCCATCAATATCTGTAGCTCTGCCTGAATATCTTCCTTGCCGTGGCGCTCAGTCTGCATTGCTGTCAGATAGGCGTATTTAGCGGCAACTTCCTCGGGTGATTCAAAACCGGTGCCACCGTTATCAATAATCTGCACAACGTCTTCAATGGATTCTGCTTGCTTGAGTTCTTCAGAAATCATCGTTATCTCCTTAAAAACAAATGAGTGCTTGCAGTCAGCTGTATGCATTCCTGTCATTCAGCTATCGCGAAGCTGCATTTTTCTCTCAACGAGTTTTTTACCTAGTGAAAAAAGATCGATATCGCTTTTCTGCATCAGCGGAAACATCTCTTTTTCTTCCTCTTTAACATGGTGATCGATATGCTCCGAGAGCACTTTCACCTTGGCGTCAAAGAGTTCTTCTTCAGAGTCCATGTTTTGAATCTCTTCGATCAAAACTTTGGCACTGTCATGTTCGACCTGGGCTTCATTAACCAGACTTTTGCAGTCTCGCAGTTGCTTGCGAAAAGCCGGATAGATGACTTCCTCTTCCAGCTGCGTGTGAATGCGTAACTCGCTGCAAATTTCATCTGCCAAGGCTTTTTTTCCTACATAAGCCTGGGGACCAAGCTCTTCGAACTGAGCGAATGCCTGCTTTACTTTCTTGTGATCATCTTTCAACAGAGTGATGGCGTTAATGCCATTATTTTGCTGGGTTGTCATATCCAAATCCTTTTCTTATCTGTCTGAAAATAACCGGCGTAGGCTGGCTCACCGGCAGGGTCAAACGTCGTTAACATGTTTGATTCAGTTCCGTCCTTAAGTTGAACTCACAGGTTTGTCCCTATCCCTGTATTCAGCAATGACCGTGCTTGTTTTCAACGCTTGTGTCTTGGCATCAAAGCGATGTTTTCTCTGCTCTGTTGCACATCTCCGAACAGAGGACAGGCGATGGCAATGTCAAAACGCAGCGAGCTTTTAACCATGTCTGTTCATGTCTACATAGACGATCAATGTGCGAAATGTTTGGCTAATCTTCCGATAGTTCGTGAATTAAATTTCACAAAAAGTTCACGTTTTTTCGGAATCAGGTATTTGCCGTATTTTCATGATTGAACAGAAATAGGGCTGCAAGATTCAGCTCTGATAAGGATTTCAAGGCCATACTGCCTATCAGAATCCCGTACAGAGGAGGGGGTGTTGTCTAGGACAAAGAAGGGGGTGGTGAAAACAACGATTTTGTTTTGTCTGCCCTCAATGAAGCAGTGCCCGGCATAAACTGCGATAGCAGTATTAGCGCTTGAGTACGGACATGTATTGATGCAGGGGGAGAGTAATAAGTCTGAGTGCTGTGTCGGGCTCAATCAGCGGAGCTGCTCATCCCGGCGTGTTTTCAGAGACGATGATGGCAACACGTCGGTTGCGTTTTCTGCCTGCCGCGGTCTCATTCGACTGCACCGGTTTGCTGTGTGCGTAACCGATGACTCTTACTTTTTCAGCACTGATGCCTTGAGCAATAAAAAAACGGGCAACCCGACTGGCCCTTGCTGAAGAAAGCTCCCAATTGGATGGATAACGGGCGGTATGAATGGGGATATTGTCGGTATGACCTTCGATACTGATTAGATAATCATCCATTGTCAGAATGTCAGACAGGCTTTTGAGTTGTTTGATGGCCTTATCAGCCAGGGCAGCTTCACCACTTTCGAATAAAATTTCGCTATCCAGTTCAATACGCACATCGCGGTTTTCCTGGCGGATTGTGAATATCCCCTCGCTGAGCTGACTGTGTTTCAGGTTCGCCATCAGCTTATCGCCAAACTTCTGTTCAGGCGCGCTATGTCTGGGGGCTTTAGCTTCGCTGGCGGAAGCGTCCTGGTTCTCGCTCAGCACTTCAGCAGCGATAGCTTTTGTTTTTTGTGAGAATGAGGAATCGTCGCCACCAGAAGAAAAGGCGAGTAGCACGATAAATACCGTCAGCAGCAGGGTGATGAGATCCATATAGGTCGTCACCCATTCTTCGCTTTCCTGGGGTGAACTGCGCTGCAACAGGGTGAAGTTGGCAAAACGGCTGTTTAACTCAGCCTGCTCCGCGATGGATTCCGTATCTTCCGAGCTGAAGTTACGCATCAGCTGCTTTTCTCAAGTGGCGACTCAGCGGGAGTGACAGCAGAATTCAGCTCGTCGGCGAAATCAGCATAAAAGGTTTTCAGATATTCCCTCAAATACGACGGACCTCTGCCGCGGGCCAGCAGAAGAATGCCCTCCATAATCATGGTCATTTGCTGGACACGGTATTCAGTGCGGCGTTCAAATTTAATAGCGATAGGCTTAAAAAATAAATTAGCCAGCGCCACACCATACAGCGTTGTCAGCAGGGCAAGCGCCATGCTGCCGCCAATTTGAGCCATATCGCTCTGTCCCATCCCCAGCAGCATATTAACCAGACCAATCAGGGTGCCGAGCATCCCGAATGCCGGCGCATACATGGCCATGGTCCGGTAAATCTGAGCTTCTGCTGATTCATTGGCCTGCAGCCGCATAATCCGCCATTGCAGCATTTCATAAATATCCTGCGAGGGTGTTTTATCAATGAGTAACTGCAGGCCGGTTCTCAGAAAGGGGTTATTGATCTGGTTTAACTCACTCTCGACCTGGTGAATCTTGCCCTGCATCAGCAGTTTGGCGGTCAGTACGATTTCACGCTGATCATCTTCGGTGTAACGTTTTTCGTTTCGAAATACAATCCACAAAGTTTTGAAAACTTTGAGTATTTCATCCAGCGGATAGGAAAACATGGTGGCGGCAAAGGTGCCGCCCAGCACTACAAAAAGGCCGGGGAGATTCAGAAAGCTCTCTGCATGACTGGTGCTGAGCGTGATCGACAGTCCAATGATGAGGATGCCGGTCACGATGCCGATAAGTGTGGATAAATTCATTAAATGGTCGTTGCGGTCTGCTACAGATAACCACACGATTTTACCGGTTATAGCGCCTCGACGGTAGCTGAATCAGTGCCGGGTAGGCTGATAACAGCAAAAGCTGTGCTACAGCGAAGTTTCATTGATTTTGATGGCGCGGAACATCGCGCATTGGCGGAAAACATTGATATCCGGTTCAACATTCATATTCCGGGCAACCCGTAACACCAGCCGCAATAACATTTTCATATCGCGGGGGCTGATTTCCTGAAAGGTGTCCAGTAGCTGGCCCAGCAGTTCATCGGATAAATCGAATTGATATTGCCCTGCAAATACCTGCCAGATCCTGGCGGCATTTTCCGGTGTCGGAATCTCGTATTCAATAATCGCTGCACAGCGTGAGATGATCGCCTCATCGATGTCGGAAGGCCGGTTGGTGGTCATAAACAGCAAGCCACTGAAATATTCCATGGTGCGTAAGAACTCCGCGACAATGGCGTTCTGTTCGATATTGTCACTGCGGGTTACGATAAACACATCGGCTTCATCCAGCAGTAGTACACAGTTCCAGCGTTCGGCACGGGAAAAGATGACTCTCAGATTAGCCTCAATATCTTTGGCATTGGTGCCCAGCGAGCCGGAATGCAGCAAATACAAAGGCCGTTCAATCAGTTCGGAATAAATTTCGGCGGTCAGGGTTTTGCCGACGCCCGGTATCCCCTTGCACAGAATCACATTACCCGCGGTTTTACCTTCGATGATATCGCCACTGAAGACATCCACATTGGTGGTCAGCACATCGAGCAAATCATGATGGGTTTTGGGCAGGATCAGCTTGTCTTTCAGTGACTTGTCGTATTCGTAGCGGCTCAGGTAATCCGCATGAATCCAGACAAAACCATGGGTTTTTAAATTAAATACCCGTAACAGCGGCCACTCGGGCATAGCCAGCACATTATCCTCACCATCAAGCAGACAGGACTCTCTTAACTGCGAATAGGTTTTGACATCGCTGGCTGCCATATCGTGAATGACTTTAGTCTCTATCGCCGTGCCATCAGAATTGGCCTGTGTTTTGTCGGTATAAATCAAACCGCTGGCGATGAACTGTTCCGAGAATTGGTCTTTGATTTCGCGGCAGTAGCGGCCATAACTGGTTTCATAGTCCGTTTTCAGTGCCGGGGTTTCCTTAAACACCTGTTTCAGTTCCAGCGCTTCATTAATGCGTTTTTTGTTCACATCACCCGGGCCGAAGGCAATGTAGTCATGCTCAAAGCCGAAGTAGCCTTTTTTGATATTCGGTGACAGATGACAGACATGCATCAATAAGGATTCTTCGGCATGCGCGGTCGCCGGTTTGTAGCTGAAGTCGGTGACCAGCGCCGGATACAGTTTGCCATCGGCTTTTTTCAGATAAACCCAGCCATCAATCAGATTGTGTTTGAGATAGGCTTCCAGTGTTGATGAAAAGGCTTTGAAGTTGGGGATAGGCGCATCAAACTCGCCATCACGGGCCAGTAAAATCGCCTCAATCGCCCGTTTGGATTTCAGATCGTCAAGCCTGTCTGCGACTCTGGCCATGTCATGCAGGGCTGCCAGCGATAACTGCCGTGGTTCGATTTCCATTTCCGTGGTTTTGATATAGCCGCGGTTATCGGCTTCTTCGCGAGCCACTCTGTCACGATAGGGGCTTAACTCGGGATGCTCTGTTGTTTTGATGAAGTCGTGAGAAACAATAAATGACACGTGACTGACCTGTTAAAAATATAAAACTGACTGGATTTGTAGCGGCTAAGTTCGCCCTGTGCTGCCACACATCAGAAATCTTATCTTGTGTTCGCAAGCTGCCTGCTATTGCTGACAATAAAATATTCATCCTGAGCATGTACAGGCTGAATGAATTTATGGGCTTTATCTGTGTCCAGATAGTTATAGAAGTCTGAAGATTGATGTATTACGGGTTTAACAGCGCCCAACAGGAGAAAACGCTACCCCCAACAAACCAAAGGTCTGTTTTTATGGCTATTCGCGCCTACTGGAAAGGACACATTCGCCTCTCCCTGGTCTCGTTCCCCGTGCGCCTGCACGCCGCTGTCACCAGCAGCGAGAAAATATCTCTGCATCAGTACGATAAAGAGTCGGGGGAACGAATTCATTATCAGAAAGTGAATGAAAGTGGGGAAGAGGTCGAAGCGGAGGATATCGTCAAAGGCTATGAGTATGAAAAGGGCAGCTATGTCCCGATTGAAGATGATGATCTGGACAAGTTGAAGCTTGAAAGCAAACACACGATTGAACTGGTGCAGTTTACTGATATCGACGATGTTGATCCGGTCTATTTTGAAAAGTCCTATTACGTCGTGCCTGAAGGCGACATCGCTGAAGAAGCGTTTCTCACAGTCCGTGAAGCTTTAAAGTCGGCCAAAAAAGCCGCTATCGGCCAGGTCGTGTTGAATAACAAAGAGCGCATCGTCTGTGTGCGACCCTGCAGTAAGGGACTGGTGATGGACACATTACGTTACGCCTATGAAGTACGCGAGGCAGAGCGGTACTTTGAAGACATTCCTGAAAAAGCGAAAGTAAACAAAGAGCAGCTTGAGCTGGCTAAGCAATTGATTGAACAAAAAACCAGAAGCTTCGACCCGCAGGCATTCAAAGATAATTACCAGCAAGGTCTGATGGAAATTATTGAAGCCAAACTGAAAGGCAAAAAGGCCTCCACTGGCGGCAAAAAACAGCAAGCAGACAATGTTGTCGATATCATGGATGCCCTGAAGAAAAGTCTGGAGCAGAGCAAGAAAGGTAAAAGTTCAGGCAAAAAATCCTCGTCAAAATCTAAAGCCTCCTAATCTGTCGCGAGGCAATGGTAGCGTCTGTAATGTCAGAAAATGCCTTGAAAGAATACAACCAGAAACGAAATTTTCAGCTCACCCAGGAGCCCGAGGGTAAGCCGGGCCGGAAACGCAAAAAAGGCCTGCGTTTCACAGTGCAAAAACATGATGCCACACAGCTGCATTATGATTTCCGGCTTGAATGGCAGGGCGTATTGCTGAGCTGGGCGGTGCCCAAGGGGCCGAGTTATTGCCCCAAAGACAAACGACTGGCTGTCAGGACTGAAGATCATCCCATTTCCTACTGGGACTTCGAGGGCAGAATCCCTGCCCGGCAATATGGTGCAGGTCCGGTGATGTTATGGGATACCGGCAGCTGGGAACCGCTCGATGAAGACCCTGACCAGGCGTTGAAAAAAGGCAAGGTCAGCTTTCGTTTAGCCGGCCATAAACTCAAAGGCCAATGGACCCTCGCCAGAATGTCAGGCAAGCGCGACAGCAAGGAAAACTGGCTGTTAATCAAAAACAAAGATGAAGCCGCTATCGACAAGCCTGACGAGGACTATCTGGCAGATACTGATTACAGCGTCAAAACCGACAGAGAGTTTGAAGAAATTGCTGAAACAGCATCGCCGCGGAAAACATCCCGCTCTGGCAATGTGACCAGTCTTGGAAGCCTCCAGAAAAAATATCATTCACCACAGCTTGCCACCCTGGTAGACGCACCTCCCACAGGGAAAGACTGGGTGCATGAAGTCAAATATGACGGCTACCGCATACTCGTATTTTATACAAACGGTAATGTCACTATTCGCACCCGTAACGGTCACGACTGGACAGATAAATTTCCTGGCCTTGCCCGGGCATTTCAGTCACTGGACTGTGAGCCTTTTGTTATAGATGGTGAAGTGGTGGTGCTTGATAACAAAGGCCTGAGCGACTTTAAAGCATTGCAGAATGCTTTGAAGCAAAAAGACGCGCCGCTGCGGGGGTATTTTTTCGATTTACTCTACTGGGACGGCGAGGATTACACCCGAAAAACCTTCAGTCATCGGCGTGAAGCACTGGAAAAACTGTTTGAGACCTTTCCGGATGGCCCGTTCTATCTGAGTGAAATCGTAGAGGGCAAGGCAGATGCGATTATCGACAAGGCCTGCGAACTCAATCTGGAAGGCATTATCTCCAAAAAAAACGATGCGAAATATGTTCAGCAACGCAGCAAACACTGGCTCAAAAGTAAGTGTCAGCAGCGTCAGGAGTTTATCATCTGCGGCTTTGAACCCGCCAAAAAGTCGAGCAAAGCCATAGGCGCATTGCATCTTGGTTTTTACCGGAATGATGAGCTGGTCTATGCCGGCAAAGTCGGCACCGGTTTCAGTGAAGCGCTGGCCTTTGATCTTTATAAAAAGCTCAGTCGGCTTAAGAGACAATCACCCGCTTTTGATAAAAAGCCCTCAGGCAGTTTTAAAGCCACAATCTGGACCCGGCCGACCGTTTTATGTGAAGTGCAATTTGCAAGCTGGACCCAAAATAACAAGGTGCGCCATGCCAGCTTTCAGGGCTTGCGATCTGATAAAAATCCGGAACAAATCATTCAGGAACAGGCCTCTCCAGCCAGCTTGGCCAAAAAGGGCAGTGCTATGAGCCAGATAGAAATTGACGGTGTCGCGATAAGCCATGCTGATAGGCAGATATTCCCTGAAGCCAAGCTCAGCAAAGGTGAGCTTGCTTTGTATTATCAGGCACTCAGCGAACAAATCATGCCCGGTCTCAAGCATCGCCCTGTCAGTGTGGTGCGCTGTCCCGGTGGCATTGACCATCAGTGCTTTTTTCAACGCTCAAAAGGCAAGGGCATGCCGGAGCATATCCATACCGTGACACTGTCCCACAACGGTAAATCGCATGATTATATCTATCTGAAAAACATCACCGGCCTGATAGAGCTGGTTCAGATGGGCAGCATTGAGCTGCATCCCTGGGGATCGACTATCGACAAGATAGACAAACCGGACCGAATTATTTTTGATCTGGATCCTGACGAGGGTATTCCATTCGAAGCCGTGAAATTAGCCGCACAGGATATTCGTCACCGACTGAGCAATCTGGGCCTGGACTCGTTTGTAAAATGCACGGGAGGGAAAGGGTTGCATGTGACAGTCCCAATACAACGTCGTCATGACTGGGACACGGTCAAACTATTTTCCCGTCACTTTGCCGAGAAAATGGTCAAGGAGGTGCCTGATGCCTACACCATTAAACTTGCTAAAAAACAACGTAAAGGCAAGATCTTTATAGACTATCTGCGAAATGATTATGCCTCAACGGCTGTCATGGATTATGGCGTCCGGGCCCGGCCGGGGGCGGCAGTCGCGACGCCGCTGTACTGGGAGGAACTTGACGATCTGAAAGCGGCCAATCAATTCTCTATCGCAGACATTCTTGAGCGACAGAAACAAGATTCATTATTCGTTTATCCGAATATTCAGCAGAACCTGACCAAGGACATACTTAACAGCTTTAACTAGACCGGGCCGAAATTGCCTGCTGAGCTGAGCCTGTGTGGTCAAAATGAGATTCATAGTCCGTCCGGCCCTGAAGCTGGCCTTCAACCATCATTCAGAAAAGTGATTTAACAGCGTGCATAAGCGGTTAAGCCTTTCTTAATAATGCGGTGCTATCAATATGCAAACCCTGAATGAATGATGGTGATATGAAAACAAGCTCCACTATTTCAAATAAGTCCGGTGCTGCGCCGCAGCTGACGTTCTCGGAAAAATACGACCTTAACCATGCCCAGGCCTATTTTGATAAGCATCAAGCGGGTTTCTGGCGACGATTATCAGACTGGCGTGACCAGCAAGTGGCCCGTAAAGCACTTGAGCTGGCCGACAAGCCTCAATCAGTACTGGATCTTCCCTGTGGTACAGGCCGCTTCTGGTCACTACTTGCTGAGGAAAAAGACAGGAAAATAATCGCCTGTGATTACAGCCAGGACATGATCGACATCGGCATGCGTCATCGTGATCCTGCTGTCACCCAGCGGATAACAACGCTGCAGTCATCTGCCTTTGATCTGGATTTTCCTGATGAGGCTGTCGATAACATTTTTTGCATCAGGCTTTTGCATCATATCGGTCACAGCGAGGATCGTCTCAGACTGTTGACCGAATTGCGTCGTGTGACGCGCGCCACAGTGATTATTTCGCTCTGGGTTGATGGCAATGTTAAAGCCTGGCGCCGCCGGAAACTGGAATCAAAACGCGCTCATCGTGACTACCAGAACCGCTTTGTGATTCCAGCAAGCCAGGTTGAGAGGGAGTTTGAAGCCGCCGGTTTTAAAATCAAAGCGCATCTGGATTTTCTGCCTAAATACGCCATGTGGCGAACTTACGTGCTGGAAAAAAATTAGGCCGCGACAATGGAGATTTTGCGAGGTTTGACCAGTCCGGAGTTTGATAGCATTTGGATGGGCAATCATAACTGGTGCGAATCCCCCAATATTCGACGCGGTGGTTGGAGTGGGGTGCGCATAGTCCAGATCGATACAGCTGATGGTCGCGTGCCCATCTACCTCAAGCAACAGTTCCGTCACAGCTACCGCAGCTGGAAAAACCTGTTTAGAAAACAGCCGACCGCGCTACGTGAATACCGCAATATCCGCCGGCTTGAAGCGATTGGCGTGCCCACGCCTGAAGTGCTTATGTTCGCGGTCAAAGGAGAGACGGCGATACTGGGCACTCGGGCGCTGGACAACTATCAGGCACTGGATCAGGTTGATTTAGAGCAGCTAAGCCTGTTGCAGCGCCGTGAGCTGGTTCGCAGTGTCGCTCGATGCATCAGTAAGCTCCACCGGTTTCACTTCCAGCATAACTGCCTTTACCCCAAACATATTTTTGTTCGTCAGCAGGGAGACAACTGGTCAGTTAAATTAATTGATCTTGAAAAAATGCGTCGGCGCTGGGGGCGGGATGCCGCAATGAGACATGATCTGGACACGCTCTATCGACGCAGCATTACTTTATTCAATCGGCGTGATCGTATTGCCTTCATGAGAGCCTATCTGGGTGAAGATGATATTTGTCCCGGTCGTGACAAACGAAAACTGCACGCTTTTTCTGCCATCAATCCTGAGCGATAAAACGATACTTAAAAACTTCGCCCGCTTATCTGCAGTCATAATTATGGGGTTGATACAAACACCATACGGTTCAAAGGAGGCAGCCATGAAAAAATTGCTCCTTATGACAATCTCACCATTACTCTTTGCCATGACATCTTTTGCGATGGCTGCAGACTATCCTGAGTTTGGTGGTCGCTGCGCGATGGGCCTGGTGAATGGTGAAGAATTTAATACCGATTGTTCAGTTAACTGGACTGGTCCGGATGGTAATCAGTATTGCTTTGGTAATAAAGATGCCAAAGACAGCTTCTTGAAAAAGCCGGATGAAAATCTGCATAAAGCTTTTGAAAATTATGAAGCGGTGGTTACCCGGTAATCACAGACAGACATCATGGAGAGGGATGTCCATGAGTGAATAAAAAACATGGAGGTAGATACCCGGTGAACCGGGCAGCGTTGATAAATTGGAACGATTCAAACCACTAAAAGGAGAGTTCATGCAAATCCAGGTGAATACTGATCACAATATTACAGGTGCAGATACACTGACCGATTCAATTCGTGAGGAATTGCAGCAGAACCTGAAACGCTTTGATGAACATGTCACCCGCCTTGAAGTGCACTTAAGTGACAGAAACAGTGATAAACGTGGCGGCGGTGATGATATTCGTTGCCTGATCGAAGCCAGACTGGAAGGCCACCAACCCAATGTGGTCAGTCACGATGCCGCAAATGTCAAACAGGCGCTGACGGGTGCAGAACATAAACTGACCCGGCAACTAGACAAAATTCTGGAGCGCCAGAGAAAGCACTAGCTTAATTCCAGTCAGCAACAGGGGGCATTAAAGCCCCCTTTTGTTTTGAGCGGTAACCACTTCTGACTCAGGCCAGCTAAATCACAGCAAAGGCTCAGTCAGGTTCACAACTTATATTTCGCAGTGTTATGTCACTGCTTTTCTTAATCGAGCTCAACAGGAGGTCACTCTATGTCCAGCCCGGAACACAAGAAGAAAATTTGGGAAATGATCAAAGATATCAAAGTCGGCATGCTGGTCACATTGGATGAGGATATGCCCAGAGCCAGACCGATGCATCTGGTACAGGATGAATATGACGGCACGCTGTGGTTCTACACCCGTCGTAGTGCTGAAAAGGTCTCTGAAACCAATCAGGACCATGATGTTTGCCTGACTTTTTCTGATCAGGAAGAGGGCATTTATGTCTCGCTGTCAGGCAAGGCCAAGCTGATAGATAACCAGGATCTGGTTGATAAGTACTGGAATTCCTTTATTGCCGCCTGGTTTCCCGAAGGCAAGGATGATCCCGAAGTCGCCTTGCTGGAAGTGAAAGTGCAAATGGGCGAACACTGGAAAGCCGATGAGAGCAAAGTGTTCCAGCTTTATGAGTTTGCCAAAGCCAATATCAAAAACACCACGCCGAATGTGGGGGAGAATGAAAAGTTCGGTGGCTGACAGCCATCTTGATTGGCGTGAGCAATGCAACAGGCGCACAAAAAACCCGGCTTCCAGGCCGGGTTTTTTGTTTGAGATATCACACTGCTTTTTTTGCAGTGTTTCAGATTGCTTTATTTCGGGCTAAGGCGATATACGATGCCTTCATCCATCACAGCATAAAGATCACCTTCTGGTCCCTGAACAATTGTCCGGAAGCGGCCCGGCTCCATTGGTAAAGGCATTTCAGTGACATCATTCACTGACTGACCATCGTCGGCAATATCCAGCAGGTCAATACGGTTACCGACCGGGGTGCCACCAAAGCCAATTCCCATGAAACCAACGGCCAGACGTCCTTCCCAACCGCCCCATTGTTCACCGGTCAGAAAATCAGCAGTGCTGATGCCCTGAGACAACTGGTTATTCTGCCATACCGGTCTGATGGCATCCGGATAAGTTTCAAGGTCAGTCATTGGCATATACTCAGAGCGTTTTTCCGGATCCATACCTTCTTTCTGGTTTGGCATATAGCCGCAATAATCATCAGGGCAGTCACCACGACCCGCCATATTGGGCTTAGGATCCCAGCCACTGTTGCCACCGGCTACCAGCATATTGACTTCATCAGTGTGCCAGGGACCGTGTTCGGTCACCACCGGCTGGCCATTTTCAGGGTGAAAAGTCAGACCCTGAACGTTTCGATGCCCATAGGTATATATCCTGGGGTCGTACTTATCGGGTAAACCATTATCCGGTGCGGCATTGCCATTACGATCAATGCGAAGCACCTTGCCGCCCAGAGACTGTGGGTCCTGCGGTATGCGACTGTTGTGGTTATCACCGGTAGTGACATACAGGAAAGTGTTTTCGGGCCCGAACTGAATTCGACCGCCGTTATGTGCACCTGCTGCGCCGAAGGGGTGGTCTGTTGGCTGGGGTTTGAATGGAATATCTTCAACGATATCAGTACGATCTGACACTTTGGTGAAGTTTTCATTCAGCTTTAAGCGCAACACCCGGTTGGTGGCGGGTGAGGTTTTGTTCGAGGCCGAATAGACGTATATATAGCGGTTATTTTCAAAGTTCGGATCGATAGCAACGCCATTCATCCCTGCCTGACCCTTGCAGAAAAGGTCTTGTTCCGTGGTGGCAAAGCCTTGGCTGTCTTTCATGCCTAAAAGAGGATTAACCTTACCATCAGTCTGGCGCAGCGAGAGGCCACGACATTTTTCGGTATAGAGCATCGTTCCGTCATTGAAAAAAGCAATATCCCAGGGATTTTCCAGACCGGAGAGAACTTTGCTGTGGCTGAGCTCAGGAGCTTCTGCGTCTGAGGTTTGCTTGTCTGTTGATTGCGTGTCTGCTGAGGAAGTGTCTGGTGCTTCAGAATCCGAGCAGGCTGTCACAGTCAAGCCGGTCAGAATGGCAGAGGCCATGATCATGTTAATTGGTCGTTTGGTCAGTTTGAGAGACATCTTGGCTTCTCCTTTATTGGTGAGATGCTGTTATGTACTCCACATGCAAATTAATGATGAGAGATTAGAGAAAGGATCCATTCTTTCTTTTATGACCCTTACCTAACACGACGTCAGCTTGGTTTGAATTGTTCCCCGTCTGAACGTTATATGCTGCCTGTTTATTGCTAACGAACCGGCATGGAATTATCAAATCGCTGCCCGCTATGATCTCAATGACAATGTCAGTGTGAGTGGCACTTTGTTCAGAAGCGATTATGACGATCAAATTCTGTTTAATCGCACCGGCAATATGTTTGAGAACCTGGGTGAACCCGTCATTAAGGTATCGAATTGACTGCTTATACGCTCATCAACACACCTGAGCTTTGACTTTAATCTGCGTGGCAACAACCTGGAAGTCACTTTTGCGGTGAACAACCTGCTGGATGAAAAGTATTACTTCAGAGGTGTTGATGTCAGCCCAATCGGCAGATTGCCTGCGCCCGGGCGGGCCTTCATTCTGGAAGGCAGTCTGGACTTCTGATTTAAATCACGTCAAACAACATTGCTCGGACGTTCTGCCCGGGCAGTGTTATTTCAATAAATCCAGCTGCACGTTGAGTGGGGTTATGAAACCCAAGCCGGTTTCAAGGTTCAAAACCTGAGAATGTTTTGCCTGGTTTGTATCTCTGCACAGTCTACTTTGCTAAGGTGGGAATACCACCTTGGTTTTATCAATGCTGTCATTTTCAATACAAGGCATTAAAACATCACAGGCTAACACCTTGAATGACATTTCAGGTGGTATCCCAATACTGATCTCATTTCTCACAAACTGATGAGGAGGCACCATGTTTAAAGCCTATGCAGCGATGCAGGAAGGAGCGGAACTGGAATTGTTTGAATATGATCCTGGTCCGATCGCGTCAGATGAAGTTGAAATTGAAGTTGAGAACTGCGGCGTTTGTCACAGTGATCTCAGCATGATTGATAATGAATGGGGTATGAGCAACTATCCCCTGATAGCCGGCCATGAGGTGATTGGCATCATCCGCGACAAGGGCGATTCAGTCAGTCACTTTCAGACCGGACAACGCGTTGGACTGGGCTGGTTTAAGGGCTTTTGCAACCACTGCAGTGCCTGCCAGCAGGGCGATCATAACTTATGTGCCACATCGGATATGACCATCGTCGGTCATCATGGCGGCTTTGCCGACAGAGTCCGTGCTAAAGCAAATTCGGTGGTATTACTGCCTGATGATATCGACCCGCTGAGTGCCGGCCCGATGTTTTGCGGTGGCATTACCGTGTTCAATCCATTAGTTCAGTTTAATCTGCCACCGACCAGCAAAGTCGGAGTGATTGGCATCGGCGGTCTTGGTCATATTGCATTGCAGTTTCTGAATGCATGGGGATGTGAGGTGACCGCTTTCACTTCCAGCGAGGCCAAGCAGCAGGAAGCAAAGTCTCTGGGTGCGCATCACACTATTGATTCCCGTGATCCGCAGGCGCTGGCCGATGCGGCAGGACAGTTCGATATGATTATCTCGACCGTCGCTGTCAAACTCGACTGGAATGCCTATCTGAACACACTGGGGCCAAAGGGACGACTTCACTTTGTCGGGGCGACGACTGAACCGCTGGATCTGAATGTGTTTAACCTGATTATGGCGCAACGCACTGTTTCCGGTTCACCTTCAGGCAGTCCGGAGACGATACGCAAGATGCTTGATTTCGCACGACTTCATGACATCAAACCACAGATTGAAACCTTTGCTATGCGGGATATCAATCAGGCCATCCAACACCTTCGTGATGGCAAACCGCGTTATCGAATTGTGCTGCAGAATTAAATCACTTCGTTCTGTCATGGTCAGCGGCATCGGGAAAAGATGCCGCTGACCACATGCTTCTAATCCTGAGGAAATCATTCATATGAATGACGTTATTTCACTGCTTAAAAATCACCGTTCTGTTCGCCAGTTCACCACTGAGCCAGTAAGTGATGAAACAGTCAGGGAAATCATTGCCGCAGCAGGCTGGTCCGCCACCTCCAATTTCGTTCAGGCCTACACGGTGATTCGTGTCAGACAGCAAAGTACAAGAGAAGCAATTGCAGAACTCGCCGGCGGACAAAGCTGGGTTGAGACCAGCCCTGTGTTTTTAGTGTTTTGCGCTGATTTGAAACGCAGTCAGTCCGCCTGTGCTTATGAGAAGAGCGAGGTGGTCTCGGGTTACACGGAGCAGTTTATTATCGCCACGGTGGATGTCAGCCTGGCTGCGCAGAATGCGATGGTGGCAGCCGAGTCGCTGGGGCTTGGTGGTGTTTTTATCGGCGGTATTCGTAACGACCCGGCAACCGTATCCGAACTACTGAAGCTCCCGGAACAGGTTTATCCGGTGTTTGGCATGTGCCTTGGTCACCCTGCAGGAGAGCACGAGCAAAAGCCACGATTGCCGGTGGATGTGATTCTCAAAGAAGAAAGCTACCAGGAAAGCGAAGCAGAACTGGAACACTACAACGAGATTTGCCAAACCTATTATCAGAACCGTGCCAGTGCAGCCCGTGATGAGACCTGGACCCATCAAATAGCGAAAATGATGAGCAAGCCAACACGCCCGCATATGAGAGCGTTTTTAGAGGAAAAGGGCTTTGAGTTTAAATGAGTTATTAAACCTTATGCCGGCTCGATCAATATAACTCACCGAAGCTATCCAGATAGGTGAGATAAACACGCACATCAAATTCCAGCTGGTGATAGTTCGGTTCCATGTGTGTGCACAGCATATAAAAAGCCTTGTTATGGTCTTTCTCTTTCAAATGCGCCAGTTCATGCACCACGATCATGTTCAAAAACTGAAGGGGAGCGGTTTTAAATACCGAGCCGATTCGCATCTCGTTTTTAGCTTTGAGCTTACTGCCCTGAACCCGTGACACATAGCTGTGTAGGCCCAATGCCTGATGCAATACATCCAGCTTATCGTCGTAGACGACTTTGCTCAAAGGGCTGGATTGACGCAGGTACTGGTTCTTTAAATCCATCACATACGCATACAAGGCCTTATTGGTTTTAATCTCGTGGGTATCCGGGTATTTCTTCAAGAGAAACTGGCCGAGCGTTTCAGCAGCAATCGCTGATCTGACTTCATTGAGAACCTGTTCCGGGTAGCCTGTTAAATACTTTAATTGCATGCGTGAAAAGGGGTTGCAGCCAGCTAGATGATATAGCCATCAGACTATACAGCAGCGATAGTATCGTCGCCGGATTTTTGTCATATCACTTTCGATACGCTTATGGCATGATAGCCACTCCAGCTCACTTTCCGTGAGCCACTTCCCTATCAAACTGTTTACACCTGCCAAGCGGGGCGGGTGAAAGTACGCGTTGGAGCTACGCATTATGAAAGCATTACAACCCGAAATCGTTCTATCAGAACTGGATGTAAAACGTATTGAACGGATTCTGTCCACGTTGTCACCGGCTGAGCTGGAGAAACTGATGACGCTGGAAGACGAACTGGAAAGAGGCAATGTCGTTGAACCTGCTGCTGTCCCCGGCAATGTCGTGACGATGAACTCCACGGTGAAGTTTAGTGTGTCCTCATCACAGCAAACATTTTGTCTGACGCTGGTTTATCCCAAGGATATGACTGACGATGGAAAAACCATCTCTATTCTTGCTCCTGCGGGCAGCGCGATGCTGGGCTTGCTGGAAGGCGATGAAATTGAGTGGCCGACACCCGATGGCAAAGCCATGAAAGTCAAAGTGGAGGAAATCCTTTATCAGCCAGAAAGAGCAGGGGAGTTCCATCTCTGAGCAAGGCGGTGCAGACACAAAAAAGCCGACGTCATGTCGGCTTTTGTATTTAGCTGATAAGTGACTTCAGCTTACTTTGGATCGTACTCATCAAAGCGATCGATATATTCATCGAGATTCGTCGCCATCATTTCTGCAAAACGCTGAGTGAAATACTCAATGATTTTCTGTTTTTCTTCTTTTAATGTTTCAGCATCATCAAACTGAGGTGCGGTACTGAATACACTGAAACGTGCGGCAGAAAAGAGGATGGCAGAATTCACATTTTCTGCTTCGGTTTCAAGATGCTGCTGGTTCGCAACATCAATAAACTCATCACAACGTTCCTGGAAGGTTTTTTCAGCTGGGGCGTTTTCGTTCATTGTCTCTCTCGTTAGTAATTTTGATATTGGTTTTGATTAGCCAAACAGTGACTTTACACGATTGACAAAAATTTTCACCCGGCTCAACAAGCATTTAACCAAATTGCCATTGGCGTGTTTGAAGTGTTTCTTGAATGGTTTTTTCACTTCCCAGGTGCCTTTGAAACCGTTCGGGAAAATCACCAAATCACCGGCTTTGAATGTCACCGCCGGACTACCGTCTTCCGGTGTCATCACACATTCGCCTTCAAGGATATAGGCATATTCTGTGGTGATAAATTTCCACGGGAATACAGAGACTTCTTTCTGCCATGTCGGCCAGTGTTTAATACCCAGTTTTTTGAGTTGTTCTTCGCTTGGATTCGGTTCTACCGTGATTTGTTTCAATTTATTTTCCTGATTAATCTCATATCACCGGTCGATATGATTTCAGGGGAAAGTAGGTTACAAGATCAGCATGTATTTTCATAGGCAACGATGCTATGGGACGTGTTTAAGAAGGTAGGTTGGGCTGAAGCATGAAGCCCAACGAAACATGATGCTTTCGATATAACAACGTAGATTGGGCTGAGGGACGAAGCCCAACAAACCCAGCAAAAATTGGAGAAATCACGTAGATTGGGCTGACAAAGGAAGCCCAACCAATCACTCACCAAAAAAACCATCTCCAGACTCAATAAAGCCCCAGTCAGGCATCAACAGCCCCTCTCTCATGTACCGATGAATGCTTGAATAAGGCCAGTCAATGGCTTTATCGACATAGCCATGCTTCACCGGATTATAGTGAATGTAATCCACATGCCGCTCATAATCGGTTTCATCTCGAATGAGATGTTCCCAGAACCGGCGTTGCCAGATACCACGCTCACGTTTTTTGATGCGACTCGACTTGAGATTTTCAGTCTTGGGTAATGATCTTGAAAACGCCGACTTGATTAACATCCAGCGTTTGGAGAAATCCGCATCGCCATCAGGCAGCGTCCAGAGTGCATGAAGGTGATCAGGCAGGATCACCATCGCATCGATATAGAAAGGATGTTTTTGTTTGACGTTAAGCACGCAACGCCGCAGTAAATAAATATGATCGGTCAGAAGAGACTGTTGCCGATCAAGCAGATTAACCGTAAAGAAATAAGTGGCGCCCGCCACATCAGCACGTCGATAACGCATCATTCACAATCCTTGTGAAATTTAAAATCTTTATCACTAGAATTTATCAGCCAAACACCAAACCTGCAAAATACGTAGGTTGAGCTAAAGCATGAAGCCCAACGTGGACTAGGATTCAAACTTTGATTGTTGGGCTTCGTTCCTCAGCCCAACCTACCTTTTATCATCGGTCAGGCTGGCTCGATCCATTGCTAGTTTTCCAGACAAAGGTGTAGATTCATTCTTAAAACGATTACATTCACCTCAGTGCTGATTAAGTTTAAAAAAGGAAGCAACATGCAGAAGGTTTATAAGAAAGAGGCATTCAAGCTTCTCAAGCTTGGCGTTGTGGGATTTTTACTGGTCATTATTCTGGTACTGGCAGGAGAAAAAATGACGGGTATAGAAATGCTGATATTGGCTATCACCCCATATATTCTTTACCAACTTTACTGTGTGTTTAATAGGGTAAGACGTGCTAAGAAGAAGTAATTCCCTGACTTGACTACCTCGTGCCTGACCCTTTGATTCTATAGCCTGGAACAGTGTAGGTTGGGCTGAAGCATGAAGCCCAACGAGGGGCTAGGATTCAAAGCTTGGGAGGATTTCGATTTGTTTTGATTGTTGGGCTTCGTTCCTCAGCCCAACCTACGAGCTGGTTATCCAACGGGCGATGCGTCATAAGAAGAAATAATTTTACATAGAACTAAAACTTTGGGCCTTAGGGTAATTAATCGTGTAGAACCCATTTGGTTTCTTTAGTTAGTTTTAAATATTTTGAGCCAACTCAGTGATTCTGTGTTTAGCCCTAGCCAAACTGGTAGAGCGAGAGTTTGCTCTGGATATACTCCAGTTATGGAAAACGAATTGTCTAAGGAGGTCATTGTATCCGATTCCTTGAACAGGGCCGCCACCATGATTCGCAACTAATTCTTTTTTGAGCGCTGATGGAGAGTAGCGCGTAACCAAATTCAGGAGTGTTTGCTTCGGGTCAGGGAGTGATTCTGGTGCATCCGGCAGTTTGTTCAAAGGTATATTTGCGTAGCCTGAAAAGCCCTCTTTATCAGCTAATAACCAGGCCTCAACTTCACGTACAGCAACCCTAAATAATAAATTATCGGGTTTATGCAAAGTCCCCAACCATTGAGCCTGTATGCTAGAAGCACATGCATTTGAATCAAGATCAGTCAACATTATTACTGGGATATTTGGTGCTATACCAACCAGCTCTGGAAGCTTTTTTTTTAAAAAACCGTTACCTTTTTCGCCAAAAGTGACTGCGATTTCTAAGTCGGTTCCTTGAATAAGTTTTTCTAAAATGTAAGTGCTGAGTTTATCTTCTGTGGCAATGTAAATTGGTTTCATTCCCACAACCCCAATTGTTCAATACCTTTAGGCCGAGTCTGAGGTAATACCACTTCAGCAATGCTCAAACCAGCTTTAAGACCTTCTGATTCAGCCTCGTTAACCGGACGTATCGTGGTTCCTTCACGACTAGGCTCCAGAACAGACAGACCCCTCGGGTCTATTCCTGCATTATTTAGTAACGCTTCGCTATGTGTGCTTATTAGTACTTGGCGCTTAATTTTTCGGCCGCGTTGTATACGTTCGACCATTGCAGGGATTTGTTCGACCACTGCCTGATGAAGAGAGAGTTCTGGTTCTTCTAGTAACAACAAGCCATTGCCGTCCAGTAGGGACCACATTAGACCAATCAACCGAAGAGTACCATCGGAAAAGTGCTCTTCGCTCTGCCAACCTGCATTTGGTCGGTGATGTTCATACAAAGCTTCGAGATGAGGATGTCCCATTGCGTCTTTTTCGAAGCGAAGCTCTCTGAATTGTGGAACAGCTACAGCTAATGCGGTTTGTATACGTTTTAACCGTGAGTCACGTGTTTTTTTGGTTGTATTTGCAAGTCGTTCAAGGAAGCCCTGGCCGAAAGGGTCATCTTCTAATCTGTTCCCGCCAATTTTTTCGCCAAATTTCAGTAGTTGGGGAACTAAATGTAAATACGTAGTATCCGAGAAGAAATCTACAAGCTCACGAAATTGACGGTTTGCCAGAGTTTGCTCCAAGTGCGTCTCGGTAAGTAATAAAGAGTCCGTCTTTTCCTCAAGTGAAGGCCTGTTAAGAAGCTCATCGTCACCACACCAGACTTGTTCTGTAGTAATTACAATTCGCTGCTTTCCCTTACCTTCAGTTCGAAACCCTAAAACATAACGCCACACAGTTGCATCAGCTTCATAACTTTTTGTTAAATGAACTTCAATGCGAACTTCTGGATCTCTTCGATGGTGTAAACAACGAAGTTTTGTAATACCCCCTCGATCCTTAACGGCCTTTTGCAAACCTCCGCCTTCGGGTTTTGACACATCACGTAAAAACCGAAAAACATCTAGTAAATTAGACTTCCCTGAGGCGTTAGGACCAATTATGTATGACTGTCGAGCCATATTGAGTTCAGCGCTACGGAAATTTCGCCAGTTCTTCAGTTTTAAGTGGGTTATAAACATAAGTTTTAAAACTCAGATGCAGATATAAAGGACTTTATTGGGCTCTTCAGGCTATTAAGTTACAAAATAAGTCAAGTTGCCTGCCTCATGATTCTTCCTTAAATTAGTCCTACTAATAAACTTATCAAGCTGGCTTATCTCACGGTTCAACTTTTATCTTATTAATCATCACTTTTGAAGAATGTTGCCGCTGGTTTTTCAAAATGAACTCACCTCGTGAGAGTTTGCTATATGCTTGTAGTGACATCCATGCATATAAACCAAATACGGGAATAGTAAAAGCCAACAAAGAAAGAAAATTTGAGATTTCTAACTTAAACACTGACGATAATATCCAAGGTGATAAAGCTGCAAATGCCAGGATAAAATATAAAGACAGGTACATTTTCTTTCTCCAAAGCCGAGAGAAATTGGATTTGTACTTGTCTTTAAATCTCAGCTTAAAATCACCGTCTGTTTCTAACCTTTCAAAAAGTTGCTTGGATAAAACAAAATCATTGAGACATTGGATAGGGTTTTCGAGGGAGAGAATATACTTTATCTCACTCGCTTTCACTGCGGTTGTTCCAGCAATCGCTTGATAGCCTTTTCCTAGAGTGTATGGGTGAAGATTTTCTTTATCTGTTTGATCTAAAAATTCTTTAGCAAATTTATACTCTTCTCTGTAGTTTGTTCTTCTTACAAGAAAAACATCAAATAAAATCTTTGCCGCTGTAATTATTCCAACCACAGCTAATATAAGTTTGGTAACTAATTCCCACTCCATTGAACTATTTCCGAGGAAGAAAAAAAGGTTTAGCGGTACCAGTGCTAGTGCTATTGAGCATATTTGGAATTGTTTGGCTCGTTACTTTGAAGGGCTTTATGGGAGTTCCGCTCTTCGTGTTAATTTGATTCCAATTTTCATTGCTGGATTTTCGACCATATGTCCTTGAAGGATAAATTCCTTGTGCTCGGGCTTGCCAGTTAAACTTAGTGTGAATTCATCGATATTACCGAATATAGATTGGAGTATTTTTCTATCATTTGTACATTTCACTTGGGCGGTGATTACCCCGTTTTCAATGCTATAACTGCCGACAAAAATAAATGAAGAATCCCCGCCAAGAATACGTCCAGTTTCTAAAACCGCGACACCATACCCAGCGTCATTCATGTTCGATGCGAACTCAACTCCGTATAAAGCTTCTATCATCTATCATTCCCTTCGTTAATGATTAAAAATAAAAAGCCGACTATGGAAAGTCGGCTTTTTTGTTAGTCCCATTTAAGACCAGCACCAGTCTGATATTCGGTGACTTTGGTCTCGAAGAAATTCTTTTCCTTACGCATATTGGCCTGTTCATCGAGCCAGGGCAGGGTGGCTTCGGCACCGGGGAACGGTTCTTCAAAGCCAAGCTGTTTGGCACGACGGTTGGCGGTGTAACGGAACTGGCCGTGGTGCATTTCTTTTGAGTAGCCCAGAATCGGGTCACGGAGAATGTAACCGGCGTAAGTTTCTTCGGCTGCGTCGGCTTCTTCAAACATGGTCTGGATTTTCTTCGGATCCAGTTTGACGTTTTCTTCTTTAATGATCTGCTTACAGACGCGGATACCGAACGAGGCGTGCATGACTTCATCACGCATGATGTATTGCAGCTGTTCGGCGGTGCCTTTCATCAGGCCGCGACGTTGCAGGGCGAAGATCGGTGAGAAGCCGTTATAGAACCAGGCACCTTCGAAGATGCCGCCGAAGAAGGCGTAGGACATCACGAAGTTTTCCAGTTCATCACGGTCACGCAGGTCGATATCGCTGCGCAGCACGGTGTTCAGACGGTCATTGGCCAGTTTGATTTTCTGGTAAATCTCCGGCACCACACGGTAACGGTTGTAGATTTCCGACTGATCCAGACCGATGGTTTCGATACAGTGCTGGTAAGTCCAGGTGTGCAGGGCTTCTTCATAGACCTGACGGGCCTGATAGATTTGCAGCTCGGGTGCCGCCATTTTTTCCATGACCGCCAGACCGATATTACGCATGGCGAGAATATCAGAGGTGGTCAGGTAGGACAGCACGTTTTCATAGACGTGGCGTTCTTCCATCGTCAGTTTGTGACGATAGTCGTGAACGTCCTGCGCCATGTTGATATCCAGTGGCGTCCAGTGGTTTTTGTTGGCGTTGAGGAAGTAGTTCCAGGCCCAGGGATACTTGAACGGTGCCAACTGGTTAATGTCGGTGTCGCCGTTAACGACGCGTTTGTCATCGACATTGACCGGCTTGGCGTTGCTCAGAGGCATCGCTTTGACCTCAGCCGAAGCGGGTGCTTCAGTGAGATCATTGGCTGCAGGGGCTGCAGCTTCGGCCTGTTCTGCTTTCTCTTCTTCTTTTTTAGCCTCAGCGGTACCGGCTATCGGTGCTGAGAATGGATCATCCCAATTCAACATTACTGACATGCCTCGCAATCTGGTTCCAAAATTGAGCACGCTTTCGGTGCTTCCATACCTTCACCTAAAAACTCTTCAGCTTCGGCAACAGTGCTGGTCAGGGGCGCGCCAGTTGTGGCGGCACTGGCAACAGGCGCAGCAGTCGGACCGGAAGCAACCGGTTTAGGACCACTTGGCTTTTCGGCTGATGGCGGCGGAGTCGGGGCAGAGCTGGTTTTCTCAGCACCAGTCGCACCCATCGAGCGCAGGTAGTAAGTGGTTTTGAGACCACGTACCCAGGCCAGTTTGTACAGGTTGTCCATCTTCTTACCTGATGGTTCTGCCATGTACAGGTTGAGGCTTTGTGCCTGGTCGATCCATTTCTGACGACGGGAAGCGGCTTCAATCAACCAGCGGGCATCCATTTCGAATGCGGTGGTGTAAAGCGCTTTCAGTTCATCAGGAATACGATCGATGTCTTGCAGGCTGCCGTCGAAGTATTTCAGGTCATTAATCATCACGTCGTCCCACAGGCCGCGTGCTTTCAGATCTTCAACCATGTACGGGTTGATGACGGTGAACTCACCGGACAGGTTCGATTTGACGAAGATGTTCTGATAGGTCGGTTCGATTGACTGGCTGACACCACAGATGTTGGAGATGGTGGCAGTCGGTGCAATCGCCATGGTGTTGGAGTTACGCATGCCCTGACGTTTGATCTTGTCACGCAGCATATCCCAGTCCATGGTTTTGCTTTCGTCCTGTTGCAGGTATTCGCCGCGGGCCTCTTTCAACAGCTTGATAGAGTCGATGGGCAGAATACCTTTGCTCCACAGGCTGCCTTCATAAGACTGGTACTTGCCACGTTCTGCAGCCAGGTCTGAAGAGGCTTCAATCGCGTAGTAGCTGACCGCTTCCATCGACTCATCAGCGAACTTGACGGCTTCTTCAGAGGCATACGGCATACGCAGTTTGTACAGTGCATCCTGGAAGCCCATGATGCCCAGACCGACCGGGCGGTGCAGCAGGTTAGAGTGACGCGCCTGCGGCACACTGTAGTAGTTGTACTCGATGACGTTGTCGAGCATACGCATCGCGGTGCGAATGGTTTTCTGCAGCTTCTCTTTGTCGAGATTGCCGTTCTCGTCGACATGCTTGACCATGTTGACCGAGCCCAGGTTACAGACCGCAATCTCTTTATCAGAGGTGTTCAGCGTAATTTCGGTACACAGGTTAGAGCTGTGAACAACGCCGACATGTTGTTGCGGGCTGCGGATGTTGCAAGGGTCTTTGAAGGTGACCCAAGGGTGACCGGTTTCAAACAGCATGCCCAGCATTTTGCGCCACAGGTCGACGGCGGGCAGTTGTTTGAAGTTACGGATTTCGCCACGAGCGGCTTTTTCTTCGTACTCGGTGTAGGCTTTTTCAAATGCCAGACCGGTCAGGTCGTGCAGGTCTTCGACTTCTTCCGGTGAGAACAGGGTCCATTGACCTTCTTCAGCCACGCGCTTCATGAACAGGTCAGGAATCCAGTTAGCGGTGTTCATGTCGTGGGTACGACGACGATCATCACCGGTGTTCTTACGCATATCGAGGAATTCTTCGATATCAATGTGCCAGGTTTCGAGGTAGGCACAGACCGCGCCTTTACGTTTACCACCCTGGTTCACAGCAACCGCGGTGTCATTGGCGACTTTCAGGAATGGCACAACACCTTGTGATTTACCGTTGGTACCTTTGATATGAGCGCCCAGACCACGGACACGGGTCCAGTCGTTACCCAGACCACCGGCGAATTTGGACAGCAGGGCGTTGTCGCGGATCGCGCTGTAAATGCCGCTGAGATCATCAGGTACGGTCGTCAGGTAGCATGAAGACAGCTGCGGACGCAGGGTGCCTGAGTTGAACAGGGTCGGGGTCGAGCTCATGAAGTCGAAGCTTGAGAGCAGGTTGTAGAACTCGATGGCCCGATCTTCACGGTCAATTTCGTTAATGGCCAGACCCATCGCCACACGCATGTAAAACGCCTGTGGCAGTTCAAAGCGGGTGCCGTCATGGTGAATGAAGTAACGGTCGTACAGGGTTTGCAGGCCGAGGTAGGTGAATTCGAAGTCGAGTTCCGGTTTCAGCGCTTTACCCAGGCGTTCCAGATCGAACAGGCCCAGTTCAGAGTCGACCAGTTCGTGTTCAATCGCGGCATGGATGTAGGTTTTGAAATAGTCCGGGTAAATATCGGCCATTTCACTTTGCTTGGCTTGTCGGTGGGTCTTGTAGACAAAGCTCAGGGCTTCACGACGGATACCGTCCATCAGCAGGCGAGCGGCCAGAGTGCTGTAGGCGGGATCTTTTTCGATGAAGGTACGGGCACCCATGACCAGGGCTTTTTCTACGTCAGATGACTTCACGCCATCAAACAGGTTGCGCTGGGTGTCACGCAGAATGCGGTCACGATCAACTTCTGCCAGACCGACACAGGCTTCGGTGATGAGGTCGTGCAGGCGGTCGATATCCAGCGGTTGGCGAGTGCCGTCAGCGGCGGTGACATGCAGGGTCGTCTCGTTCGCTGGTGATGGATGTTTTTTCTCTTCTTCGGCGCGTTTTTCAGCTTGTTTCTCACGGTACAGCACGTAAGAACGGGCCACTTTATATTCACCGGCACGCATCAGTTGCAGTTCAACCTGATCCTGGATGTCTTCGATGTGGACTGTGCCACCTTCGTCGAGACGACGCAGCAGGTTATCGGTGATTTGTTGGGTCAGTTCTTTAACTGTGTCGTGAATGCGACGACTGTCTTTGGCGGATTCGCCCTCGACGGCCAGAAAGGCCTTGGTCATCGCCACAGCAATCTTGCTGCTGTCAAAATCGGTGACTTTGCCGTTACGACGGATAACGCTGTAGCCGCTTTCGGCAGAGGCGTTGTTAATGGATTGTGCTGGTTCGCTCGCCATAATGAATTCCCTGCATATTTGGTGAAAAAATCAAAAATCATAAAAACCACTAGAAATTGTGGTTTTGAAATGATTGAACCACAAGATAGTGTGTTTTTGAAGCCTTGGCAAGGGGAAAAGTTGCACATAAATTGTGCACTTTTTGTGGATAACTTTGAGGCGATCCCGACCTAGCGTAGCAGGGCTGCCAGCTCCCGGGATTTGGACGATTTTGGTGCTGGAAAAATAATTTTTTCAGTAGCGAAAAAAATGCTTTTTTTGCCTGCCCGGAATCAGGGGCTGGCAATCATACTGTCGCCGATGGCAGAAAACAACCACCGACGACAGAAACAGTATGAAGTTGGATGAGGATCAGAGTGTATCAATGACAGAAATTGCTGATGGGCTAAGCAGTTGCCGCGCACGTTGTTGCGAGTCGCGATCACGTGCCTGAACGATAACCGCCCATTTATTATCCCTGGTTGCTTCCATGGTTTCGTTGATTAGCGGATCATGGTCGGGACGGACAGTAAAGGCACCTGCGGCAATCATGCCGAAAAAAACACCGAACATGGCCAGCACCAGATAAGTCAGCATGGGGCTGGACTGGGTGAATGTCGGACCAACGGTAGTGACAATGGCCGCAATGATGAGACCACCAACCAGACCGGCAGCGCCCAGAATGTAATGCCAGAGGAATAATTCTTTACCGATGGCTTTGGTTTCCGGTTCCAGACGATCCTGCATGTGAGTATCGCCGGGTTTTAGTAATTGCACTTCTTCTGAGTGGAATTGACCTTGGTCAATCAGAGATTCTTCAGCTTGTTTAGCCTGATCCTCTGTTTCAAAAATCCCTGCGACGGTATGCGGGCGTTTCTCATAGTTCATTTTCATATCTTTCATCATGCCTCCTGAATGATTCGGGATATGCCCTTACTATGGTGACAATAAAAAAGCCGCAGATATCCTTCTCTGCGACAGGGGAAATCGATTTGAAGTGAATCAGCGCTGGCTGACCTGGAATACGCCCACCAGTTGGGTCAGTTTCTGGGCCGTATTACGCACCATCACTGAACGCTGCTGCAGTGCATCGATAGCCTGGGTCATCAGGCCGGCAGAGTGGCCGACGTCACGTGCTGTTTCGCCGTGGATCTGACTGTTCTGATCCAGTTGCTTTATGGTGGCAAACATCTGTTCTACCAGTTGATGCAATTGGGTGTTTTCCGATGAGGCTTCTTCGGTTTTCTTGAGACTGCGGTCGACATTATCGACGCCAGACTCCATAAATTTCACCGCTTCAAGGGTTTCTGACTGGATGGTTTCAATCATTTTCTGGATTTCTTCGGCTGAGTTGGCCGTTCTGGAAGCAAGACCCCGTACTTCATCAGCCACCACGGAAAAACCGCGACCGTGTTCTCCTGCGCGAGCGGCTTCAATCGCGGCGTTGAGTGCAAGCAGGTTGGTCTGATTGGTGATTTCAGAAATAACGCCGATGATATTGCCGATTTCAGCGGTGCGGCTGTGCAGACTCTGCACGGCCCTTGCTGAGGTTTCGACCACATCACGGATTTCCTGGGTGCCATCACGCACCGATTCAAACTGAATGCGGGCGTCACGCACAACTTCATCCATCGCCTGTTTCATCGATTCGGCCGTGCTGGAGGCATGGCCGATATCACTGATCTGCGCTTCCAGCAGCTGCAGCATTTTATCGATGGCGTCAGCCACTTCATTGGATACCGTGAAGGCTTCGCGATTGGTTTCCAGCATGGCTTCGTTAGTCTGGCTGACATTGCTGCTGGTTTTAATGACCTGGCCGACAATACCGTCCAGGTTGTCGATAAAGCTGTTGATCCAGCGCCCCATATCACCGGTTTCATCATTTTTCATGCGCCCGCTATCAAGCCGCTGGGCCAGGTTGCCCTCACCCTCGGCGATAGTGCGAATGACTTCGGTCATTTCATCCAGTCTGTTCGCCAGCGGATTGGTGGTGAAGGTTTTATAAAGCATGGCGATGATGACCAGCATGACTGCTGAAGTACCGGCGATGGCCAGATCGGGTAAATCAGTCAGGATATGCAGGCCGGTGTTAACGCCAAGCAGCGCTGCCATCGAGTAGATAAAGCCTTTCATCAGGCTGACGTTGATCGAACGGCGACGGTAGACTTCTTCCAGATCGCCTTCACACATCATGCCCCAGCGATCCGGCGAGCCTTTGAGCTGAAAGGTCACACCTTTACCAATCACCGGAATATGGCGGTAGTCAGAATAGCCGGGATAGGTGACAAAAAGGTTACTGCCGTTTCGAATGGTTTCTCGAACGCCCGGGTGCAGCTGTCCGGTGGCCGGATCGGTAAAACGAATTTCAAACTCGGTGTGACGATTAACCCTGACCGTGCCGAATTTGGTGTGAATACCGCTTTTCAGGTTTTCGCCATGGGAGAAGGTATTGTCTTCAAAACGTGAACGGGAGAGGGCGATACCCTGCTGCAGGCTGGGCTCGAATCGTGATTCGACCATAAATATGTAGTTGTCGCCTGATTCCGGATAGATATGGCCGGCTTCACGCTGAATCAAATCGCCGAGCACATCGTTGGGCACGCGGCCACAGACTGCGCCGACGACATTTCCATCGACAAGCAGTGGCTGATAGAACATCAGTGTCACTTCGTCATGAAATTTGGAACTGGAGGGGCCGATTTTTAAAGTCAGCTCGTCGATGTAGGGACCATGCAGAAAGGCCTGGTTCAGACCTTTTTCCACGGCTTTTTTATTCAGGTCATTCTGACCGGTGTGGGCACTGTGGGTGGAATGAGTCACGCTGCCATTGCTATCAATAACAAACAGCTCTGAAAAGTCGGGCGCAGCGCTTAGCCGCTCATTGAGGGCGCCTTGTTTGATATCGGGGTAGCTTCCGGCGAGCTGTTCTGCCAGCAATTCCATTTGATCCCACTGACTGCCAGCCCATTGCTGCAACAGCTTGACCCGGGTGGCGGCAATCCCTTCGAAAGTCTTTTCAACAGCCTGGTAATTATGACGGTTCAGGAAACAGGACCGCGACATAGCCAGCTTGCCGGTGCTGCCAAACCAGGGCAGCCATTTTTTTCAGCCCGGCTGAGGTTCATAGAGAGGCTTTTTAGATTGCTCATTGTCTTTCTCTGTTGTGGTAACGGGAAAGACTGAGCAAATCCTTTGCCAGCTAATTAAATGAATGTTTTCGCTGAACATTCTGGTGCAGCTGGCTCAAGCCAGTGCACCAGAACTGTGCGTAAGGGCAGTTAAAGCATCAGCCAACGGTCCAAAACAGTGCTTTAACGTGTTTTAAGCTATTGATTTTAAATAAGTATTTAAAGTTCCGATATAACTTGCTTCACTTCATCGACGTGTTCTTTCACTTTGACCTTGCGCCACTCATGGCGGAGCACACCGTCTTTATCAATCAGGAAGGTACTGCGCTCAATGCCAAGGTGTTCCTTGCCATACATTTTTTTCAGTTTGATCACATCAAACAATTTGCACAGGGCTTCATCTTCGTCAGAAAGCAGATCGAAGGGGAAACACTGTTTCTCTTTAAAGTTTTCGTGCTTTTTGAGGCTGTCCCGTGATACACCGACAATGACGGTGTCGTGCTGATTGAAAAAGTCGATATTGTCGCGGAAGTTCTGACCTTCGGTGGTACAGCCCGGCGTGCTGTCTTTCGGGTAGAAATAAATCAGTACGTTTTTACCTTTAAAGTCGGAGAGGCGGAAGGTTTTATCGCCGGTGCTCGGCACTTCAAAGTCAGGGACCTTCTGTCCCACTGCAACTTGACTCATCTGATCATCCTGTTTTGAAACGATTTAGGGAGAAACGTACCTTACACAATCACCGCTGATCTTGTCATCAACAGGCAGGCAAAGTACCATGCCTGTTATTTTTCCGGAGTCTCATAAATTATGTATAGCGGCAGTATGGTAGCGCTTGTCACACCGATGCATGAAGATGGTGCACTGGATGATGACAGCCTGCGAAAGCTGATTGAATTTCATATCAGCGAAGGAACCGATGCCATCGTCGCTGTCGGCACGACCGGTGAGTCTGCCACTTTGAGCGTCGACGAACACTGTGCGGTGATCCGCAAAGTGGTCGAACAGGTCAACGGCCGCATTCCGGTGATTGCCGGTACCGGTGCCAACTCGACTTCGGAAGCCATTGAACTCACGCAATACGCCAAAGACCTGGGTGCCGATGCTGCCTTGCTGGTAGCACCTTATTACAACAAGCCGACTCAGGAAGGCATGTATCTGCATTTCAAAGCCATCGCTGAGGCAGTGGATATTCCGCAAATCCTTTATAACGTGCCGGGGCGTACGGCCTGCGACCTGCTGCCGGAAACAGTCGGGCGCTTGTCTGAAATTCGTAATATTATCGGTATCAAGGAAGCCTCCGGTGATGTGTCACGGGTTCAGCAGATCCGTCAGTTATCGACTGAGGATTTTGAACTGTACACCGGCGAAGACGCTAATACCGTTGACTTTATCCTGGCCGGCGGCCGTGGTGTGATCTCTGTCACAGCGAATGTGGCACCACGCCTGATGCATGATATGTGCATCGCTGCCATCAATGGTGACGAGGCAAAAGCACGAGAAATTAACCAGAAATTGGTTGCCCTCCATCAATTTTTATTTGTCGAGGCTAACCCGATTCCTGTTAAATGGGCGTTGGCTGAAATGGGAATGATTCCGAAAGGGATTCGTCTGCCCATGACGGTATTGTCGGAAAAATACCATCAGTCAGTGCGCGAGGCCCTCATTACGGCGGGTGTTCTGAATTAAGAATTAATGGGTGAACTGTATTAAATGAACGCGAAACATTTCAAACAAACATCGCTGGTCGTCATGATGACGTCCGTATTGAGTGCTTGTGGCGCATTTTCTAACCTGGATCAGGTCGTTCCAGACAATACACAGGAATATCGCCGTGCTGAAACCATGCCGCCACTGGATGTGCCACCCGAGCTGAGCACCAATCGCATCAACGATGACATCGCCGGTGAGAAAGATTCCACCGCTACCTATTCCGAGTTTGAGGAAGCCGCAAACAACCCACTGGCGGCTAAATACAATATTCAGCCTGACAAGAAACCTTCACTGGCTGGTGAAGGTGCCACCCGCCACCTTGTCGTGCCGGGCGAAAGAGAAGTCACCTGGCAACGTATCCAGGACTTCTGGAAAACCCAGAATCTGGCTATCGATCGTATCGACAGCCGAATCGGTCTGATGGATACCACAGCTGATGCTGATGGCTACGCCTACCGCATTCGTATGGAGCGTGGTGATACTTCCAAACAATCCAAAGTTTATCTGAGCGCGGTGGATGAAACCCGCACCAATGCGCAGAAGAACGAAGCCATGCTGCGCCAACTGGCTGATTATCTGGGTACGCTGTACCAGGAAGATGTTGAGGAAATGCGCATTGCCCAGCCAGCACCACCACCGGAAGAAACTGCCCGCGTGCTGCTGATTGATGAAGAAGGCGGACAACAAAGCCTGTTTATCGAACAGGACTTCCAGACTGCCTGGCGCCGTGTCGGTCGTGTGCTTGATAGCAAAGGCTTCTCGGTTGAAGACCGTGACCGCAGTCTCGGCCACTATTTCGTCCGTTACATCGATCCTTTCAAGGAAATTGAGCAGGAAGAAGAAGGTTTCTTCAGTGGCCTGGCTTTCTGGCGCGATGAAGTAGAAGAAAAACCGGAAGAGTACTATTACATCAAGCTGATTTCAGAAGCGTCAGACACCCGCGTGGTCGTACTGGATGCGGAAGAAAAACGCACTTCCAGTGACACCGCCAAACGTCTGCTGAATCTGATTCAGGAGCAGCTTGCACCCTAATGCGTTTTGCTTCGCTCGGTAGCGGTAGTCGAGGCAATGCAACCATAGTCACGCACGGAAAAACCACACTCATGATTGATTGTGGTTTTTCTGCTCGTGAGGCCGAGAAAAGACTGCAGCAGCTTGATATTGATACCCGTTCGCTGACGGCGATACTGATTACCCATGAGCACGCCGATCACATGGCCGGTGTCAGGGTGATGGCCCGCAAGCATCGCTTGCCGGTTTATGCCACCCCGGGTACGGCAGGTTGTCTGCCCGCTGATATCAGTGCGCATATCCGTGAGTTCAACTGCCACGAACGTTTCAGCATCAATGACATTGAAGTGGAACCGTTCCCGGTACCGCATGATGCCCGTGAACCCAGTCAGTTTGTATTCGGCAGCGGCCAGCACCGTCTGGGCTTACTGACCGATGTGGGCTCTATCACGCCCTTGATAGAGGACACACTGAATGCCTGTGATGCGCTGCTACTGGAGACCAATCACGATGTCACCATGCTGGAGCAGGGTGAGTATCCGGCACATCTTAAACGCCGGGTCGGTGGCAGGCTGGGGCATTTAAATAACGTGCAATCTGCGACATTACTTGAGAAAATTGACACCTCGAAATTGCAGCACATCATGGCGATGCATATCTCGGAAAAGAATAACTGTCCGTCGATAGTCGTCCCGTTACTGGCCAAAGCTTTGCAGTGCGAAGAAAACTGGATAGGTGTCGCTGAACAGGATGCCGGTTTTGGCTGGCGCGAACTGGTCACCCGATAAAGAGAATAGCAATGGAAAAGAAACAGGAACTGTATTCAGGCAAAGCCAAAAGCGTTTTTGCCACAGATGACAATGATTATGTTGTTTTGAGTTTCAGAGACGACACTTCCGCTTTTGATGGCGAGAAGGTTGAACAATTGAGCCGTAAGGGTGAGGTCAACAACAAGTTCAACGCATACATCATGCAGTATCTTGCTGATAACGGTATCCCCACCCATTTCGAAAAACTGCTCAACGAGACCGAGTCACTGGTCAAAAATATGAAAATGATTCCGGTTGAGTGCGTGGTGCGTAATGTCGCCTCCGGCAGCCTGGTACGTCGTCTGGGTGTTGAAGATGGCCTGGAACTAAACCCGCCGGTATTCGAATTCTTCCTTAAAAACGATGCCCTGCATGACCCCATGGTCAATGAATATCATATCGAGACTTTTGGCTGGGCTAAGGCTGAAGATGTCAATAAAATGAAAGAGTTGACGTTTAAAGTTAATGAGCTTTTGAAGAAACTGTTTGCTGATGCCGGCATGATTCTGGTCGATTACAAACTCGAGTTCGGTCTGTTCAAAGGCGAGGTTTATCTGGGTGATGAGTTCAGCCCGGATGGCTGTCGTTTATGGGATGCCGAAACCCGCAAGAAACTCGACAAGGACCGTTTCAGACAAGGTCTGGGCGGTGTGATTGAGGCCTATGAAGAGGTGGCCCGGCGTATTGGTGTGCCTCTGTAAACAAGCTGGCGACCTTAAGTAAAGCGAACAAACCCTGAGCCCTTGGCTCGGGGTTTTTTGTTTCTGTGATATTTTTCACGAAAAGCAGGGGAGACATTGCGGTCGTTGAACGGTCTGTTTGTGGTATGTTGAAATTGAATGACCAAGTGGAGCAGATATGCAAAAGCCAGCTAAACCGGCTGATGAAGAGTCCAGGATAGTTACGCTTCGATCCCTGAATCTCCTGGATACTGACAGAGACGAACGATTTGACAGATTAACCCGGCTGGCATTGCACGTTTTTGATGTTCCGATTGCACTGGTGAGTCTGGTTGACGCCAACCGTCAATGGTTCAAATCCTGTCAGGGAGCCAATCTCATGCAAACGGACAGAGACGTGTCTTTCTGCGGTCACGCCATATTGGGTGATGATGCTTTCGTTATTCAGGATACCCATCAGGACCCGCGGTTTGCTGACAACCCGCTGGTTATCGGTGAACCCTATATCCGCTTCTATGCCGGCTATCCGATTCGTTATCTGGATGGAACAAAATTAGGCACGCTCTGCCTGCTGGATTCGAAACCCCGCCACTTCAGTTATCGTGAGCGGCTGATTCTTGAAGATCTGGCTAAAATCGTGGAGCATGAAATTCAAGCCGTGCAATTGGCGACGGTGGATGAGTTAACAGAAATCCCCAACCGGCGTGGCTTCTTTGCATCTGCCAATCAGGCGCTCAGCCTGTGCCGGCGCCAAAATTTGCCGGTGAGCCTGGTCTTTCTTGATCTCAATAACTTCAAACCGATTAATGATCGCTTCGGTCATGCTGAAGGTGACAGAGCGCTGAAAAGCTTTGCCAATATGCTCACACAAGTCTGCCGTCAGACAGATATCGCCGCACGGATAGGTGGCGATGAATTTGCTTTGTTGCTGGCGAATGCTGACAGAACAGATGTGGAAAAGATTCTGAAGCGTTTTGCCAGTATGGTGGATAGAGCGAACCAGGAGCAGACGCTGGACTACAAGATTGCATATTCCCATGGTGTGGTGCATTTCGATCCAGAAAAACATCAGGATCTGGATGATCTGCTGGCCGAGGGCGATCAGCTGATGTACCTGCGAAAACGCAGAGGCAGAAAACAGCCTTCAGGCCGTTAACTGCCAGCCAATCAGACTACCCGCGCGCATCGGCACCAATTCAGTGTCGGCAAAACTGAGCTTGTCCGGCACCTGCCAGCTGTGTTTACTCAAGGTGATGTTGTCATCATTTCTGGGGAGGCCGTAAAAGTCCGGCCCGAAGAAGCTGGCAAAACCTTCCAGTTTGTCCAGTGCACCGGCCATTTCAAACGCTTCTGCATACAGCTCAATGGCCGCGTGAGCGCTGTAAATGCCGGCGCAGCCACAGCTGGCTTCTTTACCTGCCCGTGGATGAGGGGCACTGTCAGTACCGAGGAAAAATTTCGGGCTGCCACTGGTGGCAGCCTGAATTAAAGCCTGTTGATGGGTGTTGCGTTTCAATACCGGCAGGCAGTAGTGATGCGGATGTATTCCCCCGACCAGCAGATCATTGCGGTTGAGCAGCAAATGATGCGGTGTGATGGTGGCCGCGATGCGGTCTTCAGCTTCGGCAACAAACACCGCTGCATCTGAAGTAGTGATGTGCTCGAATACTACCTTGAGTTCAGGAAAGTCTTTTAATAAAGGTTCCAGAATGCGGTCAATAAAGACTTTTTCGCGATCAAATACATCAATGTCGACACTGGTTACTTCGCCATGTACCAGCAGCGGCATGCCGCATTCCTGCATGGCTTCCAATGCTGATCGGCAGTGTTTAAGGTCGGTGACGCCAGCATCAGAATTGGTGGTTGCACCGGCCGGGTAAAGTTTGACAGCATGGATGAGCTCGCTGTCTTTAGCGCGGTGAATTTCATCGGCGCTGGTATTGTCTGTCAGGTACAGGGTCATTAATGGCTGAAACGTACTGTCTTCTGGCAGTGCAGCCATGATGCGCTGACGATAGTCCCGGGCCAGGTCGACAGTGGTCACCGGCGGGCGTAAATTAGGCATCACAATCGCACGTGCAAACACACGCGCTGTGTCTGGAACCGTGCGGGAAAGTGCAGAATCGTCCCGCAAGTGAAGATGCCAGTCGTCGGGACGGGTGAGCGTAATTTCAGTTGGTTTTATTTGTGTCATAGCCGCGAATTATGCCATAGCAAATAGCTTAAGCTGAAAAACTTGTGATCAGCGCTCGAAGGGCAACAGTGCTTGTTCTTGACCTTATCACGCATTACAAGTAACTTTACACGTTTGATGTTTTTAAGCTTCTCGCGACGAGATTAAGAGGGAAACACGTGGAATTAAGCGGTGGCGAGATACTGGTTCAGTGTCTCAAAGACGAAGGTGTCGATTTCCTGTTCGGTTATCCGGGCGGTGCGGTGCTGCATATTTATGATGCACTGTACAACCAGGAGGATGTCAAACACATCCTGGTGCGCCATGAACAGGCAGCGACACATGCAGCAGATGGTTATGCACGGGCTACAGGTAAGCCTGGTGTCGTCTTAGTCACATCAGGTCCAGGTGCAACCAACGCGGTCACTGGTATTGCAACTGCCTATATGGATTCCATTCCAATGGTGGTCATCACCGGTCAGGTTGCGACCGCCAATATCGGTAGTGATGCTTTTCAGGAAGTAGATGCTGTGGGCATTACCCGTCCGTGCGTTAAACACAACTTCCTGGTTAAAGATATTAACGATCTGGCAGAGACTGTGAAGAAGGCTTTCTATGTCGCCACGACTGGCCGCCCCGGTCCGGTTGTGGTTGACGTGCCTAAAGACATCACCGATCCGAATATCAAGATTCCGTATCACTATCCGGAATCGGTCCAGATGCGTTCCTACCAGCCGACGCTGAAAGGCCATAGCGGTCAGATTAAGCGCGCGGTGGAACTGCTGTTGTCTGCCAAGAAACCGATGATCTACACCGGCGGCGGTGTGGTGCTGGGTAAAGGCTCAGAAGAACTGCGCAAGTTTGTCCGTAAACTCGGTTATCCGATTACCAGCACTTTGATGGGCCTGGGCGCCTACCCGTCCAGCGACCAGTTGTTCCTGGGTATGCTGGGGATGCATGGTACTTATGAAGCCAATATGGCGATGCATGACTGCGATGTGCTGATTGCCATCGGTGCACGCTTCGATGATCGTGTAACCGGCAAGATTGCCGAGTTCTGCCCGGACGCCAAGATCATTCATATTGATATCGACCCGTCATCAATTTCGAAAACAATCACCGTTGATGTTCCTATCGTCGGCAGCGTGCCTGATGTATTGCAGGAAATGAACGGTCTGCTGGAATCCAGCAAGAAATCACCAGACAAAAAAGCGATTGATGCCTGGTGGGCGGAAATCAATGGCTGGCGCGGCATGAAGTGCCTGTCCTATGACCGTAACAGCGATAAGATCAAGCCACAGATGGTCGTTGAGATGATCCATGAGATCACCAAGGGCCAGGCCTATGTGACCTCCGACGTCGGTCAGCACCAGATGTGGGCGGCACAGTACTACGGCTTTGATGAACCTAACCGCTGGATTAATTCCGGTGGTCTCGGCACCATGGGCTTCGGTTTGCCGGCAGCGATGGGCGTACAGTTTGCCTTCCCTGAAGACACCGTTATCTGTGTCACCGGTGAGGGCAGTATCCAGATGTGTATTCAGGAGCTGTCTACCTGTCTGCAATACGGTCTGCCGGTTAAAATTGTGGCACTGAACAACCGTTATCTCGGCATGGTGCGTCAGTGGCAGGAATTCTTCTATGAAAACCGCTACTCGCATTCCTACATGGAATCTTTGCCGGACTTCGTTAAGCTGACCGAGAGCTATGGCCATGTCGGTATTCGCATTGAGAAGCCGGAAGATCTGCGTAAAGAACTGGAACGCGGTTTCGCGATGAAAGATCGTCTGGTGTTCTTCGATATCGTCACCGACCAGACCGAAAACGTGTACCCGATGATTGCCCAGGGTAAGGCACACAATGACATGCATATGTCGCCTTACTGTGAACCACCACAAGACCCAGAGAGGGAGCTGTCTTAACATGCGTCACATCATTTCCATCCTGATCGAAAACGAAGCAGGGGCGTTGTCGCGTGTGGCCGGTTTGTTCTCTGCACGGGGTTACAACATTGAATCGTTGACGGTCGCGCCGACCGAAGATCCGACCCTGTCCCGCATGACGATCGTGACTTCCGGGACCGAGCGCATTATCGAGCAAATCACCAAGCAGCTGAACAAACTGGTCGATGTGGTGAAACTGCTGGATCTGACTGAAGGGCCACATATCGAGCGTGAAATGATGCTGATTAAAGTCAAGGCATCATCCATGGCTCAGCGTGAAGATGTGAAACGTCTGGCGGATATTTTCCGTGGCCACATTATTGACGTCACCACCTCGACTTACACCATCGAGCTGACCGGTGCCTGTGCCAAGCTGGACTCATTTATTGATGCCCTGGCTGAGCACAAAATCATTGAAACCGTGCGTAGCGGTGTCACCGGTATTGCCCGTGGTGAGAAAAGTCTGCACCTGTAATTAACACCCTTTTGCTTTAAGAAAAAATCTAAGGAATTCAATCATGAGTTTGAACATCTATTACGATAAAGATTGTGACCTGTCCATTATCCAGGGCATGAAAGTCACCATTATCGGTTACGGTTCCCAGGGCCATGCCCACGCCTGCAACCTGAAGGATTCTGGCGTTGATGTCACTGTCGCGCTACGTCCCGGTTCATCTTCTATCGCCAAAGCCGAAGGTGCCGGCCTGAAGGTGTCTGATAATGTGGCAGAAGCGGTCAAAGGCGCTGATCTTGTCATGGTACTGACACCGGATGAATTCCAGTCTCAACTGTACAAGCAGGAAATTGAACCGAACCTGAAACAAGGTGCAGTTCTGGCCTTCGCTCACGGTTTTGCCATCGTTTACAACCAAATCGCACCGCGCAGCGATCTGGACGTCATCATGATCGCACCGAAAGCACCGGGTCACACTGTACGCAGTGAATTCGTCAAAGGTGGCGGTATTCCTGACCTGATTGCCATCGAACAGGATGCATCCGGTAAAGCGAAAGATATCGCATTGTCTTATGCCTCAGGTGTAGGTGGCGGTCGTACCGGTATCATCGAAACCACTTTCCGTGATGAAACTGAAACCGACCTGTTCGGTGAACAGGCTGTATTGTGTGGTGGCGCCGTTGAACTGGTTAAAGCCGGTTTTGAAACCCTGGTTGAAGCGGGTTATGCACCGGAAATGGCTTACTTTGAATGCCTGCACGAGCTGAAACTCATCGTTGATCTGATGTACGAAGGCGGTATCGCCAATATGAACTACTCGATCTCCAACAATGCCGAGTATGGTGAATACGTCACCGGTCCACGCGTTATCAACGAAGAAAGCCGTTGGGCGATGCGTGAAGCCCTGAAAAACATTCAGGAAGGTAAATACGCGAAACAATTCATTCAGGAAGGTCAGTCCGGCTACCCTGAAATGACCGCAATGCGTCGCCTTAACGCAGAACACCCGATTGAACAAACCGGTGAAAAACTGCGTGCGATGATGCCGTGGATTCAGAAAATCGTCGATAAGTCTAAAAACTAAAAGACTTTATCACGTGTCAAGAACGGGGACGGTTGTGCAAACGGCCGTCCCCGTTTTGTTTGTATGGCGCAAATGTCATAATGCCAATATTCAGTATCAGGGAGTGTATTCATGGTCAGTAGTGACAAACAGCAGCGACGCGGTATTTACTTGTTGCCGAATTTGTTCACCACAGCAGGCTTGTTCGCGGGGTTTTATGCCATCATCGCTGCCATCCGGCAGGACTTTGATGCTGCCGCCATCGCCATTTTTGTAGCCATGATTATGGATGGCCTGGATGGCCGTATCGCCAGAATGACCAACACCCAGAGCGCCTTTGGCGCAGAATACGACAGTCTCTCTGATATGGTGGCTTTCGGTCTGGCACCTGCGCTGGTGATTTTCCTCTGGGCCCTGCTTGATATGGGCAAGTTCGGCTGGATGATTGCTTTTATCTATGCGGCCTGTGGGGCGCTGCGTCTGGCCCGTTTCAACACCCAGATTGGTACCGCTGATAAACGCTACTTCCAGGGCTTACCGAGCCCTGCTGCTGCGGCCTGTGTTGCAGGCTGGGTCTGGCTCGGTACGGATCGCGGTTTTGACCCGGCTGTTATCAGTAACGTCGCGGTGCCTATTACCTTCTTTGCCGCGATTCTGATGGTCAGCTCGATGCGTTATTACAGCTTTAAAGAACTGGACCTCAAGAACCGGGTGCCGTTTATCAAGATGCTGGCTTTGGTGCTGATTTTTGCCCTGATTGCCAATGATCCGCCACTGGTGCTGTTTGCGGCTTTCCTGATTTATGCCATATCCGGGCCGGTATTCACCCTGGTCAAATTGCGCCAGCATCGAAGCGAGCGAACCAGCAGTAAATAGCTTGGCAGCAGGGCGTTTTCGCCCTAATATTATCTACATTAGACCGCACAGATTGTGCCTCAAAATTTACATGATGCCGACGATGGCCCACACACCGCATTTCAGTCCTGCTGAGACTGCCTGAGGGGCGATACAGACCTGAATGCTGTCCGTTTGACCGGCGCATAAAGATGAAGGACAAGTCTGCATACGGAGCAGGAAAATGAAAGACCAGTTAATTATTTTTGATACCACCCTGCGTGACGGTGAGCAAAGTCCGGGCGCATCCATGACCAAGGATGAAAAAGTCCGGATTGCCAAGGCGCTTGAACGTATGCGGGTGGATGTCATTGAAGCCGGCTTTGCCATTGCCAGTCAGGGCGATTTCGAAGCGGTTCAGGCTGTAGCGAAAGCGGTTAAAGATAGTCGTATCTGTAGTTTATCCCGGGCATTGGCAGCAGATATTGATCGCGCCGGTGCAGCGCTGAAACCGGCCAATGCTTCCCGAATTCACACTTTTATCGCCACCTCGCCGATCCATATGAAAATGAAGCTGCGAATGGAACCGGATCAGGTGGTCGAAAACGCGGTTAAAGCCGTCAAACATGCCCGTCAGTACACTGATGACGTGGAATTCTCTCCTGAAGATGCCGGCCGCAGTGATATTGATTTTCTATGCCGTATTCTGGAAGCAGTAATTGATGCCGGTGCCACCACGCTGAATATCCCGGATACGGTGGGCTACAACCTGCCGCACCAGTTCGGTTCGCTCATCAGCACCCTGCGTGAACGCATTCCTAATGCGGATAAAGCGGTGTTCTCTGTGCATTGTCATAATGACCTGGGGCTCGCTGTCGCCAACTCGCTGTCTGCGGTAATGAACGGTGCCCGCCAGGTCGAATGTACGATTAATGGTCTGGGTGAAAGAGCGGGTAATGCCGCACTGGAAGAAGTGGTGATGGCGGTACGTACCCGTCAGGACATGTTCCCCTGCGATACCAACATTGATACGCAGCACATTCTGGCTGCATCACGCCTGGTTTCGGGCGTGACCGGTTTTGTAGTACAGCCGAATAAAGCCATCGTCGGCGCCAATGCTTTTGCTCATGAGTCCGGCATTCACCAGGATGGGGTGCTGAAAAACCGTGAAACCTACGAAATCATGCGCGCCGAGGATGTCGGCTGGAATACCAATCGCATGGTGCTGGGCAAACATTCCGGTCGTAACGCGTTCCGCAGTCGTTTGCAGGAACTGGGTATTGAGCTTGAGTCGGAAGTCGAGCTCAATGCCGCCTTTACCCGCTTCAAAGAGCTGGCTGATAAGAAGCATGAGATCTTTGATGAAGATCTGCAGGCGCTGGTCAGCGATGTGGTTGCAGCCACCGATGAGCGTATTACGCTGGTCTCAATGAAAGTCTGCAGTGAAACCGGCGAAACACCGGTGGCGAATGTCACCCTGTCTGTCGACGGCGATGAAGTCCATACCCAGATGAGTGGCAGTGGTCCGGTGGATGCGGCCTATAAAGCCATTGAATCCATCGTGCAGAGCCATACAGAACTACAACTGTATTCAGTCAGTAACATCACTACCGGCACCGATGCACAGGGTGAAGTTAATGTGCGTCTGGAAAAGGGCGGACGGATCGTCAGTGGACAGGGTGCCGATACCGATATTGTGATTGCCTCGGCCAAAGCTTATCTCAACGCCCTGAATAAAATCCTGGCGCATGTAGAAAGAGCACACCCTCAAGTCTGATGCAGCTTTCCACTTCACAGCAACGCATTCTGGCTGATATGGGCATAGAGCTCTGGGCATTACGGCGTCCGGAAGCGCCCAGCCCGAAACAGCCCGTGGTGAGGGCAACGGTTGATTCTGAGCAAACGACCATCGATATTGCTGCGCATATTGCTCTGGTCGTGGTCACGGAAACATCCACATTGTCAGAAGCCGCTCAGCGTCTGTTTGCTGCGATGCTTAAAGCTGTTGCGCTTAAGCCGGGACAAGTGATGACTGTGAACAGCAGCGAGTTTAAACAGATTAATACAGTTGGACTGGCGGGCAAATCAGTATTGCTGCTGGGCAGCACCGTGACCGAGCAGATTATGCCTGATCTGACCTTGGATAAGCCCGAGGCTGTCAGTCAATATCGGGCACAATTTTCTGCCAGTTACAGCCTGGAAGAGCTGCTGCAGCAACCGTCACGCAAAGCATCTGCCTGGCAGGCCCTGAAGCAGCTGAAGAGCCTGTTCTGAAAGAGTAGCCAGAGATGATGCTCCCGCGTGTCATGCTTGAAGATGATCTGTTTGAGGTGCATGCTATTGAGAAAGCGGCCAACCGCTTTCCCTGGAGCAAGAAGAACTTCGCAGACAGTCTGGATGCCGGCCATTTTGCCTGGGTTTACTGTGATGCCTTTGATGTCATTATCGGCTACGCCATTGTGCAACTGGTGATTGATGAGGCGCATTTGCTCAATATCTGTGTACGGCCGGAAATGCAGCGGCAGGGGTATGGGCGACGTATACTGGAGCATATTATTGATCATGCCCAGACACGCTCAGCTAATCTTGTCGTGCTTGAGGTCAGGCAGTCCAATTTTCGCGCCCAGCAGCTGTATCATCAGCTGGGTTTTAATGAAATGTCGATTCGACGTGGTTATTATCCGGCCGAGCAGGGCCGAGAGGATGCCATATTGATGGGGCTGGATTTGTCAGCTGAGTCGATTTTCAATGGAATTTAGTGTTAGCCTGACTGTCCCTGTTAGGCGTGAGACGCAAGTAACAACAAGTCAGACGCTGGTCACTACTACTTATGAGCACTTGCTATAGTGCGGGGGCTCTTTTAGACTAATTGACCTAATTACTCGGTTATTTTTTCACATTTAGGAGAAACAATATGGCTTTTGAATTGCCACCACTTCCTTATGCTCAAAACGCACTGGAACCAACGATTTCAGCTGAAACGCTTGAATATCACTATGGTAAGCATCACCAAACCTATGTGAATAACCTGAACAACCTGGTCCCTGGTACTGAGTTTGAAGGTAAGTCTCTGGAAGACATCATTACCTCAGCCAGCGGCGGTATCTTCAATAATGCAGCCCAGGTCTGGAACCACACCTTTTACTGGAATTGCATGACGCCTGATGCCAAAGGTGCACCATCTGGTGACCTGGCTGCTGATATCGACAAAACCTTTGGTTCTTTCGATCAATTCAAAGAAGACTTCAGCAAGTCTGCAGCGACCAACTTCGGCTCAGGCTGGACCTGGCTGGTCAAAAAGAAAGACGGCAGCATTGCTATCGTAAACACCAGCAACGCCGGTTGCCCGCTGACTGAAGGACAGACACCACTGCTGACTGTCGATGTCTGGGAACATGCTTACTATATTGATTATCGCAACGCGCGTCCTAAGTACCTGGAAGCCTTCTGGGGTCTGGTGAACTGGGACTTCGTCGAAGCCAACTACGCGGCCTAGGAACAGCGGGGGAGGTGTCAGTTTACTTCTCTCCCGTTACCTTATAAAATACCGCTTTTTTGATTGATGGCAGTTTCGTCAGAAACTGCCATTTTTCGTTTCAAAGGTCTGAAAAAGACCCGGTTTTCATGCCGTCAGGGCAAGGAGTTTTCAGCCATGACAGATTCGGTAATGCCGACGTACGGGCGACTCGATGTGGCTTTCGCCAGTGGAAAAGGCGCCTGGTTAACAGATATCAATAATAAGCAGTATCTCGATGCACTGAGCGGTATTGCTGTCTGCAATCTTGGCCATTGTCATCCTGCTGTGACCCGAGCCCTTCAGCATCAGGCTGAGACGCTGGTACATACCTCCAATATGTATCATATTCCCCTGCAGAACCAACTGGCTGACAAGTTGACTGAACTGTCCGGTATGGAGCAGGCCTTTTTCTGTAACTCCGGTGCCGAAGCCAATGAGGCGGCGATTAAAATTGCCCGTAAATACGGCCATAGCAAAGGCATTGAAAAACCGGTGATTATCGTGATGGACGGCAGCTTCCACGGCCGTACCATGGCGACCCTGACTGCGACCGGTAATGCCAAAGTGCAGGTGGGCTTCGATCCGCTACTGCCTGGCTTTGTGCGTGTTCCTTACAACGATCTGGATGCGCTGCGCATGGCTATCGGCCACTGGCCCGAGGCTGTCGCTGTTCTGGTTGAACCGGTTCAGGGCGAGGGTGGGGTGAAAGTGCCTGATCCAGACTTTCTGGCTGGTGTCAGAGCGATTTGTACCCAGCGCAAACTGCTGATGATGCTGGACGAAGTGCAGACCGGGGTCGGCCGCACTGGTCAATGGTTTGCATTTCAGCACAACGAGGACCTGATACCCGATGTGATGACCCTGGCCAAAGGTCTGGGTAACGGCGTTCCTGTCGGTGCCTGCCTGGTTGCCGGTCATGCTGTCGGTGTGCTTCAGGCTGGTAATCATGGTTCCACCTTTGGCGGTAATCCGCTTGCCTGCAGTGCAGCACTGGCAGTGCTGGAAACCATTGAAAAAGAAACGCTGCTGAATCATGTTCAGGCAGTCAGCCAGCAGATGCTGAAGTCCTTCAAAGACAAGCTGGCTGGCCATGAAGGTGTGAAAGATGTGCGCGGCCTGGGTTTTATGTTCGGTATTGAGTTGAACATGCCTTGTGCTCCTCTGGTGAAACAAGCGCTGGCTGAAGGTCTGTTAATCAATGTGACGGCTGAATCGGTTATCCGCTTACTGCCGCCGATGATCATTAATGCAGAGGAAGCCGAGCTCATCGTAGACAAAGTATGCAAACTGGTCCTCGACTTTTTGTCATCCCACGCTGTTGAGAGCGTTGCCTGAAAATGAAACATTTCCTGACACTGAAAGATCTGACTCCGGCCGAACTGAAACTGTTAATTCAACGTGCCGTTGAGCTTAAGAAACTGCATCAACATGGTGAAATCTACCAGCCATTGAAAGGTAAAGTGCTGGCGATGATTTTCGAGAAGTCTTCGACCCGCACCCGTGTTTCTTTCGAGTCGGCCATGATTCAGTTCGGTGGCGGCTCGATTTTTCTGTCACCGGATGACACACAACTGGGTCGGGGAGAGCCTCTTGAAGATTCGGCAAGAGTGATTTCCAGCATGGTCGATGCGGTCATGATTCGAACCTTTGCCCACAGCAAAATCGAAACCTTTGCCAAATATTCCTCGGTGCCGGTAATTAATGCGCTGACCGATGAATTTCATCCCTGCCAGTTGCTCGCGGATATGCAGACCTATCAGGAGCACCGCGGTGATATCAAAGGCAAGAAAGTGGTCTGGATCGGTGATGGCAATAATATGTGCCACTCCTATATTAACGCTGCCGAACAGTTCGGCTTTACGTTGAATATCGCCACACCTGAAGGCTACGAACCGGATGCGGCGATTGTTGAAGCCAGCAAAGCCGATGTCCAGTTGTTTAATGACCCAAAAGCTGCATCAGAGGGCGTTGATCTGGTGGTGACCGATGTCTGGGCCAGCATGGGCCAGGAAGAAGAACAGCGTAAACGCGAACAGGCCTTTGCCGGTTTCCAGGTCAATCAGCAGATCATGGATTTAGCGAATAAAGACGCTTTATTCATGCACTGTCTGCCAGCTCACCGCGGTGAAGAAGTCAGTGCTGAAGTGATCGATGGACCGCAAAGCGTGGTTTGGGATGAAGCAGAGAACCGGCTCCATGCGCAGAAAGCCTTGCTGGAATTTTTAATCGGCGAGTAAGTCCGCTTCCAGCGCTTTCAGACGCTCAACTGTGCCGATATCAGACCACTGGCCGTGATAACGCTGGCCACTGACCTGCTGCCGGGCAATGGCCTCGTCAAACAAAGGCTTCAGAGGTCGTTTCTCATTACTCAATCCCGCAAACATATCCGGCCGGTAAATGCCAATACCGCTGAATGTGGCTTTATCCGTGTTGTCACTCAGCACATTGCCTGCCTGATCCAGGCCGAAATCACCATCCGGATTGTGTAAAGGGTTATCAACCAGCACCAGATGACAGAGTTTGTCAGCGTTCAGCTGAAAATCGGCCAATTCAGCGAAATCAAAATCGGTCCAGATATCGCCATTCACCACCAGAAAAGGCTCATCACCTAACAGGGGGAGGGCATTGATAATACCGCCGGCTGTCTCCAGCCCGCCTTCCATTTCCGGTGAAAAATGGATAGTGGCACCGTAGCGACTACCATCACCGAGTTGTTTCGGGAATTGTTCTCCGAGATGGGCGTAATTAATCACCAGATCATCAAACCCGGCTTTGACCAGTGCTTCAATCAGGTATTCAATCAGGCGTTTGGGTCCGGCCTTGATGAGAGGTTTGGGCGTTGTATCTGTGAGCGGTCGCAGTCTTTCACCACGACCGGCAGCGAGAATCATTGCTTTCATTTAATGGCCATGATTTCAGGTGAGTGCGTAAGAAAATGATGCAAATGAGCGAGCTCTGGATAGCGCCCTGTTACCTGCAACACATATTTAAGCGTGAGCGGCAGATCATTCATATAGGCCGCTTTGCCATCACGATAATTGAGTCGACAGAAAATCCCCAGTACTTTCAGGTGGCGCTGCAGCCCCATCAGGTCAAACCAGCGCACGAAACCTGATTTTTCAGTGCCAGCCAGCAATCGCTTTTCACGAGCCTGATCAAAATAGTAATCCAGCCACTTATCGAGTCTGGACTGCGGCCATTCGATATAGCAGTCACGCAGCAGTGAAACCAGGTCGTAAGTCGTAGGTCCGATAACAGCGTCCTGAAAGTCGATCACCCCGACCTCATTATCTGCACCGAGCATCAGATTGCGACTGTGATAGTCGCGATGAACAAAATACTGGGGTTGAACGCTGGCATTATTGATGAGGAGTTCAAATACGCTCTCAAGCTCCGGTGGTGGCGACAGCGATAAATGTTTGCCCAGAAACCAGTCCGGGAACAGGCGCATTTCAGTCAGCAACTTTTCCGCATCATAAGCGGGCAGTTCCATATCGTTTATCGGTGCCAGCTGCATTTTAATGATTTCATCGATTGCGGCATGATAAAGCTCATCAGCCGAAAGCGCATTGAGGGCCGATAAATAGGAGGTATTACCGAGATCACTGAGTAATAGAAACCCCTGTTCCATGTTCTTGGCAAAAATACGCGGCACGTGTGTACCTGTGCTGACCAGAAATTCGGCAATCTTTACAAATGCGTCGATGTCCTCATGCTCAGGCGGTGCATCCATGACTATCCGGCTGTGGTCATGCTGATAGACACGGAAATAGCGACGGAAGCTGGCATCACTGGAAGCGACTTCCAGCTTGAATTCACTGTAAGGCAAAATGGCGGTAAGCCACTCATTGATTTGCCAGAGACGCGGATCGGTATCGAAATCTATCTTCATATATTTATTAGAAAAGCTTTCTATCTTTATGATTCTTAATGGTTAAACGGCTTCATTCTTTCAGCGGTTAGGGTAACGGGCTTGTGCTAGCTGCCGAAGCAAAGCCGTTCATGTATCATCATGGGAATTATTTCCCGTATTGCCTGTCCATCATGCTGAGCAATAGCGTACTAAACCATAAGTAATATCGGAGTAGCAATGAACAAATTCTTATTTTCTGCCGCACTGCTGACAGCCTCTACTGTGGCCTTGGCAAAGGATTATGTGACCCCGGCGGATCTGTCTGAACAGGCTTCTGATGAAATGTACAGCATCCTTACTGACTACAACAGATGCATGATGCAGACTCGTCTGGAATCGTTACCGGAAATCGAAAGCGGTCAGGCGGCAGCCGATCAAATTATGCAGAACTGTGAAACTCACCTTGACGCATTGAAAGCACATCTGACAGAGAATGATGTCGAGCCGGCACTGGTTGAGGGAATGACGAAAACCATGCGTACCCGTGCGGCGCGTCAGTTGATGACTAAAACCATGAACAATCTCGCGGCGCAGGCTCAAGCAGCGGGTAATGCTGACAAAATGAAGCAGGAAGCCGAGGCTGCCGAGTAAAGTCTAGTCGTGCAGCTGCAGCACATCGATATCCTCATGCTGCAGCATGGCAATCAGGCGTATCAATGGCAACCCTATGAGTGTATTGGGGTCATCCCCCTCCAGTTTTGAAAACAGGCTGATACCAAAGCCTTCTGATTTAAAGCTGCCGGCACACTGATAGGGTTGTTCTTTTTTCAGGTAGAAGTCGATCTGATTATCTGTCAAATCCCGGAAGTGAACAGTAAACGGCTCGACTGAAGACTGCAGATGCCGACTCTTTGCGTTGAGCAATGCCAGCCCTGTCAGGAAAGTCACCTGTTTTCCTGAAGCGCTTTTAAGTTGGCTCATCGCATTGTGATGGTTGCCCGGTTTACCCAGAATGTCATCATCAATCACGGCGACCTGATCAGAACCGATGATGAGGGCTTCAGGATGTGTAGCTGCAATCTCACGCGCTTTGCTTTCTGCCAGCCTTTTGACCAGTGCATCCGGTGATTCACCGGGGAGAGGGCTTTCATCGATATCAGGTGAAACCTGGATAAAAGTCAGACCAAGTTTCTTCAGCAGTTCTGCCCGAAAAGGCGAACTGGAACCCAGGATAATTTGTTGCATTGTGTATCAGCCTTCAGGTTATCACGGTAGGGGCGGTGCGACCGGTCAGGTCGCGGATCATCGCCAATGACTCTGCGAGTTCAATCAGGTCGCCCAGCGCCTGTTGTGTGTCCAGATGCTGTTTGTTCTGATCCGGCTGATAGGACTCGATATAGACGCGTAATGTTGCCCCTTCAGTGCCAGTACCGGATAAACGGTAAATAATGCGGTCACCACCTTTGAAACCGATACGAATTCCCTGTTTCTCAGCGACGCTGTCATCGACCGGGTCACGATAACTGAAATTGTCAGCATACTCGACAATCCGGCCTTTAAACTGGCTGCCAGGCAGACCAGATAATTGATGTTCAAGATGCTGCATCAAGGACTCGGCCTGCTCATTAGGAATCGATTCATAATCATGGCGGGTGTAGTAGTTACGGCCGAATTCCTGCCAGTGCCGGTTGACGATATCAACCACAGGCAGATCTCTGACCGCTAGGATATTGAGCCAGAACAGGACTGCCCAAAGGCCGTCTTTTTCACGAATATGACTGGAACCGGTACCAAAACTTTCTTCACCGCACAACGTGGCGCGATCTGCATCAAGCAGGTTGCCGAAATATTTCCAGCCGGTCGGTGTTTCGTGAGCCTGAATATTCAATTTGGCTGCCACTCTGTCTACGGCCTGACTGGTGGGCATTGACCGTGCTACACCCCTCAGACCCTTTTGATAGGCAGGGACGAGTGTGGCATTGGCGGCGAGGATGGCGAGACTATCCGACGGGGTCACAAAGACATTGTTGCCCAGAATCATGTTTCTGTCGCCGTCTCCGTCTGAGGCCGCACCGAAATCCGGAGCCTCGGCCGAGAACATCTCTTCAACGAGTTCTTCCGCATAGGTCAGGTTCGGATCAGGATGCCCCTGGCCAAAATCAGGCAGAGGAATACCATTGATGACTGTGCCCTCGGGCGCGCCAAGACGTTTCTCCAGAATTTCCTTAGCGTAAGGTCCCGTGACTGCATGCATGGCATCAAAACGCATGCGAAAGTCACCGCCTGTCAGCAGCGCCTGAATGGCATTAAAATCAAACAACGCTGCCATTAAATCGGCGTAGTCAGCGACGGAGTCAATAACTTCAACCGTCATGCCATCGAGTGTCTGTATGCCGGGCTCAGCGAGATTAATATCATTGCTGTCACTGATTCGATACTGGCTGATGCTCAGACTGTTATTGAAAATCGCGCCGGTAATCGACTCAGGTGCCGGCCCGCCATTAGCAGTATTGAACTTGATGCCAAAATCACCGTTTTCACCGGCCGGGTTATGACTGGCTGACAGGATGATACCGCCGAAAGCCCTGTATTTTCGAATAACGCAGGAAGCAGCCGGGGTTGAGAGGATTCCGTTATGACCGACCCAGACATGGCGAAAGCCATTGGCAGCGGCCATTTTCAGAATGATTTGTATCGCAGTCTGGTTGTAATGGCGGCCATCCCCACCCACCACGAGAGTCTGGTCCTGGCAGTCACCCAGGGCGTTAAAAGTCGATTGAACAAAGTTTTCCAGGTAGTGAGCTTGCTGAAAGGTTTTGACTTTTTTCCTGAGCCCGGAGGTGCCGGGTTTCTGATCATCGAAAGGGGCGGTATGCACCGTCATAAATGCCATAATCATTCCTGGTTATTTCAAGCATAAGAGCAGCTTTGTTGTTAGACTCAGCCTAATTTCCCAATTAACTATACTGACTCCATGAACAAGCCTCAACAGATTGATAGAGCGCGTTTGCTGCGCCTGGCAACCTATGCTTCCGTGGCTACGGCGGTGACCCTGATTCTGGCGAAACTGGTAGCCTGGTTTATCAGTGATTCGGTCAGTATTCTTGCCACGCTGGTCGATTCCAGCCTGGATGTGCTGGCATCAGTTATCAATATGATTGCTGTCCATCATGCCCTGCAGCCGGCTGACCGTGAACACCGCTTTGGTCACGGCAAGGCAGAAGCCCTGGCGGGACTTGGCCAATCCATGTTTATTGCCGGTTCAGCCGGCATCCTGCTGCTTCAGGGGATCAGTCGACTGATGACACCGCAGCCGCTTGAAAAGGGTATGGAGATTGGTATCGGTGTCATGGTGCTGTCCATGATTGCCACGGTGGCCTTGCTCAGTTTTCAGCGTTATGTGATTAGACGCACGGACTCGACCGCCATAAAAGCCGATGCTCTGCACTACAAAACAGATTTGCTGGTCAATGGCAGTGTGATTGTGGCGCTGGTTTTGACGTTCTATGGTTGGAGTTTTGTTGATCCTCTGTTTGCCATCGGGATTGCGCTGTTCATTCTATACAGCGCATGGCAGATTGCGCGTGAAGCAGTCAATCTGCTGATGGATCGGGAACTTCCGGATGAGGACCGGCAGAAAATACGCGCCCTGATTACCAACCATCCGAATGCGATTGGCTTCCATGACTTGAGAACAAGGCAATCCGGTAATACCGTTTTTGTGCAGTTACATCTGGAGCTGGATGAAAACTTATCGCTGAGGCAGGCACATGCGATAGCGGATGAACTGGAGAATAAAGTCGCACAACTGTTCGACGAAGCGGAAGTCATCATTCATGAAGATCCGGTGACACATATGCCCCCCGGTCTCACGAGCAGGAAATAGCGCACAAAATAACAGCAATCTCGTATAATTCGGCCTCAAAAATGGAAGGGGACACAATTATTTTCAAGCCAGACTCAACGATGGCACTGCTTCTGATTGCAGCGCTTGTCTTATTAGCTTTGTTTGTCATCCTGGTTCGCCGTCGCCTCGGCAAAACCCGTAAAGAACGCCAACTCGATAAAATTCTACGCAGTTACAGACAGGATGAAGTACGTTCAATCGTCATCCCTGATGGCATTGGCGGTCTACTGGAACTGGACAGACTGATCCTGACCGAGCGTGGGTTACTGCTCATCGAAACCTACCCGATGACGGGACATTTGTTCGGTGCCGAGCAGATTGATCAGTGGACACAAATCATCGATGGCCGCAGCTTCAAGTTCGCCAATCCCTTGCATCATATTCAGAATGCGAAATATGCCTTGCAGCCACTGGCACCGAAAGTCCCGATTTTTTACCGGGTTGTGTTTACCGGTTCGAGTGACTTCCCCAAGGGCAAACCCGACTATGTCTCAACACTGCAAACTCTAGAACAGGACTTGCAAGCGATTCTGGAAGCGCCGAAGATGTCAGAGAGTAGCATGATAGCCTGGAAAAGAATTTTACGAATCGGCCGGAAAAACGGTCAGGCAGTTTTGAGAGAAGCGACATCCTGATGGAAACCAAACCGCTAGTTGTGGCGATATCCTCCCGTGCCTTATTTGATCTGGATGAGAGCCACCGGATATTCGAAGAGCAGGGCACCGAAGCCTATTGCCGGCATCAGATTGAAAATGAAGATGTACCGCTGGCGCCCGGTGGCGCCTTCAATCTTGCCCGCAAACTGCTGGCATTGAATGACAACAATCCTAAAACACCGAAGGTGGAAATTATCCTGTTGTCGCGTAACAGTGCCGATACCGGCCTGCGGGTGTTTAACTCCATTCAGCATCACAAGCTGTCTATAATCCGGGCGGTATTTACGTCGGGCAGCAGCCCTTATCGTTATGTAGCCCCGTTTGGCGCAAACCTGTTTCTGTCTACCAGCCCCGAAGATGTCGGCATGGCACTGGACGCCGGTATCGCAGCGGCTACCATATTGCCTTCCAATGTGGGCAACAATCCTGAATCAGCAGAGCTTCGGATTGCTTTTGATGGCGATGCCGTATTGTTTTCTGATGATTCAGAAAAGATTTACAAAGAAAAAGGACTGGAAGCGTTCACTCAGAATGAGACACAGACAGCCAGAGAACCACTACCGGGCGGTCCTTTCAAAGACTTCCTGATGGCGCTGAACCGGATTCAGACTGAGTATCCGGAAAATGCCGCGCCAATCCGAACCGCGCTGGTTACCGCACGTTCGGCGCCGGCGCATGAGCGGGTCATCAGGACCCTGCGTGCCTGGGATATTCGAATCGACGAGGCTATTTTCCTCGGCGGCAAGGCCAAAGGGCCATTCCTGAAAGCCTTCGGCGCTGATATCTTTTTTGATGATCAGGAGCAGCATTGCCATTCGGCCAAGGAACATGTCGCCACCGGTCATGTGCCTCATGGTGTTGCCAACAAGAAAACAACAATCAAGCAGGATTAAGATTGGCCGTTCAAACAAGTCGGGCTGTCCAGAACTGGATCAAACAGCTCAGTGAAAAAGATATGCCGGTGTTCTCCGGTACCGTCGCTGAAGTCAGTGCGGTCGTCAATAGTGAAGACACCTCGGCCTCTGACGTGGCGCATGTGGTGCTTCGTGATGCGTCATTGACAGGTCGCGTGCTTAAAGCGGTCAACAGTTTCCACTTCAACCCAACTAACCAGGCTATCAATACTGTCTCCCGTGCGGTGATGGTCATGGGCTTTGATCAGGTCAGGGTGCTAACCCTGTCGATGGTACTGGTAGACAACCTCAGCCATGGAAAACAACGTCAGAAACTGATTGATGAAATGGCCAGTGCTTTTCACGCAGCCACGCAAGCACAGGAATTCGCCCTGATTAACAAAGCCGGAGATCCAGAGGATCTGTTTGTAGCGACATTGTTATCCCGTTTGGGCAAGATGGCGTTCTGGGCCTTTGCTGACGAACAGGCTGAGCTTTTGCTCGAAAAGCTCGAAGCAGGCATGCCGGAAGTACAGGCTGAGCGAGAAGTCCTCGGGTTTGAACTGAATGATCTGACCAAAGCCCTGAGTCAGGAGTGGCATCTGGGTGAAGTCGTCAACGATTATCTGCATGGCCGCATGGATAAGAATAAAGCAGCCTGTATCAGCGCAGGGCTCTCTCTGGCCAATGCTGCCAGAAATGGCTGGGACAGCGAGGAAGCCGGCTTGATGATTACAGAACTCGCAGAGCAGTTCGATATCGAGCACGATGAGTTAGAGTCAGCGGTACTCAATAATGCGGTTAAGGCCCGTGAAGTGACCGAACTCTATGGCAGCAAGGCAGCGAGTGAGTTTATTCCTGTGCCGGAGACATTGGAGCCAGCACCAGCCGGGGAGGCCGAACCGGAACAGTTCCTCGATATTCAACAAACTCATGATTATCCAGAGCCCGATATTCATTATCAGATGACCGTGATGCAGGAAATCTCAGCCACGGTGCAGGAGCGTCCCAGTATCGGCATCATTCTGGAGATGGTGCTGGAAGGCATTTATCGTGGGGTAGGGACAGACAGAGCCATGTTTGCCATGCTCAATCCGGAGCGGACGCATCTGAATTGTAAGTATCTGCTGGGAGAGGATGCCGAAACGCTTCGTCAACAGCTGCATATTGATGTCAGACGGCCGGAAAACGTGTTTCATCAAATCATTAAAAGTCAGAAACCCCGATTATTACCGGGAGACCCGCAACAACTGGGGGGCACCTTGTCACGTGAAACCCTCAGTCTGTTAGGAAAGCCACCTTATATGGTGATGCCCGCTATTGTAAAAAACAAAGTCATCGGTATTTTTCTGGCTGACAGAAATGCCAGCGGCCGACCACTGACTGAGAGTGATTTTCTGGCATTTCAGCAATTTTGCCAACAGGCCAATATGGGCTTAACCATTTTGGCCATGCAAGGGTAGTTTTATCACGTCCGACTAGCTATAATGTCGGACTTCTTCAAGCGGACTACACCGTTTGATAACCAGATTTTGCGAGAGTGGCGGAATTGGTAGACGCGCTGGATTTAGGTTCCAGTAGGGTAACCTGTGAGAGTTCGAGTCTCTCCTCTCGTACCAAATAACAATGAGGCAGATGGAGTCTTTCCATTCATGCCTTCACCCCATGTTTGAGGTAGATAATGCAAGTTACTGTAGAAAATGTGAGCGAACTCGGTCGCCGGATGACGGTGACGGTCGAAGATGCCAATATCGAAAAAGCAGTACAGGAGCGTCTCAAGTCAATCCGACCTAACGTCAAGATGGCTGGTTTCCGTCCTGGTAAAGTGCCCATGAACATGGTGGCACGCACCCACGGCCCTGCTGCCAGACGCGATGTCATCGACTCACTGGTGCAGGAAAGCATGCGTGAAGCCTTCACGCAGGAAGGCATCAACCCTGCCGGCCCGCCTCACATCGACAGCATGGATGAAGAAGGCGAGAAATTCATCTATACCCTCAACTATGAAGTCTTCCCGGAAGTAGGGGAGATCAAACTTGATGACATCACCCTGGAAAAAACCGTGGCTGAAGTCACCGACGAAGACGTCGATAAAATGATCGAAACCCTGCGTGAACAGCGCATGAGCTGGGAGCCATTGAAACGTGGCGCCAAAGAAGGCGATGGTGTGACTATCGACTTCGTCGGCACTATCGATGGTGAAGAATTCCAGGGTGGTAAGGGTAAAGACGTTCTCATCGAACTGGGTGAAGGCAGAATGCTGCCGGAATTCGAGGAACAGCTGATTGGCAAAAAAGCTGATCAGGAAGTGGAAGTCACCCTGACGTTCCCAGAAGATTACCGCGCCGAGCACCTGAAAGGTAAAACAGCCAAATTCGACGTAACCGTTAAACAGGTTGCCAAGAAAAAGCTGCCCAAGCTCGATAAAGAGTTTGCTGCCATGTGCGGGGTGGAAGACGGTATTGCTGCACTGAAAAAAGAAGTTCGTGCCAATATGGAACGCGAACTGGCGTCAGCACTGAAAACGCTGAACAAACGTCGCGCCATGGACATGATTGCTGAGAAAAATGAACTGGCACTGCCGGAAGCACCGGTCGAACGTGAAGCGCAGTATCTTGCTGAACAGGCTAAAAACAATCTCCGCAGCCAGGGTGTGAATGTTGAAGGCATTCCATTTGATCTGGACAACTTCAAACCGAATGCTGAAAACCGCGTCAAGCTCAGTCTGTTGATTGGTAAGATCATTTCTGACAATGAAATCAAGCCGGACGAAGACCGCGTGAAGCAGGCTATTGATAATATCGCTGCCAGCTACGAAGATCCGGAAGAGGTCGTCAACTACTATATGAACAACCAGGAAAGACTGTCAGAAATCCAGATGACCGTGGTTGAAGACATGGTTGTTGAATGGATTTTCGACCATGTTAAAGTAGAAGAGAGTACATCAACATTCTCAGACGTCGTTAACGCTGTATCCAACTAATTGACGACGCTGACCAGGAATGCAGCCCGTGCTCATCTATAGTGGGCACGGGCTGATTTTTTATTAGGATCCGGAAAATAGGACGGTTATGACAAACAAATTCTCTAACGAAGAATTCCCAGGTATTCAAAACGCACTGGTTCCCATTGTTGTCGAACAGACAGCACGGGGTGAACGTTCTTATGATATTTACTCACGTCTGCTGAAAGAGCGCGTGATTTTCCTGGTAGGACCGGTTGAGGACCAGATGGCGAATCTGGTTGTGGCCCAGTTACTGTTCCTGGAATCTGAAAATCCGGACAAAGATATCCACCTCTATATTAATTCCCCGGGCGGTGCTGTGACTGCCGGCATGGCCATTTATGACACCATGCAGTTCATCAAGCCCAATGTCAGCACACTGTGTATTGGTCAGGCCGCCAGCATGGGTGCCGTACTTCTGGCCGGTGGTGCTGAAGGCAAACGTTACTGTCTGCCAAACTCCAGGATCATGGTTCACCAGCCACTCGGTGGTTTCCAGGGGCAGGCTTCGGATATTGATATTCATGCCAAGGAAATCCTGAGTATCCGCGAGCGTCTGAATGGAATTTTGGCCAAGCATACTGGTCAAGATATTGAGACCATCCGCCGTGATACTGACCGTGATAACTTCATGAATGGCGACAAAGCGGTTGAATATGGTTTAATTGATTCTGTATTGACCAACCGTCCTGCAGAAACGGCTTAAACAGTCGATAATGATTATAGATTTGATGTGTAAGGTAGTGAGGCTATGAGCGACGACAAGAACAACGACGACAAATTACTCTACTGCTCTTTTTGCGGTAAAAGTCAGCATGAAGTCAAAAAACTGATTGCAGGTCCGTCAGTGTTTGTTTGTGATGAATGCGTCGATCTCTGTAACGACATCATTCGCGAAGAAATGCAGGAAATGTCTGCTGATGAAGCAGAGACCAAACTGCCGACGCCACACGAGATCAATTCGGCACTCGACAACTACGTTATCGGCCAGGAAAAAGCCAAGCGCTATCTGTCTGTAGCCGTTTACAATCACTACAAACGACTGCGTAGCGGGCACAAAGACGATGATGTCGAGTTATCAAAAAGCAACATCCTGTTAATCGGTCCTACCGGTAGCGGTAAAACCCTGCTGGCCGAAACCCTGGCAAGACAACTGAATGTGCCATTCACCATGGCTGATGCCACTACGCTGACTGAAGCCGGTTATGTGGGTGAAGATGTTGAAAACATCATTCAGAAGTTGCTGCAAAAGTGTGACTATGATGTTGATAAAGCCGAAACCGGCATCGTTTACATTGACGAAATCGACAAAATATCACGCAAATCCGACAATCCCTCGATCACACGTGATGTCAGTGGTGAAGGCGTTCAGCAGGCACTGCTGAAACTGATTGAAGGCACAATTGCATCGGTGCCGCCACAAGGTGGCCGCAAACATCCGCAACAGGAATTCCTGCAGGTCGATACCAGCAAGATCCTGTTCATTTGTGGCGGTGCTTTTGCCGGGCTGGATAAAGTCATTCGCAACCGCACTCATAAAGGCGGCATTGGCTTCTCAGCTGAAGTTAAAAGCCTCGACGATCAACGTCCTTTAAGTGAATCACTGCGTTCAGTAGAACCGGAAGATCTGATTCAGTATGGTCTGATCCCTGAATTCGTTGGCCGTTTGCCTGTTGTGGCGACGCTGGACGAACTCGATGAAGATGCGCTGATTCAGATTCTGACCGAACCGAAAAATGCATTGACCAAACAATACAGCCGTCTGTTTGAGATGGAAGGCGCTGAACTCGAGTTTCGCGATGATGCGCTGCGCGCCATTGCCCGCAAAGCGATGGAACGTAAAACCGGTGCCCGCGGTCTGCGCTCAATCATAGAGAACGTACTGCTTGATACTATGTTCGAGTTGCCATCACTGGACAACGTCTCGAAAGTTGTGATTGATGAAAGCGTGATCGCCGGTGAAAATTCCCCGATTCTGATTTACGAAGATCAGAGCGCGGATATGGCATCAGGTGATAAATAAGCCACTTTAACAATCCGTTGCGACATTCCTCAGGCTCTGTTGCATGCTCATCCTCCCTGACGGACATTAGCAAATAAATGCCGTCAGGTGAGGGTGCACCTACCCCAGTCGTTTGATCTGACTTCTACCGCATACGATCACTGTTCATCTGTAAAAATCATTTGAACTTAGGCCTGAAGTCAGCTGCATAACTCACCATCAACCGCTGCTATCAGTAACAGCTGTAGGAAGTCAGATTATTTGAGTAATTAATCCAACTCGATGCTTGATATCCTGATGTCTGTCCCCATATTGAAACCATGTTTGATTTGAGTGCCGCAGGCGCTCGTAAGAGGTTCCCTAATGGAAAATGAAGTAAAAACCACCACCAAAGACAATGGCATGCAGCTTGTGCCGGTTTTGCCGCTGCGTGATGTTGTTGTCTATCCTTATATGGTGATTCCGCTGTTTGTCGGTCGCGACAAGTCAATCAAAGCACTGGAAGTCGCTACTGATGAAAACAAGCAGGTCCTGCTGCTGGCGCAGAAAGACTCTTCCGAAGATGCGCCGGAATCCGATGGTCTCTATGAAACGGGAACTCTGGCAAATATTCTGCAGCTACTGAAACTGCCGGATGGCACTGTCAAGGTACTGGTTGAAGGCACTCAGCGTGCCAAAGTAGCTTACTTCAATACCAACACGGAATATCTGGAAGCGGAAGTGGCCGCATTTCCTGATGACACGACTGATGATCGTGAATCAGATGTGCTGATGCGCACGCTGATGGGGCAGTTTGAGCAATACGTCAAACTTAACAAAAAGATTCCGCCTGAGGTCATTGCCTCCTTGTCCAGTATCGATGAAATTTCACGCATGGCGGATACTGTCGCTGCGCATATGAGCCTCAAGCTTGAAGACAAGCAGAACCTGCTGGAAATGAGTGATGTGAAGGCTCGTGTTGAAAAGTTGATGGCCTTCCTTGAGGGTGAAATCGATATTCAGCAAATCGAGAAGCGCATCCGTAATCGTGTCAAAAAACAAATGGAGAAAAGCCAGCGCGAATACTATCTGAACGAACAACTGAAAGCGGTTCAGAAAGAGCTGGGTGAAATTGATGAAACCGCCAATGAAGCGGACGAGCTGGAAGCGCGTATTAATAAAGCCGGCATGCCGGCCGAAGCACGTGAAAAAGCGGAATCAGAACTGAAAAAACTGCGCATGATGTCGCCGATGTCGGCTGAAGCGACTGTGGTCCGTAATTACATCGAGTCACTGCTCGAAGTGCCCTGGAAAAAACGTTCACGCGTAACGCTGGATCTGGACCGCGCCGAAAAAGTGTTGGAAGAAGATCACTATGGTCTAGAGAAGGTCAAAGAGCGCATTCTCGAATATCTCGCGGTGCAGAAACGTGTCAAGAAACTGAAAGGGCCGATCCTCTGCCTGGTTGGGCCGCCGGGTGTCGGTAAAACCTCGATTGCACAATCCATTGCTCGTGCCACCAACCGTAAATATACGCGTATGGCGCTCGGCGGCGTGCGTGACGAGGCCGAAATCCGTGGTCACCGCCGCACGTATATCGGTTCCATGCCGGGTAAGGTGATTCAAAATATTTGCAAAACCGAGGTGAAAAACCCGCTGTTCCTGCTCGATGAAATTGACAAAATGGCACAGGATTTCCGCGGCGATCCGGCATCTGCTTTGCTGGAAGTGCTGGACCCGGAACAAAATTCGACTTTTGCCGATCATTATCTGGAAGTCGAATATGACCTGTCTGACGTCATGTTTGTCTGTACAGCCAACACACTGAACATTCCAGATGCGCTGCGGGACCGTATGGAAATCATCCGTCTTGCCGGTTACACCGAAGATGAGAAGTTAAATATCGCGGTCAGGTATCTCTTGCCTAAAGCCATTAAGCAAAATGGCCTGAAACAGGACGAAGTAGAAATCACGGAAGAGGCGATTCTGGAAATCATCCGCCGCTACACCCGTGAAGCCGGTGTACGTAGCCTTGAACGTGAAATCTCCAAAATTTGCCGCAAGCTGGTCAAGCAGATTCTGCAGGAGAAAAGCAAAGAGAAACTCGTGGTTACTGCCAAGAACATTGAAGACTATCTTGGTGTTTACCATTACCAATATGGTGTTGCTGAAGAAAGTGACCGTATCGGTCAGGTGACTGGTCTCGCCTGGACAGAAGTCGGTGGTGAACTGCTTACCATCGAGTCTGCTGTCATGCCAGGTAAAGGTAAATCAGCTTATACCGGTAAGCTTGGTGATGTGATGCAGGAATCGATTCAGGCCGCGACCACTGTGGTGCGTTCGCGCTCAACAGAGTGGGGGATCAGTGAAGACTTCCTGCAGACCCATGATCTGCATATCCATGTTCCGGAGGGCGCGACACCGAAAGACGGTCCGAGTGCCGGTATCGGTATGTGTACTGCGCTGGTGTCAGCGATTACCGGTATTCCGGTCAAATCCAATGTGGCGATGACCGGTGAGATTACTTTGCGTGGTGAAGTGCTTGCGATTGGTGGTCTCAAGGAAAAACTGCTGGCGGCGCACCGCGGAGGGATTAATACTGTATTAATTCCGCACGATAACGTTAAAGATCTCAAGGAAATCCCGGAGAACGTCAAACAGGGGCTTAAAATCCTGCCTGTTCGCTGGATTAACGAGGTGCTGGAAGTAGCGCTGCAGCATATGCCGCATGGTACCGAGAGCAGTGGCGAAGCCGAAGGCGTTATTCCGAGTGAAAAATCCAGTTATCATGAGGTAAACTCTCCTCAGAAACGACACTGATAAACTGGGAGCAGGTAATGACACTGATTCAGCAACAACGCTTATTAGGCGCGGTACTTCTTGTTTGCCTGATTGGTGTCATTGCCTGGTTTTTGCTGGATAAGGTGGAGCAAAATCAGCCAGCCAAACCGCAGCAAGAACCGATTGCGTTTGATTCAGTCATAGAACCGATACCTGAAGATATTGAGGTGGTGGAGCCGGCCGAGGAGGCCATGGTTGATCCGCAGGGTCTGTCCCAGCAAGATGCTGGCACCGACTCCAAGCCAATCGATGAAAAACAACACGCCACTGACGGGTCGATTGAGTCTGAAACAATGTCTGCATCGGAAACAGAGCCTGCACCTGATTTGACTACTGCGCAAGAACAAAAACCGGAACCAGAATCAGAGCCGCAGCCTATTGCCAAATCACAAAAAGAAGCACCGCGACAAGATCAAAGTCAACCTGACGCTGTCGAGCCACAATGGGTATTGCAGCTCGCAAGCTTCTCAGTGCGTGAAAATGCTGATGCGCTATCGACTCAGCTCAAGCAAATGGGCTACGATCCGATGATTGAGACTATTTCCAGTGCCGGTACGTTGATTTATCGGGTCAGACTGCAGCCTGTGACCGATCGCATCAAGCTGCAGCAGACCGCTGAGACTCTGAGTAATAAACTCAAATTAAATGCCCAGATCCTGCAACATAATCCCTGATTTGTGGTCTCAACTATCTCTGCAATATTACTGTAAAAATGGCTGGGTTGTTGCCGGTCAATCTGTTAGAATTCGCACTTTAAAACGCAGGGTATTGCGGAGTTAATATGGTTTGGGTTGATTACCTGATTATCGGGATCATCGCCATCTCGGCCGGTATCAGTATCGTCCGGGGGTTTATGAAAGAGGTGCTCTCGCTGATCAGCTGGATCCTGGCATTCTGGGTCGCCCTGATGTTTCACTCCCACTTATCAACCCTGTTGGCAAATTACATTTCCACGCCATCAATCAGACTGTTTCTCGCATTTTTTATCTTGTTTGCGGTCACGCTGATTCTGGGCGCACTGGTTAATCATCTTATCTGTCAGGTGGTCGAAAAAACCGGCCTGACCGGCACGGATCGCTCTCTGGGCGTTGTCTTCGGTTTATTACGGGGCCTCGCTATTGTGACAATTTTAGTTTTAGCTGCAGGTGCCACACCGATGCCTGCAGATACTTGGTGGCAGAACTCACTGCTTATCGATCACTTTGTGAAACTGGCACTCTGGGTCCGGGAATTTCTACCGGCTGAGATTGCACAACACATCAACTACAACTAACTCCTGACAGGGCATTTTATGTGCGGAATTATTGGTATTGTTGGTCATTCTGAGGTTAACCAGGCCTTATATGATGGATTGACCGTGTTGCAGCATCGAGGTCAGGATGCCGCCGGCATCATGACCTGTGACCAGGAAGGTAAGTTTTTTCTGCGTAAGGATAACGGACTGGTCAAGGATGTGTTCCACACCCGTCACATGATCCGGCTTAAAGGCAGAATGGGGATTGGTCATATTCGCTATCCCACTGCCGGCTGTTCCAGCTCGGCTGAGTCCCAGCCGTTCTATGTCAACTCGCCATTCGGTATTGCCCTGGCTCATAACGGCAACCTGACCAATACCAAGGTTCTGAAAGAAGAGTTGTTCCAGACTGATCGTCGTCATCTGAACACCGATTCTGACTCTGAAGTGCTGCTCAATGTGCTGGCACATGAACTGCAAAACAGCAGTAAACTCAAACCGCAGCCCGATGATATTTTCAATGCAGTCAGAGAAGTCCATCGCCGTTGTCGCGGTGCTTATGCTGCTGTTGCGATGATTTCCGGTGTTGGTGTGCTGGCTTTCCGCGATCCTTATGGCATCCGTCCCGTGGTCATCGGCAAACGTGAAACGGCTAAAGGCACCGAATACATGGTGGCGTCAGAAAGTGTCGCTGTCGATATTCTCGACTTTGAACTGGTGCGTGATGTTGAGCCGGGTGAGTGCGTGTTTATCGACACAGAGGGTAACTTCTATTCTCAGCAGTGTGCCAAGAATCCGGTTAAATCACCCTGTATCTTTGAATATGTTTACTTTGCCCGTCCTGATTCGATGATGGATGGTATCTCGGTTCATAAGAGCCGAATGCGGATGGGAACCAAGCTTGCCGAGAAAATCAAACGTGATTTTCCTGACCATGATATTGATGTTGTCATCCCGATTCCCGACACCAGTCGCAGTGCAGCCTTGCAGCTGTCTTATGATCTTGGCGTGGTGTATCGCGAAGGCTTTATCAAAAACCGCTATATCGGCCGTACTTTCATCATGCCCGGCCAGACCATGCGTAAGAAATCCGTGCGTCAGAAACTGAATGCGATTGATCTCGAATTCCGTGGTAAGAATGTGCTGCTGGTTGATGACTCGATCGTACGTGGCACCACGTCACAACAGATCGTGCAGATGGCCCGCGATGCCGGTGCTAAAAAAGTCTATCTGGCTTCTGCCGCACCGCCGGTCCGTTTCCCCAATGTTTACGGTATCGATATGCCTTCCTGCAATGAGTTTGTTGCACACGACCGTAATGTTGATGAGATCGCCAAAGAGCTTGGCGTTGACTGGCTGATTTACCAGGACCTGCCGGATCTGGTGGCCGCGATCAACAAGAAGAGTAACGTTGAGCGCTTTGATACCTCTTGCTTTGACGGCGATTACATTACCGGCGATATCGATGAAAATTACCTGTATTACATCGATGCGCTGCGCAATGATGCCAATAAGCAATCGAAAGAAAAGGGTAATGCGGTCATCGAGTTGCATAACAACGCTTAATGCGGCATGCAGCTTGCTTTGATGCGTTTTGCTGTTTAGTCACAATTCTTATATAATCCCGTCGATTATGCGCCAGTATTTACCTAAAGAAATTGATCCGTTTCGTTTTGCCAATACCGGGCGAGAGCTGAATGGTGAGGTGGACCTGGCCGATCTGACGCGTCTGGCAGAGTCATTACGTCATACCGATGGCGTGGTTAAAGTCTGGATGCGGTTTGATATCGATGATACCGGCACACCATTTATGGAAGGCCGTTTTGAAACAACCCTGTCATTGACCTGTGAACGTTGTTTACAGGAAATGATATTGCCAATGGACATTGACAGCCTGCTGGGTCTGGTTCGTCACGAGAAGCTGGCTGAAAAACTGTCTGATCAGTATGAACCCTGGGTAGTTGAAGACTCGGAACTGACTGATCCGGTATCAGTGGTTGAAGACGAACTGATTCTGGCACTGCCCCTGGTGCCAAAGCATGAGGAAAACTGTTTGCCGGAAGAGGCACTGTTTTCAGGGGATGAAGAAAGCAAAGAGGAAGAGGGTAAACCGAATTCTCCGTTTTCAGTGTTGTCATCACTGAAAACAAAAAAATGATTTGAATTTAATTAAGGATTAGGAGTTTTACTAATGGCTGTTCAACAAAACAAAAAGAGTGCTTCTCGTCGTGGCATGCGCCGTTCACACGATGCGCTGAAAGGTTCAACGCTGTCTGTCGACGCAACCACTGGTGAACTGCACCGCCGTCATCACGTATCTGCTGACGGTTACTACCGCGGCCGTAAAGTTATTGCTGACAAGAGCGAATAAGGCCTGGATAGACATTGAGCCTGACGATATCTATTGATGCGATGGGCGGGGATCACGGACCTGAGGTTGTGATCCCCGCTGCCTTATCAGCGCTGAAAAAACATCCCGAGGTCCATTTCATCCTCGTGGGTGACAAAGACACCCTCAGTTACCATTTGCAGCAGCATCATGTGCATGATGATCCGCGCATGCAGATTCATCACGCCTCGCAGAAGGTCGAAATGGACGATCTGCCCTCACAGGCACTTCGTGGTAAAAAAGATTCTTCCATGCGGGTGGCGATTAATCTGGTCAAAGAGGGGAAGGCTGCGGCTTGTGTCAGTGCCGGTAACACTGGCGCACTGATGGCAACAGCACGGTTTGTTCTCAAAACACTGCCCGGTATTGAACGTCCGGCTATTGTGTCGGCTTTGCCGACCATGACCGGTCATACCTATGTACTGGATCTGGGAGCCAATGTGGATTCCAGCGCAGCGCATCTGGTGCAGTTCGCTGTCATGGGCTCGGTTCTGGCCGAACTGGTGGATGGCAAGCCCAAGCCGACGGTCGGCCTGCTTAATATCGGCTCTGAAGAGATCAAGGGCAACGAGCGGGTCAAAGAAGCCTCCCGCCTGCTGGAACAAACTGATCTTAATTACCAGGGCTATGTGGAAGGTGATGGCCTCTATCACGGTGAAGTCGATGTGCTGGTCTGTGATGGCTTTGTCGGTAATGTCGCGCTGAAAGCCAGCGAAGGTGTCGCCCATATGATTCGTCACTATCTGCGTGAAGCATTTACCCGCAACTGGCTGACCAAGCTGGCTGCGATTATTGCCTCGCCGGTACTTAAACAATTTCGTCGCGATCTGGATCCCCGCGCCTTTAATGGGGCTAATCTGATTGGTCTGCAGGGGATTGTAATCAAAAGTCATGGCGGCGCCGATGCTTTTGCTTTTGCCAATGCGATTGATATTGCGATTGTCGAAGCCAAAAAAGACGTGCCCAGAAATATCAGCAAGCATCTCGATGTGCTGCTGGAGGGTCAGGTTCTGTGATTTATTCGCGTATCGCCGGCACCGGCAGTTATCTGCCTGAGAAGGTGCTGACCAATCACGATCTGGAAAAGATGGTGGATACCAGTGATCAATGGATCACAGAGCGTACCGGCATAAAAAAACGCCACATCGTGGCGGATGATGAAACGACCACCGATCTGGCTTATCAGGCCGCGCTGAAAGCGATGGAAGCGGCCGGTATCAACAAAAACGATATCGACATGATTATCGTAGCCACCACCACACCGACACGTATTTTCCCGAGTACAGCCTCTCTGCTTCAGGAGAAACTGGGCATCGGCGGTTGTCCCGCGTTTGATATTCAGGCTGTCTGTACCGGTTTTGTCTATGCACTGACGGTAGCGGACAAATTCATCAAAGCCGGGGGCGTCAATAACGTGCTGGTCATCGGTGCTGAGGCTTTTTCCCGTATTGTTGACTGGACTGATCGCAACACCTGCGTGTTGTTCGGTGACGGTGCCGGGGCAGTGGTACTGCAGGCATCAGAACAGCCGGGCATTCTCTCCACTCACATCCATTCAGATGGCAACTACAATCAGCTGTTACAGGTGCCTACCGGTCCTGGTTCCCGTGACTTCAAAGAAGACACCGCCTACGTTGATATGCAGGGCAATGAAGTCTTCAAAGTCGCCGTCAAAACACTGAGCACTATTGTCGACGAGACTCTGGAAGCCAACAACATGGATAAAAAAGATGTGGACTGGTTGATTCCACATCAGGCGAATATCCGTATCATTGCCGCCACTGCCCGCAAGCTGAATATGTCAATGGATCATGTTGTTGTCACAGTGGACGAACATGGTAATACTTCTGCTGCATCGATTCCTCTGGCACTCGATGTGGCAGTGCGTGATGGTCGTATCAAACGCGGCGAAACCTTATTATTCGAAGCTTTCGGTGGTGGATTCACCTGGGGCTCAGCACTTATTCAATACTGATCATTCAGAGGGTTTTTGATGAAATCAGCATTCGTTTTCCCCGGACAGGGTTCGCAGTCGCTCGGCATGCTTGCTGATCTGGCTGCCGAATACAGCCTTGTCGGCGAGACTTTTGAGCAAGCTTCACATGCACTGGGCTATGGTCTTTGGCAACTCATCCAGAACGGTCCGGAAGAACAGTTGAATCAGACCGATCGTACCCAACCTGCCATGCTCACCGCGGGTGTGGCGGTATGGCGTGTCTGGCAGTCAGTATCCGACTATAAGCCGACTTATTTCGCTGGTCACAGCCTGGGTGAATACACCGCCCTGGTGGCTGCTGATGCCATCGACTTTGCCGATGCCGTTAAACTGGTCGAAATGCGCGGTCAGTTTATGCAGCAGGCTGTGCCTGTTGGCGAAGGCGCGATGGCGGCGATTCTGGGGCTTGAAGATGATGTCGTTCGTGCACTTTGCACTGAAGCCTCTGCTCAAGGTGTCGTCGAAGCGGTTAATTTTAATTCACCGGGCCAGGTGGTCATTGCCGGCAGTACGCCAGCGGTTAAACAGGCTATCGAGCTTGCTACTGAGAAAGGCGCAAAACGCGCACTGCAGTTGCCTGTCAGTGTACCGTCGCATTGCGAGCTGATGAAACCGGCCGCGCAACAGCTTGCCTCAGAGCTTGATAAGATTAATCTTCGTATGCCGTCAACCCCAGTCATACACAATGCCAGTGTGACTGCAGCAAAAGATACAACCGAACTGAAGCAATTACTGGCTCAGCAGCTTTACAGTCCGGTACGCTGGGTTGAGACGATCCAGTGGTTCGCTGCCCAGGGTGTTGATACCGTGGTTGAAAGCGGTCCGGGTAAAGTGCTGGCCGGTCTCAATAAGCGCATTGATAAAAACCTGACTGCGCTGCCTGTGTTTGATCCGGCCACACTGGAAAAATTACAACAAGCTTTGGGAGAAGGATGATGAGCCTGGAAGGTAAAGTCGCGCTGGTGACCGGCGCTACCCGTGGTATCGGCCGTGCAATTGCACTGAGCCTGGGTGAGCAGGGTGCTATAGTCGTCGGCACAGCGACATCCAATAACGGTGCTGAAACTATCAGTGGCTTTTTGAAGGAAGCCGGTATCAACGGTAAAGGCGTGGTACTGAATGTGACCGATGCCGAAGCGATTGAGTCCGTTGTCTCTGCTATCGAAACTGAATTCGGTGCCCCAGATATTCTGGTTAATAATGCCGGCATCACCCGCGATAATCTGTTGATGCGGATGAAAGACGAAGAATGGGACGACATCATCAACACCAACCTGACGCCGATATTCAAACTCAGCAAACGCTGCCTGCGTGCGATGACTAAAGCCCGCTGGGGAAGAATCATCACCATCACATCCGTAGTCGGTGCCATGGGCAATGCCGGACAAACCAACTATGCAGCAGCCAAAGCCGGTGTCATCGGTTTCAGTAAATCGCTGGCCCGTGAAGTCGGTGCACGGGGTATTACTGTCAACTCAGTTGCGCCCGGCTTTATCGACACAGATATGACCAGTGGCCTGGCCGAAGCACACAAAACTGCTTTGTTGGAACAGGTGCCGGTGAAACGTCTGGGTGAACCGGAAGAAATCGCTGCAGCGGTCACATTCCTGGCCAGCCCAAGCGCCGCTTACATTACAGGCGAAACCCTGCATGTAAACGGCGGTATGTACATGAGTTAATCAGCGCTAAGTATTTGATAGCGCTGATTTTTATTAACGAGACAATGGCGCCTGCCGGGGTTTAGCTTGTCTCCATGGTGCTGGCACTATAAAATGCCTGCACATTGTTTGATGTATTAACCACCAAAGGAAACATTAGTTATGAGTGATATCGAAGCTCGCGTAAGAGAAATCGTTGTTGAGCAACTGGGCGTGAATGCAGATGAAGTCACTGCCGACGCTTCATTTATCGACGACCTGGGCGCTGACTCTCTGGACACCGTAGAACTGGTCATGGCGCTGGAAGAAGCATTCGAATGTGAAATCCCAGACGAAGAAGCTGAGAAAATCACTACAGTTAAAGAAGCTGTTGCTTATATTAACGCTAACCAGTCTTAATATAGCTGAACGCTTGATGATAGCCGTCTAGTGTGCGCGCACGCTAGGCGGCTATGTTGTGTATAGCAGTGCTCAATCAAGATAATAGTGTTGCTCTGGATAAGTGTGCTGCAACAGCGCGCGGAGACTGGTTCCAATGAAGCACATCACGGCATTTCAGCTCAGGTGTGACATTCTTATCTTGAATGAGTATAGGTTTTGAGGGGTAATCCTGATGTCTAGAAGACGTGTTGTGGTGACCGGCCTGGGCGCCGTCACTCCTGTTGGCCTGAATGTCAAAGAAAGCTGGGACAATATTGTTGCCGGCAAAAGCGGTGTCGCCCCACTGACACTGTTTGATGTGACAGATTTCAGCGTCCGTTTTGGTGCTAATGTCAAAAACTTTGATGTCACCACCGTCATTCCCAAAAAAGATGCCAAGAAGATGGATACCTTTATCCACTACGGCATCGCCGCAGCGAAAGAGGCTATTGAGGATTCCGGGCTTGAAGTCACAGAAGAAAATGCTGAACGTATCGGCGTTGTGATAGGTTCCGGTATCGGTGGTTTACCCGGTATTGAAGCCGGCTATGACAATTATCTGAGCGGTGGTCCACGCAAGATTTCCCCGTTTTTTGTGCCCAGTAATATCATCAACATGATTTCCGGCAATCTGTCGATCATGTACGGCATGAAAGGGCCCAATACGGCCATCGTGACTGCCTGCTCAACCGGCACCCACTGCATTTCTGCAGCTGGACGAATGATTCAGTATGGCGAAGCCGACGTGATGATTGCCGGTGGCGCTGAAATGGCGACCTCAAAAACCGGTCTGGGTGGTTTCGCTGCCGCCCGCGCTCTGTCGACCCGAAACGAGGACCCGGAAGCAGCCAGCCGTCCATGGGATAAAGACCGCGATGGTTTTGTACTCGGAGATGGCGCCGGTGTTCTGGTACTTGAAGAATACGAGCATGCGGTCAAGCGCGGTGCCACGATCTATGCTGAACTTATCGGCTCGGGGATGAGCAGTGATGCCTATCATATGACCATGCCGTCACAGGGTGGTGAAGGGGCAGCCCGCTGCATGAAAAATGCGATGAAAGACGCCGAATTGAACGCGGACGAAATTGATTATATCAATGCCCACGGTACTTCAACGCCAGCCGGCGATGTGGCTGAAACCATGGCGATTAAACAGGCGCTGGGCGATGCCGCCGCTAAAACCGCTGTCAGCTCAACCAAATCCATGATTGGTCACCTGCTGGGTGCAGCAGGTGGTGTTGAAGCCGTGTTCAGCGTGTTGTCGATTCGTGATCAGGTGGCACCGCCGACTATTAACCTTGATAACCCCGATGAGGCCTGTGACCTCGATTATGTGCCGCATACAGCGAGACAAATGCCAATCAATGTCGCTATGTCGAACTCCTTTGGCTTCGGTGGCACCAACGGTACTGTTATCTTCAAAAAACTGAGCTGAGAATCGAGTAGCGTTCAGTGATTCTGATAAACGGCCAACCCGATAACAGAATCCCTGCCACAGACCGTGGCCTGCAATACGGCGACGGTCTGTTTGAAACGCTGGCTTTTCGTGAGGGCAGGCTCGAATTTCTGAATGCGCACCTTCAGCGTCTGATGCTGGGCTGTGAACGGCTCGGTATCCCATTTCCTGACAAACACAAACTGCAACTGGAACTAGCGACGCTTTGCGCACAAACTGCCGAAGACAGCGTGATCAAAATCATGCTTACCCGGGGCAGTGGTGGTCGCGGCTACAAAGCTCCGGCTGAGGCTGACCCTCTTCGTATTATTTCCTCTCACCCGATGCCGGATTATCCCGACAGCTGCCGGGAAGGTGTCACTGCTCGCTTATGCAGGTATCGCCTGGGCGTTAATCCGAACCTTGCCGGCATTAAGCACCTCAATCGTCTTGAACAGGTTCTGGCCCGCAGTGAATGGGATGATGAAGAGATCCGTGAAGGGCTGATGCTGGATATCAACGACAACTTGATTGAAGGCACGATGAGTAATCTGTTTCTGATTGATAAGGGACAGATAATGACACCTGCAATCGATCAAAACGGCATTGCCGGTATCATGCGCGCCGAGGTGATTAAACTGGCCGCAAAACTCGATATTCCTGTCAGCGAAAAAACACTGACTTTCAATGATCTGCAGCGGGCAGATGAAGTGTTTGTCACCAATAGCATTATTGAAATCTGGCCATTAACTCAATTAATCGACCCCGAACAGCACTGGCCGCACGGTATATTGACCCGTCGACTGCAATCCGAGCTGGAACAAACTGAACGTTAATATGAAAAAGACCCTGTTGTTTAAGGTGCTGTTGCCAGCCGCTATTGTCGCCGCTGTCTGTACCTATTTTGCGATGCAGTATCAGCGTTTTCTTACTGAGCCGCTGGCGCTGGATAATGATATGAGTTATACGGTCGAGCCTGGCAGCAGCCTGAAATCCATCAGTGAAGATTTGAAGCAGCTGGGGTTGACGGATTTACCGCCCGTGTATCTGCAGGTGTATGGTCGTTTGACCAATCAGGCCCATAAAATCAAAGCCGGTGAGTACCAGATTGAGGCAGAAACCACACTGCCCGCATTGCTCGATAAGCTGGTCTCGGGCAAAGTCATAATGAATGCCTTTACAATCATAGAGGGCATGACAGCCAGGGAAATGATTAGCGCATTGCATGCGCATCCCAAAATTGTCAAAACGCTGGATACCGACAGTCTGGATAAAGTCATGGCAGAATTGGGCGCGCCTGATAAAAATGGCGAAGGCTGGTTTCTGCCCGAAACCTATCATTTTCCCTCCGGCACCACTGATATTGCTTTTCTGCGCCGCGCTTATCGACAGATGCAGCAAACTCTGGAGACTGCATGGCAGGCAAGGGCTGAAGGTTTGCCTTATGAAACACCGTATGAAGCCCTGATTATGGCTTCAATTATAGAAAAAGAAACCGGTATCGCTGAAGAAAGACCGCAAATTGCCGGAGTTTTTGTGCGGCGCCTGCAAAAGGGCATGCGGCTGCAAACAGACCCCACGGTAATTTATGGTCTGGGAGAGAAGTTTGATGGTAATCTGCGTAGAAAAGATTTACGCAGTGATACACCCTATAACACCTATACCCGGACCGGCCTGCCACCTTCTCCGATCTGCCTGCCCAGTGTCGAGTCAATACAGGCAGCCTTGAATCCGGCCGATGGCGATAGTCTCTATTTTGTCGCCACCGGTGAAGAAGGAAGGCACAAATTCTCTGCGACATTACAAGAACATAACCAGGCAGTCAGACGCTACCAGCTCAGATAAATATGAACGGCAAATTCATCAGCATTGAAGGTATAGAAGGCGCGGGCAAGTCTACCCAGATCAGCTTTATTCATGACTTTCTGGAATCCCACGGTAAGCGCGTCGTCGTCAGCCGCGAGCCGGGTGGCACAGAGCTGGGGGAGCAGATCCGTGAATTACTGCTGGCGCCACGTGAGGCGGGTATGAGCGAAGATGCCGAATTACTGCTGATGTTTGCCGCAAGGGCTGAACATATTCATCAGGTGATTAAGCCTGCTCTGCAACGCGGTGACTGGGTTTTATGTGACCGATTTGCTGATGCGACCTTTGCCTATCAGGGCGGCGGCCGTGGTATTGACCGTGACCGTATCCAGGCTATCTCAGACTGGACCTTGAAAGGCATTCAGACAGATCTCACTCTGTTATTCGATTTACCGGTGGCGCTGGGTCAATCCCGGGTCATCAAGCGTCAGCAACAAAAAGATCGCTTCGAGCAGGAAAAAGCAGATTTTTTTGAGAAAATCCGTGACTGCTATCTGCAGCGCGCTGAGGCAGAACCGCAGCGGATTAAACGCATTGATGCCAGTCGCGATATTGCTGCTATCCAGACACAGCTTGCAGACATTCTGACGGAGTTACTGGCGGCATGACAAAAGCCGTTGACTACAGCTGGCATCAACAGCCATGGCAGCATCTGCAGACACTCCATCAACAGGGCAGAATGCCGCACGCCTTGTTGATTTCAGGCATTGCCGGTGTCGGCAAACGGGCTTTCGCCGAGAAACTGGTCGCCAGTCTGCTCTGCAAGCAGCCGGCCAGCGGGTTTCATGCCTGTGGAAGTTGCCACAGCTGTCAGTTACTGGCGGCTGGCTCGCATCCGGATCATAAAGAAGTCAGTCCGGAAGATGCCGGCAAACAGATTAAAGTCGATCAAATCCGTGATTTGAAGCAAAGCCAGACCCTGATGCCCAAGGTTTCGCGTGGTAAGACGGTATTAATTACCGCAGCGGATCAGATGAATATTTCTGCCTTTAACAGTCTGCTTAAATTGCTGGAAGAGCCGCAGCCGGAATCCGTACTGATTCTGCTTTCGGAAAACAGCCAGCAATTGCCGATCACAATCAAAAGCCGCTGCCAGACACTAGTGATACCAACCCCGGACAGTCAAGAGGCACTGGCGTGGTTAGAGCACACCGATATGCAGTTTTCAGAGGATGAATGGCTGTCTTTGCTAAAGCTGAGTCATGGTGCGCCGCTGGCAGCGATGGCGGCTGGAGAAGCCGGCCTGCAACAGAGCCGACAGGTGAGCCAGGATATCGCCTTATTGATGCAGGCCAAGGCTAATCCGATAGATCTGGCCACGGATTGGCAGCAATTTGATTTGAAATCGGTGTTGTACCAGATTCAGCATATGATGCAGAGCAAGATCACTAGTCTGCTGCTGAGCGATGCCCGTGTGCCGGAGATGATCCTGCGCCAATACTGGGCTATCATGGATTGCATCAGCGACACAATAAAGCTAATATCGTCTCAAAATAATCTGAACAAGATACTGTTAATAGAGGACTTTATGGTGACGGTTATGCAGCATGCTGATCAGATCCATCAGCTCAGGGAAACTTACAGGTAACAGCTATGGCAATGAATCCACGCAAGGGCATTCTGTCACTCAAAATCACTGATCAGAACATGCTCTACCATTCATACATGCCGTTTCTGAAAAATGGCGGTCTGTTTATTCCGACCAATAAGAGCTATCAGATCGGCGAGGAAGTCTTTATTCTGCTAACGCTGATGGATGAAGCGGAAAAACTGCCCGTGGCCGGCAATATTGTCTGGATTACGCCGCGCGGTGCGCAGGGCAACCAGGCCGCCGGTATCGGTGTCCATTTCAGTGATATCGATGGCGGTGCTTCCGTGGTTCGCGGTAAGATTGAAAATTATCTGGTAGATAAGCTGAAATCTGACAAAGCCACCTACACCATGTAACGCCCGGCGTTACCCAGCAAAACTCAAAAAATTTATATGTATATTGACTCTCATTGTCACCTCAATATGCTGGCAGATGAGCCGGGCGGTATTGACGCCATGGTCAGCGAAGCCAGCGACAACGGTATTGAACATATCCTTTGTATCGCCATCGATAAAGCCAGCTGTGCTGAAGTGAAATCGATTGCAGACAGCTTCCCGCAGGTGACGGCCAGCGTCGGCATTCACCCCAATGTCGATCAGCAGGAACAGTTCACTGTCGAAGAACTGGTTGCTCAGGCATCGCACCCCAAGGTGATTGCTATCGGGGAGACCGGCCTCGATTATTTTCGCAGTGAAGGGAATCTCGAATGGCAGCGTGATCGCTTCCGGGTCCATATTGAGGCGGCCAAGCAAACACAAAAACCGCTAATCATCCACACCCGCGAAGCACGCGAAGACACAATGCGCATTCTTGAAAACGAAGAGGCTGAAAAAGCCGGCGGCATCATTCACTGCTTTACTGAAAACTGGGAAACCGCCAAACGCGCACTGGACATTGGTTTCTATATTTCCCTGTCCGGTATCGTCACCTTCAAAAGCGCAAAAGAATTGCAGGATGTCGCGAAAAAGCTGCCGCTGGATCGTATTCTGATTGAGACTGATTCGCCTTATCTCGCGCCGGTGCCTCACCGTGGCAAAACTAATAAGCCGGTCTTTGTTAAACATGTGGCAGAGTTTCTGGCAGAGCTGCGTGGTGATACGGTCGAGAATATCGCCGCCACCACCACCGCTAATTTTCAACGCCTGTTTCCTTCGACGGTTCAGTAATAATGCGGCTTAAACGCATGCTGGCTTCATGGCTGCTCATTGTCAGCCTGTCTTTGCTGGCAGCCTGCGACGACAGTGACCGGACATCGCTGCGCAATCTGCCTGAGGATGCCGTCATTCTGGCTTTCGGTGACAGCCTCACTTATGGAGCCGGCGCCGATCACCAGACAGAAAGCTATCCAGCGGTATTAGCGGAGCTGAGTGGCCGCACAGTGATTAATGCCGGCATACCGGGCGAGGTCAGCAGCGAGGGCCTTGCCAGAATGGAAACGCTGCTGGCGCAATACCAGCCACAACTGGTCTTACTCTGTCACGGCGGCAATGACCTAATCCGTAAGTTAAGTGAAACAGCGCTCAAGCAGAACCTGACTGAGATGGTAAAACTTATTCGCGGACAAGGGGCAGAAGTCGTGATGCTGGCTGTGCCCAAGCCGGGTCTGTTTCTGAAACCGGCGCCACTATATCAGGAAGTCGCTCAGGCGCTCCAGGTCCCCCTTGAAAGCAATATCATTGCTGATATTGAGTCCGACACTGCGCTGAAATCAGACCCTATTCATCCTAATGCTGATGGCTACCGGCTGCTTGCCGAGGGCGTACATAAAATGCTCAGTCATGCCGGCGCGTTCTGATACCGTGTCAAGGAACTAAAATCACATCCTCTGAGTCCGTTTGATGAAATAAGAGGATGACTGATGAGAGTTTTATTCCTGATTGCTTTTATATCGATACTGTCTGCTACATCGGTGAATGCAGGGCAGACTTTTGGTTTGCTGGCAGATGACTGTTTCAATGAATGGAAAACGCGAGGCTGGGTTATTGGTGAGGACAATACACCAGCCTACCAGGTAGAAAAATTTGCCAATGGCATCAGGAAAATCTGTGAAATCCGTTCACAGATGTTTGCAGTAGACCCTGAGATTTCTCCCTACATCCAGGGCCGTCTGGCAGAGCTGGCACCTTATGTATTTTCCGGTGATGAGCAGGCTATTCGTGGGTTAATCAGCAAACTCAAACAGCGTCGGCCCGGTGATCAGTTTTCAGGCAGTTTCATGCGGGATTAACTGCGGTCTGCAGAACCAGGGCAGGCATAGCTGGAGATGCGCCAATATGCTGGCTCAGCACAATACAGACTTCGGGGTGACGGGGTCTGACCTCGTCCAGGATGGCTGGAATATCCTCGGTTACATGCCGCCCTGAATTGAGAAAGTAGGGAAACACAATGACTTCATTGGCACCCTGACTGATACAGTGCTCGATACCCTGTGGAATCGAAGGCTCAGCCAGTTCAAGAAAAGCCGCTTCCACCAAATCGAAATCTGCCTCGGGATTGCCGCGCAGTTGTTCTGCGAGGGCGCTTACTTCCTGGTTGGAGACCTGTCTGCGGCTGCCATGCGCCACAATAAGTAATGCTTTCATGACTATCCTTTTTTGATTTATCTGTGTATGGGGATATTAATAGCCATTATCGCAGTCTAGTTGCGAACAATGCGTGAAAAAAACAACGGGGTGATCTCATGCAAACCAAACTGATCCTGGCGGCAGTCGTTACACTGATATTCAGCTCTGCAGCAGCGCTGGCGCAGGACGGCCACAAGCAATGCGGCATGATTGCTTCATTGACCGGCGACTATTATGTTCAGCGGCTGGAAGGGAAAAGCAAAGCCCAGATGCAGCAGGAAACGCCGCCGGAGTTCATTAACAGTGAGTTCTTCCGAACGGTTGATTTGGCCATTAATCTGGCATTCACTTTTGATGATTCACTGAATGAAGATCAGGTCGAAACCCAGGTCTATGACAGCTGTATCAGTCATCACCCCTGATTCAAAGCGATAAGTGTGAGCGGTGGCGATCACAGCAGGTGATAAGATGACCACCACGGCGAAACTGATGAGCTTCATCACCACAGTACATGCATAGTTGTACTGAACGCATCTGTGCCTTTTTGATGATCTCGCCGATATCCTTGTTGCGATTGATAACCTCGCAGGTCAGTTTGCCCATATGTTCCTCAATAAAAATAATCCGGGGTAGAAACATACGCTGCCGGCGTTTGAGATTGATTTGCTGAGCTACATCCTCTATCTCCGCGCACATCTGATAAACCAGGTCGAACCAGCCATCAGGGACAGTAATCTGGTGTTCTCTTCCCAGAGAAATCGGGCAACGGAGTTTGAGGCGGGCTTTCTGAGACGCTTTCATAGTCAGGTCTAAAAAAATGGATGGCACAGGGCGTGCCATCCAAAGTCAACCAAGATATAGCAAGGATAAAGATGCTGCTATGGCAAGCAGCACATCATTACTGACAAGCATAACGGTAAAAAATTCACTGGCACAGAAATAAATTTGTTCAGTGTTGCCAGTGAAAACCATTTTGATGCTGCCTGTGCCAGTCAATGAAATTTTTCTCTGGCACAGGCCGGGAAATAAAATAGCCCTGAGCCATATCACAGCCAATATCACCAAGAAACTGCATGACTGAGGCATTTTCGACACCCTCGGCAATCGTGGTGAGGTCAATTTTATGCGCGAGACTGACAGCGGCTTCAATGATATGGATGGCATCCTGCCCATGTGGCAGGCGGTGGACAAATGACTGATCAATCTTCAGATGGCTGATGGGTAACTGATGAAGATACTGCAGCGAGGAGTAACCGGTACCGAAATCATCGACAGCGATCTGAATACCGGCATCGGCGAGCTTGGTCAGCTCCCGTATGGTGTGATTCATATCTTTTATCAAGGCGCTCTCTGTCACTTCCAGCTCAAGAAACTCACCACTGAGGCCATATTCAGTCAAAAGCTTGAATATATTGTCGGCAAAATCCGGCTGACACAGGTTATGCGCAGAAATATTGACTGCGACTGGAACCGAGATCGATTGCTGCTGAAAATATAGCGCTGTACGGATGGCCTCGGACAGCACGAACTCAGTCAGCAGATGAATCAATGTGCTGCTTTCGGCACAGGGAATGAAGGTGCCGGGTGGAATACTTCCTCGGATTGGGTGCTCCCAGCGCATCAGCGCCTCAACGCCATGCAGTTTGCCCGAATGTATATCGATTTTGGGTTGATAATGAAGTTTGAGCTGATTCAGATCAATGGCTTTCATCAGCTCGCCTAACAGCGACAGGTTTTCCCTGGTGGCCAGTTTAATAGAGGGTTGATATTCGACAAACTCGAGCAGTGAGTCATTGGCCGCACTGAGCGCCGACTCTGCCTGTTGCAGATAAATCCCCGGATCATCATGCTGTTCATCAATCGCGACATAACCCATCCGCGAGTTAATATGAACAGGAATACCCTGAAATTCATAGGGCAGTCGTGCCGAACGATTCAAGTCCAGCAACAAGTCATTCATATTCTGTGCTTCAATCTGTTCGATCAAAGCACTGACTTCTTCGGTATCTGCCCGGTAAACCTGTCCTCGGTTAATCAGCACATGATTGAAACGGTGGGCAGTCTGACGGATGATACTCTCGATGACTTCATGACCGAAGGCGGCCTTCAGTTCCATGGTGCTGTTAACGGACAGGACCAGCAATATCCTGTTGTAGGATGGCATTCGGACTCGGTCACGCATCACGCTGAGGTCATCCATCAAAGCCAGTCGATTAGGCAGCTTTGTGGCAATATCATGGCGTGACATCCAGTGTAGATGACGGATATAAGCTCTGACCGTATCACTGGCAATGCCGCTCAAGGTGCCTATCAGAATAAAAAAGCCAGCGCGGTAAAGCCAGTTGAGCGTGGCCTGCATTTCGCCTGTGATGACATCTATGGGCATAAAGGGCCCGACTATCAGCCCGCCCAGTACAGCTATGGCAATGCCGCCTTTGACGCCATAGGCCATACCTGACAGCACGATAGGAACATACATGGAGTGAGAGTAGACATATTTGATGCCGCCGGTCATATAGACAAACAGCCCAACAGCGGCCACCATCAGTATCAGCAACGGCGCTGCAGAATAATTGATGATCTGCTTGTGGCGGTTAAACCACTGAAAAACATCCACGGTGTGCATCGTCCAACCTGCTCCCTGTTACTGACCATGCTTTGCTGGCGAGCCTTACCCTGGCACACCATCCTCTAACACACGTAATGCTGATATTACGCCTGACATGTTAAAAAGCAAACTTTTATTAATTGATTTAAAAGCAAATTTAGCGGAACCCAATGACACATGACGGAGCATTCAACTCACATTCGTTGTCATTGAGAGTGAAAGGGAAAATCTGAAATGATTAATTGCATCCGGGAATTTGTCTATATTCAATAAAGTTATATTTAAACTCAAAATATATATTTTATATTTATATACAAATTTGTTATTTTCTGTGTATGAATCACAACGGTTTGAGACAAATTACGAATGAATATCAGGTTGGATAATGCACCGCTCACTGATGAGCAGCTGGCACAGCTGAATAATCTGTTGCAGGGACTGGAAAGCTGGCAGGTCGAATGGCTGTCTGGCTATTTGTCTGGCTTTCGGGCCGCACAGGAAGCCATGCAGGGACCGATTGTATCGGTACCTGATGCAGAGCAGACCAATGCGGTGTCACTGACTATTTTGTATGGCTCCCAAACTGGTAACACCGAAGATGTGGCCAGTTTGCTCGCGGAAAAAGCGCAGGCAAGCGGCATCGAGACCAAACTGGTGGATATGGCCGACTATAAGCCCAAACAGCTCAAGAATGAGGAATATCTGGCTGTACTGTCATCGACGCACGGCGAGGGCGATCCACCGGATAATGCCCTTGATCTGTATGAGTTTTTGCATGGCCGCAAGGCACCGGAATTGAAGCAGCTACAGTACAGTGTGCTCTCTCTGGGCGATTCCAGCTATGAATATTTCTGCCAGACAGGTAAGGACTTTGATACCAGACTGTCTGCATTGGGCGCGACAGCGATTGTGCCGCGTGTGGATTGTGACGTGGACTATGATGAAGCGGCTGAAGCCTGGATAAATGATTTGATTGAGGCCTTATCAGCGACAGCAGCTATCAGTACGCCGGCATTGAATCTACCTGCACAAGCAGCCGTAAAAAACGTTTATGACCGTAAGAATCCATTTCCTGCCGAGGTCCTGGAAAAGCAGGTTTTGAGCGGGCGCGGCTCTAACAAAGAAGTGCTCCACCTGGAACTGTCACTCGAGGGTTCAGGATTACAATATCAGCCTGGTGATGCACTGGGTGTTTATGCGCAGAATGACCCTGTGCTGGTTGCCAGTCTGATCGAATCGCTGGGATTTGACCCCGATACTCAGATCGATATTGATGGTGAACAGCAACAATTGAGCGAGGTGCTGCTGTACCAGCGTGAGATTACCTTGTTGACCCGGCCGATGCTGGAACAGTGGGCCACGCTGGCACAGTCTGAACAACTCAATTCGCTGCTGGCCGATAAAGCGGCATTGAATGAATGGCTGGCCGGAAGAGATGTGCTGGATCTCTTCCAGGCCTATCCCATTAATGATCTGGATGCGAACAGCTTCGTCAATCTGTTGCGCAAGTTGCCTCCCAGAATGTATTCCATTGCATCCAGTCAGTCTGCTGTCGAAGACGAGGTCCATATCACGGTGGCGGCAGTTCGTTACTCAGCCCATGAGCGTGAACGCGCTGGTGTTGCTTCCACCTGGCTCGCCGACAGATTGAGCGAAGACAGCAAAGTGCCGGTCTACATTGATGGCAATAAAAACTTCAAATTGCCGGCTGATGACAATACACCCATCATCATGATTGGTCCGGGAACCGGGGTGGCTCCGTTTCGCAGTTTTATGCAGGAACGTGAAGAACGCGGGGCAAAAGGTCGCAACTGGCTGTTTTTCGGTGATCAGCACTTCCTGAGTGATTTTCTGTATCAGGTGGAATGGCTGGGCTGGCGCAAGTCCGGGTTGCTGACACGGCTGGATGTTGCTTTCTCTCGCGATCAGGTCGAGAAAATATACGTACAACATCGCCTCAGACAAAACGCGATTGAGATCTGGAACTGGCTGCAGGAAGGCGCCCATATTTATGTCTGTGGTGACGCTGACAACATGGCACCGGACGTCAATGAAGCCTTGCTGGATATCATCAGTCAGGAAGGCGGTAAAAACCGTGATGAAGCCAATGAATACCTGCGCCAGCTCACTCGCGACAAGCGCTATCAGCGCGATGTCTATTGATAATTCTTTTAGGTGTTTATGAACGATAAATTACCCGAAGCAGAACTGCTTAAACTGAACAGCCGTTTTTTGCGTGGCCGTATTGAAGAGGGCCTGGCCGATATGGCGACAGGCTCGATTTCTGATGACGACAACAAACTGCTTAAATTCCACGGCAGTTATATGCAGGATCATCGCGATCTGCGTGATGAACGTCGTCATCAGAAACTGGAACCGCTGTATTCATTTATGGTGCGTCTGCGCCTGCCGGGCGGGGTATTAAGTCCGCAGCAATGGCTGGGGCTGGATGCGATCGCAGATGATTGTTCTAATGGCACATTACGGTTGACCACCCGCCAGACTTTTCAATTTCACGAAATCCTGAAAAAAGATCTGAAATCCTTCATGCAGCAAATCAACAAACTGCTGCTCGATAGCAAAGGCGCCTGCGGTGATGTGAACCGGAATGTGGTCTCCAGTATCAATCCGCATCAGTCCGCCGTGCATGCCGAGGTCTATCAGATCGCCAGAGACATCAGCGATAAACTCTGCTGGCAGTCGGGTGCCTATGGCGAAATCTGGCTGGGTGAAGATAAAGTCTTCCAAAGCGGTGAACCCGAGGAACCGTTTTACGGTGATGTGTATCTGCCACGTAAGTTTAAAATCGCCATTGCGGTGCCACCACGCAATGACTGTGATGTACTGGCCAATGACATCGGCCTGATTGCCATTATCGACAAGGGAAAACTGCAGGGCTTTAATATTGCCGTAGGCGGTGGTTTTGGCATGTCTTATGGTGAGCCGGCCACTTACCCGCGTCTGGCGACGGTAGCCGGTTTTGTGTCTGTAGATCAGGCGGTATCCGCCTGTGAGACCATCGCGGCAATACAGCGTGATTTCGGTGATCGCAGTAACCGTGCTCATGCCCGTTTTAAATATACGATCGATGATAATGGCATAGACTGGTTTAAGGACAAATTCGCCGAATATCACGGTCAGCCATTACAGGCAGCCAGAGAATTTGAGCTTACAGAAAACGGCGATAAATTTGGCTGGACCGAAGGAGACAATGGTCAGTCTCATCTGACTTTATATATTCCCGGTGGCCGTGTCGCAGACAAGGAGCAAGAGCAGACTCGGACAGGCTTAAGAGAAATTGCCAAAATCCTTCAGGGCGAGTTCCGCATTACCTGTAACCAGAACCTGATGATTGCCAATATCAGTCCGGAACAACGCGGTGAAATTGCTTCCCTGGTTGAAAAATATCAACTGGATGATGGCAGTCAGGGTTCAGCTTTGCGTTTGAATGCGATGGCCTGCGTCGCTTTACCCACCTGTGGTCTGGCGATGGCTGAAGCCGAACGTTACCTGCCGGAATTTATCGGTAAGCTGGAAAAAATCGTTGTGGAAGCCGGTTTGCCGGATCAGTTAATCAACATCCGCATGACCGGCTGCCCCAACGGCTGTGCCCGGCCTTACCTGGGGGAAATCGGCCTGACCGGCAAGGCACTGGGCAAATATAACCTGTATCTGGGCGCAGACTTCAGTGGGCAGCGCTTGAACCGGCTGTATCTGGAAAATGTGGACGAGAAAACCATTCTCGATACCCTGAAACCGATGATCGAGCAGTTTGCTGCCGAGCGAAATAAGAATGAATATTTCGGTGATTTTCTGCTGCGGCAGGGAATTGTCAGTGAAGAGCGGACCCCACAGATGATGCATGAACCGCTCATCAGCCAGAAATGATAAGACTTTAACCACAGAGGCACAGAGTAATCAATAAAAACTTATTGAGAATCAAGGTTCTGGCAATAACGTTCACCTGCGTACGCAACTGTGAACCTTAACCCTAATCCTGTGATACGGGCGCTCAGATTAGTGAGTAAATCTCTGTGAACTCTATGCCTCTGTGGTTGTTATTGCCTAGCTGATACGGCGGTATTTAATCCGCTCAGGCTGATGATCCTTGCCGAAACGTTTGAAATAGTCTTCAGCATAGTCACTGTAGTTGCCTTCAAAGAAGACCACATTGGATTCACCTTCATAGGCGATGATGTGGGTACAGATCCGATCCAGGAACCAGCGGTCATGCGAAATCACGACTGCAGAACCCGGGAAGGCGAGCAGGGCTTCTTCCAGCGCACGTAAGGTTTCCACGTCCAGATCATTGGTCGGTTCGTCGAGCAACAGGACATTGCCGCCTTCTTTTAGCAGCTTGGCCATGTGCAGACGGTTACGTTCACCACCGGACAGGTCTTTCACATATTTTTGCTGATCCGAACCTTTGAAGTTGAAACGGCCGCAGTAAGCACGTGAAGGGGTCTGGTAGTTACCGACAGTAATCATATCGGCACCATCAGAGATTTCCTCGAACACGGTTTTCTTGCCGTCCAGTTCACGGGACTGATTGACATAAGCAAGCTGGACGCTACTACCGATTTCGATTTCACCGCTATCAGGCTGTTCTTCACCGGCAATCATCCGGAACAGGGTGGATTTACCGGCACCGTTGGGACCGACAATACCGACGATGGCACCGGCCGGGATCGAGAAGTTCAGGTTTTCAAACAGCAGTTTGTCGCCATAAGACTTGGTCACATCATGCAGTTCAATGACCTTGTCACCCAGACGCGGACCCGGTGGAATATAGATTTCCTGGGTTTCGTTACGCTTCTGGAACTCACGCGAGTTCATTTCTTCGAACTGTTTCAGACGTGCTTTCGACTTGGCCTGACGACCTTTGGCACCCTGACGCACCCATTCCAGTTCGGCTTCAATGGCTTTACGGTGTGACGCTTCTTCCTTGGCTTCCTGTTCCAGCCGTTTTTCTTTCTGTTCCAGCCAGGAAGAGTAGTTACCTTCATAAGGAATACCACGACCACGATCCAGCTCCAGGATCCAGCCAGCGGCATTATCAAGGAAGTAGCGGTCGTGGGTAATCGCGACTACGGTACCCGGATATTCCTGCAGGAAACGTTCAATCCAGGCAATCGATTCGGCGTCCAGGTGATTAGTAGGCTCATCCAGCAGCAGCATGTCTGGGTGATCCAGCAGCAGTCGGCATAAAGCCACACGACGGCGCTCACCACCGGACAAGGTGCCGACTTTGGCATCCCAGGGCGGCAGACGCAGTGCATCAGCTGCACGCTCCAGCGCGTTTTCTAGGTTATGTCCGTCTTTGGCCTGAATCAGGTTTTCGAGCTTGGCCTGTTTTTTAGCCAGTTCGTCAAAGTCAGCATCAGGCTCAGCATAGGCAGCATAAACCGCATCGAGTTCAGCCAGTGCCTCTTTGACATCGGAGACGGCTTCTTCGACAACTTCCAGTACCGTCTTATTGTCGTCCAGTTCGGGCTCCTGTGGCAGGTAACCCACATTGATGCCGGGCATCGGTCTGGCTTCACCGATATAGTCCTGGTCCAGACCGGCCATGATTTTCAGTAAGGTGGATTTACCGGCACCGTTCAGGCCCAGCACACCGATCTTGGCACCGGGGAAGAATGAAAGGGAGATATCTTTGAGAATTTCGCGTTTCGGCGGAACGATTTTGCCGACACGATTCATACTGTAAACGTATTGCGCCATGTTTGAATTCCAAAATTCCTGAATTGCCAGAAGCGCAGAATTTTACATCTCCGGCGGCAGGATTGCGAATCTCTGACGCCGGAGAAATGCTTTATTTCATTGAATACAGCGACTGATAGAATTTTTTCTCGAAGTTCCTGATTTCACGCTTATCATGACGGTGATAATCCGGATGATGGTAGTTGGTCACCATCTGCACAAACAGCAGGGGGCTGCCTGAAGCTGTGGACATCACGCCGGCAAGATTGTAGGTCCCGTAGAGCGTGCCGGTCTTGCCTTTGACTTTTCCTTTGAAGGTATCACCCCGCAGGCTGTAGCGGTAGCGAAGGGTACCGCTTTTACCGGCTTCGGCCATCGCTTCCATCAGTTTGAGCTCGGGATGAGCGTAGATATATTGAAATACGTCCATGATTTGCGAGGCGGTCACCCGGTTATTACGTGACAGACCCGAGCCGTCGGCGATGACGGCATTGGCGAGATCAATTCCGGCTTTTTCTTTGAGAATGGCTTTGACCGCCGAGGTGCCGTTATCGAAACTGCCCGGTTCTTCATAATAGCTTCGACCTACTGCTTTGAGCAGGTTGTCGGCAATGAGATTATCGGAATCCTTGAGCATCTCATCCAGTAACTCTGGTAGTGGCGCAGATTCATGCCGGGCGATAATGCGACCGGATGCCCGGTCATTACGAATCACCTCACCCTGGAGTTCAATGCCTGCATGTTTGAGCTCACGGCGAATCATTTCAGCGGCATACAGTTCGGTATTCTGAACCGCGAAGCTAAGGAAACGGGGGATTTTATGACGCCCCAGACAACCACCCAGCGTATATTGATTGGTGTTGTCAGCCATCAGTTTGAATTTGCAGTAACGCTTTTCCAGACCGTCGGTCAGTTCCAGTTTTTCAACAATGCTGATGGGGGCATCGCGCGAGATTTCAAAATCAATTTGGGTCTTGTTCTGATCAGTAAACACCATCTTGGCAACGGCGCAGTTATCATCCAGAGAAATGCTGCTGGAGGGGGCGCTGTAACAGATACCAAGATTATCCCAGGGCAAACCTTCAGCCAGTTCGAAATGATCAAATGCAGCCCCGTTCAGATAGACATTGCCGCGGATAATTGAGGTCTCACGTTTAAGTGAACTGACCAAGCTGCGAATATCATCACGGCGCAGCGAAGGGTCACCACTGAAACGAAAAATCACGTCATTATCTTTGACTTCAATATCAGTATTGAAACGATACTCAGTGCCCAATTGCAGCCGCGCCGCCAGAGCAGTAATCACTTTCTGCACACTGGCCGGTGGTCGTAAGATGTCGGCGTCATGGCTGTAAACTGTTTTGCCGGTTTTGGGATTGACGACCAGCAGGCTGGCTTCGGCACCGGGCGGTAACTGCGTCAGATAGGCTCCGGGACCGGAAGCAGTGTCGTTAGCGATAGCCAGAGAAGAAAAAATAAAGGTGAATAGAATAAAAGGCAGTTTCAACATAATCCGTTTTACAAAACGATGAAGAAAAGAAATCAGGTAAACCCGCGAATAATTCGAAGGGGCTTTCCGCCAGAGTCTCCGCGTATTAAAACGGAATGTAAAGTGGCCGGATAGCGACTGAAATGGATTGGATACTGGATCAACTGCTTAGCCTGTTTTCTGTAATCTGTATAAAAGCGCGGCAGCGAGAGTCTCGCGCAAATCTGCGCCACTATCCAGAAACGGCCGATAAACTTTACAATGAATTTCGGCTCTAATACTCAAGACATCAGCTTGAGGGAGGTGGCGAATTTTGTTGGAAAAGAGCATTATCACTCTCGCCCGGCATCGTCTGAAATGGCTGAAAGTGCTGGTTGCCGACAGGCAGGCACCGTCAGTCAAAGTGCAGAATGCCTTTTATGAACTGACCGGACTGACCAGCCTGCGATTTGTGCAGGACAACGGCTTATCAGAGAAAACCCGTTACGAATTGGTGTTGATAGATAACCTGGCGATTCTGACGGTCAAACACACTCACCCTGAGGTGCTGAAGTTCTTTTCCAAGGAGACGCAGAATCTCGCTGCGTACCTGGATATGCCTGCCAGAGAACTGGTGGATTTAATCTTCAAGGATGGCGCCCGTTTTAATAACCAGGAAGCTGTATCCGTCGCCATTCACCGTGGTCTGGTTGAAAACATCAATAATGAATCACAGGCTTATGAAAAGCTGGCATCAATTGAGCGCCGACTGGAAGGCAAACAGCAGTCTTAAAGATAACCCCGGGAGTAGCCGGCGACGACTTTGTCAGTGTTCAGATCTTCTGCCTGACAGCTGGCAATGGCTGACAGCATTCTCTGGTAAGCCTGGTTGAGGCTGTCCATTGCCTGCCTGGCCCTGTCGACTTCTTTTTCCTGATACAAAGCAAATATTTCGCTGGCATTGGCATGGTAGGCATCATGCGCCAGGCTCAGCTCCGACAGGGTGCTGGCCTTGAATAACTGTTCCTTTTGGCCGGCCTCTATCCAGACACCACAATGACAGCGGCTGGTATCCATAATCGGCCACTCAATGATGCTGTCAGCGGTGGCATCGAGTCTGGCGAGAAAACGCGCATGCCAGTGCTTGAAGGTCAGGTTCAACAGGGTGGATTTATTATCCGCCAATGATCGTGTTTTGGCGGCATAATCCAACCAGCTCTGTTCGGGCCGATAACGCTTCAGCCAGCCCGGGAACTCTCTGGCCGGCATTGGTCGGGCAATGCCAAATCCCTGCGCCCGGTGACAGCCCATTGCTAACAGCATCAGGCCATGTTGTCTGGACTCGACGCCTTCCGCGATGACTTTGCGGCTGAAAGACTCGGCCAGACCAATAACGCCGTCAACAATCACATAATCGTTCGGATCATCGAGCATGTCCTGAATAAAACTTTTATCAATTTTGACCGTATCGGCGGAGAAAGATCGCAGGTGTGTCAGCGAAGAGTAGCCCGTGCCGAAATCATCCAGTGCCACGCTGACACCGAGCCTGTTCTGGCAGGCGTCGATAGTCTCGCGGATTTTCTTGAGATCGGCGAGCACACTGCTCTCCAGTACTTCCAGTTGCAGATGGCGCGGGTTCAGCTGAGGATATTCATCAAGCGAATAGGCCAGTCTGGACACAAAGGAAGCTTGTTGTAAGTGATGTGAGGCGATATTGACACTGATTTCCATCTCAATGCCTTGTGCCGCCCATTCGCTGAGCTGACGGATGGCCTGGTTGATCACCCATTCGCCGACTTCCACTTCCAGTTCGGTGTTTGAGATCTGAGGCAGGAAATTGAGCGGGGGAGTCAGCCCTTTTTCCGGATGCTGCCATCGCAGCAGCGCTTCGACGCCGAAGACTTCCCCCGTGCCCATATTAATCTTGGGCTGATAAAACAGCGTTAATTCATCAGCATACAGCGCTTTTTTCACCTGGTCCTGAACCAGCTGTTTTTCAGTGACGACTTTATCGTGATGGCTGTCGAACAGGTTATAACGGTGCTTGCCGGCGATTTTTGCCTGATACATCGCCTGATCCGCGTGACGCAGCAGCGTATCGACATCCTCATCATCACGCGGGTACAGAGTGGTGCCGATCGAGGCGGAAATATAATGCGAATGACCGTTGATAACAAAGGGCATTTCCAGCTTGTGCAGAATGCGGTCCAGCGTGCGCATGCACTCTTTTTCGGAGTTGATATCATTCAGCAACAGGGCAAATTCATCACCACCCAGCCGTGACACGGTATCGTCACCGCGAACGCTGTCCAGCAGCCTTTTGGCGACTTCAACCAGCAACTGATCACCGGTTTCATGGCCGAAGTTGTCATTGACCGGTTTGAAGTTATCCAAATCAATAAAGCAGATGGCCAGTAGGGTCTGGTTGCGTTTGCTGTGCATGATTGCCTGGCTGAAGCGATCAGCGAACAGGGCGCGATTGGGCAGCGCGGTCAGCACATCGTAATGCGCCATCATGCTGAGTTGTTCCTGCTGTTCCTTGCTGCGGGTAATATCTGAGAAGATACCAACGAAGAACTCGATATTGCCGAATTCATCTTTCAGTGAAGAAATCGACAACTGCTCAGCATAGATCTCACCATTTTTGTTGCGGTTCCAGACTTCACCTTTCCAGAAGCCGATGCTCTTTAGCTGGCGCCACATTTCATCATAGAAAGCAGGGGTTTGGCGTCCCGAGTTGAGAATGGAAGGATTCTGCCCCAGCACATCCTCGCGCTGATAGCCGGTGATCTTATTAAAAGCCGGATTAACGTCAACGATGATGCCGTCCCTGTCGGTAATCATGATACCTTCAAGGGTGTTTTCAAAGACCTCTCTGGAGAGTCTCAATTCTTCTTCTGCATATTTGCGGCTGGTGATGTCACGACCGATACCAAGCAGGCCGATAATTTCATTGTCAGCACCCAATATCGGTGTTTTGATAATCTCCAGCACTTCTTCATGGCCATCAGACTCGAAGCGATATACTTCCTCCTGAATGCTGGGCAGGCGCAGTCTGAGCACTTCCTGATCGTGGATGTGTACCTGACTGGCCCGTTGTGAAGGAATATGATCATGATCAGTCTGTCCCAGGATGTCATACCTGGATTTACCCATGAAACTTTCATAACGGCTGTTGCAGTCGAGATAAATGCCCTGCGGATCCTTGATCCAGACAAGATCAGGAATAGCGGAGAATGTACTGCGCAGAAACTGGTGGCGCTTTTCTATTTCTTTCAGATACTGGGTGACTTTCTGCTCACTGAGCCTGAGTGAATAGTTCTGTCTGGCAATAACCAGCAACAGCACTAGAATCAGTCCTGAGGCAAGCAGCAGTGCAATGATGAGCCCACTATGCTGCTGCCAGATCTGCATCAGGCTGACATCAGGTTCCACATCAAACGGCGGTAGGCCCAATTCACGCATGGAGAGTTCCACCGGCAGATAATCCGCCGGGACGGTGAATCCGGAAATACCGATTTGCTGACTGACAGGATGACTGGGTTCCAGTGCCAGAATCGCCGAAGCTACACGCCGCGCGGTGGATTCACGCACCTTGGGCAGGGCGACAAAAGGCCATTCCGGATACAGCCGGGTGCTGATAAGGAAAGGGTAATCGGACAGACGTTGCTCATTGATGATATCAATCTCATCCAGCGACAACTTGCCTTCAGCTGCCATCTGTTCGAGCGCACTGGTTCTGACGAAGCCGACATCAGCCTTACCTTCCCGCAGGTATTGCACGACTTTATCGTGGGGGGAGCCGGTAAAGACGATGTCCAGTGCTGAGGTATTTATGCCTGCCTGATACAGTTCATAAATCGGTGCCTGATATCCGCCCAGAAAGCCCTCACCCGGGGCCGCAATCCGCTTGCCTTCAAGCTCTGCCAGGGTCTTAACTGGCTGGCCGTTTTTCAGTGTAAAAATAACGCCGCCAAGTGCTGAAACCGGATGATCATTCTCCAGTCTCACCAGCGTACCCAGCGCGCCGGACAAAGGATATTTGCTGCGCATCTGAATAAAGTGACGCGGATTGGTGAAAACAAAATCAAAGCGGTTCTGCTGAACGCCCTGTTCCAGTTCATCCAGTTCTAAGATATGGAGTACAAAATCAGCGTTCGGGACCTGTTGTTCCAGGTAGCTTTCAAGGTATTGCCAGCGTTTTTCAATGACTTCTACCGGACGGTAGGCGAAAATGCCGAGGTGGAAGGTTTCTGCCGCCAGGCTCAGGCCGGGCAGAAACAAAAATAAAAGTAGCAGACCGTGCTTGAGCACACCGGTTTTCATGGCAGGAATCTATCGCTGTAAAGTTGCTTGCTCAGCATGTCTTGCTCTGGAACGGGGAATAAACCAAGCTGCAGTATATCCCGAGCAACCTCAGTCAGTTGCGGGTTACTGGCAGCAAGCAACTTCTTGTTATGCTCAATACCGGGCAGTTCGAGGCCCTGATAGAGGTTCATGACGTCACGACTGGGGACATCCAGCCTGTCGGACATTCTATAGGAAGCATCCTGAGGGTTGGTCAGAAAATGTTTCTGCGCCTTGAAAAAGCCGGACACCAACTGATGCAGCATAGCGGAATGATCCTCGATAAGATCGGTTCTTACAGCTAATACATCGACAATTGTTTCCGGAACTTGACTACTATCGAAAATGACATGACCACCATGGCGCAGGATCTGGCTTGCTGCCGGCTCATAGCTTACGATGGCATCGGCTTGGCCTTGCCGCCAGAACTCGGCATGCTGATCAATAGTTACCGGTAATAACTTAAAGTCCTGCAATGTCATGCCCGCCGCTTCACTGGCTTTAGCCAGTAATAGCCGGCCCACAGCGCTTTGTTCCAGCGCGATTGTTTTGCCTTTGAGTTGCTGTAGAGAAGCGATATCTTTTCGCGCGATCAGCTGATCGGCACCGACCGAGATATCCATCACCAGAATAATGGTGAGATCCAAACCCTGACTTCTGGCAAGCAATACTTCATCCAGCGTCAATGTGGCAGCATCAGCCTGCCCCTGTTTCAAACGCTCAATGCATTGAGTCGCTGAGCCGGTATCGATGAATGTCACGTTTTGCTGTGGCAGATAAGCTAAGGCTTGACCTAAATGCAGAAACTCATAGCCAGGCCAGACATGGGTGGCGACGCGAATGGGCGTTTTTTCTCCCTCACAGGCAGTAACTGACACAATCAAAAACAGCAGTAACAAATACTGCGTCAGATGGGTTAGCGGTTTCAAATCAATCCTTTATTTGAGCCTGAGTTAGCATGCCAGTGGCAATCTAGCCTTATCCGAATGCCATTGCATTGATCCAGGGCAATTATCAGCAAGATCTCGGCCAAAGCCCGTCATTGCCAGCCACAACAAGTAACAGGTATTTAATTTACCTGTTTTTATGGTAATCACGCCAATCGATCGCTATGATAACGCACCATTGTTGTGCATATAGGTTATTCAATGAGCTTGAAATTGAATCTGAGCGACGCTGCACACTGGCTGGGTATTGAGCGGAATCAAACCAGTCATGGTGAAAAACTGATCTCTGCTTTCGGTGCGGCTATCGGCATTGCTGTCACCTTATTGATATCGATGTGGCTGATAAAGCGTCTGGCTTTAGACTGGACAAGCAGTTTGCTGATTATCAGTTCTCTCGGTGCTTCGGCTGTGTTGCTGTTTGCCGTGCCGCATGGTGCTCTATCACAACCATGGCCGGTCATCGGCGGCCATATGATCTCCGCTTTTATCGGTGTCAGCTGTCAGCAATGGCTGCCTGATGGTTTTTTGACTGCCGGTATTGCTGTCGGGCTTGCTGTCGGTGTGATGTACTACCTTCGCTGTATTCACCCACCTGGTGGGGCCAGTGCATTGACTGCCGTGATAGGCGGTAATGAGATTGTCGATTTGGGCTATCAGTTTTTACTTTATCCTTTATTGATCAATGTGCTCGTCATGTTACTGATGGCAATCAGTTTTAATTATCTGTTTTCCTGGCGCCGCTATCCTGCACATATCAATACCCGTCATCATACTGAGTACAAAAGCCCGGTACCGACCACAGATTATGTTTTGACCACTGAGGACTTTAATGCTGCCATCCATGAACTCGACTCCTTCGTCGACATTACCGAAGAGGGACTGACTGAACTGTTGGAAAAAGCCAGACAACATGCTCAGCTCAGCGTCAGTCATCCGAACCGGATTGAACGCGGACGTTATTACAGTAATGGCAATATCGGCAGTTTGTGGGGGGTGCGACAGGTCATTGATGATGCTGATAATCACGAGCCGGGACGGGATCTGATTATTTACAAAACAGTAGCCGGGAAAAGTGCCTATGAAACAGGCTACTGTGATCGCGAGAGCTTTCGTCAGTGGGCTCGTTATGAGGTCATTGAAACCCAGGGCCTATGGGTGAAAGCCGACAATAAAAATTAGCCTGAATCAATAATATAAATATTGTTTAGAGAATTGACATAACCCCATTGAGTTAAACATTTATTTTGTTCTGACTGGCCCAGTCGCTATGATTGAACGCACATAAACCCCCAAACAAAAGGGCCGGATGAGCACCTCACCAGAGTTAAGCAGACTGAAAGTCATCATTGCCGGTATCAGCGCACTGATCCTCACTGTTGGCATTGCCCGTTTTGCCTATACACCGTTTCTGCCACTGATGCTGGAGCAGGCAGGGTTGTCGACACTGGCCGGCGGCTGGTTGGCCACATTCAATTACATCGGTTATTTGCTGGGCGTAATTCTGATTGCCTGGATCAGCGATCTGGAACTCAAATTCAGACTCTACAGGCTTAACCTGGTGCTGGCTGTGTTCAGTACCTTTGCCATGGGCATGACTAGCGATGTTGTGCTGTGGAGTCTGTTCCGCCTGCTTGCCGGGCTATCCAGTACGGCCGGCATCATACTCGCAGCGGGTTTCGTGATGAGCTGGCTCAAGCGACATCAATTTAAAGGCAATCTGGGCCTGCATTTCTCCGGACTGGGGCTGGGAATAGCGATTCCGGGTATGGCAATTGTCTGGATGAATCATCAGCTCGACTGGGCGATGCAATGGGTAATAATGGGCTTTTTCGGGCTGGTGTTTTTAATTCCGGCCTGGCGCTGGATGCCAGCACCTGTCAAACACGATCAACAGCAGGACGGCCAGTTCAAAGCGCCAGCAAAAAGCTGGATGAATCTGATGATTGCGGCCTATTTCTGTGCCGGTGTCGGTTATGTAGTCAGTGCCACCTTTATTGTGGCAATTCTTGAGCATATGCCGGCTCTGGCAGGGCGGGGCGACTGGATCTGGGTCATATTGGGGCTCACTGCGGTACCTTCCTGTGTGGTCTGGGACAAAATCTCTCATCGTCTCGGTGAGACCCGCGCTTTAATCATGAGCTACAGCATCATGCTGCTGTCGATTATTATTCCCGCTATAAGCAACAGCCTCTGGCTTAATGTAGTGGGGGCCATTCTGTTCGGGGGGACTTTTGCCGGTGTGGTCAGCCTGATGCTAGTGTTTATCGGTCATAAATTCCCGCATAACCCGGCCAAAGCGATGGCCAAGCTGACTATCAGTTACAGTGTCGCGCAGATTACCGCGCCTGCGATTGCCGGTTATATTGCCAGCCTGACCGGCAGCTACAGTGGCGCGTTGTGGCTGGCTGCAAGCTCTATGGCGGTCGGTATTGTCTGTCTGTGGCAGATTCACCGCGCTGGTCACGGCGTGGTAAATGCCGTTTAAATCGAGTTTGCCTGCAATCCGGCTTCGCCTACAAAGGTCATAGCAATCGCTTTATCTTCAATCAATATCGAATAAACTCGAGCTACGCATTTCATGACTCAATGGCATCGCTTCCGTGTCAGATAAAGGAGAACAAGGCGAGAAAAAAGCGAATTACTACAGACTAAAAATTCACGCTCTGAGTAAAGCAAATCCTGTATATTACAGATACGCAGATAACTGCGGGTTTCTTACAGAGCAAGGGATGTCGCCCCAGCAACAACACTTTATTACCCATCACATAGCCGCCCGGCTGTGGGTATTGTGGTTTGCCTTTTTGCTGGCTTTATTGCCGGTTTCATCCTATTCCAACTCAGCCGACAGCCATTCAGACACCGGCCTGGTATCACATCTCGATGCCCAGACAGTTTGGCATGACACTGGCCTCAGGCTGGGGCTCAAAACTGAACAATCCGGGCAGACTGCCCCCGATTCAGACCCGCCTGACTGGCAGGCGCTGCTCGCAGACGGGCTTTTCACTGGTCATGCCGGCTCTCTTGTGTCGAAACCGACTGGCATATTTTCTGTTACAGCCAGTGACAACCGCTTTCTGCGACCTTATCTAAGAGCACCACCACTGAGCTAATCCCGAAATCTTTTGCGTTGTCAGCATGGCTGATCGCGCATCGTATTCACTCGATTTTTGAGGATTAGCATGAAATCATTATCAACTCGGGCCATGGTTTATGGCTTGTTAATCGTGCTCGGTTTGCTGAGTGCGCTCCCCAATCTTTTACCTGCCAGAATCGCTGCGACGTTACCCACATGGTATAGCGAGAATAGCATCTCTCTGGGACTCGACTTGCAGGGCGGCTCCCATCTATTGCTGGAAGCCGACAGCCAGGCACTTATCACTGAGCAATACCAGTCGCTTGCAGATGAGCTGAGTGACCGATTACGTGAGGCGGGTATTTATTACAGCCGGCCAGTCATTACCCATGACAGTCTGCAAGTCACGCTGAGAAGCCGGGACTCCGTTAAGCAGGCCGTGGCTTTGGTCGAATCGCTGGCCCGTGACAGCAACAGCGGCAGCCGGCGTTTTAATGTTGAAGCGCATGACAACAGCTTGTTGCTGCGATTAGACAAGGGCTGGATTCAGGCGATATTGACTGATGCTGTTGAGCGCAGTCTGGAAGTGGTGAGACGGCGTCTGGATGAGAGCGGTCTGGTCGATCCCAGTATTACCCGTCAGGGTGACGCCGGCATATTGGTGCAAATGCCCGGTGTGGCTGATCCGAGTAAGATACGGCAGTTGCTGGGTACTACGGCCAAAATGCGCTTTCACTGGGATGCGCAAGGGGCAGGAGACGAAGACACATTATCTTTGCCGGGCCAGGACGGACAACAACAATTCAGACTGGAAAAACGGGTCGCGATGGAAGGTCAGCACATTCGTGATGCCCAGGCGAGCTTTAACCCGGATAGCGGTGAACCGGTGGTGACCTTCAAGCTGGATCATGAAGGCGCCAAACTGTTCGGTAAAATGACAGCTGACAATATCGGCCGGCCACTGGCCATCGTGCTCGATGGCAAAGTGATTACCGCGCCGGTGATCCGCACTGAAATCGCTGCCGGTAGCGGCGAAATCAGCGGTGGCTTCACCACGGAAGAGGCTGCTGAGCTGGCTTTGCTGCTGCGTGCAGGTGCTTTGCCCGTACCACTCCTGGTGATGGAAGAACGCAGTGTCGGGCCCGATCTTGGTAGTGATGCCATTGCCATGGGCCTGACCACCGGTTTAATCGGTGCGGCGCTGGTGATCGCCTTTATGGTCGGCATTTATGGTCGCTGGGGTTTTATTGCCTGCGTCGGGCTTGCCATCAATATCGGCTTGGTGTTCGGCATATTGAGCCTGCTCGGTGCCACCTTAACGCTGCCGGGTATTGCCGGTATCATTCTGACTTTGGGGATGGCAGTCGATGCCAATATTCTGATTAATGAACGCATTCGTGAAGAATCGAGGCGTGGCAAATCGGCCTGGAAAGCCCTGCATGAAGGTTTTGACAAGGCCTATACCACCATTATCGACTCCAATCTGACCACGCTGATTGCCGTCAGTCTGCTGTTCATGTTCGGCAGCGGACCGGTAGAGGGTTTTGCGGTAACTATCGGTATCGGTCTGCTGACTTCGATGTTTACTGCCATTGCTGTTACCCGGCTTTTGATGGCGTGGTCAATCAAGGGACGTGAGAAAAAGCCGCTCAGCATCAAAGGCTTCGTCCTGCTTGATAAACTCAGCAGCCGGAATCTGGATTTTCTGCGGGGGCGCTTTGTGGGGCTCGCTGCATCAGCTCTTTTGTCGCTTGCTGCCATTGTGCTGTTTATTCAACCGGGCCTGAAATACGGTGTCGATTTCACCGGCGGCACACTGGTTGAAGTTCATGCCAGCCAGCTTTCAGTCGAAGATTTACGCACAACACTGCAGAATCATGCGATGGCACAGGCCAGCATTCAGGAGTCAGGCGAACAGGGTCAGTTTCTGGTTCGCCTGCCAGCTGAACATCAGGCACCGGCGGCGACGGCCGCACAGGTCGATGCGCTGAAAACAGCTGTACAGAGCGTGCAGGCAGATGCAAGCTTCCCCAAAGTGGATATGGTCGGTCCCAAAGTCAGTAGCGGTTTTGCCGATGATACGATTCTGGCCATTTTATTCGCTGGTTTCGGCATGCTGGCTTATCTTGCGATTCGCTTTGAATCACACTTTGCCATCGCAGCCACCTTAACGATCGCCCTGGATTTGACCAAAACCATCGGTTTTTTTGCACTGACCGGGGTGGAGTTCAATCTGACAGCGGTCGCAGCTTTACTGGCCTTGATTGGTTATTCGATTAATGACAAGGTCGTGGTGTTTGATCGCATCCGCGAAAATCTGCGAGCCAACCCGGATAAGCCGATGATGACTTTGATGAATGAATCCATTTCATCAACACTGACACGGACCGTGTTCACTTCTGTCACGACCTTCCTGGCTTTGTTACCGATGGGTATCGCAGGCGGTTCAGCGGTCGCCAGCTTTGCCTTGCCAATGCTGTTTGGCATTGTGATTGGCACCAGCTCATCCATCTTTATTGCGGCACCCATCCTGTATTTTCTGGGCCAGCGACGCAGCCGCAAGGGACTGCCTCAGCTTCGACCCAGTGCCGAAGAAATGCAGCAGCGACTGGCTGAGATTCCTTAAGGTGTGCAACAGGAACCGGATTTGTCCGGCTCCTGTTTTTACCGGTCTATTCTGGGCGCAATCAGGATCGGCGTGTAGCGAAACAGGAAAAGACCATACGCCATGCTCCATAGCACAATGCTCAGCCACCAGGCCCACAGGCTGTGGGAAGGGCTTATCAGGACCAGTCCGACACGGCTTAAAGCAGCCAGTAACACCAGTCCCAGAGCCAGTTTGATTAGCGGCGTGGCAATAATAGGTCGACCGCTATGTCCCAGTGACACACGCGACATCATACTCAGGATCAGACCGCCCATCGCACCTGCGGTCAGGGCATGTAAGGCCGTGCTCAAACTGACTGCGAGGCCGGCATAGTGGCAAGCCATCAATAACAGCCCCAGCGGGATAAACCAGTAGCTCAAATGTAATGACCAGAGCAGCGCATGTTTCGCTGTCGATAAGGGCCGCCACATCGCACAACGCAGTCCGATCAACGAGGCAGTCACGGCAAACAGAACTGCCAGAAGACTCTCAGCGAGGTATGACTGAAGCTGGAAAATATAAATCGCAACCATACCCCATAGCAGCGCAAGGCCAGCTTTATCCAGCCATTCGATCCGGGCTCTGGGCGGGATCTGTGTGGTATTACCGGTAAACATGGGAATGACTCTGCCGCCAATCACCGTCATCAACAGCGTAATCAGTAAAATCACACTGTGCAGTGCCTGCGTCGCCACTTGCAAATGACCATTCGCCACAGCCAGATGAAACACCACATTATCTGCGGTCAGCAACAGCAACGCGGCTAGGGCAAAGTAATTGCGACGCTGCTGTTTTTTAATTAAGAGCTGGGCAAGCAGCCAGGCAGCAGCGACCAGAAAGCCGCTGTCGACCACAGTCACCAGCCACCAGGGTAGCTGAGCGGCGTACCAGACTGCGAGCCGGCCGACCAGCCACAACAGAATCAACAATAACAGGGACTTGCCGTGAGCAGATCGTAGTCCGGTCCAGTTCTGAACCGCAGTAAGCAGAAATCCGACCAGAATTGCTGCGACAAAACCAAACAGCATTTCATGGCCGTGCCAGAGCTGACTGTAACCATGATATGCCTCGTTTTGCCAGCCTTGCAGACTGGCGCCCCAAAATAATAAAGCGATGATACTGAATGCCGCGCCCAACAGAAAAAACGGTCTGAAAGCCAGTTCCAGTAGAGTGGAGTCAGTGTCTTTATTAGTCATTGATTGAACCCGAAAAAATCAGTGACATCCGGACAGGCTGTTAAAGCACTGCCCGGATGAGAAAATTATTCACGCCAGTAATTATTGGCAATAGCAATGGTTTTAAATTCGATGGCGACAAGCTCAGCCGCATTCATCAACAAAGCCGGATCTTCAGCGTATTTTGCTCTGACCCGATGTTTGGCAGCAGTATCTGTCTGAATCGTGCCAATCGTTTTCCGTACGATCTTGATCGCCAGCTGGCGTCCCTCATAAGGCGTGTCAGTAATCAATGTCGGCATGTAGTTATCACTGGCCGCCATATCTTCAGCACTCGCGGCCTGGGGAAGCCAGATAGTCAGCAGCAGGGGGAACATATAAATGATTGATTTCATGATATTATCTCCTTGTTTGCAAACAAACCGTTCGCACACTAACGTTATGCCGGATAAATATGTATGTCAAGTACCTCTTTAAGCGATGTGACCAGGCTGGGCCCGAAATTAGCAGAGCAGGTTTGCTATGCCCTGTATTCCACCAGTGGTGATGTCACTCAGGCTTATGGCCATTTACTTAAGCCGTATCACCTGTCTTATTCGCAGTTTGTGCTGTTGATGGGCTTGTGGCAGCAGGATGCCGTTTCCGTGACTGAGTTGGGACGGATTATCGGATTGAGCAAAGCCACGTTGACGCCAATGCTCAAAACCCTGGAAAAACGTGGCTACCTGCAGCGCAAGCGGGTGCCCGGTAACGAGCGCAGAATGGCAGTTACCCTGACCCGACAGGGCCGGGACTTTGCCGCTGAAGCTGAACACATCGCGCATCAGGCGCTCTGTGCGACAGGCCTGACAGTAGAGGAAGCAGCGCAGTTGATTGCGCTGTGCGATAAAATAAAAACGAATCTGAGCGACACACATAAATAACAGGGGAGAGCAAACTCTCCCCTGATTGACTTGCCTGTCAATGGCGTTGATGCTTAAGCTCTTCACAGGCCTGTTCTCTGTAAATCAGAGCAGACATATCGCGCATCATATTGGAAGACACTTCTATCATGTCATCCATGCTGAGAATGCCGCACAGGCTGCCATCTGTGGCAATGACCGGAGCCCGGCGTACACCTCGGTGACTCATTTCTTTCATGGTATCTGCAATATCAGCATCTTCCCTGACGGTCATCAGATCATCACTCATACAGTCACCGACGCTGACGCTGTTTAAATCCACATCGTTAGCGATTAAATCGACGACAATATCGCGGTCGGTCAGAATACCGAGCGGTTTGTTCTGACCATCGCTTTTACTGATCACTATGACATCACCGACATGATGCTGTTTCATCAGTTTAGCCGCTTGCTGTACTGTTTCATTTCTTTCCAGCATGGCGACCTTGTGCGTGCAAATATCCAGAATATTCATGGTTCATCACCTCACAGTTGTTAGCATGGAAAATCAGTCAAAAGGACTGATAAGAGTCTGAGTTAACAGCCAGTTTTTTTCATTTCAAAACGTATCAGGCTGTCACTTTCAATGGTTTGTGGAGATATCTCTGGCTAGTGCACTGCCAGCTGAAGATTCTGCTTTCTGTGCCGACCGTGAACTAGTCATGCGTCTCTTGAAAGCACGTATTTATGAACATGGCGCGTTTGTTTCTGTCACATGAAATAAGCACCACAAACAAACAGTAACAAAGATAAGCGGACACAGCCAAATCATTAATGATGTGGTGAACCTGTCCGGCAAACGGGTTTTGCAGTCAGCTTTTTATCATGTTGGGATAAGACAACGATCACAGAGAAAGGAGGCCAATATGAAAGCCATCATTCTCACGACCGATCATTTTGAAGACAGTGAGGTTACCGAGCCTGTCAAACAACTGGAACAGGCCGGTATTAAGTGTTATATCGCCTCGCTTCAGATCGGAAAAATCAAGGGTAAAAAAGGTGCTGAGCTTGTTGCGGAGATGACTCTGAATGAAGTCAATCCGGACAGCTATGACCTGTTACTGCTACCGGGCGGTGAGGCGCCGGCGAATTTAAGAAAATCCCAACGGGCGCTGGATATCGCCAGACATTTCTTTGCCAGTAATAAACCGGTGGCTGCCATTTGTCACGGACCGCAAATTCTGGTCTCTGCAGATTTGTTACAAGGGCGAAAAGCCACTTGCGTAGAAAAAATTTCAGATGAACTGATAGAAGCCGGTGCGCACTATCTCGATGCCCCGCTGGTTATCGACGATAACCTGATAACCTCCAGACATCCCGGTGATCTGCATGAATTTATCAAAGCGATTTTGACCAAACTGCAACCGTCTAACAGGTAATTTGCCATGTCTGCTGAAAACAAGATCAAACTCAAACGGGTTTATGACAAGCCGGCTAAGAATGACGGCGTGAGGCTGCTGGCCGACAGGCTCTGGCCGCGTGGCGTCAAAAAAACCGATCTCGACTATGATGACTGGATTAAGTCCCTGTGTCCGCCGAATGATTTAAGGAAAGCCTGGCATCAGGATGAACTCAGTTATGCCGAGTTTAAAAAACAATATCGTCAGTCACTTAAATCCGAGTCAGATGCTTTGCAGGAGATTGCAGATTTGGCTGAGAAAAAACAAATCACGCTGCTATCGGCAGTCAAAGATCTGGACCAGTCACATCTGCCTATCCTCAAACAGCTCATTGTTCAGGCAATGAAATAAGCGAATTTTGCTGAATTGTTCGGGCGATACGATGGTTGTTTGAGCTGTTTCACATCCTTAAGTCTGTAATTGCATCAGGCTGGGTGAGCTAGCTGACAGTCATCATTCACCCGAGATTTCTATGACTAACGCAAAAATTCAACAACTGAAACAGGACAAGTCCTATATCAGGATCTCGCAGCATTACCCCCATATAGGCAAGAAACTGCTTATTTTCTGGGGCAGTGAATTTTGCGAGCCCTATCTGGACTCGCTGTTTACCGATACCAGAAGCGGAACACGGAGAGGTTTTCCTCCTGAAGACATGCAGGCTTTACTGAAGCTCAGACAGTTACATGAAACCCTGTTTGAGTTTGAACGCGAACACGATGTCTGGACTTATCCGCATTGACACCATGACCAGACGGGCACAGCGACCGACTTGACAGCATTGTTACAACGTAGAACACTCTCTCTACTACTTTAGCAGTACAGAGACACCATCAACGATGATGGCGGCAAACGAGCTTGTGGGGAGCTGACTGCTTAGCGAATAGGTCAGGTTTAAGATGAAAATTCTGTTGCTGTTTCTCTGTTCTGTCTCATTGTGTCTATCCAGCCCAAGCGCGAGTGCGCAGTCGGCTATCAATCCTTCTAAAAGCATCAAGCTCACTGACGCCGAACAAGCCTGGCTAAAACAGCATCCGGAAGTCAGCGTCGCTGTCAGTCATGGCTGGGCGCCGGTTGAATTTCTGGGTGAGGATCATCAGTTCAAAGGCATTTCCATTGATTATCTGAAACTGCTGGAACAAAAGCTGCCGGTCCGTTTTCGTTTCGTACGCTCAGAAGAAGATCCTGCAGAGGAAACCGCTGATTTGCTCTCTGCTGTCGCGGCCCCCAACAAACTGAATGATTCTGATTACTCAGTCATTGATTCAGCTTTTATGGAAATGCCGTTTGTTATCTTCACCAGGGAAGAAACATACAACATCAATGACATAGAAGATCTCAACAACAAAAAAGTCGCCGTATTCCGCTATGGTGCCGCTGCCAGAGCGCTTGAAAAGAATCATCCTCAAATCGAGTTATACAGAGTGGACATTGCCGATGAGGCACTCGCTGCACTTAACGCCGGTAAAGTAGACGCCTATATGGGTAACCTGGTTGTAATTAACTATGTGGCCAGAAATCTGGGCTTCGCTAACGTCAAGATAGTCGCTGATACGCCCTACGGGGCCGATCTGTATATGGCCGCAAGGGATGATAAGCCACTACTGCGCTCGATTCTGGCTAAAGGCCTCAACGCCATTACTCCGCAGGAAAAAAACCTGATCTCCCGTAACTGGGTTGCAGTCACTTATGAGCATAAAACGGATCCAACCCTGCTGATCACCGTAGCCGGCTCTGCCGCCTGTTTGATTCTGATCTTTGCATTATGGAGCTGGAAGCTGTCCCGCGAAATCCGCTGGCGTAAAGAAGTGCAGGCCGAACTGAGTATTGCCAGGGAGAGAGCGGAGTCAGCCAACAAAGCCAAGTCCCGTTTTCTGGCCAATATGAGCCATGAGCTCAGAACACCGCTGAATGCGGTTATGGGTTACAGCCAGCTGATTGACACCAACCCTGAGGGCCATCAGGATGACAAAAAATCCGCCGCCGAGATATTAAAAGCAGGGAAGCATTTATTATATTTAATCAATGAGTTGCTTGATCTTTCTAAAGTCGAGTCCGGAAAGATGTCATTGCAGATCAAGGCGGTAGATTTAAATGAGATCGTGAAAGAATGTCTGGTGCTTATCGCTCAGTTTGCCGGTGAAAAACAAATTGAAATTCACCACAACAATCAGCAACAGGTGGTGGCTATGGCCGATCAGGGCAGACTGAAACAGGTACTGCTGAATCTGCTCAGTAATGCCATTAAATACAACCGGCCCGGCGGTAAGGTGTCGATTGATGTCAGCACTCAGGGCCACCATGCCGCTATCGCTATTGCTGATGATGGTGACGGTATTGCTGAAGAGCATCTTGAGTTGTTGTTTGAGCCTTTCGAACGTCTCCAAGCAGAAAACAGCAGTATCGAAGGGACCGGTATCGGTCTGACTATTTCACGCCAGATTGTCGAGTTGATGCGGGGGACAATTTCGGTAGAGAGCAAGTTGGGAGCAGGCAGCCTGTTTGAGGTCAGGTTACCGGTTGTATGAGACAGCTCAGCTCGATTGCTGAATATCGTCCTTCATGTCAATATCACGAAAAATACCTTCATCCCCGGCTGATATCGAACAAACGTAGGTTTGTGACGAGTGGATAATCTCTCTGGCACCGCTATCACCGGTTAATGCCAGAAGTTGTGGCAGAAAGCGGTAATCAAAGCCCACAGGATGACCGCGGCGACCTTCAAACTCGGGAAGGGTGATGGCACTCCCTGCGTTCATGGCTGCGAGGCAATCAGCTATCACGCCACGCTTGAGGTAAGGCATATCAGCCAGACCGATTAACCAGCCGTCTGCATCCGAATTGGCTCTGATTCCGGCGATAAGAGACTGGCTCATGCCTTGATGAGCAGCTGCGGCAGGAATGAGCCTGAGCTGTGAGGATTCATCACAGTCTGCCAGCAGACGGAGCAGGGCAGTATTATCCTTTCTCACCACTACGTTGATTTCAGCAAATACCTCAAGCCAGGGCGATAAGGCCTGCAGAATCAGAGGTCTGGATTCACTCCGCACAGTCACCGGGTGCAACAGTTTATCGCTGCCGAAACGGCTCGATTGTCCGGCAGCCAGTACAATCGGGGAGATCTGTTTTACTGACATTTAGCCATTGCTGACGGCACGGATAGCCGGCTGCTGCTTTGACGCTTGACTATGACGGCTGAGTTTAACCAGCTCGGCCAGAATTGAAACGGCAATCTCGGCCGGGGTTTTACTGCCAATATCGAGTCCGACCGGCCCACGCAGGCGGGCAATCTGCTCAGCGCTCAGGTCAAACAACGCCAGTCTTTCACGGCGTTTGGCATTGGTCCGGCTGGAACCCAGGGCACCAATGTAGAAAGCATTGGATTTGAGTGCTTCCAACAGAGCCATGTCATCCAGCTTGGCATCATGCGTCAGGGTGATAATCGCGGTGTTTTGATCCGCCGCTATTTTCACCACCGCATCATCAGGCATCATGGCCAGTAACTCACCGTCTTCGCGATGCCAGGTCAATTGCATTTCTTCACGTGGCTCGGCGACCAGCACCTGGTAATCCAGTGCCGACGCCATTTTAGCTAAATAAGCAGAAGTTTCACCGGCACCAATCAACAGCAGCCTTGCTCTGGGGCCATAAACAAAGCTGAGTTCCGCATTTCCCTCGCTGACGGGGTCGCTGTGTTGTGCGCGTCCAATACGGCTTTGTCCCTGACTCAAATCAAGCCGGCGCTGAATGCGCTGACGCTGTTCAATCTGATTCAAAACCTGACTCACCCAGCCGGCATCAGTCACTTTCTCTATTGCCAGGCGCAGTGTCCCACCGCAGGGGAGACGGAAACGGTCCCGTTCTTCAACTGATTCGCCATAAGTCATCAGCCTGACGGTCGTTTCAGCTAACTCACCCGATAACACCTTGTCTTTGAGGTCATCCTCAATGCAGCCACCGGACACCGAACCGACAACTGCGCCATCGTCTCGGATAGCGCACATCGCACCGGGTTGCCTCGGGCTGGAACCATAGGTTTTGAGTACTGTGCTCAGCCAGACAGCATGACCGGCTTGATGCCAGCTCAGGATCTGCCTCAGCACCGTGATGTCTGTACTTTGCATCTAGGCCTCCAGCTGATAACGGATAGGCAGATTACGGATGCGTTTCTGAGTCGCTGCGAAGATGGCATTACACAGTGCCGGCGCAATCGGCGGCATACCGGGCTCACCGATCCCCCCCAGTGGCTGGTCGTAATTATCTGACGGCATCAGATGCACATTGATTCTGGCCGGCGCGCCATCCATGCGGGTGACCTGATAACCATCGAAATTATTCTGCACCGCAACGCCATTTTTAAAGCTGATCTCTCCCAGCATCGCCAGGCTGATACCCATAATGCAGGCGCCTTCTATCTGGGAGCGGATTCGTTCCGGATTCACCTGCGGACCGCAATCCACGGCGATATCGACCCTCGGCACAGACACTTCACCGTCATCACTGACATCGACCTCAACTACAGCTGCGACGTAGGTCACAAAGCTGTAATGTGCGGCCAGGCCCTGACCTTGTCCGGCCGGCAGTTGTTTACCCCAGTCAGCTTTCTCGGTGACATGTTCAATAACGCGGCGCAGACGGCCGGTGTTAAGCGGGTAGAGCTCGGGTGATTCGCCGTAATTCCATTCATCCTGCAAGCTGCGTGGATCAATCTCGCGATCCGGACCAATCAGTTCCAGCAGGACGTCTTTATGATCGCGTTGCTGCTGATGCGCCATTTCCGCAATAAAGGACTGCACCGCAAAAGCATGCGGAATATTGGATACCGAGCGGAACCAGCCGATACGAGTATGCGCTTCTGCAGCCGGGTTCTCCAGCTGGATATTAGGCACCGCGAAGGGCACATTGACCACACCCATGCCGATTTCAAAAGCCTGCTGATGAATGGTGCTGGCATCGAAAGTCGAGACTATCGAAGGTGCTACGGTGCGGTGCAACCAGACTTGTGGCTTGCCTTGCTCGTCAAAGGCGGCTTCGAGATGTTCAAACGAAACGGTGTGGTAATAGGAATGCTGAATGTCATCCTCGCGGGTCCAGACCAGCTTGACCGGTCTGCCATCCATCGCTTTTGAGGTCAGCGCCGCTTCGACCAGAAAGTCGGGTTTGGATTTGCGACCGAAACCACCGCCGAGCAGGGTGACGTGAATCATCACCCGTTCCGGTTTGAGCTTCAGCCATTTGGCGACCGTATCCCGACTGACCTGTGGTGCCTGGGTAGGTGCCCAGACATCACAGCTATCGCCTTTGAAATGGGCTGTGGCTACCGGTGGTTCCATCGGTGCCTGTGCCAGGTGCGGAATATAATAATCCGCAGACAGGCTGGAATGCGCCGTTTCAAGTGCTTGGTAGGCATCGCCCTGTGAGCGCAGCACTTTGCCACCCTGTTTATTGGCAGCCTGTTTCATCGCTTCACGGAAAGCTTCCGATTCATACTGGCTGTGCGGGCCGCTGTTCCACTCGATTTTCAGCTTCTCGCGACCTTTGATTGCAGCCCAGGTATTCTCAGCCACCACGACGACGCCGCCCAGCGGATTGAACATCGCCGGCGGCGGACTGGAGGGCAGTGTCAGGGTTTTAATCACCCCCGGGACTTTCAGCGTTTCCGAGTCATCGTAGGATTTCAGTGTCTCGCCATAGGCAGGCGGGTGCGCCACCACGGCATAGACCATGTTATCGAGGCGCACATCCATGCCGTATTCGGTATGACCGGTAGCGATGGCTTCACCATCGATGTTTTTATTACCGGTCTTGCCGATATAACGAAACTCCGATGCCGGTTTATAGCTGAAGCTGTCACGATCCGGTACCGGCAGTTCCGCTGCAGATTCAGCGAGTTCACCATAGCCCACCCGACGTCCGGAAGGTTGATGAATCACTTCGTGGTTCTGCGCTTTGACTTCACTTGCAGGCACCGCCCACATCGCTGCTGCCGCGGTTTCCAGCATCATGCGCATCGCAGCGCCGACATTTCGCATCGGCATGAAGAAATGGCGCACACTGCGCGAACCATCGGTGTCCTGATTGCCGAAGCGTTCTTCATCGCCCCAGGCCTGTTCGACCTTGACCCGACTCCAGTCGGCTTCCATTTCATCAGCGACGACCATGGGCAGGCTGGTACGCACGCCCTGGCCCATTTCAGAGCGGTGGGCAACAATGGTGACCGTGCCATCAGCCGCTATCGATACAAACACCAGCGGATTATCGACCCAGCCATGCGGCATGGCATTGCGGCCATATTGCGGTTCTTCCGTCGCCGCAGAGAGGCCGGGCAGCCCCACTGCCAGCACCAGGCCACTGAGGGCAAAACCTTTAACAAAATTACGTCTGCTGATATTGACGATATTATCCTTCATGACCGGTCTCCATATTATTGGCTGCCTGTTTTATGGCATCACGAATACGGGTGTAGGTACCGCAGCGACAGATATTGCCGCTCATCGCAGTGTTAATGTCATCGTCGCTGGGATTGGGCTTGGAATTAAGCAAGGCGGTGGCAGAAACGATCTGGCCTGACTGACAGTAACCACACTGCGGTACATTGTTATCCAGCCAGGCAGCCTGAATAGCACGACCCGCCGGCTGTTCGGAAATTGCTTCAATGGTCGTCAGTTTTTTATTTTCGGCCTGTTTCACCGGGGTGACACAGGAACGTATAGGCTGGCCATCCAGCAGCACGGTACAAGCGCCGCAGAGCGATTTGCCACAACCGAACTTGGTACCGGTCATACCCAACACATCCCGAAGTGCCCAGAGTATCGGCATATCTTCTGCGACGTCGACCTGGTGAATCTGTTCATTGATGGTGATTTTCATAATCAATCCTTCAAGTTTGACAATGCGGATTAAGGTTTAAGCTGTGCTGGCAGTTGCATGACGAGAGCGGACATCCTTACTCGGCGGTACACCGAATAAACGGGCATATTCACGGCTGAATTGGGACACGCTGGAGTAACCGACATACATACAGGCAGTACTGACATCCATCATCCGGGTCAGCATCATCTGTTTGGCTTCATGCAGACGCAGTTCTTTCTGGAACTGGAGTGGTGTCATGCTGGTAACCGTTTTAAAGTGGGCATGAAAGGCTGACACACTCATATTACTCAGTGTCGCCAGTGCTTCCACCTTCATAGGTTCTTTAAAATGTTCACGGATCCAGCTGATAGATTTGGAAATTCTCTGCAGGCTCGAATCACTGGTGGCAATCTGGGCCACCAGTGTGCCGATATCACTGCGTAGCAGTCGAATAAATATCTCATCAATGATGAGAGGCTGCAGAAATTCGGCATCCTCCGGTTGTGCCAGTAATTCAAGCAGGCGGATACCGGCCTCGACAATCCGGGGATTGGCTTTGCCGATAAACAGGGCTCTCGGATGCTGAACCCGTGGCACGCCATGGGGAAAGGCTTTCATCGTCAGTTCAGCAAGTTTCTGCGGCTCGATATCAACGATAAGACACAGATAGGGTTCAGTCTCACTGGCTTTGACAATTTTGGCCGAAACAGGGACTTCGGTGGAATAGACCGCCATCCGTGAATTGTCGTAATCGTAGACATCCTGACCAATCAACACCCGTTTTGCGCCTTGCGCGATAATGCACATACCTGGCTTGGTGACGGCACGGGTCGGGTTGGTATCCTTACTGGACGTCCGCAGTAAATGCACGCCGGGAAGCGGCAGGTCAAACAGGCCGTCATGCGGTGCGTAGCGACTAATCAGCTTGGCTAATGATGCCCTGGCAGCAGCACTGTCATCGCTACTGGCTTTAAGCTCATCAATTTGGGTTAATTCAGTCATGGTCTTTTTCACCAGTGTGGGCGTGGTAGCATAAGACGGTCTCCAAGCATTTATTGTAGATTCCGGCAGCAGCAATGACTTGCCTGAAACTACAGCCTTTTTGACTGATACTCCAGCAATTGGTCCGGTTTTTTTAAACTCACCGGCTAAGAGAGCGGCACAGTTGTCAGCTTTTTAACTGCCAGCCACCTCCCAGCGCTTTGTAGATAGCAATCAGCTTAAGTACCGCACTGATGTCACTGTTTGCGAGTGTGTCCTCGGTTTCCAGCAGGGTGCGCTCGGCATCCAGCACATCCAGGAAGTCATCGTAACCTTCATCGAAACGCTGTTTCGCCAGATCAGCAGAATGCTTTGCTGACTTTGCCGCTTGCTGCAGCTTAGCGCGTCGTTCTTCCTCACGGGCGAAATCACTGACTGCGGTCTGGGTTTCTTCCAGTGCTGCCAACACGGTTTTATCGTAATTGGCCAGTTGAGCCAGGCTGCGGGCATCAGCCTGATCAATGCGGGCACGAATGCTGTCGCGGTTGAATACCTGCCATTCCAGTGAAGGACCAATCGAGCCTGCCAGGGCGGTAGTGCCGAAGCTGCCGAGCTTGGTGCCGACAAACCCCAGCGAGCCAAGCAGGCTCACTTTCGGGAATAAATCAGCTACGGCGACGTTGTATGAAGCCACACTGGCCGCCAGATTGCGCTCTGCCGCACGGATATCCGGGCGTCGTTTCAATAAAGATTCTGCATTTCCGACGGCGACGGTGACCGGCAGCTCGGGCAGGGACGCTGTCGCCGACAGGCGGCTGCGTAGGGCATCCGGAACTTGCCCCGTCAACACCGATAAACGGTTTATCGCGGCGGAAACCGCTGCCTGCAGTGGTGGAATGGTGGATTGGGTCAGGGTCAGCTGGGTTTCAGCCCGCGACACATCCAGCGCTGTGGCGCGACCATTATCCAGCAAGACCTGAGTCAGCTCATAGGTTTCAGCCTGGTTGCTCTGGTTGCGTTCGGCAATATCCAGCCGGTGCTGGGCGCCGCGAAGTTCGACATAGGCCCTGGCAACCTCTGCTGCAATGGTGACATAAATCTGCTGTAAATCGGCTTCGGCAGATTCCGCCAAAGCCTGCTGTGCTTCAATCCTTGATGACACCCGGTTGAACAGATCCAGTTCCCAGCTGGCATCAAAGCCGGCCTGGAAACTGTTGTTGCTTCTGGGCAGGTTGGCACCATTCGGGCTTTCCTGTGAATTCAGGTTACGCGAGGCATCGCCGGTGGCATCGACAGCAGGCTGCCGGTCATAACCGACTTCACGCCGTAAAGCCCGGGCCTCCTGCAGATTGGCGTAGGCGATCCGCACATCCGGATTGGCATTGAGCGCGGTGTTGACCAGTTCGGTCAGCAGCGGATCATTGAATTCACGCCACCAGTCAGCAACCGGTTTTTTGTTTGCCTGGAAACGGTCATTTCCGGCTTGTTGCAATTCAGTCTCCGACACCGCTTCGGGCGTCTCCGGTGCCTGATAATCGCGAAATGAGGCGCAGCCGCTGGCTGCGATGGAAACGCCGATAAGTACCGTTAGTAAACGTCGCTTTGTCATCACACAGACTCCGAAGACAGCTTATCCGAGGGCTTTTTGACCCGAATCAGTGCCAGTTTGCGGCACAACACATAAAACACCGGTGTGAATATCAGCCCGAATGCGGTCACACCGATCATGCCCGAGAATACGGCCACGCCCAGTGCCTGGCGCATTTCCGCACCGGCACCGGTGGCAATCACCATCGGCACGACACCGAGAATGAAAGCAAATGAGGTCATCAGGATAGGGCGTAAACGGAGGCGGGCGGCTTCCACCGCAGCCTGCCACATGTCGCGACCCTGATCTTCCAGTTCGCGGGCAAACTCGACGATAAGAATGGCGTTTTTGGACGCCAGACCCACCAATACCACCAGACCTATCTGGGTCAGGATATTGTTATCCATACCGGCGATATAGACGCCGGTAATGGCCGACAGGAGACACATCGGCACAATCAGAATAATGGACAGTGGCAGCGTCCAGCTTTCGTACTGGGCGGCCAGCAGCAGGAAAACAAACACCACCGCCAGCACAAAGGTGAGAACCGCCGTATCGCCGGTGGATTTCTGCTGATAGGCAATCTCCGTCCACTCATAGCCAATGCCATCAGGCAGGATCTGCGCGGCCAGATCTTCCATCGCATTCAGTGCTTCACCTGAGCTGTAGCCGGGGCTGGCACTGCCCATCACACCGGCCGCCGGATACAGGTTGTAGCGAGGCACACGGGAGGGGCCAGAGGTGTTTTCCACCGTCGCAAAAGAGCCAATCGGTACCATGTCACCGTGGTTATTTCGCACCCGGATGCGAAGGGCATCATCAATGCTGAGACGTTCTTCGGCTTCAGCCTGCGCTGTGACCCGGAAGGTTCGGCCCAGATAATTGAAGTCATTGATATAGACCGAGCCAATAAAGACTTCCAGCGCTTCAAACACATTATCCACCGGCACGCCCAGACGCTCGGCCTTGTTGCGGTCGATATCCAGATACAGCTGTGGATTATTGGTATTGAAGAAAGTAAACGCCGCTGTCGTAGCCGGACTGTCAGGACTGTTGGCAGCTGCTGCCATATCTTTGGCTGCCTGTTCCAGCACAGCCAGACCGCGTCCACCCTGGTCCTGTAACATCATTTTAAAACCACCGGCATTACCGATACCAGGTACCGGCGGTCGTTCAAACACGGCAATCTGGGCATTTTTGAACGCGCCTGCGACGGCACGCATATTGTCCAGAATGCTTTGATATTCAATGCCTTCAGCAAGACGTTTATCAAATGACTCGAGTGGGGTGAAAATGACCGCCGCGTTGGATTGCAGCGTACGGGTCGCACCGGAGAAACCGGTAAAGCCCACCGTATTAGCAAGGCCCGGCACCTTCAGCATTTCTTTACTGACAGCCTGCACCACCTCATCGGTTTCATTCAGTGACGCCCCTTCCGGCAGGGTAATCGCGACAATCAGCGAACCCTGATCCTGTGATGGAATAAAGCCGGTCGGCACGCGGTCGAATTGAAATGCAGTCAGCGTCATCAGACCGCCGTAAATCAGCAGCATGATAAAGCCCATCCGAATGGTTTTGCCGACAAACCAGCCGTAACGATTCGACAGGCCGCTCATGCCTTTATTAAAGCCATTAAAGAAGGCTTTGATCGGCGATTTGTACCATTTGACCGGCTTGTCATCATGCGGCTCCACCTTCATCAGAATGGCGGCCAGAGCAGGGGACAGGGTCAGCGATACCGCTACCGAAATCATGGTGGCCACGGCCACCGTCAAACCGAAGGCCTGGTAGAACTTGCCTGAAATCCCCTCCAGGAACATTGTCGGCAGGAACACCGCGACCAGCACCAGTCCCATTGCAATCAGCGCGGAACCAACCTCGTCCATGGTTTTACGGGCAGCATCACGCGGCGACAGGCCATTGCGCAGGTTGCGTTCCATATTTTCGACAATGACAATGGCATCATCCACCACGATGCCAATCGCCAGCACTAGCCCGAACAGGGTCAGGTTGTTGAGCGAATAACCGAGCGCTGACATCACGGCGAAGGTGCCGATCAAAGACACCGGAATCGCCACAATCGGAATAATGGCAGCGCGCCAGGTCTGTAGAAACACCAGGATCACGATCACCACCAGGAACACGGCTTCATAGACAGTCAGTTCAACAGCTTCAACCGACTGTTCAATAAACTCGGTGGGGTTATAGGCAAACTCGTATTCGATACCCGGCGGGAAATCCTTGGCGATATCGGCCATTTCAGCCTTGAGGGCCTTCGTGGTGGCAATCGCATTGGAACCCGGACGCTGGAAGATAGGCAGTGCCACGGCGGGTTTTTCACCCAGGTAGCCTTTGGTGACATACTCCTGAGCGCCCAGTTCGATACGAGCCACATCTTTGAGGCGAACAATCCGGCCGTCCTCGGCTTTAACGATAACTTCGCCAAACTGTTCCGGTGTTTCCAGCCGGCCCTGGGTCTGGACAATATATTCGTAGTAGTTCTGCTCGGTTTGGGGCGCACTGTTGAGCGTGCCACTGGCAACCTGCACGTTCTGACTGCGCAGGGCATTGATAATATCGCCAGCAGCAATGCCGAAGGACTGCAGTAGATCCGGTTTTAACCAGATCCGCATCGCATAATCGGCGGCACCAAACACCCGCACCTCACCGACACCTTCAATTCGGCGCAGGCGGTCGCGCACATTCAATACACCATAGTTGGCGAGATAATTCTGGTCATAGGTCCCGTCAGGAGAGGACATATTCACCACCAGCATCAGGTCCGGCGTGTTTTTCTTGGTGGTGACGCCCATGCTGCGAACCACTTCAGGCAGACGCGGTTCTGCAATGGCGACGCGGTTCTGCACCAGTACCTGGGCGGTATCCAGATCCGTGCCCAGTTCAAAGGTGATAGAGAGTGTCATACTGCCGTCGGCAGAAGCCTGTGAATGCATATAGAGCATGCCTTCGACACCATTCACTTCCTGCTCAATCGGTGTGGCTACCGTTTCCGCCACCGTTTCGGCAGTGGCCCCAGGGTAATTGGCCGAGACCTGGATGGTCGGTGGGGCTACAGAAGGGTATTGTTCTATCGGCAAGGTCAGAAAAGCCATCGCGCCGACAATCACAGTGATAATCGAGATCACCGTGGCGAATATCGGTCTGTCGATAAAAAACTTGGGAAATTGCATAAAAAGTCCTTATTCCTGTTCCGGCCGTTGCTCAGCAGCTGCGTCATCCGCCTGCACGAGGGTGTCGGGCTCTTGCCACGCCAATTCAACAGGGTTGGGGGTAACGGGCTGGGCCGCCTGTCGGATCCGCTGAATGCCGTTAATGACCACGCGTTCATTGCCGCTCAGTCCCTGACTGACCACAATCAGGTCGTTATCCAGCAGGTTGCCAACCTGCACATACTGCCGCTGTACGGTGTCATTACTATCAACGACATAGACGAACTTTTTGTCCTGGTCGGTATTGATGGCCTTTTCCGGCACCAGAATGGCTTCGTAGTTGGCTCTGCCCAACAGACGGGCACGGCCGAACAGGCCCGGGTAGATAATGCCGTTGTCATTATTGACGGTGGCAGTAGCCTGAATGGTGCCGGTAGAGTTATCGACGGCGTTGTCGACAAAGTGCATCTCGCCCTGATGGTAGAACTTATCTTCATCCAGCAGTTTGATGTATATCGGATTCGGCGCGGTATCGCTGCTTGGACGTTGACCGGCCCGATCCAGACGCAGATATTTGAGCAGATCCGTCTGCGAGCCTTCAAAACGGAAATGAATCGGATTGGTGCTGACGATGCGGGTTAATACCGTTTCGTTTTCTTCCACCATATTGCCGACATCCACATAGCTGTCGCTGACCTTGCCATCAATCGGAGAGGTGACTTCGGTAAAAGCCATTTGCAGACGCGCATTGTCCAGTGACGATTTGGCAATTTGTAATTCCTGAAAGCGGCGATCGGCTTCTTCCTGAGAAATTGCGCGGCTCTCACGCAGATTCTGGGCGCGTTCCCATTCTTTCTGTGCCAGTTGGTACTGTGCTTTTATCCGCTGTAGTTCATAGCTAAATGGGCGCGGGTCAATGACGTAGAGCACATCGCCTTTTTTCACCATTTGTCCGTCTTTGAATCTTTTTTCCACCAGGTAACCGGTGACGCGGGCACGTAACTGAACATCGTTAATGGCCTCGAAACGGCCTGTAAACTCATCCCAGTCGGTCAGCGTATGTTTTAACGGTGTCGCCACATCGACTTCCGGCGGCGGTGGGGGACTTGGAGCAGCGTCGGCATTCTGTGTGGTATCGGTGCAGGCTGTGGTGGCCAGCGTTATTAAAAAGACAAAAGCTGAAAATGAAAGTCGCATGCTTAAACTCCATGAGAAGGTTGCGTCTGATGAACGCATACTTTTATTAAAATCCGGTTAATTGACTGACGCTGACCAGGAAAACCGGCCTGCTGAATGCTGTGCCCGATGTCTCAGGCCGTCATTGGGCTGAGGGAAGTGATTAGCATTGTAGGTAGAAGCGCGCAGACAAGCTTGCCCAAAACTACAGGCTTGTTGACTGATTCTCGTTAACCCTGGCTGTTTGTAAACGGGGTACAGTGCCGCTTTGAAACAGGTCAGTGCACGCTTTGTCAGGCTATTCAGGCGCATAGTGCACCTTGCTTTTAAACAAATACGGAGTGCCGAATAAGCCAACTGCTGTCAGCAAGGCCAGTATGCCTGCCAGCAGAAAGGCCCGGCTCTGAAATCCCGGCAGCAGGGTAATGAATGAAGTCAGAAACTGGCCACTGAAAATCGCCATGGTGTAATACGACAGGCAGCGGCCCATCTGATCAGGTTTGGCTGCCTGCACGGTCATATGGTTTAAAAGCGGAATGCTTAAGCCAAAACCCAGCCCGCTGGCAATCAACGCCACCATCAGCAGCGCTAAGTCATTGGCAAGGAAGAACAGCCCATGCGCCAGGGCAAAAAAACCAAATGCCAGCGTCAGTGTTATCCTTTGTTTGAGTCGCCTGGCGACCGTTGGCATAAAAAAGGCTGACACCACGGCAACAAGCGAAATAAAAGACAGCAGATAGCCGATACGCGCCTCATTCATCCCGGCATCTGCCAGCGATATCGGCAGTACCACGATCAGACTGAAAAAGACTGTCATGGCCAATAATGTGATGGCATAAATCGCGCTGAGCGGCAAGCCTTGACCGGTATTGGCGTTCAGCGCTTTATCAGCGTGGGGCACGGCGGGTGTCAGGCGCGGCAGATAGCGCACAAACATCAGCAGAAATACCCAGGCCAGCAGATAAATATTCAGTGGCAGGGCCCAGTAAATCGCTGCCAGCTGGCCACCCAGTAACAGGAAAATCACACCGCCAAGCTCAATGGCCATGCCCTGTTTCGCGATCATTGCGAGTCGGGCCGTGCCTTGATACCACTGTGATATCAGCATTGTGCAGGCTGCCATCACCAGCGCGGTAGTACCCCCCAGTAACAGGCGGTCAACATAGACTATCAGCGGTTCAGCAAGCGCACTGACGCCCATACCCAGCAGACCATATAAAAACAGCCCGGCCAGGCAGGCGCGATAGGCGCCAACGGTATCAATGATACGACCGGTCAAGGGGGCGAACACAATGGCACCGAGTGCCGGTAAGGTCACCAGCCAGCTGGGATGCGCTGATACATTCAACGCCTCAGCGATAGTGACAACACCCGGCGCCACCACCGAGCCAACCATAATGGTCAGGCTGGCGATGCAGAGCAGGGTAAACTGGCCCGCGGTCGATAATGAGGTGTTTTGAGTCGTCATAACAGCCGGATTGCAAATAAAGGTGTCATAGCGGCGCGTCTCACTCGCCAGCTGGTGAACAGGCTAACGACAATTCATCTATAATAGAAATGTTATTTTTATATAACTCCTATACGTTTTTATTATGGATGGGTGCTGAAGATGGACATCAAAATGCTCAGAAGCTTCATCAGTGTGGCTGACAGCGGGAGTTTTTCAGCGGCAGCGAGAGAGCTGCATACAGTGCAACCGGCGATCAGCCGGCATATTTCACAGTTGGAAGAGTCGCTGGGCGTGGCACTGTTCAACAGAAACTCGCGGGAAGTGCTGATCACATCGGCCGGTAGACAGTTGCTGGTCGATGCCAGAAACATTCTGGCGCAGCTGGAGCAGGCGAAAGTGAATGCCCAACGGGCAGATAAAGGCGAAATCGGCAGCCTTAAAATTGCGCATATGCCTTCGGCCTGTCTGCCCTTCATGGCGCGGCTGGTGAGCAGTTATCTGGAAGATTATCCCAATGTCCATATCAGCCTGTTTGAAATGACAGTCACCGAACAATTGCAGGCTTTTGAGGAAGACAGAATCGACATTGGCTTCTCTCGGCCGATGCCGGCTACCTTAAGTGATGCCTTTGTCAGTCATGATATCTATATCGATCGGCTGGTCGTGGTGGTCAATGAGCAGCATCCCTTTGCTGACAGGCGGTCAATTGAGCTGGACGAACTGCAGAATGAGGATTTTATTCTGTTTAACCGGGAGGAAGCCGTAGGCCTGTTCGATGACACCATATTATTGTGCCGGGAAGCCGGTTTCTCACCTAACATTATCAGTCAGCCCCGACATATGCAGACGTTACTGACTGAGGTCGCCGCCGGCCTTGGTGTTGCCATCGGCCCGGAATGCATCAGAAAACAGCACACGCTGGGTTGTCATTTCCTCAGCATTGAAGGGGTCGACAAAACCATCCCGTTACAACTTCACTTCAAAAAAAGCAATCATGCCGCCACCGTTAAACCCTTTGTAGACAACACTTTAAGACTTAAACCTGAAGTTGTTCGCAGTATGGAAAATCCCCGCTTAACAGATTTGTAAAGCCATCTTTAGAAACCTTGACGGCCATGCGGCTGATCCAGATCCAATAATGGCCCGGCGGGCACAATACCCGTCGGGTTGATGGTGCCGTGACTGCGATAATAATGCTGTTTGATATGGGCCATATTGACTGTGTCCGAAACGCCGGGCCACTGATACAGTTCACGCAGATAGCCTGACAGCTTCGGGTAATCCGCAATACGTTTCAGATTGCATTTGAAGTGGCCAAAATAGACAGCGTCAAAGCGGAGCAGGGTTGTAAAAAGTCGCCAGTCCGCTTCTGTCAGCTCGTCACCAAGCAGATAGCGTTGTTGTGACAGTCGCTGGTCAATATTGTCCAGCGCTTCAAAGAGCGGCATGACGGCTTCTTCGTAGGCAGCCTGAGTGGTGGCAAAGCCTGCCTTGTAAACACCATTATTGATGCGGTCATAAACATAAGCATTGATATCATCAATCTCGGCTCGTAATGCCTGAGGGTAAAAGTCAGCGTTTCTGGCCCCCAGTTGATCAAAAGCCGAGTTGAACATACGAATAATCTCGGCGGATTCATTGTTCACAATCCGATTCTGTTGTTTGTCCCACAATACCGGCACGGTCACACGGCCGGTGAACTCCGGCTCGGCAGCGGTATAGATCTGATGCAGAAAATGCGCATCATAAACCGGGTCTGCAATGACGCCATCATCAGCCGCGAAGGTCCAGCCGTTTTCGCCCATATAAGGGTTCACCACCGACAGCGAGATCATCGATTCCAGCCCCTTGAGTTTACGGAATATGAGAGTCCGGTGTGCCCAGGGGCAGGCCAGCGAAACGTAGAGATGATAACGGTTTTTTTCAGCCGAGAAGCCACCCTCACCGCTGGGACCGGGCTTACCATCTGCGGTTACCCAATGCCGGAATTTAGACTCATCGCGTTTGAAGCGACCCTGATTTGAGGCCGTGTCATACCAGCGGTCATGCCAATGCCCGTTAATAAGCAGTCCCATGACTGTCTCCTGTCACTATCTGATGGCTATTCTGGCTGTTTAGAGACCACAAGGTTCCAAATCCCCCCAGTCATGAAGGGTTTACTGTCAATCATCGATTAGGCAGAGTGAGCATGATTGCCTGAGCTGAATTGGACATTGGATACCGCATGAAAAAAAGCCTGATTACGCCGCTGTCGTTAATTGTGTTGGTGGCCGCCCTGTGCCTGGTTGCCAGCTATTACATCAAGGACTTCCGCTTTGATGCCTCGGAAGACACGCTGGTTGCCGAAGGCGATCCCGATCTCGCTTATTACCGGGATATCAACGAACAGTTCGGTGGGGAAGGGTTCCTGGTACTGACCTATAAGCCGACGCAGCAGCCTTTGCTCAGCCCGGCAAGCATTAAGGACTTGCAGCAGTTAGTTACCGAGCTGGAACAGGTAAAAGGTGTCAGCAACGTGGATTCGGTGCTTGAAGCGCCACTGCTGCAAAGCCCGCCCGTGCCGGTCTCGGAGCTTGCGACCGGTTACCGCACGCTGCTGTCGGATGATGTTGATCTGGCGATGGCGAGAAAAGAACTCAGCAACAGCCCGCTGTTCCGGAATTTGTTGATATCCGACGATGGTCAGACGACGGCTATTCGTATTCAACTGGAACAGAATCAGCAGCTCGCCCAGGTCAGACAGGAGCGTCGGCAGCTTCGATCCATTGAAAACCCCACAGCTGAACAGGAACAGAAGCTGACCGCAGTTGAAACACGCTATCAGCAGGTTTATAGCCAGCATCTGCAGGACAGAGAGCAACTGATCGCAGATATCCGCGCGATTCGTGACGATCTGAGTGATGAAGTGGTCGCCTATCTCGGCGGCATACCGATGATTGCCGCCGACATGATCAGCTACGTCAAACAGGATGTGGTGATGTTCGGCACGATAGTCATTGCCATTATTTCAGTCATGCTGTTCTGGCTGTTTCGGCAGTTACGCTGGGTGCTGTTCCCGCTGGCGAGCACCGCTGTCACTATTTACCTGACCACCGGCATACTGGGCTTTTTACAGCAGCCGACCACGGTTATTTCATCCAATTATATTTCGCTACTGACTATTTTCAGTATTTCCTTTGCCATACATCTGATTGTCCGTTACCGGGAACTGGCTGCTAAAAACACCGATATGAGTCATCAGGCTCTGGTCCTGGAAACCATGAAAGACAAACTCGCACCTTGCATCTACATGGCATTGACCACCATGGTCGCCTTCGGCTCACTGGTCACCAGCGATATTGTGCCGGTGATGGACTTCGGCTGGATTATGAGTATTGGCATTCTGCTCTCATTTCTGATGACCTACATCTTATTTGCCGGCATTCTCTTGCTTCTACCCAGAGGTGGCGACCGCGCCAGCCTGCATGATGAGCCACGCATCACGCGCTTATTGAGCGCACTTGCCGTGAAACGTAGCGGGCTGGTGCTGGGGCTGATGCTGATTGGCTTTGTCATTGCCTCGCTGGGGATCAGCCGGCTCAGCATGGATAACCGTTTTGTCGACTATTTCCGTGACCATACCGAGATCCATAAAGGGCTGGAATTTATCGATAAAAATCTGGGTGGCACCATGCCGATGGATATCATTCTGCAATTCCCGCCCTATGAAGAACCGGATGAAGCAGAGGCCGAGTTTTTCAGCACCGGTGCCGAGGATACCAACGCCAGACTCTACTGGTTCACGCCTACCAAGATTCAGTACCTTCGGGAAATGCATGAGTATCTTGAGAGCAAGGAAGCGGTGGGCAAAATCATTTCACTGGAGAATCTGGAACAGGTCGCTCAGACCTACAATAATGGTGAACCACTCGGACCTGTTGAACTGGTCACTGCACTCAAGGCCATGCCTGAACGTGTCTATCAGGATTTGATTGAGCCGTATGCCTCACCTGAAAGTGGCATGATGCGGATTAGTCTGCGCCTGCACGAGACGGTGCCCGATTACACCATCGAGGGCCTCATAGCTGATATCAAGCACCATGCCGTTAATGAATTGGGCTTTGAGCCTGAGAATGTACAGATAACCGGCATGGCAGTGCTGTTCAACGGCATGCTGCAGCATCTGTTTGATTCCCAGACTTCGACACTGCTGTTTGTCATTCTGGCTACCCTCATCATGTTCGTTCTGCTGTTGCGGTCGCTGACACTGGCAGTGCTGGGACTGATTCCCAATGTGCTGGCTGCCGCGACTGCACTGGGGCTGATGGGCTATCTGGGCATACCGCTGGATGTGATGACCATTACCATTGCAGCCATTATTATTGGTATCGGTGTCGATGATGCGATTCATTATCTGCATCGCTTCAGGAAGGAGTATGCTGCCAGCAACAATGTCAGAAAAGCTGTCAGTCTCAGTCATCAGAGTATCGGTAATGCGATTTACTACACCTCGATTACGGTGATCATCGGCTTTTCGGTGCTGGCCTTTTCCAACTTCATCCCCAGCGTCTATTTTGGTCTGATGACGGCACTGGCTATGCTGCTGGCCCTGTTGGCCAATCTGACCATATTGCCGGGCTTGTTGATCCTCGCTTATCAGTCAAAAGATAAGCAGTGAACTCCGAGCCGTGAAAACTGACTTATTGATAGAACTATTCTCATCGGAAAAGGAAAGAATATTTATGCGTCAAGCGACTTTTTTCCAGCTGGCTTTCATGTCACTGCTGCTCTTCACACTACCAGCCAGTGCCCAGCAGGACAGCGACAATCCCAGAGAAATAATTCAGGAGTCAACCAGTGAAGTGCTGGATGTTATCAGAGAACATCAGTCACTGGATGAGGGCCAGATGACTGAGGCCATGGCCGATGATTTGTTCAAAGTCCTCGAACCTGTAGTCGACTTCGATGCGATTGCCCGCGGCGTAATGGGTCAGCATGGCAAACAGGCAACACAGCAGCAGAAGCAGGAGTTTTCCGAAGCCTTTAAACGCAGCCTGTCAAAACTGTATATGAAAAGCTTCCAGACTTTTGAGGTCAAAAGCATTGAAGTGCTGCCACTGCCTGACGATTTCAATGCGCAAAGCGATAACCGGGCTTATATCAAAATGAAAGCCCAGACTGCCAATAACAAGATTTATTCGATTGACTATGCCATGGGTAGAAAAAACAGCGAACAGCCCTGGCAGGTCCATAACATCATTCTGGACGGCGTAAATCTGGGGCTGGTTTACATGAACCAGTTTGACGGTGCAGTGAACCGTCATGGCAGTGTAGAGGCCGCCATCAACAACTGGTCTTCAGATGAGATCAAGAGCGTCGACGAACTCTAATCCGGGTAGCCAGCCAGCAAATGCTTCAGGGCATTTGCTGCAGCTGCTCACTGATCTGCGCCGACAGTTTATCCAGATTTTCCCCCAAGGCTCTGACCAGAGCAGGGTAGCCGGACTGTTTCAGTTCAGTCTGTAACTCAAAGCGTTTAATCTTTTCAATATCGCCTTTCTGATTTTTCAACTGCCACTGCCCGCTGGTCAGCGCCAGGCCATCATAACGGCCGTGAAAGGCATGAATATCCAATGATAAACGCAAGGCCGCAGCGGTCTGTGATCCCACCACCGTATAAACCTGTTGCTGCTGGTTCAGGCGCGCCTGCAGCCCTCGGCTGATCTGGCGGCGTAAATCTTCCGCCCAGACATGATTTTTCGCCTGATTGAGGGTGATGTCATCGAGTTGCAGTACCAACCCGGATTTATCCAGAAAATCCGCCAGCTGCACATCGCTTAATTGCAACAGATTTTTTGTCTCGGGCGTATTCACAAGCTCAGGCTGGCTGGCCGCTTCAGGCAGGAAATAATGCTGTTTGTCTACGTTCGGTTTGGCACAGGAAGACAGTGCCAGGATCAGCAGAGCAAAAAGAGAAGGTCTTAATTTCATCACCACAGCACAGCTCCCGATTAAGGTCTGGCCGCCGGCGGCTGCGGATCATCACTGGCCGGCGGGTTAAAAATCAATGCGTTAGGCTGCTCACCTAAAGTGCGTGCGAGCGGCTGCAGGTCGCGCAGCAGGGTATCCAGGCTTTGCAGCGTCTGGTTCAGTTCCTGATAAGTCTGGGATTCCGGCGACAGGCCCTCAATTGCTTTACGGATATCGTTGAGGGTCTGGTTGATATTTTCCGGCATCTGCTGCAGCTCAGGATTATTCAGCATGTCCTTGATACTGGATGTCAGCTCGCGCACCTCACGCAGCAGTGCTTCCGATTGCTGCATATTCTGCTCCATGCCAGCCACAATCGGCTCGACCTGCAGCGCGTTGAGCTTGTCGAGCAGACTGGATACTTTCAGCTCGATTTGTGCCAGCCCGGTCGGCGTGGTTGGGATCACCAGCCGGTCTTCAAATTTTTCAGCAACGTAGTCATCGTTATTGTCGGGTTTGAAATTCAAATCCACAAACAATGCCCCTGTCAGTAGGTTAGCTGACTTCAACGTCGCATGCAGGCCATTGCTCACAATATTCTTCAATCGCTCATTCCACGCTTCCAAGTCGATTTTTTCCTGACCATCCAGTCGCTGCGGTTCAATACTAATCAGCACAGGAATGGCAAAATTATCGCGGATGCGACGCTCTGGAGAAGTGAATCGCCAAGGCACTTCTTTGACAGTGCCGACACGAATGCCGCGAAACTCGACAGGGGCGCCTTTAGCCAGTCCACGTACCGTGTCCTCTACCAGCAGCACAAACTCAATCGAGTCACTGAACATGCCCTGACGCGCACTTTCCTCATTGGCAAACAGCTTGAAAGTCTGCCCGGGTTCTACCGGGGTTGGCGGTAACTCTTCCATCACACCAAAGGTGACACCACCACTTATCAAGGCTTCTAGTGATGCGATATCAAGCTTAAAGCCGCTGGCACCCAGTTCCAGATTAACCCCCTTGGCTGACCAGAAACGGGTATTGGTTTTGATCAGGGTATCGTAGGGTTTTTGGATGAATAACTGATGATGCACTTGTTGAGTGCTTTCCTTGAATTCGGTCGTTTCCACCCGGCCGACTGTGTAGCCCTGATAAGTCACAGGATCACCCACCCGAAGCGAATTACCCAACTGGCTGATGAGTTTAATCCGAAGGCCTTCTTCACCATCCAATGCGACAGGTGGTTGCTCCAGAACCTTAAATTCACGCTGTGGTTCTTCAGACTCACCGGGGTAAAGCTGAATATAAGCGCCGGATAGCACGGTCCCGAAACCACTGATGCCTTCACGACTGATCCGCGGTTTGACTACCCAGAACTGGGTGTCTTCAACCAGCACCTCTTCGGCGTCATGATTGATCCGCGCCATAATCAGTGCGTGGCTGAGATCCTCTGATAACCTGACTTCCTCAACACGGCCGATATCCACATTACGGGTTTTAATGCGGGTTTTGCCGGCTTCGATGCCCTCGGCATTGGAAATCGTCAATGTCACCAGCGGTCCGGTATTGAGATAGCTATCGACAACCAGCCAGGCACCTATCAGAGCCGCGACGATCGGAATAATCCAGATGGGGGATAGACGCGAGGCTTTGACGGTCGTCGCTTTATGTAAATCCGTGTTTTGTGGCTGGTCGGCTGAGCCGTTATCACTCATGGAGCGGGTCCTTGAAAACTTGATTTGATTGTTCGGTGGATTTGTCCCAGATCAGTCTCGGGTCAAAACTGATGGCAGCCAGCATGGTCAATACTACCACCAAGGCAAAGGCCAGTGCAGCCGGCCCGGGACTAATGGACATTAAATTACCGGCCCGGATCAAGGCGACCAGGATGGCCACCACAAACACATCGACCATTGACCAGCGGCCGATAAATTCGATGAGCCGGTAGAGTCGAATGCGGCTACGGTGCGTGATTTCATTGTTCTTGCCAAGCCGCAGACATAACCAGCCTAACGCCAGAATCTTGCCCACCGGCACGATAATACTGGCAGTAAAAATAATCAAAGCAATCGGCCAGGAACCACCATTTATCAGGTCTACGACGCCACCGATAATCGTATTGGCTTGGGTCTGACCAAGCCGGGTGCTGTACATGATGGGATAAACATTAGCTGGAATATAAAGCACGCAGGCAGCAATTAATAAAGCCCAGGTCCGCTGCAGAGACTGTGGCAGGCGCCGACGCAAACGTTCGCCGCAGCGTTCGCAATGGGCCACTCCCACCGCAGGCAGACGCTGCAACAGGCCACAGGTCGTACAGCCGGTCAGTTGCTGCGAAGCCGCAGTCTGTCCGGTCTTTGTGCCCTCAGGGGCCAGCGGCTCGCCAGCGAGGGAAAACCACAGCCAGTCATCATCCAATGAACGCATGGTCAGCAGTAGTAAAACCGCGAAACTGCAAAATGACCAGAAACCGACACCAAGGTATACATCCGCGGAACCGGAAATCTTAAACAGACTGACCAGTGCGCCGATGATAAACACATCGGCCATCATCCATGCATGTAAGTGCTTGAGCGAACGGGCGATTTGCCGGCTGTAAGCAAGTGGCACACCCCGCAGTAAACCTGCTTGCAGCCAGATCACGCAGATGAGATAGAGCGCCGGTAGAATCACAATTGTCAGCGACACCAGGATGGCCATGAAAGGCTGATCAAAACTCAGTAGTTGTGTCGCCGTCTGACTGAGCTGGATATTCTGTCCGACGCCCAGCGCGGCATAACTGACAAAGGGATACGTAACCGCCAGTAACAGTGCAATCAGCGCACTGATAGCAAAAGCCATACTGCGCTGTACCGGCCGAAAATGCCGTTTAATGAGAGTATGATGACAGCGCGGACAGACCGCCACCTCTCCCGGACGCAGGCCGGGCAGGGCCACCACCCAGTCGCATTCCTGGCAGGCACGCAAACGTCTTCGCCGCCCCCGGGATTCCGGGGAGCCTGGTTCAATATCGCTGTGTGACATTTTTGCTTTGTGATATTGCAAACTGATATCCGTCGGTTTGATGAGACACTGACCCGAGGTCATAAGCTATGTGTCAGCTTTTACAGGGATTAAGTATATACAGTCCCTTATTCTGAGCGTCTCTGAAGACAATTAACAGCCTCAGCAAAATGGAACTTAAACCCTTTCACCCGGAACAAACTGTCAACGCAGCATAGTCGTCGACAAGCATTCGCAGTCACTGAGCCGGTTTGGCAAACTATTGTTTTGATCACATGGTGAGATATTGAATAAATCAATTAAACGCACGCTGCTCATTTTTAGTGCTCTTCTGTTACTTGCCTTGTTCTGGCGCTATCTTATTGATGGCGGCGTGATGAGCGCCAATGTGCTGTCAGCCTATGGTCAGCGGATTCAGCGCTATGAATTCACTTTGCTGGGTCTTATCTCCGTCGCTATTGTCTATGTGCTTTTACTGGCCTTGATGTTTCCGCTGACGCTGCTCGTGGTCACGACCGGGCTTGTTTTTCACACCGAATGGGCATTGGTTTGTGCCATTCTGGGTTCATTGAGTTCCTCAGCAACCGGCTATGCAATAGGTCATTGGGTAGGGCGTGACAGCATCGAAAAGCATGGCGGCACCATGGTTAAACGGGCTGAACGTTATATTCAGAACAACAGCTTCAGAAGCATGGTGGTGATTAATCTGTTGCCGATTGCGCCTTTCACCGTCACCAACATGCTGGCAGGCGCGTTTAAAATGCAGTTCAGGCGTTATATGGCAGGCTCGGCGGTCGGCCTCATACCGGGCCTGGTGCTGGTTATCGCATTTGGCGGGCAACTGGGTAAAGTACTGATCCCCGAGCAGGGCGGGCAACCGTGGAGCGCCATCCTTATCGCTCTCGCTCTGGTCGCATTGCTGATTGCTTTTCTGGTTTGGCTGGACCGTTATCTAAAACGCTAATCAACAGCGTTTATGCTTGCTGTTGATGATAAGCGGCCAATACTTCACTGTAGAAAGCATTGATATTGCTGGCCACCGTGTCGATGTCATACTGACTCGCAAACGCCACCGCCTGTGTTGAAAAACGCTGTCGCAGCACTGGATTATTAATCAGAAGCTTCAGTTTGCTGTTCCATTTTTCAATATCATCGAGCGCTTTAAAGCCTGTTTCCCCTTCGATAATGACATCATCAATGCCACTTGAGCGTATCGCCACCACCGGGAGACCAGCTGACATGGCTTCGAGCAGCACCATGCCCTGGGTTTCCGATTTGGAAGCAAAAACAAAGATGTCTGCGGCCTGGTAATAGACGGGTAGATCCTCCGGCGCTACAGCGCCAATCAGCCTGATGTTGCTTTCCAAGCCTCTGTCTTTAATGTCATTTTGAAGATACTGTCTATCATCGCCTTCACCCACAATCAGCAGCTCCAAACGGGACTGTGTTGCTGAATCCAGACTGGCAATGGCCTCGATCAGAAACTTGACATTCTTCTCCCGCCCCAGGCGGGACACCGTGATCAGCAACAGCTTGTCAGGTCCGATTGCATATTGCTGTCTCAGCGCCTCGACTGACTCAGTTTGTGGTGTATTAAAGCGTTCAAATTCAACCCCGCTGGCTTGAACGCAAATCCGGCTTTTTACCCCAATTAAACGCAGATACTCTTCGGTGGAGTAGGTGGGTACGATAACGCCATCACAGTGATTACAGAAACGCCGCACCAGCACGTGAGAAATCACATTCCGGAACAATGCACCCGGCAGGGGTACATAGTGCGAATACATTTCAAGCCGGGTGTGATAGGTATAGACAACCGGTATTTTGTGGCGCCTGGCCAGCCATAAACCGACCGAACCGAGCCAGAAGGGATGATGAACATGCACCAGATCAGGGGAAAACTGTCTGAAGGTTTTTCGAATATCGGTCTGGAAAGGATTAGTAAGCCGAAATTCGCCTTTGCTGCCAAAAGCGAGCAAAGTTTTTACCCGGGTACACAGTGGCGTCGTAGTTTTCAGATCGGGATAATCGGGCACAAAAAGATGCAGCGTGTGTCCCTGGCTTGAGAGCCCTCTGAGCAGGCGGTCAATCGATATAGTGACACCGGAGATAAACGGAAAGAAATTATTACTGAAAAACGCGATGCGCTTTTTCCGGTCACGGTATTGTGTGTCATCGATAGTAAAGTGGGTATAGAAATCCCGTTCTTCATAAATGATTTCACGCAGTTTGAAACCAATCAGCACGAGCACACTGACCACGACCAGAAAACGGGCAAAACTTACGTAGAAAAAGGAGTAGATGGCTGACCAGATACTGTTCAGTGTCCTCTCTAGGGAGGAATGGCTGATCTCGGGGCGAACAGGCCTGATGCTTATTCCATCTGCGGACACATTAACCTGAGTGTAATGATGATAGCTGTTGTGATCATCGAGGATGACACCGCCCGCGCCACCGGTTGTGACGTATCGAACACCGTCCAGCGTTTGCTCAGCATAAAGCGACAGGTTGGCTGAAAACACCACATCCACCTGATGAGTGCTGAAAATACGCTGGAATTGCTTTTTGATATCGTCTTTATTGAAATAATTATCCTTGGAAAAGGCTGAGGCATTCTCCAGCTCGGGGTGCAGCGGCAGCCCCAGAAAAACAAAGCGATGCACTGCATCAGAGCTTGTCAATTCCTGTTCAAGCCAGTCCAGTTGCCACTGTAGCGGTGTATTGCCGGTATTATCCAGAAAGATAAACAGGCTTTGACCCGCTTCAAATGAATAGAAAGGTGGACCGAAGTGTTCAAAAAAGCGAAAGTCGCCAAAATCACTGTCTTCGTTTTCGCCGTAAGTCAGCAACCAGGGCATGTCGAGCCCCATGAGCATTTTTATCAGGGAACGATAGTTTTCCTCGGCACCATCGCTGACCGCATTACCGGCTGAGATCACAAAATCTGCAGCAGACTGGTTTAACTGGGGAATAAATTGCTTCTGAAAAATATTCGACGAATTATTGATGTTGCCGACCACCGCAAACTGAAATGCGGTTTTACCGGCAAGACCTTGCCGGATATCGGCTATCTCAGCTAAATGCAATGAGGCATATTTGGTTTCAGACAGGTTCAGGTAAACCTGGTAGCTGATCAGTATGGCAACCAGAATGCAGTTGAGGTAAAAAACAATTTTCAGCTTGGTTTTTCGAAGCATGGGCAGCCGTGGCGGTTAATACTAGCCACCACAGCTTATCACCCAAGCCTCAACAATACCCAACCGTCACGAATAGAGCCGGCTGCGACAACACAGTAGAAAGTTTATTGTCTGGACCTTCTCTCGCTGCGACGATGCGCCAGAATATAAAGCGCCGGTAACACCACCAATGTCAGCAGGGTAGAAGAGATGATACCGCCAACCACCACGGTTGCCAGCGGTCGCTGAACCTCCGCCCCGGTGCCCGTGTTAAGTGCCATCGGCAAAAAGCCAAGGCTGGCTACCAGCGCTGTCATCAGAACGGGTCGCAAGCGTTGCATGGCGCCGCTTCTGACTGCTATCAGCAGCGTTTCACCTTTGTCGCGCAATTGGCGGATAAAAGACAGCATCACAATGCCGTTCAGCACTGCAATCCCGGACAATGCGATAAAGCCAACCGCGGCGGAAATCGACAATGGCATATCTCTCAGAATCAGAGAGAGCACACCGCCGGTCAGTGCCAGCGGGATACCGGTGAAAACCAGCAGGGCATCGCGGAAGGAGCGAAAGGCACTGATCAACAAGCCCAGAATCAGCAGCAGCGTCACCGGCACCACAATCGACAGTCGCTGGGTAGCTGACTGTAACTGTTCAAAGGTACCGCCATAATCAACCCAGTAACCGGCAGGCATGGCAAGCTTTTGATTGATAGCGGTCTGCACATCACTGATAAAAGAAGCCAGATCACGCCCCACCACGTTGGCCGATACCAGCACATGGCGTTTGCCGTTTTCCCGGTTGATTTGATTGGGACCCATGATTTTTTTAATAGTCGCAACCTCACCCAGAGGCACGTAGGACAGGTCCGGCTCATCACTGTTTGGCAAAGCCACCGGCAGTCTAGCCAGGTAATCGAGATCTTCGCGTTTTTCATCCGCCAGCCTGACAATCAGGTTAAAGCGCTTATCACCCTCATAAATCAAGCCGACTTCACGGCCACCAATCGCAGTGTGAATGGTCTGCTGCACATCAGCGACCGTCAGTCCCAGTAAGGCAAGATGATCCCGATCCGGCTCAATCGATATCATCGGCAGTCCGGTGATAGGCTCCATGCGTACATCCGCCGCGCCGGTAACATCATTAATGATATCAATGGCCGATTCACCGATCTGGCTGAGTTTATCCAGATCATCACCGTAAACCCGGACCGCCACATCAGCCCTGACGCCGGCAATCAATTCATTGAAACGCATCTCAATAGGCTGGGTGAACTCATACTTATTACCCGGCACTGCTTCGACCGCCTGACGTAACTCATCCAGAAATTCTGCTTTGGTCTGACTCGGATCCGGCCATTCATTGCGTGGTTTGATAATGATATAGGTGTCGGCCACATTGGGCGGCATCGGATCGGTAGCGATATCCGGTGTCCCGATTTTCGAGAACACCCGTTCGACCTGACCGAATTCGCTGATAATGCTTTCCAGCTGGTTCTGCATTTCAACCGACTGCTCAAGGCCGGTGCCACTGATACGAAGTGCGTGCATGGCAATATCACCTTCGTCCAGTTTTGGCAGGAATTCAGCCCCCATCCGCGTGGTCAGGCTTGCTGTCCAGACCACAAAAACCAGCGCAGCGATTGTCACGATGAGGGGCAGTCGCATAGCCAGTCCCAGGAAAGGACGATAGCCAAACCGTGCAGCCCGCATCAGCATATTTTCTCGATGCTGGACTTTACCCCTGACAAAAATAGCCAGTGCGGCCGGCACAAAAGTCACGGCAAAGATTAATGCCCCGGTCAGGGCGGCCATAACAGTAAACGCCATTGGCTCGAACATCTTGGCTTCAACCCCGCCCAGGGCGAACAGGGGCAGATACACCAGCATGATAATCATCACGCCGAATACCGCCGGGTTGAACACCTCACGGGTGCTTTCTGTGACTTCCTGCAATCTCTCCTGCAAAGTCAGCAGACGGCCCAGCCGTTGCTGTGCCAGCCCTAGTCGTCTCAGCCCGTTTTCGACCACGATAACGGCACCATCGACAATCAGACCAAAGTCGATAGCACCGAGGCTCATCAAATTACCCGAGACCCGGTTATTAACCATACCGGTCACGGCAAACAGCATGCTCAGCGGAATAATCAGTGCCGTGATAAACGCAGCGCGGAAATTACCCAGCAGCGCAAACAGCACCACAATCACAAGCAGAGCACCTTCCAGCAGGTTTTTTTGCACTGTGACAATGGTCTCTTCCACCAGACTGGTGCGGTTATAAACGGCTTCAGCCTTGACGCCTTCGGGGAGGCTGCGATTGACCGCTTCCAGTTTCTCGGACACGGCTTCAGCCACAATCCGGCTGTTTTCACCAATCAGCATAAAAGCGGTGCCGAGCACAGTTTCCTTACCATTCTGGGTCGCCGCACCGGTGCGCAGCTGTTTGCCGAGCATAACTTCTGCGACATCACCGACCGTGACAGGCATATCATCGCGTTTGGCAATGACAACTTTGCGGATATCTTCCAGGGTCTTGAGTTGCCCCGGAGAGCGTACCAGCCACTGTTCACCATAGCGTTCAATATAGCCGGCGCCAGTATTCTGATTGTTCTCCATCAGTGCCTCGGAGACATCATTCAGCGTCAGTTTATAGGCCAGTAATTTGGCTGGATCCGGCGCCACCTGATATTCACGCTCATAGCCACCGACACTGTTGATTTCGGTAATGCCCGGCACGGTGACCAGTTGCGGCCGAATGATCCAGTCCTGAATTGTTCGCAGATCTTCTGCCGTGTAGGGCTCACCATTGTCTTTTCTCGCGCCGTCTTCAGCGCTGATAGCATAGGTAAAGATTTCGCCAAGACCGCTGGCCACGGGGCCAAGCTGAGGTTCCGCAGCGGCAGGCAGTTGGCTCCGGATGGCCTGCAGTCGCTCACTGATTTGTTGCCTGCCGAGATAAATATCGGTCCCGTCTTCAAACACCACCGTGACCTGTGACAGGCCGTAGCGGGACAGCGAGCGTGTATATTCCAGATCCGGTAAGCCGGCCATTGCTGTTTCAATCGGATAGGTGACCCGCTGTTCTGCTTCCAGCGGCGAATAGCCCGGCACTTCAGTGTTGATCTGCACCTGTTTATTGGTGATGTCCGGTACCGCATCAATGGGGAGTTTATAGGTGTTGTAAACACCCAGCCCGGCGATCAGCAGGGTCAGAACCAGAACCAGCCAGCGCTGATTTATCGCAAAGCGAATAATCGAATCAATCATCATTCGCTCCTAGTGACTGTGGCTGGCGCCATCTTTCAGGACTTCGGCCTTGAGCAGATAGCTGTTTTGGGTGACGTAATCCGTGCCTGCTTTGAGACCGGCGATGACTTCGACGTAGTCCTCATCCTGACGACCGAGCTGCAGCATTCTCACTTCAAAGACATTACCGAAGCGGGCAAACACGACTGGCATTTCACGAAAAGTCTGCAAAGCGGAACGTTTGACTGCCAGCGGCACTTCGACTTGCTCGGTCACAATTTTGGCAATGACATGCATCCCGGGTCGCCAGTTGCCAACGGGGTTGGCCAGTGTCGCTCTGGCTCGGGCGATGTGGCCACCTGTCATCTGTGGTGACAGGTAATCCAGCTTGGTTTCTGCTGTCTGTTCGCCGTGCAGATCGCTGACTTTGACCTTCATGCCTTTGGAAATGACCTCGATATCCTTTGGAAACATCGACATTTCAACCCAGACTTTGGAGAGATCGCTGACTTCGACCAGGGTCCCCATATCCGTATGATCGCCTTTTTTGACCGGACGCCGGGTCACTTCGCCTGCCGAAGGGCTGGTCACTGCATAAGTCTGCAAGGTCTGCTGGTTAAGCACGGTCAGCAGGCGCTGGCCTTTTTTAACCTCGTCACCGGTGTTGACCAGCACTGATTGCACAATGCCGGGATAGGGCGCATGCACGTGAAACACCCGGTCTTCGGCTTTAGTGATAATGCCGTAGACAGTGTTGGTCAAAGTCAAGGTCTGCGGGCCGGCGGTTTCCGTTTTCACGCCTGATAAAGCCAGCAACCTGTCCGCAATTTCCGCTCGGCCTTCATAACTTTCAAAATGCCAGTGATAATCCTGGTTCTGATAACTGGCAGCAACCTCGACTTCAAATGAGTGCGGCTCTGTAATTTCCTGATCGCCAAGCAGATAATCCGCTTCCGGGGCAAAATCAATCAGATCCTGTTCACCGCCGGTCCGGTTCAGTGTGACAGTCATATCAATATTATCGGGGTCAATTGCCGTTCCATCCGGCTGGTAGGCATAAACCCGCATTTCAGGTGGAATGCCGGACTCAAAAATTGTCAGTTCCAGATTCAGGCCCTCACTTTCCAACAATCGTCCACCATGGGGGCCTTCAGGTGATTCATGCTGGGCTTCATTATGACCGTGGCCATGTCCACCGGCAGCGTAGACCGCGGTACTCACAAACAGGATTAATAACAAAAAATAAAATTTCATGGTGCTTATTCCTTATCAACGGCGGGCTGGCGGGGAGTGTGATTGACCAGACTCATGCCGCTGAGTCGTTCCAGTTCGAGAAACTGCAGATGCACAGCGTAACGGGCTTCGATAATCTCGCGCTCGATAGCATAGAGCTCATCCTGGGCATCGACCCATTGCAGCACGTTGTAGATGCCAAGTTTGTAGCCGCGTTCCACTTCTTCCAGTAATGAACGGGCTACCGGCTTAAGATCATGATTAAGACGGTTTTCCTGCTCGATGTTGTTCTCCATCGCCGACCGGATCCGGCTGAGCGCAATTTCCAGTTTGTTTTTCAGCAGCGTTTGATGTGCCAGCTTTTCCTGATACTGCGCCTGCGCGGTGGCGATATTGCCCTGATTACGGTCATTCAGTTGTAAAGGCATCGAGAAATTGAAAACCAAAGCCAGGTCATCATTGGCCTCAAACCGCCTGATACCGGCCCCGACGGTGACATTGGCAGTGCCTCGGGCTTCGGCCAGCGCCAGTCTCGCTTCATTGATTCGCGCCTGGGAGGCAGAAAGCAGATAATCAGGCGTTTCCAGTAAAGCTGCTTGAAGCTGACGCTCATCCGGTAAGCGGGGCAGCTTGGCCAGTTTGCCATCCACGGCCTCGAAATCAGGCTCCTGTAACCAGTTGGCAGCTAGCGTTCTCAGAGCCTGTTCATGCTCTGCGACAAGTGTTTTTTGTTTGGATTCAGATTTTGCCAGCCGCAACTGCATGCGCATCAGATCGGCATCACCGACCACACCGGCTTTGGCGCGCTGTTGAATGACTTTTAAAGCCGCTTTTTCGCTGACAATCCGTTGCTGGTTCCAGTCTAAAAGACGCTGTAAACGCAGCGCAGCATAATAATCACGCAGGGTAGCCGCCACGACATCAAGACGTTTGACTTCATAGCTGTGCTGTAACTCAGCCGATTTGCGGTCAACGACATCCACCCGGCGCTGTCGCTTGCCCCCCAGCTCCAGTACCTGGCTCAAAGTCAGCGTCAGCTCATGTCCCGCCAGAAAACGGCTGTCGCCGGTGCCCATCACATTTTCCAGGCTCGCGCCCAGCGTGGGATTGGGCTTCAGCCCGGCCTGTAGCGATTCGCCTTCCAGAGCACGTACATGATAAGGATAAAGCTGTAACTCCGGACTGGATTCAAGCGTGCGTTTAACAGCGGTTGTCGGCTCAATAGCGAGCGCTGAGCCGGCATTCAGCAGGCCAGTCACTAATGCCAGCACCGGCATCGCCGTGCGACATAATAAATTTAACGGTTTCATGATCAAATCCCATAGCAGGTTCACACGCGAGTGGCGTGTCTAAACAGAGGCAATTGCTAGAGGATCAGGCGTTGGGCGGCGGAATAGGGGGCGTATAGGAACGGGAAATCAGCGGGGTAATAACCTCACCGCTGATGTGATTGGCCGACTTGATAAAACGGAGGCTTTCATGCTCAACCAGATCAGCGGTGACATGCAGGTTGAAATGGTGTGCATGCTCGGCACTGACATCATGGTCCTGATGTGAATCAGAATCTGATTCATGTCCGGCGTAGGTCAAATCGACATGGGATAATTCGAGCTTGTGCTCATTAAGATGCAAAAAAGCCGCCGCACTGGTGGAAAACACCATGCAGGTCAGTAAACAGATTGTGACTAAAAAATTCGGCTTCACAGTGATCATCTATCGAATGAGTGATTACATGGTATGACCAGAACAGCAACAAATCAAACCACAGCGGCAGGCTGACTATAAGCAGTGAAACTTATCTAAAACTTAAATTCACTCCTTGTATGACAAGCCTGCCGAGCTCTGGTTCGGTAGCATCAACCAATCATTAATTCAGGATTTCAGCCGGTAACCGACACCCTGAACGGTCAGAATATAACGCGGCTGCATGGGATCATCGCCCAGCTTCTGTCGCAGATGGCCCACCAGTATCCGCAGATAGTGAGTCTCATTGATAAAACTGTCGCCCCAAATCGTGCTCAGTAATAGTTGATGAGTAAGGATCCGGCCAGGCTTTATTGCCAGCAGATGCAAGAGATCAAACTCCTTGCGTGATAACTGAAGCGCTTGCTCGCCGCGAAAAACCTCTCTTGAATCAGGATCGATAAGCAGATCATGCACCTCGATACGGTCTCGGGTGCTAACCATCGTCTGATTGAATCTTAATAGCGCCCGCACCCTGGCCATTAACTCGCCGATAGCGAAAGGTTTGGTCACATAATCGTTGGCGCCATTATCGAGCGCCTGAATTTTTTCATCCTCGGAAGCCCGCACAGATAACACGATAACCGGTGTTTTCAGATGTTGGCGCAGCCTTCGAATAACGACTTGCCCATCAAGGTCAGGCAGCCCCAGATCGAGCACTATCAAATCATGATTATTGGCTTGGGCAAGCGAGAGTCCCGCGGTAGCCGTCGAGGCCTCATCGACATTCAAACCCTGTGCTTCGAGGCTGATGCGCAGGAATTTTCTGATCTGGGCTTCGTCCTCAATGATCAGGATATTTTGTTGTTGTAACTTCATTTGTCCTTATTCTGAGCTTGTGTCCAGGGTAAAGTCACTCTTATCAGCGCTCCCTGGCCACCTTCCTTATCCAGCGCTTCGATTTGACCACCATGTGCGCCCACCATGCCCTGGGCGATAGCAAGGCCGAGACCGGCTCCGGCACGCTGATGCTGATCGCCCTGGTTGAGGCTGTAGAACATATCAAAAATCCGCTTTTTCTCCTCATTAGCAATGCCCGGCCCTTCGTCTTCGACATCAATAACCATCTGTGCTGCGTTTCTATACAGACTGATGCTGATGCGCCCGTCATCGGGGCTGAAACGGGCGGCATTATCGATAATATTGAGCAGAGCCTGCTCGATAAGGAGCCCATGGACACTGATAATCGGTGATGTTTCCTCTATGTGCACAGAGACCCGGCAGCTTTTGAGCACATCACTTAAGCGGTTTAACACGCTGCTGATAATATCCTGCATATCGACCCAGTCACGTTTAAGCGTGACTTTTCCCTGGCCGAAACGGGTCATGTCCAGCAGATTCTGTATATGTCGATCCAGTCTTTCAGACTCGTGAAGAATATTACTCAAAAGGGCCTGCTGTTTATTCTGTTCAATCTGGTCTTTGAGATCTATCAGCGTCGATGCCGAGCCAATAACAGAAGCCAGTGGTGTTCTCAGATCATGCGAGACAGAAGACAACAGAGCTGAACGTAATTGTTCGGTTTCCGAAGCCAGTTTGGCCTGCTCAAGCTCCTGAAACAGTTTTATCCGTTGCAGGGCGAGGGCAGCGAGATCAGCCAGAGTCTGGGCGCTGTTAATCAAGCTTGCCTCAGCGCGGCCGTGGATGGCGATCACCGCCATGACTTCTTTATTGAATATGGCTTCGACAAAAGTCCAGCCTGTCTCCACATCCACAGGATAGGGCATGCCTTTTTTCCAGAGGGAGTCGAGCAGGGCCTCATCTGGCATGTTGCCATGAGACGGGATGGCCTCATACTCATTCTGCCTGTTTCTGCAGATGACACTGACAGACGCATCACTGAACGACTGCACATTCTTTTGCAGCAAAGCCAGCACACCCTCCTTGTTCAGAGCAGAGGTCATTTTCTGGCTGAAGGCATAAAAATGATGGAGATCGCTCAAGGCTGTGTCATAACGCGAAATCGCCTGGCGCATTTTGGACGCCAGATTACCGGTCATGATACTGACCAGTAAAAACAGGAACAGGGCGGCAATATCACTGCGATGAATGACATCAAGCGTGTAATAAGGCTCGGTAAAAAAGAAGTTGAAGCTGAGAAAGCTCAATATGCTGCTTAATATGGACGGGCCAAGTGATGTCTGAGATGACACCATGACGACAGCCGTCATAAACAACAGCAATAAACTGGTGTGGGGAAGGTAGGCGTTCAACTCGCTTGCCAGCAGCGTTATCAGGCTAACAACTGCCAGCGCAATCAGGTTCTGGCCGAGCAGGCCATTACGCAGACGACTGAGCATCATGTTCGAAAAAATTTTCATCTTTCATCCGGCCATTACAAAATTTTTACGGAAATTTTATTTTTCTCAATTTTCCGCCAATCATAATGCATAAGCATCCCAATCATTCGGAAATGCTTATGAAAAGGCAGTTGTTCCCCATCCGTTACCCTATCAGTCTGGGCAGCCAGCAGTCATGATGCACTGGCGCTCGATTATTCGCCTGTTCGGCCTGTTAATGATGTTTTACAGTCTGAATTTTGTGCCTTCACTTCTGGTATCGCTCTATTACCAGGATCAGCAGTGGCAGGTGTTCACATATTCCATCCTGGCGGTGTTGGGTTTCGGTCTGCTGTTGTGGGCCCTTAATCACGATCAGCGCGACGAAATGTCGGTCAGGGATGGTTTTCTGGTAGTAGCACTGTTCTGGTTTATCCTCGGTCTTGTTGGTGCACTGCCTTTCATATTCGGTCTGCATCTTGATCTGACTGATGCGGTATTTGAATCTATTTCAGGCTTTACCACCACAGGAGCCACCGTCATCACGGGGCTGGATTCGCTGCCTGAATCGATTCTTTATCATCGTCAGCAAATTCAGTGGCTCGGCGGTATGGGAATTATCGTACTGGCCGTTGCTATCCTGCCTTTACTGGGGGTCGGTGGCATGCAGCTTTACCGGGCTGAAACCTCCGGCGTTGCCAAAAACGAAAAGCTGACACCGCGCATTGCCGAGACGGCACGCTCGCTGTGGATGATCTATGTTTTCTTAACACTGGCCTGTGCGGCCTGTTACTGGCTGGCCGGCATGACCCTGTTTGATGCGATTGGTCATGCATATACCACCGTGGCAACTGGTGGCTTTTCTACCCATGACGCCAGTCTCGGCCATTATGACAGCCCCCTGATCGAGTCCATTGCTATCTTTTTCATGCTGGCCGGCGGGGTGAATTTCGCTGTGCATTTTCTTGTATTAAGACAGAAGCTGCTTACCCCGTATGTAAAAGATACGGAAGTACGAAGTTACGGGCTGATTTTCATCATCATTACCCTCATCGTCAGTCTCAGTCTGTTTGCCACGGCCAGTTATCCCAGTCTGTTGACCTCTTTCAGATATGCCGCATTTCAGGTGGCGTCTATTCTCACCAGTACCGGGTTTGGCACCGCCACTTTCGGCGACTGGCCACTGCATATCCCGCTGGTGCTGGTGATAGCGTCATTTATTGGTGGCTGTGCAGGCTCAACAGCAGGGGGCATTAAAGTGATGCGTATTCTGTTGCTGGCCAAGCTGGGTATGCGTCAGTTATTTCAACTGGTGCATCCCCGTGCCGTTATTGCTATCAAACTGGGACAGAAACCCGTTTCTGAAGAAGTGATGTTCTCAGTCTGGGGTTTTTACGTGCTGTACATCGTTACCTCACTACTGCTGACAGTGGCCATGATGGCTGCCGGCCTTGATCTTGAATCCGCTTTTGGTGCGGTGGTGGCGACTATCAACCTGCTGGGCCCGGGGCTGGGTGAAGTGGCCAGCACCTTTGCCAGTGTTAACGACACCGTGAAATGGTTGGGCGTGTTCGGCATGCTGGTCGGACGGCTGGAAGTATTCACGCTACTTATCTTATTTCTGCCCGCGTACTGGCGAAACTGAGCCAAGAGGACAATGCAATGAAAATTATCATTCTGGGAGCCGGACAGGTCGGCAGTTCAACTGCCAGAAGCATGGTACAAGAGGGCAATGATGTGACTGTAGTGGATACCGATCCACAATTACTCAACCGCTTGCAGGACAGTCTGGATTTACGCACCATAATAGGCCATGCCTCCAATCCGGAAGTATTGATTGCTGCGGGTGCTGAAGATGCTGACATGCTGATCGCTGTCACAGCCAATGACGAAGTGAATATGATCGCCTGTCAGATAGCAGGCTGCTTATTCAAAACACCGAAGAAACTGGCACGGATTCGGTCCAGTGCTTATGTCGAGCAAGCCAACCTGTTCCAGCCCGATGTGATACCGATCGATGTGATTATCAGCCCTGAGCAGCTGGTTACGGATTATCTTGAGCACCTCATACAGCAACCTGAGGTCACTGAGGTACATGAGTTTTTCAAAGGTAAGGCACAACTGGTGGCGGTAAATATAGACAGCCACAGCCCGATGGCCGGTAAACCCATTCAGCATCTGCTGGCGCTGTTACCCAAAATTTCAATGCGTGTTGCCGCCATCTTCAGAAATAATAAGGTGGTCACAGCTCAAGGAAAAGTTGAACTCGCGGCCAATGACGAAATTTTCTTCCTGGCGGAAACCAGGCATATTGCGAAGCTGGTTGAGGTCTTCCGGCCCGCTTATAAACCTTACGAGAGAGTCATCATCGCCGGTGGCGGCAATATCGGTAAACAACTGGCCAGACGGATCGAGAACCGATACCAGGTCAAAGTTATCGAGCACGATGAAAGACAGGCCAGATCCCTGGCTGAAGATCTCCACCACAGCATAGTACTGAATGGCGATGTGGCCGATTCTTCATTGCTACTCGAGGAAAATATCGCCAAGACCGATGTTTTCTGTGCTGTAACGAACGATGATGAAGCCAATATCCTGTCCGCGATGCTGGCAAAAAGACTTGGCGCGAGAAAAACCTTTTCCATTATCGGTAAGGCCAGTCATGTCGGCCTGGTGACAGAAAGCCCGATAGATATTGCCGTGTCACCGGCCCAGGTCACAATCGGTACGCTACTGACCCAGATCAGACGTGGCGACGTGGTAACCGTTCATTCACTTAAAAATGGGGCGGCAGAAGCGATCGAGGTGATTGCCCACGGCGACATTAAAACCTCCCAGGTTGTTGGCCGCCATATTGAACAGCTCAAATTGCCGGAAACTGCCAGTGTGGCGGCTTTGCTGCGCGGTGAGGAAATTTTATTCCCTGAAAAGTCGCTGGTGATTGAACCGGATGATCACCTTATTCTGTTCATCTCTGAGCAGAAAGATGTCAGCATCGTTGAAAAGCTGTTCCAGGTGGCGTTTAACTATCTCTAGCTGCTGAGGCGTGTCAACGGGCACACTGTTTATCCTGGTTCATGCCGGTATAGGCGCTTGAATCATGCAGTCCAGCCTAGAGCGCGGGATTGATAGCTCAACCCACAGGCTTAAGCGCTGACTCGTTTGCTATCTTTGTGCTGATGGCGCAGGAATATTAAATGGACTGCCGATGGGCGGTAGGTTTGCAAATGTAAACTTATATCAGTTCGATTTTTTTGCCCAGATACTTTCTCAACAGTGAAGCCAGTTCATGTGATGCCTGCTGGTGTTTCTTGATTCTGCCTGTAAGCACCGCAGAGAGTTCCTCAAAGTCATCCTTGGAGGAATGCACATAAGCCATCGCCCAATTTTCAAAAACGCGTTTGTCTGTAATGTGAATATCCAGTATGCGACAGCCGTGGTGTCTTTCGTCCTCAAGGATTTGTGAATACAGTTTAATGACTTCAGACTCTGGTCCTTCAAGAATCTGAATAAAGCTGGTACCGCCATAGAACAGCAGGCCAGTGATTTTTCTTTGTCTGTTATTTTCTCTGGAATCAGCCAGAATCTGGTCCAGTTGAGTGTTGGTCATATTACCCCAGACCCGACTCAGATAAATCAGCCTGATTAATTGTACTTCCTGCATCACTTACCTCTGCTTATTTTGAAAGGCACTGCCGGCACCTGATTACTTACTCCGGGTAATTTTATCCAGGTAGCCCATGGCAAAAGCAGACACTACAAAGGTGATATGAATGAGCAGATACCATTTTATTTTGTCGTTGGAAATATGTTCAGCGTTCATGAACACCTTCAGAAGATGAATTGATGAAATGGCTACTATAGACGCGGCGACCTTGTTTTTAAGAGAGCCTGCGTCAAGCTTCCCTAGCCAGCCCAGTTTTTCTTCATCTTCATCCACATCCAATCGTGACACAAAGTTTTCATAGCCTGAGAACATCACCATCACGATCAGACCGCCCACCAGGGTGATGTCAATCAGCGAGAGGGCAACCAGGATGAGATCAACCTCTTTCATCTCCAGAATCATGGGCAAAATATGAACAATTTCCTGGAAGAACTTAATGCCCAGCAGCGCGAGCACAAGACTCAGCCCCAGGTAGATGGGGGCCATAATCCAGCGAGACGAATACATCAGTTTTTCAAATAGCCTTTCCATTAATAAATTCAATGCCTCTGGAGGTGTAAAAATTGACATAAGCATAGGCGGTGCGAGTTGAAACGGTCAATGCCACATTTTAGATACGGTTTCCAAACAAGCGATGTCGATGGCAACTGACGATTTCCGGTTCGGCTTTTGAAAAAAGACCTGTTGATCACACCGTCATGACAGCATTGGCTGTGATGTCACATTGCGGCAATAAGTATGCTTACTGAAGCTTGCCCGATTTTATAATTGGATCGCCTGCTGGGTTTGCATTTTCAACCAGCAAGAAACTACCCGCTTTGTACAGGCAACTTGTCAGCCACTGTGCCCAAAAAAATATTTACAATCCGCTCAAGAAAAGTATCATTGAATGTCATGCGTATAGTGAATTTACTGTTTCTTTGTTTTTCTCTGGCATTCGTCAATGTCAGTTATGCGCATAACTTTGTTAAAGATTGCCCGATGGAGCAGGGGAGTCACTCTGATTCTATGCAGATGACGTTGGCCATCTCAGCCGACTGCTGTAACGATGCTGCAACTGCCGCTATGACGGGTGAACATTGCAATCCGGCACAAAGTTGCCACGCCTCGCCGACAGTGCTTATCTTTTCAGTTCCCTCATTGAGTTTCACCGCCACGGACAGGGATACCGAACCCAGTGTCACTGTCGCTGTGCCCCATTTATTACCCGCCACTCTCTGGCGTCCGCCAACCCTGAGCTGATCCCCATTTATGCCTAGCGTTTCAAGCAACGATGCATCGTTAGCTTGAAGCATTTGCGTTGTCGTCAGGCAACGACAAAAATTTCAGTGGGTTCAGCTTATGTCAATTTCACGGTTCAGCTTTTTTGGGCTGAAAACAACTATGCCAGTCATTCGGCGAGCTTATCGCTCTTGTTTTATGGCTTTGTTGCTTGCCAGCTATGCCAGCGCTATTGCAGCTCAGTCTGAGCTGGAAAGCCAGGGGCTTAGTCTCGATAAAGCACTTCAGCTTGCTGAGCAACGCTCTCAGGCACTGCTTGCACAGGATGCAGCAGCACAAGCCTCCCGCGAGCTGGCGGTAGAGGCTGCACAACTTTCCGACCCTGAATTACAACTGTCGATTGAGAACGTGCCTGTCAATGGCTCAATGGCCTATGCGCTTTCGGAAGATTTCATGACGATGCGCAGTATCGGTATTTCCCAGACTTTCACAGGGGAGGACAAACGCCGTGCCCGCGCTAATGTCTATGAGCAGAAAGTCCACAAAGCGCAGATAGCCAAAGCACTTACCCTCGTAGAATTACGCCAGAAAACAGCCGTGGCCTGGTTTGATGCGCATTATCTGCAGCAGATGCTGACACTACTGACCAGTCAGAAAAAGGAAGCTGCATTACAGGTGAAGGCCGCTGAAGCTGCTTATCGTGGCGGGAAGGGACCGCAATCGGATATTTTCCTTGCTCGAACCACGGTGGCTGAAATCGAGGATCGCATACTCGAGACTCAGGCCCGCTTTGCTAATGCACTGGCAACATTGGAGCGCTGGGTCGGTGAGATGGCAAGCCCGGTATTAGCAGCAGCCCCAGACATCTCTCAGACCACACTCGACACACAGCATATAACGCACAAAATCAATGATCACCCCGACATCGCGATCATGGTGGCTGAAGAGATCGTCGCCAAAGCGGAAGCAAAAGCAGCACGCCAGGAAAAACAAGCAGACTGGACGTGGTCATTACGTTATGGCGAACGTGGTTCGGGATTTTCAGACATGATCTCGCTGGGGGTCAGCGTGCCGCTGCAATGGAATGAGGAAAACCGTCAGGACAGGGTCGTGGCGGCGAAGTTAGCCAAGGCAGCGGAACTCAGAGCAAAACGCGAAGAAATGATCCGACAGCATCTGGCCGAAACCGAGCACTGGCTGATTACCTGGCAGAGTAATCTGGCCCGGCTTGACGACTATGACGATGCCCTGATTCCGCTTGCCCGTCAGCGTACTGAAGCCGCTTTGGCTGAATATCGGGGTGGTGCCGGGCAATTAGCGGCTGTGCTTGATGCCCGGAAAATGGAAATAGCCACACGAATTGAACGTCTGCGGATTGAAATGGAGACTGCAACACTGTGGGCCGAGCTGGAATTCCTGACATTACACAATGGCGCTGAACATCATAGCGCGAATAGCGCTTTCAATACCCCGGAGTTTAAAGAATGAATCTCAAAACTGTCATCGTATTGTTAGTGATGCTGCTGATCGTGGCTGTCGGTTATGGCGCCTATCAATGGGGCATGCAGCAGGGTATGGAAATGTCCACTATGCCGGCAGAAACCGGTTCTGACAAAACCACAGAAAACCCTTCAGGATGGAGCATTGCAGAAGGAGAGGCTGCAACTCGCCGGCATATGGAAAAAGGACTTAAAGCCGGTGACATTGATCCGGTTACCGGTCGGAAAATACTTTTCTATCAGGACCCCATGGTGCCCGGCAATCAATTTGAGTCACCGGGCAAATCACCCTATATGGATATGATGCTGGTGCCGGTATACCAGGGCGCTGATAACGATAGCTCAGGTGAGGAGGCTGTGGTCAGTATTAATTCACGGATCCAGCAGAACTTTGGCTTGCGAACAGCGCCAGTCAGCAGGGAAGACATTACAAGCACTATCTCCACGGTAGGCAATATTGCCTGGAATGAACGCGAGCAAGTGAATATTCAGGCCCGGGCGATGGGATATGTCGAAAAGCTCTATGTCGAGACCAGCCTTGAACGGGTCAGTAAAGGGCAAGCACTGATGGCTATTTATGTACCGGAATGGTTAGCGGTGCAGGAAGAATATCTGGCACTTATAAACATGCAGGGCGAAGATTTGGCTGAATTAATCAGCGCCTCCATCGCCCGCATGCGTCAGGCTGGGATGAGCGAGGCACAAATCCGCAAGGTTAGAGAGACCGGCAAGCTTCAACCTCATCTGACCATCACTTCGCCGATTAACGGCGTCGTCACAGAATTAGAAATCCGGGAGGGAATGACCACATTACCGGGCTCCACATTGATGCGCATAAATGGTTTGGATCCAGTCTGGGCTGATGCCGAAGTCCCTGAACAACAGGTAAATCAGGTCAGTTCTGGCGATCCGGTTATCGCCACCACACCCGCCTTTCCCGGCAAAGAATTCACTGGCCGGGTACAACGCTTATTGCCGCAAGTCGATCCCATTACCCGTACGGTTAAGGCGCGCATGATCCTCGACAATCCCGACGGTGAGTTGCTACCGGGAATGTTCGTCGACATGGTTCTGGCAGGGAAACAGATCGAACAGGCACTGATGGTGCCAACCGAAGCACTTATCCGGACGGGGAAACGCACCCTGGTGATGGTGGCGATGGATAATGGCAGCTTCCGTCCGGTTGAGGTCATCACCGGCATCGAGGCCAATGGAAAGACTCAAATCAAGCAAGGCCTGAAGGAAGGCGAACGGGTTGTCACCTCCGGCCAATTCCTGCTCGATTCAGAGGCGAGTTTGAGCGGAGTGGAAGCAAGGCTTTCCGAAGCTGACACGATGAAACCGGAAAGGCATGAGATGCCGGATAGGGGCAGCAACACGCATCAGACCCAGGCCAGAGTGGAAGCGATAAGAGGGCAGCTATTAACATTGACTCACCCTGACATTCCCAGCCTGAAATGGCCAGGTATGACAATGGATTTTCAGCTTTCACCATCACTGGATGCAGACAATCTCTCTGTGGGTCAGAAAATCCACATCGAATTTCGTCTCAAGGAGGGGGCGGCACCGTTAATTGTGGATATGCATCCATTGACTGAGGGGATGCAAATGGAAGGTGCACAATGATTGCCAATCTTATCCGCTGGTCTATCGCCAACCGGTTTTTGGTGTTACTGACCACCCTGATCTTGCTTGCCTGGAGCCTGGTGTCCTTATCGCGCACCCCGCTTGACGCCTTGCCTGATCTGTCAGATGTGCAGGTCATTATTAAAACTACCTGGCCCGGGCAGGCACCACAGTTGGTAGAGGATCAGGTTACCTATCCACTGACGTCGACCATGCTGTCGGTGCCCGGTGCCAAAGTGGTACGTGGACTCTCTTTCTTTGGTGACAGCTATGTTTATATCCTGTTTGAGGAAGGCACCGATTTGTACTGGGCCCGCAGCCGGGTACTTGAATACCTGAACCAGGCCCAATCGAGGCTCCCTGCTGGAGCCAACGCCGCTATTGGTCCGGACGCCACCGGTGTAGGCTGGATTTATCAATACGCACTGGTCGACAAGTCAGGTACCCAGGACATCTCGCAACTGCGCGCTCTGCAGGACTGGTTTCTCAAATACGAGCTCAAAACCGTGCCGAATGTCGCTGAAGTAGCCACCGTCGGCGGCATGGTCCGGCAATATCAGGTGGTGGTCGATCCCGATAAACTAGCGGCCTACCGCATCCCGCTATCGCGTGTGGTGGAAGCCATCAATAACGGCAACCAGGAATCCGGTGGTTCGGTGCTGGAAATGGGGGAAGCCGAATACATGGTTCGCGCCAGCGGCTATCTGCAAAGCCTGGAAGATTTCCGCTCTATTCCCTTATTGACGGGCAGCAACGGTGTACCAGTAAGCTTGGGTGACGTCGCGCATATTCAGATCGGGCCTGAAATCCGTCGCTCTATTGGCGAGCTTAACGGTGAAGGTGAAGCGGTGGGGGGCGTGGTTGTTATGCGCTCCGGTAAAAATGCGCTGACGACCATTGCAGCAGTCAAAGATAAACTCCGCAGCCTGCAAAAAAGCCTGCCTGATGGTGTAGAGATAGTGCCTGTTTATGATCGCTCAGGCTTGATTAAACGGGCGGTCCACAACCTGAGTGAAAAGCTCATTGAAGAGTTTATTGTGGTGGCAATGGTCTGCCTTGTCTTTCTGTTCCATCTGCGTTCAGCCCTGGTGGCGATCGTTTCCTTACCATTGGGAATCATGCTGTCTTTTATCATCATGCAATGGCAGGGGATCAATGCCAATATCATGTCTCTCGGGGGGATTGCGATTGCGATAGGCGCCATGGTCGATGCTGCAGTCGTGATGATAGAAAACGCTCATAAGCATCTTGAACACTGGCATGACAACAACCCTGGCATGAAGCTGGATAATGAAAGTCGCTGGAAGGTGATTGGCGACTCGGCCGCCGAAGTGGGACCAGCACTGTTTTTCTCACTGCTCATTATCACGCTGTCCTTCATTCCGATTTTCACATTAGAAGCACAGGAGGGGAGACTGTTTTCACCGCTGGCGTATACCAAGACATATGCCATGGCAGCAGCAGCGGGTCTTGCCGTCACCCTGATACCGGTGTTGATGGGCTATCTGATTCGGGGCAGGATCCCTGCGGAGAAAAAGAACCCGCTTAATCGTATTCTGATCGCTGTGTATCGCCCCATGCTGGAAGCAGTTCTGCGTTTCCCAAAACTGACCCTGGTGACGGCTCTATTGCTGTCTTTGACCAGTATCTGGCCACTGCAGCATCTGGGCAGCGAATTCATGCCGCCACTTGATGAGGGCGATTTGCTCTATATGCCAAGCGCTTTGCCCAGCCTTTCTGCCGGTAAGGTAGCCGAGTTACTGCAGCAGACGAACCGGATGATTAAAACGGTGCCGGAAGTCGAGACGGTATACGGCAAAGCAGGGCGTGCAGATACCGCAACCGATCCTGCGCCACTGGTGATGTTTGAGACCACCATTCAATTCAAGCCCCGGGAAGAATGGCGTCCGGGCATGACACAGGACAAACTCATCGCCGAACTCGACCGTACGGTGAAAGTGCCGGGCTTGACCAATATCTGGGTGCCACCGATTAGAAACCGGCTGGACATGCTCGCCACGGGGATAAAAAGCCCGGTGGGTGTCAAAGTTCTGGGTGAGGACATTAATGTTATCAATAACATAGCCAGTGATATTGAAAAGGTACTTAAAGACGTGCCGGGTGTCAGCAGTGTTTTTGCTGAGCGCCTTACCGGTGGTCGTTACATTGATGTCACGATTAAGCGTGATGCCGCGGCGCGTTATGGCCTTAATATTGATGATGTCCAGCTGATTATCAGTTCAGCAGTGGGGGGCCGGAACATTGGTGAAACAGTGGAAGGGCTGGAGCGCTTCCCTATTAATGTTCGTTACCCCAGGGAAATAAGGGACTCACTGGCTTCATTACGCTCACTGCCTGTGGTCACAATCGCAGGACAGCAACTGTTATTGTCAGATATCGCTGAAATCAGCATCAGTGACGGCCCGCCAATGATACGAAGTGAAAATTCGCGTTTAGCCGGTTTCGTCTATGTAGATATTCATGATCGCGATCTGGGCTCGGCAGTCGCTGAGATGCAGCAAATAGTCAGCGAACAAATCGATTTGCCAACAGCTTACTCAATCACCTGGTCTGGACAATTTGAGTTTCTCCAGCGAGCAACTGACAAACTCAAACTGGTGGTGCCACTGACTTTGCTCATCATTTTTATTCTTTTCTATCTGACATTTAAGCGTTTCAGTGAAGCGCTGTTGCTGATGGTCACCTTGCCATTTTCCCTGGTGGGAGGCATCTGGCTGCTCTATTTATTGGGACACAACCTGTCAGTAGCCAGTGTAGTCGGGTTTATCGCTTTGGCAGGTGTTGCCGCAGAATTTGGCGTAATCATGCTGATTTATTTGAAACAGGCATGGCAAAGCAGGTTGGATGAAGGCGAAAACAGCAACGCTAATCTACTTGATGCTATTCGTGAAGGTGCCGTTTTAAGGGTCAGACCCAAAGCAATGACGGCTACAGTGATTCTTGCTGGCTTGCTGCCCATTATGTTCGGTAGTGGCACCGGTAGTGAAGTAATGAAACGTATCGCAGCCCCGATGGTTGGGGGCATGGTGACAGCACCACTGTTATCGATGTTAGTAATACCTGCCCTCTATCTGCTTATACGTAAAAATACCGCCGAGGCAGAGGTGCGTACAAATAGCCTTAAACATAATCACAACTGATAGATGAAGAAACACCTGATCAATGTGGATTGGATGCAATATATAGAATGAAGCTGATATTGCCCTGCACAAGCTTGTCAGCCTTATATTAATGATGGAAAATCATCACCCCTGATTTCAATCAAAAAAGTCATTGCATGGTCACCGGTGAACTGAAAAGCCAAGTCGATAAAATATGGGAAACCTTCTGGACAGGGGGCATCAGTAATCCGCTCACTGTTATCGAACAGTTCACCTATCTGCTGTTTTTACGCCGGCTGGACGAAACCCAGTTGCTGGAAGAGAAAAAGGCCAATATGACAGGCGGGGAGTTGAAGAACCCGCTCTATCAAAAAGAGCATCAAGGCTTTCGCTGGCATAGTTTCCGGGAACTCGATCCGCAATCGATGTTTGCCTTGTTTACGCAGCCACAGGAAAAGGCCGACAACCTCACTGTGTTCGAGCATATGAAACAGGTAGGCAATCAGGCCGGGGTATTTGCGCAGTATATGAAAGGCGCCACCTTTATGATCCCGACGCCGAAGCTGCTGGATCAGGTTGTGCAGATGATCGACAAAATCCAGATGGATAATCGCGATACCAAAGGCGATTTATACGAATACCTACTCTCCAAAATCGCCACCGCTGGCACCAATGGCCAATTCCGTACCCCACGTCATATCATCAAAATGATGGTGGAAATGATGGAGCCTAATCGTGAAGACACGATCTGCGACCCGGCCTGCGGCACCGCCGGATTTCTGGTGGCGTCAGGTGAATATATTTACGACCATCATGCCGACTGGCTGCATGATCAGACTTTCCGTGAACACTTCAACAGCGAGATGTTTACCGGCATTGAGTTTGATAGCACCATGCTGCGTATCGCCGCGATGAACCTGCAATTGCATGCCGTCGATAAGCCGAATCTGATTGGTCTTGATGCCCTGGGCGAAGCCAATGCCGCCTGCCGCGAACAGTTCAGCCTGATTCTGGCTAATCCGCCATTTAAAGGCTCATTGGATTACGATGGTGTCGAGAAAACATTGCTCAAAACCGTCAAAACCAAAAAGACCGAACTGCTGTTTATCGCGCTGATCTTACGCATGCTCAAAGTCGGTGGTCGCAGTGCGGTGATTATTCCCGATGGCGTGTTATTCGGCTCATCCAATGCCCATAAACAACTGCGGCAAACCCTGGTGGAAAAACAACGTCTGGAAGCGGTGATCTCCATGCCCAGCGGCGTATTCAAACCTTATGCCGGAGTCAGCACGGCGGTGGTGATTTTCACCAAAACCAATAACGGCGGCACGGATAATGTCTGGTTTTACGATATGCAGGCCGATGGCTACTCACTCGACGATAAACGCAGCCCGGTCAAGAACAACGATATCCCCGATATCATCCAGCGCTTCAAACAGCGCGATAAAGAAACAGAGCGAAAACGCACCGAACAAAGCTTTGTGGTGCCGTTTGATGAAATCAAACAAAACGACTGGGATTTAAGCATTAACCGCTATAAAGAAGTGGAGTACGAGCAGGTGGAATATGATCCTCCGGCCAAGATTATTGCTGAGATAGAACAGCTTGATAAAGAGCGTGGTCAGGCCTTGCAAATGCTGAAAGAGTTTTTGGGCTAATGGAATCCAACCTCATTCAAAATCTAACTGCTTTAAAAGCATTGCCCAGTTCATGGGGTATTTTTTCTTTTGAGCAGCTCGCACTAGATGTTTCCCGCGGAAATAAAAAGACCTTGAAATCTGACTTTCTAGAGGAAGGTGAGTTTGTAATTGTCGATCAAGGTCAAAGTTTAGTCGCTGGTTATACAAACAACAGCAATCTTCTTGTTAAGGCACCACCTCCTTATATTGTGTTTGGTGATCACACTAGAGCACTTAAATATATTGATGTCCCATTTGCAATGGGAGCTGATGGAACCAAAGTTCTCAAATCCGTAAATGACGAAACTACTAATGCAAAGTATCTGTATTATTTCTTTTTGACCTTAAACATACCGAATACTGGCTATAACAGGCATTTTAAATATCTTAAGTCTGTCAAAATCCCACTCCCACCACTGGCAGAGCAAAAGCAGATTGCCGCGATTTTGGATGCAGCGGATAGCCTCAGACAAAAAGACCAGCAACTGGTTGAGCATTACACCGCACTCAGCCAATCCCTGTTTTTGGAAATGTTTGGTGGCCTCAAAGGACAGAAAGTCTCGCTTTCAAGCTTATGCCAAATAAACCCGCCAAAGTCTGAAATTGCCAAGTTCGACAAAAATAGTTACGTCTCTTTTGTGCCAATGGCAAAAGTGTCCGAATATGGAGATGTTGAATTAACAGACAATAGACTCCTTGAAGAAGTCTGGAGTGGATTTACCTATTTTGCTGATAATGATGTTGTCTTCGCCAAGATCACCCCCTGCATGGAGAACGGTAAGGGGGCAATCATGCGAAACCTCACCAACGGAGTTGGTTTTGGTACCACTGAATTTCATGTTCTCAGGCCTGTACCAAACTTATCAACACCCGAGTGGATATATGCTCTAACGACTCAGAAAAGTTTTAGGCAATATGCTGAATTAAACATGACGGGAACTGCCGGTCAAAAACGGGTACCAAAACAGTTTTTTGATAAATACATGCTGGTCAAGCCGTCAATAGAATTACAAAACCAATTCGCTGAACGCATCGCGATTATCGAAAAACAAAAACAACAAGCTCAGACCAATCTGCAAAAGTCCGAAGCCTTATTTAACAGCCTGTTACAACGGGCTTTTACTGGCGAATTAACGGCAGATAGGGCAGCATAGGCAAACGGGTTCACAACAGGGAATGTTTGATGAGTAATTTTCAGTTTCTGCAAAGCGATTTTCCGGCACTGCACGCCGATGCCGTAGAAGCAGAACAACTGACCTTTCTCTCCCCCAAAGCTTCGGCGATTTTCTGCCGTTCCAGCCTCGAAAATGCTGTTAACTGGTTGTATCACCATGATCGTTCTTTGAGCCGTCCGTGGCGGGCTGATTTAAGCACCTTACTGCATGAACACAGCTTTAAATCATTATTTAACAACACCTTATTTAATGAACTTAATCTGATTCGCAAAACCGGTAATATTGCCGCACATGGCAAATCTGTCAGCCAGCAGGATGCCTTAGCCTCACTGAAATACCTGTTTCGCTTTATGCGGCATCTGGTGATTTATTACGGCCAACACACACCCGAGCCGCAGGTATTTGATGAAGCCTTAATCCCGCATGGAACGTCTACCGAACCCAATCCGCAACAACTGGCCGACACCGTCGCCGATGTGGAAGCCAAAAACGCCATCGAGCGTGAAGCCGAACAACGTCAACGTGAACTGGCGGAACAAAACGCCCAGTTAAAACAACAACTCGAACAACAAAAAGCCCTGTTAGCCGAACGTAAACAAGCCCGTCAGCAAACCGTCGATATTGAAGCGGCCGTGCCATTACTGGTCTCAGAAGCCGAAACCCGCCGCCGTTATATTGATTTATCTTTGAAAGAAGCCGGTTGGGATAACTTGCAGGAGGGTTATCACCTTGAGTATGAAGTCACCGGCATGCCTAAAAGCACCAATCCTTCGGGCCTTGGCTATGTGGATTATGTGCTGTGGGGTGATGATGGTCTGCCGTTGGCGGTGATTGAAGCTAAAAAGACGATGGTCGATTCGCGTAAAGGCAAGCATCAGGCGGAATTGTATGCCGATTGCCTGGAGCAGTTGAAAGGCCAGCGGCCGATTATTTTCTACAGCAGCGGCTTTGAAACCTATCTCTGGGATGACCAGTTTTATCCGGAACGTGAAGTTCAGGGCTTTTACAGCAAAGATGAATTGCAGTTACTTATTGAGCGGCGCACGACCCGAACCGATTGTCGCGATTTTAAAGTTAATGAAGCCATTGCCGGACGCGCCTATCAATTAGAAGCCGTAGCGCGGGTTGCAGAAAATACGGTAACGCAAAACAGCGAGGGCGAATTACGGGGCAGGGCGCGGCAAAGTTTATTGGTGATGGCAACGGGCAGTGGTAAAACCCGCACCGCAGCGGCGATTGTCGATATGCTCACCAAATGCAACTGGGCCAAGCGGGTGTTGTTTCTGGCCGACCGTAATGCCTTGGTCTCACAAGCCAAAAACCGCTTTAGTGAGCTGCTGCCACATTTATCCTCGATTGATCTCACTAAAGAAAAAGAAGATAACGGCACCCGTTTGGTGTTTTCGACTTATCCGACCATCATGAACCGCATTGATGGCATGCGTGACAGCGATACCCGCTTTTACGGTGTCGGCCATTTTGATCTGATTATCATTGATGAAGCGCATCGCTCGGTGTATCAGAAGTACAAAGCGATTTTTGATTACTTTGATGCCCTATTGATTGGCCTGACCGCCACGCCTAAAGCCGAGGTCGATCACAACACCTATAGTTTATTCGGCATTGAGGATAACAATCCAACCTTTGCTTATGAGCTGGATAAAGCGGTGGAAGAGGGCTTCTTAGTCCCGCCCAAAGCGATGTCGGTGCCGTTGAAATTTATGCGCGAAGGGGTGCATTACAATCAGCTATCTGACGCTGAAAAAGCTGAGTATGAAGAGAAGTTCGGCGATCCGACTCAGGGCGAAGCGCCCGATGAGATTGATAGTGCAGCGCTGAATAAATGGTTATTTAACGGTGATACCGTTGATAAGGTACTGAATCATCTTATGACGCACGGCATTAAAGTGCAGGGCGGGGATAAGCTCGGCAAAAGCATTATTTTTGCCAAAAGCCATGACCACGCGCTGTTCATCGAAGAACGTTTCAACAAAAATTATCCCGAATATGCCGGCAAGTTTTTACGGGTGATCGATAACTACGAAAGCAAAGCCCAGGATTTGCTGGAAGTGTTTGTGGATGAATACGAAGAGCGCGATCCACAGATTGCCGTATCAGTCGATATGATGGATACCGGTGTCGATGCACCGCGCGTGGTCAATCTGGTGTTTTTCAAAGCGGTCAAATCGCCCACTAAATTCTGGCAGATGATTGGCCGTGGCACACGTTTATGCCCCGATTTATTTGGCAGCGGTGAGCATAAAACCCATTTTGTGATTTTTGATTATTGCCAGAATTTTGAGTTTTTTGATGCCAACCCCGATGGTGTCCAGGGCAAGATCGTGAAAAGCCTGATTCAACAGGTATTTGAAGCGAAACTGGAAGTCGCCATGCTCATACGTGGCAACACAGACCGAACGGATGAGCAGGGGGAACTTGCCGAAAGTTACATCAACGAGCTGTATCAGGCGATTGCCAGTTTAGACAGAGACCGCTTTGTGGTTAAAGCCAAGCTCAGGTATGTGGTCGAGTTCAGCGACAAAGCCCGTTGGCAGAATCTGTCCAAAAGTGATTTGCTGGATATCAACACCGAACTGGCCAAGCTGGTGCTGGCTGATAAAAACGATGATGAGTTTGCCCGGCGTTTCGATATTCTGGTGCTGAATTTCCAGATCGCCTTATTAACCGGCTCGCATAGTCTGAGCCAGTTTATTAACAAAATAAGCAGTACCGCGGATGCCTTGTTAAAAAAGCAAAACATTCCTGCTGTCGCTTTGCAAAAAGACCTGCTGAAAGAGTTACAAACCGAGGTTTTCTGGCAGGCAATCAGCGTAAACCATCTGGAAAATGTGCGGGTCGCTTTACGCGATTTAATGAAATATCTCGATAAAGATCATCAGCCTATCGTCAATACCTCATTTGAAGATACACTTGACCACGATGGTATCAGCATCCATGAGCCCATCGGCACCTACGTGACCCTGCAAAGCTATAAAGACAGGGTAGAGTCGTATGTGCGAAGTCACAGTGATCACCTCGTAATTCAAAAGTTAAAGAGCAACAAACCGATTACTGAAACCGAGATTAAGCTGCTGGAAAGCATCCTTTTTGATGGTCAGACGGTCGGCACCAGGCAGGAGTATGTGGACACCTATGGTGATACGCCGCTGGGCGTATTTATCCGCAATATCGTAGGGCTGGATATGGCTGCCGCCCAGGCACACTTTGCAGAGTTTATTCAGGCCGGTAATTTACGCGCCGATCAGATGACGTTTATCAATAACATCATCAGCTACTTAAACAGGAATGGTGTGATTGAGAAAACCATGTTGTTCGAACCGCCATTTACCCATATTCACGATCAAGGCCTGTTAGGCGTGTTTGATGACGCTGCCGCGACCAAGGTGATTAGTTTGATTGACCGTGTTAATCAAAATGCCCTGGCAGCAGCCAGCTAGCCATGATAACGATGTTGCTGGACTCGCTAAAGCAGCTAAAAGACATAATTAGTCTCAAAGAGTGGTTGGATGACCGGCGTTTTGCCAAGCGACATGGTTTAAGAGCGACTGCCATAAGAGTGATGCGTATATTTGATGCACACCAGATTCCCGTCACCAGAATTCCTCAAATTTTCCCCGAATTTAACTTTAAATTCAGTGATTTTGATAGTTTGGACTCGCTGATTAATGTCCTGACACCTGACTTATTGGACAAATTAGCTGAACACTTCTTTATCCGCCGTGAGTGGTTAGACACCGGTTACGGTGCTATTCAGGAATGTTATGAATATGGATATAACTTTAGATCTGTTTATGAGCTGATAGCCAGCGACCAAGATCAAGTGGACGGAAAGACAACGCTGATTGCTTATTTTGTCATTGAGGATGGGGTTAAATTCGTACCAGCAGCCGACCATGACACTGATGGCAATCTGATGATTATTCTTCAGCATATAACAACGCCCAGGGATGGGGATGAATTTACATACAGTCGTTATCAACCGTTGTATTTTGGCTACTGGCATTACTACAAAACCAGGATGATGATTAAGTCCTTATCATTGTTGTTTATTCAAAGCCCGCGAATTTTGATCCAAAAAGGGCTTTTTACCAAACAGTTAAAAGAAGACGAGCTTCATAAACGATTCGCAGTGCAGATAGTAAATAGTATTGTCACTGGATGGTGGCATCCCGATGATTACATTTTTTGTAATGGTCAAAGTACCCAAGAAAAAGATCCTGTGGATGCCAAAAAGATGCATGAATTTTTGAAGCGTAAGAATCTTTACCACAGAATCAAAAAACTCAGCGCATCAGAATTTCTCGATTAAGTTTGATAGTTCATTACGCATTCAGAATTTGAAATCTTACTGGGCTGAGTAGTGTAAATCTGTCCAGATTTTAAATTCTGAAAACACTGGTTATCGGTCAGTAGCTGAATCTCAATTTGTCATAACCTAAATGATACGAACCATAGTGAAAGCGTGATTTGAGCTGCGTTTTTTACGCCCATACAAGTTCGTATAATATATATTATGTTAAATTAACTATTAATAAGCAGTATCTCTACAATATGTGAGTGCTTACAAATAGAATTTTAATTCCTCCACTTTCCGGTCTTCATTGTCCAAAAACAGCCTCCGGAATTTCATTTCTAGCGAGCTAATCACGGTAAACATTCTCAGATTTTAAATTCTGAAAGACATAAAAAAAGCCCGGCTGGAAATTCCAGCCGGGCTTTTAAATCAGCATGATGAATTCGGTTATCTATGTGAGACTTTCACCACGATATGTTTCCAGACATCCTGGGCTTTGTGTTTGATGGTTTCAAGGCTGGATGTCTGTTCTTCTGGTTGGCGATGAATCTTGAGCATGATTTCTATGCCTGTAATCAGGTAATCACCCGCGGTTAACATCAGTGTTGAGAGTCTGTCCTGATGATCGGCACGTGTGTTGATTCCTACAATTGCATCACTGCGTTCATCGATATCCAGATCGGCTTTTAATGAATGCAGATTGCTGTGAACACTCTCGCTGAGTAATTGATAGGTCGTGCGATATTCATTCAGCAGTCCCGCCATCTCGGCTTTCATAAAGACATGGATATCGTCGCGATCATCTTCATCGGCGCTGTTAATGACTTTCTTCAGATGCGTCATCTCATCTTCGGTGAAGGTCGATGTTTCTAGTTGCTCGTTATAGAGCTTAATCAATACTTCCCTTCTCTGGTCATCATTGCCGACCGTCATCGCTTCCAGCAGATCATCGTGCTGATGAAACGCGACCAGGTTGAATAAAAGCTCCAGCATGCAACGGGTCATAATTTCGACCTGGTGTGTCATGCCACGTTCAGACATCAGAATGATGGACTGGAAATGTGAAAGCATGCGTTGGAAATGCAGCGTCAGGTATACCTCTTTTTCGTCATCCGGGTGGATATGACAATGATTGAGGACCGACTGCCCCAGCTTGTTGAGGTCTTTGCAGACTGTGTAGTAGCTGCTTTGCTTGATCTCCGTGGCAAAATCACCATGGCAGCATTGTTCTGATAAAAAACCGACTTCTCTGAAGCTGGCGGCATCATTCATAAAGTGTCTCCCCTTCTTCAAAATCACTAGCTTCATCTTACTCTTTAAACGTCCGAAGACAAACCGTTTGCCTTGTCTGCAGCCTGTTTTGACAGTGATATTTAAATATGTCTAACTGGGCGTACAATGAACTTATAAGGAGGTGATACCCATGAGCTGGAGAGAAGACGGTAAAGAAAAAACCTATTCCGATAAGGAAGTAGAAGCAAGACTGAAGCAGGAACTGCCGCACTGGTATCTGGAAAATGGCTGGATTCGGCGTAAGTACAAAACCAGCAGCTGGAAAAGCACACTGATGGTGGTCAATACGGTCGGCCATTTGGCCGAGGCGGCTTTCCATCACCCGGATCTGACGGTGTCCTATGCTTTTGTTATCGTCAAACTGGTCAACCATGCCGCCAAGGGCATTACCGATAAGGATTTCGAACTGGCCAAAAAAATCGAGGAAGTGGTCATGTGGCAGCCGGGGCTCGATGACGGCGCCTTACCCGGCACACCCGACGATCCGCGCTTCAAATACATCAAATACGATTAATTTCTAGTGGAGGGAGACCATGAACGAAGAAATGCTGAACATGGACATTCGTAAGTTCCTGAAGGAGGTCGGTGTCACCTCGCAGCGTGAAATCGAGCATGCGATTATCCGTGCGCTGGATAATGACGAGCTCAATGGCATGGAAACCATTGAAGTCAAAATGACCCTGGAAGTCCCCGCGCTGTCCATCAAACATAAAGTGGATGGCACCATTCATCTGAGCTAATTCACGGGAGGTCTGCTATGACTGACCAGGCTTTGGATACTGACAAAGTTGTCAATTTACTCAACCAGATTCTTGAAACTGAACTGGCGGGTGTGGTTCGCTACACCCACTACTCTTTTATGGTTTACGGCTATGGCCGTATTCCCATCGTGTCATGGATGCGAAGTCAGGCCGACGAATCGCTGACACATGCGCAGGAGGCGGGTGAACTTATCACTCATCTTGGTTATCATCCGTCACTGGGCATCGGCCCCCTGCTGGAATCCCAGCAGCATGACATCGGCGCCATTCTGCATGAGTCGCTTGATCATGAGCAGCTGTCAATTGAGAAATATCATGCCCTGCTGAAACTGGTTGAAGGTAAAAGCGTGATGCTGGAAGAGTATGCGCGTCAGAAAATCAGTGAGGAAGAAACCCATGTCGGTGAAGTCAGAAAAATGTTAAGGAAACCAGGTGATTAATGGATATTGATGAGTCCTTGAATGTGTTTGGAGAACCACTCCAGACTTGCAGCGAAGAACCCTTGACCGGCTTTTATCGCGATGGCTGCTGCAACACCAGTGATGCCGACTACGGTCAGCACACAGTCTGCGTTCAGGTCAATCAGGCTTTTCTCGAATATTCACGTTTCCGGGGCAATGATCTGACTACCCCCATGGAAGAGTTCGGTTTTCCCGGGCTTAAGGAAGGCGATCGCTGGTGCCTGTGTGCGGTGCGCTGGCTGGAGGCTTATGAGCATAATATGGCGCCACGCGTCTATCTGGCCGGCACGCATCAGCGTGCGACCGAAATTATTCCTCTGGATTTACTGAAAGAGTTTGCTGCTGATCTCAACTAGCAGGGCTCAAAGCCGTTTCACTGAAAAACGCTGCCACGTCATCAATATTCTGAGTGATAGGCATCGGTGGCAAACTGCGCATAAAAACTTTACCGTAAGGCTTACTCAAAAACCGCGGATCACACAGCACCAATACGCCTGAATCCTGTTTGTCACGAATCAGGCGGCCAATGCCCTGTTTCAGTTGAATCACAGCCGAAGGGATCTGAATCGAACGGAAGGGATTCCCGCCCCGCTCCCGCAGATGATTGATGCGGGCTTCCAGCACCGGATCGCCCGGCGAAGCAAAGGGAATTTTATCGATCAGCACGCAGGATAAAGCCTCACCCCGGACATCGACGCCCTCCCAGAAACTGTTGGTCCCCAGCAGCACCGCATTACCATGCTCTCTGAATTCTGCCAGAAGCTGATTTTTGGCGCGGTTGCCCTGAACCAGTATCGGATAATCCATATCCTGTAATGCTTCAGCCACCTCATTCAGCGTCCGGTAACTGGTGAACAGCAGGAAGGTGCGGCCGCGACTGTGTTCAATGACCGAACGTGCAATCCCGGCAATATGCTGGTTGTAGCTTTGATGTGACGGTTCCACCGGTATCGATGGCATATACAACAGGCTTTGACGGGCATAATCAAACGGACTCTGCCAGCTGGCTGTGACCGGATCCTCCAGCCCCAATTGCTGAATAAAATTATTGAATTTGCCGGCCACGGTCAGCGTCGCTGAAGTAAACACCCAGGCACTGGGCTTGTCGGCAATCCACTGCTGGAAATGCTGGCTGATTTCCTGTGGCGTCGCATGCAGTATAAAGCCGCTGCCACGGATATCGAGCCACAGCACCAGGTTTTCATCTTCATCGTTATCACTGAAAATCGACAAACGATCAATTAAATCACGACTGCGCTCAAAGCACTGTTCCAGCCCCCTGCTCCGTTCGCTCGCTGTTTCCAGCGTTTCCATCAAGGCTTCCAGAGCGCTGATTAGTACTTCCAGTTGCTCTGTGACTTCGGGGAAACGCTGCAGACACTGATGCCAGGGCAAGCGTTGCTCGCTGTCGCCCAGACTCAGTTTGAGCTGGTGCAGTCGATTTTCCAGCTTGTCTGCCGCTCGCCGGATACTATCCATATCGTTGGCTTCCAGTTCCATCTCACGAATGCTATCGCGGCTGAGTTCCTGTAACTGATGACTGCTGACTCTGTGCCCCAGAAACTGACTGGCAATCGCAGGCAGCTGATGGGCCTCATCGATGATAAAGGCATCAGCATCGGGTAACACCTCGCCCTGTCCGGCGGCTTTGAGCGCCATATCAGACATCAGAAGATGATGATTGACGATGACAATATCCGCTTCCTGCGCATTACGCCGGGCTTCAACAATAAAACACTGATCATAATCCGGGCATTGCTGACCGAGACAATTGTCGACCGTCGAGGTCACTTTGGACCATAAAATGGATTGTTCTTCCAGCAGATCGGTCTCGCTCAAATCGCCGGAGTCGGTTTTTCCAGACCATTCACGAAGCTGCTGCAGCACATGCTGATTCATCACAGAGCTGGGTTCGGTTTCTGCCAGTGACAGACGGTAATGGCATAAATAGTTACTGCGGCCTTTTAATAATGCCGCTGTTAAAGGCACAGACAGGACTTCACGCAGTTTCGGCAAATCCTTTTTAAATAATTGATCTTGTAAGTTTTTTGTTCCAGTGGAAATAAAAACCTTCTGACCGGACAACATCGCCGGTGCCAGATAGGCATAGGTTTTTCCGGTGCCGGTACCGGCTTCGGCAATCAGCGTTTCACGGTTGCTCAGCGCTTCACCGACTTTTTCCGCCATCTCGATTTGCTGGCTGCGGGCACTGTAATGCTCAATATGTTGAGATAACAGGCCACCATCGGCGAATAACTGTTCAATATCGTCTTGCATGCTTTATTTCAACGTTGATTGATAGCCCAGATAAGTATTGTTCCCAATATCAGAAAACCGGCCATGGCAGCCAGCGCATGTCGCTGATAGGTGGCAATGAGTTTATCTTCAGGGATAGTTGACAGAATATAAGGCTGGTTCTTGTGTGGGCTGCTTCGCATGATGCTGAGCTGTTTCATTTTTGCCCGTTGCCCAATCTGTCTTTTCACGGCGACTGTCGCATCCCGGCTTGCCTGCTGCCATTCCTGCTGACTGATTTCACCATCATTATCTCTGTCATAGCGATGCAGCAGTAAATTCGGGTCTTGTTTCCATTCACGCAGTTTATAGCTGACCTGTTGGCGGATCGTCTGATCTTCGACACTGGCGACACTCTGGAACAGACCCATCGCGTAGAGAGGTTCGCCCTCAAGAATGGTCCATTCAGTATATCGCCGTGGCGGCACCACATCATGCCTGTACCAGATCCGTTTATGGCGGGTAATCACCTGAGCATCGTCCGGATCAATGGCACACTCACCACTGCCATCATCTAGCAGGAAAACCTCTTCACTGCTGTCCTGTTTTACCACGCGCCAGCGAGTCTGGCTGTGCCTTTTACTGCTGTAGTCGCGGGTCTTTTCTTCAATTTTATAGGCATACCAGACGCAGCGGGTTTGCGATAACGGTGAAAAAATAACCGGCCCTTCCATCATGCCGGCCTGCCCTATCAGCTCAATGTAACCCTGGGGCGCAGAGCGGATACGTGCGGTAGGAATATTTTGAATCAGTCTGGCGTGCTGATACCAGCAAGCCATTCGCCAGAATAAATAGAGAGCAACAGCCGTGACAATTGCAGCGCCCAGCCAGAACTCCCAGTCTTCGAGTTGCCTGATTTCAAGCGCGATGACTGCCAGAAAATCCTGCATTTATTGTTCAAACAGACTACGCAGGTTCACATCGGCTTTTTCTTGTGCACTGAATTCAAGCAAAGTGAAAGCTTTGAAGTTAAACAGACGCGCAATAATCACATCCGGAAACTGCTCGATGCGCACATTATTGATGTTAACGCTCTCGTTGTAGAATTCACGGCGATCAGCAATGGCATTTTCGAGACCACTGATCCGGGCCTGTAAATGCTGGAATGTCTCATCCGCTTTCAGTTCAGGGTAAGCTTCAGCAAGCGCGAACAGATTACCCAATCCCAATCGCAACGCCCCTTCGGCCTGTCCCAGTTGGGCAACATCACCCTGTTGCTGAGCACTCGCGACAGAGGAGCGGGCCAGCATGACTTTTTCCAGGGTTTCCTGTTCATATTGCATGTACTGACGACAGGTTTCGACCAGTTTCGGCAACTCGTCATGTCGTTGTTTCAACAATACATCGATATTGGACCAGGCCTTGCTGACATTATGTTTAAGGCTGACCAGATTGTTATAGATGATGACAATGTAAACCAGCAGAACTGCAAGCAGTCCCCAGAAAATAAACCCGCCCACGCTCATAGCCGCTCCTTGTTATTCGTTCTGGTTATCCCAGATTTCCTGCTCCAGACCGTTTTCACGGGTCCAGACCCGATTACCAATGATTTTAAACTGTGCAATCGACATCGCGCCGCGTTTTTTTCGGGCACTATCCGGCTTTGTTTCCATCGCCGCAGCAATCGCTTCGCGGCTGGCCTCAAAAATTTCTTCAGCTTCGTATTGTTCGTCAAATAAGACGAGTACGGCAAAATCCCAGTCCTGGTCCGGATTGAGTTGACCAATTCTAGGGCTGGAGCGGGTATTCTCGAAGATCGCACGGCCTTTGATGATAAATTTTTTATCCTTCCGCTCGTCGCTGAGGCCCAGGGCATCAATCGGACTGCCCGGCTCATCAATCAGCGAGAGCTTGAGTGCTTTGGCGGCATCGAAGCGGGCGATTTCGCCGGTGACGGGCAAGCTGCTCCCGGTAGTCTGGCGATATTTTGCGGCCAGTTGCCGGGTTTCATGCATCAATTTATCTATGGAGTAAAGTTCCATGTCTGCCTGTGCGGTTTGTATCTTAAGGCTCATTATACATGGCAAAAAAAACGGTCCATCCACTGTTGCAGACGGACCGTTAAAAATATGAGGCTGTGAATCAATCCTCTTTATGATAGACCACAGCTAAGTCACTGAGTTTCCTGCCTTAATGGTGTTCGTCTTTGGCAGTTTTCTCAACATTGACTTTGGCATCCAGTTCTTTCTGGTAGTACTTGTGAACCAGCTTCTCCTGGTTTTCCAGCAGGTAGTCGATGCCAGGTTCGTTATTCATCGCTTTTTCCAGCGCAATACGGGTCGCATCACGATGGATCTTGAACAGGGCTTCATGGTCCAGATCTTCAACGGTAGTGATGCTTGGGTTCAGCCAGACTGAGACGATAATGCCCAGATCGTTGACTTTGTCTTTAGGGATGGTGCCGTTACGAACTGCGTCCAGCACACCGTTGGCGATCGCGCCTTGAACGGTACCCATCAGAATGTTGGTGTAGTCAGTGTGTTTTACAGTGACTTTACTGACCATGATGGTGGCAGGACGAACCTGAACATCAGTGTTCATCAGGGCCAGTACACGAGAGTGGCCTTTGACCTGGTCACCCATCAGATTGGCAAAGGCAGTACCGAACGGGCCGTCCAGTTCGCCGATAACCACTTCCGGTTCTGCTGCTGTAAAGGCAGGACCACCTGCGACCAGCGCTTCACCGGTACGCATTACAATTTTATCAGTCATGGAGTTTCTCCTTAGTTTCAAATGGAAATAAATTCATTATCCCGCTCTGGGTGGGTCGTCGCAACCTGCGTCCCGTCTTGTTTGGCAGGCTATATCACTGCAATCAACCATAAAACAGGGGCTTGCAGGCGGCTGAAAAACGCAGCCTGGAAAACCGAGCCAGCATCATTTCAGTGCAATAAGCGATGTGCTGCGCAGATAGCTAGCTAACACTGTCTGCCATGAGAAAGACAATACATACTATTGATTATTGACAAATTTTACTCCGGCAGGCACTTAAGACCTGCTTTATCGGTCAGACAAGGCAAGTTAAACTAGCCCTTTTCCATAAGTTCAATACCATGGCAAACATTGCAACACCCTATGAACGAATCGGCGGCGAAGCCGGTGTCAGGAAATTGTGTCAGACTTTCTATCAGATCATGTGTGACACGCAGCAGACTCAGCTAATCCGCAATCTGCACCCGGAAGACATCAGTCGCAGTGAAGAAAAACTGTTTATGTTCCTGAGCGGCTGGCTCGGCGGGCCATCGCTATTTACCGACAAATTCGGCCATCCCCGGCTGCGTGCCCGCCACCTGCCCTTCTCTATCGGCATAGAAGAACGCGATCAGTGGCTCTACTGCATGGCACAGGCACTGAAATCGATGGATCTTGACCCCTTGTTTGCCGAACAATTAATGTCCTCATTCGTACAAACCGCTGACTTCATGCGTAACAGACAGGAGCAAACCACGGGATGAAAATCGGGGCATTAATTATCGGCGATGAGATCCTCTCCGGTAAAAGACAGGATCGTCATTTTGCACATTTACAGGAAGTGCTCGCGGCACGCGGGCTGGAGCTGAGCTGGAGTCTGATTGTGGGAGACGATGCTGCCGATCTTGAACGTGCCATGCGTTTTTCGATGGCCAGTGATGATCTGGTATTCAGTTTCGGTGGCATTGGTGCCACCCCGGATGACAGAACCCGCCAGACCGCAGCCCTGGTTAAAGGTGTGCCTCTGGTCCCACATCCTCAGGCGGTCAAGGAAATTGAAGACAAGTTCGGCGAAGCCGCCTACCCCAATCGTATTCTGATGGCTCACCTGCCCGAAGGCTGCAGGCTCATTCCCAACCCGGTTAATCGCGTGGCAGGCTTCAGCGTCGATAATCATCATTTTATGCCCGGCTTTCCGGAAATGGCCTGGCCGATGGTGGAATGGCTGCTCGATAATGAATATGCTCATTTACGTGATTTGAGACCACGTAGCGAGCGCATTATTCGCATTACAAAAGGGCGTGAATCCGATTTGCTCGAGACCATGAACCAGATAGTCGATGATTATCCTGATCTGCTTTTATCCAGCCTGCCGCATCTCGGCGATGAACCCTACATCCTGTTCAGCCTGCGCGGTGATGAACAGCAGGTGGAACAGGCCATGGCCGTGATGATTGCCGAAATCGAGAAGTCCGGTTTCGTCTGGGATGATCATGCCGGCGGCAGAAAATAAAACCATAAGGTCAGAGACAGCACACTGATGACGGTGGTCAGGAATACCGCAGCCGCGTAGATGGCACTATCAAGACCATAACGCTCGCAAATCACGATACCGAATATCATGGTCGGCATCGCTGCCAGCAACACCACGGCAGTGGAAACAGGTGCCGGCATGGCAAGACCATGACTGACGCCCAGTGCCACAATGGGCGCTATCAACAGAGAAATAACCGTCACCGGCAACAGCATCGGCAGAAACTTTAAGCGCATCGTATCCCAGCGAATGCTCATGCCCAGCGCTATCAGCATCAGTGGTACGACCCCGCCCGATAAGGTAGACAAGGTGTTGTGAATGAGCTCAGGTCTGGCAATATCGAATATATTCAGCAACATGGCGACTGCAACAGCCCACAACGGCGGCACTTTGCGAAGTTCCCGCCACGGATGTACCTGCCGGCCATCTGCGCCGAAATGATGCGCCATCAATATGCCCAGTGTCATTAAAACCGGGGTGCAGGCGAATAAGTCAAATTGCAGTACAACGGAGTTACTCCACTTTCCGAGGACCTGGTCGGTGACAGGCAGCCCAAGATAGGTTGCATTGGGAAACACGGCGGCCAGTAACAAAGCGCCTTTCGTGGGCCGGCTGACTTCAAAAAAACGCAGCACCAGAAACATCAGCAAAGCCGAGCTTGCCAGTGTCGACAAAGCAACCAGCGAGATTTTCATCGAAGTGAAGTCAATCGGCGCCCCCCAGATTACATCCAGTACCAGTGCCGGTAGCAGGATATAAAACACCAGATCGGTCAATGCCCGGCGATGAGCCAGTGCAGGGATATGCTTAGGAGCCAGCAATCGCCACAGTGTGCCAAAGGCAATTAACAAGCCCATCTGCATCATGGTCGACAACATGCGCATCACCTTACAGGGAGAAAAACAGATCCTAGCAACCAGCGCGCTAAAACAAAAGCGCCGAATCGCCCGAATCACCTTGCCTGAAGCCGGCTGGCAGCGTATCTTTAGGTGAATTTCGTCATTAATTTGAGATAGACCAGATGGATAGCCGGGGTTTATCAGATGATGAATGAATTGTGCATTGGCCTGTTTCGAGGAACGCATTATGTCTCTGTCCAAGCAACTTCTGATCCTGATCAGTCTGATTTTTCTGATTGTTTTCTCGGTCAGCTTCTACCTGAGTATGAGTAACATCCGTAATTACCTGGAAGTGGAATCCGAGATCCACGTTCAGGACACCGCCACTTCATTGGGCCTGTCGCTGAGCCCGCATATGAGCGATGAGCAGGATCCGATATTGCTGACGATGATGAATGCTATCTTCGATATGGGGTACTACAAGGAAATGCGACTGGAAAATGTCGATGGCGAAAACCTCGTGACCTTGACGAACCCGGTGCAGATAGAAGGCGTACCCGACTGGCTGATCAAACTGTTGCCGATGAAAACCGCCACAGCCAGGACCGAAATCAGTTCAGGCTGGAATATTTCAGGCACGCTTTATGTGACCAGCAACCCCGCCTATGCCTATCTCAAGCTTTATGAACAGGCCAAGGAAACCCTGCTCTACTCGCTTCTTATATTCATCGCTGCGTTTCTGTTGCTGATGCTGGTATTGAGACTCACCCTGCAACCACTGAGAGATATTCAGAAACAGGCCAATGAAATCTCCAGCGGCAATTTCACCACCATCAGCAAACTGCCCTGGACGACTGAAGTCCGGCAGGTCGCCAACTCGATGAATGGCATGTCACGCAAGATAGGCGACACCATTACCCGTCTCAACAACCGTCTGGATTCATTGAGTGACAGCCTGAAACGGGATCCACTGACCCGCCTGCTGAACCAGGCCACATTCAGTGTCGACGTCAAACGCGCCCTGTCCGCCGGCACTCATGGCTACGTGCTGTATTTCAAATTTGACGATCTGGCGACCATCAGCAAAGCGCTGGGTAACCAGAAAGTCGATAAACTGCTGCAATCTTTTGCCGAACTGCTACGGAAAAACGCGGCTGATGGCGCTGATAGCTACCGGCTTTACGGTTCTGAATTTGCACTGATAAGCCCCGAGGCAGATGTGAATTCGGTCACAGCTTTAGCCGAACGTCTCAAGCACGATATCAATGAGTTAGGCCAACAATATGAGCTCGATGACATGATGCATACCGGTATTGTGTATTTCGACAAGACCAGTGAATTCGACCGTCTGATGCCGGCCTTGATCGAAGCTTATGAACAGGCCAGAAACATCGGCCAGAATGCCTTTTTCATCAAGCAGGACAGCATCAGCTCGATGTCTGAACAGGCCTGGCGCGAAGCGATAGTCAATGCCATTGACAACAACACGCCGGAAATCACTTTCACCGCCGAGGCCTATAACTACAACACCGAAACACCGGTTAAAGTGATGCAGGAAGCCTTTACCGTGGTCAAAGACAGCAACGGTAAACCCCTGTCTATCGGTACTTTCTTCTCGGTAGCGCAGGAATTTGATCTGGCTGAAGATCTCGACAAACTCATCATCAATAAAATCATTCTGAAGATGGAAGCCGAGAATATCACCACGCCGGTGACCATCAACCTGTCGATGCCATCGGTCTCTTCGCTGGGCTTCCAGCGCTGGCTTAGAGCCCGTCTGGAACAAACCAGCCTAGCTAACCATTTACTGGCTTTCTCGGTTACCGCCTATGCTGCCGCCAAGGATATAGCCGCCTTTGACAGTTTCAGCAGCTTTGCAGAGTCGCTGGGTGCCACGGTGCTGTTAAAACGTTACTCCTCCGATATTATTCCAGTCGATATGCTGCGTGAGCTGCATATCGACTATATTCGTCTGGCACGTGATCTGACCCATAACATCAGAGGCAATGCCAGTAAGCCGGACTTCCTGGAGCTGATTCAGGAAGTCTCCAGTCTGATTGAAATCAAAGTCCTCGCCGAGTCGGTAGAAGCCGATGAAGACTTTGAAATCGTCAAGCAGGCAGGCCTGTTCGGTATCAGCCGCTGAGACTGATTACCGGGGGATTGATGCGCCTTTTTCGTCACAGCCTGACACTGTTGCTACTGGCTTCGCTGCTGTTTGCGCTGCCGGGCATTGCCAAGCTCAATATCAGCGATGAAGTACTGGCGCGCATTGAAAGTCAGTACAACAAGTTCGCCCGTAAGCGCGTTGAAGGCTGGCGTGAACTGGTGGAGAATCCGGCCAATCACGATTTATCGGAAAAAGAAAAGCTGGCGCTCGTCAATAAGTTCTTCAATGCCAATGTGCTGTTCATTGATGATATCGACCTGTGGCAGAAGAAGGATTACTGGGCGACACCGCTGGAAATGCTCTCTATCGGTGCCGGCGACTGCGAAGATTATTCCATCGCCAAGTATTTTACCCTCAAGGAACTGGGCGTTGACGAAGACAAGCTCAGAATCACCTACGTCAAAGCCATTGAAATTGATCAGGCTCATATGGTGCTGACCTATTTTGAGACCAAACGCTCAGTGCCGCTGGTTCTGGATAACCTGATTACCGATATCAAACCCGCCAGTCGCCGTAATGATCTGGTGCCGGTCTACAGCTTCAACGGTACCGGCCTGTGGCTTGCCAAATCACGCGGTGAAGGTCAACGGGTAGGTGAAGCGTCCAAACTGTCTTTATGGAATGACCTGGAAAAGCGTATGAAAGAACAGGCACTGCAGTAATTAGAACTCATATTCTGCCAATATCCTGAGTATGGCATCCGGTGTTTTTTTACTCAGACCGAATAAGACCCCGCTTTCCCAGTGCAGTTTTTTACCGGCACCGAAACGCACATCCCCCATCGCAACCGGGCCCAGCGCCCGGGTGTTTTCGCCGCCATAGAATTCAATCGCAGGTTCAAACGCCGGTGACAGACGATAACGCGTTTGCAGGGCCATGGCGGTTTCGAATTCATCCTTAACCTCATCCCCCCATTCATATTCCAGCCACAGATTGGCTGCGCCAATCCATCTGCCCCACTGTTTTTCCATCAGTACGGCTGTAGCCAGTTCCCATCCATCTTCCTGATGGGCTTTTTCCAGCTCGACGATCATGCCCCAGTCCACCGCAAATTCGCCCTGCTCAGTCAATTGGAAGCGGGTTTCCAGTTCATAACCCTCGAGCCGGAAAGTATCACCTTCTTCGGCTGCCAGCAGATAGCCCTCGACAAAAACCCGGTCATTAAGCGACTGACCGAGACCCAGACGCTGCAGGTGATCACCATCGGCCGCCACCATGCGCCACTCCACTTCCTGCTCCAGCGGCTGGACATAGGGGTGATACACTTTATCGACCGCCAGATCGTCGGCCATGACCAGCGCCGGAAACAACAAGGGCAATAAGGCGGTTCGGATATTTTTCATGATGCTTTCCCTCTGAATATAAAACTGATGCCGGCAGCCATAATCAGCAACCCGATACTGGCAAAATAAGCGGCTGCCTGCTGCGGTGCCGGCGTCGCTTCATAGCCTATCAATGCATACAGCAGCTGCCCTGTTGCCGAACGCTCACTGATAAGGTGTGAGCTGTCCCAGATTGGCGTTGTGGCAGAAATATAATTGGCCTGAATCATAAACTCCACGGCCTGCGCGACCATACTGCCGCCTATCAACAGCAGGATCAGATAGCCCAGCCAGATACCGTGGCTTTTACGCATATTGACCAGCAGATAATAAAAGAACACACCGACACTGAGCCCGATACCGGCCCCCACTGCACTGCCCATCAGGACCGGGCTTAATAAGTCCGGAATACCGATAAAACCTTTGATGTAAAGGATAATTTCAGATCCTTCACGAATGATTGCGGTGATAACGGCCAGCACGATCGTCACCAGATTGATGAGGCGCCATTGCTGATGCCGCTGATGCGGCACGGTGATCATGAAGATCAGCAAGGCAAGGAAAATCACGCTGTGTAAAACGGCATTCAGCACTTCCTGACCGGTGCCTTCCATCGCCATCGATATTGTGCTGAGATTCACCGCGTAGATATAAGCACCGCCGAACCCCAAAACCAAAGCCAGCAACATCCACCATAGATTCCGGTTCAGCAACTGACTCAATGCCAGAAATACGCTGATGATTAATGCCGCCTCCAGCACTTCGCGCAGAATAATAATGACCGCATTCAATAACATCACATCACTCCACGATCACTTTGCCCTGGGCGGTTTTAGGGAAAAACTCGCCGAAAAAGGGATATTGTCCCGCCGGTAGCGGGCCGATAAAAATGATGGCCTCGCTGTTGCCGGCAATCACTTTTTCCCGGTTGAGCTCATAGCTTTCGAACTCTTCTGCCGTCGGGTCCAGGTTTTTGACCAGCAATTTGACCTTGGTGTCCGCCGGAATCCGCACCTCATCGGGGAAGAACAAATGATCCTTGATCTCGATTTCAATTACCGGCGGCCCGGCCATAACCTGCGGTGACAGGCAGCATAAACTCAGCAGAATAAAAAAATGTTTCAATTCAGTTTTCCCCTGGAAACTCAATGCTAACGCCCAGTCCCTGCCCCAGCGATGAGGGTCCGAGCTGTATCCGGGCATGATGCAAGTCGACGATATGACTGACAATGGTGAGCCCCAGACCGCAACCGGGTTCGCCACTGTCATGTCTGTCGCCATGAACACGATAAAAACGCTCAAATACCCGTTGATACTGTTCAGCAGGAATACCGGGGCCCGAGTCTTCGACTTTGAGCTCTACAGTCTTCTCAAGCTGGCGAACGCTGACCCGGATTTCGCCACCCGTGGGCGTATATTTGTTGGCATTGCTTAACAAATTCTGCAGCAGGGTCTCCAGTGCGAACCGGTTGCCGGAAATCACGGCGTGCTCGCCATCCAGTGATATTTGCTGCTGCTTGCGCTCAAAATTGACAAAATCACTGGCAATCACCGTCTGCGCCAGTTTATACAGATCGACTGCTTCGAAACGGGCAGATGCCTGGTCCGGTGAGGTTCGGTACAAGGCCAGAATCTGCTCGATCAAATGGCCCATGCGTTCAATACCGGCCTTGAGCAGCGCCACATCCTCATCTCCCTCGCCCAGCCGCTGTTTCAGATTATGTAAATGCACTTTGAGAACACTGATGGGTGTTCTCAGCTCATGCGCCGCATCTGAAGCAAAGCGCTGTTCCCGATGAAAAGCATCATCCAGTCTGCCTAACAGGGCATTGGTATTTGACACCACCGTCATTAGTTCATAAGGCACTCTTTCCAGCTGAATCGGGCTCAGATCATCAGCGCGTTTGCCACGGACCTGATCGGCAAACTGCCGCAGTGGTTTGAGACCAATACCGACTGCCAGCCAGATAATCAGCGCGGCGACCGGTATCGCAATCACTATCGGTAACAGGGATTCCAGCACGACCTCTTCCGCCAGGCTGTAGCGAACATCGATACGCTCAGCGACGACAATCCAGCGGTTGAGATGCTGGTCGCGGTAGACAAAGTTACGCCAGCGATAACTGTCAAAGTTAATTTCATGAAAGCCCTCGCTGAGCTCGCCGGTGACAAACTCGGGGGCGTTTCTGGAGCGCGTGAGCAACTGTTTGCCGCCGCTGTCCCAGATCTGAAAATAGGTAAACGGCGTCTGCTGCTCGGCAATACCCTGCTGTATCGCTTGTTCGGAGTTGGCAGAGGCAATGAGCCTGGCCGTACTTTCCAGCCGCGAATCAAACAGGTTCTGGGCTCTCTCCATACTGGACTGATAGCCATGCAGCAAGGCCACAAAATTCACCAGAGTGATGGTGGCCAGTAGCGATAAAAGCAGAAACAGGCGTATCGACTTCATACCGCCTTGATGGTGTAGCCGACACCACGAACGGTCTTGATGAAATGCTCAGGCAGCTTTTTTCTCAGATGATGGATATGCACCTCAATCGCATTGCTGGCAATTTCTTCGCCCCAGCTGTAAAGCTTGCTCTCCAGACTGTCCCGGGTCTGTACCCGGCCGGCATTTTCCATCAGCATTTTAAGCAGCATAAATTCACGGCGGGAGAGTTCAATCTCTTTACCGGCGACACTGACAGTCTGGGACTTGCTGTCCATCGTGACGTCCCCAATAGTCAATCCGGCGTGTTTAAAACTGCTCAGCCTTCGTTCGAACACTCTCAGACGAGCGAGTAATTCATCCGTTTCAAAAGGCTTGGCCAGATAATCATCGGCACCGTTATCGAGACCGGAGACTTTATCCTCCAGTGAGGCCCGGGCCGTCAGTATCAGTATGGGCAGGGCCGCATCGAGCTTACGAATCGCTCTGAGGACCTCCTGGCCATCCATATCCGGTAAGCCCAGATCCAGCACCACCATATCCGGTGCTGACGTAGCGACGGCGCTGATAGCCTGTTTTCCCTGTGAGAGGTGGTTAACAATAAAGCCTTCATGTTTGAGTGACCGTTTCAGTCCCTCTGCCAGAGAGGCGTCATCTTCAATCAGCAATACCTGCATGTTGATTCGTTCTCAGTTGATAACGGACTTGCTGCAATGCGGCGGTAATTTCCTGTTGCCGCCCCTGATCTGCCAGTGGCCTATCCGGCCGTGGAGCTGCCTGCTGGGCTTTCAGCAAATACTGCTCTGCCTGCTGGTATTGTCTCTGATCCAGCTTAAAAACCCCATAAAAATAATTGCTATCGATGCCATCCGGATTAATTGCCAGTGCCTGTTGCAGTAATTGCTCGGCTTTGTCGTTATCACCAAAGCCCAGCGGCCAGCCCGGGACCTTGAAATACAGTGTGCCCAGACTGGTATAAGCAGAGCCTGCCAGGGCCTTGTCATTAATCTTCATCGCCTGTTCAAAGTCAGCTTTGGCTGATTTAGCGAGGCCCAGTGCCCCCAGGCCGCCCTTAATACCGGCATAGCTTGATTTTACAATACCACGCCAGATGAGGGCCTCGGCTGATTGTGGATTCTCCTGCACCACCGCATCGGCTTGTTTCATCAAGTCCTCAAAACCACTTTGCTGCGCCTTACCCTTGAGCTGATAATTAGCTTGTGCCCAGTGTTCCTGTACTTCAGCCACCTGCTCCATTACCCCGGCAGACACTGAAAAGCTGAGCATAATCGCCAGCAGGAATAAATATTGTTTCATGATGGTGTCCTCATAAATAACGTTTGATGACAGCAAGCTGTTTCTGGAAGGATTTGTCTACCAGAGACGGGAACAGGCTGTTGATACGAACAAATAACTTCTCCGGCCAGCCCAGATAGCCCCGTTTATCGTGCTTCTGCAGAAAATTCACCAGTTCCACAGCGACTTGCTGGGGGGTATCCATGGCATTACCCAAAGCCTTGTTCATTTCATTGACCCGGTTATCGTTCAGTGCGGTCTGGGTGGCTCTGGGCGCGAAGTAACGAACCTCGACCGGACTGTCCATCAGTTCACGGCTTAAAGCTTCACTGAAGCCGCGCAGGCCGAACTTGGTCGCACAATAGACGCTGTAGCCGGGCATGCCGATACTGCCGAGAATGGAGCCGACATTAATCATCGTGGCCGAGGCTAAGCGGCTGAATAAGGGTAAAAAGTCTCTACACAGGGCCATCTGACTGCTCAGATTGACATTGACCAGCCTATTGATTTGCTCATCACTGTAGTCTGTGAGCCTCGCAAACTGGTTGATGCCGGCAATATTGATCAGCATTTGCGGTGTGGTGAGCATATCGCTGCAACACTCGAGCAGTTTGCTGCGGCCTTCGGCAGAGGCTAAATCGGCTGCAACGGTGTAGTGCTTGTCATTGAGGCTGTGATTAAGCTGCTCCAGCTTGTCGCTGTTGATATCGGTCAGTACCAGGGTGGCACCCAGTTTATCCAGACACTCCGCCACCGCCTGGCCGATGCCCCCTGCCGCGCCGGTCAAAACAATCGTTTTGTCTTTCAGACTGTGCATGGCATGACCTCAGCGGTGAGGCTACGGAAAATATTGCCGTAGAGATAATAAAAACGCTGCGCCGAGCGGATAATCAGATCCTGTTCATCGGGGTCGCTTATCCGGTTCATCAAGCCTTCAAAAAACTTCACATGGTCCTGATCCAGCGCGCCGTGGGAACGTAAATAACTGAAAGCCTGATTGGGCAGATTCAATGCGTTCTGAATGGATTCAGCAGCCCGGTCGGCAGACGTAATACTGGTGCCTTCCAGCACATGTACCATGCCAAAAAAGCCCAATGGATTAACACGTTGAGCCATATCATAGGCATAAGCCACCATCAGCTCAGTATGCAAGTTAGGCTGACTCTGTCTGACAGCTTCTCGGTCACCGCCGCAGGCGGCAATATCATTGAGTATCCATTCCTGGTGTCCGACCTCCTCTTCGATATACTCAGCCACCGCGCTACGCAGCCACTCCTTGCTTTCAGGCAGACGGCCACCGACGGTCATCAACAACGGTACGGTGTGTTTCACGTGGTGATAGGCCTGGGTCAGAAAATCGATATAAAGCGCGCGATCAATGTCGCCGGAAAAAGCCCGCTGGAAGATCGGCGCTGTAAAAAGCTGTGCTCTTGCTGCGGCGGTTTCAGCCTGTAAAACATCAAAAAAAGCCATTCAAGCTTGCTCCTTAAATAGGTGATCGATATCGGTTTGGTAAAGCCGCTCTATCTGCTCACGAACCGGTTTACCGTTGGCTGTGAGGGTGCCACTGGACAGACTCAGTGGCGCGGTTAGAAGCAGCCAGTGCTTAATGCGGGCATATACCGGCAGCCGTTCATTGACATGCGTTAGCCAGGCATCGATAACATCGTTTTTGACCGAAGTTCTGGGGTGAATCAGTGCAATGCAAAAAGGCCGGGCATCGCCGCAGACCACACACTGGGCGATGGCCGGGTTGGCCAGAATCTCACTTTCAATCCATTCCGGATTGATATTGCGGCCGAAACTGTTGATCAGCAGATTTTTGCGGCGCCCCAGAATCTGCAGAAAGCCATCGTTATCAATAAAACCGATATCACCGGTTTTGACCTGCGTCGGATACCAGCTGTCCGGTTCATTGACATAACCGAGAAAGGCATTGCCGGCAACGCATATTTCATTGTCTTCAATTGTTACTGCAATATGCGGCAGCGGTTTCCCCGCACTTCCCAGTTGATTATCAAGCGGGCTGTTCAGGCTCACGACAGAACTGCACTCGGACAGACCATAACCCTCATACACCGGTAAATTGACTGCTTTGGCGGCTTCCAGTAAGCCGCTGCCGACCCGGCTGCCCCCCACAGCAACAAATTGCAAACTGCCGGGTGGCTGCCAACCTTTCTTGATAAAAGCAATCAACGCCGACAACAGGCCCGGCAATAAAATCAGACTGTCGGGCTGAAGCTTATCCAGCATGGCCGCCAGTTTCTGAACATCAAATTCGCTGGCGCCGTTGAAACCCAGCTCACTAGCAGTCAACAGAATCACCTCACCGCCACTTAGCAGCGGTGCATACACCCCGGCGATATTTTCCAGTAAGGTGGCCAGCGGCAAAACACAGAGATGACGCGGATTTTTCACTCCGATGCGCTGCAGCAACGCATCGGCCACATTCAATTGATTGTTCTCACTCAGACAGACACCTTTGGGCTGTCCGGTAGAACCTGAAGTGAATGTGATTTTGACGCTGCCCGCAGGTAATTCTGCCGCTGCAGCAGGCTGGATAGCTTTGATCTTGAGCTGGCTTGTCAGCGCTTCCCCCTGAAAACCCTCAGCTGAGGAAATCAATGCGGCCGCAGCACTTTGCCCTATCGCATGCTGCTGTTGCGTGTCACTGAAAAAAGCCGGTAACGGCAGCAGGATAACGCCGGCCTGCAGACAGGCCAGGTCGGTCAGCACCCAGTCGATTTGATTGTCTGCCAGTAAAGCAACTACCTGGCCCCGATAGGCTTTGAGACTCTCGGCAAGCAGTGTGACCGCGCCAATCAATTCGACCCGGCTCAGCTGCTGTACAGCGTCTGTCACAGCAATAGCCTCAGGCTCTGCTGCTGCCAGTTCACGTAAGCGTTTAACGATAAGGCTCATTGCGGCAGCCTGGCAGAGAAATGTTCAATTTCGTCGGCATACTGATCACGCAGATGGGCCATCAAGGGATGGCTGTTCATGGTACTGAAACTGCGGTCAATATTGGCGGCCAGAACGACCGGTTTGTCGTCGTAGTAACTGCCCCAGTTAGCGCCTTTGTCGGGCAGGCGTTTGGGATCGGCCTCATGCAGTACAAAAGCCGGTATCTGTAATCGTGCCAGCCAGGTTTTGACGGCACTGTTGGCAGTAAACACCACCCATTCATAGCCTGCGGTATACAGAATCTGAGCCAGCAAAAGAAACAGAGACTGTGTGGCGCGCTGTCTGCCTGAAGCGAGATTACCGATTTCTACAATGCGCTGGCGCTCAACATCACTGCCCGTCACCAGGCTCAATATGGTTTCAATATCGCAGTCGAGGTACTGTTCCAGAAACAAGCGGCGAAAAGCAGCAGCCTGAAAACCCAGCGCGGCGGTGACGCCCTTGTCGTCAGCGGCGGACAGCAGCATAGGAAGAAAGACACTGATATTAGCGCCATACTGATGGGCAAAGCGCTGGTAAATAAACTGTTCTACGCCTGCTCTGTCTGCACTTTCCGGCAGATGCAGTTTCAGTGAATACAGGGGCAGCAGCCCCCAATTGGCCGACTGTTTTTGAAAATGCCTGTGTTCGGGCAAGAGATTAGTGAGGGAAACAGCTTCCATAAACCACTCCGGTCTGTGACATTTGAGACACAGACTAGCGTGGTTGTCTTAACGAAAAATTAAGCCCTGAACTGCTTGATAAAAACTTATAAAATCACGCCCAGTGACTGATTCACCTGAGCTTTTTGCTGCTCGACAAGCACTTCCAGTTCGCGTTTGCGGCTACGGCTCTCATTAGCCAGCAGCTGGCTTCGCAGTAAATCGATCAGATTGATTTCACCCAGGTCGAAAGCCCTTTTTTGCATTTGATAATACTGATGCGTGGTCTGATCCTGTTCGGCCACAAGCGCCAGTTGCTGACGTGTTGCCGACAAGCTTTCCAGACTGGCCAGCAGCTTTTTGTTCAACTGCCGTTCCAGTTCCTGTCTCGCCACCTGCGCATCAGCCAGTGCAGCAGCGCTTTCGGCTACAGCGAGCTGACTGTAGCGTTTGTTATCAAGTGGCATGCTGAAGCCGATGCCCAGGCTGTTATTAAAGCTCTCGCTGTCATCACCCCTTTCACGACGCACACCGACCGATACGCTGGGATTGGCACTGCCTTCAAAACGGGCCACGCCCATTTCTGCCTGCAGCCGGGCAATCACCTGATCCTGCATCATCAGCACCGGATGACTGGCTGGCACCTCGTTTTTATCAGAGACTTGTTCTGTGACTTGTGCCGGCAATGATTGCAGGCCGGTGATTAAACTGTAGGTTTTCAACTGTTGTGACAAATCAGATTCAGCTGCCACCATCTGACTGTGAGCTTCCAGCGTATTGCTGCTGGCGAGCAATGCTTCATTGGCAGCCAGCTCCCCTGCTTTGACGCGGGACTCAACATCCTGCTGCAGTAGCTTGGCTGTTTCCCATACCTCGGTAGCCTGTTGAAGCCGGGCCTGCGCCAGTTTGACCTGCCAGATCAGCTCCCGCACCTCACCGGAGGCCTGCAGCCGAAGTCGATTCTGGTAGGCCGGCAACTGCGCTATGATTTTGCTGGACAATGCCTGCTGAGCCTGCTGCTGGCCCGGCAGCCAGAGCGGCATATCGACACTGCCTTCCCATTCCTGATAACCATCGCTGCTGCCGATGCCGTCATTGAAATGATCCAGACTGGCCGTGGCCGGTTCAGCAAATAAGGCATTACCCAGTGCTTCATTGGCCTGCTGCAGTTGAGTGAACTTGGATTCCGCCAGCTTGCCCGGCAGACGCTGGTAAACCTGTTCGGTCACACTGCTGAGTGACAGGCTGCTGGAATAAGGAGCAGAGTCTGCCGCGATCACCAGAGAAGCAGAAGCCGACAAAACAACAGCGGCCAGCAGGGGTTTCAAATCAAACATCTCTTATCCTTTTCATCGCGACAGAGCTAAGTTAACAAATTTAGCTGCGTTGTGGCACAAGCCCGTTTGATATTTTATCCACCGCACTCTCGTGAACAGACAGCATGGCCGGAATCACCAATAGCACCAGTGCGGTGGCAAACATCAGACCGAAAGAAATCGATACTGCCATCGGGATCAGGAACTGGGCCTGCAGGGAAGTCTCAAACAGGAGTGGCGTCAAACCACCGATCGTGGTCAATGATGTCAGCAGCACTGCCCGCAGACGCTGGCTGGCCGCCTCGATAATGGCCTGCTGCGTCCCCATCCCAGAGTCGCGCAACTGTTTGAAGAAAGTCACCAGGATAATCGAGTCATTGACCACAATCCCTGACAGACCAAAAATGCCAAACAGGGACAGGATCGTCAGATCGATATTCAGCAGCCAGTGACCGAACAGGGCACCAATTAATCCGAACGGGATTGCCGACATCACCACCAGTGGCCAGCCATAGGAAGCAAATACCCAGGCCAGTACCAGATAAATCATCACAAACGCCAGGAACACGCCCTGCACCATATCACCAATGGTTTCAGCCTGTTCTTCGGCACGGCCTTCATAACCGACTTTGACACCATAGCGGGAACTCAACTCGGGCAGGAAAGACTGCTGCATATCTTGCAGGATTTCGTTGTTGTTATTGACCGTGGCATCGACCGTAGCTGTGGTATGAATCGCAAGCTGGGTATCGGTATGCCGCAAGACATCAAAACCACGGCGGGCTTCAAACTCAACCACGCTGGATAAAGGCGCACTGCCGCCATCGGGCAGGCGAATCATGAAGTTTTCCAGTGTGGCCAGCGTATTACGTTCATTTTCCGGCAGCATGACGCGCACTTCGACTTCATCATCACCATCCTGAAAAATCTGCACCAGCTGACCGTCAAAGGCGGCCCGTAACTGGCGGCCGACATTATTGAGCGTGAGACCGAGCACTTCGCCCTGCCCTTTAATCCGATAAATCAACTGTTCCTGACCATAAGGCATATCATCCTCAATGGCACTGACCCCGGGATAGGTTTTCAGCTTCTCGGCAATTTCCTGTGAAGCCGCTTTAAGGGTTTCAGCAGGCGCCCCGGTCAGCCTGATATCAATATCACTGCCCGGCGGTCCACCACGACGCTCACTGATGGTAAAGGTCTCTATGCCGGGCGGCAGATGGATTTTTTCACGCCAGACATTAATAAAGTCTTTATTACGGATTTCGCGCTGGTCCGGTGAAATCATTTCAACCTGAATCGAACCGAAGCGTTCATCAACCTGTGAGGTGGCATTCGGGTTGGCGGCACTGGCTGTGCTCAACCGCGTGACGGACAGATCCACTAACTCAGGTCCCAACTCCTTCGCCGTCTCATCCAGCGCCTGATTGACATGGGAAAGGAAGCGTTCGACATGCTCACCCGGGGTACCCGCAATAAACCGGGCGTTGGCGACAATAGTCGTGCCTTCCGGTGACGGGAAAAAGTTAAACAGAATGCGGCCACTGGCGAGTAAGCCAATAGCCAGAATCAGCAAAGCAACGGCGGCTGCAATGGTGACACCGCGAAAATTCACCGCATGGGTCACCAGCGGTTTGAAAACATGGTCGCGGAAGCGATGAAACTGGCCATCAAGATAGTGTCTGAAACGTCCCGGCTCGGCATGATGCATGCTATGAAAAGAATGCCGTAAGTGGCCGGGAAGTATCAGAAAACTCTCAACCAGAGAAGCAATAATGACGCAAATCACCACAAACGGAATATCAAACAGAATATTGCCGATAACCCCGCTTATCATCATCAATGGCAGAAACGCCGAAATCGTCGTCAGTGAAGACGACACCACCGGTGCCAGCATCCGTCTGGCACCACCTTCAGCGGCGGTCAGCGATCGTTCGCCGCTCTGATAGTGCGAAAGCGCATCTTCACCGACGACTATCGCATCATCAACGATGATCCCGAGCGACATGATCAGGCCGAACAGGCTGATCATATTGATACTGCCGCCAAGCAGGTACAGCACCGCCAGCGCGGCCATAAATGAGACCGGTATACCCACCGCTACCCAGAATGCGACTCGACCATGCAGAAACAGGAACAGCACGGCAAGCACCAGCAATAAACCACCCAGGCCATTGTGCAGCAACAGGTTAATCCGTTCTTCAATCAGCTCCCAGGTGGCGTCAAACACTTTGATTTTGACGCCGTCCGGCAACTCATCACGGCTGTCTTCCAGCCACTGTTTCATGATCTCGGCGGATTTGAGCGCGTCGGCATTTTCAGTCCGTTGCAGCTCGATTTCGACCGCAGGCTGACCCTGATAGAAGACCTTGACCTGATTGCGCATGGGTCTGCGTTCAATCTCGGCGACATCATCAAGCATCACCAGACCACCGGCATAATCGGCTTTCAGCAACAACTCACTGAAAGCATAGACATCGCGTTTCTGACCTTCACTGCGCAGCTGTCTCGCGGTTTCATTATTGCCGACCTCGCCGGCTGGCAGATCCTGACTTTGTTCACCAACCCGCTCACCGACCTGGTTGAAACTGAGACCCAAAGCTTCCAGTTCATGGGTACTGAGCTGGATAGCAATTTCCTCTTCCGGCAAACCGGTGATATTGACCCGGGAAATACCGCGGTCGAGTAATTCATGTTCTATCTGATGGGCCAGATCGCGCAGTTCATCTAGCTCGCCGTCACTGGTTATCAGCAATCTCGCCACCGTATCATAACGGGTGACCAGACTGATTTCCGGCGTTTCCGCATCGGCGGGCAGGTTACGGATGCGCGCCACATGATCCTTGACCTGGTCCAGCGCTCGGCCCATATCGGCATTCTCTTCAAACTCGAGTGTGACGAGAGAAGAGCCATAGGACGAAGTCGAAGTCATCTTGTCGACGTAGTCAATGCTGCGCAGCTCCTGCTCGACACGGGAGGTCAACGACTCTTCCACATCCTCGGCGCTGGCGCCGCGCCAGGTAATGCTGATGGTGATGATATCGAGTGCGAAATTGGGAAAGAACTGGGTGTTAAGCCGGTTGAGCGATAAGGCGCCGGCAACCAGCATCATGATCATCAGCAGATTCGCCGCAACCCGATGCTGGGCGAATATACCGATGAAATCATTACGATGACCTTCCATCAGTCGGCGACCTTAACTCTGAGGCCGGTGATCGCATTGGGCAATTGGGTCGCGGCAATCAAATCACCCAGTTCCAGCGCCTCGCTGCGGATAAGCAGGCTGTTTTTGCCATTTTCGCGCTCTATTTCACCGACACGTTCCACGGCGACTGACTGCAGGTGACCGTCATCAATCCGGTAGACGCGATCCATACCGTAAAGCGCACTGAACGGGATTTCGATCACCTTTTCCTGCTCGGCCAGTTGCAGTTGAAGTTCGACAAAAGTGCCGAGCGGCAGTGGCGCCATATTATTCTCAATCCGGAACAGACCATCGATGCCGCCGCTGTCTTCGCTGACTTCGCCGGACAGGCGATTCAGCGACAGTTGCATTAGTTGACCGTCGACTTCGGCCCTGGCCTTCAGATTCTTGCCGTCACGCAGCAACTGCCGCACCTGAGGAATATAACGGCCGGGGATTTGGGCCCTGACTTCGAGATTATCGAGATCATAGACGGTGAGCAGAGTATCACCGGGACGCACCCGGTCACCTAAAGCCACCGTGAGGCCGGCAACACGGCCATCAAACGGTGCTTTGATTTCAGTACGGCTGAGATTGACTTCGGCCTGGGCCAACAAGGCTTCAGCACGTTGTTTGGCGGCCTGTAACTGAGCCAGCCTGACGGCATGATTATCAATATCAAACTGCAGTTGTTTCAGGGCCAGAGCCTGCTGTTCATACGCGGACAGGGCTTCATCTAACGAGGCCTGTGAAACCAGCCGGGTCTGTTCCAGTTTTCGGGCACGTTGAACCGCCTTGTCGGCAAGTGCCAGTAACTGTTTCTGGTTCGTCAGCAGTTGCTTGTCCCGCTCAAAGCGCTGGTTCTCACTCTCGATCTGGGCCTGTGCCTCTCTGACATCGGCCTGACGCTGCTGCAGTGCCAGCTGGATATCGATGTCATCGAGCTTGATCAGGGTCTGTCCGGCACTGACAATATCGCCTTCCAGCACATTGACTTCGATAACATCAGCTTCAAGCGGTGCTTTCAGACTGGCATCGCGCGGTGTTTCCACCCGACCGTAGATAGTGATTTCTGGTGCAATGCGTTGATAATCCACCTCAACCGCTTCGACCAGCCAGGCTTTTTCCTTTGTTTCCATCGCCGGCGTTTCAGGCTCACTGACCTTGAGCAGCATAAAAGCCGCAACGGCGAGACCGAGAATGACAATGGGTAACGCGATTTTTTTTAACAACTTATGCTCCCAGCTAGTACCTAGAAAGGAAGAGACTGTCCATGTTTAGTTAGGTTCAGTGACTATCGCGACCCGGACTGCATCCAGGCTTAACTCGGCCGATTCTATCGTATTTGCCAGATCGGTGGTGAGCAAAGCCATGGCATCGATTTCATCCTGACGGATGGCCGGATTTTTTTCAGCCAGTGCTTTCAGACGTGCGGTTTCAGCCGCCATTTCCTGCTGCATTGCGGCCAAGGCTTCACGTCTCAGCGTTTCCCCCGGCTGTAAAGACGTATGCTGTGCCTGTTGAATCAGTTTTTCCAGCTGTGGCCGGGCATGACGGATAAGCTCCTGCGACGTCGCTCTGGGAATCCGGCCGGCCAGTTTATTGAATTGTCTGTCAGGCAGACTGGTCTGGTGTTGTCTGCCCTCTGCATCCACCACGATTCGGAAATAGCGTTGCGGCAGAAAGCGATCGATATAAGTCTGCAGTGAGCCAATGGCCTGTACTTTGAAAATGGCCTCAACCAGTAAGGTACCGGGATTGAATAAACCGGTTTCCAGTGTGCAGAATGCGCTGTTACCGATTTCGGTGTTCATCACCAGATCCATCGCGCCCAGCACCATCGGATGTTCCCAGGTCAGAAACGCCATATCTTCACGCCCCAACGCCCGGTGGCGCTGGTAGGTCGCGGTCAGACCCTCTTCCGGCAGTTCCGGGAAAGGATACACCATGTGATTTCCGGGCTCGATAATGACGCTGTCACTGCTGTGAGGCTGCTGATCCACCCCAAAAGCATCGAACACATCATCCATAAAATCAGCCAGCTCAAGACCGCGGGTCGCTTCTTCCAGTTCGGCGATAATCTGCTGCGCCGCATCGGCATCAAAAGAATTGCGCTCCAGCAGGCGGTTTCGACCTGATTGCAGGCTTTGCCGCGCCTGTTCTGCCGTGTCGCGGGTTAAGCTAATCAGGGCTGACAGGGCTTTTGCATCATCAGGACTGTTCAGGCAGGCTTCCAGCGGCTTTTGTGTTGCCATAGTAACCGCGTCACCGGCAGCAAAGACCTGTTCAAACGCATTCATACCCTGGTGGTACCAGTTCAACAGGACTTCCTGTGCCGTACCCTCAAAGTAAGGCACGTGAATATCGACATCATGCTGCTGGCCGATTCGGTCCAGGCGACCGATACGCTGTTCCAGCAAATCCGGATGACGTGGTAAATCCAGCAGCACCAGATGATGACAGAACTGGAAATTACGCCCTTCACTGCCGATTTCAGAGCAGACCAGTAGCTGCGCCCCATCCTCTTCCTCAGCGAAATAGGCTGCGGCCCGGTCCCGGTTCATCAGGCTCAGGTTTTCATGGAATGCGGCGCTACGCACCCCATGATGCACGCTGAGATAACTGTCGAGCTGTGTCGCAGTGTCGGCACTGGCACAAATCAGCAGAATTTTCTCGCCACGGTGCGTTTTAAGAAAATCAACCAGCCAGGTCACCCGTTTATCTTCAAGCAGCCAGTCATGGCCCAGCACTTTTTCCGGCTGTAAGGCGTCAATGCCTGACAGCCTGCTGTCAGCTTGCAGTGGATAGCTGTGCAGAATACGCGCGGGAAAACCTTTCACCACATCACGGGTATTACGGAATAACACCCGGCCGGTGCCATGATGATCCAGCAGATGCCTGATAGCCGCTTGTCTGGCGCTTTCAAATTGATCCTGCTGCTGTAAATCGACGATTGCCTGCTCCGGTAAATACGGCTCAATTGTTGTTAACAGGGTTTTGAAAGCTTTGCCTGCCGGGGTTTGCAGATTATCAAGCTGATCAATCAAGTCAGAAATCGGCTGATAGGCTGCTTCCTGCTTTCTGAATGCGTCCAGATCATGAAAACGTTCCGGGTCCAGCAGGCGCAGACGGGCAAAGTGGCTGTCGATACCGAGTTGCTCCGGGGTCGCGGTCAACAGCAGTAAGGCGGCGATGCGGCCGGCGAGCTGTTCAACCAGCTGGTAAGACGGGCTGCTGTTATCGGGTTCCCAGTATAGATGATGCGCTTCATCGACAATCAGCATATCCCAGTCTGCAGCAAGCAGATCTTCCTGCATCACCGGGTTTTCAAGCAAATCGCCAAGGCCGCATAAAACCAGCTGGGCGCTGTCAAAAGGATTGCCTTCATCAAGCTCAACCAGGGCCAGATGCCGTTCCACATCTATCAGGCTGAAACTCAGATTAAAGCGTCGCAGCATCTCAACCAGCCATTGATGCAACAAGGCATCGGGCACGATGACCAGCGCGCGCTTCACTTCACCGCTCAGAATCTTCTGATGCAGAATCAGACCGGCTTCAATGGTTTTACCCAGGCCGACTTCATCAGCCAGCAGCACCCGTGGTGCGTGGCGCTGGGAAACCTGCCGGGCGATATATAATTGATGCGGCAGCAGTTGAACACGGGCACCGAGCAGGCCGAATACCGGCGAGCTGTAGAGTTCATGCTGATAGGCAAGCGCCCTGGCCCGCAGTTCAAACTGGCTGTTTTTATCAACCTGGCCTGCGAACAGGCGATCCTGCGGCTGATTGAAATGCACCCGGCTGTCCAGATCCATTTCGTGAAAGCTCACTGCTTCTCCGTCAGCGGTCTCGCCCTGATAAATCATACAGCCGTTGAGCGGATGCACTGCAGAGATGGTGAAGCTTTGCTGTTCGCGGCTTTTGACCTGCTCGCCTTCTGAATAGATAACACGACTTAATGGCGCATTATTGGCGGCATAAAACCGGCTTTCAGCGACTGCCGGGAAAAAAACCTCGATTTGACGGCCACTGATTTCTTTAATAATGCCCAGCCCCAGTTCTGCTTCACTGTTACTGACCCAGCGCTGGCCAATGATAAATTCTATTTCTGACAATGTTGTTCCCGGGCTTTTCAGCCGAATTGATAATGTTTACGCAGATCCTGTTTAATCTGCCAGCGACAGCTGAGACCAGCAGCAAAAGTGACGAGGTCGCCGGCTTTGATGGTAACTGCTTCGCTGCCGTCATCGGCAGTGACAACGACCTCGCCTTCGAGAATATAAGCAGTCTCTTTCTCATCATAATGCCAGGGGAATTCTGATGCTTCTTTTTCCCAGATGGGCCAGGCATAAACCCCGAGTTCAGTGAGGCGCGACTGGTCAGGCTGGTGTTCCACTTGAATCGCTTTCATAATCGTCTCCTGCGAGCGCTAAAACGCGTGCTGTGGTGCGATATGTTAAATTGTTGCCTCATTTTTTCCTATAGCTGCGAGTCATGGCTACCCAGTTCAACACCATTCACTGCGCCGCGGAAGCCGACTATGAAATCAAAAAATCCCGCTTTGTCGGCGTGATCATGCCCTGCCTGTCTGAAGATGAAGCCCTGCGTAAGCTGGGGCAACTGGCCCGGCAGCATCCCAATGCCAATCATCTCGCCTTTGCCTGGCGCATCCGCCAGCCGGAAGGTTTTCTGACCGAACGCTTTCATGATGCCGGCGAACCTTCAGGCACGGCCGGACGCCCGATTCTTGCGCCGCTGGAGGGTGAAAATCTGATCAATGTGGTGGTCGCTGTGGTGCGTTATTTCGGTGGTATCAAACTGGGAACCGGTGGATTAACCCGCGCCTATGGCACTGCAGCAAAAGAAGCCATTGCCGCCGCAAACATCACACCCTGGGTAGAAATGGCGACATTGAAACTCGATATCGACTATCCGCAACTACAGCTGCTGGAATATCAGTTAAAGCAGATTGATGGTGAGATTATTGATCAGCAATTCACTGATAAAGTGAGTTTGATTATCTCTCTGCCTGCTTCAGAGAAAGATGCCATCAGACAGCAGTTCAGCACTTGAAAACCACTAATCTGCCGTCGATCTTATAATCTGAAAACTCATAATTATCAGCGATGTAAGCAAGCGTTTTCGCGTGATAGATAAAGACATGGGTGGGGTCGTTTTTATAATTCCAGCGATGAAATTCAATGCCCTCATGATACAGCTCGGTCATGCACAGCAGCATGCCTGACGGCTTCAATAACTGCTTCAGCAAGGCAAAACTGTCTGCCGGCCGGTTGAAATGTTCAATGACTTCACAGCTGCAGATATAGTCGTACTGCTGTTGCAGTAAAGCTGGCTTATCGAAAAACAGCGGATCATAAGCTTCAATATCATAGCCCTGAGCTGACAGGAGATGGGTAATCACCGGCGCATGCCCGGCGCCAAAATCAAGACCTTTGTGGGCAGACGTGAAATGTTGTTTGACCTGGTCGGTGATAGGCGAGACAAAGTGCTGGAACCCGGGGTCTTCGACATCATTCAGATGTTCCAGATAACGCTGTTTTTCCGCATGCCTGTCCGGCCAGCTTGAAGGATCTTTGATAATGGCCTGACAAGCTTTGCACTGGAAGTAGAAACGCTGTTTGAAATCATAAAACAGACTTGTCGCACTCCCGCACAGCGGGCAAGCCGGCGCCATTACAAAGGCAGAAAACTGGTCGCGAGCCCTATCAGGCCGCCAAAAACACCGCCCCAGACAACCAGCCAGCCCAGGTGCTCGCGAATCATCCGCTGGATAATATCCTTGACCATCGGCGGCGTCAGTTCATCCAGCCGCGATTGCACAATGAGCTCAATCTGACCGTGAATATCATTGAACACCGGGTTGCTACTGAGCTTGGCTTTGACACTATTCTGGAAGGAATCACTGTGCGCCATCTGATCCAATGCCACCCGCATTTTGTCGATAAACGGCTGTTTTAATGCCGCCAGCGATTTTTTACCGCCGAACATCGACAACATGCTACCGAAAGAGGATTCCATGATGGTATCGACCAGACTGTCATAGGCAGGCGCCAGATCGGTGTGCTCAATCACATCGCTGAAATCGAGTCGGTGCTGGGCATTATCTTTAATCAGCTCGGCCATAAAGCGATCGACATTGTCCTTGCTGAAAAACTGCGTCATCACCAGATCGTGGATGCCGGCTTTAAAGTCTTCAAAGCGCGCTGAAATAATGCCCGACCCGTAAAGGCCTGGCACTTTTTCAAACAGCATATGAATCGCCAGCCAGTTGGTGATGCCGCCGGCCAGTGCAAACAGACCGGTGTTTAGTATCGGCGCTTGATATGGCGCCGGAGCCAGCAGACCGCCGGCAACCACAGTGGTTGCCAGCAGATTGGTAATCAGACTTTTATTCATTGGTCCATTTGGTTAGTGCATCAACAATCTGCGAAGCCTGGTCACGGCTGGAAATATTGAATTTGGAACGCTGGCTGTATTCACCGTTACGTTTTTGATAACGACGAATGGTGTATTTATCCGGACCGAAGTCACCGGTTTTACGGTCCAGATCCTGATAGCGGAACATTACCGTCGCCCAGGCGCCCTTGGTCAATACGACCTTGTCCAGCTCTTTCACTGTCATGGTCTCGCCTTCGAAATATTCAACGGTCAGTTCATCTACGTTTTCAGCCATGTATTAGGGTTTCCTTTTGATTAATGATTTTGCTGATAAAAAGCGGTCAAGACCTTGTGCAGCATCTCAGCATCACGACTGCCGGCCATTTCACGGATAGAATGCATGCCGTAGGTAGGCACACCGATATCCAGCGTCCGGACACCGATATTCGACGCGGTAATTGGGCCTATCGTACTGCCACAGGCCATATCGGTACGCACCACAAAGTCCTGTACCGGCACCTTCTGCTGATGGCAGAGCTGACGGAATACGGCGCTGGTCTCGCTGCTGGTCGCATAGCGCTGATTGGCATTGGTTTTAATTACCGGGCCGCGATTGAGAATCGGGCCGTGTTCTGCATCATGCTTGTCCGGATAGTTAGGATGAATCGCATGGGCATTGTCCGCTGAAATCATCATCGAACGGTCGACCATGCGCTGATAATTCTCCGGCGTCTGACAGAGACGTTGCAGTACTGAATGCAGGAAAGTGCCCTGCGCACCGCTACTGGACTGGCTGCCGACCTCTTCATGGTCGTTACAGATCAATAAAGCCGGACGGCTGCCGTCGGCGGCGAGCAAAGACTGCAAGCCGACATAGCAGCTAAGCAGATTATCAAGCCGGGCGCTGGATATAAAATCACCATAAAGCCCTGTTACTGCAGCTTTCTGAGTATCGTAAAGACAGATCTCATAATCCAGCACTTTGCCAACCTGGCGGTCCGGATATTGTTGCCTGCACTGTTTTTCCAGCAAGGCACGGAAATCGAGCGTATCGCCCTCTTCCAGCTGGCACAGAACCGGTGGCAGATGCAACTGCGGATTGACGCTACGGCTCTGGTTGGCTTCGCGGTCGAGATGAATTGCCAGGCTTGGAATCACGGCAACCGGGCATTCAAAATTAATCAAAATCTGTTCGATGCGGCCATTATCAGTCTCGACACTGATCCTCCCTGCCAACGACAAATCGCGGTCGAACCAAGGGTTCAGCAAGGCACCGCCATAGACTTCCACGCCGAGTTGAAACAGGGTCTGCTGCACTTTTCCCGGTTTGGGTTTGACCTTGAGACAGGGGCTGTCAGTATGGGCACCGACCATATGAATGCCGGTTTCGATCAGTTCAGCATCAGTCAGATTAAAAGCAATAATCGAAGAGTCATTGCGGGTGACATAATACTTACCCGCAGACAAGCGGCCCCAGCTGTCACCCTCGAAAAGACGCTTGAAGCCCTGCTGCTCGAGCAGCAGCATCATCGTGGCTACCGCGTGGTAAGGCGTGGGGGACTGGTCGAGGAAGTCACACAGGCCCTGATTGAATGAATTGCTTGAATGCGCCATAACAAATCTATATCACAGGAAAGTGACCGGTATGATACCGATTTTATGCCGGTGGTTCGATAATTGTCAGTCCTGAACCGGACGACCGCGGTACATCCGGGCGGGTTTCTTCACAACATCACTGGCCGCTTTTTTTAAAGTCGGGATGACCCGCTTGGTCTCGACTTCAGCGCCCCGGTACATGCGTTTTCCTGAGCTAGCCGGTTGATCGGCATGATGCAGTCCGAGTGCGGCCAGCACATTTTCCGTATCATCGACAAAGGCCTTGCTGGGCAGCGGCATCGACACATTCTGCTGAAAAGAAAACCGCTCGACTTTGATAAAAGGTAGTGCAGCGACCACCGCTTTACCACGCTCTCTGCCATAGGACAGTGCTTTGATACGGCCTTTTTCCAGCAGAATATGACAGGCTTTGTTATCGTTGGTGGTAATAAAGAATGTGCCGGATTGCGCCTCGTGACAGAGGCTGGCAAGTTGTTTGAGAACATCCGTATTCGCGATCATAAGTTGGCAACAACCCGTGATTAAGAATGGTTGTTCACAAGATTACATCACATCCTCATCATTATCATCGTTTAATTTCAGCGTTGCCCGTTTTGACAAGCCGCCATGTAAACGACAACGGGTAGCCAGCGCGCCCAGGCCCCAGGCTTCCGGTGGACGAATAGCGACTGAGCGTTTACAGCGCTTCCCTCCCGGCAGTTTGGCACCGCAGGGTGGACGATAACGTTTGATTTTCTCCCAGCCTTCCAGTGTTTGCGTGGCTTTGCGGATGGTTTTGACTTCGCGCGGGGAAAGCTGGGTTTGATCCACCGGATGAGTTTCCTGATCAGTCTGGCGCCACCAGTAACGCACGACCGGTAATGGCAGACCGAAGCGGCGGGCGAGGTCATCGGGTTTGCGATAGATCTCCAACTCCAGCAGCAGGATGGCTGCCTGTTCCAGGCGGGCAGTGAACTCGCGGCTTTCTTCAGGCGTCATGCATCTGGATCAGGTTCATGACTGAGCTTGATCACCGCTTCGTTCAGGTCTTCCACCTCGGCTTCAGGCTGGGCAAACTCGCGAACTGAAATCCCGGCCTTATGCACACTATCAGGATCACCGGTAATGAGTGGATGCCAGTCCGGCAAAGGCTCTCCTTCTGCCAGCAGTCGGTAGGCACAGGTAGATGGCAGCCAGTCGAAATAATGCGCGTTCTTGATGCTGAGCTGAATACAGTCGGGGATAATCGACTGACGGTTTTCATAATCCTTGCAGCGGCAACTGTCGATATTCAGCAGGGAACAGGATGCCCGCGTGTAATACATGCGGCCGTCGTCTTCATCTTCCAGTTTGTGCAGACAGCAGCGGGCACAGCCGTCGCACAGACTCTCCCACTCGTCGTGAGTCATCTGGCTCAAGCGTTTGTGTTTCCAGAATTCAACAGATGTTTTATCCTGATCAATCATGACCAATTCAGTTGCCCTATCCAGCCTGCTCGCGCCGTTTGTCAGCCAGTTCAACCCCAGGTCGATTCTGACTGCCGGTGACACGGCGGCAATGTGTCTGCAAATATCTAATGATACTAAATTGCAGCATCTGAAGACACCGTTCAGCCAGGATCAATTGCAAAAGACCCAGCCCGTGGACCTTGCCGTGATCAGTCATCTGACAGAATCGATGGATAAAGCGGCCGCAGAGCAATGGCTCGGGATGGTAAAAAACCGGCTTGCTCCGCATGTCATCCTGATAAGCCATCCTGCTATTGCCGACGATAAAGGCTGGCAGCTGACTGATTATCTGGCAATGGGATTCCGACATCTAGCCGGCACAGAAGACGGACTGCAGGTTTTTACCTACGCGATTGAGAACTATCAGCCCAAACGGGACTGGCTCAACAGTCGTTACTGGGCCAACCCGGAAATGTACGACAAATACCGCTGGTAAACCCCGTCGTCATCTTGCTGTCATAAACAGCAAATACAATAAAAAGGATCACTGCGCCCCGAGCGCTCAAGAAGGAAACATGAAACAAGAACAGCCCATCGACCTGAACAATCCTGAGCTTTACATCAACCGCGAGCTCAGTCTGCTCGAGTTCAACTGGCGCGTTTTGCAACAGGCGCTGGACAGCAGCGTACCCCTGCTGGAACGACTCAACTACCTGTGTATTTCCAGCACCAATCTTGATGAATTCTTTGAAGTGCGTGTGGCCGGCCTGATTCAGCAGATAGAAATCGGTGACCCCTACATCGAGGCTGACCAGATTACTGCACAGGAATGCCTCAAACTCATCAGCCAGCGTGCGCATGAGCTGGTGGAGGAACAATACCGGGTACTGAATGAAGTCCTGCTGCCAGAACTGGAACAACAGTCGATCCGCGTTCTGCCTCGTTCACAGTGGAATGATGAACACACTAAATGGCTGCAGAACTACTTCCAGGAGGAAATCCTGCCGATTCTGAGCCCGATGGGGCTGGATTCTGCCCATCCTTTCCCGCGCCTGCTGAATAAGAGTTTGAACTTTATTGTGTCGCTGGTGGGCAAAGATGCCTTCGGCCGTGATCGCGGCTATGCGATCCTGCAGGCCCCCCGTGCCTTGCCGCGGGTTATCCAGTTTCCGGAAGAGCTGTGCCAGCCCGGCGAATACAAGTTCGTATTCCTGTCATCGATTATTCATGCTTTTGCGGAAGATCTGTTCTTCGGCATGAAGGTCAAAGGCTGTTATCAGTTCCGGGTTACCCGCAACAGTGATTTAGCCATTGATACCGAAGAGACCAGTGACCTGCTGGCCACCATCGCTGATGAGTTAACACAGCGTAACTACGGTGATGAAGTACGGCTCGAGATTGCCCACAACTGTCCGGAAGACATGGTCGAGTTCCTGCGTAATGAATGCGCCATGGAGCGCGATAATGTCTACCTGGTTAACGGGCCGGTGAATCTGAGCCGGATACAGGCCGTCTGCTCACTGGTGGATCGGCCGGATCTCAAATTCAAGCCTTTCACCCAGGGCCGACCTGAAGGACTGACGCCGGATGTCGATATCTTCGCTGCTTTGCGCAAGCAGGATATGCTGCTGCATCACCCTTATCAGTCTTTTACTCCAGTCATTGATCTGCTGCGTCAGGCTGCGGCAGACAGCAGTGTGCTCGCCATCAAACAAACCCTGTATCGCACCGGCGCCAAATCACCGATTGTCGATGCGCTGGTGACCGCGGCGCAGGCCGGCAAGGAAGTGACTGTGGTTATCGAACTGCGCGCCCGCTTTGATGAGGAAGCCAACGTGGCACTGGCAGCCCGTCTGCAGGAAGCCGGTGCCCATGTGGTGTATGGCATTGTCGGTTATAAAACCCATGCCAAAATGCTGCTGGTATTGCGTCGTGAGAACAGCAAGCTGCGCCGCTATGTGCATCTCGGTACCGGTAACTATCACCGGGGCACCGCTCGGGTTTATACCGACTACGGCCTGTTGACTTCTGATAAACAGATTGGTGAAGACGTCAATAATCTGTTCATTCAGCTCACGAGTCTCGGCAAAATCCCGCAGATGCATAAACTGCTGCACGCGCCGTTTACCCTGCATGAGGGTCTACTGAAAAAAATCGAGCGTGAAATCGAACAGGCTGAAGCCGGTAAAGCGGCCCGCATTATCATCAAAGTGAATGCGGTGGTTGAACAGGAAATGATCCAGGCGCTTTATCGCGCCTCGATGGCCGGTATCAAGGTCGATCTGATTGTCCGTGGTATCTGCTGCCTGCGTCCCGGCGTCAAAGGTCTGTCTGAAAATATTCATGTACGCAGCATTATTGGCCGGTTTCTTGAACACACCCGCGTGTTTTATTTCGAAAACGGCGGTAACCCCGAACTCTGGTGCGGCAGTGCCGATTTGATGAAACGTAATCTGCTGCGCCGCGTTGAAACCTGTTTTCCGATTGAGTCCAAAAAGCTGCGCGAACGCATTCTTGATGATCTGCAAACCTACCTGGCGGATAACAGCCAGGCCTGGCTCCTCAATGCCGACGGACGTTACCAGCTGGTGGAGAAATCCGCGTCAGAACCTGCTTTATCAGCGCAACTGACGCTGCTGGAAAAAATGGCCAAGACTTACTGAGCCCACTGTGGAAACGATTGCATTTTTTAACCTCAAAGGCGGTGTCGGCAAAACCACTTCGGCAGTAAATATTGCCTGGCATGCCGCCAATGAAGGCATTCCTACCCTACTCTGGGATCTGGATCCGCAGGGTGCCGCCAGTTGGCTGCTTAATACCAAGGCCAAAGAAAAAACGCGGCCCAAGAAGATTCTGAGTGGAAAAACACCGCTTGGTGACTTGGTCAGATCCACTGATTATGAAAAGCTGGATGTGATTCCCTCAGATTTTTCGCTGCGGCATCTGGATCAGCAACTGGCTTCTCAAAGTGACCAGGGCAAACGCAATCTGATTGCCAAACTGGTTGAGCCTTTCAGTGAAAATTATGCCCTGGTGGTGCTGGACTGCCCGCCCAGTTTTTCCTTACTCACCGAGCAGATCTTTGAAACCGCTGACTCCTTGTATGTGCCGATTATCCCGACACATCTGTCATTGCGAACATTTGAACAGACCCGTGATTTCTTCAAGGAAAACAAGCTCAAACCCAAACGCCTGCATGCCTTTTTTACGATGGTGGATCGTCGGCGCAGTTTACACCGCGTGATGATCAGTCACCCGCCGAAAATGTTGAAAAATGGTCTGCAGACAGCGATTCCCTACGCGGCGGCGGTGGAGCGGATGGGTGATTATCGAGCTCCATTGCCGTCTTTTGACAGTGCCTCGCCGGTGAGCCGTGCCTACGCACAGCTCTGGCGAGACATCAAAGCAACACTGACAGAGTTTGCGGCTTAATCATTCGTCCCGCTGACATAACCCTCCGGGTTTTCCCGCAACCATCGCTGATATGTCTGTGTGGGCGTGGTGAATTTGGGAAACGATTCACTGCCCTGATCGGGGCCGTACATTTCCCACTCCTTCAAAGAATTAAAATGGCGTTTTGCTCCTGACATGGTGTCATCCTCCTGGTTGTGTCGGAAGCATTATGCGCAGCCAATATGACAATTTCGTGTGAATCTGGCGGGAAATTTTCGTGAAGATAATCAAGGGGTTTTCGTTACCAGCCAGCACTGATGGATTTTCTTGTTACGTTCAAAATCCCGCGGGATGGTCTGGGCGCTGATATCTTTTAAACTCAGGCCTGGCATTTCATCCAATGTCATTTTGAAATCGCGCCGGTTGGTAGAAAACAGCAGTTGGCCGTCCGGTTTCAGTAGATGGGATGCCATCTGAATCAAGCTCGCATGATCGCGCTGAATATCAAATACCCCTTCCATCCTGCTTGAGTTGGAAAAGGTTGGCGGATCCAGGAAAATCAGATCATAACGCTGCGCTTCCTGCTGCGCTGCCTGTAGCCATTCAAGGCAGTTCGCACGGATAAAGCGATGCTGTTCACCCATAAAGCCGTTCAACTGCATATTGTCCTCTGCCCAGCCAAGATAGGTGTTGGACATATCGACACTGGTAGTTGTGGCTGCCCCACCGGCAGCGGCATAGACAGTGGCCGATCCGGTATAGGAGAACAGATTGAGAAAATCCTTGTCACGCGCCAGGGCCATCAGCATCAGCCGGGTATCACGGTGGTCCAGAAACAGACCGGTATCGAGATAATCCTTCAGATTGACCCAGAACTTCAGGCCGTTCTCTTCCACTTCAAAGCGCTTGTTCTGCGCGGCCTGCGCCTCATACTGATTCAGCCCGCGCTGTTTCTGCCTGACTTTCAGACTGACGTTGTTTGCCGGCACTTCCAGCACATCCGGGATGATAAGCATCGCTTCTTTCAAACGCTCAACCGCTTTTTGCGGATCAATTTGTTTGGGCGGTGCGTACTCCTGCACATGCACCTGATCATCATAAAGGTCGATAGCGAGCGCATAATCCGGCAAGTCGGCATCATAAATCCGGTAGCAGCTGACCTTATTATTACGCGCCCACTTCGCCAGATGTTTGATATTTTTCCTGAGGCGATTGGCGAACATTTGACCCTGTTTGCTGATTTCAACTTCCTGCAGATGCGGTGCCGTATCTGGTATCACGGGCTCCGGTGTCAGCTGTGGCTGTTTTGGCTGAGTCACCGCTTTGCTGGCACGGTAGAACAACACTTCACACTCAATCGGCCCGTTATCAAAAGGAATGCTTTCAAACAAGGTGAGACCGGTGAACTTGCCTAACTGCGGCTTATCGGTAATGACAGCAGAGCGCCATCCCGGCAAAGCTTCCCGCATAATATCGCCCAGACTCTCGTATAGCCGTGGCAGCGCATCGGCATCTCCCATACGTTCGCCATAGGGAGGATTACAGACCAGCAGACCCGCTGCAGGTAATGCCTGAGCTTCGGCCGGCCAGTCCAGCAGTCGACGCTGGAAGACCTGAATCCAGTCGCTAAGACCGGCTTCGGCAATATTGGCCCGAGCGGCTTCTACCGCTTTGGGATCGGCATCACCGCCCATGATTAGAGGCAGTCTGGACAAGCCTGCCTGACGGCGGCGTTCGGCGTCGGCTTTCAGTTTTTTCCAGGCTTCTTTGTCGTGCTGCTTCCAGTAACTGAAACCAAAGTAGTCCCGCAGCATACCGGGTGCGATATCGGCAGCCATCATCGCCGCCTCAATCAGAAAGGTGCCGGAACCACACATGGGGTCAATCAAAGCCCAGCCCTGCCGAGCCAGTTTCGGCCACTCGGCACTGAGTAGAATCGCCGCAGCCAGGTGTTCTTTTAAGGGCGCCTCGGTGTTGCGGGCACGATAACTGCGACGGTGCAGACTCTCGCCGGATAAATCGATGCTGATGGTGGCCTGATTATGTCGGAGATAAACATTCACACGAATGTCCGGTTGATGCAGATCCACAGAAGGTCGTATTCCGGTCAGCGCGCGAAAACGATCGACAATCGCATCTTTAACTTTCTGCGCCCCATACTGGTTATGTTTGATTTTGGAGCGGAAGCTGTTGAAGTCCACCGCCAGCGTGCTGTCTTCTGCCGCCAGGTGGTCTTCCCACGGCATCGCAGTAACACCGTCGTAGAGTTGCTCCGGTGATTCGGCACGGATGGTGGCAATGGGCATCAACACACGAATCGCGACGCGGGACCACAAACACACTCTGTACGCGTCTTCCAATGTGCCGGTGAAGCGGATATTGCCCTGTTCCTGTTTGCTTTGTCTGATACCGAGTTGCTTGAGTTCTTCAGCCAGCAACGGCAGCATGCCCCGCGCCGCAGTGACCGTGAACTTGTGTTGTTTAGCCATATTGGGTTCCTGTTATACTCCGCATATTTTAAACAGGTAACGCACTTCATGGCAGTCACGGACAAACAAAAACGCTACCTCAAGGGGCTGGCCCATTCTCTCAAACCGGTGGTGATGGTCGGTAACAGCGGCCTCACAGACTCGGTTGTCGCAGAAATCAATAATGCTCTGGAACATCACGAACTCATCAAAGTCCGTATTAGCGGTCAGGAGCGCGCGGAACGCAAAGCGATGCTGGATGAGATAGCCGAAACAACTGGCGCCGATCTGGTTCTGGTTATCGGCAATATCGGTGGTTTCTACCGCCCGGCCAAAGAACCGTCGATTCAATTACCAAGGTAAAAACATGATTCAAAAACCAGCGGACACCGAACAGGAAATTGCCACATTACTGGCCGAACGCTGGAGTGGTCGGGCTTATGACCCGTATATGGCGGTCAGCGAAGAACAGATTATTGCGCTGACTGAAGCGGCCCGCTGGGCACCCTCCTGTTCCGGTGAAGAGCCCTGGCGTTATCTTATTTGCAATAAGTTCACTGATAAAGCGGCCTGGGATAAAGCCTTTGACTCCTTGATGCCGGGCAATCAAACCTGGGCACAGCATGCCCCCCTGCTGATTCTCGCCGCCTCGGTCACCGAGTTCCGTGAAAAAGACAAAAGCAACCCCTGGGTTGGTCATGACACGGGCGCCGCCAGCCTCAGTCTCTGCCTGCAGGCGACATCAATGGGACTTGTGAGTCACCAGATGGGTGGTTACGATCCAGATAAAATGCGGGCGGCGTTCAATATTCCGGATAACATCCGCCTGTGGTCGATGATTGCGATCGGCCATCCTGCGCCGCTCGACAGCCTGACAGAAGAACAAATGGAACGGGAACTTAAACCGCGTCAACGCCGTCCATTGAACGAACAATTCTTCCGCGGGAAGTGGCCCGCAGCGTAGCAGGAGTAAATCATGAATAAAGCGCTTCTTATCCTTGGCCTTGTTATCGCCGGCAGTGCCGCGGCCTACGAAAAAGTCTATCTGGATCGACTGCTTGAAACCCGTCAGTGCAATTTCTGCAACCTCAGTGAAGCCGAACTGAGTGGTGAAGATTTAAGTGGTGCTGATATGAGCGAAGCGAACCTGAAAGGCATCGATCTCAGTCATGCCAAGCTGGTCGGTGTCTGGTTTACCCACTCGCGTATGCAGGGTGCGAATCTGGAAGGCGCTGATATCTCCGGCTCACTAATGGATTACTCCGAACTGAATGGTGCCAATCTTAAAAACGCCAACCTGTCCGGTAGCCAGATGATTTTTGCTGATCTCCGTGAAGCAGACCTGACCGGCGCTAATATCGAAGGTACTCAGATGCGTGGCATTCTCTACTGCAATACCATCATGCCCGATGGTGAAATAAATAATAACGACTGCTGATTTTTTTCAGTTCCTGTCAGGTATAATTCGCGGGCAGCGTCAATATGGCGCTGCCTTTTTTATTTCATTTACAGGAACTTAACAGTGTCTGTTAACAAGCTTTCTGCGCTCGTATCAGTCTTATTTTTCTTCTGTCTGAGCCCCTTGCTGCAGGCCGCGCCCTCCAGAATTGAACTAGTTAATGGAGATCAACTGACGGCTGAGCTAAAAAAAGAAACTGAAACGCATTTCACGCTGGTGCACCCGGTGCTGGGCGAAATCAAGCTGAATAAAAATCAGGTGTTAACTGTTGAACAGATCGTCAGCGAAACAGAGGCAGAAAAACTAGCCGCTGCACCCGATTCTCATCAAAAATCCAGTAAAAAAGTGGTTGATAATGGCTTGTTTGGAACCGGTTTATTGACTGACTGGAAGCGCCGCGTCGATCTCGGTATTGCCGGCAGCGCCGGTAAATCAAGGAACCACCAGGTCAACCTTGGATTTTCTGCAGATTACACCAGTGACTATACCCGTATCTCTCACAAGACCGCTTATTTCCGTGCCAAGTCAGAAGACGAATTGTCTGATCACAGTTTCTATTCATCTATTAACCGTGACTGGCTGCGCCCGGAAACCCCATGGTTTCACTTTGCTGGTGGCCGCATAGACTGGGATGAATTCAAGGATTGGGACTTCAGACTGAATGCCAATGGGGGTGTTGGTTATGAGTTCGTCAAAACGGATGACTGGTTATTACTGGGTCGTACCGGTCTTGGTTTTAATCAGACCTTTGGCGGTGAGCGTGAGGAATTTACCCCAGAAGGTTTGATTGGTCTTGAAACTCAATGGGATATGAATGAATACCAGCATATCGAGTTCGCCAATACCTTTTATCCCAGCCTGCGCGATAACTCTGAATACCGTAACCTGACTTCGTTTGACTGGGTTTTGGATCTGAACAGCTTTGTCGGTGTGGCACTGAAACTCGGCTTGTTGAATGAGTATGACTCGGCCACCGAGGAAGATATCAGCAAAAATGACTTCAGATATACTGCGTCACTGGTCTGGAAGCTGTAAAATAAGGGCTTTTGCATTCCTATTGTGAGTAATCAAACGCCCGATCTCGACACCTTGCTGCAATCGACCATGCTGAGTGACAGGCACCGCCTGACACAGCGCTGGCAGCGATTGAAAAAAGAGCAGAATCAGGACAAGCTCGCTGCGCTGGCGCAGCAGGTCATCGCTTCTGTGGAGCGGGCAGAAAAACGCCGGCAAAACATTCCCAAACCGACTTTCGAGGCCGATTTGCCGGTTATCGAGCGGCGCGAGGAAGTCAAACAGGCCATTGCCGATAATCAGGTGATTATTCTCTGTGGTGAGACCGGTTCCGGTAAAACCACCCAACTGCCAAAAATCTGCCTGGAACTCGGCCGCGGCGTCACCGGCATGATTGGCCACACCCAGCCCCGCCGTATTGCAGCACGGACGGTCGCCACCCGCATTGCTGAGGAATTGCAGTCGGAAATCGGTCAGACAGTCGGTTATAAAGTGCGTTTTCATGATCACGTTAATGCCGATCGCAGTTATGTGAAACTGATGACCGACGGTATTTTGCTGGCCGAAACCCAGAACGACAAGTTTCTGAACCAGTACGACACGCTGATCATCGACGAAGCCCATGAACGCAGCCTCAATATCGACTTTCTGCTGGGTTACATCAAACAACTGCTGCCCAGGCGCCCGGATCTGAAAGTCATTATCACTTCCGCCACCATCGACACTGAACGCTTTTCCAAACACTTTGATGATGCGCCGGTGATTGAGGTCAGTGGTCGTACCTACCCTGTCGATATTCGTTATCGGCCATTACAGACACCGGATGAGGAATCCCCGGATTACGATATGGTCTCCGGCATCGTTGCCGCCGTGGATGAGCTTTGCCGGGAAGGCCCGGGTGATGTGCTGATATTCCTGGCCGGCGAACGTGATATCCGTGATGTGTCGGAAGCGCTGCGTAAGCATCATCCGCCACAGACCGAGATTCTGCCATTATTTGCCCGGCAATCTGCTGCCGAGCAGAACCGGGTGTTTAAAACAGGCGGCCAGCGCCGCATTATTCTTGCGACCAATGTCGCTGAAACTTCATTAACGGTGCCCGGCATTCGTTATGTGGTGGATCCCGGTAATGCCCGTATCAGCCGCTATAGCGTCAGGAACAAGGTTCAGCGCCTGCCGATTGAAAAAATCTCGCAGTCCAGCGCCAATCAGCGTGCCGGCCGTTGCGGCCGTGTCGCTGCCGGTATCTGTATCCGACTTTATGATCAGGAAGATTTCGACACCCGGCCGGCATTTACCGATCCCGAGATTTTGCGCACCAATCTGGCTTCGGTGATATTGCAGATGTCGGCTTTAAAGCTGGGCGATCCGGCTAAATTCCCGTTTATTAATCCGCCACCGCAGAAGATGATCAATGACGGTTACCGTCTGCTCGAAGAACTGGATGCCGTCGATCGTCAAAGACGGATTACTGACACCGGCCGCCAACTGGCCAGACTGCCGATTGATCCCCGAATCGCCAGAATGCTGCTCAAAGCGAGTGACCTCGGCAGCCTGACTGAAGTGCTGGTCATTGCCAGCGCGCTCAGCATTCAGGATCCGCGGGAGCGACCGATGGACAAACAACAGACGGCTGATGAGGCTCACTCAAAATATAAAGACGAACGCTCTGACTTTATCGGCTTTCTCAAGCTGTGGGATTTGTACCACGACAAGAAAAAACACCTGAGCCAGAATAAACTGCGTAAATACTGCAAGGAAAACTTCCTGTCCTTTCTGCGACTGCGGGAATGGCATGATATTCATCAGCAATTACATATTCAGCTGTCTGAACTCAAGCTCAAGTTCAATACACAGGAAGCGGCTTATGACAGCATTCACCAAGCTCTGCTCAGCGGCCTTCTGAGTCATATTGCGGTTAAAACCGACAAGTTCGAGTATACCGGCGCCCGAAATCTTAAACTGGGCATATTCCCCGGCTCAGCGCTGCATAAAAAAGGGCCTAAATGGTTAATGGCGGCAGAACTGGTCGAGACCGGCAAACTCTACGCCCGTATTAATGCCAAAATCGAACCCGAATGGATTGAACCGATTGCCGGCAGTCTGGTTAAACGTCAGTACAGCGATCCGCACTGGGAAAAGAAACCGGCCCAGGTCGTCGCCTTTGAGTCAGTCTCGCTCTATGGCCTGCCGATAGTCACCCGCCGTCGTGTGCATTATGGTCCCCTGGATCCGGATCTCGCCAATCAGATATTTATCCGCGAAGCACTGGTCAATGGTGACTGGCATTGCCGCGCGCCCTTCTTCCGCCACAATCAGTCCCTGATTCAGGAAGTCGAACTGCTGGAGCAGAAATCCCGCCGCCGTGATGTACTGGTCGATGAAGAAATCCTGTTTGATTTCTATCGCAGCCGCATTCCCCATGACATTATCAATGGTGCCGGGTTTGAAAAATGGCGAAAAAAGGCGGAGAAAGACGATCCCAATCTGCTGTTCCTGAGCAGGCAGCAGCTGATGCAACACCAGGCTGAGCAGGTCACCGCAGATTATTACCCTGATCAGATGCTGGTCAACCGGGTACCGCTCAAGCTGGAATATCACTTTGAGCCGGGCAAACAACACGATGGCATCACCCAGACCATTCCCCTGTCACTGCTCAATCAAACCAGTGCCGAGCGCTATGAGTGGCTGGTACCGGGTTTACTTCGTGACAAGATCATATTCCTGCTCAAAGCCCTGCCTAAATCCTTACGCCGGCACTTTATTCCGGTGCCGAAATATGCAGATGACTGCCTCAAGGATTTATCGCCGGAATCCGGCGCCCTGCTACCGGCATTAAGTGAACGCCTTCGTAAACTCACCGGCGTCGAGATTGATGAAAAAGACTGGCGCACCGACGAGTTACCGCTGTATCTGCAGATGAATTTCAAGCTGGTGGATGATGACGGCAAGCTGCTTGATGAAAGCCGTGACTTGAACCGGCTCAAAGAGGACTGGGCAAGAGAAGCCGCTGCCAGTTTCCGTCAGATCCCGGACAGCGACTATGAAAAAACCGGTCTCACCAGTTGGTCATTCGATAAGCTGCCGGAACAGATCACACTGGAACAGAACGGCCTGCAAATGACAGCCTATCCTGCCCTGGTGGATAAAAATGACAGCGTCGATCTAACGCTGATGGACACAGCAGCACAGGCCCAACAGCTGACAAGACTGGGCTTACGTCGCCTCTTCATGCTGGCGCAGGCAGATGCCGTTAAATATCTGCAGAAGAACCTGCCTGGTATCAAGGAGATGTGTCTGCATTATGCCAATGTGCCGCCATCTCCCTATGATGCTAATTCGAACAGCAAACTGACACCCTGTGAGCAACTGAAAACCGACCTGATTCATGTCGCCTTTGATCGTTGTTTTATTCTCGAGCTACCGGCGATTCGTCACCGCGAGGCATTTGAACAACGACTCAACAGCCGCCGTGGAGATTTAATCAAGATTGCTTCTGATCTGGCGCAGAACATTGCCGCGCCATTGGCGGAATACCACGCTATCGCCAAGCGACTGAGCAGCAATATTCCCCTGGCTGCTATCAACGCGGTCAATGACATTAAAGAGCAACTGGGCTTTTTGGTGTATCAGGGCTTTGTCCACGACACGCCTGATGAAGCTTTGAAAAGACTGCCGGTATATTGCCAGGCTGCCGGTATCAGACTCGATAAATTACTGACCGATCCTGCCAAAGACCGTCAGCGAATGGCGGAAGTGAAACCACACTGGCAAAAATTCATCAGCAAGGTGAATAAAATTGAGACCGAGGCCTTCCATGACTATCGCTGGATGCTGGAGGAGTTCAGAATCTCGGTATTTGCTCAGGAATTGAAAACAGCCTACCCCATCAGTGGCAAAAGACTGGAAAAGCAATGGCAGCTGTGCTGATTCAGACTGTCCAGGCTACCGGCGCCGAAATCAGGTAGCCCTGCACAAAGTCAACACCGATATGCTTCAGGCTGATCAAAGTCGCTTCATCCTCGACAAATTCCGCTACGGTTTTTAAACCAAGCACCTGGCCGATGCCATTGATGGAATTGACGATTTCGAGATTAACCGTGTTATGAACACAGTCTCTGACAAACATGCCATCAATTTTCAGATAATCAATCGGCAGTTGTTTGAGATAGGCGAATGAGGACAGGCCGCTGCCGAAGTCATCGAGCGCGAACTGACAGCCAATCTGGCGCAGTTCATTAATGAAGTGTAAGGCGGAGCGCATATTGGTGATCGCTGCCGTCTCGGTCACTTCAAAACAAATAACGGCCTTATCATCGCTGAGCTTCGCCTCTATGATGAGCTTGATGATACGCTCGTAGAAACGTCCATCCCCTAGCGACTGGCCTGACAGGTTGATCGCATAGATACCACTGATATCGCGCCCTGCCTCCCTCGCGCTGGATAACTGCGATAAGACATGCTCGACGGTCCACATATCAATCGCCGCAGCCAGATTATAGCGTTCCGCTGCCGGCAGAAACTCGGCCGGCGAGATCACCGAGCCATCATCATCCAGCATTCTGATCAGTAATTCGCAGTGTGGCAGGCCCGCATTTCTGCTCTGCAGAGGCTGGATTGGCTGACTGTAGAGGACCAGGCGATCCTCCGTTAAGGCTTGTTGAATCCGCGCCACCCAGCGCATTTCACCACTACGCTGGACCAAATCGGTATCAGTATCGGTAAAAAGGTGTAAACGATCGCGACCCGCTTCCTTGGCTGCATAACAGGCACTGTCCGCCTGTTTGAGCAGTTCTACCAGGGAGCTGTCATGGTCGATCGCAACCAGGCCGATACAGGCTGTGACTTTAAAGATATAACTTTCATATTCGAAGCTGAATCTGCGAATCGATTCCAGCAGGTTTTCCAGCCTGTCACGTGCTTGTTCCTGTGAGCAGTCCGGCATCAGTACAGCGAACTCATCACCGCTGAAACGCGCCAGCATATCCTGCTCTCTCAGACCCTGACGAAGCAGTTGGCTGATTTGCTTAAGCAGTGCGTCACCGGCAATGTGGCCACAGGTATCGTTAATTACCTTGAACTGGTCCAGATCAAGATAACAAAGCACATACTGCGAATGCAGCGGCTTTGACAACAGCGTCTGCAACTGTTTCTCCAGGGCGCGGCGGTTAGGTAAGCCGGTCAGCGCATCGTGTAAAGCCTGATGCTGCAGATCCTCACTCAGCAGATACTGCTCGGTGATATCCTGCGCCTGGACGACGACATACTCAATTTCGCTGTCCTCATTTCTCACCGCCGATAGCGTAGAGTTCAACCACAGGCTCCTGCCATGGCGAGTAATGTAGCGGCGGGTGATTTTGTATTGCTTGATGTCCCCCTGAAGCAGCTTCAAAAATTGCGGACTGATTTCTGAAGAGTCGTCCGGATGCAACAGTTCGGTGGCGTGTCTGCCCTGCAAGGTTTTCTTATCATAGCCGAAGAGTTCAGAGCCGGCTTTGTTCACATCCAGGATCAGGAAACGCTTATCCATCAACAGCATGGGCACACCGGCATCTTCAAAGGTGTGTAACAGAAAGGTTTCTTTGGCGCGTAGCTCGTTGACCAGCTCCGATTGCGCCTGATTGATCTCGGATAAATGACTGACCAGAGCCCGGTTTTCCTGGCGTAACCTCAGACTTTCCAGCATTTTTTGATTGAGATTTCGTGCCAGCAGCAGTATCGCAACCAGATAAACCAGTGTCATTAAGGCGATATAAGTGATACCTGCATTAAATATGCTGAAACTGACCGGGAGCACCATCGGCAATACAAATGCGCAGAAACTACGCAGACTGCTGAGATAAGAAAAAAGCGCGCCGGCAGACATGCCGCAGACGACCAGCGGAATCGTCATCTGCTGAATCAATGGCAGCCCCGTATTGAAAATGAAAGCTAATGTGCCCCAAATCAAGCCGCTGACAAACAAGGCGGCAGCGTACTGATTTTCACAACTTCTAACGAGTTCGCTGGTGGGATTGCGCATACTTTTGTTGCGCACACGGTGCCACAGCCAGAGACGTATACTATTGACTGCGACAGCTGTCCCCCACCACCAGTACAAGAAAAGCGGATTGACTGCAGGATAGAGAACCACAGCTGTCAAAGAGCTCACTATTAGATTAGTGATGATTGCAATGACGCCCTGCTGCAACAGGATCTGCAAACGCATTAGTTCGATCGAGGCAGCCTCAGCGGCACGGACATCCTTATTCATGCTGATTTGGGTGTTCAACGATACTCCAGACTAAACACTTCGCTTTTTTCGTAATTGTGAACTACGTCACAGGCTGGCACAGTTAACCATATGTGACTCAATTCAACCTGTGAGACAGTTCACAACTTAACAAAAAAACGGCTTTTGAAAACCATAATCATTCAGTTCTGGTTCAGTTATCGATTGCTAATCTGCCTGCAACAGCTGACAAAAGAGGAGAGCTGTAATGAAAACCATCATAAAAACCCTGGCTCTGGCTTCAGCTTTCACGCTGACCTCTGCTAACGTAATGGCTGATCACAATGATCAATATGAACGTGAATATCGGGATTATGATCGGAGCGAAAAAGCCCGCGTCACCCATGTCGAGCCGATTTATCGTACTGTCACAGTCACCCGTCCTGAACGCGAATGCTGGGATGAGCCCCGGCGCCATCGCAGTGGTCATCAGTCTTATACCAGCACTATCGCCGGTGGCTTAATTGGTGGTGTTATCGGTAATCAGTTTGGTGGCGGCAGTGGTAATACGGCGATGACCATTGCCGGTACGCTGCTCGGCGGTTCAGTGGGACGTGATATGGGTAACCGCTACCAGGATGTTGATTATACTTATCAGGAGCAATGCCGGGTAATAGACAGACAATACCGTGAACAGCGCGTTGATGCTTATGAGGTCAGCTATCGTTATCACGGCAGAATTTATACCACAGTGATGGATCATCATCCGGGAAAATTCATTCCAGTTGATGTCCACGTTGAACCGCGTCGTTCCTATTATTGAGATGCTGACTATGAAAAAACTGATACTGTCGATGACTGTGGCAATCGCCCTCTCTAACCTGGCCATATTACCCGCACAGGCGGCGGGGCCTAAACCCTACACCGTCACCAACGGCAATAAGCTGGATGTCGACACCTATAAAGGTTACAAGCTATACCGTAACTGGTGTGCCCGCTGTCATGGCACCTACGGCCAGGGACTGGCCGGCCCTAATCTGGCAGCGAGTCTGAATAAAATCAGCTATGAAGAGTTTATGAAAACAGTCGCTGCCGGCAAAACCGGTCAGATCGGCATGATGCCGGCCTGGCAATCCAACCAGACTGTAATGCAGGGCCGCGACAATATTTACAGCTACCTGAAAGCACGTGCTGATGGTGCGATTGGCGAAGTCAAGCCTGAAAAAATGCAATAGGCTTTGTGCCAGGCAGCCCCCCAGTGGCTGCCTGGACTTGCTTTAACAGCAGATGCTGTTAAAAATACTGCTGTTAGTGATAAGGTAAATCCATGTTTATGTTCCGCTGTCTGCTCCTGATTTCTTTGTTATTGAGCCCGCTTATACATGCTGATGATCATATTCCCTATGAACAGCAACCGGGTAATATCATCAATGAAATTGCTTTGCCGTTAACCAAGCATACCGCGGCGGAGCTGGCAAAAATTGAAACCGGTGGCAAAATTCTGTCGGTGGATGAGCAGCATCAAGGTGACAGCGTGATTTTTCGTGTCAAAGTGCTCCACAACAACGGTAAAGTCAAAGTTCACCGGATTGATCGTGACACTGGCCACACCTTACCCTGAGACAGCATGCGCGTTCTACTGATAGAAGACGAGATTCATTTGCGTGAGCAGATCACGCGACAGCTCAATGACCAGAATCTGACGGTTGATTCTGTAGCCGACGGCGAGGAAGGGCTGTTTATGGGCAGCGAATATGCCTATGATGTTGCGATTATTGATCTGGGCCTGCCCAAATTATCCGGTATTGAAGTCATTCAGCAGCTTCGCCAGAAAGGACTGGATTATCCGATATTGATTCTCACCGCACGCGGACGCTGGCAGGATAAGGTCGAGGGTCTGGAGTCCGGCGCTGATGATTACCTCGTCAAGCCCTTTCATTTCGAAGAACTTTTGGCCCGGCTGAACGCCCTGGCGAGACGCGCTTCGGGCTGGGCCAATTCAACTATCTGCTGTGGTCCTATCTGTCTCAATCCAAGCACCCAGCAAGTGACCAAGAATCAGACTGCCATTGATCTCACCGCTTATGAATACCGTTTGTTGCATTACCTGATGCTGCATGCAGGTGAAGTTATTTCCAAAACAGAATTAACTGATCATATTTACGAACTGGATCAGGACCGCGACAGTAATGTGATTGAAGTGTTTGTGAAACGCCTGCGCAGTAAACTGGACCCGGAAAAACAACTGAACCCGATTGAGACCCTGCGTGGTCGCGGCTACCGGCTGAACCTGCCTCGTGGTCAATAAACTCTCCTTATCCAACCGCCTGTTAATCGCAGTCAGCCTGGTGCTGACGGCGTTTTTTGGTTTATCTGCGGTCAGCCTTAACAACGCTTTTGAAAGCAGTGCCGAGCACGAGCAGAAAAAACGTCTTAAAAATTATGTCTACACCCTGCTCACTGCCGCTGACCTCAATGCACAGGGAGAGTTGATGATGTCGACTGATCTGGCGGAACCCAAGTTTTCTATTCCCAACTCGGGTTTGTATGCCCAGATCACCAGTGAGGGGGAAATTGTCTGGCAATCACCCTCCGCTATCGGCCATTTTCTGGCTTTGCCGTTCAATCCCGGTCCTTCGAATGAGGAATATCATACCGTTGAGATGGAAACCGGTATGACATTATTGAACCTGGCATTTGGCATCGTCTGGGAAACAGAAAGCGGTGAGGAAATCGCCTATACCATCAATGTCGCAGAGGATATGCAGGCTTTGCAGGAACAGACCGCAGGCTTTCAGCGCAGTCTCTGGTACTGGCTCGGTGGCACCGGTCTGATGCTGCTGATCGCACAATGGCTTATCCTGCGCTGGAGTCTGCGCCCGCTGCATGATGTGGCGATAGATTTACATGCCATCGAAACCGGTGAACACCGCCGCCTTAACGACGAATATCCGAAAGAGCTGCAACAGCTGACTTATCGAATTAATGCCCTGCTCGATCACGAGGAATCACGCCGCCAGCGCTATAAAAACTCTCTGGCCGATCTGGCACATAGCCTCAAAACCCCTTTATCCGTTTTCCGTGGCGAGCTGGAAAACAGTGACAGCACGCAACAGCTACGTAAAACCGGTTATGAACAGCTGGATCGGATCAGTACCCTGGTTGATTACCAGTTACAGCGCGCTTCGACTGAAGGCAAGAGCAGCCTGCTGGCGCCGGTATCACTCGGCGAAATTATCTATAAAATCACCGGCAGCCTGGATAAGGTCTACCGGAGCAAGCAGATCCGCAGTCAGTGCGAAATTGAACGGGATGCCTATATTCATGCCGATGAAGGCGATATGTACGAACTCCTCGGCAATCTGCTGGAAAATGCCTACAAATACTGTAAACATCAGGTGCACATCATTGTCACCACCTTGAACGGTAATGTACGCATCCGTGTTGAAGATGATGGCAGTGGCATTCCGGCCCGGGCCGAGGGGTTTGTTATTAAACGGGGTCACCGTATTGACACCCAGGCCGAAGGCCAGGGGCTGGGTCTGGCCATCGTCAGCGACATCATTGTCGCTTATGAAGGCAATATCAATCTGGAACGCTCACGCCTGGGCGGTGCGAGCTTTGTTATCGAATTGCCACGTCAGTGATGCTGCTGTAAGTCCTGCAGATACTGAAATACCTGCCTTGCTGATTTCGGCGGTTTGTTCTGCTTGGCTTCACGTACCGCGTTTCTGACCAGTTGTCTGACATGCTGGACATCAAAGTCCTCAAATTCATTTATCAGCTCACCATAAACCGCATCATCCCCGGCCAGCAGACGATCCCGCCAGTCTTCCAGTTGATGAAACTGTTTTACTTGGCCCTGGTGAGGTTGTTGCAACTGAGCAAGCTGACGCTCAATTGAAGCATGATCAAGCGCCGCTATCAGACCACCGATAAAGCCGGTCTGGCGTTTTAATGCCCCTTTACTCATTGACCGGGCATCATCCACGGCTTCTCGCAATTCGTCCGGCAGGTCCAGCTTATTCAAATCTCTTTTGGGCAGGTTAATCAATTCCCGCCCCAACTCTCTTAGTGCCTGAAGCTCTTTTTTGACCTGGGTTTTGCTTTTCTCGTTATCCCACTCCTGCGGCCAGTTTTCTTCACTGCCCTGTTCAAATTCACTCATCTTTATTCACCCTGCACAGTGACGATAACGCGGCGGCGCTGCGGGTGGGTGCGGTGCTCCCACAGATAAATACCCTGCCAGACACCGAGATCGCACTGACCGCCACTGACCGGCACCGTGAGATCCGGGTTGGTTAATACCGTCCGTATATGAGCACTCATATCATCCGGCCCTTCATCCTGATGACGAAACATCGGATCGCCATCCGGTACGATATGCTGCATAAAGGTTTCCAGATCGTGGCGAACATCAGGATCAGCATTTTCACACAACATCAGTGAGGCACTGGTGTGCTGCACAAAAACATGGCAGGTACCGGTTTTGATTCCGGATTCCGCCACCAGTTGCTGCACATCACGGGTGATATTGCTGGTACTACGACCACTGTTGTTATATGTAAGAGTCTGTTGATAAATCATAATTAAATAGCCGCCTCAAAATGCGCTTTGGCTTTTCCGTTATTGATAACAGCGCGGACATGATCTGCTGCTTGACGCTGGGATGACTGCAGGCCGGTATGCCACAAGGCTATAGCAGCACCATAGACCAGACTGTCATAGGCCGGCCCCTGCTGGCCGTTCAATGCCTGCATTCCCTCTTCCAGTGTTCTTTCTGCGGTGACCTCGTCATCGACCTTAACACCGCGGGTGTCCTGTTCAATAGCAAAATCTACCGGGTCCAGTCTGCATGCCTGCATTTCGCCATCGATCATCCGATGATTGTTGGAAGCCTCCCGCAGAGTGGGCACTATACCGCCCTCCAGCCCCCGGGCAATCAATGCCGAATCATAACCGAAGGCCGCGGCCAGCCAGCCGAGAATGGCCGGATATTCTTTATGCACAAAACCAATCGCCAGATGTGTTCTGGATTTAGCTTTTACCGGCATGACCATCTTTTCCAGGGTCGCGATGCTCGGTCGTTTTATCATCTGTGTGCGCAGAGCCTGCAAGGCATAAACCAACGGACTCGCAGCGGATTGATCGAGATAGGCCCAGCCGATATCAGCATGATTGACGGCCTTGGTCGCTTCAGGCACCTGCATGACGTTGTTATAACCGGCAAGCTTCAAAACCTGGGCATGGGTCACGCCGAACTTGGGTCCCATTTCAAACACACCCTGAGAAACGGCGGGCAAACCGGAAGCGGCCAGCACTGCCGGTAAAAACGCTGTCACCGGACAATGCCGGTTAAATCCATTGAAAGGATCGGCAAAAATCAGTAGGTCATCAACTTCTGCCTGCTGCTGCTCGGTCATCGCCTGTAAGGCTTGCAGAATACCTAGGTTTTCTTCATTGGTTTCACGCTTCATGCGCATGGCAATAAAGAAAATCGCCGCTCTTACCGGATCGGCCTCACCTGACAGGATTTCCATGGTCGCGGCATAGGCCTCTTCCTGGCTCAGATCCTTGCTTAAATGCGGTCCCGTCGCGACTTTCTTGATTGCTTCAGCCACTGCTGTCATAGATTATTCCTGTGTTAACCATTCAATCAGGGTGTCTTCATCAACCACCGGAACACCCAGGGATTCAGCTTTAGTCAGCTTGGAACCGGCTTCAGCACCAGCCACCACATAGTCGGTTTTTTTCGATACGCTGCCGGCCACCTTGGCGCCCAGGGCCAGCAGTTTTTCCTTGGCTTCACTGCGCGACATTTTATCCAGCGTGCCGGTCAACACGATGGTTTTTCCACTTACGGCCGAACTCGAACTGGTCTGTTCTTCACTTGGCCAATGCACACCGACTTCCAGCAAACGTTCAATCACCTCGCGGTTATGTTCCTGCTGGAAAAAAGTCTCGATATGATGGGCCACCACCGGCCCGACATCCTCAATCTCGACCAGCGCTTCTTCATCAGCCTGCATCAAAGCATCCAGATCACGGAAATGCATCGCAAGTGACCGCGCGGTGGCCTCACCGACTTCGCGTATGCCCAAAGCATATAAAAAACGCGGGAAGCGGGTTTCCTTGGCGGTCTGCAGCGCATTGACCAGGTTTTCAGCCGACTTCTGGCCCATTCTTTCAAGACCGGCAATATCATCAGCGCTGAGCAGAAACAGATCGGCCGGGTTCTTAATCATGCAGCTGTCGACCATTTGTTCAACCAGCTTATCTCCGAGACCGTCAATATCCATCGCCTTGCGTGAGGCAAAATGTTTAATCGCCTCTTTACGCTGGGCAGCACAGAACAAACCGCCGCTGCAACGCGATACCGCTTCCCCGTCTTCGCGTTCGACATCAGAGCCGCAAATCGGACATTCGCTCGGCATGACAAATTCCCGAACGCTATCAGGCCTTTTGGACTCAATAACTTTGACAATTTCCGGGATGACATCACCGGCGCGGCGAACGATCACCGTATCACCGATTCGCACATCTTTACGGCGGATTTCATCTTCATTATGCAGGGTTGCATTGGAGACCGTGACACCACCGACAAACACCGGTTTCAAACGGGCGACGGGGGTCAGCGCACCGGTACGACCGACCTGGACCTCGATGTCTTCAACCACTGTCATTTCTTCCTGGGCCGGGAATTTATAGGCAATCGCCCAGCGCGGTGCCCGTGAAACAAAGCCCAGTCTTTCCTGCAATGCGGTGCTGTCGATTTTAAATACCACCCCATCAATATCGTAAGGTAGCGAGTCACGTCTTTGCCCCAGCCAGTCAATGTATTCCTGGCAAGCTTCCAGCCCGGTCAATGTGCGTAGTTCCGGAGAAATCCGGCAGCCCATCTTTTCAATCAAATGCATCGAAGCTGAATGACTTTCCGGCCGGTCCATGCCTTCCAGGTAACCGATGCCATAGCAATAGATATCCAGCGGACGTTGTGCGGTAATACGTGAATCCAGCTGGCGCAGGGAGCCTGCTGCGGCATTTCGTGGATTCACAAAAGCTTTTTTATTATTTTCCAGCTGACTCCGGTTAAGCTTTTCAAACCCCGCTTTGGGCATGAAAATTTCGCCACGGACTTCAATCACCGCCGGTATCTCATCGCCCTGCAATTTAAGTGGCACCGACTTAATAGTACGGACATTGGCCGTGACATCTTCACCCCGACTGCCATCACCACGTGTAGCCGCCTGCACCAGCACACCGTTTTCATAACGGATACTGATGGCAAGACCATCGAGTTTCGGCTCTGCTGCGTATGTCTGTGGCTGATCCGTCTTCAGCCAGTCACGCACCCGTTTATCAAAAGCGGTCAGTTCATCCTGATCAAACACATTATCGAGCGAGAGCATCGGCATGGCGTGCTCAACTTCGGCAAATTTCTGTAACACTTCGCCGCCCACACGCTGGGTCGGAGAATCAGCAGTCAGCAGTTGCGGATGCGCCTGTTCCAGCGCCTGCAGTTCACGAAACAGCCGATCGTATTCAGCATCCGGGACTTCCGGATTATCAGCAACATAATAGAGATAGTTGTAATGATTGATGAGCTCGCGCAACTCTGCAGCGCGCTGCTCGATCTCAGTTGTAGTAGTCATTCGAAAATTGATTGCTCTCAGCCTGGGCGGACATCTGATAATTGAGGATTTTACTGCGGGTGGCTTCCAGCGCTTCGTCACTGATCGGTTGTCTGGCCTCATCACAGAGAATACCGCCAAGCTGATCATTGATGCCGCGGGCTGTATCCAGCAAGTCATCAAATAAAGCCAGGCCATTTACCGGCCCCGGCAGGCGGGTGAAAATCAGCAGCCCCGGTGTGGTCATGGAAACGAATTTATCCGGCAGCAAGGTGCCGGGATCCAGAATATTGGCCACACTGAACAGGATTTGTTTGCGGGATCCGGCCACATGTTTGTGGAAGATCTGCATGTCCCCGAAATGAAGATCATGATTTTCCAGCGCCGCTTTCACCGCACGTCCGGTAAAAGCTCTGCCTTCTGGCGCCATGATGGTGAAAGCAATCACCATCTCCCAGTCGGGTTTGTCTTCTTCTGCTTCTTCCTCAGGCTGTGATGCAGAGGCGGCATCGTCGACTTTCGGTGGCGGCTCATCGAACAAATCGGGTTCTCTGTCCGGAGTGTCAGTCAGCCGTGTTCTTTCCTGTTCGGAAAATGTTTGCTCATCATCATGCAACTCTTGCTCGAAAAGTGCGTCAAAGCGCTGCTGGAATGAATCATCCTCGCGGGATTCATCAATTTCCAACTCTCTTTCAAACGCTTTGGCCCGCTCCTGGCTGCGCTGATGCGCATACCAGCTGGTCGCAATGAAGGCGACAATAACAATGAGAGTGAGGACGATGATTTCTAACACTTAATTTAATCTTTTAGTTAAGAGATAATAGTCGTTTAACTTCAATTTGAGATTGTCCATGTCCACTCAACCAAGCAAACATCTGGAAACCTTTGATAATGCCACGCCCGAGCGTGATTATACCATTCACATTGAGACACCTGAATTTACCTGTCTCTGCCCCAAGACCGGCCAGCCCGATTTTGCCACGATTAAGCTTGAATATGTACCCGATGAAAAATGCGTTGAGCTGAAATCCTTCAAACTCTACATCTGGTCTTACCGTGATGAAGGCGCATTCCATGAGAAAGTCACCAACACTATTCTGAACGATCTGGTTGCCGCCTGCGACCCTCGTTTTATGCGGGTGACTGGCATTTTCAATGTCCGCGGCGGTGTTTACACCACAGTCGTTGCCGAGCATCGCAAACAAGGCTGGGTCCCGCCTACGCCGGTTCACCTGCCTTAATTCAAAACTTATCCTACTGGCCGCCGGTATCTGCGGGTGCCGGCGGTCCATCATCCTGGCGCGTTTCATTTCTTTCAGGCTGACAAGCCCTCGTGCCTGATCCAATCAGGCCTAATCAAACTGGCATTGTGTCATTCCTGTGGCAGACTATGTCAAAGCGTTTGGGAAGTGACACTGAATATCGACATGTCACCCCCTCCACATTATTCCAGAGGTGTTTATGCAGAATATTGTCCGCGGTGCGCGTTACCTGCTTCAGGGATTCTCGCTGATTAATCAACCCGGCGTGCGCCGCTTTGCTTATCTGCCGATGTTGATCAATACGGTGCTGTTCAGCGTGGCTATCTGGTTCGGACTGGCAAATTTCGGCGGCTGGCTCGATGCACTGATGCCGAACTGGCTACCAGCCTGGCTCGAAAGTGTGCTGACCTGGATCATCTGGCCGCTGTTTGTATTGCTGCTGGTGATTATCGTGTTTTTTACCTTTTCGGTCGTCGCCAATATTCTTGCCGCACCGTTTAACGGCATTCTGGCCGAAATGGTCGAGAAAAATGTGGCTGGCACGCCGCCGCCGGAAATGCCCTGGTCACAGATGCTCAAAGACAGCCCGAAAATGATTTTTAATGAGTTGCGCAAGACAGGCTACTTGCTGGTGTGGGTCATCCCATTATTTATCCTGTCATGGATTCCGGGACTCAATTTATTCGCCCCGCCACTATGGCTGCTATTTAGTAGTTGGACGCTGGCCTTGGATTATCACGATTATCCTATGGGGAATCATCAACTCGATTTTCGTCAGCAGCGCAGCATACTGAGAAATAACCGCGGCCTGGCATTGGGCTTTGGTGGTGCCACCATGCTGGCCACCATGATTCCGATAGTGAATTTTCTGGTCATTCCGGCCGCAGTCGCGGGCGCCACAGTCTTATATCTGGAAAACCTGAAACAAGCCTGATCAGAGTTTGGCGATAGCTTCGTCAAGTATGTTTTCGATATCCCACTCACAGGAACCGCAACCGGATATCGCGCCGGTTTTGCGGGAGATGGTGTCGGGGTCGATAATGCCCTGCTCGACCAGACTCAGGATCTTGCCACGGGTTGTCCCGCTGCAATCGCAGATCACTTCGTCCGGTTCAGCCTGATTCGAGTCACTCATAAAAAAATGGATACTGTCAGAAACATATTCATTATCGCTCAACTGACCTGTTTTCTCATCATCAGTTTCCAATCGGTCAGCAATCCATCAGGATATGTCAGTGCTTGAGCAACAGACAGCCAGCAATAACGAAAAGCAGCAGCGCTGAAAAATAGCGTAAAAACTTGACGCCACTGGCTGGCAGCTTCTCGCCCAGCCTCAGTGTTACTGCTACGTAGGCCAATTTGCTCATGCCGACACTCATGACAGTAATCAGCAACATCACAAGGATGTCACTGAGCGACAAATTGCTCAGTTCAATAAATGCCGGCAAGACAGCCAGGTAAAACAAAATGGCTTTAAAATCTGCCAGCGTCAGTATCAGCCCCGCCATAAAACCCGACCATTGGCCTGCCTGCGTCATGCGCTGTTGACGCCCTGCTCTATCCTGTTTCTGCCAGCCAAGCTTCAGGGCCAGAACAATAAGAAAAAGAGCAGCCATCACTTTCAGCACAGACCCGTAATTTTCAATTAAGGGATATACAGCTGTAAGACCTGTCAAAGCCAGCAGCAGCCAGATGACATCGCCGGCAACGACACCCATCGCGGAAACGACACCTGAGCGAACGCCAGCAGCCAGCGTATTCGTAGTCACCAGCAAAGTGCTGAGACTCGGCAAGGCGGCGGCAGTAAACAGCGTCAGACTCAACATCAGCATCTCAACAGGCTGCATCCTCTGCCTCCTTAAACACACAGGCTCTATCATAGCTATTTTTGTGAAGCGAGCCATAGCGGCGGTTCGGCGCGGTGCTAACCTCAATAAAGAACGCTGCCCATATTTCTTAACTGGCCTGAGTTCCATGGTGCTAAAATCTGAACTCCCTGTGGAGGCGCTTATGAATAAGTTCTCTGTCCTGCTCTGCTTTCTGTGCTTTTTGTCACCGGCGGCCACCGCCGAGAAGCTATTATTTGTCCCTGATGTGACTCACGAGGTTTTTCGGGATCAAATAGTCCAGTTTGTCCGTGCTGCTGCTGAAGAACATATCCAGCAGGCGCCTCTGGCCGAGCTTAACCAGCTCGAACAACACTGGGATAATCAGTATCAGCGCACCAACTGGCAGATCACTGTCAGCGCCTATCATCAGGGTGATAAGGTCGGCAAGGGCTACGCCAATGGCAGGGATCTCACCTCAACGCTTCGTCAGGCCACGCTGAAAGCGATGCAGGCAAATGGCGATGTGGATAGTGCCACACTGGATAATTACCACTTCAAAATTGACTTTGATTATCATCCGTCACGCCGTTACAGCATTGTCGAGTTCCAGGGGCAAGGTCTGGAAGCCCTGGGAAACCGTGTCACAGTCAGAAGGGTCAACAGCGAGTCAATTCAGAAGCAGATTAATGCCAGCCTTGCCTACCTGCTGCGACAACAGGACCCGCAGTTACATGGCTTTTTCAAGTTCTATAATGCTGATAAAGACGAAGCGGAAAATCTGCTGCGGACCACCTACTCCGCCACTGCACTTTATACCCTCATCAAATTGAATGCCTTACAGCCGGATCCGGCTATTGAAGCCCGCTTTACAGATATTGCCGACTTTCTACTGGCGCGACAGTTAAAAACCGGCCCGCATGCAGGTGGCTTTGATTATGGCTATAACCCCGAAACTGACAAAGGCACCTGCCGGATTGTCGTCGGCACCACGTCTAAAACCATCTACACCCTGCTGTTGATGCACCAGATTGATCCGGAGAATACGGTCTATCTCGATGCGGCCAGAGCCGCTGGCGACTGGTTACTGACCATGATCAAGGATGACGGCAACGTGATTCCGGTAGCAAGGTGTAAACAGGGAAACTGGACGCTGAAAGATAAGCAGTCTTTTCTCTACACCGGTCAGGTTCTCTCTGCTTTATCCCGGCTTTATGCGGTAACTGAAAACCAGAGTTATCTGAACGGTGCTCATAAAATTGCCGAATTACTGCTGAAAGAAGTCGCAGAACAAGGCCCCTTAGTTGCGGACGACTACCGGCCTGCCAATTCGATTTCATCCAGCTGGGTCATGATGTCACTCATTGACCTGGCTAAAGTCGATCCGAACCCTGTTTATCGCAAAACCATTATCGATATCGCCGAGATGCTGCTGCAGCGACAGATTGTCAGTCAGAATGACTTGTTCAGTCATGGTCGCTATCTGGATGCCATGACAACCAGTGGTAACGGCTGGATTAATGAGGTGATGGGTGACTGGTATGACTTCTGCTCAAAACATCAGCTCACTGATTGTCAGCCTTACCGTGAAGCAATGTGGCGTACCAGTCGCTGGCTGATTCAGAATGCCTATAGTCCGCACAACAGTTATGACATTGCCAATCCGGGCCGGGCTGATGGCGGCATGATCACCAACTTCAATACCTGGACGGTAAGAACTGATGCCGTCTGTCATGCCCTGAACGGTATGATCAGCCTGCTGAGGATAGAGTCTGGGAACAAGCAAAACCTGGTCATTCTGCAGGAGCAACCGCTACGCGAGATATTGCCGCTGATGAGAGCGGGGAATGAATAAAGAGCTGATATAAAAAAACGCCCCGGACTAACCGGGGCGTTTTTATATTAAGATAAGCCTGTTAATCAGGCATCATCAAGAATGACAATATTGTCTGCCATCAGCTCCATGGACTCTGTAATATCATCTTCCATATCACCGCTGATGCTGACCAAATCGCCTTCATCAACCTCTTGATAACCCCAGCTATCTACCGGGTTATAGTCCATCATTGCAGTGTCGACAGTGATTTCCTGCACACCCTGGTCGACAGTAAACTCACGACCATTGACGGAGGTGACTGTACCGATGATTTCCGTTTCCCCTACAACGATAGGGGTAGTGTCTGTGTAGGTAGCACTCTCTTCGTCATCAGCGCTGGCATAAAAATACATGCCCAGGTTCTCGACATAGACTGATGAGGCTTCAATTTTTGCTGTTTCAGCAAAGTCATCATCGACTTCACCATATACTCTGACTTCATCACCATCAAAAATAGCAGCCCCTTCCTTTGTATCCCAGGACCAGTCGTCCATTTCAACCAGAACGGTGCCTGAGCCATAATCCAGTGTAAAGCTGCTTGCATCAGTCTCAACTGCAGTACCGCTCATACTGATCCAAGTTCCGTCAGGTTTAGTAAACGGTGTGGGTGTATCAGCAGCAACTGCTACCGGAGCAAGAAATGGAACTATCAATGCAAGTAGTTTAGCGTGTCTCATGCGTTCCTCCTTTTCATTTGGACTAGCAAGTGACTTACAGCGTCTAAAGCGCTGTTACTGGTGTCGACACAACTTAGCGCTGATTGTTCCTTTTTTGTGATGAACTTCTCATTTATGGGGTGATATTGAGACTGCCGCCAAACAGCCCGACCAGACCGATAAGAATCAGATAGAAAGCGACGATATAGTTCAACAGACGCGGAACCAGTAAAACAAGAATACCGGCAATCAGAGAGATGAGTGGCGTTAAAGAAATGGTCATGGTTTCCTCCTTGGCTTATTTCGAATGAATGAGTATGCCCCTGAGCTCTCCAGTGATGCAAGCAACTGCTTCAAAAACGCAGGAACACCAGCAGCAACAGCATGATAAGCCCTGCCGTTGCGACCAGCAGGTTCAAGCCCAGGCTGATACCGACCCGATAACCGGCAGGCCGTTCAAGTTCTGAAAAAGAAGGCAGCAGCCGCGAAAACTGAAACACCGCAATAACGATGGTGAGCACTCCCAGCAGCATAAAAATGACACCCAGCCAGAACAGCGTCAGATCATGAACTGGATTGACCTGGCCCAGCGCTTTGAGCAAAAGCCCCGCCCGCTCGACCACAAATCCAAACGCCATCAGCACCATGCCGGTGCGTTGCCATGCCAGCAAAGTGCGTTCAGCGGCGAAAAATACTCTGGGATCTTCCATAAAACTTGCTCCCAAGCTCCAGGGTTTAGTTCTTCAGGCTTTGCTGCATTTGGGCTTCGGTGGATGGAATCAATGCAAGACGATAGTTTCGGTATTCCTTCTCCAGCACTTACTTGACTGCCCAGATACCGCCAATAATGGCACAAGCAATGCCCACAAGCTGAGACCAGAGTAAGGTTTTTTCCTCCAGCCCCGCAAGTGCCAGCAAAAATCCGGTCAAAAAGCCGAACACCACAGCCAGCAGGGCTGTGATCAGAAAAGTACGCCAGAAAATACTCCACCACACTCTGGCGGCTCTACCCCAGGTAACATCCATGATTTGCATTACTCACTCCTTGAAAGCTTTATCTGATTCAGGTCTTACTCATTGTTGCCTTATTTCAGGCAAAAAAATGGGCCGCCTGGCGACCCATTTTTCAGCATTTTTGCTGTTTTTACCAGCGCATCATGCGACGCACTATGCCGTCATTTCTGAATGCATGATAAATCGCACCACTGACATGGACAGCGATAATGCCCAGCAGGAACCAGGCGGTCCACATGTGCAACTCACCCCAGTACTCGTTGAGGTCTTCGCTAGGCGGAGCAATACGAGGAAACTCGATGGTCCACCACCAGACTGTATCCCAGCGGGTATGAGCAGATGACAGATAACCGGTCACACAGACAGCCAAGATAAGGCCGTATATAGCGACATGTGACAGGATAGCCAGCCAGTGCATCCATGGCTTCATATGCGTTGAATCAACCGGCGCCGGTCGATGACGCAAGCGAACATAGAGCAGCATCAGAATGATAATCACCAGCGTGATACCGATGTTTTTATGAAGTTGGAAAGGGAAAGCCCGGAACTGCAATTCCGGTGATGGCAGCGGCAGCCCCATCATCCACCAACTGGAAATGAATAAAAAGAAAATTGAAACAGCCAGCAACCAATGCAGGATTACCGCCGTTCTGTTAAAACCTTGTCTTTGCATAACAGCTTCCGTTTGTTTTTCGTTGCAATGATTGAAGTATTAAGCTTCAGCTTCAGTATGTCTGCCGGCCAGTGCACCGACGACCAACATCAGGTGGATGATAAACCAGAGCAGAATGCCACCCAGGTATACCTCACGCAGTGTCGGACCGGTATTCACCACCGCAGCAAACTGCAGTAAATCAATAGCAGCCAGTCCACCGAAAACCGTGACAGCCGCTTTGGAAGCCCACGGCGTGTAATTCACCAGCGCACCGCCAATGATTATCGACAGAAACGCAAGCACGGCACCGATAGCCGATAATGTCATCTGTGCAGTGGGGAACCAGTCAGGGGCGGCCAGAGCAATACCTTTGACGTGGTCAATCAGATATTCACATTCAGCAACGCTGATTCCTTCCTCTTCGAGTTCTTCCTCGGGACAATCTGCTTCCGGCATCACACCACTGGCTGGCATGTTATTGACGATTACAGACTGTTTCATTGCTTCGTTGCCATGAACGGCAGTTAGAAAAACCCCCAGCATGATAGCCACCACACCAAGGATGCTGGCCCACGAAGGGGTGTTGTTGTTTAAACCTTCAGACACCATACAGCACCTGTCCTCTCGTTGTTATTGATGGATTTATCTCTCTCTTTGGCTGAAAGCTGCGACTGTCAGGCCCCTCACCTCTTGCAGCCCTATTTTCAACACAATTAACTAAGCTAACACAGCATAAACAGCTTAATCAAAAGCTTGTGACAGGCGGTAAAGACTTTGGTTCATTTGTGACGCCTGACCTCAGTGTGGCTGGGGATCAAAGCCTGATTGTCGTTGACGGTTCAGGGTGTCAGTTGCATATGGCCAATCAGACCCAACAGAAAACCCCCAACGGCCGCCAATGGCGGCGCGAAGTGATAATTCAATCTGGACTGCGGCGCAATATCCTGAAATATAAGATAAAGAATACCACCAGCAGCGAAAAGCATGATGCCGGCAATAAGCCTTTCATAGTCTGCCAGAAAAAAATGTCCGGTCAGGCCGGCAGCCGGCCCCAGCAAGGCCAGCAATAAGAAAACCGTGATCAGATAAAGCGGTCTGTTTGGTGTTGATTCAGCCAGTTCCCTGTAGGCATTGAAGCCCTCAGGCAGATTCTGCAGTGCGATAATCAGGGCTAACAACAGACCGGCATCGGGCGACACAGTAAAGGTGGCGCCCATTGCCATGGCTTCAGGGATAAAATCCGATAGCATAGCAGCCAATTGACTGGCAGATGTTTTCCTGGCTGCGAGAAATCTGTCCAGCAGCATAAATGCCAGGCCACCGGCAGTGAAACTGAAACAGACGATAATGAGCGGTGTGTCTTTGATGCCCTGCGGAATCAATACCAGTGCCACCGCCGCCAGCAATGCCCCACCGCCAAAGGCGATGATAGCGTGCCTGAATTCCGTTTCCAGCCAGCGCGGTTGAATACGTTCAACGCTGGCAAAAGCAGCACCCAGGGGCATCATCAGCCCCGCCATCAGGGTGAGAAGGCTCAGATGAAGCCAGTCACTCATAAAATTTATTCCTGTTGAATTATCAATTTATGACGGGCTCCTAATCTATCCCTGTAGACTCGCATTCAGCAACAGTTAACCAGCCCCACCATGCTGGGAAAACCAGTCCCATACATATAACCCGGCAAATCCGAGATAAAACAGGCCCGCCAGACACATGGCGCTGGTCTCGAACCCATTCGGTCTGATCTGCTCCGGCAAACGGGTGCGGTTCACATACAAGGCCGTCAGTGCAATGAATGGCGTATGCAAAGCTGCGATAATGCCCGATAACGACATGACTTTGACCGGGTCTTTGAATAACATCACTATCACTACCGGTATGAGGCCGGTGACCGTGGCCACATAAAGTCTTTTCAGATGCAGGCGTTTAAATAACAGAAAACCTGTTTTCCCGACCAGTGCCTGAATCGCTCTCAAGATGACGTTTAACTCACCCTCCTGCCTTTGCTCACGAGTCAGAATCAACGTGATATCGGCAAAGCTCCTGCCCCATCCATCCTGATTGGCAAGCACACTGCCGCCAAGCGCAATAATGATCGCAGCAAGCAACATATATTCACCCGCCTGTCCCCAGACATCTGAAAACAGGCTGGTTAAATCCACCGCCACATCGGTCCCCTTCGGAACAGTACCATCCGGAGCCAGCAACTCAGTACCGAGGATCAGAAATGCGCTGATCACAATCAAACCGCCCACCACACCCAGAGTAGCCGCGCCCGTCATCACTCTGAGCCAGTCTCTGGCACGGTTAAGACGTGCCTGGCGACTCTGGTCCAACTCGGTTTCGGTAGACCCGTTTTCCTGTTCATCATCCCGATCCAGTGTTTCCAGTCCGCCACCAAATCCACGGGTCGCGGTCCAGTAACCGAACCAGATGATACCCATCGATCCTGCCAGAATGGTCCCTACCCAGGGCAGAATAATATACAGATCAGGCTTATCCGGCCAGGACGGCTTAAGGCCCTGTAACATCTGACTGAGATCAGGGGAGACAACAACAGCCGAAATGATAACCATGGCCATCAGCATGATGGCCATAACCCGGCTGAAGCGTTCAATAATCAGATATTTGCCTGAGGCAACAAACACGGTGCTGGCGATAATGAGCAGACTGGCATACAAGCTACCGCTCCCCGGTAATACACTTTGCAAGGCACTGCCGACTACGCCGGACAGCCCCGCAATGCCCACGCTGGCAGCCAGTAATTGCGGCAGGAATATGAACCAGACTGCCCAGCCTTTTGGTCCTCCCAAGGTATACATGCCCTCCAGCATGGTATTGCCGCTGGCGATAGAAAACCGGGCCATCTCACGGATCATGACCCACATAAAAAACACCACCAGCACTAAAAGCCAGAAAAGCTGGTATTCGTAGACAGCGGCGACGCGTGGTGTGAACAGGATAGAGCCCGTGCCCACAGCAGAGAGCATCCATAGCAGACCGGGGCCATACCATTTCAATCTGGCCCCTGATTCGGGCGCTTCAGGTGATGTTCGTCTGAATAACAGATTACGCATAAAAAAACCGAGATGTTAGCTCATATTGCCCTGGGGCTTGTTGCTCTTTCATGTCCACCACTGCTGGCGGCTATTTTTGTGTCCGGCAAGTCGGGAAAGCGCGCGGTGTAGTTGTTCCACATAAGCGATTGACAACGTAAGCCGGGCGTTAAAACAGCCCTCGCCCTGCATCCCCTCATCCTGTCTGAAACATGAGGAAAACCTGCTAGTTTTTCAAGTCAGCATAAAAACTCGGAAGCCAGCATTAAATTTGGATCAACCGGGCGTTTTTGTCCTAAAAAAACGTTTGAATAGAAGGTGTGAAGGCAGATAGACCAAAAACACCAGCGCCAGAAAGAATAGCGTTAAATAAAGCAGTGGTGGTAACAGAGTCTGTGGTCCACCTAAACCATAAACCCAGTTGATATTATCTTCGGGTCCTGTCAGCACAAAAGTCAGCGGCAGAACTATCATTGCAATGATGCTCTGTAAAAGAAATGCCCGCCTGTCGTAGCCAAGCCGCAACAGCAGATACAGCAGTAAAGGCGGTAAAAGCAGATGAAAAGCCCCTGATAACAGCCTGATAAGCCAGGGTTCATCCTCAGCGAACATGTAAGCGGCGACGCTCATCAAGCGGCCACCGCTGAGAAAGTCCACCACCCAGCCGAGTTCCAGAAACAGGACACTGACTGCCATGATGCTGGCTATCAAACGGTTTTCTAGCCAGACTGCAACCACCAGTGATATCAGGGCAATATCTGAGAACCAGAGGAAATTGCTGGCTCCCAACACTCGCCAGTACACCGCGACGATAATACAAACCAGCAGTGTATAGCCCAGTTTCAGCCAGCTCGGAATGACATTATTAGCCATGTGCTCATCCTGTCTTGTATCTGCTCAAGCTTTTTCAGTGTCAGCAGCCGCTGTTCCCGTCCTGTTGGTGATAGATCGCCGTTTCTATTGTTTACTTTTAATCAGCTCGGCCACCGCTATCCCCATCAGTAGCCAGAAACTGCCGACCAGGAATCCGGCTGCAACATCACTGGCGTAATGCACGCTTAAAAGCATCCGGCTGAAGCCGACAAGCAGGATTAATACGACAGTCCAGTAGACCAGCTCGAATCGCTGGCGGGAAGTGTTCAGCTCCCGGCTGATGACATAAGCCATGAATCCGTACACAGCCAGGGCGCTGGTAGCATGGCCGCTGGGAAAAGAAGGTGTGATTTCGACCAGCTCGGTCACCGATTCAGGTCGCTGACGCTGTAGCAGGAATTTACCGGTATAGGTCATCAACTGAGAGCCCAGCACAGTGAGCCACATAGGCGCAATATAGACGCACTGTTGGTGTGCCCATAAAACACCGGTAGATACCACGGCAACGGCCAAAAGCGCCGGCGATCCGCCCAAATCCGTCAGCCAGGCAAATACCGTCAGCATACTGTCGGTTCTTACCGGCGCCAGTTGATCATTAATCCAGTTATCTACCCGGATTAACTCTTCGGCTTCCAGCAATTCTTCCACCAGTCCGCCGAACAATGACAAAAGATAGAGCATCACCAGGACGATGAGGCTTAACAACAGTCCCGAAAAGTGTCTGGTTGTCAGCCTTGCTTCCAGTAATTGACTCGTTGCAGGAAAACGTCTGCTGAACCGTGACCATAAACCGGCCACCTCGGTTCGTTGTTTGGCCTTTGCCATCCATATCAGAAATTGCTGATACAGCGCTGTGGCTATGCGCATTCCCCACCAGCATAGCGGCCACAACAGAATGATAACCAAAAACAACAACAGCAATGGTGAATAAGTCGCGAGCATGTCTATCTCCCTGAACCCGGCGGATTTGTGTTCATTGTGTCTGCCCTCATCTCTGCTGACAAATCCCTGCTGCATAAAACTAACAGCCACAAGCAAAGTAAAGCGGCCAAAGTTATTGTCAGCTGTTAGGAACGATGCGCTGTGGCGCAAACTCAACCTGGAGTCATTGGATTGGCTTCTATCTTACTCATGACAAACTGGATACTTAATCTGAAACCGGCTCAATCCGGATTAGCAGTTATCCAGTAAGGAGGTCTTTATGCACGTCACTTCAGAAACAGCAGAAAAAGCTATAAAGGGTGCTTTGGATAAAGCTGAATCAACCGAAACGCGTATGTGCATTGCCATAGTGGATTCAGGCGGTGCTTTAAAAGCGTTTTATCGAATGGACGATGCCTGGGTGGGCAGTATCGATATTGCGATTAAAAAAGCACAAACCGCACTGTATTTCGGTATGCCCAGCGGCGAAATAGGCCAATTATCGCAACCCGGTGAGCCTTTATACGGCATTGAACACTCCAACAATGGCCTGATCACTTTTCCCGGTGGTGTACCAATTGTGGATGAAGATGGCTATATGTCGGGCGCTATTGGCGTCAGCGGCAGCTCGGTAGATAACGATAATCTGGTCGCACGCGCCGGTGTGGAAACCATCGGCGTCTGTGATTTACCTGATCACCCCTGGAGAACGTAAGCAAGGCCATTCAATTTGAATGAGCTCATCTGAAAAAAGCTGCTATCCAGCCATTCTGTGGTAGTCCCACAGAACGGATAGCAGCTTCAGTTTATGAGGTCAGTAACCAGGCAAATCTAAAAATCAAATAACTCGCCCAGCAGCGAGCTCTTTTTCTTCTTTTGATAGCTTTTGTCGCCGCCATAGCGGGATTGTTCATGATAATCATTCCCGGGCTGCTGCTGACCGGGACCGCTACGTTCAATAATTTTATCCAGCTCCCCCCGGTCGAGCCAGACACCGCGACATTGCGGGCAGTAATCGATTTCTATTCCCTGACGATCAGTCATCACCAGGTTTTCACTGACACAGATTGGACACTTCATAGCGACTCCATAACGCGTTTCGACGATTGTTAATCCCCATTCACCCGATAAGGTGAAGAGCTTTTACCCCAGCTTGAGACACTGGCCGCGAGTCATGGGTTTCAGACTTATTCAACTGAGTCTGCATTGATTACATTTGGCTTGGTCAGCTCTGTGGCAGACGAGACACGATTGCGACCATTTCGTTTGGAAAGGTACAGTGCCGCATCTGCCGTGCTGATTATGCCTTCCCAGCTTTCACCATGTGTCGGGAAAGTCGCTACGCCCCAGGAAGCACTGATAGGAGGCAGACTGACACCGTTCAGATTAACCTCAAGGGTGGTCGTGGTGTGGCGAAGAATCTCAGCCCGATCCATACCCTGCTCATGTGTCGCGCCGACAAGCAAAATCAGGAACTCCTCACCCCCATAGCGACAGATCACATCCTCACCCCTGAGATTGTTCTGTAGCAGGCTGGCAAAGGCTTTGATGACGGCGTCACCGGCCTGGTGTCCATAGGTGTCATTAAAGGTTTTGAAATGATCAATATCAGTCATCACTACCGTGAACTGACTATGATTTCGGCGAGCGCGCACCTGCTCCCGGGCAATACTTTCTTCCAGATAACGCCGGTTGAAAAGCTGCGTCATCGGATCGCGAATACTGTGTTCACGCAGTGCTTCGCGCAGGAATATGCCGGACAGGGCTGCACTGATGTGATGAATCATGCTATCCGAGCGTTCCCGTACTGCGGGCAGAAGTTTTTTATCTTCAAGCCGCAGATGCAGCATGCCAATCGTTTCGCTTTGAGATATCAGCGGCACACACAGACTGGCGCGTGAATCATGATTCAGGTGACGACAACTCAGTTCAGTATTCATATCCACAATTTCGTGGGTTTTACCCCGCCGCAAAGCCCAGCAGTCACGCGGTTCCATTGCCTCCTCAAATGCTGCATCACCCTCGTTCCAGCTGGTCGCCATATGCAATAAATTACGAGAACTGCGCATGATATACAGCGCGCCGCTGCATTCGGGGAATAGGCGCTGCATGTAGTGCCTGAAAAGCTCATGGGCCTCATTGACATTAGAGCATGACTGAAGATTACTGCTGAACTCGTTGATACTGGCAATTTCTGAGGTCTTGTGATTGACCTCTTCCAGCAGCTGCGCGTTGCGGTCTGTTGCTTTGCGGACAACACGATAGGCCAGGCTCAGTAGCAGCAAATTCAAGATTGCAGCCCCCAGTAACAGATGAATCCGTTGCCGTGCACTCTGATTGGCTATCGCGGCACGCTCAGTAATAAACCGTCTTTCTTGCTGGTTAATCTGATCTGCAATATCCCGCAAGCCATCCATCATTTGCTTACCTTCCTGGCCCTGAATGGATTGAGTGACCGCTTTTAAACCTTGTTCAAAAGGCATCGCCAGTTTCGACTCTAATTGCCCCACTCTTTTATTAATGAGTAGCAGCAAACGGGAAGTATGATTAACAGAGGCTGGTGGCAACATGGCGTCCACTTGCTCAAGCTTGGCCATCTCATCTCCGAGCTGGGCCACCGTATCCTGTACCTCTTCCTTGTATGCTGGCTGACCACTGAGAAAATAAGCACGCTGACTGGCTTCCGCCTGTACCACAGACCGAACCAGACTTTGCACCAATACGATCTTCTGATTGCCCAGTGAAGCCATCTCACGATTTTGCTCTTCAGTCCGGGCCTGTAAATAAGCCAGCAAGGTCAGAACGAGAATACTGAGGATTGTAAAACCAAAGATGGCAATGAGAGAGCGCTGTAAGCTGTCGGTATTTTTAATCATCATGTTGCTAAATTACAGCCAAAAAGTTTTAGTTACAACAACAGCTTAGCTTGGTTATATGAATAACTTCAAATAATGATAAGCGTCGATACTGCAGGGAGCTCAACCCCACGTATCAACTAAAAACGGTTCAGACGAGTGAACTACTCATGCCAATTCTGTACACACTGAGCTTTCTTCTAAAGCGCTACCACACCTGACTTCTCGGAAATATCACAAGGAACTCTTCGTCTAGCAAGGGGAATTGGTCAAAAGCCCCAAATTCAGAACTGAATATGTGCAAAAAAAGAGAGTCTCAGGCTCGCACAATACCCTGCGATCATAATACTAAACTAATGTATATGGCCTTAGACCTCCGGTTTCTATGCCTTAACCGCAGCTTCAATTTCAGCAATGTCGATTTTCATTTGCTTCATCATTGCCGCCATAGCCCTGCCAGCCACCTTCTTATCTGCATTCAAAGTCAATTCGGTGAGTTTTTTCGGGAAAATCTGCCAGGACACGCCGTAGCGGTCTTTCAGCCATCCGCAGTGGCTTTCCTCGCCGCCATCGGCAGTGAGTGCATTCCACAATCGATCCGTTTCAGCCTGATCCACCGTTTCGACCGAAATCGATACAGCCTCCGTTAATGTGAAATACGGTCCGGCATCGAGGATCTGGTAAGGCACTCCGCCGAGCGAAAAGTTAATTAACCAGGAAGTGCCGTGTTCGTTATCAATAGTAAAAGTCTCTTCGACCCGGCTGCCATCAATCAAAGAGCAGTAGAATGCTGCCGCCTCACGGCCTTTGCCGTCTTGGAACCACAAACAAGTACGAATTGAGTTCGACATGATGCTGCTCCTTGATATAAATAATTAAATTACTGAAAATTAACGCTTGGCTTTGCGGTGCGCCGGAGCGCAGCGTAGGTGCGTCCGCCAACAGCCACTTGTTAGGCGAATGCCCTCGATGTGCTTACATCCAAGTTGCGCCATCTTCAAGAGCCAGCTGGATACGATAATTTGCCAATTTTTCAATTAGATCCATTGGCAGAGGTTTATCCAAAGGGAACTGGATAGTGCTGCTTGACGTTTTGAATTCTTTAAGATCATTTTTTGCTTGTCGTTTTTATTCATACGAACTGTCTCAGCCCTTAATTCTGAGGAATCTCCATACACTCTATGACCTCAATAGAATCACCTGGGAAGACGTTGAAGTGTGGATGATTTCTAAACATTTCGGCAGCTTTTTCCTGCGATTCTGCTTCAACGATTATATAGCCCGTAAGGCTGTTGGCGTGGTCTGCGATGCCATCCTTTGAAACTCTTTTGGTCTTACCGAGGGGTGCTCCAAAATCAACTACCGAGTCAGAATGCTTTTCAATCCAACGGCCCCATTCCAACATTCCCTCTTGCTTTTTTTCATCAGAAATTTCTTTTTGTGCCTTTTCTTCCTGAGACAATTTTCCAATATAGACAGCCAAGAACTTCTTCATACGCACCTCCTGAGCAAGATTAGACCGATCGCCTAACGCTTCATTCAGTCGACGTGTCAGCGGTCGGCTGAAGTGATTTGTTATGCCTTTGGGCAATGAAATCACCGCCTGCGCCTTTTATAAAATTTGAGTTATTTCGGCTGAAGCAATCACCTGATAATTACCAAAAATCACCTCTACCGCGAGAGTGGATTACATATTCAATTACCTGTGACCCGGTGGCGAATATGATTACATTATGACCATCTGATTTAAGTACATCTGTATATTCCGATATCTGCCAATTAAAACCTAGGGCCTTTTCTGACATTTCATTGTATGGTCCAAGAAAGCATACTTTCGTCCAATCATGACCGCCTAACTCTGACAGATCTATAGTTTCGAAATTGTTAGCCTTTAGTTCCGTATAAATCTCTTCACTTGTTTTACTGGTCATGTACTGGTTGTCACTGCAACCAAAGAGGGTAACTAAAGTGCAAATAATCACGTTTCTACTCATAGGCATAACAGCATGTTAATGAGGCCGCTGGCCTCATAATAATTATTAGCGTGAATGGATCATAATTTGATTAGCAAAATGAGTCACTTTTAATTTATTGAAATTTAATACTTTTTTTGGGGTGTTTTTTGATAGCTCATCAAGCGTGAATCATTCACGCTTGATTCCGAGCTTCTGTCTTGGACGACAGCCATTGAATAAGACTTCAGGGACGAGGTTAATCCGATGTCATCATCTCCGTTTCTCAACTCCATTCGAGAATTCATGATGGTCAGGCATTGAAGCCTTGGTCGTTTTTCTAACTATTGGCCTAATATTTCATAGGCTTGGGATTGTGGCAAGCACTCGGTAGATTACCGCTCCGTCGCCTCCTCGCATTGTCTGGATGCACTAAGCACTTCCCTCTCGCTTTATGACTTATTCAGTGCTTTGCCTATTCTGTCTGCCGCTTCCAATAATCGCTCTTCACTAGTGGTGTAGGCAAAACGACAGTGCTTATCCGCTTCGAAAAGCCCAAAATCCAGGCCAGGTGTGATGGCAACCCCTGCTTCTTTTAGCAGGAAGCGTGACAGTGCCATGCTATCTGGGATTTGCTCGTTCAAAAACGCTGAGCAGTCAGCATAGAGGTAAAAGGCGCCTTGTGGCTTGACGGCGAATTTGAAGCCGACTTGTTCTAATGCAGGCATTAGCGCATCCCGGCGCTGCTGCAGAATCTGGCGGCGTTGTTCGAGTGTAGCAAGTGTGTCAGGTTTAAAGGCTGCCAGGGCAGCATATTGCGACATGGTGGGCGCCGCAAGATAGAGGTTTTGAGCCAGGCGATCCATGATTTCGGTATAGCCCTCAGGCACGACCAGCCAACCCAGTCGCCAGCCGGTCATGCCAAAGAACTTGGAAAAGCTGTTGATGACAAATGCGTCCTTATCGACTTCGAGCGCCGTTGGTGCATCGAAACCGTCATAGGTAAGACCGTGATAGATTTCATCAACGATGAGCGTGCCCTGCTGTTTTTTAACCGCCGCTGACAATGCGGCCAGTTCGGTTTTGGTCAAGACGGTACCGGTTGGATTGGATGGCGAGGCCACAAGAGCAAGACTGGTCTGTGAATCCCAGTAGTCCTCAACGTGTTTTGCGTTAAGTTGATAATGACTCTCTGCCGTGACCGGGACAGCGTTACCCCCTGCTTCCACAAACCGGGCAAAATGGCGGTTACAGGGATAACCCGGGTCAGCCAGCATGACTTTACGGCCGTTATCCAGCAAAGCGCCCATGACCAGTAACAACGCCCCTGAAGCGCCGGGGGTGACGATAATGCGATCAGACGAGACCTTAACTTTGTAATGCGTTTGATACCAGTCAGCAATGGCTTGTCTGAGTTCAGGTAAACCCAGTGCTGGCGTGTAATGGGTGCGGGCCTGTTCCAAAGCTTTGATACCAGCCTCAATAATGGGCTTGGGCGTATCAAAATCAGGCTCGCCCACTTCCATATGAATGATATCGTGGCCGCGCGTCTGCAGTGCTTTGGCCTGGGCCAGAATATCCATCACATGAAATGGCGAAATTGCCTGTGCCCTATGACTGATTGGCCTAGTCATGAATCTCCCTTAAGAATTAGGTGTTTATCTCGCTGTTAAAGTCGGCAAGCATAAAAGTATGACTTCACGCTGGCAAAATGCTGCCGATCAGGGCTTGATCTTACGCTTTTTATCAGGCGTATGATGGGACCGTTGGAGCTAATAACACGGGCTTGGTTGAGCCAAATGATGGATAAGCTATCAGCATGCTTTGTGTCGGCCCAATCACAGCTCGATGCTAATCATTCCAATGCGCGCCCGAGTGCGCCAGAGCCGTTTTTGAGCAGGATTAAAAGTATCTGCGAAGATGACTAAAAAATTAGCGCTTTTAATTGCTCCATTAGTGATTTTTGCCGGCTGAATTGGGCTAAAATGAAATTTTAGTTTTGCACATGCGAGGACGTTCTGGTATAGATTCGCCCTTGGTTTTAAAAGTATGAGGTTTCAACATGGAAAACACTCAAGTCGACGCTAAGTTCACTCCATACCAGGAGCAGGCAGGCGAAGAATATATGAACGACGCTCAGGTTGAGCATTTCCGTCACATTCTGCTGACATGGCGCGCCCAATTGCGTGAAGAAGTTGACCGTACTGTCCACCATATGCAGGACGAAGCAGCTAATTTCCCGGACCCGAATGATCGCGCCACCCAGGAGGAAGAATTCACCCTGGAGCTGCGTACCCGTGATCGTGAACGCAAACTGATCAAGAAAATCGACGAGTCACTGGTTGATCTTGAAAAAGGTGACTACGGATTCTGTGAGTCATGCGGTACTGAGATTGGCATCCGCCGTCTGGAAGCCCGACCAACCGCAACGCTGTGCATCGACTGCAAAACACTGGACGAAATCAGAGAGAAAAACCGCGTTTGATGCCAGACTGGCTCAAGTTTCTAGGCAGCCAGCTGCTATAGAACCTCATACGCCATAACAAAGCCCTGCACTGCAGGGCTTTTTTGTGGCGATCAATCTTCAGGACCGCCACGCTCATAGGTATACAGCAAGTCGACCCCGCTCTCGGTACCGGACTCGGCTTTCAGGGCCCAGATTTTACTGAGCTGATAACGCAGCTCTACCGTACTGACTGATTCGAAAACACCGATGCCGTAACTCAGATAAAGTTTCGGTGACAGATATTTACCCACCTGAACTGCCGCATTTTCAGCGCTGTCCCCCTCAATCGAAAACTCATCGAGGCCGAAGGTACTGGCAATCTCATCACCAATCATCGCTCCATTCTGCAGACCCATGCCGGTTGCCGCCGAGGCCAGCAGAGCAGCATCAGTGGCACTGGCCTGGTTCAATGGTTTGCCCAGCAGCAGGTAAGACAGGATATCGTCCTGGCTCATAGTCGGATCAGAGAACAAATCAGCCTGTGGTGACGCGGCGGTGCCCTGAATATGCAGCCCTGCCTGGTAGTCTCTGCCTTTACGCACCGCTTTGATATCAAGTTGCGGATTATCAATCGGACCGCCGGCAAAGCGAATACTGCCGTCATCAACATGCAAAGTCTGACCATAAGCCACATAGCTGCCGTCTTTAATCTTAATTTCACCATTGGCCAGCAGAATATCGCTGGTCTTACCAAACACTCTGAGAGAGCCTGTCAGACGCCCCTGGAACCCCATGGCTTTAAGTTTGACCTTATCACCCAGACTGACGGTGATATCAATCTCGGTGACCGCCTCGGTTGCATCGGTTTTTTCCTCATCACTGACAACAACGACATCTCGGCTGGGACTCACGGTGGAATTAAACTGTGTCGGTTCTATCTGCGCCCGGGGAATATGTACCTGACCCTTGACCAGGGTCTTATTGGGTGTCATTGACACTGTTAAATCCGGCTCGGCAATGACCAGTGCTTCTGGTGTGTTCATGGCCTCAAAATCGCGGCCTTTGATCTGAGTCGTTAGCTCCCAGCTGGATTCAGTCAGTTTGAACGTGCCCTCACCCGTCAATCTGCCTTCACCGGAATGGGCCTGGAAGTCAAAATTCACTTGATCGAGGTTGCCCTCAACATCCACCTGAATCTGCTTCAGAACAATGCCGGCATCGACAATGGCGACTTGGCCATCCTGCAGGCTGGCTTGCCCCTCAATGACAGGCTGAGCGACAGTGCCGCCGATATCGAGGTTGATATTGATCTGGCCTTTCAGATCATCAAAGGCAGGATGAGAAAGTTCCAGCTGTGACAGTTCCCGTATTGTCGTCGTGATGCTACCGTCCAATGGCGCCTGCTGTGGATTATTAATCACAGTAGAAAGACCGGCCGTTTGCAGTTCCGCATTGATTGCTGAGACGCCGTCCAGCTGCGGCTCGAGATGAAAGCTGGCAGTGCTCTTGTTCGCCTCAATTTGATAACGCAGGCTGACATTGTTGAGTGGCACCGGCTTTTGCTGATTCAGTGCGATCTGATTCATTTGCAGACTGGCATTATCGAGGAAAATTTCACCCTCACCCGTCATCACTGATTCTGCATTGGATGCCATAGAGAAATGACCGCGTAGACTGCCCTGAAGCTGCTCAATTTGCACGACAAAAGCCTCAAACAGGCTGAGCGGTACGTCGGCAAAATTGCCGGCTGCCTGCCATTGCTGATTCTGATGACTGGCTTTAAGACAAAACTCACCGCTGCTTGAAGTCCAGCAATGTTGCGGAATGCTTTGTTTTTGTAGCGACAGGCTCAGTGGCCCCTGCTCAGTCAGTTGCCATTGCCCGGCTTTGTCATTACTGAAACTGAATTCTGTGAACTGACCTTGCCATATCTGATCTGCTTGCAGCCCGCCTGTGGCACGCAGCGACAAATCCAGTGGCTTGGAAGCGAGCGAGAGCGCAATAGTATGCTGATTTTCCCGCCCCTCAATAGTGAGCTTGAGGCTCTCAGCGTTTAACTGTGGCAGCTTGAGATTTTGCAGCGCAATATTGGCGTTCAAATCAGCATTGTCTGCCAGGGTAATGCTGGCATTACCGTCAACAACACCTGCCTGAAACTCACCGTAAGCTACATCATCGCCTTTTAATCTGGCATCAATCGAGGGCTTTTCCAGACTGCCAGAGAGCTTGCCATCGGCATTGAGACTACCTGATAAAGCCGGATAAAAATCCTGTAAATCAGGTGATTGCAATGACCAGTTAAAGTTAATATTCTTGTTCTGTAATTGGCCGTTCGCCGCCAGGATGGATTGTCCTGACTGCAGTTTCAGATTACTGACATCAATCAAAGTATCACTGTAACTGAAAGACCCGCTCAGCCTGACGGGTCTGTCACGCAACTCGCCATTGATATTGATATCCTCTGCTTCGACGGTGATGCCGGTTTCGTCAGAAGTCAGTGTGATACCGGTCTGACCACTCAGACTGCCGGGCCAATCGGAGACCAGCAAGCCCGGATTCAGTTTATTCAGCACCAGCTCGCCATTGACCAGGGTTTCGCCCTGCCACAGCAGCGGACCCTGGTAACGGATTGACCCGTCTGCCAGTTGTATTTTGAATTCAGCATTATCAAAACCGCGGCTGGTCTCACCGCTGCCCTCAGCCTTCAGGCTGGCTTTAATATCGTCGATGACGAGATCGGCCTGTGTTGAAAGCTGTAATGTTTCGGGATTGCCTTCCAGTTGTATCTGCCCTTGTTCCAGTCTGACCACGCGCTGTGCAAGGCTTTCGGGCAGTACGATATTCTGCCAGTCGGCATTGAGTTGATATTGCATTGGCGAAGCCTGCCAGTCCAACATACCAGTTGCCTCAAGACTGCCTTGAAAAGCCGCCAGTTGCAGCGACTTGATTTGCAGCTGGTTAAGACTGCCCGTAGCGTTGGCAGTTAACTGCAATGGATGCTGTTCCCAGCTGAGGTTTGATTGTAACTGCGCCTGATAGTCATCCAGTGTGCCCGTGATGGCAAGAGAGCCGTCGGTATTGCTGACCACTGTTTCATCGCCGCTTAATGGCCAACTGAGGTTCTGCCAACTGGCCTTTAAATCAGCTTCCGGCGCCGCACCGCTGATATCCACCGTGCCGGCAAGCTGCATTGTTTTTACTTCGCTGATCGCACTGTTCAGGCTCAACTGCCAGTTCTTGAGATTATCGGAGCTGATATCCGCTTTGACGCTGAGCGTTGGTAGCTCAGGCTGTAATACCTGTCCGTTGAGACTCGCATTGAGGTTGTTAAGATTGCCCTCTGCATTAATATTCAGATCTTCAATCCGGGTAGCCTGTTCAGGCATCACGGCTGCCAGATCGAGTTGTTCGGCATCAGCTTCAAGTGACCATCGCAGTTCGTTTAATACATCAGTCACTACCACGGTTTGCTCTGATGCCAGTGGTTCTGACACGCTTTGTGTGAGTGTAAGCTTGTCAAGATTGCCATCGATGTTGCCGTTGAGCTGTAATGGCGATTCAAACAACTGCTTTAGTGTGACTTCATAATCAATTGAAAGCGGATAAGGTGACTGCAAAGCAATTTTACCGTTCAGACTGGCATCAAGATCATCACGACTGACCGCTAACTCTTTGATTATCAGTTCGTTGTAGTTGACTTCAGCAGCGCTTTGAAAGGATTTTATCAGGCTCGTATGCTCGCCCTTTTCAGTGATTAAATCGACATCATTCAAATCAAAGTTGGCAATTTTGATCTGAACTGGTAATTGAATCTCGGGCAGGCTGAGCTCGCCCTCATCAGCCTGGGCTTCGCTGGCAACTGTGTAAATATCAAGCTCATTTATGCGCAAAGAATCGATCATCAGCGTCGCGCTGAAAAGCGCGGTGGGCTCCCAGTCGAGCCTGAGCTGTTTTATTTCAGCACCACTGCTGTTTTCAGGGCGGTATTCAATGCCTTGTATCGACAGATTGCCGAGCAGACGACCCTGTGCCCGGTCAATCTGCAGCGCTGGCACGAAACGCTCGGCCAGGCTGACAACGGTATTGAGACCTGACTGAGTGCCCAGCAGCCAGGCCATGGTTAACAGAAGCAGTAACAGAAGAACAATAAAGGAATAAAAAAGCTTTTTTCGCATTTAGAGGTCCGGACCTATCACAATATGCAGTGCAATGGCGTCGTTTTCAGAGAGCGCTTTGGCCAAATCGACCCTGATAAGTCCAACCGGCGAACGCCAGCGCACACCGATACCGACGCTGTATTCAATCGGGTCGCTGAAGCTGTTGTAAGCATTACCGAAGTCGGTGAACACCGCTCCGCCCCAGTCACCCAGAAACATATTTTCGTATTCCAGACTGCCGACAGCTAAATAGCGGCCGCCTTCCACTTCACCATCATCGCCTTCCGGCCCCAGCGCCTGATAATCAAAACCGCGGATACTGTTATCACCACCGGCAAAGAAACGAAGCGAAGTCGGTAATTGTTCAAAATCACTGACTTCTGTAGCACCGATAGCGGCGCGGGTAATAATTCGACTGTTCTCACCGATACTGCGGATGTATTTTCCCCGCACTACGACCTGGCCGAAGCTCACATCAGACAATAACGCTTCTGAGGCACCGGAAAGCGATAAAGACAGTCGGCCACCATGACGCGTATAGAGCGTGTTATCTGCCCATGTGCGACTCCAGGCAATGCCCGGAATAAGCAGCAAAGCGGACTCGCTGTCATCAGACACATCAAAGTCTTCCTGCAGGAGTTTGAGTGAACCAGTTTCATCCCAACCGAATCGTTGTCGTTGGTAGTAACTGCCTACGGCAAATGACTGGCTTTCGCTGGTGTCAGTATCCTGCTGCTTGTACTCGGTGTTGAAGCCCACGGTGTTTATGGTCTCGCTCCAGAACGGCATGATGTAATCAGCAGAGACACTGTTTGCCACCTGTGACAACCTGGCATCGGTTGTCAGCCGGTGACCACGGTCATTGATATAGCGATTTTCCCAGCCCAGAGCCAGTCGCGCCCCGGTGTCGGTGCCATATCCAATACCAGCCGTGTAGAGATGCTTGGGTTTTTCATTCAGACTGACTGACAGTGGCACCTGTCCTTCTTTTCTCTGCCCACGCTCTGCGCGCACTGTTACTGAATCAAAATAGCCACTGTTGCTGAGGTTGTTACGCATGGCCAGCACATCGGCATCGGTATAGGCCTCGCCCGGTTTAATCGGTTGCAGTTTTGACAACAGCCTTTCACCGATAACCGTATCAGGATAGCTGATCTGACCAAAGTGATAACGCTCACCAGAATCATAATGTAAATAGACGTTTGCAATATATTTGTCAGGATATACTTTAACTTCTGAACGGGTCAGTTTACCGTCGAAATAACCGCGACTGGCTGCCAGTCTGAGAATCGATTTTTTGGCGCTTTCGTATTGCTGATGATTGAGCTGCTGGCCGGACTCCAGAGCAAAATCTTCAATCAGTGCGTCAAACGCGGCATCCTCTTTGGCTTCACCGCTGATTTGCAAATCCACCTGTTCCAGTTTGACCGGACAACCGAGTTCGATCTGATAAGTGGCTTTCCAACCATTGTCGACGGCAGTCAGATCACCCTTGATTTCCGGTGAATAATAGCCGAACACGGTCAGCATTTGCTGCAATGTCTCCAGTCCGCTCTGGTACAGCTTTTCAATATAACGCGGATTCAGCCGCTCACTGTTTTTTTGCTGTTCTATGCTGAGACCGTTTTTAAGGGTTTGTGCCATCGCTTTGTCGACACCACTGATCTCAACGCTAATCCGGCTCTCTTCTGCACGCAGAGGCAAGCTCAGCAGCATCAAGGCAATAAAAATAGTACGAAGAACGACTGGCGTTATCGGCAAAACATAAAACCCGTGAAAATTGCAAAGACAGTCACATTATGACAGCCCACTCGCGGCTTGCCATAATTTTGAGACAGAGCTGAAGGCTTATTCGTTGCCTGATTGCAGGCGATACTGGCTGGGTGAACAGCCAAAGAAACGGGTAAAACGGCGACTGAAATGGCTTAAGTCATTGAAACCAAAACTGTAACAGGCATCAGTGACACTTTTACCGGCTCGGATGGCTTCGGCGGCAGACTTCAAACGCAGTTGTTGCTGAAATTCGCCCGGCGTACAGCCCAACTGTTTTTTGAACTCGACATACAGCCGGCTACGGCTCATACAGGCGCGGCGGCAGAGTTGTTCGACATCAAGCGGTGTGGTGAGCGTTTGTTCCAGATAATGAATGGCAGCAGTGATGCCGGTCGCGTCCGGATCCTGCTGACAATAGCTGAGCAGGACTTCCCGCCCCTGTTCTCTCAGCAGGCGAATCACCAGCTCAGTCACGCTCAGATCGAGCATGATTTCCTTGTCAGGGTTATTCTGGGTATACAGGGACACCATCTTCTCCAGCAACTGCTGGGTATCGGTAGTGTGATGGGTATGAATAATTTTGGGTTGATATTCCCAGCTGTGGTCGACCATTTCCAGCTTGGTCAGATCGCGCATCCGCTCGGAAATTTTACTGATGCGATCTTTTGAGATTTCTATTGTCAAACAGGTTGTAGGTGCCTCTTCCTTGGCATCGGGGAAATCGATTTCCACGTAATCGCCCGGGGGCATCACATAGGATTCGTGAGGGAGAAATAATTCTCCTTCCTGATGACGCAGATCATGCATGACCTTACGACCACTGACCATGCCACAGAACAGCAATTGCTCAGCAGCAAGTCCGACGCCAGTGGCGGCACGATAAGTATCGTAGACGCTTAATTCGGAATCAGGGCCTGCAAATTGCAGTTTATTTTCGATCAGTAATTGTCGTTTTTCACGCCGTTTTGACAGCGAGAGTTTCTCAATCTGCATCGTAGCTTCTTTAATACGTTTGTAACAAAATTTTGAAACTGTTCTGGACTATAAGTCAAGTAATTGGGAATTACAGTCAAGCGTATTGATAACGGCGGGATTTATCCTGCATCATCACTCTTATATTAATTATTAGATCATTAGACAGAGAGAGAAAAACCATGATTTACGCTAAACCAGGAACTGAGGGTTCCGTTGTCAGTTTTGACAAACGCTATGAAAACTATATTGGTGGCAAATGGGTTGCCCCGGTTAAGGGTCAGTACTTTGATAATGTCACACCGGTGACTGGTGAAGTTTTCTGTCAGGTACCTGAATCAACTGAAGAAGACATCAATCTGGCGCTGGATGCAGCGCATGCTGCGAAAGATGCCTGGGGCAAGACTTCCGTCACTGCCCGTTCCAATATCCTGCTGAAAATTGCCGATCGCATTGAAGAAAATCTGGAAATGCTGGCTGTGGCGGAAACCTGGGATAACGGTAAAGCCGTTCGTGAAACCCTGAATGCCGACGTGCCGCTGGCTGCTGATCACTTCCGTTACTTTGCCGGTTGTATCCGGGCCCAGGAAGGTACCATGGGTGAAATCGATGAAAACACCGTTGCCTATCACTTCCATGAGCCACTGGGTGTGGTCGGTCAGATCATTCCGTGGAATTTCCCGCTGCTGATGGCCGCATGGAAAATCGCGCCCGCGCTGGCTGCCGGTAACTGCATCGTGATGAAACCCGCTGAATCCACTCCCGTGTCGATTCTCAAGCTGATGGAAGTCATCGGCGACCTGCTGCCACCGGGCGTGCTGAATATTGTTAATGGTATGGGCCGTGTTGCCGGTGAAGCGCTGGCCTCGAGCAAACGTATCGCCAAGATCGCCTTTACCGGCTCTACCCCCGTTGGCTCACACATCATGTCCCGTGCCGCGGAAAACATTATTCCTTCGACCACTGAGCTGGGTGGTAAATCACCGAACATCTTCTTTGAAGACATCATGCAGCAGGAAGAAGACTTCATTAATAAAGCTGCTGAAGGCATGGTTCTGGCCTTCTTCAATCAGGGTGAAGTCTGCACCTGCCCGTCACGTGCGCTGATTCAGGAAAGCATTTACGACCAGTTCATCGAAAAAGTCATTGAACGCGCCAAACTGATTAAACGTGGTAACCCGCTGGATACCGAAGTGCAGGTCGGTGCCCAGGCATCACAGATGCAGTTCGACAAGATTCTGAGTTACGTCGATATCGGTAAACAGGAAGGCGCTGAAATTCTGATGGGCGGCGCAGTAGAACAACTGGGGGCTGAATTTGACAGTGGCTATTACATTCAGCCTACGCTGATGAAAGGCCACAACAAAATGCGGATCTTCCAGGAAGAAATCTTTGGCCCGGTGGTTTCTGTCACCACCTTTAAAGATGAAGCCGAAGCGCTGGAAATCGCCAACGATACCGAGTTCGGTCTGGGCGCCGGGGTCTGGACCCGTGATATGAACCTGGCTTATCGCATGGGCCGCGGCATTCAGGCCGGTCGTGTCTGGACCAACTGCTACCATGCCTACCCTGCTCACGCTGCCTTTGGCGGTTACAAGAAGTCTGGTGTCGGTCGTGAAACCCACAAAATGGTGCTTGAACACTACCAGCAAACCAAAAACCTGCTGGTCAGCTATAGCACCAGCCCGCTCGGCTTCTTCTAGAATCCGTCTCTGTAAAAACTCTCCCTTAAGCCCTGCTTTCGGGAGAGTTTTTTATGTCTGCTTAACAGGCATTCTGTTCAGGGGTAAAGTGTTACTTTGACCTTGAGAATAATCATAAAGGTGTCGTTATATGGCTCAAGAAAATATCGAATCCAACCTGCATGAAGATCGTCAGTTTCCACCCAGCGAATCTTTCGTTAAAACTGCCGCACTCCATGCTGACGACCTGGAAGCGCTTTACAGCAAAGCCAAACAGGACCATGAAGGCTTCTGGGCCGATCTGGCGCGTGAACTGATCGACTGGAAACACCCCTTCACAACAACACTCGACAGCAGCAATGCGCCGCATTACCGCTGGTTCCCGGATGGCAAGCTGAATGTGTCCTACAACTGTCTTGATCGCCAGTTGGAGAAAAATGCAGATAAAACGGCCATCATATTCGAAGGTGAAAAAGGCGATGTTGCACATGTAAGCTATCGCGAATTGCACCAAAAAGTATGCGTCTTTGCTAACGCGCTGAAATCACAGGGTGTTAACAAAGGGGATCGAGTCGTTATCTATATGCCGATGATTACTGAGGCGGTGATCGCCATGCAGGCCTGTGCCCGTATCGGTGCCATCCACTCGGTTGTTTTTGGTGGCTTCTCGGCCTCATCATTAAAAGACCGGATTGAAGACACTGCTGCCAAAGTCGTGGTCACCGCCGATGGCGGTAACCGTGGCGGCAAAGTGGTTCCGCTCAAACAAACCACCGATCAGGCGCTGGAAAACGGCTGCGACAGCGTGGAAACAGTGATCGTCTATCAACGTTGCAACCAGGGCGTTGAAATGAAAGACGGCCGTGATATCTGGTGGCATGATGCCACTGATGGCCAGTCTGAAGACTGTGAACCGGAATGGATGGATGCCGCTGATCCACTGTTTTTGCTTTACACCTCCGGCTCTACCGGTAAACCCAAGGGTATTCAGCATGGCTGCGGTGGTTATCTGCTCAATGCCATTACCACCATGCGCTGGGTGTTTGATATTCAGGATTCAGATGTATTCTGGTGTACCGCTGATGTCGGCTGGATCACCGGTCACACTTATGTCGCCTATGGTCCACTGGCTACCGGTGCCACCCAGGTGATTTACGAGGGTGTGCCGACGGTGCCGGATGCCGGTCGTTTCTGGGATGTCTGTGCCCGTCATGGCGTCACCATCTTCTACACTGCTCCGACCGCGATTCGCGCTTTAATGAAAGTCGGTGATGACGTGCCTAATAGCTATGATCTCTCCAAACTTCGTTTGCTGGGCACCGTTGGTGAGCCGATTAATCCGGAAGCTTGGATGTGGTACTACAACGTGATTGGTCAGGGTCGTTGCCCGATTGTTGATACCTGGTGGCAGACCGAAACCGGAGCGCATATGATTGCACCGGTACCCGGTGTCACCCATGCCAAACCGGGTTCCTGCACACGGGCCCTGCCCGGCATTGATGCGGCTATCGTCAATGATGAAGGTGAGGAAATTACCAGAGCCAATCAGGGCGGTTATCTGGTCATCCGTAAACCCTGGCCATCAATGATTCAGACTATCTGGGGCGATGATCAGCGTTATAAGGACACCTACTGGCCTTATTTCGGCGGTAAATTTTACCTGGCCGGTGACAGTGCCCGCCGTGATGAAGACGGCTTCTTCTGGATTATGGGCCGGATTGATGATGTATTAAACGTCTCGGGCCACCGTTTGGGCACCATGGAAATTGAATCTGCCCTGGTCGCCCATGAACTGGTGGCGGAAGCCGCTGTGGTCGGTCGTCCGCATGATGTCAAAGGCGAAGCCGTGTTTGCCTATGTGGTGCTCAAAGGCACACGTCCTGAAGGTGGTGTCGATGAGAAACTGACCCAGGAACTTCGGAACTGGGTGGGTGAGCAGATCGGCCCTATCGCCAAGCCGGATGACATTCGCTATTCGGATAATCTGCCCAAAACCCGTTCGGGCAAGATTATGCGGCGTCTGCTTCGCGCCATTGCCAAAGGAGAGGAAATCACGCAGGATACATCGACTCTAGAAAATGAATCGATATTACTGCAACTCCAAGGTAAGGCTTAATGGCAGATCAGAACGAACGATCTGAATCACAACGTTTAGACAAATGGTTATGGGCTGCGCGGTTTTATAAAACCCGCGGCCTCGCCGTCGAGGCTATCAGCGGCGGTAAAGTCCATCTCAATGGTCAGCGGGTCAAACCCAGCCGAACGGTTCGCGTCGATGACCGGCTGACCATTTCCAAACCACCTTATGAGTTCGATATTATCGTTCAGGGCCTCAACCTGCAGCGTCGCCCCGCCACTGAAGCCCAGGAACTCTATCAGGAAACCGGGGAAAGTCGTGAAAAACGCGAGCTGTTGCGAGAACAAATCAAAAACGAGCCGCTCGGCTTTCGTCAGCAAAAAGGCCGCCCCAGTAAACGCGACCGCCGCAATATCATCCGCTTTACCCGTCAGGATTAATGATGGCAGACAAGGATTTTCTGCTCAATCAACTTGATAATCATCAGGATGCCCTGCGTTATGCGGTAGCAATGCAGAAAAAAGCCGCTGAAGTCGGCTTTGACTGGCCGGATATTCAGGGCGTCATTGCCAAAATTCATGAAGAACTCGATGAACTCGGCGAAGAAATCGCTGATGATGCAGATAGAGATCGCCTAAAAGATGAACTCGGTGATGTGCTGTTTGCCTGCTGCAATCTGGCCAGACATTTAGGTGTTGATCCTGTTGAGGCGATGACCAGCACTAATCAGAAGTTTTACCGGCGCTTTAATTTTGTTGAAACCTGCGTTACAGCTGCTGACAGAGGTTTTCATGATTTCAGTCTGGAAGAACTCGATGCTTTCTGGGACCAGGCCAAACAGCTGGAAAAGCTGGATGACGGCGAGATTTAGCTGACGGTTTCAGACTGACTGAAGGCTTCAATGCCGTTATAAACTAGAAAATGCTTGCCCTTGGCACGAGCGACCATACCGATGCCAATCTGCTGTGCCAGCTTCAGGCCCATCTCGGTTACGCCGGAGCGGGATAACAACAATGGCACCTGCATCTGGGCCACTTTAATCACCATCTCTGAAGTCAACCGGCCGGTGGTGTAAAACACCTTGTCATGTCCCTCAATACCATTCAGCCACATCCAGCCGGAAATGGCGTCAACGGCGTTATGTCTGCCTACATCCTCGACAAACATCAGAATATCAGTGCCATCGCATAAAGCGCAGCCATGCACCGCCCCCGCCTGCTTGTACATTTCGTTATATTCAGTCAGCGCCTTGAGCACATCATATATCGATTCAGCACTGAATCGCGGACATTGCAGTTTCAATTCTGACAGCGAATCCATCACATGGCCGAACATCGTGCCCTGACCGCAACCGCTGGTCACGGTACGGCGTGACGTGAGTTGTTCGATATTATCTTTGGGGGTGCGGGTGGTCACCGCCACGGCTTCGACATCCCAGTCGACTTGAATCGATTCAATGTCTTCCAGTTTGTCGACCAGACCCTGGTTCCGGATATAGCCCAGCGTCAGCAATTCCGGCTGTGCACCGAGTGTCATCAAGGTCACAATTTCAATCGTATTAAGGTAGATGGTCAGCGGTCGCTCACCGGTCAATGACACTTCGCGGCTTTCACCGAGTTCATCAATGACGGTGGTGGTATGAAGCCGGTGAATCCCGGCCTGGCTCATCTCTGGTTTTAACTCAGCCACCCGTGACACTCATATGGCGGAAAATCACCGGTTTGGCTTCAATATCAAAGTCATGCCCTTCCGGCTTGATATCCATGGATTTCACAATCGCCTGCTTGAGCTTATCCATATCCCCCGGATGACGACGGATGATATCTCGCAGGTCCATCGAATGTTCCTGCCCCAGACAAAGCAGCAAACGGCCCTCAGTGGTTACTCGGACGCGGTTGCAGCTGCTGCAGAAATTATGACTGTGTGGTGAAATAAAACCGATACGGCTATCAGTGCCGGCCATCTGGTAATAACGTGATGGTCCGCCGGTGCTGGCAATACTCGGCTGCAAATCAAAGCGGCTCTGCAGCGTTTCCAGCACTTCATCACTGGAACAGTAACTCTCACCGCGATGATGGTCGACCTGCCCCAACGGCATTTCTTCGATATAAGAGATATCCATGCCGTTATTGATGGCAAATTCGGCCAGATCAATGATTTCATCTTCATTGCGGCCTTTCATGATAACGGCATTGAGTTTGATGCGTTTAAAACCCGCCTGCTTCGACGCCTCAATCCCTTTCATGACCTGGTCCAGCTCACCGGTGCGGGTCAGGGCTTTAAACCGCTCAGAGTTCAGAGAATCAAGGCTGATATTAATGCGATCAACCCCTGCTTTGACGAGTGCCTCGGCATGTTTTGGTAACTGTGAGCCGTTGGTGGTGAGAGTCAGCTCTTTGAGTGAGGTCGTCTGCTTGAGTAAGCCAATCTGGTCGAATAACCAGTCGACATTGCGACGCACCAACGGCTCACCACCAGTAATACGGACTTTTTCCACACCCAGCTCGCAAAAAGCCTTGAGCAGAAAAACAATTTCTTCCAGTGTCAGCAATTTCTCGCGTGGCATGAACGTCATTTCCTCGTCCATGCAGTAGACACAGCGAAAATCACAGCGGTCGGTTATCGACATACGTACGTATGTGACTTTGCGTCCGAAGCGGTCAACCAGTTGTGTCGGTAATTCGCTCATTTCTTTATCCGTTATTCCGGCTTGTTGGTACCGGCGTTGCTGTCACAACTTCTGGCAGTAGAAAAGCCCAAAATAGCATAGGCGCCGCAGCGAGCGGTGACACCATTCAAAATCAGAGCCAGCCCGAGCAACGCCCACCAACTCTGATAATACAAGGCTATCACTATTATAGCCGTGCCGCTGATAATCCGTAAAAGCCGATCCCAGTTTGCCAGATTTTTCTGCATTGTCATCTGATAAAAATAAACCCCGCAGGGCGGGGTTTATTAGAAAACAAATTAAACGCTCAGTTCACTAATTGTGTTTAATTATCGCCTGAGAAGGCACCCAGCAGATGCAACAGGCTGGTAAACAGGTTGTAGATAGAAACATACAGCGTCACTGTCGCCATGATGTAGTTGGTTTCTCCGCCATTCACGATCTGGCTGGTTTCATACAGAATCAAACCCGCCATCAGTAAAACGAACATGGCAGAAACGGCCAGTGACAGACCCGGCATTTCAAAGAAGAAAGCCGCAAGACCCGCCAGGAAGGCGACCAGGATACCGACAAACAGAAAGCCGCCCATGAAGCTGAAGTCTTTCTTACTCTTAACCGCATAGGCTGATAAAGCAAAGAAGATAATGCCGGTGCCGCCCAAGGCCTGCATTACGATTTGGCCACCATTTGGTAAACCAAGGTACATATTGACAATCGGGCCCAGTGTGAAGCCCATAAAACCGGTCAAGGCAAAAACTGAAGCCAGCCCCCAAACGCTGTTACGCAGCTTGGCAGTTAGAAACAGCAAACCAAAGTAACCAATTAGGGTTAACAGGATGCCCGGATGTGGCAGATTCAATGCCATGGAAAGACCCGCTGTCATGGCACTGAACACCAGTGTCATGGCCAGTAAGCTATAGGTGTTTCTCAATAGCTTGTTGGTCTCAAGTACGGACTGTTGCGAACGGGCAACGGTCGATTGAGCATCGTAATTCATCAGAGTGTCTCCATTTGATGTTGATGAAATTGTCTATTGCACTGACAACATCCTACCTTATAAGTTCTAAATGGCAATAGGATTCAGACTGGCAGAAATAATTTTGCTTTAGCGGTTGTGCTGGCGGGTATTATCTGTATAATTTCGCAACTTCGGAGGGATGGCAGAGCGGTTGAATGCACCGGTCTTGAAAACCGGCATGGTTTAACGACCATCCAGGGTTCGAATCCCTGTCCCTCCGCCATTATTACAATAGTTATTGGGGTTTAGGTAGACTTATCCAATCTACCCAACTACCTACCTAACTACGCACAAAGTGCTGGGAACCCCCAGTCCAATGCCTAAAAAGGCCGCTCATTGAGCGGCCTTTTTTCGTTTCAGCTTCCCAAAAAATTATAATTCCCATATTGGGAGCTTGCACACCTTTTTTTATTCATGTATATTTTTCCCAAATTGGGAAATTTAATAATCATGCGAATTGTTGGTAAAGAAAAACTACAACACCTTCTGAGCTCCGATGAATCGGCGCGAGCATGGTTGTGCGCATGGATCGCTGAACTCAACAATGCGCACTGGAAACAACCTGCGGATGTTAACAACCAATTCCCTAATGCCCGCTGCTCTGACTCAGGAAAATTTATTTTTCCCATTGCTGACTGTGATAAAGAGGTTTGTTTACAAATTGCATTTCAACAAGGCATCGCCGTCATCACCGGCTTACAGTGAAGAAAGAAATTATGGAAGCTAAGGTAATTCGTACAGAAGAACAATACACCGCTTACCTCGATGAGGTTCAGGCTCTCATTTCTGAAAGCCCGAAGTTGAACTCGGAAAAGAGCGAACGACTTGAGCTACTGACAGTACTCTTAGAATCGTATGAAAACTCAAAGTATCCGGTAGAAAGCCCCGACCCCATTGACGCCATCCTGTTTCGCATGAATGAAAAAGGGTTGAAGCAAGCTGATCTTGTTCCATATTTTGGCACCAGCAGTCGCGTGTCGGAGGTATTGAATCGCAAACGCCCTCTAACAGTTCAGATGATTCGTGCCCTGACAATTGGTCTCGGTATCTCGGCTGAAACGCTTGTCGGAGCATCACTCACTGATTCCCCCATAAAGAAAAAGCCTGTTGATTGGTCTAAATTCCCAATTAAGGAAATGTCCCGTAGAGGCTGGATCGGCAAAGTCGGAAAAATTGCCAAAGATAACGTTGAAGAACTGGTGAAAGGTTTCATATCAGATGCCGGTCTAGAATTTGGGGCGGCATCGTTCAGAAAAACATTTTACGGAGAAGCTGAAACTCCCACATCAAGATATGCCTTATACGCTTGGTTGGCGAGAGTGATTCAAAAAGCTCGAGAAAAGAAATCGAGTATTGGCAGCTTTATCTCCGATGACCTATCTGCAAATTATTTGAGAGAACTAGCACAGTTAAGTCGATTTGATTCAGGTCCATTGTTGGCTATAGAGCAATTAGAAAAATCAGGTATCGTCGTAATCGTAGAACCTGCATTGAAAGGTACGTTATTGGATGGTGCTGCTCTTAAAGACGCCGATGGAACGCCTATCGTCGGCCTCACCCTAAGATACGACAGGCTTGACCATTTTTGGTTTACGCTCGTACATGAGGTTGCTCATATCTGGAAGCATGTAGACAGTAACGAAGCATTTTTGGATGATTTAGATTCCTCATCTGAAGATCGCAAAGAAGCTGAGGCCAATCGCTTAGCTACGGAAGCATTCATACCCAGAGTACAATGGCGAAGAAGTGATGCCTACACAGCACCTAGTAAAGACTCCATAGAGCGCTTTGCCAAAGATTTAAAGATTCACCCCGCGGTAGTGGCGGGTAGATTACGAAAGGAATCGGGAAATTACAGCCTGTTCTCCGATATGGTGGGACAGAATCAAGTAAGACAATTATTTCCATCTAATGAGGAGTGTGAGGCTTAGTTATGAATCCTATTTACTTCCCTATATTGAAAGCAAAAGATGCTGAATTTGACGCCCTTGGTAAGGCGTCAGAAAACGTCACAAAAAATATGGTTCCGTTGTTCGAAGTCCCGAGGTTCAAACCGGGACTAAAAAAATACATGGATAACCCTCACGCAAAAGCCACCTTTTTATCTGAGCTGAGTAAAAAAATAAGTGTTCTGCGATCTGGAATGTACGCAATGTTTGACACATACCATTGGCAAAATCCCGGCGAAAAAGTGGAAACTGGAGAGCATCATTTATCTTATCTGTATAACTCCCTGAAAAGTGATGGAGTCAATCCTGTGCCGGTTGTAGGTTATGATCGATGGGATGACATCGAATATCGCTTGGCATTAAAAAGCATATCGAAGTCACACACGGGTATGTTTTGTATAAGACTCGAGCGATTTGCCTTTGATGATGTTGGTGATCCTGACCACTTCCACTCTAGACTGTCAGAAATTCTTAATTTCCTTGAACTCAACCCGGCAAATTGCCATGTAATCCTCGATCTCGAAGACCTCAGCTCCCTCGCTATCGTAGATGTATTCGATAAGTTTGATTCTTTATTTTCCCAAATCACTGCTTATGGTTTTTTATCATACTCAGTAGCTGGGTGCTCTCTGCCGAACTCAATTGACAAGGTAATCAAAGATCAAGACTCCTCTGGCTATGTAGTCAGAGGAGAAATGCTGCTGTGGAAGAATGCCCGAAAGCACTATCCGAGCTTCAACATTCATTTTGGCGATTACGGTGTCCGGGGGCCCAATACCGGTGAAACCGGGTATGGAAATACCAACGCCAAAATTCGATACACAATTGACGATAATTACTTTATTGTCAGGGGACACGTAATCAGAAAACCACTTGGAGGTTTTCAACATTGTAGCCTTGCGCAGAACTTATTGAACTCTGGTCATTATCTCGCCGGTTTTAGTTGGGGCGATAATGAAATTAAGCGATGTGCAGATGGTGAGATAGGTGGCGGGTCTACTACTTGGATTAAAATTGATACAAACCATCATGTCGAGTATGTAGTGAGTGAAATAACTGAATTTGAGCACACTAGGACTGTAGCCGAACTCATATAGAGAAATAACCAAGTGTAGAGTTACAAACGATCATGAACCGCAATAGCACAGAATGGACTGCATCAAGTTGCCTTATTCTTTTCTTACCGCTTTCGCTTGGGTTGCTTGTAACCCGTGTTGATCATCTCTTCCAGCGTAGTTGCAACGGTTCCGTGCTTCATCTTGAATAATTGCTCATCTCGTTTGATTTGGCGTTGCTCATGGATGACTTTTGCCTTTTTCACGTTATGTTGGGCCATCAGTAAACCTCCTAGTGCTTGGATGCTTGAGCTATCGCTTTACTGGAAATAGCTAAAGATAAATTTGTCAGTGGATCAGCTTTCCCACGAGCGAATTCACGATCCGCAGCGACTGCGGATTTGTAGGCATGGATAACCCCTTTGAGTTTCGCATTGACCTCATCATGCTGTTTACCCCACATTTGCTGAGCAAACTCATTGGCTGCAAACGGACGCTGATCGCGCTTCCTCCGGTCCACTACAGTTACGACGGCAGCAGCTAGTGGCAGGTCATTCGTCGCGATGGCGGTTACAGCAGCAGTTTGCAACTCTACTGGGCCAGCACCTTCAAGTTGTAATTGGTATTGAGTGCGCTTTACTTCGCCCAAGGCAACACGACCTAGAGCTTGCGCGGGAGAGCCGTACAAGGTCAGAAGAAAATCAGCATCAGCCGCAAGCTTAGCTAAGGGTTGTAGAATTTCCTCTCTCTGAGGGCGAGAGGACTTCTCAATGTTGATACGGAATTTGGCGATCTTACTGGCAAGTTGCTGTTTGGCAAACTTCTTTGCAACTTCTCGGTTTTCGACGTCTGATTCGGACACTACCTCATCAGCCTCACGGCTATATCTTAACCGGGCGTCTGAAAACTGCCTTTGAATACTTTCAAGACGTCGCTTGAAAGCAATAGCTAGCTCTGTTGCACGTGCTGAAATTAGATCAATGTTTTCGACAGTTAAAGGGACATCGGTGGGTACTTTCTTGAAGTCGACTGTTGCCATGGCTCAGGCTCCTATCTCAATTCTCACAACCGGGATGGGCCTGAATAACTTCACCGTTGGGGCCTCTCCCAACCTAGGCGCAGGCTAAGCGAGTTCTGCGCTTTCGTATATTATCGTGTATAGATGGAGTGAAAGTCTATATAAATTACTTGTATATCAATAGCTTATATTTACTTTTCCAGATTTCAAACATTGATAATTCGACTTCCTGTATCAGGCAGTATTATTTTGTGGTGGAACTCAGAAGTGCTTACCGTTCCATGCGAGGCACCAGCAATGAGATAGCTAGTGGCATCTAATAAGTGGTCGTTAGCGTTTGTATCCACATCTTCGGGGTGCCTTGGATCCCGCGGCAACGATGGGACCGTTGATAACCATTTTCTGCACCGAGAGGCTACAAAAAACTCACCATCCGCCATAAGCTGTTTCAAGAGCTCAAATCGAGGCACTCTTGCACCTTTCTTCGCGGGCGTTACCCTCACCCCGGACTCTCTGAAAAGATCTGCGATACTGGATTCCGCCTTACCGGCGGTGCGGGCTTCGGCGGCGGAGTCGATAACGCCCCGGGCGCGAACGTGGCTGCGCGCGGCCATCGTATGAAGCATGGGTGCTATCTGGCCGGGTGTCCGGCCCGTTCCCCGGTTGATGTTCTGCGGATCGCATTCAAAGTGTTCATCATAGATCACCCATGCCCCCTTGGGCATTACGCGGTCATCGGACAGGCGCACGTCATAGGCGAGGCGTCCGCCCAAGACAGTCGCGCAAGGAGCAGCGGAGCCCCAATCAATCGAGAGCTTGAGGGTGCTGAACATATCCGGCGGGACTTCATGATGGTCGAATACTGCTTGCGACTGCCGCCAGACGCCCCCAAAGTAGTCCCCGACAATTGCAGACCAATCGCCGTGACGGTGGGCCTTGTATAGTGCAGGGTCGGTGTGTCGCAGTACCTCGAAGTTGCGCTTGTAGGCTTCCGGCAAGTGCGGGTTGTCATCAACGGTCGAGGGCGCATATACCCACTTTTGACTGGTAAACTCGAACGGTACCCAAGGGTCACGTCCGGTGACGTACCGCTCCGCTAGGGCTGAGTGGTTCGCTCCGCCCGGATTCCCTGCCAATACCATGCGTAAGGGAACTCCCGGAGCCCGAAGGGCCAGCGCCAAAGCATCAATAACGGGCAACTCAGGACCTTCCCCGGCCTCATCCACCACAATAAGCGAAAAGGTCATGCCCTGAACTGTATCTTGTAGAGCACTGTTCGATTCGCAGTGCGTGAGCTGAACGGTCGCACCATTAGTAAAGCGGAACACGTTGTCATTCTGGTTGTAGCTGAACCCGGCCCCATAAGCGGAGCGCATCAAGCCGCGCAACTCCTCCGCAAACTGCATCAATGACTTCATCCGTCGGCGAGTCACTAGAACGCGGGCGCGGTTCTTGAATTGGTCGCAGTGGCGAAGGATGAGCAGTTGCAAACCAAAGGACTTACCGCCGCCCCGCCCGCCGCCAAGGAAGATGAAATGGTCCTCCGGGATACTGAGGACGGAGGCCTGAAACGGCGTTGGACGTATGGTGTTAATCGCGCTCGTCATGGATCACCTTTGCGTATTCGTCCGGCGAGAGTGCCGCGTTAATTTGGATAAGGACCCGAGGCGCGTCATCGTTGCCGCCGTCGCCCTTGTTGATCTTATAGATTCGGTCAGCCAGCCAATCCGCCGCCCTGAAATCGCCTTCACTTTTCATCTTGTCTTTCATGAAGGCAACGATCTCACTGGCTCCGTCTGCGCGGCCTTCCTCAAGTGCGAGAGCCAGTGGTGATAGCTCGCCCTCCTCTGTGTCCTCTTTGAGCTGCTTCCATTCGTTGGGGGATAGCCCAAGGGCTCGCCTGATCGTGTGTTCTCTCACGCCCTCGGTGGCAAGCTCGCGCGCAATATCAAGTGCGGTAGTCGGGAGCACCGGAAGTGCGGCCCGTTCGGCCTTCGTCAGTTCGGTTCTTCGGCGTTGGGTTTGCATTCCAAGTCCCTCTTGATTCGGTAGATGGCGGATTTGCCTACATGGGTAATAGTGCGCACCCGGTTCGGGCAAACCCCTGATTGCAGGAGCGCTGCGACCTTGTTTTCAAGGCTGGGCGATAGCTTGGGAGCGCCTATGCGCTTACCCTTGGCACGGGCCTTCTTCACTCCACGGCGAGAACGCTCACTCATCACCGCGCGGTCAAAGTCCGCGAGCGAGCCAAGGACATTGAACATCAAAGTTCCTGCGGGGGTGGCGGTATCAAGGGCAAGGTTATGAACATACACACCAACACCCAGCGTCTCGAACTCTCGCATCAGTGCTAACAGGTGCTTGATACTCCGGCCCAGCCGGTCTAGTGAAAGCGCTGCTATCATGTCGGCTTTGCCGCGGAAGGCGAAAAATGAGAGCTGGTCGAGTCCCGGGCGCGGTTCGTCCTTTTTGAGGTTGTTCAGACTTTCGTCCGTATACTCCGCCACAACGTCGTGGCCTTTGGCCTGCGCCCAATCTCGGAGCATCTGGAGTTGTTCTTGAAGTGATGGGTCTGTTTCGATAGCTACCCGGGCATAAATCGCAATGCGAGCCATTGATGGCCCTCCGCATATCTGTTGATATGCCATTCGATTTTAACCCCCTAAACACAGCGCTTAAAGACCTATTCGTAGGGTAAATCGTAGGGTATATGCTTACACTGTCCGCTATCGCCACATTTCTATGGAGGTTCGGCGGTCTCTACCTCCTTCACGGGTTCACAATTAAATCTTGTAGGTTATCCGGTCGGTGTAAGGACTGCAGCGAGGCGGCGCTAAGAAGGATTGTTAGTACAATTACGATAGGCTACTATCTAGGCAAGATTATCCAACATTGGAAATCTTTATGTGCCAGTACGAAGTACTTCGACTGGTTCCCGTGTACCGCGCAGAAGTGGACTCGGGCAACCGTTAATCAGTCGGAGTTCTTATGCCCAAACAAAGAAAATCTCTCAAATCCCCCCGTCAGAAAGCATTCAAAGTACAGCAAGGTCTTTGTTATTACTGTCATCAGCCGATGTGGTCCACAGAACCAAAATCGTTCGCGAAGCGATTTGGCCTTTCACTCTCTCAAGCTCAGCAAATGCAGTGCACTGGTGAACATTTAGTAGCTCATACCCAAGGCGGCTCTGCACTACAAGAAAATATTGTGGCGGCTTGTAAATACTGTAATAAGCATCGGCATCAGCTCAAAATAACGCCCCCGCCAGAACAATTTGAGAAATATGTGTCTCGACGATTATCACGAGGTAAATGGCATGGCTTGACTTTGGTTAGCGGTTAAGCCCGGTAAGTCGGGTAAAGGTCGGTAATGCTATTGCCCATGGGGTTATTGGCTTTTACCTACTTAACCGACTTTACCGATGTAAATAGGGTAAAAAGGAAAAACGGAGCCCAACTGGTATTCGTACCGTTTCCTTGGGCAAATCCTCGCTCGGGCCTACAGAAAATTTTAGGTGGGTAAAGTGGGATAAGTCGGTTAAACAGATAATAAAACCCATTAACGGATGGGCCTCGCCCCCTACCGACTATAGAAAAAGTGCGGTAGAGGTCGGTACATCACAGTCACTAGAACGGTGAATTGTCGCGCCCAAGATCAGCCCAATCAGTCAGTTCATCCCATTTCATAGGCATTCGTGCTTGGTCCCAAGCAGCTCGCGCTTGCGATAACCTTGGCAAGATGAATCCACGTGGACGGCTCTTGTCATGGTATTCAAACCCCATATCACGCATGAGCTTGTTTACCGCATTAAGTGTGATGTCATCCCGGCGGAGTCGTGTTTGCGCGTACTCCTGTAAATCACTTGTAGAAACAAAAGGCCGGTCATAGCCAACCCAACGGCGGGCCGGTATATCCCCTGCTCGGAGCAGGTCTAGAAACACCGCATCAATTCCAGTGACGGTTGCAGCTTTTTGAGCATAGAGCGCTTCGGTTTGCGGGATGTTCCGGCGAGGATGCCAGTTACACAAGTCCATCGATTGCAAATCATGAAGCATTGCCGCCAATCCACCGGCCCGGAGCTGGTCGGCAATCGCTTTAAAATAATCGCCGTCCTGTGCGTGTTTGCCGGATACCTCAAACACAGCAAAGCGCCGTTCATCAATCCCGGCGGGCACTACCCATTCTTCATTCGAAGCCATGATCACGTGAAGCCTGTTTCGCGCTTGAACAAGGTTTACCCCTTTGCCTTCAATCGTCAGCTCTGGCTCAGTGATAAGTCCCTTCAAAACACTTTCAGCCGACTTATCGCCTGGGACAATCGCCTCATCAGCAAACAGTAGACAGCAATCTCGCAGGTGGGCATTGAAGCGGCCCGTGAGTTGCGCCGGGGAGTTCACCTGTAGTCCGTGCTGACCAAATAGGTGTTTGATAGCTCGCGCAAAAATCCCTTTCCCACTTCCGCGACCACCTCGGAGCACCAACGCCACTTCGGCAGGCTCTCCCGGATTCTGTATAGCCCATGCTGCCCATTTAAGAATGAAATCAGCATAAACTTCATCACCATTAGCAAGGACCCGACGGATATGTTCTTGCATGAGGGACCAATCGCCCGCCTTAGGCAATACTGCGAAGCCACGCCACATATTCAGATAACCATTCACCTCCTCGGTCTTGCCGGGGAAAAACCGCAAAGCTAAGTATTCCCGGCGCTGTGAATGTTCAAGCCACCATTTGCCCAGAGGCTTACGGCGCATCCCCTGTTCAGTCGGGTAGTCAACAAAGCGATGCATGTATCGGTTCCGAAAGTCATCGAACGATTGAAGGACTGGCACCAGTCTGTCTTCGTCCAACTCGGTGCGCTCCCATGATAGAACCCTTGTTTTTCCACCTTCTTGAAGAAGCACAGCGTGTTTCTTATTCATGTCCTCAAGTGTCGGATCAGCACACGCAGCCCGGGCGTTCTCAATCTGGCGCTGCGCGTATGCCTGCCAGTTGCGTTGCTCCCTGACACTGGCGCTAATCGCATTGTTCGGATCGGTGATAGCACCCAAAATCATTTCCTCTGGCACATCGAGGCGAACCAGATCACAGACTGCACGGAATAGTGCTTCACTGCGCGACGGGTAGTGCTGAGGATCAATTGGATCAACACCCGTCGCAATCAAAGCCAGCGTGTGATCTTGTATCACTCTCTGGTTCGCCTCCGCCCACTCCCTTAGGTCATCAGTGCTTACCACTCTAACTTCTCGCCGTTGCATATTGCTAGGTGCCTTTCCGGTGGCAATGCTTGCGCGAGAGGGTAACTGCGGTGCAGGAGTAAAGGCGCTCAGTGAATAGCTGACTTCATTCCAGCAATACACCTCCGCCACTGCTACGGTTCGCCCCTTGGCGCGCTTCTTTTTGTTTGGCCTGTTCGTGGTTCCGGGGACACGCATAATGCGGTCAACGTTGTGACAAGCATCAGCACCAAACGCGAGTTCCAGTGCTCGGTTGTAGGATTCAATTTCAGTGGCTTTTTCCAAGTCACCGTCAATCGTCAACGCTTCATCCAGCCGCCAAAACCCTTGATATCCGCCTCCGCTATCAACTACCAGTGATGGAACCGGAATGCCTTCGGGCAATTCACTAGTCAGCCTTTTGAGGATACGTTCACGCTCCTCCGCGAAGTCTTCACCGGGGCGTGGGTCTATGTCCACATGGAGAAACTCTGCCGCAGCAATATCTCTCTTTGACGCTTTCTTAGTGAGCTGGCCGCACGTTTTGTTGACGTGGAAATAAATATTTTTTGTCTTATTTTTCTGGATCGCCCATGCTTCAGCATCACCAGCATCTGTGAATGTTCGTGTCTCGGTATTGCCATCTGGGATGATAGCCGTTAGAACGAATGGCCCGCCGGGTCGGTATTTGTTCAAGAAAGCTGCAATCATTCCACACCCTCCTTAAACAGATATACACCGCGACGATATCCCCGTTGATTTTCGTACCAACCATTATCAGCGGGATTCTCAACCCCGCTCATCACAGCCTCGCAATAGCCGATAGTATGGCGAAACCAGACAGCACGCGAGGACGTGTCACAAGACTTGGAAGCCTGTTCACGGTGTTTGTTGAGTTCTTCGAGGACTGAATCAATAAGGTGTTGGTTAGCCTCCGGGGTACACTCCGGGGTGAATGGGAAAATTTTGAAGGGTTCAATACGTAACAGCCATGCGACGTAACTGGCACGTTGGACTTCATGTTGCGCAGCTATTAGCGCGCTGGGTCTCGATTTCATGGCGGCCGCTCCTTATTCAGCTTGCTGGGCGTCACGCCATCTGATTAGCTCGGATAAATCCCAAACTGTTACCTTGGGACCAATCTTTCGGGCACGTGGAAAATCTGGACGCTTGGCCCAAACCCACAAGGTGGAGAGTCCAATGCCCAGAAACTCAGCAGTTTGGGCGGGTCGTAGAGATTTTGACTGCTGAGCAGTCATATATAGTTGGTTTTGGTTCTTCATAGCGGCTTTCCTGTCCGCTCTGTGCAACCACCATAAACGAAAGGGGAAGCGCAGAGCTGTGTAACATCGGCTCAGACGCTTCCCCCTTTATGACTTGAAGTATCAGCATGGGCAAAGGTCGAGCCACCAAGGCTCGTTTTTCTCCATTTCTGATACGTCCTATATCGCCTAAAGAAGGCTTACGGGATATGAAATAAAGGATATATGATCCCCCTCACCCCGTCTAGCACTTTTAATATAAATATCAACACCTTATCGGAAAAAGTAAAGTCCAAGCTATGTATTAACCTTCATTTTCCCGCTACAAAACTCGGCCCATGAAGCCATTAACTCGCGACGTTTTTCAAATAGGTCTCCGCGCCGGTAAGCAGCCTCAACTTTATTCTTTATGGTATGAGCCAATGCCATTTCTGCAACTTCTGATGGAAACTCAGTATGTTCAGCGCACCAATCCCGAAAGGTAGAACGGAACCCGTGTGCTGTAACTGGAACCTCCATTCGTCTCAATACAGCGGTAAGAGTATTGTCAGATAATGGTTTATTGCCTCGCGGAGGAGGAAATACAAAGTCAGAGCCTTCTATTCGAGGTAATTTGCTTAATAGTTTAAGAGCAGAAGAACTAAGCGGCACCCTGTGTTCTTTTTTGGCTTTCATACGTCCTTCAGGAATTGTCCAGACACCCTCTTCCATGTCAATTTCATCCCACTTTGCCCCTCTGACTTCGCCAGAACGAGTAGCAGTAAGAATTACAAATTCAAGTGCTCGAGGACTTATACCTTCTTGTTTGCTCAGACGGCTCATGAATTGTGGAAGGTCGGGGACTGCGAGAGCACTATGATGGTTAACCTTTTTTAGCTGACTTGGAGCAGGTAGAACTTTATCTAGATAGCCTTTCCATCGCGCCGGGTTCTCTCCATCGCGGTAGCCACGAACAGTTGCCCAATCTAGAACTGCCTCTATACGCTGACGAACTCTTGTCGCCGTTTCAGTCTTCGTCGTCCAGATAGGTTCGAGCACTTGAATTATCTGAGAGTGACCAATATCACAAACCCTGAGAGAGCCGATTTGTGAGAAGGCGTAATCAGAGAGTGATTGGGTCCATTGATGTTCGCTCTTACCTCCCTTCTTCCATACCGCTGATTGTGATTCAATATAGCGTGAAGCTGCTGTTTCAAATGTGATCTCAGCGAGACGAGCTGCAATCATCGCACTACGCTGTTCCCTTTTCTCTGTGATCGGGTCAATACCTTGAGCGATCTTTTCTCGCGCTTCTTGTGCCTTGGCTCTCGCCATCGAGAGAGTAACAGCTGGATATCCTCCCAAGCCCAAATCACGACGCCAAGGCTTGCCTGTTCCGGGCTTAGTACCAGCAGTGAATCGAAGTATCCATGTTTTTGCTCCACTAGGTGTAACTTGAAGATGGAGACCAGGTACACCGCCGACTGCATGTAAACCTGCGCTGTTAATATTCTTAACTGCTAGTGCAGAAAGCTCTTTCACTTTTTTAGGCATGTTAGCCACCCCATATATACCCAACCACCTACCCTACTAAGGGTAAACGATTACACGAGGTTAGGAAAGACCTAAATAGACGAACACTTTATTGTAACTACCTGTTTTTCGATGATATTTTAGACGAATCAAGATTGGTATAGACGATAAACTCGGGGACTGTCCCTCCGCCAGATATAAGCCCTGTGTACCTGGTACATAGGGCTTTTTCTTTTCCCGCTCCTCTGTTTTAACGTGGCGACAACTGCGTTTTTTCCAGATAAAGTCTTCTCGTCACTTGAAACGGGATGCTGCTGATTTCAGTGACTTATCGAGGGCATCCATGGCTTCATCCATCCCTGTCTTGACCTCTTCCCAGGCGCCTTCGCTGGATTCTTCCAGCTCATTCAGCTTTTGTTTCACTGTGTCTTGTCTGTCACGTATTTCTTTGATTTGTTGATTGTACTCGAGTTGTGCATCGGCTCCTGCAGAGTCCGCTTTGGCTTTGAGTTTGTCGATTTCTGCATTCCATTCATCAAGTTGGCTCTGAATTTTTTGTTTGTAGGCTGTTTTAGTATCCATAATTGCTCTCCTTGTCTGAGTTAAGAATTGGGTTGCTGTAATGAAGAACGGTTTTAGTCCAGTTCCTCATAAACAAAACAGTTCTTGCCATCTTTTTTGGCTTTATAGAGCTGCTCATCAGCCTGTTTGAGTAGATCATCCAGACTATGAGATCTATTTGAAGTCACGCAGCCGCCGATCGAGAAGGTCACCCCTTTAAACACCGGCTTTTCCGGTATTTCAGAGAAGTATTGGAGAATTTTATTGGCGACCGCTTCGATACCGGCTTCATCCTGGTTATAGGTTACCAGCACGAACTCATCTCCCCCCAGTCTGCAAATATGATCTTCGTTAATTCGAAGGAGACTGTTAAGCCCGAAAGCAATGCTTTTCAGGACATTATCGCCGGCATAATGCCCTTGCAGGTCATTGACAGTTTTGAAGTTATCCAGATCGAGCATCATTAAACAGATGCTCTTTTGCCTGGAGTCATTAAACCAGCCCTCTTTCACCAGCCGGTTAAGGTAACGCCGGTTGGGAAGATCGGTCAACAGATCAGTTTCTGACAGACTGTGCAGGTTGCGGATGCTGTTTTCCACATCCATTAGTTCAATAGAGTCTTTGGTCAGTTGCTTGGTGAGCTGTTCAAATTTCATTGCCGGTAAACGCATTTCGATAAGCGCTTCCAGTTGAAAGGCAAATTTTTTGAGTGTGGAGAGTTCATCCGCCGAAAAACTGCGTGGCACTCTGTCTATAATGCAGATAGTGCCGATATGGTAGGTTTTTCCTCTGTAGGCATAACGAATCGGCACGCCAGCATAGAAAGCGATGCCAGGCTCTTCGCTGACCAGAGGATTGTCATAAAAGCGCGGATCTTCATGCGCGTTGGTCACCACAAGGGGTTTACCCTGATAAACAACGTGACCGCAGAATGACACTTCACGGCTGGTGGCACTGATATCAAGTCCCTGAATGGATTTAAACCATTGCTGGTTCTTGTCTATAAGTGAGATGGCGACAACAGGGACATCAAAGACTTGTTTTATCAGAGAAGTTAGGTTGTCAAAAACCGCCTCTTTATCTGAGTCTAAAAGCCGGCTGTCTTTGAGAGCTTGAATGCGTTCCCGTTCATTATCTGGTTCCAGTGGGAGTTCCATAGCTTCTACTCCTGCGTATTTTACGAACTACGCTTTTGTTTGAGAGCTGGAAGTCAAAAACCAGTAAGCGATGCTTTTTACAGTCTTCCTGACTAGCTTGCTACTTTCTAACTTGGTGTTACCCCTGTAATTAATGTTTCTAAAATCTACCGACAGGCCGCATTCATTTGAATGCTGTTTTTCTTAACAAAGAATGAATGGGCACTAAATTCACACTATAGGAATCTGATGCAGATTGCCATGAAAGCTTGTGCATAACTTTAATAGAGAATCTGTCTGAAATAGCCACAAGTTCAGCGCTAATCTATCAGTTAGACCAATGACTCATGCTTGAAAATCCGACAGCGAATCAATGAACCGGAATCGCAAACAATACAACAGCAGCCAACAGAACACTGGTTACCAGCAGCGTCATCTGCCACAAAAGCCGGTATCGGCCTTTCTCCAATTCAAAACTGACCCGAAAAGCGAGTATGGTCTGCAGCAGGTAGTACAAGGCAAATGCGCGTGATGCCAGTGCGACAATTTCAAACACATCTGCAAACCAGACCAGCACGATGCCCAGCCCGGCAACCAACAGATAAGACGGCCGCTCAGACAAATACCCATACGACTCTTCTTCAATCAAACCACCTGTGCCAATAATATCGGCAACAGCTGAGCTGAACTGGCTCATCACTGCAGCAACGACCAGCAGGTAAGGCAGAATGACAACGACATGACTGGTCAGGTTGATAATCGCCGTTTCATCAACATTTTCATAGGAAATGAAAGGCATCAGCGGTGTAATGAGGAAAACAAAAACGATATAAATGAATGCTGATATCAGCTGCGCCAGCTTCATACTCTTTATCCGCATTGTCTGACTGTAATCAGTGGACAGATAGCGTGATGTTTCAAAGCCCTGCACCACGAGAAGCATGCCGGCAAGCATACGCAGTCTCTCGGTAATGGAATGCGATTCTGATTGAACCTCACGATTGATGAACCCATGCACCAGGTCATATTGAAATAAAGCCATTAACAGGATGGTAATGATGGCAAGCTTGATTGAAACGGAGATCTTTTCCTGATTTTCCAGCGCATGCAGGCCCCAGCGCCAGCCACTAAAGCCAATAATGATGAGTGTGATCGTGGTTAAAGACTGCGCCAGCACCGGGATGTTGGCAGAAAACAGCTCCAGTACAAATGACCAGAGAATACGCAGGTAAAAACAAACAGAGATAATAAAGGCAAAGGACAGCACAAGGTTGGAGAACCGTTCCAGGCTGTTGATTGCCGTTATTCCGCTATCTTGTTTAAGGTGATGTTCAGCGTGAAGGATATTAAACCGAATCACTGCACCCAACAAATACGCAAAGCAGACAATGAGTATCATCAACCAGGGTGCAGTGTTACCACCTATCATCGCCAGCATCGGCGCAATGATTAAAAAGCCGCTGCCAATAATAGAGGCCAGTGGGGTTACAATCGCCTGCCACAACTCACTCGAGGTAAAACGTGAATGCAGCAAAAACAGCGCCACGCCGATGGCAGCCAGTGCTAAAAACAAGTCATATAGAGACATGGCATAATCCTGATGCAGCTGTCTTGTTAAAACCAGTCTCTCATTACTGGTATTGTGTCGGCAAAGTTTGCTGCTCAGGTATGTTTCTCGTGCACAGCGTTTCTGCTACATTGCAAAACAACATAACTAACACCCCACGTCGAATGATGTCTCGAATCCTGTTTTTTTTATCTCTGATTTTCATGACGCTGCTGCCAATGACACTGATGGCAGCACCTGTGACAGGACTGGAAATCAAAAATCCCCGGACGCTGTCACTGATTTTCACAATAGAACCCAAAGAAATCGATCAATCCGAGCTGCAGTCACTGCTTGATGACGTTCTGGCAGACACGCCGATTCAACTCGCCCCGCGGAAGGATGCGCAGCTCTACCTCAGAGTCGAAAAACATGCCGGCCGTTATCTGCTCTACCTCGATTTCAGCAGAACAGTGTTTTACTGCGCCAACGGCCAGACCTACAGTAAGGATGGATTTGTCTGGGGCCGTTATGCCAAAGATATCAGTGACATCGAGCAATTACATGAAGATGTTGTGTATCTGTTTGAAGAATTTATCCAGCAATACCAGGCAGCGAATCAACTGTCTGATCTTTAGCCTGTTCAGCCAGGCATTGAGAACCTCTTGCGCACAACTTTGTCTATCATCCCAAATCGTTTGAAATTAACGTATACACCGGATTCTTGCCGGCAGAGACAGGGTGGAAATTTAGGAGATATGTTGTATGAAACAGCTTTCAGAACCTGTTCCAAGTCATTGGAACTGTAGTTAACTCAGGGTTATACTTGCCCGATTTGAGGAAAAACCTCCTGCATTTACGGGACGTTTTGCTCATCCACGAAATTGACTGGCGTATTTTAATAGCTAGCTGATACTCCTATCATGGAAGTTTATGTTGTTTAACAGGCTACTCAGAATAGGCATTGCCTCGATAGCTTCATTTGGCATCATTACAAGCACCGAGGCTTCACTGGATCTGCTTGCGGGTGTCGAAGCCGGTATTGAAACTGATACCTCGATGACGGCGAGCGATCTGGAACAGACACAGAAGGCACTGTCGACCGAAGCTATCGGTTCCCGCCATTACTGGGTGAACCAGGAGACGGGGAATGCCTATGAAATCAACATAGATCACACCTACTCCTACGGTCACTACCCCTGTTTGGCCTACGACCTCTCTATCACCAAAAACAACATGACAGAAGTGAAATCGCTGGATGCCTGCAAGAACAGCAGTGGTCAGTGGATTTCCATTACGCCGGCTGCGACCGCTCTCTAGCTATTTCGGTGCATTGGCAATAAAAACGCCGCGCATGGGTGCCGGATAACCTTCGATGGTCTTGCTCCGATCATTCGGATCCAGAAAATCAGACAAGGATTCAAAAGTCATCCACTCGGTCCGCCGCTGCTCTTCCAGTGATGTCACATCAATATCCACACAACGGGCATTTTTAAAACCGCAGCGACGCAGCCACAGCAACATGGTGTCCACTGACGGAATAAACCAAACATTGCGCATCTTGGCATAGCGTTCTTCCGGCATCAGTGTCATGCCCGGGGGAGCATCGATGATCAGAGTCTCCAATACCAGCTCACCACCAGGCTTGAGACAGGAACGCAATTCCAGCAAGTGACTCAACGGCGATTTGCGGTGATACAACACCCCCATTGAAAACACCGTATCGAACCAGCCCAGATTATGCGGCATGTGCTCAATCCCGATAGGCACAACAAAATGTCTGTCACTAGCGATAAAATGATTCATCAATTGGTACTGCATGGTGAAGACCAGCGTCGGGTCGATGCCGAGGACAAAGTCAGCCCCTTCTCCCAGCATGCGCCAGCCGTGATAGCCATTACCACCACCGACATCAAGTACACGGCGACCTGTCAGTGAGCTCAAATGTGGCAGGACCCGATCCCACTTCCAGTCAGAACGCCATTCAGTATCAAGGTGGATATCAAACAAGTGATACGGGCCTTTGCGCCAAGGATGAAATTGTTTGATATGTTCGATAAAAGCATCACGGTCGATATCGGCAATATCAGCAGCTGTGCCGATCGCCACCTGCGATTTCAGTTCAAGCTGACTGGGAGTCACCACAGGTAAGTCATCCAGCGCTTGCTGCCACATCGGCATCTTGCCATGCCGGGTCAGCGACAACTGCGAAGCAATCTGCTTTTGCAGCCGTTCGCACCATTCGCTGAAACCGGCTTTATCGAGGATGTCGTATAGAGGCTGGTAGGAGGTCATTTCACTGCCACCATCGACACAAAGTTAAAGCACTGATACCACTTTTCAACAAAACTGAAACCGGCCTGCTGCAGTCTTGTCTGATGCTGGCTCAAGGTCTCGGGAATCAGGACTTTTTCCAGAGCGCTGCGTTTTTGACTGATTTCCAGATCACTGTAGCCATTGGCCCGTTTAAAATCGTGATGAGAATCAATGTGGAACTGATTGGTTTGCGGCGCATCAAAGGCCAGTTTTTCCGACAGGATTAATATTCCTTCCGGCAACATGCCCTCATAGATTTTCTGTATCAGCGCCAGTCTGAGTTCCGGAGCGATGAACTGCAGCGTGAAATTCATCACCACCACTGAGGCCTTTTCAATCGTCACTGCATTGATATCAGCACACAGCAGTTCCACCGGCAGTGATGGCTCATCTTCAGCCAGCACATCACGCGCCTTGGCTATCATCGCTTGTGAATTATCGACCGCAATGATTTTGCAATCCGGCTGTTGAATCGCATGACGTAAAGACAGACTGACCGCTCCCAGTGAACAACCCAGATCGTAGCAGTGACTGTTTGCCTGCACATAGCGGGAGGCCATGGTGCCGATATTGCTGATCAAAGTGGCGTAACCCGGTACCGAGCGCTGAATCATATCGGGAAAAACACTGACCACCCGCTCGTCAAAACGGAAATCGACCATCTGCTGCAGTGGCGCAGCGTAAATATTGTCCTTGTCACCGGCCATTACTGCTCACCTTTTTTCTTGGCGACATTGTCACGCAGGTAAACCGGCACTGCCTGCTCTGCAGACAGAGTCTGGCCTTGTTCAGCGAGACTCAGTGCCAATCTGCTCATTGCCGCAGCTGTGGGCAGCAGTCTCGCATCTTCACCTGACAGTTGATCGGTAAAAGCCTTTTTCAGTTGCTCGCCATGCTCATTCCAGCCAGTGCCGGCAGCAAACCATTTATTTTCATCCAGTGGTTTGAACGCCTCTGGAGGACAGACCCGTTCCTTGTCACACAAGACCGCCAGACCACCCTCTTCCCGATAATGTGCAGCGTAAATTTCCCCCATACGGGCATCCAGAGCCACCGCGATATATTTGGCGCCAAACTCATCTATGGCTCTCTGTGCTACAGCGGCCAGCGTTGATACTGGAATCACCGGTAACTGACGGGCAAAGGCAATACCCTGGGCCACACCGACGCCAACACGAACACCGGTAAATGAACCCGGTCCCCGACCAAATGCCAGCAAATCAATATCTTTCAGGCTCATATTCGCCTCTTGCAGCAAATCATCAAGCATGCCCAAGACACGCTCCGAATGACCGCGCTGGGTAGTGATGGCCTGCTCGAATAACCGGTCTTGAGTTAATAAAGCAACGGAGCACATTTCAGTGCAGGTATCTAAGGCAAGAATTTTCATATTGGCGAGAAGTTTTGTCGTCATTTGGCTGTCACAAGCGCGCATTATAATGCAAAGCATCTGATTCGATGGAGCGAGGACAGACTATGTTAATGCTGATTATTGATGCTATCTATGTTTTACGGGAATTGGGGCGACTGCTTTTTGTGGTAATCACCTCTCCGTTTGCCGTTATCGGCGGACTCTTGTTGCTGGCTGGCCAGCCATAATCTGAGTGCCTGCGACACAGTCGTTGAGCGCTTATATTTTTTATTTATATCAATCTGTTATAGCATAGTGGTGTCAGAACATTTCTGGGAGGAGATGATTATGGCAACACAACATTTGCAATCTTTGGAACTGGCGGCGCAGGGCGACTGGGATAGCGCACACCGCACGATACAGATTTACGAGGATAGTCTGGCGTGTATGGTGCACGGTTATCTGCACCGTGTCGAAGGCGATAATGGCAATGCTGCCTACTGGTACCGCCGCGCGGGGAAATCGTTACCAGTAAACAGCCTGCCGGATGAATTTGACCGGCTCTATGAGTTGGCCAAACAAGTTTGATTACTGACGAATGCCCTCAATCGACAGAGTCAGATACACCTCCTGTGCTGAGGGGCCTAATTTACTGACATCGATACCGTAGTCGGCGAGGGTGAACTTGGTTTCACCTACAAAGCCGGCGCGGTATCCGCCCCAAGGATCATCCCCCTCTCCTACTTTTTCGACCGGAATCACCAGTTCGTTGGTGACACCGTGCAGTGTGAAGTCGCCGACCATCACCAGACTGCCATCGTCCAGTACTTCAAAGGATTTGGATTTGAATCGTGCTTGAGGATATTCATCGGTATGCAGGAATTTTTCGCGCAGATGCTTATCACGTTCAGCAAAATTGGTATCGACACTGGCGACATCGATAACCACATCAATATCTGAGGCTTCAGGTTGCTCTGCATCGTAGTTAAACGTACCTGAAAAATCATTAAAACGACCACTCATCCAGCTAAATCCCAGATGCTGAATGCGAAAGTCGATAAACGCATGCGCTTTTTCGGTATCAATCACATACTCGGCAGCCTGTGCCGGAAGCAGCGCTGACAGCCCCAGAAAAGTCATGGCGAATAAGGTTTTTTTCATTAATCATCTCCTGATGGAATGGCAAACATACGCTTGAGAGTCGCGTCCTTATCGATAAAGTGATGTTTCAAAGCAGCCAGGGCATGCAACAACGCCAGCCCGATAATGAACCAGCCCAGCCATAGATGCAGTGGCCCGGTCCAGTCGGCCCAGCCAGTGGAATCCTGGATAAAAGAGGGAATAGCAAACCAGTCAAACACACCTAGCGGATCGCCTTTGGCGGTGACAATGAGATAACCGCTGATAAATAAAAGGATGATAGCCAGGTTCATCAGCAGATGAGCGGCTCTGGCGCTGGCGCGTTGCCATTTGGGAATAGTCGGGATCTCAGACGGAGCCTGCCTGAAGCCTTGCCACAACCAGCGCAGTAAGACCAACAGCGCAGTGATAACACCGATGCCTTTGTGCCACCATGGGGCCTGGTAATACCAGTCGTCGTAATAACCAAGCTCCACCATCCAGAGTCCGGAAGCAAACAATGCAATCGTGAATAGCGCAATACTCCAGTGAAGCAAAACGGAGAAGCCATCAAAGCGCTGTTGTGTCTGCCTGCCGGGCATCCCTACCTCTATCAAATGAGTCGAACTGACATCATTGACCGTGTACAAACATGAATGTTTCGCAAATAGGAAAAATTTTTATTCGCTTGACTTAACGGCGGCGACGAGCGGCTTTTACCTTGGTTTTCCCCGGTCTGATATGTTGGGTTTTAAAGGGTCGGGTTTTAGCCTTGCGACTGACTCGCGCACCTTCACCACGCTCGCCGGTGCCTGCCGGTTGCCAGGTCGGGATCAGATGCTTTTTACCATTGCCAATCAGATCGGCGCGGCCCATTTTCTTCAGCGCCTCACGCAGCATCGGCCAGTTTTCCGGATCGTGATAGCGCAGGAAAGCTTTATGCAGACGACGCACTTTCAGGCCTTTAGGCACAGTGATATCACCGCCCTTGCGCCGCACTTTGTGCAAGGTGTCTTTTCCGGAATGATACATCGCAGCTGCCGCGGACATCGGTGACGGCAAATAGGCCTGAACCTGATCAGCGCGGAAACCGTTGCGTTTGAGCCAGATCGCCAGATTCATCATATCTTCATCCGTGGTGCCCGGGTGCGCAGCAATGAAATAGGGAATCAGATACTGCTCTTTACCGGCTTCCTTCGAGTACTTATCAAACATCTGTTTGAATTTGTCATAGGTGCCGATACCCGGCTTCATCATCTGCGACAAAGGTCCCTCTTCGGTATGCTCCGGCGCGATTTTGAGATAACCGCCAACATGGTGGGTGACCAGTTCTTTGACATATTCCGGTGACAAAACGGCCAGGTCATAGCGTAGGCCGGAAGCAATCAAAACTTTCTTGATGCCCGGCAATGAGCGTGCACGCTTGTAGAGATTGATGAGTGGCGTGTGATCAGTATTCAGATTTTTGCATACGCCGGGATAAACGCAGGACAGCCGGCGGCAGCTGGCTTCAATTTCCTCATCTTTACAGGCAAGACGATACATATTTGCGGTGGGACCACCCAGATCAGAAATCACGCCAGTGAAACCGGGCGTGGTGTCACGAATCGCTTCCACTTCCCTGATAATTGAGTCTTCGCTTCGGCTCTGAATGATGCGGCCTTCGTGTTCGGTGATTGAACAGAAGGTACAGCCACCAAAACAGCCACGCATGATATTCACCGAAAAACGAATCATCTCATAGGCCGGAATATTCATTTTGCCGTAGGTTGTGTGCGGTACGCGACTGTAGGGTAAATCAAATACCGCGTCCATTTCCTTGGTGGTTAATGGAATCGGCGGCGGATTGAGCCAGACATCGCGGTCACCATGCTGTTGCACCAGAGCCAGCGCATTTCCCGGGTTGGTTTCCAGATGCAGAATACGGGATGTGTGGGCATAAGTGACCGGATCGTCCTTGACCTGATTATAGGCAGGCAAACGAATCACGGTTTTATCGGCATTTCGGGGAGAAACCCGGTGAATCTTGATCACATTGCCGGCAGGCGATTCCGCTTTTTCCTGTTCCGTGCGGGCTTTTTCCTCGGCACAGCTGGATTCTGTCTGCATCTGGTAAGGGTCAATGGGCGGATTGAGTTTGCCCGGTGTATCAACCGAGGTGGAGTCTTTCTCCCACCACCCGTCTCTACGACCGTGCTTGGTCATGTATGCCGTGCCGCGGATATCAGTGAGATCTTTCACCGCCTCGCCGGCAGCCAGACGATGTGCAATCTCGACCACCTGACGTTCACCGTTACCATACACCAGCAGGTCGGCTTTGGAGTCCATCAAAACACTATGACGGACTTTTTCCGACCAGTAGTCGTAATGGGCAATGCGTCTCAGACTGGCTTCGATACCACCAATAACAACCGGCACGCCTTTATACGCTTCGCGGCAACGCTGACTGTAAACCACAACGCTGTGATCGGGGCGTTTGCCGCCTTCGCCACCGGCAGTATAAGCATCATTGCTGCGGATTTTACGGTCAGAGGTATAGCGGTTGACCATCGAATCCATATTGCCGCCGGTAACCCCGTAAAACAGGTTAGGCTTGCCCAGTTTCTGAAAGTCATCAGCACTGGTCCAGTCAGGTTGGGAAATAATGCCAACACGAAAACCGTGTGATTCAAGCAGGCGGCCAATCAGCGCCATGCCAAAGCTAGGATGATCCACATAGGCATCGCCGGTAACGATGATGATGTCACAAGAATCCCAGCCCAGTGCGTCCATCTCTTCACGTGACATCGGTAATTCGGGCGCAACACCAAAACGGTGGGCCCAGAATTTACGATAGGAAAACAGGTCAGGCGCGGCTTGCATCAGGTCCTCGGGAGGGGTCAAACGGAAATTGGCATTATTCTACCAAATTCAAACACCTGAAGCAGGAATTTAACGACCCTCAGTCGGTAATGGTGACGGTCGTGCCCTTGTCGATGTAGCGGGTCAGCTGTTCGACTTCTTTATTGCGAAGCGCGATGCATCCCTGAGTCCAGTTAGCCAGCTGGTGGATTTTCAGCTTGTCCTTGGTTTCCTCACCGATGCCATGAATGCCAATGGCCCCACCCAGCGAGGTATTTTGCGGCGGCAGTTGACCGAAAATATGCGCATCAAGAATCTTGCGGTATTCGTCTTTATTGATGCGACCGGCTTTCAGCGCATTGATAGCATCTCGGACACTGGGATAATCGAGCTGTATAAACAGATGAAAACGGTCGCTGTCACGCACCTGAACGATATGATACTCACCCAGGGGCGTCTTTCGATCACCGGCCTCGAGCTTGCCACTTCTGCCACCGCTACCCAACGCGACATGAAAACTCCGCACCGGCTTGCCATCTTTCTGCACAATCAACCGCTGTTCTGATCGTTTGATCAACAATTGATAATCGCCTTTGGCCCATGCCGGCATCTGCCATATAAGTGAGACCAGCATGATTAACACAGAAGCTGACAATTTTTTCATCGAAGACTTTCCCGCACCACTTCAGTCAATTTGATCACCCCTATCGGGTTGTTATCCGCTGCCAATACTACCAAATCGTTGACATCACTCTGCAACTGTCTGTGAAAATCCGGTTAATTTTTTTCGTCCTCATGGCACTGGGCCGAGAGCGATATAACACCGGACTGCCTCAGGTGCAGCAAAAAGCGTGCAGCGAGATTGGTTCCGGCAATTTACCCCCAAGCCTGGCAACGATATAAATGACAGCATGTTCGACACCGCATGCAGCATCCAAATCAAAGTGCGCACAGGCAAGCGTAAAAAACATCAGAAAACCCGTTCTTCCAGAACATCAATCGGCGACATCAACCGCTCGCCGCCGGATTTTAATGTGGCTCTGGCGACAAAGCCCAGCGTCATCACGGTCATTAATGGAGAGCAATGTCAGACCTCCTCCAGACCCTGTGACAGCAGAATGGCACTCAGCACCATCGGCAGAGAAAATGCGGATTGCGCAGCCGGTGACCAGCAGTAAGCCCAGATTGAGAAACAATGCCTCGGCCATCAGGCAAACAGGCGGCTGATGAAATTACGGTTCTGACGAATCAGGTTCTGCAGTGCTTTCGGTAGATTAATGCGATAACGCATGTCCCATTCATCGACTTTGGCTCGCAAGAGTTTTAAATCACGGTGATTAACGTCGAACCGGGTGGCCAGCGCAATCACATTCCCTTTGTTTTCCACCGGCAACAGCATCGAACGACCGGCAAAACTCTGATTAATCCGCTGCATGGTGGTATTAAAGGTGGTTCTGTCACTCCCCCATAGGTTGATACTCATCACCCCGTCGGCAGTCATGATCCCGGCGCAGGCATCAAAAAAGGCTTGCACACCGACACTGGCTGCCATGCCGTTGTGATCATAGGCATCGACCAGTAACAGGTCATAGCTGAGATCAGTTTCGTAAAACAACTGACTGACATGCAGATAACCGTCGCCCTGCATAACATTCAGTCGCGGATCGGTCAGTGGCACTTCAAAATAGCGCTCAGCGACTTCAATCACATCACGACGATATTCAACCACATCAACCCGGCACCGTGGGAAGTGGTGTAACAGGAACTTGACCAGCGAACCACCGCCGAGACCTATCACCAGCACTCGTCGTGGTGTCGGATTCAGCAACAGGCAGCCCATCATCGCCTGGGTATAGCTCAGTTCCAGGTAGTCCGGATCACTGACGCGCATGCTGCTCTGCCGGGGGAATGTGCCGAAATGCAGTGAGCGGCTGTCGCCATTATCGACCACTTCGATCACGCCCTCATCTGTCTGGGCCTGGTGAATCAGTGTGCCGTCACCATATATCCGCATCAGCTTTTTTCCTCGGTAACGAACTGCTTTGTAAGCCAGCCACGCACATAACTCAGCACACTGGGCTCAAAACCATAAAAACGATAGTCCGCTCCTGTTATCTGGCGCTGGTCATACGTTGTCACCTGTTGCTGCTTCATAAAGACCCGACGCGCAACAGCTTCACGATTAGTTCTGCCGGGGACTGTCGGGGCAATATCAAGGATAGGCATAATCGCAGGCAACTCCGTGAGCTCAAGATCAGGACGGATCCAGATAAGCCCGCGCTTTTCTCCCAGTTGTCCAGCCAGGGCATCTGTCAAGCTGGCGGCTTCACCGATAGCTACAACCACTGTCGTGCCTGGTTGCCGGGCATTCAGATAAGCGAGCGCAGCACTGATCCGGGCCGCATTATCGGGTGGTGACAGCAGGTTCTGTTCTTCTGTCGTGTCTTGGCTGGTCTGCGTCTCATCAGGCAGGCTGGCAGCAGCTTCACTGGCAGCGATAGTCGGCTGCGCTGCCGACGCAGCATTGGCTGAAAGATGGATATTGGCTTGAGCAGGATAGGTTAAGGCGACGGTCATCGTGGTCCAGCCAGCTTCAGGCAGGCCCTGACGTAGCGTATTGACCAGACCGGGACTGTCGATACCGGCATTACTGTCATGCAAAATCAGCACTTTGCCATAAGATTTGCCCAGGCGATCCGGGATGAATGCCGCATCTATGCTGGCGTCACCCACGGGTAAGGTCAGATAGCCATCAGGCTCGCCATTCTGACGTAAAACAGAGGCATCGGATTGTACTGTCTCAGCGTTATCCTCAGCGGCTGTCAGCATATGACTGAATAGCAGTATCATCGCCAGAAGACCGCTTTTTAAAACGTTTTGCAAACTATGCCCCAACCTTTTGTTTACGCATTGCTCAGTATAATGACTGCAGAATCTTTTCAAAAGCTGAAAAATGAGACCTGATACGGTAAAGTATCGGGTTTATACAGCATTTCTAAACCTAAAGTTTTAAGAGAGAACAATATGGCTGAATTTAAAATTGCTCCGTCTATTCTGTCTGCCGACTTTGCCCGTCTGGGTGAAGAAGTTGACAACGTACTGGCCTCAGGTGCCGACATCGTGCACTTCGACGTGATGGACAATCATTACGTGCCTAATCTGACCATTGGTCCGCTGGTCTGTGACGCGCTGCGTAAGCATGGTGTCACCCACGAAATCGACGTGCACCTGATGGTCAAACCCGTCGACCGCATCATTCCTGACTTCGCCAAAGCCGGTGCGACCTTTATTACTTTCCATCCCGAGGCTTCTGAACATATCGACCGCAGTCTGCAATTGGTTAAGGCCGAAGGTTGTAAAACCGGTCTGGTATTTAACCCGGCAACCCCGCTGTCACTGGCCGAACACGTGCTGGACAAAGTCGACCGTATTTTGCTGATGTCAGTGAACCCCGGTTTCGGTGGTCAGAAATTCATCCCGCACACGCTGGATAAACTGCGCCAGGCACGCAAGATGATCGACGAAAGCGGCTATGACATCGATCTGGAAATCGATGGCGGCGTCAACGTCAAAAACATCCGTGAAATCGCTGAAGCCGGTGCCCGTACTTTTGTTGCCGGCTCTGCTGTATTTGGTGCGGCCAAAGACAGTGACCCGAACAAATACGAAAGCATTATCGCGGAAATGCGTGAGGAACTGGCCAAAGCCAACGTTTAATCCGCTCAATGGCCCTGCGCTTACCCGAGATCGTTCTCATTGATCTGGACGGCACGCTGGTTGACAGCGTGCCGGATCTGGCCTGGTGCACTGCGCGCATGCTGGAACAATTAAATTGTCCGGCCTGCACCGAAGACGAGGTCAGACTCTGGGTAGGAAACGGTGTCGAAAAGCTGATAAAACGGGCGCTCACTGGTGACATGGAGGGTGAGCCGGATCCGGCGCTGTATGACGAAGCTGCGCCACTGTTCATGTCACTTTATAAAGATAACAGTTGCCGGCTCAGTCATCTCTACCCGGATGTTGAGACTGGACTGAGTTGGCTGCAGTCCCGCCGGATAAGACTGGGCTGTGTCACCAACAAACCCGAGGCATTTACTCTGCCGATTCTCGACATTCTGGGAATCCGGCATTTTTTTGATGTGGTGATAAGCGGTGACAGCCTGCCGCAGAAAAAACCCGATCCGGCACCGCTTTTGTATGGCGCGGAATTTTTCGGTGTCAGCCCTGACAAAGCACTGATGATTGGTGACTCCATCAGTGATGTCAAAGCGGCCCGTGCTGCCGGATTTAACATTGTTTGTATGAGCTACGGCTATAACCACGGCGCCGATATACGCAGCGCCGAACCGGATGCCGTGATAGATAGTTTTGCAGAGCTGGAAGGCTTATTTTAGAAAGAAGCGATGAAACAGGCACAATTCGAACAACTGGCCGCTGAAGGCTACAACCGCATCCCGCTGGCTCGGGAAGTACTGGCCGATCTCGATACGCCGCTCAGTACTTACCTGAAACTGGCCGATGCCCCCTACTCCTATCTGTTTGAATCGGTTCAGGGTGGCGAGAAATGGGGACGTTATTCGATTATCGGTCTGCCCTGTGAAACTGTTGTGCGCATTCATGGCTTCGATATCAGTGTTGAACATCAGGGCGATATCATCGAAACCGATAAAAGCGAGGATCCGCTTGGCTGGGTAGAGCAATTCCAGCAACGCTTCAGCGTCCCTGAATTCGGTCATCTGCCCAAATTCAATGGCGGTCTGGTCGGTTATTTCGGTTACGACACCGTGCGTTACGTCGAAACCAGGTTGGGTGAGAGTCCGGCTCCGGATCCACTTGGCTGCCCCGATATTATGCTGATGGTATCGGATGAACTGGTGGTGTTTGATAATCTCAGTGGCCGACTCTACCTGATAGTTCATTCCGATCCGTCACAGGACATGGCCTATGAGCGGGCTCAGGCGCGTCTGGACAATCTGGTTGAAACTTTACGCAACACGACACCTAAATTTCAGGGTCAGGGTGAACGCCGCCGCGTCAATGAGGAAGACTTTGTCTCCGGTTTTACTCACGATGGTTTTATCGATGCAGTAGAAAAAGCCAAGCAATACATTAATGACGGCGACATCATGCAGGTCGTGCTGTCACAGCGACTGTCGATACCGTTTGCCGCACAGCCGGTCGATATGTATCGTGCTTTGCGCACGCTCAACCCGTCACCGTACATGTATTACCTCAACCTCAAAGACTTTCATGTGGTCGGTTCCTCACCGGAAATTCTGGTACGGATGGAAGACCAGGAGGTCACGGTCAGACCGATCGCCGGTACCCGCCGCCGGGGTAAGACTGAAGAGGAAGATATTGCGCTGGAACAGGAGCTTTTGGCCGATCCGAAAGAACTGGCGGAGCATCTGATGCTGATTGATCTGGGCCGTAACGATATCGGCCGCGTCAGTCAGACCGGCACGGTCGAGCTCACTGATAAGATGGTGATCGAACGCTACTCTCACGTGATGCACATTGTCTCCAATGTCACCGGTAAAGTCCTCGAGGGCATGTCGGCAATTGACGCCTTACGCGCTACTTTCCCGGCGGGCACTGTCAGTGGCGCGCCCAAGGTGCGTGCCATGGAAATCATTGATGAATTCGAACCGGTCAAACGCGGCGTCTATGCCGGCGCAGTCGGCTATCTGTCCTGGTCCGGCAATATGGATACGGCCATTGCCATCCGTACCGCTGTGATTAAAGACAATACGCTGCATATCCAGGCCGGTGCCGGTATCGTTTACGATTCAATTCCAGAACTGGAGTGGAAAGAAACCATGAACAAGGCAAGAGCGATTTTCCGCGCTGTTGCCATGGCGGAAGCCGGTCTTGAAGCCGATCCGCATGCTGAAGGCTGAGCCGGGACACATTTATGCTGTTAATGATCGACAATTACGACTCTTTCACTTACAACCTGGTGCAGTACTTCGCTGAACTGGGCCAGGAGGTGGTGGTTCACCGCAATGACAAAATTACCATTGAAGAGATTGATGCCCTGAACCCGGATAAAATCGTGCTCTCTCCCGGCCCCTGTACGCCCAATGAAGCCGGCATCTCCATGGCGGTCATCAAACACTTTGCCGGTAAAAAGCCACTACTGGGCGTTTGTCTCGGTCATCAGGCTATTGGCCAGGTATTCGGTGGCGAAGTGGTACACGCACGGGAAATCATGCACGGTAAAACCTCCAAGGTCTATCACAACAACAGCAGTGTGTTTCGTGGTCTGAATAATCCGCTGGAAGCGACCCGCTATCACTCTCTGGTCGTAAAAAAAGAGACTTTGCCGGATTGTTTTACTGTCACAGCCTGGACCGAAACTGAAAACGGCGAAATGGACGAAATCATGGGGATAGAACACAAAACCCTGCCGATTGAAGGTGTGCAGTTCCATCCGGAATCCATCCTGACCGAACAGGGTCATGAACTCTTGAAAAACTTTCTGGATCGATAGGACCTGAACATGGATATTCAAGCTGGCCTCAAACTCGTCACCCAGCGGCAGGATCTCAGCGCCGACCAGATGCGTGATGTGATGAATCAAATCATGACCGGACAGGCAACCCCTGCGCAGATTGGGGGATTTCTTATCGGTCTCAGCATGAAAGGCGAAACCGTCACCGAAATTGCTGCCGCGGCCGAGGTCATGCGCTCGCTGGCAACGCCGGTGGATATTGAAGGCGACCATGTGGTGGATACCTGCGGTACCGGCGGTGACGGTGCCAGCACCTTTAATGTTTCAACCGCCAGTGCCTTTGTTGTCGCCGCAGCCGGGGCCAAAGTAGCCAAACATGGTAACCGCTCAATCAGCAGCAGTTCAGGCAGCGCTGATGTACTGGAAGCGGCCGGTGTCAATCTGGAATTAACACCTGAACAGGTCAAAAAGTGTGTCGACTCTGTGGGCGTCGGCTTTATGTTCGCGCAGAAACATCACGGTGCGATGAAGCATGCCATTGGTCCGCGCCGGGAAATGGGTGTTCGCACTGTGTTCAATCTGCTGGGTCCATTGACCAACCCCGCCCGCGCCTCACACCAAGTGCTGGGTGTGTTTGACAGGAAATGGGTGGTGCCGATGGCTGAGGTACTGCAGAAACTCGGCAGCAAACATGTGCTGGTCGTCCATGCCGAGGATGGCCTCGATGAAATCAGCATCGGTGCAGAAACGCATGTGGCTGAACTCAAGAATAATGAAATTCACAGTTACACGATTAAGCCGGAAGACTTCGGTATACAGCGTAGCGATGTCAAAGGTCTGTCGGTTAAAAATGCCAATGACAGCCTTGAGATCATCAAAGCGATATTTAACGGTGAAACCGGTCCGGCCCGCGATATCGTAGTGCTTAACGCCGGTGCCGCGATTTATGCTGCCGATATTACCGATAGTCTGGAAGCGGGTGTGGAGCAAGCTGCAGCTGCCATCGACTCAGGTGCCGCCACACAGAAACTCAATGCGCTGATCGTCAGCAGCCGAAGTTAAAAGATAATTATGAGCGAAAATACCCCCGATATTCTGGTCAAAATTCTCGAGCGCAAGCAGGAAGAAGTCGCTGATCGCAGCAAGAAAATTCCTCTCGCGATTATGCAGCAACTGGCTGAACACGCAGATGAGCCAAGGGGCTTTACTGAAGCTATGTCACGTAAGATTGCTGATGGTCAGCCGGGCGTGATTGCCGAGATCAAAAAAGCCTCTCCCAGCAAAGGACTGCTTCGTGAAGATTTCAGACCGGCTGAGATTGCAGAGAGCTATGCCAAACACGGCGCAACCTGTCTGTCTGTTCTCACTGATCGTGATTTTTTCCAGGGCCACGAAGAATACCTGCAACAGGCACGCAAAGCCTGCAGTCTGCCAGTCATTCGCAAAGATTTTATCATTGACCCGTACCAGGTGTTTGAAGCCAGAGCCATCAATGCAGACTGTATTCTGCTGATTGTGTCGGCACTCAATGACAATCAACTGGAAAACCTGAGCCAGCTGGCTATACAACTGGGTATGGATGTACTGGTCGAGGTGCATGATCTGGCCGAACTGGAACGCGCACTGGTACTGAACCTACCGCTGATTGGCATAAATAATCGTAATCTGCGGACGTTTGAGACTTCCCTTGATACCACGCTGTCACTGCTGCCACGGATCCCGGATGGTCACATTGTGGTGACCGAAAGCGGCATCCATACACCTGAAGATGTCACTCTGATGCGCGACAACAATGTGAATGGATTCCTGGTCGGCGAAGCCTTTATGCGTGCCGACGACCCGGGCCAGCAGCTCGAACAGTTGTTTTACTGATTGGTATTCAGAAATTAGAGCTTTTTGATAACAGGTGTGGAAACGCGGTGCACTTCGTCATAGACAATCACGGTTTTACCGTGTGCCCAGACTTTACCGCCCTCTTGCAGCTCTTTGAGGACTCGGCCGACCATTTCCCGGGAGCAGCCGACCATACGGCTGATTTCCTGCCTGGTGACCTTGATTTGGGTACCGTGAGGATGACGGATCGCATCAGGTTGAGACGATAATTCTTGCAGTGCCGCTTCCACCCGTCCTGCCACGTCCAGAAAGGCCAGATCAGTGGCTTTACGGGTGGTTGACAGCAAGCGTTTTGCCATCTGTTCACCCAGCGTGTACAGCAGAAATGCATAGCAATTGCTGAGCTGAGTGTCCGCAAGATTACGGATTTGCTGGTAAGAAATCTCTTCCGTTCTGACATCCGTCTTGGCGCGAATGGTCACCATTCTGTCGCCAACCTCAGAGAAAAAGCCGATTTCGCCGATAAAGTCGCCCTGATTAAGGTAGGCAACAATCAGCTCTTCACCTTCTTCATTTTCCATGCAGACGGTGACTGAGCCTTCACGGATGTAGTAAAGCGTATCTGCTGCATCACCGGGACGGATAATGATGTTTTTAGCAGGGTAAAATTTGCTGTGACAACTGTGAAAGAAGTCGGCCAGACCTTCTTCTAGTGCTTTGTGTTTATGATATTCCATCCATTATTCCAAATAGAAACCCGGGAAGAAGTATACAGCCGCGAACGGTTATAATTCGTTTTCGATTTCACAAATATGGCAAAATTAAAGTTATTTATCAACTTTGGGAAACATTTTAATGAAAGCACGAGTGAAATGGGTTGAAGATGTCATGTTCCTGGGCGAGTCGGGAACCGGCCACACTGTGGTAATGGACGGTCCGGAAGAAGCCGGTGGTCATGGCACCGGCATGCGCCCGATGGAACTTCTGCTGCTCGGTATGGGGGGCTGCACAGCATTTGATGTGGTGGAAATTCTGAAAAAATCACGTCAGGATGTACGTGACTGTGTGGTTGAAGTCGATGGTGAACGCAGTGATGAAGTGCCCAAGGTGTATACCAATATCCACGTTCACTACAAAATCACCGGTAAGGACGTTAAACCCAACTTTGTGGAGCGTGCTATCAAGATGTCTACCGAGAAATACTGCTCGGCCACATTGATGCTGGCCAAAACAGCAACTATCACTCATGACTACGAGATCATTGATGTCGACTGACAACAGTCACACATTTGATCGTATACAGGAAAGTTATCTCGCCAGCTGGTGCCGGTTCAATCCGGAAACCGCACTGGATGCCGGTGTTGAAGATTATGCTGGTGAACTGACACCCTGTGATGACGCCAGTCAGGGCATTCAGCTGGTACTCAATGAAAAATGTCTGGCAGCCCTTGATGAAATCGATACCAGTTCACTCGACCCTGACCGGCTGCTTAATTTCCGTGTCCTGCATGGCTGGTCATTGCTTGAACACCATATGATGATGGAGCATGACTGGCGCTACCGTGATCCGACCGGTTTTCTGCCGATTGATGCCCTGCATCAGCTGACCATCCGGCCCCTGGAAAGCTTCAGTCAGGCCCTGCTGTCCAGGCTGCAAAAGATTCCGGGACGTGTCAGAGATGCCAAGACCTATCTCAACCAGAAACCCGAAATCATTCCACCGGTCTGGTTACAAATGGCGACTCAGGAGTGTCAAGCCGGCATCCAGTTCTGCCATGAACTCTCTGATCATCCCCGTGTACAAAAAGCGCTTTTACAGCATGAAGCCATTGACACCGCGCTGCAGGAAGCCGGTAAAGCAATGGAAGATCTGTATCACTCACTGATCCGCCTTGATGGTTATGTACAGGGTGACTTTGCCTGTGGCCGCGAACACTTTGAGCGGCTGTTACATTACCGTCATTTTCTGCCAGTGAGTGCGCAGCGTCTCAAACAGTTTGGTGAGAAACTGTTTGAGCAGACCCGAATTGAGCTCGAAAAAGCAGAGGCTGAGAGTGGACTGACGCTGGAACAAATCCGTTCGCATCATCCGACTTCCGCTCAACTACTGGATAGCTATCAACAGGAAATGCAGGCGGCGAGAGACTTCCTCAAGCAGCAAGATCTGGTTACGCTACCCGGCCGCCAACATTTGAATGTTGTTGATACGCCGGCATTTTTACGTCATCAGATTCCTTTCGCCGCCTATCTCGATCCCAGTATTGCTGATCTCAGCCAAAGCGCTTTTTATTATGTCACCCCGGTCAGCCGTGATGCCGAACTCAAGGAACATAACTTTGCGGCAATCGCCCAGACCAGTGTCCATGAGGCATGGCCCGGTCACCATCTGCAGTTTGTGACAGCAAACCAGTCTGATCAGGGTGCCAGTCTGCCGCGTCGGCTATTTCCCTGTGCGACTCTTTATGAAGGCTGGGCCCTGTATTGCGAACAGATGATGCTGGAACAAGGCTTTGACCGTTATCCCGGTCAGCAGATTGTGATGCTCAGAGACCGTCTCTGGCGGGCGCTTCGTATCATCATCGATGTCAATATTCATACCGGCGAATGGAATCTGGAACAGGCCGCGGCTGAGATGGTGGATAAACTTGGTTTCAGCGAAGCCCAGGCCAGAGCGGAATGTAACTGGTACAGTCAGGCACCCACTGTGCCGATGAGTTATGCAGTAGGTTGGGCGCTGATCTACGCTTTGCGTAAAATAACCCAGCCTGCCGATGGCGCTGAACTCAAAGCTTTTCATGACAAACTGCTGCATTGCGGCTCAGTCGCCCTGCCATTGGTGATTGAACATCAGTTCGGTTCAGAAATCTGGCAACAATGCTGCCAGCATGTATTCGGAGAAAATTAATGGAACGACCCGGTAAAACCGGCGGCATGCGTCATGTCGCACTGTTTGTCACCGATCTGGCTGCCTGCGAGCAGTTTTATGTGGAATACCTCGGTATGGAAGTCGAATGGCGGCCGGATGCGGATAATGTTTATCTGTCGTCCGGCAATGATAATCTGGCTCTGCATCGTGCCGAAGTGACACCGGCCCCGCAACAACAGCAAAAGCTGGATCATATTGGTTTTATTATTCCTACCATGGATGAGGTCGACAGTTGGTTCGCGTTTTTACAGTCAAAAAACGTTAAAATGCGTAATGCCCCGCGCACTCACCGTGATGGCGCCCGCAGTTTTTACTGCTTTGACCCGGCCGGTACTGTAGTACAGATTATTTACCATCCGCCGATTTCCTGAGTTCTCACTGTCAGATAAGATGAAAACCTATATCTATAAAAGCACCAAAAAAGACGAACTGTATCTCTATATCGTTAAAAAAGACGATTTTTCCGATGTGCCACAATCGCTGTATGACTCTATGGGTAAAGAACCGGTGTTTGTGATGGAACTGGAATTAAGTCCGGAACGTCCTCTGGCACGGGAAAACGTCGCCGCCGTCATTAATAACCTGGAAACACAGGGCTTTCATGTGCAGATGCCGCCCCGTCCGGAAAAGCTGGGCGAATTTATGAATGCCAAAAAACAGCATTTGCATTAAAACCCTCAAGCGTTATCGTCAGATTACGATGATTAGCGCAGATTGATTTACAGCATGACAAATGCTGGTTGATGATTAAGTGACAGCGTTCTCAAGCATCTTGTTGATGCAACCCACTCAGCAATAATCTGTGTCCATAGCTGAAATCTGCGGATACGGGGTATACGTCAGGAATCTGCTTTTGACAGCTTTCTCAGTTCATAGAGTAATTCCAGCGCCTGCTTCGGACTCAGCTCATCAGGATCAAGCTGTTGGAGACGTTTCTCCAGTTCAGAAGGTTCGCTGGTGTAGGTAAACAAATCCGGCTGTGGCAGGTTTCTGGTTTCCTCGGTCTGATAACGATGCTGTTCCAGTTGTTGCAGTTTCACTCTGGCAGCTGAAATCACATCGCCTGGCACCCCCGCCAGTTGTGCTACCTGCAAACCATAACTCTGGTTGGCAGCGCCCTCTTTAAGCTGATGCAGGAACACAATTTTATCGCCATGCTCAATCGCATCCAGATGCACATTGCGCGCCTGTTCGAACAGTTCCGGCAACTGCGTCATTTCGAAATAATGGGTGGCAAACAGCGTATAAGCACCGATATCGCGAATCAGTTTTTCGGCACAGGACCAGGCCAGAGCGAGGCCATCAAAGGTGCTGGTGCCCCGGCCGATTTCATCCATCAGAACCAGACTGTGCCGGGTAGCGTTGTTCAGAATATTGGCGGCTTCGTTCATTTCCACCATAAAGGTTGAACGCCCAGACGCCAGATCATCGGAAGCGCCAATCCGGGTGAATACCTGGTCAACCGGACCTATCACCGCCCTGCTCGCCGGCACAAAACTGCCCATATGGGCCATCAGCACAATCAATGCTGTCTGGCGCATATAAGTGGATTTACCGCCCATGTTAGGGCCGGTAATAACGAGCATCGGCTTACTGGCGGTGAGTTTCAGATCATTGGCGCAAAATGGCGTGGACTGACTGGTTTCAACAACGGGATGTCGGCCGGCTTCAATCTGAATACCGGTCTCATCAGTGAATGTCGGGGCGACATAATCCAGTGTCTCAGCACGTTCTGCGAGGTTGGCCAGCACATCGAGTTCAGCGAGTGCCGCGGCGGATTGCTCCAGTGCCGGTAATTCCGGTGCCAGTTTGTCGAACAGTTCGTCATACAGTGATTTTTCCAGCGCCAGTGCTTTTTCGTTGGCACTTAACACCTGCTCTTCAAAGCTTTTCAGTTCCGGGGTGATATAACGTTCAGCATTTTTCAGCGTCTGTCGGCGAACATACTCGGTCGGCACCTCAATATCATGTGCGCGGCTCAGTTCAATGTAATAGCCATGCACCTTGTTATAGCCGACTTTGAGGGTACTGACGCCAGTGCGTTCACGCTCCTGCTTTTCCACATTATCGAGAAAGCCGCTGGCATTCTGATGCAGGTCTCGCAGACGATCCAGTTCAGCGTTATAGCCGGGCCGTATCACCCCCCCATCGCGAATCAAAACCGGCGGTTCATCCAGAATAGCATCTTGAAGTAACTGTTTGAGTTCGTTGAAGTTGCCCAGCGTACGGTCAAGATGCCGCAGATGCAGGCTGTTCATCGGTTTCAGCAAGGCATGCATCGCAGGCAGCATTTCCAGCATACGCCTGAGATGCATAAAATCACGCGGTCTGGCACTGCGGAGCGCTACCCGTGACAGGATCCGTTCTATATCTCCCAGTGGCCGCATCAGTTCATGACAGTCGTCGGCATTCTGCTCATCAATAAACTGCTGAATGCCCTCCTGACGCTGTTTGAGCACGCGCGTATCACGAATCGGCCGCATCAGCCAGCGTCTCAGCAAGCGTGCCCCCATCGGCGTCGCGGTTCTATCCATCACTGAAATGAGGGTATGTTCTCGGCCACCGGACAGATTTTGTTCCAGTTCCAGATTACGTCGTGACTGCGGATCCAGTCGAATACTGTCTCTGGCATATTCGACCATGATTTGGCGCAAATGCGGCAGCGCCGTGCGATGCGTTTGCTGAGCATAATTCAGCAGGCAACCGGCGGCGCTGACAGCGAGTTCCAGATCGTCACAACCAAAGCCTTTCAGATCGGAAACTCTGAAGTGTTCACACAGCCGGCGTCGTGCCGCTTTTTGTTCGAAATGCCATTCAGGCAAAGGTCTGAGGCGTTTTTCGAATTGCGGATAGGCTGCAATATCCGTGTCGCAGATCAGCAGCTCAGCCGGCTGCAGCCTCGCCAGTTCCGCCCGCAAATCGCTTGCCGTTTCAATCTCAGTGACGATAAAGCGACCGCTGCTGATTTCTGCAGATGCCAGACCAAACCGTCCTTTGTGCTGACTCACCGCGACCAGCAGGTTCTCATTACGGCTGTCCAGCAAGGCTTCTTCGGTGAGCGTGCCCGGGGTAAGTACCCGAACGACTTTCCTCTCTACCGGCCCTTTGCTCTTGGCCGGGTCACCGATCTGCTCACAAATCGCGACCGACTCACCCAGCTTGATGAGTCTTGACAGGTAACTGTCAGCCGCGTGGTAAGGCACACCGGCCATTGGAATCGGTGCCCCGTTGCTGCTGCCACGGGCGGTCAGCGTAATATCGAGCAGTTCTGCGGCTTTGTGCGCATCATCAAAGAACAACTCATAAAAGTCGCCCATGCGATAAAACAACAGATAATCAGGGTGTTCTGCCTTGATCCCCAGATACTGCTGCATCATCGGTGTATGATTTTGAGATTGAGTCATCGGCATAGTTTATATCATGAACAAAATTTCTGACGCGTCACTCCTTGAACAAGTCAAACAGCTTGCTGATTTGCTGGTTCAGCAAGGCAGCATGCTGGTTACCGCCGAATCCTGCACTGGTGGCTGGGTGGCCAAAAGTTGTACCGATCTGGCCGGTAGTTCTGTCTGGTTTGACCGCGGCTTTGTGACTTACAGCAATGAAGCCAAACAACAGCAATTGGGCGTTGATGCTGACACGCTGGAGAAAAACGGTGCGGTCAGCTTGCCCGTGGTTGAAGAAATGGCCTTCGGCGCGCTCAAATTCTCGCAGGCCGATTACAGTATTGCGATTACCGGCATAGCGGGTCCCGGTGGCGGCTCCGATAAAAAGCCGGTCGGCACTGTCTGGATCGGCTGGGGTATTCGCGATGGTGGCGTACACAGTGTCTGCTTTCTGTTTAATGGCGACCGTGACAGCATACGTCGTCAGGCCGTGTTTGAAGCCCTATCCGGTTTGTTAAAAATTGCTGCAGAAGACTGAATTCTGAAGCAATTCTTCGCGACTTGTTAAAAGCCCCGCTAGCCTCTAGAGCCTGAGGGATATCTATGGGATAATCCATGGGTTTTAGTTAATCAACTCAGGGGTGGCGCAAGATGGAAGACAACAAAAAGAAAGCGCTGGGCGCAGCGCTGGGACAGATTGAAAAGCAATTCGGTAAAGGCGCGGTCATGCGTCTGGGCGATGCGGGTGCTGCTCGCGATGTAGCCTCTGTCTCGACCGGCTCTATCGGCCTGGATATCGCGCTCGGTATCGGCGGTCTGCCCCGTGGTCGTATTATTGAAATCTACGGCCCTGAATCATCCGGTAAAACCACTTTGACGCTACATGCGATTGCCGAAATGCAGAAAACAGGTGGCACTGCCGCCTTTGTTGACGCCGAGCATGCGCTGGATCCGGATTACGCTGAAAAACTGGGCGTCAATATCGATGATCTGCTGGTATCCCAGCCGGACACCGGTGAACAGGCGCTGGAAATCACCGATATGCTGGTGCGTTCCGGTGCGGTTGATATTGTGGTTGTGGACTCGGTTGCTGCTTTGACCCCGAAAGCGGAAATCGAAGGCGAAATGGGTGACAGCCATATGGGCCTGCAGGCCCGTCTGATGTCGCAGGCACTGCGCAAACTGACCGCCAACATCAAACGTTCCAATACGCTGGTCATCTTCATCAACCAAATCCGGATGAAGATTGGCGTGATGTTTGGTAACCCTGAAACCACCACCGGTGGTAATGCACTGAAATTTTATTCTTCTGTGCGTCTGGACATCCGCCGTATCGGCGCGATCAAGAAAGGTGACGAAATCCTGGGTAATGAAACCCGCGTCAAGGTGGTCAAGAACAAAGTCGCCCCGCCATTCAAACAGGTCGAATTCGACATTCTTTATGGTGAAGGTATCTCGCGTGAAGGTGAACTGATTGATATGGGCGTTCAGGCCAATATCGTCGAGAAATCCGGTGCCTGGTACAGCTACGACGGTAACCGCATTGGCCAGGGTAAAGACAATGTCCGCAGCTTCCTCAAGGAAAACCCGACCATGGCCGCTGAAATTGAAGCCAAGGTGCGTGAAATTCTGCTGCCTAAGAAAGTGAAAGCCGCTGCAAACGATGCGGTTGAGGACGACCTGGAAGCGTGAGCAAATCGCCCAGTGAACAGGCAGTGAGCTATCTGGCCCGCCGCGAACACAGTGCACTGGAACTGAGCCGTAAGCTGGCAAAAGCCGGCTTTGACGAAGCTGAAATTGAACAAAGCCTGGCCGAACTGCAACAAGCCGGGCTGCAGAGTGATGAGCGTTTTGCTGAAAGCTTTGTGAACTCCCGCATCAATCGCGGCTACGGCAGCATCCGGATTCGGATGGAATTGCAAGAACGTGGTGTGGCTTCCGACATTATCACGGACAGCCTGCAACAGGCAGGCACAGACTGGTTTGCACTGGCCACTGAGGTCAGACGCAAACGCTTTGGCGAGCATAGTCCGCAAGACTTTAAAAGCCGTGCAAAACAGCAACGGTTTTTACAGTACCGCGGGTTTACTCATGACGAAATAACGGAAAGTTTTAACGTAACTGACGATGAAAAGTAGCGCTGATATACGCAAATTGTTTCTCGACTTCTTTGCCGGCAAGGGACACGAAGTGGTGTCCAGCAGTCCGCTGGTGCCTGCCAATGACCCTACCCTGCTGTTTACCAATGCTGGCATGGTGCAATTCAAAGACACCTTCCTGGGTCAGGAAACCCGCGCCTATACTCGAGCAGTCACGACCCAGCGTTGTGTGCGCGCCGGTGGTAAGCACAACGACCTGGAAAACGTCGGTTACACCGCCCGTCACCATACTTTCTTTGAAATGCTGGGTAACTTCAGCTTCGGCGATTATTTCAAACGCGAAGCGATTCAGTATGCCTGGGAGTTTCTGACCGACACTCTGGGTCTGCCACCTGAAAAACTCTGGGTCACCGTATTTGAAGAAGATGATGAAGCCGCTGACATCTGGCTCAAGGAAATCGGTATTTCTGCTGAGCGCTTCTCCCGCATCGGTGCCAAGGATAACTTCTGGTCGATGGGTGACACCGGTCCCTGTGGTCCCTGCTCCGAGATTTTCTATGATCACGGCCCTGACGTTGCCGGCGGCCCGCCGGGCACACCGGAAGAAGACGGCGACCGCTATATCGAGATATGGAATCTCGTCTTCATGCAATATAACCGCAGCGTAGATGGCACCCTGACACCACTGCCGAAACCCTCGGTTGATACCGGCATGGGGCTGGAGCGACTGGCTGCCGTTCTGCAAAACAAGCACAACAACTACGATATCGATCTGTTCCAGCACCTGATCAAAGCGATTCAGGATCTGTCCGGCACAAAAGACAGCAGCAACTTTTCGCTGCGGGTCATTGCTGACCATATCCGTTCCTGTTCTTTTATGATTGCCGATGGCGTACATCCTTCCAATGAAGGTCGGGGTTATGTCCTGCGCCGCATCATTCGCCGGGCCATTCGTCACGGCCATAAGCTGGGTCTGAAGGACGCTTTCTTCCATAAGCTGGTGCAACCGCTGGTTGATGAAATGGGCGAGGCTTTCCCGGAACTGACTCAGGCGCAATCACTGGTCGAAAAAGCCCTGCTGCAGGAAGAAAACCGTTTCGCTGATACGCTGGATAATGGCCTGCGTATCCTGGATCAGGCCATTGAAGACATGGGTGATAAGGAAATCCCGGGGGAAACCGTGTTCCTGCTCTATGATACCTACGGATTCCCTATCGACCTGACCGCTGACATCGCTCGCGAACGTGGTCTCACTATCGACATCGCCGGCTTTGAACGCGCGATGGAAGAACAGCGCTCACGTGCCCGCAGCGCCAGCCAGTTCGGCGGCGGTATGACCGAGCAGGTCAATATCGACAGTGAGACCGAATTCTGTGGTTATGAGCACACACAGGAAGACGGCACCATCACCGACATTATTCTCAATGGTGAACATGTCGACAGCCTGAATGAAGGCCAAGAAGGCATTCTGGTGCTGGACAATACCCCCTTCTACGCTGAATCAGGTGGGCAGGTCGGTGATCATGGTGAGATCAGCAGTGACACTGCCAGCTTTACCGTGACCGACACCCGCAAACAGGGCAAAGCTTTTACTCATATCGGTCGCTGCGAAAACGGCCGCTTTCAGGTCGGTCAGAAAGTCACTGCCCGAATCGATGAAAACAATCGTCAGGCTACGGCACTGAACCACTCTGCTACGCACCTTCTGCATGCCGCATTGCGCAAAGTGCTGGGCGATCATGTTACGCAGAAAGGTTCACTGGTTGATCCGCATCGTCTGCGCTTTGACTTCTCACATTTCGAACCGCTGACTGATGCGCAGTTGCATGAAATCGAACGCATGGTCAATCAGCAGATCCGCTTGAATCATCCGGTTGAAACCAAGCTGATGGCACTGGAAGAGGCCAAGAACAGCGGTGCCATGGCACTGTTCGGCGAAAAATATGACGAAAAAGTCCGTGTGCTGAGCATGAGTGATTTCTCGGTCGAGCTTTGCGGTGGTACCCATGTCAGAAATACCGGCGATATCGGTCTGTTCAAAATTACTGCTGAAGCCGGTATCGCTTCCGGAGTGCGACGGATTGAGGCCGTGACTGGTGATACCGCACTGGACTATGTCGACAACACAGTGAATACGTTGAACCAGGTATCGGATCTACTCAAAGCCAAAGCGGACAACGTGCAGGATAAAGCCACGGCGCTGGTTCAACGCAATCGTGAACTGGAAAAAGAGCTGGAAAGCCTGAAAGCCAAACTGGCCAGTAGTGCCGGTGATGATCTGGCCACCAATGCCAAAGAAATTAATGGCATCAAGGTGCTCGCTTCGACGCTGGAAGGTGCTGATGGTAAAGCGCTGCGTGAAGCCGTCGATCAGCTCAAAAACAAGCTGGGCAGCGCCGCCATTGTGCTGACATCAGTCAAGGACGAAAAAATCACAATTATTGCTGGCGTAACCAAGGACATTACCGATAAAATCCGCGCCGGCGATCTGGTTGGGCACGTAGCCAGTCAGGTCGGTGGTAAAGGTGGCGGTCGCCCGGATATGGCACAGGGCGGCGGTAATGAGCCACAGAATCTGGCAGCGGCTCTGGCCTCTGTCTCAGACTGGGTCGGATCTAAGCTGGAAAATTAAGCATGTCACTTATCGTACAGAAATACGGCGGAACGTCCGTGGGCTCGGTTGAGCGCATCAAAGAAGTCGCCAAAAAAGTTATTGATTATCGCAATCAGGGCCATGACATGATTGTCGTGGTGTCAGCCATGAGCGGTGAAACCAACCGGCTGATTGATTTAGCAAAACAGTTGAATGACGACCCGCGTGGCCGTGAACTTGATGTGCTTTTGTCTACCGGTGAACAGGTCACCATTGCCCTGCTGAGTATGACACTGGAGCAGCTGGGTATGCCTGCTGTTTCCTATACCGGCTCGCAGGTCCGTATCCTGACCGACAACGCCCATAACAAGGCCCGTATCACCGACATTGATGACGACAAAATTCGTGCTGATCTGAAACAGGGCAAAGTCGTGGTCGTCGCCGGTTTCCAGGGTTGCGATGAAGATGGCAATATCACCACGTTAGGGCGTGGCGGCAGTGATACCACCGCTGTCGCGCTGGCTGCGGCATTGAAAGCCGATGAATGCCAGATTTACACTGATGTCGATGGCGTTTATACCACTGACCCGCGGGTTGTGCCTGAAGCGCGTCGTCTTGATCACATCACCTTTGAAGAAATGCTGGAAATGGCCAGCTTAGGTGCCAAGGTATTGCAGATTCGTTCAGTCGAATTTGCCAGTAAATATAATGTTCCGCTTCGTGTGCTCTCTTCTTTCACAGAAGGTGGCGGCACACTGATCGCTGCAGAGGACCCATCAATGGAACAAGCTCTTATTTCAGGTATCGCGTTTAACCGTGATGAAGCCAAAATTACTGTTCTGGGTGTGCCTGATCACCCCGGCATCGCTTCTCAGATCCTGGGACCAGTCGCGGCACAGAATATTGAAGTCGACATGATCATCCAGAATACCGGTCATGATTCCACTACCGACTTTACCTTCACTGTCCACCGCAATGATTACAAAGCAGCGCTGAAAATTCTGGAACAGACTGCCGACAAACTGGGCGCCCGAGAAGTGAATAGTGATGATCATATCGCCAAGATTTCTGTCGTCGGTGTCGGCATGCGTTCACACGCCGGTATTGCCAGCACTATGTTCACTGCTCTGGCAGACGAGAATATCAATATCGAAATGATCTCGACTTCCGAAATTAAAATTTCCGTGGTCGTCAATGAAAAATATCTCGAATTAGGTGTTCGCGCACTGCATAAGGCTTTCAACCTGGAGCAAGATCCAGCTGCCTGAGCATTGTCACAAAACTGTTACAATTATCTCGCGAACAACATAACTTCCTGATAAAATAATTCTGGATAGTGAAGTAGTTACGACTATTTCACAGTCCACTAACAAAGAGACACTTAAGATCTCTGTGGTACATGGAAATATTTATTAAACAGGACAAGGCACGAGGCCTTACTGCATGGAAGAATTCTCACTTTCTCCTGGTAACCTCGGCCTGCTTTTGAGAGTAAAGGGGAAAAATCATGTTAATACTCACACGTCGTGTCGGCGAGTCACTCATCATCGGAGATGATGTCGTAGTAAACGTACTTGGTGTTAAAGGCAACCAGGTCAGAATCGGTGTAGACGCACCGAAAGACGTTTCTGTGCACCGTGAAGAAATCTACGATCGCATCCAGCAGGAAAAAGATCACCCAAATCACGGTTAATTTCACTCTATCACTAGCCAAATAAAATACATCTGTTATACTGTGCCGCTTTGATGGAGAGCTGGCCGAGTGGCTGAAGGCGCGCCCCTGCTAAGGGCGTATAGGTTAACCCCTATCGAGGGTT
>CAJXKF010000003.1 GCA_913055695.1 uncultured Methylophaga sp.
AGAACACCGGTGGAGAAAGACCAGGCCATGTTCAGATTTTTGACATTGTCTTTATTGATTTGTGTCAGTTCTGAATAACGCTGGTTAGCATAGTTACCAGCAGGCATCACCCAGTTGGCTTCATTTTGTTGCATTTGCAGCAATTCGTCAGCTTGTGCCGCGCCAGCGACAGCCAGTGACATCATCGCCAATGATAATGTTTTCAGCTTCATAAAGTTTTCCTCTACATTGCTTTTTTTTAGTGTTACGCCACGAAGTGTGATTGAGCCGAACTTCATGCGTAGAGCAAACCATAGTCTTGCTGAAAACGTTAGTCAAGCATCTTCCTGAACTTTTTTGTGATATTTTCCATATTTTTTTCGGGAATTTTTTCCCGACGCATTAAGTAGCTGAAAAAAATAGGAAAAATGGATCATGCCCGTTTTCAGGCATGATCTTTGATCCAGTTAATCGCTTTTGTGATTGCCGCTAAAGTGCGCTCACGACCCAATAAAGCCAGGGTGACATCCAGCGGTGGAGAGACCGTATTGCCTGTGATGGCTACACGGATAGGCTGTGCCACTTTACCCATTCCTACGGCATTGGCTTCGGCGCAGGCTTTAATCTCAGCATGCACTGGTTCAGCCAGCCACTCCGCTACATTTTCAAGCCGCGTCTGCATATCTTCCAGTAGTGGCAGGCTGGCTTCATTGAGGTTTTTGTTTGCCGCTTTGTCATCGTATTCCGTGACTTCGCGATAGAAAAAGGCACTATTGTTGGCCATTTCTACCAGCGTCTTAGCGCGCTCCTGCTGGGTTTTGACAACTTCAACCAGTTCCGGCCCCTCTGCCGGGTCAATTCCCAGCTGTCCCATGTGCCAGCTCAGATGATTGGCAACATGCTCGGGGCTGCTGTTTTTGATGTATTGCTGATTGAGCCAGAGCAGTTTCTCGGGATTGAAACTGGAGGCCGCTTTGTTGACATCTTCAATATCAAACAGTTGGGTCATTTCATCCATGGAAAAAACTTCCTGATCGCCATGTGACCAGCCCAGCCGCACCAGATAATTAAGCAATGCTTCCGGCAGGTAACCCTGATCCCGGTAACTCATTACACTGACCGCACCATGACGCTTGGATAATCTTGCACCATCATCGCCCAGAATCATCGGCACATGAGCAAATACGGGTGGTTCTGCACCCAGTGCCTGATAAAGATTAATCTGACGAGGTGAATTATTCAGGTGATCATCGCCACGTATGACATGAGTCAGTTGCATATCCATATCGTCGACAACGACGGTCAGGTTATAGGTCGGCGTGCCATCCGGACGCGCGATGACGAGATCATCCAGTTCCTGGTTACTGAATTCAACATGACCACGGATCACATCTTTGACAATCACACTGCCTTCGGTCGGATTCTTGAACCGGATTACCGGCTCAACACCCGGTTTAGGTTCAGTGCGATGGCGGCAACGACCGTCATAACGCGGTTTTTGCTTGTTGGCACGTTGCTCTTCGCGCATGGCTTCCAGTTCTTCCTTGGAGCAGTAGCAATAATAGGCATCGCCCTGTTGCATTAATTGCTCAATGACTTCCTTGTAACGGTCAAAGCGTTTGGTCTGATAGAACGGCCCTTCATCATAGGTGAGCCCCAGCCAGGTCATGCCCTCCAGAATCGCATTGACTGACTCGGCAGTGGAACGCACAAGATCAGTATCTTCAATTCGCAGAATAAACTGGCCGCCATGCTTACGGGCATAAAGCCAGGAAAACAGAGCCGTGCGGGCGCCACCGACATGCAGATAACCGGTTGGGCTGGGTGCAAAACGCGTACGAATGGTCATGTAACAAACTCTCAACTGGATAGTCTTAGGAAAGGTGGGTTATTGTACCAGCCTCGTCCTATATATATAGAGTGAGCCTATGTTAAGAACGTATTTCATCTTTATCGCTAGCTGTTTACTGGCTTTGCTGATGCACAGTGCTTCTGCCGAGACCGGTACTTACACGGTGCAAAAAGTCAGCAATGGAGTGTTTTATCATCAGGGTGTTCATGAAGATGCCACAGCTGACAATATCGGCGCGATTGCCAATGTCGGTTTTATCATCGGAGAACGCTGCGTTGCAGTGATCGACAGTGGTGGCAGTTATAAAGAAGGAGAACTGCTATACCAGGCACTGCGTGAGCAAACTGATAAACCGGTTTGTTATGTGATCAATACCCACGTACACCCCGATCACATGCTGGGCAATGCCGCCTTCAAGCAGGAAGACCCGGTTTATATCGGCCATGAAAAACTGCCTGCAGCAATGGCGGCACGTAAAGATTTTTTTGATCGCGCTTTTTCCGACACACTGGGTGATGCCTACCTTGGTACAGAGTTTATTTCCCCTTCCCGTACTGTTGCTGTGGGTGAGCCTGTGACGCTGAATCTGGGACAGCGGGAACTGGTGCTGACAGCTTATACTACGGCCCATACCGACCATGATCTGACCGTTTATGACAAGAAGACTCAGACGTTATGGACTGGCGATCTGCTGTTCATCGATCGTATTCCTGCCCTGGATGGCAGTATCAACGGCTGGATCAGCAACCTTGAGAGTTTGAATACAGAAAAGCTGAGTTATGTTGTACCCGGTCATGGCCCGGCAGGCAGTGAGCAATGGAAACAGGGCCTGAAACAGCAATTAAGCTATCTCAAAACTATTCGTGAACAAATTCGTCAGATTATTCTCGATTTTGGCACGATTGATGAAGCCACCAGTACGGTAGGACTTGAAATGAAAGACGACTGGCTGCTGTTTGAAGACTATCATCGCCGTAATGTCACTGCGGCTTTCGTTGAGCTGGAATGGGAGTGACTGAAAACACGGTTGATTAACGGGGATCAAGTTAAATTTTCAATCAAAAACCACACTGAAAATCAGTAACTTACTTTGAACATGAGACGGGAACTTTAGTCACGGTCCCTTTTCAAAACCATACGGTAGATTAACAACAACAATAATTTAGAATTTGCAGGAGAGAGAGATGTTTAGCCGATTTATTTCTATTGTTTTAATGAGTTTGTCACTGTTTGCTGTCGCCTTGCCGAGCAGCCAGGCTGCAACAGACAAAGAGCCTAAATGGTCCGCTCTGAAAACCGCTTACTTCGGTGATCGGGAAATCCGCGATAATGCCGATGACCTGCTGGTGCTTGAAGCGCCCAAACGCGCAGAGGACGCTGCTATTGTCCCCATCAGTATCAAATCATTGGTTCCTCAGACCGCTGACAACTACATCAAAAACATTCACGTTATTATTGATGAAAATCCGATGCCTTACTCGGCAAACTTTGTATTGTCACCGGAATTGGGCACGGTGGACATTTCAACCCGGATGCGCATCGATCAATACACTAATGTTCGCGCTATCGCTGAAATGAATGATGGTAGCCTGCACATGGTATCGCGTTTTGTAAAAGCTTCAGGCGGTTGCAGTGCGCCAGCCGGTAAAGATGCCGCAGCTGCACTGGCCCGGATGGGTAAAATGCAGATCCGCATGCGTCAGCCTACCGTGGGAGAGCCGGTCCAGGCTCAGGTTATTGTCAGTCACCCCAATTACAGTGGTCTGCAATACGATCAGAAAAACCGTAAATATATTCCGGCGCATTATGTCGATGACATCGATATCAGCTATAACAATAAAACCCTGATCAAAGTGGAAGCGGGTATCTCACTCAGTGAAGACCCGAGCGTGCGGTTTACCTTCACGCCGAATGAGCCGGGCAAACTGAAAGCTGTTGTTCATGACAGCCAGGAGCAGGAATTCAGCATGGAAAAAGACATCTGATTGAGGGGTATCAACTCATAAAAAAAGGCCGCATCTGCGGCCTTTTTTTTGGAAATCAGTATCAGCTTTTAGCGGATACGACATTCCTCGTATGCTTTGGCATTGGTCTCTTCAAACAGTTGCAGACCACTCTTGATGCCTTTATCGTCGCGGAAAGTCGCGCCGCGGTCCGCAGGCAGGTTTTTGTACATGTAACCGGCACTGATATCTTCGAATTCTTTCTCGGTAAAGACTTCGGCTATCTTATCCACCACGCAGGAACATTTGTGGGTGCCTTCATAAACATTCATATCGGGATTGGCTGCCATGCAGTCCATCACATAATGAACACGGGTAACCGTTGAAAAATCATTGTCAGCCATCGCCATTGCAGGCAGCATGGCCAGCCCGGCGGCGAATAGTGTCATACCAACTTTCTTCATTTATCTCTCCTGAATTAGTGTTATTTGACGACTCATCTGTGACTCGCCGTCTTTATTGTAAGTTCCGGTTCTTGTCTTACGACAAACTCTGAATACTACATCAAATCAGCAGCATCTTGTGACAGGGATATGATGCAGAAACAAGCGTTTAGTTTCTTAGCCAGGAAACATCAGGTAAAATCCGACGTTTATATTCAGATTTGGACCGCCTTAAGCGGGCAGGAGAGAACCAGATGAAAAAACTGTTACTGCACCTGGATACGGATCCGGTAGCCAGCACTTTTGACCAGGCCGTAGCTTATGATTCAGGTGTCGATAATATCATCGCCCATGGCGGTGCGACCCGTGACAATGTCACTCCCCATGTTCATGGCATGATCTTCACCCGCGGCGGTAAAAACCTCAAGCACAGTGCGATTTTCATCGGTGGTTCCAATGTGCCGGCCAGTGACTTGGTTGGTGAAGCGGTCAAGAAAGCTTTCTTTGGTCCGGTCAGAGTCTCAGTGATGCTCGACCCAAATGGTTCCAATACGACTGCTGCCGCGATCGTGCGTAAGGTCCTTACCGACTTTGATGTCAAAGGCAAAAATGTCGTGATTCTCGGCTCCGGTCCGGTAGGTCAACGCAGTGCCTTGTACCTTCTCAAAGAAGGTGCCGCCAAAGTCACAATGACATCGCGCAGTCTTGAACGCAGTAAAGTGACCACCGATCAAATGAAGCAGGACTATGGTGTCGAGGTCGTGCCGGGCGAAACCCGCAGTGACGAGGCGGTTAAAAAATTGCTGGCTGATGCCCATGTGGCTATTGCGGCGGGTCCTGCCGGCGTCTGTGTTATTCCCGAAAGCGCGTTGGAAGGCAACACCAGCCTGGAAGTGATTGCTGACGTTAATGCCGTCCCGCCACTGGGCGTTGCCGGTATCGAGGTGATGGACAACGGTACTGAAAAAGATGGCATTCGTTATTACGGCGCGATTGCTATCGGCAATTTCAAGATGAAAGTTCACCGTGGTGCGATAGCCTCTTTGTTTGAAACCAATGATCTGTTTCTGGATGAAACCACTATTTACGACATTGCCTGTAAAATCGATAACGCCTAGTGAAGCCCGATCAAGCTGAGCGCCTGACAGTGATGCAATCTGTTACTGTTCGGGCACCAGCCAGACTCCATCTCGGATTCCTCGACCTCAATGCCAGCATCGGCCGCCGCTTCGGTAGCATCGGGCTGGCTATCGGCAGTCATCACACGGCGCTCAGCGTCAGTCCTGCAGAGTCTCTCTGCATAGAAGATGAGACGCTGCTGGCGGAAACCCGGAGTCGGCTGGAAAAAATCCATCAGCTTTTTTATCAGACTGTAGGACGAGCGGTCCCGCAGACTCAGCAATCCGTTCTTATCCAGGTGCATGAACTGATTCCGGAACATGCCGGTCTCGGCAGTGGCACCCAACTGGCCCTGACACTGGGCACGGCACTGGCCCGTTTGCATGGGCTGAAACTGAGCACTGTCGATTTGGCTAAAGCCCTGGGCCGCGGCAAACGCTCTGGTATCGGTATCAGCACTTTTGATCTGGGTGGCTTTGTCATCGATGGCGGGCTGAAACCCGAACAAACTGTGCCGCCTGTGCTGATGCATCAGAGCTATCCTGAACAATGGCGGGTAGTGATGGTGATGGACCCTCATCATCAGGGCATTCACGGTCAGCATGAAAAAGCGGCTTTCAGCCGCTTACCTACTTTTCCGCTACAAAATTCGCGCGCTATCTGTCACCTGACTTTGATGCAGTTATTGCCATCACTGGCAGAACAGGATATTGCTAACTTTGGCAATGCGGTGACTGAAATTCAGACCCTCATCGGCGACCATTTCGCCAGTGCCCAGGGCGGTCGCTACACCAGCCCGCTGGTCGCCGCCTGCCTGGAGCAGGCTCATAAACTGGGTCATACTGGTATCGCCCAGAGCTCATGGGGTCCCACCGGCTGTATCTTTGTCAGTTCCCAAACCGCGGCCGAACAGCTCATCCAACAACTTCAGGCGTTTACCGCCGCCGAACCGGCCAGCCAGCCGGTTTTCATCAGCGCGGCTGCAGACAATCAGGGAGCAATCATTGAAACTGTCATCTAAGACTGGCTATGATCAGCTCCAGTTACCGCTTTCAGTCATTAGTCTTTAAGGAACTCTCATGTCCAAACGTTCAATCATTCATATGATCAACCCGATGAAGCATAACAGTCCATTTGATATCAATATGGCACTGGATGCGGGTTATGATGTCCTGATGCCCTATACCCACGTCGAACTCGATGAAGTCGCGGATCTGACTCAGGACGCTATCTTCTCGCGCGGTCCGTCCGGTGTGAAAAAGACCGGCATGTTTATTGGCGGCCGCGATATCGGTGTCGCGATGGATATGCTGGATGCTGCCAAAAAAGCCATGGTGCCGCCATTCGAAATTTCAGTCATGGCCGATCCCAGCGGTGCATTCACCACAGCAGCAGCACTGGTTGCCTGTGTCGAACGGGAACTGAAAAGCAAATTTGACCAGACTTACGAAAACACCCAGGCCGTTGTTTTCGGCGGCACCGGCCCGGTCGGTATTGCCACTGCGGTCATTGCTGCACTGCAGGGTGCCAAAACGACTATCGTTGATCACTTCTCACTGGACACAGCGCTGGAGTTTGCCGAAGAGGCGAAACGCCGCTACGGTGTTGAACTGCGCGGTACCACTGCCGCCTCGGATGCCGACAAAGCCCGACTGCTGGCTAATGCCGATGTGGTTTTCTGTACTGCCAAAGCCGGTATTCAGGTACTGAATGCCTCGGTACTGGAAGATGCCAAAAAACTGAAGGTCGCTGGTGATGTTAACGCCGTTTCTCCGCTGGGTATTGAGGGCATCAAGCTGATGGATTTCGGTGCTCCGCTGGAACTGGCTAAAAATGCACCGGATGCTGTCGGTATCGGTGCCCTCGCTGTCGGTGACGTCAAATACAAGCTGCAGCAGGCCTTACTGCGTGAAACCCTGGAAAGCGAGAAACCGGTTTACCTCGATTTCCGTAATGCCTTTGAAGGCGCCCGCAAGCTGGTCTGATTGGCCGTACTGATGCAAAGACCACCCATCCTGGTCTTTGCCCAGAGCGGACGTTTTATTGCAGAGTCAGCGGCCCGTGCCGGTTATCCGGTCCGGGTCGCTGACTGTTTTGCTGACAGCGATACCCGGGCTGTCGCCGAGAACTTCATCCAGCTGCCAAGTTTTGATGCCTTGTCTGAGAGCGAGCTGTTACAGTCTTTAGTCTCTCTCTCTAGAGACGAAGCCTGCTTACTGATTTGCGGCACCGGCATTGAGCGTTTCTACTCTGTTCTTTCTCAGTTGCCTGCGCATATCGAATTCATCGGCAACTCGCCACAGACTCTCGCGTTAGTTCGCGATCCTCAGCACTTTTTCAGCCTGCTGGATCAGTTACAGCTTCCCTATCCACCAACCAGTCTGACCCTGGCACCGGTTCCAAATCCGCTGCGAAAGCGTCTGGATAGTGCCGGCGGTACGGAGGTTAGTGCTGACAATAAGCCCTTAGCGCCGGGCGAGTTTTATCAACAGAAAATTGACGGTGAAGCGCGTTCAGTCTGTTTTATTGCCAACGGCGTGGATTTCACCATTCTGGGCTGGAACCGGCAGGTCAATCTGCCCGGGCAGTTTCTTTTGCAGCAAATCTGGCAATACGCAGCCGTGCCGGCTGAACATGCCGCGGATCTGACTTTACTGCTCGGCAGGCTGGTCAAAGCTACTGGCCTCAGAGGTTTTAACAGCCTTGATTATATTGTCACCGCTGATGACGAGATTTTTATTCTTGAAATTAATCCCCGGATCAGCGCTTCTTTGGAGTTACTAGCAGCAGCGCCGTGCTTGCAATGGCAGATCGACAGCAGCCGTGGAATGGCTCTGCGCGATATGCCTCGGCATGCTGAAAAAACACCTATCAGACTACTGCATTATTGCTTTGCCGAAAGCGACCTTGAAGTTGCTGATACCCCCCTCTGGCCGATGCCATGTCACGATCTTCCTTTGCCCGGCACACAAATCAGAAAAGACCAGGTAATCTGCACTGTGATTCTCGCTGCAGAGTCCGAGCAGACCTGCAATGAACAGCTGACAGACTGTCAGCAAAAGCTGATGAAAAATTGTCTTATCCAAGCTTGAAATTGTGACCGGCTTTACCCATATTTAGCTCTGTTTAATCATTTAGGATTCAGCAATGAAACGAATTATGCTTTTTGTAGGTACCAACCTTGCCGTCTTGTTGGTACTGAGTATGACCATGCGTCTGCTGGGCATCGAAAGCCTGCTCGATGAGCAGGGTGTCGGCCTCGACATGAATTCGCTGCTGATTTATGCCGCGGTCATCGGTTTCAGCGGTTCCTTCATTTCATTACTGATTTCCAAATGGACTGCTAAACATCTGACCGGTGCCCAGGTCATCGAGCAACCCGGCAATGACACTGAACGCTGGCTGTTGAGCACGGTCAGCCGGTTGGCCAAGCAGGCCAACATCGGTATGCCGGAAGTGGCTGTGTATCAGTCACCGCAGCCCAACGCCTTTGCCACCGGTGCCAATAAGAATAAAGCACTGGTCGCAGTCAGTACCGGGCTGATGCAATCAATGACCCAGGATGAAGTAGAAGCGGTGCTGGCACACGAAGTCAGTCATATTGCCAATGGCGATATGATCACGATGGCCTTGATCCAGGGGGTGGTGAATACCTTTGTCATCGTGCTGTCACGGGTGATCGGGCATGTCGTCGACAGAACCGTTTTCAAAACCGAAAGCGGCCATGGTCCGGCGTTCTGGATCACCTCGATCATCGCCGAACTGGTACTGGCATTCCTCGCCAGCATTATCGTGATGTGGTTCAGCCGTCAGCGCGAATACCGCGCTGATGCCGGTGCCGCCAGCCTGGTCGGCGCGCCTAAAATGATCGCCGCCCTGCAGCGTCTGGCCGGCACTGCGGATGAGCCATTACCGGATCAATTGCACGCCTTCGGTATTTCCGGTGGTCGTGCCGGTTTCACAGCCTTATTTATGACTCACCCGCCGCTGGAAGATCGCATCAACGCATTGCGCGGAGTACGCTGAAAACAAAAAAGCCGGGATTATCCCGGCCTTTTTATTGTTAATGCCCTGTTTTTTACAGATCATCGTCTTCAAAATCATAATCCAGTTTTTCTGAAGGCTCGTGGATATAGTAGCCCTGCGCATAATCCACGCCCAGCCGCCACAGTAGCGCGAGACTATTGGCATCAGACACAAACTCTGCGATACAACGCTTACCAGCCTGTTTGGTCATTTCGATAATTGCTTTCACAGCAGCCTGGTTTTCACTGTCATGCGCCATATTTTCTACAAAGGCGCCATTAATTTTGACGTAATCCACATCCAGCGTATTCAGACTGTTGGAGAAATCGACACCGGAGCCGAAGTGCTCCAGTCCGAACTCACAGCCATTGTGTTTGAGTTTAGCGATGACAGCACGGGCCTGCTCCAGATTATCCAGCGCAATGGTTTCGCTGACCTCGAAAATCACCGCATTGCCGCTGAGCTTATGGGCTTCCAGTGTCGCCACCAGCCAGTCAACAAATTCGGGGGCATGCAGGCTTTGCTCTGAAAGCTTGATAAAAAAGCGGGTGTGCGGAAACTGATGACGATGTTCACTGAGGGTTTCAATGGCCGTACGAATCACCCACTTATCAATTTCTGCCATCATTTTCAGGTTATGGGCATGTTCGATGAATTCATCGGCCTTGGTCATGCGGCCTTCAATCAATTCCAGTCTGAGCAGGACCTCATAAAACTCCCGCTCATCGCCATGCAGACTGACAATGGGCTGGAAATGGAGCAGGAATTTGTTTTCCTGCAGGGCTTTTGTCAGCCGCTTATGCCACTGCTCGACAGTCTGGGCCCCGGATTGTTCTGATTCCAACTGGGCCTGGTGACGGGCGATTTGGTTGCCGCCGGCCTTTTGCGCCTTAGTGCAGGCTTTATCGGCATTTTCCAGCACCTTTTCTACCGATGCCTGATTTTCACTGATTCGCGATATACCGATACTGCAGTGCAGATCGATGGTTTTGCCATTGGCATGGGATACGTAGTCATCAATCGCCTTGAGATAGACGTTGGCCCGCTCATCAACCACGTTGTCATCATGACTGGGAATGATGATGGTAAAGACTTGATCGCCATAACGCCCCAAAGTTTCGCCTTCATTGAGGTTTTTCCGCAGTAAATCGGCGACGCTTTTGATGATAACGTCGCTGGTGCCCAGCCCGACCTGCTCCTTGATCGCCTGGAAGTCATCCAGCACCAGGTACAGCATCTCGGCATCGCCATTGCCTTCGGCAGCCTGGAATACGGTTTTTTCCAGCTCATCAACAAAGCGTTTCCGGTTATAAAGCCCGGTCAGCAAATCATGATCGCGCAGCAGCTTCAGCTGTGAATCATCGACACTGAAGCTGGCATCATCACGAATCACAACCTGGGTGCAATCCTCGCCTTCCACCCTGGCGTGACTGAATTCAATCTTGGCATTAAAGCCGGTACCATCGGCACGCACACAATGGGAAACGACAGTGACCGGAGCCGACTCACTTTGCTCGGCGAAGTCACGGAATACGGCTTTGAACTTGTGATGATCGTCAGCGCTGATAAGGTCCAGCATCGGCAGACCGTCGACATCTTCCGGCTCTTCATAACCGAACAGGTTCAGATAGGCCTGATTTACATAAATATGCATGCCCTCATGCATATAGGCTACGGCATCACGCGAGCTTTCCAGCAGCGCCCGGGAGCGCTTCTCGCTCTCTCTCAGCGCGCGCTCATTGCGTCGCCCAAGCCGGCGGATATAGAGATTTTTAAGTTCCCGGTTGGCGGCAAACTGCAAGCGGCGGTTATCACCGAATACGACAATATCCTGCGCACCACAGTCGTAGAACTGTTCTTCACTGTCCTTATCGTTGACGATGATGATGCAGGGCAGATCCTTGCCCAGACGATGCTGCAACGACACGACATCCACGGGTGACAGACTGGGTACGCCTTCGCGACACACCAGCAAATCCCAGGTCTGAGTCGCCAGTAACTGTTCCAGTTCGGCCGGACGGTCTTCTCGGGCGGCACGGACAGCGTGGCCTGCACTTCGCAGCGTGTTGATCACCGCCTCTGCGTCCGTCAGCGAATTATCCACGATCAGTAAGCGTAAAATGCCTTCTGCTCTAGCCACCATCTCGACTCTCTATTGTTTTTTGTCTTGCTGGAGCGGTTTTTTACCTTCCAGCTTGGTCATCTGCTGCTGCATCCATTCAAACAGCTGCTGATTGAGCGCCCCGGCATCAATATCTGTGGTCTCAATCTTGTTACCAATCACCATTTTGATGGTGCCCGGTTTCTTCAAAAAGCCACGCTTGGGCCAAAAATGTCCGGCATCATGCGCAACCGGTATGACCGGATAGCCGGTATCGACTGCCAGCCTGGCACCACCGATACCAAATTTGCCCATGTGGCCCGGCGCCACCCGGGTGCCTTCCGGAAATACCACCACCCAGGCACCGGAAGACAGACGATCAAGGCCTTGTTCGATGACCTGGCTGAGCGCTTTTCGACCCGCTTTGCGATCAATCGCAATCGGGCTTAATGATGCCAGTCCCCAGCCAAAAAACGGAATCCATAACAGTTCACGTTTGAGCACCCACACCTGCGGCGGAAACACCGCCTGCAATGCCAGTGTTTCCCACGCCGACTGATGCTTACAGATAATAACAGCGGGTTCTTCACCAATGTGCTCTTTACCTTCCACTTCGAGATGCAGATCACATATTTTCGCCAGCAGCCAGATATTCAGCTTGGCCCATTGACTGACCACAGCGTAACGCCACTTGAACGGTAAAGGCCAGACTATGACGCCGAGGCACGAGAACAACACGGCAGTGACCGCATAGATAACAAAGAAAACCAGCGAGCGGAACAGAATCATTGCAGCTGCGGCTCCAGCAGGGCACTCGCCACAGAGGCCAGATCGTCATAGACTTCAACCCCTTCGGGAAGGCCTTCGGCTAGTGTACGCTGACCTTTGCCGGTTTTGACCAGAATCGGTCTGGCATTGGATGCCATCGCCGCCTGAATATCCCGCATTGAATCACCGACAGCCGGCACATTATCCAGATTCACCCGCAAGCGATGCGCCAGATCAGTGAATGAACCGTTGTGCGGCTTGCGGCAGCTGCAGCCATCCTCAGGGCCGTGCGGACAGTAGAGAATGGCTTCAATCTTGCCGCCGACCTGAGCCAGCATCCGTCGCATTTTACTGTGGATCCGGTTCAGCGTTTCCACATCCAGCAGGCCACGGGCAATACCGGATTGATTGGTAATCACCACAATCCGGTAACCGGCATAATTCAGTCGCGCGATCGCTTCCAGACTGCCCTCGATGGGCTCCCACTCAGCCGGTGTTTTTATAAAATCATCCGAGTCATGATTTATCACACCGTCCCGATCCAGAATTATCAGCGACATAATCTTACTCCTGCAGGCAGGAAATATCGGCCACGCCCAGGAACAGAGCCCGGGTCTGATTGAGTAATGCCAGACGGTTTTGTCTGACGGCTTCATCATCCGCCATAACCATGACATCGTCAAAGAAGCTGTCGACGGTCTCACGCATGCCGGCCAGATAGTTCAGCACACCGGTGTAATCGGCTTTGGCCGTTAACGGCGCAAGCTCGCGCTGGGCCTCGCCAACCTGTGCTGCCAGTGCTTTCTCTGCGGCTTCCTGCAGCAGACTGTCTTTCACCTCTGCCTCGATAGTTTCAGCGTCGTTTTTACGCAGTATATTGCCGATACGCTTGTTGGCAGCAGCCAAAGATTCTGCCTGTTCCAGTTTACGGAAAGCGGCTACAGCTTTCAGACGTTGCATAAAGTCCAGCGGCCGGGTGGGTTTCACAGTCAATACCGCTTCAAACTCATCAGCCTTGAAGCCCTGCTCCAGTGCATAGCCACGCAGACGGTCATAAAAATATTGCATAACCTGATCGCTGACATCTTTTTCGGACAATCTGCCATCGAAATTCGCCGTCGCTTTGTCCAGCAGCTGCGTCAGATCCAGATCCAAGGCTTTTTCGATAATGATCCGTAATACGCCCAGCGCCGCACGGCGTAGCGCAAACGGATCCTTGACACCGGAAGGCGGCTGACCGATACCAAACAGGCCAGTCAATGTATCCAGTTTTTCCGCCAGACTGACGGCCTGACCGGTGCGGGTGGCCGGCAGGTTATCACCGGCAAAACGCGGTTGATACTGTTCATCCAGCGCTTCGGCGACTTCATTATCTTCACCATCAAGGCGCGCATAATAGCGGCCCATAATGCCCTGCAATTCCGGAAATTCACCGACCATTTCAGTGACCAGATCGCACTTGGCGAGTTGGGCGGCACGTTCAGCCAGATTAGGCTGACCTTCAATCTGGCCGGCAATCTCCGCAGCCAGCGCTGCGACCCGCTGAGATTTATCGTAAACCGTGCCCAGCTTGTTCTGGAACACGATGGTTTTGAGCTGTTCCTGATGCTCCGCCAGGGCGCGCTTGCGGTCGGTATCCCAGAAGAAGGCAGCATCACTGAGACGGGGCAGGATCACCCGCTCATTACCGGCAATGACCTGCGCCGGGTCCTGGCTGGCGATATTGCTGACGGTGATGAAATGCGGCAGCAGCTTGCCGTCTTTGGCCTCAATCGCAAAGTATTTCTGATGGCCTTCCATCGATGAAATCAGGGCTTCCGGGGGCAACTCCAGAAAACGCTGATCAAAATTACCAGCCAGTGCCACCGGCCATTCCACCAGCCCGGTCACTTCATCCAGCAGATCCGGATTAATAATCGCACTGCCTTTGAGCTTGTCTGCCAGTTCTTTGACCTGACCTTCAATGGCTTCTTTGCGGTTCTCAAAGTCAACCATGACATGGCCTTCACTTTCCAGTTGCGGCGCGTAGGTCATCGGCGAGCTGATGCGGATCGGCTGCGGAGAATGGAAACGATGCCCGCGGCTGAAACGGTCGGCGCTGACGCCCAGTAAATCCATTGGCACAATGTCATCGCCCAGCAGCACTATCAACCAGTGCACCGGACGCACAAATTCGCCTGGCAGATCGCCCCAGCGCATGCGTTTGGGAATGGGCAGATCATTCAGCGCCTGCTGGATAATCTCCGGCAGCAGTTCCGCGGCAGTGGCACCAGCCTGTTCCTGTTTAAATACCAGCCAGGCACCTTTGTCGGTTTTCATGGTGTCGAGATCATCGACTTCGACACCGCAGGAACCGGCAAACCCCAACAAGGCTTTGGTGGGATTGCCGTCCTCGTCAAAAGCGGCCGTCACCGCAGGGCCGCGACGCTCAACCACGCGGTCGGGTTGCTTGGTCTGCAGTTTGCTGATAACCAGCGCCAGACGGCGCGGTGTCGCATAAGGACGGATTTCGTCAAATGTCAGTTCGGCATTTTTCAGGCCCTGTTCCACGCCCTGATGAAAAGCCCGGCTGAGTTTGGCGAGGGCTTTCGGTGGCAGCTCTTCTGTACCGAGTTCAATCAGCAGATCGTCAAATTCCTTCATGCCTGCGCCTCCGCCTCTGCTGCCTGCACCATCGGGAAGCCTAATGCTTCGCGGCGGTCGTAATAGGCTTGTGCCACGGCCCGGGCGAGGGTTCTGACCCTCAGGATGAAGCGTTGTCTTTCAGTCACGGAAATCGCTTTACGCGCATCCAGCATATTAAAGGTGTGGGAGGCTTTCAGCACCAGCTCATAGGCAGGCAGCGGCAGGCCGGCTTCTATCATTCGTTGACTCTCGCGTTCGCAGGTATCAAAACTATTGAACAGGCTTTCCACATCGGCCTGTTCGAAGTTATAGGCGGACATCTCGACTTCGTTCTGATGGAAGACATCACCGTAAGTCACGGTGCCCATCGGACCGTCAGCCCAGACCAGGTCATAAACGCTGCTGACGCCCTGCAGATACATGGCGATCCGCTCAAGTCCGTAAGTAATTTCGCCCGTCACCGGACTGCACTCAAGGCCGCCCACCTGCTGGAAATAGGTGAACTGAGTGACTTCCATGCCATTGAGCCAGACTTCCCAGCCCAGTCCCCAGGCACCGAGAGTCGGTGATTCCCAGTTATCCTCAACAAAGCGGATATCATGAATGGACGTATCGATACCCAGCATTTCCAGTGAGCCCAGATACAGCTCCTGAATATTGAGCGGAGACGGTTTCAGCACCACCTGGAACTGGTAGTAATGCTGCAGACGATTGGGATTTTCACCATAACGGCCATCGGTCGGACGACGTGAGGGTTGCACATAGGCCGCGCTCCATGGCTCCGGGCCGATGGCGCGCAGGAAAGTCGCCGGATGGAAGGTACCGGCACCGACTTCCATATCGTAAGGTTGCAACAACACACACCCCTGTTCAGCCCAGTACTGTTGCAGTCTCAGGATGAGCTCCTGAAAGGTTCTCGGCGTCTCCGCCTTCATCACCGCTTTATTCGTCATTAGCTCGATATCATTATTCAAAGTCAAAACCCCTGCGATTATAGCGAATCCCATGCCCGCTTGTAGAGACGCATCATGCAATCATTCTGCGCTAAACGCTTTATGGCTATGCAAAATCTGCGGTCAAATCAGGCTTTCAGGTACAATGGGCTGTCTTTTTCACAGCGTACACAGAGTGGGATATGCAACGCACCATCGGTATCGTTATGGATCCGGTCTCCCGGATAAATATCAAGAAAGATAGCAGCTTTGCGATGTTACTGGCCGCCCAGGGCCGGGGCTGGCAGGTCCTGTACATGGAACAGCAGGATCTGTTTCTGCGTGATGGTCAGGTTTTTGCCGAGATGCGACCGCTGAAAGTGTTTGAGGATCCGGTCAAGTGGTTTGAACTGGGCGACAAAAAGACCCGTCCCATTACCGATCTGGACGCGATCCTGATGCGTAAGGATCCGCCTTTTGATATGGAATATGTCTACAGCACCTATCTGCTGGAACAGGCCCAGGCGGCCGGCGTATTGATTGTCAATGATCCGCAAAGCCTGCGTGACGCCAATGAAAAACTGTTCACCGCCTGGTTCCCGCAATGTTGCCCGCCGACCCTGGTCACCCGCCACAAGCATCTGATCCGTGAATTCCAGCACGAACATGGCGATATGATTCTGAAACCACTGGACGGTATGGGCGGCGCTTCGATATTCCGGATTAACCGGGATGATCCCAATTTTTCGGTCATCGTGGAAACCCTGAGTGATCATGGCCGCAAATCAGTCATGGCCCAGAAGTATCTGCCCGAAATTAAAGACGGTGATAAACGCATTCTGCTGATTGACGGGGAACCGGTACCCTATGCGCTGGCACGGATTCCGGCCCAGGGCGAAACCCGGGGTAATCTTGCTGCCGGCGGCCGCGCTGAAGGTCGGCCACTGACCGAGCGGGATCGCTGGATTTGCCAGCAAGTGGGTGGCAAGTTACGCGAAAAAGGACTGATTTTTGTTGGCCTGGATGTCATCGGTGATTACCTGACTGAAATTAATGTGACCAGCCCGACCTGTATCCGTGAACTTGACCGTGAATTCGGGCTCAATATCGGTGCTGATTTAATGACTGCGATTGAACAAAGGCTGCCATGAAACGATTCCTGATCCTGTTTTTACTGATTTCTGGGCTGCTTGTCAGCGCTTGCGGCGACAGCGAGCGCGCCCGCCAGGCCAAATTCTATGCCTTTGGCACCGAAATTGATGTCAGTCTCTATGGCGTCGATGCCGAGACGGCTGACAAAACCGTTGAGCTATTGGAACAGGCTTTCAATAACGTCAATGATACCTGGCATGCCTGGCAACCCAGTACACTGACGCGTATTAACGAAGCGATAGCCGCCGGTGAATCAATCGAGATCAAACCCGAAGTCGCGGCGGTGATCGAGGAAGCCGCCCGCTACGCCCACGACAGCCAGCATCTGTTCAATCCGGCTGCAGGCAAACTGTTTGAGCTGTGGGGTTATCATCAGGACAACTGGTTTGAATCCAGGCCACCACCCGCCCAGGACAAGATCGATGAATGGCTGACCGCTGCGCCAACTATGGAAGATATCCATATCGAGAATAATGTGCTGAGCAGTGACAATCTCATGGTCAAACTGGGTTTTGGCGGCTTTGCCAAAGGCACCGCCGTCGACGCGGCCATTGCTGCACTCAAAGCACAGGGGATTGAGAACGCGATTATCAATATCGGCGGGGATCTGCGTGCCATCGGCAGCCATGGCGACCGGCCCTGGCGGATAGGCATCCGCCATCCCCGTAAAGAGGGCGGCATGCTGGCCTCGGTCGAGATTCAGGGCGATGAAAGTGTGTTTACTTCCGGCGATTACGAACGTTATTTCACTTATGAAGGTCAACGCTATCCGCATATTCTTGACCCCCGCAGCGGTCAGCCGGCCCGCGATAATATCTCGGTCACGGTGATCCACAAACAGGCTGCCCGTGCTGATGCCGCCGCGACAGCCCTGGTTGTGGCAGGTAAAGACTGGCCGCAAATTGCCGCTTCACTGGGTATTGATCATGTTATGCTGATGCGAGCTGACGGACAGATCGAAATGACAGCGGCCATGGCCGAGCAAGTCAGGTTGAGTGATCCGGAGCAGACGCCGTTGATTCGTCAGGTACCCTAGTGACCCATGGCAAGAACCACTGCCTCTGACAGACTGGTCTTTACTCTGCTGATCTCGATTATCATTCATTTGATTATCGTGCTCGGCATCAGTTTTGACGTCTTTTCCGAACCGACTAATGCGCCAGTCAATAATCTGGAAATCACCCTGGTCAAACAGCAGGACCGTATCAAGCCGGAAGAGGCGGACTTTCTGGCCCAGGCTGACAATGAAGGTGGTGGTGAGACTGATACGCCAAGCCCTGAACCGACGCCGGAGTTACCGGTTCCGGTAGTCGAAGAAGCGCCGAGCTCAGAGCCCATCCCCCCTATTGCGATGACTGAAGTCGAGCCAGAGCCTATACCGCCTGTCGATCCCGAACCTGAACCTATCCCCGAACCACCGGCGCCGGAACCTGAGCCCGCTCCTCCCGAGCCTGAACCCAAACCGACCCCGCCCGCTCCAGCAGAACCTCAGCCTGAAAAGCCGGTGAAAAAACTGACTCAGGACAAAGCCGAACGCAAGGTTGAGAAAGTGGAGAAACCGGAGACTGATGTGGAGCCACAGGCTGAAGCAGCACCGGAGCCGCCGCCACGGCCTTCAGCCCGGGAATTAATGCTGCAGGCGAGAAATGAAATTCACGACTTGCAGAACAAGCTGAACGAAACCACCCGGGCCCTCAGCGATCGCCCCAAGAAAAGGCGTATTTCAGCCTCTACCAAGGAGTTTGCAGCCGCAGCTTATATGAAGGCCTGGGAAATGAAAGTCGAGAATATCGGCAATATGAACTATCCGCAGGAAGCCCGGCGTCAGGGCCTGAATGGCAGCCTGATGCTGTCGGTGGATATTAATCCGGACGGCAGTGTGCCTGCCGGTGGCATCGTGATTTCTCGATCATCCGGTCACGAGGTTCTGGACGAAGCGGCGGTTCGGATTGTCCGTCTGGGGGCACCTTATGCTGCGATACCTGAGAATGTGCTGAAGGATAATGACATGCTCACCATTATCCGTACCTGGAAGTTTGAAACCGGGCAGGGTCTGTCCACCCGGTGAGATCTGGCCGGCGACCGAAGTCACCGGCGTCAACTCCTATTGAAACAGATAATCGCGGATTTCTGCTTCGCTCTTGTGAATCAGATTTTTATTGATCGTTTGACTGATATGCTTCTGCGTCACACTGCCCAGGCTCTGTTTGAGCTTACCCAAAAAGCCCGGGGAAGAGATGATCACCAGATCGTTGTAATCACCGACGCGACGCGCATTTTCCAGCCTTTCACCCACATCATGGGCGAAATGCATGACTTCGGTCTGCTTGGGCTCGGTCCTTGGCTCCATCGCATGACGACCACCCTGACCATGACTGTCAAAAGTCCGGCCGGCATCGTCAGTGACCAGTTCTTCATCCTTGAGACGGCTGGCCGTATTAACCATATCATCCACTTCTTTAAGCGGGCTGGTCCGGCTTTCCACCGAAAAGATTCTGGCGCGGCTGCTCTCGGCAACGACGACCCATTTTTTCTTCATAGTCGATACTCCTCTCGCTTGGGTCAGACAAGCAACGCAAAGCAACAAGCGGTTAACTGCTCTGCGCATTGTTGAATCGATAGAAGCTTCAGTTCGACTATAACAAACTATTCAGGGGTTTGTCTGCGCCTGACAAAACAAAATAAAATCTTTATTTTTCAATGCTTTGATACAGTGAATAACCTTGTGCCGCTTTGCTGATATCACTGTATTGTAGTGGCAACGCGGCCTTCAGCTGGTCGGCCAGTTGCTGCACTTTTTTTATCTCGCCCTGCTTCAGTTCCAGCTCGATTTCATGAATGGGCGTTTGCTTATTTCCTGCGCGCACCTCACCCCGGTCATACGCCATTTCCACTTGGGTGCCGTCATCCAATTGCAGCGGCATCACCAGCCTTTCAAACTCGGTGGTAAATAGCGGCTTGATGGCATCCCAGATCGCGGCATTCGCTACCAGTGGTGACAGTTCGGTCTGTTTCAGCAGCCTCTTATCAAATTCAGGCCCCTCGAGCGGATGCTCCCATTCCTTCCTTTGATGCAGACCGTTTTCAGCCTTGCCGGTACATTTCACGGTCTGTAGCCACTGCTCACCAATCTGACGCAGGCGCAGTCCGGCGCCGAATTTTTTCAGCTCGAGGTCAGGGGTATCAAAGTAGGTGCTGAGCAAATGAATTTGCTGGCCCGGTTGTTCCAGCATCGCCATCAGCCAGTCCAGCTTGTTTAGATCCAGCGCTTGCTCCTGAGTGACCTGCAGTTTGATTTCCTGTTCTAGACTCATGATTGCAACAGCGGTTTCAGATAATGGCCGGTATAGGAGGATTCATGCTCGGCAACCTCTTCCGGTGTGCCGGTCGCCACCACCATACCGCCGCCGGAGCCCCCTTCCGGCCCCATATCAATAATCCAGTCAGCGGTTTTAATCACATCCAGATTATGCTCGATAACGACGATGGTATTACCACGATCCCGCAAGCTATGCAGGACTTTCAGCAGTTGCTCGATATCGTAGAAATGCAGACCCGTTGTCGGTTCATCCAGCACATACAAAGTCTTGCCGGTATCGCGCTTGGACAGTTCCTTGGCCAGTTTCACCCGCTGGGCTTCACCGCCGGACAGCGTGGTCGCATTCTGCCCCAGCTTGATGTAGGTCAGTCCCACATCAATCAGCGTTTGCAGCTTCTTGGCGACCACCGGGATATTTTCGAAAAAGACATTGGCTTCCTCGATGGTCATATCCAGCACTTCGGTAATGGTTTTGCCCTTGTAACGGATATCCAGCGTTTCGCGGTTATAGCGGGCACCTTTACAGACATCGCAGGGCACATAAATATCAGGGAGGAAGTGCATCTCGACCTTGATAAGACCATCCCCCTGGCAGGCTTCACAACGGCCGCCTTTGACATTGAAACTGAAGCGGCCCGGTCCATAACCGCGGGAGCGGGCTTCCGGCGTGCCGGCAAACAGTTCACGAATCGGTGTAAACAGACCGGTATAAGTTGCTGGGTTGGAGCGCGGCGTTCTGCCAATCGGGCTCTGGTTGATGGCGACGACTTTATCCAGTTGATCCAGTCCCAGAATATCCTGGTGCGGCGCCGGTTCATCGGAAGAGCCATTGAGGGTTCTGGCCGTGAGCTTCAATAAGGTTTCATTGATCAGCGTTGATTTACCGGAACCCGACACGCCGGTCACGCAGGTCATCAGCCCCACCGGAATATCAATATCGACATTCTGCAGATTGTTACCACAGGCACCGCGCAGACCAATCACCTTGCCGGCATGAAATTTTTCACGCTGGGCTGGCACTTCGATTTTACGCTTACCGGACAGGAACTGACCGGTGAGTGATTCTTCACACTCCATGATCTGCTGCGGTGACCCCTGACAGACGATATCACCGCCATGGACACCGGCTCCCGGGCCGATATCGAGCACAAAATCGGCGGTGCGGATGGCATCTTCATCATGCTCGACCACGATCACAGTATTGCCCAGATCCCGCAGCCGGGTCAGCGTCGCCAGTAATCGATCATTATCACGCTGATGCAGACCAATAGACGGTTCATCGAGGATATACATGACGCCGACCAGGCCGGCACCAATCTGACTGGCGAGACGGATCCGCTGGGCCTCACCGCCGGACAGGGTTTCGGCACTGCGGGCCAGATTCAGATAATCCAGGCCAACATTGACCAGAAAACTCAGGCGGGCGGAAATTTCAGTAATAATCTTGGCCGCAATTTCGCCCCGGTTGCCCGGCAAGCTGAGTGTGTCGAAGAAACTACTGGCTTCGCCTATGGGCATTTGGGTCACTTCAGGCAGCGTGGTCTCATTGACATAAACATGCCGTGAAGCCTGGGTCAGGCGGGTGCCGTTACAATCCGGGCAGGCTCGCACAGAATGGAAACGCGCCAGTTCTTCCCGCACGCTATTGGATTCAGTCTCATGATAGCGCCGCTGCATATTGGGGATGATGCCTTCAAACGGATGCTTACGTGCCACCTGTTTGCCGCGGTCCCCCATGTACTTGAATTCAATGGCGGTGTTGCCACTGCCGTAGAGTAGCACCTGGCGGACTTCTTCGGATAAGTCATCAAAAGGGGTCTCCAGGTCAAACTGATAGTGCTTCGCCAGCGACTGCAGCATCTGATAATAATACGCATTGCGCCGATCCCAGCCGCGAATCGCACCGGCGGTCAGGCTCATTTCCGGATGAGCGACCACACGGGCCGGATCGACGAATTGTTTGACCCCCAGCCCGTCGCAGGTGCCACAGGCTCCGGCCGGATTATTGAAAGAGAACATGCGCGGTTCCAGCTCGGAAATCGAGTAGCCGCACTGTGGACAGGCGAAGCGCGCTGAGAACAGCGTCTCATCGCTCTCATCATCCATATCGACGACCTTGGCCACCCCATCGGCCATCTTCAGGGCGGTCTCAAACGACTCGGCCAGCCGCTGCTGCAGATCATCACGCACTTTAAACCGGTCGACGACCGCCTCAATCGTGTGTTTTTTACGCAGCTCCAGTTCCGGTGGATTATCCAGTTCGATGACCTGCCCGTTGACGCGGGCACGGACAAAACCCTGAATCCGCAATTCTTCCAGCACATCGCGGTGCTCGCCTTTACGATCCTGAATCACCGGCGCCAGCAGCATCAGTTTTTTGCCTTCCGGCATTTCCAGCACCATATCCACCATCTGACTGACGGTCTGGGCGGCCAGGGGTTGATGATGGGTCGGACAGCGAGGTTCACCGGCGCGGGCAAACAGCAGCCGCAGATAATCGTAGATTTCGGTAATAGTGCCGACAGTGGAACGCGGGTTGTGGGAGGTGGATTTCTGTTCGATGGAAATCGCCGGTGACAAACCTTCGATGTGGTCAACATCAGGTTTTTCCATCATTGACAGGAACTGACGCGCATAAGCGGACAGGGATTCGACATATCGACGCTGTCCTTCTGCGTATAATGTGTCGAACGCAAGCGAGGATTTTCCCGACCCGGAAAGGCCGGTAATGACAATCAGCGCATCTCTGGGCAAATCCAGATCAATGTTCTTCAGGTTGTGGGTTCGGGCCCCACGGATGCTGATTTGCTTCATCCCGGGAACGCTTATATTTTTCATCAGGTTTCCGTAGTAAAATCAAACGGATCAATATACTCTGTCCAACTATCATGACGCAAAAACAAACTGATTCGACCGCAATGACTGCGTTGGAAAAACGCAGCATTTCAGGCCTTTCCCTCATTTTTGCCCTCAGAATGCTGGGCCTGTTCATGATCCTGCCGGTGTTTTCGATTTCCGCTCACCAATACAGCGGCAGCACACCGATGATGATCGGTCTCGCCATCGGTGCCTATGGGCTGACCCAGGCCCTGCTGCAAATTCCTTTCGGTATGCTCTCGGATCGCTTCGGCCGCAAAAAAATCATCAGCCTCGGGCTGATTTTATTTGCCATCGGCAGTGTCGTTGCCGCCATGGCCAGCAGTATTGAAATGGTCATTGTCGGCCGGCTCTTGCAGGGCAGCGGTGCTATTGCCGCTGCTGTGATGGCCCTGACCGCTGATCTGACCCGCGATGAGCAACGTACCAAGGCGATGGCCAGCATCGGCATCAGTATCGGTTTATCTTTCTCGATTGCGCTGGCGACCGGGGCGGCGCTTGAGCACTGGCTGGGCCTGTCAGGCATTTTCTGGGCGACGGCCCTGATGGCACTGCTGGGTCTGGCGGTACTGTATTTGTGGGTGCCTTCGCCTCATCGTCGTATTAGTCATCGCGATATCGAGCCGGTTCCAAAGCAGTTTAAAAACGTGCTGTCCAACCCGCAGATCATGCGTCTGGTGTTCAGCATCATGGTGTTGCACCTGCTTTTGACCACCAGCTTTTTTGCGCTGCCGCTGGCATTGCAGAACGGGGCTGGTCTCGAAAAAAGTCAGCATGCGCTGGCCTATCTACCGGTTCTGCTGCTGGCGTTTGTCACCATGGTGCCGTTTATCATCATTGCCGAAAAAAAGCGCAAGATGAAAACCGTTTTTCTGGGGGCGATAGCCGTATTAGGCCTCGCTCAGCTGGGCTGGGCCATACTGCCAAGTTCCTTAACCGCCATCCTGCTGTTTCTGTGGCTGTTTTTTACCGGCTTCAATATTCTGGAAGCCAGCCTGCCGTCAATGATGTCCAAGCTGAGTCCACTGGAAAATAAAGGCACGGCAATGGGGATTTATTCCAGTGCCCAGTTTCTCGGGGCCTTTATCGGTGGCGCGATGGGCGGCATGCTCTACGCGAAATTCGGCCTGGACGGGATTTTCTATGCCAGCAGCGCCCTGATTTTCATCTGGCTGCTTCTGGTATTACCGATGCAGGCACCACGACACTACAGCAATCGCATTATTCATATGAATGAGAGCGCGCTGGCTGACATCGATCTTTTTATCAACGAGCTCAACGCTATTAAAGGCGTCAAAGAGACCATTGTGGTGCCCGAAGAGCAGGTGGCCTACGTCAAATTTTCACCGGATGAAATTAATCTGTCGGAACTGGAGTCTTTCGCTTTTCAGCGTTAGCATCGTAGAATAAAACATTACATTTCAACCAAGGATTTTGCCATGTCAGTAAACAAGGTCATTCTCGTCGGCCGCCTGGGTACAGAGCCCGAAAGCCGCGCATTCCCTAACGGTGGCTCGATCTGCAACCTGCGTATTGCCACTTCGGAAACCTGGAAGGATCGCCAGACCGGTGAGCGCCAGGAACGCACAGAATGGCACCGGGTAGTGCTTCGTAACAAACTGGGTGAAATTGCCCAGCAATATCTGCACAAAGGCTCTCAGGTTTATATCGAAGGCCGTATTCAAACCCGTAAATGGCAGGATCAAAGCGGTCAGGACCGTTACACCACAGAAATCGTCGGTAACGAAATGACTATGCTCGACAGTAAAGGCAGCAGTGGTGGTAGCGGTAGCGACACCTCGTTCGACCAACGTCCTCAGCAGCAATCCGGCGGCTATAACGCGCCGCAGCCGGCTTCCAGTTCTGCCGGCCCGGATTACGGCGGTGATGCCGATTACTATGATGACGATATTCCGTTTTAGGACTTATCTGCGACATCTAAAGAAAAGCCCCGTTCAGGGGCTTTTTTATGGCTCAGCCCAGCAGCGCCTTGAGATGCGCCACCACACTGCGGCCCAGCGCTGACAGCGCATAACCACCTTCCAGTACCGAGACAATGCGGCCACCGGCGTCGCGATCAGCCACGGTCTTTATCTGCTCGCTGAGCCAGGCATAGTCATCCTCCACCAGGCACAGCTCCGACATATCATCTTCACGATGGCCGTCGAAACCGGCAGAAATCAGAATCAGTTCCGGCTTGAAAGCCTCCAGTGCCGGTAGCCAGTGCTTTTCGACACCGGTTCGAAGTTCAGCCCCACCGGCACCCGCCGCAAGCGGAACATTAATGATGTGACCCTGATATTTGGGCTCACCACTGCCCGGATAAAACGGATGCTGAAAGCTGGAACAGATCAGGACCTGCTGACTCTCTGCGAAAATCTGTTCAGTACCATTACCAAAATGCGCGTCAAAGTCGATAATCGCGACTCTGTTGAGGTCATAAACCTCAAGGGCGTGGGCGGCACCGACCGCGACATTATTGAACAGACAGAATCCCATCGCCTTATCCCGTTCGGCATGATGACCGGGTGGCCGTACCGCACAGAAAGCCAGTTGGTGATGCCCCTCCATGATCAAATCCACAGCCTCTACCACGGCCCCGGCTGCCCTTCCCGCTGCGGTCAGTGTGTCCGGCATCATGATCGTGTCAGCATCCAGCCATACCTGCTCCTGGCTATCGAGCTTACGGTAAAGCTCATCGAGATAAAACGCGTCATGGACCCGCTCAAGTTGCTCACGTGTCACCAGTGGAGCCTGGTAATGATGTAATATCATTTCCAGTCCGCTGGCGAGCAACTGATCATGGATCGCAGAAAGTCGCTCTGCCGTTTCCGGGTGATAGGATACGGTCTGATGCAACATGCAGTCGGGATGTGAAATCAGTGCCAGGGTCATTATTGCCAGTCATGCCGAAAGGGTTATAAGCCGATAGCTTATCAGGAAGGAGTCATGAATACGCATTATCTGGATCGCCTGTTTTCTCCCCGCGGTATTGCCGTATTCGGTGCCAGCGAAGAGCAAAACTCGGTAGGCCGGCGCGTATTCGATAATCTGCTCAGCGGCGACTTTCGCGGCCCCGTCTATGCCATCAACCCCAAACATAAAAAAGTATTGAGCCAGCCCTGTTTCGCCAGCATTGCCGAGACGCCCAAGGCTATCGATCTGGCTGTGATTGCCACCCCGGCCGAGACCGTACCCGATATTATCCGGCAGTGCGGTGAGCATGGCGTCAGCGCTGCGATTATTATTTCCGCCGGCTTCAGTGAAGGTCAGGGTCAGGGCATCGCACTGGAAAAAACCGTGGTGCAGCTAGCCGATCGCTATCAGATGCAGTTACTGGGACCCAACTGTCTTGGCTTGATTCGACCGTCCATCGGCATGAATGCGACTTTCAGCAAAAATACCGCCCTGCCGGGACAGCTGGCACTGATTTCGCAGTCGGGCGCACTCTGCACCGCTATTCTGGACTGGGCCTGTGCCAATGATGTCGGCTTTTCCACCATCGTCTCACTGGGGAATGCAGCCGATATCGATTTCGGCGATCTGCTGGATTATCTTGCCCAGGATCCGAAAACCCAGAGCATTCTCCTGTATGTCGAAGGTATCCGTGATGCCCGCCGGTTTATGAGCGGCCTCAGAATTGCGTCGAGAATGAAGCCGGTGGTAGTGATTAAGGCCGGTCGTCATCTGGCCGCTTCACAGGCAGCGGTGACGCACACCGGGGCGATGATTGGCGGTGATGATGTTTTTAATGCAGCCCTGAAACGCGCCGGTGTGGTGCGGGCTGACAGCATTCAGCAGTTATTTGCCGCCGCAGAAATACTGTCCACACAAAGCCGCGTCAATGGTCGCCGGCTGGCGATTGTCACCAATGGCGGCGGCCTGGGTGTGATGGCGACTGATCGTGCCGTGGATCTGAATATCGAGCTGGCTGAATTATCTGCAGCCACCATCGAGGCGCTGAATCAGTCGCTGCCACCGCACTGGTCACAGCGAAACCCGGTCGATATTCTGGGAGACGCATCTCCCGAGCGCTATCAACAGGCGGTCAAAAGCTGTCTTGCTGATGACAATGTGGATGGTGTGCTGGTGATGCTCTCCCCCCAGGCAATGACCGACCCGGATGCCTGCGCTGAAGCGGTCATTGAGGCGCAGCAGGGTCAGTCCAAACCGGTTCTGGCCTGCTGGATGGGCCAGGATTTAATCGCCGAAGCCGACAAGCGGTTTGCCCGCCATCATCTGCCCTGTTTCAGCAACCCGGAATCATCGGTGGAAGCCTTTGCCTGCCTGTCCCGCTTCCACGATAACCAGCAGTTACTGATGCAGGTGCCGGGGCCGCTGGCCTCACACAGCGCTCCTGATGTGGAGGGCGCAAGACTGATTATCGACAGCGTGTTGTCTGAGGGAAGGCATATTCTGAGCACCACCGAATCTCGGGCTTTATTGAAAGCCTTTAATATTCCGGTCAGCTTCAGCATTGACTGTGACAGTGCCAATGCAGCGCTGGTCGCCGCCGAAACCCTGGGCTATCCAGTGGTCATGAAAATCAGTTCACCGTCGATTGTGCATAAAACCGAAGTTGGCGGTGTCCGCCTTAACATCAGCAACGCGCCGGCGGTGCGTACCACCTACAACGAGTTGCTGGAACAGGTGCATGTCAATCAGGGCAATCCCTACGCCACCCATGTCACTGTCGAACCGATGTATGTGACGCCGTCGGGACGGGAACTGCTGGTCGGTGCCAGCCGTGACCCGGTATTCGGCACGGCGATAGTCTTCGGTGCCGGCGGAATTAAGGTCGAAGTGCTGCAGGATCGGGCCATTGCCCTGCCGCCTTTGAATCACTTTCTGGCCGAAAGGCTGATTGCCGAAACCAGGATATCGGGTCTGTTGGGTGAATTCCGCGGGCTACCACCAATCAACCGCGAATCGCTGATACAGGTCCTGTTACGGGTCTCGGAAATGGTCTGCGAACTGCCTGAATTACTATCACTGGATATCAACCCGCTGATTGCCGATGAAAAAGGTGTAATGGCACTCGATGCCCGCATTGAAGTCGGCCACCAGCCGGCTGGCATCAACCGCTATGATCACCTGGCGATTCATCCCTACCCCAATCAGCTGATTACGCTGGATCAGCTACCCGACGGCAGTAATATCACCATCCGGCCCATTCGCCCGGAAGATGCCATGATTGAGCAGGATTTTTTCCGCAAGCTGTCCGCAGAATCGCGTTATTTCCGTTTTATGCAGCGGCTGAATGAGCTGACTCAGGATATGCTGATTCGCTTCACCCAGCTTGATTACAGCCGGGAGCTGGCACTGATTGCCGTCACCGATATTGATGATGAAGAAACCGAGGTCGGCGTGGCCCGTTACACCATGAACCCGGATGGCCAGAGCTGCGAATTTGCGCTGGTGGTGGCTGATGAATGGCAGCATCGCGGCATCGGCTCCAGACTGATGAAAGCCCTGATTGCCAGCGCCCGCCAGCAAGGCTTCAGTCGGATGAATGGCGAAATTCTGTCGACCAATATCAATATGCAGCGCCTGGCCGAGGAGTTGGGCTTCAAACTCCGTAACGATCCTGATGATCCCGGTGTCAAACTCGCCAGTAAAAGCCTCGTCAACTGAGCCAGCTCACAAAATCGCGTTATTTTGCTGTCTGGGGATTGATTCGCCATAGCAACAGTGGGAGCATCAAACTATGACAACAATAAAGGTCAATGCATGAACAAAGTTGCCCGGACCACCATCCGACCGGTTCGCAGTCTCAACCTGCTGTCACAGGATGAAATCTACAAACTGAGTAACCCGCGTGCCGATCTGCACCGTCTGTTTCGTGACTGTGCCCTCGCCATTCTCAACACTGACAGTGAACAGGATGATGCCGAGGAAATCTTCAAAACCTTCGCTGACTTTAATATTCAGCTGAAACCGCAACCACGCGGCGTGATGCTGGAAATTCTCAATGCGCCGGCCCAGTCTTTTGTTGACGGCAAGATCATCCGCGGTATCCAGGAACATCTGTCATCGGTACTGCGTGACATCGTTTATACCGATTTCAAAATCCTGGCTGAAGAAGCTGATGATCCCGCCAAGATAACGGATAAGGTGTTCCGTATTCTGCGGAATGCCGGCGTAGTGCGGCCGGGCGTCTCACCTAACCTCGTGGTGTGCTGGGGCGGTCACTCGATTCCACGGCAAGAATATGATTATGCCAAGCATGTCGGCTACGAATTAGGCCTGCGTGGTCTTGATATTATTACCGGCTGCGGTATCGGAGCAATGAAAGGCCCGATGAAAGGCGCCGCGGTGGGCCACGCCAAGCAGCAGATCAAAAACGGCCGTTATATCGGCATTAGTGAACCGGGCATTATCGCTTCCGAATCGCCCAATGCGATCGTCAATGAACTGGTCATCATGCCCGACATCGAAAAACGGCTGGAAGCCTTTGTGCGTCTGGGACATGCCATTGTCGTTTTCCCGGGCGGGGTAGGTACCGTCGAGGAAATCATGTATCTGCTCAGCATTCTGCTGCATCCGGAAAACCGCCAGGGCATTCCGCTGGTGTTTGCCGGACCGGAATGCTGCCGGGACTACTTCAATACCCTGGACCGCTTTCTGCGCCAGTGTCTGGGGGATGATGTCGCCAGTCTCTACAAAATCATTATTGGCGACCCGGGACAGGTCGGCACCGAAATCCGGGAAGCGGTGGAACAGGTCCATCGTGACCGTTATGCCAGTCAGGATGCCTATTATTTCAACTGGCAGCTCAACATCGACCCGATTCTGCAGTTCCCGTTCATACCCACCCATGAAAATATGGCGGCGCTCAAACTCGACCCGTCACTGCCCAAACATGAACTGGCCAGTCAGATCCGCTCGGCCTTTTCCGGGATTGTGGCGGGCAATGTCAAAGCCTTCGGTATTCGCGAAGTCGCCAAGCACGGTCCATACATCATCGACGGTGATCCGGCGATCATGCAGGCGATAGATGAGATCCTGCAGATCTTTGTCCATGAAAAACGGATGAAACTGGGCCAGGACAAAAAGGCCTACCGCCCCTGCTATCAGTTGGCAAAAAAGGCGAGTTAGGGCTTGTTGCTCTTTGGTTTCCGCCTCTGTTGTGACTGAAAAGCATCATACGAGGCGTAAAACATGAAATGTAGCCACCCCAAATGAGTGTTTTGCAACCAAGATTGACGCTTTTTTCAGCCTCAATTCGACAGGCTGCGGCTAAGGCGCGAGGATCTCCAGCGAAGTCACATAAACCAGTTCACAGGCTCTGGCACCGGTATCCTCGCGTGTCAGCGAGCTCTGCCAGCGCCAGCCGTCGTAGCTTTCAGCCTTGATCAACTGGCCTTCCAGGCTGATGAGCTGGCCCGGTTTGACCATCTCCAGCATTACCGCTACCTGGTCATCGGCCGGCACCAGATGCATATTGGCGCTCTGGGTTTCAATTGCCCGCCGAGGAATCGGGAAATCCTCAACCCGCCAGTGATACCAGCGACCGGACTGACTGATATCGATTTGCGAAAGCACCGCTTCGTCAGACATCTGTTGCCAGCCGAGCGCCAGATCGGTGGGTGCCAGATCGCTTTCCCTGTCCAGAAAATAATCTTCCCGCGACAGGACCTTGGCCTCCAGTGAAAACTGAGCCAGTGGCGTAATCAGATATTCATTAAACTCAAAGGTTTCACCCTGCTTGATTGGCATTTGCGCCGGTGTGGTCTGCACTTTGATGCCCGGCCCGAGGCTGACGGTTTCCGCTGCCCGGCATTGCCATACAAACAGGCCAATCATCAACAGGAAAAGCAGATTTCTGAGACTCATGACTGCGCCAGGTTAAAATGTTTGTTAGCCAATATAATCAGCAACAACACCGGCAGTCCCATCAGGGCAGTGGATAAAAAGAAGCCCTGATAGCCAATCGCATCCACCATCGTGCCCGAATAGCCTCCCAGCATTTTCGGCAGCAGGGTCATCAGCGACGAGAAAATAGCGTATTGCACGGCAGTAAAGGAAATATTGGTCAGACTCGACAGAAAAGCCACAAAGGCCGCGCTGGCAAGTCCCCCTGACAGATTATCTGCAGAAATCACGACATACAACATCCAGACATCATTGCCCATGCCGGCCAGCAGCATAAACAGCAGATTGGTCGCTGCCGAGAGCAGCGCGCCCAGCATTAGAATCCGCATTACGCCGTAACGTACCGCCAGCAGCCCCCCAAGAAAACCTCCCAGTAAGGTCATAAACAGACCAAAGGTTTTGACCACAGTGGCAATTTGCGGCTTGCTAAAGCCCATATCCTGATAAAACACATTGGCGATAACGCCGAGCACAATATCGGAAATCCGGTACAGTCCCACCAGCGCCAGCAGCAACCAGGCCAAAGACCAGCCATAACGCCGGAAAAAATCCTGGATGGGTTCAATATAACTGCGTTTCAGCAAAGCCTTGTTGACCCAGTCAAAACGCAGACAGAACAGCGCCAGAATCACAGCCACCCCCAAAGCCAGCGCCAGTCGCAACATTTCCACCAGCACACCGGCCAGATTAGCATTGACCACCCAGCCTGCTACGACTAACTTTGCCTGCAAAGCCAGTTCTGAGCTTGAGGCAAAAAAGGCGATAAAACCACTGACCGCAACCACAAAGGTGAAAAACAGTCCGGCATAATCGCTGGCAGCCTGGGTGCGTATAGTCTGATTCACAACCGGCTCATCAATGACCAGCGTGGTGATAATGCCAATCAGCATAAAGCTGCTCATTAGCAGATAAGTCAGCTGCCAGGCGCCGAAGTCATAATCGCCGAGACTGGAGCCGAAATAACTGGCCAGAAACAAAGCGCCGGCGCCGGCGATCAGCATACCGATACGGTAACCGGCGATATAGCTCGCTGACATCAGCGCCTGCAGTTCCTTGCCGGCAGACTCGATCCGATAGGCATCAATCACGATATCCTGGGTTGCGGCGGAAAAACCGAGCAATACCGCCGCCAATGCCATTAATGTCAGTCCCTGGCTGGCAGGATCCACCAGCGCCATTAAAGCTATGGCCAGCATCACCATCAATTGTGATAACAACAGCCAGGCGCGCCGCCGCCCCAGTCTGCGGGTCAGAACTGGTAAAGGAATGACATCAATCAACGGTGCCCAGACAAACTTGAATGAATAACCCAGCGCCGCCCAGCTGAAATAAGTCACCGCGGCGCGCTCCACACCCGCTTCGCGTAACCACAGGCTTAGAGAAGAAAATATCAGCAACAGCGGCAGCCCGGCCACAACACCGTAAAACAGCATTGTCACCACCCGCGGATGGGTGAAAGCTTTGAGACTTTCCTGCCAGGATTGTAGTTGTGCTATCAAGCTGTGCTCACTGATAAGGTTGAGTCAGCTAAAGTACCATCGACTGTTTCCGCATACCAGCGATGTCAGCGCAATCTCATACTGTGTTGGCAGCCGCATTCATGAGAAAATAGCGAGAAGTTTGCTCAGCTCATTTATCATGGCCCGACAACGCAAAATTATTCACGTCGATATGGATGCTTTCTTCGCATCGGTCGAACAACGTGATCATCCAGAATACCGGGATAAGCCCCTTATCGTCGGTGGACAGCCTGACAGCCGTGGTGTGGTGGCAGCCTGCAGCTATGAAGCCAGACAATATGGCATTCATTCCGCCATGCCCTGCGCCAGGGCCTACCGTTTATGTCCTCACGCCATTTTTGTCCGGCCCCGGTTTGAAGCCTATCGTGAGGTGTCCGGTCAAATCCGTGACATCTTCTGGCGCTATGCCAGTGAGGTTGAGCCACTGTCGCTGGATGAAGCTTACCTGGATGTGAGCTATACCGCTGACTATAACGGTTCGGCAACCTTGATAGCCAAGGCGATAAAACGCGACATCCTGGCGGAAACCGGGCTTACCGCGTCAGCCGGGGTCTCCTACAATAAGTTTCTGGCCAAAATCGCTTCTGATATGGACAAACCTGACGGGCTTTATGTGATTCGTCCTGAACGAGGCGAAAAATTTGTTGAAACCCTGCCAGTCGGCAAGTTTCACGGTATCGGACCTGCTACCGAAACCAAGATGAAACAACTGGGCATTGAAACCGGTCTGGATCTGCGTCAGAAAACCCTGGCAGAACTGAGCGAACGCTTCGGCAAGGCCGGGCAGTATTACTTCAATATTGCCCGTGCTATTGATGAACGTCCGGTTCGCAGCCAGCGGATTCGCAAGTCTTTGGGCAAGGAAACCACCTTTGCTGAAGATATTGTTTCGGAAACGGAATTAACTGCCAAATTGCTCGAACTTGCAGATATTGTGCTGGAAAATCTAAAAAAACATCAATTAAAGGCACGCACTGTCACCGTTAAAGTCAAATATGCCGATTTCCAGCAGGTCACCCGCGCCGTGACCTTGGATCATGCTGTTACACTGGAGGATCTAAAAACAGTGATCCCTGTTTTGCTCAAAAAAACTGAGGCCGGGGTCAAAGCTGCCAGATTGGTGGGGCTCAGTCTCAGCAGCTTTGATGAACAAAGCCATCAAGCGCCCCAGGTTCCGCAGTTGGCGCTTGATTTAACTGGTGACTTTTAGTCCTGACGAGCGGCTCATCAGACTTTTTATAAGGAGAATCATGGGCGAGTTATTGATTCTGGCCATACTTCTGGCCTTTTATTTCCTGCCGACACTGATAGCTTCACAGCGAGGTCATCATTCCACCGGGGCGATTTTCCTGCTCAACTTTTTACTGGGCTGGACTTTTATGGGTTGGGTCGCCGCCTTAATCTGGTCTTTTACCAATCCCAGCGCCGTCGTTGTTGACGAGCGGGCTTCTCAAAGCGCCGCAGACGAAATTGCAAAGCTCGCCAGTCTCAGAGATAAGGGCGTGTTAACGGAAAAAGAGTTCAGCGACAAAAAACGACAAATTCTGGATAAGGTCTGAGCTTCTGGCTGACAGTGGCAGCCTGCATGCCAAGCCTTTTGCAATTTGTCATAATGACCTTTTGCCAGATTATTTCATAGCTATGGATACTGTCGGACAAACTGCACAGGATGTGCTGCAAAATGTATTTGGCTACCAGGCATTTCGTCATAATCAGGGCGATATCGTCGCGCAGGTGATTGCCGGTGGCGACGCGCTGGTGTTAATGCCCACCGGTGGAGGCAAGTCGCTCTGTTATCAGATCCCGGCCCTGGTGCGCCCGGGCACGGCAATTGTCGTCTCTCCCTTAATTGCCTTGATGCAGGATCAGGTGGTCGCACTCAGAGAGCTGGGGGTCAAAGCCGCCTATCTGAATTCCAGTCTGTCTGCTCAGGATGCGCGCGCTGTTGAGGCTGATCTGGAATCAGGCACAATTGACTTGCTCTATGTGGCACCGGAGCGACTGCTCAGCGGGCGGATGCTGAACCTGCTGGATCGTACTGAAATTGCTCTGTTTGCCATCGATGAAGCCCATTGCGTGTCGCAGTGGGGCCACGATTTCCGTCCTGAATACCAGCAACTGCGGATGCTGCATGAGCGTTTTCCCTTGGTGCCACGCATTGCGCTGACCGCCACGGCCGATAAACGTACCCGTCATGAAATCATCGATCAGCTCAATCTGCACAATGCCGAGGTCTATCTCAACAGCTTTGACAGGCAGAATATCTTTTATTCGATTGCAGAAGCACGTAATGCCAAACAGCAGCTGTGGCAATTTATCAGCACGCAGCATGCCGAAGATGCCGGTATTGTCTATTGCCTGTCACGGAAAAAGGTCGAGGCCATTGCCGAATGGCTGCAGGAACAGGGGCGGGTGGCTTTGCCCTATCACGCCGGTTTATCCGCCGAATTACGGGCGCATACCCAGCATCGATTTCTGCGTGAAGAAGGCATCATTATTGTCGCCACGATTGCATTCGGCATGGGGATCGACAAGCCTGATGTGCGTTTTGTCGCCCACCTCAACCTGCCCAAAAATATCGAAGCCTACTATCAGGAAACCGGCCGTGCCGGCCGCGATGGTTTGCCGGCCAATGCCTGGATGGCCTATGGCCTGCAGGATGTGATTACTCTGCGCCAGTTTATGCAGGACTCGGATGCGCCTGATATCATCAAACGGGTTGAGCATCATAAACTGGAGGCGATGCTGGGTCTGTGTGAACTCATCACCTGCCGTCGCCATGCTTTGCTTGCCTACTTCGACGAAAAAGCGCCGCAACAATGCGGTCATTGCGATAACTGCCAGAATCCGCCCGAGCATTTTGATGCGACTGAAGTGGCACAGAAAGCTCTGTCCTGCGTGTTCCGCAGTGGTCAGCGCTTTGGCGTCAATTATCTTATCGATATTCTGCTGGGCAATGACGATGAGCGCATCAAACACAACCAGCATGACCAGCTCAGTACCTTCGGTATCGGCAGCGAACTCAACGCGACGCAGTGGCGCGGTATCTTCCGACAATTGATTGCCACCGGCTATCTGGATATTGATATCAATGCCTATGGTGCACTGAAACTCACTGAGAAGTGCCGCTCGGTATTGCGCGGTGAAGAGACGCTATTGCTGCGCAAGCAACAGGAAAGGCAGAAAGCAGACAAAACAGGCAAAAAACAGACGGCGGTACGGCCGCAGGATGAAGCACTCTGGGAAGCGCTGCGTCAGTGCCGCGCCGGTATCGCCAAATCGCATGGACTGCCGCCCTATGTCATTTTTCATGACGCCACCCTGCTGGACATGTGTCAGCACCGTCCACAGGATATGGCAGCAATGCGCCGAATCAGCGGGGTGGGTGAGCAGAAACTGTCGCAATACGGTCAACAGTTTCTCGATATTATCCGTCAGCATCCGCTACCGGAACTGCTTAATAACGGCATGAGTGATACTGTCAATCAGACGCTGATGCTATATGAACAAGGACTGAAACCGGATGATATTGCCCGCAAGCGGGATTTGAAAGCGAGCACGGTTTTCAGTCATCTGGCCGAGGGAATCAGCGCGGGTCTGCTTGATGTTAAACAGGTGCTTCAACTGCAGGACAAACAACTCAGTGAGATTAGCCTGACCATCGAGTCACTGGGCGAAGAGGCCAAGAGTCTGAAATCTATTCATCAGGCGCTCGATGAAGCTTATGATTATGGCGTCATCCGCTGTGTGCAGGCTTCATTACAGTAATCCTGCACTGAAACTGGATGGCTGTACTGCGTTCGCAATGAATAAGATAAAAGCAAATCTGCGGCTGATCCACAGAAATATATGTCCGCAATAAGCCCCGCTTGGCGTATTTGCCTAAGCGAGGCCAGACTCAGCGGCGATCCCGTTCCAAATCTGAGAACCATGACTGACTTTCAGTCTTGAACACATCATGTTCAGAGAAAACCGCACAGAAGCCACTAAGACAATGTTTATTGATCCCAGCGGCCTCAATGCGGCAGCCTGATATCATTTCTCCGGAAACGCGTAATCGTAATCAATCGTCAGTGGTGCATGATCGGAAAAGCGCTCATCGCGGTAGATATCGGTCGCCTTAACGGTTCCTTTCATCGACGGTGAAAGAATATGATAGTCAATCCGCCACCCCACATTGTTATCCCAGGCCCGACCACGGTTCGACCACCAGGTGTATTCATGCTCTTTCTGCGGCAGTTCGCGGAACGCATCAATAAAGCCCATTTCATCAAACAGTTTATCCAGCCAGGCGCGCTCTTCAGGTAAAAAGCCGGAGTTCTTCTGATTGGCCTTCCAGTTACGAATATCCTCGTTTTTATGCGCGATATTCCAATCACCGGTAATCACATAGTCACGGCCGGAGTCTTTCATTTCCTGCATTTTTTGTTCAAAAAAATCCATGCAGCGGTATTTAACCTGCTGGCGTTCTTCTTTGGACGAACCGGATGGGAGGTAAAGAGAAATCACACTTAACTTGCCGAAACGGGCTTCGATATAGCGACCTTCGGCATCAAATTCCGGATTATCCATGCCGACTATGACCTCATCCGGTTCCTGTCTGCAGTAGAGGGCAACCCCGCTGTAGCCTTTGCGCTCGGCGTCGTGGTAATAACAGTGATAACCTTCCGGCAGGAAGACTTTATCTTCAAGCTGATGTATCTGCGCTTTGGTTTCCTGAATACAGACCACATCGGCGTTCTGCTTCAACAACCAGTCAAAGAAACCTTTACGTGCTGCAGCCCTGATTCCATTCACGTTAACGGTTATAATGCGCATAGATACCTCATGAGAAAATTTTCTCATCATACCATTTACAAAGCAGATGAAAATCAGGATAATGGCGTGTTCATCTAATACTGATAGCTGAATTTTTTAGGAGAAGCACTTTGGCAAACTCGGCACAAGCAAGAAAACGCGCGCGTCAAGCGGAAGTACACCGTCAGCGCAACGCCAGCCAACGTTCAGCGATGCGTACCAGCATCAAAGCACTGAGAAAAGCAATTGCAGCTGGTGATAAAGAAAAAGCTGTTGCTGCTTTCCAAGCTGCTGTACCTCAACTGGACCGTATGGCACGTAAAGGCATTATTCACAAGAATACTGCAGCTCGCGGTAAGAGCCGCCTGAACAACGCTGTTCGCGCAATGTAATTTAAGCTGCAAAGCTTAAAGAAAAAACCGGCCGAGGCCGGTTTTTTTATGCCTGTTATTTTAACTGGTGACCACCAGATTATCGCGGTGGATGAGCTCAGGCTCATCGACATAGCCGAGCAATTGTTCGATTTCTGCACTGGCGTGTCCTTTGATAATGCGGGCTTCTTCCGCACTGTAATTACTGAGTCCACGGGCAATCTCGCGACCATTAAGATCGCGGCATATCACCAGCTCTCCGCGGGTGAATTCGCCTTCCACATGCTTCACCCCCACCGGTAACACGCTGCGGCCTTTTTCGCGGATCACGGTGACAGCGCCATCATCGAGCACAATCTGCCCCTTGGGAATTAAATGTCCCACCAGCCACTGCTGGCGCGCTTTAATCGGCTTGTTATCCGGCCACAGCAGCGTTCCGACACCATTACCTGCCGCAAGATGCCGCAGATTGTCCGAATTTTTACCTGACAGAATCACCGTATAAGCGCCGGAACGCGCGGCACGTCGGGCGGCGAGTAATTTGGTGGTCATACCACCCCGACCCAGCTCACCTTTACTGTCACCGGCCATCTGATCCAGCGCCGGATTACTGGCAGCGGAGGCGGCGATCATGCGCGCATCCGGATTGCTTCTGGGGTCGGAGTCAAACAGACCGTCCTGATCGGTCAGAATCACCAGCACATCAGCTTCCACGAGGTTGGCCGTCATCGCAGCGAGGGTGTCATTGTCACCGAAACGAATTTCTTCGGTGGCAATGGTATCGTTTTCATTCACTACCGGCAGAATACCCAGCTCCAACAGCGTGTGCAGGGCACTGCGGGCGTTGAGATGGCGGCCGCGGTCAGACAAATCGGAATGGGTGAGCAGGATCTGCGCAGTCTGAATACCGTGCTTGCTGCACTCTGTGGCGTAAGCGTTAACGAGGCCCATCTGGCCGACGCTGGCGGCCGCCTGTAGTTTATGAATTTCATGGGGACGACGCTGCCAGCCCAGCCGTTGCATACCGGCCGCAACCGAGCCTGACGTCACCAGCACGACTTCCTTGCCCTGACGGCGCAATTCAGCAATTTCGCCGCTGAGCCAGCGAATACGTTCAATATCCAGCCCCTCACCCAGGCGGGTCAGCAATGCACTGCCGATTTTGATGACCCAGCGTTTGGTTTGAATAAGCTGCTGGTGAGGTTCGGTCACGGGCTCTTATTCCTTGTTATCGTCTGAGTCAGACTGTTCCTGTTCGCGGCTTTGTTCGAGATAGGCCATGACATCTTCACACAGCTGATCACAGCCTTCACCGGTCTGACCGCTGATGCGATAAACCTTACCCTGCCAGTTCAGCCTGTCAATCACTTCGCTGCACAGCTCTTCACGGATATCTTCCGGCACCAGATCCATTTTGTTCAGCACCAGCCATTGATCCTGGCTGCCCAGGGCTTCACTGTAACGTTCAAGTTCGCGGTTGATGGTTTTAACGCTTTCAACCGGATCCTGCTCGACATCGACGGGTGCCATATCAACCAGATGCAGCAACAGGCGGGTGCGGGTCAGATGCCGCAGGAACTGAATACCGAGGCCGGCGCCTTCGGCAGCACCTTCCACCAGACCGGGCACATCAGCGATGACAAAACTGCGCACATCTTTGAGCGTCACCACACCGAGATTGGGATAGAGGGTGGTAAAAGGATAGTCTGCGACTTTGGGCTGTGCTGCCGAGACCTGGCTGATAAAGGTGGACTTGCCGGCATTAGGTAATCCCAGCAGGCCGACATCGGCCAGCAGTTTCATTTCCAGACGCAGATTGCGTTCCTCACCAGGGGTGCCGTCCGAGGTCTGACGGGGGGCACGGTTGATACTGGATTTATAGCGGGCATTGCCGAGACCATGCCAGCCGCCTTTGGCGACCATCAGTTTCTTGCCGGCTTCGGTCAAATCCCCAATCATTTCATTGGTGTCATCATCCCAGGCTTCAGTCCCGACTGGTACCTTGATAACCAGGTCTTCACCGCGGGCACCACTACAGAGACGGCCACGACCGTGCTCACCGCGCTCAGCCTTGAAATGACGCTGGTAGCGGAAATCAATCAGGGTATTCACCTGGGTGTCGGCCAGCAGGTAGACATCACCACCATCACCGCCGTCGCCACCATCCGGACCGCCGAAAGGAATAAATTTTTCACGACGAAAACTCAGACAACCGTTGCCACCGGCACCGGCCATCACTTTAATTTTCGCTTCGTCTACAAACTTCATGGATCCAACCCGCTTAATTCTCTATCTGACAAACGCCAGAAACAAAAAACCCCGCATCAGCGGGGCTTTAGGCTGTTTGCCCCAAACGGGCTAACACATGTTTTTAGTCAGCAACGACACTGACGAAAGTGCGTTTTTGTGGACCTTTGGTCTCGAACAGCACTTTACCATCAGCGGTTGCAAACAGGGTGTGGTCTTTACCGACACTGACGTTACGACCAGCATGATAACGGGTACCACGTTGACGAACGATGATGTTGCCGCCGACAACCATTTCACCACCGTAGCGTTTTACGCCAAGGCGTTTACTTTCGGAATCGCGGCCGTTACGTGTACTACCACCAGCTTTCTTGTGAGCCATGATTAAACCTCTCTAAACAATCTTAGGCTGAAATGCCTGTGATTTCGATTTCAGTGTATGCCTGACGATGCCCCATCTGTTTCTGATGGTGCTTACGGCGTTTGAATTTGATGATTTTGACTTTGTCGCCACGACCGTTGGCAGCAACTTTAGCAGTCACTTTGGCGCCGTCCAGGTAAGGCGCACCGACTTTGACGTCTTCACCTTCGCCCACCAGCAGTACTTTATCCAGCTCAACCGTATCACCGGCTTCAGCATTCAGTTTTTCAACGCGGAGCTTTTCGCCCTCTTTTACCCGGTATTGTTTACCGCCTGTCGCGACAATAGCGTACATCGCTGTCTCCAAAAATAATGTGTTAATGCAGGTTGCCCAACAAAAGACCGGCAATTGTAGCGCCTTTCTAATAGGAGATCAAATCTCAATATCAGGGTATGCTGATCTTCGTGATTCGCGGTGAAATCCGCATGGTCTTAATATTTGCGCGCATGCCTCGTGCATGAGAAAGTACGCGTTTTCAGACATATTATAGGCAGATTTTTGCACTGTGGATATTCAATCCATTTATTCTCTGATAAAGGACGATCTGGCATCAGTTGACAAGCTGATTCAAAACCGCCTGCAGTCAGACGTGGCGCTGATTAATCAGCTCGGCTTTTATATCATCAACAGCGGCGGCAAACGTCTGCGCCCGGCTATTGCCATTCTCAGTGCGCGGGCCTGCGGCTATCAGGGTGATAAGCATATCAATCTGGCCACCATTATCGAGTTTATCCACACCGCGACACTGCTGCATGACGATGTCGTCGACAATTCCGATATGCGCCGGGGTCAGGAAACGGCCAATAATCTATGGGGTAACGAAGCCAGCGTGCTGGTAGGCGACTTCCTCTATACCCGCTCTTTCGAAATGATGGTGGAAATGGATTCGATGCGGCTGATGCAGATCCTGTCCCGTACCACCAATATCATCGCCGAAGGTGAAGTGCTGCAACTCCTTAACTGTCATGATGCAGATACCACTGAAGCACGCTACCTGGAAGTGATTCACCATAAAACCGCCAAGCTATTTGAAGCCGCAGGACAGCTGGGCGCCGTGATCTGTCATGCCTCTGAAGAAATTGAGCGGGCGATGGCGCTTTACGCCATGCATCTGGGTAGTGCTTTTCAGCTGGTCGACGATCTGCTCGACTACAGCCAGTCCAGCGAAACCATCGGTAAGAATATCGGTGACGATCTGGCTGAGGGCAAACCCACCCTGCCGCTGATTTATGCCATGCGCCAGGGTAATCAGGAACAGGCTGCCATCATTCGGCAGGCTATCGAGAATGGTGAACGCGACCGGATTGAAGATATCGTCCGCATCATCAATGAAACCGGCGCTATCGATTACACAGCCCGAGCCGCCAGCAATGAAGTTGCTCACGCCAAGACGGCGCTGGATATTTTACCTGACAGCGATTATAAACAGGCACTGCTGGGACTGGCTGAGTTCTCCATCAATCGCGACTACTGATTCAAGCCGCTGGCGTTTCTGCCGATTAACTGGATAAGATAGTCACTGTGTTGCTGCCGGGGTGAGCCTGTGATCAAACCAATTTTTGTCTGTCATGATAGCTAAGCAAGAAATCCTCAACGCCAACATCCTGCTGGTTGACGATCAGCTGGTGAATATCAAACTGCTGGAAAAGATGCTGCGGCAGGCCGGTTTTGCCTCGATTTTCTCCACCACCCGGCCGCAGGAAGTCAAAACTCTCTACTTCGCCAATGAGATTGATCTCATCCTGCTCGATATCCGCATGCCTGAGATGGACGGCTTTGAAGTGATGTCACAGCTCCAGGCCGAGATCGAGAATGATTATTTGCCGGTACTGGTGGTCACTGCCGAGCTGACCAGCCAGACCCGTGACCGTGCTTTGAGCAGTGGTGCCAAGGATTTTATTACCAAGCCTTTCAACCAGTCTGAAGTGCTGCAGCGAATCCGTAATATGCTTGAAGTCCGGCTTTTGCATAAAGAAATCCGTTTGCAGAACGAAACGCTGGAACAACAGGTCCGGCAACGCACCCAGCAACTGGAGCAGAGCCGGCTCGAGATCATCAAGCGTCTGGGACGCGCTGCCGAATACAAAGACAATGAAACCGGCAACCATATTCTGCGCATGAGTCACTTTGCCCATATGCTGGCTAAAGCTGCCGGACTCAGCCAGGAGCAGTCAGATAATATTCTGCTCGCCGCGCCGATGCATGACATCGGTAAAATAGGCATTCCCGACCACATACTGCTAAAACCCGGCAAACTCAACCCCGACGAATGGGAAATCATGAAAACGCATGTCAATATCGGCGCTGACCTGCTAGACGGCACCGATATCCCACTGCTGGTCACGGCGCGCAATATTGCGCTCAGCCATCACGAAAAATGGGATGGCAGCGGCTATCCGCAAGGCCTCAAAGGCGAGGCAATCCCGATTGAAGGCAGGATCTGCGCCATCTGTGATGTATTTGATGCATTGACTTCGGAACGGCCCTATAAAAAGGCCTGGCCGCTTGAGGAAGCAGTGGCTTTTCTGCGTCAGCAGAAAGGCAAGCATTTCGATCCGGAGCTGGTTGATTTGTTTGAGTCCATTCTTGACGACATACTGACCTACCGCGCAGCCCACCTGGATAACTTCAGCGATCAGGCCCGGTCAGCCTAAAAGGCTTTGTCCAAAGCCACAGGTCAGCTATCCTTAACGCCTATGGCGCAAATATATCAATACCATCTGTTTTTCTGTACCCATAACCGCGACGACGGCTCAGCCAATTGCGGCGAGCATGGCGCGCAATCCTTGCGCGACTATGCCAAAAAACGGGTTAAGGAACTCAAAATCAAAAAGGTGCGGGTCAATAATGCCGGTTGTCTCAACCGCTGCAAGCTGGGTCCGATGCTGGTCATCTATCCCGAAGGCACCTGGTATCACTACGAGACCCGTGAAGATATTGACGAAATCATTGACTCCCACCTGCTGCAAGGAAAAATCGTGGAGCGTCTGCAGCGATGACGCCAGATGAATACTGCCGCGATAAGGCAGCTAAAAGCGGTTCCAGCTTCTATTACAGCTTTATGTTTCTGCCGCCGCAGAAACGGCAGGCGATCATCGCTTTATATGCCTTCTGCCGCGAGGTTGACGATGCGGTTGATGAGATTGCGGATCCGGACGTCGCCGCTCAGACCCTAGCCTGGTGGCGTCAGGAAATTGAGCAGACTTTCCACGGCAAACCCAGCCATCCGGTGGGCAAAGCGCTGCAGACCGCGCTGGAAAATTTCGAACTGCATCCGGAATATTTTCATGAAATCATCGATGGCATGGAAATGGACCTGCAGCAGCAGTCCTATCCTGCTTTCAAGCATCTGGCTTTGTATTGTCATCGGGTAGCCAGTGTGGTGGGATTGCTCGCTGCCGAGATCTTCGGTTACCAGAACCGCAACACACTCAAATACGCAGAAAAGCTCGGCCTGGCATTTCAGTTGACCAATATCATCCGTGACGTGCGTGAAGATGCCGAGCGTGGCCGCATTTATCTGCCGGATGAAGACCTGCAGCGTTTTAATGTCAGCCACGATGATATTATCAGTTTGCGACAAACACCGGCACTCACCGCACTGCTACAGTTCGAAGCCCAGCGTGCGCGGGAATTGTACCAGGAAGCAAAAAACCTGCTGCCGGCCGAAGATCGTTTCAATCAGCGCACCGGTCTGATTATGTCAGCGATTTATGAAGCCACACTGGATGAGCTTGAACGCGAAGGTTTTCAGGTGATGCAACACCGGCTATCGCTGACACCATTGCGGAAACTCTGGCTGGCATGGAAAACTGCGCGCCGGGAAAGAAAACGCGGCCGATGACCACACTGATTGTTGGCGGTGGCTGGAGCGGCCTCGCTGCCGCGGCTCGCTTATCCCAGCAGGGTCACAAGGTGCATTTGTTTGAGTCTGCCAGACAGCTGGGGGGGCGCGCCCGCAGCGTTGACTGGCAAGGTCTTGAGATCGACAACGGCCAGCACCTGATGATTGGTGCTTACCGGCATACCCTTTCGCTGCTAAGCGATATCGGTGCTGAGAATGGTGCCCTGTTTCAGCGTCTGCCACTGGATATCGAAATTCATGACCCCGACTATCCTCCACTGCGGATTGCTGCCGGTCAACGATTACCGTGGCCATTATCACTGGCCTGGCGACTGTGGCGAGACAACGGGACCGAATGTCTGGCTCAAATCAGCCGGTTGAACTGGCTGGCGACAAGATTTAAACCGGCTCAGGATATCACTGTAGAGACCTGGCTGCGTCAGGCGAATCAATCCCCCCGTCTGATTCGACAGTTATGGGAGCCCTTGTGCCTCGCCACTCTCAACACACCGATAGCAACCGCTTCAGCTAAGATTTTTGCCACGGTACTGAGCACGACTTTCCAGGCCCGTTCAGATACCGATCTGCTGATCCCCAGATTACCCCTGGGGAAGACACTGCCAACATTTGCAGAGCAATACATTCAGCGACTGGGTGGCCGGGTCCATCTGCAAAGCCGGGTTGAAGACATTGTGATAGAAGCCGGCAGGGTCAGGGGGCTTGTCACGCAGAACAGCGAACGGTTTGATGCTGACAATATTATTATGGCAACACCGCTTGCGACTGCCCGCACATTGCTGGGCGAATATCTCGAGCTGCCCGACTGCGCCAGTTACCCGATTGCCACCGTTTATCTGCAATACCCGTCTTCATATCGACTGCCTGCTCCGATCATCGGCATGAGCGGTGTCTTGACCCAGTGGCTGTTTGACCGGCAGGAACTGCGTCCCGGCCTGCTGGCCGCCGTTATCAGCGGCCCCGGTGAACATGAAAAAATGACTAAGACAGCGCTACTGGAGCAGGTAACCAGAGAAATCCATCAACAATGGCCTGGAATTCCCGTCATGGCTGAGGATGGTCTGGTTATACGTGAAAAACGGGCCACCTTTGCCTGCAACGTTGACATTCAGCGTCAAAGGCCCAACAATCGCACTGAGATCACGGGTCTGTGGCTGGCTGGTGACTTTGTTGCCAATCCCTACCCGGCAACACTGGAAGGTGCGGTCCTTAACGGTGAGCAAACTGCGATACAGTTAATGGATAAACTCAACGCCAGTCGCTAACATTGTGATCCATTGCTATAATTCGATTTTGCACAATAACAAATAGGGAATGCCATGTTGAATCATATTCGTTTGATGTTTATCGCTCTGTTTATGGGTCTGTTTCTGATTGCCTGTGGTGATGACAGCGCTCAGCAGGATGCGGCTGAGGAAACAGCAGCCCCTTCTGAAATGACTTCAGAAGAAACAGCAACAGATACTAACACTGAAGAAGCTGCGGCAGCTGAAGAAAGCAATTCTATTGAAGGCATGACAGAAGAAGAAGCGATTGCCAAATGGGGTGAGCCTGATGTGACTCAGACCCGTACCATCGATAAACTGACTATCATTCACCATGAATGGCATGGCGAAGATGGTATCACTGCTGTTCAGTTCCATAATGGTGTCGCTGCACACAGCCAGTTCATCCCGGCTGAATAAGCTGCATGTCAACTCATGCTGAGGCTGACAAGCTCAGAGATCGCGTTATTCTGATTACCGGTGCCGCTCGCGGCATCGGTGCCTCAGTAGCTCAGGCCTGCGCCGCACAGGGTGCAACGGTCGTATTACTGGATAAACTCGTGCCGGGGCTTGAATCAGTTTATGATGACATCATCGAGTCCGGTGCGCCGGCACCAGCCATCTACCCGCTGGATTTGAAAGGCGCCTCAGTGCCTGACTACCAGCAATTGGCAGATACGATCCAATCCCAGTTTGGCAGGCTTGACGCACTGATTCATTGTGCTGCTGCACTCGGACAACTGGCACCGGTAGAACATCAGGACAGCAAAACCTGGCTGGAAACCCTGCATATCAATCTGACTGCGGCCTACCTGCTTACCCGTGCCTGCCTGCCTCTGCTGAAAAATCAATCCGGCAGCAAGCTGATTTTTACCACCGATGCACACAAGCATAACGCTTACTGGGGTGCGTATGGCATCAGCAAAGCTGCAATTGAAGCACTGGCGGCACAAATTGCTGATGAGTCGGAAGCCCAGGGAAAACTCAGCGTGCATACCATTGATCCCGGTCCGGTTCAAACAGAACTGTTCGCAAGAGCATTTCCTGCTACTGATCCGGCCAAATTACCCACGCCGGACCAGCTAGCCCCCCGGTATATTGCCCTGTTATGTGAAACCGATCACAGACAAGCCAGCTGAAGCTTGATCACAGCGATCTGTCAAAACGCTGACACGCCATTTTAAATCATTGTTTTTATTGTTGTTTTACAGGATGGCACGGATATCGCTTATAACACTTACCTTCTGTAAGGATAAGTGTTATGGAACAGCAATTACCGAACAATAACAGCAAGCTGAGCCTGGTCAACGGTGGACTGACAGCCCCCCAGCCCGTGGCCAGCAATAGCTCAGTGCCGGCTGAAGAAATCGTTAACCGCCTGCCCGCTGTGTTGCAGACCACGCTGATACTGGAAGACTTATTGCCGCTGTTCGAACAACAACTGCGTCAGGTCATGCAATTCGACAGTTTCCACTACCAGCATATGACACTTAACTGCCAGATCGACAGCGACACTCAGCGTCATCACCGCTGTCATTACAAACTGGATATGAATGGCCAGTATCTGGGCGACTTGACCCTCACACGCCGTCATAAATTTACTGAAAAACAGATCGCATTGATTGAGGATCTGTTGTGTCAGCTCGTCTACCCACTGCGTAACTGTCTGTTGTACAAGCAGGCTTTGAACTCTGCCCTGCTTGACGATCTGACCGGTTTGGGTAACCGCGCCGCTTATGAAAAGAGTCTGCAGCGTGAGATTGAGCTGGCACAGCGTCAGCAATCCGAGCTGTCTTTAATTATTCTGGATATCGATAACTTCAAAGCCATCAATGATGCCTATGGTCACAGCAGTGGTGACCGGGCACTGAAAGCGCTGGCCGAAACCATCAGCCAGACCATGCGCCGCAGTGATATGGCCTTCCGTTTCGGTGGCGAAGAGTTTGTACTGCTGCTCAGCAACACCGATGCCGAAGCGGCGGCTATTGTTGCAGAACGTCTCCGGATCGCCGTCTCAGAAACCCTATGTCATGATGGCAAACGCGGTTTCGGTTTTACTGTCAGTCTCGGTATTGCTCAACTTGATGCGGAAGAACACGGATATCATCTGTTCGAACGGGCCGATATGGCACTTTATCAGGCTAAGCAGACTGGCCGGAATACGGCAGTCTGCGCGCCTCAGTCATAGCAAAAACGAGCTCAGCGGCCGCGGATACGAGGCCGCCGTTGCGGCTTGTCTTCACTGTTTGACTTGCCTTTGTAAGGCGAGGCGGCGGGTTTAGTCGCTGCTGCAGGACGCCGCTTATCCGCCTTCTGAGCGCGCTTGACGCCAGCTGCCGGTTTTTTGGCTGATGCCGGTTTCATTCCAGCCTGCTCGTACAGATAATCCAGATCACCGCCTTCCAGCTTGGTCCAGTGACCGATGCGCAGATTATGCGGCATGATAATCGGTCCGTAGCGTACCCGCATCAAACGACTGACTTGCACGCCCTGGCTTTCCCACAGACGGCGTACTTCACGATTACGGCCTTCCTGAATCACCACGTGGAACCATTTATTGGCACCTTCACCGCCGGCTTCCTGAATATCGTTGAATTTAGCTTCACCATCATCCAGCATGACGCCGTCACGCAGCGTTTGCATCATTTCCGGTGTGACCTCGCCCAGAACCCGCACGGCGTACTCCCGGTCCATTTCATTGGCAGGGTGCATCAGGCGGTTAGCAAGCTCACCGTCGGTGGTCAGAATGATGAGACCACTGGTATTTAAATCCAGCCGACCAACACTGACCCAACGGCCCTGTTCCGGCTTGGGCAGCGACTGGAAAATAGTCCGGCGCCCTTCCGGATCACGGCGGGTACAGACTTCTCCGATGGGCTTGTTATACAGGATCACCTGCTGCGGCTGTTGCCACAGTCGTTTGGGCGACAACGGCTTGTTATCCAGCCGCAGGCGATCGCCTTCACTGATTTGATCACCGAGGCTGGCGGTTTCACCATTACGGCTGACCCGGCCTTCTTTGATCCAGGTCTCTATCTGCCGACGTGAGCCGTAACCGGCCCGGGCCAGGACTTTTTGAATACGTTCTGCCATATCACTCTACTTGTAGTTAAGTCCCATCGCGGTTCTCACCTCTGCCAGGGTTTCCTGTGCCACTTCCCGTGCCGCGGCGGTGCCGTCGTCAATAATACGGCGTACATCTTCCGGATGCTGACTGAAATCATTGGCACGTTCACGAATCGGCCGCAGTTCTGCACTGATGGCATCAATTAATGGTGCCTTACAGTCAAGACAGCCGATACCGGCACTTCGACAACCTTCCTGCACCCACTGTTTCTGATCATCACTGGCATAAACTTCATGCAGCTGCCAGACCGGACAACGATCCGGATCACCCGGGTCACTGCGACGAACACGATTGGTATCGGTCGGCATGCGTTTGATTTTCTCTGCCAGCGAATCTTCCGGCTCACGCAGGGAAATGGTATTGCCGTAGGACTTGGACATTTTCTGGCCATCGAGCCCCGGCATTTTTGAAGCCGGTGTCAACAAAGCCTTGGGCTCAGGCAGAATGACCTTGCCGGCGCCTTCCAGAAAACCGAACAGGCGCTCCATATCGCCTAAAGCGAGGTTCTGCTGGTTTTTCAGCAGTTCACGGGCGGTGGCCAGCGCTTCTGCGTCACCTTTTTCCTGATAGGACTTACGCAGATTGTTATACAACTTGGCGTTTTTCTTGCCCATTTTCTTGATCGCGGCTTCGGCTTTTTCCTCGAAGTCTTTCTCACGGCCATAGAGATGATTGAAACGGCGAGCGACCTCGCGGGTCAGTTCCACATGGGCAACCTGGTCTTCCCCCACCGGCACCTGACCGGCACGGTAAATCAGAATATCGGCACTCTGGAGCAGTGGATACCCCAGAAACCCGTAAGTCGATAGATCTTTTTCCTTCAGCTTTTCCTGCTGATCCTTATAAGTCGGTACCCGCTCGAGCCAGGACAAAGGTGTCATCATCGACAACAGCAGATGCAGTTCGGCATGTTCGGGCACTTTCGACTGCAGGAACATGGAAGCGGCAGAGGGCTCAATACCGGCTGCCAGCCAGTCGATCACCATTTCCCAGACACTGTCTTCGATAATACCGCTGTCTTCGTAGTGAGTGGTCAATGCATGCCAGTCGGCGACAAAAAAGAAGCAATCGAATTCATGCTGCAGTTTGACCCAGTTTTTCAGTACACCATGATAATGCCCCAGGTGCAGTTGCCCGGTCGGGCGCATCCCTGAAACAATTCGTCGTGACTGTAAAGCTACCGTATCCAAAGTGATCTCCCGATATTGGTAATCTAGTATCTATAAAATGGTGTTAAAAATTTGCGGCGGCAGATCAAACAGCCAGGCCAGGGTATTCAGCAGACCACCCACCAGGGGCCATAAGATCAGGCCCAGCAGGCCGAAAAACAACAGGCCCAGCAGGATAAAGAAACCATACGGCTCCAGCCGGCTCACCTGCCAGCTTAGGGGGCCCGGCAACACACTGACCAGTACGCGACCACCATCCAGCGGCGGCAGGGGCAGCAGATTCAGCATCATCAGCATGGCATTGATGAGAATGCCAGCGACACCCATAAACATCATCGGTTCACCAATCACGTTAGCGCTTTGAGCCAGCACCAAACCCAGCTTGGCAATCAGCGCCCAGAACACGGCCATGATCAGATTGGCGGTAGGACCTGCCAGCGCTACCCAGGCCATATGCGCCTTGGGTTTACGCAGGTTCTGGAAGGTCACCGGTACCGGCTTGGCCCAGCCGAATACTATACCGCCCAGCAGTAACAGCACGCCCGGAACAAGCAGTGTCCCAATCGGATCCACGTGTTTGATAGGGTTCAGTGTCAGTCGTCCCATCATCTGAGCTGTGCGATCGCCCAGCTTCAGGGCGACCCAACCGTGTGCGACCTCATGCACCGTGATGGCGAACAACACCGGAATTGCCCAGATAATGATCTTCTGGACCAGACTGAACTCAAGCACTGATTTGTTCCTGACCACCCAGATAAGGCCGCAATGCAGCCGGGATGGTAATTGAACCGTCAGCCTGCTGATGATTTTCCATCAATGCCAGCAGGGTTCGACCGACTGCGAGGCCGGAGCCATTGAGTGTATGTACCAGTTCCGGTTTACCGGTTTCCGGATTACGCCAGCGGGCCTGCAGGCGACGTGCCTGAAAGTCACCAAAATTACTGCAGGAGGAAATTTCACGATAGGTCTGCTGGCTGGGCAGCCAGACTTCCAGGTCGTAGGTCTTGGTTGAGGAAAAGCCCAGATCGCCGGTGCAGAGGTTGACCTTGCGATAAGGCAGTTCCAGCATTTGCAGAATTTTTTCAGCATGCGCGGTCAGTTCTTCATGGGCCGCCTGGCTGTCCTGTGGTTTGACGATTTGCACCAGCTCCACTTTTTCAAACTGATGCTGACGAATCAAACCGCGTACATCACGGCCATGTGAGCCGGCTTCACTGCGGAAGCAGGGCGTGTGCGCCACAAACTTCAACGGCAGCGCTGTATCTTCCGTGATGGTATCGCGAACGATATTGGTCACCGGCACTTCTGCAGTTGGAATCAGGTAAAACTCACCATCATCCACTTTGAACAGATCAGCTTCAAACTTGGGCAACTGACCGGTACCTTTTAATGACTCGGCATTCACGAGATATGGCACATAGGTTTCCGTGTAACCATGCTGCTCACTGTGGGTGTCGAGCATAAACTGGGTCAATGCCCTTTGCAGTCTGGCCAGTGGTCCTTGCAGGGTAACAAAGCGGGCAGCACTGATTTTGGCTGCGGTTTCGAAATCCATCCCGTTCAGCGCCGACCCCAGATCGACATGATCCCTGGGCTCGAAATCGAACTGACGGGGTTCGCCCCAGCGCGAAACCTCTTCGTTTTCGGTCTCATCCTTGCCGGCCGGTACATCCGCCTGCGGCAGATTGGGAATACCCAGCGCCACATCATTGAGCTTGTCCAGCACTTCGGACAGCCGGGCTTCAGCTGCTTTATGGCGATCGCCCAGGTCCTCAATTTCCTTTAATAAAGGCGCAATATCCTCACCGGCAGCCTTGGCTTTACCGATATTTTTGGAACGGGCATTACGTTCTGTCTGCAGTTCCTGCGCATCCAGCTGTGCCTGTTTGCGTTCCTGCTCCAGTTGCGCCAACAAATTCAGGTCGAGTTCGAACCCCCGGCGCTTTAATTGCTCGGCAACCTCTTCTGCTTCGTTTCTCAGTAACTTCGGATCTAACATCTTGTTTTAAATTCCAGATTGTGCGGGCCAGCTGATGACCAGTTCCGGCTTCACCAAATCTCCCAGTTTTTCAATCGTTTGCTTAACACGTTCGGGCTCATCAAAAAATTCAATGATGATCGGCAGCTCGGAGGATAGCGCCAACAGCGAAGCCTTGTGCAGCCGGTGATCGCTCCCCAGCCCAGCCACGCCTTTAAACACGGTGAAGCCACGGACACGGATATCCACCAGCCGCGTGATGATTTTATTAACATCATCCCGGCCTTCGACCAGATAGATGCGTACCATCGTCACAGCCTGACTCATAACTGTCTTCCTATTCCCAAGCCGATCCAGGTTGCCAGAAGGCAAGCGCTGACACTCACAAAAACATTCACCAGCGCCTTCACCCAGTCACCACTTTCCATTAATGCCAGCGTTTCGAACGAGAAAGAGGAGAAGGTGGTAAAAGCTCCCAGAACACCAAATAAAATGCCCGACCTCAGTTCTACAGAACTGATTTGCCGCTCAACCAGCATAATGAATAAAAAGCCCATCAGCAGCGAACCGAGCACGTTAACAGTTAATGTGCCGTAGGGAAAGTCTTTGCCCATCAAGCGGTGAACACTGGTGGAAAGCATAAAGCGCAGCACCGATCCCACTGCCCCGCCTATCGCTATCGCCATTAGCTGCTGCACGCGACCATCCCCGTAGCTAAAAGCGATAGTTTACCGCATTCGGGCGTTTTGCTCGCAACTGATTGGTTTGAGGCGGAAAAGGCGATACAGGGCCGCCATCTCTGTGGCTGTTACTAATCAGGATAAAACCGGTTTCAGTTCACCGCTCTGGTATCGTTCCACCATTTTGCTCAACGGGATCGGTTTGATCTTGCTGGCATGACCGGCACTGCCAAAGGCCTCATAACGGGCCTGACAGATCTCCTGCATGGCAGCGGTAGACGCCTTGAGAAACTTACGCGGGTCAAACACCGGCTTATTCTTTTCGTCGGTCATAAACTGACGAATCGCCCCTGTAGAAGCCATGCGCAGGTCGGTATCGATATTGACCTTACGTACACCGGACTTGATGCCCTCGACGATTTCCTCTACCGGTACGCCATAGGTCTGGCCGATATCACCGCCATGGGTATTGATGATCTTGAGCCATTCCTGCGGTACCGAACTGGAGCCGTGCATGACAAAGTGCGTGTTGGGCAGTTTTTTTCTGAGCTCTTTGATGCGGTCGATAGCCAGAATCTCGCCGGTCGGCGGCCGGGTAAATTTGTAAGCGCCGTGACTGGTGCCAATGGCGACGGCCAGTGCATCCACCTCAGTACGCTTCACAAAATCCACCGCTTCATCCGGGTCGGTCAACAGTTTACTGTGATCCAGCTTGCTATCAGCACCGTGCCCATCCTCTTCCCCCATCATGCCTGATTCCAGCGAACCCAGGCAGCCCAATTCACCTTCCACCGAAACACCGCAGGCATGAGCCATATCGACCACTTCACGCGTGACCCTGACGTTGTATTCATATTCCGCAGGGGTTTTCATATCTTCCTGCAATGAGCCATCCATCATCACCGAACTGAATCCCGACTGTATCGAACGGGCACAGACACTGGGGGAAGCACCGTGATCCTGATGCAACACAATCGGAATATCGGGATAAGCCTCAAGCGCAGCCAGTATCAAATGTCTGAGAAACGGTTCACCGGCGTAACTTCTGGCGCCTGCACTGGCCTGCATGATGACAGGACTGTCGGCCGCGACCGCAGCTTCCATGATCGAGTGTACCTGCTCCATATTATTAACATTGAAAGAAGGCACACCGAACTCATGCTCAGCCGCATAATCGAGTAATTGACGCAATGATATGAGAGCCATAATTCCTCTCCTCTAGGGCTAGTGCTCAAGCAGGCTGTATACACCGTATATTTTACGCCCTGTTTGATGCTTTTTCAGTTACAACAGCGGCGCTGATAAAGAATAAACAAGCCCTGGCACTGTGTTATTCGCAGCTTTGACCACTGATCCGGGGTTCTACCATGTCACCGACACGCACCAGCTTGAGCGCATTGGTGCTGCCCTGAACCTCCAGATCACCTTTTGTAATCATAACTATATCACCATCTGTGACGACGCCGCGACGCTCAAGCTCATCCACAATTTCACGATTCAGCGCCGCGTGGTCATGATGCTGGCGCGGAAATTTGATCGGATAGACACCGCGGTACAATGTGACCCGCCTCGCTGTCTTTTCATGCGGCGTCAGGGCAAAAATCGGAATGCCGGAACTGATCCGTGACATCCACAGTACGGTCGAACCGGACTCGGTCAGGGCGGCGATGGTTTTGACATCGAGATGATTGGCCAGATACATCGCCCCCATTGCGATCGCTTCGTCCATCTGCTCGAATTTGGAATCTATCCGGTGACGGGAGACGCGGATTTCCCGCTCCTGTTCCGCCTGCAGACAAATCCGGTGCATCGCCGCAATGGTTTTAATCGGATTTTTACCGACTGCGGTTTCGCCTGAGAGCATCACCGCATCGGTCCCATCCAGTACCGCGTTGGCCACATCAAACACTTCGGCCCGGGTCGGGATCGGGTTTAATATCATCGACTCCATCATCTGGGTCGCCGTGATTGTTATCCGATTCATTCGCCGCGCCATGCTGATGATGCGTTTCTGTATCGGCGGCAGAGCAGCATCGCCCATTTCCACGCCCAGATCGCCACGTGCCACCATAATCGCATCGGCAGCCTCAATGATTTCCTCAATGGCATCAATGGCTTCAGCGCGCTCGATTTTGGCGACAATGGCAGCATGACCGCCGGCTTCATGCAGTAAGCGCCGGGCTTCATGGATATCTTCAGCAGAGCGCGGAAAAGAAACGGCCAGATAGTCGGCTTCCATTCTGGACGCAGTGATAATGTCCTGCCGATCCTTGTCAGTCAGAGCCGCAGCGGATAAACCGCCGCCCTGCCGGTTGATACCCTTGTTGTTGGACAAAGGACCACCGGTCATAACCCGGGTCATGATACGGCGCCCATTGACGCCCTCGACACGCAACACAATCCGGCCGTCGTCCAGCAGCAGGATATCGTCTGCCCTGACATCATCGGGTAGCGCCTTGTAATCAATGCCGACCTGATGCTCATCCCCATCCTGGCTGCCGAGTTCTGCATCCAGCACAAAGCTGCCACCTTCTTTCAGTTCAACCGGACTTTGTTGAAACCGGGAGATACGGATTTTAGGCCCCTGCAGATCGGCAAGAATGCCGACCGGCTTCTGGCAGATGCGGGCGCGCTCACGCACCCGCTCGGCCAGATTGATGTGATCAGCCGGATCGCCATGAGAGAAGTTGAGCCTGACCACGTTCATACCCGCTTCTAACATGGCATCCAGGGTTTCAGGCCGCTGCGTGGCCGGCCCCAGAGTCGCAACAATTTTTGTTCGTCTAATGGCCGTCACATCAACTCCTGTCAGTTAACTGGCTTCGGCGGCGCGTTGCTCCAGAATTTCAACGGCGGGCAGGGTTTTACCTTCCAGAAACTCGAGGAAAGCACCACCACCGGTGGAAATATAAGAAATATCATCACAGATTTTGTATTTGGCTACCGCTGCCAGGGTGTCGCCGCCGCCGGCGATGGAGAAGGCGTCCGATTCGGCTATCGCCATTGCGATTTCTTTGGTGCCTTCACCGAACTGATTGAATTCAAAAACGCCAACCGGTCCATTCCAGACAATAGTACCGGCGTTTTTGAGGATGTCCGCCAGCTTCTCTGCTGTTTTGGGACCGATATCAAAGATCATATCATCATCCTCGACCTCTTCCACCTTCTTGGTTTCAGCCTCGGCGTTTTCGGCAAACTTTTTACCGCAGACCACATCGGTTGGTACCGGAATATCACCACCGCGTGACTGAGCCTCACTGCGCAGTTTGCGGCAGGTATCGAGGAACTCTTCTTCATACAGCGAGTTACCGACATTAAAGCCTTCCGCAGCGATAAAAGTATTGGCAATACCGCCGCCTACGATCAACTGGTCCACCTTGGTAGACAGGCTCTCCAGTACACTGAGTTTGGTCGATACCTTGGAGCCGCCAACGATGGCCACCATAGGCCGCGCCGGGTTATCCAGCGCTTTACCTAAAGCTTCCAGTTCGGCCGCCAGTAATGGACCTGCGCAGGCAATGGGTGCATATTTCGCTACCCCGTGGGTCGAGGCCTGTGCGCGGTGGGCCGTGCCGAAAGCATCCATTACAAACACATCACACATCTTTGCCATTCTTTGTGACAAAGCATCGTCGTTTTTCTTTTCACCTATATTAAAACGGACATTTTCACAGATCACGACTTCGCCCGGTTCAACCGGAATAAAATCCGGTTCCAGCCAGTTCTGTTCAAGCCTGACCGGTTGATCCAGCAGGGCTGAAAGGTAATTGGCCACCGGCGCCATCGAATACTGATGCACGTATTCACCTTCAGTGGGACGGCCCAGATGCGACATAATCATCACGCGGGCGCCTTTTTCCAGTGCCATTTTAATGGTGGGCAAAGAGGCATGTATGCGGGTGCCGTCAGCAACCACCCCTTTTTTTAACGGAACATTGAGATCCTGGCGGATCAAGACGCGTTTGCCAGCCAGGTCCAAATCAGCCATCTTGATTACGGACATGAAATTTCCCTCTCGAAATTTTTCGTTTTTTCCCAGTATAGTGGTCTTCGCCACTGTTTTGGGCATAAAAAAGGCCTCCCGCTACGCAGGAAGCCTTCATGGTTTAATCCAACTGTATGGACTTAGCCGGCCACATGTTGCACAAGGCGCATCATGTTGCAGGTATAGCCATACTCATTGTCATACCACGCAACCACTTTGATAAAAGTGCCATCCAGCGCAATACCCGCACCGGCATCAAAGATCGATGGTGCGGTACAGCCTCTGAAATCAGTGGAAACGACACTTTCATCGGTATAAGCCAATACGCCTTTCAGTTCGCCGCTTGCAGCATCACGCATGGCCTGGCAGATTGACTCGTAATCAGCGTCTTTTTCCAGTTCCACGGTCAAATCAACAACAGAGACATCAGAAGTCGGTACGCGGAACGCCATCCCGGTGAGTTTGCCGTTCAGATCCGGCAACACCTTGCCGACCGCTTTGGCGGCACCGGTGGAGGAAGGAATGATATTTTCCAGAATACCGCGGCCACCACGCCAGTCTTTCATCGAGGGGCCATCGACAGTTTTCTGTGTCGCTGTCGCGGCATGCACGGTGGTCATCAGGCCACGTTTGATACCAAAACGGTCATGCAGCACTTTCGACACCGGTGCCAGCGCGTTGGTGGTGCAAGATGCGGCTGAAACAATCGCTTCGCCCTGGTAGCTGTTGTGGTTAACGCCATAGACAAACATCGGCGTGTGATCTTTAGAAGGCGCGGATTGCACGACTTTTTTGGCACCGGCATCGATATGGGCCTGGCAGCTTTCCTCGGTCAGGAAGAAACCGGTGCATTCAATCACCAGTTCGGCGCCGACTTCATCCCACTTCAGATCGGCCGGATTGCGCTCGGCAGTCACCCGTATTGTTTTGCCGTTGACGACCAGATGGCCGTCTTTGACCTCAACCTCGCCGTTAAAACGACCATGGACTGAGTCATATTTGAGCATGTAGGCAAGATATTCCGGATCCAATAAGTCATTAATTGCGACCACTTCGATATCTTTGAAGTCTTTGACTGCAGCCCGGAACGCCATCCGGCCGATGCGGCCAAAACCGTTAATGCCGACTTTAATCGTCATGCTGTTTCCTCTCTGGATTTAATTTGTCTAAAAACTAAAAACTTGTGGACAAGGATTTACTTTTTAGACTTTAAAGTCTCAGGCGAAAAAAAACCAGCGGGCCAAAGCCCGCTGGTCATTTTTTATGCTGCTAAATAAGCCCTTACAGGGTTTCTTTAACAGTTTTAACCACATTGTCGACAGTGAAGCCGAAGTACTTGAACAGATCGCCACCCGGTGCAGATTCACCGAAGGTATCGATACCGACAGTACCGCCTTCCAGACCGACATATTTGCGCCAGAAATCAGTGACACCGGCTTCAACAGAAACGCGTTTGACACCTGGTGTCAGGACGCTGTCTTTGTAGGCTTGATCCTGACGATCGAAGACGTTGGTTGAAGGCATAGACACAACACGTGCTTTGATGCCGTCGGCTTTAAGAGCTTCCTGAGCCTGCAGGGCCAGATCCAGTTCAGAACCGGTACCGATCAGAATCACATCAGCGTTACCGCCATCTGCTTCAGAGATGACATAGCCACCTTTACGAATCGCTTCGAAATGCGCTTTGTCATGAGTACGGCCAGGGACGCCCTGACGGCTCAGAACCAGGCTGGTAGGACCATCCATACGCTCAATCGCAGCAACCCAGGCTACAGCGACTTCAGTTGAATCACCTGGACGCCATACATCCATATTCGGGATGTAACGCAGACCTGCTGAGTTTTCGACAGGTTGGTGAGTCGGACCGTCTTCGCCCTGACCGATAGAGTCGTGGGTCAGAACAGCGATAGTGCGTTGTTTCATCAATGCCGCCATACGCAGTGCGTTTTTGGCATAGTCAGAGAACATGTGGAAAGTACCACCGTAAGGCAGCAGACCACCGTGCAGTGCCATACCGTTCATGATGGCGAACATACCGAACTCACGCACACCGTAAGAGATGTAGTTACCAGGCTCTTTACCAGAAACGTGCTTAAAGCTTGAGCAGCTGGTCAGGTTAGAACCGGTCAGGTCAGCACTGCCGCCCAGGAATTCAGGCAGGGTTGGTGCCAGTGCCGCGATCACGTTTTGTGATGCTTTACGGGTTGCAACGCTTTCCGCTTTGTCGTTCATGTCAGCGATCATATTGTCGGTGACTTTTTTCCAGTCAGCTGGCAGTTCACCGGCCATACGACGTTTGAATTCAGCAGCCAGTTCAGGATATTCCTTCTCGTAGGCGGCGAATTTTTCGTTCCAGGCAGCTTCTGCTTCAGCACCTTTGGCTTTCGCATCCCAACCTTCGTAAACGTCTTCAGGAATCACAAATGGCTCGTATTCCCAACCCAGTTCTTTACGGGTCAGTGCCACTTCTTCTTCACCCAGTGCAGCACCGTGGCAGTCGTGGCTGGAGCATTTATTAGGTGAACCGTAACCGATAATGGTTTTGCAGCAGATCAGTGAAGGTTTGTCAGTGACTTTCTTGGCTTCTGCAATCGCTTTATTGATGGCGTCAGCATCGTGACCGTCAACAGATTGCACGTGCCAGCCGTAAGCTTCAAAACGCTTAACGGTGTCATCGGTGTACCAGCCGTCGATGTGACCGTCGATAGAGATGTTGTTGTCATCCCAGAATGCGATCAGGTTACCCAGACCCCAGGTACCGGCCAGCGCGCAAGCTTCGTGAGAAACGCCTTCCATCAGACAGCCGTCGCCCATGAAAACATAGGTGTGGTGGTTGACAATGTCGTGACCCGGCTTGTTGAACTGATCAGCCATCAGTTTTTCAGCCATCGCGAAACCAACACCGTTGGTGATGCCCTGACCCAGAGGACCCGTAGTGGTTTCTACGCCTGGTGCATAACCATATTCAGGGTGACCCGCACACTGAGAATGCAGCTGACGGAAAGTTTTGATTGAATCCATTGGCAGGTCGTAACCGGTCAGGTGCAGCAATGAATAAATCAACATAGAGCCGTGGCCGTTAGACAGTACAAAGCGATCACGGTCAGCCCATTTCGGGTTGTTAGGATTGTGCTTCAGGTGGTCATTCCACAGGACTTCGGCGATATCCGCCATACCCATAGGCGCACCCGGGTGACCAGAATTCGCCTTTTGTACTGCATCCATACTCAGGGCACGGATTGCATTAGCTAAATGTCTACGTGTAGCCATTTTCTACATTCTCCTATTAAAAAAAATTAAGCCGCCCGCCATTTGATCGAGCAGCCCATACTCGGTATCTGATTTTCCGGGCCATGGCCTGTTTCAGCCACCTGTTTCATTGCTTCAAACAGGTCCCGCCTGACGTCAGGATCGGCAGCCTGTTTACGGCTGGCATCGAGACGACCGCGGTATTGCAACTCAAGGTCTTTGTTATAGCCAAAAAAATCAGGCGTGCAGACAGCCCCGTAAGCCTGGGCGACCTGCTGCGATTCATCATATAAATAAGGAAAGGAAAACCCTTGCTGCTTCGCAACCTTTTTCATGCTATCGAACGAGTCTTCCGGATACTCTTCAACATCATTTGCCATGATGGCAACTGAGTTGATGCCGAACTGCTTCAGTTCATCGGTATCGCGCACAAGTCTGTCAATCACGGCCTGCACATAGGGGCAGTGATTGCAGATGAACATAATCAGAAGACCGTTTTCACCGCGACAGTCATCCAGCGTCCAGATTTTGCCATCGGTGCCCGGCAGCGAAAAATCAATGGCTGGCTGACCGAAGTCACAAACTGGTGTTTCTAAAGCCATAAACGCTCACTTGTGTTGCATTTTCTCGCAGTTTCAGGTGAAAAAATTTACGCATGAAACCCGTTCGGAGTTCTGCATATTACCAGACAATTTCGAGAATGCGAAATCAGGCTTTCCCCTATGCATAACCAGCGCAGGTTCTTGTATCCGGTCAAAAAACCCGTGCCGGAACCGTCCGTTGATAACAGGGAATAAGCCCGGTTAAAGATACTCTGCATCAGCAAAAAATAATCAGCTCAAGCATAATAAGCATCTTATGCGGATTGACTGCATTTGCTCGTCAATCACGATAGGCTGGAAACTGATTAACAGAAATCGTTGCCAGAGTGCTCTAGTCTAGAGACTGCTGCCCCTGACCCGGACTTCCGAAACAACTATGGCCCGAAAAAAAACCACCAAAACTGCTAGCCGTAAAGCGGTAAAAAGCCGCAACCGCAGTACAGCACGTAAAAATAACCGCGGTTTTATCAATAAAGCCACGCTGTTTAAGATCCTGTTCACCCTGCTGGTCCTGGTGGGCTTGCTACTGCTGTTTCTTGATGTACAGATCCGCCATCAGTTTGAGGGCAAACGCTGGGCCGTGCCGGCCAAGGTCTATGCCCGTCCGCTCGAACTTTATGCCGGCTCCCAGCTATCTATAGAAGATCTGAAAATCGAGCTGCGTGGGCTCGGTTACCAGTTTGTCAGCAAAGCAGCGCAGCCCGGACAGGCGGCGTTTTCATCATCACGAGTCATCATCTCGACCCGCGGCTTTCATTTTACTGATGGTCATGAACCTGCGCGCCGGCTGGTGCTCGACTTTAACAATCAGGGACTGTCTGGTATCAGTGACTATCAGGGCAATGATCTTGCGCTGGTGCGACTGGAGCCGATACTGATAGGCGGTATCTATCCGCTCAACAATGAAGACCGGGACCTGATTCAGTTGCAGGAGGCCCCACCGGGTCTGATCGATGCATTGATAGCGATTGAGGATCGGGATTTTTACGATCATCACGGCATCTCACCCAAGGGCATTGCCCGCGCCATGGTGGCCAACATCAAGGCAGGCGCTTTTGTTCAGGGCGGCAGTACGCTGACCCAGCAGCTGATTAAAAACTTCTATCTGACCTCTGACAGGACGCTGATTCGTAAGCTGTTGGAAATGCCGATGGCGATGCTGCTGGAGCTGCATTACAGCAAGGATGAAATCCTGGAAGCCTATCTGAATGAAGTCTACCTGGGGCAGGATGGCGCCCGTGCCATTCATGGTTTCGGTCTAGGCGCCCATTACTTTTTTGCCCAGCCGATTGAGGAACTGAAACTGCATCAGGTCGCTTTGCTGGCAGGTATGGTCAAAGGACCTTCTTATTATGATCCGCGCCGGCATCCTGAGCGTGCCAAACAGCGTCGTAATCTGGTGCTGCGGGTACTCAGGGATCAGGGCGAGATCACCCAGGAGCAATACCAGCAAGCCAGCAGTGCTGATCTGGATGTGGTGAAAAAAGGCACACTGCTGAAAGAGGCCTATCCGGCCTTTCTGGATCTGGTCAAACGTCAGTTGAGACGCCACTATCGTGACGAAGATCTGAGCTCGGAAGGGCTGCATGTATTCACCAGTCTGGACCCGATTGTGCAGAAAGAAGCCGAACAGGCACTCACCCAGACCATCAGTCAACTGGAACAGGACTACCAGAAAGTCAATAAACTGCAGGGCAGCATGGTGGTCACCGATCCGCAGACCGGCGAAGTGCTATCGGTTATCGGTGACCGCAATACCCGCTACAAAGGCTTTAACCGCGCACTCGACCTACAACGGCCTATCGGCTCACTGGTCAAACCGGCGGTCTATCTGGCTGCCCTGGAGCAGGGTTATACCCTCAGTACCCGGCTGGATGATTCGCCATATTCCCTGTCACAGCCCAACGGCCAGACCTGGAAGCCGCAAAACTTTGATAAACAGTCTCACAGCGAAGTCACGCTGATAGAAGGCTTGACGCATTCCTATAATATTTCCACCGCAAGACTGGGTATGGAAGTCGGTCTTGATAATGTCATCGACACCATGGTCAGACTCGGTGTCAGACGCGACCTGGATCCCTATCCATCTCTGTTGCTGGGCGCACAGGGCCTGTCTCCGCTGGAAGTCGCGACGATGTATCAGACTATCGCTGCCAATGGGTTCCAGATGCCTGCCAGATCGATCCGCACTGTCACCGACAGCGAAGGCAATGCCTTGTCCAGTTATCCTTTCCAGCTCAAACAGACCGTTGAGGCAGAAGATATTTATCTGTTGCAGACCGCCATGCAGGAAGTGACCCGCAGCGGTACCGCCGCCAGCATTTACCGCACGCTGCCGGCCAGCATCAACGTCGCCGGCAAGACCGGTACATCCGATGATCAGCGCGACAGCTGGTTTGCCGGTTTCAGCAATAACCGCCTCGCTGTAGTCTGGCTGGGTCAGGACGATAATTCACCACTTCCGTTTACCGGCTCGGGTGGCGCGCTGCGTGCCTGGACCCGGTTTATGGCCAGCCAGCCGCTGGAAAGCTTCCATGCGCCGACACCGGAAACCATTGAATGGTTGTGGGTGAACGAGGACAATGGCTATCTGTCCGCTGCCCAATGTGAAGATGCCCGGCAGTTGCCGTTTATTCGCGGCACAGCGCCACAACAGAAGGCGGCATGTTATCTCAAACCGGGCCAGCAGGACGATCCCGTCAGCCGCTCGATAGACTGGATCAAGGACTGGTTTCGTTAAGGAATGATAATGCGATTATTCAATTTACGTCTTCTACTGCCCGGCCTTCTGGCTGCACTGCTGTCAGCCTGTAGCATTGCGCCCTCGCAAGCACCCAGAGCACCGGTAGAAGATAGGGGCACTGAGGCCGAAGCCAGGCCTTCACCCAGACAGACAGCACCGCAAGCCCCGTCAGAACCGGCTGTTGCGACGCCGCTGCCTGATTCGGGTCCGGCAGCAACACCGGGCCCGTCCCCGGCTCCAGCACCACAGCCACAACAAAGTCCCGCGGTGGTAGCCCTGCTCAGTGATGCCGAGCAGTCACGTAATGCAGGTGATTACCGCGCCGCGCAAGGCAGTCTGCAACGGGCCCAGCGTATCGCTCCCAGAGACGCCGAAGTCTATTACTCGCTGGCGGTAACGCATATGGAACTGGAGGATTTTGATCTTGCAGAGCAGGTAGCGCTGAAAGGCGTCTCCGTCGCGCAGAATAATGCTTATCAGCTGCGACGTCTGTGGCAGCTGATTGCCAAAATTCGATTACGCGCCGGCGACCCTGAAGGCTCGCGCCAGGCAGAACAGAAAGCTGCCGGTTACTGAATCATTTGCTATTCACATAAAAAAGGCCGGTTTCCCGGCCTTTTTTTGATCCTGCTTACAGGCAATCAATTCTTGAGTCCAAGCACATCCTGCATATCAAACAGCCCCGTATCGTGCTGCATCAGCCATTTGGAAGCACGCATGGCGCCGAAGGCAAAAGTCATGCGGCTGGACGCTTTATGGGTGATTTCGACCCGTTCGCCTTCCGCGGCAAACATCACCGTATGATCACCGACGATGTCGCCGGCACGTACAGTGGCAAAGCCAATGGTATTACGGTCACGCTCACCGGTTCGACCTTCACGGCCGTAAACGGCACACTGTTTCAGGTCCCGCCCCAAGGCATCGGCAACTACCTCACCCATTCTCAGGGCAGTACCCGAAGGCGCATCGACTTTGTGGCGGTGGTGGGCTTCAACAATTTCAATATCGACGTCATCACCCAAAACCCGCGCAGCCAGGTCCAGCAGTTTCAGTGACAGATTGACGCCAACACTCATATTCGGTGCCAGAATGACAGAAACCTTCTCCGATGCTTCGCTGATGGCCTGTTTCTGAACTTCATCAAATCCCGTGGTACCGATAACCGGACGGCAGTCGTTGGTCACACAATGCGGCAACAGTGCCATGGTCACTTCCGGCAGGGTGAAGTCGATAATAATATCGGACACTCTGGTCGCCGCATCGACATCACTGCTCAATGCCACATTGAGTTTGCCGACCCCGGCCAGTTCACCGGCATCAGCCCCAATCAGCGAGGAATCGGCCCGATCAATCGCCGCACTGAGTTCCAGGCCTTCAGTTTGATCGACCGCCTGAATCAGGCAGCGACCCATACGGCCAGCAGCGCCGTTGATCGCAATCTTGACTGTCATTTAGTTTCCCTTATCCAATTTATTCATTGTCTGCCTGCCAGGCTTTTGAATGGCAAGTATCTCCATCCTGAAGCTTCACCGCAAGCGGACAACGGCTTCACTCAAAAAAGCGTTTCACCGCATCCAGCCAGGAAGAATGTTTCGGGCTGTGTTTTTCACCGCCACCCTGAATATCCTTCTCGAACTCTTCCAGCAATTCTTTCTGCTTTTTCGACAGTTTCACCGGTGTTTCAATCACCACACGGCACAGTAAGTCACCGGTTGGACCGCCCCGCACCGAGGTGACGCCCTTGCCACGCAGCCGGAACTGCTGACCGGTCTGAGTCCCTTCCGGAATCTTGAGACTGGCCTTACCCTCCAGCGTCGGGACTTCGACTTCACCGCCCAATGCGGCAGTGACAAAGCTCAGCGGGACATCGCAGAACAGGTTGGTACCATCACGGGTGAATACATCATGTCGCTGTACCGCAACTTCAACAAACAGATCGCCAGCCGGCGCACCGTGCAGACCGGGTTCGCCTTCGCCCTGCAGACGAATACGGTCACCGGTATCGACGCCGGCGGGCACTTTGACTGACAGGGTTTTGTGTTCCTGAACCAGGCCTTCACCATGGCAATCCGGGCATGGGTCTTTAATCATCTTACCGGTACCGCGACAGTGCGGACAGGCCTGTTGCATGGTGAAAAAGCCCTGCTGGATCCGGACCTGACCGTGACCACCACAGGTGGTACAGGTCACCGGTTCGGTGCCCTTTTTGGCGCCGCTGCCATCACAGGTTTCACACTCGACATTGACCGGAATACGGATTTTAGCCGTTGTGCCGGCTACCGCCTCCTCCAGTGACAGCTCAAGACGGTAACGCAGATCGGCCCCGCGGAAAGCCTGTTGACGGCCGCCGCCGGCACCAAAAATATCATTGAAGACATCACCAAAAATATCGCTGAAGCCACCGGCGCCACCACGGCCGAAGCCGCCGCCCATCGACTGATCGACGCCTTCATGACCAAACTGGTCGTAGGCTGCACGCTTCTGGCTGTCGGATAAAATTTCGTAGGCTTCCTTTGCCTCTTTAAACTTGGTTTCGGCTTCGGCATCGTCCGGATTGCGATCCGGATGGTATTTCATCGCCATGCGACGATAGGCTTTTTTGATTTCGGCCTCGGTCGCCGTTCGCGAGATACCCAAAATCTCGTAATAGTCTCTTCTGGCCATTCTTCTTGTTTTCCCCAAAACAACAAAACAGGCGCCGGTCTGACCAGACGCCTGTTTGCTTTGTTAGTCCCGTCCGGCAGGGATGAGGTTTACACGGCTAGACATCGCATTGCCTCATCACCGGCCGGGGTTACAGGATTACTTCTTCTTGTCGTCGTCGACTTCCTCAAACTCGGCATCGACCACATCGTCACCGGACTGGGCGTCATCTGCAGCACCTTCACCAGCTTCTGCATTCTCAGCATAAGCGCGTTCCGCCAGTTTGGCAGAGGCTTCGCTCAACGCATTGGTCTTGGCTTCGATATCGTCTTTGTCTTCGCCCTTGATCGCTTCCTGCAGCGCTTCAACGGCAGACTCGATGTTCGCCTTCTCATCGGCTTCGACCTTGTCACCCAGATCTTTCAGCGATTTATTGGTCGCATGAATCAGCGCATCAGCCTGGTTACGTGCGGTGACCAGCTCGTGGAATTTTTTATCTTCCTCGGCGTGGGCTTCCGCATCTTTCACCATTTGTTCGACTTCTTCATCACTCAAACCGCTGGAAGCCTTGATGACGATCGACTGTTCCTTACCGGTCGCCTTGTCTTTAGCGGACACGTGCAGAATACCGTTGGCGTCGATATTAAAAGTGACTTCAATCTGCGGTACACCGCGAGGTGCCGGCGGGATATCAGCCAGGTCAAAACGACCCAGAGACTTGTTCGCTGACGCCATTTCACGCTCACCCTGCAGCACGTGAATGGTCACGGCAGGCTGATTGTCTTCAGCAGTTGAGAACACCTGATTGGCCTTGGTCGGAATGGTGGTGTTTTTCTCAACCAATTTGGTCATGACACCGCCCATGGTTTCAATACCCAGGCTCAGCGGGGTCACGTCCAGAAGCAGCACGTCTTTGACATCACCAGCCAGAACCGCAGCCTGGATAGAAGCACCCAGTGCGACCGCTTCATCCGGATTCACGTCTTTACGCGGCTCTTTGCCGAACATCTCTTTCACCGCTTCCTGCACTTTCGGCATACGGGTCTGACCACCGACCAGAATCACGTCATCGATTTGCGAAGTCGACAGACCGGCATCTTTCAGTGCCATTTTGCAGGGTTCCATGCTGCGGGTAATCAGGTCTTCAACCAGTGATTCCAGCTTGGCACGGGTCAGGCGGATTTCCATGTGTTTCGGACCGCTGGCGTCGGCTGTGATGTAGGGCAGATTGATATCAGTCTGCTGGCTTGAAGACAGCTCGATCTTGGCCTTTTCCGCCGCGTCTTTCAGACGTTGCAGAGCCAGTGGGTCTTTAGCAAGGTCAACGCCCTGATCTTTCTTGAACTCATCAACCAGGTAATCGATGATGCGCTGGTCAAAGTCTTCACCACCGAGGAAGGTATCACCGTTGGTGGCCAGTACTTCAAACTGGTGCTCGCCTTCGATATCAGCAATTTCGATAATGGAAACGTCGAATGTACCGCCACCCAGGTCATAAACAACGACGGTGGAATCACCGCGTTTTTTGTCCATGCCGTAAGCGAGTGCCGCGGCAGTCGGTTCGTTGATGATACGCTTGACTTCCAGACCGGCAATCTTACCGGCGTCTTTGGTCGCCTGCCGCTGAGAGTCATTGAAGTAAGCCGGAACGGTCACGACCGCTTCGGTGACTTCTTCACCGAGGAATTCTTCCGCGGTTTTCTTCATTTTCATCAGCACGCGGGCAGAGATTTCGGGCGGCGCCATTTTCTTGTCATTGACAGACACCCAGGCGTCGCCGTTATCGGCTTCGATGATCTTGTAAGGGACCATATCGATATCACGCTGAACGACTTTCTCTTTGAACTTACGGCCGATCAGACGTTTGATACCGTACAGGGTGTTTTTAGGATTGGTCACGGCCTGACGTTTGGCAGATTGACCAACCAGTACTTCGTTGTCTTTAGTAAAAGCAACGATAGACGGTGTGGTGCGATCGCCTTCACTGTTCTCAATCACACGTGCTTTGCCGTCTTCCATTACTGCGACACAGGAATTGGTCGTTCCCAGGTCGATACCAATAATTTTACCCATAGTTAAACTCCATCATTCTTAAACTGTTCTTGGCTTTATCAGCCTATGTTCGTTTATTTGGGGGACTTTTCAGCGATTTCAAGTCCCCGACCGATTTATTGCGAAACCACCACCATCGCCGGGCGAATCACGCGGCCGTTAAAGGCATAACCTTTCTGCATGACGCTGATGACCTGGTTGGATTCGACACCGTCTGCCGGTTGCATTGAGACTGCCTGATGCAGGTCCGGATTAAAGGCTTCACCTTCGGGATTGATTTGTTCCAGACCCAGTTTGCCGATATTGCTGAGCAGCATTTTCAGGGTCATATCCATACCTTCACGCACCGTTTCCAGCGTGGCTTCATCTTTTTGCGCTGCACTCAAGCCCAGTTCCAGGCTGTCGCAGATTGGCAGCAGTTCAGCGACGAATTTGTCCAGTGCATGCTTGTGGGCGTTTTCCAGATCACGGGCATGGCGACGACGCATGTTTTCCAGATCAGCGCGGGCCATTAACAGCTCGTTCCAGTGCTCATCGGCTTTATTACGTGCATCTTCAAGCAGCTTGGCCGTGTCCTGTTCCGCTTCCGGCTGGGCCTGCTGCTCCGAATCGTTGGCAGTTTCCTGTTCCTGATTGTCTTCAGGCTTTTCGATATCTTCGTTGCTCATGAGTCATCATTCCGGTTTGCTTGTAACAGACCCCCAACTTGGGGACGAAAAATTCAATTTCAAGCGGATTTGAATGAAAAATTCAGATAAGGAAGGTTTTTTGTCCGCAGATTACGCGGATTAGCGCAGATTGTATTTGGTGAGCAGGATAGGCGGGGGTGTATGGCCAGAAGCTTTTTGCTTCCATCTACGAAGAAATGTGTTTTTAATCTGTGGCTATCGGCGAAATCTGCGGATATCAGTCCTGTGCAAGCCAGACGCAGTTGCCACCACTGGATTCATTGACCTTTTCCAGCATGGCCTGATGTGCGGCCAGTTCTTCATCCGTGGCTTTGAGCACCGTCAAGGGTTGACGGGTTTTGATCTGACCCAGCTCGCGGTCTTTTCTGGTATCGCTGACAGTTTCAACCACTTCTTCAGCCGTTAATGTCAGGCTCACCTGACCACCGGTCATCGCCAGGTAGACATCGGCCAGGATCTCGGCGTCAAGCAGCGCGCCGTGGAGTTCACGGTTGGAGTTGTCTACGTCATAGCGTTTGCAGAGTGCATCCAGATTGTTCTTCTGCCCGGGATGCTTGTCACGCGCCATTTTGAGGGTGTCGAGCACAGTGGCAATGGTATTGACCCGACGTGACTCGCCTCCCAGTTTAGCCAGTTCGTGGTCAATAAAGCCGACATCGAAAGGGGCATTGTGAATAATCAATTCAGCGCCATCGATAAAGCGCAGAAAATCCTCGGCAATATCGGCAAACAGCGGTTTATCGGCCAGAAACTCGTTGGTGATGCCGTGCACTTCAATGGCACCCGCATCGATGTCACGCTGGGGATTAATGTACTGATGGAATGTCTGGCCGGTCAGACGACGGCCCACCATTTCAACACAGCCAATCTCGATAATACGGTGGTCGTCAGCGGTGCTGATACCGGTCGTTTCAGTATCGAGAATAACCTGTCTTTTCTGTAGTGTTTCTGTCACGTTAACCTCGTTCAGACTGCCAGTGTTTCTCTGGCGGCAACCGCCAGTTGATCGGCACGTTCATTTTCCGGATGACCGTTGTGCCCGCGCACCCACTCCCATTTCACCTCATGAGGCGCAATCGCTTTATCCAGCCGCTGCCAGAGTTCGGCATTTTTGACCGGCTTTTTTGCTGCGGTTTTCCAGTTTTTGGCTTTCCAGCCCGGCAACCATTCGGTCATCCCCTTCATCACATACTGCGAGTCGGTAGTGATGGTAACACGGCAGGGCCGCTTCAGCGCTTCAAGCGCAGCGATCACGGCCATCATTTCCATACGGTTATTGGTCGTCTGTTTTTCACTGCCTGAAAGTTCTTTTTCTGTGCCTTTGGCACGTAATATTGCGCCCCAGCCGCCGGGACCGGGATTGCCGCTGCAGGCACCGTCAGTGAAAATTTCAACGTGGTCCATGATTGTGTTCTCGGGTAAGCGGTTTGTTGACCAGCCCCGGTGTCGGGAATAGCCGTCTTTTGCGCCAGTTTTCCCTGACCGGTGTCAGTGGAATGGTGCGTTTGGCCGCTACCATAACAGAAACCCCGCCCAGCCAGGGCCATAATCGTCGTCCCCAGCGCTCCATGAACAGACTGCCCTGCATCCAGCGCGGATGCCTGAATGGCGGTCTGTAGAGTGTCTTATGCTGCTCGGTCACTTCGAAGTTAAGCAAAGCCAGCCAGTCACGGATACGGGTCTGGCTGAAAAAGTGGCCGTCCCAGGGCGGGCTGTCCTGCCAGGAAAACAGACGACGCAGTCCCCACAGACTGAAAGGATTAAAACAGCAGAGGATGATTTTGCCATCAGCCGCCAGCACGCGCTCGGCCTCTCTTAATACCTGATGGGGATCGCGGGATCGCTCGAGAACATGCAGCAATAACAGCTTGTCTATACTATGAGATTTGAACGGCAGGGACTCCGCCTCAGCCTGCACATCACCATCAGCTGCGACCAGACATTGACTGCCGGGACGGTTACTAAACGGCAGACAGGACGCATTACCGCCCAGTTGTATAGAAAAATAGCCGGGCATCGGCTCATCCAGCTGACTGACCATCTCACGTTCCAGATTAAGCAGCTGTTGCCCCAGCGGGCTCTGCCACCAGCGTTCGATGTCCTTGCTGTCAGAGTGATTCATGTTATTGTTCCAGCCGGGAGGTTTTATGCTTACAGTTCATGCCGTCAACGCATTCAAAGATAATTATATCTGGCTGATACAGGCAGAAAACAGTCGCAAAGTGCTGATTGTCGATCCGGGTCATGCCGAACCGGTATTTGAGGCTCTGAAACAGATGACCCTCACACCGGCAGCAATTCTGATAACTCACCACCATGCCGATCATATCGGTGGCGTCGAAGCTCTGCTGGATCATTATCAAGTGCCTGTATTCGGCCCCGCCACTAAACAAATTCCGGCCGTCACACATCCGCTGAAACAGACACATGCCCTGCAAGTTGATCCGGACTTTCCCCTGTTTCAGGTCATGGAGACGCCCGGACACACCCCTGAGCATATCTGTTATCTGCTGGAAAACAAGCTGTTCTGCGGTGATACCTTGTTTGCCGGTGGTTGCGGCAAGCTGCTGGGTGGCTCGGCTGAGCAGTTATTTCTTTCGCTGCAGCAATTAAAACAACTACCTGCTGAAACTGAAGTCTACTGTGCCCACGAATATACCGAGGCTAATCTGCGTTTTGCCAGCGTAGTGGAACCCGACAACCGGACATTACAGGAAAGACGGCAGCAGGTCAGGGAAATGCGTGAGGCGGGGCAGCCGACCGTGCCATCACTGATGGCTGACGAACTGGCCACAAACCCCTTTCTCCGCACGCATCTGCATCACATCAAAACAGCAGCCGAGATGTATAGCGGCATGACACTGAACAGCGATAAGGCTGTATTTGCCACGCTGCGAAACTGGAAAGACAACTTTTAGTCCCAGTCATCCTCTCTGCCACGGCCATGACCTTTACCCGGGTGCTCGCCATGGTCATCATAGCCACGCCCTCTACCGCGGTGCTTATGGTCACGGTCACCATGGTCGCGACTGTGTCTCAGTCTGGAAGGCACATGGTCATAATCTATACGCCGCCAGTCATCATCGATATAGCGGCTATATAGCCAGTAGCCGTCATGAAAGCGGTAATAGTGATCATCCAGATAGTAAAGATCGTCATATCCCAGCACTACATAGGCTCCCAGCCCGGAGTCATACACCAGATCATGATGTCCGTGCTTGGCCCGATAACCATGTGCCGGGGCATGAGGCGGTGGCCCCTGCTCATAACCATAATGATGAGGCTGGTGTGACACACATGCGCTTAACAACAGCGCTGACAAAGCCGCTAACAGAATAAACAGTCTTCTCATAACCGCCTCCTTAGATCAGGATGGTCTGTTCAGTTTTCCAGCTTCTCCAAGTGTACATCCATTTGCGGGTAAGGGATTGAGATGCCGTTCTCATCAAAGGCGAGTTTTATCTGTTCAATCAGTTCCGAGCGGACCGGCCAGTAATCATCGGCATTGACCCAGGGGCGGACATCAAAATTGACACTGCTGTCGGCCAGTTCCGCGACACGAATCACCGGTTCAGGATCAGCGTGCACCTTGGGATGGCCTTTGACAATGTCGTTAAGCAGGTTCTTGGCTTTCAGCAGATCATCACCGTAACCGATGCCGAAACTCATATCGATACGGCGGGTGTCGCGGGCCGAGTAATTGGTGATAGTGTCAGCATAGATCTGACCATTTGGCACAATCACTTCGCGGTTATCACCGGTTCTCATGATGGTATTGAAAATCGTGATCTGCTCGATGATACCGCTGGTTCCTGCCGCTTCGACAAAATCGCCGACTTTAAACGGACGGAACATCACCAGCATCACACCGGCAGCAAAATTCTGTAATGAATCTTTCAGAGCCAGACCGATAGCCAGACCGGCGGCACCGAGGACAGCGATCATTGATGTGGTATCAACGCCCAGCTGATCCAGCGCGGCAATCAGCACAAACAGCATCAGCACGGCATTGGCAATCACGCTGAGGAAATTGATCAGCATCACGTCCATATTGCTGCGCACCATCAGCTTGCGTGACAACTTGACCAGCCATTTGACGACAATACGACCGACAAAGACGATCAGCGCCGCGTATAAAATATTCATCAACCAGAATCCAACAAGACTGTCTGCAGCAGTTTCCATTTCAACTCCTCTTTGCGATTGTTTCGACCACTTCCCGTACCAGTATCGGGCCGCGGTATATCAAGCCACTGTATATCTGAATCAGGTCTGCTCCGGCTGCCAGTTTCGCCAGTGCGTCTTCACCGGACATGATTCCACCTGCGGCAATGATCGGCAAGTGCGGGGGGAGCGCGGCGCGGAACTGACGGACAATGTCAGTGGATTTTTCAAATACCGGTGCGCCGCTGAGGCCGCCAGCTTCATCAGCATTGCTGAGACCTTCCACCTCATCTCGTGACATCGTGGTGTTGGTGGCAATAACGGCATCGATACCGTGCGAAGCAAAGGCGTCGGCCAGTTGCCGGACTTCTTCCACTGTCAGATCGGGGGCAACTTTGACCGCCATCGGCACATAACGGTTATGCTCCTCAGCCAGGGCCTGTTGGGCCTGCTTCAAAGCAGACAAGAGTGCATCCAGCGACTCACCGAATTGCAGGCTGCGAAGGCCCGGGGTGTTGGGAGAAGAAATATTGATCGTCACATAATCGGCGTAGGGATAGACCTTGTTAAGACCAATCAGATAGTCGTCGACTGCGTTTTCGACCGGCGTGTCAAAATTTTTGCCGATGTTGATGCCAATCAGGCTTTTGGTGTTGGCCGCTTTAACCTGCTCCAGCAGATGGTCGACGCCGAGGTTATTGAAGCCCATGCGGTTGATAATGCCTTCGGCTTCGGGAATACGGAATAGTCTCGGTTTGGGATTACCCGGCTGCTGCCGCGGTGTGACAGTGCCGATTTCGACAAAGCCAAAACCGAGAGCCGACATCGCTTCAATATAATCGCCGTTTTTATCGAGCCCCGCTGCAAGACCCACCGCATTGGGAAACTCCAGCCCCATCACTTTAACCTTGCGCGAGGCCATTTTGCGGGTCAAAAGCCACGACACACCGGTCATTTCCATCAGATTCAACCCTGTCATGCCCAGGTGATGGGATTTCTCGGCATCGAATCGGAACATCAGATTTCGCATCAGTCGGTACAGCATTTAAACCACCATCTCCACTTCATAGCCGCTGAATTTGCGCATATTGATCACACCTTTATCGAAGATCAGGTACTGGCCCTTGATGCCATGTAAGACGCCGCTGAGTTCCGGCGTTTTGTCGAAATTGAATGACGACACCTTAGCCGGGTATTGCTCAACCGGATAGATAATCTGCTGTACCTGCTCGCCCGGCAGAGTGACGATACTGTTGTCATCAAACTGCTGTTGCAAGGCCTGAATTTCTGACTCGCATTCAGTGAAAAGACGATCACGCTCGGCGGCCAGATCAAGGGCTTCGGCATCACCTTTGAGCATTTTGCGCCAGTCGGTACGGTCGGAAACATGATTTTTGAACATCACCTCTACCAGCCCGGACTGATAACGGCTTCTCACTCTGAATATGGGTAAAGCCTGGGTCGCACCCTGGTCGACCCAGCGGGTCGGCACCTGATTGATGCGGGTAATGCCCACTTTAAGACCGGAACTGTTGGCAAGGTAAACAATATGATCCTGCATACAGACGGCCTGTCCCCAGTCCGGCTCACGGCAGGTACCCTGTTCAAAATGACACAGCTCGGGCTTGAGAAAACACATATCGCATTGCGCCAGACGTTGTGAGCAGGGGAAACAGAACCCGCCGCTGAAGCTTTTTTTGGTCAGCCGCTGACAGTTAAGGCAATGTATTTCGCCCTGGTATCTGAGCGTAACCGTCTGGCCGACCAGCTCATTCATTGGCATTTCCTGTTCACCGAGGCGCATCGCATAGCGCGCCTGGTTATCGGCCGGCAAGGTGACGGCCATCTTGGTCAGCTGTCCGCTGAGTCTGCTCACGGTTTACCTCTGCTTTTTGATAAGGGGCTTATCTTAGCGCAGATGACCGGCAACCAACAGTCAACTAGGGCCTGTCCTGCTGCTCGGTGTCGGTAATCACCCTGATAGGAAAAGGCTCGGTCACCGAACCGGTATAGAGAGAGCGATGCGGAAACGGAATTTCAATGCCCTCAGCATCAAAGGCTTCCTTGATTTCTTCGTGAATGCTGTTTTTCAGGTCAATGAATTTCTCCCGTTTCACCCACACCGAAAACTGCATATCCAGCGATGACTCACCGAAACCCAGAAACACAAAAATCGGTTTGGGTTCATCAAGACATAAGGGATTAGCCTGGGCCACCCGCTCCAGTACTTTGCGGACCTTTTTGATGTCTTCCTTGTAAGCCACACCGATAGCCAGATCGATACGGCGAATCGGAAAGCGGGTCAGCGTTGTGACCTCGGATTTAATCAGGGTTTCATTGGGAATACGGACAAACAGGTTGTCGAAAGTACGCAGCTTGACCGAGAGCAAATCTATCGATAGCACCTCGCCGGTAGTAGCGCCGACCCGGATCAAATCACCGACTGAAAACGGTCGCTCCGCCACCAGAAACAGGCCACTGATGATGTTGGAAGCAGAAGTCTGGGAAGCAAAACCAATCGCCACGGACAAGATACCGGCAGCCCCGATGAGCACGCCCAGATTGAAGCCGATAGCGTTCAGTCCCATCACAACAAATACCAGCAGCACCAGGTAAGCGGCAATTCGCCCCATCAGCAACTGTTGATGCTTGTCAAAACGATGTTTGCTCCACTGTTTAACGCCGCGACTGGCCATACGCGCCAGTATCAGACCGACAATAAAATAAATCACGGCCTCGGCAATGGAGCCAATCAGACCGGCATCAATTTTGGATAACCACTCATTCACGTTGTTTCAGTCTCCGTTTAGCCGAACAGGGCGGATATCGCCTTGGTGATTTTGCTTCGGCCAATATCTTCGCGGGCGTTGCAGACCAGCGTCAATTCAGACTCATTTAAACCGCCACTGACCACTTCATCAACGCTCAGAATCGCATCTTCATTGTCCCGCCGCACCAGAGTGATTCTGGGTGTCCAGAACTGACCGCGGGCATCGGCATAAAGGCTGAGATTGGGCGCCGGCACACTGATTTTATCCAGTGTCAGCATCTGATTTGACTGGTTCTGAATTCTGACCTCGATCGCCGCCCTCGCTTTATTATTGGAGATCGGCTTGACGTCGAGCTGCTCACTGACGAGCGACGCGTAACTGATAACCCCTTCACGGGTATTGGGCCCGAACCAGGAGTCAGAAACCCGCACTGTCGGAATATCCAGCAGGGTCTGTTCGCCTTCCCCGGTCTGCAGTTTCACCCATAATGGCAGGCAGACAAACAGCGTCACTTCCTGAAACGGCAACAGACTCACCGAGACTTCCGGCCGGCATACCACCGGCCGATCAGCCAGCGCCGGCTGCAGGGTCAGACTTGCGGGCAGTTCAGCAAAAACAAAGCGCTGTTCATTTTCCGGTAATGCCGACGGCTGCTCAGCCACGGTCTCCAGCACCGGCTGAAACTGATTGATATCCTGCTGCCATTCATAAGCCAGCCACCATTGATTGGGCAAGGACTGCAACTGCAGCCACAGATCGGCGCAGCGCAGTGTGCGCCGCTCTCCCTGGGTAATGGCAAAATTACCCCACCATTTTGTAGAAAGTTCAGACATATAGACGAATGACAAATTTGTTTACAAGGGAAAGACAGATACGAAATCCTTCCTTATAATAGCCGGAATTATGCAAAAACAAGCCTTTTTCAAAATCGCCCTGGCAGCAGCAACGCTGTTACTGGTGGCCTCCTGTAGCAGCACACCTGACAAGGTCGCTGAGACATCGGCGTCGCCGTCGATTCATTCCGCCAAGATTAAAAAGCACCGCCATACGCCCTGGCAGGAAGCCTACGACGAAACAGCCGATACCGATTCTGACAACACCCTCTCCTCCTCCGACTTACAAGATCCCGATCCGAACCTGCCTGTTACCGATGTCTGGCAACGTGTCCGTAGCGGCTTTCAGCTTTCCGACTACCGGGACCTGCACCCGGAAACTGAGCGCCACCTGCGCTGGTTCATTGACCACCCTCAGTATGTCGGCCGTGTCGTTGAGCGGGCCCGTCCTTATCTCTACCACATAGTAGAAGAAGTTAAAAAGCGTAACATGCCGATGGAAGCGGCTTTGTTACCGGTAGTCGAAAGCGGTTTCAAACCCTATGCCTACTCCCGCAGTCACGCCGCCGGTCTGTGGCAGTTTATCCCCGGCACCGGCAAGCTTTACGGACTGGAACAGAACTGGTGGTATGACGGCCGCCGCGATGTGATCCTGTCAACCAATGCGGCGCTGGATTACCTGCAAAAACTGTATAACGACTTCGGTGACTGGCAGCTGGCGTTTGCCGCCTATAATTGCGGCGAAGGCACTGTTGGCCGCGCCATTAAACGCAACCAGGAACTGGGCAAACCCACTGATTTCTGGTCACTGGATCTGCCCAGTGAGACCTCGGCCTATGTGCCCAAACTGATGGCGGTCAGCCACATGGTCAAATTCCCTGCACGCTATGACATCAGCCTCAGCCCCATCGATAACAAACCTTACATCGGCATCGTCGATGTCGGCTCGCAAATCGATCTGACGGTGGCTGCTGAAATGGCTGGCATCAGTGAAGATGAACTCAATCATCTCAATCCGGCTTTCAATCGCTGGGCAACAGCACCCGATGGTCCGCATAAACTGGTGCTGCCGCTCAGTAAAATCGACGGTTTCAAGCTGGCGCTGGCCAAAATGCCGGCTAACAAGCGCGTTAAATGGGCTCGTCATCAAATTCAGCGTGGCGAATCACTGAGCGTTATTGCCCGTCGATACAGCACGACGGTATCGGTCATTAAACAAGCCAATCAATTGAGCAGCAATCAGATCCGCGCCGGTGGCCATCTGCTGATTCCGGTCGCCGCAGCTCAGTTAAGCAGCACCACACTGGCTCATGCAGGTCAGTCCGATGCCGACAGCGCTAAACAGCAGAAACAGCTTTATACCGTCAGAAGCGGTGACACCTGGTGGGATATTGCGCGCAAACATGAGCTTGATGTAGCAACCCTTGCCAGCTGGAACAAGCGAACCGCGCATGACATTCTCAAACCCGGCCAGCAACTGGTGATCTGGTCTCAGGCCGCCAAGCGTAAATCAGTCAACTACACCATTCAGAACGGTGATTCACTGTGGGCCATCTCCCGCAAGTTCAATGTCAGTGTAGCCGATGTCCGTGAATGGAACGGTCTCAGTGACCGCTCTATGCTACAACCGGGTCAGAACCTGAGACTGTATCTCGACGAAACCTGATCGCGCGTGCTGCACATTGCCCTGTTTGAGCCGGAAATACCGCCTAACACCGGTAATATTATCCGCCTCTGCGCCAATACCGGCGCCAGACTGCATCTGATCGAGCCTTTAGGTTTTGCGCTCGATGACAAGCGGCTGCGCCGCGCCGGTCTCGATTATCATGAGTTTGCCGATCTGCTGATTCACCCGGATTATGAGGCTTTTCAACACTGGCAGGGCGCTCGGCGCGTGTTTGCCTGTACCACCAAGGCTCGCCAGCATCATCATGAAGTGCAATATCAGGATGAAGATGTTCTGCTGTTCGGCCCCGAATCACGGGGTCTGCCTGATTCGGTACTCAGCAGCCTGGCCGATGAATGCAAAATCCGGATACCGATGCTGCCTGACAGCCGCAGCCTGAATCTGTCCAATGCCACCGGCATTATTCTGTATCAGGCCTGGCAGCAATTGGGCTTTGCCGGTGCCAAATCCCTAAAAACTACCTAAACGCCTGAAATCCCGTTCAAAATAACCTGACCTGGTTCATTGTCCGATCGCCCCTGCTGGCTTATGATAAGGCTGATTCAGCCTTTTGATATGGACACCACGAGCCGCAATGAGCTTTCCACTGCCAGCTAACATGCCTTCTCTCAGTCTGAGCATTCCGACCGAGCGGCATGCTGCCGGCAATGTTGAGCTCAATGAAGAACTGCTGCATCACTGGATCCGTCGACTGCCGGCAGACAAGCCGCTGGAATTTTGTACACGCTACCTCGATGCCCTGAAACGCTTCAACGCCAATGAAGTCAATCATGTTCAACGGATCAAACTGCTGGATATGTACCGCGTTCCGCTCAATAAGCTGGTTATGAACCTGTCCATACCCAAACTTCAGCAGCAGGTGACAAACCCTGACAAGCGTCTGAAGCTTATCGACGATATCAGTGAGGCCATCAATCAACTCGCGCGCGGCTACAAAATTATCGTGGTCGAAGCGAATGAAGCCAGCAATAATCTCAAACTGAAACCGCTGGTACACATGGCGATCTACCGGGCTATCGAAGCCATGAGTCTGCTGGCCCTGCACAACTATAATTTTTACCGGACACTGCCGCAGCGCCTGTTCCAGGAGATGCATCAATTGCTGATGCTGACGATGACAGCCGGCATGGCCGACAAGCCGGCCTTTGTGAACAGTCAGTACCAAGCCGACTTTTCTGTTCAGCAGCGCTATGTGCAGATCATGCTGACCAGCATCTGTAACCCCTACGGGCTGGCCTGTGGTGAGGTGCTCCGCTGTTATCAACTGATGCTGCAATTAGCCCCGGCCGCCTCGCTGGAACTGTTACCAGACAATGCCAGGCCTGAAGCCGGTCAGTTTTATATCAACTGTCTCAGTGATCGCACACCGACACCGTCGGTGCTGCCGCCGCTGGATGATAACTACCGGCCCACCACCTTGATGCTGGATACCAAACCGATTCTGACCCGGGTCGATAAACTGTTCGATCAGGCAGCGGCGCAAGGCGAGTTTCATCCTGCGGCCGAGAATATCCGGCTACTGCGTCAGCTGGCGCCTTATCTCAATACCTCCTATCAGCGTAAACAGCCGCGAGTGCCGGTGGAGGGGAATATACAGGCCTATGTGGCGGTGGGCCTCGACGCCATACATCAAAACGTCTCCAGCCCGATATCCCTTCCTGTAGCAGATGACCCCTGGCTTGACAGAAGCTGGGAAATTCTCAATAAAAACAGCTATGGCTATCTGCTGCAAAAGCGCAAAATCCGACTCGCCCATGATCTCAAAATCGGTGACTTTGTCGGTATTCTTGAACAGACTGATGGTCAGCCAAAACCCAGCCTCAAACTGGCCTCGGTTCGCTGGTTACGGACCGATGACTTCGAACAGAGCAAAATGGGCGTCAAATTTATCCATGGCGATGCCATTCCGGTGTTTTTTTCCGTCGCTGACAGCGAAACACGTCAACCGGCTTTTTTAATCCGGGAAAATACTTTGCAGCAGCAGCCTGCCATGCTGATTACCCGTCATGGTGTTCATGCAGCAAGTGGAGCGCTCGTTATCAAAACCGGCAAGAAACGTTTTAATTTTACGGTCCGGCCTGACAGGTTGTTAACTCAAAATGACAGTTTTGAATGTTTCACATTCAAAGACATCTTGAACTGACAGAATACATAGTGCGAAACCATATTTTCTTTATGGTTTTTCATCGTGGCCTGTTATTATCTGACTCTTTAACCAAGCCTATGCCTATTTCGCTGTTTCGCTTCGTATTCTTGTGCCTTCTGACTGCTCTGTCCCCCGGGTTAGCGGCATTTGAGGCGGCTGAGGCACGCGCCCCAGAAGCAGTTACTTTACAGTTGAAGTGGGATTACCAGTTTCAGTTTGCCGGCTATATTGCGGCTAAGGAAAAGGGTTTTTACCAGGCAGAAGGTCTGGATGTCACGCTCAAGCCTCGTCGGCCCGGTATCAATGTGATCGAGCAGGTGACTCAGGGACAAGCCGAATATGGCGTGGGTGGCATGGGGATACTCAGCCACTATGCCCAAGGCGCTCCAATCAAGGCCCTCGCAGCCATTTTTCAGCATGATGCGCTTATCTTCATGAGTCTCGCCAACTCCGGTATCGTCAGCCCCTACGAGTTTGCCGGTAAAAAAATCATGTTTGATGAGACGACAGGCAATGACACCGTGCTCCGCGCCCTGCTGGATGATGCCGGCATTGATTTCAGTGATATCATTGCCGTTGAGCAGGATATGGACGTCCAGAGCCTGACTTCAGGCCGGGTGGATGTACTGTCCGGCTACATCACCGATCAGCCTTTTCAGTTCCAGCAGCAAAACACCGCCATAAACCTCATCAACCCGCCTAACTATGGCTTCGATTTTTACGGTGATCTGCTGTTTACCAACCGCACTGAGATCAACCAGCATCCGGGCCGTGTCAAACGCATGCTGCGTGCCTCGCTGAAAGGCTGGGAATACGCATTGCAGTATCCGGATGAGATCATTCAAATCATCCGCGACAAATACAATCCAGGGCTGAGTCTGGAACAGCTGCATTATGAAGCCCGGGAAACCCGCAAACTGATTGCACCGGACGCAATACCACTGGGCATGCTGGAAGTCGACCGTCTGCAGCGAATTGCTGATATCTATGAACAACTGGGCATGGCTGCCGAGCTCAATCAGAGCAAGCTGCAGCAATTTATTTACAGGCCTTCCCTGACCGCTATTCTCAGTCCGGCCGAACAGATTTGGCTGGAGCAGCATCCACGGATCCGGGTCGGTGTCGATCGCGATTTCGCCCCTTACGAGTGGATTGATGAAGACGGCAATTATGTCGGCCTCGCCGCAGAATATCTGAAACTGCTGGAAACCGAACTCGGCGTCAGTTTTGAAATTATCGCCGATAAACCCTGGCATGAAATTATTGCCATGGCCAAAAACGGCGAACTGGATATGCTCTCCTGTCTGAATATGAATGAGGAGCGGGATGAGTACCTCGAATTCACCATGCCCTACGTCAGTAACCCGATTGTCATCGTCAATGCCAACCGCCATGGCTACATCGGCTCGCTGGATAATCTCAAAGGCAAAACCATCGCAGTCGAAAAAGGCTACTTCACCCATGAATTACTGCAGAACGAATACCCTGATATAACCCTGCTCACTGCCGGCAACACCCGCGAAGCGCTGGAAATGGTCTCTACCGGCGAGGCTGATGCCTATATCGGCGACGCCGCCTATGCCAATTTTGCGATTAAAGAGCATGATCTGCTCAACCTGCAGTTTGCCGGGCAGACCACTTTTGATACCGCCTACCGCATCGGCGTCGTCGAAAACAGACCGGAATTGTTCAGCATCATCAACAAGGCGCTGAACAACCTGAGCAAGGCACAGCGCCAGGAAATCGAAAACAAGTGGATGGGCCTGCACCTGACCAGCGGCATCAGTACCAAAACGGTTCGCCAGCTCATCCTGCTCCTGTTGTTAGTGCTGTTGCCGGTGGCCTACTGGGTGTTTCGTCTGCGTCAATCCAAAACCGCACTGGAGAGGAGTGAAGGCCAGCTGCGCGCGATTATCGATGCGTCTCCTATCCCGCATGCCATACTCGATGCAGACAGCAACATCACTTACCTTAACCGGGCATTCACTGATACCTATGGCTATAGCCTCGATGATATTCCCAATTTAGCCGCATGGTGGCCACAGGCCTATCCCAACCCCGGCTATCGTGAACAGGTCAAGCAGCGCTGGCAGCACTATCTGGACCGGCAGCATACCGGAGAGTCACATACTGATGCCATTGAGGCTGACATTTTCTGTAAAGACCGCAAGTTCCGGCACGTATTGGCCAGCGCCACTGACGTCAAACACGGTAATGGCTGGTCACAGGTGATCATTCTCTACGATATTTCCGATCGCAAGAAAGCGGAAGAGCGGCTCAAAATGTCTGGTCGTGTGTTTAATCAGGCCCATGAAGGTATTCTGATTACTGATGCAGAGGGTCATATTGTCGACGTGAATCCGGCTTTCTCTGAGATCACCGGCTACACCCGTGAGGAAGTCATCGGTAAAGACCCGTCGATTCTGCGTTCAGACAGACATAGCCGCCTGTTCTATCAGGAAATGTGGAACAGCCTGCATGAAAACGGGCTGTGGCAGGGCGAGATCTGGAACCGCAAAAAAAGTGGCGAGCTGTACGCCGAGCTGTTGACTATCTCAGCGCTGGTCGATGAGCATGGCGACACCGTCAACTATCTGGGCCTGTCCTCTGATATTACCCAGAGCAAGGAACAGCAGCAGGCGCTGGAAATGATGGCGCATTACGACATGCTGACCCAGTTGCCCAACCGCAGTCTGTTTGCCGATCGTTTCAAACAGGCGATAGCCCACAGTAACCGGCATCACAGTCTGCTTGCCGTGGTGTTTCTTGATCTGGACGGCTTTAAACCGGTCAACGACCGTTACGGTCATGACACCGGTGACCAGCTTCTTATCGAGGTCGCCCAGCGGATCAAGGCCAGTATCCGCCAGGATGATACGGCATCGAGACTGGGGGGAGACGAGTTCGTTCTGCTGCTTAATGACATCAGCTCGATTGAACACTGCGAACGGCTGATAAAACGTATCCGTCACGCGATTGAACTGCCCTATGTACTTGATGGTGACACACTCTCGCTCAGTGCCAGTTTGGGCATAACCCTGTACCCGCTGGATCAGGCAGATGCCGATACACTGCTGCGTCATGCCGATCAGGCCATGTATCAGGCCAAACTCGCAGGCCGCGGCCGCCATCACTTTTTTGATGCCATGCATGATCAGCAGATCAGTCAGCAGCAAAATCAGTTCCGCGCCATCCAGGAAGCCTTGCGGGCTGATCAACTGGTGCTGTGTTACCAGCCCAAGGTCAATATGCGTAGCGGCGACGTCATTGGCCTGGAAGCCCTGATTCGCTGGCAGCATCCTGAGCATGGTCTGATATCACCGAGTCGTTTTCTGTCCGTGATTCAGGGTACTGAACTCGAAATTCACGTTGGTAACTGGGTGCTGGAACACACCGTGAGACAGATTGAGTCCTGGCTCAATAAGGGCATCAGGCAGGAAATCAGCGTTAATATCTCCTCGCACCATCTGCAATGGGAAGGCTTTTTTGATCAACTGGACAGAATCCTGGGTCGTCATCCGCGGGTGCCATCCAAGCTTTTGCAACTGGAGATCCTCGAAAGCAGCGTATTGAGTGATATCAATCATATCTCCAGCATTATTAATACCTGCCGGAGTTCACTGGGTATTCGTATTGCCCTTGATGATTTCGGCACCGGCTATTCGTCATTGACTCATTTGCGCCATCTGCCGGTCGACGTGGTGAAAATTGATCAGAGCTTTGTTCAGGATTTGATTGACGATCCTAATGATTTCACGATTATCGACGGCGTTATCGGCCTGACTGAAGCCTTCCATCATCAGGTCATTGCCGAAGGGGTGGAAACCATCGAACACGGATTGATGCTGATGAGCATGGGCTGCGATATGGCACAGGGTTATATTATCGCCAAGCCGATGTCCGCTGATGACTGTGAGCAATGGCTGGCCCATTATCAACCCAATCCTGTCTGGCTGGCTCAGGCTGCCAAAAGCCTCAATGCCGAACAGACTATCGCTCAGATGATGCAACTGCAGGCCCGTCACTGGCTGGGTGGCATTTTGCATAATCTGCAAACCAGTCCCGACCAGATCCGCCACTGGCCGCTGATGAATCATAAGAAAAGCCACTTCATGCACTGGGTGGAACAGGCCAAAAAACAGGATTTATTCAATAAAGCATGGCTGGAAAACATCCGTGCCGCCTTTATTGAGCTTTACCATGAAGCCAACAGCCTGCGGTATCAGTATCAGGAAGGCCAACGTGATGCAGCGGCCGCCGGGATTGAGGGTCTGCTGGCGCGCTACCGGAGTATTGAATCCCTGCTAGCGGAATATCTGGCTGAGGGAGATGCCCGGAGCTAAAACCAGCCCCGGTGATATTCTGAGAGCGCTTCCTGACACGCTAGGCATGACCCCAAATCAGAAACAAAAACGCCGGCAAAAGCCGGCGTTTTAATACGCTCGCGACCTCAATTATTTTTCAGGCGTGAACTCGGGATAGGCAGTCATGCCACATTCGTGAATGTCCATACCCTCCATTTCCTCTTCTTCGCTGGCACGCAGTTTGATGATTTTGTTAATCACCAGCAGCACGATGAAAGAGGCTCCGAACATCCAGGCAAAAGTCGCCAGGGTACCAATCAGCTGACCTGTGAAGGTGGCTGCCGGGTTGGTAAACAGCACTGCAAAAATGCCCCAGATACCGGCCGTTCCATGCACCGAAATCGCACCTACCGGATCATCGATTTTGAGTTTATCCAAACCGACCACGGACAGGACCACAACCAGACCACCCACCAGACCGATCAGTGAGGCCACACCGGCGCTGGGCATTAAAGGTTCAGCGGTAATCGCAACCAGCCCGGCCAGAGCACCGTTAATGGTCATGGTCAGATCGGTTTTGCCGAACATAAAGCGTGACAGCAGCGCGGCAGCAACCATGCCGGCCGCGGCAGCCGCATTGGTATTGACGAAGATTTTGGCCACCGCATTGGCTTCATCGACATTGGCTATTTTCAGTTCTGAACCACCGTTAAAGCCGAACCAGCCCATCCACAGAATGAACATACCCAGCGTTGCCAGTGGCAGGTTCGCACCGGGAATGGCATTCACTTCACCATTTTTGCCGTACTTACCTTTACGCGGGCCAATAATCAGCACTGCAGCCAGCGCGGCGGCGGCACCTGCCATATGCACCACCACAGATCCTGCAAAGTCCTGGAAGCCGAGTTGGTCCAGGAAACCACCACCCCATTTCCAGTAACCTTCTACCGGGTAGATAAAGCCAACCATAAAGATGGCGAAAATCAAAAACGGCCATAAACGCATTCTTTCAGCAACCGCACCGGAAACAATCGACATCGTCGCCGCAGCAAACACCGCCTGGAAGATAAAGTCAGCCATGCTGGAATAGTAAGGTGCACCCTCACCACCGGCAGTCACCGCTTCCACGCTGTTATCAGCACCCAGTAAAAAATCAATCCCAGGAATGACCGAACTGATCGGATCCCCCGGGTACATCACGTTGTAACCGACAAGCAGATAAACAATACAGGCAACGCCATATAACAGCGCATTTTTATTCAGAATTTCGACTGTATTTTTACTCCTGACCAGACCCGATTCCAGCATCGCAAAACCGGCCGCCATCCACATAACCAGGGCGGTACACATCAGGAAATAAAAAGTATCCAGTGCATAACTTACTTCAATGACCATGGTATCCATCACGTTCTCCCTTAAATCGCTTCAACACCGGTTTCACCGGTCCGGATTCGAATCACCGAATCCAGACTGGCCACAAAAATCTTGCCGTCACCGACCTGGCCGGTGCGGGCCTGAGTCGCAATGATTTCAGTCACCTCGTCCACCTGGCTGTCGTCGACGGCAAGCTCGAGTTGAATTTTGGGCTGGAACGCGATGTTGTATTCCGCACCCCGATACAGCGCGGGGTGGCCTTTTTGTCGGCCGAATCCCCTGACTTCCCCCACGGTCATCCCATTGACGCCGGCTTCCTGCAAGGCCGAACGCACTACTTCCAGGGCATGGGGGCGAATAATGGCTGTCACTATTTTCATTATTGGCTCCTGTTGCTAAATAGGAAAATTAATTTACCCCGAAGAATCAATGAAATAGTTGTGCCAGCTGTTTTTAATCTTTATTTATCAATAACTTGAATAAATGTGAACGAGATAACAATATCGAAACATGAACCGAATCAGTGCATTAGACGATCCAGGCGCGCCAATATGGCGCAGGCGGGTTTATTTAAGAATGTCAGCAACACGCTGTCTGAGCAGCGGCAAAACCTCATACTCAAACCATGGGTTTTGTCTTAACCAACGTTGATTGCGTGGGCTGGGGTGGGGTAGTGGCAGGTAAGCCGGCCAGTATGACTGCCAGTGTTTAACCGTATCGGTGACAGAGCCCTTAAAATCAGGCAGATGATAAGCCATGGCATAACGGCCAATTACCAGCGTCAGCTCAAGCTGTTCCAACTCAGCCAGCAGCTTCGCATGCCAGGTTTGTGCGCATTCCGGTCGCGGCGGCAGATCACCGCTTTTGCCTGTTCCGGGAAAACAAAAACCCATTGGCAGAATCGCGATCCGGCTTGAATCATAAAATGCTTTCTCATCAAGCCCCATCCAGTGGCGTAGTCTGTCACCACTGACATCGGCAAAGGGAATGCCTTTTTGATGGGCTTGTCGACCAGGCGCCTGGCCGGCAATCAGAATGCGGGCCTGACTGCTGAACTGCAGTACTGGCCTCGGCTCATATGGCAGCTTCTCTCTACATAAAGTGCAGGCCAGCACATCGGAAAGTAATGAAGGCGATTGCATTAAACCCCGTCAGCGAATCATCCCGCCTAGTCACTTATTGATTGAGACATTGATACTGCTGTTCGACTCCGCGGTAAAAACATTCATACCAGCCGGTGTAGCGCTCACAGACTTGTTTTTCCTCACTCAGCGCCTGCGCCGCGTCAAAGTCACGTGCTTGGCACATTTTTAGCGCCTGATGCTGCGCCTTTTGTTTATTGAGAGGCTGTGGTTCAGCGCTGGTATAAACCTGTTTTACGGTGATGACCGAATCAGACGCTGAGGTTTCTGCAGCTGTGGCAATCAGACTGAAAAGAATGAATAGAGAAGTTAAAAGCGCTTTCATTGCGGTTTCCTGCAATTTTAATGAAACAAGAAAACGAAGATAGCTGGCAACGTTGCTAGTGACAAGCCAAAAAGCATTAAACTTCTAATAAAAGCGTTTGGGGTAAAAAAGAAGTGGTGGCTATGGGTGGATTCGAACCACCGACCCCATCATTATGAGTGATGTGCTCTAACCAACTGAGCTACATAGCCGTATGAGAAGCGCGCCATAATACGATAACGACCGGTAAATATCAAGGCTGAAAACCAATTTTATAACCAGTCGCTGAGCTGGATGCCAAAGCCGATACTATTACTGTGGGCATCATAATCGATGAGGCTTTCACCATAGCCGTTAAACCACTGCACGTAGCCTCTTACACGGTCACTGAGCGGGAAGCTCCAGCCCAGTTGGATGGCCCCGTAGTTTTCGCCGAAATCGAGATTATTTCTGAGCATGACTTCGAAGTTATGCTGGTCCATTTTATACAAAGCGCCCAGCTCAAAGTTACCCATGTATTCACCGATATCGGGATTATCATCATCCTCATTGTCTTCATTGATCCGCAGCCAGGGTTTGAATGAGACATAGAGATCATCGTATTCAAAAATAAAATCAGCATAAACCCGATTCCAGCTACGTGATAATTCGCCCGACTGACCATTCGATTGGTGTGAAATGCCAGTGCGAATCACCGGGTTTTTTACACCGAACAGTTCAAAGTCGTTGCGGAATGAGAGCCAGGCTTCGGGCTCGTGGTTGGAGTCACGGAACGGGGCTGAGCCTTCCTTGTTGAACTGTTGCCAGAATGAGCGGTTGGTGTAGGCTACATAGAGGTCGGCGCGATTATTAAACAGTCCGTAGACAACCGGTGCCTTCAGACTGATCTGGAATTTGGTTTCCCAGGGCTGGAAATTAACATCGTCATCCGGGTCCGCGGCGCGGAAAGGGTCCTCATTGGGCGAGCTCATATTGTTACTGAGCATAATGTAGTTAGGTTTATGCGGCAGTAATACAAAGGGATTGCGTGCTTCTTTCTTTTCCAGAAACAGGCGCCGGGTAATGGCGGACTCGTCTTCAGTTTCCACACCGTTTTCTGTGACTTCGATATCCACCGGCTCGGTCGCTGATGGGGCTGCTGCTTCGATATCCGTCTGGGTCTTTTCGCTCTCGCAGAACTGGCGCAATTCGCCAACGGTCACGCTATCATCGGCAGTCGCCATCTGCGTCATCAGACACTGATTGAGCTGCTCATCAGCCTGCAGCGTTGAGCTCCAGCTGAGCACCGCCACAAGCAAGACTGACATCACACATTTCATAGGCGTACCTGCCTGAGAGGAATTAAGTAGTTAATTGTTATAACAAATTAACTAGACATTGAAGCGGAAGTGCATCACATCACCATCCTGGATGATGTAATCCTTGCCTTCAAGACGCCATTTACCGGCATCCTTGGCGCCCTGTTCCCCATTATAGGCAACAAAGTCATCATAGCTGACGACTTCAGCGCGGATAAAGCCTTTCTGAAAATCAGTGTGAATGACGCCGGCTCCTTCCGGCGCCGTCGCTCCCAGTTTCACGGTCCAGGCTCGGACCTCTTTGACCCCGGCAGTAAAGTAGGTGTGCAGACCCAGCAGGCTGTAACCACCGCGGATCACGCGGTTCAGACCCGGCTCTTCCTGCCCCAGCTCTTCCAGAAAGTCGGCTTTCTCATCGTCTTCCAGATCAGCGATTTCAGCTTCGATAGCGGCGCAAATAGGGACCACTATCGCATTTTCCTGCTCTGCCAGTTTCTGTACCGCTTCCAGCGCCTGGTTATTGTCAAAGCCATCTTCAGAGACATTGGCAATGTACATAGTCGGCTTGCTGGTCAGCAGTTGCAGATCCCGAACCATCAGCTTCTGGTCTTTATCCAGCCCCATTGCACGAACCGGCTGACCACTATCCAGGTGATCACGCATGCTGTTGAGTAGCTCCAGTCTTGCCTTGGCGACTTTATCGCCGCTTTTGGCATCGCGGGTCGCTTTGGTAATCGCTTTTTCGACGCTTTCCAGATCGGCCAGCGCCAGCTCGGTGTTGATGACTTCAATATCATCCAGCGGTGAGACTTTACCGGCCACATGGACCACATTGTCATCTTCAAAGCAGCGCACTACGTGGGCAATGGCATCGGTTTCGCGGATATTGGCAAGGAATTTATTACCCAGACCTTCACCTTTGGAAGCGCCTTCCACCAGGCCGGCGATATCCACGAACTCCATCGTGGTGGGCATCACCCGCTCGGGACTGACAATGGCTGCCAGTTTATCCATGCGCGGATCCGGCACCGGCACGATTCCCACATTGGGCTCGATAGTGCAGAAAGGGTAGTTCTGGGCATCAATACCGGCTTCGGTCAAGGCATTAAACAAAGTGGATTTACCGACATTAGGCAAACCGACGATACCGCATTTGAATCCCATAACTAATCCTATTGAGAGTGTAGCCAGTTCATGGCCTTGTCGAGATTGCCCGACAGGACCTCCGGCAGAATTTTTAACATATTGTCGATGGCCGTCTCGATAGCCTCACGATCGGTCGGCGAGGGTTTGCTCAGCACGTAATCCGAGACCAGCTTGCTGTGGCCTGGGTGACCGATGCCGAGACGGCAACGCAGAAATTCTTTGCCCCCGCTTTGCGCAATAATATCTCTGAGGCCGTTATGGCCACCATGACCACCGTTGCGTTTGAGGCGAACCGTGCCCGGTGCCAGATCCAGTTCATCATGGATCACCAGAATATTTTGCAGGGGGATTTTGAAAAAATTGGCCAGCGGCGCGACCGACTGGCCGCTGCGATTCATAAAGGTCAGGGGCTTGAGCAGGAAAAGTTTATGCTCGCCCAAATCGCATTGAGCCAGCTCACCGTGATACTTTTTCTGCACCGTCAAAGTGGTGCCGAGATCACGCGCGAGCTGGTCCAATAGCCAGAACCCGACATTATGCCGGGTTCCATCATATTGGGAGCCGGGGTTGCCCAGTCCGGCGATAATCCAGCTAGCCATTCAGCTCCCCATAACGATAAAGATTATTCTTCAGTCGCTTCTTCGTCGTCGCCGTTTTCTTCTTCATCGGCAGACGCTTCAGGCGCTTCAGCTTCGTCTTCGTCTTCTTCAACTTCCTGTACGCGTGGCATATGAATGCTCGCTACAGCCTGGTCGTAAGCAGAACGCTCGCCTTCTTCCAGTTCTTCTTCCTGGTGATGCGTCAGTGCAGTCAGGCTCACACCTTTAGGCACAGTCAGTTCGGACAGGTGAATACTCTCATCCATACCCAGCTTGGAAATATCTGCTTCAATGTACTCAGGCAGATCTTTCGGCAGACAGGCGACATCAACTTCGGTCATCATGTGTGAAACCTGACCACCTTCTTTCACGCCTGGAGCAACATCTTCACCGACAAAGTGAATCGGCACGGTCATGGTCATTTCATGACCTGCGTGAACGCGCAGAAAGTCAGCGTGCAGGATTTTGTTGTCATTGGCAGGGTGACGCTGCAGATCTTTCAGAACCACCTGATCTTTTTTGCCATCAACAACCAGCGTCAGGATGTGTGCATAAAAAGCTTCTTCATCCAGGTGACGCAGAAACTGGTTGTGATCCAGCGTGATTGAAACAGGATCTTTTTCTGCACCGTAAACGACTGCCGGGAATTTGCCCGCATGACGAAGGCGGCGGCTCGCACCTTTCCCCTCATCAGTACGTGCTTCGGCATGTACTTCAAACAAGTTTTCCATTTTTTTCTCCAAAATGTATGAACATCAGTTCATCAAAAAACCGCCTCACGGCGGCAATTCGCCTCCCCCGCGACCAGGTTCGGCACGAAATAAGCCGGGTATTATACCGGCTAATCCATATATAAGGAGCTGACTGACTCCTCGTTACTAATTCTGTACATCGCTTCGGCCAGCATTTCGGCGATGCTGAGCACGCGGATTTTGTCACAGGCTTCGGCATGGGGCTGTAACGGAATAGTGTCAGTGACCACCACTTCATCCAGTACCGAGCTGGAAATATTATCAATCGCCGGGCCGGACAGGACCGGATGGGTCGAGTAAGCCACGACTTTTTTAGCGCCATGCTCTTTCAATGCAGCAGCGGCAGCGCATAAGGTACCTGCGGTATCGACCATATCATCAATCAGCACGCAGACACGATTATTGACATCACCGATGATGTTCATCACCTTGGCTTCATTGGCACGCGGACGACGTTTATCGATAATCGCCAGTTCCACATCCAGATGTTTGGCCAAGGCACGGGCACGCACCACACCACCGACGTCAGGTGAGACCACCACCAGATCCTGGTATTTGTGTTTCCAGATATCACCCAGCAACACAGGTGAAGCGTAGACGTTATCCACCGGGCAATCGAAAAAGCCCTGGATTTGATCGGCGTGTAAATCGACAGTTAACACACGGTCTGCGCCAACACCGGTCAGCATGTTTGCTACCACTTTGGCGGTTATCGCAACACGCGCTGAGCGCGGGCGCCGATCCTGACGGGAATAGCCGAAATAGGGAACAACGAGGGTAATACGTTTGGCCGAGGCACGACGAATCGCGTCGGTCATCACCATCAGTTCCATCAGATTATCGTTGGTAGGCATGCAGGTCGGTTGCACGATAAAGACGTCCTTGCCACGGACGTTATCGAGGATTTCAACCATGATTTCGCCGTCGCTGAATTTTTCAACGGTGGCTTTGCCGATGGAGATGCTGAGGAAATTCGCGATGTTCTGAGCCAGTCGACGGTTGGCATTGCCGGTGAACACCATCATGCGGGTGTCGGCAGTACGTTGCTGAAGCTGGAGAAGTCGGTTTTGTGTCACGGTAGTGGCGCCGAGTTTCTGTTAAAAAACAAAAGAAAATGGCTGGGGTACCAGGATTCGAACCTGGGAATGCTGGGATCAAAACCCAGTGCCTTACCGCTTGGCGATACCCCAACTGTAAAAACTCATTCTATCATCTTGCAGTCGCATTCGACTCATTTAATGTCGACGCTAATGCAGTGAGTGGCGACCGGTTACTGCCTTTGGCCACAAAACCCTGCCAGTTGGAGGGCAGGTTTTCCACTACTTGTTGCGCCTGCTGCTGATTATCAAAATCAGCAAATAGACAAGCGCCTGTTCCAGTCATCCTTGGCGACGCGTATTGTGCCAACCAATTCAGCGCATTTGCAACTGCCGGGTAGCGTTTTTTGACTACCTCTTCGCAGACATTTCTGCCTTCCCCTGAAAGGAAGCGCGATATTGTGATAGGTTCGCAGTCCCGTGTCAATTCCATTGCTGAAAATATTTCAGCGGTGGACACATGACAGTCCGGTTTCACTACGACGTACCAAGGTTCTGCCGGGCTTATCGGTGTCAGCTTCTCCCCTACGCCCTCTGCCCAGGCCGCAAAACCCGCGATAAAAATCGGCACATCTGCGCCCAGTTCGAGCCCCAGTTGCGCCAATTCAGATTCACTGACAGCAGCTTGCCAGAGATAGTTCAGCGCCACCAGAGTGGTTGCCGCATTCGAACTGCCGCCGCCCAGACCGCCGCCCATCGGCAATTTTTTATCAATGTGAATGATTGCGCCTTTGTCACAGCCACTGTGGCTCTGCAGTAGCTTTGCGGCTCGCAGGATCAGATTATCCTCATCCGCAACGCCCGCTACAGGCTGTTTGAGTTTTAACTCGGGGTTGTCAGTCACCTCAAACTGCAGCTCGTCGCCATAATCCAGAAACTGAAAAGCGGTCTGCAGTTCGTGATAACCGTCAGCACGACGACCGGTGATATGCAGAAACAGATTCAGCTTGGCCGGCGCCGGCCAGCGGATCACTTGGGAATACTCCAGTCAGAGACGATAAGCCGAATGCTCATCTCGGGGTGTTTCATAAACACTTTTTCCGGCATTGAACCACCTTGAAAAGGCATGTAACGCAAAAACTCAATCTGCCAGCCGGCCTGCTCCAGAGTGGACAAACGTCCCTGGTCATCCAGCTGTTTATTGTCTACCGGCAATTTCTCATAGGGCACACCACGCACCCAGTCGCGCAGTGCACTGACCGGCAGCAACCAGCCCATCGCTTCGGCCAGCAATTGTTCCGGCGTCGGCGCTGACAGCTGTTCTCCGTCATCCAGCGTCAAAGTGACAGTCTCGGCATTGCCATCCAAGGCCACCCCACCCTGAGAGAAGGGACCGGACAATTTGATATGAAACTGCTGGCCCTGTTCCTGCCATTGGATACCGGCATTCCAGCCTTCACGGCCCTGAATAATCGCAGTGCGGCCTTTAAATGCCCATGCGTCCAGCTTGGCCTGTTGGCTCTGGCGTTGCTGCCACAAGGTTTCAGGATCCTGCGCCGGCTTCGATTGCCAGAATGGCGCGCAAGCCGTCAACGTCATAATCAGGGTCAGGCTGAGCAGATGCCTCATAGGCCATACCTGCGCATGGTTTCCTGCAGCAAGGGATTATCGGCATCCTTCTCCAGACCTTTCTGCCAGAGCTGTCTGGCTTCCTGTTTCTTGCCGCGCTCCCACAGCACTTCGCCCAGATGGGCAATAAATTCGACATCCGGTTGCAAATTCATCGCTTCACGCAGGTATCTCTCCGCCTTTTCCAGTTCACCGAGCCGGTAATAAACCCAGCCGAGACTATCAAGGTAGAAAGGATCACCCGGTTTCAATTCCAGCGCGCGGGAAATCATTTGCAGTGCTTCCTGATGCCGGTCGGTACGGTCTGTGAGGGTGTAGCCCAGCGCATTGAGTGCCTGCGCATTGTTCGGATCTTTCTCCAGAATCCAGCGAAGGTCGGACTCAAGCACATCCAGCTTGTCCAGCCCTTCAGCAATCATTGCCCTGCTGTAGCGCAAGTCTTCACTTTGCGGGTAACGATTGATGGCTTCTGACAGTAAATCAAATGCGGCCTGGCTCTGTCCCTGCTCTCGCAACAGGCTGGCTTCAAACAGATAATACTGCAGCGCCTGTTGTGGCAGCTCTTCCCGCAACTGCGCCAGATGAATCCGTGCCTTGGCGAGATCGCCCCGTTCAACCAGCAGGTTGATGTAGTTACTCTGGGCGACATCAAAACGGTTGCTCTGCACCGGTACCGAGGCAAACCAGACCAGCGCCGCATCGATGTTGCCGTTCATCTCTTCGGCCAGGCCCATAAAATAGGAAGCTTGAAAACTTGGGTCTCCCAGTTTGAGTAATTCACTGAAATAAGATTTAGCCAGTTGCCCCTCTTTGTCTTCCAGGGCCAGCAGACCGAGTGCAAACAGGGCATCGCGGTTGTCCGGGTCCTCTGCCAGAATGGTTTCGAACACCTCGCGCGCTTGTTCAGTTTCGCCATTTTCACCCAGTAATTTGCCATAGGTAAAACGCAGGTCCTGGCTGGCATCATCCTGTTTTGCCGCCCTGGCAATCAGTTTCAGTGCGTCTTCAGAGCGTCCCATCCGCTGAAACGTATCCGCTTTGAGTACCAGGTAATCTTCATTGTCAGGGTCGGCTTCCAGCAAAGGTGCCAGTTTGTTCAGCGTTTCCTCATAGCGTTTGTAGAAAAACGCCATACGGGCATAGGCAAAACGTGCTGCCGGATCATTTTGCTGATAACTGTCGAGTTGTTTGAGCATGTTCAGGGCTTCATCCGGCTCAGCGACTTCAGCCAGATTTTCGGAAACACGGATTAAGTAGGCTTTCTTTTTGTCCGGCGCCAGAGACAATGCCTTGTTCACGGCATTCACCGCACCCTGGTAGTTGTCTTGCAGCATCAGAAAGGGGGCCTGCATGATGTAAACATCTGCATCGTTAGGATCGACTTCAATCCAGCGTTCCAGCGCGTCATTGATTTGCTGCTGATCGCGAGACAAGGTGGCTACCTGTGCACTCCGGCTCGCCAGTGCCGGTGAGTCGACCATCTCCGCCGCCCGTTGATAGAGGTCGACAGCAATGCCCACCTGACCCCGTTGTCCGGCCACTTCCGCAGAGAGGATGTAATACATTAATTCCGGCGATAGCGGCATGTACTGTTTTGGCTGCCGGGTCTCTGATTCAGTCTCGGCTGCTGTTTCCAGCTGGTTTTCAGCAGGTGCATCATCGGGCGCTCCGGCCTGTTGTGCGGGCGTTGAGGCACAGGCCAGCAAAAACAAAGGCATGCCTATCAGACCGGCATGTTTGAGGCGCTTCCCGGCTCCCCGAAAGAAAGATTGCATCAAATCCATATTAGAACGACCTGCACGTTTGATTTTGATAGAATGGTGTATTGATTTGTCCAATAAATACGATTGCAACAACGGCTGTAGAGTTTACCAGCATTTAATTACGACTTTTTCTCAATATGCATCTTGTTACCTACGGCATCAACCACAACACAGCCCCCGTGCATGTACGCGAGCTGTTTGCTTTTGATGCGAGTGTATTACCCAGCGCATTGTCTGCCCTGCACCAGCAGGAATCTGTGCTGGAAGTCGTGATTTTGTCGACTTGTAATCGGACAGAAATTTACTGTTGTCTTGACGATGATTCAGACAATACGATCCTGGCTTGGTTGCATGACTTTCACCAGCTGGACAGCGAGACCATCACGCCTTATCTCTATCATTACCAGGGCTGTGATGCGATTCGTCATCTGTTGCGTGTCGCCTGCGGTCTCGACTCAATGGTACTGGGTGAGCCCCAGATCCTGGGTCAGCTCAAAGATGCCTACAGCCAGTCACTCAACGCCAGCACCCTGGGAAAATCTCTGGGCAGATTATTCCAGCACGCTTTCGCCGTCGCCAAACAGGTACGAACCGATACCGCCATTGGTAACAGCCCGGTTTCAGTCGCCTTTGCTGCTGTCAGTCTGGCCAAGCAAATCTTCAGTGACCTGGCCGAATCCACGGCTTTGCTCATCGGCGCCGGCGATACCATTGAGCTCGCGGCCCGTCATCTGCATGACAATGGCATTCAAAGACTGATTATTGCCAACCGCACCGTGGAAAGAGCCCATAATCTGGCAGTCCAGGTTGATGGTTATGCTATCAGTCTGAGTGAATTACCGGCCCACCTGGCAGAAGCCGATATCGTGATTAGCTCTACCGCCAGCCAGTTACCCATCCTCGGTAAAGGTGCGGTAGAGCGAGCGCTGAAACAACGCAAGCGTAAACCCATTTTCATGGTCGATATCGCTGTTCCGCGTGATATCGAAGCTGAAGTCGGCCAACTGGAAGATATCTATCTTTACTGCGTCGATGATCTGAGAGACATCATTGAAGAAAACCTTCAATCACGCCGCGATGCCGCTCTGCAGGCTGAAGAAATCATCGACACTCAGGTCGATCATTTCCAGGCCTGGCTGCGCACCCAGGATGCAGTCCCAGTCATTCGCGCCATTCGTGACAGTGCAGAAGAGATAAGTAAGCATTCACTCGAAAAAGCGCTCAGGCAGCTTGAGCAGGGTCTGCCGGCCGATCAGGTGATGGCGGAGCTGGCCCGCAGCCTGACCAATCGTTTATTGCACGAACCCAGCCGGCAACTCCGCCTGTCCGGTTTTGATGAAGACGGCCAGCTGCTGGAATCAGCGCGACGTCTGTTTAATATCAAGGATAAAAAGTGAAAGAGTCGATCAAGCAGAAACTGGAATCCCTCGTCGATCGTCATGAAGAAATCGCCGGCCTGCTGGCAGAACCGGATACCATGGCGGATCAGAACAAGTTTCGCAGTTTATCTCAGGAATACGCACAATTAGAGCCTGTTGTCAGCAATTTCAATGCATATCGCAGCACATTATCCGATATCGACGATGCCCGGGTTATGCTGGAAGAGGATGATGCTGACATGCGGGATATGGCCAGGGATGAGCTTGCCCAGGCTGAAGACAGACTCGATGAACTGGAACTGACGCTGCAGAAGCTGCTGCTGCCTAAAGACCCCAACGATAAACGTAATATCTTCCTTGAAATCCGCGCCGGCACCGGCGGTGACGAAGCTGCGATATTTTCAGGTGACCTGTTCCGCATGTACAGCCGCTATGCCGAACTACGTCGCTGGCAGGTAGAAGTGATTAACGCTCAGGAAGGCGAACATGGTGGCTACAAGGAAATTATCTGCCGTATCGTCGGGGACGGGGCTTATTCCAGACTCAAATTCGAATCCGGTGCGCATCGGGTACAGCGGGTGCCGGAAACCGAATCTCAGGGTCGTATTCATACCTCTGCCTGTACTGTCGCGATCCTGCCAGAAGTCGACGAGATCGACGAAGTTGATATCAATCCGGCCGATATTCGTGTTGATACTTTCCGCGCCTCCGGTGCCGGTGGTCAGCATGTTAATAAAACCGACTCAGCGATTCGTATCACGCATATACCGACCGGCATTGTGGTGGAATGTCAGGAAGAACGCTCACAACATAAAAACCGCGCCAAGGCAATGTCGGTACTGCAGTCCCGGATTATGGCGGAGCAGATTCAAAAACAGGAAGCCGAACAGGCCCAGACCCGGAAATCCCTGGTGGGCAGTGGCGATCGCAGTGAGCGCATTCGCACCTACAACTATCCGCAGGGACGAATCACCGACCATCGTATCAACCTCACGCTGTATAAACTGAATGAGATTGTGGAAGGCGATCTGGATCAGGTAATCGAACCTTTGATCAATGAATATCAGGCTGATCAGCTGGCCCTGTTAGCAGAGGGCAAATAGCGCTCTCATTCAAAATCAGCCATTGGCGCATCTTCATTAAGGCCTTTACTTATGTCTTGAAGCAGGCATAAAGTTAATCCTGAAGGTACTAGAATGAAGACAGCGAAAAACAATATTACACTGATTATTGGCTATCTTGCGCTTCTAATCAGCTTCAATATCGCCCTGGCTGAGGCGCCGTCTCCGCTCAAGGCTGAGTTTGCAGCTTACGCCATTGATTTTGTCGAGGCTGATTTCAACAGCCCCGATGACTATGGCGAAGATCTCGGACTGCTGCCTGATAACCACAGTCGATGTCAGGCAGGCTCGCTCGCCCCGCAGCTTCCGCTTGCCATCTACACGCTTTCACCACGCTATTCTCCTGTCTCAATCAGAGGCCCTCCCGTTTCATCATTTGCCCCCGTTTAATGCCTTAACAGATTGCTGCCTGCCAGTATGTACCTGCAGGCGGCGGAGCAAGTTCAGGAGCTTATGATGAAAAAACTCAGCTTATTACCACTTGATACGGTTGAACACCTGGTTCAGCCTGATGATTTCCATGAAGTCACTGTCGACTCACCTGCAGTGACGATTTTCACCGATTTTAAACAGCATATGCCCAGAGTCATTGAGGCAGACACGCCTGCAGTACAGGCTGGCTATATGATGAGAAAAGCCCATGTCCGGCTGCAGTTAGTTGTCGACAACAGCAATGAGCTGATAGGTACGATCAGTCTGAAAGAACTCGATGGTCAGCATCTTCAAATCATGCAGAATCAGGGCTTCAGCCGCCAATCCATGCTGGTCCGGGATTTGATGATTCCGCGCAGAGAGCAAAAAGTGGTTGATTATCAGCAGCTGCTTGATGCCACTGTGGGTGATGTGCTTGACGCGCTACAACTCAACGGCAGTTTGCATTGCCTTGTAGTTGACCATCAAGCGCACCATATCCGCGGCATTATTGCCGCCTCGGATATCGCCAGGCGTTTACATATACCGGTAGAAATCGAAAAGCCGGCGACCTTTGTTGATATCTTCAAGGCAGTCAATGACATGATCTAGCCGGCTCATTCCATATAACAGGGCCTGACAGCACAAGTCAGGCCCTGTTTGAATAAACTCAACTTAACCAGTCGCGGGGCGGCAGAAAGTCGGTATATAGCCTGGCTTCTGCCGAACCCGCCTCGGGCTGCCAGTTATAACGCCATTTCACCAGCGGCGGCAAAGACATCAGTATCGATTCAGTACGGCCACCGGACTGCAGACCAAACAGGGTGCCGCGGTCATAAACGAGATTGAATTCGACATAGCGCCCCCGGCGGTAGAGCTGAAAGTCACGCTCCCGTTCTCCATACGCTACATCCATGCGTTTTCTGACAATGGGGGCATAAGCCTTGATATAGCTGTTGCCGACCGACTGCAGAAACGCAAAGCAGGTATCAAAGCCCCACTCATTCAGATCATCAAAGAACAGACCACCGACACCACGGCATTCATCACGATGTTTAAGGTAAAAATACTCATCACACCAGTGCTTGAAGCGGGGATAGACATCTTCGCCAAATGGCTCACAGGCCGCTTTGGCGGTCTGATGCCAATGCATCACATCGTCTTTATTACCATAATACGGCGTTAAATCGTAACCGCCGCCGAACCACCAGATAGGTTCTTCACCGGCCTTTTCAGCAATGAAGAAACGTACATTGGCATGAGAGGTAGGTACGTAGGGGTTATGGGGATGAATCACCAGCGACACGCCCATCGCTTTAAAACTGCGACCGGCCAGTTCAGGACGACTGGCTGTGGCAGAGGGCGGCAGGTTATCCCCGCTGACTTCAGAAAAATTCACCCCGCCCTGTTCAAAGAACCTGCCACCGCTGAGAACGCGGGTGCGTCCACCACCACCGGCTTCGCGCTGCCATTCATCGAGTTCAAACCGAGCCTGACCATCTATTTCTTCCAGTGCATTGCAGATGTTGCCTTGCAGCGAAAGTAAATATTCACGTACTGCATTAATATCGGGCTGGCTCATCGCAGAATAGCTCCGGTTCTGGCGTCCCGGATCTGGCTGGGTTTAGTGGCGCCGCCGAGTGATCCCGGCATCACATAATCAATGCCCGGTAACTGCCAGCGAACCTGGTGCACATTCATTGCGGGACGGACACCGGCCACATTGGCGCTGGTCGAGACAATCGCGCCGCCAAAGGCATTGCATAAATCACGGGTTTGCTCGTGCGCGGTGACACGCACGGCGATAGTGTCATGAATACCGGTCAGCAGTTCCGAGACCTCTTCCCGCACCGGTAACAGCCAGGTGACTGGACCGGGCCAGGTCTGCTGCAATTGTTTCAGCACCTCACTGGAGACAGGCTGGATGAAATCCTGTAACTGATTAAAATCCGAGGCAATCAGGATCAGACCTTTGTCCCAGGTTCGCTGTTTGAGCTCCAGCAGATCCTGCAAGGCGTCTTCATCCCAGGGATCACAGCCGACACCAAAAACCGCTTCGGTGGGATAGGCGATGACGCCGCCGGCCTGCAGCGTTTCCACGGCTCGTCTCAGCCGCCAGTTGCTTGTTGTCATTGCAATATCCATGAAATAACGTCAGTGCTGTATTGTAAATGACCTTGCCCGGCCATGCTGTCTGAGCCTGATTTATCCAAAATCCACTGCCGATCGCGCCCGCATTGATTTAATGCAGTCTATCTCCCTGCTGTTATTGCGAGCATAGCGACGCAATCGCAGCGGCAATCGATGAGGTCCGTGCGCACGAGCCTCATGTTTTGCTATGCCGACTGTTCCCGGGCTACCGCACGATAAGCAATATCGGTTCTGTAGTAAGCATCGTTCCAGCTGATTTCCTTCAGCGCGTCATAGGCAGCTGCCTGAGCCGCAGCGACGGATTCACCCAGCGCGGTCACGCAAAGCACACGACCACCGGCTGTCACCACGTCATCACCGTGACTCGCAGTGCCGGCGTGGAAGACCTTGCTGCCTTTGCTTTCTGCTTTATCGATACCGGAAATTACATCGCCTTTACGATACACATCCGGATAACCACCTGCTGCCATGACCACACCAATCGCCGCTCGCGGATCCCAGTGGGCTTCGACCTGATTCAGGCGGCCATCGAGTGCTGCTTCACACAGCTCGACCAGATCCGACCGCAGACGCATCAGAATCGGCTGGGTTTCAGGATCACCAAAGCGGCAATTGAATTCGACGACTTTAGGTGCGCCTGTGTCATCAATCATCAGTCCGGCATAGAGAAAACCGACATAAGGCCGCCCATCTGCGGCCATGCCTTTGACAGTCGGCTCGATCACTTCATCCATAATGCGCTGATAGACGGCATCAGTGACCACCGGGGCCGGAGAATAGGCGCCCATACCGCCAGTGTTGGGGCCTTTATCACCATTGTCACGGGCCTTGTGATCCTGCGAAGTCGCCAGCGGCAGAATATGTTCGCCGTCGACCATAACGATAAAACTGGCTTCTTCACCGGTCATGAATTCTTCGATCACAACACGGTGGCCGGCATCACCGAACTTATTGCCTGACAGCATATCTTCAACAGCTTCAATCGCTTCAGCTTCAGTCTGGGCGACAATGACGCCCTTACCGGCAGCGAGACCGTCAGCTTTAACGACAATCGGAGCACCTTGTGCACGAATATAGTCTTTCGCCTCATCCACTTCGGTAAAGACTTTGTAGGCTGCGGTCGGGATTTGATGGCGGGCCAGAAAGTCTTTGGTGAAGCTTTTTGAAGCTTCCAGTTCAGCAGCGGCTTTGCTGGGGCCGAAACAGTTGAGACCGGCTTGTTGAAAGGCATCCACCACGCCCATCACTAGTGGTACTTCGGGACCGACCACGGTCAGATCGATGGCATTGTCTCTAGCGTAAGACACCAGTCCTTCAATATCTTCGACCTTGATATCGACATTGCTGATACCGGGCTCGTTGGCAGTGCCGGGGTTACCCGGGGCAACAAAGACCTGCGGTTGTTTTGGAGAGTGACTGAGTTTCCAGGCCAGCGCGTGTTCGCGCCCGCCACTGCCGATAACAAGAACTTTCATAGATTCGCCGAAAAAGTATGCTGAAAAGTCGATAATAATACCGTAGATAGGCTGATTTCTAAACAAAAGTGATCGTCTTTTGCTGCTGCCAGACGCAATTGCAAAGGGCATCACTTTTAATTATCTTGAAGCCGAGACAGCAGCGACAAAAAGGACCGGAAGCGTGGAAGATCTGAAAACCTCGGAAGCCTGGCGAGTGTTTCGCATCCAGGCGGAGTTGATAGACGGTATCGAAACGCTCAATGAACTGGGTCCGGCCGTGTCTATTTTCGGCAGCGCGCGGCTCACTGAAGATTCTCCCTATTATGATGATGCGCGCAGCGTCGCTCGCAGTCTGTCTCAAGCCGGGATCTCGGTCATCACCGGCGGCGGCCCCGGTATAATGGGCGCAGCCAATGCAGGCGCGTTGCATCAGGGTGGTCGCTCTGTCGGCCTCAATATCGAACTCCCTCATGAGCAGCTCGCCAACCCGAGCCAGGACACCCGTCTCAGTTTCCGCTATTTTTTTGTGCGCAAGCTGATGTTCGTCAAATACTCGATTGGTTACGTTGTATTCCCCGGTGGTTTTGGCACGCTGGACGAGTTCTTCGAAGCTCTGACCCTGATGCAGACCCAGAAAATACGCCACTTTCCGGTCATTCTGTATGGTTCCTCATTCTGGCAGGGCCTGCTTGACTGGCTGAAACAGCAGATGGTGGGGCTGGGTTGTATCGATCCGGATGATCTGTTCCTGTTTCGCGTCATCGATAAACCCGACGAGGTGCTGCCTGTGATTAAAGCGCATGTCGACAGCCTGTCAGAACGTTCGGAAGGCGAACAACGCTCAACGATTTGATCCAGGTCAAGACAAGTCCAATCAGCCCGATTCGCTCAGTTTATCGAGGTTATACTCTGCTCAAAATTTGAACAGGTCTGATTATGAGCGACTCCCTACAATTCGACGTTGATCTGATTCAGCGCTATGACAATGCCGGCCCACGCTATACCTCATACCCGACTGCGGTTGAGTTCCACGAGGGCTTCAACACGACCAGCTATAAAAAGCATATCGAACACTCCAATCAGCGCGGCGGCCCTTTATCACTCTATTTCCACCTGCCATTTTGCGACACCGTCTGTTTTTACTGCGCCTGCAATAAAGTCGTCACCAAAAACCGCGCCCATGCCGAACCCTATCTGCATAACCTCTACAAGGAAATGGCGATGCAGGCAGAGCTGTTTGACCAGCACCGCGTCGTCGAACAACTGCACTGGGGCGGCGGCACGCCGACCTTTATCAGCCACCAGCAGATGCGGGAACTGATGCGCGTGACCCGGCAACTGTTCAAGCTGGCAGAAGATGATCAGGGCGAGTTTTCAATTGAAGTCGACCCGCGTGAGGCCAGTGCCGGGACAATCGCCTTATTGCGTGAAATCGGTTTTAACCGCCTCAGCCTGGGATTGCAGGACTTTGATCCTCAGGTGCAAAAAGCGGTGAACCGGATTCAGTCTGAAGCAGAGACTTTTGCGGTGCTGGAAGCCGCACGCCGGGAAGGCTTTCGCGGTGTCAGCCTGGATCTGATTTACGGCCTGCCGCATCAGACTGTCACCAGCTTCAATGAAACACTTGATAAAGTCATTGCTGCCGCTCCCGACAGGCTGTCGGTATTCAATTATGCTCACCTGCCGGAACGCTTTCGCACCCAGAGACAGATCCGCACTGAAGACCTGCCGACAGCACGCGCCAAACTCGATATTCTGCAAAGCACTATCGACAAACTGACCAGCGCCGGTTATGTCTATATCGGCATGGATCATTTCGCCAAGCCGGATGACGAACTGACTCTCGCGCAACAGAAAAAACAGCTTTATCGAAACTTTCAGGGCTACTCCACCCATGCCGAGTGTGACCTCATCGGATTCGGTGTTACCTCCATCAGCATGGTGGGGGATTCCTACAGCCAGAATGTCAGAACCCTGGTGGAATATGACAGCGCCATCCAGGCAGGTGAATTAGCTGTGTTTCGCGGTATCGAACTGGATCAGGATGACAAACTGCGCCGCGATATCATCTCTCAACTTATTTGCCACTTTTCTCTCGATATCGCTGACATTGAACGCCACTACCCCATCGATTTCGCCGAATATTTCCATGCCGTGTTTCCGCAACTGGAACAGTTTGCCCGTGACGGGCTGTTGCAGTATAACTGGGAACATATTGAGGTGTTGCCCGCCGGCCGTCTGCTGATTCGTCACATTTGTATGGCTTTTGATAAATACAGCCAGGGATCGCAGCAGCGTTTTTCCAAAGTTATCTGATTACGGCAATTACGCTTAACGATCCCGCAACGCTTCAGCTACACTTAAGCACAGCAATCGCAGTTCCCTCTCCCTGAGGTAGAGGGCTTAGATGAGGGTCTACCTCAAAGGCAAGCAACCGGGTTATTAAAGGCGACATGCTGGAGAAGATCAGACAATACTTCATATTCGGTGACTCGGCAGTCAAACTTTACGGGCTCGCGATTCTCACCGGTATCCTCGCCAGCCTTATTATTATCGCCTTGCGCTTGTTTATTGACGGCGGTCAGATTCTGATTTTCCCCACCGGCAAGGTTGAAGACTTTGCCAACCTGTCCTGGCAATGGGTACTGGGTCTGCCGGTAGCCGGTGGTCTGTTGATTGGTCTGCTGCTCTATGGCCTCAAGCCGGAGCAACGCAACACCGGTGTGGTTCATGTCATCGAGCGGCTGTCTTCTCATCAAGGGCGTCTGCCCTGGCAGAATGCCCTCCGCCAGTTCTTCGGTGCCGGCATCGCCCTGATTACCGGTCATTCAGTCGGCCGTGAAGGCCCCAGTGTGCACCTGGGTGCTGCGAGTGGCAGTCAGCTCGCGAGCATTCTGGAACTGCCGAATAACAGTGTCCGCATTCTGGTGGCTTGTGGCGCAGCCGCTGCCATTGCCGCTTCATTTAACACCCCTGTCGCCGGTGTTATTTTCGCGATGGAAGTCATCATGATGGAATATCACATTGCCAGTTTTATTCCGGTCATTCTGTCGTCTGTTACCGGCGCTGTGCTGAGCCGCCTAACCTTCGGTGAGAGTGTGATTTTCGCCAATCTCACCGCTGATATGCAGTCGCTCTGGGAAATTCCCTATATCGTCCTGATGGGCGTTATTATCGGCGGTCTCGCTACCCTGTTCCTGCGCAGTCTCAGCTTCTTCTCCGGCTTGCTTCAGACACATCCCTTCTGGCTGCGAACAACCTACGCCGGCATTCTGGTGGGGCTGACAGGTTTGCTGGTGCCCGAAGTCATGGGCATGAGCTACAGCGCGATCAGCGGTATTTCCTCCAATGAAGCGGCCCTGTCTGGACTTGCACTGTTGATGGTTTTGAAGCTGGTCTTGTCCACTGCCTGTGTCGGTTTCGGCATTCCTGCCGGACTGATAGGTCCGACGCTGGTGGTGGGCGCCTGCGCCGGTGCGATATTGTGGATCGCCGGTAATGCTGTATTCCCTGGTCTGTCATCAACCATGACCTTTTATGCCGTTATCGGCATGTGCGCCATGATGGGTGCCACGCTCAAAGCGCCGCTGGCGGCGCTGATGGCGATGCTGGAACTGACCGGCAATCCCAATATCATTCTGCCCGGCATGCTCGCTATCGTCTTCGCCAGTCTGATCAATCACGAATACTTCAAGCAGGACGCGCTGTTTATGAAGCTGCTGCGAACCCGCGGCGTCGACTATCGCAATGACCCCATCACTCAGACTTTGCGCCGGATCAGCGTCGCCAATGCCATGCAGCGTAACTTTATTATCATGTCGCAGCAGGTCAGCACCCAGGCTGCTGTGCATGCACTGGAATCCAATCCGGACTGGGTCTTAATCAAGAATGACAAGGATCCCATCGCCCTGATGCCGGCCGGCGATCTCGCCCGTGCCGTCAGTAGCGAAGAAGGTGAAGAGATTGATCTGATGCAGATCCCGGCAAACCGCCGCAATGTGCATAAAATCTCACTGCATGCCAGTCTGCGTGAAGCGGTGGAAGTGCTTAACAAGAATGATGTCGAAGCGCTCTTTGTCACCCGCATGACTGCGCCGATGATCGAGCGAACCTACGGCATCCTGACCCGGGAAACCATCGAATCACACTATCAACTGCCCTATGCCGTGACCGCCAAACACCAATAGTCCAATCGCGGTTAATGGGTTATAATGCGCGGCTTGTTGCCCAGGTGGTGAAATTGGTAGACACAAGGGACTTAAAATCCCTCGGCTTTGCGGCCGTGCCGGTTCGATTCCGGCCCTGGGCACCATCAAGAATTTAAAAGCCTCAATACGGAAACGTGTTGAGGTTTTTTTGTTGCCGAGCAATTATTAAAAATAATAAAGAGTATAAGTTAACTGCGAAATTAATCCCGCCAGGCCCGATTATTTGGCCGCAACAACCTCTTCCAGCTTGAGCCCTGTCAATTCACGAATACTTCGCCATAGATAATAGAGGATGCCCATCGTCATCAACATCGAGGGGATAGCAATAACAGGGTAGCTGTAAAGGGTCAGTTGTCCCAGCTCTTCATTAAAGGCCTGCGTGCCGGCCGGACTGGTGACAATGGCTTTTGCCAGGACGTAGTTCATGATTGCTGAAAAGGCAAAAGAGCCCGCCACAAAGTAAGTGGCTTTAAGCAGGCGAGCTTCAAACAGTTGACGACTGTTGGCTTGTTCCAGCTTGTCTTCAACCAGTTTGATATTCATCACCGCCGGGTTGAAAAGCAGAGTTCTCACCAGCGGATAAGGCGTAAATACCGACAGCAGCACGGCGATGCCGATAAGACCGGGAACAGCCGCCTCTTTAATCGCCAGCCATTTGACATCGAGTGCCAACAGACCAATACCGCCTGTGAGTAAAATACTGATCAATCCCAGCAAGGCGATAAAATTAAATTTTCGATGTTTGATCAATTCAAACAGCCCCCAGCCGATAGGGAAAGCCAGCGCAATGATCAAACCGCCTGTAGCACCCAGATATTCCTCTGTGCTGAATTTCATCAGAATAATGGATGGCAGAATGATGCTGAGCAAGAGGTCCAGCATCGAATTGGATTTTTGCTTGGGTGATGTATTCATGTGTCTTTTTACGTTAACTTTTCTGTCTGAGGCCTTGCTCATCAAGACAACAGAGCAGCTGAGAAATTGCATAAGCATGCTTTATGAGCTTACTTTAGGACCTGCAATTTCTTAAATATCGTTAAACCCTACCGGTATGTATGAAAAAAGCAATCAGCATTCACATAATCTCATACTACTGCCTGGATAATTCGCTTTTGTTCACACAACTCCGGTCTCTGCCAGGCACAATAGAAAAATTCTTTCATTATTTATGTTTAATCCTGAATATTATTGACTCAACTATCAGTCACACAGTTGAATTGCTGATATCTGCAAATTAGATGAATGGGATTTGAAATGACCGGACTGGAGCTCGACCCCGTACTACTCTCTCGATTGCAATTTGCTTTCACTATCAGCTTCCACATCATTTTCCCGGCATTCACTATCGGTCTGGCCAGTTGGCTTGCGGTGGTGGAGGGTCTGTACCTGAAAACGGGCCGCAAGGTCTACCAGGACATCTACAAGATGTGGATAAAAATCTTTGCTGTCTGCTTTGGGATGGGGGTTGTCTCCGGCGTCGTGCTGTCTTATCAGTTCGGCACCAACTGGTCGGTTTTCTCGGACAAAGTCGGCAATGTGATTGGTCCCTTGCTGGGTTATGAGGTCTTGACTGCATTTTTTCTGGAAGCCTCATTCCTCGGCATTATGCTGTTTGGCTGGGGCCGGGTCAGCCAGAAAATGCATTTTGCCTCTACCGTCATTGTCGCTATCGGCACCATCATTTCAGCTTTCTGGATTTTGTCAGCCAATAGCTGGATGCAGACGCCGCAAGGTTTTGAAATCGGCGCTGACGGCATTCTCTATCCCACCAATTGGCTGGAAGTCATTTTCAACCCTTCTTTCCCCTATCGCTTTCTGCATATGCTGACTGCCGCCTATCTGACCACAGCTTTTGTTGTCAGCGGGGTGAGCGCCTTTTACTTGTGGCGGAAAGTTTATACCGAGCATGCCAGGGTCATGTTCGCCATGGCGATGCTGATTGCGGTCTTTGTAGCCCCTGTCCAGTTACTGATTGGCCACGCGCATGGCGAAAACACCATGCATCATCAGCCTGTCAAAGTCGCTGCCATGGAGGGTAACTGGGAACAGGGCGGTCACAAACCGCTTTACCTGTTCGGCATGCCTAACGAAGACACCGAAAGCACCGATTATGGTATTACCATCCCCGGCGGCGCGAGCTGGATATTAACGGGGTCAACCGAGGGTGTCATTCCCGGGCTCCAGGATGTGCCGAAGGAAGAGCGGCCACCGGTGGCAATAGTTTTCTGGTCTTTCCGTGTTATGGTCGGTATGGGTATGGCAATGCTGTTGACCGGTTTTATTGCGGCAATACTTTTCTTCAGAAAGCGTTTGTTTCAGTCAAGAAAATTTCAACTCTGGTGCATGGCCATGACTCCCAGCGGTTTTATCGCTGTATTGGCTGGCTGGTTTGTGACTGAAATCGGCCGGCAACCCTTCACTGTTTATGGCGTGTTGAAAACCAGTGACAGCATATCGCCGGTCATTGCCGAACAGGTCGCGTTGAGCCTGGGCATTTTTATTGTCTTTTACACACTGATTTTTGGCGCCGGCAGCTATTACATTCTGAAATTGATTTCAAAAGGACCGGCAAAACAGGCTGAAGGTTACTACGAGCATGGTCATGAAACCATTGCACCGCGCTTCGCTGGCGATCATTGAGGGAAGGCTGGATTATGTTTGATTTTTCATCATGGCTGGATTTGCCCCTGATATGGGCCGGTATCATTGCTGCCGCCATATTCATCTATGTGCTGCTGGATGGCTTTGATCTCGGTTGTGGCATTCTTTTTCCTTTCGCGCCGTCCGACCAATCCCGCGATAGCATCATGAACTCAATCGCGCCGTTCTGGGACGGCAATGAAACCTGGCTTGTTCTGGGTGGTGGGGGCTTGTTTGCCGCCTTCCCGCTTGCCTACGCAGTGTTGATGCCTGCGCTCTACCTGCCGGTGATTCTGATGCTGCTTGGACTGATTTTCAGAGGGGTGGCGTTTGAGTTCCGTTTTAAAACCGAAGGCCGGGATCGCAAGTTATGGGACTTATCCTTCCACATTGGCTCTATGCTGGCGGCTTTTATGCAGGGCATCATTCTCGGCAATATTGTTCAGGGCATTGAAGTCGCTCAACGAAGTTTTGCCGGCGGTCCACTCGACTGGGCCAATGGTTTTGCGCTGGTTACCGGTATCGCACTGGTATTCGGCTATGCCCTGATTGGTGCCACCTGGCTGATCTGGAAAAGTGAAAACGACACGCAGATCTGGGCCCGCCGTGTTGCCAGTTACGTGACCGCCTATGTGTTACTGGGCATGGCGCTCGTCAGCATCTATATGCCACTCAATGCAGAGCGCATTCAGACACTCTGGTTCAGCCTGCCTAATATTCTTTATCTGGCGCCCATTCCTGTGCTGACTTTTGTCGCATTTTTAGGCTTATGGCGGGATATTCACAGCCGCCGCGAGCTGAGCCCGTTTTTACTGACGATATTCATTTTCCTGCTCGGTTACGCCGGGGTAATAATCAGCATCTATCCCTGGATAGTGCCTTTCAGCTTCACGGTATGGGAGGCCGCCGCAGTCTCGACTTCACAGTCTCTCCTGCTTGTTGGTACCGCGATTTTCCTGCCCATCATTCTGGCGTATACGGCATACAGCTATTACGTTTTCAGGGGAAAAACCAGTGATGAGATTCATTACTGATTTTTTGGAAAAGCATTTCAGTGAGAAACCACGCCAATGGATCTGGTTTGTGGGTTTATGGTGCTTCGGTTTGCTATCTGTGCTTTTGCTGGGCGCTTTACTGAGGTTAATGATGGCTCTGTAGCTCATTATCCAGATCTGGATAATGAACATTATTTATCGCAACGATAATTTATTCAGCCTGATTCCGGCTGTTTAGGCAAGCAGGCTGTCAGCTTCACTTGGAGACCCACTGACCTTCTTCTTTCCTGTATTTCTCTTTTACCGCAGACCAAGCCACCTTATGTGCCACGGCTTCCCTTGAGTCATCACGGTCGTCCGGATCCTTGTATTGCTGCCAGGCATGATTAAATGCCTCTTTATAGATTTCCTGAGCCTGCTTCGGCAGATTGTCTTTCACCTGATCAGGTAATTCTGATAATGACTGATATGGCATAGACGCTCCTGATTTGTTTTATGGCTGAACAATGCTGACTGGTCGTATCAGGGTTTCCTTAGACTGACCTGCCAGAGCGAATCGATAAACCGCTCCCCGCTGTCACTGAAGTTATCAATCAGCTTGTAACCCGTTTGCTTGCAAAGAGAATCAATCTCCGTCGGTAAAAATTTGAAGGAATATTCCAGATGCAGGGGCTCGAAAGCATCAAAATGAAATGCCTGCTGCAAAGCCTCGATATAGACTTTTTGCTCTCTGAGCGCCAGCAGATAACTCTCCATCGCACCCAGAACCGGGTTGTAGACCGCATAATGCTGAAAAGCTGAAAGGTCAAAATCGCCGCCCAGCTCCCGGTTGATTCGGGCCAGCAGATTGAGATTGAGATCGCGTGTGTAATTGCTGGAATCGCTGTAGGCACTGACAAGCTCGTTGATGTCTTTCTTCAAATCAAAGCCAATCAGCAGATAATCATCCGCGTTCAGGCTGCTCCACAGCCGACGCAGAAAGGCTTTGCTTTCGACATGATCGAAGTTACCGATGTTGGAGCCCAGAAACAGCACCAGTTGGCGTTTCGATGAACGTTCCTTAACAAAACGCAGGCCATCAAAATAATCACCCACCAGCCCGCGAACGGTGAGATTGGTTTTTTCTTTGATTGTTTCCGCGAGCATATCCATCGCTTTGTCGGAGATATCGATGGCATAGAAATTCACCTTGACCCCGGCTGCCAGAAAGCTGTTGAGGATGAGCTCACTCTTATGACCATCGCCGGCGCCCAGTTCGATGATGTCGATTTCATCCTCACCCAGCAAGGCGGGTAACTGCCTGCTGTGCCTGTCGAGAATCTCGTATTCAGTTCGGGTGAGATAATAATCCTGATGCTGGCTGATGGCCCGGAACAGCTCACTGCCGGTATCATCATAGAAGTATTTGGCTGAAAGATATTTTGATTCTGAACTGAGCCCGGTCAGTACATCGGCGGCAAACTGCGCCACTTCCTGTTCATAGTCACTGGTCACTTGAGCTAATTGAGAAACATTCATAAGTCATCCTTTGCTTAACGATGTTTTGCCAGTTTGATGCCGGAGAACATCCAGCGCTGTTGCGGCAGGTAAAAATTTCGGTAGCTGGGCCGGTAATGACCGGCAGGCGTGGCGACACAACCACCACGTAATACGAACTGATTGCACATGAACTTGCCGTTATATTCCTCTAACATGCCGGAATAGGGCTGGTAGCCCGGATAGGCGGAATAATGGCTGGCAGTCCAGTACCAGACCTGATTGCTGGGCTGATCAGCACGGTTGGGATGCAGCAAGCCGGATGTCGGCGAGAGGCTGGCCGGCCGCTTTTCAAGCCAAAGCTCCAGCTCTGCTTCCACAGGCAGCCGACAGCCTTTCCAGCGTGCAAACGCATCAGCCTCAAAATAGCTGATATGCACCACAGGCTCATGCTCACTGAGCGGCTTTACACCATGTAGAGTGTACTGGTGCCAGACGCCGTCTTTTTGAAACCAGTAAAGCGGGGCATGGATATTGTTTTCGCCTACCCAGTCCCAGCCCTGGCTCAGCCACAGTGTGGGTTCGTCATAACCACCCGCTTCAATAAATTCAATAAACTCGCCACAGGTCACGCTGTTATCCCTGATGGCGAAGCGGTACAGGTACTGCTTATGCCTTGGTGTTTCATTGTCGTAAGCGAAGTCATCCCCCTGATGACCGATCTCATACACCCCTTCCTGGAACTCGGTCCAGCTCTCGGTCACCGCGGGGGCCGACCAGTGTGCTTCGCTGTAGGCCGGCATGGAAAGGTTGGTGCCCAGAATTCGCTTGATATCCATCAGCAGCAATTCCTGGTGTTGCTGCTCGTGATGTAAACCAAGCTCAAGCACATCAAGCCATTCCGTATTACTGGGATCTCCCTCGAACAAGACCAGCACTTGCTCGTCCACCGCCTGGCGATAGCTGAATATCTCAGCAACCGTCGGTCTGGATAACTGACCGCGTTCTCCCTGCAGCCAGTGCTCACCGGCAGATTTGTAATAAGAGTTAAACAAGCGGGAATAATCAGGATCAAAGCTGCGATAGCCGCTGAGCAAGGGCTTGAGAATAGCCTGCTCGAAAAACCAGGTGGTATGAGCCAGATGCCATTTCGGTGGACTGACCTCGGCATCGGGCTGGACCACATAGTCCTCTGTCTCCAGTGGGGCACAGAGACTGAGTGAGTGTTGGCGCACCTGCTGGTAAAGCTCGCGGAGATGAATTATCCGCGGAGCAGAGTTTGACGCCGTATCGGCACGCGTGTCGAAAGCCTGGTTTTGAATGTTCATTCCCGCCCTTGATAGTTTGCAGCTATTAGAAAACGAAGTACGAACTTAATGAGTGACTGACCGTAGCATGATTAGCAGCGCTGAAGCGATAACTGGCTCACAGTGGGGGCTTTTCGTGTCCGGGCAAGCTCACCGGACCACAATACGGTCATAACTTGCTGACAGTGAAAACGGCCAGGGGTTCTTGCAGCGCTTAAATTGTCCGCCCCTGATTAATCACTCAATCTGATTGATTGATAAGAGATTGCAGCTGCGGGTAGATATTCTGCAGCACCAGCGGCTGCCCTTTCTGGTTGGGATGCAAACCGTCTGCCTGCATCAGCTTTTTATCCAGCGCGACCCCTTCCAGCATAAAGGGCACATAAGCCAGTTGGTATTCATCCGCGATATTTTTATACAGCTTGAAAAACATCTCGGTGTAACGCTTGCCGTAATTCTGTGGAATCTGATTCCCCACCAGCAGCACTTCGGCGTCAGACTGATGCGCTTTTTCAATCATCGTTTTCAGATTCTCGGTGGTTTGCTGCAAAGGGTAACCGCGCAGCGCATCATTAGCGCCCAGCTCCAGGATCACCCAGCGCGGTTTGTGTTCTGCGAGCAATTTGTCGAAACGGGCCAGACCACCCTGGGTGGTCTCACCGCTGACACTGGCATTGACCACCCTGACCTCGGGGTGTGTTTCAGAAAGTTGATTCTCCAGTAAACTTACCCAGCCCGCCTCTGGTCGCATGTTGTGGGCTGCGCTCAGACTGTCGCCCATGATGAGCAAGGTCGAGGCCGAGGCCAGGCTGCTCAGCAACAGCCCGATAATCAGAAAAAACCCGATTTGTCTTTTTAACAACATAGAAACCTTATTAAAGTGAAACCAGATGGCAGTTAAGACAGCAATAAAAGTAAAAAATTTAACTCATACTGTAACTGCCAATACCGGCGACCTGACCATACTGAAAAGTATTGATATGGAAATCAAGGAAGGCGAATCGGTTGCCATTGTCGGTGCCTCGGGCTCCGGCAAGTCGACGTTACTGGGCCTGCTGGCTGGTCTGGACATCAATACCGCTGGCGAAATATACCTCTATGACCATGCCTTTTCCGAAATGGATGAAGAAGCACGTGCTTTGCTGCGTGGCCAGTACGTGGGTTTTATTTTCCAGTCGTTCCACCTGTTACCCAGTCTGCAGGCGATTGAAAACGTCATGCTCCCGGCCGAACTCAAAGGCGATAAAAACGCCCGCCAGAAAGCCGAGGCCCTGCTCGCCAGAGTCGGCTTATCAGAACGTCTCAGCCACTATCCCAGCCAACTCTCCGGCGGTGAACAGCAGCGGGTGGCGATTGCCCGGGCTTTTGCCTCCAGCCCTAAAATTCTGTTTGCCGACGAACCCACCGGTAACCTGGATGAAGGCAACGGCAAAATCATTATCGACCAGTTGTTTGAACTGAATCATTCGCAGGGGACCACGCTGGTCATGGTCACACACGACAATGAACTGGCCAAAAAATGTGATCGGCAACTGGTGATGTCCGCCGGTCAGCTGGTGGAAAAATAGTTATGGCCTTTGCTCTTCGTTTACTGCTCAGAGATCTGCGTAGCGGCGATATTCTGACCCTGATTATCGCCCTCATAATTTCAGTCAGTACCGTCACCGCCATCAGCTTATTTATCGACCGGCTGCAGCTGTCTTTTGCAAAAGAATCCGCCAGTCTAATGGCTGCCGACAGACTGATTCGAAGCGATGATCCTATCCCGCAGAGCTGGCATGATAAGGCCAGTGCGCTCGAGCTGGAACAGGCTGAAAATACCTCATTCAGGACCATGATATTTGCCGGCGGGGCATTACAACTGAGTCTGCTCAATGCCGTCACCGATCACTATCCACTCCGCGGGCAGTTTCTGGTGGATGACACCCCTTTCGGCGGTGGGGAAGCCACCCGCAAACCACCTCAACAAGGTGAAATCTGGCTCTCTTCGCGCCTGGCCAGCCTGCTCGATGTGAAAATGGGTGATGAGGTGGAAGTCGGTGAGACCAGTCTCACCGTCTCGGCGTATCTGGTCAGAGATCCCGGCTCCAGCAGCTCCGCCTTTGCCGTGTCACCCCGCGCCGTGATGAATATGGCTGATCTTGACGCCACCGGCGTGATTATTCCCGGCAGCCGGGTGCGTTACAGTCTGTTGCTGGCCGGTAAGCAGGAAGCGCTCGAACAGTACGAAAACTGGATTAAACCGCAACTCAATGAAGGCCAAAGCTGGCGAACACCGATACAGAAAGGCGAGCGAATCGGTGACAGCATCGGCAAAGCGCAGTCCTTTTTGCTGCTCGCCGGCACGCTGGCGGTGATCCTGTCAGGGATCGCTATCGCGCTGGCTTCACAGCGCTTTGTGAAGCGGCATTTGATGCAGGTTGCCGTGTTAAAAACTTTGGGCGCAACTCCGGCAACACTGATTCAGACCTTCCTGATTCAATTCTTCATGTTATTTGTGGTCGCTGTCGCTGTGGGGCTGGCCGTCGGCTGGCTGATACAGGGGCTGATTTCCTCGGTTTTAGCCGACCTGATGTCAACGGCCCTGCCAGAACCGTCTCCGAGACGCTTATGGCTGGGCATTGCCACCGGTTTGGTCTCCATGCTGGCCTTCTGCCTGCCCTTGATGCAAAGGCTGATTAACATTTCACCGATGACAGTGCTGCAACCGGCGATCAAGCTTGAGCACAACACCGTGATTATTTACAGCCTCGGCTTTATCGGCATGTTCGGGCTGATGTGTCTCTATACCCAGGGCTTTTTGCTGCCCCTCATTATGACGCTGGCGATTGCCGGCATTGCTGTGCTGGTCTCAGGCTTGGGGTTTACTGTATTCCGATTGGGGCGCTCACTGACCTCGGGCGCCACCAGTGGCTGGCAGATAGGTCTGGCTTCGCTGTACCGGCGACTGATACCGAATCTGTTCCAGCTACTGGTATTCACGCTGATTATTATGCTGGGTCTTATTCTGGTTGGTATCAAGACCAGTCTTATCTCGGACTGGCAGCGACAACTGCCGGCCGATGCCCCCAACCATTATCTGTTTAATGTGCAGGCAGATCAGGTCGCAGCCATTAATCAAATTACTGACACGCTGGAAGTGCCGCATTCTGAATGGTACCCGATGGTCCGTGGTCGGGTGATTTCAGTGAACGACACCACGATTCAGTCGCTTTATCCTGAGGGCCGCGGCGAACCCGAGCTCTACGAGCGTGAATTGAATCTGACCTGGTCAGACACCATCGGCAAAGGCAATAAACTGGTCGCCGGTGACTTTAATGCCGACGGCCTCTCCGTTGAGCAGAGCGCTGCCGAAGAGGCCCGTCTGGGCCTGGGGGATGAGCTGGAAATCAATATCGGCGGCAATGTCGTGACTTTGCCCATCACTTCGATTCGTGAGGTCGACTGGGGCTCGATGCAGCCCAACTTTTATCTGATCCTGCCCAAAAAGACGCTTGAAGATTACACTGCAAATTTTGTCAGCAGTGTGTTTGTCAGCGACAGTCATGCCCAGGCTTTTTACAAAGCCATGGCCCGTTTTCCTACCGTATCGATGCTGAATGTCGGTGAGCTGTTAAAGCAGATTCAGACCATCATCAGCCAGTTATCTCAGGCAATTCAGCTGGTGCTGATCTGCATTCTGGCGGCAGGCGGTCTGGTATTGCTGGCGAGTGTGAGGGCAACGCTGGAAGAAAGACTGGAAGAAGGCGCCTTGTTACGCGTGCTGGGCGCCAGGAAAGCACTGGTGCAACAGTCCCTGTTTGTCGAATTTGGCGCTTTGGGCCTGTTTTCCGGCCTGATTGCCGCTGCCGGTGCCGAAGCCTGCCTCTATGCCTTGCAGGTATTTGTGTTCAATGCCCAAGCCAGCTGGCATCCCTTGCTATGGACACTGGGCCCTTTAATCGGGGTGATGATTATCTGCGCAATTGGTCTGTCCGCCAGCAGAACGGTACTGAAAGTGCCACCGATGCATTTGCTGAGAGAGTTCTAAATTCAGATAAAAAAAAGCCCCGGCAAACACAGCGGGGCTTTTGAGCATTCAGAACGGTCTTTATGTTTATGAATCTCTGTTTTTTATGCCCTGGTTGCCCGGCAGAGTATTTGAGTCCCTTGGTTCTGCCAGATTAGGGTCGTTTTTCTTGTCTTCGTGGGCAATGAGCTTTTTAAACACATAGCCAATAACGATCAGCGCCGCAACAGCAATAATCGTGATGGTTGTCTTGTCCATTCAAAAAATTCCTTCAATCATGTCAATGTCAATCTGGCTGAGTGATTTCATCAGGCCGTGTTATCTTAGCAAAAATTGCCGCTAACTCCGCAGAAATTCTGTTAACGTCGGGAAAGAGGCAATCCAGGCTGAAAACTTTGCAAGGATTCTGAGATGAAGCTGACAAGAACCCAGATCGCGATTCTGTTATTTACTGCTTTTTATACCGTGGCTTATGCGGCGTTTTACATTCGTGCCCTCAATACCGAATTTATCGGCTATGTCGGCGTGATTGTGCTTATTTTCGCTCTGCTCTACAGCACGCTGGATAAAACCCGGATGCCGACCTATATCCTGGCGAGCCTCTCATTGTGGGGGCTGATGCATATGATGGGTGGCAGCTATCAAACTGAGGATGGCGTGCTTTACGCCTGGCGCATCTATCCTTTCTTTGATGGTGGCGGCGAGTTTTATATTCTCAAATTCGATCAGTTTGTTCACGGCTATCTCTATGCCGTGGTGGCTTTATTATTTCTGCATCTGCTTCGGCATTATTTCGGCAATCAGCACAGCCAGATGCTGGTCGGCTTTATTGCATTGTGCGCGGCCCTGGGCGTCAGCACGCTGAATGAAATTATCGAGTTCATCGCCGTCCTGACAGTGCCGGACAATGGCGTGGGGGGGTATTTCAACCTGGCACTGGATATGGTGTTTAACTTCGGCGGGGCCTTGCTGGGGATTTTAGGCTATTACCTCTATCATTGTTGTCATCCCTCACAATAGAACATTGATCCTGCTCGTTTTTATTGCAAAAAAATTCTCAGTCTGGCGTGCAATTGCTAAAATTGGCCCAATCAATAAGAAAAGCCAGAATAGCTGCAAATGAACCAATCGGACCAGGACTTCCCTGCACAAGCCAACAAGCAGGCATTGGCTGAACTGCTTGAAACCAAGCAGAAATATCAGGCTTTTATCGAAGGCACCAATGTGGGTACCTGGGAGTGGAATGTTCAGACCGGTGAAACCCGGTTTAATGAGCGCTGGGCGGCGATCATCGGTTATCGTCTTGAAGAATTAGAACCCACCAGCATTGAAACCTGGCTCAGGCTGGCACATCCGGCTGATCTGGACAAATCCAACAAAGCATTGCAGGCCTGCTTTTCCGGCGAGGCCGAGTTCTATGATGTTGAATGCCGTATGAGGCATAGGGACGGTCACTGGGTGTGGGTACTGGATCGCGGAAAAGTCTTCAGCTACAGCGATGACGGCCGGCCCCTGATGATGTACGGCACTCATCTGGATATCAGTGAACAGAAAAACCGCGAAGAGAAACTGCGCCGCAGTGAGCAGGCTTTCAGTAATAACTTCCATTATGCCGGCATTGGCATGGCGATTGTCGGTACAGACGGGCACTGGCTTCAGGTCAATCGCAAGCTCTGTGAAATACTGGGTTACACAGAACATGAAATGCTCAAACTGACCTTTCAGGACATTACTGTAGAGGATGATCTGGAAAAAGATCTGTCGCTGTTTGAGGAAGTCATTTCCGGCGAGCGCGATAACTATCAGATCGAAAAACGCTATCATCACAAGGATGGGCATATTGTCTATGCGTTGTTGTCGGTGGCGGTTGTCAGAAAAGACGATGGCTCGGCCGATAATTTTATCTCGCAGATCCTCGATATTTCCGATCTCAGGCTGGCCCAGGATCAAATCACGGATTTATTAAACGAGGCCAAACAACAGAACCAGTTACTCAGGGATACCCAAGTCAAACTGGAAGCAGCCAATGCCAGCCTGCTGGAGCAAAGTGTCACCGATCCACTCACCAGACTGGGCAACCGGCGGGTGCTGAATACCGCACTCGATCGGGAACTGCACAGAATACGCCGCTCTGAAGCTGGCAAACTCTCAATCATCATTCTTGATGTGGATTTCTTCAAAAATTACAACGATAGTTACGGCCACCCGGAAGGCGACCGGGCACTGAAAATGCTGGCCGAGATATTATCCAAAGAATGTCGCGCCTATGATGTGGTTACCCGCTTCGGGGGCGAGGAATTCGCGATCCTGCTGCCTGATACCGACAGGGAAACCGCGATGGAAGTCGCTGAGCGGATTCGCCTGACGGCGGCACAGGCCGACTGGCCCAACCAGGCATTGACCATCAGCCTCGGCGTTTGCAGCTGGCTCAATGGCATGCAGGCCGATGAGCTGCTCCGCTTTGCCGATAAAGCTCTGTATCAGGCCAAAAACAGAGGCAGAAACTGCTGTGTGAGCTGGTTGCCTGCGGATGAGCAAGCTGAGAAAGATATCGCCAGCGTGTCCTGAGCCCTTTGTTTCACTATTTCAATTAGCCTCAACGCTTGAAAAGCACAGCCAGATGATCAACGCTGGTGTCATTGATTTAAATCTGCCGATTTAATCTCTTCTTCATCTCAAGCCTTTACAGTTTTCACACTTTTCCAGAGGACTGATCGATGGGTGATTTTCAGGATAGCCAACTAGATAAAACCGCGTTGGAGCAGATTCATGCCTACTGGCGTGCCTGTAACTACCTCGCCGCGGGCATGATTTATCTGCAGGATAACCCCCTGCTTCGTGCCAAGCTCAAACCGACGCACATCAAAAACCGCCTGCTGGGTCATTGGGGCGCGAGCCCGGGTTTGAGTTTCACCTATATCCATATGAACCGGCTGATCAACAAGCTTGATCTCAATACCATTTTCCTCGCCGGCCCCGGACATGGCGCGCCTGGTGTACTGGCACCGGTGTATCTGGAAGGCACTTATTCGGAAATCTATCCCAATAAAAGTGAAGATATCGAAGGCCTGCGTCAGTTCTTCAAATCCTTTTCTTTTCCGGGTGGCATCGGCAGTCACTGCACGCCGGAAACGCCGGGCTCAATTCATGAGGGAGGTGAACTGGGCTACAGTTTATCTCATGCCTTTGGCGCGGCTTTCGATAATCCGGATCTGATTGTCACGGTGATGGTCGGTGACGGTGAGGCTGAAACAGGGCCGCTGGCGACCTCCTGGCATTCCAATAAGTTTTTGAACCCGAAACGAGATGGCGCCGTGTTGCCGGTGCTGCATCTCAATGGTTACAAGATTAATAACCCGACCCTGCTGTCACGGATTTCGCATGAAGAACTGGAAGACCTGTTCAAAGGCTACGGTTGGACACCGTATTTTGTTGAAGGCGATGAGCCGATGGAGATGCATGCCAAGATGGCATCAACCATGGAGCAATGCATCAAGGAGATAAAAGCTATTCAACAACAGGCGCAGAGTGATGACAAAGTCGAGCGCCCGCGCTGGCCGATGATTGTACTGCGTAGCCCCAAAGGCTGGACCGGCCCTGATAATGTCGATGGTCACCGGGTTGAAGGGTATTGGCGCGCGCATCAGGTGCCACTGGCTGGCGTCAGAGACAATGCCCAGCATCTGAAACAACTGGAAGACTGGCTGTTGAGCTATCGTCCGCATGAGCTGTTTGATGATGACGGGCGCCTGATTCCGGAACTGAGAGCACTCGCGCCCAGGGGAAGCAAACGCATGAGTGCCAACCCGCATGCCAACGGTGGACTGGTGCGCAAAGACCTGAAAATGCCGGACTTTCATGATTATGCGGTTGAGGTCAGCTTCCCCGGCACGAATGCCGTTGAGAACACCCGTCCTTTGGGCCGTTTTCTGCGGGATATCATGAAAAAGAATAGGCACAACTTCCGCCTGTTCGGGCCTGATGAAAACACTTCGAATAAACTCGATGATGTCTATGAAGCCAGCAAGAAGCTGTGGATGGCTGATCTGCTGCCGGAAGATGAAGACGGCGGTCAGTTATCCCGAGATGGTCGGGTGCTGGAGATGCTCTCCGAGCATACACTGGAAGGCTGGCTTGAGGGCTATCTGCTGACCGGCCGCCATGGCTTTTTATCCAGCTATGAGGCCTTTGTGCATGTGATTGATTCGATGTTCAATCAACACGCCAAGTGGCTCGATATCTGTAATCAGATTGACTGGCGGGCCCCCTTATCATCGCTCAACCTGCTGATCACCAGCACCGTCTGGCGTCAGGATCATAACGGCTTTACCCATCAGGATCCGGGCTTTCTGGATCTGGTCGTCAACAAGAGCCCCAGCGTCTGTCGCATTTACCTGCCACCGGATGCCAATTGCCTGTTATCGGTCGCCGATCATTGTCTGCGGGCTGATAATTACGTCAATGTGATCGTTGCCGATAAACAGAAACATCTGCAGTTTCTGACTATGGATGAGGCTGTCAAACACTGCACCAAGGGGCTGGGAATCTGGGACTGGGCCAGTTCCGATCAAGGGCAGGAACCAGATGTGGTGATGGTCGGCTGCGGCGATATTCCCACCCAGGAAGCGCTGGCTGCTATTGCCCTGTTGCATGAGCATTTCCCTGATCTCAAAGTGCGCTTCATCAATGTCGTCGATCTGTTTAAATTACTGCCGGATACCGAGCATCCGCACGGGCTCAAAGACAAAGATTTCGACAGTCTGTTTACCCGCGACAAACCGGTGATTTTCAACTTCCACGGCTATCCCTGGCTGGTGCACCGGCTGGCTTACCGGCGGACCAATCACATGAACATTCATGTGCGGGGCTATAAGGAGAAAGGTAATATCAACACGCCGCTGGAACTGGCGATTCAGAATGAAATCGACCGCTTCAGCCTGGCAATGGATGTGATAGACCGTGTCGACCGGCTGCAGACCATCGGTGCCCATGCCAAACAGCAACTGAAAGATGCGCAGATTGAATGCCGTCTCTATGCCTATGAGTACGGCGTTGATAAACCCGAGTATGCGGACTGGGTCTGGCCCGGCCAGTAAAGCTTGTTAATGAAACATATTCTGGTTATCAACTGCGGCAGTTCCTCGGTCAAATTCAAAATCATTGCCTTGCCGGCCGCAACCACCCTGCTGTCCGGCGTGGTCACTGGGATTGGCGAGACAACCGGCGTCCACCAGTTGACCTGTTGTATCAGCGAGAGGTCGGAAAACACTGAGGAAACAGCCGGATTTTCTAATCACGCTGCCGCATTTGAAACTGTGCAGCGTGATCTGAACCAAAAGTTGCAACAAACCGATCTCAGGCTTGATGCCATCGGTCACCGGGTGGTTCATGGCGGCGCGGAATTCATTGAGCCGGTACAGTTGACGCCTAGTATTGTCGACAAAATAGCCGGGCTTGAACAGCTGGCGCCGCAACACCTGCCTGGTAATCTGCAGGGAATCCGTCTGTGCTTGGCGCTGTTCGCGGAGCTGCCTCAGGTCGCGGTATTCGACAGCGCCTTTCATCACACAATGCCTGAATATGCCTATCGTTATCCGGTGCCGGAACGCTGGTTCAGGGCGTTTGGCATTCGTCGGTATGGCTTTCACGGCAGTTCGCACCAGTATGTGGCCGGCAAAGCGGCTGAAATGCTGTCAAAACCACTGGAACAACTCAATCTCATCACCCTGCATCTCGGTAATGGCGACAGTGCCTGCGCTATCCGCCAGGGTAAAAGTATTGATACCTCGATGGGCTTTACGCCGCTGGAAGGGCTGATGATGGGCAGCCGCAGTGGTGATCTGGATGCCTCGGTTCCGCTATATCTTCAGCAAAAGCATGGCATGACCGCCGATGAGGTTGCTTCTCAGCTCAACTTTGAATCGGGTCTTCAGGCTATCTGCGGCTCGCATGATATGCGCGAGATAGTCGAGCGGGTTGAGCACAATGATCCGGAAGCCAGGCTGGCGCTGGAGATGTTTGTTTACCATGTGCGCAAATACATCGGTGCCTATCTTGTCGCCTTGGGGCGGGTCGATGCCTTGGTGTTTACCGGCGGTATCGGTGAAAACGCCAGCCTGATCCGTGCACGTTGCTGTGAAGGTTTAAGCCAGTTCGGTGTGGCGCTGGATAAGCAGAAAAATGTCGATAGCAAGGATCAGTCAGCGGATATCTCCAGCACTGATAGTGCAATCCGGGTGCTGGTCATCGCCACTGATGAGGAATTGCAAATCGCGCGCGAAGCCAGTGCATTGCTGGGTTTTAACGACTAGCGCGAATTTCATTCTTATGGATTAATCAGAAAAATTCTGAGGGTGAACTCACTACTTTAACTATTGTTCAGCTCAATCAGATTTGTAGCATAGGCCACGTGTTTTTGAATCAACGGAGGTTTTATGACTACCGCACTAAAAACGTTTTCCATTTTCGCTGCAGTCAGCCTGGCATCAGCGACCACGACCATGGCCTATGCCAAAGATGACAAAGTCCTGGAATCCTACAAGGAAGGTCCCTGGGTTGAAGTCATTGAGAAAACCACGGTCACTGACAAGCAGTTGGAACGTTACGCGGAGTTACAAAAGGAAGTTTCAAAGATTAACCAGAACTTCGCTAAGAAGATCGATGAAGCACCTAATAACGTGATGAAACAGTCGCTGATTCGTCAGGCGACCATCAGTCGTTATGTTGTGGTGACTGAAAGTGGCTTCGATTATGACCTGTACGAAATGATTGATGTGGCGGTTAAAACCGACCCGATCATGCGTGCACGTGTTAACAGTCTGGCGAATGTCGATGTTGGCGTCGATATGATCAAAGGCGTCACCTATACACCGATAACAGCACGTGAACCGGTGCAGGCTGAAAAAGTCGATGCAGACTTCAGCCAGCAAATGCTCAAAAGATATGCCGCAGTGCAGGACGACATCAAGATGATTCGTTCAGAGTATTCAGAAAAGATTGCTCAAGCTGACACTCGGGCGGAAGAGCGTGACCTGCTGGTAGAAGCGCATCGTGAGATTGCCGATGCCATTGAAGCAGCCGGCCTGTATCGTGAAGAGTACGGCAATATTTCACTTGCCATGCAACAGGACCCTGAGCTTCGTAGCCAGGTCCAGAAAATGATTAAGCAAAGCTCTTAATCAGTGATGACCTTAAGCCCGGCTCGGCTTTGTCGAGCCGGGCTTTTTTATGTCTGAATTATCTTTATTGCTGCAATTTCTGCATGCTGTCCTGTGCACCCATCGCCTCGGCCAGCATCAATGCGGTTTTACCATCTTGAGTCGCAGCATGTTTATCCGCGCCCTTCTCCAGCAACAAATCGATAATCTCTGTCTGATTAAACATCGCGGCAAACATCAGAGGGGTTTTACCATCAGGTGTGGTGGCATTCACATTGGCACCATATTCAATCAGCAAGGCGGCAATATCAGCATAGCCCTTGAAAGCCACACCGGCCAGAGGCGTTTGCTGCCGGTCATTTGCCAGCTCCGGATCAGCACCGTTTTCCAGCAGCAGTTTAGTCATTGCATAGTGGCCGTTATAACTCGCCAGCATCAGCAGACTGTCGCCGTTGCCATTTCTGAGATTTGCCGGCAGCCCCATTGCCAGTGGCTGCGCCAATTCGGCAGTCCGGCCTGACCGGACCAGTTCAAAAACTGTCTGCGCCAGCTCCAAAGTCTGTTCGTCCATTTCTGAAATATCCGCTGTGTTTTCGTTCATATCGCCTCCTTTGCTATCCGTTCCTTTATGACCTGCTCAGTTAACTTTTTACGTCAGACACTAGTTACGATAACAGCGGTTCATAAAAACAGGGGGTCGAATTAGTCAATTTTGGGGCTTAAGTCAGAAAAATCCTGATTCCATGACGGTAAATTTCCATAGAAGCCAATCACCAAACTGAAGTAGGGTGAATGGGTAACAAGCAACACCGTGATCCAATTCGATGGCTTTATGAGCACAGAGACAGGATCAGCTTGGTGTCAGCACATTGCCAGCATCGTGCACGCTCCTGTCTCGTAAAACTTGCTTATGCAGCTGCCAGCCCGGGCAGGAAAATCCTGTCTGACAACGGATTTTTGAGAGGAGACAATGAATGAGCAAAGCCAATAAACCCACCACCAACGATGCCGGCATTCCTGTCAACAGTGACCAGCACTCCCTGACAGTTGGACCTGATGGGCCAATTTTATTGCATGATCACTATCTCATCGAACAGATGGCCCAGTTCAACCGTGAGCGGATTCCGGAGAGACAGCCTCATGCCAAGGGCGGCGGCGCTTTTGGTCACTTTGAAGTCACCAATGATGTCAGTGAGTACACCAAGGCAGCGGTATTTCAGCCCGGCACCAAAACTGATGTATTGATCCGCTTCTCCACCGTTGCCGGTGAGCGTGGCAGCCCTGATACGTGGCGCGATCCCCGTGGTTTTGCCGTCAAGTTCTATACCTCTGAGGGGAACTATGATCTGGTCGGCAACAACACGCCGGTCTTTTTTATCCGGGATCCGCTTAAATTCCAGCACTTCATCCGCTCGCAGAAACGCCGCGCCGATACCAACCTGCGTGACCACGATATGCAGTGGGATTTCTGGACGCTCTCCCCGGAATCAGCGCATCAGGTGACCTGGCTGATGGGCGATCGTGGCATTCCTAAAAGCTGGCGGCATATGAATGGTTACGGCAGCCATACCTATATGTGGGTCAATGCTGAAGGTGAAAAATTCTGGGTTAAATATCATTTCAAAACCGATCAGGGTATCGATTTTCTGACCCAGGAAGAGGCCGATAAACTGGCCGGTGAAGATGGGGATTATCATACCCGTGATCTGTATCAGGCGATTGAGAACGGAGAGAATCCGAGCTGGACGCTGAAAATGCAGATCATGCCGATGGCTGATGCCGAAAAGTACCGCTTCAATCCGTTCGACCTGACCAAGGTCTGGCCGCATGACGATTATCCGCTGATTGAAGTGGGCAAACTGACCCTGACCCGCAACCCGACCGATTACCATACCGAAATCGAACAGGCTGCATTTGAGCCCAACAGCCTGGTACCAGGTATTGGTGCCAGTCCCGATAAAATGCTGCTGGGTCGATTGTTTGCTTATTCTGATGCCCACCGCGCCCGGCTCGGCGTCAATTACAAACAGATTCCGGTGAACCGCCCCAAAGTCGAGGTCAACAGCTACAGCAAGGATGGCGCGATGCGCGTGCAGAATGTCTCGGATCCGGTTTATGCGCCCAACTCCAAGGGCGGTCCGCATGCAGACTCCGAGCATTATCCGGAAGACACGACCTGGCCCATTGACGGCCAGATGATGCGACAGGCTTATACCCTGCATCCTGAAGATGATGACTTCGGTCAGCCCCGGACTCTGCTTCGTGAGGTGATGGATGACGCCGCGCGTGAGCGTTTCGTCAATAATGTGGCCGGTCACCTGTCCGACGGCGTTTCCGATGAAGTACTGGAGCGGGCGTTTGAATATTGGCGCAATGTTGATAAGGAGATCGGCGATCGCATCGCGCAAAAGGTCAAAGGCTGAACCGTAAATCAGCCCTAAAAGGCCGCCGTTCAGGCGGTCTTTTTATATCCCGCGGCTGAAATTTTGCCTTATGGTGAACCTAGCGACAGGAATTGGCTCTAAGCATAAATCGCCAATGGATCAGGAAAGAAACATGAAATTGCTGTCGTTTGTGACTGTATTGCTGCTGGCTTTACCGCTTCAGGCAGCAGATCTAGAAGAGTGCGAGGGCTGGAAACAAAAAGCCAATCTGTTTATGAACTGGCGCCAGCAGGGTGTACCGATTGCTGATGCGGTGAAGGAGACTGCCGGTAATATTTCCCGCGGGCTGTTACTGCGCGCCTACGCCGAACCACGCGTCACAGACTTTCAAGAACAGTATCAAGTCATTGATAAATTCAGTGAGCAGGTTTACCAGGAGTGTCTCGCTGAACAGCAGAGCCAGTCTGAATGAGTCATCAGGGGATCAGTAAAATCCTGACGGCGATCCAGCATAAATCTGTATTGCCCGTTTGCTCGGCTGAGTAAGATAAAACTCAAGTCTAAACAAAAGGAGACTGCATCATGTGGACTGCACCTGCTTATCAAGATATGCGTTTCGGTTTTGAAGTCACCATGTACATCTGCAACAGATAATCATGACTCATTATAAACAGACAGAAATGGGTTTAATGGATTGGCTGAAACACCCAATGCAGTGTAACTGCCCAATCTGTAGCGCTTAAAAAGAGGAGTGTCATTATGTGGACTGCACCAGCTTATCAAGACATGCGTTTCGGTTTTGAAGTCACTATGTATATCTGCAACAGATAATACAGTCAGCCGAACCAAAAAAGCCCCGGATTTCCGGGGCTTTTTTTTTTAAACTTGAAACGCTGTCAGACTTTGATGTTGACGTTGTTGCCGACATTCGGGGAAGGTTGCGCCGGTGTAGCGGCACCGACAGCAGCCTGAATCAGCTGAATACTTGCCTGACCCTGGGCTTTGATGGCGTCATTGCTGAGTTTAACCGCTGCAATATTCTGCTGTGCAGCAATGCGCTCTGAGGACAGCACAGGTGACACGCTTTGCGTTCTTTCGATATCCATAACTCAGCTCTCGGTAACTGTTTGAATTGACTATAAATCATATTTTTTGCGCTGTGAAGCTTTTGGTTAAAAAAAGCGTCATTTGACTGTGTCACAATGAATTCTGCCAGCGTGGAAACTTCGTCCTGCCCGGGCACGTCACAAAGATAAAGTCACAAATTCAAGGAGAACGGCCATTACTACCAAAACGCTAAACGAACGACATGATGAAGCGGCACGGATAGATAAAGCCGCCCCGCCGTGTAAAACAGAATCGGATCTCCGCCAGGCTGCTGAAGACGGCGATGCCGAAGATATCCTGGCGCTGGCTCAGGCTCTGGTGAACAACACCATAGAGCACCAGGATCCGGATGAAGCACTGGGCTGGCTGGAGAAGGCCAGACTGGCAGTGGGGCCGACAGCAGAACCGTTCCTGGAACGCGTTCTGGAGGTTGAAAGACTGGCAAAGAAAAAACAGGAACATTTGGAGATCGCCCGGGAAATGGAATATACCCGCAGCGTCGATGCCTGATATTGCATTCCCAGTTGCAACAGGCAGACATAAAAAAGCCCCGGATTTCCGGGGCTTTTTTGGTTCGGCTGACTATATTATCTGTTGCAGATATACATAGTGACTTCGAAGCCGAAACGCATGTCTGAGTATTCTGGTTTAGTCCACATGATAATCACCTCTTGTTAGAACTATTTGCAATATGCAGTTCATATATTAGTGGCTCGTATCATTCGCCAATAGCGTGATTTGCTTGTTTGCAGTCAGGATTTTACTGAATCGATTTTTATCACTTTACCGGGCGGCCTAATTCAGTAAGGATCAAAACAGTCAGCTATTTGGAGAACACCATGAAACCTCAAGCCAGTATTGAACAAACCGAGACCGGTTTCGTTATCAGTAAAGAGACTGAAGCAGAAACCGAACAGGTAGAAAAGACGTTTGACAGCTATCAGACAGCCTTGGATTACATTCTGGAACAGGGCTGGCAACTCAAACGCGAAAGCCCCAACAGCTCGCTTCATGTCGAAACGCGCTTTCTCAAACCCTGATCAGAGTGTCTGTAAATCAGCAAAATGCTGATTGATTTGTTTCAGATGCGACTGGATATAATCCAGAAATGCCTGCATCACCGGCGTCGGATGCTTGCCTTTGGGATAAACCAGACACCAGCTTCGACGCAGTGGAAACCCTTTCAGGGCCGGACTGACCAGACTGCCCTGTCTCAGCTCAGCAAGCACACTGAGTTTGGGTAATATCGCAACACCCAGCCCTGCCAGCACACCATGCTTAATGGCATCATTCGAGCCCATTTCCATGTAAGAACGCAGGCTCAGGCGCTGCTGCTGGCAATGCTGCTCCAGTGCCAGCCGGTTGCCGGAGCCGGGCTCGCGTAACAGAAGCCCGGCATTAAGAAACTGCTGTGGTGTGGGCTGCCTTTTAGCGGCCAGAGGGTGACTGGCAGCCATCACAGGAATCAGTTCATTATCAAGAAACGGCAGCGAGGCCAGTGAGCGATCACTCGGGACCAACCCCATGACCACCAGGTCATCAGTATTGTTATTCAGTTGCTCTATCGCCCGCGCCCGGTTCATGACTTTCAAACTCACATTCACTGCCGGATGAAGACTGAGAAAGTTACGCAACAGATGAGGAACTGCATACTGCGCTGTACTTACGGCACAGATACTCAAAGCACCGGATAACTGCCCCTGCAGACTATGCAGATCGGTTTGCAGCAATTCCACCTGGTCGAACACCGCACTGATCCGCTCGGCCACCTTTTCACCGGCACGGGTACAATAGAGCTGTCTGCCCACATATTCAAACAAAGGCTGTCCCAGCGCCTGTTCCAGCTTACGGATCTGTGAACTGACTGCAGGTTGTGTCAGGCCCAGCGCTTCTGCCGCACGGCCATAACCCTGATGCTGATATACCGCCTGAAAAACCTGCATCTGACGGAAGGAGAGGCGATTTAATAATTGTTGTAAGCTCAGTGACATATGGGGCTTCCGGCTTAATCTATAACTAATAGCTTATTGCTGACAAAAATTATATCAATTTTTCATTATGACTGGCTTTATCTAAGCTAGGCGGCATCTGATTCAGGAGTCTGCACCATGCTGAAAAAAGTTCTGATTGCCAATCGCGGCGAAATTGCCGTACGCATTGTGCGGGCCTGTGCCGAGATGGGCATTCGCTCCGTTGCCATCTACACGGAACCCGACCGCTATGCGCTGCACGTCAAACGCGCTGATGAATCCTACTCATTGGGGGAAGACCCGCTGGCAGGCTACCTCGACCCCTTGCGTATTGTAAATCTGGCGATAGAAACCGGTTGTGACGCGATCCATCCAGGTTATGGTTTTCTGTCGGAAAATGCTGAATTCGCGCGTCTGTGTGAAAAACACAATGTGACTTTTATCGGCCCCAAATCCAGTGTGATTGAGAAAATGGGTGATAAAACCGCTGCCCGCGACAGCATGCGCGAAGCCGGCGTCCCCATCACTCCCGGTTCGGAAGGCAACCTGGAAAGCCTGGAAGACGCTTTGAGTCTGGCTGAGGAAGTCGGTTACCCGGTGATGATCAAGGCAACTTCCGGTGGTGGTGGCCGCGGTATTCGCCGCTGTGACAGCGCGGCAGAACTCAAGCAGCAATATCCCCGCGTCATTTCCGAGGCGACCAAGGCTTTCGGTTCCGCTGAAGTGTTTCTGGAAAAATGCATTGTGAACCCGCGCCATATCGAGGTGCAGATCCTGGCTGACAGCCAGGGCAATGTGATTCATCTCTACGAGCGTGATTGCTCGATTCAGCGCCGGAACCAGAAGCTGATTGAAATCGCCCCCAGCCCTCAATTGACACCGGAACAGCGCGATTATGTCGGTGATCTGGCGGTGCGCGCTGCCCAGGCCGTGGGCTATGAAAATGCCGGCACGGTCGAATTCCTGCTCACCGGCAATGAAGTCTACTTCATGGAAATGAATACCCGGGTACAGGTCGAACACACCATCACCGAACAGATCACCGGTGTCGATATCGTTCGTGAACAATTAAGAATCGCATCCGGCAAAGCGCTCAGCTATCGCCAGCAGGATATCAATTATCGTGGCTTTGCCCTGCAGTTTCGTATCAATGCTGAAGATCCCAAAAATGATTTCCTGCCCAGTTTCGGCCGTATTACTCACTACTACGCGCCCGGCGGTCCCGGTGTCCGCGTTGATACCGCCATCTATACCGGTTACGACATCCCGCCTTATTTCGATTCGATGTGTCTGAAGCTGGTTGTCTGGGCACTGGATTGGGAAGATGCGATTAACCGTGGCCGGCGGGCGCTTGATGATATGCGGCTACACGGTATCAAGACCACCGCCAATTATTACAAGCAAATCCTCAATCATGCCGATTTCCGTTCGGGCCAGTTCGACACCAGTTTCGTGCCGGCCCATCCGGAACTGCTCGAGTATTCCGATAAACAACGCCCCAGCGCCGTAGCGCTGGCCCTGGCCACCGCAATTGCTGCTCATGCCGGCTGGTAAGCCGCCTTCAAGCTGGAGAATTTCCGTATGAAAAAAATACAAGTCACCGATGTCATTCTGCGCGATGCCCACCAGTCGCTTATCGCCACCCGTATGCGCACCGACGATATGCTGCCGATTTGCGATAAGCTCGATAAGGTCGGTTTCTGGTCGCTGGAAGTCTGGGGCGGTGCAACCTTCGATGCCTGTGTCCGTTATCTGAAAGAAGATCCCTGGCAGCGTCTGCGCCAGCTGAAACAGGCCTTGCCCAACACCCGTCTGCAAATGCTGCTGCGTGGTCAGAACCTTCTGGGTTACCGTCATTACGCAGATGATGTGGTCACCGCTTTTGTCGAACGCGCAGCGGAAAACGGCATTGATGTGTTCCGGATTTTTGATGCACTGAATGATCTGCGTAATCTCGAAACAGCCATGCAGGCAGTCAAAAAAGCCGGCAAGCATGCCCAGGGTACCATCGCCTATACCACCAGCCCGGTTCATACACCGGAGCTGTTCGTACAGCAGGCTAAAGATCTGCAGAATATGGGCGCCGACTCGATTGCGATTAAAGACATGGCCGGCCTGCTCGCGCCTTATCCGACTTATGATTTAGTCAAAGCGATTAAATCCGAAGTTGATTTGCCGCTGGTCATTCACAGCCATGCTACTTCGGGTCTGGCCGCACAATGTCAGCTCAAAGCGATTGAGGCCGGTGCCGACCGCATTGATACCGCGATCTCCTCATTCGCCTGGGGTACCAGTCATCCTGCCACCGAATCACAGGTCGCAGCACTGAAGAACACCGACTATGACACGGGACTGGATTTAGTCCTGTTATCCGAAATTGCTGATTATTTCAACGAAGTTCGCAAAAAATACCACCAGTTTGAGAGTGAGTTCACTCGCGAGGATGTCTCGGTACAGATTAATCAGGTACCGGGCGGCATGATGTCGAATCTGGCCAATCAGCTGAAAGAACAGAACGCACTGGACCGGATCCGAGACGTGTTTGCTGAAATCCCGCGGGTACGTGAAGATCTGGGCTATCCACCACTGGTCACCCCGACTTCACAAATTGTCGGCACCCAGGCCGTCTATAACGTGCTCGCCGGTGAGCGCTACAAAACCATCACCAATGAAGTGAAGCGCTATCTGCAGGGCGGTTACGGTCAGCCGCCGGCTGCTGTCAATCGCGACCTGCAGAAGAAAGCGGTGGGCAATGAGGAAATTATCGAGTTCCGCCCCGCTGATGCGCTGAAACCGGAACTGAATAAACTGCGCGCGGACATTGGTGAACTGGCGCAAAGCGAAGAAGATGTGCTGACTTACGCGATGTTCCCCGATCTGGGTCGTGAATTTCTGCAGCAACGCCGCGATGGCACCCTGAAACCGGAACCGCTGCTGCCTGCTTCACAAGCCAGCTCGGGCAGCAAGGAACCGATAGCCACGGAATTTAAAGTCGACGTGCATGGCGAGAGCTATGATATCGCGATTACCGGTGTCGGTGATGTCGGCGGCGGTAAACGCAAATTCTATATTTCTCTGGACGGCATGCCGGAGGAAGTCACCTTTGAAGCGCTCAATGAATACGTCAGTGAGAGCGGTGGCGGTGGCCGCAAAAAAGCCGCCAATCCCGGTGATGCCAGCGCACCGTTGCCCGGTAATGTGGTTGATGTGCTGGTCAAGGAAGGTGACAGCGTCGAAGCAGGCCAGGCACTGCTGGTGATGGAAGCCATGAAAATGGAAACCGAGCTGATGGCCAATATTGCCGGTACTGTTCAGGCTGTCCATGTTAAGAAGGGAGACCGTGTCACCCCCGGTGAAACCCTGATTGAAATTGCCTGAGCAGGGGCAGTAAGCCGGATTCAGCAGGATCTTGCTGAATCCGGCGCTCACTCGCTTTACCAGTAGTATCCGTGGCGATAGTACCAGTGCGATCGCCAATGCGGATAAGTCACACCGTAGCCGAAGCGATCGTAGTAATAGGGATAGTCATACCAGTAGGGATCACGATAATAGTTCTGTGGCTGCCAGCGATACATATCAGCGATATCAATCACCGGCACCGTCATCGATTTTTTATCGATATTGATGGTTTTCTGCCCGGCGATATTGCCTGCAATGGTTACCAGGGTGCCGGATTTGTAAATATACGGGTCGATAAAATCGTCAGTCCTGGCCAGGAAACGCCCCTGACTGCGGCTGTCATCATCAGGACGGGCATAGCTGTTGAGTGGAAACTGAACCACATGCAGTGTCGAGCCCTTTTCATCATTTTCCACTTTGACGATCTGGCCGCCCCAGCGAACCGGTTCACCCAGATGGCTATCTGCCTTGCCTTTAATCTGGGCCAGTTGCCAGTCAGGCTGAGGTGCTTCTTTGATAGCAACGGGCAAACTGCTGCAACCCGCCAGCATAAGAAATAAAACAGGTATAAGCGCTTTCATTTGGCCTCCAGCTCTGATGCGCAAAGAATCAGTATTCTTGCTGCTTTGACTGTTGACCGGGCTGGGGAGTTTCCGCAAGCTTAGTCTTCAGAATCCACCGAACTGGCCATGATAGCTGTCCAGCAAATCGGCCATCATTTCATCGAAATCGATATCACTCATGCCCAGATGTGTCAGCACCAGTTCCGAGGTCATCGGCCATTCACTGTCGGTTTTGCCGTATTTGTAGCGGGTGGCAGCAGCCGAGGCAATCTTCATCAGGGCATACAAATCCTGCTGCTGTTCCGTAGTCAGTCTGTCTGTCAGAAAGTTGGGGTCATGGTGACGCAGAATCAGCTCACACAATGATTTGGGCAGATGCCAGGATGAGGCGACAAAATAACCGACGATGGCATGATTGGTCTGATAATGCGCTTCCTCCACCTCGGTAAAACAGTGATGCGGGGAGTGATTGGCTTCATACAGGACATCACGGTAATTGCTGTATTTCATCGCCATCAGGGGGATACCGCAGTCACGGAATAAACTCAGCGCATAGAGGGCGTCTTCATCAACGTCGACCTTGGCGGACAAATATTCCAGCACAAAACGCGACATCGTCGCGACTTCCATCGTGTTATCCCAGAACTTCTCCAGCGAGATCGAGGCCTTGCCGCTGCTCGACTGGCGCAGTGCGAAATAAGTCACCAGGTGCGTCAGCCGGTCTGCACCGAGCATAACCACCGCCTGCCGAATATCAGACAATTCGCGTTTGAGACCGAACACCGGAGAATTGACCGTTTTCAAAACCACTGCAGCCAGTGCCACATCCTGGCTGATGAGTTCCGCATAAACCCGGGGATCCTGATCTTCTTTCGCCAGTTCCTGTTGCAGTGAAATCAGCAATGCCGGTTTGGGTGGGATGCTGAAACTATCGATAATGTTTTTGGCTTTGCTGTCGGTAATTTGCATGTTCTTTAATCTAAGACTTCCTGCTGGGGATGATTATCTTCTTGCTGCGGCTGGCTGGCAATCTGTTTGAGTGAGGCTTGAGCACTGTTGATGATCTCCTGCATCGCCTCGAAGCGAGCGACCATGTCATCCAGATACTGGCGGCTTTTTGCCGCCTGTCCGGTCATGCTCAGTTCCCGGATTTTAATGGCAATCTGATGCCAGGCTGTGTGGGCCTGTTCCAGTCGGGCCAGCCACAAGGCATCGAACAGCCCCTGGCTTTTGACCCGCTGTATCCAGCTGCCACAGTGACATTTACGCTGATCGATGATAGGCCAGCTCTCGGCCTCTTCACCGGCGTGGTTCATGGCCGTCACAAACTGCTGATACCAGCGCTGGGAAGTCAGCTCGAACAGATACAAAGCCTGTTGTCTTGCGGTCAGCGGTCTGGCGGCACATTGTATCCACTCAGGCTCAGCCTGATAGTGTTTAAGCCAGTCCGGGACTTTGTCAGCGGCCATCGGCCTCGCAATCCCATAGCCCTGGGCATGTTCGCAGCCGATCATCAGCAACATCAGACCATGCTCAACCGTCTCGACCCCTTCTGCGATGACCTGCCGGTTAAAGGCTTCAGCCAGCCCGCTGACACCATCAACTATCGTGTAATCCTGCGGGTCATCCAGCATATCGCGGACAAAGCTCTGATCAATTTTGATAGTACTCGCGGTCAGGTGCCGCAGATGGGTCAATGAGGAATAACCGGTACCGAAATCATCCAGAGCCACCGAAACGCCCAGCACATCACGGCATAACTTGATGACCTTGGAAATCGCGGCAATATCACCCAGCGCACTGGTTTCGACAACTTCCAGCTGCAGGTAACGGGAATCCAGCTGAGGATGCTGGGCCAGTGCTATCTCGACATCGTCAATGAAATGGACTGACTGCAGGTGTGAAGTCGAAATGTTAACGCTCACTTCTATTTTCAGCCCATTCTGATGCCATGCCTCAAGCTGGGAAAGCGCTTGTTTCAATACCCACTGACCCATTTCAATTTCAATTTCGGTGTCCGCTATCAGTGGCAGAAAATGTGATGGCGATAATAAACCACGCTCGGGGTGCTGCCAGCGAATCAGGGCTTCCATGCCGAATACATGGCCGCTGCGCATATTCAGTTTGGGCTGATAGAACAGGCAGAACTGTTCATCATTAAGGGCCTGACGGATTTGTTGCTGCCATTGCTGCTTTTCCATGGTCTGGCGGTTATGTGCCGGATTGAACAGCTTGTAGGTGTTGCGGCCCGACATTTTCGCCTGGTACATGGTCTGATCAGCATGACGCAAAAGCGTATCCAGATCGGCATTATCACTGGGATAGAAGGTCACACCACTGGAAGCACTGATTTCCAGCCTCAGGTCATTAACGCTGTATGGCTGTGACAGAGACTCATGAATTCGCCGCAGCAGGAATTCACATTCATCCTGCGAATCAATATCACGGAACAGAATGGCAAACTCATCACCGCCAAAGCGGGAAATGGTGTCTTCATCTCTGACATTGGCCCGCAGCCGCATGGCAACTTCGATCAGCAACTGGTCACCCACTTCGTGGCCGTAGGTATCATTGACCGGCTTGAAGTTGTCCAGGTCCAGAAAGCAAATTGCCAGCAGGGTCTCGGTACGTTTGCTGTGTGCCATGGCCTGGGTGAAACGATCGGCAAACAGCACACGATTGGGCAGCTTGGTCAGCACATCGTAGTGGGCCATCAGTTCCAGCGTTTCCTGCTGCTGCTTGGTCTGGGTAATGTCCGAAAACAGGCCGACAAAATGCCGGCTCTGACCATCATCATCGGTCAGCGCGGAAATGGTCAGCAATTCGGCATACAGTTCGCCGTTTTTACGCCGGTTCCAGACTTCGCCCTGCCAGTAGCCATGTTCACTAATCGCGGCCCACATGCGGCTGAAAAATTCCGGCGTATGTCTGCCCGAATTCAGAATATGCGGGCCTTTGCCAATCACTTCCTCGCGGCTATAACCGGTGATTTCGCAGAATGCCGGATTCACATCGGTAATGATCCCGTCCATATCGGTGATGATGATGCCTTCATGTGCCTGATTGAACACCCGTGATGAAAATCGCAACTGTTCTTCTGCTTCCTTGCGCACCGTGATGTCATAGACTACCAGCAGCATTTCAGGCTCCAGCGTGTCCTGCAGCATGGAAATACTGAGTAAAGCCACCTTGCGCTGGCGGTTTTTGGTCAGCAGTTCCAGTTCCATCGGTTCAACCGTGGTATCCGTATCCTTGAGCTGTGAACGGCGTTTGCCCAGATAGTTTTTGAACTCATGCTGATAATACTTGGGCTGGGTGGTCATTTCCCACCAGCTGTTCATCGACTGAATTTCCTCCAGATCGAAGCCGTAGGTATCAGTGAACGCCTGATTGATAAAGCTGATCTGCTTGTTCTCATTGAGCAGCATATAGGGCACAGGAGAACTTTCAATCAGGTTCTGGAATTTGATATTGGCCAGTGACGCCGCAAAGATGAAACGGATAAACAGTGCCAGCAGCAGGAACAAAGCAGAAGCAATGCCATAGATCAGTATTCTTTTCTGCCAGTAATCCGGCGGTAACTGTGACCAGCCACCGACCGGTTCCGCTGCCAGCAGCCATTCACCCTCGGGCAGCTTCAATGTCTGTACCAGGCTGTTGTCATCAAACAGGGCAGGATCACCATAAAACACCTTGCCCAACCGTCCCAGACTGTCAGCGCCACGGATAGCGAGGTTAATGGGCATATCAGCATCCAGCAGACCGCTTTTTTCAAAAAAGCGCTGGATATCAATGACCGCCGAGATCAGTCCCCAGAAATAATCTTCGCCGCTGTCTTCATGCTGCAGAAAAACCGGAATACGGGTGATTAATCCGACACCGCCCTGTTTGAGATCCACCGGTCCCGCCAGCACCAGGTTGCCGGTGCGTCTGGCACGGTCGGCAGCCTCGAACTGATCAGCCACTTCGCGGTAATCGAGTCCAATTGCAGCTTCGTTGCCCGCCATCGGATACATATAGCGGATCACCATATCGGGGGCAGCAGCGATATTTCGTATTTCCGACTCACTGTTAACCAGATGTGCCACCGCACGGGCATATTGCGCCTGGCTCAGATCAGGATTAATCGCAAACAGGCCCGGCAGGCCTCTGACGATCTGAATATGGTTCTGCAGATTGGTAAACAGCCGGTTGTGATAGCGACTGAGATGAGTGCGGGTCTCGTTCAGCAGTTCCGCCCGGTAACTCTGAACCAGACTATGGCTGACATAGGCTGCAGCGATAAAAAGCATCACCGCCAACACTGTCAGGATGCTGTAAAAAGCGAGTTTGGTAGAGATATTTACTTGCATCAACCGACTGTTGCAGGATCAGTGCTTAAGGGCATTACGATTGCCATGATGAGCTCCATGCTGAGCCAGTGCTCATTATATGCACGGCTGTGATTATTATGTCGATTCAGTTTTTAGCCCCGGCGCTTCAGGCGAAAGGCCGGCCACTACAACCTGATTTCTTCCCTGTTGCTTGGCCTGATAAAGCGCGTTATCAGCCAGGGTAACCGGGTCGGAGAGACTGTCGACGTTGCTGGCATCGATAATCACTGCGCCAATACTGATGGTGCACTGTATCGTGCTCCGCTGATGATGAATGATCGTCTTGGCAGCAATCTGCCTGATCCGCTCACTGACTTCCAGCAGTTGTTCATAACTGGTATCGGGCATCACAATCAGAAACTCTTCACCACCATAACGGCCGATATAGGTATCTTTTCGCAGCGCACTTTCCACCGCGTCGATGATCTTGCTCAGCACTCTATCACCAACCCGGTGACCATAGTTGTCATTCACGCGCTTGAAATGATCCAGATCAATCATCATCAGTGCCAGAGGTCGACCGGTCCGGGATACTTTGGCGATGGACTTATCCAGCAGATCCAGAATCACACGGCGAGTCAGCACTCCGGTGAGCGCATCATAAGAGGCCAGCCTCTCCAGATCCCGCCGCAGATTATCCTGTGTCATCACAATCAGGCCAAAGGCGATAAATACCGTCGCCAGCAGATTAACGGTCAGATAATGTGCCTGCGCGCCCTGATAGCTCAGTATCGACATTGCTGCTGTGGTTTCCGGCTCCACCAGCGCAGTCAAAGCCCTTAATATCGCGGCTATCACCGACATCATCAGCGATACTGACAGAATCCATTCACCCAGGCGCCAGCTTCTCATTGACTGACGACTGATCATGATCAGCACCCAGCAGAAAATCGCCACCGTGCAGATGATAGTTACCATCACCCGTGCCGAAAAACTGGGGTTGAGGAAGGTGAAATAGATAAAAGCCACCAGACAGAAGCTGAGATACCAGCGGTAAAAGCCACGTCGAACCGGCTGGTTTTTAAGCCTGCTGACGCCATCAGCAATCATCAACACAGCGAGACAGAGCGCCGTGTCAGCCAGTACTACGGTAATAAGCGGGTGCAGCAGCCCCCGCATCAGCAGCAGCAAAGCAAACAGCGTGAAAAAACCGTAGGCCCAGGCGAAGGATAAAACGCCATTGACTACCGCATACACGCCCCTGTGGATGGAAAAAAACACCACTGTGATGAGCCCGGTAAACATCCCTGTGAGCACAAAAATGGTTTTCGCATCAAGGAATTCAGTCATGCCAGCCTCCATTGCTTCAGCATAGCATAGCTTATTTACAGCGGTTTTATGCCAGACCCACACTGTCATTCTGCTATAAAATACGGAACTGAACTGATTGTATTTTGACAAAAAATCAAAACACGCTAGCCTGATAAAAACTCTCGATACTTTGCACTATGAGCGTAGCCGAACCGGATGCTGATCGTCCCGCCCCCCGCACTGCGGCCAAGGACATCATTATTCCACGATATATGGGCACTTTTGCCGACTTGATGACCCTGTTGCTGTGCTTTTTTGTGCTGCTGGTGGCCATGGCAGAAATCGATGCCCTTAAATACAAAATGGTCGTCAAATCCATGGAAGATGCCTTTGGTGTTGACCGCCCCAAGCCGGAAGGTATCGTCAAGGCTACCAGTGTGATACAGCAGCGCTTTTCGCCGACACCGATTGACCCCACGCCGGTTGAGTCGGTGCGTCAGGCCTCGGTAACCGACAGTGAAGTATTGAAAACAGAAGATGCCGAGCTCTATCGCACTGCCAGAGCCAATAGCATCAGAGACCGGCTGCAAAGCGCCCTGAAAACGGCTCTGGCGCAGGAACTTATCAGTCTGGAAACATTGCAGGACCGGGTCCTTATCCGCATCAATGAGCAGGCCTCTTTCCCCTCCGGCAGCGCTGCCTTGAAACCGGCCTTTACGCCGGTACTGCTGCAAATTGCGGAGGCTCTTGCCGAGATGGAAACCGAGTTTGTGGTCGCTGGTCACACTGATAATGTGCCTCTTCGCTCCGGGCTTTATCGCTCTAACTGGGAATTGTCCGGTGCCAGAGCCACTTCGGTGGTGCATGCCCTGCTCAATGACCAGCGTCTGCGGGAAGACCAGTTCCGGATTGAAGCCTATGCCGACACCCAACCGCTGGAATCGAATGAAACCGCGGCCGGCCGCGCAATGAACCGTCGGGTTGAAATCGGCATCATAAACACATAGCCGTCAGTCAAATCATGGCGATATAATCGACTTAACGGCATCGATGAGAACCTTGCAACACAACGATAAGGACGCATCATGAAAACATCTGACCTGCTCGTCAAAGCACTGGAAAACGAAGGGGTCGAGTATATTTTCGGGATACCGGGTGAAGAGAATCTGGACTTTATCGACTCGCTTCAGCACTCATCGATAGAGCTCATCATCACCCGTCACGAGCAGGGTGCCGGCTTTATGGCCGCTAACTACGGCAGGCTGACCGGCAAGCCGGGGGTCTGTCTTTCCACGCTTGGGCCCGGTGCCACCAATATGGTCACCCCTGCGGCCTATGCTCAGCTGGGTGGCATGCCGATGCTGATCATTACCGGTCAGAAACCGATTAAAGCCAGCAAACAGGCCTTGTTTCAGATCGTTGACGTGGTCAATATGATGCGACCTATCACCAAGTTCACCAAACAGGTCGTACATGGCAATACGGTGGCCGCTGTGGTGCGTGAGGCGTTCCGGGTCGCCGTCGAAGAGCGGCCGGGCGCGGTGCATATTGAACTGCCGGAAGACATTGCCGCCGAAGAAGCACATGAACGTATCTATACCGTCGAGACCATCCGCCGGCCGGATGCTGATAACCGCACCATTCAGCATGCCCTGAAAATGATCGAAGAAGCGTCGATGCCGCTATTGCTGATAGGCGCCGGCGCCAATCGCAAACGCGCCAGTGTCGCACTGACCAAGTTCGTCGAGCATACCGGCATTCCGTTTTTTAATACGCAGCTGGGTAAAGGCGTGATTGATGAGCGCCATGACAGTTATCTTGGCACTGCCGCCTTATCCGAATCCGATTTTCTGCATTGTGCCATCGACCGCGCCGATCTGATCATCAATGTCGGCCATGATGAGGTCGAGAAACCGCCGTTTTTCATGAAAGACGGCGGTGCCCAGGTCATTCATATCAATTTCCACGCCGCTGAAATTGATCCGGTATATTTCCCGCAGCTGGATGTGGTCGGCGATATCGCCACCTCGATTAACCGCCTTCGGGCAGGCCTCTCACCACAGCCACACTGGGACTTCTCCTACTATTACCGGGTCAAGCAGGAAGTCCGTGATCGTCTGTCCAAATACAGTGATGACGAGCGTTTCCCGATTCTGCCCCAGGCGGCGGTGCAGATTATCCGTGAGGCTATGGGAGAAGAGGATATTCTGGCACTGGATAACGGCGTCTACAAAATCTGGTTTGCCCGTAACTACCCCAGTTACTACTACAACTCGATACTGCTCGATAATGCACTGGCGACCATGGGCGCCGGCCTGCCCACCGCGATGACGGCCAAGCTGCTGCATCCCGAGCAGAAAGTGATGGCTGTCTGCGGTGATGGCGGCTTTATGATGAATTCACAAGAGCTGGAAACTGCGGTCAGGCTGGGTCTGGATCTGGTGGTACTGATTTTCAATGACAGTGCCTACGGCATGGTACGCTGGAAACAGGAAGGCATGGGCTTTAAAAACTATGGTCTGAGTTTTAACAACCCGGATTTTGTTAAGTATGCCGAAAGCTATGGCGCTACCGGTCACCGACCGGCCAGTCACACGGAGTTTGCCAAAATCCTTGATACCGCCCTCAATTCAAAAGGGGTTCATCTGATTGATCTCGCGGTCGACTACTCACTGAATTACTCAATTCTGAGCGAGGGATTGAAACAGAAAATCTGCATTTTATAAGGAGAGCCCGAATGAGCAACATACCGCATTTCCCGTTGATGATCGCGGGACTTTCCAAATCTGACGCTGAGAAGGCGGAAGTCTACTCCCCCTACAACGACCAGTTAATCGGCACCGTCGATCAGGCCAATCAGGCCGATATCGACCAGGCGCTGGAAACCGCCTATGGTCTGTTCCGGGATCGCTCTAAATGGCTGTCCACGGTAGAGCGAATCGACATCCTGGAAAAGGCCATCGCCATGATGAAAGACCAGGCTGATCTGCTGGCAGCCGGCGCTGCAGAGGAAGGGGGGAAACCGCTGGCTGACTCCAAGGTGGAAATGGCGCGTTGTATCGACAGCCTGCGGGCCTGTGTCGACGGGCTCAGAAACGATGCCCCCGCGACCATACCGATGGGCATTAATCCGGCTTCACAGCATCGTCTGACTATGATGCGCAAGGAACCCATCGGGGTGGTGGTGGCTATCAGCGCCTTTAACCATCCACTGAATCTGATTGCCCATCAAATGGGGCCGGCGATTGCCACCGGTTGTCCGGTCATTGTCAAACCCGCTGAAAAAACACCCTTGTCCTGCTACCGACTGGTGGAAATCTTCCATCGTGCCGGCCTGCCGCCGGAATGGTGTCAGGCCCTGCTGACCGAGGACCATCACCTGGCAGAATATCTGGCTACTGATTCCCGGGTCGCCTTCCTGAGCTTTATCGGCAGCGCCCGGGTCGGCTGGCACCTGCGCTCTAAACTGGCAACGGGGGCCCGTTGTGCGCTGGAACATGGCGGTGTTGCCCCGGTTATTGTCGCCAAAGACGCCAATCTCGACGCTGCTGTTCCAGGGCTTGCCAAGGGCAGCTTTTATCATGCCGGTCAGGTCTGCGTTTCAGTACAGCGCATTTACGCCGAGCGCGGTATTGCCCGTGATCTGGCAGAAAAACTGGCTGCAGCAGCCAATAAGATGGAAGTAGGCGATCCCTTGTCCGAGAAAACGGATGTCGGCCCTATTATCACCAAAAGCGAGCTCAACCGGATTGCTTCCTGGGTTCAGGAAGCCGTGGATAAGGGCGGCGAACTGCTTTGCGGTGGTCAGACTTTACCTTATAACAGCTATGCGCCGACGGTGCTGTATGATCCGCCGGCCACTGCAAAAGTATCCAATGAAGAGGTATTCGGTCCGGTGGTCTGTGTCTATCCGGTCGATGATATCGAGGAGGCGCTCAATAAGGCCAACGGGCTGGAATTTGCCTTCCAAGCATCGGTCTACAGCAGCAATATCGACACCGCGATGCTGGCGGCAGACCGGCTCGATGCTTCTGCGGTCATGATCAATGAACACACGGCATTCCGTGTAGACTGGATGCCTTTTGCCGGGCTCAAACATTCCGGCCTTGGTACCGGCGGTGTGCCTTACACCATGCATGATATGCAGGTCGAAAAAATGATCGTCTTGACCTCAAAAGGCATACACTGACACTGCGGCTGACAGGCTGGTGAGCAGACATCGCCGCCAGCCAGAATCAGCTAATGTCGGCTGACAAAGTCTTTAATGACCTGCAACAGACGGCCTTCGCCCCTGAGTGGCTTAGCCAGCTTGGCGACCATCGCCACATGGCCGTAATCCTCAAAGGCCTCAAGCTGTACATACCCCCCTTTTTCACGGATTTTCGCCGCAAGATTGTAGCTGTTTTTCGGCAAAACCGTTAAATCATCCTCACCCACCAGCAATAACATCGGCGGCTTGCCGGCAGCGGCATAATTTATCGGTTGACTGCGCCAGCGCTCCGATTCGGGTCCGAATATGGTCTTCAGGGTCTCACTCTCCAGCGGCAGAAAGTCATAAGGACCGGCCAGCCCGATCATGCCGTTGAATACCGAAGGGCTCAGTTGCTCCCGAGCCAGATAAGCCGGGTCCAACGTCAATAAAGCTGCGATATGGGCACCGGCCGAGTGTCCGGCCACAAACAGACGATCATCACTGGCACCGTAATCAGCAAGATGCTGTTTGACCCAGGCAACCACACTGGCACCATCTTCAACAAAAGCCGGAAAGCGCACCTGGGGATAAACCCGATAGTCGGGAATCACCACATCATAACCTTGTGCGGTCAGGGCTTCAGCCACAAATTTATAGTCTTTTTTATTACCGGACTCCCAACTGCCACCGTAAAAGAAAATAATCGTGCTGGGCTGGCTGACCTTATCCCGTGCCTTGGTCAGATAAATATCCAGCTTCTGCCGTTCCTTCTCACCGTAGGCAATATCTGTCAGCCGCTGATATCCGTTTTCAGGCACCATTGCATTAAGCACCGTCACTGGAGAACAGGCACTGCTGAGCCAGACCAGCGCGGCTGATACCGCGCCACGAACCGACCTTTTAAGATTGATTACTGGTAGCTCCACGACAGGAAATCTCTTTGCTGACAAGGCTTTGTTCTGTTAGTTTGATTTGAGTACAGTCTTTTCCGGTTCACGTGAAATTCACGTAAATCCGCTGACACTCAACCTCACACTCCGGAGGTTTTATGTATTTCCCTCGTCCCGCCTCAAAGGCACTTCTGCCTTGTCTGCTGATGCTGTTCTTCTCTATCTCCTCACTGGCTGATCCCGGTGATCTGGTGATTAATTACGACTTCGATGCTGCCAACAGTTTCAATCAGGGGGTTGCAGCGGTGATCAAAATAGAAAAAGGTCGACCCCAGACCGGGCTCATTAATCGTAATGGAGACATGCTCTACGGTCCTGAGCCCAATACGAAGCTTTATGACTTTCATGAGGGACTGGCCCCGCTGCTGAAGGATATCCGCTGGGGCTTTATCAACACGGATGGCAAGATCGTCATCAACACGCAATTTGCCAGGGTATTACCCTTTTATTCTGGCCTGGCAGCAGTGTTGCAGGATGGAAAATGGGGTTATATCAATCAAAATGGTGACTGGCAGGTAGAACCAAGTTTCTCTGAGGCCAAGCTTTTTAATGAAGGTCTTGCCAGCGTCAAACACCATGAATTGTGGGGCTTTATCGATAAACAGGGAAACTGGGTTATTGAACCGCAATACCAGGATGCCCTGAGTTTCAGTCACGGACTGGCGCCGGTCAAAACTGATGAGGGCTGGGGCTATATCAATAAAACGAAGCAATTTGTTATCAAACCCCAGTTTGAACGGGCGATGGAATTTGATAATGGTTTTGCCATCGTCAATCAGGATCAAGACTGGTGGTTTATCAAAACAGATGGCACGGCACTCAGCAGGCTTCACTACGACAAGGTACTGCCGTTTAGCGAGGGACTGGCGGTGGTGGTCAAAGATGATCGCTATGGCTACATCAATGACAAAGGCGAAGAAGTCATTACACCGTCAATGGATAATGCCTGGTCATTTCATGAAGGCATGGGCCGCATCGAGATGGATGCCAAAGTCGGTTACGTCAATAAAAGCGGCAAAATGGCGATACCTCCCCAGTTCAAATGGGGGCATTCATTCACTGAAGGCCTTGCTGCGGTCACTGTCGACTACTGGAAATACGGCTACATCAATAAAGACGGCGTAATGATTATCGAACCACGCTTCGACGATGCCCAGCCCTTTCAAGACGGTCTGGCACGGGTACAGTCACAGGGACGCTGGGGTTATATCTCCCGCGATTGAGTCGAGGCCGTTTCCAGCATCTTGATATCAAAGGGTTTGCTGGCTTCCCCAAAATAGACGGTGCTGTGCGGAAACGGAATCTCGATGTCGCGCTCATCAAATGCCAGTTTGATACGGCGTAAAAACTCACGCCCTACCTTCCATTGCATAATCGGCTTGGTCTTGATTCGTCCCTTGATCACCACCGATGAATTATCCAGCTTGTCGACGCCGAAAATTTCCGGTGGCTCTATAATGAGGTTGCCGTATTCCTCATCCGCCATCATTTCGTCTATCACTGTCTGAATGACCCCGGTGACAGTATCGGTGTTTTCTTTGTAGGCAACGCCGATATCAAACACATAGGCTGACCATTCGGTCGTCATATTGCTGAGCGTGGTGACGGTGCCGTTGGGAAAGAAATGCACGGTACCGGACAGGTCACGTAATACCGTGGTGCGGAAGTTGATGGCTTCGACCAGACCGCCGGTGCCATTGATGATGGCGACATCACCGACGCGGATCTGATTTTCCAGAATCATAAAAAAGCCGGAAATCACATCTCGAACCAGATTCTGCGCACCAAAGCCAATAGCCAGGCCGGCAATACCGGCGCTGGCGAGTACCGGGCCTATCTCGACACCGACTTCCCGCAATATCACCAGGAAAATCGTGATCCACAACGCCAAAAGGCCTGCCTGTTTCAGAAGACGAATCAGCGTCTCTATGCGTTTCTGAGATTCGGCTGAGGACTCGCCTCTGGCCAGACTGCGTGCGACCAGCCTGGCTTCAAAACGCTGTAAACCGGTTTTCAGTAATTTGCTGACAAGCCAGGCGAATAACAGAATAAAAACCAGCCTGAAACAGGTGCTGATGACCTCCGCCCAGCTGATGGTCTCAAAAAATTGTCTGAGTACATCCATGACAGATTCCTTCATTTCGATCCGGCATTGGCCCCGAAATTATTCAAGCCCTTGTTAGATAAGAAACAAACCAGAATCAGCGACAGTGGCGATAGAAAGCATTACAGCGATCTGCTATGACAGCGACAAAACAGCGCCAACCGGGTTCCACCGGAATCAGCAGCCTTTACTCAATGATTCTGTTGCAGCCAGCGATATAAAGTCCGGCGACCGATACCGAGTATTTCTGCCGCACGCTGTTTGTTACCATTCACTTCGGTCAAGACAAGCTTCAGATAACGGCTCTGTAATTCATGCATTGTTGGCAGGCCGGATCCTGTCAGCAACTTTTTTTCCTCAGTTTCGCCCGGATACGGTGCCTGACTGTGTTGAATAGCCGGCAACAGGTGGGCAGCTTCCAGCTGCTCTCCTTCACAAAATGCGACGGCACGCTCTATCAGATTTTGCAGTTCACGCACATTACCTGGAAAGTGATAATCCAGCAGGACCTGCCGGGCTTCCTCGCTGATCCCCAGATCGGGCTTATTCTGTTCACGACAGAAAGTATCCAGAAAATTTCTGGCCAGCAGCAGCTTGTCATCGCCACGTTCGCGCAGTGGTGGAATCAGAATCTGAAAAGTATCGAGTCGATAGAACAGATCTTCACGAAACTCTCCGCGTGTCACTTTTTTACTGAGGTTATCATGGGTGGCGGCGATGATTCTGACATCAACATGATCTTCCTCATTACGTCCGACCGGTCTCACCGCACCGTCCTGCAGGGCCCTTAACAACTTTGCCTGAAGTGACACCGGCATATCACTGATTTCATCCAGGAACAGGCTGCCACCATTGGCCTGCTGAAGCATGCCCGGACGGGCTTCATTGGCACCGGTAAAGGCGCCTCGGGTATGGCCAAAGAACTCGGCCTCAAGCAAGTCACCGGGTATGCCGGCACAGTTGACCACCACAAACGGTCCGTTCGCGCGTTCACTCTGCTGATGCAGGGCATGCGCCACCAGCTCTTTACCGGTTCCGCTTTCACCGGTGATGAGTACCGGCCCCTGAGCTTTGGCCACCACTTCAATCTGCTCGAATAATGCCTGCATGGCGCAGCTTTGCCCAAGCATGCCGAAGCGACCGGCAAAGCGATGGGTGAAATGGCCTTCGATATGTCGGCTAAGCTGCGAGATAGTGGATGTCATAAACAAGCCGTCCTTGTGAGTCAAACTGGCACAGTAGCTGACTCATCTCCGTGCTCAGGGTTCCTCAACAGCCGGAATAACTTAATGAAACAGCATCGATTTGACCATGCCATTGATGATTTTGGCGGCATTGCGGTCACGGGTGCCACGGAAAGTCGATACCAGCAGCTTGGCTTCATTAAAGGCGCTGTCGATATCTTCACGAAACAGTTGATTAAAGCGGTTGACGCCCATGATATACACAGCACCCGCTGTGGCTGTCTGTGCGATAATTTCCTGCTCAGCCTCGTTATGGCGGCGGGTGATAAAACTTCCCAGCAACTGACTATAGAGCGGAATGCCCATCATAAATGTCAGCAGCTTGTTGACCTCGCGCGGGTTGCGGTCCCGCCAGTACTGGGCATAAGCAGAGATCCGCCGGAACCGGGTCCAGTCCACGTGTTTCAGTTCAGAGACCGGTCCTGATGGCTGGCTGCCGTGAAAAATCGCTTCGATATCCTGACAAAAGCCATGAAAGTCCGGTAAAGCGGCATCAATGAGCGTGCTGGAAACCAGGGCTATATCCGCTTCCAGTTCTTCCAGTGCCGGCAATGGCGCGTCATACAGCTCTACTTTGGCGTGCAGCTCTTGCTGCTCATCCCGCCAGAAACGCAGTGCCTTGGCCTGCGGATGGAACTCAGCAAGCACAGCGACAGATGAAAACAGGCTGGCATGTTCAGTCATAAGTTCTTTTTATCTTATTTTTTGCCTTCAATTCAATGACAGGAGATAACAGCGGCAAATTCATCAATAGATACAAACTGACAGGCATAAAAAAGCCCCGGAGTGCGGGGCTTTTTTTCACGCAAACTTAAAAAGGCCTAGCTCAGTGCGGCCAGCGCTTTGTCATAATCAGGTTCATCGGCGATTTCTGCAACCTGTTCGGTATAAATCACCTTGCCTGAATCGTCCAGAATCACGACGGCGCGTGAACACAGTTCCGCCAGCGGACCTTCCTGCATTTTAAGACCATAGTCTTCAGCAAAGCTGGAACGGAATGCGGAAGCGGCAACGACATTATCAAGACCTTCGGCACCGCAGAAACGATCCAGCGCAAACGGCAGATCCTTGGAAACACACACGACTGTCGTGTTATCCAGCGAAGAAGCCTTGCTGTTGAACTGGCGTACCGAATTGGCGCAGGTCGGCGTATCCACGGAGGGGAACACGTTCAGTACTACCCGTCCGGACAGGTCGGATGAATTCAGATCCGACAGATCGGTTTTGGTCAGGGTAAAGGCCGGTGCCTGACTCCCCACTGCGGGCAGTTCACCGACGGTTTTAAATGGATTGCCTTTGAGTGTGACTGTTGCCATATGAATATCCTCTTGAATGATAATAGTGCGATGAGACTTACATTAGACCGGCTGACTGTCAACAGCCGTGTTGTTATTGCTGACTGCGATTTTGCAAATGCTGGCAAAGATGCTGATAGACACGGATGGCATCGACCAGATTGCGTCTGGCGGTTTTAACTCGCTTATCCTCAATCATCGCGATCAGCGCAACCACCCCGATAATGCTGGATAGAACCCCCACCAGTCCGCCAAATTGCCAGGCCAGGTAAGTGGCAAAGCTGATGAAGGCAATGACCTGAATGATCATCCACTGGGAGGCCAGTTTTTCCTTGCGGCAGGTGATTGTTTTTCGTTGCCAGAGACTCAGGAGCAACTCAAGTTCTTCTTCGCTGAGAACGGACAGCCTGTTGTAATAATCAATGCCTATCAATTCATCATTATGATTGCGCGAAACAAGGTGAATGTCTTCGGCCATCTCCCTGAGTGCGGAATAGGTATCCTCGTCACGTTCGACCATGCTTTTCCCTGAGACTCTTCCCGTCTTTACTATGACCGACAGCCGGCGCCACTAACAGGGACAAATTTCCTGAAGTTGAAAGCGAGCCTTCAATGACAGTAGCTTATGCAGCAAAAAGCGGCGTGGTGTAGCAGATTCATACCGTTCAGAAGCGACAAATAGCTAGCGGATCACCAATCACAGAATATAAAATTCTGAGGATCACAAATAGAATCTGCCTGCCTGAAAAACAAGACATCGATTATCGACACCGGCAAAGCAAAGAAAAGCCCCGTTATCGATGATAAAGGGGCTTTGGGATTAATCTTGCAAGCTTTTATTCAACAGGCTCGGGACTGGCTACCGTAATGGCTGCTTCCGGCGCTTCCAGATCCAGATGTTCAAGCAGTTTGCCCATGGTCTCTGACAGCCAGTAACAGGCATAGAGGTGGTCATAATAGGCATTGGTGTAATCAGCGCTGGCTGTCAGTACCTCATTCTCGGTATCCAGCAGATCCAGCAGTGTGCGTTGTCCCAGGTTGAATTGTTCCTGGTAGGCATCGCGGGTTTTCAGGGCCGACTCCATCCGCTGCTTGAGCACCGGCAGCTGTTGCGACAGGTTGTCGAGTGAATTCCAGGCCAGACGGACGTCACGCTCGATATCACGGATTGCGATATTGGCTTCTTCACGGGCCTGCTGGCTTAAAAAGCCGGTCTCTTCCAGACGGGCTATGTCTGCACCACCATTGAGCAGGTTATAACGCAGGCGGACCATGGCCAGAATTTCTTTTTCATGGCCTTTTTCACCGTCCAGGTTGTTATCAGCACGGGTGCTCATTTCAAAATCCACACGGGGATGGAATGGGGCTTCCGCACCTTGTTCCTGAGCCAGTGCCGCTTCATGCTGTGCCATGGCAGAACGTAAAGCCGGGTGCTGGTGATAGGCAATAGCCAGAGCTTCATCCACTGTTGCAGGCGCTTTATTACAGCAATCCAGCCCCGGGTCGCTGAGTGATTGCGGCATATGACCAACCACACGATTGTAATTGCTGAGGGCATCATCAAGGTTGCCGACGTTGGAAGTCAGGTTAGCCTGTGACAGGGCCAGACGTCCCTTGGTCTGTTCCAGGTTGGCACTGTTACCGACCCCGCTCTCAAAGCGTTGTTCGATTTGCGAATAAATACGCTCATGACTTTCCAGGTTGGCCTCGGTCAGTTTCAGCAGGTCCTGTCTGCGTAACACATCAAGGTAAACCTGAACGGCGCGAAGTGAAGTGGTTTCTGCAGTATCGAATACGCTGTAACCGGCAGATTCGGCCTGAGACTGAGTTTGCTCAACCGCGCTCTTGGTGGCAAAGCCGTCATACAGCATCTGTGAAGCTGTCAGACCTGCCTCCCCGCGAGTGAGATGAGTGTGGTCGGGGGCAGTGGCATTGTTTTCAGCTCGTTCCCGACCGATACCCAGATTCAGATCAACCTTAGGATAATAGCCGGCACGGGCCTGATCTATCGTTTTATCGACACTACGTCTAAAACTGGCTTCAGCCTGGATATTGGGGTTAGTTTTAATTGTTTTATCAACCGCTTCAGTCAGGGTCTCCGCCGAGGCTGACTGAGCCATCAGCAAGGTCGCGCCCATGAGAGAAGCCGTTAATGTCAGCAGCTTGAATTTATGTACCATTGCTTAACTCCGTCAATCAGCGTGCGTTGATTTCGACGCGACGATTTCTTACTTCGACCGTATCATCCGGGGTCGATACCAGCAGCCGGTATTCACCCTCTGCAGAGATTCGGATATTCTCGGCAGGGACACCGTAAGCGATCAGATCCTGACGTACTTTCTGGGAGCGACGTAGCGACAGGGCTTCATTGTAAGCGTTCGACGCAGAGGTGTCAGTATGACCGCTAATCACTATCTCACTGAACTCACGATCTACAATTTCCTGATAGATTTCTCTGGACTCCACTTTGGATTCTTCAGTGAACTCTGTTTTATCCAGAAGGAAGAAAAGTTTGGCCGAGAACGGTTCCGGTGCAGTGACCAGTTTAGGGGTTTCCGGAATCTGCATCGGTGGGACCTCACAGAATGGAGATTCACCACCACTCAGCTGATACGGCGCTTCGACTGACTCACGCAAATCCGATCGCTCTTGATCCGGTCCGATAGTGTTGTGGATTGGACTACACCCGACCGCCACCAGCGTGACGAGCAGTGGCAGACACAAACGGCATAAATTAATCATCCTGATGCCTCTCCGTTAAACGGTGTTAATAATTAGCCTGGTAACAAGGCCGGACACAGCATCAGCCGGTCTGCCTGACCCGCGTATAACTGTCGGGGGAAAAGTCGACCCGAGGGCCGCCTGGTGCGTCACTTCCGTCATCATCCATTTCTCCCTGAAATGCCGACTCACTTGCGTGAAAAACTCTGTAATTGAAGTATCGATGGTTATTCAGCGCAAGTCAACTTAATATCGCTTACATTACAGCTGTTTAGCGCCTTTTTATCAAACAGCTTATCAGCCGTCTCCATGATCTGTTTCGATCAATTAAAGAACTGCAGCTATTAAACACTAACGGCCACAAAATGTGAACAGCATCACATTTTGTGGCCGTTAGCTGAAGAAAAGGCCGCTCAGAGTAATTCGTCAATGGCTTGAGTCAGGGCCTCATCATCCGGCTCAATACGGCTGCTGAAATGTTTTACAACCTTGCCTTGAGGGCTTATCAGGTATTTATTGAAATTCCAGCCGGGCGCCTCGCTCTGCCGGTTGATTTCGCGAAACACGGGGTTAGCACGCTGGCCTTTGACATAGCTCGGCGCAATCATGGTAAAAGTGACACCGAAGTTTTCCCGGCAGACACGCGCTGCCTCCTCTTCTGTTTTCGCTTCCTGGTTGAAGTCATTGCTGGCAAAACCCACCACCATCAGATTTTTATCCATATAACGCTGATGTAAGGCTTCCAGTCCCTCAAACTGACGGGTGAAACCACAGTGACTGGCAGTATTAACGATGAGTAATGCCTTGCCTGTGGCAACTTCACAGAGATTAACAGTGTCATTGGCATGCAGTCTGGGTAAATCATAATCGAGAAACTCAGGGCAGTCATTGGCCCAGGCCGGTGCAGATAACAACGTCAGCATCATTAAGATCAGTGCGCGCATGATGAACTCCTGTGACAGGGTGGTTTCAGATGATAATAGCCCTGCTGCATCAAAAATATGTGATGAAGCGATGAGCTGACAGCCCCTGCCATGACAGAAGTTGGTGGCTCTGAGCATATTTTGTTAACGTGTCAGTAACACTTGCCGATAATTAAATTTTGAGAGCATATGTGAAAACTCGCCCCATGTTAAAACATCAACGGTGATGTCCTATGAGCCAAGCCATTCATAAAATCATGTATTCAAGTTCAGCAATCGAATTGTTCAGTGCTGAGGATTTGGATCAGCTGATGCTCAAGGCCCGTCACAAGAATGCCCATTTCGGCGTCACCGGCTGTCTGATTTATCACGACGGTAACATCATTCAGTACCTTGAAGGCAGCAAAGCCTCTGTCGATTTCATTTACGGCTCCATCGTTAAAGACAGCCGTCATCATGATATTCATCTGTTGTGCAATGATAAGGTCGACAAACGCGCCTTTCGCGACTGGAGCATGGCTTTACGATACATTCCGGAAAACCGTCTGCGGGATTATCGTACGGTCTATGATTTATTCGAAGACATGATGGAGACCGACACGATTGATCAGCTGTGTCGCCAGGCCCGCATCTTTTTTGAGACTTTTTTGGATGTCAGCCGACTACGCGCCGGCAACATGAAGCTGAGCTAATCCAGCCCCAGCTTGCTGAAATCAACCTCGGGCAGAGCTTCAAAAGCCGGTTTGGCAAACAGGAACCCCTGGAACAGCGAGACTTTCATTTTTTCCAGCACGCTCAGTTCTTCAATCGTTTCCACCCCTTCACAGATGATTCTGATACCCACTTTATGAGCAAAATCCACCACTGAGCTCACCAGATGTTGACGCGTCTGATCCTTATCGATATTACGAATCAGGTTCATATCCAGCTTAACGATATTCGGCTGCCAGTCAGAAATCAGATTGAGGCCGGAAAAGCCGGCACCAAAATCATCAATCGCAGTGATAAAGCCTTTCTGGTTGTAATAATCAAAAATATTTTTCAGATGCTGGCGATCTTCGATACGTTCTGATTCGGTGACCTCAAACATGATTTTTTCGATTGGAAAACCATACTCTTCGCAGGCATTGAGTGTGGTTCTGATGCAGGTTTCCGGGCGATAGACCGCGTTGGGGAAGAAATTAATCGACAACACAGCGTCAACTTCCAGCGCGACCGCGGTTCGGATCGCTTTTACCCGGATAGCCTGGTCAAAATAGTAACGGTTATTGTCATTGAGCTTATCCAGAACAAACCCGGCAGGTTCCTGATTCGGCCCCCTGACCAAAGCCTCATAGCCGAAAATCTTTTTTTGATGAATGTCGACAATCGGCTGAAACGCCATCGAGAAATCAATTTCCGCGCCGTTCGTATCCAGACATTGACTGCAACCACTCGGGAATGATGAGAATTCTGACATAGATAAACCTGTTGCTTAAGGTGATTTGAGTATAACAAGCAAGTCAACAAAAGCATCAAACTTTGGACGCCGCTTGGGGTCCGGCATGCTGTTTTTTCACGCTTTGCCTCGTCCTAATTTGCTTTTGTCTCAGCCACTTAGCTTTTCTCTTATCCTCATGACAACTTCACTGCTGCACAATTAAAGTGCACGCTACAGTTTTGAGTAAATGCGAAAACCAATGGCGGATTTCGCAGGACCAGAGGCATCACAGACAAGCTAAGCTGAAAAAAATTCTCAGTTACTAACCGTTATCACCTGATTGAGGACCTGGCTAAAGCCGCTCGGCAGTCGACAGATTTTGCAGCAAGTCGGACAAAGCATCAGTGAAGCCCGTCAATTGTTCGGAAAACTGGAAAGCGTCGGGTTTACCTTTAATGCGTCGAACCGGGATATCGCTTCCATCTACGTCGCCATTGAGTTCATCACCGAAATTTCCAACCAGAGCAGCCTGTTATCCCTCAATACCTCTATTGAGACAACCAGAGCCGGAAAACACGGATGCAGTTTTTCGGCCGTCGCAGCGCAAGTGAGACAGCTCGCCGAAAAGTGCAAACAGGCGACGTCGTCGAACATGATTACGGCTGAACGGATTGCGCGTCAGTTAAGCTTGTCATTTCTGAGATCGGGGCTTGTCATGACAGTGACAAACAAACGATAAGCAGCGACACAATGTGTAGGCTGCTGAGCGTTCGCAAGCCACCAGCAAACTCAACCGGCAGATTGCCGAAATGATGGAAGAACAAAGCCTGGTCTCAGCAAAGATCAGTCAAGCCATTCATGAATTGTTTAATACCAGCAGCGGGGTGATTACGGCCATAGTAGATTCCGTCAATCAGAGCCGGCAGACACAATCACAGGCTAGCAATTGACTGGACCGAACCAATCAGTTTGATAGTTTGACCAGCTGAAAAGCGGGCATAAAAAACCCGGCCGATAATACGACCGGGTTTTCAAAGCATGTAGCCTCAGCGTTAATCAATCCATAGAGACAAAGTGCTGAAATGCCAGCTTGTTCCTTGCCAGTTAATTTCAGCCTGTAAAGATTGAGGAAAACTTTATCATCGCTGAGAGTTACAGGCTAAAGCTTCTTTTTCCTTACTGACACGGTGTCTTTCCCTGTTCCGGTCAGGATTTTACTGAATCCTTTCGGGCCCCTGTCAGCAGTCATCAGACTGGCTCTGGCTGAAAGATTTCAACAATGCCCGGGCTTCATCACTGTAACCCACCAGAACACCGGCTATGAGGGTTGTAGCGATGGATCTGCCGGGGTGTTTCTTGATGTAATCAGCCAGCGCCGGATTTTCCAGACAACGGCTCAGGGCTTCCACTTCATCAGACGGTCTTTCGGCAGTGTTGCCGGATGCCGGACGAGGCGGTTTGTTAATTAAAATCGCCACGCCCGTTACCAGCAAACCCAGCGCGAGATAACTGCCGGCGGTGATGAGCGCTGCCAGAGAGCTGGGAAAATGCTCTGCCAGTGCCAGGTACACCGCCACGCCGACAAACACCAGGGCCAGAAAGCCGGTTATGAGCGTCAGCATTACAGCTATCGTGCTGTACTGAAGTCTCGACCGCCAACTCATGCGCGTATGTGCAGTCATGTGGTCAGGTCCTATCTGTCCAGAATTTTACCAATCAGCATTCCTACACCAAAGGCCACGGCCAGACTGCTGAAAGGGTGATTTTCCACCCCTTCCTGGGCCTGATGCGCTGCATCCCGTGCGTAGCCTCTGGCCTGTTCTGCGGTATCCCGGGCTTGTTGCCGGGCCTGTTCTGCTGTCTGGCGAAGTCTGTTCTGGCCTTCGCTGGCATAGTCTTCAGACAGCTTTTTCATTGTTTTAGTCAGCTCGCTGAAATCATTGCGTAGCGCTTTGATTTGCTCTTGTAGGTCTTGCTCGTTCGATTGAGTTGCCATGAGTAAACCTCCTTGAGTAATAATTAAAAAGTCAGAGTCATGCTCTCTGTTTACTGCATTTCATCCTGAGCTTCGTCAGCAGCATCTTCAACCGCATCACCGGCATCTTCCATTGTCTCGCCCATTTGTTCAGCCGCATCTTCAGCAGGATCCTGGTTGTCGCAAGCTGCCACCAGACTAAAGCCCGACAAAGCAAACATCAGCATCAACACACGGGCTAGCACTGAATAGGTTTTGGAATCAAATATCGATTGCATTACACACCTCCATGAGAACAAGTCTTAACGGTGGTTATGAGGAACCGTTTCCTCTGATTGTGATGACAAAGATGGCTGCCGTTGGTTCAGTCCGTCATGTGCTTACTGCGAACTCTGTCGCAAAGACATAGCGACAGCGATTCATTTCCTTGCCATCCCGATTGTTTCGATTCCACCATAACATACTCAAGGATTGAGTAAATTTATCAATCAGTGAAAACCCGAAAATCAACAAACTGTGATATTGCTATTGAACTTTTGCTGATAACTGCCATCGTAAATAATGAAAACTATCAGTCGGGAAAAATTGAATCAAAACACCGATTGTTTAAGATAATGGCCAGCAGGCCTTATTCAAAAACGATAAAGGAGATGCAAATGAAATTCATGACATCAGCCATTCTGGGACTGACTTTTGCCTTTGCTGTATCAGCCTGTAATACCATTGAAGGCGCCGGTGAGGATGTTGAAGCAGCCGGCGAAGCTGTCGAGGATGCAGCAGAATAACGTTGCTGTTACTGACTGTCAGGTAAGTAGAACAGGGAAAAGCGTTTTACTTTCCTGACCTCTTTCCCCAAACCATCAAAAGGACATGCTTATGAAATTCATCACTTCAGCCATTCTGGCTCTGACTTTTGCATTCACACTGTCGGCCTGCAATACCATTGAAGGCGCCGGTGAGGACATTGAGGCAGCCGGTGACGCCATCGATGATAGCGCAGAAGAAAACACCGACTATTAATCCAGTAACACGACAAAAGCCCATCTCCGGATGGGCTTTTTTTGGGCAAAAAGAAGCCGGGCCACAACCCAGCTTAATGAACTACAGAAGGTGAGTGAGAAGCTGAAACCACATCACTTACTTAGTATGTCGGTATCAATGGCAGCCGCTTGAATTTATTTACTGCGCATTACGGTGCCAGCCGCTGTTTCAGCCACTCGCCTCCTTCTGTCAGCGTATAAGCGATGCGATCATGTAATCGCGATGGCCTGCCCTGCCAGAATTCCCAATAATCCGGGATCAAACGATATCCGCCCCAGTGCGGTGGTCGTGGCGGGTGTAGACCATATTCAGCGCCATAACGTGCGGCATTGGCAACGATGGTTTTGCGACCGGCAATAACCTGGCTCTGCGGCGAAGCCCAGGCGCCGATACGATGGCTCAATGGCCTTGAGTTGAAATAATCATCCGACGCCTGTGCATCAATTTTCTCGACCCGGCCTTCAACCCGAATCACCCTTTCCAGTTCCGCCCAGTAAAACTGCAGAGCGGCGAACGGGTTCTGCGCCAGGTGCTCACCTTTACGGCTCTGATAATTGGAAAACCAGACAATACCCCTCGCATCGTAATCTTTAATCAGCACCGGTCGGCAGGCGGGACGACCTCGTTCATCGACCGTAGCCAACGTCATCGCATTGGGCTCGAAAAAGCCGTATTTCAGCGCTTCATCGAACCATTTTCGAAACTGATCATAAGGCTCGCTGGAGGTCTCATTTTCATCCAGCTGGCCTTTTTCATAGGTCTTACGTAAATCCTGTAAGGATCTGTCCATTAGCGTGTCGCCTGTGCTTGCATCAATGCCATGAGTTGAAGTCCGTGTTGTTGACTGTGACAATTTTCACTTAGTTATCACTGCCTTTGTGAATAATCTGTGATACGTTTTCATTGAAACAGCCGCTATGAATCAGGTTCATCCCAACAAACTGGCCTTGTCAAAATGGACGGCACGTCAGCCGCTGAACCGGGAGAAACATTTTCTGGTCACAAAAATCATGCGCGATGAACAGGGCCGCATAACAGACTGCCAGTTAGAAGCGGTTATCAGCAAAAAAATCTATCACATCGACTGGCACCAGTTAAAAGACAGCGAAAGCTGGCAGCAAGGCTGGCACTGAGTCGATATCAAAATATGCGCCACGGCCAACAGTGGCGTTTCAATTTTTAACCACACCATGGAGAACCCGCTCAAGAAACAGGAGAATTTATGAGCTTTACCAAGACCTATAGCCCGATAGCATTATCCTCGCTCGCTTTAAGTCTTCTCTCTCCCTCGCTATCGGCCCAGGAAGCTGAGCTAAGCGACCCTTTCCGTTACGATTTTTATCTGTCCCTGCGCATGCAGGCGGAATCGGTACATCCCGACAATGAAACCGCCATGAATGATTATCGTGGTCTGCGTGATGCCTTTTCACGCATCGGCGTTAATGCGGCCTACCGCTTCTCTGAAGATTACCGCCTCTTCGGTCAGTTGGAAGTGCCGTTCGATACCGCCAATTTCCGCTTCGGCGACCCTTATGATCAGGGTGGTGCCGGTCGTGATGACAGAGAAGATTTACGGGTCGCCCGTATCGGTTTGGAAAGCCCGATGGGGACGGTAGTCGCCGGTCAGCAGTGGATGCCTTACTACAACACCATCACTTATCCGGTAGATCAGTTCAGTACCTTTTACAGTGGTTTTGCCACCTATACCACCTTCCGCGTCAAGGAGACACTGAGTTACGTCAGCCCGACCATGAAAGGCTTCAGCTTTGGTGGTTCCTATTCTTCGGCAGCCGGTAATGAACGCTCTCCGTCACGGATTGATGACCGCAGGATCCAGACCTTTGCCCGTTACAGTTATAACGGCACCGTACTGGCCATCGGTATGGATGATCGCGGCAATACGGATGGCTACAAGGACCGTCTCTACGGCTTTTCAGCGGCCAAGCGCTTTAATAACTGGAGCGTGGTATTCAAATACGAAACCACGGATACCGACAATCCCAACAGTTTCTATGGCGACGGTGCCGAGGCCTTTAACCTCTATACCGAATACCGTCACGGCAAGAATACCTACAAAGCGATGATTGCCGATATCGAGTCCTACGGCGAGACCGTGCTGCATCTCGGCATCGATCATCAGTTCAGGGAAGATCTGATCCTGTTTGCCGAGTACTACCAGGAGCAGGAAACCGCCGCCTTAACCGGCAAACACGAGGGTCTGGCCGGCTTTAACAGCGGCATCAGCGGCGGCAAAGTCTTCGCCGCCGGTTTCCGCTATCACTTTGGTTTCTAATGTTTCTCGAGATCAGAGGCTAGGGATTCGCCGTTGAGCATATCGTCATGTTCCTGCATCTTCCACGGCAGAATGCCGGGGGAGATATGCAGGAAGTGCAGATATTTCTCAAACTGGTGCAGGATATCCTCAATGATTTCCTCTTCCTCGTAGCCATAGATGTTGTATTGCTGACCACCCCGGCGCAGGAAGACTTCAGCGCGGTAATAGCGCTCATCCCCGTCAGGGTCTCTGGGCCGCTCGGGGTAGGCAAAACTCGGCCGTGCATAGGCCCGCATACGGATGTCATAAATGAAGTCGAGCTGGTCCTTCAGCACCACTTCGATATAGGCCCGGTGATGAGTTTCATCATGGGCCACGACCACCGGCCAGCCTTTTTCCTTGATGACTTCCTCAACATAATGCATCGCTGGATGCACGGTCTTGGTAATGAAGTCGGCGACTTCATCGTAGCCCGGATAATCGATTAAGCCTGACAGTCGCTGCCGCCACCCACGTTTACTGGCAGGCCCCGCCGACTGCATATGGGCCTGCAGACTCACCTCACGATGGCCTTCAATAATCAGCGCCCGCCACATACCTATCGCTGCCAGCACCAGGATAATAGCAAAAGGCAGCGCACTGGTGATGCTCATCGTCTGCAAGGCGCCCAGACCACCGGCAATCAGCAAAGCGGCCGCCAGCACGCCCTCCAGTGAGGCCCAGAAAACGCGTTGCCAGATCGGTGTCACACTTGCCCCCCCGGAGGCCAGTGAGTCGATGACCAGCGAGCCTGAATCCGATGACGTCACAAAGAACGTCATGATCAGAATCACCGTGATAAACGACACAATCGAAGTCAATGGCAGCTGTTCATACAGCTTGAACAGTGCAATCGCCGTATCCTGCTGCACTTCAGTAATTAGCGACTTATATCCCTCATTCATAATCAAATGCAGTGCGGTATCGCCGAAGATAGAGAACCACAGAAAAGTGAAAATGGTCGGCACCAGCAGCACACCAAACACAAACTGACGAATGGTCCGGCCACGGCTGATTTTGGCGATAAACAGACCTACAAACGGCGCCCAGGCGATGGTCCAGCCGAAGATAAACAGGGTCCAGTTACCGATCCAGTCGCTTCTGGAATAGGCCTGCAGGTTAAAGGTGCGCTCAACGATATTGTTCAGATAGCTGCCGGTGTTCTGCAGGAAGGCCTCCAGGATATTGACCGTAGGCCCTACGATAAACACAAAAGTCATCAACACCACCGCCAGCAGCATGTTGAGTATCGACAGTCGTTTTACCCCTTTATCCATACCGGCCACAACCGAGAAAATCGCAAGGCCGGTAATAAAGGCGATGGTAATGACCTGCACCGTGGTGCTGACCGGAATCGATGACCACAGATAATTCATCCCGGCATTGATTTGTGCGACCGATAAACCCAGCGTGGTCGCGATACCGAATAAGGTGCCCAGAATCGCCACCACATCGACGGTATGGCCGATAGGCCCGTGGATCCGCTCCCCGATAATCGGATACAAAGCAGAGCGCATCGACAGCGGCAGTCCATGACGGAAAGCGAAATAAGCCAGTAACAGGCCGGTCAGGCCATAGATACCCCAGATATGAAAGCCCCAGTGGAAAAAGGCAATCTGCATTGCCTGCTTGGCGGCATCAATCGTTTCAGGGGCGCCCTGCGGCGGCGTCGAGTAATGCAGTACCGGTTCAGCCACACCAAAGAACAACAGGGCAATGCCGTAACCGGCCGAAAACAGCATCGCGAACCAGGCAGGGAAACTGTATTGCGGCGCCGCATGATCAGGGCCCAGTTTGATTCGCCCCCAGGGCGAGACTGCCAGCGCCACAATAAACACCAGAAAAAACGCCACTGCCAGCATATAGAACCAGCCGAAATTCTGGGTGAGGTATGCGAGGGTCTGATCAAAGGCCCGACCGGCAAGCTCGGGATTACTGATGGTGCCTATCACCAACAGCAGAGTGACCACAACGGCAGGGAGAAATACAGGAATCAGAACAGTCGATTTGGCTGCTTTCGGCGATTCGGCAGTGGCCATAATTCGTTTCCTTCTTATTTGGTTATTTCAGTTGGTACGACTGGCACGGCAGACGCTTAAACGCTTGGATAAGCCTGATTCATTCTGTTGGACCAGGCTGAGGCTGTCAAACCGGCATCAGGCAAACATGGCGGGCATGAAATCTGCGTAAAAACCGGTTTAACTTAAGGAATCAGACCCGGTTGGCACCCCAGCTTTTAATGATGCGTTGGGAGACCAGCTCCAGCACATCGAGCGGAACGGCTTCGGGCCTCCCTGGCTCCAAAGGGTCGAAATGAAAGATATAAAGTCGTGACGCAAACTGCTCAAAAGGCAGAGAGGCTTCGCCGGAACGCTCAGAATAACCGGCGGTGCTGACCTGAATATCGTCTCCCCAGTGCTGACCGCTGTCATTGTTGGGGTTATAGAAATAAACCCGCATGACATTTTCCTGATCCAGCGCCACACGCAGGATCGTGATTGCATGCCAGCCGATGAAGCGCATTGCACTGTCTGTAATCGCGACCCCGGCCGGCTGCGGATGAATCAGCGGCTGATTACCGTTATAGAAAGGATGATAGCTGGCGTAGAACTTCTTCAGAAAATCTTCCAGCTGATGCAGCTTTCCGGTGGCCACATCGACATTAATGGCAAAACCCCGGCCACACCACCAGCCATGAAACTCGGGATTAACCCAGCGATGCGGATCGCCTTCACGCTCAATGCAGCGCCTGCCCATCTCGGCATAAATACGATCCAGATGGGGTACCAGAATCAAAGACACCGGGTCCAGATCCATCGGCAGTTCTTTGGCAATACCTGCCACGCTGTCCCGGGATGAAATCGCCTGCCCTTCAAAGTGCATGATGACCTCATCATCCCGTGCCGCACTAACTACCAGTTGCAGCAAATAGTCAGGATCACTATAAGCCCACATGGAAATGGCACGGGCTGACTGACAGGTCGGGTTGTTGCCCTGCCCCACGCCCAGCGGCAGCCCCAGCACACACAAAACGCCTTCAAGCAGCCTTGCTTCAGGACCCGGTTCATCACCGAATAGCAGGCTTAAACGCTGGCTGGCAGCGGCTGATAACTTCAGCGACAACTGTCGCCACAATGAGGGGGCGACGGCAGGCTGATAAAGAATGCAGCGCTCCAGCATCAGTGACAGGCCATATATCGCCTGCGCTGATTGAGGATGAACCACCTTGTCGATGAGCGCTCGTACCAGGTCAATAAAAGTCAGCAGACAATCCCGGCCGGTCGATGACAAACCCAAAGCTTCAGAAAGTAAGTGGTCACTGTTATCGCAAACGAAGCGCAACAGAACCGCATGATAGGGAGAGACCAAGCCAGTGTCATGCATCGCGCGGGCAAAACCGGTGGCCTCATACTGCAAAGTGGGTGCATCCATAGTTTGCAGACGCTGCAGATAAATGTCCACACCCGGATCTTCCCTAGAAGCCTGAGTCGCACCGTAAAGACTGCTGATCAGCCGATCAGCGCCATGTCCGCTCTGCCCCAGATCAATCTCCGGGTTTTGCTGACAAATCGCAATCTGGGTCACCATCTGCTTGATCTGATCCACCTGAATGGGCCTTTGCTGCAAAATACGCCAGATCTCATCAATCAGCTGTTCGATAATATGCTCATAGCCGACACGCTGCGCCAGATACTGCAGCAGATTACGACTAATTTGCGCCAGCTTTCCCTGGCTTTCGCGTTCCGCCTCAGTGGGCACCGAAAACAGCATTTGCAGGTTGACGGCAAGAATATGGGTCAGATGATGGTGAGCCTGCTCAGCAGAAATGGCTTGATGCCGGTAAATACCATTAGCAACGGCAAGCAAACGCAAATCACTCAAAGCCTCAATGAGGACAATATCGGCCTCAGGGCTTTTGAGCGCATGGACACTGAGAGAAGGCACCAGAATCTGCGGCTGGGCATAATCGGTGTTATTAAAAACACCCGCCCGCTCGATGCGCTCAATATAGCGTTCAAGCAGTGCGCAGCCGCCCTCTAACTGTATAATCCGCTTAGCCGTATCGTAAAGACGCCGTACTTTTGTTGACTTGGAAAAGCCAGGTGCCTCATCCAGTGCCGTGATCGCGTCTTCCAGCCTGGCCACCAGATGCGGTTGTGTCATCTCAATGCTGTTGGCTTGAGTAGCTGATTCAACCAAACCGGTTCCTTATTGCACCGCTGGTGCTTTATACATAAAAGTCCAGAGACTCTTGATGTTTCAGTAAATCACGCATGGTTTCTGCGTCGCTGCCGAAAAAGTATACCAAACCCCAGTGAGTGCCGAAGGCGGTACGCTTGGTCACGGTCTCTTCCAGTGGCGCGGTCAGTTCGTGGTAATCAAAATAGGGATGGTCTTCAGTCTCATCGGGGATTTCCAGCTTACTGACCACCCGGCGGCGAGGATAGACGCCGAAGCAACCCGCATGGCCTTTGGCATCGACAACCTCTTCAGGGAAGAATGCCTCGATTTCCTCTTCGCTGGCTTTGGGATCGAAAGCCAGAATCAGTCCCTGGTAGGCGTTGAAGCCGTAAGCCTGTTCCAGCAACTCAAACACCTTGAAACCAGGTGGACGATAGGCAACTTCACCGAAGTACATTTCCCCATCGCTGGTGACAAAGTACTCAGGATGCACAAAGCCGAAATCGATATCAAAGGTTTTTATCAGCTTCTCAATCTGTGACTTGATTTGTGGTCGATATTGCTCCAGCTCCGGGGACGCCGGCACAAACACCGAGTAACCCAGCGTGACATACTCGGAAATGTTGAGAAACTGTATCTTACCGTTATGGATCCAGGCTTCAACGGCGAATTCCCAGCCATCCAGATGTGACTCCATCAGTACCGGGAATTCTTCATCCGGAATCATATCGACTTCATCCGGTGTGCGTATAACCCTATGTCCCAGGCAACCGGCCTTATCAAAAGCCTTGAGATGAATAGGATCATTCGGATCACCATCGAGCTTGAGCAATGTCTGGTTTACCCTTTTGAGAAAACGGATGACATCGTCTTTATCATGGGCTTCTTCAAAAATCCCCACCCGGATACCACCGAGTTGTGCCCGGCGTTTCATCAACGCTTTATCGCGCAGCAACATCGATTGACCAAAGAGTCTGGGATTATCCAGCAGCACCGAGTTAATCGCCCCGGCCCACTCAACGGTTTCCTCAAATAAGGGAATTGCCACATCCACTCCACGCTCTTTCAGGGTCTGCGCGATCTCCATGGAACGGTCATTAAGCCGCTCAAAATTCCACTTGATGTAAGGAATATTGTGCGTTTCACAATACTCCTCCGCCCAATCAGGCGCGACGACAACATAGCGTCGGTCGAATTTTTCTGCGGCTTCGACGGCGTTCAGACTCCAGCCTAAAAAGGCGACGTAACCCTTGTCGGGGTTTTTTGTTCTGCTTTTGACTTCAGACATACTTTCTCCCTCTGATTTACGGAAATTAGAGGCATGCACCAGACAGCGTTAATATGCATGACGATTAAGATTGAGCACTGACATACGGGTCACAAAGGCCCGGCTCCTTGCGAGCTTGGATGAGACGTGTTGTTACGTCGTGTCACTGAGATGACGCGCCAAACGGAGACGCGTCTTGTAGTTGAAAATGCTGGTACAGCCCTGCCCTGGAGGGCAGGGCCAGCCGAAATTATTACCTTTTCAGTTTCTCCAGCATTGCCTCGACCTCACGGCCGGCAATGTCTTTACTACCCAGACCAATCGCCAGTGCAGTACCTACCGCTACCGCTCCTAACATAAGACCAAAGGCAATATTGATAATATCCTGAGCCAGACCCAGCTGGCGTAATGCCATGGCGATAGTCAGGAACAGAATGGCCACGCTTGCCAGTGAGGCTGCGGCGTTAGGCAAACCGGCTTCAGTAATGAGACTTTTGACTTTTTTTGCCACCAGAATACCCACCGCCAGGATGACAGCAGCCAGGATAACCTGCACTGCGAACTCAATCATCGCTGTGACCAACTGGCTCAATGGTTCAAAGTTCAACAACTCCGTGGCACCGAGAACGGCAAATAGAATCACACCTAGCAGAACCAGACTCCCGGCATACTGGCTCGGTGTACGTTCCGTTTTCATCTCAAAGCCCAGATTCGTCAGCATTCTGTTAAACCCGGATGCAGTCAGTAAATCAGTCACCAGTTGGGCGACCAGTTTACCGATGTAGTAAGAAATGCCGATGACCAGTGCCGCAGCCAGAATGCCCGGTATAGCGGCGAAGATCATTTGAATCATCGTCTGCGCCGGCATTGATACGGCTGCAATTTTAAGCGCGTCCAGAGACTGCACAATCACCAGCAGCAGAATAAAGGTATATACCACCGTGCCCAGCAGTGATGAAAACTTGTTTTCCAGGCCCACACGATCGCTGAATTTATCGATACCTGCCGCTGCAGAAAGACTGGTCACAACCTGCTTGACGAGACGCGCGACAAAATAGCCCACTGCAAATATCAATGCTGCCGAGATGATATTAGGCAGGTAACTGAATAGCTTGGCAAACATGTCCTGTAATGGTGTAACCAGGCTTTCCATCTGCAATACGCCCAGCACCATTGGCAGGAATAACAAAAATACCAGCCAGTATCCTGCACGACAGAATGATTTGCTGACAGAAAGCGGTTCGCCGCCTTCTTCCAGATTATTCAACCGCTCATCAAGCTTGGCCATAGAGGAGGCTTTTTCTATACCTTTCTCCAACAGGGAGGCCAGAATCCAGGCAATGATCAAGAGCCCGACTGCAGCGCCCAGTTTGGGCAGGTAAATAAAGATTTCTGTCAGTAAGGCATTCAGTGGCTGGGTGACAGAGTTCAGCTCCAATCTATCGAAAAAGGTGACCAGGCCGAACACCATGACCAGCCAGAATGCGGTATTAGAAATAACCTTCTCTATCGGAAAGCTTTCATCCAATCCCACCGTTTTGGTAAAGCGGTTATCCAGCTGCGTCTTGAGCATTAATCGGTGTGACACACTCTTGACCACCCTGGCCACAATATAAAAGCCAATCAGGTATAACACCGCGACCAGGAACTGTAATACTGAACTGTCGTATTGGTTCCAGAAACCAGCTATCTCGTCCATCTAACCTCTCCTTTATTTGCTTGTGTGCAACTTAACCCTATCGGCTTTGCAGAGAAATGTCCAAATTGACGGTTAGAAAAATCACTTTATTTTCAGGTGCTTTATTTAAAAAAGAGTACAGTGACTGACTCTCTAATGCGCGTGGTTTTTTGAAGATGGCTTAAAAAAACCCCGAGATCTTGATTGATCTCGGGGCTTTTTTAAATGATTGGTGGGCCCACCAGGACTCGAACCTGGGACCAAGGGATTATGAGTCCCCTGCTCTAACCAACTGAGCTATAGGCCCTGGACTAGATTAGCTTTCTGAGTCGAGGAAGCTTCTCAGTTGATCGGAGCGTGAAGGATGACGCAGCTTACGCAGCGCTTTGGCTTCTATCTGACGGATCCGCTCACGGGTGACGTCGAACTGTTTACCGACTTCTTCCAGCGTGTGGTCGGTGTTCATATCAATACCGAAACGCATACGCAGGACTTTAGCTTCTCTTTCGGTCAAACCGTTCAGCACGCCCTGAGTCGCTTCACGCAGACCTTCGATGATGGCTGAATCAGAAGGTGAAATGACGTTAACGTCTTCCACGAAATCACCCAGATGGGAGTCTTCATCATCACCGATCGGGGTTTCCATCGAGATGGGCTCTTTGGAGATTTTCAGTACCTTACGGACTTTGTCTTCCGGCATATCAACGCGTTCTGCCAGTTCATCCGGCGTCGGTTCACGGCCCATTTCCTGCAACATCTGACGGGCCACACGATTCAGTTTGTTGATGGTCTCAATCATATGAACCGGAATACGGATGGTGCGGGCCTGGTCGGCAATTGAACGGGTAATCGCCTGACGAATCCACCATGTGGCATAAGTCGAGAACTTGTAACCGCGCTGGTATTCGAACTTGTCGACCGCTTTCATCAGACCGATGTTGCCTTCCTGAATCAAATCCAGAAATTGCAGACCCCGGTTGGTGTATTTCTTGGCAATCGAGATAACCAGACGCAGGTTGGCTTCCACCATTTCTTTCTTGGCACGGCGGGCCTTGGCTTCGGCAATCGACATCTGACGTGAGATTTCTTTGATTTCGGCGATAGAAATACCGCGACCGTCGGCGATCTCCGCCAATTTGCTTTGGGCGGCCTTGATTTCGTCGTGATGTTTCTTGATTGTCGACGAGTAGTGTTTCTTGGCACGGATATGTTTTTCCGCCCAGTCGACATTGCTTTCATTGCCCTGGAATGAGTCGATAAAGTCACGGCGGTTCATGCGCGCCTGTTCGACCACGATATCCATAATGATTTTTTCCTGCTTACGGATTTCGTCGACGGTCTCCGACATCAGATCATTAAGGATGACAAGCGTTTTCGGTGTCAGCTTAAATTCCATAAACAGGTTACTGGCCTGTTCACGGGCCGCTTCGGCGGCATCACCTTCGCTCTGGATGTAATTCTTGTGTGCTTCACGCAGCGCTTCGAAACGGGCGCGGGCTTCTTCCGGATCGATTTCACCGGAGTCATCGTCGTCGCTGACATTGTTGACGTTATCGTCATCATCGTCATCGTCGTCGGAGTCGACGTCTGAATCATCATCGACAGAATCGCTGACATCGTCATCCTGCTCTTCGACGACTTCCTCGGCAGAGGCAAAGCCTTTGATGACTTCATTCAGGCGCATTTCACCGGCTTCCACCATGTCATACATGGCCAGGAAGGAAGAAATACAGGCAGGATAGGTCGACAGCATCTGCAGGCTCTCGCGCAGACCGGCTTCGATACGTTTGGCGATAACAATCTCGCCTTCACGGGTCAGCAGTTCCACCGAACCCATTTCACGCATGTACATGCGGACCGGGTCGGTGGTACGGCCGAACTCACCATCTGAACTGGCTAATACTGCAGCCGCTTCTTCATCAGACACTTCATCATTGGAAGAGATGGCTTCAGCGAGGCGCTCCATCTCGTCGGTATCCATGCCATCTTCGTGGACCATGATACCGAGGTCGCTGAACATGCTGACAATGTCTTCAACCTGATCAGCATCAACCAGGTCTTCTGGCAGGTGATCGTTAATCTCACCGTAAGTGAGGTAACCACGTTCTTTACCTAAGGCGATCAGTTCCTTAACGCGTGATTGTTGATCTTTCATGCGGCCCCTTTAACCCTCGACGCTACTTGACGTGAACACTTCATTATACCGAAGCGACCAGTGCATTGCATCAAATTAAACTTAAAAACATTCACTTATAGGACTTCACTTCAGCCTTTTCTGCTTCGGTGAGTTCACTGAACGGCTTGCTGGTCAGCTCATGAATTCGCTGTTGTCTGGCTTCTTTAATAAGACGAGAGACGATGCCCGTGAGTTCATGTTTGAGTGCATCCGCTGACAAGGTTAGCGGTTGCAGGGCAAGTTTCTGAAGATGCGCCCCGTTTTCCTTGTCGCGCCAGCGTTCCAGCAGGGCCGCAGTGGTTAAGTGGGGGTGTTGATGCAGGGTTTCAACCAGTTCGATAAAAATATTTATACCGGGCTGATTGACCTGGGCGAGTGCTTCAAGCTTATCGATTTCCCTTGCCAGAATCGGATATTGCAGCACCATGGTGATCGCCATCCGGATCGGCGTCATCGTTGCCGTGCTTGGCTTTCTGGTGGTTTTTCTGGCTGGCTGCGCCGGCTTTTCCAGATGCCGGTTCAGAGTCGCCATATTGGTTTTGGTAATTTCTGCCAGCCGCTGTTCCAGCATATCGCGGTAGACACCGGCCGGTACATGCTTAAGATAGGGCTTAGTCATCTCCACCAGTCGGGCACGACCATCCATCGAATTCACATCGACGCGGCTGCAGAGGGTTTCGAAAAAGAAATCAGAATAATTCAGCGCCATTTCCACCCGGCGGTTGAAGGCTTCCGGTCCCTGATTTCTGACCAGGCTGTCCGGATCTTCACCTTCAGGTAGAAACATAAACTTCAATTGCTGATTACCGCCCAGCATGGGTAAGGCATTTTCTGCTGCGCGCCAGGCGGCATCGCGCCCTGCCCGATCACCATCAAAACAGAACACCACTTCCGGCGCGGTTCGTAATAGAACACGTAAGTGATCGGCTGTAGTCGAGGTGCCTAAGGTGGCGACGGCGTTGTTGATACCGAATTCTGCCAAGGCAATGACATCCATATAACCTTCCACAATCAGAATGCGTTCCAGCCGGCGATTGGCTTTGCGCGCCTGATACAGACCATATAACTCGGTGCCTTTATGGAAGATTGGTGTTTCCGGCGAGTTCAGGTATTTGGGCGTGGAATCATCCATGACCCGGCCACCGAAACCAATCACCCGGCCGCGGCGGTCGCGAATGGGGAACATGATGCGATTGCGGAAACGATCGTAGGTGCGGCCCTTGTCGTTTTTAATCAAGAGGCCGCCATCCAGTAATTGCTTGGTCACCTGGGGATTACTGCCGAAGGTTTTGAGCACATTGTCCCAGCCATCCGGCGCCATACCCAGACCGAAAGTTTCAATGGTCTTGGCAGAGAGGCCGCGCTGTTTCAGATAATCGACAAAAGGCTGTCGCTGTGGATGATTGTGGAGCTGATGAACATAATAGCGCCCCACTTTATCCATCAGATCATAGAGATTCTGTTTGGCCGGTGATAAATTGGCCTGCTGGGTAGTCGGCACAGTCATGCCCACCTGATCCGCCAGCTCCTGGATGGCTTCGGGGAAACTGAGCTGATCGTACTCCATCAAAAAGCCGATGGCCGTACCGTGGGCACCGCATCCAAAGCAATGATAGAACTGCTTGTCAGGGCTGACTGTAAAGGAAGGTGTTTTTTCGTTATGGAAGGGGCAGCAGGCGTGCAGATTTTTGCCCGCTTTTTTGAGTGCTACCCGCGCATCGATAACATCAACGATATCGATGCGCGCGAGCAGTTCATCAATGAATTGTGTGGGGATCTGACCAGCCATAAGCGCTATTATGGCTGAAATTCAGTGGAAAGATTAATCCCGTGTTTGCGGACAACGCACAGCAAGGGAATTACTGGTTCAGCGCTGCCTTGACTTTGCCACTGACCGCGCCCATGTCGGCACGACCCTGTAACTTGGGACGCAGCACATTCATCACTGCGCCCATATCTTTCACACTGCTGGCGCCGGTCTCCTGGATGGCGGCGTCGACGGCTTGTGCGACTTCTTCATCGCTGAGTTGAGCCGGCATGAACTCTTCAATGATTTTCAGTTCAGCTTTTTCAATTGCCGCCAGGTCATAGCGACCGGCCTGCTCGTATTGATCCAGCGCTTCGCGGCGCTGCTTGGTCATTTTCGTGAGAATGACCACAATATCGTCATCAGACAGATCAACGCGATTGTCGACCTCTACCTGCTTAATCGCTGCCGTGATCTGGCGCAGAACACTGAGGCGCTCTTTTTCTTTAGCGCGCATCGCGTCCTTGACGCTGTCCATGATGGTGACTTTCAGTGGGCTGGCTTCTGCAGGCATCGTCAGTGTTACCGGGTTCGATTAGTAGAGGCGAACGCGGCTGGCGTTTTCGCGGGCCAGTTTCTTCTGGTGACGTTTAACTGCCGCTGCTGCAGCGCGTTTGCGGGCAGTAGTTGGTTTCTCGTATGCTTCACGGGCACGTGCTTCTGCAACGGTACCGGCTTTTTCACATGAGCGTTTGAAACGACGCAGTGCAACGTCAAATGGCTCGTTTTCTTTAACTCGTACTGATGGCATTAATTATTCCCTACTCAATTCATGTTTGGAAAACCTCCAATTGTACGAAATATCAACAAGAAAGCAAACAGTTAAATCACTTTAATTTCAAAAAAGGCATAATAGTGTCTGTTCTCAAAATGAAAACGGATTAGCAATGCGTGTTTTAGGCATCGAATCTTCCTGTGATGAAACCGGCGTCGCCCTTTACGACACTGATAAAGGGCTACTGGCCCATGCTTTATTCAGCCAGATCGACATGCACGCTGAGTACGGCGGCGTCGTGCCGGAACTGGCCTCACGGGATCACATCCGCAAAACCCTGCCTTTAATTGAAGAAGTACTGGAGCAGGCGGAGCTCACACGGGACGATATTGATGCCGTTGCCTATACCTCTGGACCGGGTCTGGCCGGGGCCTTGCTGGTTGGCGCCGCTATCGGCCGCAGTATCGCCTGGGCGCTGGATAAGCCGGCACTGCCAATCAACCATATGGAAGGCCATTTGCTGTCACCGCTGCTGGAAGACCGCGCACCGGAATTTCCGTTTGTCTCCTTGCTGGTTTCGGGGGGGCATACTTTGCTGGTCGATGTGAAAGCAGTCGGTGAATATGAGCTGTTGGGCGAATCGATTGACGATGCGGTAGGTGAAGCCTTTGATAAGACTGCCAAGCTGCTGGGCATGGATTATCCGGGCGGGCCATACCTTGCGGCCAAAGCCGAGCAGGGTAAACCGGATCGATATGAATTTCCGCGGCCGATGACCAATCGCCCCGGTCTCGATTTCAGCTTCAGTGGCCTCAAAACCTTCGCCATGAATACCTGGCTCAACAGCGAGCAGCATGAACAGGACAAAGCCGATATTTCTCTGGCTTTCCAGACCGCGGTTGTCGATACGCTGACGATTAAGTGCAAGAGGGCGCTCAAGCAGACCGGCCATAAACGCCTGGTGGTGGCCGGCGGCGTTAGTGCTAATAAAGCCTTACGTGAAAAGCTGGATGCGATGCCCGGCGTTGAAGTGTTTTATCCACGACAGCAGTTCTGCAGTGATAATGGGGCGATGATTGCCTTTGCCGGCGCGATTCGAAAACAGGCGATGCAGCTGCAGGACAAGCCGACTTTCAGTGTCAGACCACGCTGGCCGCTGGATGAATTAACCCCGCCTTAGGACTTGCCTTCCTGTCCGCTCAGCAGACGGCGGATATTGCCGTGGTGACGGGCAATCAGCATCAAGGCCGTGGCCAGGATCACCCAGCGCGCCGGCACGCTGTCGATAATCCATAAACTGTAAACCGGCGTCAAAGCTGCTGCTGTCAGAGCTGACAGGGACGAAATCCGGCTAATCGCGAAGACCAGCAGCCAGGTCAGCAGACCGGCGCCGGCCAGGGCAGGGGAGAGGGCAAGAAAACCGCCCAGTGCGGTGGCCACGCCTTTGCCACCCTGAAACTGAAAAAAGACCGGAAACAGGTGGCCGACAAAGGCCGCAAAGGCAGTGGCTGCCACCCAGACCATATCCAGCCCCAGCAGATGGGCAATCACCACCGGAATCACGCCCTTGAGCACATCAAAGAACAGCACGGTTGCTGCCAGTTTCTTACCGCCGAATCGCAGCACATTGGTGGCACCCGGGTTGCCGGAGCCCTGCGTACGCGGGTCAGGCAAACCCGCCAGCTTGCACAGCACAATGGCACTATTGAGTGAACCGAACAAATAAGCAATCAGCAAAAGGCTAATGGGTAAAGCGTACGTTTCCAGCATGATATGATGCGACCTGTTATGACTGTTGCGACATTATAGGTCGCGAACCGGATTGCCACCAGCAAGCAGCTTGATTCATGGACAAAATATTTCTAAACGACCTGAAAATTGACACGATTATCGGCATTTACGACTGGGAACGCCAGACGCAGCAAACGCTGAGCTTTGATCTGGAAATGGACTGGGATATCAAACCCGCCGCCGAATCAGATGACATCAGCAAAACCCTTGACTACGGGGCTGTCGCCCAGCGCATTGTCGCTTTTGTCAAAGCCAGCGAATACCTGCTTATCGAGACACTGGCAGAAGATCTCTGCGCCATGCTGCTGGATGAGTTTGCCATTCCCCGGCTCAAATTAACGCTGAGCAAACCGGTTGCCCTGCATGGCCAGAATACCGCCCGTATTGTCATTGAGCGCAGCCGCTGATGGCAGAACTGGCAGGCGGCTATCTGCTCGGACTGGGCAGCAATATCAATCCACAGCATAATTTCGCGGCGATTATCAGGCAGCTACTGGGTCACTTTGATGCCTTGCATATGAGTCGGGTGCTGCATATTCCGCCGGTTGGTATGAACAGCCACCGGGATTTTCTCAATGCCGTGGCCTTTCTGGAAACTGACATGGCAGAGGCGGAGCTGAAAGCGATCTGCAATCAGATCGAAATTACGCTGGGCCGCGACCGTGATGATCCGGACAGCAAACTCAAAGACCGCCCGGCTGATATCGATATTCTGGCTTATTTCAGCGATGCTGATGACTGGCAGCGCACAGCCAGCAGTATTACCGATGAATATTTTCTATATCCGCTGATTAACGAACTCTGCGCCTTTCTGACTGGTGCTGTCACAGCGCCGATTATGCAAAAAGGGACACTGGTCAGCATCGACGGCCTAACGTTTGGAGAGACGGCGGCCACCATCCACCGGAATTGAAACCCCGGTCAGGAAGGGATTATCCAGGATGCTTTTCAGCGCCAGATAAACCGGCTCAGCGCCGCCTTCACAAGCCAATGGCGTTTCCGCCATCATCGCCTGCCTGACTTCCTCACTGTGGGATTCGGTAAACAACACCGGCCCTGGCGCCACCGCATTGACCTTGATTCCCGGCGCAAATTTCTTGGCCAGCGCCAGCGTCATATTATGCAGACCCGCCTTGGTGGAGCCGTAGATATCAAAACGCGGCGTCGGGTTTTCCACATTGATATCGGTGATATGAATAATATCCGCCGGCGAGCCGTTATCGCCCTGCATACGGTCATGCAGCCCCTGATTAATCAGGAACGGGGCCATCATATGCACATAAAAAAACTGTTCGTATTGCTCAGCGGCGCGGGCCAGTTCTCCGTCAGTCGGGGTAAAACTCGAAGCGTTGTGAATAATCGCCCGAAGGCCCCGGTATTGCTGACGAAGACGAGTGACAAAATCGAGAATGTTGTCGCGGCTGTCAAAATCAGCCTGAATCGTTTCAATGCCCAGCGCTCTTAATTCTTGGACACCTTCGGTCTCGCTGCGGTAATGTGCCAGAACGGCATAGCCATCCTGGTGCAGACGCCTGGCGATATGCAGGCCTATCCGGCGGCTGGTGCCGGTGACCAGAACCTTTTTTTGCAAGGCTTTATCCTCTTCAATGACTGATTCAGTAACGATAGCGGCGGATGACCCGCTGGCGCAAGACTACAGTGACCAGCTCAAACGGCAGATTACTGCCCAAATAGCAGCGCAGGGCGGCTGGCTCAGCTTCGCTGACTATATGCAACTCTGCCTGTATGCGCCGGGCCTCGGTTATTACAGTGCCGGCAGTCACAAGCTGGGGGCAGGCGGCGACTTTAGCACGGCCCCGGAAATATCGCCCCTGTTTGGCCGGGCGCTGGCAGTTCATATTGCAGATGCTGCCAGCCAAATTGATGGGTTTGAGATACTTGAATTCGGTGCCGGTAGCGGCAAGCTGGCTGTGGATATACTGCAACAGCTGCACAGGCTCAATAGCTTACCGGCGCGCTATCTCATTCTGGAAGCCAGCGCTGATCTGCAGCAGAGACAGCGTGACCGGATTGAAACACAATTACCGGCGCTGGCGCACCGCGTTAACTGGCTGAGCCAAATGCCCTCTGGCTTCAAAGGCATTATGCTCGCTAATGAAGTCTGCGATGCAATGCCGGTGCATCTTTTGGATTTCAGTGAAAACGCGGTGATGGAGCGGGGCGTGAGTGCCGGTTCGCAAGGATTTAACTGGCAAAACAAAGCCATTGAAGACCTAAGACTGCTCAAGCCTGCCGCTGAAATTCGCAAGCAGATAGGCCATCAGCATTATCTGACTGAGGTGAATCTGTTTGCTTCAGACTGGATGCGGAGCCTTGCTGACAGTCTGTCTCAGGGGGCGGCCTTCATTATCGACTACGGTTACCCTTTCAGCGAATATTACCGCCCGGAGCGCACACAGGGAACGCTGCGCTGTTATTACCGCCAGCAGGCACATGACAACCCGCTCGTGCTGCCGGGCCTGCAGGATATCACTGCCCATGTCGATTTCACCGCACTGGCAGAACAGGCGCTTGCTGCAGATCTTGATGTCGCGGGCTTCCACGAACAAAGTGATTTTCTGCTGGCCGGTGATATCACGGTGCTCGCCGCTGAAATGGAACAGCAGCTGGGTACCATCGACTGGCTTCCCCACAGCAGCGCTCTCAAACAGCTCATGATGCCCGGCGCCATGGGTCATCAATTCAAGGTGCTGTCTTTGACCCGTGATCTCGATTTATTACCCCGGCTGCAAATGCAGGACCGGCGCTATCAGCTCTGAAACAAAAAAGGCGCCCTGAGGCGCCTTTTTCTTGCTTTGAGTGCGGATTTATTCCGACTTCATTGCATCCAGCTCTTTTTGCAGCTTGTCGAGCTTGTCGCTCATTTCAAACAGGACTTCTTTGATATTCGCCATATCTTCACGCAGGTTGCTGGTTTCCTGCTTGTTGCGGGCGATATCTTCACGCAGTTCCGGACTCAGTGTGCCGTCCTGAGTGCTGGCTTCACGTTCTGCCATTGTCGCCAGGACGGTCGGGATATCAATCACGATCCAGTCAGTACGTTCTTCACCGGTTTCCGGATCGATGTAGTAGGACTGGCCATTATCCAGTGCGATACGCACTTCCGGCTCTGAGTCCACACGACGGGTACCCGGACGCAGCGGGTTCACACGACGGTCGATTTCCTGCCCGGTGTAGGGGTCCTTATCCAGGTATTCTTCACGAACCTTGCCGAAGATGATATTCAAACGACCATTGCTGTAGAAGACACGACCGGTATTGGTTTGCTTTTCTTTGGCCAGCGCGCCCTGGTGGGCACCGATGGTGACGAAGGTGACGTCTTCATTGCTCTCGGCACGGGCCAGACCGGAAGACAGGCCTGAACTCAGGATTTGCAGCTCAAACGGCGAGAACAGCGGCGCCTGACGCTCATTGAACAGCACGGTTTCGGTCACATACAGTGATTCCAGAATGATGCGCATATTGGCCGAGGAAATCGAAAACGGATGATCATTGGCCACACCCGGTACATCACGCTCGACGACTTTGACGTACTGCAAACCGGCTTCAAATACGGTTTTACCCTCTGCTGTAATCTCGGGCTCATCTTTCTTGAGCGGATTACCACAGCCGCTCAACCCCAGGCTGAGCATGACGACCGTCGCAATCGTCGCACTGTACTTAAGAATGCCTCGCATAAGATTGTTCCTCTTTTAATTAACCTGGTTGTCAGGCAGGCCGCCTGACCTCCGCTTTCTGTTCTCTGCACAACAAAGCTTGCACTGACTCGCGCGGATCGTAACCCTCAAACAGGATTTTGCATACCTGTTCTACAATGGGCATCTCCACGCCAACCTGTTTAGCCCGCAGTAATACTTCACGGGCAGCATGCATACCTTCTACTGTTTTGCCAACCTGTTTAACCGCCTCATCCACCTTGAGACCACTGCCCAGCGCCAGCCCCAGCTGCCGGTTGCGGCTCTGGTTGTCGGTACAGGTCAGAATCACATCACCAATACCGGCGAGGCCGAACAGGGTTTCCGATTCAGCGCCCAACGCCGCCGCCAGCCGGCGAATTTCCGCCATTCCGCGGGTGATAAGCGCCGCCCGGGCATTGGCACCGAACCCCAGACCATCCGAAATACCGGCGGCGATGGCCAGCACATTCTTCACTGTGCCACCGATTTGCACCCCGACGATGTCGTGGGTGGTATAGATGCGTAAGGTCTGCGAATGCAGCAATTCTACCAAGGCATCGGCAAAAGCCTGATCCGGAGAGGCCACAGTCACCGCTGTCGGCAGATTGGCAGCAACCTCAGCCGCAAAAGACGGCCCGGATATTACGGCCAGCGGATGCGATTCGCCCAGTACGTCGCGCGCGGCATCATGCAGGAACTGACCTTTATCAACAGTGAGGCCCTTGGTCGCCCAGCTCACTGGAACGTCCGACTGCAACAGCGGCCTGATAGTCCGCAGCATGTCGACAAAAGACTTGCTGGGGACAGAAATCAGCACATGGCGTGCTTCACGCACCGAGCTTTCCAGATCCGTGCTCAGAGTCAGGGGATCAGGGAAACGGATATCGGGCAGGTAGCGCGTATTAGTGCGGCTGGCCTGCATCTGTTTGATTTGCTCAGGGTCTCGCGCCCACAGGCGGACATCGTGACCTTTACGGGCAATCGCAATGGCCAGTGCCGTTCCCCAGGCACCGGCACCGATAACCAGCGTCGGTAAAAGCTTTTCAGCCACGTGCCGTCCTGTTATCAGTGAGTCGCTTCAGACTGCGCCTGTTTAGCGGCTTGTTGCGCTCTTTCTTTGTTGTGCAGATACATGGCATCGAAATTCACCGGCGCCAGTACCAGTTGCGGGAAACCGCCCTTGGTGACGAGATCAGACACCACTTCACGCACAAACGGGAACAGCGTGTTGGGGCAGTAGCTGCCCAGCAGCGGGCCCATTTCTTCGTTGCTGTATCCGGTCAGGGTAAAGATACCGGCCTGTTTGACTTCAACCAGGAAAGCGACTTTATCATCGACCTTGGCGGTGACCATGACGGTCAGAATGACTTCGTGATTGTCATCATCAATGCGTTTGTAGTCGTTACCCAGTTGCAGGTCGAGCTTGGGTCGCCATTCATCACGGAAAATATCCGGTGAGTTAGGTGACTCGAATGAGACGTCTTTGGTGTAAACCTTCTGGATGACAAAGCGTGGTTTTTGCTGCTCTTCACCCGTTGCTGTTGCGTTTTCTTCAGCCATCTTTCTTCCTTCTCTACGATTGTGCCAGGAGACTATCCAGCTTGTTGGCGCGATCAATCGCCAGCAGGTCGGTATAGCCGCCTATAGCTTTATTATTAATGAAAATCTGAGGTACGGTGCGCTGCCGGCTCTTCTGCATCATTTCCTCGCGACGGGATGGATCCAGATCAACGCGGATTTCCTCGTACTTAACGCCTTTGCGATCCAGCAACTGCTTGGCCATGACGCAATAAGGACAATGTGCGGAAGAATAAACGATTACATTAGCCACAATAACACCCTGCTTATGTTCGGATTAACTGAACAGCGGCAGCTTGGCCTCTTTCCAGGCATGCAGGCCGCCGGATAAAACATAGACTTGTTCAAAGCCCTGACGACGCAGTTGTTTGACTGCACTGCGAGAACGCTGCCCGCTGGCACAGACAAGCACCACCGGCTGCGCTTTATTTTTCAGCTCACCGGCCTTATCGGCCAGTTCAGACAGGGGCAGGTTAATGGAGTCAGCGATGTGCTCTTTGTCGAATTCCGCCTTGTCGCGGACATCAACAAACGAGCCTTTGTTCTGATTGACCAGACGCACCGCCTGGTTCGGGCCCAGCATCTGCAGGCCGCTCAACTTGCGGTTTATTGAGTCGGAAAAGACCAGCCAGGCCAGCACCACGAAGGCTGTCACCAGAATCCAGTGATTAACAATAAACTCACCCAAGTTTTCCATTTTACCCCTACTTAAATACGCTGAATTAATGTTGTTTTGCCGGGCAGAATACATCACGCATCATCTCTATCAGACGCAGCGTGCGTTCATCATTGACCCGGTAATAAATGCGGTTGGCATCACGCCGGGATGCCAGAATTTCCTTGTCCCGCAGCTTGGCCAGATGCTGGGACACATTACTCTGTGTGGTACCCACACAGTCGACAATATCCTGTACCGACAACTCTTTCTCACCGACCGCGCACAGAATCTTCAGTCGCAGGGGATGCGACATGGCTTTGAGCGCAAATGCTGCACGTTCGATATCGTTGTCGAACGCGATGAGGTCGAGGTTTCCGGCTTGTGCCACGATATTTTCCGCTGTTACCTGTGACTGTATTTCATCACAAAAGCCCATATAATACACGGCTGATACGTCGAATTATATATAAAGACACCGGTCAGCCGTGAGAGAGCCCGACCACACATCGTTTCAAGGATTTTTTCAATGACACTCAAACACCGACCATTAGCGCTTATCATTATGGATGGCTGGGGCTACAGTGAAGACCCGGATAACAACGCGATTCTGGCCGCCAACACGCCGGTCTGGGATCAGCTGTGGCAGGATTATCCCCACACCTTAATCAACGCTTCCGGCCAGGGTGTCGGTTTACCCGGTGATCAGATGGGTAACTCCGAAGTGGGCCATCTCAACCTGGGCGCCGGCCGGGTGGTTTACCAGGAATTCACCCGTATCAGCAAAGCGATTGAAGACGGCGCCTTCTTTCAGAACCCGGTGCTGACTGCGGCTGTGGATAAGGCTGTTGAACAGGACAAGGCCGTGCATATTTTCGGACTGCTCTCCGACGGGGGTGTTCACAGTCATGAAGAACATATCCACGCCATGGTCAAACTGGCCGTTGATCGCGGTGCACGCCATGTTTATGTGCATGCCTTTCTGGATGGCCGCGACACACCACCGAAAAGTGCCCAGGCTTCAATAGACAAACTCGAAGCGGTCTTTGCTGAACAGGGCCGTGGCCGACTGGCCAGCATGATTGGCCGCTACTATGCGATGGACCGTGACAAACGCTGGAACCGGGTGGAAGCCGCCTACCGTCTGGTGGCGGAAGGCGAGGCTGAGTTTCAGGCTGAGACCGCGACGCAGGCACTGGAAATGGCCTACGCCCGAGAGGAAACCGATGAGTTTGTTAAAGCCACCACGATTGGTGAACCGGTCCGGATTGAAAACGGCGACAGTATTGTCTTTATGAACTTCCGCGCTGACCGTGCCCGTGAAATCACCGAGTGTTTTATCAAACCTGATTTTGACGGTTTTATCCGCCCTCGCGAGATCAAACTGGCGGAATACGTCACCCTGACCGAATACAAAAAAGACTACAGTTCACCGATTGCTTTCCCTAACGAGAAGATGAAAAACATTCTCGGTGCCTATCTGTCATCGCTGGGCCTCAAGCAATTGCGTATCGCCGAAACGGAAAAATACGCCCATGTGACGTTCTTCTTCAATGGTGGTGTGGAAACGCCATTTGAGGGGGAAGACCGTATTCTGGTGCCATCACCCAAGGTAGACACCTACGATCAGCAGCCGGAAATGAACGCGCCTGAAGTCGCTGACAAACTGGCAGAAGCGATCCACTCGGAAAAATACGATGTGATTATCTGTAATTTCGCCAATGCCGACATGGTCGGGCACACCGGTAATTTTGACGCTGCGGTAAGAGCGGTGGAAGCACTGGATAATTGTCTTGGCAAAGTCTGGAGCGCGTTGAAATCGGTGGGTGGTGAAATGATCGTCACTGCCGATCATGGCAATGCTGAACGCATGGTTAACCATGAAACCGGGCAGGCTCACACTGCCCACACCAATAATGTCGTGCCACTGCTGTTCGCAGGGCGTGATGCCATTTGCCACGAGCATGGCACCCTGTCCGATATCGCCCCGACCATGCTGTCTTTGCTGGATCTGCCGATACCCGAAGAAATGAGCAAACACCTGTTGATTGAGGCCAAGCCCTGAAGCCTGTAGTGCTGAAACGTCTCGCTCCGGCCTGTTTTCTGCTGCTGTTCTCTGCCGGCCTTGAGGCCGGCGGGAACTCTGCTGAACGGCTCGATACGGTCCGCGGTGAAATCGAGGATCTCAGTGCCGATCTGAGCCAGAAAAAAGCCAGTCGCGAAGAGATGTATGCCCAGCTCAAGCAGCAAAGTCGCAAAGTCTCTGAACTCAACCGTGAACTGCGCTCCCTGGAGCAACAGATCGCGGAAAAGAACCAAACCCTGAAACAACTGCGTGAAGTCGCCGGCATCAAAGAGGCTGAGCAGAACCAGCAACTGGACGCACTGTATGAGCAGATGCGTGCGGCTTACATCAACGCCGAGCCCAGCTATCTGGAAATGCTGCTGAACCAGCAGGATATCGCCACCATCAGCCGTGGCAGCACTTATTTCCGTTATTTCCACGAAGCACGCAAGGCCCAGCTGGAGAGCATCAATCAGATCCTGACCCAGCTCAATGAGGAACAGAAAGCCATTCTGCTGGCACAGCAGTCGCTGGAAATGGCTAAGCAAGAACAACTACTGAAACAGCAGGCGCTGCAACAGGAAACTGAGAAACGTAAAGCGACTCTGGCCGCGCTCGATAAAACCATTTCCGGACAGGATGCAAAACTGGCCGCCCTGAAGGAAGAAGAGAGTAATCTGCAGGCACTGCTGGATCGTCTTGCCCGCGAGCGTGAACAGCGGATCGCCCGCGAGCAAGCCGCACAGGAAAAAGCTGCACGCGACAAAGCCAAACAACAGCAGCAGAAGCCCCCCGCAGCAACAAAATCGGCAGCGATTGCTCCGCCACCGAAACCAAATACCCCGTTTTCGCGTCTGAATGGTAAATTGAACTGGCCGGTCAGCGGAAAAGTGCTGGCGCGCTATGGCAGCCCCCGAAATCTTGGTAAACTCAAGTGGCAAGGTATCGTCATCGACTCCCCTACCGGAAACGATGTCAGAGCCACGGCTACAGGCCGGGTGGTATTTGCTGACTGGTTACGGGGATTCGGCCTGCTGATTATTGTTGATCACGGCGAACAGTACATGACGCTCTACGGCAACAATGAGACTTTATTGAAACAAGCCGGTGATACTGTTCAGGCAGGTGAAGTCATTGCCCAGTCAGGCGAACAGGGAATTCGCGGTCTGACCGGTCTTTATTTTGAAATCCGCCACCGCGGTGCGCCGACCAACCCGTTAAAATGGTTGGCCAGGCAGGGCTGAGGTGTGCCAACCACTAAGGAAACGATATGAGCTTTTTTAAACGCGATTTCGGATTGATTACAACTGGCATTATTCTGGGGGCGACCCTGGTATTCGGCCAGATGGTCTTTGCCGAGCGTGAGTCAGCGCAGCCGGATCTGCCGCTGGAAGACCTGAGGACTTTTTCTGAAATCTTCGGTCGCATTAAAAGCAGCTATGTCGAACCGGTTGAGGATAAGCAACTGCTGGAAAACGCCATCCGCGGCATGCTTTCCGGTCTTGATCCTCATTCCACTTATCTGGACCTGGATGAATTCCAGGAATTACGTGAGGGCACCTCGGGTGAGTTTGGCGGTCTGGGGATCGAAGTCAGTATGGAAGATGGCTTTGTCAAAGTCGTTGCACCGATTGATGATACCCCGGCAGCGGAAGCCGGCATTCAGCCCGGTGACCTGATTATCCGTCTTGATGAAACACCGGTTAAAGGCATGGCGCTCAATGATGCGGTCGATATCATGCGTGGTGAACCGGGAACAAAGTTAACACTCACTATCATTCGCGAAGGGGCAGATAAGCCACTCAAAGTCGAACTGACCCGCGCTATCATCAAAGTTGAAAGCGTGAAGAAAAAAATGCTGGAGCCGGGTTATGGCTACATCCGCATCACCACTTTCCAGTCACGTACCGGTGCCAGCCTGCGTGAGGCCATCAGCGAATTGAAGCAGCAAAGCAATGGCAATCTGAATGGTCTTGTGCTGGATCTGCGCAATAATCCAGGTGGTGTTTTGGAAGCCGCTGTCGATGTGGCTGACGCCTTCCTGCAAAAAGGCCTGATTGTGTATACCGATGGTCGCATTGCCGACGCTGATCAGAAGTTCCATGCCACACCGGATGACTTGCTCAAGGGGGCACCTCTTATTGTTCTGGTCAACGGTGGTTCTGCCTCAGCTTCTGAGATTGTCGCCGGCGCGCTTCAAGATCACGAACGTGCCATTATTCTGGGTAGCAAAACCTTCGGTAAGGGCTCGGTCCAGACTGTCATGCCACTGACCAATAACACGGCTGTTAAAATGACTACCGCGCGTTATTACACGCCGTCAGGCCGCTCTATCCAGGCTGAAGGCATTGTGCCGGATATCAAAATCAGTGGTATCCGTGTTGCCTCGGTCGACGATAATGAATTTACACCATTACGTGAACGCGATCTGGCACACCACTTGGAAAATGGCAAAGCCGAAGAAAAACCTGAAAGCCAGAACCAGGAACAAAACGGCGAAGAATCGGTGATACCAGAGACGGTTGGCACCGCTGCCGAAGAGAAAGAAAAGAAAGAACAGCCACTGGAAGTGACTGACTACGTATTGTCACAGGCGCTGAACCTGTTGAAAGGCATGACTATCCTCAATCGATAGGCAGGAGCATTATGGCCAGTGTATTAATTCCCCTGGCAGAGGGTTGCGAGGAGCTGGAAGCGGTCACCCTGATCGACCTGTTACGACGGGCCGGTATCACGGTGACCACGGCCAGCCTCGGTCATCAGAGAACGCTGACAGCAAGCCGTCAGGTCGGTCTGGTTGCAGATACGCTGCTGGACAATGTGCTTGATGATGATTTCGATATGATGCTGATGCCCGGCGGACAGCCGGGTACCGATCATCTCAATAATGATCACCGTGTTCATGCCCTGATTAAACGTTTACAGCATGAAGGCCGCTATCTTGCGGCGATCTGCGCCGCCCCGATGGTGCTGGCTAGCGCCGGCATCCTGGATGGCAAGCGCGCCACCAGTTATCCGGGCGCACTGAATAAGGAAAAATGGCCAGCGATTGAAATAAGCGCTGAACCGATAGTCACTGATGGCAAGGTGCTGACCTCGAGAGGACCGGGTACCGCCATGGACTTCGCACTCACCATCATTGAGCTGCTGACTGATAAAACCACCCGCGACAAGGTCGAAGCCGGCCTGGTCCGTCCCTGAGGGCAGCGTATGTCATTGACTGCAGCTGATCTGTCTATTCTTCTGGTTGAACCCTCTGCGATGCAGCTCAAGCTCATCATGCGCCATCTTGAGCAGGAAGGTATCAATAAAATCGATGGCGTCAGTAATGGCGAGGAAGCACTGGCCCATATCGCTCAATATCCGCCTGATCTGGTCATTTCGGCCATGTATCTGCAGGATATGACCGCCGACGAACTCATTAACGCTGTGCAGGCGATCGACAATGAGATCGCATTTATGTTGATTTCCAGCGAGACCGGTCAGCAGGCACTGGAACCCATCCGCCAGGCCGGGGTTATGGCGATTCTCCCCAAGCCTTTCGATTCCAGGGATTTACGACGCGCGATTCGTGCCACGCTGGATGTCATAGACCCCAGTGAAATCGAGCTGGAAAGCTATGATGTCAGCGAACTGAATATCCTGCTGGTTGATGACAGCTTTACTTCCCGCAATCACCTTTCCCGTGTTCTCGGCAGTCTGGGCATTAAGCATATCGATCTGGCGGAAAACGGCCGGGAGGCAGTCAGCCTGCTCGGCAGTCACAGCTATGATCTGGTGGTGACCGATCTCAATATGCCGGAAATGGATGGCCACGAGCTGACCCGCTATATCCGCGATGAAATGGGCGATGTCGTGCTGCCGATTCTGATGGCGACCACTGAAAACAATCAGGCCCGGCTGGGGAATGTTCAGCAGGCCGGTGTTTCGGCCATTCTCGATAAACCATTTGAACCGCAAACCATCCGCGAAATGCTGTTTCGTGTACTGGATGCCTGATTATTTTTCTGCCACCGCTTTCTGTTGCCCCAGCGCCACAAAACGCTGCATATAGGGTACCGTTTCTTCACCTTCCCGCATTGCTGCAAACAGCGTCTTCATCACCCCTTTTTTACCCAGACGCAGTGTACTTACAGGCAGACTGTCACTGTAATGCCGTGCCAGCCAGTCAGGCAGAATGGTAACGCCGCGATTGAGCGCTGCCATCTGGATCATAATATCCAGCGAGGCCATCGCCTTGTGCCTGGGACTGATTCCCGCCGGCATCAGAAACTGGGTATAGATATCCAGTCTTTCATGAGGCACAGGGAAAGTAAGTAATAACTCACCTGATAAATCCTGTGCCTCAATAAAGAGCTTACTCGCAAGCGGGTGCTCCCTGGCCACCAGCAGCACCAGTTCGTAATCAAATAAGGGCGCATAAACCACCCCTTGCTGCTTCACTTTATCCGGGGTGACCAGCAGATCAATATGATAATTAAGCAGGCCCTGCAGGCCTGAAAACTGGAACTTGTGCACGATATCAACATCCATTTTCGGCATTGTCACCAGATAATCTGCCAGCACCCCTTTAAGCCACTCATAACAGGGATGGCATTCCACCCCCAGCCGCAAAATACCCTGCTTGCCATCGGCATAGGCTTTCAATGTATTTTCGGTCTGCTCCAGCACCGGCAAAACCTGTCCAGCAACCCGCAGCAGAAGCTGACCGGCCTGCGTCAGACGCAATTTCCGCCCCTGACGTTCCCATAAACTCACTTCCAGTTTCTGCTCCAGATAACGCATCTGATGGGAGAGGGCCGGCTGAGTGACAAACAGGGCATTGGCAGCTGCGGTCAGGCTGCCATGTTCGGCCAGCGCCTGAATGATTTTGAGGTGGCTGCGCTCAATCATCTATTAGTTATTCTCATGGATAAGGTAAAAAATATCATTATTCCTCATTTCACTGTGTCCTTACAATGGCTGCCATCTGCAAACAAAGGACGAATCATGATTAGCACCCATAATCTCGGTTTCCCGAGAATCGGCAAACGCCGCGAACTGAAATTTGCCCTGGAACAGTACTGGCGGGGCGAATCATCTTTGCCTGAACTGGAAGTCACCGCCAGAACTCTGCGTCAGACACACTGGCAATATCAGCAGAAACTGGATTGGCTGCCGGTAGGAGACTTTTCTCTGTATGACCATGTGCTCGACACCAGTCTGCTGGTGGGTAATTTACCGGACCGCACTGACCGCCGACTGGCTGAAACCGACCAGTATTTTCAGGCAGCACGCGGGCAATCTTCAAAGCAATTGCAGCAGACTCCAATAGCTGCAGCAGAAATGACCAAATGGTTTGATACCAATTATCATTATCTGGTCCCTGAATTCAGTGCTGATACGCAATTTGAACTTAATGCCGAGCGGCTGCTGGCACAGTTCCGTGAAGCGGTGAGTCATGGCTTTCAGGCAAAACCCGTCATTCTCGGACCGGTCAGCTATCTCTGGCTGGGTAAAGCCAAAGATGACAGCCGTAAGCTCGATCTGCTGGCAGATTTACTGCCTGTCTACGAGCAGTGTCTGCTGACGCTGGCAGAAGCGGGGGCTGACTGGGTGCAGATTGATGAACCGGTACTGTCGACCGAGCTGGATCAGGACTGGCAACATGCATTGACCCAGGCCTACTTTGCCCTCAACAAAACCCCGGTACGTTTACTTCTGACGAGTTATTTTGCGCCGCTGCGTGAAAACCTGAATCTGGCCTGTGAACTGCCTGCAGCAGGCTTGCATATCGATGCCGTCAATGCCCGCGAAGAAGTCATTAAAGTGATTGACTGGCTGCCCGCGCACAAGACGCTGTCCCTGGGCGTTATTAACGGCCGCAATATCTGGAAAAGCGATCTGAACAGTCTGCTGGACTGGCTGGAACCGCTGCATCAGCGTCTCGGCGATAGGCTGTGGCTGGCGCCATCCTGCTCATTGTTACATGTGCCGGTCGATCTGGAGCAGGAAAAGGAACTCGATAGCGATATCAAAAACTGGCTGGCTTTTGCGGTGCAGAAACTGGATGAACTGAACTGTCTCGCACTGGCGCTGAATCACGGTCGTGATAGCGTTAAAGCTGAACTGGCTCAGAATGCCGATGCGATTCAAAGCCGTCGTGCGTCGGAAAAAGTGCATAACCCCCAGGTACGCGATCGCCTTCAAACCGTCACTGAAGACTGGGGTCAACGCCGCAGTGCCTATGCCGAGCGCAGCAAGATCCAGCGCGCCAGGCATGCTTTGCCGCTATTTCCTACCACCACGATCGGCTCTTTCCCGCAAACGACGGCTATCCGCCAGAGCCGCTTGCAATACCGCCGTGGTGAGCTTGATGAACAGAGCTACCAGCGCGATATGCAGCAGCAGATCGAATATGCCATTGCCGAACAGGAAAAAGTCGGTCTTGATGTGCTGGTCCATGGCGAAGCCGAACGCAATGACATGGTCGAGTACTTCGGTGAGCAGCTGGAAGGTTATGCTTTCACCCGTTTCGGCTGGGTGCAGTCCTATGGCTCTCGCTGCGTCAAACCGCCCGTGATTTTCGGTGATGTTGAGCGCCCCAAAGCGATGACCGTGGAGTGGATTGCTTACGCCCAGTCACTGACTGACAAACCGGTCAAAGGTATGCTGACCGGTCCGGTAACCATGCTTAACTGGTCTTTTGTGCGTGATGATCAGCCACGTTCACAAACCTGTCTGCAACTGGCACTGGCCATCCGTGATGAAGTGCAGAATCTGGAGCAGCAGGGCGTCAGCATCATTCAGATTGATGAGGCCGCTTTGCGTGAAGGCCTGCCATTACGGCGTGCTGACTGGCAGCATTATCTCGACTGGGCGGTGAATTGTTTCCGGATCAGCGCCAATGGGGTTAAGGATGAAACACAGATCCATACCCATATGTGCTATTCCGAGTTTAATGACATTATCGAGTCGATTGCAGCGATGGATGCGGATGTCATTACTATCGAAACCTCGCGCTCGGATATGGAACTGCTGGATGTGTTCAATGCCTTTGACTACCCCAATGAGATCGGGCCCGGTGTTTATGATATTCACAGTCCCAATATCCCTGACGTTAATCAGATTCGCTATTTGATGGAAAGGGCGGCTGAACGGATTCCACCCGAACGTCTGTGGGTCAACCCGGACTGCGGTCTGAAAACGCGGCAGTGGAACGAAGTCAAACCGGCGCTGGCCGCCATGGTTCAGGCTGCCGGAGAACTCAGGCAGGATGCCGCCGCCTGAAGCCGTTTTCCTCTCAGCAAGCCGGGCAGGGAAGCCCGGCCACTGCTGTTACTGTCGCCAAACCGCAGGCAGATGGGTAGACAGATAATCATAAAGGGCAGTGACTTTCGGGGTGCGTGCATAGCGGTCGGTGACACAGAAATAAAACTCCAGCGGTTCTGCCTCAACCTCGACCTGCGGCCCCTGCTCAAACAGCGGTATCAGCTCCCCTTTCTGCAGATAGGGTATCGCGACAAACTCCGCCAGCCTGGCAATACCACCGCCACTGACAGCCATCCTTGCAAGGGCATCAATATCGTCGCTGATCATGGCCACCTTGACCTCCGGCTCATAACGCCTGCCATCGCGGATAAAAGCCCAGCGGAACAGCCGGCCATCCACCGGCACCCGGAACATCAGACAGTCATGATGCAGCAAAGCCTGTGGTGAAATCGGATAACCGGCTTGAGCCAGGTAGTCCGGTGAAGCACAGAACAACAAGGGCACCGTCGCCAGTTTTCTGGCCACCAAATGGTCTTCCAGCTGCTGACGAATACGGATGCTGACATCCACCGCTTCAGCGATATGATCCGTCCGCCGGTCGGTAGCAATCAGCTCCAGGCTGATTTGCGGATAAGCCTGTTGAAAGCCGGATAGCAGCGGCGCCAGTACATGACGGGCAAACGCCGCAGAACAGGCTATCTTCAGCTTGCCACCGACTTCACCTTTGAGCGCCGTCACGGCCTGCTCAGCCAGCTCAAGTTCCTGCATCAAACCCTTCACCCGCTGATAATAAACCTCGCCGGCATCGGTCAATGCCAGTTTGCGGGTAGTCCGCGTCAGCAAACGCGCACCCAGCTGCGCTTCCAGACGGGCGATATTCTGACTGGTTGCGGCCGGACTTACCGCCAGCGCCCGGGCTGCGGCAGCAATACTACCGAGCTCGACGGCCCTGACAAAACTTTCAATACCGCGCAGATTTTCCATAATTTATATTCAATGATTAAACATCAATTCATTAAGTTTAACTTAATAGTCTAGATAGTTTCAGCCAGCTAGTCTGGTTCCGCTCAGCGCATTACACTGACAGCCATGAAAATGTCAGGAGAAAACCAGATGAGCAAAGCATTGCTGCTGCGTAGAAGAAAGTTACCGGCCAGACTGACGCCGGTGGTGTTCGCTTTTTATATGTCTGCGATTATGGCCGCGCTGATGTCGCTGATTATCACGGCGGTGAACCAGGGCTTTGATGATCTTTATCTGTTAAATGCACTGCATGCCTATGAAGTCGCGATGCCCTCGGCATTTCTGTGCGTGATGATGGTTCGGCCTTTGGTGATGAAACTGGTCGCAGGAACGGTGGCAGAGCTTTAATTCTTAACTGGCAAGGCCATAACGCTGCAAACGTTGCTGAATCGCCAATGCACGCTCCGCCTGCAGGGTCGCCGTTCGTTGACGACGCTCACAAAGGGCACTGCGAAAACCGAGATAATCCGCGCCCAGTGATTCCAGACTGTCGATATCTTCAATTGCTAACGCCCCCGCCATGCCGCAGAGCATGCCATGCTTGCGGGCCTCAGTGATGAAGCTGCTCAATTCAGCTTCAGACCAATGCTGCAGTAATCCCTGGCCGTTCTTGCTGGCGGTATCCACCATTACCCCGCTGAAACCGGCCTGCTTGATGCTACTGACCAGACAGATATCTTTAGTCTGATCGGCGAAAATGACGGCAATAACGGGTCTGTTCAGTTCCGACAGCGTCTGCTTTAAGCCGGACAGACAGGATTCAAGCGCAGGATCGGCAAACAGGCCGACCTTGACGTAATCAACGCCGGTGGCTGCCATCGCATTCACGGCGGGGCTGATGATTTCGGCTTTCATCAGCTGATCGCCAATGGTCGCACTGGTTTCACAACGTCCGTCAACCCAGGCTACGACCGATTTGACCACTGACAGGGGCAGGGCGCCCAGAGCACCGCTGGCCGGATCTTTAAGGTCCAGAATATCCGGCAAAGTCTGTTCCAGTGTTTTTGCTTCATCGAGTGACTGCACACTCGCCAGCCATTTAGTCATGTTCAATCTCAATGCCTGCTTGTTTGATTTTGTCCATCAGCCAGCCCCAGGCTTCCAGTTCGCGGTCACCGGCAGTTTTATCAATGCCAATTTGTAAATAGCCTATTTCTTCACGAATTTTATTTTCCGGCAGCATGCCCAGCCGACTGACCAGGATAGCGGCTTCGATGACGGCATGCTGGGCCCGGTTAAAACCCCGAAACGGCGCATGAATCTGTTCTTCCACAAGCTCACCATAGAAACAGGCTCTGGGATCATCATCTTCAAAGCGGGTCATCTGCAGTTCGCTATGGGTCAGCGCCTGCTCAAGATAAGCGCCTTCAATCCGTTTACAGGGCAGGGTGGGCCAGTTGCGTCTGCCGGTCAAGGCGCCGGCAAACACCCTGACGTCGTCGATGTAATTAATCGTGCATTGCCGGTGACGTTTCAAATTGTCATAGGTTGCTGAGGGTTTAAATGGCTTAACAAGAAAGTAACCATTTACTTCACTAATTCCCATCGGCGCTGAATGCGGGGTTCCCGCTGCATCCAGGCTTGTCACGATGACTTCATGAATCCGACTTGTCAGCCGTGCCACAGGCGCGCTCCTTGTTTTTCTTGGGCTTATCTGCCGTACCACAGGCTCGCTGCTTTTTCTGTGTCTTTTTGTCGGCACTGCCACAGGCGCGATCTTTTTGCCGCGTCTTCATGGTCGTACCTTCCGCTTTCTGCTGCGTTAGATCCTCTTCTGCCTGCTCTACGGCACAGCCCCACTGCAAATCTTCATCCTGGGTATAGCGTTTACCCAGTTGCCAGGCGACTTCGGCCCGGGCCAGTTCGACGCCGAGATAAAAAGCATGTCCCGGATCGTTTTCCACCTGTAAATGCGGATAAAACTCGAACGGGTCGATATCCTGCAGCAAACCGTCGCGATTGAACATAAAAATGCCTTCGCGGGCAATTTTGATCCGGTAATTGGGATCCTTAATGCTTTTGGCCAGTTCACGAATCTCATCAGCCGTATCGGTAAACGGCCGGCGCTCATGTGCAACCAGCAGATCCGAGGTGAAATCACGTGGCAGACTGTTATCGTCCTTGGCTGCATACATCATGCGCCTTGCTACATCAGCTTCACGGATTGCCCGCCGTGCATGCGGACTGACCTCGGTGGCCAGCACGCAATTGACATTCAATTCTGAAATAATGCCGAACAGCATCGCATTGATACCGCTGGTATCAGCATCGGTCAGCTCGGTGAGATTACCTACCCCCATCATGATCGGGGCGTCCGGATATTTCTGTCGCAGTTCATGATAACGGACTATCGAGGCGGTCAGGCCGAAATGAATCGGATCCAGTATCGGATCAGCAATCCAGGGTTTACCGATTTTATCCATCGCTTCCATCGCGCGTTCCAGCGAGGCTAGCGAGCCAGGTTCTGCCGGCACCAGAATGGGGATGGCATCCGTCTCCTTGGCAAGCTCGATGGTTTCTTCGGTCAGGCTTAACAGATAATCGGCGTCGGCTTTGGCTGCACGCTGTAGATCAGGCAATGAAAGTGAGTCTACACTTACCTTGAAACCTTCTGAGTGCAGGGCCTCAATCGCTGCTTCCAGATGTGGAAAGTCCTCCTGCGGCAGACAGCCGATATCGATCACATCGGCGCCATTGCTGCGATAGTAATGCGCCCGTTGGATCAGGCTATCGATACTTCTTTCAGGGGCATCCACAATCTCAGCAAAGATAGTCACAGCATAGCGACTGAGATCGGGCTGTTTACGCGCCTTACCGAAATGCACGGGCAGATCCTTGATTTCTTCCGGGCCACGGGTGACTTTGATCCCGAGCTCCTGACTCAAGGCCGCCAAATCGCCCCGGCAGCGACCGGGAACGATAATTTCATCATAGCCCTGATAATCTTCCGCTTTGAGGCGTCTGGCAATCATTTTGTCGGTCATCAGTGCGGCAACCGACAAGCCTAACTGATGCACTTCATAGTCAAAGGGCAACGGCGCCATTTCTCGCAGCACCTTGTGCACGCTGGGCGCTGCCAGTTTACCGGTCAGAAACAGGATCCGGTTCGTCATTGCCGGACTCAGCCCACCTCTGCCAGGCGCTTTCTGATCGCTTCAGACAGTTGTTCGGCCGTTTCCACTACCGTAGTCGCTTCAAAGGTTTTCAGTTTTTCGGTGTGTTCCAGATCAATCCTGCGCGGCCACAACCTGACCATGCGATCCGGGGCCGGGGTATCGACTTCAGGAATCGCGTCACAGGCCAGAACAATACTGGGAATGCGGCATTTACCGGCTTGTGCATAAATATTGGTGACCAGCGTATCCGACAACCCCATGACCATTTTCGCCACACTATTCGAGGTGGCCGGCGCCACGACCAATGTGTGGTAATCACCACGATAGAACAGACCTACCGGCGGTGCACTGGCAGCACGATCGCGGTAAATGCGGCCTTCCGGCACGATTTCTTTGGGTTCGTGCCCGTACATGCGAATCACTTCCTCACCGGCGCGGCTGTAAAACAGGTCGACGTCATCCAGTTCACGGATAATCTCCAGACACTCTTCCAGATAATGTCCGGAACCGGTTACAGCCCAGGCCAGGCGTGGTTTTTCAGGCCTTGCTTGCATTTGCGGTCTCTAAAATTGATCAAGATCATTAATTTTGCCAGAGTCGGCCTCTGTAGTAAAAATAAGATAGTTTTTATAGGGTTTTTTACGTTAAAATCACGGTTTTACTTGATGGACTGCTGTTGTTTCCCGGGGTGATTTTGTCTTCGCTGACTGCGCTGCGCAAAATGACATGCCGACACGCTGATTAAACAGCCGTCCTCACATTTCTGCGTCGGATTGGAGCCATAGCGAATGTCAAACCACATCCCCAAAATTGTCGTTGTTGGCGGCGGAGCAGGTGGCCTGGAACTGGTCACCAAGCTCGGCAAGAAACTGGGCAAAAAAGGAAAAGCCCAGGTCACACTGGTGGACAGTACTCACACTCATATCTGGAAACCCCTGCTGCACGAAGTGGCTGCCGGCACGCTGGATTCGCATGAGGATGAAATTGAATACCTGGGTCAGGCGAATTACAGTGGCTTTCGCTTCCGTCTCGGACGTATGGACGGCCTCGATCGCAAAAATAAACAAATCTCGGTGGCACCGACCCTGAACAGCGAAGGGGTCGAGATCATTCCCCGCCGTAGTTTCGACTATGACTATCTGGTCATCTCGGTCGGCAGCATCAGCCATGACTTCGGTATTAAAGGTGTGCGTGAACACTGCCTGTTCCTGGATACAACGAAACAGGCTGAGGTTTTCCAGAGTAAACTGCTGCAGACCTATCTGCGTGCGCATACCCAAGGTAAGCCGCTTGATGCCGGTCAGCTTAATATCGCCATTGTCGGTGCCGGTGCAACCGGTGTTGAATTGAGTGCACAGTTGCACGAAGTATCACATCTTCTGACCGCTTACGGCCTGGATGAAGTTAACCCGCAGGATGTGAAAATCACAATCATCGAAGCCGCTGATCGCATTCTGTCGGGCCTGCCCAAAAATATTTCCGATGCGACCCTGTCAGAGCTCAACAAGCTGGGCGTCAATGTCATGACCGGAGAGCGGGTTGTCGAGGTCACCGACAAGGAAATCATCACTGAAAGCGGCAATGTGATACCTGCCGCGATCAAGGTTTGGGCTGCCGGGATCAAGGCACCCGAATTCCTTAAAGACATTGACGGACTCGAATCCAACTGGATGAATCAACTGGTCGTCAGACAAACCCTGCAAACCACGCTCGATGATGATATCTATGCCATCGGTGACTGCTGCGCCTGTAAATGGCAGGGACATGATGAGAACGTGCCGCCGCGCGCCCAGGCCGCACATCAGATGGCCTCACATGTATACAAGTCGATTCTTAACCGTTTGAAAGACAAACCACTGCCTGAATACGAATATCACGACTACGGCTCACTGGTCTCGCTTGGCCGTTACAGTACGGTCGGTAACCTGATGGGTAATCTGAGCCGAGGCAGTATGATGATTGAAGGTCTGATGGCACGGGTCATGTATCTGTCGCTCTACAAAATGCATCAGATGGCTTTGTTCGGACCGTTCCGGGTAGCCATGCTGTCCCTGTCGCATCTGTTCAGACGCAGTGTACATCCCAAAATCAAACTGCACTGAGTTAATCACTGCTCATTCAGACAAAAAGGCCCTTTTCAGGGCCTTTTTTATATCTGCCTTTATAGCCAGCATCACAATGTCATAAAAGCGCTCACAGGCAGCCTGAAGGTTTTCTATGGCGCGTGGCACTACTCTAGCTGTAAAGACCGCTATTTGCGACTGCCCTTTGCGCTTCCTCTTCTATACCGCAAAGAAAAGCCCTGACTGCGATACAGTCAAGGCTTTATTCCAATCAGTCTTTAACGCTTAAATATCGAGATTGGATACCTGTAAGGCATGGGTTTCAATAAACTCTCGACGGGGCTCAACATGATCGCCCATCAGCGTATTGAAAGTTTCGTCGGCGGCAATCGCATCATCAATCTTCACCTGCAGCAGGCGGCGCTTGCTCTTATCCATGGTGGTTTCCCACAACTGATCCGGATTCATTTCGCCCAGCCCTTTATAGCGCTGAACATGCTGGCCGCGTCTGGCTTCAGCCAGTAGCCAGTTAACTGCCTGGGAAAAATAGTGAATGTTTTCTGAGCGCTCACCACGTTCAACACGCGCACCTCCACCAAACAAGCCATTGATTTTATTAGAGAAAGCCAGAATCTTCTGATATTCCGTGCTATCAAAGAACTCACCAGGCACATGGAAATCGGTGCTGATACCATGCCGACTGAAGCTGATATTAACCATCGGCACCGGCTCATCTTCCTGATTCTGAATGCTCAGCTTGTAATGGGTACCGGTAGGCAGCCCCCGATTCATCGCTGTTTCTATCGTCAACAGCCATTCTTCCATGCCCGGATCACCGAATGCTGGAATCTGCGGCTGATACACCAGCTGATCCAGAAAAGCCGGGTAATAGTGATTGGACAGGCGGCCGATAATCGCATTAATGGTCTGATATTCGGCAACCAGTGATGCCAGCGCTGAACCTTCTATGGCACTGGCGTCTGCTGATGGATAAAGCGAAGCATTCTGCAGGGCAACTTCCGTCAGGTAACGTTCCATCTCGGCATCATCCTTGACGTAACGTTCCTGTTTGCCTTTCTTGATTTTATACAGCGGCGGCTGGGCAATATATACATGTCCACGTTCGATCAATTCCGGCATTTGACGATAGAAGAAAGTCAGCAGCAGGGTACGGATGTGAGAACCGTCGACGTCAGCGTCAGTCATAATAATGATGTGATGGTAACGCAGTTTTTCCGGATCATATTCGTCACGGCCGATACCACAGCCTAATGCTGTAATCAGCGTGCCGACTTCAGCAGAGCTGATCATCTTGTCGAAACGGGCACGTTCAACATTAAGAATTTTACCTTTCAGTGGCAGGATTGCCTGGGTACGGCGGTCACGTCCCTGCTTGGCACTGCCGCCCGCAGAATCACCCTCCACCAGGAACAGTTCGGACAGGGCAGGGTCACGTTCCTGACAATCAGCCAGTTTACCCGGCAGACCGGCGATATCCAGAACCCCTTTGCGGCGGGTCAGTTCACGCGCTTTCCTGGCCGCATCTCTTGCTCGCGCTGCATCAATCATTTTGTTGGCGATTAACTTGGCATCGTTCGGATTTTCGATCAGAAAGTCATGGAAGAACTCGTTTACCAGCGATTCAACAATAGTGCGGACTTCTGATGAAACCAATTTATCCTTAGTCTGGGAACTGAATTTCGGATCCGGCACTTTCACTGACAATACTGCTGTCAGGCCCTCACGGGCATCATCGCCACTGGTTGTAACCTTGGACTTCTTGGCGAGACCTTCACTTTCAATGTATTGATTCAAAGTGCGGGTGAGGGCGGCACGGAAACCGGCGAGGTGTGTACCACCATCACGCTGGGGAATGTTGTTCGTGAAACAGTAAATATTTTCCTGATAGGAATCGTTCCACTGCATTGACAATTCAACGGTGACATCTTCACGCACACCATCAATCTTAATGATGTTGTCATGAATTAATGTTTTGTTCTTATTGAGATGCTCAACAAAAGCGGTTATGCCGCCTTCGTAAAAGAAAGTCTCCGTCCGCTCATCCCGTTCATCGGTGAGCTTGATTCTGACACCGGAATTGAGGAAGGCGAGTTCACGAATGCGTTTTGCCAGTATGTTGTAATCAAAGGTGACATTGGTGAAGGTTTCTTCACTGGGCCAGAACTGAATTCGGGTGCCGGTAATCTTGGTATCTTCCACATCTTTCAGAGGCGCGTCGGGCACACCGTGAGTGTAAGACTGTTTATGGATACGGCCATTACGATGAATTTCCATCGTCAGTTTCTTCGACAGGGCATTGACCACCGAGACACCTACACCGTGTAGTCCCCCTGAGACCTTGTAGGAATTGTCATCAAATTTACCGCCAGCGTGCAGTACTGTCATGATGACTTCTGCGGCTGAAACACCTTCTTCTTCGTGAATATCGACGGGAATACCGCGACCATTGTCTATTACTGAGACCGAGTCATCAGGGTGAATGCGCACATCGATTTGTGAGCAGTGGCCGGCCAGGGCTTCGTCGATAGCGTTGTCCAGCACCTCGAAAACCATATGATGCAGACCGGTACCATCATCGGTATCACCGATATACATGCCGGGTCTTTTTCTGACGGCATCAAGTCCTTTCAATACCTTGATATTCGATGAATCGTAGGTGCTGTTATTATCCGTTGCCATAATCAAACTATTCCTGTCTAGGATGTTGAATAACCTATTATTCTACTACGTCTGGACTTGTGTTGATAGCATCGTTCCTTTTCTCGGAAATGACACCATGTTCCACGTGGAACCTTTTCTCGTTTTGACCATCAATCAGCTCGGCAAGCTCTGTATTTGTACTACTGATAAAGCTCTGCACCGGTAATTCTCTGAGTGTATTTACCACTGTTTTCTGATGATGCCAGTCAAGTTCTGAACTCAAATCATCTATCAGGAGCAGCGTATTTTCCCGATGTTTCTGCTCTGACAGAATCATGATTTGAGCCATGCTTAACGACAGGAAAAATAATTTTTGCTGACCTCTCGATAGCAGTTCATAAGGGTCAGCCTCATTGACACGAAATGACCAATCTGCCGCGTGGGGTCCAGAGCGGGTATAGCCTAATGCCATATCCCGCTCGAGATTTTGTTGTAGATAGGTTGCTAATTCAAATTCTTTATTCCAGCCACGCAGATAGCGCAATGAAAATTTATAATCCGCCAGTTCAGGACAAAGCTTTTTAAAAAAGGGCCGGAAATGATTGATGAGCTGTTTAAGATAACGCTGGCGCATCCCGGTAATTATCAAACCGTGCTCTGTTAAAGCCTTATCCCACAGTTTGATTTCACCCGCAGGCTTGCGCGTTTTTATTGCTGCATTGCGTTGCTGAAGTACTTTTTTGTAAGACTGCCAGTGATAATTGAATTGATGTTCCACGTGGAACACACCCCAATCAACCATTCGTCGGCGATATTTAGGACCCTGCTCAAAGAACTGATGACAATTGGCTGGAATAAGTTGTACTGGCAGATGAAAGGCCAAATCTGAAAGACGTTTCAAAGGGGCATTGTTAAGACGAATCTGCAGCCCGCTCTGCAGGTCATACTGTAAGCCAATCGGCGTTCTATCGATTGAACGTGCAAACAGGATGAGGCGGGAATGATCGTAGTTAACGAGATTTTTTAGAAAGCGCGAACGAAATGAACGCCCCATCGCCAGGACAAAGATCGCTTCAAGAAGACTCGTTTTGCCCGAACCATTTTCACCAAGAATAAAATTGATCCCTGAGGAAGGAAATAATTCAGCGGCGCTGATATTACGAAACTGATGAATATTAATCTGAGCCAGCACGATGAATTTTCTTTAGCTGCGGGGGTGCGTATCGGTGCATGATGAAGAATTGAAATAAAGAATCAGCCAGCATGGTTTCTTTTCCAAGAAAATAACTGGCTGATATCCGGTAAACCATTAATAATTAAATTTCGACCATTTCAAAATCTTCTTTTCCGACACCGCATTCAGGACATTCCCAATCTTCAGGAATCTCGTCCCATTTGGTACCCGGTGGAATACCTTCTTCCGGCAAACCGCGTGCTTCATCATAAATAAAACCGCAAACGATACACTGCCATTTTTTCATTCAAGCTCTCCTATAAAAAACTGATAAATCCGAGTCATTTGATTCTAACAAATATCCTGAATACTCACGCTGATTTGACGCCCACTGGCGAAAACTAACCTGTGCTGTGATAGTCATAAGATGACAGGAACGAGAGGCCGAAGTTTTGAGGCTGAGCAGAATACAAAAGCCAACATTCATGATACTTTAATTATACTGATTAAATTTTGAATTTTAAGCGGAAAATTCGATTATGAGATTACCCACCCTACGCCAGTTGCAATACCTCACCGCCGTGGTTGAAGAAAAACATTTTGGTCATGCTGCAGAGAAATGTTTTGTCACTCAATCAACACTCAGCGCAGGCATTCAGGACCTGGAAGAACTATTGGAAGTTTCATTACTGGAACGAACCAACCGTAAGGTCTTGCCAACACCCATCGGTGAAGAAATCGCAGGCAGGGCACAGCAGATCCTGTCGCTCAGCGAGGACCTGGTTGACCTAGCACAATCAGAGAAAAATCCGCTCTCCGGCAGGATACAGGTGGGTGTAATCCCGACCATCAGTCCGTTTCTGTTACCCAAGGTCTTACCCACCGTGCGACAGCAGTTACCTGATCTTGAAATCCTGCTGATTGAAGATCAGTCAGAACGATTACTGGATCAACTGGAAGCGGGCAGTATTGATGTTGCGGTATTGGCATTTCCATTCAATATACGCGGTCTGACCCATCGCGTCTTCGCTCAGGAACCGTTCTGGGTCGCACTGCCCAAACAGCACCGTCTGGCACAGAGAAAAACGCTCAAGGCCGATGAGTTGCCGACGAATGAACTGTTATTGCTCGCAGAAGGGCACTGCATGCGCGAACACGCGCTGAGTGCCTGTCAGTTACCGGCCTCAGCCCAGCGCAAAAGTGTTCAGGCCACCAGCCTCTACACTCTGATTGAGATGGTTGCCAGCGGCCTGGGCATTACACTGATTCCGGATATGGCTATCACCTCGGACATGGTCAGTCATTCCGATATCAGTCTGGTGCCGCTTGAGAATAAGAACAATCAGGCTATGCGTGAAATCGGTCTGGTCTGGCGTCCGAGTTTCCGCCGCACTGCGACCCTGGAGCAACTGGCTCAGACCTTTTCTGACGCGCTGGAAGATACTGATTATTCGCTGCGCGCGTAAAACTCGCGTACAGCGATAAACTGTTGCTGTATCAGCGGTGAAGAGAAGGGCGGCTCAAAGCGAGCATAGACGCGCGCCTTGGGATCAACCAGGAAAATACTGTGTTGTTGCTCCAGACTGTATCCTCTCTCCAACGCAGTTCTCAGATAGAGAAACTCGAAACGGTCAGATAACTCGCTGACGATTTTCCTGTCGCCACCATATAAAGGCAAAGTTGGCATATTTTGCAGCCACCACTCGGGCCGCAGTGTTTGCTGTTCACTGTCGAAATTAATCAGTACGAACTGCGTTTCACTGGGCGCAGCCAGTTGCTGCAGGTTGTGCATTACTGACAACACCGCCTCACACTGAGGCAGACAGGCAGGATGAGTGAAATACACATAGCTCCATTTACCTCGTAGAGACTGCTCGGTCAGCACCGCGGCTGTGTCGGAATAAAGCAGAAACTGAGGCAGCTCAGCCGGCGGTGAAATTAGCAGGGGCGCCAGTGAGGGCGGGATTTGACGATGATCAATCTGTTTCTGTTCAACCCGGAACAGCCAGGCCAGCAGCAGACTCGTAAAGACAACGAGATATAACAGCAAAAAACCCTTAGAATTAAAGCTTTTGAATAACTTCATCCGGTTGATCCCGTTGTTGAGCTAATCCTATGAGAATCAAATGAGCGAAAAACTGTTCAAGTCTACCGCAGTTGTCAGCATCATGACGTTTATTTCCCGAATTCTGGGTTTTTTACGGGATATTGTGATCGCCAGAATGTTCGGTGCGGGGCTGGGCGCGGACGTGTTTTTTGTCGCTTTCAAAATCCCCAATTTCCTGCGTCGCCTGTTCGCCGAAGGGGCTTTCTCCCAGGCATTCATCCCGGTGCTCGCTGAATTCCGCGAGCGCGGCGACAAACCACTGAAAGAGCTGATAGCGCAGACCAGTGGCACGCTGGCAGTCATACTTATGCTGATTAGTGCGATCGGCATGCTGGCGGCACCGGTCATTATCATGATATTCGCGCCGGGTTTTATTGCAGACCCTTATAAACTCAGCCTGGCCGGTGACTTGCTGGCAATCACTTTTCCGTATCTGCTGTTTATTTCTTTGACTGCACTGGCGGGCTCGATCCTCAACAGTTTTGGCAAATTTGCGGTGCCGGCTTTCACCCCGGTGTTTCTGAACTTGTCTTTGATAGGCACCGCAATCTGGTTATCACCGCAGCTGGATGAGCCCGTCAGGGCACTGGCCTGGGGCGTATTTATCGGTGGCGTGGTACAGCTGCTGTTTCAACTGCCATTCCTGCTTCAGATTAAAGCTCTGCCAAGGCCACGCTGGGGCTGGCGCAGTGAGGGTGTACGGAAAATCACCCGTTTGATGATCCCGGCAATGTTCGGTGTTTCCGTGGCACAGATCAATTTGCTGCTGGATACCCTGTTGGCATCCTTTCTTGTCACCGGCAGTATCTCCTGGCTGTATTACTCTGATCGACTGGTCGAGTTTCCGCTGGGTGTATTTGGCATCGCTTTATCGACCGTGATTCTGCCCAGCCTGTCTAAGAAGCATGCCAGCCAATCCAGCGAAGGCTTTTCAGACACTATCGACTGGGCGCTGCGCTGGGTGTTTATTATCGGTACACCAGCCGCCATCGGGCTGGTTGCCCTGGCTCATCCATTATTAACGACCTTGTTCCAGTACGGGGAGTTTGGAGCAGGTGATGCCTACAAGGCCTCGCTGAGTCTCATGGCTTACGGCCTGGGCTTGCTGCCGTTTATCCTGATAAAAGTGCTGGCACCCGGCTATTATGCGCGCCAGGATACCAAAACACCGGTGAAGATTGGTGTGATTGCCATGGTTAGTAATATGGTGCTGAATGTGATTCTGATGATGTACCTGGCCCATGTCGGCCTGGCACTCGCCACATCTTTATCCGCCGTACTGAATGCCGGCCTGCTTTATCTCGGTCTGCGGCGTCGCGGCGTATATTCGCCCACCCCCGGCTGGATGCTGTTGAGCGGTAAACTTATCATTGCCAATGGGCTGATGCTGGCGCTGTTACTGTGGCTGACACCGGCCATCACGGTCTGGCAGGAGTGGACCGCCTGGCAGCGGTTCGGTCAACTGATGCTGCTGATTAGTGGTGCCGCTGTGGCTTATTTTGTCGTGCTGAGCGTGCTTGGTATCCGTATCAAGCAATTTATCAGGCCGAGACAAAGCTAAAAAAAGGCCCTCCAAAGGAGGGCCAAAGCACTACGAGGACACAACCACAATGAGCGGATGCGCTGTTCTTCATCCGCACATCGAGGGGTTAGAAACGACGACCGATACCAATGCCCCAGACAAAAGGATCAATATCTGCATTGATTCGGGCACGCTGATAGGCACCACCGGCAATGTTGTCGAAATGAGCTTCGGTATCGATGTCGATATATTTCACATCCAGGTTCACGAACCAGTCCTGGTTCAGGGCGACATCAACACCAGCCTGAGCTGCCAGCCCCCAGGAATCATCCAGTTCTACTTTAGATCCTGGCGTATCAATTACACCTGCAACCTCTTCATCAAAGAAATGGGTGTAGTTGATACCGACACCGACATAGGGGCGAACATTAGCGTCAGGCAAAAAGTGATATTGCAGGGTTAATGTGGGTGGGAGCACTTTTGCATCAATCACATCACCCAATGCTGACCAGTTTTTTTCACCGGCCACTGTATGCTCTGAATATCCTAAAATCAGCTCAACACCCCAGTGGCGGGAAAGCATATAGGTGATGTCGAGTTCAGGTACAGTATCAGAATCGACCTTTACCCCGTCACCGGCAGCGAAATAACCGCTACCAACATCAGCATACAACTGACCACTGTCATCATTAGGATCAATATTGATGACTCGCCCACGAACCAGCCAGTCGCCTGCTTCATAAGCCATGGCCGGTACTGCAGCTGCGCTTAAACTCAAACCTGTCATCATGGCAGCAGCAAAAACGGTTTTTTTCATTCTTCTTCCTCCGGGACAAACCCTGTGCGTCAAACATGGGTTTATTGTCGGGGAGGGCGCCTGAAGGCGCATTGACCTGGATCAATTATCAGTGAGGTGGGTATTCAGCCGCAAAGCTGTTTAAGCTTGTCGCTATCAACCAGGCTGATGGCTTTGCCCTGAATATTGATCAGGCCCTCATCCTGGAAGCGGGTAAACAGACGGCTCACGGTTTCCACCGCCAGACCGAGATGGTTGGCAATATCACCGCGTGACATGGAGAGCTGGAATTCGCGTGCCGAAAAGCCGCGATCCTGAAACCGGCGTGATAAAGACAGTAAAAAAGTCGCCAGTTTTTCCTCCGCAGTCTTTTTACCCAGCAGGAACATCAGCGTTTTATCCCCGGACAGTTCCTTACTGAGACGCGACATCATCTGCACCTGAAGCTGCGGCATCGTCGCACCGAATTCCTGCAGTTTCTCGAACGGCAATTCGCAGACGCTACTGCTTTCCAGTGCCTTGGCAGTGGATTTGTAGGCTTGTTCATAAATCGCATCCATACCGATGAACTCGCCGGGAAAATAGAAGCCGGTGACCTGTTCCCGGCCGTCACTGGCCTGCACCGTGGTTTTGAAAGAGCCGGAGCGCACCACAAAAATCGATTTGAACGGCGTATCGGTCGCAAACAGTGGCTGACCGCGGGTATAACTCTGGCTGCGCTTGATGATTTTGTCCAGCTGCGCCAGGTCATTGCTGTGCAATCCCAGCGGCAAACACAGGCGATAAAGAGAACATTCCTTGCAGGCGATATTGTGTTCGTGCTCGACTTTGGCGAGGTCTTTGAATAACGGGGTGACGTTGTTCAATTGAGCCATTACTGATCCTTGTGCATAACATCGCCTATAATAACCCTTCAAACCCTTGTCCGAAACAGTTATTATCTCGTTTTATTAATAAAATCAGGATTCACAATGACCGCTCGTAGCGCGACAGTTGCGCGAAACACGTTGGAAACCCAGATCGAAGTTGCCATTAACCTTGATGGCAGCGGCACCTTCCAAGCCGAAACCGGCGTTCCCTTCCTCGACCATATGATGGATCAAATTGCCCGCCACGGCCTGTTTGACCTCAGCGTCAAAGCCAACGGTGATCTGCATATTGATGCGCACCACACTGTGGAAGATGTCGGTATCACTATCGGTCAGGCATTGAAAAAGGCACTGGGTGATAAAAAAGGGGTGGTCCGCTACGGTCATGCCTATGTGCCTCTGGATGAAGCCCTGTCACGTGTCGTACTGGATCTGTCCGGTCGTCCCGGCCTGGAATTCGATGTCACATTCACCCGCGACAAAATCGGTGAGTTTGATGTCGACCTGTTCTACGAGTTTTTCCAGGGCCTGGTCAACCATGCCGGCATCACGCTGCATATTGATAACCTGAAAGGTCGTAATGCCCATCATATCGCTGAGACCATTTTCAAAGCCTTCGGCCGTGCCCTGCGCATGGCGGTAGCGCTTGATCAGCGGGCGCTGGAGCAGCTACCGTCAACCAAAGGGGCATTGTAAGCTCACGACTCAGGCTTCTCACGCCATTATCCAAAGATGATTTGCAAACAGGTATAAAATGCGTCGCGTAGCAGTGATCGACTATGGCATGGGCAATCTCCGCTCTGTGTCCAAAGCACTGGAAACCGTCTCCGGGCAGTCCGCTCAGGTGCTTATCAGCTCGAGGCCGGAAGAGATTCTCTCAGCCAGCCATGTGTTGTTCCCCGGTGTGGGCGCAATCCGGGACTGTATTGATGAACTCAATCGACTCGGACTCGATGAAGTCGTCAAACAAGCCGCCCGCAGTAAGCCGTTTCTGGGGATCTGTCTGGGCATGCAGGCCATGCTCAGTCATAGTCAGGAAAATAACGGTATAGAAGCCCTCGACATTATCCCCGGCGAAGTCAAAGCCTTCGACAAACCTGTGTCAGAACAGGGTGATAAGCTGAAAGTCCCGCATATGGGCTGGAATCAGGTGCACCAGACCTGTGAACACCCGTTGTGGAAGCATATTGAACAGGACGAGCGCTTTTATTTTGTCCATGGCTATTATGTGAGTCCGGCCGATCCGGCAGTAGTGGCAGCCACGACCCATTACGGCGATGATTTTGCTTCGGCAATTTACCGCGATAATGTGTTCGCTACCCAATTCCACCCGGAGAAAAGCCAGCGCGCCGGCCTGCAATTACTGGAAAATTTTGTAAACTGGGACGGACAAAGCTGATGACCGCCCCACTAACGGAGAATGATTTATGTTGTTGATCCCTGCCATTGATCTCAAACAAGGTCACTGCGTGCGTTTGCGTCAGGGGCGAATGGAAGACAATACCGTGTTTTCGGATGACCCAGTTGCGGTCGCGAGAAAATGGGTGGAAGCCGGGGCCAAACGGCTGCACATGGTCGACCTCGATGGCGCTTTTGCCGGCAACCCGGTCAATGCCGATGTCATTCACAAAGTCTGCGAAACCTTTCCCGAGCTCGATGTCCAGGTGGGTGGCGGCATTCGTGACGAAGAAACCATCGAAACCTACCTCCACGCCGGTGTCCGTTATGTCATTCTCGGTACCAAAGCCATTAATGCGCCACACTTTGTCGGTGATGTCTGCGCCGAATTTCCGGGTCACATCATCATCGGTCTCGATGCCAAAGACGGCAAAGTCGCGATTGACGGCTGGTCCAAACTGTCCAATCACGATGTCATTGATATTGCGCAGCAATTCGAGCAGGACGGCGTCGAAGCCATTATTTACACTGACATCAGCCGTGACGGCATGATGCAGGGTGTTAACCTGGAATCAACCCGTAAACTGGCCAGCGCGATCCAGATCCCGGTTATTGCCTCCGGCGGCGTCAGCAGCTACGAAGATATCGAAGCGCTGTGTGAAGCCGAAGCCGAGGGCGTAATGGGCGCGATCCTGGGTCGTTCTATCTACGAAGGCAGCATTGATCTGAAAAAAGGTCAGGAGCTGGCCGACAAACTGAATCCGCCACTGGAGTTTTAAACATAAATGGGTCTCGCCAAACGCATCATTCCCTGTCTCGACGTCGATAACGGTCGCGTTGTCAAAGGCGTGCAGTTTGTTGATATCCGTGATGCCGGCGACCCCATCGAAGTCGCCAAGCGCTATGACGAGCAGGGCGCCGATGAAATCACTTTTCTCGATATCACCGCAACCCACCATGAGCGCGATACCATGGTGCATGTGGTCGAAGCCGTCGCCAGCCAGGTGTTTATTCCATTGACGGTCGGCGGCGGTATCCGCAGCGTAGACGATATCCGCAGGATGCTGAATGCCGGTGCCGACAAGGTCGGGATTAACTCGGCTGCGGTCAAAAATCCGGACTTTGTACGTGAGGCTGCTGAGCGCTTCGGCTCGCAGTGTATTGTCGTTGCCATCGATGCCAAACGTGTCTCAGCAGAGGGTGAAACGCCGCGCTGGGAAATCTTCACTCATGGCGGCCGTAAACCCACCGGGATTGATGCCGTTGAATGGGCCAAAAAAATGGTCGCTAATGGTGCCGGTGAAATCCTGCTGACCAGTATGGACCGCGACGGCACCAAGTCCGGTTTTGATCTTGAGCTGACCCGTGCCGTCAGCGAAGCCGTGGATGTGCCGGTCATTGCCTCGGGCGGTGTCGGAAAACTGCAGGATCTCTGCGATGGCATTACCCAGGGGCAGGCCGATGCGGTACTGGCTGCCAGCATTTTCCACTTTGGTGAACACACGGTACAGGAAGCCAAACAGCAGATGGCCAGCCAGGGTATCGAGGTCAGGTTGTAATGGATTTTCTGGATCAGGTGAAATGGAATGATGACGGGCTGGTTCCTGTTATCACTCAGGAAGCTGAGACGAAGCAAGTACTCACTTTAGCCTGGATGAACCGGGAAGCCTTAAAGCTTACTGCAGAAAGCGGCCATGCCGTTTACTGGTCCCGTTCCAGACAGAAACTGTGGCACAAGGGCGAGCAGTCAGGCCATCAGCAAATCATCCAGTCCATCCGCCTTGACTGCGATAATGACGCAATATTGATAGAGGTGATTCAGAAAGGTGGTATTGCCTGCCACACCGGCCGCCATCACTGTTTTTACTGGCGTCTTCAGGATGGCCAGTGGCAAGCAGTGGAACCGATCCTCAAAAATCCTGACGAGATATACTCATGAGCGATATTCTGAAAAAACTCCATCAGGTGCTCAATGAACGCAAACAGGCTGATCCGGACTCTTCTTATGTCGCCAGCCTCTATGCCGCCGGCACTGACAAGATTCTGAAAAAACTGGGTGAAGAAGCCACCGAAACGGTGATTGCAGGCAAAGGCGGCAAGCGCGAAGAAATTATTTATGAAACCGCCGATCTGTGGTTTCACAGCCTGGTATTACTGGCGCATAATGATATTGATCCGCAATTGATTCTGGACGAACTGGACCGCCGTTTCGGTCTGTCCGGTCATGAAGAAAAAGCCAGCAGGAGCAAAACATGAGTGATTGTCTGTTCTGTAAAATTCTTGACGGTGATATTCCCTCCACCAAGGTGTACGAAGACGATCAGATCTATGTGTTCAAAGACATCTATCCGAAAGCCGATGTGCATTTGCTGGTGATCCCGAAAATTCACATCGCCCGTCTGGACGATGCCAAAGCTGAGCATGCTGAACTCTTGGCCCATATGATGTTATCGTTGCCTGCACTGGCCAGGGAACAAGGGCTCGACACGGGTTTTCGCAGTATTATCAACACCGGGCCGGGCGGCGGTCAGGAAGTCGATCATCTGCATATTCACATCCTCGGTGGCAAATCATTGCCCGGCTTTAAATAGGAGCACTTTATGGGTATCGGTGGAATCAGCATCTGGCAGTTACTGATTATTCTGGTCATTGTGGTGCTGTTGTTCGGCACCAAAAAAATACGCTCTCTGGGCGGTGATCTCGGCAGTGCCATCAAGAGCTTTAAAGACTCGATGCAGGAAGGTCGTAACGAGGCGGATAAAAAGGATGACGACACTATCATCGAACACGATGATAAACAGGCTCATCATCAACAGCGACAAGAGGATAAGGATAAGTCCTCACGTTAATCTAAGCGTCTTTCAGGTGCTTTATGTTTGATATCGGTTTCTGGGAAATCCTGCTAATCGCCGTAGTCGCGCTGATTGTGGTGGGGCCAGAACGTTTGCCCAGGCTGGTGCGGGTTACCGGCCTGTGGATTGGCCGGGCTCAAGCCTCCTTGCAGAGTATCCGCTCTGAAATTTCCAAGGAACTGCGTGCGCAGGAACTGCGCGATGCGCTCAAAAAGCCCGACAATATGCCGGATTTGAATGAAGAGATCCGGCTTGATGAGCAGAAGCAGAATCAATCAGAGGACAAAAAGCAGGATGGATGAACAGCAGCAACCTCTGATATCGCATCTGGTTGAACTGCGTGACCGCCTGCTGCGTGCGGTGCTGGCGGTTTTACTGGTGGCGCTGTGTCTGTTCCCGTTTGCCAACGATTTATATCTGTTCCTGTCCGAGCCGCTGATGCGGCATCTGCCGGAAACCAGCTCAATGATCGCGACCGAGGTCGCCTCACCCTTCCTGACGCCGTTCAAACTCACGTTGAGCACTGCCATAATGCTGGCCGTGCCTTATCTGCTGTATCAACTGTGGGCCTTTGTGGCGCCGGGTCTCTATGATCATGAGCGCAAACTGGTATTTCCCCTGTTATTTGCCAGTACGCTGCTGTTTTTCTTAGGCATTGCCTTTGCGTTTTATGTCGTGTTCCCGCTGATTTTTGCCTTTCTAACCCAGGCGGCGCCGGAAGGGGTCGCGGTAATGACTGATATCAGCAGTTATCTGGATTTTGTTCTCAAGCTGTTTTTTGCCTTTGGTCTGGCGTTTGAAGTGCCGATAGCGACTTTACTGTTGATCTGGACCGGCGCTTCATCGGTGGAGAGCCTGACCGAAAAACGGCCTTATGTGATCGTCGGCGCTTTTGTTGTCGGCATGCTTTTGACCCCACCGGATGTCATCTCACAAACCCTGCTGGCCGTGCCGGTATGGCTGCTATTCGAACTGGGCCTGCTCAGTGCCCGCTGGCTGCCGAAAAGACGCAGCAGGGAAGAGGAAGAGGCTTAAACGCTGTAACGCATCCGCGTGCCGTGCTGCAATGACAGTTCAATCTCTTCGGCACGGATTTGCTGGGGGAAATAAACCCCGGAGATTTTGGCCCCATGAATACTGGCGCCTTCCAGGCTCAGGCAGCCGCTGAAATCAATACCACGCAAGTCCGCCTGGCGAAAATAACTGTTGGAAAAATCCAGCCCCTGCGTATTGAGCCCCTGCAGGTTGAGATGTCTGAAATCACAACTGGTCAGATTGACCTGCTCACCGGCGGCCACCCGTTGATTAAATTCTTCTATCTTTCCCTCACGCAGCAGCTGATACAGCGGATCATCGGAAATAACCGGCGGCGTCGTCATTGCTCTCTCCTGTGATAGTTATAAAGCCAAGATTACCGCCCGCAGCAGGGCTTGTAAATGCAGATAAATAGCCCTTGGCAAGTACCGCAGTTATGCTATGTTGTGAGTGAGTCCACCCGCAAAGAGGCGCTAATTTTATGACCATCAAACAAGCCCTGATTGATGAACTGGAAGTCCTGCTGCAGTTCCCGCTCGACAGCACCCAGGCCGGTATTAAAATTCATCACACCGCCAAGGAAGGACTGATTGAAGCCGCGCAGCAGCTTTATGATAAAGGGCTGATTACTCAGGAAGATGGTGGCTATCTCACCGATCTCGGCTATGAAGCCGCAGAACATCTGCAGCATGCCTTGAGGATCATCACTTCCTGACACGCTGATACAGCATAAAGCTGTAGTCATAGTCGTTTTTTTCATCTGCCTGATGATCCTCACGGCTGATGCATTCCCAGTCTTCAGGGGACCAGGCAGGAAACCAGGTATCGCCCTCCAGCCTGGCGTGGACCAGTGTCAGGTAAAGCTTATCTGCCAGCGGCAGGGTCTGCTGATACAAAGAAGCGCCGCCCATAATCATCACTTCTTCCTGTTTATTGCACAAAGCCAGCGCCTCATTCAGCGAATGCACCACGTCGCAACCCGGCGCCTGAAAACCCTCGCGCGCAGTGATCACAATATTCTGTCTCCCCGGTAAAGGTCGACCGATAGACTCATGGGTACGGCGTCCCATGATAATCGGTTTGTCCATGGTCACCCGCTTGAAATGCTGAAGATCAGCCGACAAACGCCAGGGCAGATCATTATCTTTTCCTATCAGACCCTGCTCATCAGTAGCCACAATAATTGCTAATTTCATTCATCCATTCTCTTCAAAACGGGCACTAGCATAACGCTAAACAGGCCTCTCAATAAAAGCTGTATAACTACCCAATAAGATCGATCATATCTTGTGGATAACTTTTGCTGTGGATAAGTCGCCTTTTTGTCCACAGCTAATCCGCGTCGCGTTAGGACAGTTATCAACAGTCTTGGATCAGGATAAGATGTTGGTTTTACTTCGATAAAAATAACTATCCAACAACTCACAGGCATAAAACATTAACATCATAAAAAATATCTTCTTCTTTCTTTCTGTTTATTAAGCAATGACCAGCATCGTACATATTGCCGTCCCGAGTCCACTCAGACAGCTTTTCGATTATCTTTCAGAGAAAGACGTCAGTTTCTGGCAGACGGGGATGCGGGTTAAAGTCAATTTTGCCGGCCGTGACTGTATCGGGATCGTGATGAGTGCCAGTGAGAGAGAGACAGATAAGGACAGCCTGAAAAAACTGAAAGCTATCGATGCGATTATTGATGAAACAGCACTGATTCCGGAAGAAATCATTCAGACGGTACTCTGGGTCAGCCGTTATTATCATCACCCCCTGGGCGAGGCTTTCCAGACGGCTTTACCCAAACTTATCCGAAACGGCGCTGAGGCTGTTTTAAGTCTTGAACCCTGGTGGTTCAAAACAGAATTTGTCACTGAAAAAAAACTGGGCAGTAAACAGCAGGCTTGTCTGGCAATGCTGGAAGATTATCCGGAAGGACTCAGTCAAACCGCGTTAAGAAACACGCTGGGAAATGTATCGGCATCAATGAAAGCCCTGGAAAACCAGGGACTGGTCATACAGAAACAGCAAGCAAAACTGCCATTGGGACGCAATGAACTCACTTTTCCGATGCAGTTAAGTGAAGAACAGCAACAGGTCGTAGACGCGGTCTGGCAGGAGAGAGCGGCGTTCACCCCTTTTTTGCTGCAGGGCATTACCGGCAGCGGCAAAACGGAAGTCTATATCGAACTGACCGAGCGTATGCTCCGCGACGGGAAACAGGTGCTGATCCTGATTCCGGAAATCGGTCTCACCGGGCAGTTTGTCGAACGTTTCCAGAAACGACTGGATGCCAGTATCGTGGTTCTGAACTCTGCGGTTTCAGACGGCGACAGAAAACAGGGCTGGTTACTGGCCAGAGCCGGCCTTGCTGACCTCATCATCGGTACCCGCTCAGCGGTATTTACGCCCTTGCCCAGTCCGGGGCTTGTCATCATTGATGAAGAGCACGACAGCTCCTATAAGCAGCAGGACGGACTTCGATATCATGCCCGCCATGTTGCTCTGGTACGTGCGCAGAAAATGGGCATTCCGGTGTTAATGGGGAGTGCCACCCCGTCTCTGGACAGCCTGTATCAGGTGCAGCAGAACCGCTTTCAACTGTTGCAACTGAGTGAACGTGCCGGTGGCGCGCGTTTGCCCGCAGTTCATCTTGTCGACAGCCAGGCAGCTCATCCCGATCATGGTCTGAGCGAACAACTGCTCAAACGAATGCAGAGCCATTTAAGTGCGGGCAATCAGGTGATTCTTTTTATCAACCGCCGCGGTTATGCGCCGGTACTGATGTGTCATGACTGTGGCTGGCAGGCAAAGTGTCGCGATTGCGATGCCAGAATGGTCGTGCATCGGCACCGACAGATCCTGTTCTGTCATCACTGTGGACTGATTCAGCGACTGCCTGACAGTTGCCCCGATTGCGAAAATATGCAGCTTAAAAGCTATGGCGCCGGCACCGAGAAAATCGAACAGCATCTGCAGGATTTGTTTCCTGAAACGCCGGTGATTCGGGTGGATCGGGATACCACGCAGCGGGTTAACGCCTTTAACGACATCGTCACGGAAGTCAGACAGGGGCAGGCCAGAATCCTGGTCGGCACCCAGATGCTGGCCAAAGGACATGATTTTCATGACGTCACCCTGGTGGGGGTGCTTGATACCGATCAGGGGCTATACAGTGCCGATTTCCGCGCTACCGAAAATCTGGCTCAGATGATCACGCAGGTTACTGGCCGTGCCGGTCGCGGTGAAAAAGCCGGTGAGGTGCTGATTCAGACCGAGCAGACTTCGCATCCTTTCTGGCGTAGTCTGATAGGAGACGGCTATGCCAAAGCCGCACAGAGACTGCTCAGTGAACGTATCGAAATGGGCATGCCGCCAGTCAGTAACTGGGCCGTGATCCGCGCCGAAGCCAGAGATCGCAGCCTAGCCATGGATTTTCTGCAGCAGGTGTCTCAGCTGTTACATCAGACTGAGCAGCAGGAAGTGATCATCCTGGGGCCGGTACCGACCATTATGGAAAAAAAAGGCGGCCGCTATCGGGCCCAGTTACTGTTGACTTCAGCCTCACGCAAACCCTTGCATCAGCTGCTGGACTGGCATACCGAGGCTATCAGCCGGCATAAACTGGCACGCAAATGCCGCTGGTCGATTGATATCGATCCGATGGACCTGATTTAAATCAATGTAAGTCAGCAGCGCTAAAACAAGGATGTCATGAGCCGGCCTGATCGGTTAAAATGCGCGACACACTTCAATTTGCATTTCAGGGCGTTAATACGTTGAAAGATCAACTGAAAAACCTGGTCAGCCAGGCTTTATCCATTTTTAGCCAAAAACATCAACTTGAGATCGATCTGCCCGAGATTCAGATCGAACGCACGAAAGACAAAAGTCATGGTGATTTTGCCTGCAACATCGCCATGATGCTGGCCAAACCGGCCAAAATGAATCCGCGCCAGATCGCGACTGAAATCACTGACGCTTTGCCCGAATCGACCGTTATCAGCAAGGTCGAGATTGCCGGCCCCGGTTTTATTAACTTTTTCCTCACTGCTGAAGCCAGTCAGCAGGTGGTCAAGGATATTCTGAATCAGGCTGAACGTTATGGCCGCAGCGAGATCGGTAAAGGCAAAAAAGTCCAGGTTGAGTTCGTATCGGCCAACCCGACCGGACCCTTGCATGTCGGTCATGGCCGTGGCGCGGCGTATGGTTCGGTGGTCAGCAGCCTGCTCAAAGCAGCCGGGTTTGATGTTCACCGCGAATATTACGTCAACGATGCCGGCCGGCAAATGGATATTCTGGGTACCAGTGTCTGGCTGCGTTACCTGCAGAACTGCGGCGAAAAATTCATTTTTCCCAGTAATGGCTATCAGGGCGATTATGTGCGTGACATCGCGGCAGAACTGAAACAGCAATACGGTGAACAGTTCCGTCATGCGGCCGATGCAGTGTTCAACGAAATTCCTGCCGATGAACCTGAAGGCGGCGACAAGGAAATGCATATTGATGCCTTGACCAACCGCGCCAAGAAACTGCTCGGTGAAGCGGATTACCGCGTGGTATTTGATAAAGGCCTCAATGCAATTCTGGATGATATCCGCGACGATCTGGCCGAATTCGGTACCGAATACGATGAATGGTTCTCCGAACGTTCACTGGTCGAATCCGGTGAAGTCGAAAAAGCCATTGAACAGCTGAAAGACGCCGGTCAGCTGTATCAGGACAAAGGCGCCTGGTGGTTCCGTTCCACCGACTATGGTGATGAAAAAGACCGGGTGGTAGTACGTGATAACGGGCAGGCGACCTATTTTGCGTCCGATATCGCCTATCACCTGAATAAATACCAGCGCGGGTTTGAACAGATTATCGATATCTGGGGCGCCGATCACCATGGTTATATTCCGCGGGTGAAAGCGGCAGTCACAGCGATGCAGCAGAATGTCGATCAGCTGAAAGTCCTGCTGGTGCAGTTCGCCGTGCTCTATCGCGGTGCCGAGAAAGTCGGTATGTCGACCCGTAGCGGTGAGTTTGTCACCTTGCGAGAGCTGCGTGATGAAGTCGGTAAGGATGCAGCACGGTTTTTTTACGTGATGCGCGGCGCCGACCAGCATATGGACTTTGATCTGGAACTGGCCAAATCACAGAGCAATGATAATCCGGTGTATTACGTGCAATACGCCCATGCCCGTGTCTGCAGCGTGTTCCGGCAACTGGAGGAGCGCGGCATGCAATGGGACCAGACGCAGGGTGAAGCCAGTCTGTCTGCACTGAGCGCCGACCATGAAGACGCTTTGATGACAAGGCTGTCGACCTATCCGGAAGTGCTGGAAAATGCCGCGATTAATCACACACCGCATTTGCTGGCGCATTATCTGACGGATCTGGCGCGTGACTTCCATACCTACTACAACGCGCATCAGTTTATTGTCGATGATGAAGCCCTGTGTCAGGCCCGCCTGACCTTAATCGCAGCAGTACGTCAGGTGATTGCCAATGCGCTGGGTGTGATGGGCGTAACTGCGCCGGAATCAATGTAAGGGGTTAATTGTGGCTGCCAGAAGAAATACCCGGAATAACGAACAGGGCCGCAGTCTTCCCTGGGGGCCGATGCTGCTCAGCTTTGCGGTCGGTGCCTTTGTCATGTTTCTGCTGCACCTGAAAGACAATGTGCCGGAAGACAAGACCGGTGCGGCGGTGAAGCAGACTCAGAAGCAGGAGCAATCCCAGGGCGTGGAACCGACCTTTGATTTCTATACCCTGTTACCGGAAATGGAAACCGTGGTCGAAAACAAGAACAAAGGTGAACAACCGGTGGTCACTGCGCCGCCGGAGCCGCCGGCTGCAGAGACAGAAACCCGGACTGAGACTCAGGCTGAACCCGCTGAGCGTTATATGATTCAGGTCGGTTCATTCAAGAAACTGGCCGATGCTGACGGTTTTCGCGCCAAATTAGCCTTATTGGGTATTGAGTCTAAAGTTCAGACCGTTACCATAGATAACAAAGATACATGGCATCGCGTACAGATCGGTCCGATTGCCGGCCGTGACAAGGCTGATGCGCTGCAGCGGCAGTTACGTGAAAATCAGATTGATTCTTTGCTGCTGCGCACCCAGCAGAGCGGCTAGTGATGCCCCGGCCGAGGGCCGGATAGCAGTATTGCCGGTTTAAATAACGGCCTGCTGACCCCAGTTTAAAATTTGACAATTTGATTGAGGACACCGACATGACGGACAAGCAAAGCGACGGCATTTATCATGATGTCGCCAGTCCCTTCTGCGGTATTGCATCCGATGACCTGGTGGTCGAGGTAAACGGCAATACGGTCACGGTGAAAGAAAACGGTGACCCTGTCACCCGGCACGGTTTTGAAACGCCGCTGACCGATCTTTCTCCGCGAATAAAGGGTCAGGAAGTCTCACTGGAGGAAGCGGTCAGCCATATCGTGGCTTTGCTGAAAAACAGCAAACAACCGTTGATTGGCGGCATGGGTACTGATCTGAACGGTGCCAGGGCGGCGATGGCTCTGGCCGATATCAGCCGCGCCACCATCGACAGCCAGTTTTCCGATGCGGCCTTCCGCAACATCCTGGTATTGCAGGACAGCGGTTACATGACGACGACGCTGACCGAAGTCCGCAATCGCGTTGATTTGCTGCTGGTGGTCGGTAGCGATATTGAGTCTGCCTACCCGCGATTCTATGAGCGCATTCTCTGGCCGCAAGAGAGCATGTTCGGTCAGGAAATCGAAAGCCGCGAGATTATTTACCTCGGCAAAAAGCCCTCGGGGGATGCCTCCACTTCACCGGCAGGCCGCAAGGCGGAAGTCATTGAATGTGATGATGCTGATCTGCCGGAAGTGATGTCGGTTTTGCGGGCGCTGGTCAACGGCAAAAAAGTACAGGCAGAGAGCGTCGGTGGTATTGCAGCAGCAGATCTCGCCGGTATTGCTGAAAAACTGAAAGCGGCCAGATACAGCGTCATTACCTGGTCCGGCTCCCAGCTTAATTACGATCATGCCGAAGTGACCATCCAGAACATCTGCGAGATGATCAAGGAAATCAATCAGACAACCCGTTCCAATGGTCTGCCACTGGGCGGCAAGGAAGGCGATACCACGGTCAATGCGGTTTCGTCCTGGCAGTCAGGCTATCCCATGCGCACCAGCTTCAGCCGTAATATGCCGGACTACGACCCCTATATGAACCGCGGGCAGCGCATGCTGGATGAAGGCGAAGTCGATCTGCTGCTGTGGGTGTCCAGCTTCAACACCGATGGCACACCACCCAAAACCGATGCCACCACTATCGTGCTGGGTCGTTCCGGCATGACCTTTGAGCAGGAACCGGAAGTATTTATCCCGGTCGGTGTCCCCGGTATTGATCATGTCGGCCGGACTTTCCGCTGCGACAGTGCGGTATCAGTGCCGTTGAAGAAATTACGTGACAGCGGCTTGCCCAGTACCTATGAGGTCCTGACTGCTGTTGAACAAGCCCTGTAAACGGAGACCAAGATGCTTACTAAACTCACAGGCGGTCGCGTCATTGATCCAGAACACGGCATTAATGACGTAGTTCGCGATATCTATATCCGTGACGGTCGTATCGTTGATGCGCCCAGTGACGGCAAGATTGATGAAGAAATCGATGTGCGTGGCAAGATCATCATGTCCGGCGCGATTGATATGCACACCCATATCGGGGGCGGTAAGGTCAATATCGCCCGCACCATGCTGCCGGAAGATCATGCCGAGTCATTGCTCGAGCGTACCGAATTGATGCGTAGCGGCTGCGGTCATGCCGCGCCCAGTACACTGACTACCGGTTACCGTTATGCGGAAATGGGCTATACCGCGGGTTTTGAACCGGCCGTGCTGCCGATCAATGCGCGTCAGGCGCATATGGAAATGCATGACACGCCGATCATTGATAAAGGCGGTTACGCGATGCTGGGCAGTGACGACTTCCTGCTCAGAATGATGGCGGCCAATGAAGACCAGGAAGCCATCAACAACTACGTCGCCTGGACCCTGACCCACACCCAGGCGCTGGGTCTCAAAGTGGTGAACCCGGGCGGCATCAACGCCTTTAAATTCAATCAGCGCAAGCTGGATCTGGATGAAAAAAATACCTTCTACAATGTCTCGCCACGCGAGATTCTGCAGCGCCTGTCACGGGCGGTGACTGAACTGGGTGTGCCGCATCCGCTGCATGTGCATGGCTGTAACCTCGGCGTTCCCGGTAACAAGGACACGACGCTGGATACCATTCAGGGTATCGAAGGTCTGCCGATGCACCTGACCCATATCCAGTTCCACAGTTACGGGACCGAAGGCGACTTCAAGTTCTCTTCCGGTGCTGCCGAAATTGCCGAAGCGATTAACCGCAATAAAAATATTACCGTCGACGTCGGTCAGATCCTGTTCGGTCAGACCGTCACCGCTTCCGGCGACAATATGCGGCAGTTCGCCGGTGCGCCGCATGCCCATCCCAACAAATGGGTGTGCATGGATATCGAATGTGAAGCCGGCTGCGGGGTGGTGCCGTTCAAATACAAGGACCAGAGCTTTGTAAACGCGCTGCAATGGATGATTGGCCTGGAAACCTTCCTGATGGTTGACGACCCCTGGCGGATCTTCCTGACCACGGACCACCCCAACGGCGCGCCATTCACCAGCTATCCGCATCTGATCAAGCTGCTGATGGATAAATCCTTCCGTAACGATATGCTGTCCACACTACATCCGGAAGCGCAGAAAGCGACCCATCTGGCAGCGATTGATCGCGAATACTCGCTCTACGATATTGCCACCATGACCCGTGCCGGTGCAGCTAGGCTGCTTGGCCTGTCAGACCGGGGGCATCTGGGCGTTGGTGCGGCTGCGGATATCACGGTTTACACCGACCATCCGGATCGCGAAAAAATGTTCAGCAGTCCGGACTATGTGTTCAAGGACGGTCAGATGGTGGTCAGAAACGGTCAGTTGATCAAGATCACCTGGGGAACCACCCATGTGGTCAAACCTCACTATGACGCTTCGATTGAAAAACCGTTGCAGTCTTATTTCGATAAATATCACACCGTGAAAATGGGTAACTTCAAAATCAGTGATGATGAAATCGTCGATGACGGTCGCGGCAGTCTGACCGTTCAGCCGTTGAAACAAGGAGGCAAATTATGATTATCAACGGCGTCACGATAGACGAGACTTTCGCTGAAGCCTTCCCGATGCGCGGCACCCGCGTCATCATTACCGCGCAGAACCTGGAGTGGGCGATGAATTCTGCCCAGGCTTTTACCGGCTTTGCCACTTCGGTGATTGCCTGTGGTTGTGAAGCGGGTATAGAGCGTACGCTGGAACCGCATGAAACACCGGACGGCCGCCCCGGTGTCGCCTGTCTGATCTTTGCGATGGGTGGTAAGGGCCTTGCCAAACAGGTCGAGACCCGCGCTGGTCAGTGTGTGCTTACTTCACCGACATCCGCTTTATTCTCAGGTTTGCCGATGGATCAGGAAGAGAAAGAAATCCCGCTGGGTAAAAACCTGCGCTTCTTTGGTGATGGCTACCAGATTTCCAAAATGATCGATGGCAAACGCTACTGGCGTATCCCGGTCATGGATGGAGAGTTTCTGGCAGAGGAAACTACCGGTATCCGTGCTTCAGTCGGTGGTGGTAACTTCCTGATCCTGGCTGAATCGCAACCGCAGGCTTTGGCTGCCTGTGAAGCCGCGATCCGCGAAATGCGCAAGCTGCCTAATGTGATTATGCCGTTCCCGGGCGGGGTGGTACGTAGTGGCTCCAAAGTAGGCTCCAAGTACAAGGCGCTGAACGCATCGACCAATGATGCTTTCTGTCCGACCCTGAAAGGCCAGACTAAAACCGAATTATCACCGGAGGTGGAATCGGTGATGGAAATCGTGATTGACGGTTTGACGGAAGACGATATCAACAAGGCGATGCGCACCGGCATTCAGGCTGCCTGTGAACTGGGCGCTGAAAACGGTATCCGCCGCATCAGCGCCGGTAACTACGGTGGCAAGCTGGGCCCATTCCACTTTCACCTGCAGGAGATCATGGCATGAGCGAATTGATTCTGACTCTCAAATCCGCCCCTGCGCAGCGGGTGGACTGTTCACCGCTGACGGTGGACAAACTGGAAGGCAAAAACATCAAGGATATCGCTGCGCTGACCCTGGTTGTAGGCAATCAGAAACTGCGGGTGGATGAGCTGTTTGATATCGACGGTGATGATCCGGCCGTGATGCGGTTTGAAAACGCCACTGACAAACTGGACCATATCGGTCACGGCATGACCACCGGCACCATTACCGTCAATGGTAACGCCGGTGCCTATCTGGGCCAGTTTATGATGGGCGGTGAAATCATTGTTAATGGCAACACCGGTATTTACACTGCCTGTGAAATGAAAAAAGGCTTTATCAAAGTCAACGGCAACGCCGGTGATTTTGTCGGTGCGGCCCGCATTGGCTATAAAAACGGCATGACCGGCGGCACTGTGGTCATCAGCGGCAATACCGGCGCCCGTACCGGCGATCATATGCGCCGCGGCATGATTCTGATTGAAGGTAACGCCGGCGATTACTGTGGTTCCCGTATGGTGTCCGGCACGATTGCGGTACTGGGTCAGGTCGGGGCGCATCTCGGCTATGCGATGAAGCGGGGCACCTTGCTGCTGCAACAGCCCCCAAAAAATGGGATTTCCGCCAACTTCAATGATTGCGGTTCACATACCCTGGCCTTTCTGCCTCTGATGTTCGCTTCATTCAAAAAGCTCGATTCGAAGTTTGCCAAGCTAGAACCTTTTTCCCGGGTGCAGCGTTATGCCGGTGATTTATCCGGTATCGGCATGGGTGAAATCCTGGTTAAAATTTAATCAGGCTTCCCGCCAGACTGATAAAAAGCCTGCTTTCGAGCAGGCTTTTTTGACTGCGCTATTGTCTTTGGCAAAGCTGAAAAATTGGTTTAATCTCTAAGCTGTAAGCTGTTTTAAGCACAGTCTTTATCCGGAGCTGAAAAGAGAGGGATGGCCAATGTCTGACAACGGCAAAACCGTTACCCAGTTTATTGTCGAGGAACAGCGGGCGCATCCCGCTGCGACCGGCGATTTATCCGGCCTGCTCAGCGATATCACCAGCGCCTGCAAGACAATCTCTCATCTGGTCGGCCGTATAGGACTCGCGGGGCTTGGCGGTTATGCCGATTCTGAAAATGTGCAGGGTGAGAGTCAGAAAAAGCTCGACGTGATCAGTAACGAAGTCATGATTGATCACCTGAAATGGACCGGCCACCTTGCCGCGATGGCTTCCGAGGAAAACGAGGAAATTATTCAAATTCCCGCGCGTTATCCCAAGGGAAAATACCTTATTTGCTTTGATCCGCTGGATGGTTCCGGCAACATTGATATCAACTTTTCGGTCGGTACCATTTTCTCGATTCTGCGCTGTCCGGAAAAAAGCAAAAACCCGTCGCTTAAGGACTTTATGCAGCCGGGCACGGAGCAGGTCTGTGCCGGTTTCTGCATTTACGGCCCGTCGACGATGCTGATTATGACCACCGGCCACGGTGTCAATGGCTTTACCCTCGACCGCGATGTCGGCGAGTTTATCCTCACTCATCCCAAAATGAATATTCCCAGGGATACGGCGGAATTTGCCATTAATGTCTCCAACCATCGACTGTGGGAAGAGCCGGTACGTCGCTATATTGATGAATGTATCCAGGGGGTCGACGGCGGTCGCGAAAAAAACTTCAATATGCGCTGGAACGCCTCCATGGTCGCTGAAATCTTTCGTATCCTGACCCGGGGCGGCATTTTCATGTATCCGATGGACAGCCGCCTGGTGAAGCAGGGCGGCCATCTGCGGTTGATGTATGAAGCCAATCCAATGAGCTTTATCGTCGAGCAGGCCGGCGGACAGAGCTGGACCGGTTATCAGCGCATTATGGAAATCCAGCCGGAGGATATTCATCAGCGGGTGCCGGTCATTCTGGGCTCGAAAAATGAAGTCGAGCGCATAGTGAAATATCACCTGGAACAGTAAAACATGAAAGCGGCCTTACTGCTGATGGGTTTAATGCTGGTGCTCCCCGTCAGCGCGGATATTTATAAGTGTCGCATCAGTGGCAATACCAGCTTCAGTGATCAGCCTTGTGGTGAACACGCCGAAACCGTTGAGATTGACAGCCGCCAGCCCAATCAGCAGGCCGTGCAGGAGCAGCAGGCCATAACCCAGCGATTTCAGGAAGAGTCGCGGCTTAATCAGGTACATGATTTGAAACGCCGTAACGATGCGCTCTCTGCCAGAATCGATCACCTGCAACAGGAGCGAGAGACCGAGCTTAATCAAATGAGGCAACGCACCTATATCACTGACGATGGCCGGATGGCCACCCGGGAACACGGTTTATTCGAGCAGATGGATCGGGTCGATGCTGAATATCAGACACGGATCCAGGATCTGAAACAGGAAATGCAAAACAATCAGCAAAAAATCCACCGGCTATATCAGTAAGCCGATCAACGGCGTGTGAATCAGTGACAGCGCCGCTTGCAATCCTACCGGCAGCCCTTTATTCTGCGCCTCTCACAGCAGGTTGCCAGATGTCTTCAAAATTTCCTTTTCTAAATGACCCGTCGGGTCACGACGCCTTTATCGCAGAACGTACCAGCCATATCAAACCCCAGTACGGAATAGTGCTGATTTATTTATTGATGGGTATCGTCTGGGTGATGTTTTCTGATGCGCTTGTTTTCATCGTATCAGATCATTTCGCTGAAATAACGCTGGCACAGAATCTCAAAGGACTGTTTTTTGTGCTTGTCACCGGGGCTTTGCTGTATCTGTTGATCAGTCGCGCCTATCGTCAGGTGGTCTCTGCCAATCATCGCCTGCTTGCCAGCTATGAGCAGACTGTTCGCGGCTGGATCCGGGTGATGGATCAACGTCATCAGGAAACCCGTCATCATTCAGAGAGGGTGATGCAGATGTGCCTGGCGCTCGCAAGATTATCGGGTCGTTTCAATGACAAAGAACTGACCTTGCTCAAATGCGGTGCTTTGTTACATGACATCGGCAAAATAGGGATTCCTGACGAGATTTTAATTAAACCGGCTAAGCTCAATCCTGAGGAATGGGCGCTGATGCAGACACATCCTCTGGTTGCCCGCGATATTCTCAGCGATATTGAGTTTTTGCGTCCCTGTATCGATATTCCCTATCAGCACCATGAAAAATGGGATGGCAGCGGTTATCCACAGGGCCTGAAAGGTGAGCAGATCGCCTATGCAGCGCGTTTATTCGCCATTGTCGATGTCTGGGATGCGATTTCACACCCCAGGGTGTATAAAGAAGCCTGGCCGGAACAGGATGTGCTTGATTATCTGCAGGCTGAATCCGGCAAGTCCTTCGATCCGGCGGTAGTGCGCCTGTTTATCGATAATTTTTCCTATCTCAAACAACAGGTAGCGGCGCTGGAAGACTGATCAACAACAGAGAGGAAAAGCCAATGAAAAAACTGTTGTTATTGCTCACTCATGGTTTATGTCTCGGTATCGGTTTTGCTGCAGGCATTTATTTACTGCCGATACTGACCCAGCCACCGGCACCGGATGACAAACAGATCGGCGAAGTGGCGGCTGAGGCGCGTTTCACCGGCCATTTCCAACCCAATCTGGAAGGCAGTGATGCACTGCATTTCGGTGACGGCACTTTTTATATCAGCGACAAAGCGGTTTCCTTTGCGGGCCGAATCGCGCCGGGACCGGATTACCGCTTGTATCTGTCACCGGTGTTTGTCGAGACCAAAGCCGCTTTTGAGGCCAATAAAGACAAAATGGTCCAGGCCGGAGAAGTCAGAACCTTTAATAACTTTATGGTCGACCTGCCGGCGGGAACAGATCCGGGCGATTACAACAGCGTCATTATCTGGTGCGAGTCTTTCAGTATTTTTATTACTGCCGGTCGTTATCAATAAATGGCCGGAGCCTGAGTTGTCGCTCCCTGTCTGATGACTTATGCTTGCCGGACAGGGGAGGGATCGTGATGAAGCGATTGTTAGCGATAGCTTTACTTCTGGTATCGGCCCAACTGTCAGCGCAGTCGGTCAGCTATCAGTATCAGGGCCAGCCTTATCAAGGCTATTATCAGGCGAATAAGGGCGGGCAGCCGCTGATCCTGCTGCTGCATGACTGGAATGGCCTGACAGAATACGAAATCAAACGCGCGCAGATGCTGGCAGAGCAGGGGTATGCCGTGTTTGCTGCGGATCTGTTCGGCGCCGGTATCCGCCCCAGCAAAGATGAAGACAAACGCCAGCATACCGGTGAGCTGTATCAGGACCGGGCTAAAATGCGGGGGTTGATAAATGCCGCCTTGATCCAGGCCGGCAAGCTTGGCGCCGATAGCGACAATGCGGTGCTGATGGGCTACTGCTTCGGTGGCGCCGGGGTGCTGGAGATGGCCCGCGCCGGCGCTGCTTTCAAAGGTTTTGTCAGTTTTCATGGTGGTCTTGCCACCCCTGCAGGCCAGGATTACAAAAAGGCGCAGGGTGCCTTACTGATCCTGCACGGCGCCGCTGATCGCCATATCAGCCTGGATGACTTCAGGCAGCTGGCCAAACAGCTGGAGCAGCAGCATGACAACTATGAAATGATTACCTATGGCGGTGCCCGCCATGCCTTTACGGAATGGAATGGCGATCGTTACCATGCTGAAGCGGATCGCCGTTCCTGGCAACGCTTTCTCAATTTTCTTGAATACAGTTTGCATTGAGGTTACAGACAAAGCGTTGTTTCAAACCATGGCGTCAACAGAGCATGCCCGTCAACGGACCCTAGGGAGGGAAACACCATTTTTCGCACTAAGCTCATTTTAATCTTAAGCCTGCTGATTTTCAGCACGGTGACTCAGGCGGATACCGGTTTTCGGCTGGAGAATTTTGATTATCCGTATCCGGTTAAGCGGTTTTTGCTGACGTCGCAGCAGCAGGAACTGGAGATGGCCTATATGGATGTAGCGCCCCGCAACGAAGCCAATGGTAAAACTATCGTACTGTTTCACGGCAAGAATTTCTGCGCAGCGACCTGGCGGGATTCAATTGCCGCGCTCAGTGAAGCCGGTTATCGCGTTATCGCGGTCGATCAAATCGGTTTCTGTAAATCGTCCAAGCCCCTGAATTATCAGTTCAGTTTTCATCAGCTGGCAGCCAATACCCGGGCCTTACTGGCTGATTTGGGTATCGATCAGGTTTATATTCTGGCTCATTCCATGGGCGGTATGCTGGCCACCCGCTATGCCTTACTTTATCCGGACAGGGTGAAGGGGCTGCTGATGGTCAATCCCATCGGACTCGAGGACTGGCTGCAAAAAGGTGTACCTTATATTGCTATCGATACCTGGTATCAACAGCAATTAAAGCTCAATGCCGAAGCCATAAAACGCTATCAGCAAAGCACTTATTACGCCGGCCAATGGCGTGATGATTATGATATCTGGGTAGAGATGCTGGCAGGCCAGTTTGCCGCTGACCGTGACAAATCAGCCTGGCTGTCGGCCAGAATCTACGACATGATCCTGACCCAGCCGGTGGTGCATCAGTTCAAAGATCTACAGGTACCGGCCTGGTTATTTATTGGCGCGCAGGACAACACTGCGGTCGGTAAAGGCTTTGCTGACGAAGCGGCCCGGGCTGAGCTGGGCAATTACCGGGAGTTGGCGGCAATCAGCGTCAGCACAATACCGGATGCGCGTTTACAGCTATTTCCTGAACTCGGCCATTCGCCCCACATCCAGTCACCGGAGCTGTTCAATCAGGCGCTGCTGAAAGCGCTCAGACAACTCTCTTCCCGCCACTAAAGGACGTGTTATGCCATTGCTGTTCGAAACCCTGTTTATTGTCTCATTATTACCGATGCTGCTGGCGGTGCTGGGTGGCTATCTGCGTTATCGACAGTTCGGCCGCCTGGATAATCATCAACCCAGGCTGCAGCAGGCGCAGATGACCGGCCTTGCTGGCCGGGTACTGGCAGCGCAGAAAAATGCCTGGGAAGCACTGATTTTTTATACCGCAGTGTGTGTACTTGCTTTCGTCTCAGGTACCGATCTAAGCCAGTTCAGTTATGCGGCGGGTCTGTTTTTGCTGAGCCGTCTGGTGCACCCGCTATTTTATATGCTTGATATGGCGCCATACCGATCGCTGGTGTTTGTGATCGGCTGGCTGTCCAGTTTGTATATCGGCATCAAAGCCGTGGCTGACGTCAATTTTGGTGGCTGAATGAAAATCAGCAAACAGCAGCTTGATGCCGCGGTGAGCCGGCAGATCATCAGTCAGCAGCAGGCAGATGCGCTGTTTCAATTCTTCCGAGCGCAGCCGGCCAGCGCAGCGGTGTTTGATTTCACCCATGTGCTTTACTACCTGGGTGGCTTGATAGCGATCGCTGCGATGACCCTGTTCATGACACTGGGCTGGGAAGCCTTCGGTGGCTGGGGGATTTTTTTCATAACGCTGCTTTACGCCGGTGTCGGCATGAAACTGAGTGATTTTTTTCAACGCCACGGTCATGCTGTGCCTGCCGGGCTTTGTGCGACCTTTGTGGTGGCGCTGACACCGCTTGCAGTCTATGGTCTGCAACAGGCGCTGGGTTGGTGGCCGGACAGCAGCGCTTATCGGGATTACCATCGTTATATTGAATGGCACTGGCTGTATCTGGAACTGGCGACGTTGGCGGTAGGCACTGCGATGGCCTGGCGCTATAAATATCCTTTTCTGCTGATGCCGATTGCCGTGACCTTGTGGTATCTGTCGATGGATCTGGCCGCCTGGCTCGCTTTTGACCGGCTAGACTATGAAATCCGGGCCTTGGTGTCGATGTATTTCGGTTTGCTGATGACTTTGCTGGCGTTCTGGGTCGATATCCGCAGCCGTCAGAGCCGGGCTGATTATGCCTTCTGGCTTTATCTGTTCGGCGTACTGACCTTCTGGTGCGGTTTATCGATGCAGGACAGTGACAGCGAGCTGGCCAGATTCGGCTATTGTGTGATTAATCTGTTGATGATTGGTCTCGGGGTGATCCTGCTACGGCGGGTGTTTGTGGTATTCGGTGCGCTCGGCGTTGCGGCTTACCTGGGCTATCTGTCACATCAGGTGTTTGAAGACAGTCTCCTGTTTCCGCTGATGTTAACAGCACTGGGTTTATTGATTATCTATCTGGGCGTACTCTGGCAACACCATGAAAGTGACATCAGTCAGCGTTTGCGAAGTCGCCTGCCACTGGCTTTACAGCAGTTGCTGGAAAAGCGCTGAGTCAACGGGGTTTATACTGGCTGGGACAATAGGCCCGAATGACAGCGGGGTGACGAAGCTGTTGATGTTTGGTTTTACGGCCGCTGACCCGCTGACGCCAGCGACGGAAGCTGCCGGGTTTGAGCGATGCCCGCATCAGGCGGATGACCTCGGTTTCATTGAGGCCATACACTGACTCGATGGCTTCAAACGGGGTTCGGTCTTCCCAGGCCATCTCGATAAGGCGGGAGCGATCGGCTTCGCTCAGCGCGGTGGTATTTTTCAACATAAGCATAAGCTATCTGCGAAAGGGTGAAATATGCGTCTAAATCTGGCGGCTTTTCTGCTGATAGTCAGCAGCGCCTGTACTTCGGTGCCGCAGGGCATTGAGCCGGTGCAGTCATTTGATATCGAGCGCTATCTGGGCAAATGGTATGAAATCGCCCGGCTCGACCATGGTTTTGAGCGTGGACTGAGTCAGGTGACGGCAACATATCAGCCGCGCGATGATGGTGGCATAGGCGTGATTAATCGGGGCTATGATGCCGCTGAAAATAAGTGGGAACAGGTCGAAGGCAAAGCCTATTTTGTTGAGGATAAAAATACAGCCCATCTCAAGGTGTCGTTTTTCGGGCCTTTTTATGGCAGCTATATCGTTTTCGAACTGGGTGAGCAGTATCAGTATGCTTTTGTCTGCGGGCCCAGCCGTGATTATTTGTGGCTGCTGGCACGAAAGCCCGAGATCCCGGATAAACTCAAAGCGCATTTTATTGATGTCGCCAAACAGAACGGTTTTGCCGTCGATGAACTGATTTTTGTTGAGCAGGATTCCATTACAGAATAAAGCTTAATCACAGCAAGGAGAGCGCTTTATGCCGGAAATTAATTTCGCACTGGTCTGGTTTAACCTCTACCAGATTGGCATTGCCTTTATTCTGGCGCTGCCTATCGCATTAAACCGCGAATACCTGGCCAGAGGGGCCGGGCTCAGAACCTACCCGCTGGTATCGATTGCCTGCTGCGCATTTATGCTGGTGGCGATGGATATTTATGACAGTGGGGAGGCTGAAGCCCGGGTGATGTACGGCGTGATTACCGGCATGGGCTTTATCGGAGGCGGTGCCATCATCAAGGAATCCGGCCGCACCATGGGCACGGCCAATGCTGCCGGTATCTGGCTGACCGGCGCCATTGGCATTTCAGTCGCTTACAGTCGCTACGAAGTGGCGCTGGTATTGTCTTTTATCGGCTATCTGATCTTCCAGTTCGCGCGCTTTCTCAAGCGTCAGGAAGAAGACTGATTCAGCTCTGCTGAGGCTCAGCCCGCGCTTGCAGACGTTGCCGTCGCTTCTCAACCCAGGTCATCACACTGATCAGCAGACTGGGCAGAAAGGTCAGCGTAACTATCATTGAACAGAGAATACCGACCAGTACCACAATACCGACACCGCGATAGAGCTCGGTTCCGGCGCCCGGAATAAACACCAGCGGCGCCAGCCCGAAGACGGTAGTGGCGGTGGACATCAGAATCGGCCGCAGCCGGGTCGCTACGGCCTGGTTCACTGCTGTGCGTACGGAAAGGCTTTTATCGCGCAGATTGGTGCGGGTCTGTTCGACGATCAAAATCGGATTATTCACCACGGTGCCCAGCAGAATCACAAAACCGAGCATGGTAATCATATCGAAAGGCTGAATAATCGCCGGCAGTCCCACCAGATTGAGCAGAGGGCCGGCGTGGTTCACCGCCACCAGGCCGACAATACCACCGGCAATGCCCAGTGGTACGGTGGTCAGTATCAACAGTGGATAACCCCAGTGACTGAAGATCGCCACCAGCAGCAGATAGATGAGTATAAGCGCGATGACCAGGTTGTCGGACAGGGATTCACGGGTAGCATCAAGCTGATCAGCAGCGCCGGAGATACTGATCGAGACACCCTTGGCGACTTCACCGGCGGCCTGCATTTCCGGCAGCATCCGGGTCCGGACCATATTGACCGCCGTTTCCAGCGCAATTTCCCGCGGCGGGATAATCGACAGGGTCACCGTCCGGCGGCCATCGACGCGGCGCAGCTGATCACTGTCGACGGTTTCGGTGATATTTGCCAGCGCATCTAAAGGCAGTACGGTGCCTTCCGGTGTCATAATCGGCATGGTCGGCAGATCGGACAGTTTCTGGTTCTGGCCGGCGGTGCTGAAGATGAACATATCGATCTTGTCATCATCCATAAAGAATTCACCGACATAGGCACCGTCACTCAATGCGGCCACGGTATAGCCGAAGTTATCCGCCGTCATGCCGACTTCGGCCAGGCGGTCCCAATGCGGACGCACTTCCACCAGCGGCTGATCCAGTGACAATGCAGCGGGTTCGGATTCGATCTGTGGATCGCCGAACAGTGCTTCGGCACTGCGCAGAGCATTTTCAGCTGTACGGTAGAGGCTTTCCTGATCCGGACCGGAAATATCCAGATTCACGGCACGGGTGCCGCCCTGATTGCTGGCGATGATGGAACCGCGATGAGAAAAGCCGCGCATGCCGGGGTAGCTTTCGAACATCTCGGTCAGGGCGTTCATCATCGGTTCAATATCCTGATCGCGGGTGGGTTCACTCAGAACCCAGACCACGCCGGGCGCGATACGCTGGAAGTAATATTTAAGCGAGGGCAGTTGATGCTCACCATTGTCGAATTTGGCCGGATCGGCATCCAAGGCCGTCGCCAGATGAGCACGGATTTCCTCGCCGATTTCCTGCATTTCAGACAGGTTATAGCCGGGTGGGGCGGTCATCACACTGAAGGCCTTGGGTTCTTCACCCTCAGGCAGGTATTCTGCCGGTGGCATCAGGTAGACTCCGGCGCCCATGGTGCCGGCAAATATCAGTACGATGCAGGCCAGACGGCGCAGTGGACCTGCATTGAGCCAGCTGACTGATTTGAGAATCGGTCCCGGATGCGCCAAATCATCACCATGGTCGCGATCATCACCAAAACCGACCCGGGCACAGGCCGCCGGAACCACACCCACGGCAAACAGCATCGACGCCAGAATGGCGGTGGAGATAGCAATCGCGATATCGGAATACAGCTGACCGGCTTCTTCCTGCACAAACAGGACCGGGGCGAACACCAGCACCGTGGTCATACTGGAGGCCAGTACCGCCGTCCAGACTTCACGCACCCCGGTAATCGCCGCCTGAACCCGGTCCAGGCCACGACGCCGGCATTGCTCGATGCTTTCCAGCACCACAATGGTGTTATCCACCGTCATACCGATGGCAAAAGCGATACCGGCCAGCGAAATCACGTTTAAAGTCCGGTCGAAAGCCAGCAGGCCCAGAAAGGCGGCAATGGTACAGACCGGCATACCCATCAGGCCAATCAGGGTGGCACGGCCCGAGCGCAGGAACAGAAACAATACCAAGGTGGCCAGTACCGCACCCAGTGCCAGGTTGGAGCTGACCTTGTCGACCGAGGCCTGTACATAGCGCACATCATCGCCGATAAGCTCGATGGTCATGCCGTTGGGATGCAACTGATCCTGACGGATTTCTTCGACCACCTTCAGCATGTCCTGCTTGATGTTGATGACATTGGAGCCTGATTCGCGCTTGACTGCCATAGTCAGCGCTTCTTCATTGTTGACGATGGCGATATTGCGGACTTCGTAATGATCCAGTCGCACTTCGGCGACATCTTTGAGTTTGATATCGGTGTTGTTGCGATGGGCCAGGGTCAGATCCTGCAGGCTCTGAATATCCTGAAAGCGGCCAGTGGTGCGAATAAAATAACGGCGTTTGCCGTCATCAAGATCGCCGGCGGAGGTATCCTGGTTGCGTTCCCGAATCGCATCTCTTACTTCGGTGAGTGTCAGGCCGCGCTGAGCCAGTTTGGCAGGGTCGATGTGAATCTGAATCTGGCGCTCGGCACCGCCGCGCAGTTGAACTTCAGAAACGCCGCTGACCCGTTCCATACGCGGCCGGATATCGTCATCGACAAAGTCGGTAACCATATCCATATCCAGATTGAGCGGATTACCGGGCAGCGGTTTGACCGCGAAATACATAAAGGCATTTTCGGAAAAGGAACTGCTGCGAATGGTCGGCTGGTCGACATTTTCCGGGTAACTGGACACCTGACTCAGTGCATTGGAGACTTCAATCAGGGTCTCGTTGATATCAACGCCGAAGGGGAATTCCATTTCAATCTGTGCCTGGCCGGTATCGGCCAGCGATTCCATCCGGGTCATGTTGGGGACACTGCGCAGGTAGCGTTCCTGTTCAATCAGGATTTCCTTTTCCACGTCCTGAGGGGTGGCGCCGGGCCAGCCGGTGACGACACTGATAGTGCGCACATCCAGATCGGGGATCATCTGCACCGGGATGCGGGTGGCGGCGGCAAGGCCCAGCACCACGATAATCAGCACGATGACCGTCAGCAGTTTTCCGTTTCTGATAGGAGCTTCCAGCATGATTCAAGCAGCCTTATGGGTTGACGACCGTGACAGACTGACCATCACGCAGGACTTCATTACCGCGGACAACAACGCGGGCATCGGCTTCCAGACCGTCGAGGATGCTGACACCACTCTGGCTTTGCTGGCCAATCTTCACCTGACGCCTTTCAGCAATACCGTCATTGACCACAAAAACACTATAGCCGCCATCAGGATGCAGCAGCAGCGCATCACGCGGAATCAAGAGTTTTTGCCCGCCGTCTCCGCTGAGGCCGATGACGGCAGTGGCGGAGGTGCCGGGTAACAGGTCAATGTCTGAGGCATCAACCACGACGCGGACCAGAAAAGCCCGGGCCTGTGGATCACTGACCGGGACGATGGCATTGATTTTGCCCGGCAAGCGACGGTCAGGAAAGACATCGGGAATGACTTCCACCGGACTGCCTTCATTGACTGAGGAGAACTGTTCCTGCGGGACTTTGACATCAAGCCGGACTTTATCGGTCGCCACCAGCTCCAGCACCGCAGTGCCGCGGTTGATCCATTCACCGGCTTCGGTCATTTTGGCGCTGATGACGCCGCCGAACGGGGCGGGTAAATCATGGCGGCGCAGATGTTCCAGCGCGGCTTTTTCCGCGGCTCTGGCTGCGACCAGAGCGGCTTCCGCCAGAGCCAGGTTGGATTGGCGGTTGGCCAGCTCGCTTTCGGAAATGTAGTTTTTCTTGCGCAGGCTTTCGGCCTCATTAACCAGTCGCTGGGCTTCGTTACGGGCGGCTTCGGCTTCGGCGGTGGCAGCCTGGGTCTGTGCATACTGCTGGCTGGCAATCGCCGGATCCAGTTTGATCAGCAGATCACCCTGTTTGACTTCATCACCGGCATCGACCAGTACCTGCTTGACCAGGCCATCCACCCGGGGTGACAGCATGGCCCGTTTTTCAGCAGTCAGCGAACCGGAGAGTGTTAAGGTTTCAGCAATACTGGATTGTGTGGGGGAGGCAGTCGACACCGGTGTGGCATCATCAGCATGAACAGTCAGGCAGAAAAGGCTGAAGAGCAGCCAGCTTAGATGTCGCATGAAAAATCCTGTAGCAAAATGTCCGTGTGGTCTATCTATGACCGAATTATAGGGGTTTGAAAATCAGCATTAGTTCCCGGCAGGCTTTAGCCTTGCCCTGAAAAAGGCTAATTTAATGTCTTCAGTGACCTGAAAGGCAAGTATCAAGTGCCCATGTTTACACTTTTTTACAAATGTTCAGCTTAACCCGACTGCTCCCTGTGTGGGCGCTGCTGATGTGTTTGCTGGCCTGGTGGCAGACCGGCTGGTTTGTCAGTTTAAAGTCCGCGATTATGCCATTACTGGCAGTCATCATGTTCACGATGGGGATGACGCTGAAGCCGGCTGACTTCCGCCGCGTGCTGGCCATGCCTGCGCTGATAGGGCTTGGCGTCAGTCTGCAGTTTCTGCTGATGCCGCTGCTGGCCTGGCTTATCAGCCGCGGTCTGGCATTGGAAACACTGCTGGCGACGGGAATGATTCTGGTGGGCGCGAGTCCCGGCGGGACTGCCTCCAACGTGATGACTTACCTGGCCGGCGGTAATGTCGCCCTGTCGATCACGCTGACTGCCTTGTCGACGCTGCTGGCCGTGGTCTTCACGCCCTGGCTGAGCTGGCTTTATATTGATGCCGCGATTGCGGTGCCGCCGTGGTCCATGTTGCAGACGATTCTGATGCTGGTGATTATGCCGGTGGCCGGTGGCATGCTGCTGAGTCAGTGGCTACCCCGGGTGATATCACCGCTTCAGCGTTTTTGCCCGCCGGTGGCAACATTGGCGATCGTCATGATTATTGCCATCGTGTTCGCTTTGAATAAAGACAGCATGGCGGTCTTATCCCTGGCCTTGTTGATAGCAGTGATGTTGCACAATGCGCTGGGTTTGGCGCTGGGCTATCTGGCCGGGCGCTGTTGTGGCTATTCAGAGGCTATCTGCCGCACGCTGGCTATCGAGGTCGGCATGCAGAATTCAGGTCTGGCGGTGGCTTTGGCGTTTAAAAATTTCGCCGCGATGGCGGCTTTGCCGGGCGCACTGTTCAGTATCTGGCACAATATCAGTGGCTCCGTGCTGGCGGCATTCTGGCAGTGGCGGGACAAGCGCCGCAGAGTCTGACTGCCTGTGTCAGACCTGGCGTTACGGCTTTTTCCAGACCACTGCGCAATGATCTGTAACCGCTTCTGCAGACATCGGTTTTGCAAACAGATAACCCTGAATCTCATCACAACCCAGCGCCCGAAGCAGCGCCTGCTGCGCGCTGGTTTCAACGCCTTCGGCCAGTACCTTGAGACGTAGCTGACGGGCCATCACAATGGTGGTCTGAACAATGGCGATATCGTCACTGTCATCAGGGATACCTTCGACAAATGACCGGTCAATTTTCATCCGGTCCAGCGGGAAGCGTTTGAGATAAGCCAGACTGGAGTAGCCGGTGCCGTAATCATCCAGCGCCAGTCCGATCCCCATTTCATGCAACGCATTTAACCTGATAATGGCCTGCTCCGGGTTGGTCATAGTGCTGGATTCGGTAATTTCCAGTTCCAGCAGATGCGCCGGGCAGCCGGTTTCATGCAGGATCTGCCGTAAGCGGGCCGCTAATCCCGGCTGCTCAAGCTGACGTCGTGACAGGTTCACCGAAACCCGGAAATCATGCATGCCTGCTTGCTGCCACATTCGCGCCTGCAGACAGGCCTGGCTCAGCACCCATTCGCCGATAGCCAGGATGAGACCGGTCTCTTCGGCGATGGGGATAAATTCATCGGGCGGTATCAGGCCATGTTCCGGATGCTGCCAGCGCAACAGGGCTTCGGCGCCGCTGCAACGACCGGAATCGAGATCCATCAGCGGCTGATATTCCAGAAACAGCTGGTTTTTATCAATCGCTGAACGCAGATCATTTTCCAGCAGCAGCCGGGCGCGGACAGAACTATCAAGTTCGGGGCTGAAAAAACGGAAGGTGTTACGACCCTGTTCCTTGGCAAGATAGAGGGCCGTATCAGCATATTTGATCAAAGACTCGGCATTATCCGCATCGCGGGGATAGAGACTGATGCCAATGCTGGCGCTGACATGCAGCTCATAATCCGCAATCTGAAACGGCACCGACAGGGCGTCGAGAATTTTCTCGGCAACATGGCCGACATCTTCCAGCATCGTCAATTCAGGCAGCAAAATCAGGAACTCATCACCGCCAACCCGACCGACGGTGTCTTCATCCCTCAGCGTCTGTTTCAGCCGTTTGGCTGTCTGTTGCAGCAACGAATCTCCGGCCGGATGACCCAGCGTATCGTTGATGGTTTTAAAGCGATCCAGATCCAGAAACAGCACGGCCAGAATCTCCTGATGCCGGTCAGCCTGGGCCGAGGCATGATCCAGCCGGTCCATGACCAGTGCCCGGTTTGGCAGCGCTGTCAGCGCATCGTGGTAGGCCAGATACTGGATGTGCGCTGCCTGTTCCTTGCGATCGCTGATATCCTGGGCGATACCGGCGATACGATACGGGTGACCGCCCTCATCGTGGATCGGGAAAGCGCGATCATGAATGTGACGCACAGCACCGTCAGGCCGGTGGATACGGTATTCGAGATCATAATTGCCACTGGCCTGGAGATGATGAGCGGCCCACTGGACTCTATTCCGGTCATCCGGGTGAATACTTTCCAGCCATTGCTGCGGCGACTGATAAAGACTGTCTCTGCTCAGTCCCCAGATGGTTTCATAGGCAGGGCTTACATAAAGCACCTGCTGTTTGGATATATCTGTGAGCCAGAAAACCTCTTCAATATTTTCCGCCACTTGACGGAATCTTTCTTCCTGTTCACGCAGGGCGCTTTCAACCGCCTGCTGGGCCTGTTCAGCCCGCTTGCGTTCGCTGACATCACGGACCAGCGCCAGGTTGTAACCCTGGTTGTTGTATTCGAAATAATTGGCATTGATCTCTACCGGAATCAGCTTGCCATTCTTACTGATATGGGTGCTTTCCAGTGTGATGGTCTGTTTCTGCTTCAGTTGTTGCCAATGCGTCTGCCAGCGTGACATCGGGCAGCTTGGATCGATATCCGGCACCTGCATCCGGTTCAGCAGCTCCTCCCGTGTGTACCCCAGCTGACGGCAGACTTCATCGTTGATATAACGAAAGCGGGCATCCTCACTCATTAGGTAGACACTCTCGCCGACGCGGTTGAGTGCAAAGCTGAGCAGGGCGACGTCATCTTCAGCACGTTTGCGCTGATCAATGTTTTCAATCTGCGATACAAAGTAGCTTGGCTGCTGCTTGTCATCACACACGATGCTGGTGGTGAGTTTTGTCCACAGATACTGGCCGTTACGCTGCCGATAGCGTTTTTCAATCTGCATAAAAGCAATCTCACCCTGCAGAAGACGTTGCAGATCATCGCGCCCTTTGAGTAGATCGTCGGGGTGAGTCAGTTCCTGAAACGTTAATTGCTGTAGCTGGCTTTCCTCATATCCCAGCATGTTGCAGATAACCTGATTGGCGCGGAGCCAGCGGCCTTCGATACTGAGTAAACCCATGCCGATACCGGCGAACTCAAAGGCGTGACGGAAGCGCTCTTCGCTGTCACGGAGATCGCGGGTGATAAGCAGGCTGTTAAGACCTTCTGAAACGCGGCAACCTATTTCACTGAACAGCTGCTTTTCAGCGTTGCTCCAGACACGGGGATGGCTGCATTGATGCAGACCAAACAACCAGGGTTTTCCGGTTTTGGGAAAGATGGCCTGACAGACAAGACTTTCTGCCTGATACAGCGTTGTAGCCGTGACGGGGTCGGCTGTCTCAATCGCGGCTCGCAGGGTAAACGGTTCCGTATTATCGAGACAATGCTGCATCATCTCGGCGATATACGGTTCCATCGGGTGTTCCATGCCTGCTGCCAGCGCACCGGGATAGTCTCGCTGCGTGCACGCCATCGGAATTTGCCAGGTTTCAGCGGCCGGGTCACAGGGGTAGACCAGCCAGGCGCGATCGCAATCAAACATCGACAGCATCTCCTGCAGCAGAGATTGCATCATCTGCTCAAGATTATCGGCGCGCTGTATGAGCAGATTGATCCGGTCCAGGTATTCGAGGAAGGGCAAAGATTGCTGTTCGGGTTCGCTTATAGGGTTCAGTTCTTTCATAAGCTGCGTTTCCAGTTATTGTTTGAACCAGCAGACCCTCCTTGCTTCTGGCATGGGTTCAGTACATCTGAATCCCGATATTAGTACACACACTGTTAGTGTTGTCATTTATTTATCGGCCGGTAAACGCCGGGGTTAAATTTTTATTATTAATCTGTCAATAAAATGCCTGATTCAAGCCAATCGATGATCAGCTGTTCAGCTATGCTTATCTGCAGGTTACTTGATGCAAACTGTGTGTTCAGAAACAATCCTTGTGGATAAGCGCTGGGAGAGCAAATGCGCTATCTGGCACAATGAACCTATAGCAATGGTGACACAGGAGTGAACAGCCATGACGCCTGAGATAGAAAGCCTTTATTACCTGCTGGTAGCGCTGGCAATCGGTCTGATGATCGGTATCGAGCGTGGCTGGCAGGAACGTGACAGTCAGGAAGGACAACGTATCGCCGGGCTGCGGACCTATGGTCTTATCGGGCTGCTGGGAGGCGTTTTTGGCCTGCTGGCAGAAAAGTTCGGGCCGCTGGTTCTGGGGCTTGGCTTTGTCGCGCTGAGTCTGGTTGTCGGCACTATTTTTGTCATCAAGCAGCGGGCAGAAGGCGAGTGGGGGATCACCAGTCTGATTGCCGCTCTGCTGGTGTTTGTACTGGGCGCACTGGCTACATCGGGAGCGGTGACCCAGGCTTCAGCGGCGGCGGTGGTGACGGTGTTATTGCTCAGTTACAAGCCTCAACTGCACGGTCTTCTCAGTCAATTGCGGCTGGATGAGCTGCACGCCGGCATTAAATTATTACTGATATCGGTGGTCATGCTGCCGGTTTTGCCTGATCAGGGCTATGGTCCCTGGGAAGCGCTGAATCCCTATCGCATCTGGATGATGGTGGTGGTGATTGCCACCATCTCTTTTGTTGGCTATTTCGCGATAAGAATCGGTGGTGCCCATCGCGGAATTCTGTTTACCGGTTTGTTCGGGGGCCTGGCTTCGTCAACCGCGGTGACACTGCATTTATCAAAGCTGGGAAAACAGAATAAGGAGGTGGTGCCGGTGGCTTCCAGCGGCATACTGATTGCCTGCGGCACCGCCTATGTGCGGATATTGATCGTGGTCGGCGTATTGTCTCCTTCCTTGCTGCAGAACGTGTGGCCGCCGATAGTGCTGATGGCAGTGGTGACATGTCTGCCGTTATTAGTCTACCGTCACACCAAAACATCGACTTCGCTTGGTACCTCTTCCTCCTTGCAGAACCCATTGGAATTAAAAACAGCATTGACTTTCGGTGCTATTCTGACCGCAGTGATGTTGCTCAGCGTGGCACTGCGTAAAACCTACGGCGATGCCGGACTGATGATACTGGCAGCAGTATCCGGCATGGCGGATATTGACGCGATGATGCTGTCTTTGATCAAAATGAGCGGTGATGATCTCTCGGCCAAATTGTTTGTGATGGCCCTGGTTATTACCGCCGGCGCCAATAGTCTGGTCAAGGCGATGATGAGCGGAATGATAGGGGGAAGGCAACTGGCAGTTAAAACGTCAATGCCGCTCTTGCTGGCAGGTGTGGCGGGCGTGCTGACCACCTGGCTGGGCTATTGGCAGGCCTGAGTTGAGCGGATTTGTATCGCGGCACAGGGAGAATCGCGAATGCAGGATCTCAGTGTAAAACAGCGTTCTCCGGCCATCACGGCGGGGATGAATATTCTGGCACCGGGGCTGGGCTTTTATTACCTCGGGCAGGCGCGTGAGGCCTGGCTGTGGCTTATTCTGGTCATGCTGCCCTGGTTTGCGTTGTTTCTGTTTCCATGGCAGTTGAAAACGCCCTGGCCGGTGCTTGTTCTGCCGCTTCTGTCAGTGCTTGTCTGGCTGCTGGGCATGCTGCTGAGCTGGCAGCGGGCGCGGGCCCAGGGGCCAATGATTCAGCGTGACTCACAACGCTGGCAGCAATATATGCTGTTCTGGCTGGTTTTCAGTTGTCTGTGCCTGTTCTGGCTGGCACTGGCGGTGAACGTGAAATTCCAGTTGAGCCTGCATCAGGTCACTGATAACAGTATGGCCGGTAGCATCAACAAACACGACTGGGTTTTGATTGCCACTGATAAGCGCCGGCCGCAGTCGTTTCAACGCGGCGATATCGTGCTGCTTATTCATCCTGAAACCAACCGCGAAGTGCTGCAGCGGGTGGTGGCATTACCCGGCGAGCAAGTCACCGTGCACGGCGGCGGGCTGTTCATTAATGGTCAATGGCAGTCGGAATATTATGTCGACGATCTCCAAAACCAGCAGCGAATCCCGGAGGGCGCGGTGGCAACCACGGTGCCTGAGAATCAGCTGTTTGTGCTCGCCGATAACCGCGACCATAGCCATGACAGCCGCTATTGGGGCGCTTTGCCAAGCGATAGGATTGTGGGTAAACAGGTCTATCGTTTGGGAGATAAGCTGTTGAGTCTTAAGGAACTGAATAGTTTTGTGCAGGGTCTGATCAGGGAACTGACCGGAGACTAGTAATGCACAAAAAGCCTTTGTTTTTCAGCGTCCTGCTAATGAGCCTGCTAAGTGGGATCGCCTTTGCCGAACAGCAGGCTAATTATCACAATTGCCTGTTCGATAAGGGTAATGAAGCCAAAGCCGAACAGGCGGGGCAAACCACTGCCATCTACTGTGCGTCACGCCATTTTGATACCGCGCCCACGGCCTTTCAGGCTCAGGTGCTGTTGCAGGATCTGGAGGGCATGAAGCAGCGTGACCCCAAGTTTCGCGAGTTTTATGAAACGGTCAGAAAAGACAGCGGCAATGATATCTACACTGATCGTCAGATCGTTCTGATGTATATCGACAAACGGGAAGTCAACAAAGACTGAAGCTTTGATCCGGCCTCAATAAAAAAACTGTCCACACCAGCAATTCGCGCTATGATAAGCGTATGAAATGCTGAAGCTTTTCAGAAGTGCTGGGTTAATCAAAGGAGGCAGTTATGACTTTAAGAATTAACGATACAGCGCCGGATTTCATTGCTCATACCACCCAGGGCAAAATTCAGTTTCATGACTGGCTGGGTGACAGCTGGGGCATTTTGTTTTCCCATCCCAAAGATTTCACCCCGGTCTGCACCACTGAGCTGGGATACATGGCCGGACTCAGCAAGGCCTTTGCCGAGCGTAACTGTAAGGTGATTGGCCTCAGTGTCGACGCGGTGGAAGACCACAAACTGTGGCAGCAGGATATCGAGGAAACCCAGGGTCACAAGGTGACCTATCCCATCATTGCCGATAATGATCTGGCCGTCGCCAAACAGTACAACATGCTGCCGGCGGCCATACCGGGCAGTGCCCAGGGACGCACCGCACAGAATAATGCCACGGTGCGATCGGTATTCATTATTGCTCCGGATAAAACCATCAGAATGATGCTGACCTATCCGATGGCCACCGGTCGCAATTTTGATGAAATTCTGCGGGTGCTGGACTCGATTCAGCTAAGCTCGGAATTCAAAGTGGCGACACCGGTCAACTGGAAGCCGGGCGAGGATGTGATTATCGTCCCCAGCGTCAGTGATGATGAAGCCAGCCAGCTATTTCCGGCCGGCTTCAAAACCATCAAGCCTTATCTTCGCACCACCCGTCAGCCGGGACGGACTAAACGGATTTAGACCGGCTGCGTCCGGAGCGGCGGCGTGCATTTGCTGCAGAAGGGCGGCGCCGTTTCTGGCTATGGGCGGTTTCACTGCGCTGGCCATCATGGTGCTCCGGCCGCGGCTTCTTGGGGCGACGACGACGGACCTGTGCGGTTGTGACCGGTTTTGATGCCGGCACTTCATGCACCGGCTCAAAGTCATCAATATATTCCCGCTGCAGGGTTTTGCCGATCAGGCGTTCAATCGCAAACAGCTGGTCGGCTTCATCGGCGCTGACCAGGGAAATCGCTTCGCCGCTTGCCCCGGCCCGACCGGTACGGCCGATACGGTGAACATAATCCTCGGCCACGTTGGGCAGATCGACATTGATCACATGCGGCAGTTGATCGATGTCCAGCCCGCGGGCTGCGATATCAGTGGCCACCAGCACCTGGATATCGCCGGCCTTGAATTCGGCCAGTGCGCGGGTGCGGGCCGCTTGGCTTTTATTGCCGTGAATCGCTGCAGCTTTGAGGCCTGCAGTTTCAAGTTGGCGGGTCAGTTTGTTGGCACCGTGTTTGGTCCGGGAAAACACCAGTACCTGGAACCAGTTATTGTCCTGGATAAGACGACTTAACAGGGCCGGCTTTTGTTTCTTGTCCACCGGCACCATCCATTGTTTGACCGTCGCCGCCGTGCTGTTAGCCGGGGAAACCGATACTTCCACCGGGTTATTGACCAGGGTTTTAGCGAGATTGCGGATATCGCTGGAGAAGGTGGCTGAAAACAGCAGGTTCTGGCGTTTTTTCGGCAGCAGCGCAATGATCTTGCGGATGTCATGAATAAAGCCCATATCCAGCATGCGGTCGGCTTCATCCAGCACCAGCACTTCCAGCTGATCAAAACGAATCGCGTTTTGCTGGTACAAATCAAGTAAACGGCCGGGGGTGGCCACCAACAGATCAGCCCCCTGCCGCAGTTTCATCATTTGCGGATTGATTTTGACACCGCCGAACACCACGGCTGAGCGCAGCCGCAGGTGTTTGCCGTAGGTCTGAATGCTGTCTGCCACCTGGGCGGCAAGTTCACGGGTTGGCGTTAAAATCAGTGTCCGCGCCTGATTGGCACCAGCCGGTTTGCCTGCTGCCAGTTTGTGCAGAATGGGCAATGTAAAACCGGCCGTTTTGCCGGTGCCGGTCTGGGCGGCTGCCATCACATCCTGGCCGCTCATGATGGCGGGGATAGCCTGAGACTGAATCGGGGTAGGCTGGCTGTAGCCCTGTTCAGCAATGGCCTGCAGAATCGGATCGCTGAGGCCGAGAGAGGAAAATGTCATAAAAATACTCAAAAATAATCTTAATCCCGGCGCTGCTCAGCTGAAAGCCGGCGCGAGCCTGTCGAATTCAGGGCAGCTTGTTTGGCTGTCTGAGTCGAAGGGGATTGTTGTGTTGATAACTGTGGCGGAACGCCGGACAGGAACTGACAGTGGAAATTTGTCGTCTGTGTCATAGTATGACAGATAAAGCTGACAGAGTTTGATTTTATCTACACAAGCCCGTTACACAGTGATGTTATGATGGATTTGTATTCTTTAATTCAGGAGGGATTATGTATAAAAAAAACGCCATAACAGTTGCCGTAATTTTGGCGATAGTCGCGGCTTTAGTCGTTTTTCTTGTCACGTCGGTTTTTGTTGATGACAGCGAGGAACGCTATGGTCAGGTACCTGCACCGCAGTCTGAAACCATAACCGAACAAGAAACCGCAGCTGCGCCTGAAGCACCTGCTGCTGTTGAAGAAGACTCCGCTTCGGCCATGCCGGAAAATGATATGGCAGCACCGGCTGAACAAGCTGATGAGATGGAGACTGCCCCTGAGCCTGAGCCAACAGTGTCTGACGAGCAAATGGAGCAAGCCCAGCCTCAAGCTGAAGACCAGGCGTCAGCTGATGCCGAGGGTGGTGAAATTCATATCGTGAAAGCGGTTGGTCTGAAATATGATCCGCTGGTGGTCAAAATCCAGCCGGGTGATACCGTGGCCTGGGAAAATATGCCTACCCACGATACCAATTCGCTGGAAGGCCTGATCCCGGAAGGGGCGGAAGCCTGGCATTCTCCGCTGGGTGAAAACTATCAGCGCACTTTCACGGTTGAAGGTATCTATGTTTACAAATGCACCCCGCATATCGGTGCCGGTATGGGCGGTGTGATTATTGTCGGCAATCCGGTCAATCTGGAAGCGATCAAAGCGAAAGATGTCAGCGGTGCTGAAGGCCGTCTGGTCAGAAAAGCGATTGCTGCCGCTGAAGAAATGTAATTTTTATTGAATCACGATATAAGAACCCTCTGTCCGTTCGCCGGTCAGGGGGTTCTTTTTTGGAATCACAATGACAGAAAAAACCTTTATCAAAGGCAAAGACCGGGATCTGGAAACCAGTATTGCCACCATGCAGCAGACCCTGAAAGACTTCGGCTTTGATGTCGAAGAAGCTTCCTGGCTGAATCCGGTCAGTCATGTCTATTCAGTGCATATCCGTGACAAAAGCTGCCCGCTGATGTTTACCAATGGTAAAGGCAGCAGTGCCAAAGCCTGTCTGGCCAGTGCGCTGGGAGAATATTTCGAGCGCCTGAGCTGCAATTATTTCTTTGCCGACTTTTACCTGGGTGAGCAACACAGCCAGGCCGAGTTTGTGCATTACCCGGATGAGCGCTGGTTCAGGTCGGAAAATGGTGAGATGCCGGAAGGCCTGCTGGATGAAGGACTATGGGCCCATTTCGACCCTAACCAGGAGCTGACGCCAGAGCAGCTGGTGGATACCAACTCCGGTAATGCCGAGCGTGGTATCTGCGCAGTGCCCTACAACCGGGTCAGGGATGGTGCGGTGCGTTATTTTCCGGTCAATATTATCGGTAATATCTATGTCAGCAATGGCATGTCCGCCGGTAACACCCAGAATGAAGCGCGGGTGCAGGGCCTCTCAGAAGTATTCGAGCGCTACGTTAAAAACCGGATTATTGCTGAAGGCATCTGTCTGCCGGAAGTGCCGCAGTCAGTCATCGACCGTTTTCCCAAGATCAAGGCGGCGCTTGAGGAACTCGCCGGGCATGGCTATCAGCTGAAAGTGGCTGATGCCTCGCTGGGCGGACAGTTTCCGGTGATGAATGTGACCCTGATTAATCCTCGTGACGGCTCGGTGTTTGCCTCTTTCGGTGCGCATCCCAGCTTTGAAGTGGCACTGGAACGCACCGTGACCGAGCTATTACAGGGACGGGGGCTGGATCAACTGGATGTGTTCCATCCGCCGACTTTTGATATGGAAGAGGTCGCCTCGCCGGCTAATCTGGAAATGCATTTTATTGATTCCAGTGGCTACATTTCCTACGACTTTTTCCGGGAAACGCCTGATTATGACTTCGTCGACTGGGACCATGATGCCAGCACAGGCGATGAGTTCAGCTGGCTTACCGGCATCATTCATGAGCTGGGCTTTGATATTTATATCGCTGATTACCGCCATCTGGATGTCTATGCCTGCCGTATTCTGGTGCCGGGCATGTCAGATATTTACCCGGTCGATGAATTGGTCTGGGAAAACAATAATGAAGGTGCCTTGTTCCGCGAAGCGTTGTTGTCACTGAAACAAGGCGATCGCGACAGCTGGCAGGAATTATTAATCGCGCTGGAAGAAGGCGGCTATAACGATCATGCACCGGTGGCGCAGTTTATTGGCCTGGCGCCGGATCCAGGCACTCTATGGGCCAGTGTCCGTCTGGGCGAAATCAAACTGATGCTGTGTCTGGCACTGGAAGATGAGCAGGCAATGGAATGGGTCGACTGGTGTTTGTCGCTGGGTCAGGGTGATGAAGCCCAGCAGCGTTTCTATCGCTGTCTGAGCGCTTTGCTCAATATCAAATGGCATACAGAGCGCGACTATGAGGACTATCGCCGCGGTCTGTCACAGATGTACGGCGAAGAGACCGTGAATGAGGGCATTGAAATTGTCGAAGGCAGAACCGTGTTTCAGGGGCTGCATACGCCGGGCTTAAGTCTGCAAGGCTTTGATCGTCATCAGGCTTTACTGGCAGGCTATGAGAAACTGCAGCAAGCCAAAAAGCGCTTCTGGCAAAAGGCGGATTAAAAATCTGAAATTTTTTTCAGGAAACACTAACACCTTTGAAAAATTTGCTGTATATTTGCACGCTTCTTCTCGCAACTGGCTTGTTTCAGCCGGTGAAAAGAAAACGTGGAGCGGTAGTTCAGTTGGTTAGAATACCGGCCTGTCACGCCGGGGGTCGCGGGTTCGAGTCCCGTCCGCTCCGCCACTTTTCTTTTTAATTCCCAAGTCCTATACAACAGCATTTCCCGTTTCGGGGATCATGAGAATCCGCGACATCAAACAGTGGTTCGACAAAATGCCGGAAGCATTTTTGAACAGCTGCAGGCCGGCCTTGCGAAGCGAATAGGCTCTTATGCTTTGGCGCTTTTGTTTTAAAATCCCAGTCTGACGTTTCCTCTGATCTTTCATCTTCAGCCGTGAGCTCTGCTCTGTCAGCCGCTATAATCTGCCATTTTGTTTTATGCTTGTGGCATGACGGCATCTTCAAAACACCAATGGCAATTCTGGATTGATCGCGGCGGCACCTTTACTGATATTGTCGCCCGTAAACCGGATGGCACACTCAGCGCCCATAAACTCCTGTCAGACAATCCAGAGCAATATACCGACGCCGCGGTGGCCGGCATTCGTTATTTTCTTGGCTTAAGCGAAGCGGAGCTGATCCCGGCTGAGCAGGTCAGTGCCGTCAAAATGGGCACGACCGTGGCGACCAATGCGCTGCTCGAACGCAAGGGTGAGCGCACTGCGCTAGTCACCACCCGGGGCTTTCGAGACGCGTTGCAAATCGGCTATCAGAACCGTCCGCGACTGTTTGACCGCCATATCCGTCAGCCCGAGCTGCTGTATCAGGCGGTGATTGAAGCTGATGAGCGGGTGAGTCAGGACGGAGAAGTGCTGACGCCGCTGGATAAACCGTCTCTCAAGGCCCTACTTCAAGCCTGTTATCAACAGGGCTTTCGCAGCATCGCCATTGTTTTTCTGCATGGCTACCGTTTCCAGCAACATGAGCAGGAAGCCCGCGAACTGGCGGAAGCCATCGGTTTCAGCCAGATAAGCTGCTCGCATGAAGTCAGCCCGATGATTAAATTTGTCAGCCGCGGCGATACTGCCGTGGTTGATGCCTATCTGTCACCGATATTGCGGCGTTATGTGGATCAGGTATCGAGTCAGATGCCTGGGGTACCGCTCTATTTCATGCAGTCATCCGGTGGCCTCACCGATGCCGGACAGTTTCAGGGCAAGGACGCCATATTATCGGGCCCTGCCGGCGGCATTGTGGGCATGGCCCGGACCGCTGAACTGGCCGGTTTCAAGCAGGTTATTGGCTTTGATATGGGCGGCACCTCGACCGATGTTTCGCATTATGCCGGCGAGTTTGAGCGTGAATTTGAAACCCAGGTCGCCGGGGTGCGAATGCGGGCACCGATGATGCGTATTCACACCGTGGCGGCCGGTGGTGGTTCGATATTGCAATATGATGGCGCCCGTTTCCGGGTCGGGCCGGAAAGTGCCGGTGCCAATCCGGGACCTGCCTGTTATCGCCGTGGCGGCCCGCTCACAGTGACCGACGCCAACCTGATGCTGGGCAAAATTCAGCCTGAGTTTTTTCCGCATGTGTTTGGACCCGATGCCGATCAGCCTGTGGATAAATCCGTTGTCGAACAGGCTTTCGCCGAGCTCGCGGAACAAACCGGGCTCGAAACTGAACAGGTGGCAGAAGGCTTTATCCGTATTGCGGTGCAGCAGATGGCCAATGCGATTAAAAAGATCTCGGTGGCGCGCGGCTACGATGTGACCCGTTATCTGATGCAGTGTTTCGGCGGCGCCGGTGCCCAGCATGCCTGCCTGGTGGCTGAAGCTTTGGGGATGACACAAGTCCTGATTCATCCTTTTGCCGGCGTGCTCAGTGCCTATGGCATGGGGCTTGCCGATCAGAGTCTGATCCGGGAAAAAAGCCTCGATCTTGAGCTGAATCAGTCGAATCTGGCTGAGATTGAATCGGAATTAGCCGCATTGAGCCAACAGGCGCAGCAGGATTTGAGCAAGCAGTACGCCGATGCCGGTGAATCTGTCGTTAATCAGCGACTGCATGTGCGTTATCAAGGCAGTGATACCGCGATGATTGTGCCAGCCGGATCACTGAAATCCATTACAGAGGCATTTAAACAGGCCTATCAGCAACGCTTTTCCTTTCTGCAGCCGGATAAAACACTGATACTGGAAGCGATTTCGGTAGAAGCTTTGTTGAAATCGACTGCACCCGAGGAAAAGGTTTCGATGCTTCAGCAGGGAAGAGAGATTCCCGTGACTGACACGATACGCTTTTTCAGTCAGGATAAGTGGCATCAGGCGTGCCTGATTAAACGTGATGCCTTGCAGGCCGGCGATATTATTCAGGGGCCGGCGATTCTGACCGAAGCGAACGCCACCACGGTGATAGAGCCTGGCTGGCAGGCCGAGGTCACAGAACGAGAACATCTTTTACTCAAGCAGAATCAGCAGCATAAAGAGCACGAAGAGATTGCCACACGGGCCGACCCGGTCATGCTGGAAGTGTTTAATAATCTGTTCATGAATATTGCCGAACAGATGGGCCTGCAACTGCAGAATACCGCTGTGTCGGTCAATATCAAGGAACGGCTGGATTTTTCCTGTGCCTTGTTTGATGCAAAAGGGAATCTGATAGCCAATGCACCACACGTGCCGGTGCATCTGGGCTCCATGGGCGAGAGTATTAAATCGGTGATCGATGCCAATCGCGACACGATCGAAGCCGGTGATATCTTTTTACTGAACGATCCCTATCATGGCGGTACCCACCTGCCGGATATGACTGTGATTACGCCGGTGTTTATTGAAGGCCACAATAAGCCGCTGTTTTACGTCGGCAGCCGCGGTCACCATGCCGATATCGGCGGGCTGACACCGGGCTCGATCCCGCCTTTTTCTGAACATATTGAAGAAGAAGGCATCTGTATCAGCAATTTTAAGCTGGTTTCAGGCGGCGAACTGCGAGAACAGGCGCTGGTCGCTTTGCTGCAGCAGGGACAATACCCGGCGCGTAATATCGAGCAGAATCTGGCCGATTTAAGGGCACAAATCGCGGCCAATGAAAAAGGCGTACAGGAACTGCAAAAGCTGAGCGCAGAGTATGGTCTGGAAGTGGTGCAGGCCTATATGCAGCATGTGCAGGACAATGCTGAACAGGCGGTGAGAAAGGTCATCGACCGGCTGCATGATGGTGAATTTACAGTTCACCTCGATAACGGCAGTCAGATTCAGGTTGCCATTCGTGTCGATAAACAACAGCGCAGCGCCGAGATCGATTTCAGTGGCTCCAGTGCACAGCAGAATAATAATTTCAATGCGCCCAAAGCGGTCGCCATTGCTGCGGTATTGTATGTTTTCCGAACGCTGGTGGATGATGATATTCCGCTCAATGCCGGTTGCCTGAAACCCCTGAGTCTGATTATTCCCGAAGGCTCGATGCTGAACCCGGTCTATCCGGCCTCGGTGGTCGCCGGTAATGTCGAGACATCGACTTGTATAACCAATACGCTCTACGGCGCACTGGGCGTGATGGCGGCAGCGCAGCCGACCATGAATAACCTCACTTTCGGTAACGCCCGGCATCAGTATTACGAAACCCTGGCGGGCGGCAGCGGTGCCGGCGGCATCTTCGATGAAGCGGGCGAACTGGTGGACGGTTTTGAGGGCAGCCCGGTGGTACAGAGCCTGATGACCAATTCCAGGCTGACCGATCCCGAGGTGCTGGAAAGCCGTTATCCGGTTCGGGTGATCAAACATGAAATTCGTAAAGATTCCGGTGGCAAGGGCCGCTGGCGTGGTGGCGATGGTGCGATAAGACGCCTGGCTTTCCTCGAGCCGGTGACAGTCAGCATTCTCTCCAATGGCCGCGACTTTCCGGCTTTTGGCCTGAATGGTGGCGAAGACGGCCAGTGCGGTGTTAACCGGCTTATCCGCGCTGATGGAAGTGAACAGGCCCTGGCGGCCTGTGATCAGGTCGACCTCATGGCCGGCGATCAGATTGAAATCTGCACGCCGGGCGGTGGGGGTTACGGCAAGCCCTACAAAGACTGAATATCGGCGAGGCTAATCGTTTTAATGCGTTTGATACTGGCTGCGCTGTCACGATCCAAGGCCGTGTTATAGCCCCAGTCAGCGAGGAACAGCCTGACCTTGTCGAGGCGGTCATCGGTGATGACATTAATCAGGGTAGGCAGCCGGTCTTCAATAAACAGAATCTCGTCTTCAGGCCGTTCCAGACTCAGATCAGTCAGGATCTGCTGTTTGCTCAGATTACGGTCCAGGCCATAAATTCGCTCCAGCGGAAAGGTAATCTGGTTGGCACTGAGGATATGATCGACAAAGCGTTCCTGTTTAGTGGTAATAATAAAGCTGTTATCAGTATCGATCTGCTTTAATTTGTCAGCAATACCGTCGAAAAGCGGATTCATCTCAATCCAGCTATCAAAGTCTTCGGCTATCCATTCGTCACGAGTAGTTCCAAAGATTTCCTTGAGTTCATCGACGTTGAGCTGATCTCGCAGCAGCAGAGCTTCGATCTGATGGTGGAACGCATCCATCAGACTTGCTGATGACATACCTTCATACAGCAGACGCATGATGAGGCTGGCTTCATAGCCGGTTTCCATCACTGGTCTCACAGCGCGAAACTGTGACATTAATGACGCCGGCATTTGCTCCGGCATATCCGGCCACAGCTTGCGCGCCACCAGCCAGCCGGCTGTACCAGTCTCGATGGCGCTGTCGCAAATCACGCCATCAAAATCAAAAGCATAGATCTTATGAGTCATCAGTTTTAAACAGGCAGTGTTTGGCGTAATCGGTCGCTTCGTTGGCGGTCCAGTCACCTTTCGGCTTGGCTTCCATATTCTGGCACCATTTGTCGCTGCCGACTTCAGGGCTGCAGGCGGTCACAAGCAGACTTGAGAGGGCAATTGCCAGGAGGCTCAGAAAGCGGGTTTTCAGCATCTCAGTGTCCTTTTAATCACGTTCATAAACCAGTCGGCCATGAAACAGCGTATGGCTGACCTGGTGGTTGAAAAGCCAACCGGCAAAGGGGCTGTTTTTACCCGCACTGACAAAGTTCAGTGGCTGGCATTCAAATTCCGAGTCCGGATCGACCAGACAGATATCGGCAATCGCGCCGGTTTTCAGCTGACCGGCATCAATACCGAGAATATCGGCCGGATTACAGGTCAGTGCGGCAATCGCCCGTTGCAGTTCGATTTCATCATCTTCCACCAGTTTCAAGGTCAGAGACAACAAGGTTTCAAGTCCGGAGATGCCGGGCTGGGTTTCAGCAAACGGGCCCAGCTTGTCATCGCGGTCCAACGGTTGATGATGGGATGAAATCGCAGCAATCACGCCTTCACGCACGCCCTGTTGCAGTTGCTCGCGGTCACGGATACTGCGCAGCGGCGGCAAAACATGACTCAAGGCATCGTAATTACCCAGATCATGTTCAGATAGATGCAGGTGATGGGCGCTGACATCAGCGGTCACCGGTAAACCGCGGTTCTGTGCGTCACGAATGAGTTTGACTGCTTTGCCGCTGGATAAATTATGAAAGTGAGCGCGTACTCCGGTTTGCTCAATCAGGATCAAATCACGACTGACGCCGATAATTTCGGCACTCTCCGGAATACCGCCCAGACCCAGTCTTGAGCTGACCGCGCCTTCGTGCACGCAGCCCTGTTTCTGCAGCCAGGGATCAGCGGCATTGAGAAACAGGGTCATATCCAGCGTCGCCGCATAGGCCATGGCCCGCTGCTGTATCACGCTGTTTTTAATCGCTGACAGGCCATTGCTGATACCGACGCAGCCGGCGGCTTTGAGACGGGCCATTTCCGCCAGCAACTCGCCGTCGAGATTCTGCGTCATTGCGCCCATACTCAATACCATGCTGCGGCCGGCCTTTTTAGCGCGGTCCTGAATCAGTTCCACCACGGCCGGGTTATCAATCACCGGATCGGTATCGGGTGGCACACACACCGTGGTGATACCACCGGCCGCAGCGGCCGCGGTTTCAGTCTGAATCGTGGCGGTATGTTCCTGGCCGGGTTCACGCAGTCTGACACTCAAGTCGACCAGTCCCGGGATCACCATCAGTCCGGTAGCATCGATAACACGATCGGCGCTGAAGTCATCAAGATAATCGCCGATGGCGACAATTTTGCCATCACTAATGAATACATCCTGGCGGGCATCAAGCTGACTGGCCGGATCGATGACACGGCCGTTTTTAATACGGATCTTCATGCAGATATCTCATGTTGTTCTGACTGCGCGCCCAGTGCCATCGACATCACCGCCATGCGAATGGCAATGCCATGGGTGACCTGTTCCAGAATCACTGACTGCGGTCCGTCGGCAACGCTGGAAGCAATCTCGACCCCCCGGTTAATCGGGCCCGGATGCATCACAATCGCATCCGGTTTGGCCAGCTTCAGCTTGTCTTCAGTCAGGCCGAAGCAGTGAAAATATTCACGGGCACTGGGTAATAAGGCGCCCTGCATACGTTCCAGTTGCAGACGCAGCATGATAATGACATCGACGCCTTCCAGCCCCGCTTCCATATCGTGATAGACATGCACGCCCAGAGTCTGGCAGTCGGCAGGCAGTAGTGTTTTGGGGCCGATGACCCGGATTTCGCCGACGCCGAGGGTTGCCAGCGCCTGGATCTGCGAGCGGGCCACCCGCGAATGCAGAATATCGCCGACAATCGCGACCCGAAGATGATGAAATTCCTGCTTGTGGCGCCGTATGGTAAACATATCAAGCATCGCCTGGGTGGGGTGGGCGTGGCAGCCGTCTCCGGCATTGATGACGCTGACATGGGGGGCGACATGCTGGGCGATAAACTCGGCGGCACCGCTCTGATTATGGCGTACCACAAACATATCGGTGTGCATTGATTCCAGGTTATGCAGGGTATCGAGCAGGCTTTCACCCTTGGAGGTGGCCGAGGTACTGATATTAAAATTCATGACATCAGCCGACAGGCGTTTGGCAGCCAGTTCAAAGGTGGAACGGGTACGGGTCGAGTTCTCGAAAAACAGGTTAACGATGGTTTTACCGCGCAGTATCGGCACTTTTTTGACCTGACGGTGGGTTATTCCGGAGAACTGTTCGGCCCGGTCCATAATTTCGGTCAGCAGGGGCTTTTTCAGCCCTTCAATGGTCAGGAAGTGTCGCAGCTGGCCGCTGTCGGTCAGTTGGTTATTCTTCATCCACCACTCCCTTGCTGCGGTATTCCAGTTGCAGACCGTCCTTGTTGACCAGTTTGATCTGCTGATCTTTGGCCAGTTCCAGCGATTCGCCAATGATATCGGGCTGTATCGGCAGTTCTCGGCCATTGCGTTCAATCAGTACCGCGAGGGTGACGCTGGCCGGGCGGCCATAGTCGAAGATTTCATTCAATGCAGCACGGGTAGTGCGGCCACTGTGCAGTACGTCATCAACCAGTAACAGATGCCGACCATCGACACTGAAAGGCAGGTCGGACGGTGTCACCTGAGGATGCATGCCGATACGGGTGAAATCATCACGGTAATAGGCGATATTCAGGGTGCCGAGAGAGGCATCGAAAAAATCCGGCCCCAGGATTTCCTGCAAGGCCTTGGCGATCCAGACCCCGCCGGTATGAATGCCTATCAGAAGCGGATGGCGATCGCCAAGCCGGTCACGGATCGCCGCTGCCATACTTTGCAGCAGTTCCTGAACCTGTGTTTGTGTGAGTGCGGTGGTCATTGTTGATTCAGCCATGATTGTAGGATGAGTTGTGCCGATAACTGATCGACGTCGCTGCGCTGACGTGAATCCATTTTACTGCGGATGCCGAGATGATCCAGTGCTTCATAAGTGCTGAGTCGTTCATCCTGCCATTCTACCGGCAGGTGAAAGCGCCCGTGCAGACGATTACCGAAACGACGCGCAGCGGCCGTCATTTCCTGCTCCGTACCGTCCATATTGAGCGGCAGCCCGACAATCAGCAAAGCCGGTTGCCAATCCTGCAGCAGCTTGCCAATCTGCTCCCAGTCAGGAATCCCGTCGCGGGCCCTGATCGCGGTCAGCGGATTGGCAGTGCGAGTCAGTTCCTGACCGACGGCAATGCCGATATTTTTCATACCGAAGTCAAAGCCTAAAACGGTTCTGGCTGCTGTCATGCGTGGCCGCTGCTGTTGGACATCAGGTTGATATCAATGCCCAGCAAGCGGGCGGATGCCTGCCAGCGCTGATCGGCCGGCGTGTCAAACAGTAAATCCTGATTGGCCGGTACAGTGAGCCAGTTGTTTTCAGCCAGTTCCTGCTCCAGCTGACCGGCACCCCAGCCGGCATAGCCCAGCGTCACGAGCGCATGTTCCGGACCCTGCTCGCTACCAATCGCTTCCAGAATATCGGTGGAGGTAGTCAGGAAAATGTTGTCAGACAGCTGCAGGCTCGATTTCCAGTCGGCATCGGCCTGGTCATGAATCACCATGCCTTGGCCTTTCTGCACCGGGCCGCCGAACAGGACCGGGGTGTTCTTGATAAAGTCGCTGTCATTGTCAATCTTGAGATGCGACAGCAGCTCCTCCAGCATCACCTTGGTGGGACGGTTGATAATCAAGCCCATGGCACCATTCTGGTCATGCTCGCAGAGATAGACGACCGAACGATAGAAGAAAGTATCATTCAGTGCCGGCATCGCCACCAGAAAGTGATTTTGCAGATTCGATTCCATCTCGCCTCTAGAAGAAAGTAAAGCCGACCTGGAACAGGCGTTCGACTTCTTTAATATAGCGCTTATTGACCAGGAACAGGATGACATGGTCCTCAGATTCAATGATCGTATCATGATGGGCGACGATGACTTCCTCACCACGGACGATGGCGCCAATGGTGGTGCCGGGTGGCAGGTCTATTTCATCAATCCGGCGGCCGACCACCATTGATGAGCTGCTGTCACCATGAGCAATGGCTTCCAGTGCCTCGGCGGCGCCGCGCCGCAGGGAATGCACGGCGACAATATCACCACGACGGATATGGGCAAGCAGACTACCGATGGTGGCCTGCTGCGGCGACAGGGCGATATCGATGCTGCCGCTTTCCACCAGATCCACATAGGCGGCACGGTTAATCAATGACAAGACCTTGGTGGCGCCCAGCCGTTTGGCCAGCATCGAGGACAGAATATTGGCCTCGTCATCATTGGTCAGGGCGCAGAACAGGTCGACCTTGTCGATTTCCTCTTCCAGCAGCAGCTCTTCATTAGCGACATCGCCCAGCAACACGATGGTATCTGCCAGCTCTTCCGACAGGTACTCGGCACGCTCCTGGTTCGCCTCAATCAACTTGATCTGATAATGCTTTTCCAGCGCCTTGGCGAGCCGGGCGCCGATATTGCCGCCACCGGCGAGCATGATGCGACGATAAGGCTTTTCCAGCCGGCACAGTTCGCCCATGACGGCCCGGATGTCCTTTCTGGCGGCAATGAAGAACACTTCATCGTCAGCCTGAATCACGGTATCGCCGGTCGGCGTAATCGGTCTGCCTTCACGGAAAATCGCAGCGACCCGGGTTTCAGTTTTGGGAATATGGCGCTTCAGATCACGCAGCGGGTGTCCCACCAGCGGACCGCCGTGCACTGCCTTGACCGCCACCAGCTGGACCCGGCCTTCGGAAAAGTCCAGCACCTGCAGTGCATTGGGGTGGCTGATCAGGCGCTGAATATATTCGGTGACGATCTGCTCCGGGCTGATCAGCATATCAATCGCGATCGCCTGTGGGTTTTCCTTATCAAAAATCTGTGGTGTCGACAGATAACCGGTATTGCGGATGCGGGCAATTTTAGTGGGCGTTTTATACAGCGTGTGGCAGATCTGGCAGGCGATCATATTGGTCTCATCGCTGTTGGTGACAGCCAGAATCAGATCGGCATCTTCGGCGCCGGCGCGGGCCAGTACATCGGGATGCGAGGCTTCGCCATGAATGGTCTGGATATCGTAGTGATCCTGCAACTTCAGCAGATTGCTGTTGTTGGTATCCACCAGCGTGACGTCATCGTCCTCGCGTGCCAGCGTGGCCGCGACCGATGCACCGACTTGTCCCGCACCCAGAATAAGAATTTTCATCGTGCCTTCCTAGATTTGCTTGGTATCGATGCCCAGAGAGCGTAATTTACGATAAAGGTGAGTCCGCTCCATACCGGCGAGTTTCGCCGCCTTACCGACATTGCCGTCGGTCTCCTGCAGTTTTCGCAGCAGATAAATGCGTTCGAACTGCTCACGGGCTTCACGCAGCGGCAGATCGAAATTGATAGTATCATCGCCTTCAGCGGCCGCTTCTGCTTCGGTTTCCAACGCCTGCTCGATGTCAGCGACATCGATATCATCGCCTTCACCCAGCACCAATAGGCGCTGAATGACATTTTTCAGTTCCAGTACATTGCCTGGCCAGTCATGGTTGCGCAGGCGGTTCTGGGCAGCGACGCTGAAGCGCCGGTAGGGCAGCCCGGCCTGCGTGGTCTGCAGATCGACAAAATGATGCACCAGCTCCGGGATATCTTCGATATGTTCGCGCAATGGCGGCACCAGCAAAGTGATACTGTTGAGCTGATACAGCAGACTATCGAGAAAGTCTTCATTATCGACCGCTTTCTGCAGCGAATACTGGGTCGCACAGACCAGCTGACATTCCCCCAGCTGCTTGCTTTCCAGAAGATGCAGTAACAAAGCCTGGGCTTCATCACTGAGCAGGGCCAGATCGTTGATATAGAGACAGTTACCCTTGGCCAGAGATTTGATCTTGAGGCTGTCGAGCGGGAAGCTTTCCGGGCTGACTTCAATAAATTTGCCATCGGCGAAATTACCCAGGCTGTGCAGGTAATGGGCAAAACAATGTTTGCCGGCCCCGGGTTCGCCCACCAGCAGGATCGGCATATCATGACGGGCAATACGCTCTATCTGTTCGCGCAGCAGACTGATCTGGCTGCTTTTGCCCACCGGCACCTGCGACAGTTCCCGCTGAATCGCGACCTGTTTGGCGCGGTTTTCCAGTGCCATTTCAACGCCGCGTAACAGCTTGGCCATCGACAAGGGCTTTTCGATAAAGTCAGCCGCGCCCAGACGGGTGGCCTCCACTGCAGTTTCAATGGTGCCATGGCCCGACATCATCACGATGGTGACCGCTTTATTCTGCTGTTTGAAGTCCTTGAGCAGGGTGATGCCATCAATATCAGGCATCCAGATATCAAGCAGCACCAGATCCGGCAGTTGCTGGTTAAATGCGGCCTTGGCCTCTTCGCCGTTGGCGGCAATTTGGACCTGATAATTTTCGTCTTCCAGAATGTCTTTGATCAGTTCCCGAATATCAGGCTCATCATCGACAACCAGAATCAGCGGTTTATCAGCACTCACGAGCGATGTTCCTCCAGAGGTAATCTGATAATTATACTTGTTCCTTCCGGACCATGATTCTCGGCCCAGACATCGCCACCGTGTTCTTCAATGATTTTTTTGACGATGGCCAGCCCCAGACCGGTGCCCTTGTGTTTGGTGGTGGCGTAGGGTTCAAACAGTTTATCAATGATAGCTTCGGGAATGCCGGGGCCATGATCACGGATATGTATCTCCAGCCACTCCCGCTGCTGACTTTCCACCGGATGATAGCTGATCACGATATCAACCGGTGAGGCTGCATCTTCGCAGGCTTCAATCGCATTTTTCAACAGGTTATGCATGACCTGACGGAAACGGTTGGCATCGACCCGAATCCGGATGTCTTCCCGGCTGTTCAGCAGGGCAAACTGATGACTGGGATTGCTCTGGTACATGGTCAGCACTTCCCGGATCAGCTGGCCTATAGAGTGCCATTGCAGTTGCAGGGCCGGCGTGCGGGCATATTCCGAGAATTCGTTGACCATTTCCTTCATTGCTTCGACTTGCTGGACGATGGTATCGGTCAGTTTGTTGAGGCCCTCGCTCTGATCATCTGGGACCAGCGAGCTATATTTTCGTTGCAGTCGTTCTGCCGACAGCTGTATCGGGGTCAGCGGATTTTTGATTTCGTGAGCCAGCCGCCGTGCCACTTCCCCCCAGGCAGCATGACGCTGTGCCTGCAGCAGCGCGGTAATATCCTCAAACACCACAACCCAGCCGGCTTCATTGGGCAGGCGGGTACCATGACAGATCAGGGTCTGATTGCCCTTGGTTTTCTGCATCTCGATCTGCTGTTCCCAGTTGAGCCCCTTGCCGGCACAGTTTTCAATCATCTGGCAGAAGGTCTGCATATTGCGGTTAAGGCCGGCCAGTTTGGACAGCGGACTGTCCAGTCGCTGCTGCAGATTGACGCCCAGAATCTTGCTACTGGCATTGTTGGCAGTATGCAGAAAGAGGCGTTTGTCGACGGTGACCACACCGCTGGAGAGGCTGCCGAGTACCGTTGTCAGATAACTGGTTTGCTGCTCCAAAAGGCGGTGACTGCGCTGGGAGGCGTTATGCGCCTGGGTCAGACGCTGGGTCATCTGGTTGAAGGATCGCACCAGAAAGCCGATTTCATCATGACCGGAGGCAGTAAGCTGCATATTGTAATTACCGGAGGCCACCGCCTGAGTGCCTTCGGCGAGGCCCTGCAGGGGTTCGACAATACGCCGAGAAATCCATACCGCAAACCAGATTGAAACCAGAATGGTCAGAAACACTATCAGGCTCAGGCTCAGGGTGAATACCGTGATCAGCGGTTTACGCAGATAGCTCAGCTCCTTGTAGTCGGTATAGGCAGCCTGTACCGTTTCCCCCAGATCGCTGAGCCGGTCGTTTATCGGGAACAGTACATTGAGCAGGCGCTCTTCAGCCAGGACCGACTGACGGGGAATACGCACTGTGGCGCGGAGCCGCAGATCACCGCTTTCGGTGGGATCCATGCCGATGTAGTCCTCACCCTGACGCAGCTGACTGATAATACTGTCATTGGGCCGGTCCGGCACCATGATGGTCGGGGTCTCGATGCTGGAAGCGACCGGTGTGCCATCCATACCCCAGATACTGACTTCCAGGGCACCGCTCAGATTATTCAGATCACGCAGGCTGTGGGACAGTTCAGAATCCGGTAATTCACTGAGCACACCGGCCATCATCCGGGTCTGTCTCAGCAGGGTACGCATCCTTATACCGAAAGAGGTCCGGCTCAATTCCAGCGAATCATTCAGTGCCTGCTCGATTTTGACATCAAACCAGCTGTTAATGCCCCGGTGCAGGAAATGCATCGAGAAACCGTAAACAATGGTGGTCGCAACCAGGATCAGCAAAACAAACAGACTGACCAACCGCACTGTCAGTCGGGAACCGGCTTCATGACGTTTGAAGTCGCGGTACAGCCGGTACAGGCTGCGGGCCAGAATCGCCGCCAGCAAAAGCAGGCATAACAGGCCGATACCGAAAATCATCAGGAACAGATCATTGAGTATGGAGCTGTCCTGGGTCGCGGCACTGAGCAGCCAGGCCATGGCCAGCAACAGCAAGGCCAGAGAGAAGTAGGGGGCGGTGCCCGAGCTGAGACGCTTGATGAGGGCTATGGCCATACCGCTCTGACCCAGGGGCTGGTTAACTGCCATTTACTGGAAATCATCGCACCCGGGCGCATCGGCGTCGGCAGAGCGCTCAAGTCCAGACCGCTTCGTATCAGCAATAACAAATCGTCTGTTTGCTGGGTAAATTCCGGCGGCAGGCTCAGATCCTGAATCCGGCCCAGTGCCTGGAGCGCCCCTTCCAGGTGCGGGAAATTCTGCTGGTCATCGGTTTCCAGCGCTATCAGGACATATTGCTCTGACAGGGCATGGTATCGCAGTTCATAGTGCAGGCGGGTCTGCCACAGCGTAGTTTCCCACTGCCAGAAGCGACCCAGAATTGGGAAGCTTTCCACCAGTTTCAGTTCCTGAAAGAAGGTGATGGGGACACCATTGTGCAGGGCTTCAATCACCCTTGGGGTGAGGGGATAGTCGATCTGGGCGCTGAGTACATAACCGTTGCCGATCTGGTGCACCCTGGGATTATTGACACTGAAAATGGTGGCATGCGCCAGGCTGCTGAAGCCCAGCAGAAGAACAGCAGTCAACCGCAGCCAGTGTTTAGCGGCGCTGCAGGCAGGCATAATAAAAGCCGTCCATAACATCGTCGCCGGGCAGGCGCTGGAAGCCGAACGGGCGTGATTGCGCTGGCGGCCTGTCAGGCCTGACTTCGCCGGCATCCGGATGTCGTTGCAGAAACGCTTCAATTTGCTGCTCGTTCTCTTGTTTGAAGGCAGAGCAGGTAGTGTAAACCATCAGACCGCCCGGTTTCAGCAATGGCCACAGATTATCCAGCAATTGCTGCTGGGTCTCTGCCAGCTGGGCAACATCGCCGGGTCTTCTATGTAGTTTGATATCGGGATGACGCCGAATCACACCGCTGCCGGTACAGGGGGCATCAATCAGAATGCGATCAAATGCTTCTCCGTCCCACCAGAGGCCAGTATCAGCGGCATCTGCAGCTGCCAGCGAAGCGGATAAATTCAGCCGTGACAGATTCTCAGCAATAGATTCCAGTCGTTTGTCGGAAATATCCAAGGCGATAACTTCGTTATCCGGGGCCTGTTCGAGGATATGACCGGTTTTACCCCCAGGGGCGGCGCAGGCATCAAGAATCCGCTGACCGGGCTGAATATCAAGCAGTCCGGCTACCAGCTGGGCGGCCCCATCCTGTACCGAGGCCTTGCCGTCAAAGAAGCCGGGCAGTTTATGCACATCACAGGGGCTTGCCAGCAGAATCGCCGCATCACCTGCATCCAGCGGCTCGGCTTCTATCGCTTCCGCAGCCAGCAACTGCAGATAATGTTCACGATCGTCCTGCTGCCGGTTGACCCGCAGCATCATTGGCGGTTGCTGATTATTGGCCTCACAGATCTGTTGCCAGTGCTCCGGCCAGTCACGCTGATAGTGTGCCAATAACCATTCAGGGTGGGCATAGGCTGCCTGCTGATCCGGTTCAATAGCGGCATCGATCTCGTTTTGCTGACGTTGATAATGACGCAGGCAGGCATTGAGCAGGCCGCCGGCCCATTGTTTACCCAGTTGTTTGGCGGCATTGACGGTTTCAGAGATAGCAGCATGCGGCGGCGTTTTTAATTCCCGCAGCTGATACAGACCGATTAACAGCAGGGCACGGATATCGGCATCTTTGTGCTTGAGCGGTTTTTTCAGTAGTTTGTCTGCTATCAGCGTCAGGCGGGGCTGCCAGCGAATTACGCCATAACAGAGTTGCTGACAGAAGCCGCGATCGCGTTCATCAACCTGTTTGAGATGTTCAGCCAGTACCGAAGTCAGCGAGCGCTGCTCTGCCATCACGACAGCCAGCACCCGGGCGGCAACACTGCGGGCGGACGCTTTAGCCAAGAATGTCACCCACGGTGACTTTATTGGCATTGAGAAAATCCTGCACCTGCATCGCGCGTTTGCCCGGCATCTGCAATTCAGTGATCCGGAGAATGCCATCCCCGGTCTGTACATCCAGTCCCTGTTTGCTGACAGCGATAATTTCACCGGGCTGACCTTGGCGGGTTCTTTCTCCCGGACTGGCTTTCCACAGCCGCATCGTATCACCGTGCCATTGCGTCTGTGCTATCGGCCAGGGATTGAAAGCATTGATTTGACGCAGGATCCGGGCAGCACTCTGTTGCCAGTCGATCGTCGCTTCCTGCTTATCCAGTTTTTTGGCATAGGTAGACAGGCTATCGTCCTGGGGACGGGCCTGTTTCAGTCTGGTTTCGATATCAGAGAGGCTTTGCAACAAAGTTTCTGCACCCAGCGCCGCCAGCCGGTCGTGTAAGTCCTGTGCCGTATCCGTATCATTGATCGGGCAGCGGGCCTCCAGCACTACCGGTCCGGTATCCAGTCCGGCTTCCATTTTCATGATGCCGACGCCGCTTTCGCTGTCACCCGCCAGTATGGCCCGTTGAATCGGTGCAGCGCCACGCCAGCGAGGCAATAATGAGGCATGCACATTAATGCAGCCGAATTTGGGGGTATCCAGAACCTGTTGCGGTAACAGCAGGCCATAAGCCACCACCACCATTAAATCGGCATCATAAGCAGCGAGGGTTTGCCGGCTGTCGCCGGTTTTGAAATTAAGCGGCTGTTCAACCGGTATGTCATGCTCCAGTGCCAGTTGCTTGACAGGACTGGGCGTCAGTTTACGGCCGCGGCCGGCAGGGCGATCCGGCTGGGTGTAAACAGCACAGATTTCATGTTCACTGTTGAGTAATGCTTTCAAACATTCAGCAGCAAAATCCGGCGTACCGGCGAAAATGATCCGCATGCTTGGTGGTGTGTCCTTATAGTTTTTGTTTCTGGTGCTTTTCCAGTTTTTTCCGGATCCGCTGGCGTTTCAGGTTGCTGAGGTAGTCAACGAACAGTTTGCCGTCCAGATGATCGATTTCATGCTGGATGCAGGTGGCGAGCAGGCCATCAGCATCGAATTCCATTTTGTCGCCGTCACGGTTGAGTGCTTTGACCTTGATGTGATCGGCACGGGTCACGGCTTCATAGGCTTCCGGCACCGACAGGCAACCTTCTTCAAATTCCCGTTCACCTTCAGCGGCAATCACTTCCGGATTAATCAGAATCAAAGGGTCACTTTTATCCTCTGAGATATCGATCACGATGAGACGCTTCTGCACATTGACCTGAATCGCGGCCAGACCGATACCGGGGGCCTCGTACATGGTTTCCAGCATGTCATCGGCGAGCTGACGAATCTCATCGGTGACCGCTTCCACCGGTGCCGCCTTGTTACGCAAACGCGGATCGGGATAATGCAAAATATTCAAGATAGCCATGTTAATACCTGTGTCTGCCCTGCTAATCAGAACATTATTAAGAGTCAGTCTATTTTAATCTGGTGGCAGCAACTTGGAAAATAAAGCCCCAACAAAAAGGCGGCCGAGGCCGCCAATAATGCGAACAGTCAGAGACAGTTTATTTGAGACTGGCGTAATAAGCGGCCAGGTTGGCAATGTCTTCATCCGACAGATTCGCTGCCATCGCATGCATCAAAGCAGCATTGCCACCCTGACGTTCCTTGCTGCGGTAGGCCTTCAGTGCTAAAACCAGATATTCTTCGTTCTGGCCAGCAAGATTGGGATAAATCGGCATCAAGGCAATACCATCAGCACCGTGGCAGCTGGCGCAGACGGCGGATTTGGCTTTACCTGCCTGGGGATCACCGGCAGCCAGGGTGACTGAGGCCGAAAACAGGGTTGCAAAGCCCAGCAAAGTTAAGGATAACGCTTTCATCTTTGACTCCGTGGTTAAAAACCGTGACAAGCTGCAGCCAGACAGATTCTGATGAATGACCGCGCAAAAAGCCTAAAGTTGCCTAATTGCTTGATTACTGACTACGCTTATAACACACTATGACCGTTGTTACTCAAATAATGGATCAGGGTAACGTTCATGCCATGAGGATAGCTCGATGATACGACGCATTGTCTTAAGCCTGTTTTTTGTATTAATAAGCCTGCCGCTGATAGCAAACGATGTCGAACTCAACCCTGATCACCCCCAACGCTACGTTGTTAAAAAAGGCGACACCCTGTGGGATATCTCTGGCATGTTTCTCAAGTATCCCTGGCACTGGCCTGATATCTGGTATGTCAATCCACAGATTGAAAATCCACATCTGATTTATCCCGGTGATGAACTGTCTCTGGTCTGGCGTGATGGTCGGCCTGTGCTGGAATTGAACCGTGGAGAACGCACCGTCAAACTGTCACCGCAAGTACGTGAAACCGTGCTGGATAAACCGATTCCGACTATCCCGCTGTCTGCCATCGGGCCGTTTCTGACCAAGCCCAAAGTGGTTGGTGCTGAGGTGCTGGATAATGCGCCCTACGTAGTGGCCAGTGCCGATGAACGCCTGATTTCCGGTTCCGGCGATTATGTCTACGCCCGCGGCGTTCAGAACGATGACGTCAACGATTACAGCGTATTCCGTGGCGGCAAGGTTTACACCGATCCGGATACCGGTGAAGTGCTGGGCTATGAAGCCATTTACACCGGTGACGCCACGGTGGTGACCCCGGGGGATCCGGCAAAAGTCGATCTTACCTATACCAACCGTGAAGTTCAGATCGGTGACCGTCTGCTGGAAGTGGAGGAGGATGATTACGACCTCAACTTCATTCCCCGCTCTCCGGCAGAAGCGATGAATGGTCGTATTATTTCGGTATTTGATGGTGTTTCTCAGGTCGGTCAGTATCAAATCGTGGTGCTTAACCTGGGCGCCCGTGACGGTCTGGAGACCGGTCATGTCTTGTCTGTCTATCAGGCTGGCGATACCATTCGCGATCAAGTGACGCAGCAGCCGGACGATGTCGTTACCCTGCCGGATGAACATGCCGGTGAAGCGATGGTGTTCAAGACGTATGACAAAGTCAGTTATGCCATCGTGATGAAGGCCACCCGTGCGATTCATTTGCTGGATAAGGTCAAAAGCGCACCCTGAGGTGTTGAGTTGATAAGCACCGACGAGCAGGACGCGCTCGCTTGTTGGATTGCCCTGCAGCGGGTGCCAGGTCTGGGACCGGTCACTTTTGCCCGGCTGCTTGAGCAATACGGCAGCCCTCAACAGATCCTGCGTCATCCCAAACAGCTCAGCGGGGTCAGTGAAAAAGTCCTGGACGGTATCCGTCATCCTGAATGGCATCAGGTCGAAGCCGATATGGCCTGGCTGGATCATGAACAGCGGTATTTGATCACGATTGAGGACAGCCGCTATCCGCCTTTACTCAGGGAAATTTCCGACCCGCCGGTGCTGCTTTATGTGCAGGGCGATGTTTCCTTATTAAGTCAGTGGCAACTGGCGGTCGTCGGCAGTCGCAGCTCGTCACCATCAGGCCGCAATACCGCCTATGATTTTTCCCGTTATCTGGCGGCAGGCGGTCTTAGCGTCACTTCCGGCCTGGCAACCGGCATTGATGCTGCGGCGCATCAGGGGGCACTGGCAGGTGGCGGTAAAACCATTGCAGTCGTTGCCACCGGTCTGGACCGGGTTTATCCCGCCCAGCACCGCGAACTGGCGCATCAGATTGTGCAACAGGGCGCCATGGTGTCGGAGTATCCGCTGGGCACATCGCCACGTCCCGAACTGTTCCCCAGACGGAATCGAATAATCAGTGGCCTGTCGCTGGGTACCTTGATTGTGGAGGCTGCACTTAAAAGCGGTTCTTTAATTACAGCCAGAATGGCGATGGAGCAGGCGCGCGAGGTATTTGCGATTCCGGGCTCGATTCATAATCCACTGTCCCGGGGCTGTCACCAGTTAATCCGGGAAGGTGCCAAACTGGTGGAAACGGCCGACGATATTCTGGAAGAACTGGGCGCACTGGCCGGGGTCAGCGTGGCGGAAATAGAATCGGATGAGGCTGAATCGCCTCCACATGAAAAAGACGGCGATTACCGGATTTTATTTGAACATCTGGGATTTGACCCCATTCCTATAGACAAGCTGATAGAAAACAGTGGATTGACGGCCGATGCGGTTTCATCCATGCTGTTATTACTGGAATTAGAAGGCGAGGTAGCGTCATTGCCGGGCGGACGATACGTACGAACGGGTTTGTGAAAAACCAGTCCCTCCTTCAATAGAGAATCGAATGAAAGAAAATATCCTTGATGTGTTGTTGTACCTGTTTGAGAACTACATCGACACCGAAGAGAGCCAAAAACCCGACAAAGATACCCTGGAACTGGAACTGGAACGCGTCGGCTTCCAGGAACTGGAAATTCACAAAGCCCTTGAATGGCTGGAAAACATGACCGTGGTCGCCGAACGACCGCTGAACCGCGATGCCAGCATGCGTGTTTTCAGCGATAAGGAAATAGAACGCCTAGATGTCGATTGCCGGGGTTACCTGCTGTTTCTGGAACAGGTCGGCGTTCTTGATGTCGAAACCCGCGAAGTCGTGATTGAGCGGGTGCTGGCTCTGGAAACCGAAGAAATCGACCTGGATCAACTCAAATGGGTGGTGCTGATGGTGCTGTTCTATCAGCCGGGCAGGGAAGTCGCTTTCGCCTGGATGGAGGATCTGGTGTTTGAGGACATGGAGGCGGTTATCCATTAAAACGGTGCCAAACAGAGAATCAACTCTTCTGCCCGCATATCAGCGGGCTTTGTTTTATGTGCTGCTATCACATTCAGCAGCATGGAGGCAGGAATCTAAGCTTGCATAAGCACGGGTGAATATGGGAAAGAAATTAGTTATCGTCGAATCGCCGGCCAAGGCGAAGACCATCAAAAAATACCTGGGTAAAGATGTCGAGGTGCTGGCTTCTTACGGCCACGTTCGCGATCTGTTACCCAAGGAAGGCGCGGTCGATCCGGCGAATAACTTTGCGATGAAATACCAGGTCATCGATCGCAACAGCAAGCATGTCGATGCCATCGCCAAGGCAATGAAAAAAGCCGATGCCCTCTATCTCGCGACGGATCCGGACCGTGAGGGGGAAGCGATTTCATGGCACCTGTACGAACTGTTAAAAAAACGGGGGGCGCTGAAAGATAAAGAAACCCACCGTGTTGTTTTCCATGAGATCACCAAGCAGGCAGTGAATGACGCGGTCGCCCATCCACGTGAGTTGTCTATGGATCTGGTCAATGCCCAGCAGGCAAGACGGGCGCTTGACTACCTGGTCGGTTTTACCCTGTCACCATTGTTGTGGAAAAAAGTCCGTCGCGGTCTGTCTGCCGGCCGGGTGCAGAGTCCGGCATTGCGGATGATTGTCGAGCGTGAGCTCGAGATTGAAGCTTTCAAAGCTCGCGAATACTGGACTATCGAAGCCGATGCAGCAGCCGAAGACAAGGACTTTCAGGCCAAACTGACTCATTATGCCGGTGACAAGCTGAGCCAGTTCAGCATCGACAACGAAAAACAGTCTTCCGACGTGGTCAGCAAGCTCAATAAAGCCGCTGAAGGCAAACTGCTGGTCACCAATGTCGAGAAGAAACAGCGTCGGCGTAATCCGGCTGCACCGTTCACCACCTCGACCCTGCAACAGGAAGCCTCGCGTAAGCTCGGTTTCGGTGCCCAGCGCACCATGAGTATTGCCCAGCAGCTCTATGAAGGGGTTGATACCGGCGACGGCGCGGTGGGTTTAATCACTTATATGCGTACCGACTCGGTATCGCTGGCCGATGAAGCCGTCAATGAAATCCGCGGCTTTATAGCCGAGAAATACGGCAAAAAAATGGTGCCGGGCAAAACGCAGGAATATAAAACCAAATCCAAAAATGCGCAGGAGGCGCACGAAGCCATCCGTCCGACCTCGGTGCTACGTACGCCCGAGGACATGAAAGCCTACCTGTCTGCCGATCAACTCAAGCTGTATACCCTGGTCTGGCAGCGCACCATGGCCTGTCAGATGGTGCATGCCACGCTCAATACCGTCGCGGTTGATCTGGGCTGTGGCAAAGGCAATACTTTCCGTGCCAATGGTTCTACGGTCGTCAATCCGGGCTTTATGAGCGTCTATCTCGAAGGCAAGGACGATACCGCCAAAACCGATAAGGATGAAAACCTGCTGCCGCCGATGGAAGTCGGTCAGGTGGTGGTGCTGAAAGCCATCCGTCCCGAACAGCATTTTACCGAGCCGCCACCGCGTTACAGTGAAGCCAGCCTGGTGAGGGCGCTGGAGGAGCATGATATCGGCCGGCCATCGACCTATGCCAGCATCATCTCAACCCTGCTGCAACGTGAATATGTGGAACTGGTGAACAAACGCTTCCACCCGACCGATGTCGGCCGCGTGGTGGGTAAATTCCTAGTGCAGCATTTCACCAAGTACGTGGACTACAACTTCACCGCCGAGCTGGAAGATGAGCTGGATGCGGTCGCTCGTGGTGAAGAGGAGTGGATACCGCTGCTGACCAAATTCTGGGGGCCTTTCAAGGAACAGGTGGAAACCAAGGATAAGGAAGTTCAGCGCAGTGATGTGACCCAGGAAGTGCTGGATGAGGACTGTCCGAAATGCGGCAAGAAACTGTCCAGCCGATTGGGACGCAGTGGCCGCTTTATCGGCTGTACCGGTTATCCTGAATGTGATTACACCCGCAACATTGACGGTGAGGAGACCAGTAACGAGCCGGAAGTGGTCGAGGGCCGCAAATGTCCCAAATGTGAGTCTGATCTATGGATCCGCACTGGTAAATACGGCAAATTTATCGGCTGTTCCAGCTACCCCAAGTGCAAGCACATCGAGTCACTGGAGCAACCCAAGAATACCGGTGTTCAATGCCCGCAGTGCGAAAAAGGGGAAATCCTGACCCGCAAATCACGAAGGGGTAAGGTGTTTTACTCCTGCTCGGAATACCCGGACTGTGACTACGCGCTGTGGAATGAACCGCTGAAAGAACCCTGCCCGAAATGTAACTGGCCGATCCTGACTTTGAAAACGACCAAAAGCCGGGGCACGGAAAAAGTCTGTCCACAGAAAGACTGTGACTTCAGCGAAAAAGTAGAGTAAATAAAAAGCCGGACGAGATAGCATCGCGTCCGGCTTCAGCTTTCAAACTGATTCAGTTTTTGTTGCGGTCGATATGGCCCAAATCCCGCTCCGGTGCAATCTGATCCCGCACTCGTTGCTTGAGCTCGGTAATTTCAGGGAAGCGGCCTTCCTGCTTTCGTGACCAGACCAGCGTGTCGTTAGCATAGACTTCAAAAATGCCGCCGGTGCCGGGTTTGAGGCTGAGCTCATCAAGCTCATCATCAAACGTCGTCAGCAGCTCCTGAGCCATCCAGCCGGCACGCAGCAGCCAGCGGCACTGGGTACAGTAGATAATGCTGACCTTATTACTCATCGTGCCGCTTATTCACCCTGCAAAGCGTCAAAGATACGGCTGGCCTGTTGTTTTGCGCTGTCGGTGTCGGCAGCCAGCACGTTAAAGTGGCCCATCTTGCGGCCGACCCTGGCTTCCTGCTTGCCGTACAGGTGCAGCTTGATGTTGGACTCAGCCAGCAGGCTGTCCCAGTTTGGTTCAGAGTTACCCCAGACATCGCCGAGGATATTGATCATCACCACCGGGCTCACCAGATCGCAGTCACCGGATGGCAGACCGCAGAGCATTCTGACCTGCTGTTCAAACTGTGAGGTATGACAGGCATCCAGCGTGTAATGCCCCGAGTTATGGGGGCGCGGTGCGATCTCGTTGGCTATGATTTCGCCATTGCTTGAGACGAAAAACTCGACCGCCATGGTGCCGATATAACCCAGACCGCGGGCAATCTCGTTGGCTTTCTGAATCGCGGACTGCGCCTGCTCAGCAGACACACTGGCCGGCACCGAGGTGGAATGCAATATACCGTTAACGTGGACATTCTCCGCGACCGGGAAAGTGGTAATACTACCGGTTTCGCTACGCGCTAGAACCACCGAGATTTCGCGTTCCAGCTGAATGCGTTGCTCCAGCACACATTCTTTTTCACCCAGCGAATCAAAGGCCTTGTAGACATCATCCAGACTGTCACAGGGGATCTGACCTTTGCCGTCGTAGCCGAAAGTCGCCACCTTCAGAATTGCCGGAAACTGAATTTTTTCTTCAGCGGCAGCGATGTCATCACGGCGCAGAATCGGCAGAAAAGGCGCGGTGGCAATGCCGAGGGAGGCAATAAACTGTTTTTCCACATTGCGGTTCTGGGTCTGTGCCAGTGCTTTGGAGGAAGGGCGCACCAGCGTGTGCTGCTCCAGAAAAGCCAGCGTTTGTGCCGGAATATTTTCAAACTCGGTAGTCACAGCGGCACAGAGATCGGCCATTTCTTTGAGTGCGACTTCATCATCGTAGGCAGCACAAATGTGTTGGTCGGCAATAATGCCGGCCGGGCTCTGGGTGTCGGGATCAAGCACCACTACTTTATAACCCATGGTTTGTGCAGCGGTTGTAAACATGCGGCCCAGTTGGCCGCCGCCAAGCATGCCTAAAGTTGCACCGGGTAAAATCTGAGAATTCATAATCAACCTCTTGCAATCGGCGCCGGTCGGCGCCGGCGTTCTTATCTGGACAACCGGGGACTTGCTGAAAGTTCAGAACCCGGCGAATTCGGTTTTATTGTGGGGGAAGTGTCATATCCAGCACTTGCTGATGTTGCGCCTGACGGAACTGTTCCAGTTTTTTGCTGAGAACCGGGTCATTGACAGCAAGCTGGGCAATGGCAAACAAGGCTGCATTGGCGGCACCGGCTTCTCCGATGGCGAAAGTGGCCACCGGAATGCCTTTGGGCATCTGCACAATCGACAGCAGCGAGTCCTGACCTTTGAGGTATTTTGAAGGGACCGGCACACCTAATACAGGCACCGTAGTGCCGGCTGCGAGCATGCCCGGCAGATGGGCAGCCCCCCCTGCGCCGGCAATAATGCAGGCGAGACCGCGCTGTTTCGCGGTGGCTGCATAGTCGGTCAGCAGATCGGGAGTCCGGTGCGCTGAGACCACTTTGGCCTCGTAAGCCACACCAAAGGCTTCCAGTTGCTCGACGGCTTTTTCCATGACGGGCCAGTCACTATTGCTGCCCATCACCACACCCACAAGTGGTTTTTCCATGATTGTTCCGTTACACAAATAGAAAAACAGTGCATTTTAGCTATTTTATTGAAAATAGGAAAATTTAACGCTGCAAAATCTGTCTCATCCGTGGATGGAACAATTGAACGAGACGGCATCGATCGCTATAATAGTCGATCCTTTCTGCCGTAATTGGTCAACGCCCCTCGTCGTCGAATCCAACACCGACGGACTTCCGCCGGGGGAGCAGTGACGGCGCTAAACTAAGAGAAGGTATGTGACGTGAGTCAGCCAACAGAAATGAATCAAGGTCTCTACAGACCGCAATTTGAAAAGGACAACTGTGGTTTCGGCTTAATCGCCCAAATGGATGACAAGGCCAGCCACTGGCTGGTGGAAACAGCGATTGAAGCTCTGGGTAATCTGACCCACCGTGGCGCGATTGGCGCCGACGGCAAAACCGGTGATGGTTGTGGTCTGTTGCTGAAAAAACCAGACAGTTTCTTCCAGGCCATTGCCCATGAACAGGGCTATAAACTGGCTTCTTTGTACGCCGTGGGTATGGTGTTCCTTTCCCATGATGAGTCCAAAGCCCAGTCTGCCCAGAATATCGTAGATGAAAAACTGGCCGCCAAAGGTCTGGAAGTGCTCGGTTGGCGTGATGTGCCGGTCGATCCGGAATCAGCCTGTGGTCAACAGGCACTGGAATCGCTACCAGTGATGCGTCAGGTGTTCGTCAATGCCGCTGAGGGTATGAGTGAAGCCGACTTCGAACGTCAGCTTTATATCGCACGCCGTCTGGCAGAAAAAGCCATTACCGATGATGAAGATTTCTACATCTCCAGCCTGTCTTCACACGTAGTCTCCTACAAAGGTCTGGTCATGCCTTCTTATCTGCCGGTCTTCTATAAAGACCTGAACGATAAACGCATGGAAACCTCGATCGTAATCTTCCACCAGCGTTTCTCCACCAACACCATGCCGCAGTGGCGTCTGGCGCAGCCATTCCGCATGCTGGCGCACAATGGTGAAATCAACACCGTACAGGGCAACCGTAACTGGGCGCTGGCACGGGGTGCCAAATTTGCGACCCCGCTGATTGAAGACATGGAAGAAATTCGTCCGCTGGTGGGTACTACCGGTTCCGATTCCTCCAGCATGGACAATATGCTGGAAGCGCTGCTGGCTGGCGGTGTCAGTCTGTTCCGTGCCATGCGTCTGGTGATTCCACCAGCCTGGCAGAACGATCCCACTATCGATGAAGATCTGCGCGCTTTCTACGACTACAACTCCATGCATATGGAGCCCTGGGATGGTCCGGCCGGCGTGGTGATGACCGATGGTCGCTACGCTGCCTGCACCCTGGATCGCAACGGTCTGCGTCCGGCACGTTATATCATCACCAAAGATCGTCACATTACTCTGGCTTCTGAAGTCGGCGTCTGGAACTACCAGCCGCAGGACGTGGTGGCCAAAGGTCGCCTGAAACCGGGTCAAATGCTGGCTGTGGATACCCACACCGGTGAACTCTTGATGCCGGAAGACATCGACAACAAACTGAAGTCAGCGCAGCCTTATCGTGAGTGGCTGGATAACAATCTGCAGCGCCTGAAAGTGGCTGAAGATGATGAAACCGGTCCGACCATCGAAGGCGACGAATACGACACCTACGAAAAACTGTTCAACATCACCTTTGAAGAGCGGGATCAGGTGATCCGCGTGCTGGGTGAAGCCGGACAGGAAGCGGTCGGTTCCATGGGTGACGACACGCCGTTCCCGGTGATGTCGAGCCAGATCCGTTCGCTGTATGACTATTTCCGTCAGCAGTTTGCGCAGGTCACTAATCCGCCTATCGACCCGCTGCGTGAAAACATCGTGATGTCATTGGAAACCTGTTTCGGTGAAGAACGCAATATGTTCGAGGAAGGTGAAGACCATGCCCAGCGCGTGGTGGTTGATTCACCGGTCCTGTCTGAAAGCCAGTTCCGTCAACTGCTGGCGATGGGCGAACATAACGAGGAATACCAGTCAGTCACCCTGTCACTGAACTACGATCCGGCTATCGGCCTGGAAGCGGCGGTTGATGCTTTATGTGACAAAGCCGAGAAAGCGGTCGCTAATGGCACCGTTGTAATCGTGCTGTCTGACCGTGATATCAAGAAAAATAAACTGCCGATTCATGCCTTGTTGGCAACCGGTGCTGTGCATCATCGTCTGATCAAAGCCGGTCTGCGTTGCGACGCCAACCTGATTGTGGAAACCGCCACCGCGCGTGATCCGCATCACTTCGGTGTGCTGCTGGGTTACGGTGCGACGGGTATCTATCCGTATCTCGCCTACGCCTGCCTCAACGACATGATTCACACCGGTGAAATTAAAGAGCTTGAGCGGGCCGAGCTGTGCCGTCGCTACCGCAAAGGTATTAACAAGGGTCTGTTCAAGATCACCTCGAAAATGGGGATTTCGACCATTGCCAGCTACCGTGGTGCGCAACTGTTCGAAATCGTCGGTCTGCATGATGATGTGGTCAACAAATGCTTTACTTCGACCACCAGCCGTATCAGCGGTACCGGCTTTGCCGAACTGCAGGCGGATGATGAAAAACTGGCGAAACTGGCCTGGAACCAGCGTAAGAAACGCGGTCAGGGTGGTTTGCTGAAATTCATCCACGGCGGTGAATATCACGCCTATAATCCGGATGTGATTGCGACCCTGCAAAAAGCGGTACAGGGCGGCAGCTATGACGATTACAAAGCTTATGCCTCACTGGTTAATGAGCGTGACCCGATGGTGCTGCGGGACCTGATGAAGGTCAAACTGGCCGACAAGCCACTGGCGATGGAGCAAGTGGAAGATGTCAGTGCCATTCTGCAGCGTTTCGACAGCGCCGGTATGTCTCTGGGCGCACTGTCACCGGAAGCGCACGAAGCCCTGGCGATTGCAATGAACCGTCTGGGTGGTCGCTCCAACTCGGGTGAGGGCGGTGAAGATCCGGATCGTTTCGGTAATGAGCGCGTCTCCAAAATCAAACAGATCGCCTCCGGCCGTTTCGGTGTTACCCCGCATTATCTGGTCAATGCCGAAGTGCTGCAGATCAAGATCGCCCAAGGCGCAAAACCGGGCGAAGGTGGTCAGCTGCCAGGCAAGAAAGTCAATCAGATGATTGCCAGCCTGCGTCACTCAGTGCCGGGCGTGACCTTGATTTCTCCGCCGCCACATCACGATATCTATTCGATTGAAGATCTGGCGCAGCTGATTTTCGACCTGAAACAGGTCAATCCGCAGGCGCTGGTCTCCGTCAAACTGGTATCACAGGCCGGTGTGGGTACCGTTGCAGCCGGTGTGGCCAAGGCTTATGCCGATTTGATTACCATTTCCGGTTACGACGGTGGTACCGGTGCCAGCCCACTGACTTCGGTCAAATATGCCGGTGGTCCTTGGGAGCTGGGTCTGTCAGAAGCACACCAGACGCTGCGAGCCAATGACTTGCGTGACAAAGTCCGTCTGCAGACAGACGGTGGTCTCAAAACCGGTCTGGACGTGGTTAAAGCCGCGATTCTGGGTGCGGAAAGCTTCGGCTTCGGTACCGGTCCTATGGTGGCGCTGGGTTGTAAATACCTGCGGATCTGTCACCTGAACAACTGTGCAACCGGTGTCGCCACTCAGAACGAAAAACTGCGTACCCAGCACTTTATCGGGCTGCCGCAAATGGTCATGAACTACTTCCAGTTCGTGGCCCGCGAAACGCAGGAATGGCTGGCCGCACTGGGCGTCTCCAGTCTGCAGGACCTGATTGGTCGTACTGACCTCCTGGAACTGCTGCCGGGTGAAACCAGCAAGCAGCAGAAACTGGATTTGTCGCCGCTGCTGTCGGATGCCGGCGTGCCGGCTGATAAGCCCAAGTTCTGCCTGGAGCCGAAGAACGAGCCTTACGACAAAGGTGAACTGGCCGAGCAGATGGTAGTGGATATTAAAGACACCATTGTCAATAAAACCGGCGGTGAATTCAGCTATGTGGTTCGTAACGTCAACCGCTCCATCGGTGCCCGTTTGTCCGGTGAGATCGCCAGAGTTCATGGCAACTACGGCATGGCCGACAAGCCGATTCGTCTGCGCCTGACAGGGTCAGCCGGTCAAAGCTTTGGTGTATTCAACGCCGGTGGCCTGGAAATGTACCTGGAAGGCGATGCCAACGACTATGTCGGTAAGAGCATGGCGGACGGCAAACTGGTGATTTATCCGTCACCGGAAAGTGAGTATCAGAGCCACGAAGCCAGCATTATCGGTAACACCTGTCTGTATGGTGCCACCGGTGGTGCCCTGTTCGCAGCCGGTCGAGCCGGTGAGCGTTTCGCGGTGCGTAACTCCGGGGCTTCCGCAGTGGTTGAAGGTATTGGTGACCACGGTTGCGAATACATGACCGGCGGTGTCGTCACCGTGCTGGGTGAGACCGGCCTTAACTTCGGTGCCGGTATGACAGGTGGTTTGGCCTTTGTTCTCGACAGTGATAACAGCTTTGCTGAGCGCTATAACGACGAACTGGTTGAACTGGTCCGAATTGATACCGCTGAGATGTCCGAGCTGGCGCTGTTCCTCAAAGGCATGATTGAAGATCATGTCCGTGAAACCGGCAGTGTCTGGGGCCATCAGATTCTGGACGCGTTTGAACAACGCCTGAAAGAATTCTGGATGGTCAAACCCAAAGCCGCTGCGATGGATGGTCTGCTCAAACTGGCAACCAAAGCAGCTTAAGGACTCAGCGTAGATAAGAAATCATGGCAAAAAATACGTTTCAATTTTTAGATGTAGGTCGTGTCGACCCGAAAAAACTGGACGCCAAAGTACGGGTTCAGGAGTTCGGTGAAATCTACGGCGATTTTGATGACCAGTCTTCGGCCGAACAGTCCGACCGCTGCCTGGAATGTGGTAACCCCTATTGTGAATGGAAATGTCCGGTTCACAACTACATTCCCAACTGGCTGAAACTGGTCAGTGAAGGTAACCTGGAGGAAGCGGCGGAACTGTCGCATGCGACCAACACGCTGCCGGAGATCTGTGGCCGCGTCTGTCCGCAGGACCGTCTTTGTGAAGGCGCCTGTACCCTCAATGATGGCTTCGGTGCGGTCACCATCGGCTCAGTGGAAAAATACATCACTGATACCGCCTTGGAGAGAGGCTGGCGCCCGGATCTGTCCAATGTCGTTTCTACCGGCAAACGTGTGGCTGTTATTGGTGCCGGTCCTGCCGGTCTCGGTGCGGCTGACGTACTGGTCCGTAACGGTGTGACACCGGTGGTTTATGACCGTTACCCTGAAATCGGCGGCTTGCTGACCTTCGGCATTCCCGAATTCAAACTGGAAAAAGCGGTCGTCAAACGCCGTCGCGAAGTGCTGGAAGGCATGGGCGTTGAATTCCGTCTGAATACGGAAGTCGGTAAAGACGTTGATTTCCAGACCCTGATTGATGAGTACGATGCCGTGTTCCTGGGCATGGGTACCTACACCTACATGAAAGGTGGGTTCCCGGGCGAAGATATGGACGGCGTGTATGAAGCGCTGCCATACCTTGTGGCCAACAATAAATACCTGCTGGATCTACCGTCAGATAACTACGTCAGCCTCAAAGGTAAAAATGTCGTGGTACTGGGTGGTGGTGATACCGCAATGGATTGTAACCGTACCGCGATCCGTCAGGGCGCAACCAGCGTGACCTGTGCCTATCGTCGTGATGAGGAAAACATGCCCGGTTCCCGCCGTGAAGTGAACAATGCCCGTGAAGAAGGTGTTCAGTTCCTGTGGAACCGTCAGCCGGTCGAGATCATTGGTGAAAACGGCAAAGTCACCGGCGTTAAAGTCGTGACGACAGCTTTGGGTGAACCGGATGAGCGTGGCCGTCGTCGTCCTGAACCGGTCGCCGGCAGTGAAGAAGTCATTCCGGCTGATGCCGTAGTGATTGCTTTCGGTTTCCGTCCGAGCCCGGCACCGTGGTTTGAGAAATTCAATGTCAGCATTGATGACGGTGGCCGTGTGGTGGCACCGGCAGATGGTGGTCATGCCTACCAGACTTCCAACCCGAAAATCTTCGCCGGTGGCGATATGGTTCGCGGTTCGGATCTGGTGGTGACTGCAGTCTGGGAAGGCCGTCAGGCAGCCGAAGGCATTCTCGATTACCTCGACGTCTGAACTTAAGCTTTAAGCAGGCTACTAAAGGCTTGTTCATACCGGGATGTTCAATCCTGTATGATCAAGCCTTTTTTGTATCTGTAGCCTTAACTCCGGGAATAAAACGTGGCGGAACTGAAAAACGATCGTTATCTGCGAGCCCTGATGAAACAAGCTGTGGACCGGACCCCGGTCTGGGTCATGCGCCAGGCGGGTCGCTATCTGCCGGAATACCGAGAAGTCAGGCAAAAAGCCGGTGACTTTATGACCCTCTGCAGTACACCGGAAATGGCCTGTGAAGTGACGCTGCAGCCGCTGCGCCGTTATGATCTCGATGCCGCCATTATCTTTTCCGATATTCTGACCGTACCTGATGCGATGGGGCTGGGCCTGCATTTTGTCAGTGGGGAAGGTCCGAAATTTTCCCGCACCATTCAATCAGCTGCCGATATTAAAAACCTGGCTGTACCGGATATGGAAGACAGTCTGGGCTATGTGATGGATGCTATCCGTCTGACCCGCCGCGAGATTGATGGCAAGGTGCCCCTGATTGGTTTCAGTGGCAGTCCCTGGACTCTGGCCTGTTACATGGTCGAAGGCGGTGGCAGTAAAGATTTTGCCAAGGTCAAAGGCATGCTGTTTGATGCCCCACAGCAGATGCACGCTTTACTGAACATTCTGGCTGACTCGGTCATTGCTTATCTGAATGCCCAGATCAATGCCGGTGCCCAGGCTATTATGCTGTTTGATACCTGGGGCGGGACTTTGAGTCCAGCCGTGTATAGAGAGTTCTCGCTCAATTACATGCAGAAGATTGTTTCCGGCTTGCAACGCGAAGCAGAAGGCCGCGAAGTGCCCGTGACAATGTTCACCAAAGGCGGTGGCCAGTGGCTGGAATGGATGGCTGAAACCGGTGTCAATGGTGTGGGCCTGGACTGGACCACGGATATCGGTGATGCGCGTCGTCGGGTGGGCGATAAAGTCACCCTGCAGGGCAATATGGACCCCTGCGTCTTATATGCATCACCGGACCGGGTCGAGCAGGAAGTGGCGACGATACTTGCAACCTATGGCAAAGGTAACACCGGCCATGTATTCAATCTGGGGCATGGCATTCATCCCACGGTCGATCCAGAAAACATGGCGAGACTGGTGGAGTCGGTTCACCGTCTCAGTGCCCCTTATCACGCAGAATAAATGCAGCAGACATAAAAAAGAGGGACAGGCCGAAACCTGTCCCCCTTCTTCTGAGTATGTAATTTTTTACTTACCGGAGTTGGTGAATTCAGGGTATGCTTCCATACCGCATTCAACATAATCAACACCTTCATACTCTTCTTCCTCGGTGACACGGATACCCATGACCACTTTGAGGATAGACCAGACGATGAAGCTGGCAACAAACACCCAGACAAAGATGGTAGCGGCACCGATCAGCTGACCGGAGAAGCTGACACCATCATTAGTCAGAGGCACTGCTAACAGACCCCAAAGACCGACAGTACCGTGGACTGAGATCGCACCGACCGGATCATCAATTTTGATTTTATCCAGCAGGACGATTGAGAACACCACGATCACACCACCTATGGCACCGATGATGGTCGCCATCAGCGGAGTCGGGGTGTCAGGACCGGCTGTAATAGCCACCAGACCAGCCAGCGCACCGTTCAGAATCATGGTGAGGTCAGCTTTACCAAACATCAGCTTGGCAACAATCAGGGCAGCAATCACACCACCTGCCGCAGCAGCATTGGTGTTCATGAAGACCACGGCAACGGCATTGGCACTTTCGACAGAGGCTGTCGCCAGCACCGAACCACCGTTGAAGCCGAACCAACCCAGCCACAGGATAAAGGTACCCAGAGTCGCCATTGGCAGGTTAGCACCTGGAATCGGGTGAATTTCACCATTAGGACCGTATTTACCTTTACGGGCACCCAGCAGAATCACACCAGCCAGGGCTGCAGCAGCACCTGCCATGTGAACGATACCGGAACCGGCAAAGTCAGCGAAGCCAAGGTCACCCAGGGTATAAAGACCAAACACAGCGTTGCCGCCCCAGGTCCAGGAGCCTTCCAGCGGGTAAATAAAGGCAGTCATGACCACAGCAAAGGCCGCAAAAGCCCACAGCTTCATACGCTCAGCGACCGCACCCGAGACGATAGACATGGCGGTTGCCACGAAAACGACCTGGAAGAAGAAGTCAGCAGAAGGTGCATAAGTGGCTGGTTCAGCAGCACCGGTGACACCGTCACCGACAATACCGTCCAGGAACAGTCCACCGCCATACATGATGTCATAACCAACAACGAGATAAGCAGTACACGCGATCGCAAACAGCATCACGTTCTTGGTTAAGATTTCAGTCGTGTTTTTGGAACGCACCAGACCGGCTTCCAGCATCGCGAAGCCGGCGGCCATCCACATAACAAAGGCACCACTAATCAGGAAGTAGAAGGTGTCCAATGCATATTGGAGTTGGAAGATTTCGTTTTCCATATTATCTACTCCTCAAGCTTACAGGGCATCAGGGCCGGTTTCGCCGGTGCGAATCCGAACCACTTGCTCTAACGGGTAAACGAAGATCTTGCCGTCACCAATCTTGCCGGTGTTGGCACCTTTAATGATGGCTTCGATCACTTGTTCGACGATGTCGTCATCAACGGCAATTTCCAGCTTCAGTTTCGGCAGGAAATCAACGACATACTCGGCACCACGATACAGCTCAGTGTGGCCTTTCTGACGTCCAAAACCTTTCACCTCTGAAACGGTCAAGCCTTGCACGCCGATTTCGGAGAGAGACTCCCGGACATCATCAAGCTTGAAGGGCTTGATAATCGCTACAACTTGTTTCATAAGCTAGTTTCCTTCTGTAGAAAAGAAGACCCGTTCAGCATCGAACGGGCCTTCAGAGAAGCGTTAGAATGATTTAGAAACTGAGAACAGGAAGGTTTCTTCAGCTCTGTCACCGTAGATATCTTCAGCATCGCTTTCGGTGTCCTGATAGGACAAATCAAAAGTGAAACCGGCCAGATCTTTAGATACACCCACCCAGTAGTGCGAATAGTCATCAATGCCGTCGGCAAAGGTGTTTTCATCAGCATCGTAGAGACCCACACCGCCATACAGATTCAGGCCCATAGGCAGGTCATAAGCCGCATCCAGCGAGTAGTAATAGCCATCTTCATCGGAGCCCAGGGTGTCACTTGAGTAAGCAACGCCCAGGTTGAAGATGCTGTAGCTCAGAGAGCCGTATACTTCGTTCCAGTTATAGTCTTCACCTGGGAACATATAACGCAGGACACCGACGTCATAACCGATACCAGACTCACCGAACGCACCAGAGAAACCGGCATAAACGTCAATTTCCGAGCTGGCTTCATCATCGAAGTCATAACTTGAAGCCCAGGTTCCTGCATAGAAACCACTGCTGTGGGCATAATCGAAGCTGCCTGAGATAGCAGGATCGCCATCTGTTTGTGAAATACCACGCCAGATGTATTCAGAAGAAAGGGCGACGCTGGCACTGGTTGAGTGTTGGCCGTCTTCGCTTTCCCAGGCCATTGCTGATGAAGCAGCGAACAGTGTGGTAGCTGCAAGGCAAAGTGCTGAAATCTTACTCAGTTTCATGGTTTAACTCCTCGGTTTAACATTTTATTGTTTAGTCGTTTGAATCCCGGCGTTGAATTTTTGCAACACTGTGTATTCAGACTGCAACAGTTTGAGCAGATAGCATGCCAAGTTTGTAAACCATTGAAAAAACAGTGAACTATTGCACATTTGCTTTATTCTGGTTCAGCTTACAGGATCATTTTGGTGCAGGCTATATCGGCCTCGTTCCAAACTGGTGCGGAAACGGGCCTTATTGTCTTAGATTTGCCTTCTTATAGTTGCTAAGATAGCGGCACATTCATTCAGAGAGATTGGCATGACCTACCCAGAAATCGACCCGGTGGCACTCAGTCTGGGACCTTTAGCAATACACTGGTATGGACTGATGTACCTGCTGGGTTTCGCGTTTGTCTGGTTGCTGGGCCGTTACCGGGCAGCACGTCACGACTGGCAGCACGGCCAACTGGAAGACCTGCTGTTTTACGGCGCGCTGGGCGTCATTCTGGGCGGGCGTCTGGGTTATGCTTTGTTTTATGACTTGGCAGCTAATCTCGACAATCCGCTCAACCTGTTGAAGATCTGGCAGGGTGGCATGTCTTTCCATGGCGGTCTTATCGGTGTGTTAATCGCCTTCTGGTATTTCGGTCGTAAAACGGGAAAGGGCTTTTTTGAAATCAGTGACTTTATCGCACCGATGGTGCCGATTGGTCTGATGCTGGGCCGGATTGGCAACTTTATCAACGGTGAACTCTGGGGCCGGGTCAGTGATGTGCCCTGGGCGACGGTATTCCCGGGTGCCGGGCCGCTGCCAAGACATCCCTCACAGCTCTACCAGGCGGCGCTGGAAGGACTGTTACTGTTTATTATTCTCTGGGTTTATTCCGCCAAACCGAGACCGCGGGCCGCTGTTTCCGGTCTGTTCCTGCTTGGCTATGGTGTGTTCCGCTTTATTGTGGAGTTCGTCCGCATTCCCGATCCGCAGTACGGTTACATTGCATTTGGCTGGCTGACCATGGGACAGATTTTGTGTCTGCCTATGATTATCGGTGGCGCAGCGATGATGATCTGGGCCTACCGCCGACAGGCTTAAGCCAGCAGAATAGTCAGCCAGGTCGCGGTGGCAATCAGGATCGTCATCAACACCGCGAAAGAGCCATAATCCTTGGCGCGGCCTGACAGCTTGTGCAGATCAGTACTGACGCGGTCCACAGTGGTTTCAATCGCTGAATTCAATATTTCCACCACCATCACCAGCATGACGGTGCTTATCATCAGCAGACGTTCCATTGCAGTGACATCAAGATAAAAACTCAATGCGGTGAGGGCTACAAAGCCGATAAATTCCTGACGGAAGGCTTCTTCATGTTTGAGAGCTGATCTCAGACCCTGCCAAGAATAAATCAAAGCAAAAAACAGACGTTTGAGGCCGCGGTTCTTTTCCATATTGTTCCTGAAACAGTGATTTAAATGTTTGAATATTAGGCAAACATTATTAACTGCATGTTAAAATTAGCATCTTTATTTTCAAGTTTGTTTGGTGCGCTATGAGTTACCAGGACCATTATGATGTCATTGTTGTCGGTGGCGGTCACGCCGGGACCGAGGCCGCGCTGGCTTCTGCCCGTCAGGGCGTCAAAACCCTGCTGCTGACCCAGAATATCGAAACCCTGGGACAGATGAGCTGTAACCCGGCCATCGGCGGTATCGGTAAAGGCCACCTGGTCAAGGAAATTGATGCGTTGGGCGGTATTATGGCGCAGGCCGCTGATCGGGGCGGTATTCAGTTCCGTACCCTGAACTCGAGCAAAGGTCCCGCCGTGCGGGCGACCCGTGCGCAGGCGGACCGGGTTCGTTATAAAGCGGCGGTGCGTGCCTATCTTGAAAACCAGCCTAACTTGTATATCTTCCAGCAGGCAGTTGATGACCTGGTGGTGGAAAATGATCGCGTCGTTGGCGTGGTGACGCAGGTCGGTCTGCGTTTCTCTGCCAAAGCGGTGGTTCTGACGGTAGGAACCTTTCTCGGCGGCCTGATTCATATCGGCCTGCAGAATCATCAGGGCGGGCGTGCCGGTGATCCTGCTTCTATAGCTTTGTCACAGCGATTGCGTGCTTTGCCGTTCCGGGTGGATCGGCTTAAAACCGGTACACCGCCGCGGATTGCCACCAATAGTATCGACTTTTCCCAGCTGACTGAGCAGCCCGGTGATGATCCGACGCCGGTGTTTTCCTTCCTGGGTAAGCGTGAGCATCATCCGGCGCAGATTTCCTGTTACATCACGCACACCAATGAACAGACGCATGATGTGATTCGTAATAACCTGGATCGCTCACCCATGTACAGCGGCGAGATTGAAGGCATCGGCCCGCGTTACTGTCCGTCGATTGAAGACAAGGTCGTGCGCTTTGCCGATCGCGCCTCACATCAGATCTTTCTGGAGCCGGAAGGCCTCGAATGCGGTGAAGTCTACCCTAACGGTATTTCCACCAGTCTGCCTTTCGATGTGCAGTATCAGATCGTGCGCTCCATGAAAGGCCTGGAAAACGCCCACATCACCCGGCCGGGTTATGCCATTGAATATGACTTCTTTGATCCACGCGATCTGAAACCGACACTGGAAACCAAGCATATGGACGGCCTGTATTTTGCGGGTCAAATCAACGGCACCACCGGTTACGAAGAAGCCGGTGCTCAGGGCCTGATTGCCGGTCTGAATGCCGGGCTGCAGGCGCGCGGTCTGGAAGGCTGGTATCCACGTCGTGATGAAGCCTATATCGGTGTGCTGATTGATGATTTGATTACCGCCGGTACCCGCGAGCCTTATCGCATGTTCACCAGCCGCGCCGAATACCGTCTGATGCTGCGGGAAGATAACGCTGATATGCGCCTGACACCGATTGGTCGCCAATTGGGCATTGTCGATGATGAACGCTGGGCCGTGTTCAATGCCAAGCTGGAAGCGGTGGAAAAAGAAAATGCCCACCTCGACAGCTTTAAGTTTGTGCCGGAAAAAATGGATCAGGCCAAAGCCGAAGCCATCCTGGGTGAAAAACTGACCAAGGTCACCACCGCCAAAGATCTGCTGCGTCGCCCCAAAGTCGATTATGCGGCGCTACTGGAACTGATGCAGCGTGAGCAGGATGTGTCTGATGAAGTCGCCGAACAGGTCGTTATTCAGGCCAAGTATTCCGGTTATATCAATCGTCAGCAGAACGAAATCGACCGCGTACAGCGTAATGAAAACACCGCCTTGCCGGTTGATATGGATTATAAAAACGTCCGTGGCCTCTCTAACGAAGTTCGTGAAAAACTGGAAAACGCCCGTCCGGCCAATCTCGGCCAGGCTGCCCGCATTTCCGGTGTCACACCAGCGGCTGTCTCCCTGCTGCTGGTGCATCTGAAACGCAGCGGTCTGAGTGAAGCCAGTTAATGGCTTCGGATTTAAAGGCGCAGCTCGACAGGGGCTGCGCTGCATTGTCGCTCGAACTCAATGAAACGCAAAAACAGCAACTGCTGGACTATGTCGCGCTGCTGGTGAAATGGAACAAGGTTTATAACCTGACCTCGGTACGGGAGCCGGCCCAGATGCTGTCCCGCCATATTCTCGATAGTCTCTCTGTATTACCTTATCTTGATGCCCCGAGTCTGCTTGATGTCGGTACCGGCGGTGGCCTGCCCGGCATTCCGGCAGCCATCGTCCGGCCTGATTGCGCGGTCACCCTGCTCGACAGCAATTCCAAAAAGACCCGTTTCCTGCAACAGGTCAAGGCCGAACTGGGCCTGCACAATGTCACGGTTGTGCATGGTCGAGTGGAACAGGTATCTTTACCCAAATTTGCTATTATCACTGCTCGCGCCTTTGCCACGATTGACGATATTATCAAGCTGGCAGGCCAGCACTGTGAGCAAAACGGCCGGCTGGTGCTGATGAAAGGCGTCTACCCGAACGAGGAATTGCAGTTTGATTCCGATGTGTTCCGGCTACAGGATGTAGTGTCGCTTGATGTGCCGGAGTGTGAAGGCGAGCGACATTTGGTGAGACTAATCAAAAACGAAGGTTGAGAATGGGAAACATATTCGCAGTGACCAACCAGAAGGGCGGGGTTGGCAAAACCACCACCACGGTGAATTTGGCAGCGTCACTGGCCGAGTATGGCAAGAAAGTCCTGATGATCGATCTCGACCCTCAGGGTAACGCCACCACCGGTTGCGGCCTCGATAAGAATGACATCAATAACAGCAGTTACGAAGTTATCATGGCGGAAGCCCGGGCAGCTGACACCATTATCAGTCCGGAAGGGCTGGGTTTTGATGTAATGCCCACCAATTCCGATCTGACGGCGGCCGAAGTGGAACTGCTGGAAATCAAACTGCGCGAGCATCGCCTGCGGATCGCGCTGGAATCGACCCGCGAGAAATACGATTACATTCTGATTGACTGCCCGCCTTCATTGAGTATGCTAACGGTAAACGCGCTGGTCGCATCACAGGGGATCCTGATCCCGATCCAATGCGAATACTACGCGCTGGAAGGCCTGTCATCACTGCTGCGAACGATTGAAAGGGTCAAGCAACGTGCCAATCCGCAACTGGAGATTACCGGGCTGCTGCGTACCATGTTTGATGCCCGTAACAATCTGGCCAACCAGGTCTCGCGTCAGTTGATCAATCACTTCCGCGACAAAGTATTTCATTCGATTATTCCGCGTAATGTCAGACTGGCAGAAGCGCCCAGCCACGGCATGCCGGTGCTGGCTTATGATCGAGGTTCGCGTGGCTCGATAGCCTATATGGCACTGGCCAGCGAGTTTATGCGACGAGAGAAAAAAGCAAATAGCGGATTAACAGGGTAAAGGCATGGCGACGAAGAAACGAGGACTGGGCAGAGGGCTGGATGCGCTGCTGGCAGATGTAAACCAGGAAGAAAAAACAAACCTGGACGACAGTCTGCAGCATTTTCCTCTGGACATGATCCAGCCCGGTAAATATCAGCCCCGTGTCGACATGTCACAGGAGTCGCTGGAAGAACTGGCTGACTCCATCCGTGCCCAGGGGCTGGTGCAGCCTATCGTAGTGCGCCCTATTGCCGAGGATCGTTACGAAATCGTCGCCGGCGAGCGTCGCTGGCGTGCTTCACGTATGGCCGGTCTGGTCGAAGTTCCGGTACTGGTGCGTGATGTGTCTGATCGCAGTGCCATCGCGATGGCGCTGATTGAAAACATCCAGCGTGAGAATCTGAACCCGATGGAAGAAGCCAATGCTTTATTCCGTCTGCGTGAAGAATTCGAGATGACCCATCAGCAGGCCGCAGAAGCGGTGGGCAAGTCACGCACCGCAGTCACCAACCTGTTACGGCTGCGTAACCTGAATGACGATGTCAAAAAACTGGTAGAGAATTGCGATCTGGAAATGGGACATGCCCGGGCCTTGCTGGCACTGGAAGCCGAATTACAGAGTGAGGTTGCTGGACAGATCGTCGAAAAAGGCCTGTCGGTCAGAGAGGCGGAGCAGTTGATTCGCCGGGTGCAGAACCCGAAAAAACCGGCGCAAAAACAATCACAAGACGACCTGGAAGAAATTCAGCAACTGGAACAGAGCATCAAGCAGAAGCTGGATTCCGCTTTCAGCATCAAGCACAACGCCAGCGGCAAAGGCAGACTGGTCATCAACTATCGCAACGTCGATGAATTGAAAAAACTCATCAAACGCATCAAGTAAAGACGAGAATTTCATTGACCGCTTCCGCGCGGTGTCTTTATAATGCCCTGATTTGCTTAAGGCAAATTCCACTTCCACAGGTAAAAATGGAACAGTTGGCCAGAACTGCGCCGCTAAAGCGCGTCTTAATGTGGCAAATTGTGATGCTGATTGCTATCGCCGTTTTTACCGCCTGGTGGGGTGTTGAGCCGGTTCTCGCTTCTATATTCGGGGCGCTGATCGCGATTTTCAATACCTTGCTGATGTTATGGCATATCAAACGCGCCGTTATCACGGCCCGCGCGGATGCCGAGAAAAATTTGAGTAGCGCATACAGATGTGTGGCTGAAAGATGGCTGGTGACGATAATGATGTTTGCCACCGGACTGGGAGCACTGGGGCTTGAAGCCCTGCCGTTGCTGCTGGCGTTCACGCTGACACAAATGATGTTGTTTTTAGGAAATTCAAACCGGGCTTGAAACCGAACATGGCTAGTGAAATTACTACATCAGAATACATCAAGCATCACCTTCAGAATCTGACTTTTGGTCAGAAACAAACAGAAATTGAGCCCGGCGTCTGGGCACCAACCGGCGAATGGGGCTTTGCAATGTCCCCGGCAGAGGCCGCCAACATGGGATTCTGGTCGATCAATGTCGACACCATGCTCATGTCGATTCTGCTCGGCGCATTGATGATGTGGTTCTTCCGCAGCGTCGCCAAAAAGGTCTCCACCGGTGTCCCTACCGGCAGTCAGAATTTTGCAGAAATGATCATCGACTTTATCGATGATACCGTGAGAGGTTCCTTCTCCGGTGGTAAAAACAAGCTTGTAGCTCCCTTAGCCCTGACCATCTTTGTCTGGGTCTTCCTGATGAACCTGATGGACCTGATTCCGGTCGATGTGATTCCACAAATCGTGATGCAGTCTGCAGCCGCGATTTTCGGTGTCGATCCGCATCATGTCTACTTCAAAATCGTACCGACGACCGATCCGAATGCGACCCTCGGTATGGCGATTTTCGTGTTCATGCTGATGCTGTATTACAGCTTCAAGATCAAAGGCACGGGCGGCTTCATCAGCGAGCTGACGCTGCAACCATTCGGTAAATGGGCACTGCCTATCAACACCGTGCTGGAAACCGTCACGCTGCTGTCAAAACCTTTCTCACTGGGCCTTCGACTGTTCGGTAACATGTACGCCGGTGAGATGGTCTTTATCCTGATCGCGACCATGTACGGCGCCGGTCTGGCTATGGGTTCTTTTGCCGGTCTGTTACAGATTGGCTGGGCGATTTTCCATATTCTGATTATCACGCTGCAAGCATTCATTTTCATGGTGCTGACAACGGTTTATCTGGATATGGCACATCAAGAACATCACTGATGTTTGTTGGGTTTTAAATTTTATTTTTAGTCTTTACTTTTTGTAGGAGAGAAAAATGGATATGGGTTTAGTTTACATTGCTGGTGCTCTGATGATCGGCCTGGGCGCACTGGGTGCGGCTATCGGTGTAGGTCTGCTGGGCGGTCGTTTCCTGGAAGCTGCAGCGCGTCAACCTGAACTGGTTCCAATGCTGCGTACTCAATTCTTCCTGGTTGCGGGTCTGGTTGACGCGGTACCTATGATCGCAGTTGGTTTGGCTATGTACGTACTGTTCGCGGTGGCTGGTTAATAATATTCCGTCCCCCATTGCGGTAAACATAGAGGTACAGGCATGAATATCAATGCAACCATCATAGGCCAGATTATCGCTTTCGCGGTTTTCGTCGCCTTCTGCATGAAATATGTATGGCCACCTATCATGCAAGCGCTGGAAGAGCGCAAAAAGAAAATTGCCGATGGTCTGGCTGCTGCAGAGCGTGGTCGTCACGAGCAGGAACTGGCGGAAAAACGTGCACAGCAAGTGATTCACGAAGCCAAAGAGCAAGCGAGTGAAATCGTTTCTCAGGCGCAAAAACGTGGTAACGAAATTGTGGACGAGTCCAAGAGCAATGCCCGTGTTGAAGGTGAGCGAATCCTGAATTCTGCCAAGGCAGAAATCGAACAGGAAGCAAACCGTGCCCGCGACGAGCTGAAAACTCAGGTCGGCGGTATAGCACTGGCTGGTGCCAGCAAAATTCTTGGCCGTGAAATTGATGAAAAGGCCCATACCGATTTGCTCGACGAATTGGTTAGCCGAATCTAGAGGAATTTAGGATGGCAGAAGCAATAACCATCGCTCGTCCCTATGCCAACGCGGTCTTTGCGATCGCGCAGGAAAAAGGCGAGTTGAAGGCGTGGTCTGACCTGCTTGCGGTTCTGGCGCAATGCGTTGCCGAACCAGAAATGCAATCCATAATCACTAGCCCGGCAGTAAGTGACGAGCAGGCTGTTCAGGTGCTGGCGGACATCGCCGGCGACCAGATGACAGCCGATGCCAAAAACTTCCTGTTGTTGCTGGCAGAAAACAACCGTCTGTTGCTTTTGACAGACATTACCGTTCTCTTCGAAGCACTGCGTGCAGAAGCAGAAAAATCGATGACCGCCGATGTGATTTCGGCGCGTGAGCTGACTCAGGCACAGGCAGACAAAATTTCTGCCGCGCTGAAGCAGCGTCTGGGTCGTGATGTCACGCTCAATACCAGCATCGATGAAAGCCTGCTCGGCGGTGCAATCATTCGTGCAGGAGACCTGGTAATCGATGGTTCTGCCTTGGGTAAACTGAACAGACTGGCCAACGCTATTAACTAAGCGGCCCGTTATAGAGGAAACAGAGATGCAACTGAATTCAGCAGAAATCAGTGACCTGATCAAAAAGCGTATCGAAAGCTTTGACGGGGCCACTGAAGCGCGCACAGAAGGTACCGTAGTCGGAGTCACCGACGGTATCGTTCGTATTCACGGCTTAGCCGATGTCATGTCAGGGGAAATGCTGGAGTTCCCTGGTAATACTTTCGGTATGGCTCTTAACCTGGAACGCGACTCTGTCGGTGCGGTTATTCTGGGTGACTACCAACACATTACAGAAGGCGACAAGGTTAAATGTACCGGTCGTATCCTGGAAGTCCCGACTGGCGAAGCCATGCTGGGTCGTGTTGTTAACTCACTGGGTGCCCCAATCGACGGTAAAGGCGACATCAAAGCCGAAAGCAATTCGCCAATCGAGAAAGTCGCACCTGGCGTTATCGCCCGTCAGTCAGTCGACCAGCCAATCCAGACCGGTCTGAAATCTATCGATGCGATGATTCCAGTAGGTCGTGGCCAGCGTGAGCTGATCATCGGTGACCGTCAGACCGGTAAAACCGCGATTGCGATCGACGCCATCATCAACCAGAAGAATACCGGCGTTAAATGTATTTACGTCGCGATTGGCCAGAAAGCCTCTTCTATCGCGAACGTGGTTCGCAAGCTGGAAGAGCACGGTGCCCTGGATCACACCATCATCGTTGCGGCTTCTGCTTCTGATTCTGCTGCTCTGCAGTACATCGCACCTTATGCCGGTTGCGCCATGGGCGAATACTTCCGTGACAAAGGTGAAGACGCTCTCATCATCTATGATGACCTGACCAAACAAGCCTGGGCTTACCGTCAGGTATCACTGCTGCTGCGTCGTCCACCAGGTCGTGAAGCTTATCCTGGTGACGTTTTCTACCTCCACTCTCGTCTGCTGGAACGTGCGGCCCGTGTTAACGCCGACTACGTTGAGAAAATCACCAACGGTGAAGTGAAAGGCAAAACCGGTTCTCTGACTGCACTGCCTATCATCGAAACCCAGGCGGGTGACGTATCTGCATTCGTACCGACCAACGTAATCTCGATTACTGACGGTCAGATCTTCCTCGAAACTGACCTGTTCAACTCAGGTATCCGTCCTGCGATTAACGCAGGTCTGTCGGTATCTCGTGTCGGTGGTTCAGCGCAGACCAAGATCATCAAGAAACTCGGTGGCGGTATTCGTCTTGACCTGGCTCAGTACCGTGAACTGGCAGCCTTTGCTCAGTTTGCTTCTGACCTGGATGAAGCCACACGTGCCCAGATCAACCGTGGCCAACGTGTTACCGAGCTGATGAAGCAGAAGCAATATCAACCTCTGTCAGTAGCTGAAATGGCGATTTCTCTGTTCGCAGCGAATGAAGGTTTCATTGATGATGTTGAAGTCGACAAAGTCGGTTCTTTCGAAGCGGCCCTGTTGTCCAACATGAAATCAAACCACGCTGACCTGATGGCGAAAATTAACGACACCGGTGACTTTAATGACGACATTGCTGGCCAGATGCGCACAGCAATCGAGAGCTTTAAAAAAACCGGTAGCTGGTAATCGGAGCATAAGTCATGGCTAGCGGTAAAGAGATACGGACTCAAATCGGCAGCATCAAAAACACGCAGAAGATCACCTCTGCGATGGAGATGGTTGCCGCGAGTAAAATGCGTAAGGCTCAAGATCGCATGGCAGCGACACGTCCTTATTCAGACAAGATTTATAACGTGATCCAGCATCTGGCCTTCGCGCATCCTGAGTACAAACATCCGTACCTGCAGGATCGCGAAGAAACCAAACGCGTGGGCTACATTATCATCTCATCTGATCGCGGACTGTGTGGCGGTCTGAACAACAACCTGTTCAAATCCGTTCTGAAAGACATCAGAGCGAAATCGGACAAGGGAATGGAAGTGGATGTCTGCACTATCGGACAGAAAGCTTCCAGCTTCTTCAAAAGACTGCCGGTCAACCTGGTCAGCCAAACCGCCCAGCTTGGTGATGCGCCCCGCGCTCACGATCTGGTCGGCACGGTCAAGGTCATGCTGGATGCGTACAACGAAGGACGCATTGACAGTCTGTACCTGGTATACAACGAATTCGTGAATACCATGACTCAGGAAGACAAAATCCTGCGTTTGCTGCCTGCCAAGCCTGAAAAGCCGAGCGAAGAGCTGTCTCATCACTGGGACTACATTTACGAACCGGATGCCAAAGAAGTACTGGACAACCTGCTGGTCCGTTACATCGAGTCACTGGTTTACCAGGGCGTGGTCGAGAATATTGCCTGTGAACAGGCTTCTCGAATGATCGCGATGAAAAACGCGACCGACAACGCCGGTGACCTTATCGATGACTTGCAACTGGTTTACAACAAAGCTCGACAAGCTGCGATTACGCAAGAGATCTCCGAGATTGTTGCAGGTGCCGCTGCGGTATAACTGAATAGATATTAAGAGGAAGCGAGATGAGCTCTGGAAAGATTGTACAAATTATCGGCGCGGTCGTTGACGTGGAGTTTCCACGCGACAGCCTGCCAAAAGTATACGACGCCCTGACCGTCGAAGAGACTGGTCTGACGCTGGAAGTTCAACAGCAACTGGGTGACGGCGTGGTTCGTGCTATCGCCATGGGTACCTCCGATGGTCTGAAACGTGACCTGGCCGTATCCAACACCGGTAAAGCGATCAGCGTACCGGTGGGTCAAAAAACACTGGGTCGTATCATGGACGTCCTGGGTAACCCTATCGACGAAAAAGGCGATATCGGTGAAGAAGAGCGTTGGGGTATCCACCGCAAAGCACCGAGCTTTGATGAACTGGCTGCCAGTAACGAACTGCTGGAAACCGGTATCAAGGTTATCGACCTGGTCTGTCCATTCGCCAAGGGTGGTAAAGTCGGTCTGTTCGGTGGTGCCGGTGTTGGTAAAACCGTTAACATGATGGAACTGATCCGTAACATCGCGATCGAGCACAGTGGTTACTCTGTATTCGCCGGTGTGGGTGAACGTACTCGTGAAGGTAACGACTTCTACCATGAAATGACTGACTCCAACGTTATCGACAAGGTATCGCTGGTTTACGGTCAGATGAATGAGCCACCTGGTAACCGTCTGCGTGTGGCGCTGACCGGCCTGACCATGGCCGAGTTCTTCCGTGACGAAGGTCGTGACGTACTGTTCTTCGTAGATAACATCTACCGTTACACCCTGGCCGGGACCGAAGTATCAGCGCTGTTGGGTCGTATGCCATCAGCGGTAGGTTACCAGCCGACCCTGGCGGAAGAGATGGGTGTACTGCAGGAACGTATCACCTCAACCAAAGTCGGTTCTATCACCTCTATCCAGGCGGTATACGTACCTGCGGATGACTTGACTGACCCGTCTCCAGCCACCACCTTCGCTCACTTGGACGCGACCGTTGTACTGTCACGTTCTATCGCCGAGCTGGGTATCTATCCTGCGATTGACCCGCTGGATTCGACTTCACGTCAGCTGGACCCACTGGTTGTTGGTAACGAGCACTATGATGTGGCGCGAGGCGTTCAGGGTACCCTGCAACGTTATAAAGAGCTGAAAGACATCATCGCGATCCTGGGTATGGACGAACTGTCTGAAGAAGATAAACTGACCGTATCCCGCGCGCGTAAGATTCAGCGCTTCCTGTCACAACCGTTCTTCGTAGCAGAAGTCTTTACCGGTGCACCTGGTAAATACGTCTCTCTGAAAGACACGATTGCTGGCTTCCAAGGCATCCTGAATGGTGACTATGACTCTCTGCCGGAACAAGCGTTCTACATGGTAGGCAGCATCGAAGAAGCCGTCGAGAAAGCCAAGAAGCTCTAATCCCCTGGGAGGTAAAGCATGGCCATGACTATTCATGTCGACATCGTAAGCGCTGAACAGGAGATCTTCTCAGGTCTGGCGGCAGCAGTTTTTGCCTCGGCAGCGGAAGGTGAAGTCGGTATTTACCCACGTCACACTCCCATGCTGACCAAGCTCAAGCCGGGCGAAGTCCGTGTGTTGAAAGACAACGGTGAAGAAGAGCAGTTTTATGTCTCAAGCGGCATGCTGGAAGTTCAGCCACACGTTGTGACTGTACTGGCTGATACTGCGCTGCGTGCAGCGGATGTCGATGAAGCGGCTGCCCTGCAGGCAAAACAGGAAGCAGAAAGAGCGCTCAGCGACAAAACTGATAAACGTGACTTTGCCGAAGCTCAACGCGAGCTGGTTGAAGCCATGGCGCAGTTACGTGCAATTGAGCGTGCCAGAAAAGGCAAGGGACGTTAATCCCAAGCCGCACCAAACAAAAAAGGCTGTCTTCGGACGGCCTTTTTTTTGCCATTAGATTCAGTAACCACAGAGGCACAGAGGGCACAGAGAAAAATAAAACCCTTTGTCAGACATTTAGCTTCATTGAGATTAGTGACGACGAAGCAATCTCTCCAGCTTAATCAGCGAGGCGAGTCTCTTTGATAACATCAACTCACTAACACCTGTCCAACTCTGTGTGCTCTGTGCCTCTGTGGTTCAATTAATACCTTATAGTCCAATCTGCTAAAATGCCTTTTTTGAATTAACAGTCAATCACCTATGTCACTATCCATCATCATTCTCGCTGCCGGTAAAGGCACCCGCATGAAATCCAGCAAACCCAAGGTTATGCATACCCTGGGTGGCAAAGCTTTACTCCAACACGTGGTCGACACCGCCAAACTGCTTAACCCGACCGAACTGGCTGTCGTCTGTGGCAATGGTGCTGATGAAGTGGTGCCTTATCTGGAAGCGCAGGGCGTTAATACCGCGATGCAGCATGAACAGAAAGGCACCGGTCATGCGGTCGAACAGGCCAAAGCCTTTTTCCAGAAATCCGATCAGGTGCTGGTGCTTTACGGTGATGTGCCGATGATTGAAGTCGAGACGCTGGAAGCGCTGATCCATGAAGGCGATAAAAACAGCCTTAAAGTCCTGACCGCGCTGCTGGATAACCCGACCGGCTATGGCCGTATCGTGCGTGACTTCGATGACAAAATGCTGCGGATCACCGAAGAAAAAGATGCCGATGAAGAAACTAAACTCATCAATGAAGTAAACACCGGCATCATGTGCATTCCGGCCAAATGGCTGGATGAAGCGCTGTCTAAGCTCGATAACAACAATGCCCAGGGCGAATATTACCTGACCGATCTGATTGCCCAGGCGGTGGAGCAGGGCATCGAGATTGATTCGGTAATCTGTGAAGATGAAATGGAAGTCGCCGGCGTCAATAACCGCGTGCAGTTAGCCGAGCTGGAAAGCTACTATCAACAGAAACGGGCCACGGATCTGATGATGTCGGGTGTCACTTTCCGCGATCCGGCCCGTGTGGATATCCGTGGCGAGCTCAATGCCGGGCAGGATATTACCATCGATATCAACGTGATCTTCGAAGGCAGCAACACCATCGCCGATAACGTCAGTATCGGTGCCAACTGCATCATTATTAACAGCGTGATTCACGAAGGCTCTGAAATCCTGCCCAACAGCATGATTGAAAATGCCGAAGTCGGTTCAGGCTGTGCCGTTGGTCCTTATGCCCGCCTGCGTCCGGGTTCTGTACTGGCAGCCAAAGCCAAGATCGGTAACTTTGTTGAAGTGAAAAATGCCAATATCGGTCTGGGTTCGAAGGTGAATCACCTGAGTTATATCGGTGATACCGATATGGGTGCGGATGTGAATATCGGGGCCGGCACCATTACCTGTAACTATGATGGCGCCAATAAGCACCGGACGATTATTGGTGATAGGGTGTTTGTGGGGTCGGATACGCAGCTTGTTGCGCCTGTTACGGTTGAAGATGGGGCTACTATTGGGGCTGGGTCTACGATTCGTAAGACCGCGCCGGGTGAAGCGCTGACTTTGACTGTGTCTAAGCAGAAGACGGTTGAGGGGTGGAAGAGGCCGGTAAAGAAGAAGTGAGCACCTACAGCTAAAATAGTAAGTTGCCCCGCTATGGAGACTGGGTATGGCACTTTCACATACTCTGAGCATTTATGAAGTGAGAGACTTCTCACTTCCACTGACTAGAGTGATGAGTTTCTCTAAGTTCAATGATCTTATAGAGAGTCAGTCTCTCTACTTTTCTCCGGCGTCACATTTTGATGACAAACTTGAGGGGAACTACACTAACCGTGATCACAAAAAGTCTGAAGAGCAATTAATCTCTTGCGGATTTAATGCTTCTGCACTTCAGATGTCAGCAAATGCGAAAATGTTGATAGCTGATCACAATCAACAAGCTGTAGTAATTAGTTGCTGGACAATGGCTAGCGAACTTTCTATCAGGATGTGGGATACCTACACTTCATCTGAAGACTCCCTTGCGATCCAGACTACTGTTGAAAAACTCAAAGACGCCCTAGGCAGTGATTTCTTGTTTATACCTGTCAGGTATCTAGATTTTGATAGAGATGAAATCCCACAAACTCACTCGTTGGAGCCATTCTTTTTTAAGCAGCAAACATACTCTTGGGAAAAAGAACTTCGAATAGTTGCCGAAATGGAAGCTGGAAAAAGAATAGGCTCTCCCAGAAAAGCTAGGGTTTCACTTGAATACTTCATTACGGGAATAAAATTTCACCCAAAAGCTTCTACAGACTTTATTACGAATGTAAAAAATTTAGTCAAAGACAAAATACCAACTGCCGATATAATTTCGGACTAAAGCCCGAGTTCATTTATTTTTCTTGCCAAAAATAAACGAACCAAACAAAAGGGCAGCCCACAGCTTGCCCTATCGGGTTCCCTGCGCTTCTCGATGTGACTGGGCACTCGCGAACTCGCTACGGTCAAACATGCGCTCGCGCTGATCCAGTCACCTCTGCGATGTTGATTCGCGACGTCCCTGTCGCTCACCCTTTGGGCGTCTCCGACGTCCAAATTTGTTCCTGACAAATTTGTCGGCTGCGCAAAGGGCGGCTTCACCCTCACCCCAACCCTCTCCCATCAAGGGAGAGGGGGCAAAACCACCTCAGCTTTGAGGCTCAGCCCATTATTCCCCGTTTGTGCTGACGAGTAGCGCAGGTTTGTTTGGATAACGGCTGGTTAGTGTCTGATTCGTGACATCCATGTCACTCACCCTTCGGGCGCCTCTGGCGTCCAAATTTGTTCCAGACAAATTTGTGAGCGCAGCGTATTTTAACCAGACGCCAGACAAAGCGAGCAACGCAGTGAAGCCGCAGGCCAGCACATTGGGGTGCCCTAGGGTTGTTAGGGAAATGGGCACGCATTTCCCTGACTCGCCCACAAGGCGAAATCAAAACGCAAAACAGCAACAGGGCTGAGCGAGTTAATCAAGCCTGAGCTAAAATATCCACCTTCCAAACTAAAACAGCAAACATCAATGAGCGATCTCCCCAACTGCCCCGCCTGTGGTTCTGAATATACCTATCAGGATCAGGCGATACTGATCTGCCCCGAGTGTGCCCATGAATGGCATGCAGGGGAGACTATAGCTGAAGACTCAGAAGACGTAGTACTCGATTCCAACGGTAATGTGTTGGAAGACGGCGACACCGTGACAGTGATTAAGGACCTGAAAGTAAAGGGCTCATCGGCGGTGGTGAAAGTCGGCACCAAGGTCAAAAATATCCGCCTGGTGGGCGGCGATCATGATATCGATTGCAAGATTGATGGTATCGGCGCTATGAAGTTGAAATCAGAGTTCGTAAAGAAAGCCTGATAAGGGCTGGATATATGTAGGTTGGGCTGAGCGTGCGAAGCCCAACATTTCAATACTGGCCCGGGTTTTGTTGGGCTTCATTGCATTCAGCCCAACCTACGAGCAGATGCTAAGAGAAGAAATGCGAGTGCTTTGACTCAGAGTCACTGTCGGGCAAATTTCCCGTTTAATTTTGTGTGCTGCTTGTTATGGTAGATGACTGGTTAATCTGCAACGGAGCAGTCGATGTCTGCCACCCATAAGCACACTCGCCGTCGCTCGGCTTTGTTTATCACGCTGATTCTGGCGACAACCTTCCTGACGACATTTCCCCCGGTATTTTTATGGGCCAATACCATTGATCCCCGCTGGCTGGGGCTGCCATTTGCAATGGTCTGGCATATTGGTCTTGCCTTGCTGGCTTCAGTCTTTTTTGCTGCCTGGTATCTGCTGGAAAGTCGCAGCGGGCTGCTGGATCTGCAGGTTGAGGTGGAGGCAGAGCGATGATTCCTGTTCTCTCCTTGCTGGCCTTTCTGGGGCTGATTCTCTTTATCAATCGTCGCCAACTGGGCGTGTCGACCATGGCCGACTATGCCACGGCCAATCACAGCATCGGTGTGCTGGGGATAACCTTCGGTTTTCTGGCGACCTGGTATGTGGGGGCAGGTTATACCGTGTTCTCCGGCTTTGCCGTCAGTTTCGGCATGATTGGCATGTATGTGATCCCTTACGGCATTGTCACCTTGCTGGTGATGTATCTGGTGGCCGAAAAAACCTTTATCTGGGGGAAGAAATATCAGCTGCGCACGCAATCTGAATTACTGGGTCTGCGGTATCGCAGTGATTTCATCCGGGTGCTGACCGGTTTTGCCGGTGTGGCGCTGTCGGTGCCGTGGCTGCTGATGGAGTGGTACACGATTGGGTATGTGTTCAACTATGCGACAGAAGGCTATATCAGCCCGCTGCTGGGCATGATTATCGGTATTTTTGTCGTGGTGTTTTATGTCGCGATGGGGGGTATGCGTAGCGTGGTCACCGCGAACATCGTACAGGGCCTGTATATGATGGTCGTCGGCTCAGCGGTACTCATCTATGTGCTTTTCAGTGAACTGGGGGGCCTGTCGGCAGCGATGGACAGGTTGTTTTATGAGGCGCCCAAGGCGATGACCTTCCCCGGTCCGGGCTGGGATGTCTCACCCAATTACTGGACGGCGATTATTATCACCAGTGGTCTCGGCGGTTTTATGTGGCCGTGGGTTTATAACAAACTGTTTGCGGCTGACAGTATCCGCACCATCAAGCAGTCGGTGCTGTTTGCGCCGGTGTTGGGCATTCTGTCATTTGCTTTGCTGTTTATCGTCTCGATGGCCTTGCATCCTTTACCCTTCGCACAGGAAAACCCGGAAGAGGCTTTGTTCTGGGCCCATGCTGAGGCCGGTGTCTGGCCGCTGGCTTTGTTTGCCGTGCTGGTAATGGCAGCCAGTCTCGGTACCGTCAGCGGTATTCTGAATGCGATGTCGACCGCCATTTCCGGTGATATCGCCCAGGTCATCAATCGCAAGATTAATGAGAAAACCGCCTTGCTGATTGCCCGCTGGTCGGTGGTGGTGATGAGCGTCGGCGCTTTGGTCGGAGCTTACCTGAAAGAAGGTCAATTGGTTTTTCTGGCACTGATGACTTATCAGGGCATGATCGTCTTGTCGCCGGTCGTGCTTCTGGGCCTGTACTGGCGACGCGCCAACAAATTCGGCGCCGTGGCCGGGTTCCTGCTGGGCATGGCGGTGTCGTTCGGGCTGACTTTAAGCGAGCCGGCATTTATCCAGGCCTATGGCTGGACGCCCGGTGTGTATGGCTTTTTAACCACGCTTGTCATTATGCTGGTGGCGGGTTATTTGCGTCCGGTGGAGAGTCATGTGGAACGACTCTGGGATGATATTGCTGATGCCAGGGGGCAGGCAGGAGAGACCGCTGTAGTGAGAGCAAGCTAGGGTTATTGCCTGCCATTGCTGTCGCAGCAATGCAATCCAGTGTCCGGCTCAGAAGAGAAGGGCAGATTGCCACGCGGGCAGAGCCGACTCGAGATGACGAAAAAGATAGGGATGTTGCGATATCAGCTCATTGTGAGCGGAGCGACGCAATCTATTCTAAGCTCAGAAGAGAGGCCGACTCGAGATGATGTGAAAAATGTCGCTTGGACTGAGCTTGCGAAGCCCAACATTTCAGGATCAAAAGTCGGGATTGTTGGGCTTCATTGCATTCAGCCCAAGCTACAATGAAAATTAAGCCTCAGCCAGCGTCATTGCCTGCAGGTAGTTTTCCAGCCCCATTTTTTTAATCAGCCCCAGTTGCTGCTCCAGCCAGTGGGTGTGATCCAGCTCGGTGTCCTCCAGTTGTTTTAGCAGCAACTGGCGGGTGTCATAGTCGCCTTCCTGTTCGCACAGGGCGATGCCGTCGCGCAGGTTTTTAACCACAGCGTATTCCAGGTCGAGGTCGTTCTGCAGCATCTCGATCACGGTGTGACCGACATTGAGTGGCTCGCGATGTGCCAGGTTGGGCATGCCTTCCAGAAACAGGATACGTTTGATCATCTGGTCGGCGTGGTCGGTCTCGTCCTGCATTTCATGAGCGATGCGGTTGTAGAGGCGGGTAAGGCCCCAGTCTTCATACATTCTAGAGTGAATGAAATACTGGTCCATTGCAGTCAGTTCTCCCGCGAGCAGCTTGTTGAGCAAATCAATAACTTTCTGACTACCTTTCATCGGAATACCCTGTTTGTTTCGTTGAAGAGATGAATACCGCTGCGTCTCAAACGACGCTCAGCTTAGCCTGCATTATCGCACTGGTCTTGTCAGCTGGCTAATATAAACGCCACTTCCGGAGTATTTACAGGGTCTGGACAGGGCTCTAAGCTAGGGCGGTAAAACTCAAACGCTAACCAGCAGGATGCAGACATGTTCTCGATTTCCCAGTGGCGCATTACCGGACTTGTGCTGATAGTCCTTGGCCTGATGTCAGCCAGCAGCTTTGTCTGGCTTGGTTTTAGTGAAGAAGCGATTCGCGCCATGGTCAGAGGGACGGCCCGGACTTCGATTTTCCTGTTCGTGCTGGCCTTTACCGCATCCAGTCTGTACCGGCTGCTTAAATCCGGCTGGGCAAGATACCTGTTGGATAACCGCCGTTATATCGGGCTGTCGTTTGCCCTGTCGCATTTTGTGCATCTGCTGTTTCTGATCCTGCTGATGACCCACTACCCGCAGGACTCACTGGCGAAGTTGAATCAGTTCGAGATTGTGGGGGCCAGCCTGACCTATGTGTTTATCCTGGCGATGACGATCACGTCTTTTGAGCCGCCACGGCGCTGGATCGGTCCCAAAAACTGGCATCGTCTGCATACCACCGGTATGTACCTGGTCTGGCTTATCTTTCTGGAAACCTACGGTAAGGGCACACTGCAAAACGGGCATTATCTGCCCCTGGTGTTACTGCTGCTGGTGGCGATGGGACTAAGACTGGCAGCCAGTGTCAAAACCGCGCGCTCGGTTCACTAGCTTTTATTGATGGGGGTATAAACCGGGCCGGGGAAAGTCGCGACCTTGCCATCAAATTCACTTATCTTTGCCTGACCTTTCTTGGTGACGGCATCGATCCGCAGCACCGCATGCATCGGGATATAGGTGCGATTCACATCGGCGAATTCATCTTTGAGCTTTTCATGAGTTGGGTCAACCACGACACTGGTATGTGTATCCCAGACAAAGTCGCCGATTTCGATAAAGCCGAACAGACTGCCCTGGCTAAGCTCACGGGCATAAAGCTCATAGCGCTGACCACCCTGGATAAATTCGATGCGATATAACAATGCTTTTTTAGTCATAATTAATCTGTCACAGCGTTTGTCAGCTGAGTAGTTTGTTTGGTTGCGCTCAAAATGGGGGCAGAGAAGCGAAATTCAATGTTAATGCAGATATAAAACTTCGGCTATCTGACACAACATTCAACAGCTAAAAACCGGCCTGCTCACTGTAGATGCGCTACCACCAGGAATAAATCAGTAAACCGAGCGGGGTACCCACGATATAACCGGCGACCCCAACCAGAATACCGGGCGTGACAAGCGTACCCCAGCCGCGGGCGACAGCGAGGGCCGGTGCCGTGGTGGCACCGAGTACGGCGGCGTTCGAAGCAATAATGAGTTCCGGTAATGACAGTTTGAGTGCCTGCTTTTTCAGCAGGCGGTTCAATAGCAGGCCCCCGATAAACACCACCAGCCAGTGCACCAGCAGTACGATAAACACAAACACCAGCAGGATCGGCGCATGGGCCAGTAAGGTCGCGACATTGGCTCCGGCGGCGATAGTGGCGAAGAAGACCAGGGCTAAAACAAAGCCCATGCTCTGACCACCGTTGAGCTTTTTCATCTGAACTGGCATCAGTGTGGCCGGAATAATCGAATACAAAGTGATAAACAGATAGCGTAGCAGGCTGAAGTCGATGCCAAGCGCTAATAGGTTGAGCAGATAGACGGTCAGATCCGACACAGCCACCACCAGCATGGCAAAGGTCAGGGCGGCAGCCAGAGACAAACCGCCGACCTGGTTCTCACCCTGTTCCAGGCTTTGTTCCTGGTCGGAGAAATAATTCCGTTGCACATAGCGTTGCATGAAAAAGCGTGATGCCGGCATCAGAATAATCACGACCAGAAACAGAATACCGAGTAGGTTATCGACGGCTGTCGCTGCGGCAATCATGCTGCTGTTATCAAATCCGGTGGATTGCATCACAGCAGCAAAATTAGCCGAGCCGCCGGTATAAGTGGCGGTGAACATACCAGCCAATATCGATTCAAACTCGCCCAGGTCGAGCAGGCTCGCACCGACTAAAACCCCCATGACTGTGCCGAAACAGGCGAGAATAAACCCCAAGCCGACCCGGCCGCTCTCTGCCAGTATTCGTCGCACATCGGCATGAATCAGAAACAGCGGCAGCAGCATCGGCACAAAATAACTGAAGACCACATCATAGGCGGGCGAAGATTGCGGCATGATGCCTAGGTTCGACAGCAGAATAGAAAGCAGAATCGCCCAGATTGCCCCGGTCAGGGTTTTACCCCAGGGTTTGCTTTCGGCCCAGAAGCCGAACCAGGCAATGGCAAACAAGGCAGCAAATACCGCCAGAATCTGGTCGGCTGGGATAAGCGAATTCATACCTGTATCCTGTTTCAATCTGTCAGCGTCACTAGAAGGCAGGATACCCCGAATAGGACCGCAATCAAAAACGAGGCTTGATATGTATAGCGACGACGATCTGGAACAGGCAGTCGATAAAGAGATTTTCAGCCGTGCTGCGGTGACCCGCTTCCGGGATTATATTGCCGAGCGCGATAATACCCGGGCCGTGGATGAAGAAGACTTTCGTCTTATCACCAGCTTCAACGACATTTTCGTGGTCATTGCCTGTCTGTTGCTACTGTTGTCGGCTGGCTGGGTGATTCAGGGGACAAGTACGGCATTGTCAGCCGCCGTTGTCGCCGCTTTATCCTGGGGACTGGCTGAATTTTTTGTGCTTAAACGCAAAATGGCCCTGCCGGCGATTGTGCTTTTAGTGACGTTTGTGGGCAATGTGTTCGCTGCGATAGTGCTTATCTTCGGTTTTCCGGATGAAAAAGCCTTTATGCTGGCCGGTCTCGGGGCGACTTTCGCTGCCTGGCTGCACTGGACCCGTTTCCATGTCCCCGTCACGGTGGCTGCCGGGGCTGCCACCGCAGTCGCGTTTGTGCTGGCCGCACTGATTTATATGATGCCGTCCCTGCGTGATTATCTGAACAGTCTGATGTTTGCCGGGGGGATTGCGATATTCCTGCTGGCCATGCGCTGGGACATGGCGGATCTGAAACGGGTCACCGGTCACTCGGATGTCGCTTTCTGGCTGCACCTGACGGCAGCACCTTTGATCGTGCATCCGGTGTTCAGCAATCTCGGCATTTTCGAGGGCACTCAGACCACATTGGATCTGGCCATCGTCTTGTTGTTGTATCTGGTGCTGACGGTGATTTCGCTGGTTATAGACCGGCGCGCCTTCATGGTCTCGTCATTGATTTATGTGCTGGCGGCGCTGACCGAACTGCTTGATACCTATGGCCTGGCCGGTGACAGCTTTGCTTATGTCGGCGTGGTGATTGGTTTCTCTTTACTGTTGCTTTCAGGCTTCTGGCACAAGGCCCGTCGCCTGTTGGTTCAGAACCTGCCCGCTGCCTGGCAGGGGCGGCTACCGGAAGTTGCTTAGCACGCTTCAAAATCAGCTAAACTGAGATCATGCTCCAATTCTGGGAGGGGCTTGATGAGACAAATCCTGTCCGATCTCTGGGAAACCGCCGTGGAAAGCCCATTTCCCGGCCTCACCACGCATGCTTACCTGTGGACGCGTGATGATGGCAATGTGTTGTTCTATAACACCAGCCAGCAGCAGGATATCCGGCAAATGGCTGACTTGGGCGGGGTTGCCTGTCAGCTACTCAGTCATCGAGATGAAGTGGGTCAGTCCCTTATTCAAATTCGTGATTTATATGCAGCCAGACTGGGTGTTCATCAGGCAGAACTGGAACATTTGGCCGAGGTTTGTCAGCCGGATATCATTTTTCAACACAGGCAATGCTTATTTGACGATCTGGAAGTGGTTCCGACACCCGGACATACGCCCGGCAGCTGCTGTTTTCTGGCAAGCCTGGCTGAAGGGCTCACAGCGCTTTTCAGTGGTGATACCCTGTACTGGAGTGACGCCGGTCTGAGGCCGGGTCTATTGCCTTTCAGTGATCGAGACCAGCTGATTGAAAGCCTGACCCTGCTGGAAAAAGTTTCACCTGATCTGGTCTGTTCGAGTGCCTTTTCCGGTGAATCCGGTTTCAAGGAAGTCAAAGCTGACTGGTCAGAACAGCTCGCTATTGCCAGATGGTTGCTGCAACAACAAAGTTAGGATGACATCCCTGTCACCCTGCCTGCCTACCGGTAATAACCATGATGGCGATAATCCCGATCATAGTGACGATCATGATGACGGTATGAATGCCGGTCATGACTGCGGTAATACCTGTCGTGATGTTTCCAGTGTTTTTTGTGGTGCTTCCAGTGCTTGTGGCCATGATAGTGATGACGGTGGCGATCATAGTCACGGTAGTGAATCACATAGCTATCGGGGTAATAGCTGTTGTGATAACCCGGATAGCCCAGATTGAAGCCAATACCGATACTGAGATCACCGGCCTTGGCCGGGCTCGTGGCGACGGCCAGCATCATGCCTGAAAACAGACTGATGGCTAAAAGTGTTGATTTGTTGAGATGTCGCATCGCGTTTACCTCGCTCTACACAAAAGGACACGCTTAATACATTAATCGCCTGCTCGGAAAGTTTGTGTTAAGCAATGTAAAAGTTTGTAAAACATGAAAAAACTGTCGATTAGTGCACAGGAAACAGTGCATTTCAGAGGCCAGCAGACGTGCTAAAGTGAAACCGTTAATTCAGCAATTGCATGGGACAGTGATGGAGACTTTGATTCAATTCGAACTGCCGAAATGGCTGCTGCGCTATCAGCAGTCTTATCAGACAAGCACAGACATTGAGGCGCAGATGGATTTTCTGATCGATGTGTCCCGTCTCAACATTCAATATGACACAGGCGGTCCCTTTGCTGCCGCGGTATTTGAAGTCGACAGTGGCAGGCTGGTGGCCCTGGGCTTGAACCTGGTGACCTCAAAAAATCTGTCGATTCTGCATGCTGAAATGGTGGCGCTGTCGCTGGCCCAGCAAAGCCGGCGTCATTATGATTTGGGTGCAACAAAGCCGGATTTATCTCTGGTCACCACCTGTGAACCCTGTGCCATGTGTTTCGGTGCCATACCCTGGTCCGGGGTACGGCAGGTAGTGTCCGGTGCCACCGATGCCGATGCCAGAGCCATCGGTTTTGATGAGGGCCCGAAGCCGGATGACTGGCAAAAAGCGCTGGAAGAAAGACAGATAAAAGTCATCAGCGGGGTTAACCGGGATAAAGCTGCGGCCGTGCTGCGGGCCTATGTGAATCAGGGGGGTATGCTCTATAACTCACGACAGGGATAGACGCAGATGAAAGCTAAAATCAGCATGATTACGCTTGGGGTCGAGGATTTGAAAGCGGCTACAGCTTTTTACCGTGATGGACTCGAACTGCCTCAGTTTCACTTCGCCAGTGAAGGGGTGAGCTTTTTTGAGCTGGCTGGCGCCTGGCTGGGTCTGTATCCCAGAAACGCGTTGGCAGAGGATATCGCTATTCCCATGGCTGAGTTGACGGCGCCCGGCAGCTTTACACTGGCACATATGTCAGCAGCCCGGAGGCGGTTGATGCCCTGCTGGAGCAGGCAGTCAATGCCGGTGCCAGGTTAATCAAACCCGGTCAGCCCGCTTTCTGGGGTGGCTATTCCGGTTACTTTCAGGATCCCGAAGGCTATTACTGGGAAGTCGCTTTCAACCCATTTATCGACCTCACCTGACCTGAGACACAAACGCCCCTGTCCGCCATGCAAGCGGACAGGGGCACAATAGTCATCAGCCGCTGTTACTGACCAGATCCCGGTAGGCATGCCAGGTGGCATGGCCCAGTAACGGGAAAATCACGATCATGCCAATCATGAAAGTAGCGATGCCGACAGCAGTAAACAACGCCAGTAAGCCAGTCCACAGCAGCATGGTCAGTATATTGTTGAGCACCACGCGAACGCTGATAAAGCCGGCGTCCAGCGCTTTGATATTACTGTCGATAATCGCCGGTACGGCGACCACCGACAAGGTAAAAACAATCACTGCCAGCACACCGCCGACAATGAGGTAAAGCGCAGTTTGCAGTGGTGATGCAAAGGCAAAGAAATCCCCCCACATCGTTCTGTCCAGTGGCGGTGCCACCTCACCTACGGCGACCATCAAAACCAGACCGGAAATCACAAACCAGAGCAGACTGAAGCCCACCAGAAATCCGGCAAAACGGAACAGGGCTGATTGATTACGGCTGAGACCACTTAAGGACTGATCAAAACTGACCGGCTGTCTGGTCTCAAGCCGGCGGGATATTTCACACAGTCCCGCAGCCATGACCGGCCCAATCAGCATAAACCCGGAGACCACCGCTGCCAACGCATAAACATGCATGCTCGTAACCAGCAGGGCAATCCAGAATGCGCCGGCGACGATAAGGCCATGCGCCAGGCTGACTTTCGGGTACTTACCCAGATCACGTCCACCTTTGATCAGCCAGCTGAATGGTCGCACAAAGGCCGTGTGCTTGATGGAAAATTGAGCAGGAATTGTATAGTGACTATGACTTTCTACACTCATTTTCTCCTCCCTTTATCGCTGTGGAAGTGAAAGCCAGTGTTGTTATGTTTCATTTCCAGTCTAACAGCCAGCGGCTCTCGGTCCTACACCATATATGACAACAGCGTTCGTCTAATGTTTACAACCTGAAGCTTGGAATTAATCCTCTCTTTCCATCTCCTGCCGATGACGGCTCATCTTGACAATGCTGACTTGCATACATAAGATCACGAACGCAAATCATTATCATTAAGTTATATGTAAAGGGAAAGCAATGCCATTATCCATCCAGCCGGCCAAAAATCTGACGCCGGCTTTTCGTCTGGCTTTGCTGCCATTGATGCTGCTTAGTAGTCTCAATGTGCAGGCCCAAACCGAGGCTGAACAGAAAGCGGTAGAACTGCCAAAAGTGGAAGTCACCACCGGTGAAATCGACAGGAACGGTTATATTGAACTGGAAAAGCAGCCACAAGTCGGCAAGCTGAATGTGCCGGTGCAGGATACGCCTTACTCCATTGAAATTATTGATAAGGACTTCATCAGAGACACTGGTGCCAAGACTATTCAGGATGCATTGCTTTACTCTTCAGGTGTTTACGCCGGTGCGTTTGGGCTTGATACCCGCGGAGACTCCGCCAAGATTCGAGGTATTGATCCTTCCCAATATGTAGATGGCCTGCGTCAACTGTATGGCTTCTACAATACGGTTCGTCCTAATGTCTATGCGCTGGAAAGCATTGAGGTACTGAAAGGGCCTTCTTCGGTATTGTATGGTCAGGGTGAGCTGGGTGGTATTGTGAACTCTGTGTCCAAGTTGCCTAAAGAACAGCAACAGGGGGAAATCTGGGCGCAGTATGGTTCTTTCCACCGCAAGCAACTGGCGTTTGATGTGACCGGCCCCGCGACGGAAGATGGTAAATTGCTCTACCGGGTTGTCGGTCTTCAACGCGACAGCCAGACCCAAGTTGATTATGTCGATGATGACGGCTTTTTTATCGCGCCATCTTTGACTTGGAGACCGACTGACGATACCAGCTTTACCGTGCTGTTTAATCGTCAGATGAATAAAGGCCAGGTGTCTGCGCAGTTCCTGCCACAGGCCGGAACACTTGACCGTGGCCCGCTGGGTTATGTCGGATCAGAGACCTTTGTTGGTGAGCCGGGTTGGGATAAATATGACCGTGAGAAAACCGAAGTGACGCTGATGTTTGATCACAGCTTCACGGATAATTGGTCTTTCTCCACTACGGCCCGTTATACCGAGTCCAGCACCTACACCAGAGAGCATTACACCACAGCCTATGCCCAGGTGGAGCCACAAGCAAATGGTGATATGAACCGTGTTATCACCACAGCCGATCGTCATACCCGAATTTTTAATCTGGATGCACGTCTGCAGGGTCAGTTTGACCTGGGCGTGACCAGCCACACGGTAGCAATTGGTGTTGATCGCCAGGACGCAGTGTGGGAAACAGAGAATTCCGGCTTTGCCGCCAGCACGCCGCTGAACCTGTATAACCCGGTCTATGGCAACTTTGATCCCAGTGTGCTGAACCCGACCAACCCCGATGATAATCAGATCAGGCAGGTTGGCTTCTATGTTGCTGATCATATGGAAATCGGTCCGGTAGTGATCTCTGCGGCATTGCGCCGTGATTGGGCCAAAAACACCTTGCTGGCTGAACTGGGCGATAACGTGACCAGTGACGAAAATGAAACAACCGGACGTATTGGTGTGATGTACCGCTTTGATAATGGTTTCTCACCTTATGCGAGTTATGCTGAAGCGTTCACCATGAACCTGGGCACCAGTGAAGCCAGTACTCTGAAGCCAACCACGGGTAAACAGCGTGAATATGGTTTCAAATATCTGTCAGATGACAACAGTCTGGCAATTACGGCGGCCTATTTCGATATCCTGCAGACCAACCGCGTTCAGGCCGGGAATATCCCGGATGGTGTCGAGCAGACCGGCGCCACCATTGATGGTTGGGAGCTTCAGGTCAACAAACGCTGGAAGCAGTTTGAAACCCAGTTCAGTTATACCGATCTGAATGCCGACAATGGTGAAACCGGTGAACGTTTGCCCTATGTGTCCGAGAAAGTCGCCTCCTGGTGGAATAAGTACTACCTGAACAGTAACTGGCGTATCGGTGCCGGTATTCGTTACATCGGTAACAGTGTGGGTTCAGATTATGGCAATGGTGCAGGACCCAAAGTACCTTCAGAGACGCTCTATGATGCAATGATCGGTTACAGTTATAAAAACTGGGACTTCACTGTTGATGCCAAGAACCTGACCGATGAGGAGTACGTCTCATGGTGTCGAGGGACAGGACGTGATTGTGGCTTTGGTGAAAGACGCAATGTCACCGCTAATGCCTACTACCACTTCTAAACTTTCTAAGGCCCCGTTTCCGGGGCCTTTTCTCTTCTGAAAGCTTCATTTCGAAATAGACATGCGCCGTCTGAACACTTAGGCTAGCCAGAACAATTTTTTACAAGGAATCTACCATGGCAAGTGCAGGCCTGCTGGCATTACTGGATGATATTGCGACGCTGCTGGATGATGTGTCGCTGATGACCAAAGTCGCAGCAAAGAAAACCGCCGGTGTGCTGGGTGATGATCTGGCACTGAACGCGCAGCAGGTGAGCGGCGTCAAGCCGAACCGGGAACTGCCGGTGGTATGGGCAGTGGCCAAGGGGTCGTTTATTAACAAATTGATCCTGGTGCCGCTGGCATTGTTAATCAGCGCCACCATGCCGATGCTGGTGACGGTGCTGTTGATGCTGGGCGGGCTCTATCTTTGCTATGAAGGGACTGAAAAGCTGGCGCATAAATGGCTTCACACCAAACCTGAGGACCAGGCACATCATCAGGAACTGGTGGAGGCGGTCAAAGATCCAGCCATTGATATCAAGGCTTTTGAAAAAGAAAAAATCAAAGGCGCCGTCCGCACAGACTTTATTCTGTCTGCTGAAATCATTGTGATTGCTTTGGGCGTGGCTCAGGCAACGGATATCAAAACTCAGGTGATGGTGGTTTCATTGATTGCACTGGCTATGACCATCGGGGTTTACGGCCTGGTGGCGGCGATTGTGAAATTCGATGATGCCGGACTGGCCCTGCTCAACAATGCCGGTAGTAATGCCTTTGAACGTTTCAAGCAGTCCTTGGGCCGGACGATTCTGTTTATTGCGCCGCGCTTTATGTCATTGCTTTCAGTGCTGGGCATGCTGGCGATGTTTCTTGTCGGTGGCGGCATTCTGGTTCATGGTCTGCCGTTTCTGCATCATTTGCTGGAGCCCCTGCTGCATGACTTCGGGACAATCATGCTTGTGCTGTTACCGATGTTGTTCAATGCCCTGGTGGGGCTCGTGGCGGGCAGCATCGTGCTTGCTGCAGTGACAGGCTTCAGAAAAGTTTTCTGAAGCCTGTCCTGTAGACTATCGGTTCAATCTCAGATAATCCCAAAGGCCAGCATCGCATTGGCCACCCGCCGGAAGCCGGCGATATTGGACCCAAGCACATAATCATGCGGTTTGCCGAACTCATCTGCTGTTTCGCAGCAAACGCGGTGGATCTGGTTCATGATTTCATGCAGCCGTTCTTCACTGTATTCAAAACCGGAGCCATGGGTCGCATTATGTTGCATTTCCAGTGCAGAGGAAGCGACACCCCCGGCGTTGGCGGCTTTGCCTGGCGCAAAGGCAATGCCGTTTTTCTTCAGCACTTCTATCGCCTCGGGGGTGCAGGGCATATTGGCCCCTTCACAAACAGCAATACAGCCATTGTCAGCCAGTGTCTGGGCGTCTTTTTCCTGCAGTTCATTCTGTGTCGCACAGGGCATCGCGATATCACAGGGGATGTCCCAGATATTGCCGTCATCGATGTATTCAGCATCATGATGAAAGTCGAGATAGGTTTTAATGCGGGCACGCTCCACTTCCTTGATATGAATCACAGTGTCCACATCAATGCCGTTACGGTCGATGATAACGCCGCTGGAATCGGAGCAGGCGATCACCCTGGCGCCCAGTACTCGCAGTTTTTCTATCGCATAGGTGGCGACATTACCGGAGCCTGAGACCACGGCAACTTTATCTTTGATGTCTTCGTCATGTACCGCATTGATCATGTTTTCACAGAAAAACACAGCGCCATAACCGGTGGCTTTCTGCCTGATCCAGGTGCCGCCCCATTGCGGGCTTTTACCGGTAATGACACCTGACTCATAGCGCTGGGTGATGCGTTTATACTGCCCGAACAGGTAACCGATTTCACGAGTGCCGACGCCGATATCGCCGGCCGGCACATCGGTGGTTTCGCCAAGGTGCCGGTAAAGACCAGTCATAAAGCTCTGGCAGAAACGCATGATTTCGTTTTCGGATTTATCCTTGGGATCAAAATCGGAACCGCCTTTGCCACTGCCGATAGGGAGGCCGGTCAGGGCGTTTTTAAAGGTCTGTTCAAAAGCCAGAAACTTAATGGTGCCCAGTGTGACGCTGGGGTGGAAGCGCAAACCGCCTTTATAGGGGCCAAGCGCACTGTTGAAGCCGACCCGGAAGCCGCGATTGATTTGCACTTCGCCGTTATCATCTTCCCAGGGTACACGGAAAATAATCTGTCGTTCCGGTTCGCATAGCCTCTCGATGATTTTATTTTTGGCATATTCCGGATGCTTTTCCATCACCGGTGACAGCGTTTCCAGTACTTCCAGCAGCGCCTGATGAAATTCCGGTTCACCCGGATTACGATCAACTACTTGCTGAAAGGTAGAGGAAATGGCCTTTTGCGTGTTCGACATATGCGCTCCTTTGTCGGATGATGCCTGGGCACCGTTGCCAGGGCTGTAGTCTGCAGATGTCAGCTTCAAGTCCAGCTTATAAGCTCCATCAGTCACCCGCAACAGCCCTGCTGATAAATAGGTTTCCAGCTTGTCTTAACTTTATTGGTTCACAGGAGAGCCTTATGTTCCCGATTCGCTGTGCCGGATTGTTAGTAGCACTGTTTTTATCGCCTGCTGCGCAAGCTTTTTATTGTTTCGAACCTTCGCCGACCTATCTGCAAATGGGGGAGTCCTATTTCACCGACACCAGCAGTCGAATTGTGGTTCAGGGTGATGAGCCGGCTCTCGACATTATGGAAAACCTGCAGGGAGAGTGGGAAGGCTTTTTATCCGAGATAATCTGTGAAGGTGATAAAGAAGCACCCGAGCCGATTTACCGGGAAGCGGAAGTCGAAGCGGATGTAAAAGATTCCAATACCGCGCTGTTTCTGATCTCCATGAGTAAAACCTACCGCGATAGCTTTGTCGAAAGTGAGTCTGTCTACCTGATGAATAAAGCGAGTATGTACTCACTCAGAATCAATGACAGCTTCATCAGTGCCAGTGAAAGGGAAAGAAGGAATTTGCAGGGCAAACAGACCGGCAATCGCTATGTCGAAGTGTTCTCGCAGATAGAAATTGAAAATGACGATCAGATCGTCGTCGATTGGCAGTTGTTCTCAAATGGGGTTTTTGTCTACAGCCAGCGGCTGACGCTGGACAGGGACTTGTAAAAAACACCACACTGCCTGATGACAGTGTGGTGTCTGGTTCTTTACTTCAGCAACAGGAACATGGCCTGACGGCCGCGGACAATGTTAAGCAGCAGCTGATTGGCATTTTGAACCATGGGTTTGAACGCTTCCAGGTTCTCAACTGGCTGTCGATTGACCGAGGTGATCAGGTCTTCGGCACGAAGGCCGGCATTCCAGGCCGGGCTACCGCGTTTGACTGAGTAGATCACAACCCCCTGAGCCCGCCCATAGTAGGGTGAGCTCTCTTCAATATCGCCGAAGGTGGCACCGGAGAGTTTGGGGTGAACTGTGCCGTTGGCTTCGGTCTGGCGGGTTTGTTTAACCTCGGCAGTCAGCGTTTGTTTATCACCGTCTCGAATAATCGACAGTTCAACTTTCTGACCCACGACCATCAGGCCAATGGTATTGCGCAAGCTGTCGGCATTGGCCAGACGGGCACCATCAACAGCAGTGATTATGTCACCAACCTGTAATCCGGCTTCATCGGCCGCAGAATTGGGAACGACATGGGTCACCACGGTACCTTCCTGCACATCGATTCCGAACGCATTGGCCAGTTCCGGTGTGATGTCCTGCATTTGCACGCCGAGATAGGCGCGGCGGACTTCACCGAATTCCAGCAATTGATCGCTGATCTGCTTAACCAGATTGCTGGGAATGGCAAAGCCGATACCGACATTGCCCGGGTTCTGACCCGGTGAAAAGATGGCGGTATTAATGCCGACCAGCTCACCGCGCAGATTGACCAGTGCGCCACCTGAGTTACCGGGGTTAATCGAAGCATCGGTTTGAATGAAGTTTTCATAGCCCTCAATACCGAGACCGCTTCGACCCAGAGCACTGACTATGCCGGAGGTGACGGTCTGGCCGAGACCGAAGGGGTTACCGATGGCTACTACAAAGTCACCTACCCGCAGAGATTCCGAGTCTGCCAGCGGCAGTGCTGACAGGTTTTCCGACGGAATTTTGATCAAGGCCACATCGGTGGCGGGATCGGTACCGACGATTTCGGCTTTGAAATCACGACCATCATTCAAAGACACTGTGATTTCATCAGCGCCCCGAATCACATGGTTATTGGTGATAACCAGGCCTTCTCTGGCGTCAATGATGACACCGGAGCCCAGACTTTGCCGTGGTCTGACTCGGGGCTGATCCGGCAGATTGAAAAAATGGCGGAAGAACGGGTCATTGAGCAGGGGATTATCCTGCACCCGCACGTGGCTTCGAGTGAATATGTTAACCACCGCCGGTTTGGTGCTATCCAGCATCGGTGCCAGTGTTGGCATTTTGCCTTCACTGGCAAACCAGTCCAGTGGCAGTGCGGCGCTGGCAACCTGCGCTATCAGCGTCAGGCCCGCCAGCCAGACTAAAAGGGATTTGAAATGTTTGGTCATCTAAACCTCCTTATCAGATTTGTCCCAGTGCCTCTCGCGGATTGAAGGCAAGTTCTTCCGCCATCTGCATATAAAGCTTCTTGGCTTTGTCGCTGTCGGCGGGTGGCGTCATGATTTGCAGCACGACAAACTCATCACCGGGCTCCTTGCCGGGCAGGCCGCGACCTTTGAGACGCATTTTCTGACCGCTGCGGGCACCGGCAGGAATGGTGAGGTTAATCTTGCCGGCCAGCGTTGGTACCGTGACTTTGGCTCCCAGCGCTGCCTCCCAGGGTGTCAGGGGCAGGTCCAGATAAATATCCTTACCTTCCAGCCGGTAATGTTTATGCGGTGCGATCTGTACTTCCAGAAACAAATCGCCCGGTTTGCTGCCCATTCCGGCCCTGCCCTGACCGTTAAGGCGGATCTTTTTGCCTGAGGCAATACCGGCCGGGATTTTCACGTTGATGGTGCCGCTCTGGCTGGCACCAGCAGGACGGCGGATAGTCTTGGTCGCGCCATTGAAGGCATCTTCCAGCGAAATCGTGATCTTGGCATTAACATCTTCACCCTTGGCAAAGAAATTATCGCCCATACCGGCACCACCCATGCCGCCCATGCCCCCAAACAGGTTTTCGAAGAAACTGCTGAAGTTGCCGCCGCCGAAACCGCCCATATTTTCCTCCCAGCCCGGCGGCGGGGTAAAGGACTGGCCATGACGGTAGTTACTACCGAACTGGTCGTATTGTGCGCGTTTTTGCGCATCACGCAGCACTTCATAAGCTTCGCCGACTTCTTTGAATTTGTCTTCGGCATCGGGCTCTTTGCTGACATCAGGGTGATATTTTCTGGCCAGCCGGCGATAGGCTTTTTTGATGTCATCCTGTGACGCATCACGGCTGACACCAAGGATTTTGTAATAGTCTTTGTATTCCATAAACGGACTTATACACCTGAAATTGATTTAGATCAGTAAGTGGGGTTTTCAGCACTGGATTTCAACATTTCCGGGAATTTTCCTGATGCCCGACCCTGGCAGGTATGAGAAAATTCCCGCCATTAAAAATCAATAACAAGAGAGATAAGCCATGTTTAAAAGAAGAACGATGTCATTGATGGTAGCCCTTGCGCTGGGCGCAGGTGCACAGACCGTCGTGGCTGAAGACAATCTGGCACTGGATGAACTGGTCGTGACCGGTACCCGTTCTGAAACGCCGTTGCTGGAGCAGGCGGGTAATACCGGCAAGATTTCCGAAGACGAAATCGATCTGGTGCGCCCGGACCACATAAGCGAAATTGCCAACCGGGTCAGTGGCGTCAATATTCAGCATGGTAATGGTCAGGAACATCTGACCTCGATTCGCTCCCCAGTGCTGACCGGTGGTGCCGGCGCCGGTTCATTCCTGTTCCTGGAAGACGGTATTCCGCTGCGTGCCGCCGGTTTCGCCAATGTGAACGGCCTGTTTGAGGTCAACTACGAACAGGCGGGCGGCATTGAAATCGTACGTGGTCCCGGTAGTGCCTTTTATGGTTCCAATGCCGTACATGGCCTGGTGAACGTGCTGTCACGGGCGCCGTCACTGGATCTGGAGCGCGAAATCGACTTATCGATTGGTCCCCATGATCTCTACACCGCCAAGGCGACCGTCAGTGATACCGTTGGCAATCATGGCTACCGGGTGAATGTGCTGGGTACTTCTGATGGGGGGTATGTCAGTGACTCCGGTTACGATCAGCAGAAAGTGACTTTGCGTCATGACTATTTTGGTGAGGTTGATAGTTTCAAAACCCTGTTCAGCTACACCAATCTGAATCAGGAAACGGCCGGTTATATTGTCGGTTATCAGGCTTATGAAGATGAAAGTCTGTCTCGCACCAATCCGAATCCGGAAGCTTATCGTGATGCGAAATCCTACCGGCTTTCCACAGAATGGATTCACGAGCTCACTGACAGCTCGCGTTTCACATTAACGCCCTATTTGCGCCACACAGAGATGGAGTTTCTGATGCATTTCCTGCCGGGCAAGCCGGTGGAGAATAATAAACACAGCAGTGTTGGGCTGCTGTCGTCTTATACCAAGGATCTCGAAGGCGGTCATAAAGTGATTGTAGGCACCGATTTTGAATATACTGAAGGCGAGTTATCTGAAGTTCAGAATAATCCGGACCCGTTTGGTAGCGGTCGTTTTATTCCCGGTGTTCACTATGACTATGAAGTAGATGCCACTGTCATTGCGCCATATATACACAGTGAATGGCAGGTGCTGGAAAAAACCCGTGTAACAGCCGGGTTGCGCTATGAATACACGCGTTATGATTACACCAACAATACTAACAGTCGTACTTTCGGCACCCGCTTCCTGAGACCAGACAGTGATGTCGATACATTCAGCAATCTGAGTCCCAAGCTGGGTCTGGTTCAGCAACTGACCGACGACACGGCAGCCTTTGTCAATTACTCACGAGGTAATCGTGCTCCTCAGACTACCGATTTGTACCGTGCTCAGATTGAGCCATCGCAAACCGGCACCGCCGACTCAGAAACCATCGACAGCATTGAGGTGGGCCTGCGTAAAGTGGGTGAAGGTCTGCAATATGAAATTGCCGCCTATCATATGAAAAAGCGGGATTATTTCTTCACCGACAGCAGTGATCAGAATGTGCCGGATGGTAAAACCGAGCATACCGGGCTGGAATTGGGCGTGTTCTATCCATTCAATTCATCATTCGATATCGCAGCCAATGTGGCTTTTGCCAAGCATGAGTATGACTTCGATAAGCCCAGCGCTAATATTGAAGATGGTGACTATCTGGTTACTGCGCCCAAACGCATTGGCAATGTGCGGCTGGGCTGGAACGTCAATCCGCAGACCCGGGCAGAACTGGAATGGGAGCATATCAGCGAGTATTACCTGAACGACGCCAATACCTTCAAATATGAAGGGCATGATGTCTTCAACCTCTACGCTTCGCATGATGTCACCACAAACTTTACGGTTTATGGCCGTATCAAAAACCTGTTCAACACCGAGTATGCCGAGCGGGCTGACTATAACGCCAATATCCCCGATTATCGTTACTTTGTCGGTGAAAAACGCTACCTTCATGTGGGTGCCAGTTACCGTTTTTAGTCGAAACGAAAAAAGGGGCCGCGGCCCCTTTTTTGTTAGAGATAAACTCCCTCAGCGACTGGCTGACTTTCTCTCCTCCAGCCGGCGCAGAAACTCACGCATGATATCGTCATACAGCGCCATACCAAGATAGGCATCCTCCACGCCGCTGTCGATACTGGGGTTGTCATTAATCTCGATAATCACAATGCGGTTGCCGCTCTGTTTAATATCGATGCCGTATAAACCATCACCAATCAGTCGCGCTGCCTTGGTGGCAATGCGAATGACTTTTTCCGGTACTTCGCTGACCGGAATTGCCGCGGATTTACCGCTGTCGGTGCCTTTTTTGGTGTTGTGATTATAAATCTGCCAGTGACCTTTACTCATAAAGTACTGGCAGGCGTATATCGGTTTGTTGTTAAAGACGCCAATCCGCCAGTCATAGTCGGTGTACATATATTCCTGCAGCAGAATAATCGCAGACTGCTGGAAGAAGGCTGGTGCTTCACGGCGCAGTTCGTCGGCATTGTTGACCTTGATCACACCGCGGGAAAAGGCGCCGTCAGGGATTTTCATCACCAGCGGGAAAGTCGCGGTTTCACAGAGTGCATCCAGGCCTGCATTATCATTGCGATACAAAAGATGCGATTCCGGCATCGGCAGATCATTGGCGGCTAGCAGTTCCTTCAGATAGATCTTGTTGGTGCAGCGGATGATCGACGTCGGATCATCTATCACCACCAAACCTTCGCTTTCCGCGCGGCGGGCGAATTTATAGGTGTGGTTGTGGGTGGCTGTAGTCTCGCGGATAAACAGCGCGTCATATTCAGCCAGACGAATATATTCGCGCGGTGTAATCAGATCGACATCAATGCCGATGCGACGGCCACTGCTGATGAATTTTTTCAGCGCGGCCATATTGCTCGGCGGCATTTCTTCCTTGGGATTGTGCAAAATCGCCATATCATAGCGGTACTGACGACGTTTGGACGGCTTGCGCCACAGGCGGTGACTGAAGTTGTCCAGTGCTTCGGCAAAGAAATCCTGTTCCTGCTCAGTCAGTTTATTGATCGCACTGGCCTTGATGCGGGTAATGGTCCAGTGACCGTTAAAACTGAACTCGACATCGAGAATCGGGCAGGGGAATTGTTCGAAAATCTGCCGCGCCAGTTTCTGCAGTGACGTGACCGGCGTCTGGCCGAAATAGATCTTCAGTACAAAGCGCTCTGACTGGTCGGTAGAGGCCAGCTGCTTGTCCAGTTGCGCCGACAGATCGGACAAGTCATAGGCATAGAGGCTTTTACGCGAGAGATCATTAATGGTACGCAGCCCCGGCAGCACACGGTGGCCGCGCGCTTCGGCCACCATAGAGCAATAATAACCGCGGCTCAGGTACTCAAGACTGCGACAGAGGTTGAGGATCTGCGCGCGACTGTCGCTGCGCGGCGGTGCCGATTGCAGGTAATCATCAACGGCGATGACCTGCTCACTGGGGAAATAGGGACTCCAGTCATCAATATTTTCGACTATTATCAAATGCTTAGTCATAGTGTGCTGTTGCTTCCTCCTGCGCCAGCGTGATGTTTAAAAATGAATGATAAAGTCAATTCAATCTGCATGTGTTAAAAATTTTTACGTGAGATTTTATTTGCTGGTCAAATTGAGCAAACTCACATATCCTTCGCGAAAAAATTATGCACAGGAGGCCCGTTGCCATGTATGCAGATGCCGTTTTGAGTGTTTTTTCCCAGCGTTATGCGGGAGCTCGCGACAAATTCATCAGCCATGTCGAAACCAGTTCCATTGTGGAAAAGCTGTCCAATTTGCCGCACCCTCTTAAGGGGCCTAAAAACGAAAAGCTGTTCTGCGACATCGCCTGGGCCGGTAACCTCAAAGCCGACAAAGTGCTGGTATTGGTCTCCGGCATCCACGGTGTTGAAGGTGGCGTGGGCTCGGCTATCCAGTCTGATTTCGTCTCCCGTCACCGTCGTCTGCCTTCCGATGTCTGTGTGGTGCTGGTGCATGCTTTAAACCCCTGGGGTTTTGCCTGGGCCAGTCGTAATGACGAGCAGGGCATTGATGTCAATCGCAACTTTGTTGACTTTAACAGCACCCTGCCAGTTTCTGAAGCGACCGATATCTGGGCTGAATTACAGCAGGGCAAAACAGACATTGCGACGATTGCCGAGAACCGCCAGCAATTTGACCTGTTATCCCAGGGTCAGTATGAAAAGCCGGATATGCCCTATTATGGCGGCAAAGAAGCCAGCTGGTCACGTCAAGTGGTGGAACAGCTTGTTGCGCAGCTTAAACCGACCAACCGCAAGCAAATTATTGTCATTGATATCCACAGTGGTCTCGGCCCTTATGGTTATGGTGAGCTGATCTGCGATCACCCGGTCGACAGTAAAGCCCATGATTATGCCGTCGATCTGTTTGGTGCTACGGTGACAGAACCTTCCTTGGGCAATTCCAGCTCCGGTACCAAGCTGGGTCTGCATGATTATTTCTGGCACAGTCAGGGGGAACATGTCTGCTACCTGACCCTCGAGTTCGGTACCTTTGGTAATCAGCAGATGCTCAAGGTACTGTCAGATGATCAGAAGCTTCAACAGTCGGGCAAAATGGACTGGTCGGATGACAAAACCCTCGATGTCAAACATGCGATGCAGGACTTTTTCTGCCCCGATGAACAACAATGGCAGGAACTGGTGCTGTTCCGCGGCCGTCAGGTGATAGAGATGGCACTGGACGGATTAACTGAGAATGCAAACCACAACAACGGACGCTGACATCGACATTCGCGAAGCCACGCTGGATGATGTCGATGCACTGAACAAGCTGGAAAACGCCTGTTTCGATAGCGACAGGATTTCTCGCCGCAGCTTTCGCTGGATGATTGAAAAAGGTCACAGCCTGTTGCTGGTGGCTTTTATCGACCAGCAACTGGTGGGTTACGTCTTGCTGCTGTATTCACAGGGCACATCGCTGGGCCGGGTTTATTCGCTGGCGGTGGATGCCCGTTTCCGCAAGGCCGGTATCGCTGCCAGACTGATGCAGGAAGCCGAAACCCGGGCACTGGAAGAGGGGCGCAGTTTTCTGCGGCTGGAAGTGCGTCCTGATAATCATGGCGCTATCCGGCTCTATGAAAAGCTGGACTACCAGCCTTTCGATATTGTCACTGATTTCTATGAGGATCATGCTGACGCCCTCAGAATGATGAAGGTGCTGCATCACCAGCCTGAAATCACCCATCCTGAAGTCGCGCACTATTCCCAGACCACTGATTTCACCTGTGGCCCGGCCTGTCTGATGATGGCGATGAAAACCTATGACGCACCACTGGCCCTGGACCGTCGCCTGGAATTCCAGCTCTGGCGTGAAGCGACCACCATTTTTATGACTTCCGGTCATGGTGGTTGCAGTCCACAGGGGCTGGCGCTTGCTGCCTACCGACGCGGCCTGAATACCACACTGGTGATTAACTCCGATTTGATCCCCTTTGTCGGCGGTGTCCGCAGTGAAGACAAAAAGGCGGTCATTGAATGTGTCCATCAGGACTTTGTCGAACAGATCAGCAGCTCAGAAATTAAACAGCAGCATAATACCGTCGACACTGCCTTACTTAAACACTACCTGGACCAGGGGGCGCTGGCGCTGGTGTTGATCAGCTCCTACCGGCTTAACCAGAGTAAATCACCGCACTGGGTGCTGGTGGTGTCGGTGTCAGATACCTTTGTTTATTTCCATGACCCGGATGTCGATCTGGACGACAATAAAAGTCTCACCGACAGCGGATATATTCCGGTAACCCACAAGGAGTTCAACCGCATGCTCGGTTACGGTAAGCCACGATATCAGGCAGCAGTGATTGTCTCGGACAGGGTACTCAAGTGATCTTGCTTATCTGATAATAATAATCCTTATCATTTGCATTAAGTGTTTATTTTGATAGTATCCATCTCCATTCACGCAGATGGAGCTAATCAATGTCTTTCACTAAAACTGTTATTGCCACCTCACTAGGGCTGATCACGCTTCAGCCTGCTCTCGCCGATACTTCAACATCACAAGACAGCAAAACAGCGGTCTCTCTACCCAAAATGGGTGTTTCTGCTGAATGGTATGGTGCGTCAGAGCACACCGGTGAATACCAGGTAAAACAGATGAACACGGCGACCCGTTTAGGCTTGTCGGCAAAAGAAACACCTCAGTCGGTGTCGGTAATTACCCGACAGATCATCGACGACTTTGAGCTGCAAACCATTACCGATGTGGTGAAACTCGCGCCGGGTATTACAGCCAAGGAAAATGACAGTTCCCGCTTTAACTACTCTGCGCGGGGTTTTGATATCAACAACCTGCAGATCGACGGCGTGCCCACAACCTGGGAAAGTGGTTATTCTGCAGGCGAAACGATGACCGATACCGTGTTGTATGACCGTGTGGAAATCGTGCGCGGGGCTACCGGGTTGATTACAGGGGCGGGAGAGCCCTCTGCTGCTATCAATCTGGTGCGCAAGCGGGCTGACAGTCGTGAGTTTATCGGGCAAGCGACGGTTTCGGCAGGCTCATGGGACGCCTATCAGGGCACCGTAGATGTTTCCACCCCATTAAATGACGCCGGTACGGTCCGTGGCAGATTGGTTGGCAGCTATCGTGAAGCTGATTCCTATGTAGACTTGCTGGGTGATGAGCGCCAGGTTTTTCTGGGCACGTTGGCCGCTGATTTGACTGAACGCACGCTGTTGAATGTGGGGGTGAGTTACCAGGATCATAATCCAACTTCATCCACATGGGGCGGTTTACCGGTCTGGTTCAGCGATGGTTCCAGAACAGACTGGAACCGTTCCAAAACCACCGCTGCCGACTGGACCCGCTGGGGCTCCGAGGTTACGAACTATTACGCTAATCTTGAGCACACCTTCGATTCCGGTGCCATGATTTATGCGGCATTCAGCAAAAGCGTAAATGAGGGGGATTTACGTCTGCTTTATCTCAGTGGATCGCCAGATCCGAGCACGGGTTTGGGAATGAACTCAAGCCCGTCCTGGTATGACAATGAACGGGAGCAGGATAATATCGACATCTACGGCAATATTCCTTTTTCATTGTTCGGGCAAGAACATGAAATCACACTGGGATTGATGCACAGTGAGCAGGATTTTATTGCGAAACGTCGCCATGCTTTGAACACCCCTGCAGTAGGTAATTTTTTTGAATGGGATGGTAATTATCCTGAGCCAAACTGGGGAGCAAAACGCACTTACGTGACCCGCGATACCAAGCAGACAGGTCTCTATGCCGTTACACGCTTGACACTGGCCGAGCCGCTGAAGCTCATTCTGGGCAGTCGTGTTACAGACTGGGAAGTGGAGGGAATGAACTGGGATGGCAGTTTCTACAAATTCGAGCATGACGACGAAGTCACGCCATACGCTGGCCTGATTTACGATTTGAACGATACCTATTCTGCCTATGCCAGTTACACCGAGATATTCCAACCCCAGAATTTGCAGGATAAAAATGGTGATTTTCTGGAGCCAATTGATGGGGATAGTTATGAAACAGGGCTCAAAGCGGCCTATCTTGGCGGTCGTCTGAACACCAGCTTGTCAGTTTTTCGTATTGAACAGGACAATCTTGGGCAGATAGATCCGAATAATCTGGTGCCTGGGTCCACTAATCAGGCCTATGAGCCTGCTGAAGGTGCAACAAGCAAAGGCTTTGAAATTACAATCAACGGTGCAGTGACTGATAACTGGAACGTGCTGTTGGGCTGGTCCCAGTTCCGGGCCGAAGATGCTAACGGTGAAGCTGTAAATACAGAGCATCCCCGTCGCACAGCGACACTCTATACGACATACCGCCTGAATGATTTGACAGTGGGCGGTGGCGTAAACTGGGAAAGCAGTAACTACACCATTGCCAATAATCCTCAGGGCAATCCTGAAAAACTCAAGCAGGATAGTTTTGCCATTGTTAATTTGATGGCCAGATACCGGCTTTCTCCGCAACTACAGGCTCAGCTCAACGTCAACAACGTATTCGATGAAGAGTATTACAGCCAGATTGGCTTTTATAGCCAGCTTGCTTATGGTGCACCGCGTAATGTGACTGCCAGCCTGCGTTACGATTTCTGATCAATAGCGCCGGGTATAGGCAGCCAACCTTAATCACAGCATTGGCTTGGTTAACTGGCCCGGATTGCTCCTGATCCGGGCCAGCGATTATCTTTATCTGCTGGCGCTGCTCAGCGCCGCGAGTCAGAACTTTTTGTGTCCCGGGCGGTCGCTGATGAGTAGGAGTGAATATGATTGAAAAACTAAAACAGATGCTCGGCAATACCTTTGGTGATGACAGTCAGTCGCTGATGTCAGATCAGGCACACACCAAGCTGCTGGCGGCCGTGGCGCTGATGATCGAAATTATTGCGGTCGATGATGAGCGGCATGATGCCGAAATAGCGATGCTCAAGCAGCTTGTCAGAGAACGCTTTGATTTATCCACAGATAAGGCGGAAGCCCTGATTGAGCAGGCTGAAGCGGCTTTGCAGCAGTCCACGGATTTTTATCGTTTTACTTCAGCCATCAATCGTGAGTTCGATCATGATGAGAAAATCGAACTGATTGAATCTTTATGGCAACTCGCCTATGCCGATGAGCAGATTGATGCCATTGAGCAGCATGTTATCCGCAAGCTGGCCAGCCTGCTGCATGTCTCGCATAAAGATTTTATTGCGACTAAGCTGCGGGTGGTTGGCGAATAACAGAATCAGGCTTTTTCGTCGCCTGACTGGACATAGCTCATCCATTCCTCGATCGGCATGGTGCCGCCGGACTCTTCAACTTTCTGGCGGTCTTTATCGTTCAGGACATCGTTGACTTCATCCACCCGTTTCCAGGCAGCGACAGGCGTCTCACAGTCTGCTTTGGGTACATAATGTGAGTCCTTCACTTTCTGATAGCGGTGGATATAACGCGGGCAGTTCTGCCACAGTTCACTGACTGTGACCCGGACCACCAGTTCCGCTTCTTTCCAGGTAGAGAGCAGGGGATCATCGGCAGATACGCTGGCCTTGCCCTGAACCCGAATGCGATGCGGCTTTTCAAAATCAATAAACAGCATGCCGACTTCAGCATGACCATCAATATTGCCCATCGAAAAATACATACCGTTGCCGTCAAAGCTGGGGAAGGCCAAAGTGTGTTCGTCTACTACCCGAACAAAAGCGCCGGCTTCACCACCTTTGTAAGAGACAGTCGGTCTGCCCTGGTGATCAACGGTGGATAAAAAGAACATGTCCCGCTGTTCAATAAAGGCCGCTGCTTCTTCGCTGATTTCGGTAACGACAGCGAGTTCTTCGACCCGGTCGGCCATCTTTCTGCTGTCGAACTGATCCTGCCGTGCACGGTGTTGTTCGCCGTAGAGTCTGCTCATAAAACTGCCTTCAAATTGATTTGCTGCAAAAATTAACATGCGGGCCCAGCACTGTACAGCGATGAGGGCTACAGCAGGAAATTTGCCCGAATCGGCACAAGCACTGCGGCAGCAGGTTCAATACAGGTAAATTTCTGATATGCAAATATTGCCAAAACGAAGCGTAAACGATAATGTATCGCATTATTAATGAGCTATTCTGTTGATACATTCTGTCGCAGTGTTCAGCGGCAGCGTTGAGAAAAATTTTCTGACAGGATGCCTTTCAAATCTGAATTATCGGCGGATTTCGATATGCAGTAACAAGCTGCAAGCAGAAAGGCCCAAAACCAGACTCTTACCATGGTGACTGAATGATTTCGCAAGCTGCTTTGCAGACGACTAACCGCGTTATTGCGGCAATACTGGGAGGCTATGCCTTCACCTGGGGCTTCAGCGTGCTGGGTATTGCCACTATGGTCGCTCTGGGCATTGATTTTCATGAGGCCGAAACCGCTATCTCACTTGTCGCCTTTCTGGTCTTTCTGGGGTTGTTTCTATGGACATTTGCCGCCAACAGCATGATCCGTGTCTGGCTGGTGCTGGCTGGCGGTGCCGGTGTGATGATGTCGGTTGGCCTGATGTTACAAAACAGCCTGTTGAGTTAGGAGCGCACTGATGTTGAATTCTTTACGCATGTCGATGGGCTGGGTCCACACCTGGATGGGGCTGGTGCTCGGCTTTGTACTGATGATCTGCTTTTTCTTCGGCGCGCTTTCCGTGTTTGACCGTGAAATCGATCGCTGGGCCATTCCTGATACCCGGTTTGAGCCCCAGCCGATGCCCTCCTTTGACAAGGTGCTCAAACCGGTTTTTGAGCAGCTTCAGCCGGACCCGGTGGATATGGCTGCCACCGAGCGGCGGGTAGTCGGCTCATTGCCAGATCCGGAAACGCTGAAACTGGAGTCGCTGTTTGCCTACAACACGCACCGGGATCCGGTGCTGCTGATTGGCGGTGAGTTTGCCATTCCCAATGAGCCCATCGACCCGGCTGATGATCACCAGCATGTGCATGGCCGGGCCACCGTCAACCCTGCCACCGGCGAGCTGCTGAACGACGATGCCCTCAAGATTGGCAGCGACTGGTTTTACCCGATGCATTTCAGCCTGAATCTTAATTGGATGATGCTGGGTTACTGGATTGTCGGTCTGGCTGCACTGGTGATGCTGGCAGGTCTGGTCAGCGGCGTCATCATTCACCGCAAAATTTTCCGCGAATTCTTTACCTTTCGACCCTGGAAAAATCTATTCCGCAGCAGTCTCGATTTGCACAATATGACCGGGGTGGTGGCGCTGCCATTTCACTTTTTCTTTGCATTTACCGCGCTGGTCATTTTTGCCAGCAATATTTATCTGCCGGTGACCCATACCACGCTGAAGCCCTTACACGAGCATCATGAGATGCTGGAGGCCGCACGAACCGGGCTACCTCATGAACCATCGGGTGTCGCGGCACCATTGGCCTCCGTCGATGCCATGGTCGCTGAAGCCAAGCGTCGCTGGGCTGAGCGTGATATGGCTGGTGACGTCGGGTTTTTGACCATCAACCATCTGGGCGACGAAAATGCTTATGTGAGTATTTACCGCGCCGGCAGTGACCGGGTGGCGCTGGTGGGCGAGGGCATACATTTCGACGCCAGTACCGGTGAAGTCATTCGTGAAGAACCGCCGCGGAGCGTCGTGTCATCGATTGATGAATTCCTGACCGGTCTGCATTTGCAACATTTTGAACACTGGATGCTGCGTTGGTTATATGTCTTTGGCGGTTTGCTGGGGGCAATCTGTATTGCCACGGGCTTTGTCTTGTTTGTTGAGAAACGCAAAGCCAGACATGCCAGAAATGGCAGCCAGGGCAGCCGTATCGTCGATGCTTTAGCCGTGACTACGGTGACCGGTATGGTGCTGGCAGCCGTCGGCATGCTGGTGGCAAATCGCCTGTTGCCCGCAGATCTCGCCGGCAAGGGGCAATGGGAGCAGACCGCCTTCTGGTCAGTCTGGGGTCTGGCCTTTTTACATGCTGCCTTGCGCAGTTCGCCAGTTGCCAAGGCCAGGCATAATCCGGCCTGGCGTGAACAGTCTCTGTTGGTGGGGCTGATGAGTCTCAGTGCGGTGGGGCTCAACTGGGTGACCACGGGGGATCATCTGATCAAGACAGTCTTTACTGACACTTACTGGGCGGTAGCAGGTGTGGATCTGAGCTTGATAGTGACGGCCTTGGTCGCTTTTTATGCCGCCGCCAAACTGCGGGCGCCGGTCGCAGCACAGCAAAAAGAGCAAGCGGTGAGTCGTAATAAACAGGTGAATGCCTATGACTGAAGCAATCTGGTTAGTCGCCGCTGCTATGGCTGCGGTGTTGAGCATGAGCTGGCTGGCACTGGCTTATGAAAATCACTGGCAACAGGTGTTTCCGCAAACAGGCACGCTACCCAACCGTAGTCGCCTGAAGCTGACCGGCTGGGCTTTCTTATTGCTGTCAGCGGTGTTCTGTCTTAATGCCGACCATCCCTCGATGGCGGTATTGGTCTGGGTTATGCTGCTGACTGTCGCAGCTTTCAGTGTCGCAATGATGCTGAGTCACCGTCCGGGCTTACTGAAAATGATCTGTCCGCCGCTATTTGCAGCGAGAGCCTGAGTTTATTTCAGGTCACAAATATAGGGGCTCGTGATCAATCTCATCAGCCCCTTTTTTATTAAAAATCAGGCAGGTGTAAGAAAGCCGGCTTTGATAATTTCGCACCAGTCATTCAGTCGCTGTTCGGTCAAACCCGGCTGGCAGTCTTCGTCCAAAGCCAGGCCGACAAAGTGCTGTTTGTCTTCAGTTAAAGCCTTGGACTCGTCAAATTCGTAACCTGCCACCGGCCAGTAGCCAATGAGGGTCGCCCCCCGTGCTTTGACCTTATCGTGCAGCATACCCATGGCGTCCTGGAACCACTCGGCGTAAGCGAACTGATCGCCCATACCCAGGAAGGCCACAGTTTTATCATTGAAATCGACTTCATCAATGTCTTCCCAGACATCCTGCCAGTCTGTCTGCACCTCGCCATAATCCCAGGTGGGAATCGCAAAAATAATATTGTTGAAGTATTCCAGCGCGTCGAGACCGACATCTTTCACATCAAACAGCTCGACCTGGTCCTCACCCAGAATAGCCTGAATTTTAAGCGCGGCATCCGAGGTATTACCGGTGGTGGAGCCGTAAATCACTGCAATCATGCATTTGACCCTAATTAATCTTTAAAACAATAATGATAATTATTATCAAATGAGATTTCAATAGATTTGCATCCGGTCACTTATGTGTTTAAAACTCCGTATTGAGGGTCAAGCCTGTATAGGAAACAGGTCAGTCAAGGTCAAACAAAAAATGGCACTGACATTTGAAGGTGTGGGCCCGAGCCGGAGCGGCCCGGGCCAGACACAGACTTTATCACTCAGTCTGCACTGATACCGGCCTCTGCTTCTGCGTCGGCTCCGGCTTTGATATCTGTTTGCTGACCTTGTTTGACCGTTTCTCCGACGGTTTCTTCACCGTCTTTTATCGCTTCACGGGCTTTGTCCTGGTATTGCTGCTGCATTTCCTGACTGTGTTCCATACCCGCTTCGGCGTCTTCCCGGACATCAGTCTTTACCTCCTCACCGGTTGAGTATGCATTGTCGTTTTCCGGTTGCGCGCTTTTATCGGCTTGATTATTGTCATCAACACCTAATGTCTGTTTGATGTTGTTCCAGGTCTTGCCAATAAAGCCAGTCTCAGCTTCAGCTTCGACCTCAGTCTTGGTTGCTGCCTGCGCTGAGGTGTCGTCTGCAAAAGCGGGGCCGGACACTGACAGCGCGAACAGAAACAGAATGGAAGAATGTGATTTCATAGCTTGTCTCCTTAGTCTTAGCGGAGGGCAATTATGACAAGCCTGGCCAATATGAAATGTGACCGGTTTCCCTGAATCGAGATGACAGAAAAACAGGGTGTGCAGGGCAGGCTGATGCGACCGGTTGAAAATAAAAAGCCGGATCAAGCTTTTGGCTTGCCCGGCTGTTTTTACAATCATTATTCTGGCTTAAGTTATCTATACTCAAGCACGGCCTGAACGCGCCCTTTTTATCGCTGCGCGTACCTGTTCCGGTGCGGTTCCGCCAAGGTGGTTACGGGAGGCGACCGAGCCTTCCAGGGTCAAGACATCAAACACATCAGCCTCAATGCGGTCGGAGAATTGCTGCAGCTCTTCAAGGCTCATCGCCGACAGATCTTTTTTGTGTTTGAGGCCATAAGCGACAGACAGACCCACCACCTCATGGGCGTCACGGAAAGGCGTGCCTTTACGCACCAGATAATCGGCCAGATCGGTGGCGGTGGCGTAACCACGTAAAGCCGATTCACGCATATTGTCTGCTTTGACGCTGATAGCAACCATCATATCGGCATAGACCCGCAGGGAACCCAGCAGTGTGTCGATGGTATCGAACAGCGGTTCCTTGTCTTCCTGATTATCCTTGTTATAGGCCAGCGGCTGATTTTTCATCAGGGTCAGCAGATTGAACATATTACCGTAGACGCGGCTGGTCTTTCCGCGGATGAGTTCCGGCACGTCCGGGTTTTTCTTCTGCGGCATGATGGAAGAACCGGTGCAGAAAGCATCCCCCAGATCGACATAATCAAACTGGGCCGAAGACCAGATAATCAGTTCTTCCGAGAAGCGTGACAGGTGCATCATCAGGATTGAGGCAAAACTGTTGAATTCGATGGCAAAGTCACGATCACTGACGGCATCCAGCGAATTCTGGCAAATGCGATCAAACCCAAGCAGATTCGCCGTCATGTTTCGGTCAATCGGGAAAGTGGTGCCGGCCAGAGCGGCTGCGCCCAGTGGCATGGTATTAACGCGTTTTTCGCAGTCATCCAGACGTTCAGCGTCACGCACCAGCATTTCATACCAGGCCAGCATATGGTGGCCGAAAGTCACCGGCTGGGCGGTCTGCAGATGAGTAAAGCCGGGCATGATGGTGTCAGCTTCACGCTCGGCGACATCGAGCAGCGCGTCCTGCAGCCGGTTAAGCTCACTGCGGATGGGGTCAATCATATCGCGCAGATAAAGACGAACGTCGGTCGCCACCTGATCGTTACGGGAACGGCCGGTGTGCAGTTTCTTGCCGACTTCGCCAATCAACGCAATCAGGCGCGCTTCGATGTTCATGTGCACATCTTCCTGTGCAATTGACCATTCAAACTCGCCGTTTTCGATTTCCTGCTCAATCTGCTGCAGGCCCGCAATGATTTGGTCACGTTCCTCAGCCGACAAAACACCCACTTCACTGAGCATGGTGGCATGCGCGATGGAGCCGCGAATGTCCTGACGGAACAGGCGCTGATCAAAGCTGACCGAAGCGGTGAATTCCTCGACAAATTTATCGGTGGGCTGGGTCAGGCGTGCTGAGGAGAGTTTCTTGTTGGCTGTGCTCATGATAAATCTTGATCGCGTTTGGGAAACAGGGCGACATTATAACGTGCTTATTCGGGCGGGATGATGTCAAAGTGCTAGAATCAGCAGTGATTTTGTATAGAAAAGCGTGAAAGACGAGATTAATGACGAAAAGAACAGTAAGAATAGCGACCCGCAACAGTCCGCTTGCGGTCTGGCAGGCTGAACATGTCAAAGCCGAACTGATGGCGCTGAATCCCGAGTTGGAAGTGGAGCTGATCGGTATGAAAACCCAGGGCGATATTATTCTGGATACGCCGCTGGCCAAAGTGGGTGGCAAAGGCCTGTTTGTCAAAGAACTGGAACAGGGCATGCTCGATGGCCGTGCCGATATTGCCGTGCATTCGATGAAAGATGTGCCGGTGGATTTCCCCGAAGGATTGCACCTGCCAGTTATCTGCAAACGTGAAAATCCCTATGATGCGTTTGTTTCCAACCACTACGACAGCATCGACGAGCTGCCACAAGGCGCTCGACTGGGCACCTCCAGCCTGCGCCGCGAATGTCAGGCACGGACCCGGCGTCCTGACCTTGAGGTGCTGCCACTGCGCGGTAACGTCAACACTCGTCTGCGTAAACTCGATGAAGGTCAGTTTGATGCCATTATTCTGGCGATGGCCGGTCTTGAGCGTCTCGGTTTCCATGACCGGATCCGCAATGCGATGACGCCGGAGCAGAGTCTGCCGGCCATCGGCCAGGGCGCTTTGGGCATCGAAACCCGAATTGATGATGAAGAAATGAACGCACTGATTGCGCCGCTGCATGACAGGCTGACCGCGATTACCGTGACTGCCGAACGAGCCCTCAACCGCCGTCTTGCCGGCGGCTGTCAGGTGCCGATTGCCGGTTATGCGATGCTGGAAGGTGACGAAGTCTGGCTGCGCGGTCTGGTAGGCAGACCGGATGGTACCCGGACGCTTTATGCCGAAAAACGTGGTCCTGCTACGGAAGCCGATGCGATTGGTGTCGCTGTTGCAGAAATGCTGCTGGCGCAGGGCGCAGATAAGATTCTCAGCGACGTTTATGGTGACTGATAAGCCGCTGGCCGGCCAGAGAATTCTGGTGACACGGCCGCAAGCACAATCGGACAATCTGACAGACCTGATTCAAAAAGCAGGGGGCGAAGCGATCAGTTTTCCCGTGATCAGCATTCAGCCTTTGCCAGCGGAAAGTTGGGGGCCGGTGAATCTGGAGCAAAACGACTGGCTGATTTTTGTCAGCCGTAATGCCGTTAATACATTTATTGATGGCTGGCAGCAAAAATTACCATCACAGCTGCAGCTGGCTGCCGTCGGTGACGGCACTGCCAGTGCGATGCGGGAAGCCGGTTTATCAGTAGATTGTCAGCCTGACATCTCAAATGGTAGTGAAGGTCTACTGCAAATGCCGGCCATGCAGGCGATGCAAGGCAAACGGGTACTGATAGCCAGAGGGGTTGGCGGTCGGGAACTGCTTGCTGATACCCTGACAGACAGAGGTGCTACTATTAGTTATGTGGAAGTTTATCGCAGAACGCTGGCACAACATGGGCGAGAAGCCTGCGTCACAGCCATGCATACAGACAAATTGGTGTGCACCAGCGTGGCCGGTGTAGATAACCTGTGTCGGATTCTGGCCGAGTTTCGTGCCGAGTTGTTCTGCAAGCCGCTGGTCGTAGTCAGCGAGCGGATCAGGGACCATGCCCGTACACTGGGTTTCAGATGGGTCGAAGTCAGTGCCGATGCCAGTGATACGGCGGTGTTAAACACATTGATTGAAATGGATAAGCAGCATGGCAAACAATGAAAACAAGCAGCAAATCGACGACAACGTTCAGGATGCTGAACTGCTAACTGATAAAAAGACGGCGGCCAGCGTACTGAAACCGGTCTGGATAGCACTGGCCATTGTGCTGTTGATAGGGCTTGCCGCAGGCGGCTGGCTTTATCAGCAAATCAACAGTCAACAGCAACAACAGGCTCAGCACTTCAGCAGTATTGAAGATGAGCTGAGCGGCCTGCAATCGAACAGCAGTCAGCGGCAACGCCAGTTGCAGCAGCTGAAAGAGCAGTTACAGGCCCAGTCCGATAAGCTTGACGAATTTATTTCCCGTGAAACCCTGACCAGTGAAGAGCTGAAAAGAACCTGGGCATTACAGGAAATTGAATACCTGCTGAATGTGGCCAATCAGCGGGCCTTGCTGGCGCATGATGTTGAAGGTGCCATTCGCGCGCTGGAAATGGCCGACAAACAGATTCAGGCTATGTCGGATTACCGCTTGCACCCACTGCGGGCCCTGATTGCCGAAGAGATCATGAAGCTCGAAGCACTGGCCGATATCGATACTGCCGGTATCGCCATAAAACTGCAGACCGCGGCTAATCACGTACAGACCCTGCGGGTGAAAAAAGGTCCGCAAGTGGAGTTTGATGAATCGCAGCCCATGCCCACTGCTGCAGAGACAGAGGCAGCCTGGAAACAGGCTTTGGACGATATTTGGCAACAGCTGCGGTCACTGGTGGTGATTCGTCATGATCAAACCGGCGAAGCGGCAGTACTGGTGCCGGAACAGCGTTATTTCCTGTATCAGAATCTGCGTCTGCAACTCGAAAGTGCCAGACTGGCCTTGTTAAACGCAGACAATGAAAACTATCAGCACAGTCTGCAGACCGCGATTGACTGGCTGCAGCAGTATTTCACCGGTAACCAGCGTGATGCGCTGCTCAACACCCTCAAAAAGCTGCAGGATGCACAAATCAATATCAGTATTCCGGATATTTCCGGTTCCCTGAATTGGCTTGAGGAGTACCAGCAATGAAGATTCTGCTCGTCGTTGCCCTCGCGCTTGCCTTTGGTGCCGCCGTGATCTGGGCGGCGGATTTCGAGCCCGGCTTTGTATTGCTGCAGTATGGCAGCTGGAGTCTGGAAACTTCACTGGTCGTGTTCTCGGCAGCTTTCATCCTGCTGCTGGTGGCAGCTTACCTGTTGCTGCGCAGTCTGGTGCTGGTTAAACAGTCCCCCGGCAAGCTTGCCCACTGGAAAGAAAACCAGCGTCACAAACGGGCCAACCGGGCATTGACCCGCGGCCTGATTACGCTAGAAGAAGGCCGCTGGGCTGAAGCCGAGCGCATACTCATTCGTCATGCCGGTAACAGCGAAACGCCGCTGTTGCATTACCTGGCAGGCGCCCGCGCTGCGCAGAAACAGAATGCTGCCGACCGGCGTGATAATTACCTGCGGCTGGCGCATGAAACCACAGAAGGTGCCGATATTGCGGTTGGCGTGGTGCAGGCGGAACTGCAGATTTCAGCCGGTCAGAAAGAGCAGGCATTGGCCACATTGCAGCACTTAAGAGACATGGCACCAAAGCATCCTTATGTATTACAACTGCTGCAGTCGCTGTATCAGGATATGGATCAATGGCAGGACGTGCAGTCGGTTTTGCCCGACTTACGCAAGCGTCATGTGCTGGAAAATAATGAAGTGCAGGCCCTGAGCCTGGATGCGGCGGTGGGACAACTGGAAGCCGCGCTGCAACGTCAGGACTGGCGCAAGATGGAAGACGTCTGGCACAAAGCGCCTGCTCGTCAGCGTCAGACGGAGGCCATGCTCAAGCTTTATGTAGAAGGTCTGGTCAGACAGGGTGAGATTGAAGAAGCACTCAAGCTGATTGAGCAGTTTCTGCGTAAAGACTGGAGCGATGCGCTGGTCTATCAATATGGCCGGCTTGAACAGGGTGATTTGCTGAAACGTCTGGCGCTGGCGGAAAAATGGCTCAAGCATCACCGTGATAATCCCTGGCTATTATTGACGCTGGGCCGGCTGGCAAAAGCCAATGCCTTGTGGACCAAGGCCGAGGAATACCTGGCCCAGAGCCTTCGCCATGGCCCGCGTGGTGAAACCTATCAGGTACTGGCCGAAGTGCAGACAGCCCAGGGCAAACCGGATAACGCTGCTGAAACCTATAAAAGCGGCCTCGACCTGATGCTGGATCAGGCTGGCAGTACCATCCGATAGGAGCTCGGTCGAGTGCAAGAGGCAGGCGGACATTATCTGATTGATATTCTGGCGCTGTTATTGGCGACAGTCGTCATTATCCCGTTTTTTCACAAAATCCGGCTCGGTGCGATACTGGGCTATCTGACCGCCGGCGTGGTACTGGGCCCATGGGGCTTCGGGGTGATTACCGAAGTTGAAGATATTCGCCACTTAGCCGAATTTGGCGTCATTTTCCTGCTTTTTCTACTGGGTATCGAGCTCAAACCCGACAAACTGTGGCAGATGCGCAAAATGGTCATCGGACTGGGACTGGGACAGGTACTCATCACGGCCGGTCTGATTTACGGCATTGCACTCTGGCTTGGTGTCTCCAATCAGAGCGCGATTATTATCGGTTTCGGCCTCGCTTTATCCTCCACTGCATTCTGCCTCAAACTGCTTTCTGAGCGTGGCGGGATTTCCACCGTGATGGGGCGAATGTCGTTCTCGGTGTTGCTGCTGCAGGATATTGCGGTGGTGCCGCTACTGGCGCTGGTGTCTTATTTTGCCGCAGGCGGCAGTACCGAGGTGATGGAGCCGAGCCTGAAGCCGCTCTATGCCGTGCTGGTGATTATTGCTTTGCTGTTTGCCGGCCGTTACCTGCTGAATCCGATTCTGGAGCGGATTGTCGCCAGTCAGGATCCGGAAGTCTTTATCGCAGTAGCTGTGCTGCTGGTGCTCGGCGTAGCCTGGATCATGGAAGCTGTCGGCTTTTCGATGGCGCTGGGGGCTTTTCTCGCGGGTGTGATGCTGGCCGAGTCTCATTACCGACACCAGATCGAGGCAGATATTCTGCCGTTTCGCGGTATTTTGCTGGGACTGTTCTTTATGACCGTAGGCATGGGCATTGATTTCAGCCTGCTGTGGGAACAACTTGGCAATATTATTGCGATGACGGTGGGTCTGATGCTGTTGAAAGCTTCTGTGGTCTATCTGCTGTGCAGAATCTCCGGTGCCCGCCATGATATCTCCTTGCAGACCGGTACGCTGCTGTCGCAAAGCGGTGAGTTCGGTTTTGTGTTGTTTGGCTTTGCTGCCGTTTCCGGAGTACTGGAAAAAGCCATCGGCGATATCCTGACCCTGGTGATTGCGCTGACTATGGTGTTGACACCGTTTGTCGTCAAACTCACTAACAGTCTGTTAATCCGCTTTTACACACCGGCTCCCACTGAGGATGAAGACTATGCCGAGTTTGTCGAAGCCAGTGAAGAGCATGTGATTCTGGCCGGTTTCGGTCGTGTGGGCGCGCGGGTGGGTACCTTGCTGGGTGCCGCCGGGGTGCCTTATATCGCACTTGATATGAAGCAGCACCGGGTGAAAGATGCCCGTGCACAGGGCTTTCCGGTGTTTTTTGGCGATGCCAGTAAAGTCAAAGTCCTGCAAGCGGCCGGTGCCGATCATGCCAAGATGATCGTGGTCACACTGGATGATCCGGGTCAGGTTGACCGCCTGGTCTCGCAGGTACGGCAGTTTTATCCGAATATGCCCATCCATGCCCGTGCCCGCGATCGCCGCCACTGTGCAGACTTGATTACGCTCGGTGCCAGCACGACCGTATCGGAAACACTGGAAACCAGTCTGCGGCTGACTGAGGAAGTGTTACTGGGTAGCGGCGTGGAGCAGGAGAAAGCGACCCACGTGATTAATGAGTTCCGTGATGACTACTACTCCAACGTGGTCAAGAAAGTCACAGAGAACAAAGTGGTACTGGGTGAGCTGAAACATTAACCCCCGGTCAATGCCTGGAACACAAACAGGGTATCTTCTTCAGCAACATAATCCCTGAGCTGCTTTCGGTCGATAATGACCTTGTCATTGATGGCCATATGTACGTGTCTGCGAAGGGCGCCCTGTTCATCAATCAGGTAATCACTGAAGCCAGGTGCGATCTGGTTGACCGCAGCTACGACCTCAGCCACTGAACCGGCTGATACTGTGACCCTGCGGTTTTCCAATTGCGGGAAGAAGCGGTACAGGTGCCGTGTCATCTCAACAACGGCCATGGTCAGCCAAAGCGCACCGAATAAACCGGTGGCAGATTATTGGCCAGACATTGCCAGCTTTCACCGCGGTCTTCTGACAAATAAACATTCCCGGTGCTGCTGCCGAAACATAAGCAGTCATCAGCGATATCGAGACCATGGCGTAAAACCAGATCGTAGCAGTGTTCCTGTGGCAGTCCCTGACGGAAAGTCTGCCAGCTCTGGCCGCCATCGCTGGTTCTGGCGACACAGAGACCAGTATCTAAAGCCATGCGTTCTGCATCGGCCCGGGTCGGAATGACCCAGGCAGACTGACCGTCACGATTATCCACAGCAATGGGAAAGCCGAAATGTACACCGGCATCGGGCTGGCTGACTTTCTGCCAGTGCTGCGCCCCGTCATTACTATAGAACACCCCGCAATGGTTCTGCTGCCAGAGGTGCCCGGGCTGCGCCGGACAGAGAGCCACATAATGCGGATCATGGCCCCATTCAGCTTCGGCATCGGGGAGATAATCCATCAGCATGCCGCGATTGCGACCGACCCAGCTCTCACCGCCATCAACGCTCTCAAGCACACCGGCAGTTGAAACTGCCACATAGAGGTGATTGGCGTCATCTGGATCGACCATGATGGAATGGATGCCGGGTTCGAAAATACCGTAATCAATGCTTGCCGGGGTACCGTTCCACAGGTACTGGCTGCTTGCGTCACCGGCAAACAGATCGCCGCCGCGGCTCTTATGATTCCACAGCGGCTGGTTGAGGAACCAGCTGTCACCGCCGTCATCGCTGACAAACAGACCGCCGGGTATGGTGCCGGCATAGAGCTTGCCGGGTTGATCGCTATGGCCGAAGGCGAGATACCAGATTTTGTAAACGATGGCATCGGCGTAGTTGAGCTCAGCAGCTGGTGCAAAGGGATCAAAATCCGGTGTCGGCACCACACTGACGATGTGGCGGGCACCCGGGGGATATTTGAGGGAACTCAGATCTTCCCATGTCTTGCCGTCATCGCGTGAGCGTGACAGCTTGGGACCCCAGTGGCCGTGATCGAGTGAGGACCAGAGTGTGCCATCACGCGGATCCCGTGTGGCATAACAGACAGCAATGCCGGCATGGACAATAGGACGGGGTCGCCAGCCGGATGGCTGGCGATCAAAAATGACAGTGCCTTTGCGTGTACCCAGCAATATCATACCAGCCATATGTTATGCCCCCCGAATGGTGACATCATTACTGAGAAATAGAGCTGTACGGTTCAAATACATAGGTAACAGATCAATTCAACTACATGGGTTACACTCGAATAGTCCAGTAACTGATATTA
>CAJXKF010000004.1 GCA_913055695.1 uncultured Methylophaga sp.
TAATATCAGTTACTGGACTATTCGAGTGTAACCCATGTAGTTGAATTGATCTGTTACCTATGTATTTGAACCGTACATGCCTTTTTGTTTGGCCCGTTTATTTTGGGCAAATAAAATAAATGAACTCGCCCTTCAGGCGAAATAAAACGTCATGAAAAATAAAGGTTCGCTGAGGGTGAAACTCAACTTTGGGCAGAATCATTCGAATCAGATTGCTGATTCTCCAAAAGCCTCACCGTCGACTGCGTGGTCAACATAATCAACAGCACCGCCGCGCCGAAGACATACAAGCCCGGGTGAATCTCAATACTGGCAATGGCCCCCATCTTGACGGTGACAATCAGCATCGCCACCACCATCACATCCAGCATCGCCCAACGGCCGTAAGCGTGCATCAGCCGCAGCAGCTTCATTTTGATCGGATGCGGTTTGTCATCGGCTTGCAACAGCTTGAACAACAGGCCGATTTTGGCGAGTGGAATCAGCACGCTGAAACAGCCAATGACCACAAACAGGATGTACTGGCCGGCCTTCCACAGTTCAATAATGCCGGAGATCACCGAAAATTCGTTACTGATGACGATAAGCTGGGTAATGGTCAGCATCGGCAGAAACAGGCCAGCGACAAGCAGAGCACTGCTTATAACAAGCAGCCAGCGCAACAGCATCAGTTTGCGGTGATCGTTGTGACGGTCAGGCACGATCTTTCTTGGCGATATAGCGCGGTTTGTCTTTGTCCTTGCTCTTTTTCTTATTGCTCTTGGCTTTGGGGGCGAGGCCTTTCATTTTGCGAACCGGCAAGGACTGACCGATATGGTGTTCCACCCGTTGCAGGTTTTTCTGATCATTGGGTTCGACCAGGTTGAATGCATTGCCGGGCTGACCGGCACGGCCGGTGCGGCCGACACGGTGAATATAAATATCACCACGGAAGGGCACATCATAGTTGATGACATGACTGACCTGGGGCAGATCCAGGCCACGTGAGGCGACATCGGTGGCGACCAGCACCTTGATCTGACCCTGACGGAATTTACGGGTGCGTTCACGGCGGTCGGCCTGGGAATAATCACCGTGAATCACCTGAGCAGAGAGATTCTGCGACTGCAAATAGTCAGCGACTTCCACTGCCCGTTCTTTTTTATTGCAGAACACCAGCGCACTTTGGCATTCCTCCTGTTCCAGCGCGGCTTTGAGCAGGGCCAGTTTGTGTTCTCGATTATCAGCGAGATAGACGCTCTGGCTGACCTGTTGTGCGTATTGGTTGGCGGCATCAATGTCGATGCGATGAGCTTCGGGCAGCAATGCTTTGGCAAACAGCTCGACACCGGCACCGGCCAGGGTCGCGGAAAACAGTGAGGTCTGGAAAGCGGTTTTTATGGCTGCCAGCACATTGGCCACATCCGGGCCCTGACCCATATCCAGCATGCGGTCAGCTTCGTCAATGACGACATACTCCACCGCCGACAAGTCGGCCTGCTCCTGTTCCACCAGTTGCAACATGCGGCCCGGGGTCGCAATGATAATATCGCAGCCCTGCTGCAGGTAGTCGACCTGGGCCGCCGGTGACTGACCGCCGGTGACCATCGCCACACGCGGCGCGATAGCGCTGGCCAGCCGCTGAATCACATGCTGAGTCTGGAAGGCGAGTTCCCGGGTCGGTGACAAAATCAGCGCCACCGCCAGTTTGCCGTCAGCCGGTTCATCGAGCAGTTTCTGCAGCAGTGGCAAAACAAAAGCCAGCGTCTTGCCAGTGCCGGTGGCGGCGCAGGCCAGCACATCTTCACCAGCCAGCAAAGGGGGAATCGCTTGCTGCTGCACCGGTGTCGGTGTGGTGAATCCTTCCGCAGCCAGTGCGCCAAGCAAAGGCTGGTCGAGCATCAAATCATCAAAGCTCATTGATGCGAAATCCTGAAGGTCTGAACCTGGTTTTGCATCATCATCGGCACGATAACCAGGTTTTTCTCCGGCATCACTGTGTGGTCGGCACTGCCTTGTTCAAATTCAATCAGGGTTTCACTGTGGCCATTGGGGTTAATCAACAGCAAGCGGCCATTCATCCAGTCGGTAACCAGGTAGTTACCCTTGCCATCGGCTTCAACGCCGTCGAGATTACCCACAGGCGTGCCGTCACCCAGACTCTGAATATCGCGGCTTTCAATATCAATCACCTTAAGGTGACCCGGTACCTCGGTGGCAAAACCATCGGTCATCTTGCCCCAACTGCCGACGATGAGTTTATTGCCCTCGACCAGCAGCCCATTGGGCGCTTCCAGTTGCGAGTCATCCATCCACAGAGAGAACTCACCATCATCCAGTCGATAGATCTGATTGGTCATCATATCGCTGACGTAGACACGGCCTTGTTGATCAATCGCCACATCATTAAGAAATTTAGCCTGATCAGCGGGATAACGTGCCGTAATAGTTTTGTTGTTGATATCAATAACGACCAGCTTGTCAATATCGGCCACATACAACAGATCGTCGCGGATGGCGAGGCCTTTGGGGGCATCAAGACCGTCTAACCAGTAGAGATCTTTAATCTCACCTTCATCGGAAAGCTGGCTGATAAAGCCGTTACCATCGACCGCATCCGGCGCGCCGTTGACGTTGGAAACATAAAGCGCATCGCTGCCAGGATGATAAATTACCGACTCCGGCGCCTGCAGTTCAGTTGTGGTTTTCCAGGCCGGGGTCAGCGTGGTTGAGGCATTAGCGATTGAGATGCTGAGCAGGCTCGTCAGCAGCACGGATAGCAGTTTCATTGTGATCTCCCTTATTCAGATAAACGCATAATAACAGGCACCTGTCCTCTATGCTCAGGCGCTCAATACCATCAGGCTGCCGCCGACCATGACGAGACAGGCAGCAAGCCTTCTTAACACATGTTTTTCGTTAAAAATACGGTAGCCCAGAAATACCTGTAAGACCATGCTGAGCTGAAACAGTGCCAGTGAATAAGCCACCAATAACTGTGAGAACACCAGCATCGTCATAAATTGCATCAGAAAAATCAGGCAGCCCAGATAGATAAAGGGGTAAACCTGGTTTCGGGCCAGCGCCAGATCGGTTTTAAAGTTGTCATGCACAAACAGCAACTGGGCGAGTCCCGCCAGCGGCAGACCCAGCAGGCACCAGAATACAGTCGTCGCTAAGGCGCCCCCATCGACGACAGCATTTTTCAGCGGCAGCGTCCCTATTGAAAACAGCAGGATCGACAGAAAACGGAATTGCACGCCTTTCTGTAAAAACAGCTTCCAGAGTCGAGCTTGATGTGACTTTGGGGGAAACAGAAAAACACTGCCAACCAGTATGATAGAAACACCGGCAAAGCCCTGAAGACTGGGCACTTCGCCCAGAAAAATCAGTGCCAGCAGCATTGAGATCACAACCTTGTAAGCGTTCAGGGGGCCGAATACCGAGAGGTCTGTTTTCGACAAGGACATCACCAGGAACAGGGTGCCGGCCATATCCAGCAGGGCGGCAAAAAAGATATTGATCCAGAAATGGCCGGATAGCTGAAATGGGTTAAACGCAAACAACAGTGGCAGGCAGATAACCGCGAGTACCACGTAGGAAGCGAAAACAATAAAAAAGGGGTGCAGTCCCCGGTGCGTCAATTGTTTCTGAAAAACATTAGCAAACGCCGAAAACAGCAGGCGCCCCAGCACCACAAGGATTTCCAACGGTGATTACTCCCCGGTGGAAACGCTTTGATATTGCTGCTTGGAATCGACTTCGTAGCGATTGAAGATGCGGAACTGATTGTCTTTGTCGAAAGTGACGACTGTAAAATTATCTTTTTTGGCGCCCATTTCCATGCCGGGGGTGCCGACCGGCATCTGTGGCACAGAAAGACCAATTACCGGCGGCTTTTCGACCAGCAGGCGCTTGATATCCTGCGCAGGGACATGGCCTTCAATCAGGTAGCCATTGACCACGGCGGTATGACAGGAGCGCATCACGGTCGGGACTTTCTGGCGCGGCGCAGCGGCTTCCAGGTTATGTGTGACCTGGTCATCGACAATGAAGTTATGCTTCTGCAGGTGCTCAATCCATTTGTGGCAGCACTGGCAGTTCGGGCTGCGATAAACGGTGAGCCGGGTCGGTTCACTCAGTGCTTGCTGGACTTTATCCCATTCACTGTCAGCCGCCAGTGGCAAACTCATCAGCATCATCAAGGCAATTAACAATTTCATCATAAGTATTCTACAAATATCTCTTTATCACGGCTCTGGCTTTCGACATGAGAAAGCGCAGTCATTACCGCTTTTTCATTGGCGGCATCAATGTCTTCGGGCAGGACATGAACAGCAATACCGGCCTTTTCAAACACTGCTAAATCAGACTGTTTTTTCAGGCCCGGGTTCAGCCACAGTTCGGCTTTGTTGCTCAGCACATCCTGCTGTGCTTCAGCCAGCCCTTCGGCCGTGAAAATAATAAACAGCATTAATTATTCTCAATCGCGAGATAGGACTTTTCGGAAATCGCGGTCCAGGCATCATCCTTGTCGCGGAATGTCTGGTAGGCGTCATAAATGCGTTTGAAAGCGGGACTGGCGGCAGCTTCTTCCGCCAAGGTTTCCTCAGTCATCGACTGCAGTCTGGCCAGCACATCATCCGGGAAGCGTTCGATTTCAATATCATCGCGGGCCTGCAGCTCTTTCAGTGCTGTCAGGTTTTTCTGTTCCATTTCAGACAGTATCAGGACATTCTCGGACTCAGCAGCGTGGGTGATAATCGCCTGTAAATCGGGTGTCAGACTATCCCAGGCGCGCTTGTTGACAGTGAGTTCCAGCACGGTGCCCGGTTCATGCCAGCCCGGATAGTAATAATGCTTGGCAGCGCGGTAGAGGCCCAGACGCTGATCATGATAAGGACCAATCCATTCGGTGGCGTCAATCGTATTGCGTTCCAGCGCGGTGTAAACTTCGCTGCCGGCGAGTAGCACCGGGTTACCACCAGCCTTGGCAAAGACTTTACCACCGAGACCCGGGATCCGCATTTTCAGGCCTTCCAGATCTTCAACCGAGTTGATTTCTTTATTAAACCAGCCGCCCATCTGTACGCCGGTGTTACCCATCGGGAAGGGCACCACATGAAAGGGCTCATAAACTTCACGCCACAGTTCCAGACCACCGCCATGATACAACCAGGCGTTCATACCGCGCGGCGTCATACCAAACGGTACGGTGGAGAAAAACTGGGCTTCCGGGACCTTCCCGGCCCAGTAATAGGCACTGCCGTGACCCATTTCGACTGTGCCCTGTGATACCGCATCAAAAGTTTGCAAAGCCGGAATCAACTCGCCGCCGGCGTAGACCTCGATGTTAAGCTGGCCATCGGACATGGTCCGCACATGCTCTGCAAAGCGTTCCGCACCTTCCTGCAATACCGGGAAACCGGGCGGCCAGGTGGTCACCATTTTCCAGTTGTAGATTTTGCCGCTATCCTTCGCAGCACTGCTGCCAACCTGGTTTTCAGAACCACAGGCGGTCAGCAGCAATACCATCAGGCCGGGCAGCAAATAACGCAGAAAAGCAGGCTTTAACATGGTTGTTTCCTTATAAGACGTCTAACTTAGCATAAGCCAGCACCAGCCACTTGCTGCCGGCATGTTTGAAATTGACCTGTACCCTAGCATTTTTTCCGGCGCCTTCGGTATCAATCACGATGCCCGGACCGAATTTCTGATGCATGACCTGCTGTCCGGTTTTGAGGCCCGCTTCATTGAGTTCGAGTCCACCGGCATTGCTGACTGTGCGGAGTCCGGGTGTGATGCGGTTACTGCGGGCACGCACTTCTTCAATACAATCAACCGGTAATTCACCGAGAAAGCGGGAGGGGCGCTGCATCAGTTCCTGGCCGTAGAGAAAACGCTGCTCGGTATAGAGCAGATACAGGGTCTGCCGGGCCCGGGTCATACCGACGTAACAAAGCCGGCGCTCCTCAGCGAGACGCAGCGGATCGTCGCTGGATTTCTGGCCCGGGAACAGGCCCTCTTCCATGCCCACCATGAAGACGACGGGAAATTCGAGACCCTTGGCCGAGTGCAGGGTCATCAACTGTACGCAGTCTTCCCAGCGATCGCCCTGATTGTCACCGGCTTCCAGTGCCGCATGGGCGAGAAAGGCATCCAGCTCAGTCAGATTGTCGGTTTCTTCATCCTGCGGCCGGACAAACTGTCGGGTGGCACTGATAAGTTCATCGAGGTTTTCAATGCGGCCCTGACCTTTTTCGCTTTTGTCCTTGGCAAAATGCGCGCGCAGGCCGGACTCATCAATCACCAGCTGGGTCAGTTCATGCAAAGGCATGTCGGCTTGTTCCGGTGTCAGTGAGTCAATCAGCGTCAGAAATCCGGCCAGCGCGTTACCGGCACGGGCCGCGAAGGCTCTAGCATCGAGCATTTCCTGCGCACTGTGCCACATCGACAGATTACGTTCGCGGGCGTACTGGCGCAGCTGGGTCAGGGTGGCCGCGCCAATGCCACGGGTGGGGGTGTTTACAATACGCTCAAAGGCCGCATCATCCTGGCGGTTGGCAATAAGACGCAGGTAAGACAGCACATCCTTGATTTCGGCGCGCTCGAAAAAGCGCAGGCCGCCATAGACCCGATAGGGCATAGCGGCCTGTAATAAAGCTTCCTCAATGACCCGCGACTGGGCATTGGAACGGTACAATACGGCACAGTCACTACGACGACCGCCATCATCAACCCATTTCTGCACCTGACCGACCAGGTAAGACGCTTCATCACGCTCATTAAAGGCGTTATAGACCTGGATCGGGCAGCCGTCTTCGTCTTCAGTCCACAGTTCTTTACCCAGTCGCTCGCTGTTATTGGCGATAACCGCATTGGCGGCTTTCAGAATATTGCCGGTGGAGCGGTAGTTCTGTTCCAGGCGGATAGTGGCAGCGCCGTGATAATCCTTATCGAACTGTTGAATATTCTCGATCTTGGCACCGCGCCAGCCGTAGATGGACTGATCATCATCGCCGACGATGAACATTTTGCCGCTGTCACCGGCCAGCAGCCGCAGCCAGGCGTATTGCAGGGTGTTGGTGTCCTGAAACTCGTCGACCAGAATCTGGCTGAAACGCTGCTGGTACTGGGCAAGGATATCCGGCCGCTTGAGCCAGAGCTCGTGACAGCGCAGCAGAATTTCACCGAAATCAATGACGCCGGCACGCTGACAGGCCTCTTCATAGGCCTTGTAGATGGCCAGCATTTTCTGTGAGTAGGGATCGTGTCCGGCTTGAATATCCTTGGCCCTGAGGCCTTCGTCTTTCTGCGCATTGATATACCACTGAGCCTGCTTGGGCGGCCACTGGGCTTCATCCAGTTCCATGGCGCGGATAATGCGCTTGAGCATACGCAGTTGATCATCGCTGTCGAGGATCTGAAAGCTTTGCGGTAAATCAGCATCTTTCCAGTGTGCCCGCAAAAGGCGATGGGCCAGGCCGTGAAAGGTACCCACCCACATGCCGCCGGGCGGGTAACCGAGCATTTCTTCTATCCGGCCACGCATTTCAGCAGCGGCTTTGTTGGTGAAGGTCACCGCCAGAATATTGGCCGGTGAGAAACCTTCAGCCTGAATCAGCCAGGCAATGCGGTGCACCAGCACGCGGGTTTTACCACTGCCGGCACCGGCCAGAATACGGGCATGGCCCAATGGCGCAGCAACAGCTTCACGCTGGGGTTTATTCAGATCATTGAGTAGCTCGGAAACATCCATTCTTTGATTTGCGTTGGCTTTAGTTAAATGCCGTTGCCTGAGCGGCGGGCGGGCACGGCGGATTGATAGACTGGCGCAGACAAGCGGGGGTTCCGCGCCGAATCAGCTGCAGGGCAGCCCCACACCCGAAGGTGTGGGGAAAGGACATCATTACAGATTGCTGTCCAGGAAAGCGGCCAGCTGAGACTTGGTCAGAGCGCCCACTTTGGTTGCTTCCACTTCGCCGTCTTTAAACAGCATCAGAGTCGGGATACCACGGATACCATAACGCGGTGGTGTGTCCTGATTTTCATCGATATTCAGTTTGCACACTTTCAGTTTGCCGGCATATTCACCGCCGATTTCTTCCAGTACCGGTGCAATCATTTTGCAGGGACCACACCATTCTGCCCAGTAGTCAACCAGGACAGGAATGTCGGACTGTAATACTTGGCTATCAAAGTCGCCATCGGTCACGTTGGTGACGTTATCGCTCATGTTTCATCTCCAGTGGTATATAAAGTATCGTTGGATTATACCGGGCCTGGCGAGGTTGTATCTTCAAACCTGCATTTCAGGCTGACTTAGGTATATACTCCCATGCGATAGAGCCTAACATTTTTTCCTATCATCAACGCTAATGCAAGTATTTATATGAGTGCACATCTAACTGACCAGGCCTTCAAAACCCTGCCCCTTAACCCCGCATTGCAGGCTGGCCTGGACCAGGCAGGTTTCGAGTTCTGTACCCCCATTCAAGCGCAATCCCTGCCACTACTGCTGCAGGGCAAGGACGTGGCCGGCCAGGCCCAGACCGGTACCGGTAAAACCATCGCGTTTCTGCTGGCGACGTTTCAGCGGCTACTGGAAACAGCGCCTGCTGAAAACTGGGATGGCAAACAGCCCCGCGCGCTGATTCTGGCACCGACCCGCGAGCTGGCGATTCAGATCATGAAAGACGCCAAGCTGCTCAACACCGAGGCCAATCTGCGCATCGCGATTGCCCATGGCGGCAAGGACTATCAGAAACAGCGCGATGCCTTGAGTGAAGGCTGTGATGTCTTAGTAGGCACCCCGGGTCGGCTGCTGGATTACCACAAGCAGCGGGTGTTCAGTCTCAAATTCATTGATGCGATGGTGCTGGATGAGGCTGATCGCATGTTTGATCTGGGCTTTATCAAAGATGTCCGGTATTTCCTGCGCCGGATTCCGGCACCGGATAAACGCCTCGGTATGCTGTTTTCGGCTACGCTCAGCTACAAGGTCAGTGAGCTGGCTTATGAGCATATGAATAACCCGGAAAAAGTGCAGGTCGAGCCGGAAAAAATGATGGGCGATCGCATTGAAGAGTGGGTTTATTATCCTGCCAATGATGAAAAAATCCCGCTGCTTTTAGCCTTGATCGAACGCCTGCAACCGGAGCGCAGCATTATCTTCGTCAATACCAAGCAGGCGGCCGATGAAGTCTGGGGCTATCTCGAAGGCAACGGTCACAAAGCCTCATTGTTGTCAGGCGATGTACCACAGAAAAAACGCGAGCGACTGCTGCAGCATTTTCAGGATGGCGAATTTCCGTTTCTGGTAGCGACAGACGTGGCTGCGCGCGGCCTGCATATTCCGGCGGTGAGTCATGTCTTCAACTTTGACCTGCCGCAGGATGTCGAAGACTATGTGCACCGTACCGGGCGAACCGCGCGGGCCGGTGCCAGCGGTGTGGCGATCAGCTTTGCCTGCGAGGAATTTGTGTTCTCGCTGCCGGATATTGAAACTTACATCAAGCATAAACTGCCTATTGCCTCGACCGCTGACGAGACCCTGATTGAGCCCAAGCCGCCGGTCAAGCGTGAGAAGAAGCCCGCTCAGCATCGCGGCAGAAAAGAGGAAGGCAGGCGGCGTCGTCCGCGCCGGTCGGGAAGCCGGCAGGGCAAGGCCGCGGCCTCGATGAACAAACATGCAGATAAACAGTAACCGACCCGCTGATTTTTATCCGCTGGTTCCGGTCGATAACCGGAACAATGCGCGGGCACCGGTCATTTTTGAAGTTGAGCCGCTCAACAATAACCTGAGCCCGCAGCGCGCCAATAACACTTCGGTGGTTATTGCCGCCAACAGCAACGAAGATGGCCAGCAGGCCCGCTTTGTCAGAAACTTCATCAGCAGCGACCGTCGCTTTGACGGTGATAATGAGCAGGCGGCATTTTTGCCCCGTGCTGTGCAGCAGTACCTCTTTATTAACGAGTTGCCGGTACAATCCTCAGCGGACAGAGGTCAGTTTCTGGATGAAATGGTTTAGTCTGTTGCTCTTTACCTTGCTGCTGACAGGCTGCGTGACTACTACGGGCAACAGCAATAATGGCATTGAGCGCTTGGCGAAAAGTGATATCGATGAAGTCATCGAACTTCATCAGCGGGTGGTCATGCGTGATCTGAAAAAGCTGATGGTGAAGTTATATAAACGTAATCCGGGGCTGCGTTACGACCGTGAACTGCGTGATATCAAAGCCAGCGTCGATCTGACTTTCTCACGGCCTTATAATTTCAACTACGCTGAGTTCAGCCAGATCAAGCGCCCCACAGACATAGTGCGTCTTGCATTAGACGAACAGTATCAGGGTGACCGGATACTGGCCTTTATTGTCGGCCTGCGGCGAATGCTGATGGCTTCCTATGACAACAACAGCGAATTCTTTTACCTCACCACAATAGACCAGCAGAAGCTTTATAACAGCGCCCGTAATATCGAGATTGCCGCCTGGCTGTTAGCCAAAAGCCGGGATAAAGACGGTAACTTGCTTGTGCTCAGCGACAGCCTGGCCCATGAGAAACGTAACCTCAGCTATCAGCGCCTCATTGGCCGGATGATTGCGACTCAGGATAATCTGGCCGAAATCATCTCGCATAAAACCGGCCGGATTATCAAAACGGTGGTAGTGCGGGCTGCCACCCTCGTGTTTCTGCCAATCTAATCTTTTTTACCGTTGTGTCCGGCGACACCGGCGGTCAGCACAAAACGCATGGCCTGTTCCATGGTCATATTCACCGGACGCACACGGTTTTTGGGCATCATGACTGGATAACCGCCGATGTTGTAGCTCATAGGCAGAAACACCAGTACCCGTTCTTCGCCATCCTCAGACTCAATCGGCAATGAATCGGAGACGTCCAGTGTGATAAAGCCAATCAGCTCCATGCCATTTTCCAGCTTGACTGCCACCACCTGCTCAAATTCACTTTGGCGTGTGGGTGAGAAATACTGGAAAAAGTCACGAATCGCGCCATAGACCGATTTAATCAAAGGCATGTGATACAGCAATTGTTCAATGTAGCGAAACAGGGCTTTCACGACATAAAGGTGCATCATCAGACCGATCATGAAAATCAGCATGATAGCGGCGATAAAGCCCATGCCCGGCCAGTAGAGATAATCCGGCAGAATAAACTTGATAACGCCGCTGAGCGCTTTTTCAGTCGAGACAATAAACCAGTAAATGAGATAGGCGGTCAACGTCAGCGGCAGAATGGTGATGAGACCGGTCAGGAACTGGCGGGATATAAAGCCAAGCATTATTGTTCTCCATTAGTCATTGGGAGCCAGTATTGGCCTGATAAGCCCCGGTGGTCAAATTCCGGCTGAGAGCCAGTTCACAGTGAGATCATTGTCAGTGACGATGCTTGCTCTGAATCAGGGGCGGGGTGGCAAACGGGCGACTGTCCGCCTGATGCATAAACAGGTTTTTGAGCCAGCTACTGTGATTGACACCGCGCAGCCCGAACTGACGCAGCCACCTGACTGGAGCAAGCCGGCTGCTGAATACCCGTTTGAACATATCCATGCTGAACTGCATCAGCAGATTATCAGCATGACGCTGTCGCTGATATTTCTGCAGCGTATGCAGACTGCCGATATCTCGGCCATGGCGGTGAGCATTGAGTATGACTTCGCTCAACGTGGCGGCATCCAGCAAGCCGATGTTGACTCCCTGACCGGCCAGTGGATGAATGATATGGGCGGCATCACCGACCAGCGCCAGTCCCGGTTTGATGTAACTGTCAGCGTGACGCAGTTGTAACGGGAAGGCAGCACGTTCACTGATGGCTGTGACTTTTGCGGGTTTGAGCTGACAGGCCTGGTTAAGCTCTGCAATAAACTCGGCATCCGGCATAGCCAGTAAACGATCGGCACTGCTGCTGTTCAGAGACCAGACTATCGAGCACTGGTTCAGCTCCGGCAGTGGCAGCAGTGCCAGCGGGCCCTCGCTCAGGAAACGCTGCCAGGCGGTGTGCTGATGGCTATGCTCTGTGGTGACCGTGGCGACCAGGCCTTTCTGATCATAGGACCAGCCCTTGAGTTTGATGCCGGCCCATTCGCGTAGCGGTGATTGCGCACCATCGGCGGCTATGATGAGTTTGGCATCAAGAGTGTTGCCGCTATCCAGTGTGATTCGATGCGGCTCATAGGCTGTGGGCTGAGCCGGACTGATAACTTTGATATTGGGCAGGCGCTGACACTGACTCAGGCTGGTGGTCTGAAGCACACGGTTTTCCAGCAGATGCCCGAGCCAGGGTTCTCCCAGATCGGCGCTACTGAAATGCAACTCGCTGCCGTCATTTTCCCAGACCCGCATATCGCTAAATGCACTGACCCGTTCGGCAGGTAACTGTGACCATAAGCCCAGGTTGCTGAGCAGGATCTCGCTGCTGCGGGTCAGCGCACTGACCCTCAAATCGTAAGGAGAGCCGGGTGCCGGTGCTTCAGGCAATTGCGCTTCTACCAGCGCAATGTTGAGCGCGGGCTCTGAGGCCAGTGCTACAGCAAGTGTCGCACCGACCATGCCGCCACCGACAATGACAATATCAAAAGTCTGATTCATAAGCCCAAGCCTCTTCCCAGACGCGGTTGCTTTTGTCCCAGCCCCATACTGCGCAGTGCCAGCAGGCGTTTGGCTGCAGGAAGCGTATCCAGCAGGGCGAGACCCGCGCCACGCAAATGCCCCAGCAGGCTGATGTTGTTACTGAACAGTCGTACCAGTTTATCAGTCGCCTGCACCACCTGATCCTGATCTTTCTGACGCCACTGCTGATAGCGCTGCAGTAAAGCCATCTCGCCGCAGTCCTCAGCAGCCTCCGCCAGGCACTCTGCCAGCACCGCCACATCACGCAGGCCCAGGTTGAATCCCTGACCGGCAATCGGGTGCAGGCTGTGCGCGGCATTACCGATAAACACAATCCGTTGCTGTACCGGCATATCGGATTGCATCAGGGTCAGAGGATGACTATGACGCTGGCCGACCCTGATGAAATGTCCGGCGCGGTAACCGAAACGCTGCTGAAGCCGTTCAAGAAAATCAGCATCACTCAAGTTAAGTAGTTGCTCTTCATCACCTGAACGCACGGTCCAGACCAGACTGCTGCGGTTATCTGACATGGGCAGTAATGCCATTGGCCCGCTGTCGGTAAAGCGTTCATAGGCCCAGCCCTGATGCGGTTTGTCGGTGCTGATATTGGCCGTCACGGCGGTTTGCTGATATTCCTGCTGCCAGGCGCCGAGCTTTAACAGCTGGCGAATAGTGGAATCGCGGCCATCGGCAGCAACCAGCAGGCGAGTTCGAATCGTTTCGCCGTTATTCAGTGTGACTCTGACATGACTTGAATCTTGTTCAAGCGCTGTTACCTGAGCCGGGCAAAACAGCGTTAATTGAGAGAGCTGTTGCAACCGCTGGTTCAGCGTGCGGCCCAGTTCCCTGGCAGTCATCACCTGGCCCAGGGCAGGCACAGCTTCCTCCTCAGCGGACAGACGGGTGACGCCGAAACGGCCCCGGTCGGAAATATGAATATGTCTAATCGCAGTGGCATAAGGGGCAATATCCGGCCACAGGCCCATGCTCTGGAAAATGCGCTGTGAACCGTAACTCAGGGCAATGCCTCGATCATCAAAACTGGGCTGGCTGTTGCTCTGCAGGGGCTGGGCTTCCACCAGACCAATGCGGAGTGTGGTGTTTTCCAGCGCGATGGCGAGGCTGGCGCCGACCATGCCGCCACCGACGATCAGCAGATCGAAGTCTTTGCCAGCGGTGCTTGTCGGGCTGTCAGCCTGGTTCATTGTTTTCCCTTTGGTTCAAGCGGCCGAGACTGAAATCGCTTCAGCCATGAGTGCCTCAATCTCATCAATTTCCTTGGGCGCGGCCTCTGTTAACACTTCGCAGCCGTCTTTGGTGACCAGCACATCATCTTCAATGCGGATTCCGGTAAAGTGCCATTTCGGATCGATATGCTGCGGGTCGCGGATATAGAGACCGGGTTCGACCGTCAGTACCATACCCGGTTCCAGCAGGCGCCACTCGTCGTCGATTTTATAATCGCCGACATCATGCACGTCCATTCCCAGCCAGTGGCCGGTACGGTGCATATAAAATTCACGGTAGGCGTTATCATCAATCAGCTGCTGCAATTCACCTTGAAGCAGGCCCAGATCAATCAGACCCCGGGTCAGCACTTCAACCGCCGCTTCGTGCGGCTGATTCCAGTGATTGCCCGGTTTGACCGCAGCAATGGCGGCTTTCTGGGCATCAAGCACAAGCTGATACAACTGGCGTTGCGGCTCAGTGAATTTGCCGTTGACCGGAAAGGTACGGGTGATATCGGCGGCGTAGCACTGATATTCCGCGCCAGCATCGATCAGCAGCAAATCATTATTTTTCAGTTTACTGCTGTTTTCGATGTAGTGAAGGATGCAACCGTTTTCTCCGCCGCCGACGATGGAAGGATAGGCGGGGGAGCGGCAACCGTGTTTCATGAATTCATGAATCAGTTCAGCTTCCACTTCATATTCCCATTTGCCCGGACGGGTGAACCGCATCGCACGGATATGGGCTTTGACCGAGGCTTCGGCAGCATGGCGCATAGCCTTGATTTCGGCCCCGGATTTGAACAAGCGAAGTTCATTGAGACTGTATTCCAGATCGACGATTTCATGCGGTGAATGCTTACCCGCACGGGCTGCCTGACGCAGATGATTGAGCCAGGACACCATATGCTGATCGAATGCGGGCTGATTGCCCATGGTGTAATAGACTTTTTCCTTGCCTTCCAGCAGACCGGGCAAAATATCATCGAGATCACTGATGGGATAGGAGTCGTCGGCGCCGAATTGTTCGACTGCGCCTTCCTGACCAGCGCGATAACCATCCCAGATTTCCTTGTCCAGATCCCGTTCGCGGCAGAACAGGATAAATTCGCCATGCTCACGCCCGGGAATCAGTACCATCACTGATTCCGGCTCATCAAAGCCGGTCAGATAATGAAAATGACTGTCGCTGCGGTAAGGGAAATCAACATCACGGTTGCGCGGTGCAACCGGCGCATTGGGCAATACAGCAATACTGTCTTCGCCCATGATTTCCATCAGCCGCTGACGGCGTTTGGCGAATTCTTTTTTCAACATAGTGCCTTGTTTATCTGTCATGGCCACGTCAGTGCAGGGCACTGAAGCAGGCGGTTGTAATTAATGCTCAGTATTTTTTTCTTCAGTCGGGTCGACAGGTTGCAGCTCACCATAGAGCAGGAACAAACCCATTCGCAAATATTCAACCAGTTCCTCGAAGTTGGCTTTTTCCTGTTCGCTGTCCTGGATTTCATCGAAACTGACCTGACTGATTTTGATGACATCGGTCACAAATTCTCGACAATCGTCAGATAAATCGGTTTCATTGGTCATACCGCTGGTACCCAGGCCGTAAACCAGTCCCTGACACCAGTCAGCCATGGCCGATAGTCTTGACGCCAATGGCGCGTCGTCATCGGGCAGTTCCATTTCAAACTCAAAATCCAGACTGTTCAGTGACTGCATGGTTTCATCAAATAAATGAGTCAGATCCTGTTTCTCTTCTTCACTGGGGTGGAAGTCCTCAAACAGCTGGTTGTACCAGTTGGTGCGGTCAGCGACAGAATCCATACACAGCAGGCCGCACAGCGCGCCTTGCAGTTCAGCGAGAGTGGCGGGGCCATCACCGGTCTGTTTATCCGGAGCCAGTGAAGGGAAATAAAGTTGTGACATAAAACGTAAGGTCCTGAATGTAATAACTAGCTGGCCAGCTGTGATAATCACCTGATGGCCCTGAATTAGCCACTATTATGACAGTTGTTGACCCGATTGGCAGGGCGCGTCTATAGTTATAGCCGAGTTACCCCCCAATCTGCAGGCCTGCACCTGTTCAAGGCAAGCTTCAGTTGGGGGTAATTGATTATTCTTATTCTCGCATGGTCAAGAACGCATATTAAATGGATAAACACGCGATTCAACAGTTGGAACAGCAAGTCGATGAACTGCTTCGAACCAGTCGCCGTTTGCGGGAAGAGAATATGCTGCTCAAATCACAACAGGCAGCATGGCTGAGCGAAAGAGCTCAACTGATTGAAAAAACCGATGTGGCTCGAAACCGTATTGAAAAAATGGTCAGTCGTCTGAAAGAATTGGATAGCGAATTATGAGTTCACCGGTGACCGTCACCATTCTGGGTAAGGAATATCAGATTGCCTGTCCGGAAGAAGAAAAAGAGGCATTGATTGCCTCCGCACGCATGGTTCATCAGAACATGGAAAAGATCCGACACAGCGGTAAGGTGGTCGGTGTTGATCGAATCGCGGTGATGGCGGCATTGAATATTGCGCACGAGCTGTTACAAATCCAGCATGACGAGAATCATGACCTGGAAAAAGTGAACAACAAAATTTTACAGCTCAAAGAGCGGGTTAGTGCATTTCTGGATGAAGATCGCCAGCTCGAACTGTAAAAAAATTTGAGCTTCGCGATTTAATATTGCGTATCATTTAGTTATGTCCCTGCGGTGCTCGACAGCGACACTGTGTGTCTTGAGCCGATAAGCAAATGCTTAGGAAACCAAAATCTGGAAGTCGAAAAACAGGCCCGCTTTGACGGGAAGTTTGCCGGCTTCATGCGGTTTCCCTCTTGGACCAAATGGTTCAAGAACCCCCGTCGCATCGACACTGTGGGGCTTAAATTTTCCCCTTATCCTCATCTACTGTGAAAGCAGTCATAATCAACAAGTAATAATGGCTGAGCAGTGATGAGGATATTTTTTATCAAACGCAGTCAGGCTTAGTCGCTGGCTTGATGCCGGATTAGCTCAATCACGCTGCGTGTATCGGGCTTCACCCCACGCCAGATCCGGAATGCTTCGGCTGCCTGTTCAATCAGCATGCCCAGACCGTCGACGGCCTGAGCGGCGCCATGTTGTCTGGCCCAGCTGATAAAAGCGGTATCGCTATCGCTGTACATCATGTCGTAACAGGCGGCATTGTCCGACAGCAGATCATCGGGTAATGGCGGGACTTCCCCCTGCAGGCTGGCGGCAGTAGCATTAATCACCACATCAAACTGGGGCTTGATATCTTCGAAACCGCCGCCGCGGATATGACCGAGATCACTGAACAGATCCGCCAGCGCGTGGGCTTTGCTGGCGGTGCGATTGGCCACGAACAGTTCGACCGGGTCATAACTCAACAGGGGCTCAATCACACCTCGAGCCGCACCGCCGGCACCCAGCAGCAAAATCCGCTTGCCACGGAGTTCAATACCATTATTGACGGTGAGATCCCTGCACAGTCCGACACCGTCAGTGTTATCGCCAAACATCGACCCATCATCATTGAATACCAGGGTGTTAATCGCGCCAGCCCTTTTGGCCCGGGTTGACTGGTTCTGAACCAGTTGCCAGGCCTGTTCTTTGAATGGCACGGTGATATTGATGCCTTTGAGTTTAAGAATATCGCGCAGTTGTGACAGACTGCTTTCCAGTTCCTCAACGGGGACTTCAATGGCGCTGTATTCCAGATCCTGTTCAGTCTGTCTGGCAAACTCTTTGTGGATCAGCGGTGATTTACTATGGCTGATGGGGTGGCCGATGACGGCATATTTATCTGTCATAAAAGTCTAGCTGCGTTGCTTGAGTTGCTGGGCAATATCTTTGGCAAAATAGCTCAGGATGCCATCGGCCCCGGCGCGTTTGAAGGCGAGCAGGCTTTCCAAAATCGTGTCTTCACTCAGCCAGCCGTTAATGACGGCTGATTTGAGCATCGCATATTCACCGCTGACCTGGTAAACAAAAGTCGGTTTCTGAAAAGTCTGTTTCACCCGGTAAAGCACATCAAGATAAGGCATGCCCGGCTTGACCATCACCATATCGGCGCCTTCTTCAATATCCAGTGCGACTTCATGTAAAGCTTCATCGCTATTGGCCGGGTCCATCTGGTAACTGAATTTGTTGCCTCCACCCAGGTTGCCGGTACTGCCGACGGCATCACGGAATGGACCATAAAAACTGGAGGCATATTTCGCGGAATAAGCCATGATCCGGCTGTGGATCTGACCGGCGTTTTCCAGCGCATGACGAATGGCGCCGATACGGCCGTCCATCATATCGGAGGGGGCAACAATCTGCGCGCCGGCCTCGGCATGCGACAAAGCCTGTTTGATCAGAACTTCGACAGTTTCATCATTGAGGATATAACCACTTTCATCGATAAGCCCGTCCTGACCATGCGTGGTGAAAGGATCCAGTGCCACATCAGTCATGATGCCCAGCTCCGGAAATTCATGACGCAAAGCCCTGACCGCGCGCTGTGCCAGCCCTTCAGGATTATAGGCCTCAGCTGCATTTTCGGTTTTTTTCTCTGCAGGCGTCACCGGGAACAACGCCATCACAGGCACACCCAGTTCAGATATAGTCTCCGCTTCTCTGAGCAGCAAATCGATACTGAGACGTTCAACGCCGGGCATCGACTTGACCGGTTCGCGTTGATTGTTACCCTCAAGCACAAAACAGGGATAAATCAGGTCATCGACCTGCAGCATATTTTCCCGCATCAGCCGCCGCGAAAAGTCATCTTTGCGCATACGGCGCGGTCTGTGCATGGGGAAACCGGATTTGGGAAAAACTGGATGAGACATTCCTAAGCCTTGGCTAGCAATAAATGATGGCTTAATGGTACCGGCAGTGACAGGGCTTGTCATCGTTTTAGCGTGGACGCGATAGTCGCTTATGGGATAAAATTGCAAAGATTTTGTCTGGGATGAACGTCATGTTCGTCCCTTTATTACATCTGGTGGAGGTCTCCCTTGCGAACGAGTGCATTACTTGCTCTTGAAGACGGCACGGTCTATCACGGCGAATCGATTGGAGCCATTGGCCAGTCAGTCGGTGAAGTTGTGTTTAATACAGCAATGACTGGCTATCAGGAAATCCTGACTGATACTTCATATGCTCGTCAAATAGTCACTCTGACCTATCCGCACATCGGTAATGTCGGTGTGAATGTGGAAGATGAAGAGTGCGATAAGGTTTATGCGAGTGGCTTGATCATCCGCGATTTGTCCCCTGTGGTCAGCAGCTGGCGTAGTGAAGAATCCCTGGATGCTTTCCTGACCCGTCACAATGTGGTCGGACTTGCCGGTATTGATACCCGTGCGCTGACCCGTCGCCTGCGGGAAAAAGGGGCGATGAATGGCTGCATCGTCGCCGGAGATAACATCGATGTCAAAGCGGCTATTGAGGCGGCCAAGTCCTTTGAAGGTCTGAAAGGCATGGATCTGGCTAAAGTAGTCAGCACTAAAGAGAATTACAGCTGGAATGAAGGCGTCTGGCATCTGGACGGCCAGAGCAGAGCGGCTGAGCCCCGCTTCAATGTGGTGGCATACGATTACGGTATCAAGAAGAACATCCTGCGTATGCTGGTCGAGCGTGGCTGTAATGTTACCGTGGTACCAGCCCAGACCCCCGCTGAAGACGTGCTGGCAATGAAACCGGACGGTGTTTTCCTGTCTAACGGCCCCGGTGACCCGGAGCCCTGTGATTATGCGATTAAAGCGATTCAGACTTTACTGGAGAAAGATCTGCCGATCTTCGGTATCTGTCTGGGGCACCAGTTACTGGCGCTGGCCTGTGGTGCCAAGACCGTCAAAATGAAATTCGGCCATCATGGTGCCAACCACCCGGTGCAGGAACTGCTGGAGGGACTGGTAATGATCACCAGCCAGAATCACAGTTTCGCGGTTGATGAAGCGACGCTCCCTGATACCATCACTGCGACCCATCGCTCCTTGTTTGACGGCACTCTGCAGGGCATTCATCACAGCAGTAAGCCGGCATTCAGCTTCCAGGGTCACCCGGAAGCCAGCCCCGGACCGCAGGATGCGTCTCCACTTTTCGATCACTTTATCGATTTACTCGAACAAGCGACAGGTAAATAACTCACGATGGCGAAACGTACTGATATTCAAAGTATTCTGATTCTGGGCGCAGGTCCGATTGTTATCGGCCAGGCCTGTGAATTCGACTATTCCGGTGCTCAGGCATGTAAAGCCCTCAAAGAGGAAGGCTACCGGGTCATCCTGGTGAACTCGAACCCGGCCACCATCATGACCGACCCCAATATGGCCGATGCGACCTATATCGAGCCCATCAACTGGCAGGCGGTCAAAAAAGTCATCGAAGCCGAACGTCCTGACGCGATTCTGCCGACCATGGGCGGTCAGACAGCACTGAACTGCGCGCTGGATCTGGAGAAAAACGGCGTGCTGGCGGAATTCGGCGTGGAAATGATCGGCGCCGACAGCGAAGCCATCAATAAAGCAGAAGACCGTGACCTGTTCCGCGAAGCGATGCGTAAAATCGGTCTTGATATGCCGCAGTCCGACATTGCTCACAGTCTGGATGAAGCATTGGCCGTACAGGAAAAATTCGGCTTTCCGGTCATCATTCGTCCGTCTTTCACAATGGGCGGCAGTGGCGGTGGTATCGCCTACAATAAGCAGGATTTCGTTGAAATCTGCCAGCGTGGTCTGTACCTGAGCCCGACCCATGAACTGTTGATCGAAGAATCGATCATCGGCTGGAAAGAATATGAAATGGAAGTGGTGCGTGACCGCAAGGACAATGCCATCATTATCTGTTCGATTGAAAACCTGGACCCGATGGGCGTGCACACCGGTGACTCCATCACGGTGGCACCGGCTCAGACCCTGACCGATAAGGAATATCAGATCATGCGTAACGCCTCGCTGGCGGTACTGCGTGAGATTGGTGTCGACACCGGCGGTTCCAATGTGCAGTTTGCTGTGAACCCGGAAACCGGTCGTCTCATCATTATCGAAATGAACCCGCGGGTATCGCGTTCCTCTGCTTTGGCTTCCAAAGCCACCGGCTTCCCGATTGCCAAGGTCGCTGCCAAGCTGGCAGTCGGTTACACCCTGGATGAACTGCAGAACGAAATCACCGGCAATGCGACACCGGCTTCGTTCGAGCCGTCTATCGACTATGTGGTCACCAAGGTACCGCGCTTTACTTTCGAAAAATTCCCGCAGGCGGACAATCGTCTCAGCACGCAGATGAAATCGGTCGGTGAAGTTATGGCCATTGGCCGCAGCTTCCAGGAATCATTACAGAAAGCCCTGCGTGGTCTGGAAATTGACCGTGACGGCCTCAATGAAATTCTGGATCTGACAGAAGAAGGCGTCGAGGAAACTCTGCGCCGTGAACTGAGCCTGCCTGGCTCGGATCGTCTCTGGTATGTGGCTGATGCCTTCCGTTACGGTTTCAGCTTTGAGGAAGTCCAACGCCTGACCCATATCGACCCCTGGTTCCTGGTACAGATTCAGGAAATCGTCGAGATTGAAAACAGTCTGAAAGAGCGTTCGCTGAACGATCTGGATCAGAACGACATGTTCCGCCTCAAACGCAAAGGCTTTGCCGACTCACGTCTGGCCAAACTGCTGCAGAAAACCGAGAAGCAGGTGCGTGAATACCGTCAGGAAATGCAGGTACGTCCGGTTTATAAACGCGTCGATACCTGTGCTGCCGAATTTGCCACAACCACGGCCTACATGTACTCAAGCTACGATATCGAATGTGAAGCCAGCCCCAGCGATCGTGACAAGATCATGATTCTGGGCGGCGGTCCCAACCGTATCGGTCAGGGTATCGAGTTCGATTACTGTTGCGTGCACGCGGCACTGGCGCTGCGTGAAGATGGTTTTGAAACCATCATGGTTAACTGTAACCCGGAAACCGTTTCCACTGACTACGACACCTCAGATCGTCTCTACTTCGAATCATTGACGCTGGAAGACGTGCTGGAAATCGTTGACCTGGAAAAACCCAAAGGCGTGATTGTGCAGTTCGGCGGTCAGACACCGCTGAAACTGGCGCGTGCACTGGAAGCGGCCGGTGTGCCGATTATCGGTACCTCGCCGGATGCCATAGACCACGCTGAAGATCGCGAACGCTTCCAGCAGATGGTGGAAAAACTGGGTCTGTTACAACCGCCTAACCGTCTGGCGCACTCGATCGACAACGCGGTCAACCTGGCTGCCGAAATCGGTTACCCGCTGGTGGTACGACCGTCTTATGTTCTGGGCGGACGGGCAATGGAAATTGTCTACAACGAGGAAGAACTGCAGCGCTATATGCTGAATGCGGTGAAAGTCTCCAACGATTCACCGGTACTGCTGGATCGTTTCCTCGATGATGCCATTGAGGTCGACGTCGATGCCATCTGCGATGGTAAAGAAGTCCTGATCGGCGGCATCATGGAACATATCGAACAGGCCGGTGTTCACTCCGGTGACTCTGCCTGCGCGATTCCGCCATACAGCCTGAGTAATGCGGTTCAGGATCAGATGCGCGAACAGGTGCGTCAGATGGCGCTGGAACTGGGCGTTAAAGGCCTGATGAATACGCAGTTTGCAATCAAGGGTGATGAAATCTATATCCTGGAAGTGAACCCGCGTGCGTCACGTACCGTGCCTTATGTGTCCAAATCCATCGGTGTGCCGCTGGCGAAAGTCGCCGCCCGAGCCATGGCTGGACGCTCTCTGGAGAACCAGGGCGTGACCCGTGAAGTGATTCCGAGCTATTACTCGGTCAAAGAAGCCGTATTCCCGTTCATCAAGTTCCAGAATGTGGACCCGATTCTGGGACCGGAAATGAAATCGACCGGTGAAGTGATGGGCGTCGGCCGCAGCTTCGGTGAAGCCTTTGCCAAATCACAGCTGGCAGCTTCAGTGATTCTGCCGACCGGTGGTACTGCCTTTATTAGTGTGCGTGAGGCTGATAAGGTGGCTGTAGTGCAGATTGCCAAAGACCTGGCAGCACTGGGCTTCTCTTTGCTTGCTACACGCGGCACCCAGAAAGTACTGGCTGAAGCGGGTGTTGAATGCGAGCCGGTCAACAAAGTGGCTGAAGGTCAGCCGCATATCGTTGACATGATCAAAAACGACGAAATCAATCTGATCGTCAATACGACCGAAGGACGTCAATCCGTTGCCGATTCGCGGGAGATTCGTCGTGCCGCTTTACAGCATCAGGTGAATTACACCACGACACTGGCTGCAGCGCGTGCAACAGTGCAAGCCCTTAATAGTGAAGACATTGTTTCTGTGAACAGACTGCAATCTTTGCATGGAGAATTAAATTAATGGCTGTACCTATTACCTCGCGCGGTGCCGAAGCACTGAAAGACGAACTGAAACAACTGAAAACCGTGGCCCGGCCTCAGGTCGTGGCTGCGATCGCGGAAGCGCGTGATCACGGCGACTTAAAAGAGAACGCCGAATATCATGCCGCCCGCGAGCAGCAGAGCTTTATTGAAGGCCGAATTCAGGAACTGGAAGGCACACTGTCACAATCACAGATCATTGATCCGGCTTCTCTGCCCAAAGATGGCCGCGTGGTTTTCGGTGTCACCGTGACCTTGCTCAATATTGATAACGATGCCGAGGTGAAATATCAGATAGTGGGTGACTACGAGTCCGACATTAAGCTGAATCGTATTTCGGTCTCATCACCGATTGCCCGTGCTTTGATTGGTAAGGAAATTGATGATGTGGTCACAGTGCAGGCACCAGGCGGTAATATCGAGTATGAAATTGTCGATATCAGCTACGAGAGCTAAAGCCTAGATGTTTTCAGCATACAGTGGCGAACGCTTACTGCTCACTCTCTGGGTAGGCAGTCTCTGGGCTATCGGTTATCTGGCTGTACCCATGGCCTTTGCCAACCTGGAATTACATATTGCCGGCAACTATGCCGGCAAACTGTTTTATGCAGTGAATATTATCGGTGTAGTGTCAGCGACTATTCTGCTTATCAGCCGTTTGTTTATTTTCGGTGTCCGGGCATTTCCCCGCTACTGGCGCAGCTGGCTGATTCTGCTGATGCTGCTGGTCAGCCTCGCGTTTGTCGGTTTTATTCAACCGGAAATGCAGGCACTGAAACAGCTGGGTCTGGAGCAGGGTAATCACATCGACAGATTCAATGAACTGCATAAACTGAGTGAAAATCTCTATTTGCTGTTGAGCCTGTTTGGGTTAATGTTGGTACTAACCACCGACAAACGTGCTGAAGCAGTCAACGAAGCCTGAGTTATGGCCAGAAGTAAATCCAGTCAAGGCTGGCTCAAAGAACACTTTGATGACCAGTATGTCAAAAAAGCCCAGCAGGCGGGCCATCGTTCGCGCGCCACTTTCAAGCTGGAAGAAATCGACAATAAAGACAAACTGATTAAACCCGGTATGAGCGTCGTCGATCTGGGCGCGGCTCCCGGTGGCTGGTCAGATTATGCACTGACTAAAGTCGGCGACAAAGGCACCGTAGTCGCGCTGGACATTCTGGAGATGACACCGCTGACCGGTGTCCACTTCATTCAAGGCGACTTTCGCGAAGACGAAGTACTGGATGAACTCAACAAGGTACTCGACGGTCGACAGATAGACCTTGTTTTATCGGATATGGCCCCCAATATGACAGGGGTAGGATCAATTGATCAGCCGGCGAGCATGCATCTGGTGGAACTGGCACTGGATTTTGCCGTCACCAACCTGAGTAAACAGGGTAGTTTTCTGGTCAAAGTGTTCCAGGGCGAAGGCTTTGATGAATTTCTCAAGGCCATGCGGGACAGCTTTAATAAAGTCGTCACCCGCAAACCTGATGCGTCCCGAGCCAGGAGTCGTGAAGTCTACCTGCTCGGCCGCGGCCTTAAATAGCGTTTAATGGTAACCAGAGGTACCAAACATTGAATGACATGATGAAAAATATTGTTTTGTGGGTTGTCATCGCCATTGTGCTGATGTCCGTGTTCAACAACTTCGGCCCGCAAAACAGTTCGTCCAATGAAATGGACTACTCGACCTTTATCAGCAACGTCAAAAACGGTGGCGTATCCAGCGTGGAAATTCAGGGGCGGGAAATCCAGGGTAAGCTTACCGATGGCAGCAAGTTCACCACTTACAGTCCGGATTATGATCCTGGTCTGATTGGTGATCTGCTGGATAACGGTGTCACGATTCAGGCGGAACCGGTTGAGAAAACCAGTCTGCTGATGCAGATTTTCATTTCCTGGTTCCCGATGCTGCTGTTGATTGCGGTGTGGATTTTCTTCATGCGTCAGATGCAGGGCGGTGGCGGCAAAAACCCGATGTCATTCGGTAAAAGCAAAGCCCGCATGCTCAGCGATGATCAGGTTAAAGTCACTTTCAAAGACGTCGCCGGTGTCGAGGAAGCCAAGGAAGAAGTGGCTGAGCTGGTCGACTTTCTGCGTGATCCGAGCAAATTCCAGAAACTGGGTGGTCGCATTCCGCGCGGTATTCTGATGGTGGGCTCACCCGGTACCGGTAAAACCCTGCTGGCCAAAGCGATTGCCGGTGAAGCGAAAGTACCGTTTTTCACCATTTCCGGTTCCGACTTCGTTGAAATGTTTGTCGGTGTCGGTGCCTCCCGTGTTCGTGACATGTTCGAACAGGCTAAAAAACATGCACCCTGCATTATCTTTATCGATGAGATTGATGCGGTCGGTCGTCACCGTGGTGCCGGTCTCGGCGGCGGTAACGACGAACGCGAACAGACGCTGAACCAGCTGCTGGTGGAAATGGATGGTTTCGAAGGTAATGAAGGCGTGATTGTTATTGCCGCGACTAACCGTCCGGACGTACTGGATCCGGCCTTACTGCGTCCAGGTCGTTTTGACCGCCAGGTCGTAGTGCCACTGCCTGATATCCGTGGTCGTGAGCAAATCATCAATGTTCATCTGCGCAAAGTACCGGCGGCAGAAGATGTGGAAGCCCGGGTCATCGCCCGTGGTACGCCAGGCTTCTCCGGTGCTGATCTGGCCAATCTGGTCAATGAGGCAGCGCTGTTTGCCGCTCGTGCCAACAAACGTCTGGTCGGTATGGAAGAACTGGAACTGGCTAAAGATAAAATCATGATGGGCGCCGAGCGCCGTTCCATGGTGATGAGTGACAAGGAAAAAGAACTGACCGCTTATCATGAGGCCGGTCACGCTATCGTCGGTCGTCTGGTGCCGGGCCATGATCCGGTTTACAAAGTCAGTATTATTCCGCGTGGCCGCGCTCTTGGTGTGACCATGTTCCTGCCCACCGAAGACAAGTACAGCTTCACTAAACAGCAGCTGGAAAGTCAGATTTCCAGCCTTTACGGTGGTCGTCTGGCTGAAGAGATGATCTTCGGTGCAGAAGCAGTGACCACCGGGGCGTCAAATGATATTCAGCGGGCAACCGAACTGGCGCACAACATGGTCACCAAGTGGGGCCTGTCGGACAATATGGGACCGATGTCCTACGGTGAAGATGAAGGGGAAGTGTTCCTCGGCCGCAGTGTGACCCAGCACAAAGCGATGTCGGATTTGACTGCCAAGCAGATCGATGAGGACGTCCGTGCGGTGATTAACCGTAATTACCAACGTGCCAAAACACTGCTGGATGAAAACATGGACAAGCTGCACAAGATGGCGCAGCTGTTGATTAAATACGAAACCATCGACAGTGATCAGATCGATGCGATTATGGAAGGTCGCGAACCGGGCGAACCCAAAGACTGGAATGATCGTTCCAGCACACCGCCGTCTGCTACAGCTGAGTCTGATGATGAGCAGGCCCCTTCCGGCAAACCGGCTGATCAACTGCACTAAAAGGATCGGCGTTTATGCTGTTTGATTGCGCGGGCAAGTCGCTGGACTTGTCCGCTCCCCGCATTATGGGCATTGTCAATGTCACCCCCGACTCCTTCTCGGACGGGGGTAAATTTTTTTCACGTGATGCCGCGCTGCGACAAGCGCTGAAACTGGTCGAAGACGGCGCCGATATTCTGGATATCGGTGGTGAGTCGACCCGGCCCGGTTCGACCCCGGTCGAAGTGCAGGAAGAAATCGACCGGGTGGCACCGGTGATTGAAGCCATCAGCTCAGAAATTGATGTGCCGGTTTCCATCGATACCATGAAGGCAGAAGTCATGCGTGCTGCCGTTGCTGTCGGTGCCGGTCTGATTAATGATGTCAATGCACTGCGTGGAGAAGGCGCTTTGCAGGCCGCTGCCGAACTCAATGTGCCGGTTTGTCTGATGCATATGCAGGGCATGCCGCAGACCATGCAGAAAGAACCGGACTATCAGGACGTAGTCAGCGAAGTCGAAGCTTTTCTGCTGGAACGGGTGGCGGTCTGTGAACAGGCGGGCATTCCGGCAGAGCGGATCATGCTGGACCCCGGGTTTGGCTTTGGCAAGCGGGCACGGCATAATCTGCGTTTAATGAAACATCTGTCGCGACTGACGGCTCTGCCTTATCCGGTACTGGTCGGTGTATCGCGCAAATCGATTATCGGCGATATGCTGAAAGTGGATGTAAACGAGCGTCTCGCCGGTAGTCTGGCGCTGGCTTCCATTGCCATCTGGCAGGGCGCTAAACTAATAAGAACACATGATGTGCGTGAAACCGCACAGGCAGTGAAACTGACGCAACATGTGCAGCAGGTAGAAGATTTTGACTAAACAAAGACGTTATTTCGGCACCGACGGTATTCGCGGTCGGGTCGGTGATGGGGTGGTGACGCCCGATTTTGTGCTCAAGCTCGGCTGGGCTGTGGGCAGGGTGCTGGCAAACGGAAAAAACAGCCGTGTCATTATCGGTAAAGACACGCGTATCTCCGGTTACATGTTTGAGTCCGCCTTGCAGGCCGGTTTGTCCGCTGCCGGGGTGGATATCTATCTGCTCGGACCGATGCCGACACCGGCAGTGGCTTATCTGACCCGCACATTCCATGCGCAGGCTGGTATTGTCATCAGCGCCTCGCACAATCCTTATCACGATAATGGCATCAAGTTCTTTTCGGCGCAGGGCACCAAGCTGCCGGATGATATCGAGCTCGAAATTGAAGCGATGCTGGAACAGCCGTTGCAAACCGTGGAGTCAATTCGTCTCGGTAAAGCCCACCGTATAGGCGATGCAGCAGGACGCTATATCGAATTCTGCAAGAGCACCATTCCCAGCGGTGTCGATCTGAGCAAGCTGAAAATCGTGGTCGATTGTGCCAATGGTGCGACTTATCACGTGGCCCCGGATGTATTCCGTGAGCTCGGCGCCGAGGTGGTGGTGATGGGCGCAGAGCCCGATGGTCTCAATATTAATCAGAATTGCGGTTCCACCGAGCCACGTCTGTTACAGCAGGCTGTGCTGAAAAACAAAGCCGATCTGGGCATTGCCCTTGATGGCGACGGTGATCGCATCATCATGGTTGATCATCGCGGTGAAATCGTCGATGGCGATGAACTGCTGTTTATTATTGCCCGCGCCCGCCAGCGCAGTGGTGACAAGCAGACCCATATAGTCGGCACTCAGATGAGCAACCTGGGGCTGGAACACGCGCTGGCGGAATATGATATGTCGCTGCACCGTGCCAAGGTCGGTGACCGCTATGTGATGGAAATGCTGCAGCAACTCGGTGGTCAGATCGGCGGTGAAGCGTCAGGCCATATTATCTGCCTCGATAAAACCTCGACCGGTGACGGTATTGTCGCTGCGCTGCAGGTGCTGACTGAAATTCAGCAGACTGGTAACAGCCTGCACGCCCTACGCTCGGTAGTCACCAAATACCCGCAGCAATTGATTAATGTGCGGGTGGAAAAGATGGTCGACATCGACGCCAATCCGGATATTGCTGAGGCGGTAGCTGTGGTTGAAAAGCAGCTGGGCAGCGATGGCCGGGTCTTATTGAGACCGTCCGGAACCGAGCCGGTGATCCGGGTTATGGTGGAAGGACGTGATGCGCCACTGACCAAGCAACTGGCGCAGCAACTGGCCGATGTGATCGAAAAGGTACTCAAAGCCTGAGTCTTCAGGTTTTTGCTGCCAGTGAATTGTTATACAATGAATGGATTCATTGCACCGTCTGAACCGCCGCGAAGTGACAGCGGTTCTCAGGCAAAAATAATTTCTGTAATTACTTTCGAGAGACCGTATTCGTGCGTAAGCCGCTAATTGCTGGTAATTGGAAAATGAACGGCTCTAGCGAGAGTAACAAGGCCTTACTCGCAGGAATTCTTGCTCAGGCCGAGAGCTTTGCCTTGGTCGATGTCGCCTTGTTTCCGCCGGCCGTGTATCTGCAGCAGGTGCAACAAACTCTGAGCGGTACCGGTCTTTACTGGGGCACCCAGAATCTGTCCCAGTTCAAACAGGGCGCCTACACCGGTGAAATTTCCGCCGCCATGCTGGCCGATTTCGGTTGTCAGTATGTGCTGATTGGTCACTCTGAACGACGCTGTCTCTATGCTGAACTGGATCTGGACCAGCAGGTACTGGATCGCATTGTGGCCGAGAAATATGAAATGGCCGTGCGCGAGGGCATCACGCCGATTATCTGTATCGGTGAAAGTCCCGATGAGCACGCGGTAGGCCGCACTGAAGAAGTGGTGGCGCGTCTGCTTGATACCGTGATCGCCTATTCCGGCGTTAAAGGGCTTGCGCATACCGTCCTGGCTTACGAGCCGGTCTGGGCGATCGGAACAGGGCGTTCCGCGACCCCGGAGTGGGCTCAGGATGTGCATCATTTCATGCGTCAGCGCGTCGCCAAGCATGATGCAAAAATTGCTCAGAACCTGAGAATACTTTACGGCGGCAGCATAAACAGTGATAATGCTGCGCCATTGTTTTTACAACCTGATGTAGATGGTGGACTGGTCGGCGGCGGATCGCTGCATGCCGATGAGTTTGTCAAAATCTGTCAGGCCGCAGTTTTAAAATTAGGTTAACTACATGCACGCTTTAATTTTGACGATACACATTATTGTCTGTCTGATGCTGATTGGTCTGGTACTGATTCAGCACGGTAAAGGCGCAGATGCCGGTGCAGCATTCGGTGGCGGCGCAGGTGGCGGTGCTTCCGGCAGCCTGTTCGGTAGCCGTGGTTCTGCTTCCTTTCTGAGTCGCAGCAGCGCACTTCTGGCAGCGGTTTTCTTTGCCACCAGTCTGACGCTGGCCTATTTCTCCGTCGACAGACCGGAAAAAGCCACAAGCGTGACCGAATCTGTTCCTACGGAACAAACACAAGAACAAACTCCTGCAGATTTGCCGGAATTACCGTAAAATACCCGCTTTTAAAGCCGACGTGGTGAAATTGGTAGACACGCCATCTTGAGGGGGTGGTGGGCATAGCCCGTGGCGGTTCGACTCCGCCCGTCGGTACCAAATATCAAAGCCCGAATTATTCGGGCTTTTTTTATGTCTGAAACATGGCAAAGTGTGCATACTTGAGACGCTGCAGAATTGAGCGTAAAGGTGACGCTGTTTCCAGCGTTATTATCCAGATGCAAGGTCAAGGATCCAGACATGGCAAAACTCCCTCTAGTGCAGAAGCCTGAGAGTGACAGGGCGTCGCGGCCCTGGGTGCCGGCACTGAAAATATCACTGATTTACGCAGTGTTTGCTGCGCTGTGGATTGTCTTCTCAGACCGGGCTATTGAGCTTATTTCGCTCAGCAAGGACATGTTGTCCGCGCTGCAGACCTGGAAGGGTCTGTTCTTTGTCCTTATCACTTCGATACTGGTGTTTGTTCTGGGCCAGTATTATTTCCGCCGTCAGGTCCAGCTGATCCATGTTCTGCGAAGCAATCAGCAACGTCTCAATCTGATCCTGGATACGGTCCCTGACGGTATTCAGGAAAATGACCTCGAAGGTCGTATCACATACAGTAATCCCGGCCATCATAAAATACTCGGCTATCCCAATGGTTCGCTGGTCGGCTACCACATCTGGGACTTCCAGATAAGCCAGGCCGATCAGAAACAAATGCAGGACTATTTTTTATATCTGGTCAGGCAGCAACCGCCGCCTGAGACCATTATCAGCCGCAATCAGACGCGCAACGGGCAGGAGCGTATTCTGGAAATCAGCTGGGATTATCAGCGTGACGATAAAGGCGAGCTGACCGGTTTCATTTCAGTCATTTCGGATATCACCCAGTCACGGGAGCAGGAGGAGGAAATTCTGCATCTCGCCTATTATGATCCGCTTACCGATTTACCTAACCGTTTCCGCTCGTTGGAAAACCTGAGCTCAATGCTTAAATCAGCCAGAAAAGCCAGTCAGCACGTGGCGGTGCTGATGCTGGATCTGGATCATTTCAAAAAAATTAACGACACGCTGGGGCACGACACCGGTGACCGGCTTTTGCAGCAACTGGTGGTGAGACTCCGGGAGATAGTGAATGATGAGCACGTGCTGGGCCGACTGGGCGGCGATGAGTTCATTATTATTCAGCAACAGACGGGCCAGCGTGATCATCTGCCTGCTCTGATAGAGGCAGTGAAAGCCCTGTTCAGAAGACCATTTATCATTGACCAGCGGGAGATGCTGCTGACCGCCAGTATCGGTGTCGCGATTTACCCCAGTGATGGCACAACGGCGACTGAACTGTTGCGAAACGCTGATTCTGCCATGTTCCATGCCAAAGAGAGCGGTCGGAACACCTGCAGTTATTTTACCCGCGCCATGAATTTGGATGTCACCCGTCGCTTCATGATTGAGGAGCAGTTGCACTCGGCATTGGAAAGAGACGAGCTCAGCCTGCTGTATCAGCCTCAGGTTGAGTTGCAGAGTCACCGGATGAACGGCGCTGAAGCCTTGTTACGCTGGCACAATCCGGTACTGGGACAGGTGTCGCCGGATGAATTTATTCCGGTGGCAGAGCAAAGCAGTCTGATTGTGCCTGTTGGCCGCTTTGTGCTGAAACAGGCCTTGAAAGTGCTGGCACAGATCCAATTGATACAGCCACATTTCCGGATGGCGATAAATCTGTCGCCGGTTCAGTTTCGTGACTTCGGTCTGCTGGATACGCTCAGCCAGCTGATTCGCCAGTATCAAATCCGTCCTGCCAATATCGAGCTGGAAATCACAGAGGGAGTGTTGCTGGGCGGCTCTTCAGTGGTTAAAGAAACGCTGGAAGCGTTGCATCAAATGGGTATCACGCTGGCGATGGATGATTTTGGTACCGGCTACTCTTCGCTCAGTTATCTGCGTAATTACCCGTTTGATGTGCTCAAAATTGATCGTAGCTTCGTCAATGATATCTTCAATAAATCGTCTGACAGAGAGTTGATTAACGCGATTGTTGCCATGTCAGACGGGCTGGGCCTGAAAGTTGTGGCAGAAGGGGTGGAAACAAAAGAGCAGTGTGAGTTTCTGCTCAGCGTGGGCTGTGATTACGGACAGGGCTATTTCTTCAGCCCAGCCATCCCGGAGACAGCCCTGGTCGACAAACTCAGTCAGGGCTGATCCAGCAAGCTGGCAATGGTCTGTTCCAGCTCGTCGAAATGAATCGGTTTGGTGATATAGCGATCGAAGCCGGCGGCGAGGCCTTTTTCAATATCATCAGGCATCGCGTTGGCCGATAAAGCGATGACTTTAATATAACGTGTGACAGCCGATTGCTTGAGTTGTCTGAGTGCTTCATAGCCATCCTTACCCGGCAGGTTGATATCCATCAGGATAATATCCGGTTCCATATCGAAAGCGAGTTCGAGCCCGGTTTCAGCATCCACGGCAGTGGTCAGTTCGATATCGCTGCGACGGCTGAAGAACTGCCGGATCAAATCAAGATTGGTCGGGTTATCTTCAATACACAAAAGCTGACAGACGCTGGCGCGGTCCGAGGCATGGGCTGCGTCATCGTCAGCCTGGTTTGCCGATGGTATTGTCTCTGGTCTGACATGGGCCTTTCTGAACTCGACCCAGAAGGTCGAACCGACATCGAGCGTACTGTCAAAGCCAAAACGGCCCTGCATCAGTTTCACCAGCTCATGGCTGATGGCGAGCCCGATACCGGTGCCGGGTATGTTGGAACGTTCTTTATCGAGGCGATTAAAAGGCTCAAACAGCCGCGATTGCATTTCGGCGCTGATGCCGTAACCACTGTCCTCAACGGCAATGCGGATATTATCGCCGGACGCTGAGACTCTGAGCAGTATTCGGCCATGCGGTCGATTATACTTGGCGGCATTGGACAATAAGTTGAGCAGTACCTGCTTGAGTTTGATGTAATCTGCCCGCACGAACAGTGAGTCGATATCCTGAGGATAGTCAGTCTCCAGTGTCAGCGAAAGTGGTGCCAGTTGCACTTCCACCAATGGCAGTAAATGATCAATCAGAGGTTTGAGGGCGACATCCTCTACCGAGATTGTCATGTGACCACTTTCAATCCGGGACAAATCAAGTACATCGTTAATGAGGCTCAAAAGATGACTGCCTGAACTTTCAATCATATTGACCGATTCCCGTTGTCCCGCTTCAAGCTCTTCCAGCTTCAGTAACTGAGAAAAGCCGATAATCGCATTGAGCGGGGTACGCAGTTCATGACTCATCTTGGCCAGGAACTCACTCTTGGCACGGTTAGCCTGTTCCGCCTGCCGCATCGCACTAATCAGTTCCTGCTGGTATTGATGCCGCTCGGAAATATCACGAATAACGCCAATATAGTACTTGCGGAGACCAAACTGCATCGGCGAGACATTGAGCTCAATCGGAAACAGGCTGCCATCTTTGCGCCGGCCCTGCAGGGCACGCGTGCGATGGATGATTTTAGGGGCATGCAGATCGGCGTTAGCAAGATAATGATCGTGCTCGTGACGCTCATCCTCTGGCAATAATATCGATACCGGGCGCCCCACTAGCTCGTTTTCACGGTAACCGAACAGCGCGCAGACGGCCGGATTGACCATGCTGATCATGCCTTCATCATCGATGGTGACAAAGCCGTCATCGGTCTGGTTAATAATGGCATCCCGCTGTTGCAGTGTGGCCATACGCTGCATGGTGGAGCGACGATACAGCAGGGTGCCGAGAGCGGTCATGGCGATGACAACAACCACACTGAAGATGACGCTGAACAACAGAGAGCGATAGAGCTTGTAGACTTCTGCTACCTCGGTTTCGGTCGCAATGCCCATATCCAGCTCTTCATCCCAGCGCCAGGCACCGATGACCTTGACGCCACGATAATCACGGTAGCCCTCAATATCGATACCTGTGGCCTGTCTGGTCAGCGATTGCGCCATTCTGGTCAGTGGCAATGCTTGATACTCGCGGAGGGTAATCTCATTGCCGGCTTTGAGCAGATTGCTGTCTGGCCGCCGGACAATCAAATTAAGATCGGCATGGGGATCGTTTGCGCTGAGTAATCCTGCGGCAACTAGCTGATCGCTGAATTTACTCTCCGTCAGTAACAAGCCCTCACGATTGATGGCATAGCTGTGGCCGGTTTTACCCACCTGATTGCGATGAAAAGCCGGTATGAACAGCAGATCCGGATTCATCTCAAAAGCAAAGAAGCCCACTGTGTCGCCAAACCAGTCGATGACCGGTGCCAGGAACAGCATGGTAGCCATGCCCTCGCGTATATGGTCATCGCTGTCCTGCCACAGTTGCTGACTTTTGAACGGTTTGCTGACCGCGACCTCGCCGGATAAAGCTTCACCCAGTAATGACGGCGGCAGATTGAAGCTTCTGGGCTTGTCTTCGACACCATTGCGACCGGATAAGATGAGTTCACCATCGAGATTAAAAAGCTTGTAATCGCGGTAGTGTTCGGACTCGGTAATGGCGGTGAGGGTGGTGTCGAGGCGGCGATACAGTTCATCCTCGACTGCTTCTGAACCACCGGCCTCAATAATCTGGGTTATCTGGCGCAGAGACAGATTCTCAGACCAGTAACGGGTATTACGTTGATGGGTATCAATATCATTCTTGACGCGGTTGATAGAGGCTTCCAGCGTGTCGTTCAGCCGGCCTTTGACATCGCTTTGAATTAATGAAAACAGATAGGCGGCGGCGATACTGGCACAGCCAACAGCAATCAGAATGAGCAGGGCGGCAACAGCAACCGGTTTGGAAAACAATCTGCTTTTATTCACTTTAAAGGTGGCGTCCCGGGGTTGATAGAAAATGCCAATCAGCATGAACACTGAGCCGGCTGAATTGTCACTGTTAATGAGCAGCCGACAATGCTGAGGCTGACAGCGCTCCGAATTCAGCCAGCGCTAATTGCATCACAACAGGATTTTGGCTGTCCAGTTTTAATTAAGTAAACAAAAAGCCGATATTTATGCCGCGATCCGGCTTCTCATCAGTCGCCAGAGTGTGTAGTATCGGATTCGATATTTGCCCATCGCAGGGCGTGTTCAGGCGCATGATTGACAGCTTCATATCATGCTCAGACGAATTGACCGTAAGGAAGGCAGTATGCTGGAGAATTATCTCCCGATATTGTTATTTGTCATCATCGGCATCGGCTTCGGTGTGATGCCGTTGCTGGCCGGTTATATTCTGGGGCCGCGCCATCCCGATGACGAAAAACGCTCTGCCTATGAGTGTGGTTTCGAGCCTTTCGAAGATACCCACGGCAAGTTTGACGTACGCTATTACCTGGTCGCTATCCTGTTCATCATTTTCGATCTGGAAATTGCCTTCCTGTTTCCCTGGGCCATTGTGCTTGATGAGATCGGTGTCTTCGGTCTGCTGTCGATGTTTCTGTTTCTTGCCATCCTGGTCGTCGGGTTCATTTACGAGTGGAAGAAGGGGGCGCTCGAGTGGGAATAGAAGGTGTACTGGAGAAAGGGGTCGTCACCACCTCTGCCGATAAGCTGATTAACTGGGCACGAACCGGTTCGCTGTGGCCGATGACTTTCGGTCTTGCCTGCTGCGCTGTGGAAATGATGCATGCCGGTGCCGCCCGCTATGATCTGGACCGTTTCGGTATCGTCTTTCGTCCAAGCCCGCGTCAGTCGGATGTAATGATTGTGGCCGGCACCCTGGTTAACAAAATGGCCCCGGCGCTGCGTAAAGTTTACGACCAGATGTCTGAACCGCGCTGGGTGATCTCGATGGGTTCCTGTGCCAACGGCGGTGGTTACTATCATTATTCCTATTCCGTGGTCCGCGGCTGTGATCGCATTGTGCCGGTCGACATTTATGTGCCGGGTTGTCCGCCGACAGCCGAATCACTGCTATACGGCATCCTGCAACTGCAGAAGAAAATTCAAAGAACCAACACCATCGCCAAGCCGGCAGCAGGTTGAGCAGGAGCCGGATGATGCAAGCCTTGAAAGCCAGACTGGAACAGGATTTTGCGGACGCGCTTCTGGACGCCGAACTGAGTCGTGGTGAAGTTACCCTCATTGTTGGCGCAGAACACATCACCACCGTCTGCCGTCGTCTTCGCGATGACTACGGTTTTGAACAACTGATGGACTTATGCGGCGTCGACTACTCGGATTATGGTGGCAGTAGCTGGGAAACCAAGCAATCCACAGAATTCGGCTTCAGTCGCGCGGTGGATGGTCTAGGACACAATGAACCGGTTGAAGGTGGTTACCGCTTTGCCGTCGTGTATCAGTTGCTGTCTATTCAGCATAACCAGCGGCTTCGGCTCAAAGTCCGGCTGGATGCCGAAAACCCGGTGATTGAAACAGTGACCGCCATCTGGAACAGCGCCGAGTGGTACGAGCGCGAAGCCTTTGATATGTTCGGTATTCTGTTTGATGGTCATAAAGATTTGCGTCGCATTCTGACTGACTATGGTTTTGTCGGTCATCCATTCCGTAAGGATTTCCCACTGATTGGCAATGTGGAAATGCGTTATGACCCCGAGAAAAAACGCGTGGTCTATGAACCGGTCAGTATCGAACCGCGTACGCTGGTCCCCAAAGTGATTCGCGATGACAACCGTTACTGGCAGGAGGAAGACTGACGTGGCCGAAATAAAGAATTACACCTTGAATTTCGGTCCCCAGCATCCGGCAGCGCATGGCGTGCTACGTCTGATCCTGGAAATGGACGGTGAGGTAATTGAACACGCCGATCCGCATATCGGCCTGCTGCATCGCGGCACCGAGAAGCTGGCCGAATCCAAACCCTTCAATCAGAGCATTGGTTATATGGACCGTCTCGACTATGTGTCGATGATGTGTAATGAACATGCCTATGTGATGGCGATTGAAAAACTGCTGGGATTGGAAATCCCGATCCGCGCCCAGTATATCCGCGTGATGTTTGATGAGATTACCCGCATTCTGAACCATCTGATGTGGCTCGGTGCGCATGGTCTCGATATCGGGGCAATGACGGTTTTTCTTTACTGTTTCCGTGAGCGGGAAGATCTGATGGATGTCTATGAGGCCGTTTCCGGTGCTCGTATGCATGCCACCTATTACCGTCCGGGCGGTGTTTACCGGGATCTGCCGGATCGCATGCCGCAGTATCAGGCCTCCAAATGGCACAATGAGAAAGAAGTCAAACGCAAGAACCGTAACCGCGAAGGCAGTCTGCTCGATTTTATCGAGGATTTCACCCGGCGCTTTCCAAAATGTGTCGACGAATATGAAACCCTCCTTACCGATAACCGGATCTGGAAACAGCGCACTGTCGGTATCGGTGTGGTGAGTCCGGAGCGGGCGCTGCAGCTCGGTTTCAGTGGCCCGATGCTGCGCGGCAGCGGAGTCGAATGGGATCTGCGCCGCAAGCAGCCGTATGCCGTCTATGACCAGCTGGATTTTGATATTCCGGTGGGCAGTGAAGGCGACTGCTATGACCGCTACCTGGTTCGGGTGGAGGAAATGCGCCAGTCTAACCGCATCATCAGACAATGTATCGACTGGCTGCGTGCCAATCCGGGGCCGGTGCAGGCAGCCAACAGCAAGGTGGTCCCCCCCAAACGCGATGTGATGAAAAACGATATGGAAGCGATGATTCATCACTTTAAATTATTTACCGAAGGCTACTGCGTGCCGGAAGGGGAGGTTTACGCGACGGTCGAACACCCGAAAGGCGAGTTCGGTATTTATCTGGTTTCAGACGGTGCCAATAAACCCTACCGGGTCAAAATCCGTGCCCCCGGTTTCCCGCATCTGGCAGCGATGAATGAAATGGCCAAGGGCCATATGCTGGCCGATGTGGTGGCCATCATCGGCACCATGGACATCGTATTTGGTGAGATTGATCGATGACACAGATGTTACTGACCGGCCCCAGAGAGGAATTATTCAGCGACGATTTGCGCGAGCAGATGGATAAGTGGATTGCCAAGTATCCGGAAGGTCAGGCACAGTCTGCCGTCATTCCCTGTCTGCATATTCTGCAGGATGCCAATGGCGGCTGGCTCAGTCGCGGCATTATGGATGCGCTGGCGGATTACCTTGATATTCCGGCTATCAGCGTTTACGAAGTCGCGACCTTTTACACCATGTTCGAACTGGAGCCGGTCGGTAAGCACAAAATCAGCCTCTGCACCAATATCTCCTGCATGCTGTGTGGCTCGGAAAAGATCATGAACCACCTGCAAAACAGGCTCAATATCAAACCGGGCGAGACCACTGAAGATGGCCTGTTCACCCTCAAAGAAGTGGAATGCCTGGGCGCCTGTGTAGGCGCGCCAATGATGCTGCTGGATCGGGATTATCACGAATACCTGACGCCGGAAAAAATCGACGACATTCTGGACGGGCTAAGCTCATGAAACTGGATCAAGTTTGTTTCCGCACTTCGCATCTGACGCCATCCTGGACGCTGGAAGCCTATCGCTCGGTCGGAGGCTACCAGGTGCTGGAGAGCGTGCTTAAAAATAAAATGCGTCCGGAAGAGATTATCGAGCAGGTCAAAAACTCGGCCCTTCGCGGCCGCGGTGGTGCCGGATTCCCTACCGGGCTCAAATGGAGCTTTATGCCCAGACGCCTGCCGGGTGAGAAATATATCGTCTGTAATTCCGATGAAGGCGAACCGGGCACCTGCAAGGACCGCGATATATTGCGTTACAACCCGCATCAGCTTATCGAAGGCATGATTATTTCCGGTTACGCGATTGGCGCGCAGACCGGCTATAACTATATCCGCGGTGAGTTCTATGAGCCCATCGAGCGCTTTGAAGCGGCGCTGGAAGAAGCTCGTCAGGCCGGCTATCTGGGCCGGGATATTCTGGGCAGCGGCTTTCATTTTGAACTGCACACCCATATCGGCGCCGGTGCCTATATCTGCGGTGAAGAAACCGCTTTGCTGGAATCGCTGGAAGGTAAAAAAGGCCAGCCGCGATACAAGCCGCCATTTCCGGCGGGTTACGGGCTTTATGGCAAACCCACGACCATCAACAATACCGAAAGTCTGGCGTCGATCCCGGTGATTCTGCAATACGGCGCTGACTGGTTCCATGAACTGGGCACGCCCAATAACGGTGGCAGCAAGATTTTCTGCATGACCGGCCATGTCAATAAACCCGGCAACTACGAAGTGCCTTTGGGCACGCCCTTCGCCGACTTGCTGGAACTGGCCGGTGGTATGCGTAACGGCAATAAAATCAAGGCTGTGATTCCCGGTGGCAGTTCCACCCCGGTGGTGCCGGGCGAGCGCATGATGGAGCTGGAGATGAGCTATGACGGCATCGGCAAGGGCGGTTCGATGCTGGGGGCGGGCTCGGTCATCGTGATGGACGAGACCACCTGCATGGTCAAAGCGCTGCAACGTATCGCTTATTTTTATTATGAAGAATCCTGCGGTCAGTGCACGCCCTGCCGTGAAGGCACCGGCTGGCTTTACCGCGTGATTAAGCGTATCGAGGAAGGCCAGGGAAGGCAGGAAGATCTGGACAAGCTGGTGGATATGGCTGAGAACATTAACGGTAATACCATCTGCGCGCTGGGCGATGCCGCCGCGGCACCGGTTATCAGTTTTATCAAACACTTCCGTGACGAATTCCAGTATCACATCGACCATGGACGTTGCATGGATAACACGGCGTAGAGTTATGGTTAATATCGAAATTGACGGTATTCCACTCAAAGTGGATCCCACCAAAATGATTATCCAGGCCGCGGATGAGGCCGGGATCGATATTCCGCGTTTCTGTTATCACAAGAAACTGTCGATCGCCGCCAACTGCCGCATGTGCCTGGTCGAGGTGGATAAGGCGCGTAAACCCTTGCCGGCCTGTTCCACCCCGGTATCAGACGGGATGAAAGTCTTCACTGATTCCAAAATTGCCGTCAATGCCCAGCGCAGCGTGATGGAGTTTCTGCTGATTAACCATCCACTCGATTGTCCCATCTGCGATCAGGGCGGCGAATGTGAACTGCAGGATCTGTCGATGGGCTACGGCGAGGGCATCAGCCGTTTCACCGAGCGCAAGCGGGCTGTCAAAGACAAGGATATCGGGCCTTTGGTCCAGACCGATATGACCCGCTGTATTCACTGCACCCGCTGCTTGCGTTTCGGCCAGGAAATTGCCGGTATCAAGGAACTGGGTGCCACCGGTCGCGGTGAGCATATGGAAATCGGCACCTATGTCGAGCACAGCCTGGTGTCGGAGCTATCCGGCAATATTATTGATTTATGCCCGGTCGGCGCGCTGACTTCCAAACCGTTTCGTTATAAAGCCCGTGCCTGGGAAATGCAGGCGCGGCCGTCTATCGCACCGCATGATGCGGTGGGTTCCAATATCGAGCTGCATATCCGCAACAACGATGTCATGCGGGTGGTGCCGCGTGATAATGAAGACGTCAATGAGTCCTGGCTGTCGGATCGCGATCGTTTCAGTTATCTCGGCCTTAACAGTGAAGCGCGGCTCAGTGAGCCGATGATTAAGGTCGATAATCAGTGGCAGGTGGTTGACTGGCAGACCGCACTGGAAAAAACGGTGGATGGCCTCAAAGGCGTTATCAACAAATTTGGTGCTGAAGAAGTCGCGGGCCTGATTTCGCCCACTGCCACACTGGAAGAGGCCTACCTGTTCCAGAAATGGTTGCGCGGGCTGGGTATTGAGAATATCGATCATCGCCTGCGCCAGCAGGATTTTGCCGACAGCGACATTGATGACAGTCTTAATGACTGGCAACTGGCGGATATCGAAGACAGTGATGCGATTGTGCTGCTGGGCAGCAATATCCGCAGCGAGCAGCCTATTATCGCGCACCGTATCCGTCAGGCATCGCTGGCCGGAGCCACAGTCAGCAGCATCAATCTGTTCAAACGGGATTTGCTGATGCCGGTCGATCGCCAGATTGCGGTCAACAGCAAGCAGATGGTGCAGAGCCTCGCCGGTATTGCCAAAGCGCTGCTGGCAGCAGCCAGACAGGATGCCGGTGACTGGCTGGATCTCCTGCCTGAGCGTTCGCCGTCGGCCTTTGAGCATAATGTCGCACTGCAGCTATCCAATGCGATGAACGCGACCCTGTTTGTCGGCGACCTTATCAATCACCAGCCCCAGGCCAGCATCTTGCGTGCATTGGCCAGACTGGTGGCTGAACTCAGTGACAGCCGGCTGGTGATCCTGCCAGCGACAAACAGCAATGCACATAAACTGGCAGCCACCTTGCCTGTTGATAAAGGTCTTAACGCCAGACAAAGCTGGGAACGGGCTTTACGCGGCTATGTGATGATGGGCCTTGATCCGATGCTGGATACCGCGCAGCCAACCGTCGTGCGTGACGCGCTGCGAAGAGCCAGCTTCGTGGTCTCCATCAGCAGTTTTGACAATGACTGGGTGCGACAATACGCCAATGTGATCCTGCCGATGGCCTGTTTTGCCGAGACCTCAGGCACTTTCATCGGTATCGACAAACGCCCGCAGCAATTTGCCGGTGCCGTTGCGCCCAGAGGAGACAGCCGTCCCGGCTGGAAGATCCTGCGGGTGCTGGGCAATGTCAGCAAGCTTAAAGGTTTTGACTATATCTCTTCGCAGGACGTGGTGGATGAAATTGAAAGCCCCCTGCGGGAAACAAAGAAAAAGTCTGAGGCGCGCTTTATTCCGGACTCGCTGGAACTGGATTCGGATTTGATGCTGATTTCCGAAGTGCCGATGTACAACACAGACAGTCTCCTGCGACACAGCGAGGCACTGCAGCAAACACCGGAAAGCAGACACAACGGTTTTGCTAGGATTAATTCAAAAGAAGCCGAACAACGCGGCCTCGATCCACAGCACGAAGTGGTGATCAGTCAGGACGACCGTCAGGTCACTGTGCCGCTGGAAATCGATGACGATATCGCTGACGGCTGTATCTATCTTGCCGCGGCAACGCCTATCAGTGCCCAGCTGGGCAGCCTGTTCAGTCAGGTGCAGGTCAGACAGGCAGGAGCATCCTGATGGATATTCTGCTTGAGCACATTCTGCCGACCTTGTTCAAAATCCTGCTGATTGTCGGGCCGTTGATGCTGGCGGTGGCTTATCTGACGTATGCCGAGCGCAAGGTGATTGGCTATATTCAGACCCGGATCGGTCCCAATCGCGTCGGTCCCTGGGGGCTGCTGCAACCGATTGCCGACGGCCTCAAGCTGTTGATGAAAGAGGTCATTTTCCCGGCCCGCTCCAACCTCTATCTGTTTCTGATTGCGCCGGTTCTGGCCATTGGCCCTGCACTGGCGGCCTGGGCGGTGATTCCCTTCGATGCCGGACTGGTGCTGGCCGATATTAATGCCGGTTTGCTGTATGTACTGGCGATTACTTCGATGAGTGTTTACGGGGTCGTTATTGCCGGCTGGGCCTCAAATTCACGTTATGCCTTTCTTGGCGGCCTGCGCAGTGCAGCGCAGGTGGTGTCCTATGAAATCGCGATGGGCTTTGCGCTGGTAGGGGTGCTGGTGGCGGCCGGTAGTCTGAATCTGAGTGAGATTGTGCTGGCACAGCAGGGCGGGATTCTTCACTGGTACTGGCTGCCCTTGTTGCCGTTGTTTGTGGTGTATTTTGTGTCCGGTGTTGCCGAGACCAACCGCGCACCGTTTGATATCGCCGAGGGCGAGTCGGAAATTGTCGCCGGTTTCCATGTGGAATATTCCGGTATGGCTTTCGCCATTTTCTTCCTGGCCGAATATGCCGATATGATCCTGATTTCAATTCTGGCGGCGACCCTGTTTATGGGCGGCTGGTTATCGCCATTTGAGGGCATACCGGTGCTGGAAGGCTTGTTTTCCTGGGTGCCGGGGCTGATCTGGCTGCTCGCCAAGACGGCCTTTTTCCTGTTTATTTACCTGTGGCTGCGGGCTACATTCCCACGCTATCGCTATGATCAGATTATGCGACTGGGCTGGAAAGTGTTTATTCCGGTGACGCTGGTGTGGCTGGTGATTATTTCCATTGCCCAGGTAATGGATATCGGTCCGTGGTTTACTGAAACAGCAGCGTTCGCTGCGGGAGGGGCGTGATGCGTCAAATACGCCATTTCTTCAAAAGCTTTTTCCTGTGGGAGTTGATACAGGGCTTGCGTTTAACCGGCCGTTATCTGTTTGCCCGTAAAGTCACGGTGCAGTACCCGGAAGAGAAAACCCCACAGTCGCCGCGTTTTCGCGGGCTGCATGCTTTGCGGCGTTATCCGAATGGTGAGGAGCGCTGTATCGGCTGCAAGCTGTGTGAAGCGGTGTGTCCGGCACTGGCAATTACCATTGATACTGAGCCGCGTGAGGACGGTACCCGCCGTACCACCCGCTACGATATCGATTTGTTCAAATGCATTTACTGCGGTTTCTGTGAAGAATCCTGTCCGGTTGATTCCATTGTTGAAACCCGCCAGTTCGAGTTTCATTTTGAACAGCGCGGCGACCATATCATCAGCAAGGACAAGTTACTCGCGATAGGCGACAAATATGAAAAACAAATCGCTGCAGACAGGGAGGCGGATGCACCGTATCGCTAAATGAATTCGCTGATTTTTTACAGTTTTGCTGCCATTTTGCTGTTCGCCGCGGTGATGGTGATTACCGTGCGTAACCCGGTAAAAGCGGCCCTGTTTCTGGTGCTGGCCTTTTTCACCAGTGCCGGCATCTGGCTGATGCTGCATGCCGAGTTTCTGGCCATCAGTCTGGTGCTGGTCTATGTCGGCGCGGTACTGGTGCTGTTCCTGTTTGTGGTGATGATGCTCGATATTGATGTGGCCCCGCTGAAGGAAGGCTTTGCCCGCTATCTGCCGCTGGGCATTCTGGTGGCGGCGCTGATTGTGGTCGAGATGATAACGGTACTCAATGCGCCGGCCTTTGATATCCCCGCGCCGGCAGTGGTGGAGGAGAGTAATACCCGGCAACTGGGCCGATTGCTTTATACCGTCTATGTCTATCCGTTTGAGATTGCCTCGGTGATTCTGACGGTGGCCATTGTTGCTGCGATTACCCTGACTTTGCGTCAGCACAGTCGCAAACTGCAGGATATCGGCAAACAGGTCGCCGTGCGGCGTGAAGATCGCGTGCGCCTGGTCAACCTGCGGAAAAAACAGGATGAAGGAGAGGAAAAACCGTGATCGTGCTGTCGGATTATCTCATCCTTGCCGCGCTGCTGTTCAGTCTGGCGGTAGCCGGTATTTTTCTGAACCGCAAAAACATCATCATTCTGCTGATGTGCATCGAACTGATGCTGCTTGCCGTGAACCTCAACTTTATTGCTTTCTCTCACTTTTCCGGCGATCCGGCGGGGCAGGTGTTTGTTTTCTTTATCCTCACCGTGGCTGCCGCTGAAGCCGCCATTGGTCTCGCCATTCTGGTGCTACTGTTCCGCAATCTCAGCACCATCAATGTGGCTGATCTCGACAGGCTGAAGGGGTAGTTGATGAAAAGTTTGTTGCTCGCCATCGTTCTTGCCCCGTTGATTGGCAGCATTATTGCCGGCTTTTTCGGTAATCAAATCGGCCGTGACTGGTCGCATCGCGTCACGATTGCCGGGGTTGGTATCGCCTTCCTGCTGTCTTTGTGGGTGTTCAAGCTGGTGGTGGCCGATGGCGTTTATTTCAACGACAGCATTTATCAATGGCTGCAGGCCGGATCACTGACGCTGGAAATCGGCTTTATGGTCGATTCCCTGACTGCCGTGATGATGACGGTAGTGACCTTCGTATCGCTGATGGTGCATATCTACACCATCGGCTATATGCACGATGATGACGGTTACTGTCGCTTTTTCAGTTATATCTCGCTGTTTACCTTTGCCATGCTGATGCTGGTGATGGCTAATAACTTCATGCAGCTGTTCTTCGGCTGGGAAGCGGTGGGGCTGGTGTCTTATCTGCTGATTGGTTTCTGGTACAAGAAGCCGACCGCAATCTACGCCAACCTGAAAGCTTTTCTGGTCAACCGGGTCGGTGACTTCGGCTTTCTGCTCGGGATCGCCGCGGTGCTGATGTATGCCGGCAGTCTCGATTATGTTCAGGTCTTCACCCAGGCGCCGACCATGGCCGAGAAATCCATCGCCCTGTTCGGTGATGCCCAGTGGTCGGTGATTACGGTCACCTGCATTCTGCTGTTTATCGGCGCGATGGGTAAATCAGCGCAGGTACCACTGCATGTCTGGCTACCGGACTCAATGGAAGGTCCGACGCCGATATCCGCACTGATCCATGCCGCGACCATGGTCACCGCAGGCATTTTTATGGTGGCGCGGATGTCACCGCTGTTTGAGCTGTCGGAAACCGCTTTGTCTTTCATTCTGATAATCGGTGCGGTGACAGCCCTGTTTATGGGCCTGCTGGGTCTGGTGCAGCATGACATCAAGCGGGTGATAGCCTATTCCACGTTGTCACAGCTTGGCTATATGACGGTGGCGCTGGGCGCTTCCGCCTATGCCGCCGGTATTTTTCATCTGCTGACCCATGCCTTTTTTAAAGCTTTGCTGTTTCTGGCGGCAGGTTCCGTGATTATAGCTTTGCATCATCAGCAAGATATGCGGCATATGGGCGGGCTGAAAAAATATATGCCGATAACCTACTGGACCAGCCTCATCGGTTCGTTGGCTTTAATCGGTTTTCCAGGCCTGGCCGGTTTCTTTTCCAAGGATGCGATTATCGAGGCGGTACATGCGTCCGAGCTAGTCGGCAGTGAGTTTGCTTATTTCGCCGTGCTGGTCGGGGTCTTCGTGACCGCCTTATACAGTTTCCGGCTGTTTTTCCTGGTGTTCCATGGCAAAGAGCGTTTTGACAGCCATGGACACGCGCCGCATGAATCACCCAAAGTGGTGACGGTGCCGCTGATTCTGCTGGCGATTCCGTCAGTGCTGGCCGGTTATTTTATTGGCGATGTGGTGTTTGGTGATTTCTTTGACGATGCGATTTTTGTCGCTGGCCACCACCATGTGTTGGGTGAACTGAGCGGCCATTATCATGGCGTCTGGGCCTTTATGCTGCATGGAATGCAGGCTTTGCCGTTCTGGCTGGCTATCGCCGGGGTGGCCATGGCCTGGTATCTGTATCTGCACCGGCCGGAGATTCCGGGCATGCTCAAAGACAAACTGCACGGGCTGCACCGGCTGCTGGAAAACAAATATGGCTTCGATGACTTTAATGACAAAGTCTTTGCCGGCGGTTCACGGGGGCTGGGCAGCTTGCTGTGGCGGGTCGGTGATCGCTTTTTTATTGATGGCGCGATTGTGAATGGCTCTGCCAGGTCAGTTTACTGGCTGGCACGTTTTGTTCGTCATGTGCAGTCGGGTTATCTGTATCACTATGCGTTTGCAATGATTGTGGGGGTATGGCTGCTGCTGACCCTGTTTGTGGGTTAAGGGACTGACATGTTTGCAGAGTTACCTTTACTGAGTGTGCTTATCTGGCTGCCTATCCTAGGCGGCATCGTGACCATTTTGCTGGGCGATCAGCGAAAGGTGCTAAAACCGTTTGCGCTGGGCATCGCCGCTGTGACCATGCTGCTGTCTTTCGGACTTTACACCGGCTTTGACAGCACCACGCACCAGATGCAGTTTGTCGAAAAACTGCCCTGGATAGAGACTTTTAGTATTTTCTATCACCTGGGCGTTGATGGTTTTTCAATGCCGCTCATTATTCTCACTACGATTTCCACCTTGCTGGTGGTGGTTGCCGCCTGGGAGGTCATTCAGGATCGTCCGGGACAATATCTGGCCGCCTTCCTGATTATGGAAGGGCTGATGATTGCGGTGTTTTCAGCATTGGATGCCGTGCTGTTTTATGTGTTCTTTGAAGCGATGCTGATTCCGCTGTTTCTGGTGATCGGTATCTGGGGTGGCCCCAACCGCGTTTATGCGACGCTGAAATTCTTTCTCTATACTTTTTTCGGCTCGGTATTCCTGCTGGTGGCGCTGCTGTATCTGCGTCATGTCAGTGACAGTTTTGCCATTCTCGATTTCCATAATGCCGCCCTGAGCCTGGATGAACAGTTCTGGCTACTGCTGGCCTTCCTGATCGCGTTTGCGGTCAAGGTGCCGATGTGGCCGGTGCATACCTGGCTGCCGGACGCGCACGTCGAGGCGCCGACCGGGGGGTCTGTCATTCTGGCTGCGATTACCCTCAAAATCGGTGGTTATGGTTTTCTGCGATTTGCCTTGCCGATAGCGCCGGATGCCAGCCTGGCGCTGGACTGGTTTATCATCACTTTGTCTTTGATTGCCGTGGTTTATATCGGCTTTGTGGCACTGGCTCAGACCGATCTGAAAAAGCTGATTGCCTATTCCAGTATCGCCCATATGGGCTTTGTGACGCTGGGCCTGTTTATCGTGTTTGATATTTTTGCCAATGCAGCAACCGGCAGCGGCGCGGTACTGGCGGTTGAAGGCGCGATGGTGCAGATGATTTCGCACGGTTTTATTTCTGCAGCGATGTTCCTGGCTGTCGGCGTGTTGTATGACCGGATGCATACCAGGGAAATCAGCGCTTATGGCGGGGTGGTCAATACCATGCCCAAATTTGCGGCGTTTGCGGTGTTCTTTGCGATGGCCAATGCCGGACTGCCGGGCACATCCGGTTTTGTCGGTGAATTTATGGTGATTCTGGCCGCTTTCCAGGCCAACTTCTGGTTTGCCTTCCTGGCCGCCACCACCCTGATTCTGGGCGCGGCCTACACCTTGTGGATGGTGAAACGGGTGTTTTTCGGTGACGTTGCCAACCAGGAAGTACAGGCATTGTGTGATATCAATCGCCGCGAATTCTGGATGCTGGCGTCACTGGCGGTGATTGTGCTGCTCATCGGCGTCTGGCCGGATCCGCTGCTGGACGTGATGCATGCATCGGTCGAGCATTTACTGACCCAAGTGTCGCAATCCAAGCTGTAGAGAGAGGATCAGACTTCATGTTTCAGGTTCCTAATATGCTGTTTGCGCTGCCGGAGATGCTGATGCTGGGTATGGCCTGTGTCATTCTGCTGGTGGTGGCATTCACCGGTTCACGCAGAACAGAGTGGGTTTATGGTCTCAGTCAGCTGACCCTGTTGGCTACCGCCGTAGTGGTAGTCTGGTTTATCGGCGATGGCGGCCTGGCCTTCGCTGACACCTATATCAAAGACAGTCTCAGCGATTTATTGAAGCTGTTTATCTGCGTGGTGAACATGCTGGTCCTGCTCTATTCCCAAGCCTATCTCAAAGCCCGTCAGCTGCTGCAGGGCGAGTTTTTTGTACTGGCTATTTTCTCTACCCTGGGCATGTTGATCATGGTGTCGGCTAATCATATGTTGACGCTGTATCTCGGGCTGGAACTGATGTCGCTCTGTTTATACGCCATGGTCGCGATGCATCGCGATTCCGGTGTCGCCACAGAAGCCGCGATGAAGTATTTCATTCTCGGCAGTATCGCCTCGGGCATGCTTTTGTACGGGATGTCGATTATTTACGGCGTCACTGGCAGCCTGTCAATGAATGAGATTGCACTGGCTGTGGCCGCCGGCAGTGGCGATGAGACGATTCTGAGCTTTGGCATTGTCTTTCTGATTATTGGTGTCGGTTTTAAATTCGGTGCGGTGCCGTTCCATATGTGGCTGCCGGATGTTTATCACGGTGCGCCCACGGCGATGACGCTGTTTATCGCGGCAGCACCCAAGATTGCGGCCTTTGCTATGATCATTCGATTATTGGCAGAAGGGCTGATAGACTTGCAGCATCACTGGCAGGATATGCTGGTCATGCTCGCCGTGTTGTCGATGATCGTCGGCAATGTGGTGGCGATTGCGCAGAGCAATCTGAAACGCATGCTGGCCTATTCCACCATTTCCCATGTCGGTTTCTTGCTGATGGGGGTGTTGTCCGGTACCCAGGAAGGCTTTGCAGCGGCGCTGTTTTACACCCTGATTTATGCCCTGATGACACTCGGTGCTTTCGGTATGATTTTACTGTTGAGCCGGCAGGGATTTGAAGCTGAGAACATCGATGATTTTAAAGGCCTCAGCGAGCGTCAACCGTGGTTTGCGTTGATGATGCTGATCCTGATGTTTTCCATGGCCGGGATTCCGCCGCTGGCAGGTTTCTATGCCAAATTGACCGTGATCAAAGCGGTGATTGATGTCGATCTGCTGCTGGTGGCGCTGGTCGCTGTGGTCACTTCCGTCATCGGTGCCTTTTATTATCTGCGGGTGATCAAGGTCATGTATTTCGACAAGCCGGTGGTCGACCACAAACTGGAAGCGGGCAGTGTGATGCAGATTATGCTGAGTGCCAACGCTTTGATGGTGCTGGGGTTGGGGATTGTACCCGGCATTCTGATGAAAATTTGTAGCATTGTTTTTGCCTAGAGGTTTATGAAAATCATGTCTGTCTGGCTGATGATAGGGCTGTTCTTGCTGATTGCGAATCTGCCGTGGATAGGTAACCGGGTCTTTTTTATCTGGCCGCTGCAGCAAAAGCCGGTCTGGGTCAGACTGGTTGAACTGGTGGTGTATTATTTCATCAGCCTGCTGATTGGTATTGCTTTCGAAATTCGCTTTTCCGGTGATGTCTACACCCAGCAGTGGGAGTTTTTCGTCACTACTCTGAGTCTGTTTCTGGTGCTGGCGGTGCCCGGTGTTGTCTATCGTTACCAGTGGCTGCCAATGCAGAAAAAGTTCAGATAAGCCGGCGCTGACGGCGCAAAAAGACCGGCTAAAGCTCGGTCCGTAAAAGAAAAAATCTCCCCAAATGGCGGCAGACAGCAATCTGTCACACCTTTCAGTAATAATGGATGCAAGTCCCGTCGAACTAGTTTAGAATTGGCGGGTTTAACTACCGTGTAATTGCACGACACTGTTCAATTAACATCAATTTAGAGACATAGGATTATGGCTTCCGATTTATCCAAGTACAGAAACATAGGTATCTTCGCGCACGTTGACGCGGGTAAAACCACCACAACTGAGCGTATCCTGAAACTGACCGGTAAAATCCACAAAACAGGTGAAGTTCACGAAGGTGAATCCACCATGGACTTCATGGATCAGGAAGCCGAACGCGGTATCACCATTCAGTCTGCTGCGACCACCTGTGCCTGGAAAGGTCACCGCCTGAACGTTATCGATACACCCGGACACGTTGACTTTACTATCGAAGTTTATCGTTCTCTGAAAGTGCTTGATGGCGGTATCGGCGTATTCTGCGGCAGTGGTGGTGTTGAACCGCAATCCGAAACCAACTGGCGTTATGCCAATGAATCAGAAGTATCGCGTCTGATTTATGTAAACAAACTGGACCGTATGGGCGCCGACTTCTACCGCGTCGTCAAGCAGGTTGAAGATGTACTGGCTGCGACCCCGCTGGTCATGGTCCTGCCAATCGGTATTGAAGACGAATTCAAAGGTGTTGTCGATCTGCTGACTCAAAAAGCCTGGTACTGGCCTGATGAGAAAGATCCAGAAAACTACAGCATCGAAGAGCCACCTGCAGAGATGGCTGACCAAATCGCTGAATGGCGTGAAAAACTGATCGAAACTGCTGTAGAGCAGGATGACGATCTGATGGAAAAATACCTGGAAGGTGAAGAACCATCTATCGATGAACTCAAAAGCTGTATCCGTAAAGGTACACTGAATCTGTCTTTCTTCCCGACCTACTGTGGTAGCTCGTTCAAGAACAAAGGTCTGCAACTGGTACTGGACGCGGTTGTTGATTACCTGCCTGACCCAACTCAGGTTGATCCACAACCCGAAGTTGATCTGGAAGGTAATGAAACCGGTAAAGTAGCGACCGTTGATATCAATGGCCCACTGCGCGCGCTGGCATTCAAAATCATGGATGACCGTTTTGGTGCTTTGACCTTTATCCGTGTTTACTCCGGTGAAATTCGCAAGGGTGACACTATTCTGAACACCTTCACCGGCAAAACCGAACGTGTCGGCCGTATGGTGGAAATGCACGCGAATGACCGTAATGAGCTCGATTACGCCCACGCCGGGGACATCGTCGCTATCATCGGTATGAAAGATACCCAGACCGGTCACACCCTCTGTGATCCGAAAAACCCGGCGACTCTGGAACCGATGGTGTTCCCGGATCCCGTTATCTCTATCGCGATTGCGCCTAAAGACAAAGGCTCTGCCGAAAAACTGGGCGTTGCGCTGGGTAAAATGATTAAAGAAGATCCGTCATTCCGCGTCGAAACCGACGAAGACAGTGGCGAAACCATCATGAAAGGTATGGGTGAGCTGCACCTGGATATCAAAGTCGACATCCTCAAGCGGACTCATGGTATTGACGTTATCGTCGGTGAGCCACAGGTTGCCTACCGCGAAACGATTACTAAGCCGGTCACCGATACCTATACCCACAAGAAACAAACTGGTGGTTCCGGTCAGTTCGCCCGTATCGATTACACCATCGAGCCAGGCGAAGCAGGCAGCGGTTTCACCTTTGAGTCGACTGTTACCGGTGGTAACGTTCCTCGTGAATTCTGGCCTGCAGTTGAAAGCGGCTTCAAGAAAATGATGAACCGCGGTGTACTGGCGGGCTTCCCTTGCCTGGACGTGAAAGTCAACCTGCAGGACGGTGCCTTCCACGCGGTTGACTCCTCTGCTGTAGCTTATGAACTGGCTGCACAGGCGGCTTACCGTCAATCGATGCCGAAAGCCGGTCCTCAGCTGCTGGAACCCATCATGAAAGTGGATGTGTTCTCACCTGAAGACAATGTCGGTGATGTGATTGGTGACCTTAACCGTCGCCGCGGCATGATCAAGTCTCAGGAGCCGGGTGCGACCGGTGTTCGTATCAAGGCGGATGTTCCACTGAGCGAAATGTTCGGTTACATCGGTACCCTGCGTACCATGACCTCAGGTCGTGGCCAGTTCTCCATGGAATTCCTGCAATACAGCCCATGTCCTCGTAACGTGGCTGATGAAGTGATTAAGGAAGTTCAGGAACGCGAAGCGGCCAAGAAATAATCTGATTATTTCTGAACGATTAAAAGGGCTGATTGTTATCAGCCCTTTTTTTTGCCTGCTGAAAAGGGAACCATGGACAGCCATCTGCACCATAGTTAATGTGAGAGCTGTATTCAGGAGCTGCATATGGAATTAACACGACAGGGTTTGTATATCGGTCTCGAGCGTTCCGGTGAACAGTTTTATCTGTCTATCAAGGTCAGTGGTAAGCTGAGTCATGAAGATTATCAAAGCATGACACCCATGCTGGATGCGGCGCTGGCTAAAATTACAGCGCCCAGAGTCAATGCCTTTATTGACGCAGTGGAGCTGGAGGGCTGGGATGCCAGAGCAGCCTGGGATGATTTTAAACTGGCACTCAAGCATGGCAATGAGTTCGACAAAGTGGCCATCTATGGCTATAAAAAATGGCAGGCCGTGACCGCCAAGCTCAGTAGCTGGTTTATTTCCGGCGAGGTGAAATTTTTCGAGGATCCGAAACAAGCATTACAGTGGTTGAACCAATAATCGTATGGAGGTCTCATGACTAAGATTCTGGTGGTTTATTACAGTATGTACGGACACGTGGAAACACTGGCTAAGGCAGTGGCGGAAGGTGCTGAGAAGGTGACGGGCACCGAAGTCACGCTCAAGCGCGTGCCAGAACTGATGACAAAAGAACAGGCAGAACAAGCCGGTGCCAAACTGGATCAGGAAGCGCCAGTTGCATCGCCGCAGGAGCTCGCCGATTACGACGCTATCATTTTCGGCACCCCCACTCGTTACGGCAATATGTGTGCGCAGATGCGCCAGTTTCTGGATCAGACCGGCGGCCTCTGGGCCAAAGGCAAATTGATCGGAAAAGTCGGCAGTGTGTTTACCTCGACAGGCAGTCAGCATGGGGGACAGGAAACGACGCTCACCTCATTTCATACCAACCTGTTTCATTTCGGCATGGTGGTCGTGGGCGTGCCCTATTCCGTATCAGAACTGACCAATATGGAAGAAATTACAGGGGGGACGCCCTATGGTGCCAGCACCCTGGCAGGGGGAGATGGCAGCCGCAAACCGACTGAAAATGAACTGAATATTGCCCGTTTTCAGGGTGAACATGTTGCGAAAGTGGCCAATAAACTCAAGGATGGTCTGGATTGATTAGCCTGCAACTGACAGACAGTTATCCCCGCAGTGGCCAATATTGGCTGCCTGACGGGGATAATATTCCTGCATTGTCTTAAGATTTCATTTCAGCTTAAGTTTTCTTATAATCATCAGCTTCGGAGTGTAGCTCAGCCTGGTAGAGCACTGCCTTCGGGAGGCAGGGGTCGGAGGTTCAAATCCTCTCACTCCGACCAGTCTTTTTCTTTTCTAGGCCAGTCGCTATTGCTCAGCTTTATATCCAAACGACAGGCTGTTTGAGTTGTCACAAATTTCCTTTTAAATCAGGGTTTGTCCTGATATAACAAATAGGCAGGACACGGTTTGTTTCAGAGGCATTCCAGCCTTTGGGGCAGAAACTTATTCTCGTTGCCACGATGGCAGAGGAGTACAGTCATGAAGCCTGATTTTCAGTACCACCGCCTGGATAAAGATAATGTTGCCTGTCTGCTGGTCGATCACCAGTCAGGGCTAACCAACCTGGTCCACGACTTTTCTCCCGATGATTTCAAAAACAATGTGCTGGCACTGGCAGACTGTGCCAAATACTTCCAGCTGCCGACCATTCTCACCACCAGTTTTGAGGATGGTCCTAATGGCCCACTGGTACCCGAACTCAAGGCCATGTTTCCGGATGCGCCCTATATCGCCCGTCCGGGCAATATTAATGCCTGGGATAATGAAGACTTTGTTAAGGCGGTGAAAGCGACCGGGAAAAAACAGCTACTGATAGCCGGTATTGTGACCGAGGTATGTGTGGCTTTCCCGACATTGTCAGCGTTGGAAGAAGGCTATGACGTCTTCGTGATCACTGATGCCTCGGGCACGTTCAATATGACCACCCGTGAAGCGGCCTGGATGCGGATGTCGCAGGCCGGCGCCCAAATGATGACCTGGTTTGGCGCTGCCTGTGAACTGCACCGAGACTGGCGAAATGATGTAGAAGGGCTCGGCACGCTGTTTTCCAACCATTTGCCCAACTATCGTTGTTTGATGACAAGCTATAGTGCGACTCAGAACTAGATGGATTTGAACTTGAAACAACAGCTGCTGCTTATATTCACCTTACTGTTATTGTCTGCACCCGGCTACGGGCAAGATAGTTACCCGGGGGTTGATGATGTGCCGACAGGTGAAATCGCTCTGCGGCAAATTCATCCTGATGTCTGGCTGCATATATCAAGCTGGCAGTTTGATAATGGTATGAAATACCCATCCAATGGCATGATCGTCCGACATGGTGATGAACTTTTTCTAGTCGATCCCGCCTTGGGAGAACAGGCAACAGAAGCGTTGCTGGCAGCGATTGAGGAGCAAATTGGCTTACCGGTGACATTCGCGCTGTCCACCCATTTTCATGATGATAGGGTTGCTGGTGATAAACAGCTTGAAGAGGCTGGCATCAAAGTATACGCAACGGCTTTAACTCGTCGATTAGCGTCAGCAGCTGGCAATACCGTGCCTGAGTCAGTGCTTTCCGGCCTGGACAGAGCCGGTGATGCTGTCACAGTGGGGCCGCTGGAGGTGTTTTTTCCGGGAGCCGGACATAGCAGAGATAATCTGATTGTGTATCTACCAGCAGCGGGCATCCTGTTTGGGGGCTGCGCGGTGCATGAGGCGCGACGCGATGATCCGGGTAATACCGCAGATGCTGATATCATGGCGTGGCCGGCCTCGCTGAGACGGATACAGGATCGCTACCCTCAAGCCAAAATTGTAGTTCCCGGGCATGGTCTGCCAGGTGACATGAGCTTAATTTCTCATTCCATAAATCTGCTTGAGCAGTTTGATGCCGGCAAAACCAAGAGATAAAACAGACGCTATAGCATCGGCTGGGTCAAAGTCACAGTTTCTAATCTCTACCTGTGCACCATTCAGTCGAATTGCCTGTGTAAGCAGCCCAGAAACAGTTCGCAAGATTGTCTGAAAAAGAGGTTTGTCTAGCCAGCAGATCCCAGTGGCAGCAGGTGATAACAGGCAGATAATGCCAGTTCTCGCAGAGTGATACCAGCCGTCAGGCCCAGTCCGGGATGAAAGTCCTGATGCTGTTCCAGTGGCCGCCATATTGTTTCATAAGCATAAGCAGTGACCGGTTGCCATTCATTGCCTGAACCCCGAAAAGCCATCAGATACAGCCCATGCTAGTCGAAGGCCTTATCCTAACCTTGTTCATTGTATTGTCTGCGGCAACCTTTATCCCAGGCGAAAGCTAGATGCCAGCTGAATAAAGGCAGATAAAATTCATGATGCTGCAGCGATTGTCAGGTCTTTATACAATTGGTCTTAAGCCCTCGGAGGTTATGACAGGCAGACCGCTTTCAGCAGCAGATTTATCGTTTACCTCATCGGTAAAGCCGGAAAAGCATGCTAAAAAACATATCAGCACTAGTTTGTCTGGATACCAAGCCAGCCTCCTGCGGAGGTGATGCTCTTAAATCCATCATAGTCAGAAACTCAGCGTCAAATAGCGCGTCGAAGCAGAGCTAAGCTTAAGATGATTTGTTAATCCGCATGCAATAGTGAGAAGGAGAAAAGAGGATGTTTCGTCAGAACCCCGGTCAGTCGGCATCGATAAAAGCAATATATTCATGGTTCATGCTGCTGGGCATGATGATAATAAGCAGTGTCGTTTCAGCTGAAGGCGATTTAACCCGTCAGGAGCCGATAGAGGTGGAAGTACAGCTGGGTGTCGGCAATGCCCACAAGTTCTCACCCAGTCATCTCGAGTTTGAAACCGGCAAGCTCTACAAACTGGTGCTGATTAATAATAGCGATGTTAAACATTACTTCACATCCTATGGTCTGGCGAAACGGGTGTTTTCGCGTAAGGTGCAGGTGATGAAGCAGAGCGACGAAGGCTACAGCCGGACTGCAGAAATCAAGGGTGATATCAGTGAGATCGAGGTATTCCCGGGACACCGGGTTGAATGGTGGTTTGTACCGGTACAGACAGGCCAACTGAATGATTTACACTGCCATGTTGATGATAAGGCTTCAGCCATGACCCATGCTGAGCTGGGAATGACCGGCACCATACATATTCGCTAACAAGCGCTTTTCAATTTATATCAGCGTCGCTTTCATCATGATAAATAATCAACTGGCTGACACTGTTTCAGCCTGATGGTTAAGACTGCGTGATTTAAGTTGCTGGTAGACCGCGAAGGCCTCGTCCAGATAGAGTTTTTCTGCAGCAGTTTTTCTGAGGTCGCCGCGTGACGGTTTCACCTCGAGCCTGCGCTGCTGCTGAATGAGTTTGTCCGCTTGTTGCAAGGCAAGAAAATCCGCCAGCTGCTTCAATGCTTCCCCGGGTTCATGACAGAGCGCATCGTAGTCAACAAAAACGATATTCGGATGGGGCTTATTTAATAAATACCTGTAAGTGCTGCTCCAGTAGCTCAGCCAGAAGTTGATATCAGATGCCGCTGGCAGTGCATTCTGATCCAGCCAGTCATTGAAATTTACCGGGCGCAGATTCGCACCGAAATCAAAATGGCCGATGGCAGCCATATAATGACGCGCAAAGGCATCTTTTTCATGTATCGACGAAAAGCGCAGATGCTGACGCAATAATGAGTCGGCATGATTCAGCGGATGTCTGAACGGGATCACCACTTTGGCGGTGGGGAGGTTTCTGAGCAGCCAGTCAATACGCGCGATATTAAGGTTATTCTTGGATAGGTAACGGCTTGCGGGTATTGGTGCCTGCCTGTTATGGAGGTAAACCACCTTGCGCATATGATTGCGGAAAAATCGCAGAAAATCCGGGTTATTGCTGTTCTGCCATGGCCGGATGCGCTGTTTACCATAAGGTTTCTCCCAGTGTGCCATCCATAGCATTTCCTCAAAGGCTTCCGGGCTGTCCTCATTGACCATCATGCCGTCCCCATGGGCCCGTTCACGGGACTCGGTAGTGGTCTGCATGGACTTTGTCAGTCGGCGCCAGAGCAGGGGGGTAAATACGAATGGCATATAACGATAACTGTGCGTCGCAAATTCCCCGGTGGCGTAGCACAACTCCAGCAGTAGGGTGGTGCCGGCACGTGGCAGTGATGTAATGAAAACCGGGTGTTCACTTGCATCGGCGGGGGTATGCCTGAGATACAGCTTGTCCTCAAGGTCAGCCAGGGCCAGTTGAGCCGGGACACTGGCAAAAGCCAGGTTATGAAGTAGTCGCATACTGCCTGAGTAACGGTTTTCAAACGAGCTTGTTTCAGTGTTATGGCGGCGTTGATGCCGAATGGAAAACCAGAAAAAAAGGAAGGTGATAACCGTCGCGGCAAGCAGAAATGGCCATGACGACGCTATCTGCAGTGTGTTTTCCAGGGAAACCAAGCCGACGATATCAAGCCCCCAGAGGATAACTAACGGCAAGCCTGCAGCCATGACACTTCCCAGCATCAGCGCCGCAATCGCCTTTAATAGCCTGAGGCTGTGACAGCGTAAATTTTTTTCCTTCTCCTCGTCTTCAATATCGCGGCGGCTGATTTCAAACAGCGATGACCGCGACACATTCAGTGAGTCTCTGGCCAGCTCCATCAGATTCAATAATCTGAACAGGATGAGAAAGCCGATAACGAGAAATGAGGCGGCCAGCAGCGCTATTATCATTCTAATCAGCCGGATTCATCAGGGGTGTCGGTTTCTGTTTGCCGGGCACGCCATTTTTTACGTAAGCGTTTGATCGGATACCACAGAAAGCCAAAAAACAGCACAATGACCACGGCAATGACGGCAATAATAGCGCCGATGGCAGTCAGCCCGCCGCCCGGGCCGATATAGGCATAGGCCGGCTGCAGCAGGCTGAAAAACAATAATATAACAACAGAAAGGGCTCTAATCATTGTCAGATTCCATTATGTTAATTTGCAGAAGCGGATTCAGAGGATGAGGGAGAGTCATCCTGCTTTTTCAGTTGGCTGAAAAAGGCAGGGGAAAAATGGGCTGATAGTCTTTGCGCGGTTTCGACAAAGCCTACCACGCCTTCTCTGACGATATTGTTGTATTCCCAGATGATGTCGCCATCAGGCGTAACTTCAATGATACGGCCGTTACGGGAGTCAGAAATCAGAATATTGCCGTTGTTCTGCCATTCATGCTTACCGAGCAGAAAAGAGAAAAAGGGTGCCTGTTCGTTGCCTGTGTAGGCAACTGATACCTCGCCGCTGGGTGCATCCTGCAGCAGAATTCGGCTTTGAACGCCGGATTCAGCCGGGGCTGAATCATTATTGTCGTAAATCGAAATGGTATCGCCATCGATAAAATCGGGGTCATGCTGACGCACGAACGGCCCGATGGAGACGAACTTCTTCTGCCAGTTATCTGTATCAAAGACCAGCACGGTGTTGATGTTGCGCAGTGAGAGCATGATATCCCCCGGCTCGAAAAAACCGGGAGCCATGTCTTCCGGAAACAGTTCAATATCATTGAGATGCAGTGTGTCGCCTTTCGACTCGGGATGCAGCCCCAGCGAGGATAAATACAGCAGGCCCTGTAGCTGATTGTCCTGAAACAGCGTGTGTAAAGAGATTTCCTGAAGGATTTCGCCATCCTCCGGATCAACTTCAAGAATGGTGTATTCGTCGAAGTTGGGTTGATAGAACGGTAAACCCTCAAGTGGCTTTTCATGGGTAATCATGCCAGGCACCCACAGGTGACCATCCTCAGACTGATAAAGGGAATGATGCGTCCGGTAGGGAAGGCGCCAGATGACCTCGCTGTTCGCATCCACCCTTACCATACCCAGCTGGTCATAATTAAAAACCAGACTGCCGTCCTGCAACAGCACCATGCCGTGAATATGGCTGCCCGGCGGCTCTTTTGGATTCAGATAATCGGGCAGGTGCGTGGCATTGGGCCAGATATCAAACCAGTCCAGTGACCAGTGGTGGATGACGCTACCATCAGCATCAATGACCTCCGCGATGAGCTTGTCTTTATCACCGACACGGCTTATCAAGGTGAGTCCCGGTGCCATTCTGGCCGGATCAGCATTGACGATTTTTTGCGTTTTGTCGGTTTCCCAATACTGAAACGGCAGCTTGTCATCCGCCAGTTTCAGCGCTTCGTTGAGGCCGTTGTGCAGAAAATAGACGAAATCTGCAGGAAACAGATGGTGACGATGACTGAAAAAGCCATAAGCATAAACACTAAGTATCAATGCAATCAGGAAAAGCCACTTGGCAATTTTTTCAGTCATATCGTTTCTCGAAATGAGCAGCCCTATTCAGACAAATCTGATGACGGAGCTTGGTTGATAATTAAAAATCACCTTAGCTCAGCGGCTGATCAACTTATGTGATTCAAAACCAGTTTTTCGGAAAAATCAGTAGTCTGATGCCGGTAAAAAAACAAGCGATACACCTCAGCTCTGGGTAACAAGTCCGTTATCGCGTAATGTCTGGATATGGCTATGTTGTGACAGCAAGGCCAGCATCTCCGCCGGGTCCAGCCAGGCCTGGAGTTCCTGTAATGTGGCTGCCTGCTCCAGCTTCCATTTTGCAGTCACTGTTGCTGCATGAAACTCGCCCGGTTTATGTGAATCCAGCAGTGGCAGTTGTGCCAGATGCCATGAAAACAACGCCTGATCCTTGTCAAGGCACTCCAGCGGTGAGTCTGCCGGCAGTTCCGGCTGTAAATGTTTGGTGTTGTCGCGGAAGGTTCTGACAATTTCAGAAGGATGTTTTTCTTCGGGTGCAGTGAACAGTCCCAGCCAGCTAAAAAGACGGCCGCGCTTCTCACCACCACTGAGCCAGGACAGTGGAATGGATAGCATCAAACAGCCTGCTATCGGCAGTAACCACAAAAACAGCTTGAGGCTGAGCGAATAAGCAATAGCGCCCAGTACCACCCCAAACAGGGTATGACCACGGTGCGCCCGGTAAGCCTGTTGCAGAGACAGTGCGCCATCGTCCCGGGACTGCGGACTCCAGCCACTGTCCTTACCGCGGAAGATTTTATACACCACATTGCATTGCGCCAGCATCAGGATCGGCGCATATAAAGCGGAAAATAGAATCTCAGACAAAGTGCTGCATGTGAGTAGAAGCGGGCCACCAAAATGTTTACATCGTCTGAAGTGAAACAAGGCGCTGAACCAGCCGAATAATTTGGGTGCAAGCAGCACAAACATGGATATCACAAACAGTCTCAGGGCGCGTTCCGCATCAAATACCGGCCAGGTAGGGAATAGTGAAGGATCAGAAAAATATTCCGGTCTGACAAACTGGGCCTGTACGGCGATGGCGAGGCCAATGATGATCAGAGCCAGCCAGAATACGGCACTGAGATAAGACATAATGCCGGAAAGAATATGCAGCCGGGTTGGCACAACCAGATCATGGGCCAGTAGCAGGCGGCTGTGTTGCAGGTTCCCCTGGCACCAACGGCGGTCGCGGGTCAGCACATCATCCAGTGAGGGGGGCGCCTCTTCGTAAGAGCAGCGGATATCGGTATCAAACCTGACGCCCCAGCCTCTGCGTCTTAACATCGCGGCTTCAATAAAATCATGACTGAGAATATGGCCACCCATCGGCGGTGAGCCTGGCAACAGCGGCAGACCGCAGGACTCTGCAAAAGCGCGGGTGCGGATAATGGCATTATGTCCCCAGAAATTAGATGACAAGCCATGCCATGCCGACAGTCCGGACGCATAAATAGGGCCATAGCAGTGATTGGCAAACTGCTGAAGACGACCATATAAACTACTGGCATTAATGATGGTTGGCAGGGTTTGAATCAACCCCATTTCCGGCGCAGCAGCTAGCCGTCGTGAGAGCGTTATCATACTGTCGGCACTCATTATGCTGTCTGCATCGAGGACAATCATGGCTTCGTAATCAGCGCCCCAGTTAGTCACCCAGTCAGCGATATTGCCGGCTTTACGTTCTTTGTTATTGGCCCTTCTGCGATAAAAAACCGGGCAGGCATGCTGGTCATTATCAAACAGCGGCATCAGGGCTTTTTCTTCCGCCAGCCAGGCCTCAGCCTGATTCGTGTCACTGAGAATAAAGAAGGCATATTTGCCCGGTGCTTTGATCAGCAATTCCTGTCGCATGGTTTTCACCGCAGCGGCGACACGGGCTGGCTCTTCCTTGTAGATGGGAACAAGAATCGCGGTTCTGAAAGGCGCTTCAGCAGCTTCCGGCACACGCAGCAACCTGGGTTTCAGCAACAGTAAAAAGCCCAGTAAAGCCTGCGAAAAGGCAAATGAAATCCAGATGAAATTCACACTGAACAGGCTGAGAAACAGCCACTGGAGCAGCGTCACCGTGGTGGTGCTCAGTACGCTGTACATCTCACTGATGCCGAAAGCGGACAAGGCGACTGTTGATACCAGCACAAACAGCCGGGACAGAAAGGTGGTCAGCGGAAAAACAAACTGCCGCTGATGGCGTTTCAGTGTGAAACCTTTTTCATTGACCCGGTGTCGCGGCATATCCAGCGGGGCAAGCTCAGGTAGTGCGCGCTCTGCCTTCATAGTCCTTCCGAAAATAAAGTGGGTTTTATCCAGCGGTAGAGCCAGGTTTCTGTGAATGCCTTTTGTTGCTTCTTAAGCTGAACCCTGAACTCGATGACCTTGGCGTTCTCTTCATCGAAACTCAGAAAGACTCTGGCGCCTCCGGTTTCGGGATTATGCTGGATACGTGACTCCAGTAGTTTGCCTTGATCCAGCGAGGCATCAACACTGATATTGTCGATGTCTTCAGCTTTGATATTGCTGTAATCAATCACGATTTCACGCCGCTTATCATTCAGGCGCAGACCGCTGGCGCTTCTGATCACTCTGGCCTGATTGGCCTGTGCCGGGAGCCGGTCTGGCCAGGTTAAGCGATAGGCATAACGATATTTATGGCCTTTTCTCAAGGTGTCGGCCGGACGCCAGTAGGCAACGATATTATCGTTGGTCTCATTGTCAGACGGGATCTCGACAAGTTGTAACTGCCCTTTGCCCCAGTCGCCCAGCGGTTTGACCCAGAGAGAAGGACGTTTGTGATACATCGCCTCCAGATCCTGATAATGCTGGAACTGACGATGACGCTGAATCAGACCGAAGCCTTTTGGACTTTCATCAATAAAAGCGCTGATTTGTAAGGCGTCGGGATTGGTCAGGGGGCGCCAGAGTCTTTCTCCATTGCCTCTGACAACAGCAAGGCCTTCCGAGTCGTGCACAGCAGGACGGTAATCCGGTTTATCCGCGGGCTGCATTTCCCCGTGCATATACATCGATGTCAGTGGGGCGATGCCGACATGTTCAAGATCCCGGCGGGGAAACAGGATGACATTGACATCCATTCTGGTGGGATCATCGGGGTAAATTCCAAAACGATAGGCTCCGGTGACGCCGGGGCTGTCGAGTAAGGCATGCACGACGATGGCTTTCTGCGCCTTGCCCGGCCGTTCTACCCAGAAGCGCCTGAATATCGGGTGTTCCTCGCCTTGTGATTCCGCCACATCGATGGCGAGACCTCGGGCAGAAAGACCGTATTGCTGGTCTTTTGACACCGCACGAAAATAACTTGCCCCCTGAAAGACCAGAAATTCATCTTTGTAATCCGGATTGTTGAGGGGGAAATGCAGACGTATACCCGCATATTTACCGATATCGGCAAGTATCCTGGTCATGGATTCACGCGGCACACTGAAAGATTCTTCAGTGAGCCCCACAGGATAAGCCATGCCGTCCTCGACGATATCGACATCAATCAGGTGTTGATAAAGATACCCCGGCGCAAACAACTGAATCGAGAACAGGGTCGGACTGTCTCCCCAGATGGCAGCCCGTTGCTGGAAGTTGATTTTCCGATACTCGGAATAACTGAGACTGGTGAGCGATTCAGGTGCTTTGTCCGGGGCTACAAAGGCTTTCTCCGATAAGGCTTTGGCAAGCTCGATCACAGTCTGATGGGAGAATGGCGTGCCGGTTTGGGTATCCGTCAACCGCGGCTTGGCATGACACAGGGACAGACCCAATAGCTGCAACAGGCCTGTCGTGAATAAAGCTGCGATGATGTATCTGAAGGATGGTTGCCTGGTGTTGAACATGAACACGTAGTTCAAGCCTCCCTGATTGGAATGAGAGTCAATCTGCCATCCTGGCGTCTCATGACTGTAGAGAGCGGGACTAATATTTCATATCAGTAAAACATCATCAATCCGGAACAGCATGAATATCGGATTATTGTGATGTAGCCAGCATTAAAACCCCGAGATCGCTGGGTTTTCTGACGATAGAGGCGTCAATATCGACGTCGAATCAGACGCTGAGTATGATGAAAAATTCAGAATATTCGCAACCCCTGATCATAGGGGGGAGGCGGCGGAGGAAGCAGCCATCAGAGGCTGGGGCTGCTGCCTCAATGATTAGTTGACCAGGCTTTGTATTGGCGCGGGAATACGGCCACCCAAGCGGACGAAACGGTTTTCCTGGTTGCCCATGTTTACTGCCATCACCGGGCCTTCTCCCAGCAGACCCCCAAATACCACATGATCGCCGGCTTGTTTGCCTGGTGCCGGTATCAGCCGGGCTGCGGTCGTTTTCTTGTTAATGACTCCGATCGCCATCTCATCAGCAATAATCGCTGACAGCATCTCTGCCGAGGTGTCACCGGGCAGTGCGATCATATCAAGACCGACTGAGCAGACCGCGGTCATGGCCTCCAGTTTTTCCAGTGCCAGCGTGCCTTCAGCTGCAGAGCGTGCAATGGTGAGATCTTCACACACCGGAATAAAGGCGCCGCTCAGGCCGCCGACATGGGAACTGGCGAAGGCGCCGCCTTTTTTAACGGCATCATTGAGCATGGCCAGAAATGCCGTACTGCCCGGGGCACCAATCGCTGGCAGGCCGATGGCTTCGAAGATTTCACCGACACTGTCGTTTTCATTCGGTGTCGGTGCCAGCGACAGATCGACAATACCGAAGGGTAAACCGAGGATCTGCGCAACTTCACGACCCACCAGTTCGCCGGCACGGGTAAGACGGGCTGCAGTCTGTTTAATCACATCGGCAGCACGGCTCAGATCCAGATTGTCTTCTTCGGCCATGGCCCGCTCCAGTGCTGCTTTCACTACACCGGGACCGCTGACACCGACGCTGACCACGGCATCAGCTTCACCGATACCCAGGTAAGCACCGGCCATAAAAGGCACATCCTGCGGAATATTGGCAAAGACCACCAGTTTTGCCGCAGCGAGGCCATCATCTTCGGCAGTCAATTCTGCAGCCTGTTTAATGATTACGCCCATTCTTTTGATGGCATCCATATTGAGGCCGGCACGGGTACTGGCGACATTGACCGAGGAGCAGACCCGCTGGCTTTCGGTTAAAGCCTGAGGAATGGCATCGATCAGGGCTGTGTCACCATGGCTCATGCCTTTTTCCACCAGCGCACTGAAACCACCGACAAAATCGACACCGAGTTCAATGGCGGCTTTATCCAGCGTCAGTGCGATTTCGACCATCTGATCAGCATTAAACGGTGCGCCAACCACGCCTATCGGACTGACCGAAATACGTTTATTGGCGACTTCAATGCCGTAGCGGCGTTCAATACGGTTGCAGGTAGCGACCAATTGACCTGCGGTGCGGGTGATTTTGTCGTAGATCTTGCGTTTAAATGTCCCGATATCGTGACTGACACAGTCCGTTAAATTGATACCGACGGTGACGGTACGCAGGTCCAGGTTTTCCTCACGGACCATTTGCAGGGTGGAAATAATCTCTTTTGGCGTAAGCATGCTGAGTCCTGGTTTAACGGCGGTTAGTTGAGAATATTGCTGACAGATTCGAAAATCTTGCGATGCTGAACATTGATTTCCAGTTCCAGACGAGCAGCAATGGCATCCAAAGCATCCCGCAGATCATTCATTAACGCAGCCCGGGGCACGTCGACTTCAAACACCATGAGGTTATCCATCGGGTTTTTGCCACCTTTGAAGATAGCCTGAATATTGGTGATGTTGACACCATGCCTGAATAATTCGCCGGCGATTTCAGCTACCAGCCCCTGACGGTCGGGACCAATTGCCGTGACGATATAAGGCTGGGTTTCCGGCTTATTCTGATGCCAGTCAGAAGGCCCGGCCTGCCAGGGATGAACACGGATATACAGGTTCATGCCCTGAGTCTGCTGCTGCAGGGACAGCTGTAAATTTTCAGCACTGTCATCATCAGCCAGATTCGCCATCAGTAAGGCACCGAATACATTATCCAGCAGGGTCTGGCTCAGATTCTCGATATTGCCGTTATGCTGCTGAATCACGCTCGCCACCCTGGCCATAATGCCGGGCTGGTCGCTACCCAGAACAGAAATTAAAACTTTATTCATTGTGATATTCCAGAACTCAGAGCTCAATTAATCAGGCAGTAGCGGTGAATGAACGGCGCTCTACAGGCAGTTCAGCGTTTGGCAATAATCCAGACGGCATGGACGATGCCCGGGATGTAACCCAGCAGCGTCAGCAGAATATTGAGCCAGAAAGCCCCTCCCAGCCCGACTTGCAGAAACACACCGAGCGGTGGCAACAAGATAGCAATAAGAACACGGATAAAATCCATCAGAATCTCCCTTTGAGTTATCTTAGTAGGCTTGGATACGTGACCATAACAGACCGATCAGCCAGCCTGTAAACATCACGATCAGAACCAGAACAATCACCATAACGAAAATAAACAGCGTATTTTCGAGCACAGACCGGCGCTTGGTTTGTTGAGGTGACTGTTCATAATGGGCCAGCAATTCACTGTTTTTCTGATTGGCTTTCCAGACAAAATCAAACAAATCGCCGACCAGTGGCAGGCTGCCGAGACCGGTATCAATCAACACATTAATCACCATTCTCAACAACACCGAACGCGGTAGCCCGAGTTGATTGGCTTTGATGACAATCAGCGATGCCAACAGGCCGCTGAGAAAATCGCCCAGCCCCGGAATGAGACCGATAAAGCCATCGAGTCCAATACGGTAGCCGCCCGGTAGCGGAATACTGTTATCCAGTAACCAGCTCAGTTTTTCATGAAAACGTCTTCTTTTCGTCATTCCTCTTCCCGTGCAGCATCTTCTGCCAGCTCGGCCAGGATCTGCTGCATATCTTGCGGTAAGTCCACCTGCCAGCTGACTTCTTCACCGGTAGATGGATGTTTGAAGCCTAACACACCGGCATGTAAAGCCTGGCGACGAAAGCCCTGAACCGATTCACGGCATTTTTCCGACATGCCTTTGGGGATCTTGAAACGGCCGCCATAGACCGGATCGCCGAGTAAAGGGTGGCGAATATGCGCCATATGTACCCGGATCTGGTGGGTACGTCCGGTTTCCAGTTTGCAGCGTATATAGGTATGGGCGCGGAAACGTTGCTCGACCCGGTAATGGGTTACGGCTGGCTTGCCACCCTGGCTGATAGCCATACGTTTTCGATCGATATGATGGCGACCGATGGGCTCATCCACGGTACCGCCAGCGGTCATGACGCCGACGGCAATCGCCTGATATTCCCTTATCACGGTGCGCGCCTGCAACTGCGACACCAGCGAGTTATGAGCCTGCAGGGTTTTTGCCACCATCAGTAAACCGGTGGTGGCTTTGTCGATGCGATGCACGATGCCGGCACGGGGAATATTGGCCAGTTGCGGTGCATGGGCGAGCAGGGCATTAACCAGCGTGCCCTGCTGATTTCCGGCGCCAGGATGGACTACCATGCCCGCCGGTTTGTTGAGAATAATGACATCGTCATCTTCGTAGACAATATCCAGTGAGATAGCTTCAGCCTGCCAGCTGTCGTCCTGTTTTTCCAGAATGGTCTTGATAATGACCTGCTCACCGCCGGAGACGCTGTCGCGAGGACGAAGCTGATTGTCATCGACACTGACATCACCGGCTTTGATCCACTTTGTCAGCTGACCGCGGGAGAACTCGGGAAACATTCTGGCGAGGGCCTGATCCAGGCGCATGCCATTGAGTTCTTCGGGGATAACATCATCAAGTTGAATTTTTTCTGACATAGTTGAAGGGCAAGCAGCCATTAGCAGGTGATTAAATCGCAATTATAACGTAGGCTAAGCTTAGAGTTTTAATTAGGAGAGCAGGATGTCGTTTTCCCGGCTGGCACTGGCTTCATTTTTACTGCTTGGCTGTATCAATCTGCAGGCGGAAGGACGCAATGCCGCACTGCTGGCATCGAGCTGCGCTGCCTGTCACGGCACTAAGGGCCACAGTGTCGGCGGCACACCCAGTTTGGCCGGTCTGGACCGGCTCTATTTCATTGAACAGATGCGGCTGTTTCAAACAGGTGAGCGACCTGCCACGGTCATGATGCAACATGCCCTTGGTTACAGCGAAGAAGAAATTCGTTTAATGGCAGATTATTTCGCTGCGCAGAAATAAGCTTAACAGCAGATTTCAGGATGAGGCTGTGGTGATGAAATCCGCTTTATCCTGAACTGTAGCGGACCATTCAAGTAGCCACACTGGCTGTAAAAAGCATGCCGATATTCAATGTCATTTATCTGCGTCCTCTGTAGATAAAAGGATCTCAGCGAGGCTGGCACTGCTTACAGTAGTATGTCGCCCGCTGGGCCTGACGGATGCAGATAATCGGTTGTGCACAGTGCAGACAGGGCTGATCCTGACGTCCGTAAACATGCAGCTCCTGGGTGAAATAGCCGGGGTTGCCATCACTTTTACGAAAGTCACGCAGCGTGGTGCCGCCAGCCAGTAAGGCTTTCTCCAACACCAGCTTGATGGCCTCCACCAGTTTCTGCATTTTGGCTTTACTGATTTTGCTCGCCGCCCTGGCTGGGTGAATACCGGCCAGAAACAAAGCTTCATTGGCATAGATATTACCGACCCCGACCACGATTTCGCCGTTCATAATGAAGCTTTTGATATTGCTGCTGCGGCCTCTGGCGCGCTGGTAAAGATAATCGCCGTCAAATTCATCAGACAAGGGTTCCGGTCCCAGATGGTTTATCAGGGGATGTTGATCGGTATTGTCCTCAGACCAGAGCACGGCGCCGAAACGTCTCGGATCGGTAAAGCGCAATACTTTGCCGTTACTGAAATAGATGTCGACATGATCATGTTTGGCGATGTTGGCGTCGTTATCGAGAATCCGGAGCCGGCCGGACATACCCAGATGAATTATCAATGTACCGCTGTCGCATTGCAGTAGCAGATATTTGGCCCGACGTGAGACCTGATGCACCTTTTGTTGTTTTACCAGGCTTTCCAGACCGTCTGGCACCGGCCAGCGCAGGCCACGATGACGCACCGTCATTTTGTTGATGGTCTCACCCTCGACAAAGGGCTGGATACCACGGCGTGTGGTTTCAACTTCGGGTAATTCAGGCATGCGCTATTGTGTCGCTGGAGTAGGCAGTAACTGGCTTTGCATCGCCAGCGGGAAATCATATTGCAGACGCAGGGCAGGATTAATCAGTTGCAGCGTCTGTCCGCTTTGACGCATCAACAGTTGAATCGGTTGTGCCTTACCAGCAAGCCAGAGCTCGATTTGCGGCTCTGCCAGGTTGCGGTGCTGTGCGTCATCCAGATAGCGTACCTGCATGGCATAGGCGTGCTGCCAGCTATCAGCCAGGGCCTTCATCGTATCAGCGCTGAATTGACTATTATCGCTGTGCCATTGACCGTCCTGCAGTGAAAAACTGACTTTGCTGTCCTTAGCTGCTGATAGTGGCACGGTCAGTCGGGTCAGCTGGCTGTTTTCAGGAATCAGTCGGTTATCAACAAAACTGCCGGCAGAGGCGGTCAGAAGCGGCGTGACATCATCCTGTACCAGGAAAATCATGCCCTGATGCAGCACATATCGGTTCTCGCTGATGGATTCGACGCCGCCAAAAGCAAACCGCTCATTGTTCATGCTAAGGATAACGTCCGGTTGGCCGAGCCCGAACTGATTGAGCGCTGCCTGATCCATCGGCTGAAATTTGCCATGGACAGGGGCTTTGAGCAGGCTTAGCAGCAGGTTGATGCGAGTGGGATTGGCGCGGGCATTAAACGGTTCAGTCAGCACCCATTGGTTTTGTTGGCGCTCAAGCCGCAGATTGACCTTGCCATCGCGTTCTATCTGAATCAACTCGACCACTTCGGTGGCTAGTGTAGACAGTGTGGGCGATTGCTGCGGGGCAGGTTGTTCGCGCTGCGACAGCCATAGCAAAGCAATGACAATTGCCAGTAAAACCAGATTGGTCAGATAGCTGCTTTTCATCGGCGTCGTCTCCGCCACCAGATACCCAGGCCGGTTGCCAGTAACACTAATGGTATCACCAGCAGGAAGCCGAAACCGATAATTATTGTCTGGGTCCGGCTTAATTCAAGCTGGGTGCCGACACTGGTTTTTACCGGAATCTCGATCAGCTTGTCATCAGCTGCCAGCCAGTTGGCCAGCGCCATCGCCAGATCCAGGTTGGCAGCATTGCCGATATAGGCATTAGTGGCAAAATCGCTGTCACCAATGACCGCTATCCGCTGTTGTTTTTCGCCACCGGCCAACTGACGGCTAAGTATATATCCCATAGTCAACGGTCCAGATACATCAGCACCGGCATCATAAGCTTGCGAACTCAGATTACTCTGATTGATGGGGGTTGTTTCCACCCAGGCACCGGGCTGGCTGCTCAGCAGATTGAGTATGTTCCACTCCTGATTCTGCTTGAGCTGTTCCGTTTTTTGAATGGCAACAGCATCGGCAAGCAGGGAAACGCTGGCAACAGCCTGCCCAATCGGATGATTGGCGTAGTCACTGATGAGTACAAAACGTGGATCTTCAAGGCCCAGGCTGACGGAGGTCGGATCCAGGACCGTGCCGGGAATAAACTCAATTCCCAGCATTTCACTCAGCGCCGACAATGACTGACTGGGTTCCGGATCGCTTAGCCACAGCAGGTTGCCTCCGTTCTTGAGGTAATCTTTGACCAGTTCGACTTCGCCTGGCAGCCAGTCCTGAGTCGGACTGGCGATAACCAGGGCAGCGGTGTTGGCGGGTATCTGCGGCGTATTGACCAGATTCTGTGCCTGTAATTTAAATCCCTGATTTTCCAGCTGCCGGGCCCAGGTGACGAAACTGAAATTATTTTTTTCAAACAGGCTGCGCTCGCCGTGCCCTTCGATAAATACCAGCCACTGCTGTTGCTGACGTGACACGCTGATCAGCGCATTGGTCAGCGACTGCTCGGATAAATCCAGCACGTGTTGCGACTGTTCGCCGCGGCTGACCACCATCTCGCCCTGCTGCTGGATATTCATTTCCCGCACCAGGTCCGGCGAAAAATTCGGGTCGACATAACTCACTTCGAGCTTGTCCGTGTGCCGCTGATAACGTTTGATCAAATCGACCACGGCTCGGCGATATTCATATTCGGGGCTGACAAAAACCTGAATCCGGATTGGCTCCTGCAGACCGTTGAGTAGCTGCAGGCTGCTATCGGACAGGGTATGGCGGGCATTGGCTGTCCAGTCGAATTGCCGGTTGTGATCAATAGAAAATGTAGCCAGCAAAATAATCACAGTGATCAGCAACAGATAGAACAGGACCTGTTGCAGACGGAATAAGCGTTGTGTGCGTCGGGTGATTTTCATAATCAGTTTGCGTTAGTCCAGTCTTTCTCTGTCCAGCCGTCGAACGGTCAGCAGAATAAATGTCACGATGATAATCAGGTAAAAGCTCAGGTCCTGGGTATTGATCTGGCCGCGTGTCATCGGCTCGAAATGATTCAGTAATGACAACCAGCTCAGTACCGAAAAACCGGTGTTACTGTTACCGGCCCAGTCGATAATCCACAGCAGGAACAACAGAGCAAAGCTGCTGACTGCAGCAATGGTGGGCTGGCGGGTCAGCGACGACATATAAATGCCGATCGCCGTAAAGCTGGCAATCAGCAATATCAGTCCCAGCATGCCGGCACTGAGCTGATACCAGTCCAGGCTGGTGCCGATACTGAGCGACAGCGGCATCAGCAAGGTCAGCAGCGCTATCAGCAGAAAAAAGGCGAGATTACCGAGGTACTTTCCCAGCACAATCTGGGTCATGCTTAACGGTGCCGAAGACAGTAGCGGCAGGGTGTCATTACGCCGCTCTTCCGCGATGCTGCGCATCGTTAACAGCGGCGTAATCAACAGGATAATGATCGCGGCATTACTGAGTAGCGGCATGGCAACCATCTCGGTAACGCCGGGAGCACCGGGGATGGCGGAAATACGCGCCTGAATGCTGCTGAAATAGTCGATATGACTCAGAAACAGATACGCTAGTAACACTTGCGTGAGAGCCAGCATAATCCAGGCCAGAGGCGATAAAAACAGACGATGCAGTTCGTTACGGGCGATATTAAACATCAGCTTCTTCTTTCTGAATGATCTTCATAAACACTTCTTCCAGAGAGCGTTGCTCGGGCATCAGTGTTGTCAGTCGCCAGTTGTCACTGACTGCCCGGCTGAGCAGGGCCTGGGTCGGATTCTTGTCGGGCAGATAATGCAGTCGGTGGCGCTGCAGATTAATCGTCTCCACTGCAGTGACGCCATCAATCTGCTTGAGGAAATCAGCTGCCAGGGGCTGTTGAAACTCAACCAGCAGAGTGTGGGCCTGCATCTGTAAACCGAGTTCATCAATCGTATCGTTAAACAGTAACTGGCCCTGAGAAATGATCTGTACCCTGTCACACAACATCTGTACTTCCGGCAGGATATGGGTTGAGAGAATGACACTGTGCTCATCGGCAATATCACGGATTAACTGGCGTATTTCGCGGATCTGAATCGGGTCGAGCCCGGAGGTCGGCTCATCCAGAATGACCACCGAAGGGGAGTGGATGATGGCCTGGGCAATGCCGACCCGTTGCTGAAAGCCTTTGGACAGATTGCCAATCAGGCGCTGTGCTACTTCTGTCAGGCCACAGCGGCCCATTGCGGTCTCAACCGCGGTATGATGACATCGGCCATCGATCTGGTTCAGACGGGCGCAGAAGCGCAGAAACTCACGGACAGTCAGTTCCTTATACAAGGGTGGGGTTTCCGGCAGATAACCGATATGGGCTTTGGCCTGACTGGGTTTATCCAGCAGATCAATGCCATTGACCCGGATTTCACCGTGGTCCGGTGCCAGATTACCGGTCAGCATGCGCATGGTGGTGGATTTACCGGCACCGTTAGGGCCGAGAAAACCGACCACTTCACCCTGGCTGACACTGAAGCTGACATCATCGACAGCCGCATGCCCCCCAAAATAGCGTGATAGTTGTGAAGCTTCCAGCAGTACTGTATTTGTCATATACAAAGTCAGATAATTTTATTTGTCTGCACCCCGATGGCGGGCGCTCTATTGGGTTCACTGCATCAGCGCTCAGCCATACCGGAGCATGTGTCGCCATTACCGATGGATAAGGTCCCGTACATTTTGGCGCGAATCAGTCAGGAGTCAAGTAACTGTTCGGGTTTATTGTGGCTCCATTCAACAGCACGGGATGAGCCATCCGGTTATCACGTTCTCAACAGCTGTTTTTAACCGGGCAGAGACGGCTGTCATTAGAGCGTTGCAACCCAGGTAGTTTATCGTGGGGGACAGTGTTTTGCTGCTAAGTCGATCACTCTGTTACGACCGCGATGAAGGCGCTGTTCTTTGACCAGTGGTCGAAATGCAAGCCTGCACAGACTCACATATTTAAAAAAGCGGTGCCGGACAAGAATCATTTGCGCAAGGACCACGCATCAGGTTGATGTGTTGCTGACATCCCGGGCTGACAATGCATCTCCTCAGTGTTGCTGATGATTGAGGGAAAAGAACTGGCATAGCCACTGCCAGACACAAAAAAACCCGCAACAGCGGGCTTTTTCGATAAGCAGTGTTCAAGTGGTGTTTACTTGATTTTTGCTTCTTTATACATCACATGCTTGCGAACAACGGGATCAAACTTTTTGATCTCCATTTTTTCAGGCATGGTGCGTTTGTTTTTGTCGGTGGTATAGAAGTGACCAGTACCAGCAGACGAAACGAGTCTGATTTTATCACGCATGTCTTATCTCCTAGATTTTTTCGCCGCGAGCGCGCATTTCGTCCAGAACAACATCGATGCCTTTTTTATCGATGATGCGCAGACCATGGTTGCTGACACGCAGTTTTACCCAGCGATTTTCAGACTCAACCCAGAAACGGTGAGATTGAAGGTTGGGTAAAAAACGACGTTTTGTTTTGTTGTGAGCGTGCGAAACGTTGTTGCCGCTCATTGGGCGTTTGCCCGTTACCTGACATACTCTGGCCATTTTAGAACCTGCTCCTGATGAACTTTACTCTTCGCAGGGTTCCAAACAAGGCCCCTGCCTGCATCTATTAAAGCCGGACTTTATACCATATAAGCTTTTAGATGTGTAGTGAATTTATGATTGTACCGGTGTAAGTCCCATCATGGCGAGTCTGTCTTCCAGCAGCTCCATATCCAGGACGCCGATTTTGCGCATCACAATCTCGCCCTCTGGCGAAATCAGGAAATGGGTCGGGGTGACGCGCACGTTATCAAAGGCAGCACTGATTTCACCGCTTTCATCCCAGGTGATGAGATAAGGCAGACCTTTCTGCTCACGCATCGCCTTGATGTGCTCAGGATAGTCATGCGGCATGGCTACGCTGATCATGGCGAGCCCCTTGTCAGCATATTCCTCGTGCAGGGCGATGAGCTCCGGCATTTCCTTGATGCAACCGGGGCAGTCGGTGGCCCAGAAAATCATTAGGATCGGCTGGCCTTTGTAGTCAGTGAGCTGATGCTGCCCCCCGTCGATATCGCTGAAGCTGATTTCAGGCATGGGCTGTCCTGAAGTCGGCAGCAGGGTGTAGGTCATCAGGCCGGCCACGCCAGCCATCACAACTATAAGCAGATTTCTGATTGCAGGTTTCATGTTGTTAAAGTCAGTTGTCCAAGCGTTTCTGTCAGTTTGAGATTTTCCCGGTAATCAACCGGACAATCAATCACGGTAACCGTGTCGCGTTCCAGCGCTTCCTGCAGCACCGGCATCAGCTGTTCGGTCTTCTCGACTCTGACACCGACCGCACCGAAAGATTGCGCATACTGCACAAAATCCGGGTTGGTGAATTCGACATGGCTGGTACGGCCGAATTCGTTTTTCTGCTTCCATTCAATCAGTCCGTAACTGGCGTCGTTCCAGATCAGGATCACAATCGGAATATGCAGCCGCATCGCTGTCTCGATTTCCTGTGAGTTCATCATAAAGCCGGCATCACCGGTGACTGCGACGACTTTCCTGTCAGGATAAGCGAGCTTGGCAGCAATGGCACCGGGAACGGCGATGCCCATGCTGGCAAAGCCGTTGGAGATAATGCAGGTGTTGGGATACTCACAACGGAACATGCGTGACATCCACATCTTGTGGGCACCGACATCACAGATGACAATATCTTCCAGATCCATGGCGGTGCGCAGATCCCAGATGATCTTCTGCGGCTTGACTGGAAACTCGGTATCGTCGCGGTGCAGATTCATTTCTTCAATCAGGCTGTCACGCAGGATCCGCAGCGCCTTGCCTTCATGCGGGGTGGTGAGTGCCGCCAGCCGGTTCAGACTGTGACGCAGATTACCGACGATGCCCAACACCACACTGTAATGCGCATCGACCTCGGCATGGGTGCTGTCGATATGAATGATGGTGCGATCCCGTGACGGATGCCACAGATAGGGATGGTATTCGACCATGTCATAGCCGACGCAGATAATCACATCGGCACTGGCAAAGCCGCAGTTGGCGTAGTCATTGGACTGCAGACCGACGCTGCCCAGTGCCATCGGATGGCGGAAGGGGATGACACCTTTGGCCATGAAGGTGTTGGCTACCGGAATTCGCAGCTTCTCGGCAAACTCGGCCAGTTCTTCACTGGCATTGGCCCGCACCACGCCATTACCGGCGAGGATGATGGGGTTCTTGGCATTGGAAATAATTTCCGCAGCGCGCTCGATATGTTCGGTAGCCGGTTCCGGCGGCGTCGCGTGTTTGACCCGCAGTGGTAAATCATCGATTTCCATTTCGGCGATGTTTTCCGGAAACTCGATAAAGCAGGCACCGGTTTTTTCTGTCTGGGCGACCTTGAAGGCTTTACGCACAATCTCGGGAATGACTTCCGGACTGACAATACGGGTCGCGTACTTGGTAATCGGCCGGAACATCGCTTCCAGATCCAGTACCTGGTGCGATTCCTTATGCAACCGGCGGGTAGAGGCCTGACCAGCCACTGCAATCAAGGGTGCATGATCCATATTGGCATCAGCGACACCGGTAATCAGGTTGGTTGCTCCCGGTCCCAATGTGGCAATGCAGACCCCGGCGCGACCAGTGAGCCTGCCGTAGACATCAGCCATAAAAGCAGCGCCCTGCTCGTGGCGCGTTGTGACAAAGCGAATCGAGGAGTCGAGCAGGGCATCCATCACATCCAGGTTTTCTTCACCGGGGATACCGAACAGATACTCAACCCCTTCGTTTTCCAGCGCTTTGATAAACAGTTCTGCGGCTTTCATGCAGCGGCTTCCTTTTTACCGATTTCGATCGTGCTGCAAGGATAGCAGATTGGCTTATGTCTGGTTTTTGCTTAGGTATAAATGATGAACCACAGAGGCACAGAGAGCACAGAGTTAATTAAGATAATCATCCGCAGATTACGCTGATTTTCACAGATTAATAAAACAGACTATAAAAAGCCTGTTGAGCAAATAAGCTTAGTTTTCGGCCTCGCGGCACTTGCTTACGTTGTTCTCGTAATATCTGTGTAAATCCGTGCAATCTGCGGATAGCTTCAAAACCTCTGTGTGCTCTGTGCCTCTGTGGTTGTTGATCGTCCAGACACAAAAAAGGGGCCGAAGCCCCTTTGAATGTATACGTCTATTTGAACGCGTCCGGCATACGGGTGTGCCAGTCAGTTTCCTGCTGATACTGGTGAGCGACATTCAGCAGGCGGGCTTCATCGAAATAGTTACCGATGATTTGCAGCCCCACCGGCATGCCGTTCACAAAACCGGCCGGAATCGAGATACCGGGCAGGCCCGCCAGGTTGACGTTAATGGTGTAAATATCTTCCATATACATCGCAACCGGATCATCGGTTTTCTCACCGAAGCGGAAAGCAGGGGTCGGCGCCGAAGGCCCCATGATGACATCGACTTCTTCATAGGCTTTGAGGAAGTCATCCCGGATCAGACGACGACATTGCTGCGCCTTCAGATAATAGGCGTCGTAGTAGCCAGCCGACAGGGCATAGGTGCCGATCATGATGCGGCGCTTGACCTCTTCACCGAAGCCTTCACCGCGTGAGCGGGTGTAAAGATCCATCAGATCTTTCGGATCTTCAGCGCGGTGACCGAAACGCACGCCGTCCATGCGTGACAGGTTGGATGAACACTCTGCCGGTGCGACCACATAATAGGTTGGTACAGCCAGGTGGGTGTTGGGCAGGGTGATTTCTTTGAGTTTGGCACCCATCGCCTCATATTGCTTGATTGCAGTTTCGACAACTTCAGCCACCTGTGGATCCAGACCTTCGCCGAAATATTCCTTGGGCAGACCAATGGTCAGGCCTTCCAGAGAATCATTCAGGGTCGCGGTATAGTCGGGCACATCACGATCCACACTGGTGGAATCGCGCGGGTCGAAACCGGACATGATATTCATCAGCCAGGCGGCATCTTCGGCGCTGTTGGCCATCGGGCCTGCCTGATCCAGGCTGGAGGCAAAGGCAATCATGCCATAACGCGAAATGCGGCCATAGGTCGGTTTCAGACCGGTCAGGTTACACAATGATGAAGGCTGACGAATCGAGCCGCCGGTGTCGGTACCGGTCGCGACCGGTGCCAGACGCGCAGCCATCGCGGCAGCCGAACCGCCGGAGGAACCGCCGGGCACACAGCCGGTATCCCAGGGATTTTTCACCGGGCCGTAAAAGCTGGTTTCATTGGATGACCCCATTGCAAATTCATCCATATTGGTTTTGCCTAGTGTCACCATACCGGCCGCATCGGTTTTTTCCACCACGGTGGCGTCATAGGGAGCGATGAACTTGTCCAGCATTTTGGATGCACAGCTGGTGCGAACGCCTTTGGTGCAGAAAATATCTTTGTGTGCGAGGGGTATGCCGGTCAGCGGGCCGCCTTTTTTGTCGGCCAGCAGTTTGTCCGCAGCTTTGGCCTGTTCCAGTGCCCGGTCTTCGGTCACGGTGATGAAGGCATTCAGATCGCCGTTGTATTGCCTGATGCGATCCAGATAATGCTGAGTCAGTTCAACACTGCTGATGTCACCCGTCTGCAGGGCTGTCGAGAGTTCTGATAGAGATTTGTTATGCATGGATGAGCCTGTGCCTTATTCGATAACTTTGGGAACCAGATAAACACCGTCTTCGGTTTTAGGAGCGATAGCCTGGAAGGCTTCACGTTGATCGATTTCGGTCACCTCATCGGGACGCAGGCGCTGATGGGCATCCAGCGGGTGAGCCATCGGCTGAATGCCGCTGGTGTCTACCGCGCTCATTTGCTCGACCAGATTAAGGATGTTGTTCAGACCCTGAGCGTAGTGAGGGATGTCTTCTTCCTCAATAGAAAGCCGCGCCAGATGCGCAATTTTTTCTACATCGTGTTTATCTAAACTCATCGACAGTTCCAAATGTTAATTGCTTCAATAAAGCGCCAAGTTTAAATCATTAGCAGCTTGCTCAACAGTCCTGAGCATTGCTAAAGTATCGTTTTTACCCCTGTCAGGTGTGGTTTCTTCAATGTTTGAACGTTTACGTGGAATTTTTTCCAACGATCTGTCGATCGATTTGGGAACAGCTAATACGCTGATTTATGTGCGCGGTAAAGGTATCGTGCTCGACGAACCGTCGGTGGTGGCGATTCGTCAGGATAAAGGACCGGGTGGCCCCCGTTCGATCGCCGCTGTGGGGGTGGAAGCAAAGCGCATGCTGGGACGGACCCCGGGCAACATCACCGCCATCCGACCGCTTAAAGACGGCGTTATTGCTGATTTCACCGTCACCGAAAAAATGCTGCAGCACTTTATCCGTAAAGTGCATGAAGGCCGTTTCCTGAAGCCCAGCCCACGCGTGCTGGTCTGCGTTCCCTGTGGTTCCACTCAGGTTGAACGCCGGGCGATTCGTGAATCTGCTGCCGGTGCCGGTGCCCGTGACGTGTTTCTGATTGAAGAGCCGATGGCAGCGGCGATTGGTGCCGGTATGCCGGTCGATGAGGCCAGTGGCTCGATGGTGCTGGACATCGGTGGCGGTACTACCGAAGTCGCCGTGATTTCCCTGAACGGTATTGTTTATTCCGCCTCGGTGCGTATCGGTGGCGACCTGTTCGATGAAGCGATTGTCAATTATGTGCGCCGTAACTACGGTACCCTGATTGGTGAATCGACCGCCGAGAAAATCAAGAAAGAAATCGGCTCGGCTTATCCCGGTAATGAAGTCAAGGAAATGGAAGTCCGTGGTCGTAACCTGGCTGAAGGCGTGCCACGCAGCTTCACCCTCAACAGTAATGAAATTCTGGAAGCCCTGCAGGACCCGCTGTCCGGTATTGTCGCAGCAGTGAAAACGGCACTGGAACAGACCCCGCCCGAACTGGGTGCTGACGTGGCCGAACGCGGTATCGTACTGACCGGTGGCGGTGCCCTGCTGCGTGATCTGGATCGATTGCTGATTGAAGAGACCGGTCTGCCGGCGATTATTGCTGAAGACCCGCTGACCTGTGTCGCGCGTGGCGGTGGCCGGGCACTTGAAATGATTGACGAGAAAGGAACTGACGTCTTTACATTTGAATAATCTCTGAGAATCGTTAGATTAAGACCTTTGCAAATGCGTTTTATTTGCGAAGGTCTTTTAGTTTTGGACGCTAGCCATTAAACCCTTATTTACCAATACACCGTCGTTAAATACCCGGATGATGCTGGCTTTGCTGGCGTCACTGGCCTTGTTTTTTCTCGACTCGCGTCTCGATTATTTCAAACCGGTCCGTTCGGCCTTATCCACGCTGGTTTATCCGATACAGGCAACCGCCTCTTTGCCCACCAATTTTGCCGACTGGATGGGTGACTTTTTTCAGGATCGTGAACAACTGCAAGAACAGATCACGGTGATGAGCGCCACCAACAAACTGCAGAGTATCCGCTTACAGAAAATGCAGGCGCTTGAGCGTGAGAATATGCGCCTGCGCGAACTGTTGGGTTCTTCGTTCCGCCTGCAGGAACGGGTGCAGGTTGCAGAACTGCTGACTGTAGATCTGGACCCGTTTTCACAGCAGGTCATCATCGACAAAGGCAACAACTACGGTGTTTATGTCGGCCAGCCGGTGCTGGATGCCCACGGCGTGATGGGGCAGGTCACCGAGACCTCGCACTTATCCAGCCGCGTTGTTCTGCTGACGGACCCGAGTCACAGCATTCCGGTGCAAATCAATCGCAACGGCCTTCGCGCTGTTGTGACCGGCCGGGGGCTGGGAGAGGAATTACAGATGGATTTTCTGCCGCATAATGCCGATGTCAGAAAAGGCGATCTGCTGGTGACTTCCGGGCTTGGTGGCCGCTTCCCGGTCGGTTATCCCGTTGGCAAAGTGGTTTCGGTCGATTTTCCACAGGGTAAAGCTTTTGCCGATATCAAAGTTGAGCCTGCCGCCAACCTGTCTACCAGTCGTGAAGTCATGCTGGTGTTACCGGGGGAAAAAATTCATACCGAGCCGTTACTGGCACCGACACCTGCTGCGTCAGAGGCGCAGGCAACAGCTGAGCCCACGGTACCTGCCATGTCAGCGGAACAGGAAACGGTTACGCCAGCAGCCTCTTCGGCAGAAACCACTGTGACAGCACCCCAAACTCAGACAGAGGAGGCGGCAGATGGCGACAAGCGCTGAATCCAGAAACGGTTTTGTGATCGTGATTACTGTGATCATCGCGATGTTGTTAATGCTGGCCCCTTTGCCTGATTTTGCCCGTTATTTCCGTCCTGAATGGGTGGTCATGACCCTGATTTACTGGGCCATGGCCTTGCCGCACCGGGTCAGTATCGGTGTCGGCTGGCTGACCGGTCTACTGATGGATGCGATGATGGGCACGACCCTGGGCATCATGGCGTTCAGCTATGCACTCGCGGTCTATCTGATTGCGCGTTTCCACCTACAGTTGCGACAGTATCCCCTGTGGCAGCAGGCACTGACGATATTTTCAGTGGTACTCTTGGTACATCTTATCGCCATCATTGCAGCTGGGCCGGAGATAGACTGGATTATCTGGATGCCAGTCCTCACCAGTACCCTCATGTGGCCAATCATGTACGCGGTGCTGCGCAAGATCCGTCGCACTTTCCAGGTGAGCTGATTACTTATGTCCTCACGCTTCACGCTGAAAGACCATTTCCGTGAAAGTCGTTTGATTAACGGCCGGTTGCTGGTGGCGGCACTGATTTCCATTCTGGTATTCAGCGTGGTCATTGTACGACTGGTTTATCTGCAGGTGTTCGAATACGAACACTATGATTCATTATCCAATCGCAACCGTGTCGATATTGAGCCGCTGCCGCCACAGCGAGGCCTGATATATGATCGTAACGGTGTGCTGATAGCCGAAAATATCCCCACCTTCAGCCTGGAAATGGTGCCGGAAAAAGTTGATGATGTGGAAGCAACGTTGAAAGAGCTGTCTAAGCTGTTGGCGCTGACAGAGGAGGACATCGCCGACTTTCAGGATCGTCTCAAGCGGCACCGGCGATTCCAGCAGGTGGTGATTCGACAGCGACTGACTGAAGCAGAAGTTGCCCGTTTTTCTGCCAACCGGTACCGGTTTCCCGGTGTCGATATCCAGGGGCGGCTGATTCGCCATTACCCGCAGGGCAATCTGTTTGCCCATGCGGTGGGTTATGTAGGCCGGATTAACGAGCGTGAACTGCAAAGCATCGATCAGCAGGACTACAAAGGGACTTTGCAGATTGGCAAGACCGGGGTGGAGAAGGAATATGAAGATATTCTCCATGGAGAAGTGGGCTACCGGCAGGTCGAAACCAATGTGCAGGGACGTATTGTGCGCGAGCTGATGTCGGTCTCGTCACGTTCCGGTGATGATCTGTTTCTCAATCTCGATATCAACCTCCAGCGCGTCGCCAGTGAATCGCTGACCGACTTCAATGGCTCGATTGTTGCCATGGATCCGCGTACCGGAGGCGTGCTGGCGCTGGTTAGTAAACCGGACTTTGATCCCAACCTGTTTGTGTCCGGTATCAGCAGTAAAGACTATGCCGAACTCAGGGACTCTCCTGATCGTCCGCTCTATGACCGCGCGCTTCGCGGCAGTTACCCGCCGGGTTCTACCCTTAAGCCTTTTGTCGCTCTGGCCGGACTGGAACTCGGCGTGGTCACTGAGCATTCAAAAACCTATTGCCCCGGATGGTACACCTTGCCCGGCCATGATCATCGTTACCGCTGCTGGAAACATTATGGCCATGGCATGATGGATATGAATGATGCAGTCGCCCAATCCTGCGACGTTTATTTCTACGATCTGGCGCATACCCTCGGCATTGACCGCCTGCATCAGTTCCTTGATCTGTTCGGCTTTGGCCACGAAACCGGTGTCGACATTCCCAGCGAGAGTAGCGGTCTGTCTCCATCCAGAGAATGGAAACGTGCCAGCCGCAATCAGGCCTGGTTCCCGGGGGAAACCCTGATTTCCGGTATCGGTCAGGGCTTTAACCAGACCACACCGATCCAACTGGCGCATGCCACTTCAACGCTTGCCATGCGTGGTGTCATGCAGGAACCTCAGGTCGTGCGCGCCAGTCGTAAAGCAGGACAAAACGAGATGGAACTGCGTGGCAATGAGCGCGTCAACAGCCTGCCGATGCAGGACAGCCAGCACTGGGAGGCGGTGGTAGACTCGATGGTTGAGGTCATTCACGGCGAGCGGGGGACGGCGAGACACGTTGGCGAAGGCATGCCATTCAAGGTGGCTGGCAAAACAGGTACGGCCCAGGTTTTCGGCATAGCTCAGGATGAGAAATATGACGCGGAAACCTTAGCGGAAAAACTGCATGATCATGCTTTGTTTATCGCTTTCGCTCCTGCCGACAAGCCCGAGTTTGTCGTCGCGGTGGTAGTCGAAAACGGTGGCAGCGGCAGTAAAACCGCTGCACCGATTGCACGAAAAATGATAATTGAACATTTCGGATTGGAATTGGATGAACCACAGCCTGCTCAGTGACAGACCTCAGCGACAATCCTGGCAACCGGGCAGGTTGCTGCAGCTGTTGCATCTGGACGCTCCTCTGCTATTGGGGCTGGTGTTGTTGCTTGGTGTGGGATTGATGATGCTCTACAGCGCCGGCGGACAGGACACTGGCCTTATCATCCGTCAGCTGATCAGACTGGGCGTGGCCATGGGCGCGATGCTGGTTGTAGCACAGATTCATCCGGACAGAATGCGTGACAGCGCTTACTGGCTTTATGCTTTTGGCCTGATATTACTGGTGACGGTATTGTTGTTCGGTGACGAAGGCAAGGGCGCCCAACGCTGGCTTGATCTTGGTTTGGTTCGTTTTCAGCCGTCTGAAATTATCAAATTGGCTGTCCCGATTCTGATAGCTGCCTTTCTTGCGGAGCGAGCTCTTCCGGTGTCGGCATTACGCATGATTTTGAGTCTGGTTCTGATTGGTTTGCCAGCCTTCCTGATTGCCAAGCAACCGGATCTCGGTACAGCCATACTCATCGCAAGTTCAGGTTTGATAGTTTTATTTCTGGCTGGCATCAGCTGGAAAATTATTATCGGTTTTTTGGGTGCCTGTGCTGCCGGAGCTCCGATATTGTGGTACTTCATGCATGACTATCAAAGGCGGCGGGTATTGACCTTTCTTAATCCGGAAAATGACCCGCTGGGAGCCGGTTACCACATTATTCAGTCCAAGATTGCGATCGGTTCCGGTGGCACATTCGGACAGGGCTGGTTACAGGGGACTCAATCCCACCTGGAGTTTCTGCCTGAGCGTTCAACTGACTTCATATTTGCCGTGATTGCTGAAGAGTTCGGTCTCGCCGGCGCAGCCCTGCTGTTATGCCTTTATCTGTTGATAGCTGGTCGAGGTCTGTTTATCGCAAGTCAGGCGCAAAGCAGTTTCTCGCGCCTGCTGGCGGGCAGTATTTCGATTACCTTTCTGGTTTATGTGTTTGTTAATGTCGGTATGGTTACCGGCTTGTTACCTGTGGTCGGGGTGCCCCTGCCGCTGGTGAGCTACGGTGGCACCTCGATGGTGACCTTGCTCGCCGGCTTCGGTATCCTGATGTCTATTCATACTCACCGAAGGATGATGTCGCCGTGAAACAGTTTGTGTTCAGTAGTGCCTTGTTGTGTCTGACTTCTCTGCCTGTTCTGGCTAATCCGGACTTACCGGATTTGCAGCAGTTTATTGACAAAATGGTGACTGAACACGGGTTCAACGAGGCAGAACTGGAACAGGTTTTTGCCGAGGTGGAAGTCAAAGACAGCATCCTCAAGGCGATTTCCAGACCGGCAGAAAAGAGCAAGCCCTGGTACGAGTACCGAGATATCTTCCTGACCGGTTCGCGTATTGCCGGCGGTGTCGAGTTCTGGCAGCAGCATAAGGAAGCACTGGCCGAGGCTGAGCAGCAATATGGGGTGCCGGCTGAGATCATCGTTGCTATTCTTGGGGTGGAAACGCGTTATGGTGGCAATGTCGGTGGTTACCGGGTTATTGATGCTTTATCGACTCTCGCCTTCCGTTATCCGCCACGCAGTCCGTTTTTTACCAGTGAGCTGGAGAACTTTCTGATCCTGACCCGTGAAGAACAGATGTCTCAGCTGGAGCCGGTCGGTTCCTATGCCGGGGCGATGGGACTGGGACAGTTTATGCCCAGCAGCTACCGGGCCTATGCGGTGGACTTTGACGATGACGGCCACCGGGATATCTGGACCAACCCGACCGATGCGATAGGCAGTATTGCCAATTACCTTGCCTTGCATGGCTGGGTGCCGGGAGAGAGCATTGTGCACCGCACAGAACTTGATAAACCTTTGCCGGATGGAATTAACGGCACTGATCTCAAACCCGCCTACAGTCGTGAACAGCTGGCTGCTGCCGGTTTCTCACTGGCTCAGTTGCCTGCCGGCGATGATCCGCTGTCGGTGATTGCCCTGACTCAACCTGATGGCGAGGAATACTGGCTGGGCCGGCAGAACTTTTATGCCATCACCCGCTATAACCACAGCCGTATGTATGCCATGGCGGTGGTGCAACTGGCGGAGGCCATCCGACAACAATTTGGTGAGTTGTAATGCGTTTTTCAGTTTACTGTCGGAGAGCATCACTGGCACTGGCCTACCTGCTGCTAATTTCCTGCGGCAGCGTGTCTGAAAAAGACGGCGCGCCGGGCCGGGTGCCTGATATCAGTCAGATACCTGATGCTGTTCCCAAATATGAGCCGCGAAGTAAATATGGCAACCCGGCTCAGTATGAAGTCTTCGGTAAAAGTTACTACACGCTGACCAGTGCAGAGGGTTACCGCGAGAAGGGCATCGCCTCCTGGTATGGCACCAAGTTTCATGGCCGCCGCACTTCCAGCGGTGAAATTTATGACATGTACGAGATGACAGCGGCGCACAAAACTTTGCCGCTGCCCAGTTATGTCGAAGTCACCAATCTTGAGAATGGCCGCAAGGTGATTGTGAAGGTTAATGATCGCGGACCATTTCACGACAACCGGCTGATTGATTTATCATATAGCGCTGCGACCAAACTGGGCATCGTTTCGAAAGGCACGGGTCTGGTGGAAGTGCGGGCGATTACACCGGGCAGTGCCCCTAAAACACTGACCTCAAAAGTGGATCGGGGATTCGAGCCGGTAAAGCCGGCGAGCTCAGCCGCGATGTTTCTGCAAGTCGGGGCATTTAGCACCCGCAATCGCGCTGAGCAGGTCAAAATCCGCTTGGAGCAGGATATCGCGGACAGCGTCACCATTATGCCGGTGAGCGGTGTCCAGGGTACCCTGTATCGGGTCAGAGTCGGACCACTGGCCAGCGTGGCCTATGGCGATGATCTGGCGGCCAGACTGGTCGGACTCGGCTTTCGCGACAGCCATATAGTCGTCGATTAAATCTATTTTTCCTGAGAGTTCATCATGCTGAAAAACACGAAAGTTGTTTTATTTTTTCTGTTTCTGACTGCTTTTGTATCGGTGCAGGCTGGCGTAATTACGCCCAAGCCTTCGGCCCCCGCGATCGCTGCCAAATCTCATATTCTGATTGATTACAACAGTGGCAAAGTGCTGGCCGCGGAGAACCCGGACGAAAAACTGCCACCGGCCAGTATCACCAAACTGATGACTTCTTATGTGGTGTCGCATGAATTGCACGCCGGTAATATTTCGCTGGATGACGAAGTGCTGATCAGTGAAAAAGCCTGGCGCATGATAGGCTCCCGCAGCTTTATCAAAGTGAATACCAAAGTCTCTGTAGAGGCATTGTTGCGCGGCATGATCGTACAGTCCGGTAATGATGCCGCCGTCGCGCTGGCTGAACACATCGCTGGCAGTGAAGAAGTGTTCGCTCAGATGATGAATCAGTATGCGCAGCAACTCGGCATGTATAACACCAACTATGTCAATGCCACCGGTCTGCCTGATCCTGATCACTACACTACAGCGCGCGATATCGCGACCTTGTCTGCGGCACTGATTCGTGACTTCCCGGAACACTACGAGTGGTATGCCGAAAAGGAATTCACTTATAACGACATCACGCAGCACAACCGCAACAAACTGTTGTGGCGGGATAACAGTGTTGATGGTCTGAAAACCGGTCACACCGAAGAAGCCGGCTATTGCCTGGCCGCCTCAGCCAAACGGGGAGATATGCGACTGATCACGGTAGTGCTCGGTACCCGCAGTGAAAATGCACGGGCTCAGGAAACCCAGAAACTGCTGAACTACGGTTTCCGTTTCTTTGAAACCCATCAGTTGTATCAGGCCAATACCAGTATCACCGACACCAAGGTATGGAAAGGTGCCCAGGAAACGCTGGCACTGGGGCTGGCTCAGGACCTGTCAGTGACTGTGCCACGCGGCCAGTATGATGAGCTGGCGGCCAGCACCAATATTCAGCAACCGGTGATTGCGCCTGTCGAGGCCGGCACCCAACTGGGTGAAGTCGAAATCCGCCTCGGTGAAGAAGTCGTCGCCAAACAACCGCTGGTGGCACTCAATGCTGTTGAAGAGGGCAGCTGGTGGCGCCGTCTGATTGACCATATTCTGCTGTGGATCTGGGGCTAGACTGTGAGAACCGTATTTTTAAACGGCGAGTACCTGCCCGCCGACCAGGCGCATGTTTCTGTGCTCGATCGTGGTTTTTTGCTGGGTGACGGTGTTTATGAAGTCATTCCGGTTTATCAGGGCCTGCCATTCTGTCTGAATGAGCATTTACAGCGTCTTCAACGCAGCCTGGATGGGGTTCGCATGGCTAACCCCTACAATATCGAACAGTGGAGCGAGATTATCGCCCGTTTGGTTCATGACAATGACGGCGACAATCAGGCGGTGTACCTGCAGGTCACGCGCGGCGTTGCACCGCGTGATCATGTGTTCCCGGAAGGGGTGGAACCGACCGCCTTTGTCATGACCAACCCGATCAAACCACTGCCGGCCTGGTACAAAGAGGATGGTATCAAGGCCATTACGGTCAAGGATATTCGCTGGGCGCAGTGCGATATCAAGGCAATTACCCTGTTACCCAACAGCCTGTTGAGGCAGCAGGCTCAGGATGTCGGCGCCCAGGAAGCCATTCTGATTCGCGACGGTTATATGACTGAAGGTTCGGCCAGTAACAGTTACGCAGTACTGGACGGGGTGATTCATACCGCGCCCAAGGACGAGAAAGTCCTGCCCGGTATCACCCGCGATGTGGTTCTGGAACTGGCCCGGACAGCCGCTATTTCGTATCGAGAAGAGGCAGTCTCTGCCGAGCAGTTGAAACAGGCGGACGAAATCTGGATCAGCAGTTCCACCCGCGAGTTGTTGCCTGTGACGACGCTGGATGATGCGCCGGTCGGTACTGGCAAGCCTGGTCCTGTCTGGCAGCAGCTTGACGCGCTTTACCAGCGTTACAAAACGGAGGGCAGCGTATGAGCGAACAGGATAAACAACAGGAAACCCTGCTCGAATTTCCCTGTGACTTTGCGATTAAAGCCATGGGCGAAACCAGTGATGATCTGGACCAGATTGTCGTTGAAATCATCCGCCGCCATGTAGAAGATATTTCTGAAGGCGCTGTCAGTAGTCGTCAGAGTTCCGGCGGTAAGTTCACTTCGATTACGGTCACCATCCGCGCGACCAGCAAGCCGCAGCTTGATGCGATTTATCAGGACCTGACCAGTCATCATCGCATCAAATACGTACTCTGATGATCATTAAAGATCTGGGACTTGTCGACTACCACCCGGTGGTCGACAGGATGCGTGAATTCACACTGACCCGTGAAGCCGACACCGAGGACGAACTCTGGCTGCTGGAACACCAGCCGGTGTTCACCCAAGGTGCCAATGGTCGGGCCGAGCATGTGCTTGATTTGCATGATATTCCGCTGGTCGAAACCGACCGCGGTGGTCAGGTCACCTACCATGGACCGGGGCAATTGATCGCCTATCCCTTAATAGATTTGCGTCGACATAAGGCGGGTGTCAGAGAGATGGTCAGCCGCCTGGAACAGACCGTCATCAGCATGCTGGCTGACTTAGATATTGACGCTTATGCCAGAAAAGATGCGCCCGGGGTTTATGTGGATGAGCGCAAGATTGCCTCTTTGGGTTTACGGGTCAAACGCGGCGCCTGTTATCATGGTGTCAGTTTCAATATTGCGATGGACCTGACGCCATTCAGTTATATCAATCCCTGTGGCCAGGCCGGCATGGAAGTGATTGACCTGACAACACTCGGCATAGAACTCGATATGGCAGACGCCAAACAACAATTCATTGCTGCATTCAGCAAGCAGATGCAGACAGGTATCAATACATGACAGACACAGCAGAGGGTAGACGCGACGTTCGTGAGCTCAAGGGCGAATCGAAGGTTTCCCGTATTCCCATCAAGATTGAACCCAGCCAGCCCAAGCGCAAGCCGGAGTGGATCCGGGCCAAGTCGCATGGCGACCCGCGGGTGCAGCACATCAAAGACATGCTGCGTGAACACCAGCTGCACACGGTCTGTGAGGAAGCTGCCTGTCCCAATCTGGGAGAATGTTTTTCCCATGGCACGGCGACGTTTCTCATCATGGGTAATATCTGCACCCGCCGCTGTCCGTTCTGTGATGTCGCACATGGCCGTCCTGATCCGCTGGATCAGAATGAGCCGGCGCATCTGGCCAAAACCATTGCCGCGATGCAGCTCAAACACGTGGTGATAACGTCAGTCGATCGAGATGATCTGCGTGACGGCGGGGCCGATCACTTCGTTAAATGCATTAATGAAGTCCGCCGGCAGTCACCACAGACCAACATTGAAACGCTGGTGCCGGATTTTCGCGGCCGCATGGATGTGGCGCTGGAGATTCTGACCCAGAGTCCGCCGAATATTTTCAACCATAACCTGGAGACGGTGCCACGTTTATACAAGGCAGCGCGGCCTGGATCCGATTATCAATGGTCACTGGATTTGATTCGTCGTTTTCAAGACATGCATCCGCAGGTGCCCACCAAATCCGGGCTGATGCTGGGGCTTGGCGAAACCATAGAAGAAGTTAAACAGGTCATGCAGGATTTACGTGATCATGGCTGTCGGATGCTGACTCTGGGCCAGTATCTGCAACCCAGCCGTCATCACCTGCCGGTCGACCGTTTTGTGACGCCTGCCGAGTTTGATGAACTGGGCGAGTTGGGTAAGGCAATGGGCTTTGATCATGTGGCCAGTGGACCCATGGTGAGGTCTTCCTATCATGCCGATTTGCAGGCGCAGGGTAAGAAAGTCAGTTAAAGCCCTCTCGCCCAGCAAAAATTAATTGCTGAAATGCCATGGCCGCCGGCGAAATTGGTCGATCATGGCAACGCAAGCATTTTAATTCCCGGCTTAATCTCATCTCAGTGGGCATGATGACTTGAGCCAGGTCGCCGGATTGTATCCCTTCCTCCACGAGCACATAAGGCAAGATTGCGACACCAAGGCCAGAACGAAGCATTCTGACGATAGCCTCATTACTGCCCACTTCAATACTTCTGGCTGGTTTAATGTCGAACAGGCTCAGAATAAGCGTTTGTCATCTCATGCGTCATTGAGCCTGATTCCCGCATTAACCAGGGGACGGACTGAAATGAACTGAAATCCACTTTTTGCTGAGACGAGGATCAGATGATCCCCTGGCCACGGCTTTGTTCAAACTGCATCCTAGTCAACAACATCACCGAGCCGTGGTTTGCGGTTTTATTTGTGGTCGCAACCGGCGTGAATTCTTTAGCCGTACTGCCTGAGGCCATTGTGAATTTATTGATTGCGGCGGATACTCTATTTCTGACGGTTGGCAATGGCGGCATTGGGTCTCAGAACACATATCTGTGCCTTGCGTCAGGCTGGAATCCGGCCATTGCTACTGGCATTTGTTTTGTTCATGTTACTGACCATTGGCGGTTATATACTCAACCTGAGCCTCACCACTTCGTGAGCTGATGGTGAATAAACAATTTGCAGAAGCTGTTGCTCTGTCTTCAAGGAGAAGTCTATGTGGTCAATCAAGCCTTTAATGTTTACCTGCCTGTTTGTGTTATCAGTCACTGCAGCTCAGGCAGATGAGCCGCCGGTCGAACAAAGGCTGGTTGATACCTTTTCAGAACTGGCTGGCGGCCCTCATCCGGGCTATCGGGTGAACCATGCAAAAGGCATAGTTGTGCAAGGTTTTTTTGATCCTGACCAACAAGCCCGACAAGTCTCTTATGCCCCCCATCTGCAGGATGCGCGCAGTGAGGTGATTGTGCGTTTTTCAAATGCGACGGGTGTACCGGATATTAATGATGCCAGCCCGGGCGCTTTCCCCAAGGGGATGGCGATCCGTTTTTTATTAGCCGATGAAGAATATACAGACATAGTTGTCTTATCGGTGGATCGCTTCCCGGTCAGTACGCCGGAACAGTTTCTGGCCTTGCTCACCGCTATCAAAAACAGTAAGAACAGCAGCGCAACACCCTCACCGATCGAACAGTTTCTGGCCCAGACCCCTGCGGCTAAAACGTTTGTTGAGTTGGAAAAGCCAGCACCAGTGGGATTTGCCACGCAAAGCTATCATGGTATTAACGCCTTCAAGTTTGAAAATGCGGAAGGTAAACAGCAGTTTGGTCGCTACCTGATTGAGCCTGTTGGCGGCAGTGAATTTCTGACTGAAGAGCAACGACAAGCTGCTGGCGAAGATTATCTGAAACAGCAGCTGTCGCAGCAATTGCAGCAAGGGCCAGTCAAATTGACGATTTCAGTGCAGCTGGCTGAGGCGGGCGACAATGTCACTGATCCGACCCAGGTCTGGCCTGCAGAACGCCGGCTGGTCAAACTAGGCACTTTAACCATTGACAGTGTGATGGCGGATGGTGAGGCCTATGCCAAAGCCAATATGTTTAATCCGCTTGCAGTCCCGGAAGGCATATCGCCATCTGATGACCCGGTTTTATTAGCCAGGCCGGTCGCCTATGCCATCAGTTATGGACGACGCCAGTAGTTTTGGGAACCAATCGGGCACAGCAGTGCCCGAATTTTTACAAGCAGCGGAAGCCGCAGCGGATTATTGCTGAACATGGTGTTCAGATAATCAGCCAAGGCGTTGTTTCTTCGGTTGCTGGATGATGAAGAACTGCAAGCAGATAACAATTGATGGGGGTTAACTATGACCGAACCAACTCTAGACTGCGATGTTGTCGATAACCTCGAACTTGCCTGTATGCATCGCTTTGAGCTCGTTGTCACCATGAATGCGGGTGAAACATTTCAGGGCAAGGCAAAAAATCTCAGCAGCAATGATAAACATCAGGAGTGTCTGATTCTGGAGACGCACGGCGGTGATAAAAGCATTGTTCTGGCCGATGCTAAAAAAGCGAGGGCACTGACCGACAATGACTATTTCACTGAGCTGGATTTGAATAAAACCGAAGACAGCTGAGCAATTGAATGTCGATTCAGGCTAGGATAGTGGGTATAACCTAGAATTCGGACTGAAAAGAGGAGGGAATCATGGCCATTAACCGACGTAGACTGATACAAACGGCGGCCGCAGCCAGCTCGCTGGCTTTATTCCCTCAGCTTAAGCTCGCTGCCAAAACGGGCAACAACCGGCAGCGGGTGGTGGTGGTTGGTGGCGGCTTTGCCGGCGCCACGGCTGCCAAATACCTGAAGCTATGGGCACCTGATCTTGATGTGGTCATGGTCGAGAAAAACAGCCGTTTTGTGTCCTGTCCACAGAGCAATATGGTACTGAGTGGTAATCGGACTTTACAGCAACTCACCTATGATTATCAGGCCTTAGCTTCCCAACACCAGATCAGAACAATACAGGCTACAGTCACGGCAATCGATACCGATAAGGCTGCCATCACACTCGAGGATGGCAGTGAGATTGCTTATGACCGGCTGATAGTAGCACCGGGTGTAGATTTTATTTATGACACACTGCCGATGCTGACCGCCGAAATCGTCAATAACAAAATACCGCATGCCTGGAAAGCGGGCCCGCAGACTCAACTGCTGTTCAAGCAGCTCAAAGCCATGCCGCAGGGCGGCAAAGTGGTGATGACGGTGCCCGCTGCCCCATTCCGTTGTCCGCCCGGACCCTATGAACGCGCCTGCCAGATTGCTTTGTTTCTGAAACAGCACAATCCGACAGGCAAATTGATCATTCTTGATGCCAACGGCGACATCGTTTCCAAAAAAGCCCTGTTTCAGAATGCCTGGGAGAATAATTACCCGGGCTTGATTGACTATTATCCCAGCAATGCCATCGAATCGGTTGATGTCGAGAGCCTGACGGTGGAAAGCCTGTTTGATAGTTTTAAAGCCGATGTGCTCAATGTGATTCCACCGCAGAAAGCCGGCAAGGTGGCTGAAACGGCCGGGGTTATCAATGTCGACCGGCGCTGGTGTGAAGTGGACTTTCGTAGCTATGAATCAACAGCCGTAGCCGGAGTGCATGTGATTGGCGATGCGGTGGCTTCAAATATGCCCAAGTCCGGTCATATCGCCAATTCACAGGCCAAGGTTTGTGCGGCCGCGGTGATTGCCTTACTCAAACAGCAGCCGCTGGAAATGAGTCCTAAATTCAGCAATACCTGTTACAGCTTTGTTGATGGCGAAAGGGCGGGTCATGTCGCTGCGGTATTTGCTTATGATGAGAGTGAAGGGCAGATGACTGCCATGCCGGGCGGTGGTGCGACCTCGATTGCGACTGAAATGGAAGGCCGTTTTGCCAGAGCCTGGGCACAGAATATCTGGTCCGATATTCTGCGATAAAAGCTGGCGAATCAAGCGCTAACCATATCCGGGGTGTGACGGCAGGATCAATGCAGTATAATGCCAGCTTTTCTGGTGCGCTTTTTAATGTGATATCGAAGCGCGGCGCGGCTCTGGCAACCATGAAATGCAGACAGACTCATCTCAGTCCGGATCTCGCCCTGTTAAGGGATACCCCGATATCACATCCTGTTTCAAATAAGCGTTCCAAATCTCCGCCATCAAGTTATTTATGAGGTTGTAGATGAGTGATTTTTTACCCGGCCTGGAAGGTGTCCCCGCAACTAAGTCCGCCATTTCTTACATTGATGGTGAGAAAGGCATACTGAGTTATCGCGGCTACCCGCTGGAAACCCTGGCAGAAAACAGCAGCTTTGAAGAATCCACCCTGTTGTTGCTCAATGGCGAACTGCCAACTCAGAAAGCACTCGACGACTTCAAACAGGAACTGCGGCAAAACTACCGCATCAAGTATCACATCCGTGAAATGATGCGTCACTTCCCGCACGACGGCCATCCGATGGATATGCTGCAGACTGCGGTATCCAGCCTCGGCATGTTCTATCCGGGTACCGAATGTCTGACCGGCGCTGATAGCTGCGAAGATCTGGATTACGTGCGCAATATGACGGTCAATATTATTGCGCAGATGTCACCGCTGGTCGCGATGTGGGAGCATATCCGCTACGGCTGGGACCCGATTCAGCCACGCTCTGATATGTCGGTCGCCGAAAACCTGCTTTATATGTTTACCGGTAAAGAACCGGATCCGCTGATGGCCAAAATCATGGACGTATGCCTGATTCTGCACGCGGAACATACCCTGAATGCTTCCACCTTCGCCGCACTGGTCGCCGGTTCGACCCTGGCTTCTCCCTACAGCGTCATCTCTGCAGCAATTGGTACCTTGTCCGGTCCATTGCATGGCGGTGCCAACCAGCGGGTTGTCGGCATGCTGCAGGAAATCGGTTCGCCCGATAAGGTCGAAGCCTGGGTTGATGCCAAGCTGAAGAATAAAGAAGTCATCTGGGGCATGGGGCATCGTGAATACAAGGTCAAAGACCCGCGCGCCACCATCCTCCACAAACTGGTGGAAAAACTGGTGGCTGAACGTGGCGGTGCGCTGGACGACATGTTCGACACCGCCCTGAAACTGGAAGAAGTCTGCGCCGACAGGCTCGGTCACAAAGGCGTTTATCCGAATGTCGACTTCTATTCCGGCATTCTCTATTCAGAAATGGGCATTCCTGAAGATCAGTTCACCGCGCTGTTTGCTGTCGCCCGCAGTGCCGGCTGGCTGGCGCACTGGCGTGAGCAGATTGCCAACAACCGTATTTATCGTCCGACTCAGATTTATGTCGGTAGTGAAATGCGTGAATACGTGCCGATGAACAAACGCGGTTAATGACATTGAGTTGACCGCAGGCCCTCTTTCCATCAGGGAGAGGGCTTTTTTGTACCTGCTGCAAGTTCAGCGGATAACTGTCTTGCTCGCTTCTCCCTGAATTTCCCGAACCAGTCTCGGTACCAGATAACCCGGCAGCTGTTTTCTGATCATATCCATAAGTTCAATCGCTGTGGCTTCCGCGACATCAAAATGATGCGCGCCGGCGACTTTATCTAAAACATGCAGGTAATAAGGCATGACATTGACGTCGTTCAGGCGCTCGCTGAGAGTCACCAGGGCAGCAGCTGAGTCATTAATGCCTTTGAGTAATACCGCCTGATTCAGCAGCTGACATCCGGCCTGCTGCAATCTGAACAGCGCAAGCCCGGCTTCATCATCAATCTCATTGGCATGATTGGCATGGATAACCATCACGACTTTAAGTTTGCAGCCTGCAATCCAGTCGAGCAGACGCTTATCAATACGCGCCGGTAACACGACCGGCAGCCGGGTATGAATCCGCAGACGTTTGAGATGCGGAATCTGTTCCAGTTCAGATACGAGTCCGGCCAGCTTATCATCGCTGAGAGACAGTGGATCGCCGCCGCTCAGGATGACTTCATTGATGCTGCGGTCTGCTTTTAACTCTGCCAGCGTATGCGCCAGCTGACTGGCAAGCGGGTTACTGTCAGCGTAGGGAAAATGGCGGCGGAAACAATAACGGCAGTGAATCGCGCAGGCGCCGGTGGTGACCAGCAGGGCGCGACCCTGATATTTCTGCAGGATACCGGGGGAGGTCACCGCGAACTGATCGCCGACCGGGTCACTGCTGTAGCCTTCAATATCAAAACTTTCATCAATCAGCGGGAAGACCTGTTTTAACAGCGGATCCTGCCTGTCACCGTAGCGCATCTTGTGGATATAACTCTGCGGCACCCGCAGCGGGAACTGGCGGATTTTTTCCCTGTCGATAGCGGTCAGCGCCCCGCTCAGACCCAGCTGAGCCAGTAATTCATCGGCGTCAGTGACAGCATTAGCCAGTAAGGATTGCCAGCTTTGTTTTGTCTTTACGGGCGGGGATTGCGGTATCATAGTCACTTTTATTCTCAGGCAGGCGAAGATCGTCCCCTAAAAGAGGTCAAGATGGCAAGCTATAGTACAAATGAATTCAAATCGGGTCTCAAATTCATGCTGGATGGCGACCCATGCAGCATTATCGAAAATGAGTTCGTTAAACCGGGTAAAGGTCAGGCCTTTAACCGCGTTAAATTCCGTAACCTGAAAACCGGCCGCGTCAATGAACGCACATTCAAATCCGGTGATACGGTTGAAGGTGCGGATGTCATCGAAATCGATCTGGAATATTCCTACAATGACGGTGAATTCTGGCACTTTATGGACCCGAACACCTTCGAGCAATACGCTGCTGACGAAAACGCGATTGCTGAATCCAAAGACTGGCTGAAAGAACAATATACCTACACCGTGACCCTGTGGAACGGCTCGCCGCTGCTGGTTTCACCGCCTAACTTCGTGAACCTGGCTGTGGTTGAGACTGATCCGGGTGTACGTGGCGACACCTCAAGCGGCGGTGGTAAACCAGCGACGCTGGAAACCGGTGCAGTGGTCCGGGTACCGCTGTTTATCGAAATCGGTGAAGTGCTGAAAGTCGACACACGCACATCCACTTACGTTGAACGCGCCAAGGATTAATGTCAGGAAAAGACTGGCAACCCTCAGCAACGATAGAGACGTTAAAGCGGCGGGCTCAGCTTCTGGCTGATGTCCGCCGTTTTTTTGCAGAGCGTGAAGTCATGGAAGTCGACACGCCAGTGCTGTCACAGGCGGCGCCCACGGCGACCTATCTAGACAGTTTCAAAACCTATTACCAGCCGCCCGGCAGTCAAGCTCTGCCATATTATCTGCAAACTTCGCCCGAGTTCGCGATGAAACGGCTGCTGGCTGCTGGTAGCGGCGATATTTACCAAATTGCCAGGGTGTTTCGTAACGGCGAATCAGGCCGTCTGCATAATCCCGAGTTCACCATGCTGGAATGGTATCGTCCGGCGCTGGATTATTACGGGCTGATGCAGGAAGTCGATGATCTGCTGCAACAGCTGGCATCACTGCCTGCCGCTGTCAAAATGCCGTATCATCTGGCATTTCAGCAGTATCTGCAGATCGATATTGAGCAGGCGGATACAGCGATGCTCAGGCAGACTGCATTGACGGCTATCAGTCACTTGCCGGCTGACTGGCAGACAGACTATAACGGCTGGCTGGAAATGCTGATGAGCGAGCTGATTGAACCTGAACTCAGTCAACTCGGCAGGCCCGTGATTATTTATGATTTCCCGGCCTCGCAGGCTCAACTGGCAAAAGTTTATACAAATTCAGAAGGCATCAGCGTGTCAGCCCGCTTCGAGGTCTATGCCGGTGGCCTGGAACTGGCTAACGGTTATGATGAATGCCTCGACGCCGCTGAACTGCGCAGTCGTTTTGAAGCTGATAACCGGCACCGTATCGAGCAGGATAAGCCCCCCATGCCGATCGATGAACGCCTGCTCGCTGCAATTGAACAAGGTCTGCCACCCTGTAGCGGGGTGGCGCTGGGACTGGACCGCTTGTTGCTGTTGATGGCTGACAAAACGGCACTGAAAAATGTCCTGAGCTTTGGTTTTGAACACAGTTAGGTCATAATCCTGTGAAGTCGGTCACGGAATGACTTGTTCGCCAGGGAAGTGCTTGTCTACAAGGATCCTGCAAGATGGAACAGCATTCAAAGTCTGTCGAACCTGATAACGACGTTTACAAAACCCTGCTGGAATCAACCCGCGCTATTCCCTGGAAAATCGACTGGAAGACCATGCAGTTCGCCTATATCGGGCCGCAGATTGAAGCCCTGCTGGGCTGGGCTCCCTCAAGCTGGGTTTCGGTCAATGACTGGGCTGAGCGCATGCATCCTGATGATCAGAAATGGGTGGTGGATTTCTGTGTCGCCCAATCCCAATCCGGCACCGATCATGAAGCTGATTACCGTGCGCTCACCAAAGACGGTGATTATGTCTGGATCCGTGATGTGGTGCATGTGGCGCGGGATGAAAACGGAGAGGTCGAGGCGCTGATAGGTTTCATGTTTGATATCAGTGAACGTAAGGAAACCGAACAGAAGCTGCTGGATTTGCAGAAAGAACTGGAAGAGCTCTCATTCAAAGACGGTCTGACAGGTGTCTCCAACCGGCGCATGCTGGACTCGGTGCTGGAACAGGAATGGATTCGCGCCCGGCGCGATCAACAGCCCCTGTCGCTGCTACTTATCGATATCGATTTTTTCAAGCAGTACAACGATTATTACGGTCATATGCAGGGCGACGACTGTCTGATCAAGGTCGCACAGCTGCTGTCAGAAGCCGCCACCCGCTCACGGGACTTTTTTGCCCGTTTCGGCGGTGAAGAGTTTGTCATGGTGATGCCTGAGACCGATCATGAAGCAGCGCAGAAAATTGCCGAACGTTGTCAGCAAATTATCTTTAAGCAGCAGATCCCGCACGCGCAGTCGGAAGTCTCTCAGATTCTGACTATCAGTATCGGCAGCGGAACGATTGTGCCGTCGCACAAGGATGAATTAAGAGATTTTGTGGACCGTATTGACCAGGCTCTTTACCAGGCCAAGCAGGCAGGACGTAACCGGATTCAGGCTGCTTGATCTGACTGATGTCCATTAATGCTTTTCAACTGGCGCGTTTCAGCGCTGTTTTTGTTATTCTGGCCGCCTTATTCTGGGGGCTGTCAGGTGGCGTAGCGGCATTACTGATGGCTTTCGGCTGGGATGCGCTGGTGGTGTCATTCTATCGCGGGGCCATCGGACTGATATTGGTGCTGGGCTGGCTGGCACTGCGCCCTCAGCGCAGCGGCTTAGGCCAGTGGCGGCTGTGGTTCTGGTCAGCCATTGCCGGCGCCGGGGTGGCCGGTAATTTTTCTTTTTATTTCCTCAGCATCAATGAAGGCAGTGTGGCGGTGGCTGCTACCCTGATGTATTGTGCGCCGGTATTTGTCTATCTGGTGTCTTTTGTCTGCAGACTTGAAACACCGAATCTGACGAAGTGGGCAGCGATGCTGGTGGTCATGATAGGTGTCGTGCTGCTGACCGGCATTTATGCGCAGGATGCGGGCTTTACCAGCAGACTCGGTATCACGGCCGGTCTGTTATCCGGTTTATCCTATGCCGTATTTATCTTCGGCTTTAAATATGCCGCGCCTCATGGCAGTCCTCAGGCGATTCTTTCTATTGCGCTGGCGGTGCTGGTGTTGATTCTGATCGGTCTGGTAGATATTGAACAGGCGCTGGCAGTGCCGGGCTCATCCAGCTGGCCTTTATTTGCCGTTCTGGGCATTTTCGGTGGTGGCGTATCCTTCATTCTCTATATTGTGGGCCTGAAGCATACGCTACCCTCGGTGGCGGCAGTGGTGGCGATGGTAGAACCGGTCACTGCATCCTTGTTCGGCGTCATTGTCTTAAATCAGGGACTTACCGGCATCCAAATCATTGGTATGACCCTGATTCTGGTGACCGTGACGCTGTTGAGTATTTATTCCGGCCGTCGGCGAACAAACGGAAATTAATACTTTTTGCGGACCTGCTGATTAAGGGGCCGGTTTGTTGTCGCAGCGGCTGTCCGCCATAATAGTCTTATGACACCTGATTATTCCCTGACGATGAAACTCTCTTTGACTGAGACCACGGCAAGCCATTACGCGGCGCTGTCATCCTGGATTACCGATGCCAAGTCCTGTGTTCACTGGGCCGGGCCCGACTTCGGCTTTCCTTTTTCTGCTGAGGCCTTGCCCAGGCTGCTGCAAATGGATGACAGCGAAAGCTATTCGCTTACCGATGCGGATGCTGCCCTGATGGGCTTCGGTCAATTCTGGCCGCGTGATGCGGACACCGTTCATCTGGGACGGGTCATCATCAATCCTTTGTATCGCGGCCAGGGCTTGGGCAAAGCTTTGATTCAGCTCTTGATTATTGAAGCGACGGAACGTCATCAGCCGGATACCATCACGCTTAACGTGCTAAGAGATAATCCGCGAGCGCTGTTTTTGTATCAGAAAATGGGCTTTGTGCCTTTTGAGGAACACTCCACCGAGGATATGGTGTTTATGACTCTGAGCAGGGCCTGATTGTTAATCAGAGGGCTCAAAGCGCTTATACACAATCGGTCGCATCCTGATTATTCCCGTAGTAGTGTAGAGTCATAGCATACTGACAAAGACAACTCGTTGGAGCTAAGACATGACGCTGACGCCACTTTCGAGTCTGACTGTTGTCCTGTTGTTGATGGCTTTGATGAGTCCGCTGCAGGCACAGGATAATTTCAAGCAACAGCGACAGGCACTCGTCAAAGAAATCGCCACAGATCTTCGCAGTAGCGATGCTATCCTCGATGCATCTGAACTGGACCCCAGGGTGCTGGACGCATTGAGGTCTGTGCCCCGCCATCAATTTGTGCCGGATAAACACAAACATCAGTCGTATCGAAACCGACCTCTGCCCATTGGTTACGGCCAGACCATCTCGCAGCCTGTCATTGTCGCACTGATGACCAATCTGCTTGAGTTGAAAGCATCGGATAAAGTGCTGGAAATCGGCACCGGCTCCGGTTACCAGGCGGCGGTGCTGGCAGAACTGGTTGATAAGGTCTACAGCATTGAAATCGTGCCGGAACTGGCTGAGAGAGCTGCGGAGGATCTCAAACGCACAGGCTATGACAAGGTCATTACCCGCCACGGTGATGGTTATTATGGTTGGGAAGAGCAGGCGCCGTTTGATGCGATTATTGTGACTGCCGCCGCTGATCATATTCCTCCGCGACTGCTGAAGCAGTTAAAACCGGGTGGTCGCATGGTGATTCCGGTTGGCAGCCGCTTTATGGTGCAGCATCTGGTGCTGGTCAAAAAAACACAAGACAGCGATATTCTCACTGAACAGTTATTGCCAGTGAAGTTTGTACCCCTGACCGGCGACCATTGATTGTTGTATGCATCCCGGTGCCGGCTATCTGCTGACCATTGGCCTTGTCTCAGGTGCGACGCTTGCTTATGAAGTGCTGTTGCTGCGCCTGTTTTCGCTGATCCAGTGGCATCATTTCGCATTTATGGTCATCAGTCTGGCGTTACTGGGCTATGGCGTGAGCGGGGTGTTTCTGGCCCTCATGCGACAGGGCGTCAGCCGTTATTTTCCGGCGGTGATCATGAGCAATCTGTTGCTGCTGGCGCTATCGATGCCGCTGTGTTTTATGCTGGCACAGACGCTGCCTTTCAATCCTGCCGAATTATTATGGGACCCCTGGCAACTGCTTTACTGGCTGGCGGTGTATCTGATCCTCGCCGTGCCTTTCTTTTTCGCGGCCAATTTTATCGGCCTGTCTCTGTATCAGTTCCGACGGGGTATTCCAACGCTTTACGCCTCAGATTTGCTGGGCGCAGCGCTGGGCAGTGTCGGCATTATTGCCTTATTGTTTGTCATTGATGTCGGGCAGATTCTGCTGATTTTACCTGTTCTGGTATTAGTGGCCGGCTTATTGCTGCTCACACAATCATCAATCTGGTCCGGCAGGCAAAAACAGGCCTGGCTCACGGCGATTCTTGTGGCAGGGGCCGCGCTGTTATTGCTGTTACCTGCATCGCTACAACTCAATATTTCCAGTTATAAAAGCCAGAGCCAGATGCTGACATTGCCGGAAACCCGGGTACTGCAGCGTGAGTCCAGTCCGCTCGGTGTGTTGACTGTGGTGGAATCAAAACAGGTGCCGCCGCGTTATGCGCCGGGACTCAGCATCGTCAGCAATGCCGAATTGCCCGAACAACTGGCGGTGTTCACTGATGCCGATGCAATGAGCGCTATTACCGCATTCAATGGCGATTTCAAAGCGCTCCGGTTTCTGGGCCAGACCAGTTCGGCTTTGCCTTATCAGTTAAAGCCGATGGAACAGGTACTGGTCCTCGGTGCCGGACCCGGCAGTGATGTGCTGCAGGCCCTGCTGCATGGCGCCACACATATCGATGCGGTGGAAGAAAATCCGCAGATGATAAAACTGATCCAGAACGATTACGCCGATTTTGCCGGTGATCTCTATGCTTTGCCACAAGTGCAGGTACATCAATCCGAAGCCCGCGCTTTCGCCAGCGAGACAGACAGGCAATACGATTTGATTACGATGTCCTTTCAGAGCGCGGCAGGCGCTTCCGGCGGGCTGTATTCGATGACTGAGAATTATCTTTTCACGGTCGAGTCGCTACAGGAATATCTGCAGCATCTTAAGCCCGGCGGTTACATCAGCATTACACAGCAGACCACCCTGCCACCCAGAGTAATGCCCAAATTGCTGGCAACGGTATCGGCAGCGCTGGCCTCGCAGAAACTGACACCTTCACAGAGTGTGCTATTGATAAGAAGCTGGCAGACCACAACCCTGGTAGTAAAAAACGGGCCGGTCAGCAAGCAGGAAATCCGCCAGCTTAAACAGTTCAGCGGAAAATATAATTTTGATCTCGCTTATTACCCGGGCATCACAGAACAAGAAGCCAACCGGTTTCATCAGCTCAAACTGCCGTATTTCTATGAGGCTGCGACGGCACTGCTGTCATCAGACAAAGCGCAGTTTATAGCTGACTACAAATTCAATATCGAGGCTGCGACGGACAACAAGCCGTATTTTTCCCAGTTTTTTAAATGGGAAACCTTGCCTGAGATTATGTCGCTGCTGGATACCGGCAGTATTTTCCTGCTGGAAAGCGGTTATCTGCTTTTAATAGCGGCACTGCTACAGGCATTGGTGGCGAGCTTCATCTTACTGCTGCTGCCTTTGTGGTTGTGGCGACGCAGACGCAAAGATCGTGAACAGGCGCAGCCACTGCATAAACGGGTGCTGGCTTACTTTTTTGCGCTGGGGCTGGCATTTTTATTTATTGAAATCGCCTTTATTCAGAAATTTGTGCTGATTCTGCATCATCCGGTCTATGCAGTAACCACGGTGATAGCCGGTTTTCTGCTGGCAGCCGGTGCCGGCAGTTTCCTGTCTGGCAGGCTTAAAAAGCGGTCACCGCGTCATCAGGTGCTGGCGGCAGTGGTGCTGATGACGGCACTGAGCGCAGTGTATATCAGCAGCTATGGCGCCATATCGGGGTTTTTACTGGCCCAGTCGGATTTTCTGCGCTATCTGCTTGCTGTCCTGATGATTATGCCGCTGGGGTTCTGCATGGGCATCCCGTTCCCTGCAGCCATGAGCGTGCTGGGACGGGTGCATGATGAAATGATTCCCTGGGCCTGGGGTATTAATGGCTTCGCTTCGGTCATGAGTCCGATCCTGGCTACCCTGATAGCGATGGAATTCGGTTTCCGGGTGCTGATTACCGTGGCGCTGCTTTTGTATTTGCTGGCGGTATGCTTATTTCCTGCCGATTCGTCTACCCCCTTTGCCCGAAAACCAGGCTGAACGTTTATGCCTGTTGTGGAGACTTACTAGTAACAGCGTGTTCAACAATCATTTGCAGAAAAGGAGTCAAGCTATGGCTAAACAGCTCGCCCCTTATCCGGAAAAACTGGCCCGTTGCATGGTCAATTACCAGTATCTGGAAGAAGGACTGAGGTTCTGTCTGTATCGCTGCCAGACTTTTATTCAGCTGCGGATTTCATCCAGTCTGACTTATGAAGTGCCACTGAAAACCATTGATGAAGCCGCTTTGCCCAGACTGATTGAACTGTTCAAACCCTTCAGCCGCAATGAGTCGCTAATTCAGAAGTTGCGACTGGTGAATAACTACCGGGATTCGCTGGCCCATGAAGGCAATCTGATTCAGACCGGTGAACAGACGCCGGAAAATGAAAAAGCACTGGAAGCGTTTCTGCTGGCAGCGGAAGAGTCAGCAGCGATGCTCAAGGAAGAGTCAATTTATATTGATGAGCAACTCAAAAGCGAATATCAGCGCCTCAAACAGGAAAAGGCCCTGCCCGAAACCGATATCATTCCGCCGTTGTGAGTGCTGCGGCTTTGCCCGCCTGATGGGCGGGCGTTTGCTTTTAGTTCTGCATCAGCCCCGGCAGCCACAGGCTGATTTGGGGGAAAGCAATCATCAAAGCAAGCACCGTCAGCTGCAGCACCACAAACGGCACAATGCCTTTGTAGATTGATTGCAACTTCAGACTGGGCGGTGCACTGGCCTTGAGATAGAACAGGGAAAAACCAAACGGCGGTGTCAGGAAGGAGGTTTGCAGATTGAGGGCGATAAGCAGCGCGAACCAGAGCGGATCCAGGCCCATATGCACCGCTACCGGCGCAATCACAGGCACCACGATAAAGCAGATTTCGATAAAGTCGAGAAAGAAACCAAGCAGAAAAATCAGCAGCATGCTCAGGATCAGGAAGGTCCATTTACCGCCGGGCAGACCACTGAAAATATCCAGGATCAACTTATCCCCGCCCATGCCGACGAACACCAGGCCGAAGGCCGTCGCGCCGATGAAGATGATGAACACCATACTGGTCAGCCGTGTGGTTTTCTGCATCGCTTCACGAAGATTGTCGAGCTTCATGCGCTTATGCAGCGCCGCCAGGATCATCGCGCCAAGCGCACCGACGGCTGCTGACTCGGTCGGCGAGGCGACACCGAAAAAGATAGACCCCAGTACGGCAAGAATCAGAAACAGCGGTGGTAACAGACTTTTAATCACGGCCACAGCCAGACCGGTATCAAATTCTTCATTATTGTTCATGGCCGGCGCCAGATCCGGTTTGCGCCAGGCTATCCAGACGATATAGAGAATATAACCACCGATAAGCAAAGCACCGGGAATCGTGGCCGCAATAAACAGTTCGCCCACCGGCACGCCGATGACATCGCCCAGCAGGATCAGAATGATACTGGGCGGGATAATCTGCCCGAGAGTACCGGAGGCAGCAATGGTACCGCTTGCCAGAGACGGGGCATAACCGCGTTTAAGCATGACCGGCAGGGCAATTACTGCCATGGTGACCACGGAAGCGCCTACCACGCCAGTGGTGGCGGCAAGCAGGGCACCAACAACAACGACGGAAATCGCCAGGCCGCCGCGAACCTTACCGAACAGTCTGCCCATGGTATCGAGCAGTTCTTCGGCAATCCCGGATTTTTCCAGCAGTACCCCCATAAACACGAACAGCGGCACTGCCAGCAGCGTGAAATTGGTCATGATGCCCCAGATGCGGAGCGGCAGCAGATTGAAGAAATCCATGCCCAGGAAGATGCTGCCGAAGGCGAGCGCAATAGCGCCCAGCGTGAAAGCCACCGGATAACCTGCCAGTAACAGCAGGAACAGCACGGCGAACATGGAGAGAGCCCAGTATTCCATCAGCGGCTCTCCTTGGGACGTAAAACCTGAATTTGTTTCAGCAGTTCAGCCAAGCCCTGCAGCATCAGCATGATAAAAGCGACCAGAATCGCGCCTTTAAGAACAAAACGGTAGGGCAGGCCGCCCGGGTCGGGCGAGCCTTCCTTGTAGTAAAAAGCATTTTCGACAAAGGGCCAGGTAGTGAACAGAATCAGAAAGCAGAAAGGAAACAGGAACAGACAAGTCCCCACAATACTGATCCAGGCGCGTCCACGATCAGAGACAAAACGGCTCTGGTAGAAAATATCCACCCGTACATGGTCATCATGCTTCAGCGTATAGGCGCCGCCGAGCAGAAACATCAGGGCAAACAGGTGCCATTCCAGTTCCTGCAGCGCCACCGAGCCCTGCTGGAACAAATAACGCATTGCCACGTCATAACAAATCAGTAACACCATGCCCAGCACCAGCCAGGACACGGCTTTACCGGAGGACTCGGTGAATTTGTCTATGCCTGCGATCAGGCACGCCGCCGATGATTTCATTTCAAATTCATTAATCTTGATTACAATCGGCTAAGTGTCCCACAATCCGGCTTCAAGCTCTAGGGCCAGTGAAGTGGTAAAGTAAGGTCAGGACTACATGGAGAAAAGCTATGGATAACGAAACCGTCAAGAAAAACGTCAGCAATAAAAATCATTGGTTGCGGATTCTCTACATGATTCTGTTTGCTGTGATTCTCTACCTGGTGATGATGCTGGTCACAGTGGTGGTCATTGTTCAGTTATTATTTGCCCTGTTCACTGGCAAACCCAATGATGATATCGGTGATTTTGCTGATGATCTGTCTAAATATGTTTACCGGATCGTGGCATTTCTGACCTATACCGATGATCGTCGGCCTTTCCCGTTTGATAACTGGGAGCAGGAAGAGAACAACCCCGATGACGAGGACGATGATTATTCACAGTCCGTGGAAAACATGGGGGATGCCGGCCAGCCCGGTGGCGATCGGCGCAACGACCCCAATCAGAAATAAACAGAAAACAGAAGGATAGAAACGAACCATGTTGATGGTGATTTCACCCGCAAAGACGCTGGATTTTGACACTGCGCCTGTCATCAAAGAGACGAGTCAGCCCCGCTTTCTGGATGACTCGGCCAAGCTTATCGACAGGCTGAGAAAAATGAGCACGGCGGATATTGCTAGTCTGATGAAACTCAGTGACAAACTCGCCGGGCTCAATGTCGCCCGTTATGAATCCTGGCAGACGCCATTCAATCTGGATAATGCCAAGCAGGCTGTGCTGGCTTTTAAAGGTGATGTTTATACCGGGCTTGATGCCGAGACCATGGATAAGGCCGGGTTTGACTATGCACAACAGCATCTTCGTATTCTGTCAGGCTTGTACGGGGTGCTGAAACCGCTGGATCTGATTCAGCCATACCGGCTGGAAATGGGAACCAAACTTGATAATCCTGCCGGCAAAGATCTGTATGCCTTCTGGGGCAAAAAACTGCGGGAGTCATTGCAGCAGGAACAAGGTCTCAAAGACGGTGTGCTGATCAATCTTGCTTCCAATGAATATTTCAAAGCGGTAGAGGCCAAACAATTGGATGCCCGTATTATCACACCGGTATTCAAAGACTGGAAAAACGGCCAGTACAAGATGATTAGCTTCTATGCCAAGAAAGCCCGTGGACTCATGAGCCGTTACATCATTGACAACAAATTATCCGACCCTGAAGCTATCAAACAATTTGATTATGATGGATATCGGTTCAGTGAAGAGATGTCAAACGGCGATGACTGGGTGTTTATCCGCGACCACTAACGATTAATGAACGAGGCCTATGTTTTCAGGGACGAAACAATGGATACCAAAACTACTTCTGACCATGATCCTGCTGGCCACGGTTTTTCCCGTTCTGGGCGCGAAAGAGCGTCTGAGATTGAGCAAAGCAGAACAACAATGGCTGGATAACAGGGAAGTCATCCGTCTCTGCAGCGATCCTGACTGGATGCCATATGAGGGTATTGGTGAAGCCGGTCAGCATATGGGCATCATGTCTGACTTCCATCAGCTCTGGGCGCAAATGATCGGTAAGCCGCTTGAGCTTCAGCCAACTGAGAGCTGGGAGCAGTCTCTGCAGTTCATGCAGGAAAAAAAATGTGACGTCTTGTCCAGCGCTCAGGATGTACCCAGCCGGCGATATTACCTGAGCGTAACCCGGCCATTTATCAATTACCCTTTTGCCATAGCGACCCAGCCCGACCAGCAATTCATTATTAATCTACTGCCGTTGATGGATAAAACCTTTGCCATGATCAAAGGCTATGCTGCAGTCGAGCTTATTCGAGAGCAATATCCCGGGATCAGTCTGATGCTGGTGGATTCGGCCCGAGCAGGCCTTAAGCTGGTGGAGAAGGGGCATGTCTACGGCTTTATCGATACGGTGCCCAGCATTAACTATCAGACACTGAGGCACGGCATTTCCCATATCAAGATCAGCGGTGTACTGGAACAGCATTATGCGATGTCAGTCGGGGTGCGGCGTGATTTACCATTGCTGCTATCCATTTATAACAAGGCCATCGCCGAAACCCGGGAAGTCGAGCGGCAGCGCATTCTCAATAACTGGTTATCACTGGAACTTGACTACAAGATTAATATGACGCTGGTCTGGCAGGTGCTGGCCGGCCTGCTGTTGTTGTCCGGCCTGTTTTTCTATCACTACTGGACAGTGAGACGTGCCAATCGCCAGTTACAAAAAGCCAATCGGCAGCTGGAATATGTTTCCCAGCGGGATCATCTGACCGCTATGCCTAACCGGCTGTGTCTGCATCAGGCTTTCGAGGCCGAGCTGGAACGTTATCATCGTTACGGACATGGATTTTCAATGCTGATGATGGATATCGATCATTTCAAACGCGTTAATGATCGCTTTGGCCACGTTGTCGGTGATGAAATTCTGAAAAGAATGGCTGATTCACTGACACAAAACGTTCGAGGCAGCGATATTGCCGGCCGCTGGGGTGGTGAGGAGTTTGTGATTATGTGCCCGGAAACCGATTTGGATGGTGCCTGGACGCTGGCTGAGCAATTGCGCATGCTGATTGGTCAGGCAGACTTCGGAATTGATAGCATGACTATCACAGCCAGCTTTGGCGTCACCGATTTCCGGGATGATGAAATGATAGAAGACTGTATCAAGCGCGCGGACCAGGCCCTTTATCGTGCCAAGCACAGTGGGCGTAATAAGACCGTCAGTTTTTAAGCGCAATGAAACGTCTGTTTTTTGCTTTATGGCCGGATGATAAGACCCGGGCTGAAATTGATGCGTTAAATCGGTCAATCGCTGAACCCGGACGCAAACTGGTACCTGAGAACCTGCACATCACCCTGGTGTTTCTGGGCAATGTTGATGATGATATTGCTGAAGCCGTTCAGCGCGATGCTGCCAATATCAGAGGCAGCCCGATAAGCCTGCAGTTTGATGAACTCGACTTCTGGCGGCGACCCAGGGTGTTGTGCCTGAGTTGTCAGCGGCAACCGAAAAATCTTTATGCGCTGGTCAACGCCCTAACTGCTATGATTGAAAATTACCCTGTGCGACTCGATAAGCGTCATTTCCGCGCTCATATCACCCTGGCCCGTAAAGCGCAGCAACGCCCGTCAATAAGCTTTCGTCCGATTCATGTCGATGCTGATCACTTTGCTCTGGTGGAATCGGTATCGACGGAGCGGGGCGTCAAATACCACGTGCTGAACAAATGGCCCTTAAAGGCGTGATTACACCTTGTGTTTAAAAATAGCGGGCTCGGCTTCCCAGGTCGGCGAGGTACTGAACCAGTATTCCTGTTTTACACCGAGTAAGCGGTAGAGGCCTTCCGGCAGATCTTTCTTGATGGTGCTGATATCCGGCTGTACATAGGCATAGCTCATCACGCCGTGAATGTAGTGATAGACCAGTCTTGCCTGTTGCTCCATATCACCGGTGCGTTCCAAGTAGCCACCGGCATCGAGTGCTTTTATCAAGGCATGATTATAGGTGATGGCCATTTGCGACAGGTTTTTCAGCGCTTCCAGCACTTTCACATCATCGGTGCCGATCTGCGCGCCGGCATTGAAGAACGGGCATCCACGAACGGTATCGTCACTGAGTTTGGAGCGGAACAGGAACTGGATCAGATTTTCCAGCTGTTCCAGCGGGCTGTTGACAGGAGAGAAGATGGTATCGAGGTCTTTCTTGATGACTTGCCAGTAATAGGCAGTGGCTTCGCAGAACAAACTGGCTTTGGACTCAAAGTGGTGATAGAACGCACCCTTGGTGACGCCCGCCTGTTTACAGATCTCATTGACGCCGACCACGCTGTAATTGCTTTGCCAGATCAGCGCCAGTGCTGTCTCCAGCAATTTTTCTTTGGTTTCTACAACAGACATCGTGTTCGCTACATTAAAATTTACCGACCAGTATAAATACCATACGGTTTGTGTGACAAGGAAAATGTCATCGCTTTGTCATTTCATTTTGCGCATAAATGAATTGCCTGAAGTAAGCGGAGTAGATGATAGGTTTTATTTTAAATCAATAAGATAGTGTTGTTTCCGGCTGGCGTTAACCGCTTCGCTCAGCGTCTGACTTGACTGGCATACCGACCGGTATGTAAGCTTTCGCTTCTGCATTCCGCTGCGGAATGATTTCAAGGAAGGTCAGCGCTGTCGAGACGACAGCGGGAGAAAACGCATGTCAAACACAACATCCAAACGTCAGTCACGTGGCTGGTTCAAGCTGAGCCTGCTGCTGGTGATGTCTGCAGCTGCAGCTGCCGTTTATTTCAACAGCGCCAGCAGCGAACAGACTGAGCAGGCGCCAGCTGCTGCCGCACCACCACCGCCGGTGGCTGAATTTATCACGGTAGCCCGGCAGGAAGTCCGTATCTGGACCGGTTTTTCCGGTCGTCTCAGTGCTGTCGATATGGCTGAAATCAAACCACTGGTAGGTGGCGAACTGCAGCAGGTTCTGTTTGAAGATGCGCAGCAGGTGGAAAAAGGTGATTTGCTGTTTGTGATTGACCCGCGCCCCTATCAGGCTGCCGTCAAGCGCGCAGAGGCTCAGCTGACATCGGCCCGTTCCCGCGCCAAACTGGCCAAAGATGAGCTGGAGCGCAGCGAACAGCTGGTGAAAAAGAAACTGGTATCGGAAAGCGTCTTTGATGCCGCCAAAAATGAGTTTCAGGTAGCAACAGCAGCAATTGAAGAGGCCAGCAGTGCACTGGCAGAGGCCAAACTGGATTTAGATTACTGTTATATCCGTGCGCCGTTTGCGGGGCAGGTCAGCCGTGCTGAACTCACCGTCGGCAACATTGTAGAGTCGTCACCTAATGCACCGGTGCTGACGACGCTGGTGGCTAACGACAAGCTCTATGCCGAATTCGATATCGATGAACAAACCTATCTGAGAACTATTCGTCGCGGCAAGGGTGATGCGGCCATGCCGGTGGAAATGACCCTGGCAGCAGATAACAGCGTGACTTATCAGGGGCAGATTCACTCCTTTGATAATCGACTGGATGTCAGCAGTGGTACGATTCGCGCCAGAGCCATTTTCGAGAATACCGATGGTGCCCTGACACCGGGGATGTATGCCAATGTCCGCCTGGGAACGGCGCAGCCACAATCGGTGATGCTGATTCCGGAACGGGCGGTCGGTACCAATCAGGACAAGAAGTTCGTCTATGTCATCAATGAAAACGACGAAGTGAGCTATCACGAGGTGACGCTCGGTGCCCATCATGAAGGCAATCGGATTGTGCTGTCCGGTCTGCAAACGGGTGATCGCGTCGTTGTGAACGGTCTGTCGCATATTCGCCCCAACAGCAAGGTCACTGCCAAACCCGCCGAGACTCAGCAAGTCGCCGCGACTGAATAAGCGCCGCCGAGCCTGTAGCTTTCTGAACGAAGGAACGCGATGAATATTTCCAAGTTTTTTGTGGACCGCCCGATCTTTGCCGGCGTACTGTCTACACTGATTTTTATTGCTGGTCTCATTTCGATGTTCCAGCTGCCTATCTCGGAATATCCCGAGGTGGCACCGCCGTCAGTGGTGGTTAACGCCTCATTCCCGGGTGCCAACCCCAAAGTGATTGCCGAGACCGTGGCACGGCCGCTGGAAGAGCAGCTGAGCGGTGTCGAGAATATGCTTTATATGTTCTCGCAGGCGACCTCGGACGGCCGCATGACACTGACGGTGACCTTCAAAATCGGCACCGACCCGGATCTGGCCCAGCAGATGGTACAGAACCGGGTGACACAGGCCACACCGCGGCTGCCGGAAGTGACCCGCCAACTGGGGGTGACCGTGGTCAAAAGCTCCCCTGATCTCACCATGGTGGTGCATTTGATTTCGCCGGACAAACGTTACGACGAGCTTTATTTGCGTAACTATGCGCTGATGCATGTGAAAGACGAACTCGCCAAAGTGGAAGGCGTCGGTAATGTGCGCCTGTTTGGTTCCGGTGACTATGCGATGCGGATCTGGCTCAATCCGGAAAAAGTCGCTGAACGCGGTCTGACTGCCAGTGATGTCGTCAATGCCATTCGTGAACAGAACGTGCAGGTTGCTGCCGGTCTGATTGGCGGCGCGCCGATGGACGAGGCGGTGGCAGTGCAATTGCCGATCAATGCCAAGGGTCGCCTGGAAACGCCAGAAGAATTCGAGGAAATCATCATCCGTGCCGGCGATGCGGGGCAGATCACCCGGCTTAAGGATGTTGCCCGGGTCGAACTGGAAGCCTCCGAGCACAGCCTGAATTCGATGCTGAATAATCAGCCGGCGGTGGCGATTCCTATCTTCCAGTCGCCCGGTGCCAACGCGATTCAGATTTCCGATAATGTACGCGCCACCATGGCCGACCTGAAGCAACGCTTCCCGGAAGGCATCGATTACGAAGTGGTCTATGACCCGACGGTCTTCGTTAAAGAGTCGATTCGTGCGGTGATTAAAACGCTGCTGGAAGCGCTGCTGCTGGTCGTTATCGTGGTGGTGGTGTTCCTGCAGACCTGGCGCGCCTCGCTGATTCCGCTGCTGGCGGTACCGGTGTCGATTATCGGTACTTTTGCGGTGATGCACCTGTTCGGTTTCTCGATTAATACACTATCGCTGTTCGGCCTGGTGCTGGCGATAGGTATCGTGGTCGATGATGCCATCGTCGTGGTGGAAAATGTTGAACGTAATATCGAATCCGGACTGTCACCACTGGAAGCCAGTTATCAGGCGATGCGTGAGGTCAGTGGACCGATTATTGCGATTTCGCTGACCCTGGTGGCGGTGTTTGTGCCGATTGCTTTTGTCAGCGGTCTGACCGGTCAGTTCTATCAGCAGTTTGCGATGACCATTGCCATCTCCACCGTGATTTCGGCAGTCAACTCGCTGACCCTGAGTCCGGCATTATCGGCCCTTTTACTGCGTGGTCATGATGCGCCTAAGGATCGTCTGACCAAAGTGATGGACTTTCTCTTCGGCTGGTTCTTCAACTGGTTCAACCGCAGCTTCAAACGGGCCTCACATGGTTATTCCAACTCGGTGGCCGGTCTGCTCAGACATAAATCCATTTCGGTGGTGATTTACGCCATTCTGCTGGGTTTTACCGTCTATGGTCTGAATGCCCTGCCGAAAGGCTTTGTACCGGCGCAGGACAAACAGTATCTCATCAGTTTCGCCCAATTGCCGGACGGTGCCTCTCTGGCGCGCACCGAAGAAGTCATTCGTGAAATGGGCCGGATTGCGCTGGAAGAACCGGGTGTCGCCAATGCCGTCCAGTTCCCGGGCCTGTCGGTGAATGGTTTTACCAACAGTCCCAGCGCCGGTATTGTGTTTGTGCCACTGGATTCTTTTGATGAGCGGACTGATCCGAGTCTGTCAGCGGGGGCCATTGCCGGTCGTTTGCAGGCCAAGTTCGCGCAGATAGAAGAGGCCTTTATTGCCATCTTCCCGCCACCACCGGTGCGTGGTCTGGGCACGACTGGCGGCTTCAAGCTGCAGATAGAGGACAGGGCTGATCTGGGCTATGAAAAACTGGCTGAAGCGGTAGATCAGACGCTGCAAAAAGCCTGGCAGAGCCCGGCGCTGACCAGCGTTTATTCCAATTATGAAATCAATGTACCGCAGCTTTATGCCGATCTGGATCGCACCAAGGCCAAGCAGCTGGGACTGAACGTCAAGGAAATCTTCGACACCATGCAGATTTACCTGGGCTCGCTGTATATCAATGATTTCAACCAGTTTGGTCGCACCTATCAGGTGATAGCGCAGGCCGATGCGCCATACCGTAACAGCCCCGACGATGCGCTGAATCTCAAGGTGCGTAATACCCAGGGTGAAATGGTGCCGCTCGGCAGTGTGATTGAAATGCAGGAAAGTTATGGCCCTGAGAGTGCCGCCCATTACAACGGTTATCTTGCTGCTGATCTTAACGGTAATGCCGCACCTGGTTATTCCAGCGGTCAGGCGCAGGATGCGATCAGTAAAATTCTGGAAGAGACTTTGCCGCCGGGTATGGTATTCGAGTGGACCGATCTGACCTATCAGCAAGTCTTGAGCGGTAACACAGCGATGTATATCTTCCCACTGTGTTTGTTGCTGGTGTTCCTGGTGCTGGCGGCACAATACGAGAGTCTGATACTGCCGCTGGTGGTGATTACCATCGTGCCACTGTCGATTCTGGCAGCGGTATTCGGGGTCTGGGTCACTGACGGGGACAGTAATATCTTTACCCAGATCAGTTTCTTCGTGCTGGCGGGGCTGGCGAGTAAGAATGCCATCCTGATAGTCGAGTTCGCCCGCGAGCTGGAAATCAACGGCATGCAGACCGTCAAAGCAGCGATTAAAGCCAGCCGCATGCGTCTGCGTCCGATTCTGATGACCTCATTTGCCTTCATTATGGGCGTAGTACCGATGGTGCTGTCGACCGGTGCCGGCTCAGAAATGCGTAACGATATCGGTATTACCGTATTTTCCGGCATGCTCGGGGTGACCTTCTTCGGTCTGTTCTTCACGCCGATATTCTACGTGCTGCTACGTAAACTCGAAGGCAATCGCCGCTACCACAGCCATGTGGTCATGCAATAAAAATGCGTCAGCGGCGGGCGGTCAGAGTACGACCGCTCGCCGTTGATAACAACAGCGCACCGCTTGAGTCAAAATCCAGCCGCTCCACTTCACTCAACAGATTAAGAAAGCGCTGTTCCTGTTTCATCAATGCCGGTGCACAGCTTTTGCGGGTTGCGATAGGATCGGCAATATCGAGCTGTTCGTTGAACTCATAAGCGGTGGTGTACTGGTTGCAGCTGGCATGACCGTGAAGACGTCCTTCGCTGTCAAACTGCAGAGTGACCCGGGTGAAGTCTATCAGCCCCTGACCACCGATATCTTCCACGATCCATTCCTTGCCTGTGAGCAAAGTATAGCTGTCACCGCCGCAGCCGCTGAGATGCAGATCACCGTAATGTAGTTCCACATGCTGGGGGTAGGGCCGGCCCGTCATGCTATCCTGGCAAAGACTGTTCAACACATTCACTTTCAGCAACGGCACATTGGTTTCCGAGTGCAGTACAAAACCGCTCTGTGTGAGATTCAGTTCCGGATAAGGCATGATCAGATGCTGTTGGCCGTAATTCCAGTCCAGCACTACTTCATCGACATTGGCCGACAGGGTCCAGCCCGGTTCATTGCCATGCGCTCGAAAAGGGAATAAAGCCAGCACATCCTCGCTGACGCGGGCGCAGGTCGGCCACTCAAACTCAGCCATTGACAGCATGGCTTCATTGCCTTTGTTCCAGAAGACGATTTTACCGTCAGCAGACTGGTATCTGGCGCCTGAAGCAGAGGCCACGTTTTGCAGATGATAAACATCATCCTGGAGATGCAGTTGTGCTTTCTGATTCTGTTCAAGCAGTTTGATGGTTTTTTTCCCACAGAGGAAAAGCTGGGGTTTGCGGGTCTCCATCGGCATCACAGGCTCAAGGGGCGTTTTCCCAAGCCTGGTTTCTTCAGTGGCACGGTTAATGGAATACAGCCTGCTGCTAGTCCAGCGGCGGCCTTCAGCATTCTGATAAATAATTCTTAAAACGTAGCTGGTGCCAATCTGCAATTGATCACGGTATACCCGCAGTTTGAAGGGGACGGGTTGCTGCGGTTTCTCCAGCGCTGTTTTTTTCTCGACAATTACCGCATTGCCGTTGGGCAGCGCCGACAGGTTTTCCAGCCGCAACGTCAGGCTGCTACCGCTTTTGCCGTTGACTTTGCCCTGGATATCAATCTCACCGCTAATCACAAGGGCCTGCTGATTTGAGCTATCAGACGCTGTCTGATCGCAGGCAGTTACAGCCAGCAACAGACACAAACTTATTATCAAACAGCTTAAGCGGTGCATGAGGCATCATCCTGATAAGAATTTCAGTTTGATGATAGCGCGAATAACTTACCGGCTGACACTAAGCAGCTCACGAAACCGCTTTATTTCGGGTGCTAGACCTTGAACTGGCTGATCAATCTCTGCAGATCTGCGGCCAGCCTCGCCAGGCTATGGCTGGTTTCAGTGGTTTGTGAGGTGCTGTCAGCATTTTCTTCAGCGACCTGGGCAATATGGCTGATATTACGGTTGATATCTTCAGCCACCGCGCTTTGCTCTTCGGCTGCGCTGGCGATATGGGTATTCATGTCCAGAATCGATCTGACTTTTTCAGCAATGATATCCAGCGACTCACCGGCTTCTTCCACCTGAGACACCGTCGATTCCACCTGTTCCTTACCACTCAGCATCACTTCAACACAGTGGTTGGCACCGCTTTGCAGACGTTCAATAATAGTTTTGATTTCTTCTGTTGACTGCTGACTGCGTTGGGCCAGGGTCCGGACTTCATCAGCAACCACAGCAAAACCGCGGCCGGATTCACCGGCACGGGCGGCTTCAATCGCAGCATTGAGTGCCAGCAGATTGGTCTGTTCGGCGATTTCCTGGATCACGGTCAGCACGGTGCCGATGTTATCGCTTTCCAGCTGCAGGTTTTTGATAGCTTCTGCATTGTTGCTGCTCTGGAGCGCCAGCTGTTTGATACCGGCGACGGTTTTCTGAACGACTATCTTGCCTTTGACGGTTTCTTCATCAGAAGTCTTGGAAGCATTCGCAGCCTGAGCAGCATAACGAGCGACTTCCTGTACCGTTGCAGTCATCTCGTTCATTGCCGTGGCTACCTGTTCACTGCTGCTTTGCTGGTTGATGACCCCTTCACGACTCTGCTGAGAGACCACCGCCAGTTGTTCAGCCGCCGCGCTGACGGTTTGTGCCGAAGCCAGCACATTTTCAATCAATTTCTGGAAAGCGCCGGTCATGCCATTAAAAGACTGCGCCATTGCGGCAATTTCATCCTTGCCATCAACCGGCACGCGAATACTGAGGTTTTTAGTGTCGGCAACTTCATGCATGGTGTCTGACAACTGCTGCAGAGGCTGGATAATACTGCGGCTGATGGCCATGATGAGCCAGATGATGGCGATGCCCAGTACAATAGAAATCGCCAGAATCCAGAGTTCATAGCGCTGAATGGTTGCCGGGACGGAAGTCTTCATCAGCGTATCGAGCTGGTTCAATGCTTCCTGACTCTGGTGAATGATAGTCCGCATTTCTCCCAATAGGCCGCTGTCATTATCCAGTCCTTTCTTCTGATAGCCCTCGACCAGGGCCAGAAAATCACGCTGGTAATGATCCAGCAGCGTGTTGATTTCAGCCTGGGTGGCGGCAGGCAGGAAGCTGTCATTCAGTGCCGCTTTGAAGCTCTGTACCTGATCATTGAATCGGGACACATATTTCATATCAAGCCGCAGCATGAAATCTTTCTCATGGCGTCTGAGCATTAGCATGTGTTTAAGCAGGGTATCTTCATCGAAGCTGTTGAGTTTTTCTTCTATGTTATGCACTGACGCTCGCAATGCGCCATACAGTCCATCAGTCGGTGTCAGGCCGATTTCTTTCTGCAAGGCATAAATATCGCCGAACACGATGGCGTAATCGCTGACATAGAAGCCCAGATCTTCGGCCGGAGTGCTGTCCAGCCCCTGTTTTTCCATCTCAATAACCATCTGATCAATTCGGCTTATCAGTGACGCCTGGGTTTGTTGAAAACCGCTGATGTATTCGGGGTCCAGTCTTGCCAGAAAATCTTTTTCATGGCGTCTCAGCGTCAACATTTCCACTTCCGCCTGCTGGGCTTCTATTGCCAGTGATTCCAACTGCACCACTTTGCGCATGGCGAAGTGTTCCAGGCCGAGAATGGTCAGCATTGTCAGGGCCACCAGAATGGCGACGAGGATGAGTTTCTTTTTGACGGTCAGCTGGCTGAGCATGAGGTGATCCCTTATTAACTGTTTTTGCCGGGCAAATAATGAATACTGATTATGTCGGCCTCAAAGCGGTTTTCATTAATCGCTTTATTGCCTTGTTGTCAGCCGTTTGACTGAAGTCGGGCAGGGACTTTTTCCAGTTGCCAATGCTCAGCAGCCCACAGCCAGATTTCAGCAAGCGGGAATTCAGCAAGATCATCCGGTGGGTTGAGACCGAGAAATGCCAGTGCCTGCGTCAAGCTGTCGGCTGCATTTTCAATGCTGAGAGCCTCGGCCCGGGTTTGTTTGCTCAGTTTGTCTCCGGCGGCATTGGTCGCGAGGGGAATATGGGCATAAACAGGCGAAGGCAACTGCAGACAGTATTGCAGCAGAATCTGGCGACTGGTCGAATTAAGCAAGTCCGCGCCGCGCACAACGTGGCTGATGTTCTGTTCGGCATCATCGACCACAACTGCTAACTGGTAAGCGAACTGACCGTCGGCGCGTTTCAATACAAAGTCGCCGATATCCCGCTGCATACAGTGATCAAAGTCGCCCTGGATGCGATCATGGAAAATCAGGTGGGCGGCGTCGGTTTTAAGGCGCCAGGCAATGGTGTCACGTTCTCGACTGAGTCCGTTACGGCAAAGGCCGGGGTAAACCGGGCCTTCGATCCCGGCATGGGCGATATCGGCGACTTCACGCCTGCTGCAATTACAGCGGTAGACTTTATCGGCGGCAATCAATTGTTCCAGCGTGGCCTGATAGGCTTCATGGCGCTGACTTTGATAGATGATTTCACCATCCCATTCAAAACCATAGGCTTCCAGGATGCGCAGAATATCATCAGCAGCGCCTGGCATTTCCCGCGGTTTATCCAGATCTTCCATGCGTATCAACCAGCGCCCCTGATGGGCTCTGGCATCAAGAAAACTGGCCACAGCGGCCACCAGAGAACCGAAATGTAATGGACCTGTGGGAGAGGGGGCGTAGCGACCGATGTAATCTGTTGGGCTCATGACTGATGTGAGTGAGGCTGAGATTTGGCGCGGTTTTCTGGTTTATCGTCAGCGTTATCGGCATCGCTCTGGTAGCTCAGGCAGCGGTTGCCGCCTGCCTGCTTGGCACGGTAAAGCGCCTGATCTGCCTGACGGAAAGCGGTTTGCTCGGAGAGCGCTTTATCGCTGCTGTAAAGGATACTGATTCCGGCACTCAGACTGGTCGAAAATGAGCCGACGCCTATCTGAAACCGCTGCTCGTGAAACACCCTACGAAGCCGGTCGATTTTATGCAGGGCTTTGTTTTCGTTGCCGGCCTGAAACAGGATCAGAAATTCATCCCCGCCCTGGCGAATACAGACATCCTCACTGCGAGAGAGGTTTTGCATCAGGGAAGCCAGGCTTTTAATGACTTCATCACCGACTTCATGACCATAGCGATCATTGATTTGCTTGAAATCATCCAGATCCAGCAGCGCCATAAATACCGGCTTGCCATTATGAATAAAAGCGTTGTACAGCGAGTTGATGGCTTCCGGCATCAGCCGGCGGTTACCCAGCCCGGTCAGGGGATCCTGATGCACCAGCTGCAGGACTTGCTCATGATCCCGCTCCCAGTGCCTGACTTTGTCACCCAGTGCCATCAACAGCATGATTGCTTCCACAATCGCACCCAGCTGGGCATAGAGCAGGGAGTTCATCCCCCAGGGCAAAATAGAGCTTGTCGCCGCGGTCACGCTCAGCGCCAGGCCACAGCCATAAACCAGCCAGGCCAGGCCGTACCAGCGGGCATAGACCAGCCCCTGCAGATAGGCTTTGAGGCCCAGCAGACTCAGTGATACCAGGCTGACAATGCTGAACATGGCTAAATACAGCACCACTTCGTAGACACCCGCGAAGCGCAGAGCAATGCCAGCCAGGAATAAAAATGGCAGCCACTTAAGCAGCTTGTCCAGCCGCGGGAACTGTATCCGGGTCATGAGAAACTGGCGCGAAAACAGTATTGCAGTCGTGGCGACCAGCAGATACAGGATGTGGAAGCCTTCGTTGTGCCAGAACACCGAGGCCGGCCACAAAAACTGATAGGCAAACCCGTTCAGCAAGGCCCACATCAGCGTGCTGCTGACCAGAAAAGCGGTATATAACAGGTACAGCCACTGTCTGAGCAGCACCGCCCCGAGGAAGGAAATTGCAATAAGCAGCAGCATGGCACCGTAAAACAGGCCATAGAGAAAATATTCTTTGTGCTGCGCCTGACTGAAAATGACAGCATCACTGAGTTCAAAATCCAGAGTCATACTGTCGGCTTTGGCGAAATACAGCTTGAGGTAGACCTGTGTCATGCCACCGGCAGCTGTGATGTGAGTAAAAGCGAGCGTGCGGTAGGGGAGTAGCCGGTCAGTGAAGCTTTGCCGGTCGGAAAGCTGAATCTGCTGAGGCTCGGTGCCGTTGTCCTTCAAAAATACGTCAATATGATCAAGGTAGGCGGTTTTGTGGGCGAGAACCCAGTCAACCGCCTGATCGGATGAATTTTTGAGGGTAAAGCGGAGCCAGAATGCCTGATCCGAAATGCCCTGATTGATATCGGCATCAGTGAGCGGTTTGAACTCATCTTTCGGCAAAGCCGCCAGCGAGATGTCCTGTGCGGTGACCAGATACTGGGCGGGCTCGCGGATAAGCTGCCGTTCAAGCTGTTTGATTTCTATCAGTGGCGCTGCGCTGTTATCAGCATGAACAAGTTGGCTGAGGCTCAGTAAAATGAGTAAAAAGAGAAATTCAAATTGTCGCAGCGGCATGACTCAGGTCTTATTGTTTTTTGACAAGGCGCAGAGTCACAGCGAGCCTTTGTTATCAGAACGCACTTTTGACCACACCTCCATCAACTCGGACCGCGGCGCCGGTGGTCGCCGATGCCAGGGGACTCACAAGATAGCAGACTATCGAAGCGACTTCATCTGTGCTGGCAAAGCGTTTGATGAGTGACGTCGGGCGGACATTCTCGAAAAAATCCGCTTCAAACTGTTCCAGTGTCTGTCCCTGTTGCTGCGCCATATCCTCGACAAAATCGGCGACACCGCGTGAGCGGGTCGGGCCGGGCAGCACACTGTTAACGGTGATGCCGGTACCGGCGACATCCTCCGCGATGCCCCGCGCCACCGAAATCTGTGCCGACTTGGTCATGCCGTAATGAATCATTTCTGCCGGGATCTGAATGCCACTCTCACTGGAGATGAAAATAATACGTCCCCAGTTTTTCTGTTTCATGACAGGCAAATAGAGTCGGGCCAGTCGCACACCACTGAGCACATTGACTTCAAAAAAACGCCGCCAGTCACTGTCGCTGATGTCTTCAAACGGGGCCGGCTCGAAGATGCCCATATTATTGACCAGAATTTCAACATCGGGGTACTGCGCATACAGTCTTTCGGCCACTTCGGCGATGGCGATATCGCCGGCAAAGCCGAACAGGCGGCCGGTGGCATCGGTGGTCAGTGAGGCCACCGCTTCATCCACTGATTCCTGGCTGCGGCCGTTAATAATGACATCGGCGCCTTCCGTTGCCAGCGTTTTGGCGATGGCATAACCAATACCGGCGGTGCTGCCGGTGACCAATGCCAGCTTACCTGTAAGCTGTAAATCCATAATGCCTCCTGCGGATAAATCTGGAATTGAAATATGGACCGAGTTTAACCTTCAATGTTGCCAGTGACTTTCCGGTAATCGTTTCAAATGAATATAGGAAAACAGACGCAGCAGCGGTCGGATAAAGAACTGGACGCTGCCGATGATAAAAAACCATTTGGCCAGGGTTTCCTGTGATGGCCAGAGAAACAGAATACTGCCGGCCAGAAACCACAAGGCCACCATGAAGTCATTGAGGATACTGAGCACTTCATAACGTCGGCGAATGATCAGTTGTTTGTGACCGAGCGTGAATGTAAGCGGGTTATCGATTTTTTGTTCAGTCAATGATGGCTCCCTCGTATATTGTCCCCGTAGTTTGTTGAGTCAGTTATGGCCTCCAGACCATCAGCTTGAATGAAAAGTCAGGCAGGCAAACCAAGACCCACATCCGCATAAACCATAGCAGAGCGACATAAACAATGCCGTGATGTGAGCTGACCAGTAAATCATATCGCCAATATCTGGCATATTCATCACCAGCTTTGCTGATTTGCTCGCAAACTGGTGACAAGTCGCATCAAAAAGAGTTTTGAATAATCAGATAAACAGCCAGTACATCAGGAAAGTCGCCAAGCTGACCCAGATTAAAACAACGACAAAACTCATCCATTGGAAGCGGGGCAGTGCAGCGCGATCCTCCGCTTGTTGCAGACTGCGCTGCCATACGTCATCAGGTACGCTGCGAATCACCAGCCAGCAGCCCAGCGGCAATAAAATGAGATCATCAAGATAACCGATCACCGGAATAAAATCGGGAATCAGGTCGATGGGGCTGACTGCATAAGCCACCACCAATAAAGCCAGCCAGCGGGTCAGCATCGGTGTTTGCGGATCGCGGGAAACCAGATAAATGGCGGTGAGTTGTTGTTTAAGCGTGTTCGCCCAGCTTGATAATCGCTGTCTCAGCGTCATAAAACGTCTGTTCAGAACTCAAACGACGCCACTAAGGGGGCGTGATCGGAAAGACGGTTCCAGGATGAATGCGGCGGCCGTTCACAGAGGGTCGGTTCCATGCCCCGGTAATAAATCCGGTCCATTTTCAGCACCGGCATCCATGAAGGCCAGGTACGGGCATAGCGATTATGCAGGGTGCGATAGGCTTCTTTCAGCTCCAGATGCTGCGACAGTCTTTTCTCGGCCTGACCGGCCCAGTCATTAAAATCCCCGGCCACAATCAGCGGCGCATCATGCGGTACGTGTTCTTCGATACGCTCGCACAAGGTCACGAACTGACGCCGTCTTTCCATGCCAATCAGGCCCAGGTGAATGCAGATAATATGCAACACCTCATCATGCCAGGGCAGTTTGATTTCACCGTGCAACAGGCTGCGACTGGCCCAGGTGAAGGGCGACACATTGATATTTTCCCAGTTATCCAGCGGGTACTTGCTTAAGATCGCATTGCCGTGATGACCAACGCTGTAAACGGCATTTTTGGCATAGGCGTAATGCGGCCACACGTCCTGCGCCAGAAATTCGAAATGGGGCTCACTGGGCCACTGATGATGGATTAAGCCATGCTGGCTGTGTTCGCCCTGAATTTCCTGCAACAGCATGATGTCGGCGTTGGTTTCGACCAGCGCATCTCGAATGGGGTGCAGGGTGAACTGTCGGTTGCCTGTGTTAAAACCCTTATGCAGGTTGTAGGTCAGGATGCGAAGCTCGTTTTTCGACATGTAGAAAACAGTCCGGTGGTGGCGCTTGAAGTATCCTTATTGATACCTGTCTATTATGGTGGTCATGTGACAAAAATCCAAGTTTGCTGAAATTTGAATGGATGTCTTGATTTTGTGATCCGCCGTCCCCATTTGCTGTGCATATCCTAACCAACAGCCAGATGGAGGCATTATTTCAATGGGCGTTGATGCACATAAGGAAACCATGGGTTTCCAGACTGAAGTTAAACAGTTACTGAACCTGATGATCCACTCCTTGTACTCCAACAAGGAGATATTTCTGCGTGAGTTAATCTCTAACGCGGCCGATGCAGCCGATAAGCTGCGCTTTCAGGCCCTGTCGGATGATGCTTTGTATGAAGATGATGCGGACCTGAAAATCCGGGTTGATTTTGATGCCGATGCGCGCACTGTTACCATCAGTGATAACGGTATCGGTATGAACCGGGAAGAAGTTATCGACAATATCGGCACCATTGCCCGCAGTGGCACCCGTAAATTCTTCGACAGTCTGACCGGTGACGAATCCAAGGATTCACAGCTCATTGGTCAGTTCGGTGTCGGTTTCTATTCCGCCTTTATCGTCGCTGACAAAGTCACGCTGAAAACCCGTCGTGCCGGTGTCGGTGCTGAACATGGCGTGCAATGGGAATCGGCTGGTGAAGGGGAGTTCACCATCGAAACCATCGAAAAAGCGGATCGCGGTACCGAAATTACCCTGCATCTGCGTGAAGGCGAAGACGAATTCCTCAATGGCTGGCGTCTGCGCAACATCATCAGCAAATACTCCGACCACATCAATCTGCCTATCGTCATGAAAAAAGAGGCGATGCCTAACGAAGATGGCGAGATTGATGAAGCCGACCAGGGTGAAGAGACCGTCAACAAGGCGACCGCCCTGTGGACCCTGTCCAAGAACGATATTTCCGACGAGGAATACAAAGAGTTTTACAAACAGATTGCCCATGACTTCCAGGATCCGATGACCTGGACCCACAACAAAGTCGAAGGCAATATCGAATACACTTCGCTGCTCTACATCCCGTCCAAGGCACCGTTTGATCTGTGGGATCGCGACCGCATGCACGGTATCAAGCTTTATGTGAAGCGTGTCTTTATCATGGAAGACAGCGAACAGCTGATGCCGCGTTACCTGCGCTTTATTCGCGGTGTCATCGATACCAACGATCTGCCGCTGAACGTGTCGCGTGAAATCCTGCAAAGCAGCAAAACCATCGACACCATCCGTGCCGCTTCAGTGAAAAAAGTACTGAGCGAACTCAGCAAGATGGCGAGCAACGAGCCTGAACAATATGCGGAATTCTGGAAAGAGTTCGGTCAGGTCATCAAGGAAGGGCCGGGTGAAGACTTTGCCAACAAGGAAACCCTGGCCAAGCTGCTGCGTTTTGCCACCACCGAGTCAGGCAGTGCCGAGCAGACCGTGTCGCTGGAAGACTATGTCGGTCGCATGAAAGACAAGCAGGACAAGATTTATTACATCACTGCCGAAAACTACGCCGCGGCGAAAAACAGCCCGCACCTGGAAGTCTTCCGCAAGAAAGGCATCGAAGTGTTGCTGCTCACCGATCGCGTCGATGAGTGGCTGGTCAACTCTTTGACCGAGTTTGACGGCAAGCATATGCAGTCTGTCGCCAAGGGCGATCTGGATCTGGGCGAGCTGGAAGACGAGGAAGAGAAAAAAGCGCACGAGGAAACCGACAAGAACTTCGAAGACCTGGTAGAAAAGGTCAAGAAAAACCTCGATGACAAGGTCAAGGATGTGCGCATCACCCATCGCCTGACCGACTCACCGGCCTGTCTGGTTGCCGATCATTACGACATGAGTCAGAACCTGGAGCGTATGCTGAAAGCGGCCGGTCAGCAGGTTGCCGGCAGCAAGCCCATCCTGGAACTGAATCCGGATCATCCGATGGTCGTTAAATTGAAAGACGAATCGGATGAGTCACGCTTTAGTGACTGGACCGCGATTATTTTCGATCAGGCGCTTCTGGCAGAAGGCGGCCAGCTGGAAGATCCGGCCACTTACGTCAAACGCATCAACGAGATTCTGCTCAAGATTGCTTAGTACTCGGACCCTGATGCGATAGAATGGGCCGGACAGCGATGTCCGGCCTTTTTTGTTTTATTCAGCCTCACCAGCAAAGGTGTTTCAACGTGAAGTCAGATTGTTTACAACGTTTTCTTTTTGATAATGCGGCTATCCGCGGCGAATGGGTCAACCTGCAGGAAACCTGGCAGGAAGTGCTCAACCGTCGTGACTACCCCGCTCCGATTCGTCGCGTATTGGGTGAGATGATGGGCGCGGCTGCCTTACTGACTTCCACGGTCAAAATCAAAGGTCGGCTGGTACTGCAGATTCGGTCAGAAGGCCCAGTCAGTCTGCTGATGGTGGAATGCACCAGTGCCAATACCCTGCGCGCTTTTGCTCAGTGGGAGGGCGAAGTCGATGACAGCCAGGGGCTCAGCGATCTGACGGGTGAAGGCACGCTGGCGATTACCATTGAAGTCGAAGGCGCAAAGCAGCCCTACCAGGGCGTGGTCAGTGTGCAGGGCAACACCATTGCCGACACGTTGGAAACCTATTTCGCTCATTCCGAGCAGCTTGCCACCAAAATCTGGCTCTATGCCAATGATCACAACGTGGCCGGCCTGTTTCTGCAGCAACTGCCGAGTGAAGAAGCCGACAAGGAAAAAGCGGAAGAGGATTGGTCACGCATCAGCCAGCTGGCTTCCACGGTGACTGACGAAGAACTGCTGACGCTGGAAATGGAAACCCTGCTGCACCGTCTGTTTCATGAAGAAGAAGTGCGCGTATTCGACCCGGCCACCCTGAGTTTTGCCTGTACCTGTTCGCGTGAACGGGTATCCGAGACCATCAGCATGCTGGGCCAGGAAGAGGCAGAAGACATCATTGATGCCGAAGGCGGGATTGAAGTCGCCTGTGAGTTCTGTAATGAACATTATCATTTCGATAAGGTCGATGTAGCTGAAATCTTCAGTGATGCGGTGTCACCGGGTAGCGACCCGGATACCCTGCACTGATTGTCAGTGAGAGCAAAAAGTTTTAGTTTGAGTGTTTCTGTCTGAGAGCCGGGAATCTTTATGGCGCATGTTGTCATCATAGGCGCGAGCACGGGCGGTCTGCCTGCCGCCTACGAACTGAAGGAAGCTTTGGGTAATAACCACCGAATCACGGTGGTCTCGAATACCCCGATCTTTCATTTTGTTCCCAGTAATCCCTGGGTGGCGGTCGGCTGGCGTAAACGTCATCACATCAGTTTTGAACTCGCGCCGGCGCTGCATCATAAAGGTATCGATTTTTACGACAGTGGCGTCAGTGAAATTGAAGCCCAGTACAACCGTCTGACGCTCGCCGATGGCAGCCATCTGACTTATGATTATCTGGTGGTCGCCACCGGTCCCAAACTCGCTTTTGATGAAATCGAAGGTTTTGGCCCCAAGGGCTTTACCGAATCTATCTGCACCGTCGATCACGCCGAGGATGCCTTTGATAGCTGGCGCCAGTTTGTTAAAGACCCGGGTCCTATCGTGGTGGGCGCGGTACAGGGTGCGTCCTGCTTTGGTCCTGCCTATGAGTTTGCGATGATCATGAACCGTGCGCTTCGAAAAGCCAGAGTCCGTGACCGGGTGCCGATCACCTTTGTCACTCCCGAACCCTACATCGGTCATATGGGCCTTGGCGGCGTCGGTGATTCCAAAGGCCTGTTCGAATCCGAGTTTCGCAAGAACGATATCAAGTGGATCACCAATGCCCGCGTTAAACAGGTTGAATCGGGTCAGATGCGGGTGGAAGAGGTGGATGATAAGGCCGAAACCATCAAAACCCATCAGTTGCCGTTCAAGTATTCAATGATGATTCCGGCTTTCAGAGGCGTGGACTGTGTCGCCGGTCTGGGTGAGGATGCCGTAAATCCGCGCGGTTTTCTGAAAGTCGATGAGTATCAGCGCAATGTGGCCTATCCCAATATTTATGGCATCGGCGTCTGTATAGCGATACCACCGGTGGAAGCCACTGCTTTGCCGGTAGGCGCGCCCAAAACCGGCTATATGATTGAGAGCATGACGCGCGCTACCGTCGATAACATCACCGCCTCGATTGAAGGTCGTGAACTGAAAAGCCGTCCCAGCTGGAATGCGATTTGTCTGGCAGACCTCGGTCATACCGGCGCCGCCTTTATCGCCGAGCCGCAGATTCCACCCCGTAATGTGGCCTGGATGAAAAAAGGCCACTGGGTGCAATGGAGCAAAATCGCCTTCGAAAAATACTTCCTGTTTAAGATGAAGCGGGGTATCACCGAACCCTGGTTCGAGCGCAAGATTCTCGACCTGTTTGATATCCGCAAGCTGAAATAGTGCCCGGCTCAGCCGGGCTTAAGCTTATTTATCCAGCGCCCAGTCTTTTCTGACCCAGTGGCAAGTGTAGCCAGCGGGATAATGCTGCAGATAATCCTGATGTTCGGGTTCCGCTTCATAGAACGGTCCGGCTTTGACGACTTCAGTCACAATCGGACCTGGCAGTTTGCCGCTGGCATTGAAGTCTTTAATCACCTCTGAGGCGACTCTGGCTTGTTCCTCGTTCATACAGAATATCGCCGAGCGGTAGCTGTCACCGACATCATTGCCCTGACGGTTTTTGGTGGTGGGATCGTGCATGATAAAGAAAAATTCCAGCAGTTCGCGGTAGCTGGTCTTTTGTGGGTCATAGACAATTTCCAGCGCTTCGGCATGACCGGTATGGCCCTGTTTGACATCACTGTAGCTGACATCCGGTACATGACCACCGGTAAAGCCGACGCGGGTTCTGAGCACGCCAGGTTGCTTGCGGAACAGCTCTTCCATACCCCAATAACAACCACCGGCAAGGAGCGCGGTTTCTTCCGTGGCGGCTTTTTTAGCTTCAAATAAATGCTGATATTCGCCGTAGCCTTCATCTTCCAGTTTATCTGCCGGAATAAAACGCAGACTGGCTGAGTTGATGCAGTAACGCAGGCCGCCACGGTCTTGAGGCCCATCGGGAAATACATGCCCAAGATGCGAATCACCGTGACGCGAACGCACTTCGGTACGACTCATGCCGTGACTTTCATCCTGATGATCGGTGACATTGTCAGCCTCGACCGGTTGCGTAAAGCTGGGCCAGCCGGTACCGGAATCAAACTTGTCGGTAGAGGAAAACAAAGGCTCACCGGAGACAATATCGACATACAGTCCCGGCTCTTTGTTATCCCAGAAGGCGTTGTTAAAGGGCGGTTCCGTACCGCATTGCTGGGTGACCTGATATTGCAGGTTATCCAGTTGCGCTATGGCTGAGTCATCTTTTTTATAGCTTTTAGTCATAATCAATTCCGACTTCGTTATCAGATACCATATTGATGCCTGAACAGGCCAAATGTTTCACTGTAGAATGCATCGATAGCAATAGAATTTAAGGGATAAGCACGCGCATGCTCAAGGTGGTTTACAGCAACAATATGGGATTTCTGGCTGACCACCTGGCCGAACAACAGCGTGCCACGCCACTTGGGCCTTTTGATGCCGAAACCATTCTGGTTCAGAGTAATGAATTATCGCGCTGGCTTTCCCTGTTTCTGGCGAACCGTCACGGCATCGCCGCCAACCTTCAGTTTCCGTTTCCGTCTGCTTATATCTGGGATTTATTTCGCGAACTCTGGCCTGAAATTCCCCTGCAGTCGCCTTATGCGAAGTCGTCTCTGGCATGGCGGATCTACGCCTTGTTGCCACGCTGTGTTCAACAGCCAGGATTTGAACTGGTAGCGGCGTATCTGGGTGACAACCAAGATGAACTCAAACGCTATCAGTTAGCTGAGCGCATCGCCGATACCTTTGACCAGTACCTGATGTACCGTCCGGACTGGGTCCAGCGTTGGGAGCGGGGCGAGACCGATAACTGGCAGAGTCAGCTATGGTACCGGCTGACGGAACATGACAATGAGCCCAAGCATCGTGCTTACCTGCTGCAGAAGATGCATGAGCAGCTCAGAAACAGTGACTCGCCACCGCCGGGACTGCCACCCAGAATCAGCATCTTTGGCATTTCTGCTTTGCCGCCGGTGTATCTGCAGACCTTTGAGCTGCTGGCTAGATTTATCGACATCACCCTGTATTACCTGTCGCCGAGTGAACATTACTGGGGTGATCTCCGGGATCAGAAACAGCAGCAGAAAGAACAGTTGCAGTTTGACTTCGAGATTGAGGAATCTGAACCGGGTCACCCACTGCTGGCGAGTCTGGGCAAACAGGGTCAGTCGTTTTTCCGCCAGCTGCAGGAAACCGAGCACGAGGAAGAAAGCGTGTTCGCTGAGCCTGCAACCGGTTTTATGCTCGCCGATATTCAGGCAGATATGATCGAGCTGGTGCAGGGCGAAAAAACGCCGGTGGCGGAAGAGGATGACTCGATAGCGATTCATGTCTGCCACAGCCCGATGCGTGAAATTGAAGTGCTGCATGATCAGTTGCTGGCCATGTTTGAACGCGAGCCGGATTTGTCGCCGACCGATATCGTGGTGATGACGCCGGATATTGATGTCTATGCGCCCTGGATTGAGGCGGTTTTCGGCGCTGCCGAAGAAAAGCTCCGCATTCCCTTCAGCATTGCTGACAGCAGTGGCCAGCAGGAAAGTCAGCTTATCAATACCTTCTTCACGCTGTTGCAACTGCCGCAGTCACGCTTTGATGTCGAGACGGTGCTGGCCCTGCTCGAGTGCCCGGCCGTGCAGCAACGCTTCCGGCTGGATGATGCCGCGCTGGTCTGGATTCGTGAATGGTGCCGGGAAACGCGTACCCGCTGGGGGCTCGATAAAAATGATAAAAGCCAGCTTGATTTGCCGGCCAGTGATGCCAACACCTGGCGTGCTGGTTTAAACCGCTTGATGCTGGGTTTTGCGATGCCATTAAACGAGCCCGGTGAACCGCTCAGACTGTTTGATGGTGAACTCGCGATGGATGGGATTAGCGGCGAAAGGGCCCGCATCGTCGCTGCACTGTGTCAGTTCATTGATACCCTCGATCACTGGCGTCAACTGTTATCCAGAAGACACAATATTGCAGCCTGGCAAAGCCAGCTCAATCTGTGTCTGGAAGCTTTTTTCTCGACTGACGGGCTTGAGGACCCGCAGTTTGATATGGAAGTGACCGCGATTCGCAGGCAGCTGGAACGGCTGGTGGAAAGTAGTGAACACGCCAGTTTCAATGACGATATCGCGGTCGACCTGGTGCAGAGCTGGTTGCAGTCTCATCTCGACAGCATCGACAGCCCCCACCGGTTTATGGGCCACGGTATTACTTTCTGCGGTATGGTGCCGATGCGCAGTATACCGTTTGATGTTGTCTGCCTTATCGGCATGAATGATGAGGTTTTCCCGCGACGGCAACCGGCATTGAGCTTTGATTTGCTGGCGCATGATCACCGCGAGGGGGATCGCTCCCGCCGCGAAGATGATCGCTATCTGTTCCTGGAATCTTTATTGTCCGCGCGCCGTCAGCTCTACATCAGCTATGTCGGTGCCAGCATTGTCGATAACAGCGACATTCCCCCCTCGGTGCTGGTCAGTGATTTGCAGGATTTGCTCAACGAGCGTTTTGAAACCGAGACAGGCGAAGACATACTGAGCCAGATCAAAACGCATCACCCATTGCAGCCTTTTAGCCGCCGCTATTTTGATGGTAGTCACCCCGGGCTGTTCAGCTACAAGCATTCACAGTGTCCGGATGACAGTGAGTGGCAGCAGCAGGCATGGTTCGATGCACCACTGCCGGAAGCCGATGACAGCTGGCGCGAGTTAACCGCATCTCAACTGGCGCGTTTCTTTGCCCATCCTGCCCGGTTTCTATTGCGTGAACGGCTCGGGGTCAGGCTTGAACTGGAAGACGAGGAACTGGAAAGCCGGGAACCCTTCCAGCTTGATGGGCTGGAGAGCTGGCAACTGCGTCAGTTACTGCTGGATGCCAAGCTGAGTCAGTGCAGTGATGAAGGTCTTAAGCCGGTGATTGATGCCACCGGCATGTTGCCACAGGGGGATGTCGGTGATGCCTGGTATGAGCAGGAAGCCGACAAGGTGGAGGAGTTTGTCGATAAGCTCGAAGCCAATCTGCCTTTGGGTAAACAGTTTGCGATACCGGTGGATGTCAGTATTGATGGTTTTTATCTGGGCGGGCAGCTCGACAATATCAGTCCGCAGGGATTGTTGCGCTATCGCCTCGCCAGGAAAAAAGGCAGAGACATCATTGCTGCCTGGATTGATCATCTGATGCTTAACATCCTGAGCCCGGAAGCCGTAGTGCTGGAAACCCGCCTGATTACCGAGGACTCGGAAATGCTGTTTCTGCCAGTAACCGGTGCGACACAGATCATGGCCGGCCTGCTTAAGCTCTACTGGCAGGGTTGTCATCAGCCACTCAAGTTCTTTGATAAAAGCAGTCTGGAATACTTTAAGGCGACTGAAAGTAAGAACCCCGAGGATGCCTTCAAACGCGCTGCCAAGATCTGGGCACCGGACAGTAACCGCGCCATGGCCGAACAGGATGATCCTTATTATCAACTGCTTTACCCCGAGCCACCGATTGACGAGGAGTTTGGCGAAATCGCCCAGCAGGTTTATCAGGATATCCTTCAGCATATTGAAGGAGGCAAGCTGTGAGCCTGTTTTCAGCAGATACCGTGGCGCTTGAGGGCCTCAATCTGATTGAGGCCAGTGCCGGTACCGGTAAAACCTTTACCCTGGCAGAACTGTATTGCCGGCTGGTAATTCAGAAGGAACTGGAAGTCAGCCAGATCCTGGTCGTCACCTACACCCGCGCCGCTACTGAAGAACTGCGTGGCAGGTTGCGTCAACGGCTGGTGGATGAGCGGCTCAAGCTCAGTGGGCAGGATGGTGCAGATCCCAAGGCCCTGAAACGACTGAAACTGGCTATTCAGAGCTTTGATGAAGCGGCGATTTACACTATTCATGGCTTCTGCCAGCGGGCGCTGCAGGACTTTGCATTTGAGAGTGGTCATTTCTTTGATATGGAAATGGTGACCGATGAAGAAGCCATCAAGCAGGCGGTTGCCGACGACTTCTGGCGGAGAGAAGTCAGCACGGCCGATTCGGAGTTCGCGCATTACCTGCTGCGTCAAAAACAAACGCCGGAAACCCTGCTCAGTGCCGTCGGGAACCTGCCCGGTAAACCTTATCTCAATTACCTGCCATTGCCTGAAATTGACCCTGATAATGCCCGGCTGCAGGCGGAAACTGACTTTGAGTCATTAAAGCAGTGCTGGCTCAACTACAGTGCTGAAGTCATTGCCATCATCACTGACAATAATCTGCTCAAAGCGACCAGCTATCGTTCAGACTGGGTGCAGAACTGGCTGCAAATGCTGGTGGAGATGCTGAATCAGGAGAACCTGCCGGATCAGGTATTCGAACAACTGAATCGCTTCACCCGTGAGCGGTTGGAACCGGCGCTGAAGAAAAATCAGACCCTACCGGACCATCCATTCTGGTCCCATGCTCAGCGCTTTCTGGAGTCGCATCAGAAGCTCATAGCCAGCCGTGAACTGCAGCTTCAGCACTTGCGCCGTCAACTCGCTGAGTATCTTTGTCAGGAACTGCCCAAACGCAAACTGCAGAATAAAATGCAGGCTTTTGACGACTTACTGTTAAACCTGCAACAGGCTCTGCAGGGTAGTCAGGGCGATAAACTGGCTGCCCGGATTCGCGAGCAGTTTCGTGCTGCCCTGATCGATGAATTCCAGGACACCGACCCGATTCAGTATGACTGTTTTTATCGCCTGTTCAACGGTAGCGGCCATCCGGTGTTTTTTGTCGGTGACCCCAAGCAGGCGATATACAGCTTTAGGGGTGCTGACATCTTCACTTACCTGAATGCCAAGCGGGCTTCAGAGAGGGAGTTTAATCTTGATACCAACTGGCGTTCGCATCCGCTGCTGGTGGAAGCCGTTAATAGCCTGTTCGAACGGGTTGAAAAGGCTTTTATCTATGATGAGATTCCTTTCCACCCGGTCAAATCCGCCCGCGACAATAAGCCGGCGCTGACGATTAATGGTAAGGCCGCAGCACCGCTGGAATTCGTCTGGCTGGATTCAGAACAGGATCCGGTCAACAAGGGCGATATGCATGCCTGGGCTGCCGCCAATACCGCCGATCAAATCGTCGAACTCATCGCCCAGTCGAATGCGGGCAAGGTCATGCTGACCGACAAACACGACAATAGCCGCCCGCTTAACGGCGGCGATATTGCCGTGCTGGTTCGCAGCCATACTCAGGCCTCATCGATTCAGCAGGCGCTGCGTCTTCGCGGTGTGAATAGTGTGCAGCAATCCCGCGATAACGTATTCCAGTCGATGCAGGCGGTGATGCTGGAAAGGGTGTTGATGGCGATCGCCAATCCCGGCAACGACAGCCTGATCGCGACCGCACTGGCGACGCCACTATTTGCCAAAAGCGCACTGCAGATATACGAATTGCAACAGGATGATAATGCCTGGCTGGCAGAGACCGATGCCTTTGTCACGCTGCATGAGCGCTGGCGGCAGAAAGGCTTTATCGTGATGCTGCGATCCCTGATGGTGGAACTGGATGTACAACGACGCTTACTGGCTCAGCCTGATGGCGAGCGGCAGCTGACCAACCTGATGCATCTGGCGGAACTGATTCAGGCCTATGCCAGTAAACGCAACAGCAGTATTGAAGCGATTCTGACCTGGTTTGCTGCCCAGCGTCAGTCCAGTGCGGCAACGCAGGATGCCGCTCAAATCCGGCTGGAAAGTGACGAACAACTGGTCAAAGTCATCACCATTCACACCAGTAAAGGTCTGGAGTATCCGGTGGTGTTCTGTCCCTTCCTCTGGCATTACGGCAAACCACCGCAAAAGCCGGCGATCATGACCTTCCATCGCGGTGAAGACAATGAAGCCTGCGTCGCTTTTGGTGAACCCGGATTTACGCTGGCAGAGCCAGTGGTTGAGCAGGAAGAAAAGGCAGAAGATTTGCGGCTGCTTTATGTCGCGCTGACCCGGGCCCGTGAGCGTTGCATCATCAACTGGGGTGCCGCCAAGGAAGCTCAGAAAACGGCCCTGTTCAGCCTGTTGCACGGCAATAAAGACAAGCCCGAAGCCGCCGCTATGCTGGAGGACCTCAGCCAGCTGGCAGCCGGGGCCCCGGACAATATCCGTGTCCAGAAATCAGAAGCCATGACGACCGCACAGCGCATCATTCAATCTGATAAAAGTGCACAGCTACAGGCGAGAGAGTTTGACGCTGAGATTAAAAAAGTCTGGCAGGTCAGCAGTTTCAGTGGTCTCACCCGGGGCCATAGCGTCGAACAACCCGATTATGATGCCGAGACGGTCACGCTTGAATGGCCGCAAACGCCAGAGCACAGACTGGATCGCTTCGGATTCCCTCGCGGCGCCAATGCCGGTACCTGTCTGCACAGTCTGTTTGAACACTGGGATTTTCACACCACCGGCCCCGAATGGCAGCAACTGGTGCACAAAACGCTGAGCCAATACGGTATTGATAGCGACTGGACACCGGTCGTCATGGACTGGCTGCAGTCGGTGGTGAAAACATCACTCTCGACCGAATCCTCACTGACTTTGAATGCACTCAGCCCGGAGAAACGGCTTGATGAGATGGCTTTCTACTTCCCGGTCAATGACCTCACCGTCAGTCGTTTAAAACATGCCTTGCAGCCATTTACCCACACCATGCCGGTACTGGAGCGGGCACTAAAACAACTCAGCTTTAATGATATCCAGGGCTTTATGAAAGGCTTTATCGATCTGGTGTTTGAATATGAGGGTCGCTTCTATGTCGCCGATTACAAATCCAACTGGCTGGGCGATAAAGCGGCGCAGTATGACACGGCGGCACTGAATGAGGCGATGGTCATGCATGGTTATCCGCTGCAATATCTGATTTACAGCCTGGCTTTGCATCGTTACCTCAAAACACGCTTGCCGGATTACAACCCTGACAGCCACTTCGGCGGTGTCTATTATCTGTTTATCCGTGGCATGCAGCCCGACTGGGGACAGGCGGGTGTCTACTACGACAGACCAACGGCCGAAATGCTGGAAGCACTGGATAAAGCGATGACCGAGGTGGCCGATGACTGAGCCATTGAATCTGCTGCGTCAACACGGCTTCAGTGAACTGGCCTGTCAGTTTGCTGCTTTTATCGATCGCAAAGAACAGGGCGAACACCCCGTCATCAGCCTTACGGCAGGTTTGCTGACCGAAGCGATGGCACAGGGCCATGTCTGTCTCAATCTGGCCCATCTGCCTGAGACCCTGCAAGCCATGGCCGACTTGTTGCCGGGTAGCATTGAAGACTGGCAAGCCGCATTAAAAGCCGGTAAGTCGGTTGGTGAGCCCGGTGAATATAAGCCGCTGATTCTGACTGATGAGGGGCTGCTGTATCTCTATCGTTACTGGCTGGATGAACGGGATGTGGCTGATGCTATTCGCCAGCGTTTGCATCAGGTTGAAGACCTGGATGTTTTTCAACTCAACAAGGATTTAGCCGACTGGCACAATCCGGTTGAAGGTATCGACTGGCAGAAAGTCGCCGTTGCCATCGCCCTCAGCTGGCATATCGCGGTTATTTCAGGTGGTCCCGGCACCGGCAAAACCACCATTGTTCTGAAAATCCTGCAGTGCTTGAGCAAGCAGTCCGATGATTTGAGAATCGGACTGGCTGCCCCCACTGGCAAGGCTGCCGCCCGGCTTCAACAATCCATTAGTCGGGAACAGAATCTGGAAGTGAAAACCCTGCATCGGCTACTTGGTATTACCGAACACAACGAACAGGGCCGTTATAACGCGGAACGAACCCTGCCACTCGATGTGCTCATTATCGATGAAGCCTCGATGATTGATATCAGCCTGATGGCCAAGCTGATGCGGGCCATGCCCCAGAAAGCGAGGTTGATATTGCTGGGTGATAGTCAGCAGCTTGCTTCAGTGGAGTCCGGCGCGGTGCTGGCTAACCTCAGTGAAGGCGAACAGGGTCATTTCTCGGATGAGTTCATGATCCAGTTTCACGCGCTCAATATGGAGAAATACCAACCTTCTTCCCTCTCGAGGGGCGACGGCCAGAGTGCGAGCCATATCCTTACCGATAGTTTTGTCCGTCTGCAACATAGCTACCGTTTCGACAAGGACAGCCTGATTGGTCAACTCGCATCGCAGGTCAATACCGGTCACAGTGACAATGCCATTCATCTGCTGCAGGCACAGCCTGAATCTACCTGGCTGCCACCCGATGAACAGAGTCTGCTCAACACCGTTTCGAAAGGCTATCAGACCTTTATTGATGCCGTTGAAAATGAGGCCAGACCGCAACAGATTCTGCAGGCCTTTGATGAATTCCGCGTGCTGGCGGCACTTAAACAAGGCCCGCAATCAGTCACCTCAGTCAATCGGATGATGACCCGTTTGCTGGCCCAGCGAGGCTGGCGAACCGCGCAGACCTATTATCCCGGCAGACCGATCATGATTACTCAGAATGACTATCGTCAGCAGTTATTCAACGGTGATATCGGCGTGATTCTGAGAGATGAACAAGGCCAGCTTAAAGCCTGCTTCTATTTCGGTGAAGAACTGAGATGGGTCGGGCTAAATCGCCTGCCAGCGCATGAGACCGTTTTCGCCATGACCGTGCACAAAAGCCAGGGCTCCGAGTTTGATGCCATCAGTATTTTATTGCCCGACGAGATCAGCCCCATTCTCAACCGTGAGTTGCTCTATACCGCCATCACCCGTGCCAGAAAAACACTCAGTATCCTGGCAACCGAGCAGGTTTTAAGACATACCATCCAGACTCGGCATCAGCGGGAGAGTGGGTTGAAAAACCAGCTTGAAAAATAGAGCTGTCTTTATCTCATCGGCCTGTTTTTTTATTTAACTTATCAGTCTTGGTTTGATTTTTTACTGATAAAACAATAAATTGCTTCTTATCTATATGTTGTGGCAATGGAATTAAAAGGCGGCCCGATAATAAATATTATGAGGCCGTTGGCCTCATTAACAGGCTGTTAGAGCAATAAAGTAATTCAATTCAGAGGGAACTTACGAATGGCAAGATGCACAGCACCAAGACAAGGGCATCGCACAGCGAGCGGTAGAGCCGCTTGCCCAGCATGCGGTGGCAGTAGCCGTTATAGCGGCTATAGAGCATATTCATCGCCAACTTATTCATCATATGGTAGTGATGGTGGCAGCCGGAGTGGAGGCGGAGGTTCTAGTCGCACCACAAAGCCTCGCTGGTCTAGTGCCAGCTCGTCGGTTATGTACACGCCTGCCGAGGTTAGGACCCTCACACCTTATCGTGAAAACATTGAAAAGAGAGCGTCTGTACCTGATCTTCGAGATACTTTCCTTTGTCACGCTTGGGACGATAGGAAAGGAGCTGCGAAGGATTTGCATGATCATCTAGAGTCACTCGGAGTTACTGTTTGGTTCAGCGAGAAAGATGTTGTGCTTGGCTCTTCTTTAATGCGAGAAATTGATAAAGGTTTGGCTAACTCACGAGTCGGTATTGTGCTGGTAACTCCAGCTTTTTTGCGGCGAGTCCAAGCAGAAGGTATTGCAGACAAAGAGCTTTCTGCACTACTTGCTCGGGATCTTCTGGTTCCCATTGTGCATGACACAACATATGAGGCTCTTCGTGAAGTTAGTCCATTGCTTGGCTCGCGCAGTGGTCTTAGCACAGCTGAAGACTCAATGGAAAACATAGCAGCAAAATTGGGCGAGCTGGTGGCGCTCTAACAAGGCGGTGTTGTCGCCTTCGGCTGGGACTGCCATTCCGCTGGCGCTCCATGTCAGCCCCAAACCGCGGCGTTAGAGACAAATCGAGATTGAACGAATGGCAAGTTACGCAGAAAAAACAAAAAACGATATTATAAGTATTGTTAATTCTTTACAGCGCTTTGCAATACACGGTTATTCCCAGGCTGATATTCGAGATTTGATCAATCAAGCTGCGGCAAGGATTGAATTATTCCTCAAGAAAGATGTATATCCTTTAAAAAGCAATAATGACAATTTCGTTTCGTTTATAGATGAACTCAAAAATGATCTATCAGATCATTCTTTGATCGATAAAATTCATGATTTGAGAAAGCTTTATAATAAAGCAAAGCACGATCCATTATATTTCGTTGAGTTAAGTAAGGCCATTGAAACGGTAAAGAATATAACTCCTTCAATAGATGAGATTAGTTTGACTAAGATAGGGCAGTCTGCATCGCCTATTCGTGCCGCCTCTGAGCGTATATTTTGGATATGTGGTTGGGATCATCTTGTTAATGCTGAAGTCGAAGTCGCCATATTTTTGCCATCGGATTATGACGGGTACTTGGGTGCGCACAGTATAGATATGGTAAACCTTAAGTTTTCTGGCTGGGATGCTTTGAAGAATGAACTACCTTTATTCGGAAAGCTCCTCCCTTATCAAGACTGGATACCCAAAGGGCAATATGAGTTTTGGTTTGGTGAAGGTGATTGCTTAAACCCATTGGTGTTTGAGGGTGATTATAAGTCGTTGCTTATCTGCTTAGCGAAGCATGAAAGTAAAAAAGGCGGGCGGCTTCCTGGGTTAAATAGGACAGATTATTCTCAAAATTTGTTTCAATCATGTGTATTGGCAACTCTGGATTGCGTTCAGAACGGTGTTGAACCAGATATTTCTGAGGTGGTAACTGTCGCAATATCTCAGTATGCGGTACCAGTTGAGGACACATCAAGAGTAGAAAGTTTTGTAACTAATATCATCGACTTGACTATGCAAGTGCCGGCTGAATTCAGGGTGGCGCTGAGCGGCCCTTTTTGGGTTACCAAAAAGGAGCTAGAGGAGAGGGATAAGTACGCTATCGATAAAACAATACACAGCGCAATCGATAAAGAAAATAGGTTTTTACTTGGCGTCAGGATGCTCTAACAATTTTGTCAATTGGAGATAAAGCAGTTGGATACTTCAGTCATGTAACCAACAAAGATTCACTCTATATCGACAACATTCAACTTGCTCCTGAATTTCAGGGACGAGGTATTGGGACAGAGCTTCTCACTGATTTTCTGACACAGAATCAACATACTTTAATCAGACTCACAACGTTTGTGGATAATCCGGCCAAACGTCTCTATGAAAAGTTGGGATTTAGTATGGTTGTAAGAAATGGTTCTACAATCTAGATGGAGATAGTGCCTGATAAATCACTTCAGCTGACCGCTGACGCGTCGGCTGAATGAAGCGTAATGATTTTGACAGCAGTTAATGTATAAAGACCAAGCCTGAAGATTTTATGAAGTTCTCTGGGATACTAATGACAAGAGAGTCATGCCCTCTATTCTCCATGAGAACTTCTCCTTCAGAGGCTCTTTGGGATAGCAGAAACAGAAACAAGGGTACAAAGGTTTCTCTATGTCTGCCTGTATGGTCCACAAAGCATTGGGCGACTACCAATGCATTATTGAGAATCTCTTCGATAAAGGGGATAGGGGAACATTTTTCCGCTGTCTCGCTCAGCTTTAGCAGCCAGAGCTTGTTTAATAAATTCGTATGGCAGATCAGGATTGTCTTCCGCAATCTGAGCAATTTTTATCCAGTGCTCTATTTGCTGAGATAGTGTTCTGTTTTGAGCCTCTGCTTGCTTTGAGGCTCTTGCAATTAGCTTTTTATCCAGTCTAATGATTGAAGTCGCCATATTGGAACCTCGCCGCTACGTTATCGCGTCAACGAATCCTCATCCTTATCCCTAGGATTCATAAAGTCACTTTTCGGTTGCAGATCCGGCCCATCCAGCAATGCCCCAGCACGTTCCGGCAGGATGCGCTGATCGGAGAAATCACCCAGCTTGTCTGAGCCAGTTGACAGGTGGTCGAACAATTCTTTGTAGGAGCCGGCCATCTCTTTAAACAAGCTGGCAGTCTTATGGTAATGCTCGTGCACTTCCTGCTGATAGGCTTCCAGTTCCAGTTGTTTTTGCGCCAGTTGCTGGTCGTGTTCTTCCTGCAGATCTTTGAGTTGGGCAGAGCCACCCGGTGCCTGCCGCCGACCGATAGCAAAGCCGATTAGGGCGGCGAAAATCACGCCAAGTGCAAAAATGCTCCAGATAGTCACAGTGTTCATGATTCATTCCGTTGTGATTTAAGTTACTTTTAGTCTAGCTAGGCTCCCTGTTGATGACAAACTGTTTTGCGTCGGGTTCCGGCTTTCATGCTCCCACAAAGCATTATGACAAAGGGATTTGGAGGGCAGGCAGATCCTGGCCGGTGGCTTTCTTATAGCAGGAAATTTCACTTTGAATCACGCCTTAGCTGCTTCAGGCCGGGTAGTGACGTCAGAAATAATGAATCCGCTCTCTGGCATGGCAGGCATTTTGTTGTGAGACAGGGAGAGATTTTGTTCCGGAACGGTATAGTCGATGCTGGTGGCCAGCAGTTTTGTCATTGATTCCATGATGGCTAGGGTTATCCACTCACCAGCGCAGCGATGGTTTTGGGCGTGATCACCCCCGCCCTGCGGGATGAGGCTGAATGCGTCCGGCTCCTGCTCGAGAAATCGCTCTGGCCTGAACTGTTCAGGGTCTACCCATAATCTTTTGTCGTGGTTAGTGCCATAAAGATCGAGCATGACCCGATGACCCTTTTCAAAGGTATAGCCCTGCCATTGAAAAGTCTCCTTAACACGGGCCATGGTGGCAGGAAAAAAGGGATAGAAGCGGCGCACTTCCTGAACGAAACGCTGCCGTGATGCTTTGTCGTTCAGTTGCTTTGCATGCTGCGGGAACTGATGCAAGGCCAGCGCGGTTAACACGACGTAGTAACAAATGGCGACAGTGGGTCGCAGCACATTCAATAATTCTACGGCGGCGACCTGGGTGGTCAGGAATTGATTGTTAAGTTGACGATGATAAGCAATCTGATAAAGAGCTGTGTTTTCAGACACTGATAGCTTTCCAAGCCGAATTTGCTGAATCAATTCACGACACCATTTTTCCATGGAGTTTCTTGCCTGTCGCCCTTGCCAGTGCTTCATACCCATTTTGCTGGCAGCTTCGATCATCAGGGTGAATTGCTGGCTCCGATAAGGAGTCTCATCGGGCTCAAGTGGCACTCCAGCCCACTGGCAAACGGCCCGGGTAAGTATCTCTGCCCCAGCGTTTTTCAATACGACGGGCTGCTGGGTTTGCTCCCATTGATGTATTGCTGACCACCATGAGGCCTCAGTTATTTCGACCAAATCATCGATACGCTGTTGGCTCATCAGCGCCATGAACATGGCTTTGCGGTGACGGTGCTCCTCGCCATCCAGCCCTTGTACGCCATGTTGACCAAACAGGGTTTTCATCACTCTTTTGGGGGCGGCGGCGCTGCGTTGAAATTTCTGTTGGTCATAAAACAGCCTGGCTGCCTCGCGACCCGTCATGCAAATTGTGGGTTTTAACAGAATTCGTGTTTGAAAAACATCCGTATCCAGTTGCCGACAACGATTACGGATAAAGTCATAGCCTTCACGGTATAAAGCCAGCGTGTTATCAAAAGCTTTGTCCCGGGGCATGCTGGTGGCTGAGTCAGACATAAAACATCCTTTACTTGGCCATTGTCAGTCTGGACACAAGGTCTTTTAAAAAATTCATTTCTGTGAATACTCAGGGCTTCTTAAGCTATGCAGAGTGAAGATATAAGCCAGCGGAAAACGGCTACAATTGAGTCGGTGCCAAATTACCGTAGAATGAGAGCAGAGACTAATAAATCGAAGGAACTCTTATGATTGATACCAAGAAAATAGAGGAAGTTGTCAACAGCATCACCAATGCTTTGCCACCTGGCCTGGTGCAGATGCAGGCGGATGCCGAGAAGAATATCCGTTCAGCCCTGACCTCGACTTTTAATAAGCTGGATTTGGTGACCCGCGAAGAATATGATGTGCAAACTCAGGTTCTGCAGCGGACCCGTGAAAAGCTCGAAGCGCTGGAAAAACGCGTGGCTGAAATGGAAGCGAGCAAAAATAATTAACTACTGAAAGAGAACAATATGTCCGAATTTACTCATGTCACGGTCACCCGTGAAGCGAATGTGTATTTTGATGGCAAGGTGACCAGCCGCAAAGTGACATTTGCCGATGGCAGCTATAAAACGCTGGGCATTATGATGCCCGGTGACTATACCTTCGGCACCGAGAAAGCCGAGCTGATGGAAATTATGGCCGGCGAGCTGAGCTATCGGCTGAAAGACACCACAGAGTGGCATCAGGTGAAAGGCGGTGAGTCTTTCAATGTGCCGGCGAACTCATCTTTTGATATTAAAATCACCGAGCTGGTGGATTACTGTTGTACTTATCTGGATTGATTTCGGCCTGTGTTCAGATACAAAAAAGGCGCCTTGAGCGCCTTTTTTATTGTCTGATGGTTTAATTCTTAGGTATATCATCTTCTGACTGATAGCCTTCACGGAACTCGATTTCTGTGCCTTTCGGGTACTTCTTGAGTTGCATGCTGTTGCTGCCGATAGAGAGTGTCAGGCTGTCTTCAGTCACATCTGAAACCCGGTACTGGGTGCGGTCCAGCAGCAGTTTATCACCTGTCAGACGGGTGATGCTGTCGTCAGTTTCATAAACATAGGTCATATCATCATCGTAATAGGTAACCAGCTCGGAAAATGTCTCCATGCCTTCTTCAGTTTTGGTGAAGGTAAGGGCAAAGGTGTTTTGACCCTGATGACCAATCCAGGTGCTGTCTTCCAGCATCGGGTAGTCGACGCCTTTGGTGAGTGTGGTGTCGTCAAAGCTGAGCTTGCCGTCTTCGGTGACTGTGAGCGTGTCGCTACGCAGTTCCTGTTCCGATTCCAGTTCGATGATTTGCTCGCTGCTGTCGTAGTCATACCGGGCGCTGATGACCTTGTCACCATCCAGAATGATGAGTTTGCCCTCAGGCAGAAATTCATAACTGGTAATACCATCTGTGGCGACATATCTGCCCTGAAAGTCATCATTACCGCAGGCAGTGAGCAACAGGGGAATCAGCAGGGCCAATAGCAGAGCAAGTGGTTTCATCAATGTGGATTTCCTTTCAGGTCATATTCAGAAGGGGCAGGATACCCTGAACCGGGCGGGCTTTAAACTGCCTTTGCAGAAAAGACAGGTTTGCGTGCTGACAGTTCATCATCAAACCGACAGAGATAAAAAAGGCGCCCGCAGGCGCCTCTTCTGATAACTGGACTTGGTTTATTCCCAGTCGTAGACCAGATCCATTAAGTAAGTGGTATCGGTCGTTTCCGCATCAGGCGCCGGTTGGCTGTTGTATTGAGAGCGGACACTGGCACGCAGTTTCCAGTTCTCCTGCGCCAAAGGCATTTCACCGCCCAGGTTGGTAACAACCAGGTAGTTCTGCCCGGGGCTGCTGAATGAAGGGTAGTAGGTAAAGTCATGGAACAGTTTCAGATGGCTGTTCATGCGATAGTCGACGGCATAACCGAGTACACCGGTCGGATCTTTTTCGGTGGTGCCATCTGAGTAGCCTTCATAACGATAACCCAGACCGGCAAAGCCTTTGAATTTCAGGTCTTCTTCACGGATGAAGAAACGACCGATACTGGCGGTGGCAATCGCACGCAAATCCAGTTCTTCAAAATCATCAATTTCAAAGTCCATGGCACCACGGACAAACCACATTTCACTGATATCGCGTTCCAGCGACAGGCCAGCCAGTTTCTCGTTCACAGTTTGCTCGCCATCTTCTTTCTGGAAGTTAAAGGCGAAATACAGATCCATGCGCTCCAGATCGGTCTCACGATGCAAATCGCCGCGAGCGTGGGCACCGAAACGTTGGGTATTACCTGAAGATCCAGTCGCACCTAAAGCCAGACTGCCGCTCCAGGGGTCCCGCAGACGATCACGATCTTCGCGCAAAGCGGTCATGGCCTGTTCATAGGATTCTTTGATTTCAGCGACTTCCTGTTCTTTGGAAGCCTTAATATCGGCGATTTCCTGCTGGTATTCAGCTTCTACGGCTGCGACCTGCGGTTTGGCGGCATCGGTCGCCCAGACGCTGCGGATGTTGGCCGGATCCACATTAACAGTGCCGAAAGCGGTATTGGTCATTTTGTGCTGGCCATTCTGGTCGACAGTCAACTGGCCGACAATCCTGTCTCTGCTATTCAGCTCCACCACGTATTTGCTGTCAGTCGAGATTTGGCTGACACGGCTGTAGTCGATGGTGACGTCATCAGCAAAAGCGGTATTGATGATGAGCTGACCATTTGCGACTTCTTTAATGGTGCCCTTGAGCAGACTACCGTCATCGAGCGTGACCTGATCAGCGAGCAAAGGGGAGGTTAAAGTGCTTGAAATTAAAAACAATAAAGTCCTCAAGCTGGGCTTGTCCATGATAACTCCAGTATTTATTCAGATGGGTTGTGCGCTATAAAAGCTAACACAAGCATGTTGTAAATAAAAAATCGCGCTGACAATCCATGTTTACGTCAGGCTTTATTCGGAATAGTTCACTACTTCAAAAAAGACATATCAGTTAGAATCGATTAATCGAATTTTCCAAGGATGGCGAATGAGTATTGCAACGGTAAAAAGCCGGGCCGTGACCGGGGTGAAAGCCCAGGCTGTGACAGTGGAGGTCCATCTCTCTAACGGTTTGCCAAGTCTGTCGATAGTGGGCATGCCGGAAACCGCAGTAAAAGAGAGTAAGGATCGTGTCCGTAGCGCGCTGCTGAATTCCCAGTTTAATTTTCCGCAACAACGCATCACTGTTAATCTCGCCCCCGCAGACCTGCCCAAAGAGGGCGGCCGATTCGATCTCCCTATTGCTCTGGGGATTTTGGCAGCATCGGGTCAAATTCCTGTGAAGACGCTGGAAGACAAAGAGTTTATCGGCGAGTTGGGGCTGACCGGCGAGTGCCGGCCGGTACACGGCGTTTTACCGACGGCGCTGGCTGCAGCCAGGGCGGGACATGCTTTGATTCTGCCCATTGATAATGCGGAGGAAGCGGGCCTGGTGGAACAGGGCAGCAGCTTAGGGGCGGAGAGTTTGCTCGCAGTGTGCGCCCATTTGCATGGGCAACAAAGCCTTAGTATCACTCGCACCGATACTCTCGATGTTTCCCCGGACTACCCTGATTTGATTGATGTGCGCGGTCAGGGTCATGCCAGAAGGGCGCTGGAAATTGCGGCAGCCGGCAGCCATAGTCTGCTGTTTTCAGGACCGCCGGGCACCGGAAAAACCATGCTGGCGAGTCGCTTACCGGGCATTCTGACGGAGATGAGCGAGCAGGAGGCGGTGGAAACTGCCACGGTGCATTCGATTTCCAGTCAAGGTTTTGAGGTCACTCAGTGGCAGCAGAGACCTTTCAGAGCACCGCATCATACGGCATCAGCGGCGGCTCTGGTTGGCGGTGGCAGTCATCCGCGTCCCGGAGAGATATCACTTGCGCATAATGGCGTGTTATTCCTGGATGAACTGCCCGAATTCGACCGCCACGTCTTGGAGGTGCTGCGTGAGCCATTAGAATCTGGCAAGATCACCGTCTCGCGAGCAGCCAATCAGGCCGAATTTCCGGCCCGGTTCCAGCTGGTCGCTGCGATGAACCCCTGCCCCTGCGGCTATCTTGGCGAGGCTCGCTGCCATTGCACCGCCGATCAGGTTCGCCGTTATCGCGGCAAAGTATCCGGTCCGTTGATGGACCGTATCGACATGCTGGTGGAAGTGCCGGCGGTCGATAAAACCCTGCTCCGCAGTCAGGCGCAGGATGCCAGCGCAGAGAGCTCGGAACAGGTCAGGCATCGGGTCAGCCGGGCGCGGCAAAAGCAGCTAGAACGGCAGGGCAAGGCGAACAATGTGTTGCAACAGAAAGAAATAGAGGTTTTTTGTCCCTTGAGCGACAGTGATTATCAACTGGTGGAAAAAGCGATTACCCGGCTCGGCCTGTCGGCACGGGCCTATCACCGTATTCTCAAAGTGGCACGCACGATTGCCGATCTTGCCGGCAGTCACGATATCCACACTGAACACCTCAGTGAGGCGATTGGCTACAGACGTTTTGAGTCTGCCGGATTGTGAATGACCTGAATCCACAGCAGCGGGAAGCTGCTCGTTACATCGAAGGACCCTTGTTAGTACTGGCGGGTGCCGGCTCCGGTAAAACCCGTGTGATCACCCGTAAAATCGCTTATCTGATTGAGCAATGTGGCATTCCTGCCCGCAATATTGCCGCGGTGACCTTTACCAACAAGGCTGCGCGTGAAATGAAAGAGCGTGTGGCGCAGTTGATGGGCAGCAAACAGGGCGTATCGGCACGTGGGCTGATGGTATCGACCTTTCATACACTGGGACTCAATATTCTGCGCCGTGAATATAAATCGCTCGGTTATCGCAGCGGCTTTTCCATTTTTGATGCACAGGACAGCCTGTCGGTCTTGCGTGACATTATGGGTCGGGACTTTGCCGCCGACAGTGATCATGCCGAAAAGGTGCAGTGGCATATCTCAGAATGGAAAAACCAGCTGGTGACACCGGAGCAGGCGATGCAGATCGCCGAGCCCGGCACGCCACAGTCGGCTGCCAAGGTGTATCCGCTTTATGTGCAGGCGCTCAAAGCCTATAACGCCGTTGATTTTGATGACCTGATTCTGCAACCGGTGCTGCTGTTCCGTGAGCATCGCGAGGTGCTGAAAAAATGGCAGGCCCGTATTCACTACCTGCTGGTCGACGAATACCAGGACACCAATGGCTGTCAGTATGAGCTGGTCAAGCAACTGGTCGGTATCCGTGAAGCCCTGACCGTAGTAGGCGACGACGATCAGTCAGTCTATTCCTGGCGTGGTGCGCGGCCTGAAAACCTGGCCCAGCTGCAGACCGACTTCCCGCGTCTGAAACTGATCAAACTCGAACAGAACTACCGTTCGATGGGGCGTATCCTGCGAGTCGCCAATACGCTTATCAGCAATAATCCGCACGTATTTGAGAAACAGCTCTGGAGTGCGATGGGTGAGGGCGATCCGATTCGGGTGATCGGCTGCCGCGATGATGAGCATGAAGCCGAAAAAGTGGTGTCAGAGCTGCTCTATCACAAGCTCAAACATCAGGCGAGCTTCAAGGATTATGCGATTCTCTACCGCAGCAATCATCAATCACGGCTGATTGAGAAAGTGCTGCGTGAGCATAATGTGCCTTACTTTCTGACCGGAGGTACTTCATTTTTCTCACGGGTCGAGGTCAAGGACATCATGGCCTACCTGCGCCTGCTGGCCAATCAGGATGATGACAATGCATTCCTGCGGGTGATTAACACGCCGCGACGCGGTATCGGCGCGAGTACGCTACAGACTTTGGGTAATTACGCCGGCGAGCGTAAAACCAGCCTGTTCGGTGCCTGCTTTGAAATGGGTCTGGCCGAGCAACTACCTGAGAAAGCCATTGCCAACCTGTCGCATTTCGCTCACTGGCTGGTGGATATCGCTGATCGTGCCAAACGCGGCGATTTGATCAGTGCCATTCGCGATATGGTGGAAGAAATTGAATACCGTGGCTGGCTGGAAGAGGTCAGCGGCGACCCCAATAAAGCCGAGCGGCGGATGGAAAATGTCGAAGAGCTATTGAGCTGGATAGAACGCATTATCGAACAGGACACAGAAGAAAAAAGCATTGCCGATATCGCCGCCAGACTGACCCTGATGGACATTCTGGACCGGCAGGAAGATGAAAACCAGGCCGATGCGGTGCATCTGATGACTTTGCATGCCGCCAAAGGTCTCGAGTTTCCGCATGTGTTTATGATCGGCATGGAAGAGGAAATCCTGCCTCATCGTACCAGTATCGAAGAAGACAGCATCGAGGAAGAGCGCCGGCTTTGTTATGTCGGCATTACCCGTGCTCAGCGTAGCCTGGTGATGACGCTGGCCAACAGCCGCAAGCGTTATGGTGAGAAAATCGAATGTGAGGAAAGCCGCTTCCTGCGTGAGCTGCCGTCTGAAGATCTGATCTGGATGTCGGAAAAAACCAAGGCCGATCCGGAAGAACGCAAGGCCCGTAAAGATGCGCATATGTCGAACATCCGTGCCATGCTGAAAGCGGATGTCTGAACCGTCAGTAAGTGAAATGACACAACATGACAGGCCTGCCATTCCTTAAAATGGCCTGACGATAAAACCATCCTGTGAGAGACCAACATGAAGAAACTGATCCCGATGTTATTTCTGGCTTTACCCTCATTCGCATTAGCCCACGCCGTGATCCAGCAGAAAGATGCCGAAAGTGGCAGTTATTATAAAGGTGTCATCGGTATCAGCCATGGCTGTGAAGGTTCGGCCACCACCAAAGTTACCATCACGATACCCAACGGCGTGCGTGGCGCTAAACCCATGCCCAAGGCCGGCTGGAAACTCGATGTCGTTAAATCCGTACTGGAAAAGCCGTATCAATCGCACGGTAAAACAGTGACTGAAGATGTCAGCCAAATTACCTGGTATGGCGGGGTGCTCGAAAATGACCATTACGACGAGTTTGCTTTCCGTGGCCAGATCGGCGTCGGTACCACCACCAGACTGTATTTTCCTGTCAGACAGGAATGTGTGGTCGGCGAACTGAACTGGGATCAAGTACCCGGCGACAAAGCTAAAGCGCATGACCATCACGGTGAGCATAGCGATAAACAGAATCACAGCGCACACGGTGCAGCCAAGCTGGAATATCCGGCACCGGTTGTGAGAGTGGTCGATGGCACAGGCACGCATCACCATTAAGCTGTAAAAATAGCGTTTTTAGGGGATTTCACGCAATCTGCGTGAAATCCCTTATTTTTATCGACCAACACCAATCTAAACTCAGCGGTTCAATAATTGAGATTGGACCTGTCATGAATCAGAACTCCTCAAGCCTGACATTATCTTCAGTCGCTGCTGTATGTCTGCTGGCCATGTCGGGTCAGAGCTATGCTGAACACGGCAATCTTGCTCTGGAGCAAATGCAGGTGACAGCTGAAACGGTGGCACCGGCTGAATTTGGCATTGAAGGAGATAAGCATGAAATTCGTCAGACCCCGGGCGGTGTCAGTCTGATTGATATTGACCAGGTGACAGAAGGTCAGGTCGCGAGTTTTGAGGATGCGCTGCGGTTTGTACCGGGTGTCTGGGCTGTGAGTCCGACCGGCAGCGACAGGGTTTTTCTTTCCAGCCGTGGCTCCAATCTTGATGCCACAGATTATGATACTAACGGTGTCAAACTGCTGCAGGATGGCCTGCCGGTCACCGCAGCCGATGGTAACAACCATAACCGTTTTATCGACCCTTTGAGTGCCAAATACGCCGTTTTTGCCCGCGGTGCCAATGCGATGAAATATGGAGCCAGCACGCTGGGCGGCGCTATCAATTTCATCAGCCAGACCGCTTATGATGTGTCACCGCTGACATTATCTGTTTCCGGCGGCAGTCACGGCGAGAGACTGACCCGTATGACCGCGGCCCAGGTCTTCAATGACCATGTTGATGGTCTTGTCACCATTGAAAACAAAGAGTGGGATGGTTTCCGTGACCATTCCCGCCATACCCGCACGGGGCTTTACGTCAATGGCGGTCTGCGTCTCAGTGATACGGTCTCCACCCGTTTTTACTTTACTCAACTCAACAGCGATGAAGAACTGGCTGGCGGGTTGACCCGCGCTCAGGTCCGGGAAGATCGTGACCAGGCGGGAACGTTTAATGAGCGTGACCAAGGCCATTTTCAACTGGATGTCGATACCTGGCGTATCGCTAATAAAACCTCCTGGGAGATTGATAATCACCGGCGTTTTGAGTTCGGTGTGTCTTATGAAGAACAGGAACTGTTTCATCCTATCGTTTATTCACCGCCATTTTTCTCGCTGCTGATTGATAACCGTCAGCGCAATCTGGGCACCATGGCACGTTACCACCACCAAATAGGCGATCATGACTGGTTAATCGGTTTCAATTATGGTGTTAGCTGGGTTGATGGGGGTAACTATAATCATGTTTCCGGTGACAAGACGGATAAATGGCAGATCAATGATAATGATGCCAACACATTAGAACTGGTCGTGCTGAATCGCTGGCAATTCGCCGATGACTGGACTGTGGTTGCCGGGGCTCAGGCAGTCCGGGCCGAACGAGAAGTACGCTCAACCTCGGTGTCCTCATCCGCGATAAGGCAGGTAGAAGATGACTACAAGCACATTAATCCTCGTATCGGTCTGATTTATCAGTTAAATCAGGATACCTCGCTCTATACCAATCTGAGCAGTCTTTATGAACCGCCCACCACCTACCAGCTGGATGATGGCACCAGTTCACAAGCACTGGATGCGATGAAGGGGGCAGTATGGGAGATTGGTAGCCGTGGCCATTATGATTTCAGTGACAACAATCAGATGAACTGGGATATTTCTGCTTACTATGCCCGGTTGGATAATGAAATCCTGTCGGTAGAAGACCCTTCAGCACCGGGCACTTTTCTGACCAGCAATGCAGATGAGACTATCCATGCCGGTATCGAAGCTTTGCTGAGTGCTGATATTGCGCTCAGCGAAAACCGTCATCACCGGCTGACACCGCTGCTGAGTATGAGCTGGAACCGCTTCCGTTTTGATGACGATGCTGCTTTTGCTGATAACACCTTGCCAGCCGCGCCCAGGTTTTCAATGAAAAGCGAGCTGCTCTATCGTCATAAAAATGGCTTTTACATTGGTCCGACCATGGATTATGTCGGTGAGCGATATGCAGACTTTGCCAACAGCTACAAGATTGACGATTACACGCTGTTCGGTATGAAAAGCGGCTGGTCGAATCAGAACTTCAAAGTGTTCGCAGAGGTGCGGAACCTGTTCGAGCGTGATTATATTGCCAGCCACAGCGTGCGTGCCGTGGCTTCAGAGTCGGACGCTATTCTTAACCCGGGGGCGCCTCTTTCAGCCTATGTCGGGATTGAATACCGGATGTAAAGCGACTTCAAGCACAAAAAAGGCCGCTGCCCACGGCTAGCGACCTTTTTATTTCTGGGTTCAGAAATTTATCTGCCTGCCAGTATGCGATCCAGTTGATTGGCAAACTGCTGCCGGTCGCGCTGATGGAAAGTTTTATGACCGCCGGTCTCTACACCACTCGAACGCAGCGTATCCATAAAGTCACGCATACTGAGGCGGGCGGCAATATTGGATTTATCCAGTAATTCGCCTCGCGGACTCAGACACAGGGCGCCACGTTCAATGACAATGCTGGCAAGCGGAATGTCGGCGCTGATAACAAGGTCGCCGGGACTGACCAGCGAGGCGATTTCGTCATCGGCTTTGTCAAAACCGGCAGTGACCTGTTTGAAGTTGATCTGACTGTCTGCCGGCATCTTTAATGGATGATTGGCAATAAAAGTGAGCGGCAGTCCGGTGCGTCTGGATGCCCGGAACAGAATTTCTCTAACCGGCCCGGGGCAGGCATCGGCATCGACCCAGATATGCATCACTGATCAGACTTATTGAGTGTGCGTTTATCCTGTCTGACCCTGATGTGCAGCGCCGCTTTTGCCATCAGGTGAGCACTCACCGGCGCGGTAATAAACAGGAACAGGGTGACCAGCACTTCATGCAAACTGACCTCATCAGTGCTGGTGCTGAAATAGACCGCAGAAGCAATCAATACGGCACCGACACCCAGCGTACTGGCCTTGGTGGGGCCATGCAGGCGCATATAAAAATCAGGCAGTTTGAACAGGCCCAGTGAGCCGACCAGGGTGAAAAAACCACCGAGCATAATCAGAATAGACAGAATAATATCGAGCATCGTTTATTCCATGATATCGCCGCGGAGCAGGTATTTGCTGAGCGCCAGGGTGCCCATAAACCCCATCAGAGCGATAAGCAATGCCGCTTCATAATACAGCATACTGTCGAGATGAATGCCGAGCAGGATCAGCAGGGCGATAGAGTTGATGTAGAGCGTATCCAGCGCGAGGATGCGATCCGGGATATCCGGCCCTGCCAGCAGGCGGTAGAGACTGAGCAGTAGTGCTGCACAGACCATGACGAAGGCGATGATAATGGCGTATTCCAGCATTAGTCGAAGATCTCCTTCAGCGGTTTTTCAAACTGATTCTTGATATCAGCCACGGTGGCTTCGGCATCCTCGATATGCAGGGCATGGATCAGCAGACTTTTTTCATCTTCGGCAAGATCACAGGTCACCGTGCCCGGTGTCAGTGAGATCGTGTTGGCCAGCAGACCGATCGCCACCGGTGATTTTAATTCCAGCGGTACATGCAGGAAGCCTGGCTGTAATTTTTCCTGGCGGGTCAGAATCAGTTTGGCGACCACGACGTTGGCCACCAGAATTTCATAAATGACAATGGCAACAAACTTCACCAGCAGCCAGGGCTTGTGGATCTGAACCTTTTCCTGCCAGAACGAGGAGGTAAACCAGGGGATAAAGGTGGCCAGTAAGGCACCCAGCACCATATGGCCGAATGAGACTGTGTTATTCAATAACAGCCAGATCAGCCACAAGGACACGCTCAGCAGGGGATGGGGAAAGACTTTTCTCAACATATTATTTTCCCGTGACCGCCGTTTGACCGAGCACAGCATCAATATATGCCTGACTGCCCGATACCTGCTCTGCAATCTGCTCAGTCAGCATGGTCACCGGACCGGCAGTCACCACCAGAACAGGGCTCAGCATCAATAAAGCCATCATCACTGCCGCCGCCTTTGCGTTCAGCGCAGCGCCGTCATTTTCTTCCTCATCACTGATTTGATAAAACAGGATGGAGCCGCTTCTTGCAAGGGCAATCATCATCAGCAGGCTGGCGAGCAGAACGGTAATGAAAATCCAGCCCTGGAAAGGATGGCCGATAGCTGAATCCAGAATCAGCACCTTACCGAAAAAGCCGGACAAAGGCGGTACACCGGCAATCGCAATCGCTGAAATCAGAAACAGGCTGCCCAGCAGGATCGCCCGTGACATAGCAGGTGCACTACGCAGCCTATCGGCATAACTGCCGCGGCCTTGTGATACCAGATCAGCCAGCAGGAACATCGCAGCACCTATCAGGGTGGAGTGCACCAGGTAATACAAACTGGCTGATAATGCCGCGCTGTTATTAATCCCGATACCAACCAGTAAGGTGGCGACGGAAGCCAGAATCAGGAAGGCGGCCTGTTCTTTCAAACCTCTGGCAGCAAACACACCGAACACGGCGAGCATTAATGTGAGCATGCCCAGCCACAACAGCAAATCAATGTGTAAATCAGCCAGCGGTCCGGCTTGCTCTGAAAACAAGGTGCCGTGCACACGGATAATCGCGTACAGCCCCAGCTTGGTCATAATCGCAAACAGGGCAGCCACGGCGGCAGAAGTATTGGCATAGGCCGCGGGTAACCATAGATACAGCGGGAAGATGGCAGCTTTGATACCGAACACCACCAACAGCAGCAAGGCAGCGGCTGCGACGATGCCCTGATCATCGGCACTGACGGTCGCCATTTTGTCTGCCAGGTCGGCGATATTCAATGTGCCCAGTACACCGTAAAGCGTGCCGACCGCAAACAAAAACAGGCTGGAGGCGATCAGGTTGATAACGACATATTGCAGCCCGCCTCTGGTGCGTAATCTGCCACCGCCGTGCAGCAGCAAACCATATGAAGCCAGCAGTAATACTTCAAAAAATACAAACAGATTAAACAAATCACCGGTCAGAAAGGCACCGTTAAGACCGAACAACTGGATCTGGAACAGGCTGTGGAAGTCTTCACCCTGTTTATCAGTATCCTGTGCAATGGCATAGAGCAGGGCAAATATCGATAGCACAGCGGTGAGCAATACCATCAGTGCTGATAACTTATCCAGCACCAGCACAATCCCGTATGGTGCCGGCCAGTTACCCAGCAGGTAAACCTGATGCCCTGCTGTAGTGGCAACAAACAGGGTTTTCAGCGTGATAATAATCAGCCCGGCGGTGAAAAGCAGGCTGACGCTGCGTTGTAACGGCAGGCCGCCGAGGCGGCAGAATAACAGGACAATACCGCCAATCAAGGGCAGTAACACCGGTAAAACAGGCCAGACAGAACTCATCGATCACCTGCCATTTGCCTGGATTTCACGGTCTGCTCCTCAGCGACATAACTCAGACCATCAACATGGTCATTACCCAGTTCGCTGCGGGCTTTGAGTGCCAGCACGATAAGGAAGGCAGTCATACCGAAAGCAATCACAATGGCGGTGAGCACCAGTGCCTGCGGGAGTGGATCAGTATAAGCATGGGCATCGGGCGAGATAATCGCAGCCTGACCGACCTGCAGGCGCCCCATGGTGAACAGGAACACGTTAACTGCATAGGAGAGCAGGGTCAGACCAAGCACGACCGGGAAGGTCCTTGCCCGCAGTACCAGATACACGCCACTGGCAGTCATAACGCCGATGACGATGGCGACTATCCACTCCATTAATAATGCTCCTGTTGTCTCATTTGATGCGAGGCATGGCTGAGCTTGCCGAGCTCAACCAGGATCAATACCGTGGCACCGACCACCACCAGGAAAACACCCAGATCAAAGGCCATCGCACTGGCGATTTCAAATTTACCGACCAGCGGCCACTTCAGATAAGTAAAGGTCGAGGTCAGGAACGGGTAAGACAGCAACATGGCCACCAGACCGGTGACGACAGCTGCAGTCAGGCCGAAGGCAATGACAATATGCATATTGGCTTTGATGCGGGCATTGGTCCAGTCGATGCCGTTGGCAAGGTACTGGGAGATCAGAGCGACCGCTGCAATCAGACCGGCAATAAAGCCGCCGCCGGGCAGATTGTGACCGCGCAGGAACACAAAAACCGCCACCAGTAACATCAGAGGGAATAGCAGTCGGGTCAGGGTCTGCATAATCGGGGGATGGGGATCTTGACTCCATTCCCGGCCCTGAATATCACGAACAGGCGCCGGTAGCCGCAGGTTCTTGAGCATCGCAAAGATGCCCAGACCGGCCAGCGCCAGCACCACGATTTCACCCAGCGTATCAAAGCCGCGGAAGTCGACCAGGATCACATTAACCACATTGGTGCCACCGCCGCCGGGTTTACTGTTCTGAATGAAGAAATCGGAAATCGGGGCGTAGTCACGGCTCATCACCGCCATCGCCATCAGCATCACCAGCACACCGGCACTGACTGAAAGCGCGATATCACGGGTCATTCGTTTGGCATTGCGCTCCTGGGGGGTATGTTGCGGCAGGAAAAACAAAGCCAGCAGCAACAAGACGATGGTCACCACTTCAACAGAGAGTTGGGTTAATGCCAGATCCGGAGCCGAGAATTTAACAAAGCCCAGTGAGACAATGAGGCCGACCACACCGACAATAATCAGAGAAATCAGCCGCTGATGATGTAACACCGCACACAGCACGCTGGTGATGACCACAAAGGCCGCAAGGGCCAGAGTCAGCCAGTCGATTGAAATCAGTTCTCGATCGCCCAGCAGGGGACTGTTGAATTGGATAAAGCCATAAACAATGGCAAGCACCGCAGTGAGCAGAACCCAGCTGGCCGCATTCTGCAGCGAGCCGCGATCAAACAGCCGGCTGACTTTAGCGGTGGCGACCAGCAGGCCATGTAATGCCATGTTGAACAGAATACGGGCATCAATACGAGGCAGATTTTCATCATGCCAGCGAAACAGTTTATAGCGGTTGAAATAGACCAGGACACCAATCGCCATCGCGATAAAACTCATGATCAGTGGCAGGTTAAAGCCATGCCAGATAGCGAGACTGAACGCCGGTGGCGCTGATTGCAGGCTGGCAGAGACGGCGACTGACAGAATTGGCGCGACCAGGATCATCGGGGCGATACCCACGCCCAGACACAGCAATACCAGAATATCGACCGGGATCTTCATAAACCGTGGTGGTTCATGCGGTGTTTTGGTCAGACCGACCGGTTCACCGTTAAAGAACACATCGTGAATAAAACGCAGTGAGTAGGCTACCGAGAAAATAGCGCCAATGGTAACCAGAACCGGAATAGCCCAGGTCAGTGGGCTGCCATCGGTGGCGGTAACGGCCTGCTCGAAGAACATTTCCTTACTTAAAAAGCCATTCAGCAGTGGCACCCCGGCCATGGCTGAAGCTGCAATCATCGCCAGCACTGCCGTATGCGGCATGTATTTGAGCATGCCATTGACCTTACGCATATCACGGCTACCGCATTCGTGGTCGATAATACCGGCCACCATAAACAGAGAAGCCTTGAAGGTGGCATGGTTGATGATGTGGAAAATGGCAGCGACAGCAGCGAGGTGGGTGCTGAAGCCGAACAGCAGGGTAATAAGTCCTAAATGACTGATAGTGGAATAGGCCAGAAGACCTTTTAAATCATGCTTGAACAAAGCGGTGTAGGCGCCGAGTACCATGGTAAACATACCGGCACCGCCGACCAGCCAGCCCCAGGCTTCAGTGCCTGACAGCGCAGGGAACAGCCTTGCCAGCATGAAAATACCGGCTTTGACCATAGTCGCCGAGTGCAGATAGGCCGACACCGGTGTCGGCGCTGCCATCGCATGTGGCAACCAGAAATGGAAAGGGAACTGAGCGGACTTGGTGAAGACCCCGAGCAGAATCAGCACCAGTACCGTCAGATAAAGCTCATGCTGACGAATCAGATCGCCGGCAGCCAGCACCTCAGTCAGGTTATAACTGCCGACAATATTGCCGAGCAGGATGACACCCGCCAGCATCGCAAGACCACCGGCTCCGGTGATGGCGAGTGCCATACGGGCGCCGTCGCGGGCGTCCTGTTGATGTTGCCAGTAGCTGATCAGCAGGAAGGAGGTCAGAGAGGTCAGTTCCCAGAATACAACCAGTTGAATCAGGTTCTCCGACAGCACGATGCCGAGCATCGAGCCCATAAACATCAACAGATAGGCAAAAAAGCGACCCATTGAGTCTTTAGGGGAAAGGTAATAACGGGCATACAGAATGACCAGCAGGCCGATAAGCAGAATCAGCAGAACGAATAGCAGGGACAAACCATCGAGACGGAAAGCGAACTGCAGTCCCAGTGACGGTAACCACGACCAGCTTTGAATCAGGATTTCCCCCTGAAAAGGCAACTGTATCGCAGGCAGCAGAAACAGTAGTGAAACCAGCGTGACCAAGGCGGCAGTCCAGGCGGAAGCCGATCGGTTGAGATTGGCAGCCCAGGCTGCCAGCGGTGCGCCCAGAAAAGGAATCAGGGCGATAAGCGGTAGGTTAAATTCGATCAGATTCATTAACTTTTTCTGGCGCCGCGTGGAGACTTGTCCCAGTCTTTAGAGTTAAAGGGACACTGCCTGAAGTGGCAGACAGTGTCGGCTCTGAACTAGGCTTGGCTTTACTGGGCTTGTGAGACCATATAGTCGACAGCCGCTTTGACTTCTTCATCCGTCAAATCGGCGCGGCCGCCTTTGGCCGGCATCATGTTGAAGCCGTTGATGGCATGCTGATACAGAGTTTCGATGCCCTTTTCAATGCGTGGCGCCCAGTCATCCGCACTGCCAATCTTGGGAGACTGCATCAGACCTGCCGCATGGCAAGAGGCACAGACAGAAGAGACGATTTTTTCGCCGACACCGCCGGCACTGGCTGTTTCAGTCTCAGCAGCGGGCGCTTCAACGGCAGGTGGTTCACCCACAGTAACTTCGGCGACAGGTTCAATGCGTTCCTGAACCGCTTCAGGTTCCATGCTGGCCGGGGCAGTCACGTTTTTGGCTACATTTTCCATATTTTCCAGGATCAGCAGAGCAATACCGAACAGGATGGCAAATGTGACAAGACTGCCGACAAGAAATGTACCTGATTTATTTTTATTCATCGTTGAACCTCAAGCAGAAATTGAAAACCTGCGCCAATTATACGGTCATCAGCGGCGCTGTGCCACGCTTATGGGCGCTTTGTCTAACGGATTAGTCGATTGTTGTTAAGGCAATTTTGCCCAGTGTATGTCCATCACGCAATTGCTGATGAGCCTGGGTTAGTGTGTCGGCACTGATAGGGCCCAGGGTCTGTTTCAGCGTCGACTGAATCATTCCCTCATCGAGCATTTCGCCGATACGGTTAAGCAATTGATGCTGGGCCGTAATATCGGCTGTTTTATACATGGGCCGGGTAAACATGAACTCCCAGACGATACCCGCGCTTTTGGTTTTGAGTTTGTCGATATTGTGATTCTGCTGACTGGTGACGACAAAACAAATCAGACCCTGCGGCGCGATAAGATCAGTGACCAGCTCATAGTAGGGATCGGTATCGCCCAGACACAGAATATAGTCCGGATCAGCAATATTAAGCCGTCCGTATTCCTCGCTTAAATCATGATGGTCGATGACATGATCGGCACCCATTTCGCGGCACCAGGCAGCAGATTGTTCTCTGGACGCTGTTGCGACCACGGTCAGCTCAGCCACTTTTTTGGCAAGCTGAATCGCAATTGATCCGACACCACCGGCACCACCGATAATCAGTATGGTTTTACCCTTGTCGAGATTGGGGTAAATCTTCATCCGCGAGAACAATGCTTCCCAGGCCGTGATACTGGTCAGGGGCATCGCCGCAGCTTCAGCGGCGGAGAGTTTACGGGGGGCAAAGCCAACGATGCGCTCATCAACAAGCTGATGACTGGCATAACAGCCATCACGACTGATATCGCCGGCATAGAACACCTTATCACCCACCTTGAACAGTTCACATTCTCTGCCGGCAGCGATCACAGTACCGGCGGCATCCCAGCCAACAATTTTGGGTTGTTCCAGTTCACCCTGAATACCGGCTTTGACTTTGGTATCGACCGGGTTGACGGCAATCGCGTCGATGGCAATCAGTAAATCTCGACCTTCAGGCTCAGGCAGTTCACGTTCGACCAGGGTCGGGGCGGCATCGGCCGCGGTATATCCGTATGCTTTCATGAGCGGGTCTCCGGCTGAGTATTTGTGAATCCTCGTGCTGTGTGAGCATAAGGGAATAATGTTTCAGTCTAGGGCTTATCCAGCAGTCGCTGCAATGCTCGCAGATAGGCCTGCTCTGAAGGCGGCTGTCCGTCACGTTGTGCCTGCCACAGCATTTCTGCCAGACAGTCTATCATTGCATGCTCGCAGTCATGATGGTTGCCATATTTTTGCAGCAGTTGCTGATAGAGTTCGCGTATGCCGGTTGGCCGGTCAGTACTTAGCTGCTCATGCAGCGAGATATGCAGGCCCATATGCAGGAATGGGTTGGATTCACCGGACTCGACCGTGAAGTCTTTATCGAGTTTATCCGGGTCAGCGAGTAGGGCATGATACTCCGGATGCATCTCGATGATCTGCGCCAGCACCCGCTCCACTCCCTCAAGCGCTTGCCGGTTCTGCATTTTCGACCAGACATCGAAAAAGACTTGTCTTAATTGTTGCCGGTTTTGCCCAAACATCATCAGTGCTGCCGGGCAGCGCGCCGTTGCTGATCTCGGAAATAGTCACATAGATGACTGACACAGCATACATCGCAGTTGGGTTTACGGGCGGTGCAGACATAACGGCCATGCAGAATCAGCCAGTGGTGAGCATCGAGCATGTATTCAGCGGGCACCACTTTCATCAGCTTATCTTCCACCGCGCGCACTGTTTTGCCCTTGGCCAGACCAGTGCGGTTGGAGAGACGGAATATATGGGTATCCACTGCCATGACCGGTTGTTTGAAAACCGTGTTAAGAATGACATTGGCGGTTTTGCGGCCGACACCGGGCAAGGCCTCCAGTGCAGCACGATCCTGAGGTACCTCGCCGCCGTGCTTTTCCAGCAACAGGCGGCAGGTTTTAATGACGTTTTCAGCTTTGCTGTTAAACAGACCGATGGTTTTGATGTATTGCTTGAGGCCGTCAACGCCGAGGTCCAGGATGGCCTCGGGCGTGTTGGCGACAGGATAGAGTTTATCGGTCGCCTTGTTGACGCCGACATCGGTGGCCTGGGCAGACAGAATCACAGCGACCAGTAATTCAAACGGGCTGCTGTAATTGAGTTCCGTCGTGGGCTCGGGATTATGTGCCTTCAGAGTGGCAAAAAACTCGCGCCGCTGAGCCTGATTCATTGTGTTTACCCTGCTGCCGGCGTTTCAACCTCAACCACGCTGGCTTTGGGTTCCCGTTTGGCCAGGCGAATATCAATGCTGTTTTTAAGCGCCACAATCAGACCCAGACCGATAAAAGCACCGGGCGGTAACAAGGCCATCAGGAAACCACGGTAATCTTCAATCACGGTAATAGTCAGCCCGCGAGCGCCCTCACCAAACATCAAATAAGCCTGGGAGAACAGGGTGCCCTGTCCCAACAGTTCACGCATCGCACCGAGCAGAAGCAATACGGCGGCAAACCCCAATCCCATCATCAGCCCGTCGAGCAGGGCGGGGCCCACTGAGTTTCGGGCAGCGAAGGCTTCAGCACGACCGATAATGGAACAGTTGGTTACAATCAGCGGAATGAAAATACCCAGGATGAGGTACAGCTCGTGGAACCAGGCATTCATCGACAACTCGATGATGGTCACAATGGATGCGATGATCATGACGAACACCGGCAGTCTGGCTTCATCCGGTATTTGGTTACGCAACAGCGAAATAATGCCGTTGGAGGCAACCAGCGTCAGGATAGTCGCAAGTCCAAGGCCCAGGCCGTTAATCACGGTATTGGTGACCGCCAGCAGCGGGCACAAACCCAGTAACTGAACCAGACCGGGATTATTTTTCCATAATCCGTCAACGATAATCTGCTTGTATGCGTTCATTTGGCTTCCTCCGTGACGGCAAACAGCTCATCACGATGTTTGCGGAAATATTCCAGCGATTGTTTAACGGCGCCGACCACGGCCCGAGGCGTGATAGTGGCACCGGTGAACTGATCAAATTCACCGCCGTCTTTTTTGACTTTCCATTTCGAGGCTGGCGGGTTGCCTAATGACAAGCCTTCAAACTGCAAAATCCAGTCATCCTTTTTAACATCGATTTTATCGCCCAGCCCTGGAGTTTCCTTGTGGTCGATAACGCGCACACCGGCCAGTTTACCGCTATGGTAAATGCCAACCAGCATCTTGATTGTGCCCGAATAGCCATCCGGTGCAACCACTGTCATGACCACCGCGACCGGTTCGCCGTTCTGACGTGCCCGATAGACCAGAGTCGGTTCTTCTGTACCCAGTGCCTCAGTCGGAGGCAGCAGCAGCGTGTCCTGGAGAATGGCGTTGTCGTATTCGTCATGAGGTATCAGGGCATTAATGCCGTCCAGCAGTGCCTGACGTTGATTTTCCTTGATCTGTTCACGCGTGTTTTCTTCAGTGAAGGCAACAAGGGTGGTGGCGACAATCGCAAACAGTCCCAGTAACAGACCGACCCGGATAATATGTTTCTGCAAATCCTTCATGGCTTGCCGGTTCCGTAGACTTTGGGCTGGGTGTAATAATCGATGAGCGGCACCAGCATATTCATCAACAGCACACCAAACGCCACCCCGTCAGGATAACCGCCCCAGACACGGATAATAAAGGTCAGCGCGCCGACACCGGCACCAAACACCAGCCGGCCGTTGGGCGTGGTGGAACCCGACACCGGATCGGTAGCAATAAAGAAGGCACCTATCATGGTAGCGCCACTGAACAGGTGGAACATCGGTGAACCGGTGATATCAGGCGCAAACCACTGAGTCACCATGCTCAGGATAAACAGTGTGGTCAGCATGGCGACCGGAACCTGCCAGCTGATGACGCGTTTATAGAGCAGGTAGAGTCCACCCAGCAGGAACCAGATATTGACCCACTCCCAGCCCAGGCCCCCGACGAAACCGAACAGGTTCTGATTAAGGATAAGATCAGGCTGAATCTGCTGACCGATCTGGGTTTTCATCGCATCCAGCGGAGTAGCGCCGGAAACAGCGTCCGGGGTCAGACCGGCGCCGGTTTCACCATAGAAAATCAGATGAAAGGCTTCCGTAAAGCCGAGCGGATTGTCCGCCAGCGACAGCACCGGCAGCCAGGTGGTCATTTCCAGTGGGAAAGACAACAGCAGCAGCACGTAGCCGACCATAGCCGGATTAAAAGGGTTGTAACCGAGGCCGCCATAGAGATGTTTAGCAAAAACGATTGCAAACAGCACACCGGTGACTGTCAGCCACCAGGGTGACAAAGGCGGAATCGCGACGGCCAGTAACACAGCGGTGACGGCCGCACTGCCATCGCTGATAAAGGGTTTAACCGGCCGGTGTCGGATTTTGAGCAGCAGGGCTTCGACACCGAGCGCCACCACCAGGGCCAGGACGATGTTGATAATGACGGCAGGTCCAAAAAAATAGACCATGGCAATCACCGCCGGCACCATGGCCAGCAGCACCTGCAGCATTTGCAGCGTGACACGGTTAGTCCCCGCCAGATACGGCGGACTTATCCGGAATAGCGCCATGGTTTCAGTTCTCCTTGTCGTCTGCTGCCGTGGTTTCGGCCGCAGCTTCTTTTTCTTTTTTTGCTTTTGATGCAGCCAGTGCGGCTTTACGCTGACGCTGACGTTCTTCTTTTTCCCGCTGTTCGCGCTCCATCCGCGCCTGACGCGTTTCGAAACGTTCACGGGCCAGATCCGATTTCTTGCGCTCGCGTTCCTGATTCATGATTTCGGTTTTGGCAAAACGGAAATAAGACACCAGCGGGATCTTGCTCGGGCAGACATAATCGCAGCAGCCGCATTCGATACAATCGAACAGATTGTAATCACGGGTCTGATCGAAGTCCTTGGCACGGGAATGCCAGTAAAGCTGCTGTGGCAACAGACTGGCCGGACATACCGAAGCGCAGTCACCGCAGCGGATGCAGGGCAGCGGCTCGGTTTTGGGCGCCGCATCCTCGACACCGACCAGAATACAGTTGGCGGTTTTGGTCACAGGCAGATTATCACCGGACAGATTGAAACCCATCATCGGCCCGCCGAGGATGAAGGGTTCGTCGGGTTCGCGCCGGGTTTCAACAAATGCCAGCAGCTCTGAAATCGGGGTGCCGAACAGGGTCTCAAAGTTACCGGCATGCGTAACATCAGTACCGGTCACAGTGACGATACGGGAAATCAGCGGCTCACCATGATTGATGGCGCGCCCCACAGCATAGGCGGTGCCCATATTGTGGGAGACAATACCGATATCAATCGGCAGGCCATTGCTGGGCACTTCCTTGCCGGTAACGACCTGGATGATCTGCTTCTCACCGCCGGTGGGATAACGGGTCGGAATCACCACGATACGGGTCTCGGTCAGATGAGGCCGGGCTGCCAGCGCCAGTTTCATTGCTGAAATGGCTTCCGCTTTATTGTCCTCAATCGCCAGAATCACTTCGCGGGCCCGCAGGGCGTGCTGCATGATTTCAACACCGTCGAGAATGCCGTCAGCGCGTTCACGCATCAGCATATCGTCGCAGGAGATGTAAGGCTCACATTCCGCGCCGTTCAACAGCAGGGTATCCACCGTGTGATGCACACCGGGATTGAGCTTGATAAAGCTGGGGAAACCGGCGCCACCCAGACCGACAATACCGGCATCACGGATGATCTGCCGGATTTCATGCGGTGAAATAGCGCGGAAATTATCTACCGGATGGCGTGCAATCCACTGATCCTCTCCATCGGTTTCAATCGTGACGCAGGGTGCACTGAGACCGGAAGGATGCGGGATCGGTTGTTCGTTAATCGCCACCACCGTACCCGAACTGGGCGCATGCAGGCAGACCGACACATGACCATCAGCGCGGGCGATACGCTGGCCTTTCAAAACCTTCTCACCCACTTCCACCACCGGTACCGCGGCGGCACCGATGTGTTGCTGCAATGGCAGAATCAAGTGACGGGATAACGGTGTTTTGCGGATCGGCGTCTGGGTCGAACGTTTTTTGTGTCCTCGCAGTTTCAGACCACCCGGGAAATCACCTAAAGGCTGGTTCATGCCTGACCTCCGCGTTCCAGTTGCAGATGAGACGGATCCGGCCAGCGCCAGGTATTCGGGTTCTGCGCCATTTCCACCATATCGATACAGTCAACCGGGCAGGGCTCGACACAGAGTTCGCAACCGGTGCATTCATCGGCAATCACCGTGTGCATGTGTTTGGCGGCACCCAGGATGGCATCCACCGGGCAAGCCTGAATACACAGGGTGCAGCCGATGCAGCGCTCTTCATCAATGACTGCCAGCATCTTGGGTTTTTCGACACCGCATTCTTCATCCAGCGGTTTGGGTTCGACATCCAGCAGATCGGCCAGCGCCTGGATCGTAGATTCGCCACCCGGCGGACAACGGTTGATATCGACTTCGCCGGCAGCAATGGCTTCGGCATAGGGCCGGCAACCGGCAAAACTGCACTGACCGCATTGGGTCTGTGGCAATAGTTTATCAATCTGCTCCACAATCGGGTCGCCTTCGACCTTGAATTTGACCGAGGCAAAACCGAGCAACAATCCGAGTAGTAACGCCAGCAGCGTCAGGGCAATAATCGCTGTCAACATAAGCTCAGACCTTCACCAGTCCGGCAAAGCCCATAAAGGCCATTGACATCAAACCGGCCGTGATAAGACCGATAGCGGCACCCTGGAACGGAACAGGCACATCGGCGGCCGCCAGACGTTCACGCATGCCGGCAAAAATCACCAGTACCATCGAGAAACCGATAGCCGCACCGAAACCATACAGAGCTGACTCGATAAAGCCATGCCGCTCCTGTACATTGAGCAGGGCGACACCGAGCACGGCACAGTTGGTGGTGATAAGAGGCAGGAAGATACCCAGTACCTGATACAGCAGAGGGCTGGTCTTGTGCACCACCATTTCGGTGAACTGAACCACGACGGCGATCACAAAGATAAAGCTGATGGTACGCAGAAACTCGATACCGAACGGCGCCAGCAGGTATTCATTGATGAGGTAGCTGCAGATAGATGACAAAGTCAGCACGAAGGTGGTCGCCAGCGCCATCCCCATCGCGGTTTCCAGCTTGCGTGATACGCCCATGAACGGACACAGTCCCAGAAATTTCACCAGGACGATGTTGTTCACCAGTATCGTGCTTAACAATATCAGGGCATAATCTGCCATTTAATAACCTACTGATTTTCTCAGGAATTCGTTCTGATTTCAGTGCGAGCGGGGCCCGGCTGCAAATCGTTAATCGCTAATTATAGCTTAAAAACGGCCATTTCCGAAACGTCACAGGCAAGTTTATCTCCTTGCCACAGAGCAACTTAGCGCGCACTAGAACGACAATCCCAGGGCCGGTAAATTCCGGCTGGATTGATTGAATTTATTGATGCTGACGACGCTCGCGAACGGCGGCGGCCAGTTCACGCAGTAGCACTTCAGTGTTGTCCCAGCCCATACAGGCATCGGTGATGCTTTGACCGTAGACCAGCTCCTTGCCCGGCTCGGCATTCTGACGGCCGGCAACAAGATGGCTTTCCAGCATCAGTCCGATGATGCGGTTATCGCCCTGGGCAACCTGAGCACCGACATCACGACAGACGGTTTCCTGTTGAATATGATTTTTGCCGCTATTGGCATGGCTGCAATCGATCATCATCCGCACTGACTGACCCGAACGACCGATGACTTCGGCTGCGGCATTGACGCTCTCTGCGTCAAAATTGGGCGCACGACCACCGCGCAGAATTACATGGCAATCAGGATTACCGGTGGTTGAGAAAATCGCGGAACGGCCGGCCTTGGTCAACGACATGAAGTGATGTGGTTTTGACGCTGACAGACAGGCATCCACCGCGATCTGCAAACCGCCATCTGTGGCATTCTTGAACCCAACCGGGCAGGACAGACCGGAAGCCAGTTCACGGTGGGCCTGGCTTTCAGTGGTGCGGGCCCCAATCGCGCCCCAGGACACCAGGTCAGCGATATACTGTGGACTGATCAAGTCGAGGTATTCAGTGGCTGCGGGAATGCCCATTTCAGCCAGATCCAGCAGCAGTTTGCGGGCGATATGCAGGCCATCGTTGATTTTGAAGCTGCCGTCCAGATAAGGGTCGTTAATCAAGCCTTTCCAGCCGACCACGGAACGCGGCTTTTCGAAGTAAACCCGCATGATGATATGCAAATCATCTTTTAATTCATCGATCAGCGGTTTCAGTCTTGTGGCATACTCACGGGCAGCGATCGGATCATGTATTGAACAGGGTCCGACGATGACAATAAGACGATCATCACGCTTATGCAGAATGTCCTGACTGGCCTTGCGGGCAAGAAATACCGTCTCCGAGGCTTTATCGGTGATAGGTAGTTCTTCGTGTAATTGCGCCGGCGGCAGGACTTCCTGTATGCCGATAATTCGCAAGTCGTCAGTGCTGTAGAGCATGGTGGTCGCAAAAGTCGTCAATGAGTAAACGCTAAATTGTACCCGCTGCGCCGTTTTTGTGCTACGGCGACGTGGCCGGAAAGGAATGGACGCCATCTGAAAATGGCTGATGTGATTTGTTCGTCAGTTGGACCGGATATTGCAGCGTAAACTTCAGCATTGAAGCGAAGTCTCAGCTTGGGGCGATGGGCAGGTAAAAGGAAATCATATGCGGTTGGTAGAATCACTCAAACAAGGGCAGGAAAAACTCGAGTCCTTGAACAGCGAATTGAAAAGCCGGGTGGAAAGCACCCTGAAAAACTGGCCGGAAACGCTGAATAAAAAAGTATCGGATATCCGTAATCTGTCACTGCCCTGGACACAGTATTTCCACTTTTTCCACGAGCCTGATGAAACCCTTGTCCTCCCGGAGGAACGGGCGCTCAGCAAGAAATTTGTCGCGCTGCGTCAACGTCTGGAAGCCGAGCTGGGTGAGGAAAGCTATGTCGGCGAATGGTATCAACTGGAGCAGTCCTGCATCGACCAGTTCGCCGCGGTGACCGGTGACCATCAGTGGATTCATACCAACCCTGAGCGTGCGGCTCAGGAATCACCATTTAAAACCACTATAGCCCACGGTTTTTTGACGCTGTCCTTAATTCCGATGCTGACCGATACCGTGAACCCGGAAAAGAATGATTACCCGGAAGCGCGTCTGGTGGTCAATTACGGTATGAACAAAGTGGTATTTCCGGCACCGGTCCGGGCCGGTAAACGGATCCGTGCCCGGACCCGAATCATTGAAATACGTGAACTGCGGCGGGGGCTGGAACTGGTACGTGAGGTCAAGATTGAAGTCGAAAACAGCAAGCGTGCAGCCTGCATTGCCGAACTGATATTAAGACTTTATGACTGATTAATAAAAAAAAGCGGCCCGGGGGCCGCTTTTTTTAATGCACAATGACTTCGAATAGTGAGGCATTGAGCCAGAGATGAAGCCAGATACTGGCGGCATAACCGAGGGCAATTGCCCACACCCACTTGAGATGACTGAAGAAGGTGTAGATGCCACGCGCCTGACCCATGACGGCAACACCGGCAGCAGAGCCGATCGACAGCAGGGAGCCGCCGACACCGGCGGTGAGCGTTACCAGCAACCATTGACCATGACTCATTTCCGGCATCATCGACAGTACCGCAAACATCACCGGAATATTATCGACGACGGCTGAAATCAGGCCGATCAGGATATTGGCAGTGGTCGGGCCCAGATCACCATACATCAGTTCCGAGCCCAGGCTCAGATAACCGATAGTGCCGAGACCACCGACACACAGAATAATGCCGTAGAAGAACATCAGCGTGTCCCATTCGGCGCGTTCAATCTGACGGAAGATGTTAAAGGGCTTTTTACCTTCATCCGCGTGTTCCAGTTCCATCATCAGCCGCGATTCACGCAGCTTGAGGATATAGCCGTAAATTTTAAGAAAACCGAGGCCGGTCATCATGCCTACCACCGGTGGCAGATGCAGGAAGTTATGAGCACAGACTGCCATCGCAATCGTCAGCAGAAATAGCGCGATAACAACAAAAGCGCCTTCTTTCAGTTCGGCAGTGTCCTTGCTGGCTTCCGGTGTGACGTTTTTGACTGAGAGTGACATCAAAAAGGCAGGCACAAACCAGTTCACCAGTGAAGGCAGGAACAAAGAGAAGAATTCATGGAACTCAACCACGCCTTTCTGCCAGACCATCAGCGTGGTGATATCGCCAAACGGACTGAAGGCGCCGCCGGCGTTGGCCGCCACGACGATATTGATACAGGCGACGGTCACAAAACCGATATTATTACCGCCCACTGCCATGACGACAGTGGCCATCAGCAGCGCGGTAGTCAGGTTGTCGGCAACCGGCGAGATAAAGAAAGCCAGCAGACCGGTTAACCAGAAGATGGTGCGCAGTGAAAAGCCTTTGTTAATCAGCCAGCTACGCAAGGCATCAAACACACCGCGTTCGCCCATGGTGCCGATATAGGTCATTGCCGCCAGCAGGAACAGGAACAGTTCGGCATATTCCAGCAGGTTATGCCTGATCATGACTTCGGCGGTGTGGTGATAACTGGAGTCCGGTTGCTGTGCGTAAACCAGCGCAATCATCGCCCAGATTAGACCGGCCGCGACCATCACCGGTTTGGACTTACGCATGTGGATTTCTTCTTCGACCACGACCAGGGCATAGGCGAAGATGAAAAGGGCGATGGCCGCATATCCGACCCAGTGGCTGGTCAGATCGAGTAATTTAACCTCGGTGGCTGCCGCTGCCAGTTGCGGCATCAAAGACAAAACTATACCCAGCAGGCAGGCAGACGCCATTGTCTGACCTTTGTGGTGCGCGTTCACGTGGACAATCCTTATTGAATTTCAGGTCAACGCGCAATCATACGCTGACCAGCGATCAAAGCAACTACTTAATTGGGGGTAGCGACCTTGCTCATCACGCTGTCATAAAAGCCGACTGAGGCATCTTCGACCAGATCAAACACATGATCAAAACCGTTCTGACCACCGTAGTATGGGTCAGGCACGTCACTTTCTTCACGCTGCGGCGCATAATCCAGGAACAGTTTGATTTTGTCTCGCAATTCCGGCGGACAGGCGGCATGCAGGATCTCGTAGTTATCGGTGTCCATCGCCAGAATGTGATCGAACATCTCAAAATCAGTGCGGGCAAACTTGCGGGCACGGATGTGAGACAGGTCAATGCCCCGCTGGCGAGCGGTTTGCTGGGCACGGGCATCGGGTTGTTCGCCGATGTGGTAGGCATGGGTGCCGGCTGAATCGATCATAAACCGTTCCTGCGTGCCGTGCTTTTCAACCAGATGAGTGAATACACCCTCGGCAGTAGGGGAGCGGCAGATATTACCCATGCATACAAACAAAACTTTGATTTGACTCATTTTTCCTCTTTAAACCTGTGCCAGTAAACGGTCAATCATGGATTCGGCCTGACCCAGATAGCCACCGCCGAATAAATTCAGATGATTAATGATGTGATAGAGATTATAAAGTGTTTTACGCATCTGATAACCGCTGTCGACCGGATACTCGGCATTGTAGGCGGCAAAGAAATCACCGCCGAAGCCGCCGAATAACTCGGTCATTGCCAGATCAGCTTCACGGTCTCCGTAGTAACAGGCCGGGTCAAAAATCACCGGATTACCCGCCTCATCAGCAGCCGCATTGCCGCCCCATAAATCACCATGTAACAGGGCCGGTTGCGGCTTATGACCATCCAGCAGTTTATCCAGATTGATCAGCAGTTTCTCGCCCTGGGTCTGCAGACGGCCACCAAAACCATTTCCGGCGGCAAACTGTAACTGCTGCCCCAGACGTTCATCGCGCCAGAAACTGAGCCAGTCATGTTTCTGATCATTGATTTGTGGTGTGCTGCCAATGGTGTTGTCCATATGCCAGCCAAAATAGGGCTGGGTGGCACGGTGCATTCTGGCCAGCTGCTCGCCCATTAATGCCGGTGCGCCACCCCTCAGACTGCCCAGCGCGATATATTCCAGCGCAAGATAACTGTGTCCATCAGCCACGCCATAGCCAATCACTTCCGGCACCCTGATGGAATCAGTTGCCCGCATTTCATGCAGGCCATGTGCTTCGGCTTCGAACATTGAGGCGAGCTGTGGGCTGTTAACCTTGATGAAGTAGGAGGCTGAGCCATTGTCGAGCCGGAATGCCGAGTTGATGCATCCACCGCCGATACTGGTGATATTGGCATTTTGCAGGTTTTTGCCAGTGGCTTTTTCAATCTCACTGATAATCGAACTGAATTGTGCCATGATGAATTCCTGTTTTATCGAAGGGGCAACGCTCTTTTTGAGTTAACCCATGCATTGGTCAGACTGGACTGGACATCGCCAGTGCGGGTGTTAAGCTGAGCTAACATTCTGCCAAGACCAGGGTGCCCCTTCAAATTCAGGTGCACAAAAGGAGGTTGTTTATGACAGCGGAAAATACGATGAACCCCAAACAGCGCGTCGCTGTTCATGCGGCCAATCTGGTCGAAGCCGATATGATCGTCGGTTTGGGAACCGGCTCCACCGCCAACCTGTTTATTGAGGCGCTGGCCAAGCGCAACCGTACTGAAAACCTGAATGTCACCACGGTCAGCAGTTCTGCCATCAGTGCTATCAAGGCCAAAGAGGCCGGTCTGCCGGTGCTGTCGATTGATTCATTGAGTGAACTGGATCTGTATGTCGACGGCGCTGATGAAGTCACGGCAGATCTGGCTCTGCTTAAGGGACGGGGACAGGATCTGGTGAGGGAAAAACTGCTGGCCACCGCAGCCGATCAATTCTTTGTCATGGTCGACGAGAGCAAACTGGTGGAATTTATCGGTGAAAAGTTTCCCATACCCGTAGAGGTGATGCCGGATGCGTGGAAGCTGGTATTCAATCAGTTGAAACAGCAGGGTGGTCGCGGTGATTTAAGACTCAATGCCAGCGGTGATAATGTCGCTGTCACCGCACATGGCAGTCTGGTGCTGGATATGCATTTTGACCATGTCGACAGCCTGGAACTGACAATGATTCTGGATACGATCCCAGGTGTCGTCGAACACGGCATTTTCAGTGATCTTGCCACCGCAGTCTTTATCGGTGGCGACAGTGAAGTCGAAGAACACTGGCGCCAGGAGCCCTGACACATACCGCATCATCTGCCGCTGGCGCCGGTTATCAGCGCTGAATTTAACTCCTGATAACCGGTGCCAATCTGCGAAATCAGCGGCTCACTACGCTTTTATTTTTTCAGCTCTTCCAGGATGGTTTCGGCTTTGGAACGGCCGAATTCGCCGGAACCTTCGACACCGATATATTTGACCACGCCATCTTCAACGATCATGGCAAAACGGTAGCAGCGAATACCCATGCCGCCACCGCTCATATCGCGATCCAGGCCCAGCGCTTTGGTGTAGTCAGCGCTGCCATCTGCCATCATGCGGACTTTACCCTCGACATTGTTTTCACGTCCCCAGGATGCCATGACGAAGGCGTCGTTGACGGCCATACACCAGATTTCATCAGCACCCGCCGCCTTGATCTCATCAGCATGCTTCACAAAACCAGGCAGATGCTCAGCAGAACACAGCGGTGTAAAGGCACCGGGGACACCAAAAATCACCACTGTCTTGCCTTTCACCATTTCCCCGACATCCTTGGCTTCGGGTTTCAGCGGACATCCGTTTTCCGGATCAAAACCGATACTTTCGCTTAATTTACCTGCAGGCAGGGTTTGGCCAACTTCAATAGTCATAACCGGCTCCTTTTATTTGAGTATGAAACCAGCCTAGCATAAGGCAGGCAAACCGAGATAAAAACACCATTATTCCAAGGGTTTTGTCAGTTTGGTTTTCATGGTTGCAGTCGTTATCATGAGTTGCATTAGTGAATAAATAAGGAAACTATCCATGGCTGAACAACTTCGTTGGGGAATTCTGGGGGCGGCTCGGGTCAATGACAAACTGATGCCGGCGATCGTCGAGGCAGACAATGCCAAACTGGTAGCGATTGCCAGCCGCCGGCCGGGCGCTGCAGCGGAAACCCTGCAAAAACATGCGCCCAATGAGACTGATGCAGAAGCGCTGGATGATCCGCAGGCGCTGCTGACGCGTGAAGACATTGACGCGATTTATTTGCCGATGGCCAACGAGGAACATGCCGAGTGGGCATTGAAAGCCATTGAACATGGCAAACATGTGCTGATTGAGAAACCGATGGCATTGAAAGTCGAAGACATCGACGCGATTGATGCGGCCGCCAGAGCCAATAATGTCACAGTGATGGAAGGCTTTATGTATCGCTTCCACACCCAGCATGATTTTGTCAGGGATTTGATTGATTCAGGCAAGATTGGCGAGGTACGTACTGTCAAAACCGCGTTTGCCTTTCCGATGAAACCGGCCCGTCTGTATCGGATCAACCGGGATATCGCCAATGGCGGCGGAGCGATGTGGGATATCGGCCCTTATGCCGTTCACACTGCGCGGCATTGGTTTGACAATGAGCCTGTCGCAGCTACCGCCATGGCCAAACTGAATGAACATGGTGCCGATGTCAGCCTGAGCGGTATTTTTGATTTCGGTGACGGTCGTTATGGTCATTTTGAAATGAGCTTTGAACATGCGCGCCGCAGTGTCTATGAAATCATCGGTACCAAAGGCGGGATTACCTGCCACACTGTCTGGCAGCCGCACGACGAGCAGCCGTTAATTTCCTACTGGACTGATGCTGGTGAGTCAGAAACGGTGTCCTTGCCGATGGCGAATCATTTCAACCGTGAAATCGAACATTTCTCTGACTGCATTCTGAATAATAAAGCGCCGTTTCTCAGTATGGCTGATGCCCGGGGCAATTGCGCCGCCATCAATGCTGCGCTGCAATCGGTAGCAGAAGGTAAAACGATAAAAATCAACTGATAAGCCTCTATCTGACTATCCGCAGATTACCCAGATGAACGCAGATTTAATGTTCATTAAGCAAACGTTTTTTTGTCTGGAACAAATCACTAATCTGTGAAAAACCGCGAAATCTGCGGATAACCTTAATAAATCTCTATGTCCTCTGTGCCTCTGAGGTTAATGCTTATCAGCGGAAGAGATTGATGATAAGGGTCAGCACCAGGCTGACCACGGCCATGGAGGTAATGGGAATAAAAAGTCGGCTATCGCCTTTATCAATATTGATATCACCGGGCAGTTTACCAAACCAGCTTAAAAGCCAGGGAGCGAACTGCCAGACAAGACCCACTGCCACTAGAATCAATCCGATAATAATCAAGCTTTTTGCCATCAGAATAAATCCATTTGCTGTGGATGGGGGCGAAACAGGTCGCGATTCAGCGGCGTGGAGCGCTGATTCAGTGCGTGCTTTTTGATCGCCCGCTGGAAACGCTGATTAATCATATCCGCATAGAAACCCTGCCCCTGAAGACGGTGGCCGAAACGGGGATCATTGGTTTTGCCACCGCGGCTGTCACGGATCCGGTTCATCACATGTTCGGCTTTATCCGGGTAGTGATCATGCAGCCAGTTTTCAAATAGATCACTCACTTCACGCGGCAGGCGCAGCAGAATAAACCCGACTGATTGTGCCCCGGCTTCAGCACAGGCTGAAATAATCTGTTCCAACTCGGTATCCGTCAACACCGGAATCACCGGCGCAATCAACACACTGACCGGAATCCCTGCCCGGCGCAGCATGCTGATGGTTTGCAAACGCCGCTGCGGACTGCTGGCTCTGGGTTCGAGTTTACGGGCCAGATTTTTATCTAACGTGGTGATGGAGATATTCACCTTCACCAGATTGTCGGCTGCGAGGCATGCCAGAATGTCAATGTCGCGTTCGACCAAAGCCGACTTAGTGACGATAGTGCAGGGATGTTTAAAGCTTGCCAGCACTTCCAGAATCTCGCGGGTGATTTGATACTGACGCTCTATCGGCTGATAGGGATCGGTATTGGCACCGAGGGAAATCGGCGAACACTGATAGGATTTTGCCATCAGCTCCTTGCGAAGCAGCGCAGCAGCATCGGGTTTGGCGGTCAGTTTGCTTTCAAAATCGAGACCGGGAGACAGCCCCTGATAGGCGTGGGATGGCCTTGCGAAACAATAGATACAGCCGTGCTCGCAGCCCCGATAGGCATTAATTGACTGGTTAAATGGCAGATCCGGTGAATCATTAGTGGTGATAATTTTGCGCGGTACTTCGATTGATACTTCAGTGCGAAAGGCGGGTAATTCCGCTTCCTGAAACCAGCCGTCATCGATTTGCTCACGCTCGAATTCGCTGAAGCGACTGTCCCTGTTATCTAGTGTTCCGCGTCCCTTTACTGTTTTAACAAAGCCCTGCATCAGTCGGAGAGGTAATATTCAATCGTCGAGACGACTCTGACCTTTTTAATATGCGGGGTATTGTTGTCTCGCGGACTGATGCTGAACTGACCCTGGGAAGCGCGGCGGATCTTGCCCAGCCGGCTGTCTGAATCTTCAGCAAATTTTTCTGCGACCTCTCTGGCTTTGCGGGTGGCATCTTCAATCATTGCCGGTTTGACCTCATTCAGCCGGGTGAACAGATATTCGGTCTGTGACTGATAGTTGTTGCCGGTCAGCACGATGCCCTGTTTGCCGAGTTCTGACAGCTTGCCCATAACCTCGCGCACCGTATCAATGGCTTCTGAATACACCGTGACAGTCTGCATACCGGTATAACGAAATTCGGCCCGATCCTGGTTGCCATACTGTTGGGCTGATTTGTCGGTAATCGCCGGGGTGCCGATAGTGATATCCTGACGATCAATACCTTGTCCGGTCAGAAAATTAATGATGGTATCGGTATTGGTGTCAATGTCCTGATACAGCGAGGGCAGGTTATTGCTTGCCAGCGAAAACTGAATCGGCCAGATCACCACATCGGCGGTGAATTCCTCTTCTGCCAGGCCTTTTACAGTGACCGAGCGTTCGTATTCCTTGACATCAATCGCTGCACTGGCAATCAGCCAGCCCAGTGCAGAAAGGCCCAGAAAAACACCCAGCGCCAGAGCCAGCGCATTGAATCGGTCCGTGTTCAGCATAAAGCACCTCGGCGAAAATCAGAATTTGATTCCAACAGCTGTTAAGGCTTGCGGGAAAAATGTTCACGGGAATAGGCAACGCGCTGCTGCACATTCATCTTGTGCTTGTTACCCAAGGCTTCAATCTGGCGCAGACGGGGGACTAAACCCTCACCATTGGCCACCTGGATACTGAGACCGGGACGGGCGTTCAGCTCTAAAAGCATAGGCCCTTTCTGACGATCAAGAACGATATCGGTACCGAGGTATCCCAAGCCGGACATTTCGTAGCAGGAGGCAGCCAAGGTCAGTAGTTGCTCCCAGTGCGGCACTTTGAGACTGAGCAGATTGGTGCCGGTATCCGGATGTAGCAGTATCGGCCGATCAAACTGGACCGCGCGTAATGCACTGCCATCACCGATATCCAGGCCCACACCGACTGCACCCTGGTGCAGATTGGCCTTACCATTGGAATCAGAGGTCGACAGCCGCATCATGGCCATCACCGGAAAGCCTTTGAAAATAATCACGCGCGTATCAGGTACGCCTTCATAGGTATAACCGGTAAAACAGTCATCGAACTCGATCAGGCTTTCAATGATGGCAACATCAGCACGACCACCCAGTGAGAACAGACCGGCCAGAATATTGGACACGTGTCGTTCCAGATCGCTGATCGAGGCAATCTGACCATTGGTTTTGTGGTAACCCAGATCATCGCGACGGGTAATCACCATAATGCCTTTACCGCCACTGCCATGCGCCGGTTTGATGCAGAAACCGGGGATATCGGCAATCAGCTTGGCCAGATCCTTGACTTCATGCTGCTCACGAATCACGCCGAGCAGATCCGGTGCAGTAATGCCGGCCTCCAGCACGATTTGTTTGGTCTGTAACTTGTCATCAACCAGCGGGTAGAGATGGCGTGGATTATAGCGGCTGATATAGGAAATATTGCGACGGTTCATCCCCAGCACGCCTTTCTTGGCAAGCTTGCTGGGGTGTACGTAGCGCTCGCGGATTTCCCTGAACCAGTTCAGCAGCGGACCACTCATTACTTGTCCTCAACCATCGGCTTGAAGCGTTTCAGCTCCAGCAGGCGGTAACCGGTGTAGTTTCCGGCCATCAGTACCAGCGCCATCAGCACCAGCTGCAAACCCAGATAGTTAAAGGTGAGGTGACGGATCAGCTCATTATTCATTGCGAGATAGGCCAGGACTGCGACCATTAGCGAACCACCGCCCTGAATCACAACCTGATGCGGCCCTTCCTCTTCCCACAGAATCGACATCCGTTCGATAGTCCAGGCGAGGATAATCATCGGGAAGAAGGTGACTTTCATGCCTTCCGTCAGGCCGAGTTTGTAGGCAATAATCGAGAACAGCGCGATCATGCCTATCACCATGATGATGACTGCCGATATTCGCGCCACCAGTAGCAGATTGAGATAGGACAGATAAGAGCGGATCATCAGCCCCATACCGACGATCAGCAAAAAGCCGATGAGACCGGTCAGCAAACTGGTCTGGATAAAGGCCAGCGCAATCAAAACCGGCATAAAGGTACCGGAGGTTTTGATGCCGACCAGAATCCGCAGCAGTACCACAACCAGCACGCCGACCGGAATCAGCAGAATGCCTTTGAACAGGGTCTGCTCTTCCAGCGGCAGGGTATAGAGCGAGAAGTTCAGCAGCTCGCTTTCCGAGAACTTTTGGTTCAGTGCGACGCTGAAAGGCTGTTCCTGCTCAATCATTGAGAAGGTGACCATCGAGTTTCTGCCGCCGATGACTTCCAGTACCGGGCCTGAGTGATATTCCCACAGCAGCAGGTTATCGGGACGGCCCTGTTCGCCGGTCTGCGGATTGAAGAGTTTATAATCTTCACCGTCGAATACCTGAATATAATCAATCAGTTCCTGCCGGCGTCGACCATCTTCCAGATACAGCGCATGCACTGCGCGTGCAGGAACACCGGCCTGTTGCAGCAGTTGCACCACCCAGTTGATCTGCGGTTTGAGCTGAGCCAGCAGTTCGGCATTCTGAGTCTGATTCTGGAATTCGAGGATCAGCTCACGTGCCAGAGTAAACGGGGTTGAAGAGCGTTCCTGAGCCCGGTCCAGTAATTGATTGGCAGCGGTGGCGTAAGGTTCTTTTTCAATATTGACCTTGAGTTCGGGCGGCTGGCTGGGATTGGGCGGCACGGCATAGGGATCCAGCAGCATATCGACCCGGTAATAAAGTGCCTGTTCGCCTTTGGCCTCACGGATGGACCATTCAGCACGCTGTCCATTGTTTTCCTTTTCAGTATAGGCAAGGCCGTAACCAGGGCTCGCGGTATGCTGGCTGAGCTGGGTAAAGCCGGGCTGCGTGCCGGGAATAGCGAGGGAAGCCAGCACTTCGCCACCGGTGGCCTCAAATTCGACCTTGGCTTCAATCGACCAGGTCTGGCGTTTCTCGCCCGGCAGCCATGGAATATCGTAGGTATAGTGCCGATGCAGACTGAGACTGATACCGGCAATAATGAGCAAGCCAACCAGTAGATAGAACGGTTTGCGGGATGCCATGGCGATGTCCTTTATTTTTTCTTGGTTTTGCTGACCGCTTTGGGCTGGTTCTGTCCAGCTACAATATCCGGTTTGGGCTGGACGTTGCGTTTAGCCACATCAACGACCGCGACATCACGTAAAAATTCACGTCCCAGCAGTATCGGGTAGTTCATCTGGGTGCGATCGGTGAGCGTAAATTCAGCGACCTCAGTCATTTTACCGAGGCGTACAGTCAGGGCGGCAACGGGACGACGGTCCAGTTCCTCTGAAGACGCCTGACGGATACGCACATAACGCACCAGTGGTGCCTCAATTTCAAAGCTGTCGTCACTGTCATCAGGTGTCAGCCGGAAACGCACCCAGCGTTTACCGTCTTTTTCGAACGGGGTGATATCCAGTGCGCTGATTGAAGAGGTGGTCGCACCGGTATCGATACGGGCTTCGTAGATACGGTTAACAGCCTCTATCCACAGCCACTCAACCCGGCCAACGACGATTTTATTGCCGATATTATTAACGCCGGCGGCGGCGTCGGTTTGAGCCGGCGGTGGACATTCTGCCGCTTTGGCTGTGGCTGTTAGGGCCGCCGGAGTTGGCATGACAGTGACATGGCGGTCGAGTTTATCTTCGACGGATGCCAGTTTGTTGTCGATTTGGCGTTGCTGTTTTTCGATTTGCTGTAACTGTTCACCCTGCAGTGCCTGGCGTGCTTCCCATTTTTCGCACTGCTGTGCCATCGATCGCGTCAATCGTGTTTCAGTTTCACTGAGCGCCACGTTGAGCTGGCTAGGCGTTAATGTCGGAGCGGGCGGTGTACGGTTAATACAACCACTGAGGAGAAGGGTGGAAGCGAACAGACAGAAAGCAATCGGTCTAAGCATGTGAATCCTGTAGATGAAAAGGCAACACAAAATAACTCCGTATTCTAGCAGAGAGTCTGGGATGAAAGCTGTGTATTAATAGGAACTTTAGCAAATACTGCCGGGAGTTTCCTGTCGGTCCTGGCCGGAATAAGCGGTATTTTGCAAAAGCAGGTGCACATAACGCCCCATATCCCGATAAGTGGGCAGCCGGCAGTAGCGTTTTTCCAGCTCGAAAAGCGCAGTCATATCGCTGTTTTCACGCGCTGCTTTGCTCATATAATCATGAAACACACGGATACCGGTATGAGCACGGAGTTCAAATCCCATTGTCTGCATCTCGGCAATCAACTCGTGAGGATATTGTGGATTCGGCGGCGTCAGTTTATGCCCTTTGCCGAGATAACTGTCTTCCAGGATAGGCTTGAGCCGCCAGCCACCTCTTAGCACATTGCCGTAAACCATGGCATTGCGGTTATAAAACAGCAGCGATAAATAGCCCCCCGGTCGGACTTTGTCAGCAATCGCTCTGAGTGAAGTCAGCGGATCGGCAAGCCATTCGACCACGGCATGACAGAGTACCAAATCGAAATGCCCGATCTGAACTGCCAGCGACTGAGCCGATTGATGATGAAACGCCGCGCTGAATCCGGCAGTGCTGAAATTGTCGCGGGCTTTTTCCAGCATCCTTGAGGACAAATCGCACAGTGTTAACCTGTGACCGAAGCTCGCCAGCCAGAGGCTCATCTGGCCCTGGCCACAGCCCGCATCCCAGATATCGAGAGGAGGCGAGTCAGTAAATGACTGCAAGTCTTCCTGTAATAACTGCAGCCGCCAGGAACCTTTGACGGTGTCGTAAATCCGGGTTTCGAATCGATCTATCAGATCGTCGAAATTACGATCCTGTTTTGCGTTCATTATTTTTCGGCATCAGTTGGTCGAGCAGATTATCCAGCGCCACGATGCGATCCTCGGCTTCCGGCATATCCTCGACAAAACGCAGCTTGTCCTGACCATCGAGTTTGAATTTCTTGGGTTGTTTCTGAATCAGATTGATGATGGTCATCGGATCGATATTGGGCTCTTCCTCGAAAATCATGCGGCCGCCGGCATCATAGACATCGATTTTACGAATGCCGATGGCCTTGGCTTTGAACCTGAGTTCATGAATCGCAAACAGAGTTTTGACCTGCTCCGGTAACAGTCCGAAACGATCGATCATCTCCACCTGCAATTCATGCAGGGCTTCCAGATCGGCCGCAGCGCCGATACGTTTGTAGAGTACCAGGCGGGTATGCACATCCGGCAGATAGTCTGATGGAATCAAAGCTGGTACATGCAGGTCAATTTCAACAAAATGCCGGCCCTGACTGGTCAGGCTCGGTTCCTTGCCGGATTTCAGTGCTCTGACTGCCCGTTCCAGCAGTTCGTTGTAGAGATTGAAGCCGATTTCCTGCATCTGGCCGCTTTGTTCATCCCCCAGCAATTCGCCGGCGCCGCGGATTTCCATATCGTGGGTGGCGAGGGTAAAGCCGGTGCCAAGATCTTCAATTGATTCGATGGCTTCCAGCCGTTTGACCGCGTCCTTGGTCATCACTTTCTGCGGCGGCGTAATCAGATAGGCATAAGCACGGTGATGCGAGCGTCCGACACGGCCGCGGATCTGATACAACTGCGCCAGCCCCAGTTTGTCAGCACGGTCAATAAAGATGGTATTGGCGGTGGGCACGTCGATACCGGTTTCGATAATGGTGGTGCAGACCAGCACATTGAAACGCTGGTGGTAGAAGTCGAGCATGACCTGCTCCAGCTCGCGCTCGCGCATCTGGCCATGGGCCACAGCGACTTTGGCTTCGGGCAGAATCGCTTCCACTTCGCGGGCCACACGATCAATATCCTCGACCTTGTTATGCAGGAAATAAACTTGGCCGCCACGCTTGATTTCCCGCAGCATGCCTTCGCGGATACGTTCACTGTCCCAGCCCATCACGAAGGTTTTAATCGCCAGTCGCCGCGCCGGTGCCGTGGCGATAATCGACAAATCACGAATCCCGGAAATCGACATATTCAGGGTGCGTGGAATCGGTGTCGCGGTCAGCGTCAGTACATCGATCTGGGCGCGGTATTTTTTGAGCTGTTCTTTCTGGGTCACGCCGAATCGGTGTTCCTCATCGAGAATAAACAGGCCCAGCCGTTTCGGTTCAATATCCTGCTGCAGCAGTTTATGGGTGCCAATCACGATATCGGCCTGGCCCTCGCTGATGGCCGATTTCACCCGATCCAGTTCTTTCTTGGAACGGAAGCGTGACAGAACCTCGACCCGCACCGGCCAGTCGGCAAAACGGTCTTTGAAGTTTTCGTAATGCTGCTGGGCGAGCAGGGTGGTCGGTACCAGTACCATCACCTGCTTACCGGAATGCACCGCGAGGAAAGCGGCGCGCATCGCCACTTCGGTTTTACCGAAACCGACATCACCACAAACCAGCCGATCCATCGGATGCTCGGACAGCATATCCTTAATCACGGCATCAATCGCGTCCTGCTGGTCCGGCGTGGTTTCAAACGGGAAGGCAGCAGCAAAGGCCGCATAGTCTTCACCCGGCATCGCCATCGGGTTTTTCTTGTTGGCAGCGCGGCGGGCATAGATATCCAATAGTTCTGCAGCGACATCGCGGGCTTTTTCAGCAGCGCGTTTACGGGCTTTTTCCCACTGACCGGTGCCGAGTTTGTGCAATGGAGCCAGTTCCGGAGCCGCCCCCGAATAACGGCTGATTAAATCCAGCGACGCGACCGGTACATACAGCTTGTCGCCCTTGGCATATTCCAGGGTCATGTATTCGGCAGTAACATCACCGACGTCCAGCGTCTGCAGGCCGAGATAGCGGCCGACACCATGATCTTCATGCACCACGGCATCACCGACGGAGAGCTCAGCGAGGTTACGGATAATCGCATCGGTATCGCGTTTCTTGCGGCTGCGACGACGGCGCTGCATGACCTGCTGCCCGAACAACTGGGCTTCGGCAATCACGGCAATACCGGTTTCAGGCAGGATCAGTCCCTGTTCCAGGGGCGCGACGGTTACTGCGAGTTTGTCGTCGCCTTCAATAAATGCGTCCCAGTTTTTAACCGTTTTCAGCTGAATATCATGCTGACGCAGCATATCGAGCAGGGTTTCACGGCGACCGGCACTTTCGGCGGCAAACAGAATGCGGCCGTCGAAACTGTCAATAAACTGTTCCAACGCCTCGCAGGGTTTTTCCCGGCGCACATTCATGGTGAGCTGTGGTGGTGTCACGCTGGCATAGTTGCTGTGACCGGCTTTGTCTTCCTGCTCAAAACTCTGCAGGTGCAGGCGCTGATACTGTTTGAAGCGGCCAAACAGGTCTTCCACCGGGACAAACACGACCTGCGGTTCCAGTAGCGGCCGCTCGATATCGACCCGATGCTGACGGTAACGCTCACTGATTTCCTGCCAGAAACTATCGGCGCCATGATGCGGATCGGCGACGTTAACAATCAGAGTATTGTCGGGCAGGTAATCCAGCAGGGTGCTGGTTTCTTCAAAAAACAGCGGCAAATAGTATTCAATACCGCCAGGCAGGTTGCCTTCACTGACTTCGCGGTAAATAAAGCTGCGTTGTGGATCGCCCTCGAAATGGCGGCGGAACTGCTGACGGAACAGCTGAATCCCGTCTTCGGTCATCGGGAATTCACGGGCAGGCAACAGGCGGATTTTGTCGATGGTTTTGATCGAGCGCTGGGTTTCCGGATCGAAAGTCCGCAGGGTATCGATTTCATCATCGAACAGGTCGATACGGTAGGGCAGTTTGCTGCCCATCGGATACAGATCGATAATGGCGCCACGCACCGCAAACTCACCATGTTCCATGACCTGCGACACATTACGGTAACCGGCTTTTTCCAACCGCATCCGCCACTGTTCGATATCGAACTGATCGCCAGTTTCCAGCATCAGCGTGTTGCCCTCAAGAAAACTGCGCGGGGCGATGCGCTGCATCAGGGTGGCAATCGGCACAAATAAAATACCCTGTTCAAAGCCCGGTAATTGATGCAGGGTTTGCAGACGCTCGGAGACAATATCCTGATGCGGTGAGAAGGTATCGTAGGGCAGGGTTTCCCAGTCCGGGAAATGCAGGATGCTGCGTTTATTGTCACCCAGATAAAATTTGGCTTCGGTTTCCAGGCGGTGCGCTGTGGCCATATCATCTGTTACAACAAGCAGTGGCCCTTCATGCTGCTGTGCGGCTTTAGCCAGCAGCAGACCCTGCGCACTGCCGTAAAGCTGACCGGCATACAGCGCGTTTTTATTGTTGGCAGGGAGCTTGGGGGCGAGCAGTGTGTTTTGGGATTTGGCCACGATATTCAGTTGTCGGATAAAGCGCATATTTTCACATAAACGCTGTTATCTGTTTAGCGCTGATTAACAGACTGCCCTGCTAAATGTGATTTGAACCGCGCTTTTACGCTTGTCAGCAGATTGAAATCAGGGCACATTAGACCCCACAATTTGTGGGGTTGATTGTCATTGTGTGAACCTTGCCGGCTATCGCTGAAACCAACAATAAACAAATCAGCTGATAAACCCCGAGGATAATCCGGCAGGGAAGCGAGAGAGAGACTATAATGAAAAGAATCGAAAACGTTGTATTGCTGAAAGTTATTGGCAGTTGTGAACTCATTGCTGCTCTGGCCATGTTCTACTTTTTTTATGAAGATGTGCCGGCCATGATTGGTGCTGTGATCCTGCTGGGCTTATCAGCGAACAGTTTTTTTCAGGCGCACAAATGTTATCAGCGCCAGTATTCACCCAAAAAAAACGAAGCTAAACACTAACGACAAGTTATGGCTGAAGCCAATGCATCACCTGCAGAGGCGGGGTTTGATTCAGCCGCTTTTCTGAAAAACCTGACCAGCCGTCCCGGTGTTTATCGCATGCTCGATGACACCGGCACGGTCATTTATGTCGGTAAAGCCAAAAACCTGAAAAAGCGGGTCTCCAGTTATTTCAGGAAAACCGGGCTCACTGCCAAAACACAGGTCATGGTGGCCCAGATTGCGGCAATTGAAACCACCGTCACCCACACTGAAAATGAGGCGCTGATCCTTGAGAATAATCTCATCAAGGAGCTGATGCCGCGTTACAACATTCTGCTGCGTGACGATAAGAGCTATCCCTATCTGTTTATTTCCGGCGACAGCTTCCCGAGGCTCAGTGTGCATCGTGGTGCCAAACGTAAAGCGGGCAGGTATTTCGGTCCTTACCCCAGTGCCGGGGCAGTACGTGAAAGTCTGAATCTGTTGCAGAAACTGTTTCCGGTGCGTCAGTGCGAAGACAGCTATTATCAAAATCGCTCCCGACCCTGTCTGCAGTATCAGATCAAACGCTGCACCGCGCCCTGTGTCGGTTATATCTCTGAACAGGATTATAAAAAAGATGTGGATCACACCATCATGTTCCTCGAGGGCAAAAACCAGCAGGTAATGGACGATCTGAGCCGCGATATGGAAGCGGCCTCGCAGCGGCTGGACTTCGAGCAGGCGGCGGCGATCCGCGACAAAATTGTGGCCTTGCGCCGGATTCAGGAACGTCAGTATGTCAGTTCGGCGCAGGGCGAGTTTGATGTACTTGCCGCGATTGTTCGTGATGGCATGGCTGTGGTCGAAGTCTGCTTTATCCGTGGCGGCCGAAATCTTGGCAGTAAAAGTTTTTTCCCCAAGGGCTCAGGCGACAGTTCGCCGGAAGAACTGCTGGAAGCGTTTATTCCTCAGTATTACCTGGGTAAAAATGTACCGACCGAAGTGCTGCTCAGTCATGAGCCTGCCGATATGACGCTGCTGGAAGAAGTGCTGCAGACTGATTCCGGTCACAAGGTCAGCCTGCGCTTGCCCAAGCGCGGTCAGGGCGTGCGCTGGATGCGGATGGCGATGACCAATGCCGACATCAGTCTGACTCACCGGCTCAGCAGTCGCTCCAACCTGCTGCAACGCTTTGAAGCATTGCAGGACGCACTGGATCTGGAAGAACTGCCTAAACGGATCGAATGCTTTGATATCAGTCATACCCGCGGTGAGAAAACCGTGGCGTCCTGCGTGGTCTTCGGACTGGAAGGCGCGATTAAAGCCGACTACCGCAAATTCAATATCGAAGGCATTACTGCCGGCGATGATTATGCGGCGATGAATCAGGCATTAACGCGGCGTTTCACCCGGCTGCAGAAAGGCGAGGGCAAACGGCCCGATCTCTTATTAATAGATGGGGGTAAAGGCCAGATTAAAGAAGCCAAAGAAGTGCTGGCAGAACTGAATTTATCGGATTTGCCAATACTGGGCATTGCCAAGGGCCCTGAGCGCCGACCCGGTGAAGAAACGCTGTTCCTGGTAGGCCGCGAAGGGGAGGTAACCCTGTCTGCTGATTCACCCGCGCTGCATCTGCTGCAACAGGTGCGTGACGAGGCGCACCGTTTTGCGATTACCGGCCATCGTCAGCGCCGGGCCAAAGCCCGTAAGACTTCTACCTTAGAACAAATTGAAGGACTGGGGCCCAAGCGGCGGCAAAAACTGCTGCAGCAATTCGGCGGGCTGCAGGAAGTGCAGCGGGCCGGCGTAGAGGATCTCAGAAGAGTGGATGGCATCAGCCAGTCGCTGGCACAGAAAATTTATGATGTCTTCCATGGGGCGGATTAGTGACCGTGATGGTAAGCCTGATTAGATAAATTGGCGGCCTGCACTGTTTCTACAAAAGCTTAGTGCTAAGATAAGCACGATTTTGAATAATTAGTGAAAACCATGCTGAATTTGCCCAATATTCTGAGTTTGCTTCGCATCATCCTGATTCCGGTACTGGTGTTGCTGTATTTCCTGCCACTGGAGTCAGCCACTATCTGGGCAACCGTGGTGTTTGTTGTTGCAGCGGTGACAGACTGGCTGGATGGTTATCTTGCGCGAAAGTGGGACCAGGCTTCGCCGTTCGGTGCCTTTATTGACCCGGTCGCGGATAAGCTTATCGTGGTCGTCGCTCTGGTCATGATTCTGTTCAAATCGCCGGTCTGGTATGTGCTGATTCCGGTGATTCTGATCATCGCCAGGGAGCTCACCGTTTCCGCATTGCGTGAATGGATGGCTGAGCTGGGACAGCGTAATGTGGTTAAAGTCTCGAAGATGGGAAAATGGAAAACCACCTTCCAGATGGTGGCGATAGGCTGCCTGATTTTCTATAAACCCTTATTCGGATTGCCAATTTTTGAAGTCGGTGTGGTAATGCTTTATCTGGCGGCCTGGCTGACTTTACAGTCGATGTGGAATTATTTACGGGCGGCGCTGCCTTTGTTGCTGAATAAGGCTTGACATAAAAATTTAAGCTCCTATAATGCTCCACTTCCTCAGCGGGAATAGCTCAGTTGGTAGAGCACAACCTTGCCAAGGTTGGGGTCGCGAGTTCGAATCTCGTTTCCCGCTCCAGAATTCAAAAAGCCGCGGTCAGTCCAAGTCACTACTGCGGCTTTTTAGTATTGCCCCCGGGCTGGGTGGCAGAGTGGTTATGCAGCGGACTGCAACTCCGTGTACGCCGGTTCGATTCCGACCCCAGCCTCCATTTATTACTGCTTAGCGGGAATAGCTCAGTTGGTAGAGCACAACCTTGCCAAGGTTGGGGTCGCGAGTTCGAATCTCGTTTCCCGCTCCAGTATTCAAGCAGACATCACACGCCAATCTTGATTCACCAGCCCGCACCGAAGGGCTATTAAGTCAAGGCCTGCAATGGCGAATTCTCGTTTAGCTATTTCCGGCTGCCAGCATTGCCTGAGTCGAAATCTTCGTGTTTTAATTCGTTAGATTAACCACAAGAAAAAAGGCGGTTCAGCATGCATAAAGAGACTCTTTGCGTTCACGAAGGTTATGAAACCGATCCGGTCACCAAATCCTGCGCGGTACCCATTTATCAGACTGTCGCTTATGAATTCGATAATGCCCAGCATGGTGCTGATCTGTTCAACCTGGATGTGCCCGGCAATATTTACAGCCGAATCATGAACCCGACCTGGGATGTGCTGGAAAAGCGGGTTGCCGCGCTTGAGGGCGGGATTGCCGCCCTGGCGACCTCAGCCGGCAGTGCTGCGATTAATTATGCCGTGCTGACCATTGCCGAAGCCGGCGATAACATTATCACCACCCCGCAGTTGTATGGCGGTACCTATACCTTATTTGCTCATATGCTGCCGAAACAGGGCATCGAAGTCCGCTTTGCCGAGTCGGATAAAGCGGAAGATATGGCGAAACTCATCGACGACAAAACCAAGGCTGTGTTCTGTGAGTCAATTGGTAACCCGGCCGGCAATATCGTCGATATGGCTGCCATCGCAGAGATGGCGCACCAGGCCGGCGTGCCGGTGATTGTCGATAACACAGTAGCGACACCGGCCCTGTTCAATCCGATAGCACATGGCGCCGATATCGTGGTGCATTCTCTGACCAAATACATGGGAGGCCATGGCACAACACTGGGCGGGATTATTGTCGATTCCGGCCGGTTCCCCTGGACCGAGCACAAAGCGCGCTTTGCGGTGTTGAACCAGCCAGAGCCTGCCTACCATGGGGTGGTATATACCGAGCAGTTTGGTGAAGCCGCTTTTATAGCCAGAGCCCGGACAGTGCCTTTAAGAAATACCGGCTCGGCTCTGTCACCGATGAATGCTTTCCTGTTGCTTCAGGGCATAGAAACCCTGCCATTGAGAATGGAGCGGCACTGTGACAATGCGATAGCCGTTGCCCGCTATCTGTCTCAGCACCCCAAAGTCGAGTGGGTCAATTATGCCGGTCTGGAGGGAGATAAGTATCACCATCTGGCGCAGAAATACTTTAACGGCAAGCCATCTTCGATTCTGACTTTCGGTATCAAAGGCGGCTTTGAGGCCGGTGTGACGTTTTATGACGCATTGAAAATGATCAAACGACTGGTCAATATCGGTGATACCAAAACACTGGCCTGTCATCCGGCCTCGACCACACACCGCCAATTAGAGCCACACGAACTGGTATCCGCCGGTGTGACACCGGAAATGCTGCGTTTATGCATTGGTATCGAGCATATAGACGACATCATTGCTGATCTGGAGCAAGCTTTTACAGCATTGAGTTAAACCCTTGCAGCACGCAAGTACGTGAGCCGCAGTCCGGCAGCCGCTTTGGTTTTGCTGACAGTTAGTGTATGTTCAGATGCTGATGGAAATGGCGCTTTAGCTGAGTCGAGGGAATTTTGACAGACAAACATAAAATCCTGGTCGTGGATGACAACAGGGAACTGCGCATGCTGATCAGTCTGACACTGGAGTTCAGCCAGTGTGAGTTGCTGGAGGCGGATAGTGCAGTGGCAGGACTGGCCATGTTGAGAGCGCATCAGCCTGACATCGTCCTGCTGGATGTGATGATGCCGGGTGAAGTCGATGGGCTGGGACTATGCCGGATGATTCGTCAGGATGATTCACTGAAACATATCAAAATCATTATGCTGTCAGCCAAGGGGCAGCAAAAAGATGTGCAACTGGGAATCGAAGCCGGCGCCGATGACTATGTGGTAAAACCATTCAGCCCTTCGGAGTTAATGGAAAAGCTGGACATCAGGCTCGACTTCGACGGCTAGTCAGGCTTTTGCCAGCTTTCCGGCCACAGACTAATCAGCGATGACCGGTGATACAGATAAACCCTCAGATACGAGAGAGCAGCAAACAGTGGCTGCAAATTTAACCAGACTCTATCCCAGGCTGACCGCGGTCGCCACCTTCTTCATTGTATTGCTTATCGGGTTCTATCTCGCCAAGCACAAAGCCGATGAGGCGCGTTATATCAAGCAGCAGCAGTTGCATCAGGCTGCCCATCTTTTCGCGACTGCATTCGAGCGAGAAATTCATGTGATGAATTCGATCCCGCAGATTCTGCATGCGCAGTTTCAGTTGCTGGGGCCGGAAAAATTCAGATCGGCTTTCGCTTCACTGGCGATGGAGGTGCAGCATTCCTTTCAACGTACCGGTGTCATCATTTCGCTGGCGCCGGCCGGTCAAATCAGTCAGGTTTACCCCAAATCAGGCCAGACAATGCTGGGCATAGATCTGATGCAGAGTATTCAGCGGGACAGCATACTCCGGGCACTGAACTCCGGTCCGGTGTTATCCAAGTCCTGGTCTCTGATACCGAACGAGCAGATGCTGGTTATACACTATCCGGTGTTTCATCCTGATGAACAGACATTCTGGGGTCTGATTTCAGCGATGGCGCCGATGGAGGCTGTGATGCGTCACAGCAATCTGTCCCAGCTTGTTCAGTACAGTATTGAGCTCAACAGAACCTTGTCAGATCACAGTCAGCAAACCTTTTTCAAAGTGGCGTCAGCAACGGATAAGCCATTGATACTACAGCATTACATGGATTTGCCGGATGGAGACTGGCAACTTGAGATCAGTACTGCGCCAGTTGATACCCTCAATCCAGTCTGGCTGGGCTGGACATTGTTTATTGCCGGAATTTTAGCGCTGATCAGCTACCGCCTCGCAATGCAGCCTCAGAAATTACGCGCGGAAGTGGCAGCACAGACATTCGAACTGGCGAACCATGACAAATTTCTCAATGACCTTATCAGTTCACTGCCGGTGGGCATCGTAGTGACAGATACCTTTGCCACGATCCGTTACAGCAACCCGGTGTTTAACCAGCTCATGAACCGTTCCATCGAAGACAACGACTCCCTGATTACGATGCTCGAAGATGTGGTTGATAATGCCAATATGCGTCAGTTTCTGGTGTCCCGGATCAGCCTCAATGAAGTCAATTTCGATGTGATGGTTAAGGTGGGGGAGCAGGAGTTTTCTCTCACCTGCTCACACATTGATACGGCCCAGGGCTATCTGCTGGTCTGGGTATTCCGGGATATCACTGAAATCAGCCGTATTAACCGTACCTTACGCAGTGTTTCTGCCACCCGTGCGGAAATGCTCAGACTTATCCCTGATCCTATCGCCTTCTTTAACAAAAAAGGTGAACTGATGGAGAGTAATCCCGGGTTTCAGACCTTGTTTGCCGGCCTGGTTGATGTCGAAGCAGGATTTTCCTGTGAAGAGTTTGAAAGGCAACTGCTGGCACACACGAGCCAGCCGGACAAGCTGAAGCCGGTGTTCGATCTCACACAGACTCAACAGGGACAGCTTCATTTTGATGCATTTGTGCTCGCGGATCATCCGCAAAGCGTGTTTGAGCGCACGGTATGTTTTGATAACAGCAGTAATACTGTCGGTTCGATTATGCATTTTCGAGATGTGACCGACGCCTATGAAGTGGATCGGATGAAAACGGAATTTCTGAGCACGGCGGCGCATGAACTGAGAACCCCGTTGGCTAACATTTTTGGCTATACCGAGCTGTTAATCAAAGCTCGTTTTGATGCTGAGCGACAGGCGGAGATGCTGGGCATCATTTATAACCAGACCCGGCGTTTATCCAGCATTATTGATGATTTGCTGGATCTGGCGAGGATTGAATCCCGTGCCGGCGAGACATTCAGGTTTGAACAGCATGATTTACTGCAGTTGATAGACAGCGTTCTAAAAGAAATGGAACTGGAACTGCGTCATCGTCAGTTGAACTACTCGCCGACTAGCGGTGATTTCAAGCTGAGCTGCGATGGTGACAAGATTGAGCAGGTTATCGAGAATTTACTCAGTAATGCGATTAAATACTCGCCGCAGGCCACCCTTATTACGCTCTCTGTTGAGGCTGAAGCAAGCGAGGGCAGGGCCGGTTTTATGCTGTGTATTGAAGATCAGGGCATGGGCATGGATGCTGACGAACTGGAACATGTTTTCGACCGCTTTTTTCGTGCAGACAACAGCGGTCAGATCCCGGGCACGGGGCTCGGGATGGCCATTGTCAGGGAGATTATCCAGCATCATCATGGTTGGATAAGTATCGACAGTGAACCTGATGACGGTACCAGAGTCACAGTCTGGTTGCCGCAACAGCAACTGGAGACCAGGGAGCAGCTTGAGATAAGCTATCTAGACAACTGATCAGCCCGCGAGCTGTTTCAAGGCTCCCCGGCTCAGGCCGTTTTTAATTGAAACAGGATGTTGATGTGACTGAGAAGACGTTATTAAAGCCCGGACACAACTGCTGGAAAACCGCGCATGCCGACAAGGTAGCGCTGTTAGTCGACGGCGAAAATTATTTCGGTGCCATTCACCGTGCCCTGCAAAATGCCCGTCACAGTGTCTACATTCTGGCCTGGGATATTGATAGCCGTATGCGCCTGGTCCGGGGCGATGATGACGCCAACGGCTGGCCGACCGAACTCGGCGCTTTTGTCAGTGCACTTCTTAAACGGCGGCCTGAGCTCAATATTTATATTCTCAACTGGGACTGGGCCATGGTTTATACACTGGAGCGTGAATGGCTGCCGATGTATAAACCGGTCTGGAAGTCTGAAGCACGCCTGCATTTCAAACTCGATGGTGAATGTCCGGTTGGCGCATCGCAACATCAGAAAGTGATTGTGATAGATGATGATATTGCTTTCTCCGGTGGCTTTGATCTGGGTAAAAATCGCTGGGACAGCTCCGACCACGCACCTGATGACCCGCGTCGTAGGAACCCGGACAAGCAGGCTTACCCGCCATTTCATGATGTGCAGATGCTGGTCTCAGGTGAAGCAGCCAAAGCGCTGGCAGAGCTGGCCCGTGAGCGCTGGTGGCGGGCGACCGGACAGGAACTGACAGCGGCACCGGCCAGAACCGATTCAGCCTGGCCTGATGGTGTTGACAGCTGGTTCGAAGATATTGATGTCGGTATATCCCGGACCTTGCCACAATATCAGACTAATCATGAAATCCGCGAAGTCGAACAGCTGTTTATCGATAGTATTCCAGCTGCCAAAAAGTTGATTTACATAGAAAATCAGTACTTCACCTCGTGGAAAGTTGCCGACTTGTTGGCTGAAAGCCTGCAACAGCAGGAAGGCCCCGATATCGTGCTGGTATTGCCGCTGATGACCGGCGGCTGGCTCGAGCAGGTGACCATGGATGTGTTGCGCTACCGCGTAGCCTGTCGCCTGAGGGAGGCCGACAAACACAAAAGACTGCGGATCTGCTATCCCCATCATGCAGCGCTGGGTCAGAGCTACATCAGTCTGCATGGCAAAATCACCATTATTGATGACAGCTTACTGCGCATTGGTTCAGCGAACCTGAGCAATCGCTCAATGGGACTGGATAGTGAATGCGATATGGTGATCGAAGCTGCCACTGATAAAGAACGCGAACAGATCAGTGCCTTCCGCGAGCGGCTGTTGAGCGAACACCTGGATATGGACAGAGAGACACTGCGTCAGTCCCTGTCGCAATCCGGTTCATTAATCCGTCTGATTGATGATCGTCAGGACAAGCCCAGAACCCTGCAGTTTCTTGATTGCAAGGTGGCAGATATCGCGAATCAGATTCTGCCTTCATCAGCGGTGGTGGATCCGGAAAGACCCCTCGATCCCGAACAGATGGCACAGATGTTTATTCCGCTGGATCAGCCCAAATCAGCCCGCAGTCACTGGTGGAAAATTCTGGGTGTTTTGCTGGCCGTTGTGGTCTTGACCGTTGTCTGGCGCTGGACGCCACTCAGTGATTATCTGAACCCGGAAACGCTGAAAGTCAGCGTGCAGGCGATTGAATCCTATCCACTGACACCGTTGATAGTGGTGACGGTGTTCAGTATTGCCGGCTTACTGGCGTTTCCGGTGACTTTATTGATTGTCACTGCCGCACTGACCTTTGGTCCGGTCTGGGGCTCTGTCTATTCCCTTATCGGCTCGCTACTGAGTGCCCTGCTGGGTTACGGCATCGGCCATTATCTGGGCCGGAGCAGTGTACAGAAGCTGGCAGGCTCGAGTCTTAACAAGCTGAGTCGCCGGCTGGCGCATCATGGCACCCTCGCCGTCATCACAGTGCGGATAATTCCGGTGGCGCCGTTTGCTGTGATTAACCTGGTAGCAGGGGCTTCGCATATCAAAGTAAGAGATTTCATCCTGGGCACCGTAGTGGGAATGCTGCCCGGCATACTGGGCATTACAGTGTTTGCTGATTCGCTGGTTAGAACTGTTAAGGAACCTGACCCGGCTCAGATTGGCCTGTTTATCACAGTAGTGTTGATTGTTCTCAGCGTGATGCTGGGACTGAAAATGCTGCTGAACCGCAAGCAAGCTGAGGAGGAAAGCGATACACCGTGATTCGGCTCAAACTGGCGAGCTACAACATACATGCTGCTATCGGCACCGACGGACATTTCGATCCTTTCCGGATCGCCGAGGTTATCCGTGAAGTCGATGCCGATATCATTGCTCTGCAGGAAGTGGAGCATCACTTGGTTAATGATCTGGATCTGCTCGATTTTCTGGCTCAGCAGACTGATATGACCGGTCTCGCGGGGCCCACCATGCTGCGTGAAAGTCGCGATTACGGTAATGCGATACTGTCACGCCTGCCGATAGAGTCACATCGACTGATAGATTTGAGCCTGGCGCCGCACGAACCGCGCGGTGCGCTGCAGGTTCAGTATAATTTTCAGGGCCATCATATTCTGGTGTATGCCACCCATCTTGGTTTGAAACCGGTTGAACGCCGTCATCAGGTTAAAAGTATCCTGGCCGAGTTTGAGCAACAGCAGGCCGATATCACGGTATTGATGGGGGACCTTAACGAATGGTTTCTGTGGGGCCGTCCCTTGCGCTGGCTGCACCGTTATTTTGATACCACGCCAGCCTGTCGCAGTTTCCCGTCGGCCTGGCCTGTCCTGACGCTCGACCGCATCTGGGTGCAACCCCGTCAACACCTGGTTGCCGTCTCAGCTCACCGTTCAGAACTGGCCAGAAAAGCCTCTGATCACCTGCCGGTCACCGCTCTGGTCGAACTTGAATAAGTTGGAGCCGGGCACACACTCTGTTAAGGTTGATTAAGGCTCCCACGATATGATTATTGGGAGTACTGCCTCACGCTGAACGACAGCAAGCCACATCAAGATGAGGATGGAGCCCAATGTCCAGACACGCCAAACATGCTCTCTTCGGCATGTTGCTTACGCTGATATCTCTGATCACACTGACCGTTGAGGCTCAGCCTGCGACCGGGAGTGAGATATCACGCTTACAATCCAGAATTGAACAACTGGAGGCGGAACTCAGACAAACCAGGCAGGCACTGGAACAAACCAGACAACAGCAGTCGGTCACAGAGAACAAACTGGCAGAGGCAGAAAAAGCCATCGCCGACTCCCGAGAGGACAGAAAAGCAAGACTGGCCGAAGCGGAACAGGCTGTTGAACAAGAACCGGCAGAAATTCGATTTGGCCCGCTGCGTGTCGGAGGGGCCATGCGCGCCAATTATGCCATCGGTGACTATCCCGAAATGGATGGGGCGTCACGCGCGTTTGAAGATGGCGGCAATTTTAATCTGGATACTTTCCGACTCAATCTCGATTATGCCGATGGCCCTTATATCGGCAAATTGGAATACCGCTGGTACAACGGCTATCACTTTTTGCACACCGGCTGGCTGGGTTATCAGTTCAATGACAAACAACAACTGCAGCTCGGCGTGAACCGGGTACCGTTCGGTCCTAAAGCCTACGGCGTTTCGCAAAGCTGGTTCTTTGATCAGCACTACTATCTGGGCTTATCGGATGACATGGATCTCGGCGCCAAATATCACCATGAGACCGGCAACTGGAAATGGGATTTTGCTTACTACATTGCTGATGAAGGAGACTACACCGGCTCCTCCGAGGATAGCGCACGCTTTTCCTATGATGTGGTGAATGAAAGCGGTAACGGTTATGAAGAACGTCATCAGTTCAATCTGAGGGGAATTTATCGTTTCTCATTGAACAATGTTGTGACCGATTTAGGTGCTTCATTGCAATATGGTGAACTCAAGAGTCGTGGCGTTCAGAATGATGGTGACCGTTATGCCGCGTCTTTGCATATGGTCAATAAGTGGGGGCAATTGACGCTGGCAAGCCAGATCACTTATTACCGTTTCGATGTGGATTCGCGACAGCCACTTGGCACCGACAAACTGGTGCAGATGGGCGCTTATGATTTCCCCAGCACCGCCGCAGCTGAAGCCTGGGTGCCGGCAGTGTCGCTCAGTTATTACCTGGAAACCAATCAGATTGCCTGGCTTGATTACATCATCCCCTATATCGAATACAGCAGTGTTGTTAAGGTGGAGGACAGCTTTAATGACAGTGAGCTTGCCACTATCGGCGCGGCCTGGGCCAAGGACAACTGGTATATCTACACCGATCTCAGCGCGTCGAATGGTAACGAGTTTATTGGTGGTGACACCACTTTTGGAGATCGCATGGGCGCGAATCAGGATGACGATTGGCAAACCCGTTTTAACATCAATTTCGGTTATTACTTCTAATAAAAATAATTGATAAAAGGCAAAGAGAGCAATTATGAGTCAACAGCAAACACAATCTGAAAAAACAGGCAAAATGGCTGTGAATCCGCCCGTCTTTTTCGGCTCTGCCGCCCTGATCGTGGTGTTCGTGGTTTTCGGTGCCGGTATGCCGGAAATCGCCAATGAAGTGTTTGCCTCTGTGCAGAACTGGGTGATTGATACCTTCGGCTGGTTTTATATGCTGTCCGTGGCCATCTTCCTGATATTCAGTCTGGGACTGGCTTTCTCATCCTTTGGCCGGATCAAGCTCGGGCCTGATCACTCCGAACCTGATTATGGCTATACCTCCTGGTTTGCGATGCTGTTCAGTGCCGGTATGGGTATCGGCTTGCTGTTCTTTGGGGTGGCCGAGCCGATGATGCATTTTATGTCACCGCCTGTCGGCGAGGGGGGCACGATTGAGGCTGCCCGGGAAGCGATGTCCACGACTTTTCTCCATTGGGGACTGCATGCATGGGCGATCTACGCCGTTGTCGGTCTGTCTCTGGCTTATTTCGGCTTCAGACATAACCTGCCCTTGACCATACGCTCAGCTTTATACCCCCTCATCGGAGAGCGGATTCACGGTCCTATTGGTCATGCGGTGGATATTTTTGCGGTGCTGGGCACCATGTTCGGTATCGCCACTTCACTGGGCTTTGGCGTATTGCAGATCAATGCCGGCCTGAGTTTTCTGTTTGGCGCGCCGGATTCGGTGTATCTACAAATCGGCCTGATAGCTTTTATTACGCTGCTGGCGACTGCCTCGGTGGTAGCCGGTCTGGATGCCGGCATTAAACGTCTGTCAGAACTGAATCTGGTGCTGGCAGTGATATTGCTGGTGTTTGTCATGCTGGTAGGCCCTACGCTGTTTCTACTGCAGGCCTATGTGCAGAACATTGGCGCCTATCTCAGCAAGATTGTGGATCTGACCTTCAACCTCTACGCCTACGAGCCTAACAGCTGGATTGGTAACTGGACCCTGTTCTATTGGGGATGGTGGATCTCCTGGTCACCTTTTGTCGGCATGTTTATCGCGCGGGTGTCACGCGGCCGGACCATCCGTGAGTTTGTGCTCGGTGTGTTGTTTGTGCCGGTCGGTTTCAGTTTTTTGTGGATGACAGTCTTCGGCGGGACGGCAATCAGCATGGAACTGGGGGCATTACCCGGAGTCATCAGCGGAGCGATTGACGAAAGTGTGCCGCTGGCGATTTTCACCATGTTTGAACAACTGCCTCTCAGCATGCTTGCATCAGGACTGGGCACGATACTGGTCATCACCTTCTTTGTGACTTCCTCTGATTCCGGCTCTTTGGTCATCGATACCATTACCTCCGGCGGCCATCCGATGCCCCCGGTCTGGCAACGGATTTTCTGGGCTTTGCTGGAAGGCATGGTGGCGGGTACTCTGTTGCTTGGTGGCGGACTGACCGGTCTGCAAACAGCGGTTATTGCAGGTGCCTTGCCCTTTACCATGGTCATGCTGATCATCTGTCTGGGATTATTCAAAGGCCTGAAGATGGAAGGGATCAAACGCTTGGTGGTGGGTGTACCGCAGACCCCGGTCAGCAGTGGTCGACGTGTCAGCTGGAAGCAACGCCTGAAAAATCTCAGCAGCTTTCCCAATAAGCGCGAAATGCAGCAGTTTATGCAGCAAACTGTGGCACCTGCATTGCAACAGGTTGCGACGGAGATCAGCAATACCGGCCAAGAAGCCATCGTCAACATTGAAGATAACTGTGTGGAGCTTAAGGTGGTTTACGGTGGCGAAGTGGATTTTGTTTATGAAGTTCACAGCATCGGACACTTGGTCCCCAGCTTCGCCTTTCCGGAGTTCGATCCGAAGACCGATGAAAGCAAACGCTATTATCGCGCTGAAGTGTATCTGGCAGAGGGCAGCCAGCATTATGATCTGTATGGCTACAATCAGGAACAGGTGCTGGATGATGTGCTGATTCAATATGAAAAACACATGCACTTTTTGCATATTGTCAGTGACACGCAGGCGACCGAGTGAACCTGTCCCTGGCTTCAGAAAACCGGTTTTGAGCGCAAACCGGATGAGGCATAGACGTCAATATCAGTGATGACGCAGCAGGTTTAGAAACTATTTTTAAATCATGCTATTGTCGCTTCCATCACCACGAGGAGAGAGACTCATGCGACTGACATCAAAAGTATTCATGACTGTGGCCGGCCTGTTCAGTTCAGCAGTGCTGGCAGGTAGTGCGGACTTATCCAGCCTGCCCTGTGGCAGCCAGGCAATCAAGCTTGGAATGAGCCCCCAGCAGATCAAGTCAACCTGTGGACAGAATTGGCAACCATCCTATATCAGCAAACACGAAAGACCGGCGCTGGGTGATGAAAAAGGTAACGATCACTTCGAAAAATGGATGTACAACACTGCTGACAACAAAGCCACGCACGTCATTTTTAAAAACGGCGAAGTGGTTCGAATCTTTACTCTGCGCTAATGTAAGAATAATTTTTCATTTTGGATTAAGCCATCTGTTCTACACTGTCACCGATTGACGAATCCTGGCAGAATTAATATGAAAACCTCTAGCACTTTCCTCTCTCTGACCGGCCTGCTCATGATGCTGCTTGTGCCCGGCCAGAGTCTGCAAGCAGATGAAGACTCAGACCGTGCACGCATGCTCAAGCAGCGCGGCGACATTCTGCCCCTGGAGCAGGTGATCAAAGCGGCTATGGCTGTGAAGTCAGGCCAGATTCTTGAGACCGATCTCGATCAAGAGGCTGGTCGCTATATTTACGAACTGGAAATTCTGGATGACCGCGGCCAGGTCTGGGAACTGGAACTGGACGCCAGCACAGCGGAACTGATTGAACTGGAAAGTGAGGATTAGTTCATGCGTCTGCTGCTGGTCGAGGATGACCCTGCCCTCGGGCCGAAACTACAGGACGCACTGAACCGGGCGGGTTACGCCACTGATCTGTCGACAGATGGAGTTGATGGTGAGGCGATGGGAGACATCGAACCTTACGATCTGATTGTGCTGGATCTGGGCCTGCCGGGACAGCCAGGGCTTGATGTCCTCAGAAACTGGCGTGAGCGTGACAACCTGACGCCGGTCATTATTCTCACCGCCCGTGATGCCTGGGAAGATAAAGTGCAGGGCTTTAATGCCGGCGCTGACGATTATCTTGCCAAACCCTTTCAAATAGAAGAGCTCCTGGTGCGTATCAACGCGGTATTACGCCGTTATGCCGGTCTCAAACCCGGTTCGTTGTCTTATGCCGGATTATCGCTGGATGAGGCGGACCAGAGTGTGAGCCTGGTCAGTGGTGAGAAATTCAGTCTCACCGGCACCGAGTTCAAGCTGCTGCGCTATTTTATGCTCAATCCGGGTAAGCTGCTGTCCAAGACAACCCTCACCGAGCATGTCTATCAGCTCGACAGTGATAAAGACAGCAATGTGATTGAAGTTTATATCAATCGGCTGCGGCAGAAACTGGGACAGGGTCTGATTCAAACCCGCCGCGGACAAGGTTATATCTTCGGCCGGGAAGGTCGATGACGTCGATTCGCAGCCGGCTGGCCATCGGCCTGACTCTGGTGCTGGCTCTGTTACTGGTCGGTCAATGGCTGTGGCTGACCTTAACCATAGATCGGCTGATTGAAAAACAGGTCATCACCCGTCTGCAGGAAGAAACCGAGAGTCTGCTGGCCAATCTGACTGTAGCTCCTGACGGCGAGTTGATACTGGACAGCGAAGGCCTCAGCAGTAATTACAGACGCAGTTTTTCAGGTATGTACTTTACTGTGGAGTCCGCCGGTCAGCAGCTATATTCGCGTTCTCTATGGGATTTCAATCTGGATACCTGGCCAGTAAAAGTCGGCGAGCGCCGGGTGCACTATCAGACCGGTCCTCAGCAGCAGCCATTGCTGGCAGTCTCAGCAAGTTACCTCAAACAGGACAGAACTTTAACCATCACTGTGGCTGAAGATATTGCCTGGATGCTGGAGGATAAACAGCGTTTTCAGTTTGTATTTACGCTACTCTCTGCAAGCGGTTTTGTGATTCTGCTGCTGTTACAGGCAGGCCTGGTCAGACAGGCGCTGAAACCTCTAAATAAAGCGCGTCGGCAGCTCGAACAACTGGGGCAGGGCGAGATTGAACGCATTGATGAAAACGCCCCCGATGAAATCCGGCCCCTACTGACTGAACTTAACCGTTTGATGCAAAGCATGGTCAGCAAAACGCGTCGATCCAGACAGGCACTCGGGAACCTGGCTCACCGTCTCAAAACACAGTTGACCCTGATCAATCAGATTGCCGAGTCGACATCTTCAGAACATACGGCACTGCGCGCTGATATCTATCAGCAAACCAGTGATATCCGGCAAATCATCGACAGAGAACTGAAAAGAGCCCGGGTAGCCGGGGTAACGCTGCCGGGCAAAGGCGTGGATCTGGCGGAACTGGTGTCACAGCTGACTGAAACATTGCAGCGTATTTATCGTGACAAAACGCTGGATATAGACTGCTACCTTGCTGACGATGTACGCTTTAATGGTGATCGAGAGGATCTGCTCGAATTGCTGGGAAATCTACTCGACAATGCCTGCAAATGGTGTCAGCAACGGGTGATGCTGGAACTGAGCATGACTGCTGAAGGGTTGAAACTGGTGGTTGAAGATGATGGACCGGGTTGTGATGAAGCCGATCTTGCTTTCCTGAGCCAGCGCGGCTTTCGCGCAGATGAATCCAAGCCCGGCAGTGGGCTGGGCCTCGCTATTGTTCAGGATATTGTGGAAAGTTACGGTGGGACTCTGTCGTTTCAGCGTTCTGCACAATGGGGAGGCCTGCAGGTGACAGTGCACCTGCAGGCTTGACTTCGGTTTAGAACCAGTCTTTTTCGATGTTACGGACTTCGCCGGTTTTGGCATCGATATAGACTTCCCATTCATTGCCATCGACATCGACGATTTCAAACTCGTAATCCCAGCCTTTGGACATGTCACGATCATCCAGATCAGCATCTTCAATCACACCGGGTTTCGCTTCCAGCGCTTTAGCTTTGGCTTCTTCCAGAGATATCAGCCCCAGGCCTTCAGACAGGGTTTTCATTTCACGCAGATCATCGTCATCGGCTTTAACCGGTGAAGACAGAAACAGCACAGTCAAAACACTACTCAGGGTAATCGCACTCATTAATTTCATGTTCAGTCTCCTTTTTTGATGAACGCTTGTCATGCTAAAGCGCTGGACTTAAACCAAGCTGAAGCCTAAATTAACTGAAACTGAATCGAAAAATGGTCAGGAATTGAAATTAATTAGGAAGCTAACTATAATCTGAATTATGCTGGAGCTCAAAGACTTACCGGACGCACATATACTCAAAAAGTTTGCTGATCGCTATCCTGATGCTGATATCGACAGAGTGATTCAGTTTCTGACTTTTCTGCGCGTTGCGACCGATTTATCTAATGGTCTGGATCGTTATCTGGCTGCCCATGCCTTATTGCAGGGACGCTGGTGGGTCTTGGTGCTGCTGATGCGTGAAGAAGACAGTTGCTCCAGTCCATCCAGACTTGCTGAAAAAGCCGGTGTCAGTCGTGCCACCATGACCGGCTTGATTGATGGACTGCAGCGTGACAAGTTGGTCAGCCGCATGGTCTCATTCAAAGACCGCAGGCAGATGCTGGTCAAGCTGACCAGCAAGGGGCAGGCGAAACTGGACGAGGTAATGCCGGAATATTATCGCCGGGTCAGGCAGTTGATGACGGCGCTGAGTGACGAAGAGGGCGACATGCTGATGCAGATATTAATGAAACTGAATCAGCAGGCTCAGGTGTTTGACTGAGCCGTTTTTTTAATCAAATAATTAGCTTCCTAATTAAATAAAGGAGACATCAGATGAAAAAGTTATCCTTAGCCATGACAGCGCTGAGTTTAAGTGGTGCAGTGCTGGCTGACAGCCCGACAAGCATTGTCAGTCATGCCAATCAGCAATGGAATCAGGCCCTGAACCAGGGCAAACTGAGTGAACTGGTGGCATTGTATGACAATGACGCAACCGTTTCCCCCGGTAATGGCAAACTGCTGACCGGCCATGATGAAATCAGAAATCTGTTTGCCGGCTTTATCGAGAATGGCGTTCATAATCACCAGATTGAAACGGTCGATATTATCGCGGCTGACAAACAGATTACCCAGGTAGCCTACTGGCAGGCGGAAGGTGTCAATGCCGAACAGAAACCGGTCAGTTTCGGTGGTGTGCTGGTGACAGTGCTGGAACAAAACGAAGCCGGTGAATGGCAGTTGCAGTCGCATGTCTGGAATGCGGCACCATAAATAAGGTTCATGCTGCCACAGGATGTGGCAGCATCATGCATAGCTAGCCGCTGCCAAGCTGCGCTTTTTGCAGCGTCACATCATGGGCCGGTGACAGAATATACGGGGTGGGCCGGCGAATATGATAGCCCTGCGCATAGTGAATACCGATATCACGCACGGCCGCCAGAACTTCTTCAGTTTCAACATATTCAGCAATGGTCGCGGCATTGAGCTCGTGCGCCAGGCTGGAGATGCAGCGTACTACCGCATGATCCTTGACGTTGTTGACCATATTGGCGACGAACTCGCCGTCGATTTTGACGAAGTCTATCGGGAAGTGCTTAAGGTAGTGGAAGGATGAGAAGCCGGAGCCGAAGTCATCCACTGCCAGCTTGAAGCCTTCAGCTTTAAGGTTGATGACAAATTTCTCCAGCAGTGTCATGTTTTTCACCGTATCGCGTTCCGTGATTTCAAACACAATGCGTTCACGGGCAATACTGGCATTTTCCACGATACGCTCGACTTGCGGTAAAAATTCACTCAGCACCAGGGAACGGGGCGAGATATTGATAAAGATCATGCCCTGGTATTGCTCACGCTCCATCTGCAGCAGTGCTTTTTCCAGCATGACAAAGTCCAGGTTATGGATAATGCCCAGCTTCTCAGCAATCTCGATGAACTCATGGGCGCCCATGATATGGCCATCATCGGTCATGATCCGGCACAGCACTTCAACGGCTTTGATATCACCATTGCGCGTGCTGACCAGCGGCTGGAAATAAGGGATAACGGCCTTGTCCTTGATGGCTTTGCTGATCATCAGGCTCTTTTCATTGATATCACGGAAGACTTCCAGAATATCGTCCTCATCCGGGGTGTAGGCCCGGTTCTTACCGTGACTCTTGGCCTTGTACATCATATTGTCAGCAAACATGAACAGGTCTTTGCTGCTGTCAGCATGATCCGGGAAAACGGCGAGGCCTATGGACATACCGGCATCGACGCGTTCGCCGGTATCCGGTGTAAACAAATCAATGGTTTTGGTACCGGTCAGAATACGCTGAGCCACCAGTTGCGCCTGCTCCAAATCACTTTCCGGTAACACCACCGCAAACTCGTCACCACCGTAGCGGGCCAGAAAATCTCCCGCTCTCAATGCATCACGCAGCACATCGCTGATCGCCTGAAGGGCCTTGTCACCAAAACCATGACCGTAGGAATCATTCAGGTTCTTGAAGTTATCCAGATCGATCATCAGCACCGAGAATTTGTAGCCATGTCGTCTGGCACGCAGTACTTCGTAGTCGAGCATCTCCCAGAAGATCCGTTGATTATGCAGGTCAGTCAGCGGGTCACGAGTGGCGTAATACTCCAGATCCTTGGTGTATTTGTAGATAGCTTTAACCGAGCCCACGACATTGATCAGGGTCGACAGAATACTGCTGGTGACCAGCATGCGGGTATTATCCTCGCTGACATCGGTGTTGACGCCGATACCGACGATGCCACCGATTTTGGGTTTATCCAGCACCAGCGTCTTGGTTTGCAGGCGGATTTCTTCCGCCGCCAGCACGATCTCATCTCCGTCAGGTAGTGCGGTGTGATGCAATATCTCCATACCGCATTGAGACTGGAACATAGGATGCTCGCCCATATCCTCCAGAATCGCCTGTTCCACCTGTTTTCTGGTGATATCAGAAGGCGGACTGAGCCAGAATAATTCCATCGCGAAGGTTTCATCCTCGACTTTGAAAATCGAATAGAGGTTATACACCGGCATCACCTCATTAATCTCAGTCAGCAGGATGCTGATGTATTCCCGCCAGTCACGCACCACATCAGAGGTGATGACGAATCTCTCCAGTAATTGAATCTCGAACTCCAGCAGATCCTTATCCACTGCCATCGTGCGCATGCGGTCAGATAATTTATCGACTTTGCTGTAAATCCGGTTCAGCTCGGAAAAGCCGTATTGATTATGCTGCAGGTCGAGATTACCCAAATCCGAGACTTTGTGGACCTGATCAATACTGTCTTCCAGCTCAAACATGGAGCGGTTGATGCGGCGATTGAGATAAACGATAACAAGCACTGATAGCAGGAAAGGAAACGGTGCCAGATAGACCAGATTGGTTAGCAGCCTGTCTTCGGCACTATTCATCAATGAAGATAAGTCATGGTTGATACTGATGATGGCCAGTGGCTTGTCGGCAAACACTGTTTGCGGGCAATCGCTGCATAGCCCGTTATTCATCAGGGGCCATTCAAATTTCAGTGTGGTACCGCTGTCGTCGGTATGAAAGCTGGTTTGATTGGCCGCCAGGGTTTTAGCAACGGTGTTAACAATCGGGGTGTGATCAAGAAAATCAAGCTTAACCTGGTAGGCCGGATGCAGGCTCTGAATTTTATTGAGGTAATCCTGAACTTCATGCAGCTTCCAGGGATGTTGCTGGATCAGTTGTACCCCCTGAAAAATCACATGCACCAGTTCCTGAGAGGCACTCACAGAAGCAGTTTTTATCGAGGTTTTATTGACCTGATCCGCGGCCAGGTAAATCAGTAAAAAACCCAATGCAGAAAAGAAAACAGACACACTGATTAAAAATGATTTTATTGAGCGGTTATAGAAATGTCGTTTGATGAAGCCTTTATTGACGTTGTCAGTCATCTGGCAAGAGTCCCTTATTATTGTTTTATTTTTGCTTTAGCAGCACTTGTCTGAACTGATTAGCTGCTAATGGTCCTTGAGAGTGGCCATGACCTACATTGATCCAGATCAATTTTAGGCTGACTTCTCAGTTAATCTGATTAATCGACTAAGCGCCTGAAACCCCGCTGTCAGACTGATTTTGGGCTATGAGAGGTCGGTTCCATAAAAACAGGTAATGTAAATGCTTAATATAAAAAGAAAAGATGAAAACAAAAAATTTAACAAGGAAAATTCAGCTGATGATCCTACAAGCGGCTGCAATAAGGCGGTATGCATCATAAAGGACAGGGGCTGTTTCAATTTGGTGCACAAATAAGTATTTATCGCACCAATTAAGGGCTTTCCGGACTGCGCATTTTTAACAATATCAATGACATACAAGTTGGCATGGTGATTGCGATATTGAAGGGCAGTTAATACCGGAGAGATCCATGAAAGAGAAATTAGTGCTGATCGGTAATGGCATGGCGGGTATGCGAACGCTGGAGGAACTGCTCAAGCTCGCACCTGAGAAATATGACATTACCGTATTCGGTGAAGAACCTTACGGCAACTACAACCGTATCATGCTGTCACCCGTGCTGGCGGGCGAGAAAACCATCAATGAGATCATGATTAACGATCTGCAATGGTACCAAGACAACAACGTCACACTGCACTCGGGCAAAAAAGTCACCCAGATTGATCGCGTTAAACGCCAGGTCATTGCCGACGACGGAACCGTTGAGTCCTATGACCGGTTGCTGCTGGCAACCGGTTCGCGGCCATTTATGCTGCCCGTTCCTGGTGCCGATCTGCCGGGCGTCATCAGCTTCCGCGATATCAAAGACGTGGATACCATGCTGGAATCCTCCAAGACCCATAAAAAAGCGGTCGTTATTGGTGGCGGCCTGTTGGGGCTGGAAGCGGCTAACGGTCTGATGCTGCAGGGTATGGATGTGACCGTGGTACATATCAGTGAAACCCTGATGAACCAGCAGCTCGACAGTGTCGCTTCGGATTTGATGCTGGAAGAGCTTAAAGGCAAGGGCCTCAACTTCCTGATGAGCCATGCCACCGAGTCCATCAGTGGTGACAACCGGGTGGAAAAAGTCCACTTCAAAGATGGCAGTGCAATCGAGGCTGATCTGGTCGTGATGGCGGTCGGTATCCGTCCCAATATCGAACTGGCGCAATCAGCCGGCATTCATTGCGAGCGCGGTATTGTGGTTGATGACACCATGCAGACCTTTGATCCGACTATTTATGCGGTCGGTGAGTGTGTGCAGCATCGCAGCCAGACATTCGGTCTGGTGGCACCGTTGTTTGAACAGGCCAAGGTCTGTGCCAACCACCTGGCTAAAATGGGGATTGCCCGTTACATCAGCACAGTGACATCAACCAAGCTGAAAGTGACCGGTATCGACTTGTTCTCAGCCGGGGATTTTAATGGCGATGACGATACTGAAGACCTGGTGTTTAAAGACGCCGCCCGTCATGTTTACAAGAAACTGGTGATTAAAAATGACCGCCTGATTGGTGTCGTGCTCTATGGAGATACCGTGGATGGCACCTGGTACTTCCAGCTGATGAAAGACGGCACTGATGTGTCAGACATCCGCGAAAACATGCTGTTCGGCCAGCACCATATTGGTGATTCCGGCCATGGTGCCGCCAACTCCACCGACAACCTGCCTGATGATGCCGAAATCTGTGGTTGTAACGGGGTTTGCAAAGGCGATATTACCAAGGCGATTTCACAGCATAATCTCTACACCCTGGATGAAGTCAAAGCGCACACCAAAGCCTCGGCTTCCTGTGGTTCCTGTGCTGGCCTGGTGGAGCAGATCCTGGCCTCCACCCTGGGTAGTGATTTTAACGATACGCCGAGCAAGAAAGCGATGTGCGGTTGTACTGACATGTCGCATGATGAAGTCAAAACCGCGATTAAAGAACAGGAGATTAAAACCATTCCACAACTGATTGAAGCGCTGGAATGGAAAAATCCGGATGGCTGTCATTCCTGCCGTCCGGCGCTCAATTATTACATGCTCAGTAGCTGGCCCAAGGAATATGCCGATGATCCGCAGTCACGTTTTATCAACGAGCGGGTCCACGCCAATATTCAGAAAGACGGTACCTATTCGGTCGTGCCACGAATCTGGGGCGGTGTGACCAACCCGAGAGAGCTGCGTGCGATTGCGGATATCTCTGAAAAGTATGCTGTGCCTACGGTGAAAATTACCGGTGGTCAGCGTATCGACCTCTTGGGCGTGAAAAAAGATGACTTGCCCAAGATGTGGGCGGATTTGAGCGATGCCGGTTTTGTTTCCGGGCATGCCTACGGTAAATCATTGCGTACCGTCAAAACCTGTGTCGGTAGTGAATGGTGCCGTTTCGGTACCCAGGATTCAACGGGCTTGGGTATCAAGGTCGAGAAAATGACCTGGGGTAGCTGGACACCGCATAAATTCAAGATTGCCGTCTCCGGTTGCCCGCGTAACTGCGCAGAAGCCACCATTAAAGATATCGGCGTGGTCTGTGTCGACTCCGGCTATGAACTGCATGTTGGTGGTAACGGTGGTATCAAGGTTCGCGCGACTGACTTCCTTTGCAAAGTCGCCACCGAAGAAGAGGCGATGGAATACATCGCGGCCTATATGCAGCTTTACCGTGAAGAAGGCCATTACCTGGAACGTACTGCACCGTGGATTGAGCGTGTCGGTTTGAAGCACGTACAGGCGCTGGTGGTGGAGGATGAAACCAACCGCAAACGTCTGGCCCAGCGTTTCTATGAATCACAGGAAAACGCGCAGACCGATCCCTGGGCTGAGCACGCGGCCAAGTACAAAGAAAACTACATTCCGATTAAACAAGTAAGTTAGAGGTAAGCATGAGCTGGACCGAAGTTGGCCCGCTGGCCGATATTCCAAATAAAGGGTCACGGGTATTGGTGACCAAAGATGGTGATGTCGCTGTCTTCAGAACCGCCGGAGATGAGGTTTTTGCCCTCTACGACAGGTGTCCGCACAAGGCCGGCCCGCTGTCGCAGGGTATCGTCTACGATAAGCGGGTAGCCTGTCCTCTGCATAACTGGGTCATCGACATGGAAAGTGGTGAGGCAACCGGACCTGATGAAGGCTGCACGCGCACGTTTGAGACTAAAATCGAAAACGGCGTGGTCTACATTTCGCTATAAAAGAGTCATTTGTTTTGGGTAAAGAACATACTATTCAGACAACCTGTCCTTATTGCGGCGTCGGCTGCGGTGTCCTGGCGACACCGCAGGCTGACGGACAAGTCGCAATAGCGGGCGATCCCCGTCATCCGGCTAATCTTGGACGCCTCTGCTCTAAAGGCTCGGCGCTCGGGGAAACAGTTGATCTGTCTAACAGGCTGCTTTATCCCAAAGTGGCTGGCAAACGCGTTTCCTGGGATGAAGCGCTCAATACCGTCAGCAGAAAATTCAAGGACATTATCGATAAATACGGGCCTGATTCGATTGGCTTTTATGTTTCAGGTCAGATCCTGACCGAAGATTACTACACCGCCAATAAGCTGATGAAAGGCTTTATCGGCAGTGCCAATATCGATACCAATTCGCGCCTGTGCATGTCGTCGGCGGTGGCTGGCTACAAACGCGCCTTTGGCAGTGATTCGGTGCCCTGCAGCTATGAAGATCTGGAACAGGCCGATTTACTGGTGATGGCCGGGTCCAACCTCGCCTGGTGTCATCCGGTCATTTATCAACGGATCAATCAGGTCAAGCAAGAGCGACCTGACTTGAAAATCGTGGTGATTGATCCGCGTAAGACCTCGACCTGTGATATTGCCGATCTTCACCTGCCTTTAAGACCCGGCAGCGATGCGACATTATTTAACGGTTTGCTGAACTACCTGAAACAGCAAGACTATCTGGATCTGGACTTTCTGGAACAACATACCGAGGGCTTTTCGGCAGCCATCAAAGCAGCGAAAGAAAGCGCGGGTAATATCCCGCAGGTGTCATCGGTCACCGAACTGCCGGAAGAGGATATCGTCAAGTTCTATCAGTTGTTTGCGTCGACCGAGAAGGTGGTCACGCTCTATTCCCAGGGCATTAACCAGTCAACTTCCGGAACCGACAAAACCAACAGTATTATTAACTGTCACCTCGCTACCGGCAGGGTGGGTAAACCGGCGATGGGTCCGTTTTCCTTTACCGGCCAACCCAATGCGATGGGTGGCCGTGAAGTCGGTGGTCTGAGTAATCAGCTGGCGGCGCATATGGAGATTACCAACCCGGAACATCATGATCGCGTCTCCCGCTTCTGGGAAACCGATCGACTCGCTACCGAAAACGGGGCTAAAGCCATCGATATGTTCAAGGATGTGGCGGAAGGTAAAATCAAAGCAGTCTGGATTGTGGCCACCAATCCGGTAGTGAGCCTGCCCGAAGCAGACCGTGTTAAAGCGGCACTGGAACAATGTGAGCTGGTGGTGGTATCGGAATGTGAGAGCAATACCGACACCACGGAACTGGCCGATATTCTGCTGCCCGCAGCGGCCTGGGGTGAAAAAGACGGTACCGTGACTAACTCGGAACGTCGCATCAGTCATCAGCGTGCTTTCCTGCCTTTGCCGGGTGAAGCCAAACCGGACTGGTGGATAATGACTCAGGTCGCCCGCAAGATGGGCTTTGAAAAAGCCTTCCCGTTTGAAAAGCCGGTGGATGTATTCCGCGAGCATGCGCGCCTGTCCGCCTTTGAAAATAACGGCAGCCGCGATTTTGACCTGAGCGGTCTGGCTGATATCACGGATGAAGCCTATGAGAAGCTGGCACCGATTCAATGGCCGGTCACGGCAAAAGCGCCGACAGGCACAGCGAGATTGTTTACTGATGGTCGTTTCTTTACTCCGTCCGGCAAGGCCAGAATGCTGCCGATTGAGCCGAAACTGCCGCAGAATCTGACCTCGGATGACTACCCGCTGGTGCTCAATACCGGCCGTATCCGCGACCAGTGGCATACCATGACCCGAACCGGTCGGGCGGTGCGACTGAATGCCCATATTCCGGAACCGATGGTACAGATCCATCCGGTTGATGCGCACAACTGGGATCTGGTCGATGGTGCACTGGCTGAAGTCAGCAGCCAGTGGGGAAAAATGATTGTACGGGTGGTGTTCACCGATGAACAGCGTCCCGGCAGTGTGTTTGTGCCGATTCACTGGAGTAACCAGTTCGCGTCAATGGCCAGGGTCGATGCACTGGTTGCCGCCGTTTACGACCCGATTTCTGGTCAACCTGAATCCAAACATACGCCAGTCAGAATTAGACCCTATCAGCCTAGCTGGCATGGCTTTATTCTCTCCCGTAAACCGATCACGGTGAAAGATGCCAATTACTGGGTCAAAGTCAGAGGGGCGCAGTTCTGGCGTTATGAAATAGCAGGTGAAAAAGAAATCGGCCAACCGGCGTCCTGGGCGCAGCAACATCTGGGCAGTGAAGGCGAATGGCTGGACTTTACTGATAAAAAAGCCGGACGTTATCGTGCCGGCAAGATCGTTGGTAACAAGCTTGAAGGCGTGGTCTTTATAGCACCCAGTCATGACCTGCCGGCCCGATCCTGGTTATCACAACTTTTCACCTCAAGCAGTCTGTCTGATGCTGAGCGCTACAGTCTGCTGGTGGGACAGCCGGCTAAAGGCCAGAAAGACTGTGGCGCGATTGTCTGCTCCTGTTTCGGCGTAGGGGAGAATACGCTGAAAGACGCGATCAGCAGTGGTCATGTCAACAACGTGGATGAAATCGGCGCCAAGCTCAACGCCGGCACGAATTGTGGTTCCTGTGTGCCGGAACTGAAAAAGCTGCTCAGTCAGTAAGCTCTGCAAAAGACAACTACAAGCAAACGGGACGATGTCATTTCGTCCCGTTTTTATTTCTGCTTCTCACTTCGTGCCAAGCCCTGTTTCGTTGTAGTGCATTCCCTGATAAATAAGTATTTAAATGGTGCATTTATTGGCGCAGTAATGCCGCATTTATAAAACTAATCATTTAAAAACAAGGGTTTAATAAGTTGGCACTATGGTTGCAAAAATATCCTCAGTGACTCTGCAACGACGCAGCCATCTTTCTTTTCGATATTAACAATGAATCAATCAAGGTAACGAAGCCATGACAGGGTGACCTGCATGGCTTTTTTTATACGAGGATAAACAATGCCAAAAATGAAAAAACTGACGGCTTTAAGCCTGTTAGCGACCGGAATCAGCAGTATGGCAATCGCTCCGACGGCGGCCCTGGCGGAAGATGCATTTATCGATGCGCTGACTGGCGGTGAAGTGAGTTTTTCCGCCCGTGCCCGTTATGAAAATGTGAAGCAGGATAATGCACTGGAAGACGCCGATGCGTTTACGCTGCGCACCACACTGGGATATAAAACCGGTGCCTTTCATGGCTTTAGCGGCTTTGTTGAATTTGAAGATGTGTCGCATCTGGGCCCGGATGATTTCAATGCAGCAGGCACCAATAACGAACCCGACTATTCTATCGTGGCAGATCCGGAAGGCACTGAAGTGAATCAGGCTTATCTGGCATACGGTGCTTTTGATACCACCTTTAAATTCGGCCGTCAGATCATTACCTACCGTGATGCCCCGTTTCATCGTTTTATCGGCACCGTGGGCTGGCGTCAGAACTGGCAGACCTTTGATGCCTTAAGCATCGTGAATCAGTCATTGCCTGACACCACTTTGAGCTATGCCTACCTGGACAAGGTTCAGACCATCTTTGGTGAAGACGGTAACAATGCAGCCTTATTGGTCGAGGATGGCGAAATCGAAATGGACAGCCATTTATTCAATGCCCAATACAGTGGCCTGCCGATTGGCAACCTGGAGGGGTATGCCTATCTGCTGGATTATGAGGACTCAGTGGATGATTCCGCTTATTCCCGTGCCACCTATGGCGCAAGATTGTCTGGTGCGCAGCCATTCAATGAGGCTTTCAAAGTGGTTTATAGCACTGAATATGCGACACAGGATGATTATGCTGATGGTGAGATGGACCAGCAGGATTATTACCTGTTGGAACTGGGCGGTAAGTACAAAGGCTGGTTGCTCAAGTTGTCACATGAAGTACAGGAAGGTGATGGCACATTCAGCTTCCGCACCCCTCTCGGCACCAATCATGCCTATCAGGGCTGGGCGGATATTTTCCTTAATACCCCTACGCAAGGCCTCGAAGATACCTACGTGACGCTGGTGGGTGATGTGATGGAAGCCAAGCTGGTTGCGGTTTACCATGATTTCGAAACCGATGAAGACAGTCTGGATGCCGGTGATGAGTTTGACATTATGTTGCAGAAAACTTTCAAACAGCATTACACCGTGGGCGTTAAATATGCTGACTACAATGCAGATGATGAATTCGGCGGTGTTGATACCGAAAAATTCTGGGTCTACGGTGAGCTTAAATTCTGATCTTCCATTTGCATAAATAAAGAAAAAGCCGGGTTCAGCCCGGCTTTTTTTGTCGCTTGCAGCCGGACATTACAGCCTGAACAGAGGCATTGGAAATGCACCATATTTGTACAGCAGAGCAGGAAGAACACCATTTTGTAGCAATAATTTACTATGAGTAATTTATAAGATTATGAAATATATAGATTATTTCTTTGGCACAGCTTATGCAAAATCGGGCTTAGTCCAACCCTACAGGAGGTAAAAAAATGGGATACGTCATTGATTGTGTATTTCTGCTGAAAGAGTTGGGGAAATTAGTCTTTATGGTCATGATTTCCCCGCTGGGGCTGATGGCCGGATTTTTAGTTGCCTGGGAGTAAAAGCCAACTCGCGTTGTGCAGCTGTCTGCAAACAGCGCTGCACAACGCGGGCATTATTCCCTATCTTGTTCAGTGGAGAGCATAGATGTATCCGATGTTTATCGGTGGCCTCACCGTTGTGTGCCTTATGTACCTTATCAGCCGTCTTGCCGTCATGAGACGCGAAGAGCAGCGCCGGATTGAGCAGGGTATTCTGCTGACCGTACACATGAAGCGGATTATTGATAGCTGTCAGAAGCACCGCGGTACCAGCAATGCCGTGAATCAGGGCAACGCTAAACTGAAACCCCAGCTGGTCAGCCTGCAGGGAGATATTGATCACCTTATTGCCAGCAGTGACAGCCTGCAGCTCAAACGTTTTCCGCAATGGGAATCCTTCACTGAACACTGGCCCAGACTGAAGAAGCATGCCTTGGCCGGGGATCTGAAATCCCATAACCTGGTGCGACAGCACAGTCTGATGATAGATGGCCAGCTTTCCCTGCTGGATGATGTGATGCGTGATCACGATCTGCACCGGATGATGCTGGATCGCTGCACCCGGGTGTCTGAAGTCTGCCTTGATACCCTGCGCGTGGCGGAAACAGTGGGACAAACCCGGGCAGTAGGTTCCGGCATCTGTGCCCGCGGTATCTGTGAGGGCGCTGATCGAATCATACTCGACTTCCTCAGAATTTCAGTGCAGAGCACCACCAATGAACTGGTGAAACAAATCAACGGCATCAAAAATGAGGATCTGCATCACGCGCTGCAAAACGCCTCCAAAGCTATCAGTGACAGCATTGGCAAACTGACTGAGATGGTCGAGTTCAACGTGCTCAGGGAGGGGCGGGTGCAGGTTGATTCCAATGATTATTTCAATGTTTCCACCCGGGCGATTGATGAGGTGCTGAAAGTGTTCGGCATCATCATTCACTATGCCTCGCAACAACACACCCGAATGATATGAGCAGCGTTGCCATGAATTCCGAGACCAGCATCAATACCATCGTTATCAGTGAACACGGCGATATCAGTAGTAGTCTGAACAAGACGCTGGCAGAGACGCCGTACAAGATCATCTTTGAAGGCTCCACCCTGCAGCAGTTACTGACTTTGAAATGGACTGTGGAGCCGGAACTGATTATCGCGGTCATGGATAACAGTGATAACGATATGCTCAGCAAGTTCAAGGTAATCAACGAGCAGTTTCCGCTGCCGATTGTGATCTTCACCCATGATGATCGTGATGACGCGATTGAGCAGGCGATTCAGGCAGGGGTGAGCGCTTATATTGTTGATGGATTTCGTGAGGACCGTGTACTGCCTATCCTTAGAACCGCGATGGCGCGTTTCCGACAGTATCAGTCGATGCAAAAGCATATTAAGGAACTCAAAACTTCACTGGCTGATCGCAAGATTATTGATCGCGCCAAGGGACTTATTATGGAGCAACGCAACTGCAGTGAGGATGAAGCTTATCGACTGCTGCGCAGCTCGGCAATGAATCAGAATATGCGGCTGGCGCAACTGGCACAGAATATTCTGGCGACAGCAAGTCTGCTGGAACCCAAGAAATCGGTCTGATCAGCTTCATTGATGGACAGCAGCGCACCAGCGCTGTGCGCAAGCGTTCAGATGAACCTTAACTGTGCAGTCAGAACGCCGGCTTAATCTAAATAGAAGGCTTTAAGTGATTGATAAAATTGAAATAGTAATTTAGGTATCCGGTTGGCATATTATCTGCTAACACTCCTGTGAGTCACAACCCAACGACGGGTAAACACAACTTCATTTCTGGATAAAGACGTCCTTGCAGCCTCGCCTGTGAGTACGTCTTTTTTTTGAACAAAATTCAGGAGCAGATAATGCGAAAACAGTTATCCATCACACGCCGTGCACTGGTCAAGAGCCTGGCAGCGGCCAGTCTGGTATTGAGCAGTGGCATGATGTCCGCCACCAGTGCTTATGCCGCACCTGGTGAAATTGAAAAGCCTGAGCTCAAATTCGGCTTTATTAAACTGACCGATATGGCACCGCTCGCCATTGCCTACGAAAAGTTCTTTTTTGAAGACGAAGGGCTCTACGTCACGCTGGAAGCACAGGCCAACTGGAAAGTCCTGCTCGACGGTGTGATTGACGGCACGCTGGATGGGGCACATATGCTGGCCGGTCAGCCACTGGGCGCGACCATCGGTTTTGGTACCAAGGCTGACATCATTACCGCCTTCAGTATGGATCTGAACGGTAACGGAATTACCGTTTCCAACGACATCTGGGCGCAGATGAAACCTCATGTACCCATCGGCGAAGATGGCAAACCGGTGCACCCTATCAGTGCTAAAGCGCTGAAACCGGTAGTCGATTCCTATAAAGCCGAAGGCAAGTCCTTCAACATGGGCATGGTGTTTCCGGTTTCCACCCATAATTACGAACTGCGTTACTGGCTGGCAGCCGGCGGTATTCACCCCGGCTATTACGCACCGCATAAAGGCGATGTCAGCGGTCAGTTACAGGCAGATGCGCTGCTATCAGTAACACCACCACCGCAAATGCCGGCCACCATGGAAGCTGGCACCATTTATGGCTACTGCGTCGGGGAACCCTGGAATCAGCAGGCTGTATTCAAGGGTATTGGCGTGCCGGTCATTACCGATTATGAGATCTGGAAGAACAATCCCGAGAAAGTCTTCGGGGTGAGCAAGCAATGGGCGGAAGAAAACCCCAATACCCATATTGCTGTGGTCAAGGCATTGATCCGCGCCGCCCACTGGCTGGATGAGAACAGTAATGCCAACCGACCGGAAGCGGTGGAAATCCTGTCTCAGAGTCGTTATGTCGGCGCTGACTATGAAGTGATTGCCAACAGCATGACCGGCACTTTCGAATACGAAAAAGGGGATAAGCGCGCGGTACCTGACTTTAATGTTTTCTTCCGCTATAACGCGACCTATCCCTACTACAGTGATGCAGTCTGGTATCTGACCCAGATGCGCCGCTGGGGCCAGATTGCCGAACCTAAACCCGACAGCTGGTATATGGATATCGCCAAAAAAGTCTATCGTCCTGATATCTATGCCTTGGCAGCCAAAGAGCTGATCGAAGAAGGCAAACTGCCTGCCTCGGCCTTCCCTGACTTTGACACCGAAACCGGTTTCAAACCGGTACAGACCGAGTTTATTGATGGTATCGCTTACGACGGCACCAAGCCTAATGCTTATCTGCAGCAGTTCCCGATTGGCCTGAAAGGTGATGCGGTTGTCGAGTAAAACCGGAACAGCAAGCCACCCTGTCTGCCTTGCAGACAGGGTGATTGTTTCCCAACAAATGAAAGAGTCATTATGAAAGACAAACTGATTTATTTTCTTGAGTTGACCGGCTTTACCTGGTTTATACCATTGGTCAGGCTGTCAGCAGGGGAGTCCCCCAAACACCAGATGCAGGAACTGGGCAAAATGGTCGGTGTGCCTTTATTTGCGATCGCAGTGTTTTTGTTTCTCTGGCATTTGGGGGCTGCCAAAGTCATCACCAGTCTTGGTCAGGTGCCGGGCCCGACCCAGGTCTGGGAGCAGGTGAATGTGCTGGTGGATGAACACCAGGCGTCACGGGAACGGGAACAGGCTTTTTATGAAAGGCAGGAACAGCGCAATGCTGCCAGGCTGGAGAAAAATCCGGATGCTGAGGTTACCATCCGGCCCTACACCGGCAAGGAAACCTTTTTCGATCAAATTCTGACCAGCCTGTTTACAGTGTTTGTCGGCTTTCTGCTGGCTACCATCATCGCCGTGCCGATCGGTATCGTCGCGGGCTTGTCCGACACCCTGTATTCGGCGCTCAATCCCTTGATCCAGGTATTTAAACCGGTATCGCCGCTGGCCTGGCTGCCGATTGTCACCATGGTGGTCAGCGCACTGTATGTGACTGACAATCCCATGTTCGAGAAATCCTTTATCACCTCGGCGCTGACCGTGACCTTATGTTCTCTGTGGCCGACCTTGATAAACACCGCCGTCGGCGTGTCTTCGATTGATAAGGATTTGATTAATGTCGCCAGGGTGTTACGCCTCAATTATTTCACTACCGTCTGGAAAGTGGTGATTCCGGCGTCTATTCCGATGATTTTCACCGGCCTGCGGATTTCACTCGGCATCGGCTGGATGGTGCTGATCGCGGCTGAGATGCTGGCACAGAATCCGGGGCTGGGCAAATTCGTCTGGGATGAATTCCAGAACGGCAGTTCCTCCTCACTCAGCCGCATTATGGTCGCGGTGCTGACCATCGGCATTATCGGTTTCATTCTGGATCGCATCACCCTGAGCTTCCAGAAATTCTTTTCTTATGACAAAAACGCAGTGATTCGTTAGGAGCAGACTATGGATAAGTATCTCAATATCGACCATGTGAGCATTGATTTCCCGACACCGAATGGTCCGTTCCGGGCGCTGGATAATGTCAATCTGAAAATTGAAAAGGGTGAGTTCGTCAGCATCATCGGCCATTCAGGCTGCGGTAAATCCACGGTCATGAATATTGTCGGCGGGCTCTACAAAGCGACTGAAGGCGGGGTGGTGCTGGAAGGCAGGGAAGTTGATGAGCCGGGCCCTGACCGTGCCATCGTGTTCCAGAATCATTCGCTGTTTCCCTGGCTCAGCTGTTACCAGAATGTGGAACTGGCGGTGAAATCGGTGTTTGGCGCCAGCCGCAGCAGAAAACAAATCCGTGACTGGGTTGAGCATAATCTGGAGCTGGTACATATGAGCCATGCGATGCATAAAATGCCATCGGAAATTTCCGGTGGCATGAAACAGCGTGTCGGTATTGCCCGGGCGCTGTCGATGGAACCCAAGGTACTGCTGATGGATGAGCCTTTTGGTGCACTCGATGCCTTGACCCGCGCCCATCTGCAGGATTCGCTCATGGATATTCAGGCAGACCTCAATAACACCGTCATCATGATTACCCACGATGTGGATGAGGCGGTGCTGTTGTCAGACAAGATTGTGATGATGACCAACGGGCCGGCAGCCACTATCAGTGAGGTGATGGAGGTCAATCTGCCCAGGCCGCGGAAACGACTCGCACTAACCGATAATCCTGACTATAACCATTATCGCTCGGAAGTGATTCACTTCCTGCATGAGCGCCACGCCCGCAAGGTCGCCTGAGCATCAAGCCTGCATCCATGAGATGCAGGCTTTTTTACTTAAGAACATAAAAAAGTTGACGATAAATTCAGCAGGTAGCAGAAACATATAATGCTAGAATATTGTACGCAATCATCTACAAAGGTCCGGGTTGGGATGACAGAACTTTCCTTCAGCGAGCAGGGTTTCGCAGCCGAATACGAGAACTTGTCTCTGTCATCAGCATTTCAGCCGATCTTCAGCATTGCGCACCGTAAACCTGTCGGTTACGAAGGCCTGATCAGAGCCTACGACAGTGAGGGTCGCTACATCAGTCCATTGCAGGTCATGCAGCGTCCGCTCAGCAGCCGCGACCATCTGGCGCTGGATCGTATTTGCCGTGCGCTGCATGCACGTAACTTTGCTCATGCCGGAGAAGCTGAAAGCTGGCTGTTTATCAACCTCAACTCACAGTGTCTGGTTACAGAACGGCCTGATGCCGGCTTTATGCGCGAGCTGCTGACACAGACCGGGATTCCTGCCAGAAGAATCGTCATTGAGATACTGGAAAGCGAGATAGATGACCGGATCTATCTGAAAGAGTTAATTCAACACTTCCGGCAACTCGGTTGTCTTATCGCGATTGATGATTTTGGTGCGGGGCATTCCAATTTCGATCGCATCTGGGAACTGCAGCCGGATATCGTCAAAATTGACCGTAGCCTGGTCCGACAGGCCGGCCGCTCGCTTAAAGTCGAGCGGATTTTGACCGGCATCGTCTCCTTGATTCACGAAACCGGCAGTCTGGTGGTGATCGAGGGCGTAGAAAATGAAAAAGAAGCGATGGTTGCGCTGTCCAGTAACGCCGATATGGTGCAGGGCTTTTATTTTGCCAAGCCGGATAAACAGATAAAACGCGACCGCAGTTTCGCTGCCAAGCTGGAAGATCTGCTGCACCGTCGTCACAATGTCCGCAGTCAGTACAACCGTAAGCTGCAGTCACACTTCGACAAGTTCAAACATCGCTATGAAGCGGAAATTGAAGCCCTGAAACAACAGATACCGTTTGAGCAATGTGGGGCTTCAGTGTTTGAAGATGAGCGCGCGGTGCGCTGTTACCTGCTGGATGAGCAGGGTTTCCAGATAGGAAAAAGTCTGTATTCACCGCAATACACAGCCAAGCTCGATATTCGTTTTACCCCTTTGCTGGCCGGCGAAAACGCCAACTGGTCGCATCGGCACTATCATTACCGTGCGATTCAAAATCCCGGCGTGACCCAGGTCAGCCGGCCTTATTTGTCAGTGGCCGGATCACATATGTGTGTTACGGTATCGCAGGCGGTCGAGGTGGCCGGTGCGGTTTATGTTTTATGTTGCGATCTGGACTGGCCTGATGAGGACGAGTTGCCAGCCTGAGCCCAGCGCACAATCCTAGTGCAGACTGCACCGATTTAGACTTAAATCCGTGCTTTTGATACCTATTTATTTCGATCATCTCCCGACAAAACAGATACTTACAGAACTGGCATGATTCCAGCACTTAGAACGCGAACCAATGTTGGTAACGTGTTCTAAAGAGAGAACTGAATTCATGTCTAGTCAAAAGCTAAACCTCCTGTCTTTCAGCGGAAACATCCGTACCCTCCATCTGACCTGGATGGCTTTTTTTATCACCTTTGTCGTCTGGTTTAACCACGCGCCGTTAATGGTCGCGATTCGTGACACGCTGGGGCTTGATGATCAGCAGGTTAAAACCCTGTTAATCCTGAACGTGGCGCTGACCATTCCCGCCCGTATTGTGGTGGGCATGCTGGTCGATAAATACGGCCCCAAAATCATGTTCAGCATGCTGTTGGGTATTTCCAGTTTTCTCTGTTTCTTTTTCGCGGTTGCAGACAGTTTTGAACAAATGGCGGTTGCCCGCTTTATGCTGGGCTTTGTCGGTGCCGGTTTTGTGATTGGTATTCGCATGATATCCGAATGGTTTCCGGCTAAACAGGTTGGCCTTGCAGAGGGTATTTACGGCGGTTGGGGTAACTTCGGTTCTGCCGCTGCGGCGATGACACTACCGACGCTGGCACTGATTTACGGTGGTGATAACGGCTGGCGTTATGCGCTGGCGACTACCGGGGCCATGGCACTCATTTACGCATTCATCTACTACAACAGTGTGTCTGATACCCCGAAAGGTTCGACCTACTTCAAACCCAAGAAAAGCGGTGCGATGGAAGTCACCAGCAAGGGCGACTTTTTCCTTTACATCATTATGAGCGTTCCGCTTTATGGTGCGCTGGCTTTGCTGGCCTGGAAGCTGTCACCGGGTGGTGTTGGACTGCTGTCACAGAATGTGACTTATGCGGTCTATGTCGGTCTCATCGCATTGTTTGCTTATCAGGTCTATCACATCTATCAGGTCAACAAAGACGTCTTCAACAAAGAAGTGCCTGAGATTCACCGCTATAAATTCAAACAGGTGGCAGTGCTCGATCTGGCGTATCTTGCGACTTTCGGTTCAGAACTCGCTGTTGTGTCCATGCTGCCGCTGTTCTTCAGTGATACCTTTGATATCAGCGCGGTACAGGCGGGTCTGCTGGCTTCGGGCTTTGCCTTTATGAATCTGGTGTCGCGTCCGGTTGGGGGGCTTTTCAGCGACAAGCTGGGCCGTAAACGTACCCTGACTATCTGCATCAGCGGTCTCGCCGTTGGCTACACCGTACTGGGCATGATCACGCCGGAATGGTTGCTGGTGTTTGCGGTACTGGCGACGATGGCCTGTTCTTTCTTTGTGCAGGCAGGTGAAGGGGCGGTGTTCGCAGTCGTCCCTCTGGTCCAGCGTCGTCTGACTGGTCAGATCGCCGGTATGGCCGGTGCCTACGGTAATGTCGGTGCGGTTACTTTCCTGACAGTGCTGTCGTTTGTTTCAGCCCAGACTTTCTTCTTTGTGATTGCGGCGACTGCCGTGGCGACACTGATTGCGGTACAGTTTATGGATGAACCGCGCGGTCAGATGGCGGAAATCCTGCCTGACGGTACCGTGCAGATGATTGACGTTCACTAAAACGGAACCCAGATGGTAGCCAGGTTAAAGGTCACGGTGGGCCAGTATTCTGATAAAGGCCGCAAAGCTGAGAATCAGGATTCTCTGGGTTTTTCCGTGCCCGGCAACCTGGCACTGCTTGAAACCAAAGGGGTGGCCTGCGCGCTGGCCGATGGTATCAGCAGTAGTGCTGAAGGCAAGCAGGCGAGTCAGGCCTGTGTGACCGGCTTTATCAGTGATTATTTCAGCACCCCTGATTCCTGGTCGGTGAAACAGTCCGGCGGCAAGGTGCTGACCGCGATTAATACCTGGCTGCATGGCCAGAGTAACCATTTCAAAGACGCCTCAAGAGGCCTTGCCAGCACATTCAGTGCGATGGTCATCAAGTCGATCACCGCGCATCTGTTTCACGTTGGTGATTCACGTATCTATCTGTTTCGCGAGGGTGAACTTGAGCAGCTGACGACCGATCACCGTATCCGTATTGATGATAACAAGGAATATCTTGGGCGCGCTTTCGGCGTCGATTATTGTCTTGATATCGATTACAAGTCACTGACGGTAGAGGCGGGCGACCGCTTTCTATTCACGACCGATGGCATCCATGATGTACTCAGTCATAAACAGCTTCGCAGTCTGCTTGGCGGCAGCTCGGATGACCTGGATACACTGGCACGACAGATTTGTGAGCAGGCAGTAGAGCAGGGCAGTCAGGACAATGTCAGTTGCCTGATCCTTGAAGTCGAGCAACTGCCGACCCAGGACGCCAACGAAGTTTTTGCCCAGCTGACTGCTTTACCGTTCCCGCCGGAGCTTTATGAAGGGGTGATTCTCGACGGCTACCGTATCAGCCGCGAATTGCATGCGAGTTCCACCAGTCAGCTCTACCTGGCAGTCGATACCGAAACCGGCGAGAAAGTTGTTATCAAAACGCCGTCGGTCAATTTTGAGGATGATCCGGCTTATCTGGAACGTTTCCAGCTGGAAGAATGGATTGGCCGTCGCATTGACAGTCCCCATGTCGTCAGAACCATCGAGCAGAAACGGCCGCGACGCTTTCTCTATTATGTGCTGGAGTATGTCAACGGCAAAACCCTGGAGCAGTGGCTGGATGATGTCGGTACGCTGGATCTGAAATCAGTGCGCGAGCTGGTGCCTCAGATTGCCTCCGGCCTGCGGGCTTTTCACCGCCTGGATATGCTGCATCAGGATCTTAAACCCGGCAACATCATGATAAGCCATGACGGTGTCATCAAAATCATCGATTTCGGCTCCACCAAAATCGCCGGTATAGCGGATATTTCCACGCCGGTGGAACGGCGTGAACTGCTGGGCACCAAGCATTACACGGCACCGGAGTACCTGCTTGGCAAACCCGGTTCTTCACAGTCAGATTTGTTTGCACTGGGCTGTATCGTCTACCAGATGCTGACCGGTAAACTGCCTTATGGCGACAAACTGGCCAGTGTGCGCGATCAGGCGGGTCTCAAGCGCTTGCGCTATCGCCCCGTGAGCGAGTTTATCAGCGATATTCCCCACTGGGTGGATAAAGCCATTCGCAAGGCAGTGCAGTTATCACCGGAATCACGTTATGTGGCGCTGTCTGAATTCGAATCAGATTTAGTCAAACCCAATCCGGATTATCTACGGGAAGAGCAACTGCCTTTGTTGCAGCGTAACCCGATCGGATTCTGGCGCGGACTGGCAGTGTTAATGTTCATCAGCAACCTGATTCTGATTTATTTTCTGAGCCGCTGATGATGTCTGTAAAATATAAAGATTGATAAGCCATAAGCTGCCTGCCATTCATGCATCTCACTACTTTTTCAGATTATTCCATGCGTGTCCTGATGTATCTTGCTTTACAGCAGGAACAGCGGGTGACGATAGGTGATATTGCCAAACGCTATCAAATCTCTGATAACCATCTGACCAAAGTGGTGCATTTTCTGGCCAAAGCCGGCTATATCAAAACTATCCGTGGCAAAGGTGGTGGGCTGAAGCTGGAGCGGCCGGTTGAGGCCATCAATCTGGGCACAGTGATCCGCCTGACCGAAGGCGATGAGGGCCTTCTGCCCTGTGTTCAGGGTGAAGGTGATTGCTGCCTGATTCCAGTCTGCAGACTGACCGGTATTCTTCGGGAATCACAGCAGGCTCTGTATCAGGTGCTGGATAAATACACGCTGGCAGACTTACTGATCGATAAAGCCCCGCTCACCCGCATTCTGCGGCCTGACTGAGCCGCTGCCAGGAGAAGGGCAAAGTACTGAAACGGCGGGGTTGTTCTGTCAGCGTTTGCTTGATTTGCCGCCGGGCCGGTGACAACAGCAACAGCTTATGCCGGCGACAATGCCTCAGTAGACAGCGAGATTTCTGTAGCTGCTTTTTTCAGCTGATGCTGATCTTGTGTAAATTTGCCGTGGAAGCTGTAAGAGACTGCGGTCTGTATCTTGGCTTTTGTTCAAGCAGCGTGCGGTAAAGCTCAGACTCTGCACGATTTACCTGGAAATGGCTCATCAGTAACTCATCCAGATCCCACGCTTTAGCAAGCTATTTCGATAGTTTTTTCAGTTTGTGACGTCACTGTTTTCGATAGGCAGGCTTAATAACAGGGCTGAAAAGAGTCAGCGCGCTTTGCATTTTTCTGAGTCTGAGACAGAGCTGATGCCTCCTTCAGGCTTACTGCTATCAATAGCGACTTTGCGCCACTGGCTTGTAGCTGCCGGTTCTGAGGAGAGTATCTGCCGCAATCTGCAGCAGGCGGAGACATCATTCAATGCTTTTTTAGCAGTTTACCGTGTATCCGTTGCCTGAGTTCACAACTGCCGCTTGTGAGCTCGGTCCAGTTTCCGTTAAATTCAAGCATCAGCAGTGAGGCAGGCAACAGCCGTTTGCCAGAGGGCTGATCACTGATGAAATCAGTCCTGCTCAAGTAATCAACCAGATCTTCCAGTGCCGGATTATGGCCCACCAGTAGCACCCGCTTGATACGGTCATTAAGGGAATGGAGTAAAGCCAGGAAGGTCTCGATGTCAGCAAGATAAAGTGCATCACGCAACGCGATATCGTGTTTGTCCATCATCAGTTGTTCACAGATCAGTTCAGCAGTCTGCATTGCCCGTTTCGCTGTCGAACTGTATATCGATTGCGGAATCAGTTTCTGTTGCAATAATGCCGCAGCTAAATCGCCGGCCTGTAGTCTGCCGGTTTCAGAAAGCGATCTGGCGAAATCACCGGCAGGGGAATCTGCCTCTGCCTTGGCGTGACGTAAGATCATGATTTGTTTGGTATTAGCAACCATAGTCTAACAACCTCGGACTTCCTAACAAAAAGAAACGGGGAATATTCCGGCAACAATTGTTGCCGGTCATTCAAGGATAATCAGCCAGCTGGATAGATGCAACGCTCGCCATGGTGGGGAATGCAGCTAGTAACTGCTTATTTTTTGAACAATACAATTAATTGTCAGACAAAGAGCAGCTTAAGGATTTTTGCGCCTGATACTCACAGACTTATCCACAGTTATTGTGGGTAAAAAAAACATGACAGTGAACAGAAAATCAGGAATGGCGGAAACAAAAAAGGGCCATGCAAAAGCTTGACCCTTTATTTGTTCTGGAGCCGGTGATAGGACTTGAACCTACGACCCACTGATTACAAAACTAGGTGCGTTATTTTAATAATCAGTAACTTATTTGTCTTTATTTTAGGTAGTTGTGTTGTTTTTGGCTTATATAAATCAGTAAGTTAGATTTTATTTTAGGGAAATAAAAAAGGGTTTGCATTAATTTGCAAACCCTTTTCGTTTTTCAAAATGATCTATAGTAATTATGCAGCTTTTCGAGTTTTTGAATTTCGACGAACACTTTTCTTCGATTCGGGAAGAAACCAATCCAAGCTTTTCATTTTAATGCCTTGTTTTTGCATTTCTGCAAAGGCCCTAGTGAATGCTGATTTCACTTGTGAGTGTGTGGTGTTCATGTCAGTCTCCTTAGTTTGCTTGCGTTACCACAAGCCAGCTACCTTCTTTTCTGATTTTAAGTTCTTCAACACTCTTTTCGGCATGTTCTGCCACAAGTTTAAAAAGTGTTTTCATTTCATGACCGCGAGCAAAGATTTTTACTTGGTACATGTCGTTTTTAAAAAGTACATCATCTGCTAATGCTAAAATTGTACCCGCGATATCATCTGCGGCAGCAGATAAGCCTATTTCTTCTTCATCCATATATTCGGGGTTCGATGATGGATTAAGTCTTAACTCTAGTACTTTGTGTGCACTAATAGGCTTAGCTTTGATTATACCCACCAATGCAACATATTCTTTGGAAGAATCGTCAAATATAGCGTGAGTGTAGCTATCGTTCTTCAATGCTTGGTCTGTATCGTACTTTATTAGTTCCTCTTTATCAGAGTCACCACAATTTTCCGCGATTCCATACCATTCTGCTGAGATCGAACTACACACTTCTTCGTTCAATTCATGAGCAGTATAACCATACTGCATATTTACATTCCTCCCTGAACTATACATTCAAATTACATACTCAACATAACATTATCAACCATATCGGTAAATTTGTCATTTATGATTTATCGATTATGTTCAATTGGATGGTTAATTGCCCGATTAAGTTCATCTCCATAAAAGCTTAATAATATGAGTGAATTTTTTTAGGCTGGCCTTTGAGTTTTAAATGAACATCTGATTGCTTTTTCTACGCTCTTAGCTTTAATTTCAATAGCTTAGAAAATACTATTTTACGGAAATAGGGGCTTTGGAGGGTGGTTTATTAGGGAGTATTTTAGGGAGAAAAATAAAAAAGGCCTAGCGAAATTCGCTAAGCCCTTGATATTCATGGAGCCGGTGATAGGACTTGAACCTACGACCCACTGATTACAAATCAGTTGCTCTACCAACTGAGCTACACCGGCAATGAAGAAGCGCATTATACGTAGGAGCCTATGACTGTGCAAGTCATTTGCCATGCAGTTTTGCAAAGCCCTGCTAAGTTATTGAAGCTAGATGAATGACAGTAGCTGTCTTGTTTGAATGATCTCGTCAGCCATCATGTCTAACTGCTCAACAGCGAGGGTTTCATTTTCCCATAATCGATGAAAAGCAGGGTGAACAAGTAGTTCGGGAGGTAATGCTTTTAATGGTCTTTGCCAGTTGGTTTTATGAAGCAACACGCTGATCTGAATCAGCTCTGTTACGGTGATTGCTTCAGCCTCGGCAATGACGTTTGAGTCAGCCAGGTAGGGCAGTTGCTGCATATAGGCTGGAAACTGCCATTTTTTCAGAATGGCTGAGCCAACCGCGGCTGCACGTTTTGTCAGCACCAGATGTATGACTTTTATTTTCAGCTCCGGTGCGTCACGGAGTTCGGGGAGATTATTGATATAAAACAGCAGTGGAGGGACGCCAATATTATGGACTTGCCCTGCCAGTAAGACTTCCTCTGGATCGAGTTCCGTCAGTGTCCTTGCCAGTGTGCTTGCAATGGCTGCGACCAGAATACTTTTATCCCAGCTGTGCTTGAGCGTTTTTTCGATACCCTGGGTTTTATTGTTGATAAACGATTGAGTTATCGCAAGACCGGTCACGAGGTTGCAGACTTTCTGCAAACCCAGCCGAATGACAGCAGTTTTAACAGACGATACCGGCAGACGAGATGTGAACAGGGCGGAGTTAGCTATCTTGATGATTCGTGCAGACAAGTGAGGATCACGATTCAGCAGCTTGCTTATGTCGTTAATATCAGCCTGTTCCTTAATCAGTGTTCTCAACTGAATCAGCGTAGCAGGTGGGGAAGGCAGCTGTAGTTTATTGGTGTTGAGTTCATCTGCCAGCCTCAGCAGGCTGCTGTTGACACTCTGTGCCAGTGGGGTCAGTCCAGTCATATTTCATCCCTAAAATGTGAACTAAGCCACATTATAGACTGAATGGACTGAAAGAAAAGACCAGGGAAAAATGGGGTGAGTGATGGGGCTCGAACCCACGACAACCGGAATCACAATCCGGGACTCTACCAACTGAGCTACACTCACCATTAATTTTTTGCAGAAAGCGAGGCTTTGCAGCCCCGTGCTTTAGAAAGACGATAATTTTACTGTCTTTATTTTTTTGGTCAAGGAAAATCTGTGTTTCCGGCTAATTTTAAACAGTTGAAGCCGCTCGGGAGCGGCTTTGTCTAAACCAGCTCCAGATCGATTTTCTTTTCATCCAGATCAACGCGAACCACTTTCACAGTCAGTGTATCCCCCAGGCGGTATACCTTGCGGGTGCGCTCTCCGGTCAACCGGTGACCGGTAGCATCAAACTGATAATAATCATTCTTCAGTGAAGTGACATGGACCAGGCCTTCTATATAGATGTCACTGAGTTCGACGAACAAACCGAAACCGGTCACGCCGCTGATAACACCCTGGTGGGTTTCACCGACCCGGTCACGCATATATTCACATTTGAGCCAGTCACTGACATCGCGGGTGGCTTCATCGGCACGGCGGCTGGTCATCGAGCAATGATCACCCAACTGCACCATGTCTTCATGTGAATAGCGCCACTTGCTGACCTTACGACCACTGATAATGTGACGAATAGCACGATGAACCAGAAGGTCCGGGTAGCGACGGATAGGCGAAGTGAAATGGGCATAGGCATCGAGTGCCAGACCGAAGTGACCGATATTATCCGGACTGTAGACTGCCTGCTTCATGCTGCGCAGCATCACGGTCTGTAGCAGGTGGCCATCGGGGCGTTTGCTCGCTGTGGCAAGCAGAGAGGCATAGTGACGTGGCTCCGGATCATCGCCGCCGCCTAAAAACAGGCCCAGTTCACCCAGAAATTCTCGCAGGCCCGTAAGCTTTTCTTCTGAGGGTGTTTCGTGCACCCGATAAAGTACCGGTATCTGGTGTTCTAGCAGAAAGCGGGCAGCGCTGACATTAGCCGCAATCATGAACTCTTCGATCAGACGGTGTGCGTCATTGCGTTCACGTGGCTGTATTGATCTTATTTTGCGGTTTTCGTCGAACAGAAACTGGGTTTCGGTCATCTCAAAGTCGATCGCACCGCGCTCATCACGGGCGTTTTGCATGACTTTGAATAGTTCGTACATGGTTTCCAGCGTCGGCAATACATGCTGGTATTGCTCGCGCAGTGCCTCGTCATCATCCACCAGCATCGCCGCCACTTTGTCATAGGTCAGCCGTGCCTTGGAGAACATGACGCCCTCATGGAACCGATAGGATTCGGTTCTGCCTTCTTGGTTGATTTCCATTTCACAGACCATGCAAAGACGGTCCACTTCCGGGTTGAGCGAGCACAAGCCATTCGAGAGCGCCTCAGGCAACATCGGAATCACCTGGCTGGGGAAGTAGACCGAGGTACCGCGAACACCGGCATCCAAATCCAGCGGACTACCGGGCTGTACATAATGAGAAACATCAGCAATCGCGACCCACAGGCGCCAGTTACCGTTGTCGAGCCGTTCGGCGCAGACTGCATCATCAAAGTCGCGCGCATCGGCACCATCGATGGTCAGCAGCGGCATATCGCGTAAATCCAGCCGGCCTTCAATAGCATCCTGCGGGATACTGTCACCGAAGGCTTCAGCCTGTTGCAAGGCTTTATCGGACCATTCATGCGGCAGTTCGAAATCCCGCAGGGCAATGTCGATTTCCATTCCGGGGGCCATATGATCACCGATGATTTCAACGATGCGCCCCAGCGGCGAACGATGAACATTGGGTTGCTCAGTGATTTCGACCTCAACGATTTGATTTTCCTTGGCACCGATAAGCGCCTCGGGCGGAATCAGCAGATCCTGACTGATACGGCGGTTATTGGGAATAACGAAATAGAGTCCGGCATCGCGAACCAGGCGACCGACAATATGGGTGTTGGCCCGCTGGGTGACTTCGACGATAGCGCCTTCCTTGCGGCCCTTGCGGTCAATACCGGTGATGCGGGCGAGTGCGCGGTCACCATGCAGCACACTGCGCATTTCACGCTCTCCCAGGAAGAGATCCTCACCACCCTCATCAGGAATTAAAAAGCCATAGCCTTCAGGGTGGCCCGTCACCCGGCCGCTGACCAGATTCATTTTGGAGACGACGCCATAAGCCCCCTTGCGGTTGCGCAACAATTGTCCGTCACGCTCCATTGCCCGCAGTCGACGTCTTAAAGCTTCGTGCTCATCTTCATCTTTAATACCCAGCAATTTGGCTATGCTTTTTCGGCTCAGCGGCACATTATTTTGCTTTAAAATCGAGAGGATAAACTCGCGACTCGGGATGGGGTTATCGTATTTCTCGGCTTCGCGTTCGAAGTTGGGATCGTTTTTCTTGTTATTAGTCATTGACAGTTTCAAATTCACTCTGTAATCTTTGCGCCTTCTTCAGCCCAGGTGGCGGAATTGGTAGACGCGCTAGCTTCAGGTGCTAGTGTACTTATGTACGTGGGAGTTCGAGTCTCCCCCTGGGCACCACTTCCGAATAGGCAACATTTCTTCGTTGCCGCTTCATTCAAAAAATCATTGTAAGTTATTTTGTCATGCATCAGCGATTTATTATGCTGTGGCATGAGCATCAGGATGGCCTCGATCGCTGGTCCGGACTGAGCCGGACGGATTGTTGCTGCTCTCAGGCTTAAACTCATGGTACAGCAATATGCCTGTGCCTGCCTGTTATTTCAATGTCACCCAAGATAAATCCATGAAAACTTTTCTCTAAGTTGATTCAAGATTTCATGATAATGTCCGCTATAAAATTTATGATAAGTCTGTCACATCATGGCAGCGGGTATAGCAGGAAATTTTATGGCTACATTTATCGATTCCATCGACGAGCGCACCAAGCTCGCCGGCACCAACCATCTGGAAGTACTCTTATTCAATCTCGGCACCAGTGATGCTACCGGTCGTAATGAAGTTTTCGGCATCAATGTTTTCAAGGTGCGCGAGGTACTGAATATTCCGGAGATTACCTCGGCGCCGGAAATGCCGGATGGTATCGAAGGCTTTGTCAGCCTGCGCGGGGATATGGTTCCAATTATCAATCTGCAGAAATTCTGTCACCTGCAGTCCAAGGATGAGCCCCGTATCCTGATGATTACGGAATACAACACCCATGTACAAGGCTTTCTTGTAAGCTCGGTTGATACCATTCAGCGCCTCAACTGGGAGCAGGTTAAAGAACCGCCGCAATTAATTTCCAAACGGCTGGGCGGCCTTGTCACTGCCGTTGCCGAACTCAGTGATAAACGGCTTGTGATGATCATGGACGTGGAGAAAGTCCTGGCTGATGCCGGCGAGTTTTATGACGAAACCGTGTTTGACGGCATTCGTCACATTGGCGAGCATCATCATTATCGGCTGCTGTTTGCTGATGATTCCAACATTGCCCGCAAGCAAATTAAGAAAACGCTCGATGTGATGGGCGTTGAGCATCTCGGTGCCGTCAACGGTGCAGAGGCCTGGCAACTGCTCAGCAAACTCGCGGATCAATGTGATCAGGAAGGCCGCGATATTACCAGTGAAGTGCAGGCAGTGCTGACTGATGTGGAAATGCCGGAAATGGATGGTTATGTACTGACTCAGAAAATCAAAGCTGACCCGCGCCTGGCGCATCTTCCCGTCATCATGCACTCATCTCTGACAGCCCAGGCTAATCAGGCTATGGGACGGGGGATAGGGGCTGATGCTTATGTATCGAAGTTCCAACCTCGCGAACTGGCCGATACGCTGGAGCATTTTCTGAAAAGATAAAATTCGGAAACTCCCAATAAATCAACCAGTAACAATTGCCCCGTGACAGAATTTAGACTAGTCTGTTCTGATTTTGTGATCTCTATCACAATTGGATGCGGAGCAAGGGAAAGATGCACAATAAGCAGACAAGGCACGTGGCATGATCCATAACAGTATCCGGATTGTGGATAATCTGGCTGAAATTACCAGTCACCACGACCGACATGTACTCGAAAAGAGTCTACTCAAAACACTCAATGAACTGTTTCCGACGCAGGACCTGCGCCTGTTTCGTGTTCGCGAGCAGGCGGATGGGCATGAACTGAGCCTGTTGGCGTTCTGTGTTAATAGTGTCATCGTCTCTACCGATGATAACCCCAAGCTACTGGGCAATGATTCAGAGATCAGCTCTGCCATCAACCGGGCAATTGAAACCGGTGATGTAGAGCTCAGCAGCACTGACAAAGGCGACTGGAATGTGGTCTATCCGGCCTTTGATTCCCACGGCGATATTTTTGCTGTTTTGCTGATTTCCACTGATACCTTGCCTTCAGCCAGTGATCAGCGCCTCGTCTATGGCATTCTTCGCGTCTATTCCAATTATCTGGCTTTGATTGAAAAGACCCAGAAAGACAAACTCACCGGACTGTATAACCGCGAAACGCTGGATAACGAAATCACTAAAATTCTGGTCCGCCAGAGTGATCATCTGGAAGGTGAAGTCTCTTCTCCCAATGATTCACGCCGACGTACTTATGCCATCAAGTACTGGCTTGGCGTCATTGATATCGACCATTTCAAATCCATCAATGACAACTACGGCCACCTCTATGGCGATGAGGTGATTATTCTGGTGGCGCGTCTGATGACCTCCGGTGTAATCCGTGATGATGATCTGGTATATCGCTATGGTGGTGAGGAGTTTGTGGTGGTGCTGAAAGCGCCCAATGAAAACGATGCGATGAATACATTCGAAAGAATCAGAAAAATGGTCGCTGAACATGACTTCCCGCAGCTTAAGCAAGTCACCACCAGTATCGGTTTTGTCGAAATCCATGCTCAGCAGTCACCGTCAGATGTGATTGGTGAAGCTGATGAAGCATTGTATTTTGCCAAACAAAATGGCCGCAATCAGGTACAGAGTTATCGTCAACTGGTCGAGGACGGCCATATTCAGCCGGTGTCAAAACTCTCACACGGTGATGTAGAATTATTCTAGTCATTCTGCAGTCAGACCTAAACATGAACGAAAGACATTACAGCCTGTTCGACAAATTCATTATCGAGTTTGATAAAGCCTTGACCACGGTTGCCGGAAAACCGGAAACCACGGCGAGAGCCACACCCGGTGACGAGCTTGACGAGGCGGAACTCAGCCCCGCTGAGCGCAAGCAGGCTGCGAGTCTGATGCGTGTTAATCATGCCGGCGAAGTCTCGGCTCAGGCGCTGTATCAGGGGCAGGCGCTGACGGCGAAACTGCCACAGGTCAGGGAAGCGATGGAAGTCGCGGCCAAAGAGGAAAACGACCATCTGGTCTGGTGTCAGCAACGACTGGATGCGCTTTCCTCTCACACCAGTGTGCTGAATCCCTTATGGTATGCAGGCTCATTCACCCTGGGCGCTATTGCCGGTAAAATCGGTGATAAATGGAGCCTGGGCTTTGTTGCGGAAACGGAAAAACAGGTGGTCGAGCATATCGAGGGGCATCTGAAAATCATCTGTGAACAGGATAAGAAAAGCCGTGCTGTCCTTGAGCAAATGAAAATTGATGAAGCCCAGCATGGCACCAAGGCGCTGGAAGCAGGGGGGGCGATGCTGCCGACACCGGTCACCAGGCTGATGGGACTGGTGTCAAAAGTCATGACCCGGAGCAGCTACTGGGTCTGATTGTTTGAACTATTGGGTTTTGTTCAACGCGACTGAAATCAGATATTGACTGCTGTCTTCCGGATCCGACTCCACCCGTAATACCTCACCCTCGGCCACAAAAGGCGGCAGACGCTCATTGTCGGTGTGCATCTCAAGCTGTAGTTCAGCACCGACTGGTGGCGCGTAATCAGACTGCATCAGTAAGCCGGTAGCGCTGAGATCCCGGCTCAGGCCCTTATAAGTGATGTCACTGTTTTTATTCACATTGAAATGTACCGTGGTTTCGATACGCATTCTGCTGAATGACCGCTTTTCCTCGTAATCCTGCGACATCGATGACTCCGTCATTGTCCTGTTGCCTATATCCGGTTGCTGACCTAAGCTTAAGGTAACGCATTCAAACAGGGAACACCATGCAGAGACGAACCGAATTACAGGTCAATGATCTTTATCAGCATTGTGACCCCGATAACTGGCAGTTTAATACCACCGCAGACCTCGAAACGCTGCCCACCATCATCGGTCAGGACCGGGCCCTGAGTGCCATCGACTTCGGCGTCAACATCGATGCAGAGGGCTATAATCTCTTTATCATGGGGCCGGCCGGGGTCGGCAAGTACACCATGATCAAGCGCTTTCTTGACGAGCATTCCCGCCATCTGCCGCGTGCCAAAGACTGGGCCTATCTGAATAACTTTGCCGATCCGCAAAAGCCCTGGGCCGTCTCTTTACCCGCCGGTCAGGGAAGTCAGCTGAGACAGGATATTGAAACCATCATCGGCCATCTGGAAACGGAACTGCCGCAGGCTTTTGACGATGAATATTACCGCGGCCGCATGCGTTCTCTGGAAGAAGCCGCCCGTAAACACCGGGTGAGATTATTCGGCACTTTGCAGACGGAAGCTGACCGGAAAGGCGTGGTTCTGCTTCGAATGCAGGATGGCAGTTATGCCTTTGCTGCCCAGCGTGAGGGGCAGGCAATGACCTCGGAAGAGTTCGAGCAGCTACCGGCGCATGAGCAGGAAAAAACCGAAGACGCGATTGCGGACCTGCACGAAGAGCTCCAGCACACCCTGCTGGAACTGCGAGAGTGGGAGCGGGATAACTTCCGTAAACTGCAGGCACTCAATGATGAGGTCGCGCTGGAAGTTATCAGTAAACACATCAAGAAGCTTGAACGGGCTTATCCCAGCTCGACTAAATTGCAGCTCTATTTCGAGGCGATGCTGAAAGACATTCGAGATAACGTCGATGCCTTCGTCAAGCAGGAAGCCACTACTAACGAGGAGGCGAGCAGCGAAGATAATCTGCTCAAACGCTATCAGATTAACCTTGTCGTCGATAATGCCCAGACTCAGGGGGCGCCGGTCATCTACGAAAATCTGCCGCATCACCAGACGTTGCTGGGCTGTGTTGAAAATATGGCGATGATGGGGGCCCTGGTCACCGATTTCAGCCTGATCAAGGCCGGTGCCGTGCACCGCGCCAATGGCGGCTATCTGATTGTTGATGCGGAACAGTTATTGATGCAGCCGTTTGGCTGGGAAGGGCTCAAACGGGCGTTGAAATCCCGTGAGGTCCGGTTTGATGCGCTGGAACGGATCTACAGCCTGGTGGCGACAGTATCGCTGGAACCGGAACCGATTCCGCTGGACTTGAAAGTGGTACTGCTGGGGGACCGGCACTTGTACTATCTGCTCTACGAACTGGACCCCGAGTTTGCAGGCCTGTTCAAGGTCGTGGCCGATTTTGAAGAGCATATGCCCCGCAACGCCGACAATGACATGCTGTTCGCGCGGATGATGGCGAGCGCGATTGATAAGGAAAACCTGCTGCATATGGAGCGGGCAGCGGTAGCCCGCGTCATCGAGCACAGTGCCCGCTCGATTGAGGAAAACAGCAAGTTCTCCCTGCATCTCGGAGATATGACCGATCTGTTGCGGGAGGCATCCTACCTGGCCAAACAGACACAATCGAAATGGGTTGGCCGTGAACACGTTCAGACAGCGATCAATATGCGTGAGCAGCGACTGGATCGGCTGCGCTCACAAATATACTCGCAGATTGAACGCCAGGTGATTGATATTGATGTGCAGGGCAATCAGGTGGGGCAGGTCAATGCACTATCAGTGCTCAGTATCGGTGGCTTCAGTTTTGCTCAGCCTTCCAGAGTCACAGCCAGTGCGCGTTTCGGCGATGATAATATCATTGATATCGAACGCGAAGTGGAACTGGGCGGTGATATTCACAGTAAAGGCGTGCTGATCCTGAGTGGCTATCTGGGCAAGACCTATGCTGCGGATTCGCCTTTATCCATGTCCGCGAGTATTGTTTTCGAGCAGAGTTACGGTGAAGTCGATGGTGACAGCGCCACTGTCGCCGAGTTATGCGCTTTATTGTCCTCGGTGGCCGGTGTCTCACTCAAACAGTCATTCGCCATCACCGGTTCGATGAATCAGCACGGTCATGTGCAGGCCATTGGCGGTGTCAATGAGAAAATTGAAGGTTTTTTTGATATCTGCAAAATGCGTGGTCTGACCGGCAAGCAGGGCGTGATCATTCCGGCTTCCAATGTGCAGCACCTGATGCTGCGCCAGGAAGTCATCGAGGCTGTGAGCAAAGACCAGTTTCATATTCATGCCATTCATCATGTAAACGATGCAATTAGTCTGTTATCCGGTCTGGATGCTGGTCAGCGCAATGACAAGGGCGAATATACCGCAAATAGTTTCAACGCGGCTGTCGCAGCCAGGTTGAAAAAGTGGACGGATCTCCATCGTCATGAAAAAGACAGTCAGCAGGATTAAGTCGCGGCTCATGTCTTTATCAAAAGCGCCGATAAACTGACTGAACACTCAATATTCAGGAGTCCCTGTTATGCGTGGATTCATTGTTCTTATAAGCAGTCTGTGTGCCGTGCAGGCGAGCGCCATGTCCCTGCCGCCGGTACCGACCGAACCCATCTATTTCGAACCACCGGTGGTTCATGCTGAGGCTGAAGTCAGGGCACTCAGTTGCTACGATTTGGATATGGCAATCAATCAGTTACATCCTTATCGCTATAGCTACAAGCCACCATATTACGAAGATGGCAGCAACAAACTGGCGACTGCGCTGGTGGTGTTTGACAGTGTGCCTTTGGTCGAAGGCTGGCTTGGATTGGGGTATCTCGGCTACTCAGCACTGGTCGGTGAAAAGGAAGATAGAAGACAGCTCCACGTTGACCAGCAGATCGCTTCCTTACAGCGTGTCAAAGCTGAAAAACACTGCTACGAATAAGAGCTGATCAGGATCAATACTGCGAGCTATTTTGTTGTTGCTTTGCTGACAACTCATGTAATATCAGGTTTGAGAACTACCCAGAGAGGTATGAGAAATGAGTAGCACACTTGATATTAAAACAAAGTGGTACGAAGCGAATTTAAAGACAGCACGTGAGAGCCGCAGCAAGTGGTATGAAGCCAATAATAAACCGGCTTCAAGCACTTCAGAGCCGTGGTATACCGCTAATAAACGCCCTGCTAAAGAAGTTGAAATTCCCTGGTACAAAGCCAATCTGGTTCAGCATCAGGAAACCAAGAACAAATGGTATGCAGCGAATCTGCAGCAGGCGGTTCAATCTGTCCGTGCTACCCGCAAATGGTATGAAGCTAATAAAAAGCCGTCCGAGGTAGAGCAACGCTGGCAACATTTCAGCGAAGAAATGTACAGCGATGTGAAAAAAGCCTGGATGCGTTTGAATCTGGAACAGGCAAGAGAGCGCCGCATCAAGTGGTATGATGCCAACAAGGACAATACACCGACCGATAAGCACTGGTATGAAATCAGTGATGAAGTCGTGACTGACACCAAGAAAAAATGGTGGCAGGCCAACCTTGAACAGGCACGTGTGTCACGCCACAAATGGTATGAAGCCAATGTGCATCCGGATCCGCACGCCGAGCTCAAAAAACGCTGGCGGGAATCCAACCTGAGTTTGATTCGTACTCAGCGTGCCAAACAGAAGTACTTCTCTGAGAGCGCCAACCGGGCACATGAAAACCAGAAATGGTATGAAGCCAACCAGCGTCCTGCCAAAGTGGTTGAAACGCCCTGGTATGAAGCCAACCAGGTTGCGCATCAGCAAACCAAGAGCAAGTGGTACGAAGCAAATCTGCTGCAGGCGATTGCCAAGGTACGTGATCAACGCAAATGGTATGAAGCCAATCTGGATAATACGCCGACAACCCGCCACTGGTATGACTTCAGAGAAGCCGGTGATACCGAATGGAAACTGGCCTTCCGTGAAGAAAACCTGAGAAAGGTTCGTGAAAAACACCGCAAGTGGTATGAAGCGAATCTGGATAATACGCCGACTGAAAAACACTGGTATGAAATCAGTGATGAAGTCGCTACCGACACCAAGAAAAAATGGTGGAAAGCCAATCTGGAACAGGCCCGTGTCAGCCATCACAAATGGTATGAAGCCAATATGCATCCGGACCCGCACCTGTCACTGAAGAAAAAATGGTGGCAGGCCAACCTTGATCTGGTTCGTACTCAGAGAATCAAGCAGGACTGGTTCCGCCAGAATACGATAATTGCCCGTGAGGCACGTAAAAAATGGGATCAGTTTGAAGACTAGTCTTTAAGCTTCCCCACAGGCCGCCAGTGGAGTTTTTCCGAACTTTGCTGGCGGCCTTTTTGTGTCTGTTAGCATGACAAAAGCAGTGTGAGTCAGCAGTAAATCGAGGTTGGATAATTGTATGGAGATCGAGTGCATTACAGTAGGCGCTTTTCGGGTGAATACCTATCTTGTTCGCGATGAAGCGACTGGCCAGGCAGCTGTCATTGATACCGGTGAGACAGAAGAACTCGCCGATTATCTGGCATCTTTATCGCCCACGGTGGATATCCGGATGATTCTGCTGACCCATGGCCATCTTGATCATGCAGGTGCGTTGACGAGGCTGCAGCAGATTTTTGATGTGCCTACCTATTTGCCACGGCTGGAAAAGCCCTTGTTTGATACGCTGCCGCAGCAAGGCGACTGGTTCGGCGCACCGCATATGAACCGTCCCTGTGGCAGGATAGACCACTATATTGATGATGGCGATCGTATACAGCTGGGCGAGACCACACTGCATTTTATCTCAACCCCAGGCCATACTCCGGGACAGGGATGTTATTACGATGAGCAGGATATCTTTGTCGGTGATACGCTGTTTGCCGGAAGTGTGGGCAGGACTGATTTGCCTATGGGCAATCCGGCTCTGATGCAGCAAAGCCTGCAAAAACTGATGCAACTACCCGGGCATTTACGGGTGCACAGTGGTCATGGTCCCGTGACAACGCTGGCGCAGGAACGCGAGACAAATCCTTTTTTAAATTTCAGACAATAAAAAATCATGTCGAATACACACAAACTGTTAGCAGGCTTTCAACGCTTTAAAAAGAATTATTTTGGCGATAACAACAAGCTGTACGCGAGTATGAAAGAGGGGCAGCCGGCCAAGATTCTGATGGTGGCCTGCTGTGATTCTCGTGTGGATCCTGCCATATTGACTGATTGTGACCCCGGGGACATTTTCACCGTCCGCAATGTCGCCAATCTGGTGCCACCCTGCGAGGAAGATCAGCATTATCACGGCACCAGTTCTGCCATCGAATTTGCGGTCAAGAGCCTGGGTGTAGAAAGCATCGTTGTGATGGGACATGCAAACTGTGGTGGCATCAAAGGCCTGCTGGAAAGCGAGAACCTGAACGACTCTCAGTTTATTCATCGTTGGGTGTCAATTGCCCAGGAAGCTAAAGAGTGGGTCAAAGTGAACCATGCTGACGACAGTCACGCAGTCCAGTTAAAAGCCTGTGAGCAGCGCTCGGTACTGGTATCGCTGCAAAACCTGATGGGCTTTGATTTTGTCAGAGAGCGTGTAGAAAACGGTTCATTGACTATACACGGCTGGTATTTTGATCTGGCCGCGGGAGAACTGCTTTGTTACAACATCGATACGGATCAGTTTGAAGCGCCAGAGGTATAAACTCAGGTTTAATGGCCAATAAAAAAGGCGCCTTAATGGCGCCTTTTTTGTTTATTCAAGCTTCGTGGCTGAGGCGCCGCTACTGTCCAGCTCGCCACCGGCGGCTTCTTCCATCATCGCTTTATCTGCTGCCTCTTTACTTTCCTTGTCAGCCTTATCTTCATCTTCGATGATTTCAACCTCTTCCTCATCACCGAGTCCGATGAGGTTCATCAGGCCGCCAAAGAAGCCGGTTTTCTGTTGATTGAGCGGAACCACGACATTTTTGTCCTGACGCTCGGTCTGAGGTAATTCTTCGCGGCTGGCAACAACCCGGGTATCACCTTCAATGTGGCTCAGGGTCTCGTCGTCATTGAAATACAGGGTGATGCGGCGCTGTTCACGTTCTTCACCACCGGGCTGATAGCTGTAGATATAGTCCCAGCGGTTAGGGTGGAAGGTATCAATCAGCAAGGGGGTGCCCATCACATAGGCCACCTGGCTTTTAGTCATACCGGGCTCAAGTTTGTTGAGCATCTCCTGGTCGACTTTATTACCTTGCTGAACATCAATCTGATACAGACCCGGGATATTATCGGTACTACAGGCAGATAACAGTAAAAACGCAGTCACGGAAAGGCTGTAAACGACGAAACTTTTCATTTAGTATTACTTGATGTAGTTGATTACCAGACTGCGATGATACTCTATTCGCAGCATTTCTACGAGGCGATAACAATAATGGAAAGACAAGATCTAAGAAAGGCCGGACTCAAGGTCACTTTACCCCGATTGAAAGTACTGGAAATCCTGGAAACAGCTGAGCAGCGTCATATGAGTGCTGAAGATGTTTACAAGGCTTTGCTGGAAATGGGGGAGGAAATCGGGCTGGCCACAGTCTATCGCGTACTGACTCAGTTTGAAGGGGCAGGGCTGGTATCACGCCTGAGCATTGAAGGCGGTCATGCAGTATTCGAGCTCGAGAGCGGCGATCATCACGATCACCTGTTCTGTGTGCGCTGCAACCGCATTGAAGAGTTTATGGACGAGGTTATCGAGCAGCGTCAGAAAGCCATTGCCAAGGAAAAAGGCTTCGAAATGACTGATCACAGTCTCTACATCTACGGTATCTGCAAAACCTGCCAGAAAGAACAATAATCACTGCTGTGCCTGATCCAGCATTTCCTCAGCGTGAGAGCGGGTTTTCTGGGTCAGGTTCACGCCACCTAGCATGCGGGCGATTTCTTCCACCCGCTGATTTTTATCCAGCTTATCGACGGTGATATGGGTACTGTCATCCCGGTGTTTTTTACTTACCTGTAGCTGATAGTGTGCCTGCGCTGCAACCTGTGGCAGGTGAGTGATACAGATAACCTGCTGACTGGCAGCAAGCTTGCGCAGATGCTGACCCACCACCTCAGCAACACTACCGCCGATACCGACATCAACTTCATCGAATATCAGAGTAGGCACCGTGCGTTGACCGGCAGTCACAACCTGAATGGCGAGGCTGATCCGGGCCAGTTCACCGCCGGATGCGACTTTGGCCAAATCACCGGCGGGCTGTCCGGGATTGGTTTTAACCAGAAGACGTACCTGATCCGAGCCATGCTCTGTGAGCCTGCCATCGGCAAAAGGTTCGACTTCAATAGTGATACTGCCTGCCGGAATTGCCAGCTGGCGGATGGAAGCAGTAATTTGTTCAGCCAGCGGAGCGGCCGCTTCATCTCGGCGCTGATGCAGGGTGTGACACAAATCACGGCAGTGCTGTTCTTTTTCAATCACCTGTTTTTGCAAATCGGCCAGTGTCATATCGCTACCAGCGAGTCGTGATAATTCTTCGCTAAGCTCTTCAAACAAAGCCGGTAGCTGTTCGATTTCCACATGGTGTTTGCGTGACAAATCATGCAGAAGCGACAGCTGATTTTCTATCTCATTGAGCCTGGCCGGATCCAATTCGACATTATCGAGATAATGGCGCAGATCGGTCGCGGTCTCATCAAGATTGATGACCGCCGCATTCAGTGTTTCCACGGCGCTGGCAAAGCGTGGTTCGTAATCCTGCAGTTTCTCCAATTCGCTGAGAACGTGGCTGAGCACATCGTAGGCGGCAGCCTGATCAGCATCAAAAAGCTGATGTAGTCCGGATTCGGCGACACTGATAAGTTGTGAGGCGTTGGCAAGCTGTCCCTGCTCCTGCAACAGGCTGGTAATGCTGTCATCCGATAGATTAAGTGCTTCCAGTTCATCAACCTGGTACTGCAGCAATTCCTGACGGGCTTTTTGTTCTTCGGACTGCTGCTGCAGATTATCGAATTGCTGTTTGAGATGCTGCCAGTCGCGATAATGTTTTTTCAACTCATCAAGCAGTGGCTTGTTCTTGGCCACAATGTCCAGCAGTTCGCGCTGGGTTTGAGGTCTGACCAGCGACTGGTGGGCATGCTGACCATGAATATCGATACTGCGTTCGCTGATTTCACGCAGTTGGGTCAGTGGCACAACACGGCCATTGATATAACCCTTGGAGCGGCCATCCCGGCTGATGGTACGGCGCAGATGACACTGCTCATCATCATCCAATTCCTGTTCGATGAGCCAATCGCGTAATACCGGGTTATCGTTCAGGCTGAAGTCGGCCTCGATTTCGGCGCGTTCAGCGCCATGACGAATCATATTGGAATTGGCACGATCCCCCAGCACCAGACTCAGTGCATCGACCAGCATCGATTTACCGGCACCGGTTTCGCCGGTCAGCGAGGTCATTCCCGCATCAAAGCTCAGCGCCAGATCTTCAACAACGGCCAGATTACGTACACTCAGGCTGGTCAGCATGTCAGTTTTCTACCCCATTCCAGTTTTGCCCGGAGGATAGAATAATGGTCGTGATCTTCCAGATGCAATAGCCTGATCTGACTCTCGTGTCGATCGATACGCACCGTATCACCGGGACGCAGGATCTGCCCGGGCCGACCATCGCAGGTCACCATGCCGGTGGTGATATTATTTTCACTCAAGGTAATTTCGATGATGTTGTCGGCCGCAACGACCAAGGGCCGGTTACTCAGGGTATGGGGGCACACCGAGGCCAGCACAATGGCATCCAGATCGACATCCAGAATCGGGCCCCCGGCTGACATCGCATATGCCGTGGAACCGGTCGGTGTTGCAATCACCAGACCGTCGGCACGCTGGCTGTTGAGAAACTTGCCGTTGATATAAGTCTCAAACTCAATCATATGCAGGTTCTGGTGAGCGTGGATGACGACATCATTCATGGCGATGCCCGGTGCCTCATCATGACCCAGGATTTCGGCCTGCAGCATAAAGCGGCGGTCATCACGATAGCGGCCGTTGATGACCTGCTGCAGTTGCTGTTCCAGGTTATTAAGTGTGACGTCAGCCAGAAAACCCAGGCGGCCGACGTTGACGCCGACAATCGGCATATCGGTGCCAGCCAGGGCTCTTGAAGCAGACAGCAGGGTACCATCACCACCGATGGCAATGGTTAAATCACATTGGCTCGGAAATTCTGTTGCCGGAATCACGGTCAGACTGGATAGAAAGCTCAGTTTTTCGTTGCACACCACCGTGAGCCCCGCCTGGCTTAAAAAGGCATTAACCCGCTCCACGGCATTTTCCATCACCGTGTCATCTTTGCGGATAAACAGGCCGATACGTTTGAATGTCGAATCAGTGGTCAAAACAGGCTTCCGTTGCTGAGAAATCGTCATCTGATAGTAAAGCTTTTGTCATAAAATCCAAAGCGAAAAGGCCAGGGCAGTGGATTTCGTCGATAACATTGATAATAGCGGCTGCAGAAATGGTAGAATAACGGGATTTTATTAAACTAAACCAAACCAACAGAGGAACGAAATGGCGATTGAACGTACACTTTCTATCATCAAACCTGACGCAGTTGCAAAAAATGTCATCGGTGAGATTTATACCCGCTTCGAAAAAGCCGGTCTGCAGGTTGTCGCTGCCAAAATGATGCATCTGTCTCAGGAACAGGCAGAAGGTTTTTATGCAGAACATAAAGAACGTCCTTTCTTTGGTGCTTTGGTCAGCTTTATGACTTCCGGTCCTGTGATGGTTCAGGTGCTGGAAGGTGAAAACGCGGTTCTGACCAACCGTGACCTGATGGGTGCAACCAACCCTGCTGATGCCGCTGCCGGCACTATCCGTGCTGACTTTGCACAAAGCATCGATGAAAACGCTGTTCACGGTTCCGACTCTGTTGAGAGTGCGTCACGTGAAGTGGCGTACTTCTTCTCTGCTGATGAAGTCTGTGCCCGTACCCGCTAAGAGACTGTCATGACTAAACGCACGAATCTGCTGGGATTGGACCTGAAAGGTCTGGAAGCGTTTTTCGTCGAACTCGGCGAAAAACCTTTCCGTGCGCGTCAGTTACTGCAATGGATTCACAAATACCGCGTAACGGATTTTGCCGAGATGACCAACCTCAGCAAAGCCCTGCGCGAAAAATTGCAGGAAGTCTCTGAGATCCGCTTGCCTGAAGTCATGCATGAGCACATCTCGCGTGACGGTACCCGTAAATGGATCATCAAACTGTCCTGTGGTAATGCCATCGAAACAGTTTTTATTCCGGAAGACGGGCGGGGCACGCTGTGTGTGTCTTCCCAGGTGGGCTGTGCGCTGACCTGCACCTTCTGTTCGACAGCGCAACAGGGTTTTAACCGTAATCTCGATGCGGCAGAAATCGTGGCCCAGCTGTGGATTGCCAATGAAGCATTGGGTAAAGACCCGAAAGGTAACCGCATCGTGACCAACGTGGTGATGATGGGCATGGGCGAGCCGCTTGCCAACTACAACAATGTTGTCACCGCGATGAACCTGATGCGCGATGACTTTGGCTATGGTATTTCCTGGCGTCGTCTGACACTGAGCACCTCGGGAATGGTGCCGATGATCGACAAACTGCGCGAAGACTGCCACGTCAGTCTGGCCATTTCCCTGCATGCGGCCAATGATGAGCTGCGCAACCAGATTGTCCCGCTTAATCAGAAATATCCGATTGCCGAACTGCTGGCTGCCTGCAAGCGCTATGTGGCCGGTGATCAGAAACGTCGTCATATCACGGTTGAATATGTGATGCTGGCGGGGGTCAATGATTCGATGCAGGATGCCAAAGACTTGGTCAGAATTTTGAAAGATCTGCCTACCAAGATTAACCTGATACCTTTCAATCCATTTCCGGGAACAGACTATGAATGCTCTTCCCGCAATCAGATTGAGCGCTTCAAACAGTACCTGATGGATAAGGGACTGGTCGCGACGGTGCGAAAAACCCGCGGTGATGACATCGTGGCTGCGTGCGGTCAGCTGGCTGGTGAAGTACAGGACAAAAGCCGTCGCAGTGAGCGTATGGCCCAACAGCGAGAGGTCGTGTTGTATCGATGAGCAAAGGCTTGCATAAGTGGTCGATTGCGTTGCTGCTGTCGTTTCTGACGGCATGTAACACTACTGGCACGCGTCCGGAGTATGTGGCGCCGGATCCCAAAGCTGCCGAGATCAATATGCGGCTGGGGCTTAACTACATGCAGCGCGGCGACTATGCCGTGGCGCTGGAAAAACTGCAAAAAGCGCTGAAGCAGAATCCCAATTTGCCCAGTGCCCACAACACGATAGCCCTGCTATATCAGCAGCTGGGTGAAACCGACAAGGCTGAAGCCCACTTTCTGGAAGCTGTAGAGCGGGCGCCGGATTATTCCCAAGCTCAGAATAACTTTGGTGTTTTCCTGTGTAACCAGGAACGCTATGAAGCAGCTGAAGCGCGATTTTTAAAAGCGTTGGAGAATCCGCTTTATGAAACGCCGGAGCTGGCCTATGAAAATGCCGGCTTGTGCGCCACCCGTATACCGGATATCGATAAGGCGGAAAGCTTTTTCCGTAAGGCGCTGCAAATCAAGCCGACTTTATCCAAGTCTCTGTTACAGATGGCAGAAATCAGTTATGAACAGCAGAATTACCTGCAGGCCAGAGGTTACATTCAGCGTTACCAGGCTGCAGCGAACTGGACGCCACAGGCACTGTTACTGGCCATCAAAAATGAACACAAACTGGATGATCAGGATGCTGTCTCCAGTTACAAGCTGATTCTGCGATCACGTTTTCCTGACTCTGATGAGCTGCAGATGGTTAATCAAGGGTTGATAGACTGATGAATGAAACACACGAAGAGCCCATTCTGACCAGCACTACGCCCACTCTGGGTGAGCGTTTGAGGCAGGCTCGCGAAGCAAAAAAATACAGCATCGCCGAGGTCGCAGCCCAACTGCGTCTGACCAAAGATATTGTCACCTATCTGGAAAATCAGGAATGGGACCGTCTCAATGGCCGCACCTATGCGCGCGGTTATTTCGCGAGCTATGTTAAATTTTTGGGGCTGCCCTATGAAGAAATGCTGGCTGTATTCAACCTCGAATACACGGCTACAGAACCGTCTGTCAATCTCAGACAGCAACATCATGTGAGTGACGACACTAATTTCCCCTGGTTTATGCTGGCCTTGATTGCAATCGTGCTGCTGGTGGTCTGGCTGGCCTATCAGCAATGGCAAACGACACAGATGGCGCAACAGAATGCGGCGGTCTCATCCGAACTTAGCGAGGAAAGCGAGCCGGACAGCTTTGCCGACAGTATTGTTGAGCCGCTCGAAAGCAACATAGCCAATGATGAAGAACCGGTTATTGAATTGTCAGATGCTTCGGGAGTTGCTTCCGGTGAGCCACTGGTTGCTGTCGTTGAACCAGAGCCAAGTACGGACAGCAGTGCTGACAGCGTCGCGATTGAAACCGGAACTGAAATTGAAACTGAAACCTCAGGTGAAACCCAGCCCGGAACAGAACAGGCCCCAGTGGCTGATGCGACACCGACTTTAAGGATGACCTTCAGCGGTGAATGCTGGGTAGAGGTCACCAATGCCAATTCGAAAGTGCTGGTCAGTCAGGTCATGCAGGCTGATGATTCTCTTGAACTGCCCGCTGAACAACCGCTTAGTATCCTGCTGGGACGGGCTGATGCAGCAACAGTGTATTTCAACAATGAACCGGTCGATTTAAAACCATACACTCAGGGTGATGTTGCACGACTGACTTTGGGGGTAGAGTCCTGATGGAAACGACAAGCTATATCAAACGCAGAAAATCACGTCAGATCATGGTCGGTGATGTGCCGGTCGGTGGCGATGCGCCGATCGCAGTACAGAGCATGACCAACACCTCAACGACGGATGTTGCCGCCACGGTGAAACAAATCCAGGCGCTGCAGAATGTCGGGGCGGATATTGTGCGTGTGTCGGTACCGACTATGGATGCTGCCGAAGCTTTCGGTCAGATCCGTAAACAGGTCACGATACCGCTGGTGGCGGATATTCACTTTGATTATAAAATTGCGCTGCGGGTGGCTGAACTCGGCGTCGATTGCCTTCGCATCAACCCGGGTAATATCGGCCGTGAAGACCGGGTCCGCGCCGTGGTTGATAAGGCGCGCGACTTTGGTATCCCGATCCGTATCGGCGTTAATGCCGGTTCGCTGGAAAAAGAGCTGCAGAAAAAATACGGTGAACCGACCCCGGATGCGCTGGTGGAATCGGCACTGCGTCATATCGACATCCTTGATCGCCTCAATTTCCCGGACTTCAAGGTCAGCCTGAAAGCATCAGACGTGTTTATGACTGTTCATGCTTATCGCAAACTGGCCGATCAAATCGAGCAGCCTTTGCATCTGGGCATAACTGAAGCGGGTGGCCTGCGCAGTGGCGCGGTTAAATCATCTATCGGTCTCGGTATGCTGCTGGCTGAGGGTATCGGCGATACAATTCGCATCTCGCTTGCGGCTGACCCGATTGAAGAAATCAAAGTCGGTTTTGATATTCTTAAAAGCCTGCGGATTCGTAACAAAGGCGTCAATCTGATTGCCTGTCCGTCTTGTTCACGTCAGCAGTTCGATGTCATTTCCACCGTCAATGCACTGGAAGCCCGGCTGGAAGATATCAATGAACCAATGGATGTCGCAGTAATCGGCTGTGTCGTTAACGGGCCGGGGGAAGCCAAAGAGGCTGCCATCGGTCTGACCGGTGGAACACCCAACTTGCTTTACGTTGACGGCAAACCCAACCACAAAGTCGATAATGAATCGCTGGTTGATGAACTGGAAAAACAGATTCGTCAGCGTATCGCGCTGCGCCAGCAACAGTCAGAAAAAGAAAAAATCATTCCGATAAAGGACATCAGTTAAACGTGGCAGATATTATCCGTTCTATTCGGGGAATGAACGATATTCTCCCCGATGTGACGCCTTATTGGCAGGCGGTTGAACACACCCTCAAAACCGTGCTCAGCGGCTACGGGTATCAGGAAATCCGCTTTCCCATCGTAGAAAAAACCGAATTATTCAAACGTTCCATCGGCGAAGTCACCGATATCGTTGAAAAAGAAATGTATACCTTTGAGGATCGCAATGGCGACAGCCTGACCTTGCGTCCTGAAGGTACGGCCGGTTGTGTGCGTGCTGCAATGCAGAACGGGATGCTCAACCAGACTCAGCGTCTCTGGTATATGGGGCCAATGTTTCGCCATGAACGACCGCAGAAAGGCCGTTATCGCCAGTTCCACCAGGTCGGGGTAGAAGCCTATGGCTTTGATGGCCCGGATATCGATGCAGAAATGATTCTGATGACGGCAAGGCTATGGAAAGCGCTGGGCTTGACCGGTATTACCCTGCAGATCAATTCACTGGGGTCGACCGATGCGCGGCTGGCTTATCGTGACGAGCTTATCAAGTATTTCGAGGCCCATCAGGAGCAGCTCGATGAGGACAGTCAGCGCCGCCTTTACAGCAATCCTCTGCGTATTCTCGACAGCAAGAATCCGGAGATGCAGGCACTGAATGATGCTGCGCCCAAACTGATTGATCATCTTGACCAAGAATCCCGGAGCCACTTTGAAGCACTTTGCCAGACGCTGGATAAGGCAGGAATCAGCTATGAAGTCAATCCGAGGCTGGTCCGTGGTCTCGATTACTACGGCAAAACAGTGTTTGAATGGGTAACAGACCAACTGGGTTCACAGGGTACGGTCTGCGCCGGTGGCCGCTATGATGGACTGGTTGCGCAACTGGGCGGTAAGGGCGCTACGGCGATCGGTTTTGCCATCGGTATTGAGAGATTGATTGCGCTACTTGAAGCCACTGATGCGCTGCCGGAAACACCACAATTAGATGCCTATTTGGTGGCAGTTGGCGATCTGGCTGCGGCACAGGCTCCCGTTCTGGCCGAAACGCTGCGGGATGCCATACCGGGCTTTAAGTTGATAAGCCATTGTGGTGGTGGTAGTTTTAAAAGCCAATTCAAACGTGCTGACCGGAGCGGAGCGCGCTGGACCCTGATTCTGGGCGAAGAAGAATTCAACAACGAGACGGTCGGTGTGAAAACCATGGCCACTGGTGAGCAGGAAACCGTCAGCTGGTACGACCTGGCAGCGTACCTGAGTCAATAATTATAAATAATCAAGATATAGCAGAACTATGACACCTTTGAACATACCTGAATGGCAATCTCTGGTCCGCCACTACGAGGACCTGAAATACCTCTCAATGCGCGAGCAATTCGCGCTGGATTCCGGCCGTTTTGAGCGATTCTCGGCCAACAGTGGTGAACTGTTGCTGGATTATTCCAAAAACCGGATTACCCAGGAAACCATGGATAAGCTGATTCAGCTGGCAGAAGCCGTCGAGCTTGAAGACTGGATCGAAAAAATGTTCAAGGGTGACACCATCAATCACACCGAAGGTCGTGCTGTGCTGCACACGGCATTGCGTAACCGCGCCAACACCCCGGTGATGGTCGATGGTAAAGATGTGATGCCGGAAGTGAATGCGGTGCTGGATAAAATGCGTCGCTTCTCGGAGCAGGTACACAGTGGTAGCTGGCTGGGTTATACCGGCAAGAAAATGACCGATATCGTCAATATCGGTATCGGCGGCTCGGATCTTGGGCCGGCAATGATCTGTGATGCGCTCGAACCTTATGGTATCGAGGGCATCAGTGTGCATTTTGTTTCCAATGTGGACGGCACTGATCTCAGCACCACACTGGAAAAACTGAATCCGGAAACCACCCTGTTTGTGGTGGCGTCGAAAACCTTCACTACCCAGGAAACCCTGACCAATGCTCAATCCGCGAGAAACTGGTTCCTGAAATCTGGTAGTCAGGAAGATGTCGCCAAGCACTTTGTAGCGGTCTCTACCAATGCCAAGGAAGTCGCCAAGTTCGGTATCGATACCGACAATATGTTTGAAATCTGGGACTGGGTCGGTGGTCGTTATTCGCTATGGAGTGCCATTGGTCTGCCGATTGTGCTCTATGTCGGTATGGACAATTTCGAGCGTCTGCTGGAGGGTGGCTTCCAGATGGACCAGCATTTCCGTAATCAGCCGCTGGCGGAGAACATTCCGGTCATCATGGGGCTTCTCGGGATCTGGTACATCAACTTTTTCAATGCCCAGACCCATGCGATTGTACCCTATGACCATTCTCTGGCGCGTTTCCCCAGCCACATGCAGCAACTGGACATGGAAAGTAACGGTAAATTCATCAACCGTGAAGGTGCCCGCATTAATTACAAGACCGGTCCGGTTATCTGGGGTACACCCGGTACCAACGGTCAGCATGCCTACTTCCAGCTGATTCACCAGGGTACCCAACTGATTCCGGTTGATTTTGTGTTGCCGGTAAACAGCCATTACCCGGAGTGTGACCATCAGTCGATTCTGCTGGCCAATGGGCTGGCGCAGGCAGAAGCCCTGATGAAAGGCAAGACCGCGGAAGAAGTCCGCGCTGAACTGGTCAAGGAAGGTTTTGAAGGCAAAGCACTGGAAGCGCTACTGCCGCACAAGGTATTCCCGGGTAATCGCCCCAGCAATGTCCTTATATTCCCGAAACTGACACCAGAAATGCTGGGTCAGCTGGTTGCGCTCTATGAGCACAAGGTTTTTGTACAGGGCGTGGTGTGGAATATCAATTCCTTTGATCAGTGGGGCGTCGAACTGGGTAAACAGCTGGCTAAAGCTATTATTCCTGATTTGCAGGATGGTGCTGAAATCTCATCCCACGACAGCTCAACCACCAGTCTGATTAAACTGATTCGCGAGCTGCGTCAGTAATTATCTGTTATCGCCCGCCCGGCGTTTGAATACCGGGTAGGGCGGTGAATATACCTGGGTATCATCCGGCATTTTCACCAGTGTTTTATCTTTGCCTGAATAGGGCAGATGATGCAGTAAGTGGCGCATACAGTTAATCCGCGCTGCCCGTTTGTCGTTGGCCTCAATCACTGTCCAGGGAGAGTGAGGGGTATGGGTTAACTGGAACATCCTGTCCCGTGCTTCGCTATATTGTTCCCATTTTTCCTGCGCAGCGATATCCACCGGACTCAGTTTCCACGTTTTCAGCGGATTGTTTCGCCGCGCTTCAAACCGGGCTTTCTGCTCCTTGCGGCTGATCGAAAACCAGTATTTGAACAGCCTGATACCATCATCAATCAGCAGTCTTTCCAACTCCGGTGCCTGCTGGAGGAAGAGCTGGTACTTGTCCTCGGTGGTAAAGCCCATGACTTTCTCGACCCCGGCACGGTTATACCAGCTACGGTCAAACATCACGATTTCACCGGCTGACGGTAACTGTGACAGATAACGCTGAAAATACCACTGGCCCTGTTCGACATCGCTGGGTTTATCCAGAGCGACGACACGGGCACCGCGTGGATTGAGATGTTCAGCAAAACGCTTAATCGCACCGCCTTTGCCGGCAGCATCGCGGCCTTCGAAAAGAATCGCGATGCGCTCACCGTTTTCAGCTGCCCATTCCTGCACTTTCAACAGTTCTATCTGCAGCAGTTGTTTCTGCTGCTGGTAATAACTGCGTGATATACGCTTGGGGCGGGTCACTGGCAGGCCGTTTAATGTTGTTTTTTGAGGATAAGGCCGGATAGCGGGGGCAGGTTAAGCCTGATTGAATGCGGCCGATCAGCGCTCGGCAAGTCTTCACTCTCAATAACCGGCGCATTGTGATAATTGCTGCCGGCATAAAACTCGGAGTCGGAGTTGATGATAATTTCATAACTGCCGGCTTCAGGCACGCCAATGCGATAATCATCACGCGGTATCGGCGTGAAGTTAAACACCGCCACAATATAGCTGCTGGCATCTTTGCGCAGATAACTTAACACCGAATGTTCACGGTCATTACAGTCAATCCATTCAAAGCCATGCGGATCAAAGTCATGCGCATGCAGTGCCGGGGTTTCCCGGTAGAGATGATTGAGGTCTGAGACCAGCTTGTGCAAGCCCTGGTGAATCGGGTAATCCAGCACATACCAGTCGAGTGAAGTTTCACAGTTCCATTCATTGCCCTGACCGAATTCACAGCCCATAAACAGCAGTTTTTTGCCCGGATAACTGTACATAAAGGTGTACAGCAGTCTCAGATTGGCAAAGCGCTGCCATTCATCGCCCGGCATTTTGTAGAGCATCGACCGCTTGCCATGCACAACTTCATCATGGGAGAAGGGCAGCACGAAATTTTCGGTGAAGGCGTAGAGCAGCCCGAAAGTCAAAGCGTCATGATGATAGCGGCGATGAATCGGATCCTGCTGCATATACTCCAGAATGTCATGCATCCAGCCCATATTCCACTTCATTGAAAAGCCCAGTCCGCCCATATGAGCCGGCCGCGATATCATAGGATAGGAAGTCGATTCCTCGGCGGCAATAATGCAGCCCGGGTGTTCTTTATGCAGCACGGTATTCACGTGCTTGAGAAAGTCGATTACTTCGAGGTTCTCGCGCCCACCGTACTGATTTGGCAGCCATTGTCCTTCTTTACGGGAATAATCGAGGTAGAGCATGGAAGCGACGGCGTCCACACGCAGTCCGTCGATATGAAACTCTTCCAGCCAGTAAAAAGCGCTGGAAAGCAGAAAGTTGAATACTTCGCTGCGGCCGTAATTAAAGATCAGCGTACCCCAGTCCTGATGTTCACCACGGCGCGGGTCGGCGTGTTCATACAGGGCTGTGCCATCGAAACGGGCCAGGCCATGTGCATCTTTGGGGAAGTGGCCCGGCACCCAGTCCAGCAGTACGCCGATATTATGCTGATGACAGCAGTCGATAAAATAGCGCAAATCATCCGGACTGCCGAAGCGGCTGGTCGGTGCAAAATAGCCGGTTGTCTGATAACCCCAGGAAATATCCAGTGGATGTTCTGTGATAGGCAGAAGCTCAATATGGGTAAAACCCATTTTGCTGACATAAGGCACCAGATCTTCGGCCATTTCCCTGTAGCTGTAGAAGCTGCCGTCCGCGTGGCGTTTCCAGGACCCCATGTGCACTTCATAGACAGAGTGCGGCTCATGTAGCCAGTCGGCATGTTCACGCGCATCCATCCAGTCCTCATCCTGCCAGTGATGCAAGCTGGGACGGGTAACAACGGAGGCGGTACCGGGGCGCAACTCGCACTGCTGACCATATGGGTCCATTTTCAGGTGCAGGGCGCCATCATGGCGGCTGCGGATTTCAAACTTGTACAGTTCGCCAGGGTCCAGTTGTGGGATAAAGAGCTCCCAGACACCGGTATTGCCGCGAACCCGCATCGGATGTCTGCGGCCATCCCATTGGTTGAAATTACCGACTACGCTGACCCGTTCTGCACCGGGTGCCCAGGTGGCAAACAGGGTACCTTTGATGCCTTCAACTTCGTAAACATGGGCACCCAGAATTTTATAGGCATGCCAGTGTTTGCCTTCAGAAAACAGGTGCAGATCGTATTCAGACAGTTGCGGCATGATGCTGTAGGGATCGTGGTAAGCAACCTCGTCACCGTTATGACGTTGGCGGTGGATTTTATAAGGCCAGCGGATGTCTTTGGCATCACCCAGCCAGACAAAAACGTCACTGCCTTCGATACGGGTCATGGGCAGTTTATTATCAATTTTCGCTTCCGCTGTGTCAGGCAGAAAAGCCCGGATGATGGCTTTGTCATTTTGTTGATGAAGACCCAGCACGCTGAACGGATCATGATGGCGTGCTTCAATGATTTTTATGATGTCTTCATTCAAATTCTTGTCAAAAATCATCGCCATAATATCCCGTATAATCTTTTAATTGCTGACTGCCGCACGCTTATGGCAGGCTAACAGTATTACACCACAAATCATAGGGCCTTGGCCGGAGAATTCAAACATGAGTGAAAACAACAGCACGCGTTTTGTCAGTCGCCTAACGCGGGATACCCTGGCATTGATTTTGGCCGGTGGCAGGGGATCCAGATTGAAACAACTGACTGACTGGCGAGCCAAGCCTGCTGTGCCCTTTGGTGGAAAATTCAGAATTATTGACTTCCCGCTGTCTAACTGTGTGAACTCGGGTATTCGCCGGGTCGGTGTACTCACCCAGTACAAAGCCCACTCATTAATCAGGCATATCCAGCAGGGCTGGGGGTTCATGCGTGGTGCGCTGGGTGAGTTTGTGGAACTGTTGCCGGCGTCACAACGTAACGAGAAAGGCTGGTATGAAGGCACGGCCGATGCGGTCTACCAGAATATCGATATTCTGCGTAACCATGGACCCGAGTATGTACTGATTCTTGCCGGTGATCATATTTACAAAATGGACTATGGTGATATGCTGGCAGAGCATGTTGCTCAAAATGCCGACATGACCATCGGTTGTATCGAGGTGCCGATCAGCGAAGCCAAAGCGCTGGGGGTCATGTCAGTCGACGTTAACAGACGCATCGTCGCGTTTGATGAAAAGCCTGAAAATCCAACACCGATGCCCGGCCGCGATGATGTGGCGCTGGCCTCCATGGGTATTTATGTTTTCAATGCTGCGTTTTTGTATGAGCAACTGATCAAAGATGCTGATACCCGCGGCTCCACCCACGATTTTGGGCATGACATCATTCCGAGCCTCATCAAGAACTATAAAGTTGTGGCATTTCCTTATAAAGATGTTCAGGGTAATGATCCGGGCTACTGGCGAGATGTGGGTACCATTGATGCGTTCTGGTCAGCTAACCTGGAGTTAATCGGAGTGACACCGGAACTCAACCTTTACGATGATGACTGGCCGATCTGGACCCATCAGGCACAGCAGCCGCCGGCCAAATTCGTGTTTGATGATGATGACCGCAGAGGGATGGCAGTGGACTCAATGGTCTCCGGGGGCTGCATTATTTCAGGCTCCACGGTACGTCACTCGGTACTGTTCTCCAACGTGGAAGTACACAGCTATTCATTGGTGGAAGATGCGGTGGTGCTACCGGATGTGACGATTGGTCGTCACTGCCGTCTGAAAAAAGTGGTTATCGACAAGGGTTGTGTGATCCCGGAAGGGACAGTCATCGGTGAAGACCCTGAGCAGGATGCCAAGCGCTATCACGTCTCACCCAAAGGCGTGGTTCTGGTAACCCCGGAAATGTTAGGACAAAACTATCGTTATGTCAGATAAACTCAAGGTCGTTCTCTGCTGGCATATGCACCAGCCGCAGTACAGTGAGCCCATGGGCGGAATCTATCAGTTGCCTTGGACCTATCTGCACGCGATCAAAGATTACGTCGATATGGCCTGGCACCTGGAAAACGTGCCGGAGGCGCGGGCTGTGGTTAATTTTGCGCCAACTCTGCTGGAGCAATTGGCTGATTATGATGAGCAGCTCAAAGGGCGTTTCAAGGGCACCGGCAGGCTTAAAGACCCCTTGCTGATTGCGCTCGATTCACCGGTGCAACCGGTGCATGCTGAAGAGCGCAAGACCCTGATAAACGCTTGCCTGCGTGCTAATGAGGAGAAACTGATCCAGCCATTCCCGCACTTCGCCCGGCTGGTGGAGATGGCACGCTGGACGCTGGAAGAACCCGAGCGGCTCAATTATGTTAACGATCAGTTTATGATCGATTTGCTGGTCTGGTATCACCTGGTGTGGATGGCCGAATCGGTTCGCCGCAGTGATGTACGCATCCAGGCACTGATGAAAAAAGGGCGCCTGTATACCTTCCATGACCGGCGACAGTTGATGATGGTCATCGGTGAACTGCTCGGTGATCTGATTCCGCGATATAAAAGACTGGCTGAGAGCGGCCGTGTCGAGCTCTCGGTGACGCCCTATGCACACCCGATAGTGCCGCTGTTGCTCGATATTAACACCACCCTGGAAGCTATGCCCGATGCCTTACTGCCTGAAATCACGCATTATCCGGGCGGGCGTGAGCGGGCACATTGGCATATGGAAGAGGGCGTCAGAGTATTTGAGTCTTACTTTGGCTTCCGGCCCAAGGGCTGCTGGCCGTCTGAAGGCGCGGTATCGGAAGAAACCCTCCAGGTCATCGCCCAGCATGGCTTCGAGTGGGCGGCAACCGGTGAGAATGTGCTCAGAAACAGTCTCAAGCTCTCCGGTATGGCGGATGCCAATATTCATAAACCCTACAAACTGCCGGGTGCTTCCCCGGCCTGCTTTTTTCGTGATGATGGCCTGTCAGACATGATTGGCTTTATCTATACCAAGTGGGGAGCGGATGATGCTGTTAACGACTTTATTCATCATCTGCTGAATATCAAAAAGAATACCGAGGGTGATGCCGACCGGGTGGTATCGGTGATCCTCGATGGAGAAAATGCCTGGGAATATTATTCCTATAATGGCTACTACTTCTTGCAAACGCTGTATCGCCGCTTGTCCGAGCATCCCGAGATTGAACTCACGACATTCAGTGATTGTCTCCATAACGGTGTGCAGCCGGCCAAACTGCCGAAGATGGTAGGCGGCAGCTGGGTGTTTGGGACCTATTCAACCTGGATTGGTGACCCGGATAAAAACCGTGGCTGGGATCTGCTCAGCGAAGCCAAGAAAACCTATGATCGGGTGATGGCCAGTCAGGAGTTCGATGAGGAAACACGGCAGGCGCTGGAACGGCAACTGGCAATCTGTGAGGGCTCAGACTGGTTCTGGTGGTTCGGCGATTACAACTCAGCCGATAGCGTCAGTGATTTTGAGCGACTCTACCGCCTGCATCTTTCCAATCTCTATCAAATGTTGGGCGAGGAAGTTCCGCAGGTTCTGTCGGAAATCATTTCACACGGTGGAGGCAGTATGGAGCAGGCCGGCACAATGCGCCGCGGTAGTTAATGCAGCAGGCTCATATCTTTGAACAGCGACGCACTGGTGTGCTGCTTCATATCACCAGTCTACCCTCCGGCAACATGGGCGCCGATGCCTATCGTTTCGTAGATTTCCTGCAAGCGGCGGGGGTGACTGTCTGGCAGATGCTGCCACTCGGGCCAACCCATGGTGACAGGTCACCGTATCAGTGTCTGTCCGCTCATGCCGGTAACAATCGCATGATCTGCCGCGATATGCTCAAGGCACAGCCCTGGGCTGATCCCGCCAAGCTTAACGATAGCAAAATGTCGAGACTGATGGCGCATGCCTACCGCCAGTTTGAATTGCGTGCGGATGAGGCCGAGCGGCAGGCCTTCGGTGCTTTTTGTGAGCAACAGCATTACTGGCTGGATGACTATGTCCTGTTCCGTGAACTGCGCCATCTCAACCAATCCAGAGCCTGGTTTGACTGGCCACCCGAGCTGCGCGACCGTGATCATACAGCGTTGGAAAGAATAGCGGTCGAACGCAGGGACGCGCTGAATATCCGCCGTTTTGAACAGTTTATCTTCTTCCGTCAGTGGCATCAGCTAAGAGCCTATGCCAATGAGCGCGGCATCAAGTTGTTCGGTGATATGCCAATCTTTGTCGCGCATGACAGTGCTGATGTCTGGGCCGAGCCAGCGCTGTTCACACTCGATAAAACCGGCCAGCCGACCCGGGTTGCCGGTGTACCACCGGATTACTTTTCAGAGACAGGCCAGCGCTGGGGGAATCCGCTTTATGAATGGTCAGAACATATTGCTCAGAACTTTGACTGGTGGCATCGTCGTCTGCAAACGCAGCTTGAATGCTTTGATCTGATTCGTATCGATCATTTCCGTGGTTTTGAATCCTGCTGGGAAATTCCCGCCAGTTGCGATACTGCCGTTGACGGTCAGTGGAAGCCAGCTCCCGGCGAACAACTGTTTGACAGTTTGCTGGCTCAGTTTGGCGAATTGCCCCTGGTCGCCGAGGATCTCGGCATTATTACTCCGGAAGTGACGGCACTACGGGAAAAATATGCGATGCCAGGCATGAAAATCCTGCAGTTCGCTTTCGGCGGAGATGCCAGTAACCCTTATTTGCCACACCAGCAATGTGTCGACAGTGTGACTTATACCGGCACTCATGATAACAACACGACGCTGGGCTGGTATCAGGCACTGGAACCGCATGTAAAAGCCCATTTTCATGCTTATCTCGGTGAAAGCAGCGAAGCGATGCCATGGTTGCTAATCAGGACGGCATTGAGCTCGGTATCGGAACTCGCTGTGGTGCCGATGCAAGATTTATTATCACTTGATGCCAGCCATCGGATGAATATACCCGGCACGATAGATGGTAACTGGCGCTGGCAATTCAGCTGGGATAGGGTGGATGGCAATATCGCAGCACGACTGCGTGTCCTCAATGAACTCTATGGGAGACTATGATGGAAGCTAATCCGGATCATCTGCGTTATGCCCAGACGCATGAATGGGTCAGTGAGGATGAGGGCAATGAAATGACGATCGGTATTACTGACTTTGCCCAGGACCAGCTGGGCGACGTTGTGTTTGTCTCATTGCCGACACCCGGCAGCCAGTTTCAGGCTGGTGAGGTATGCATGTTTATCGAGTCGGTCAAGTCAGCTTCCGATATTCATATGCCGGTGACCGGTACGATTATCAGCGTCAATCAGGAACTTGAACAGAGTCCGGAACTGGTCAATCAGGATGCCTTTGGCGGCGGCTGGTTATTCAAGCTGAGCGCAGATGAAACAGAAAGCAATGAGCATCTGCTGGATAGTTTTGCTTATGAGGCCTGGCTTGATGAGTAGAGTGCGCCCAGTAATGTGGCTTTACGGGCCCCGGTAACCGAGGGCAGATTGCCCGGCAATTGATGCATAAACTGTCTGGCCAGCCAGGCAAATGCACAGGCTTCCACCCAGTCTGGCGCCAGACCCAAATCTGCGGTTGTCTGCACAGACATTCCCGGCAGGGCCGTTCTCAGTGCCTGCATTAACACTTCATTGTGAGCACCGCCACCACAAACATAAACTTCATCGGTGTGTTGTGCATAGTGCCGGATAGCATCACTTATTGACATGGCAGTCATCTGCAACAAGGTTTTCTGCACGGCTTTGGCTTTGATGGGTTTGTCCAAATCGGCGAGTTTCTGTGTTAACCAGTTCAGATTGAAATATTCCCGGCCGGTGCTTTTTGGTGCTGCTTGCATAAAGAAGGGATCATTCATCAACAGATTAAGCAGCGCTTCGTCGACTTCACCATCACGCGCCCACTGACCGTTATCATCATATAGGTCATTGTGATGCTGCTGGTACCACTGATCCAAAAGCACATTGCCGGGACCGGTATCAAATCCGGTGACCTTATCGGCATTGCCGACAGGCAGCACGGTAATATTACCGATACCGCCGATATTGGCGATAACCCGGTTACGTTTCGGGTGTTGAAACAGAGCCTGATGAAATGCCGGTACCAGGGGAGCGCCCTGGCCACCCAGAATCATATCGTGTTGACGGAAGTCAGCTACGGTATTAATACCAGTCTGTTCGGCAATGACATGGGCATTGCCAATTTGCATGCTGAAAGGATAGGCGGCCTCAGGAGCATGGTAGATAGTCTGACCATGACAGCCGATAGCCTCAATATCGCTGGCAGCGATATGGGTTTCGTCGAGTAGCTGGTTGATGGCCTCACTGTAGGCATAGCCCAGGGCCATATCAATCTGACCCAGTTGCTGCAGGTGAGCCCTGCCGGCGTTGATGAGTTTCAGTAAATCCTTGCGCAGATTGCTTTCAAAAGGATAGGTTTCTGCTGCCTGTAGCTCGATATCGTGGGCATTGATGTCAACAATGGCAACATCAATCCCGTCCAGGCTGGTGCCTGACATGACGCCGATATAGAGCCCCATAAAATTACTGCTGGTTGAATGCCAGCGCTGGCAGAGTCAGTTCATCCAGTTGTGCCAGCAATGGTTGTGACTGTTGTTTGAATTCAGCCATGTATTTGGCATTAAGCGGTTCTGCTTTTGGCAGGGCCACAGTCAGCGGGTTGTGATGAACCCCATTGATGCGGAATTCGTAATGCAGGTGAGGGCCGGTAGCAAGGCCACTGCTGCCGATGTAACCGATGGTTTCACCCTGTTTCACCCGCTGGCCGTTTCTCATGCCCTTTTTGAAACGGGACATATGCGCATAAAGAGTAGTGTATTTTCCGCCATGAGACAGTACTACAGTTCTGCCATATCCACCTTTAGTACCAACAAACTCAACCTTGCCATCGCCAGTCGCTAAAATCGGCGTACCGGTCGGGGCGGCATAATCGACACCACGGTGCGGGCGCGAGGTCTTCAGTACCGGATGCAGGCGGTTAGGGTTATAGCGTGAACTGATACGGGAGAAATGAACCGGGGTACGGGTGAAGGTTTTGCGCATGCTATGACCTTCCGGCGTATAGAAGTGGCTGTTACCCTCCGGATCGGTGTAGCGCACGGCTCGGAACGTCGTGCCACGGTTGGTAAATTCAGCAGCAAGAATATCGCCGTCATCAAACTTTTCACCATCGAGGTAGGACTCTTCGAAAATCACTTTGAAGTTATCGCCCTGACGCAAATCCAGTGCAAAGTCGATATCCCAGCCAAAGATGTGGGCCATCTCCATTATCAGTTTGTCTGACATACCGGCTTTGAGGCCGGCTTCAAATAAGGAGCTTTCAATCTGACCGGCGACCTGTTTCTGGCGGCTTTCAACTTCACGCGTCAGCGTTTCAGTAGCGTAGCCGTCTTCGGTTTTGCTCAGTTGCAGCGTTTCGATAGGGCTGAGTTTGAGCTCAAGTTTTTCCAGTGTGGTGACATCATCTACTTGGGACAGGCCGAAACGTAATATCTGACCCGGTTTCAGATTAAGTAAAGGTTTGATGCTGTCACCGGACTGCGCCACGTTATAGACATCACGTGCTGATAAACCGGCTTTAGGGAAAATCAGCGAGAGGTTATCACCTGACTCAACCGTGACTTCCTGCCAGGTCAGTGTCGGTTCAACTGATTGAACGGCTTCAGCTGATGAGAAATGGGGTTCCGCCTGAATTTCGACTGGCGCGGCCTGTGCTGATTCTGCTTTTTCTTCCTGTTGAGCCTGTTGCAAATGCAAGCGTTCCAATTGAGCAGGCTCAGCGACACTGACTTCTTCGCTGTTGGGCACAGGAACACGGGCAATCGCCGGCGCATTGACGCCCATCGGTTCTGCTGCAGCGGTCGGCTTTTCAGGCAGTGACTGACTCTGTTTGCTTGGCTGGCTGATGTTGCTTGGCGTGATCTGGTGACTGCTTTGCCCCGGTAATTGAATGGACTGTGACTGGGTATCAGTGCTGACCGGTGTGCTAGTGGCTAGCACGATGGTGGTCAGAAACACACCGATGACAGTCAGCAAGGAAAGAAGCAGAATGTGATGTCGTTTGCTATGGCTGGGTTTTTCACTGGTAAACAGTCGTGCATGAGGCGAATTGCTCAGAAGTCTGTTACGTTTCATATGCAAACTCTTGCTGAAATTATAAATTCGCTCAATTCTGGCAGCATTTGAACAGAATTGGAACCCCTTCCTGCAACCTTCTTGTGATAATATTGCCCGCCATCACAATTACAAACTCGGAGTGCATAAATGATCCCTGTTCAAGAGGCGATGGCAGAGATTCGCCGCGGTGCTGATGAAATCCTGGTTGAAAAGGAACTGATTGAAAAACTAGAGTCAGGCAAGCCATTACGCATCAAAGCAGGCTTCGATCCGACAGCACCGGATTTGCACCTGGGTCATACCGTTCTGCTCAACAAACTGAAGCAATTTCAGGATCTGGGTCATCACATACTGTTCCTGATCGGGGATTTCACCGGCATGATCGGTGATCCGACTGGGAAAAATGTGACCCGTCAGCCTTTGACGCCTGAGCAGGTGAAACAGAATGCCGTCACTTATCAGGAGCAGGTATTCAAAATTCTTGATCCTGAAAAAACCGAGGTCGTTTTTAACTCACACTGGATGAATGATATGTCATCAGCCGACATGATTCGTCTTGCTTCCAACCATACTGTTGCCCGCATGCTGGAACGTGATGATTTTCACAAGCGCTACAGTAACAATCAGCCGATTGCGATTCATGAGTTTCTCTATCCTTTAATACAGGGTTATGACTCGGTGGTGCTGGAAGCGGATGTTGAACTGGGCGGGACCGATCAGAAGTTCAACCTGCTCATGGGGCGGGAACTGCAAAAATCCTATGGTAAACCGGCGCAATGTATCTTGACCATGCCGATTCTTGAGGGGCTGGATGGTGTGCAGAAGATGTCCAAATCCCTTAACAACTATATCGGTATCAACGATAGTCCCAAGGATATATTCGGCAAACTGATGTCGATCTCTGACGATTTAATGTGGCGATATATTGAACTGCTCAGCTTTCGTAATATCAACGAGATTGATGAGTGGCGCCAGCAGGTCGAACAGGGTCGCAATCCTATTGAAATCAAAAAAGAGTTTGCCCAGGAAATTGTAGCCCGGTTTCATGATGAACAGACCGGTGTTGAAGCTCGCCAGGGTTTTGAAAACCAGTTCAAGAAAGGGGAACTGCCGGATGATATCCCGGATGTTTCCCTGTCAGTCGGTAATGAAGGCATGCTGATTGCCAATGTACTCAAAGAGGCTGGTCTCACATCGAGTACCTCCGATGCGATGCGGATGATCAAACAAGGTGCAGTTAAAATCGATGGTGAAAAAGTCGACGATAAATCGCTGCTGATCAAAGCGGGTGTTGAAGGCGTATTCCAGGTTGGCAAACGTAAGTTTGCCCGTATTAGGGCAAGCTAGCACAGTTAACGGCAGATCTGAGCAGGTCTGCCGGTCTTCATGCCTGTATTGAAATGTCTTGATTATATCTCCCATCTGATTTGTCAGCGCTGGCCAAATTGGCGACATCGCAAGCAAGAATAAGGGGGCCGGTCAACAGCGCTCCCTAAGCGCCATTTTCTGCAATCAATAGACTCTGGAATATTCCCCTTGCGGAGCCAGGAAAAACTCAGCATAGCCTGATCAGCCTTGATAATGTGCCGGCAACAGTGGCTGACTCTCTGCCAACTTATTCAGTCATCATAAAGAGTGCTTCCGGATGTTTTACGATAGGAACCACCTTCTATCCAACTGTTCATGACGTTCTCATCTGCTCTGAACAAAAGCACCGCTGAAGGCTGCCAGGCGACCCAGGGCATATCACCCTTTCAGTCAATAAATACCGCCATCCCGAAAAAGTTTCCATCACCTGATCGCGCCATACTTTTCTTTGCTAACCACAAACAGCTTGTGTCTGGATTAATGCGACATTACCGAAACAAGCCTGATCATTAGCCGGAAAAATCTCATGAATATATCCAGGAAGAAAAGATGGCTGAATCTCGGCTGTTAAAGACTGGGCGACAGCTGGCCCAGGAATTGGTGAACCCGATCTTCGATGCGCTGGTGTTTCCCGATGACAAGGCGGTGGCAAAAGGCGAAGGCCGTGAGGCCGAAAGTGTTTGCTGTTTGAAATCAATGTCTGCCTTTGAAATAAATAGTCTGCCTACGCAAACGGGCAGAGGCATTGATGCAGCCAGTTACAGTATGCATCATAGCTTCAACCGCTTTGCCAGACAGCTTGAGAGTCACGGTCAACTGCATAGAGTTTGGCTTGCATGAATCTGTTCGGTCTCGAATGGATCTATCCCGGGTTTTTATTGATGCTGCCGTTGTCGCTTCTGCCATGGCTTAACCATAACCTGGATAAAACTGTAGCCTGGGTAGAACTGATCCCGGTCGATCCCTGGTCCCGGTTTTTCAGCATTGCGCTGAAGTTGCTGGCGACATTGTTAATTGCTGCACTGCTGATGGCATTAGCGAGTCCCAGCATGCCGGAACAAAAGATTGAGCGCATCGTCGAAGGGGCCGAAATCGTTTTGTTGCTGGATCGAAGTCGCAGTATGGATAACCCGTTTGCAGTGAACGATGAGGCGGGTTCAATCACTGTGGGCGGCCCTGGTTCCAAAAGGCGGGTGGCACGGGATTATTTGGTCGAATTTATTAAAAAACGGCCGGATGATCGCTACGGCTTCGTGTTATTCAGCGACAAGGCAGTCAATTTGCTGCCATTAACTCACGATAAGGAGGCGATACTCGCCACCATTGATGCCAATGCTTTAGGCAAGGGCCTGTCAGAGACCAATATTGCTGATGCTTTACGTAGAAGCGCAACAATGTTTGAGGGGCAGGCATATCGGGGCTCACGCATTGTATTGCTGGTGTCAGATGGCGGCGAGCTACTGACTGATGAAGACAAGCAACATATCAGTCGTTTGTATCAGGAGATGAACCTCACCCTCTACTGGATTTACCTCAAATCGAATCTGGCGATCAGCCTCGAAACGCTACAGGATAACAACCCGCTTTGGGTAGACATGCCAGAGCGTAAGTTACACAGTTTTTTCAAAACCCTTGATGTGCCATACCGGGTATTTGAGGCCGGCTCGCTGGAAGCCTTTGCCAAAGCACTGGCAGAGATTGATGAACAGCATCACCAGAGCTTGATTGTGGAAGAAATCCTGCCCCACGAACCGAAGGTCGATTTGCTGTTATGGTTGGCTTTTATGTCGCTTTTGCTGCTTACCGCATCACATATCTATAGCTATTGGGGAGTGAAAAAAGCCCATCAATGAATGACGTTCGACACACACAGTTCTCTGCTTGATACGATTTCAGTGTGACGCTCCGGCAGGAAAAACAGGACAATCTTTACATTGAAAATCAGAAACGATTTGATGTTTCAGGACCGACTTTCCTGCATAGCCAGCCTGTATCGATTTCTCTACTCACCAGCATAAACACAATGACGTTCTGAAAAACTGACCTGATTGTCAGATAGCTGTAACAACGCCTTCTTTTGCTGAATAGATAAAGCCACAGGGTATTGCATCCATTAAGCAATCCAATAGTCTTGTTTTACAAATTACTCTCTGATAACCGATTCACACTTCGAAGGCTTCATGATTCCGCGTCCGACCAGGGCGGCAACCAGTGTGGCGTTGATGTAGCCTGCTGAAGCACCGATAATGGTGCTGGATAATATTGCAAGTAATGCATTGTTGAACGACAGCGATAGCAGGTAATGCGAAGCAAACAATCCTGTCGTGCTGGTGAAAGCAAAAACGCTGGCATATCCATAGATGATTGCTGGGGTTATGCTGAAAAGTTGAATTGTGCTCATTCTGGCAAGACCAGCAATGACTGCGCCTATAAGCACTGGCCCCCAGAGTTGCTGGCCCAGTGCACTGTCGAAGGGATTATTTAATAGAGCAATTGCCGAGATCCATGCTGCCGTTGCACCGAGCGGCATATGGGTGATGGTCGAGATAAACGCCTGGTTGCGGTGGGCGCCGCCATTCATATGGAAGAAACAAGCCCAGGCGATGAACACGGCCCATGGTGGAATAAAAGCAAAGAATCCAAGCATGTAAAGAACGATGCTTGTCAGTAAGAAAGCGCTGAATGTGGCTGCATTAAGCTGTGTCATGACCATCCTCTCTTCAGTATCGATACATTCCGGGTTAACTATTTGCAGCTGACTTTTTAAACGCTGCCCATACTGTCTCAGGTCTCGCCTTTACTGAGCATCTCGGCATATTGTTCTGGGCTGATTGTGCCACCCAGGGAGTCGGCGATATGTTTGTCCCTCGCTGGTAGCGCATCCTGCAGGCCGTCTATCCGTTTCCAGTGCGGTAACGCCGGAGTCTTGTTTTCATCTGGCACATGCTTTGCGCTGGTGACGCGTTTGTAGCGGTGTATATATCGCGCGCAGTTAACGAAAATTTCTACTATATCGACGATGACCACCATCTCCGCGCCGTGGAACATTTTGAGCGACGCCTCATCACGATGAATTGAGGCATTGCCGTGTATACGAAAACGATTTGGGGTTTCGAAGTCGATCAATAACATGCCGATCTGATTATTGGCGATAATGTTGCCCATAGAGAGGAACATTCCGTTTCCGTCGAAACTCGGGAATGCCAGGGTTTTACTGTCAATGATCTTGATAAAGCCTGGATTCCCGCCTTTGTAGGAACAAGTGGGATAACCTCGATGATCGATGGTTGTGAGGAAAAACATATCGCGGCTCTCAATAAAACCACGATGTTCTTCACCGATTTCCCTGGCGACGATATTGTCATGCACAGCATTCGCTAATCTCTCGGTATCAAAATCCTGTTGCAAAGTCCGATGCTGTTTGCCATATAGCGTTTGCATAAAAACTCCTTCCCATTGTTTTGTACTAATAGATAATTAGTATTCAGCTTCCAAAATCTTTATGAACTCTCCGGGTGCAGCAAGCAGCTTGCTCGTATCCGCCACAGAATCCTCAAAGAGGTATCCCAAACTAATAGCAGATTAGCTGTGTTAAGTTATTGGTAATGCGCTTACCGCTTGTTATGGTTGCCGAGAAAAAGTATGGCGTGACTGCGTCATGGATACTTTTTCCGGCTGGCGGTATTTTTTGACTGAGAAGGTGATATGCCATGGAACATTCTGTCAGGCATTCAATGACGAGATTTTCTTCGAATCTGTTGGCGAACCTTGAAGGGCTGGATGGCCAGAGGCTTTGCACTGAGGAGCAACCGATTCATCAGCGTTTGGAATGGCTTAAGGAAGTTATCGGCCGCGAATATGCCAATGTTGATGTTGGAGCGCCGGATCAGGAATACTTATATAACGATATGCTGATTTATCCCTGGCAACAGGGATTGCGTTTGTCTCCCATTCGCTCCAATGCCATTACTATCGAGAGGCTGCCGAAAGCTCCGGAGTATGTCTCCCAGGACTGTTATTTCGGCGTGTTGTTGACACAGGGACAATACAAGCTTGAACAAGGCGGCCGGGAAGTTTTTCTCAAACCGGGTGAAATGACGATATACGATGCGACCGAGCCACATCGTGTCACTACGCCCGGACCGTTTTCCAAGGTTATCATTTCGATTCCCCGTTTTTTGCTTGATGAACGCGTCGCCAATATCAGCAGACTGACTGCAACCAAGCTATCCACTGAGCATGGGACGGGGGCCATCAGTGCCGCGATGATTTCATCAACCGTCAATCAATTAGGGCGACTGGATAAAGCGGCTTTTCAGTCATTAGCAGATCCCGTCCTGGAACTGTTTACCCAGTCGTTATTGGAAGTCACTGGAAAAACGAAGGAGATGTCCCGCCATCGGAATCAGGCATTAACCAGAGTTAAACAATTTATTGCCTGCAAGTTGACTGACAGCGATCTGAAAGCTGACGCCATTGCTTCCGCCGTGGGCTTATCGCTGCGTTATATCAATAATCTCTTTAATGAAGAAGACACGTCACTGATGCGTTACCTCACGCAGCAGCGTCTCTCTCGCAGCCGCCATTATCTGGCCAGTTCGCTCTATCATCATCTGAGTATTACTGAAGTAGCGATGCAAAGTGGTTTCAATAACATGGCGCATTTCAGTCGTGTATTCCATCAGGCGTATGGCATGTCCCCCCGCGCCTATCGCTTACATTGCCAGAATGAGCATGGAAATTAGCACTTTCACTTAAGCCGGCAGCGAAATGTGTCGCTTGAAATAAAATTGTAATGAAAAAATTACTCTATATTTCATGCGACTAAGACGTGGAAGAGGCTTTCGGGAATAACTTCCTGTTGACCTGTGTTCCGTAGCCTGTAGAATGCCCGTCTTTCATTGCTTATCGGCAAATCAACACCAAGTCGAAAGCAATAAAAAATGTTTGACAGCCTGGCCGGGAGCTGTATAATTCTCGCTTCTTTGCTGCACGAGTTTGCAGGAAACGCTCTTTAACAAAACAGTATCAAGTAATTTGTGTGGGTGCTTACGTCAGGTTGCTAGAAAACCTGACGGCTAGCATTTACATGCTAACGTCAATCAAGATTTGGTAACTTTGTCTTATAAAGTTACAAGCTAAATTAAACTGAAGAGTTTGATCATGGCTCAGATTGAACGCTGGCGGCATGCCTAACACATGCAAGTCGAACGGCAGCATAAGAGAGCTTGCTCTCTTGATGGCGAGTGGCGGACGGGTGAGTAATGTATAGGGATCTGCCCAGTAGTGGGGGACAACAGCCGGAAACGGCTGCTAATACCGCATACGCTCTACGGAGGAAAGCGGGGGACCTTTCGGGGCCTCGCGCTATTGGATGAACCTATATCAGATTAGCTTGTTGGTGGGGTAACGGCCTACCAAGGCAACGATCTGTAGCTGGTCTGAGAGGATGATCAGCCACACTGGGACTGAGACACGGCCCAGACTCCTACGGGAGGCAGCAGTGGGG
>CAJXKF010000005.1 GCA_913055695.1 uncultured Methylophaga sp.
ATTTGTGTCAGTTCTGAATAACGCTGGTTAGCATAGTTACCAGCAGGCATCACCCAGTTGGCTTCATTTTGTTGCATCTGCAGCAATTCGTCAGCTGCAGTGGCCATACCGGGTACAGCCAGAGACATCATTGCCAATGATAATGTTTTCAGCTTCATTAGATTTACCTCTTCTACATTAGAGTTGGTTGGTGACTATGAAGTGGATAGTCACTGAGCACTACTCTATGCCGGATATTCCCATTTTTCATTAGGAAGCTATCACTGTGGAGGTAGGAATTTTTCCCTATGAATATAGGAAAATATCTTAGGAGAGAATCAGACTACTGTAGTCTGATGATTTGATGTTTGATGGCCAGTCTCACCAGCTCGACCGGAGTATGAATATTAAGCTTGTGTTTGAGCTGGGTCTGATAATTAGCCACCGTTTTTTGACCGATTTTAAGGGTCTCAGCGATTGTGTCAATGTCTGCTCCTTCTGCCAGCAGACGGAAAATTTCAAACTCTCTCGGTGTCAGCGAACGGGTTGGATCGTCATCAGCAGAAATATTTTGCAGTGCTATCGCCTGCGCGACTTCCGAACTGAGATAGCTTTTCCCGCTGGCAACCTGACGAACCGCCTGAATCACTTCCTCGGCCGTGCTGGATTTCAACACATAACCTTTAGCCCCGGCACCGATGGCCTGAACCGCAAACACCACTTCTGTATGTGACGTAAACATGATGAGCTTGGCTTCGGGGTAGCGGGCTTTGATCTGGCTCAGAGTGGCCAGGCCACTTGAGCCCGACATGTTCATATCCATCAACATCACGTCGGGCTGATGCTGATGGTAGAGCTTGTAAGCATCGTCACCGGTATCGGCTTCTGCAATGACCTGCAGGTCCGCCTGCTCTTCCAGCAGTCGTTTGACGCCGGAGCGCACTACAACGTGATCGTCAACCAGTATTACTTTAATCATTATGTTGTCCCTTTCAAAACTTCCATTACTGCGAAGCCCATTTGAGTTGGACTGCCTCACAAAAATGACCGTAATTCACAAGTCATAATCAGCTCTGTAACGCTTTTGTAGACCGCTGGTCGCGGTTTTAGTTCTTCAAAGCAAATGTAACAGCCTTAGCTGAATTCATTATTAATAACCATACACCGTTGCCTCCGGTTTCGGACATAAAAAAACCCGGCAGAGCCGGGTTTTTCTGAGTTTGGTTTCTCTATGCTATTAGCGGTTGCAAATATACATAGTGACTTCGAAACCGAAACGCATGTCTGAATATTCTGGTTTAGTCCACATAGTAATCACCTCTTTTTATTTCTTGAAACACCGGATGACCGGATTCGTTAAGTTGTAGATTACAGAGCGCCCCAAAAAAGCCAGAGAGGAATTTGCTCGCTGTGACTCAGGATTTTCCTGAATCGATTTCAGGCATCCACCAGACCACTGCGAATAGCCAGACGAGCCAGTTCAGCCGAGTTGGAAACATTCAGTTTTTGCTTGATGTTGGTGTGGTGTGTGCCAACTGTTTTGGGGCTGAGGCTGAGGATGTCGGCGATCTCATTGACGGTTTTGCCCTCGGCCAGCAGCCTGAATACTTCAAACTCCCGCTGACTTAACACATCCAGCGGATTCTCGGAGCCGGTTAATTTCTGCATCGCCAGTTGCTGCGCGATTTCCGGTGCAATACAGGTTTTGCCCTGTGCCACCAGCTCAACGGCTTTCAGCATTTCTTCCGGCGCACTGCGTTTGGGAATAAACCCCAGAGCCCCGGCCTGCATGGCCCGGGTAGTAAATACGCTGTCCTCATGCACGCTCAGTACCAGAATTCTGGCATTCGGCTCGCGCGCGACAATGCGCTCAATAGCACCGACACCGCCAATGCCGGGCATGGATATATCCATTACCACGACATCCGGATGATGTTTGTTGAAATCCTGAACCGCCTGTTCGCCACTGCCTGATTCAGCTACGACGGTAAACTTGTCACCATCTTCCAGTAAACGGCGAAAGCCTGCCCGTACCAGTTCGTGATCATCCACCAGCAAGACTTTTGTTTTGTTTAGGCTCATATCAGTCTGTCCGCTCCGAGAGGAATCTTAATTTTTATCGCCACCCCGTCACCGGGTTCACTCAGCAGCTTGAACTCGCCGCCCATACTCTGCACTCTTTCACGCATGCCCAACAGGCCGAAATCGACATCTGAGTGAAAATCTTTGACCACCATGCCTTTGCCGTTGTCACTGATTTCAATCGTCAACGCATCCTTATCAGTACCCTGCTCGGCATGAATCTGAACTTTGATCTGGCTGGCCTGGGCATGACGCACCGCGTTGGTGATGGCTTCCTGCACTACTCTGAAGACCGTCATATTCATGGCTTCGTTCAGATTGTCGAGTTTACCGCTGATCTGCAACACAAAATTGATATCCGCTTCGCGTTCACGCCAACTGGCTATACTCTGCTCCAGTGTCGGCACCAGTCCCAGATCATCGAGCGGACTGGGTCGCAGACGGGTGATCATATTATGCACCACATCATAGATATGACTGGCGGTGTCAATAATCGCCTGGGCACTACCATGAATGCGGGGCTCATTGTCCTGCGTGCGGTTACGGATTAGTACCGCATCCGTCTTGATGGCGGTCAGACATTGTCCCAGTTCATCATGCAGCTCACGTGCGAGGTGACGACGCTCTGCTTCCTGGACCTCGTCCATGTGCTTGGTTAACAGCCGGGTTTCACGTAACTGGTTACGCGCCATTTCCGCCTGTTTAAGCTCAGTAATATCTCTCAGCGTACAGACCAGACCGATGATTTGCTGATTGTTGTCATATAGCGGCACGCTGGACATTAACAAGGTCAGTTGTTCTCCGTCAGGCCGTGTCAGCGTGGTTTCCATATTCTCAATGGTTTCGCAGTTTTCCAGTACCCGGGCTATCGTCTTACGCTGATGGTCAAAACCGAGATTGGCCAGAGCTTCGCCTTTGAGCACTGGCGTTTGCTTGGCAAACAAGCGTTCAGCGGTGGAATTGCAGAAAGTGATGTTACCGGCATGGTCGAGTGCCAGGATGGCGTCACCGGATTGCCGGACCAGCATGGCCAGCCTCTGGTTTTCGGCTGAACTCAGCTCCAGCGCCTGGCCCATACGGTTGAACGTCTGGCTGATCTGATTCATTTCGGGCAGCGTGAAGCTGGGCAGCCTTGAATGCAAATCACCCCGTTCGAAAGCCGCCAATGCCTGAAGCAAACGTTGCAGTGGTCGCAAAAACCAGTCAACGCCCCAATATAAAAAGATACTGACAAACACAAACACCACCATTCCCAGTCCGATGATGCTGCGAATATCCTGCCAGCGGTCGCTGATTTCCTGCATTGGCGCGGCATAAATCACCATATGACCGTTGCCGAAGCGTTTGCTTAAAGGCGTAATTTCAGGGAACAGAATTTTAACGAACCAGTCCGGTGGCTCGACTTCCAGGGTCGGCTCCGGCTCGCCTTCATAAAGCAGCCCCTGGGCATCAAACAGCAGGATATGCAGGCTGCGAATTTCACTCAGTGCCTTGATCATTTCATGCATCTGTTCGTTGATACCCAGCTCCCGGTTGAGCGGACGGTCAGCGAGCGTGAGTGTGATCAGTCTTGCGGCGGCATCCATGGTGTCCTGGACTTCTTTTTCTACCGACTGCCGGGCGTTGGAGATCAAGACACCGGTTCCAGCCATCAGAGAGGCCAGTAAAAGAATGGTGAAGAAAAGGTTAACCTTGAGTTTCAGACTCATGACAGGGTGGTCTCGGCAATCCCTTTGGCGCCGAGGTTATCCACCCAACGAACCATGATTTTGTCGCCGGAAGCACCACCTGCCAGTTGAAAAGAAAAATAGGGGTTACGTGCTGTCGCTGTGCCGCACTTGATAGTCAGAACTTCCCTGCCATTACGCCAGCAGCGGATATCCTGGATAAACTCGGCCGGGATCAGCTCGCCCTGCTCGTTTTTACCTCTGCCGGTGTGCATCGGGTGAGCGAGCAATACCCGCACGATGGTCTGCTCATCGATGAGCTTGGCACGTATTCTGTCTCTGGCTTTGATCGCCATCAGGCACAGCCTCCAATATCTACCGCAATGTCGCGTGAGGTTCTGTAGAGCTTACCATCCGCTCGTACCACGGCAATCACTTCAGAGTCTTCCGCGACTTTGATCATGCTTTTGAAAGGCAAGACCACATCAGGCGTCAGCTCAACGCTCATCGCCAGCGGGTTGGGATTTTTCTCAACCAGAATTGCAATACGTTCGATATTCTTCAAGTCACTGCGGACCTCGACCGGCACCGAGGCACCGTTAACAGCATAGCTGGGCGGCGCGCCAAGTTTAAAAGCGATTTGTTTGGCATCTGCGACTTCTGCTTCACCCAGCAAAGCCAGCAGCGCATCCTCAACGCTTTCTGCAGTAAAAGCATCGCTGGGCCAGTGGGCGAGCAGGCGACGCGGAAGCAATAATCCGCTGCTGGCAACCAGGGCCAAGGTGGAAGCGGAGATAGCGCCTTTAAGAAATGAGCGCCGTTTGGAATCGGCTTGGTGTGTCATGCTGTTACTGTTCCATTTGCGCCATAGCTTCTTCTATTTCACGCAGTCTTGAAGCGATTTTGGCGCGTTGATATTCATCATTGCCGGCGGCTTTTGCTGCCAGTTGCAATTGGTCTGCGGCGGCTTTGAGCAGGCCTGACTGGTAGTAATATTCTGCCAGCCAGCTATGGGACTGACTCATCTGCCCCATCTCCCCTTTGGCCTGCGCCAGCAGTTTATACACATTGCGGGAAGTTTCACCGAGCTCAATCTGTGTTTGCAACAGTTTATCGGCTTCAAAGGCGCGGCCGGTTCTCAGCAATGCCTTGACCTGTTCCATCGTCAATGCCTGATCATCAGGATAGAGGCGCTGGTTATCTTCATATATTTCCAGTGCTGCCTCAACCCGGCCAACCGCCATTTCGATATCGGCCAGTGCCAGTTGGTAAGCCAGCCGGTCTTTTTCTTTTTCCAGTAGCGGCTGCAGGGCTTCTCTTGCCAGTGTATGTTGACCACTCTTAAGCAAAGCCAGCGCGTAGCCATAACGAACGGCTTCCCTATTGGTGTCATCCTCACGTGACATTGCTGATTTGTAATGCTGCAGCAAATCACTGGCATCTTCCGTCATCATCACCCTGAGCTTCTCTTTGATGAGATAAAACTGCTTGGGATCCGACAGTTGCGGCTTCATCTGATAATTGGCAGCGCGTCCACGGGCATCAGCGATACGGGAAGTAGTCACCGGGTGAGTTCGCAGAAATTCAGGGATATTATCGCCGCCATAATAGCGGCTGGCCTGCTGTAATTTTTCAAAAAAACTGGGCATGGCATCGGGGTCAAAACCTGATTCCACCAGCGTTTCCATCCCCAGGTTGTCGGCCTCGGCCTCATGTGCGCGGCTGTAATCAAGCTGACTCTGAATATCGCCGGCCTGAACTGCCATCATTGCTGCTGAGCCGGCTCTCGGATCGGCCGCGCCCAGCAGCGCCGCAGCAATCATCGCCGCAGTACGCGGAATGGTCATGCGTTTATGACGTTCAAAGCTGCGCAGAATATGCCGCTGGGTAATGTGCGCGATCTCGTGCGCCATCACTGATGCCAGTTCCGACTCGTTCTCCGCGGTCAGCAACAAGCCACTGTTAACCCCGATAAAACCGCCGGGTGCCGCAAAGGCGTTGACAGTCGGATCGGGCAGCATAAAGAAAGTGTAATCGAGCCCGGGTTCATCACTGTTGGCCGCCAGCCGATAGCCCAGTGACTGAATATAGCTGTTGATCTCCGGGTCCTCAATCAACGGGGTGGATTGCTGCAAGCGCCAGAAAAAGGCCTGGCCGATTTCATATTCCTCCCGGGGAGAAATCAGCGCACCGGCACTGTCTCCCATTTCCGGCAGGGCAATGTCGAGGGCATTGCTCTGTGTCAGCGGCAATGACAGGCAGGCCAGTAAACTCAGGGTGATTAATCGTTTCATACAGTGCATAGACTCATCCCCCGGGATAGGGGTTCCGGCAAGACAATGAATGTAATTCCGTTTATCATTTAGCCATCATTTGAATTATTCCTGGATCGCAAGTATGTCAGAATTTGATGTAGAAATTGACTCATCCGGTCTCAATTGTCCACTGCCCGTATTAAAAGCGCGTAAAGCACTGGCCGATATGTCGGCAGGCCAGAAATTACACCTGATTGCTACCGACCTCGGTGCCAATAAAGACATTCCGGCATTCTGCAAAATGACCGGCAACCCCTTGATCGACAGCTCTGAATCAGAGGGCAAACTGCATTTCACTATCGAGAAGGGAGAAACCAATGGCTAAGAAAATGGCCATCATCGCCAGCAAAGGCACACTGGATGGGGCCTATCCTCCATTTTTGCTCGCATCGACTGCAGCAGCGTTGGGGTTTGAAGCCAAGATTTTCTTCACCTTCTACGGCCTGCAGCTGCTTAACAAAGAACTGAACCTGAAAGTGTCACCATTGGGTAACCCGGCCATGCCGATGCCGGTGACCGTACCCAGTATCGTTCAGGTGCTGCCCGGCCTCGAGGGCTTTGCCACCTGGATGATGAAACGCAAACTGAAAAAGAAAGGCGTCGCCAGCGTAGAAGAGCTAAGAGAAATCTGCATAGAGTCCGGCGTTGAACTGATTGCCTGTCAGATGACTGTGGATCTGTTTGACTTCAAACACGAAGACTTTGTTGAGGGTATCAGCAGTGGCGGTGCCGCTACCTTCCTGGAATTTGCTTCCGAGGCCGATATCACACTCTATATCTAAGCTGGCGTCCCCGGCAGGAGTCGAACCTGCGACCTTCCCCTTAGGAGGGGGACGCTCTATCCTGCTGAGCTACGGGGACAATGGCTGGGCATTATAACAGGCGTCTGGCATCTCGACGAATGGGTGATAAATGCGGTTGTTGGCTGGCAGGTACAGATAAAGAAAAAGGGGAGCCAACGCTCCCCTTTTTGATGGATGACGATGCTTATTCCCAACCGGATGGCTGATGAGAATGTTTATCCTCTTTAGGCGCGTCAGTAATCATGACTTCGGTGGTCAGCATCAGGCCTGCTATTGAGCATGCATGCTGCAAGGCACTGCGTGTGACTTTGGCAGGGTCAATAATGCCCATCTCCAGCATGTCACCATACTCGCCGGTCTGCGCGTTATAGCCGAAATTGCCAGCCTCTGTGCGGACTTTTTCCACCACCACGCTGGCTTCATCCCCCGCATTGGTGACGATTTGACGGAAAGGTTCTTCCATCGCCCGTAATGCAATGCGGGCACCGGCGTGCTGATCTTCATTGGCGAGATTGAGGTCTTTCGCCTTGACCAGGTCGGCAACGCGAACCAAACTCAGTCCGCCTCCTGCGACAATGCCCTCTTCGACCGCGGCGCGGGTAGCATGGAAGGCATCATCAACCAGGTCCTTTTTCTCTTTCATTTCGACTTCGGTGGCGGCCCCCACACGGATCACGGCCACGCCACCTGCCAGTTTGGCCAGGCGTTCCTGCAGTTTTTCCTTGTCGTAATCAGAGCTGGAATTTTCGATCTCTTTTTTGATCTGGCTAACGCGTGCCTCAATCGCCTTATTATCGCCAGCACCATCGACAATGGTGGTCGCATCTTTACCGACCAGCACCCGCTTCGCACTACCCAGATGTTCCACTGTGACAGATTCAAGTGACAGCCCCACCTCTTCACTGATCACAGTGGCACCGGTTAGCACCGCAATGTCCTGTAACATCGCTTTGCGGCGGTCTCCAAAGCCCGGCGCTTTGACTGCAGCGACTTTCAGAATACCGCGCAGTTGGTTGACGACCAGGGTCGACAGCGCTTCGCCTTCAACATCTTCAGCAATCAGCAGCAAAGGCCGGCTTTCTTTGGCGACGGCTTCCAGGGTCGGCAGTAGATCGCGGATAGAGCTGATTTTCTTGTCAAACAGCAGCACATAGGGATTATCCAGCTCTGCCAGCATTTTTTCCTGATTGTTGACAAAATAAGGCGACAGATAGCCGCGGTCGAACTGCATGCCCTCAACCACTTCCAGTTCGTTTTCGAAGGATTTGCCTTCTTCCACGGTCACGACACCGTCTTTACCCACTTTTTCCATCGCTTTAGCCAGGATGTCACCGATATCGGTATTCCAGTTGGCAGACACGGTGGCAACCTGACGGATAGCATTGTTGTCGTCACAGGGTTTGGCCAGTTTGTGCAGCTCTTCGGTAGCGGCTTTGACCACTGCATCAATACCGCGTTTGAGGTCCATCGGGTTCATACCGGCGGCAATCGATTTGTGTCCTTCTCTTATCACAGCCTGAGCCAGCACGGTCGCTGTGGTGGTGCCGTCACCGGCGACATCTGCCGTTTTTGATGACACTTCTTTTACCATCTGGGCGCCCATATTCTGGAACTTGTCTGCCAGCTCGATTTCCTTGGCAACGGAAACACCATCTTTGGTGACTCTGGGCGCACCAAAGCTCTTGCTTAAAACCACATTTCTTCCCTTGGGTCCAAGAGTCGCTTTAACAGCATTCGCTAAAATGTTGACACCTTCAATCATGCGTTCGCGAGCATCATTTGAAAATCTCACATCTTTGGCACTCATGCGGCTTTCTCCTCTGCAATGTCATGTTCAACGATGGCAAGCACATCGGACTCTTTCATCACCAGCAAGGTCTCACCATCGACTTTAATTTCAGAACCGGCGTATTGGCCGAACAGCACTCTGTCACCGACCTTTACTGCCATTTCACGGCATTCTCCGGAAGCAGTCAGCGCTCCCTCACCCACGGCCAGCACTTCACCCTGAGTCGGTTTTTCGCTGGCTTTATCGGGGATAATGATGCCGCTTTTTGTGGTGGTTTCCGCCTCCAGACGGCGAACCACTAATCGATCATATAGAGGTTTCAAATTCATCAAACTCCTCCTAAAATCACAATAAAATCACTGTACAAGTTCAGGGCTAAACCACTGAACAAGCAAGCATTTGGGGAATGAAATTTTGTTTTCAAGAGTCTGATATAAAAATTTTTGATGAGGGGGATGAGCATGCAGAAAAGCACAACACTGATCGCCAGCAACAATCTCAATGAGTGGTTCAAAGACAGACTTTCAGATGCATCACGCAATAGTTCACCGCCACTGTCGGAGAATACCCTCGTCTATCTGGTTAAGCTGCTCGTTTTCTATTCAGACAGCCGGCATTTTTTTGAAGCCAATGAGCATGGTCTCAGCCTGCCCACGCTGGCCTTCATCTACCGCGATGCTCAGGAAGCTAAAACGACCTCACAAAAACTCATTAATCTGCGTCGTCTGGGTGATCTATCGCTGTTTATTGGTTCGTTGTTTCCAGACAAGCTCAAACGGGCAGGTATCAAAAAAGACTATTTCATCGGCATGGGAGGCGGAGCCTACAGTACGCTTGCAGAATACAGCTATGGCGACCCGCAGGTTTTTCATGAGTTGTCGGCGCGCTTCCCCCGCTTACTGCAGATTATATCGGCCGCCTGTCACCGGGAACTTCAGTTTAATGCAGAAGAAATCTTTGCCCTGCTCCAGCGCTGGCAAGCTTCCGGTGACGATCTGCTGAAAAGACAGTTGTTATCACTCGGGATCAGCACGTTGCAGCAACCCCGAATGCAGTGACCCACTGGCTGTGTTGAATAAATACGCCGTTAAAATATCCGTCCCGACAGATGCAGAGGCCGTGTGCTAAAGCAGATAACGCTGTTCAAGCGCTGACCATCTGATAACCTGTTATTAGAGAATGCAAATGTGTTTGTGTTGCTCTGCACAAAGGCTACGCATATCAGTTGCAGCCTGTACTCCCTTGCGACAGGAAGGGCATCATGACCGTCGAAATCGCAATCGTGTTTTTGATCATCGCCTGCGGGCTTTACCTGTTCGCCTCCCAGAAACTGCCGGTTGATGTCACGGCTTTGATCATTCTTGTTACGGTCATGGCCATTCCCTTGCTGTTTCATTCAGACTGGTTGCTGGCGCGGGGCGTTAACCTGAAAGCCGCTTTTCCCACTATCCCCGAAAGTCTGTCCGGCTTTTCCAGCACGGCAACAATCACCGTTCTGTGCATGTTTATTCTGTCTGGCGGTATTCAGCGTTCAGGCATGGTGAATCTGCTGGCCAAAAAGCTGATACCACTGGTAGGTCATTCTGAAATAAGGCAGCTCATTATTGTCGGCATGATGATTGGCCTGGTGTCCGGTTTTATCAATAATACCGCTGCGGTGGCTATCGCGATTCCATTGATGCTGGATATGTCGAGAAGCAGTCATTTCGCTGCATCGCGGGTGCTGATTCCACTGAGTTTTTTCGGCATGATGGGCGGCACTCTGACACTGGTCGGTACTTCTACCAATATCCTGACCTCTTCTATTCTGGCCGATGCACCGAGCTTCGGGCGTCCCTTGTCTATGTTCGAATTCAGTCATATCGGCATACTGATTCTGTTGAGCGGCCTGATCTATTTTCTGACCCTGGGTCGCTGGCTGTTACCGGCAAAAGATGCCAAACCCATGGCCAACGACAAGCAGGAAAAATTTGTCATTGAACTGACAGTGATTCATGGCAGCAGCCTTATCGGCAAAACCCTGGCAGACGCCAAGTTTGAAGCCCACAGCGGCGTCAATATCATGAAGCTGATCCGGGGTGGCAGAACATGGACCCACAAAGCCGCTGAAGTAAAAATAAAAGCCGAAGACATTCTGATTGTCTGCAGCACGGTACGTCAGATCATGGAGCTGATTAAAGAGAACTGGGTCGATGTATTGTCAAACTTCACCAGCCTGAGAAAGGCGCGCGCCGATACCAAGGTGGTGCCGGTGCTGCTGCGCAACCGTCGGCTGTTTGACGGTCGACGTGCCGGTGATATCAATTTCTGGCGCCGCTACAATGCCAGACTGATCGGCATCGATACCAAAAAAGTACGTTCCCGCCGTCTCGCTGATGAGGAGCTCAATGTCGGCGAAGTCGTCCTGCTTGATATTTCAAAAACCTCATTGACCCAGCTTCACCGCAGCCTGGATGTCGTGGTACTGGATGAGTACGAGGATTATTTTGACAAGCAGCGTATGCTCCTCGCCGGCGGCATCATGGCAGCGGTGATAGTGGTTGCCGCGGTGACACCGCTGCCAATTGTGCTGACAGCCATCGGTGGTGTCATCGCCATGGTAGTGACTCGCTGCGTGCCCTATCAGGAGATGTATCAGGATGTGTCCTGGAGTGTGATCCTGTTACTGGCCGGCGTGATTCCGCTGGGCATCGCGATGAGCAAATCCGGTGCGGCGGACTGGGTAGGTTCTCTTATCGCACTGCATGCGCTGGATTGGCATCCTATATTTATCCTGATGTTGCTTTATGCCATCACCACATTACTGACGGAAATGGTCAGCAACAATGCCTCTGCTGTGATCCTGGTACCGATTGCCTTATCACTATCCGAGCATGTCCCCCTGGAACCGCTGGCTCTGGTGCTGGCCGTGATGTTTGCCGCTTCCACCAGCTTTCTGACTCCGATTGGATACCAGACCAACACGATGATTTATGGCACCGGCGCACTCAAATTCAGCGACTTCGGCCGTGTCGGCGCACCGCTTAACCTGATCTTGATGGTGGTCAGCAGCTGCGCCATATACTGGACTATCTGATCCGCTATTAAAGCTTTCTGACCCGCTTTCGGCCTCTATTAATAGCCCTTATTCTCGCTTCAGAAATAAATTTCACATTTTTTATACCAGTTTTAATTGAACATCTGCAGCCTTGCACTCATCTTTTCGACCATTTAAGTAGCGCGCTACATTGTAGTCAGCAATAATAAATAAACTTTCACCGCAACATGGAGACAGTGATGTTCAAACAGCGTAAAGCACTCAAGCAGGAACTCTCCACAGTTCAGAATGAATTATCCCGACTCAAAGAACGTCACCAGGCAATGGATCAGTCAGTTGCCATCATTGAGTTTTCCATCGATGGTCTTATTCTGAACGCCAATCAGAACTTCTGTGATGTCGTAGGTTACACAGAAAAGGAATTAGTCAATCAACATCACCGGATTCTATGCGATGAAAAATATGCTCAAAGCCCGGCTTATGGCGATTTCTGGCTTAGATTAGCTCGCGGCGAAGCATTCAGCGGCCAATTCAAGCGCAAACACAAAGACGGTTCACTGATCTGGCTTGAAGCCACCTATTTCCCGGTCAAATCCGCTGATGGCAGCTTGCAGAAGATCATCAAAACTGCAAACGCCATCACTGAACGAGTTGAATCCGCCCAGAACGCCGCCAATCTGATTAGCGCACTTAACCGCTCGATGGCAGTCATTGAATTCCACATGGATGGCACAATCAGGGAAGCCAATGATAATTTTCTGCAATTGATGGGTTACACCCGCGATGAAGTTATCGGTCAGCATCACAGCCTGTTCTGTGAGAGAGACTATGCTGAAAGTGAAGACTATCAGGCATTCTGGCAACAGCTGAATCGCGGTCAGTTTTTTGACAATAGCTATCGGCGGATAACTAAAAGCGGACGTCTGGTCTGGCTTGGCGCCACCTATAACCCGATTCTTGATGAGCATGGCCAGCCATACAGGGTCATCAAATTCGCCACCGATATTACCGATCAGGTAACGCGTATCGAAGAGGAGAAAAAAGGAGCACTGACAGCTTACGAAGTTTCAAAGGAAACCGAAGAACTGTCGAGCCAGGGTGAGAAAATTATATTCGATACGGTGGAAAAAATGCAGGAGTTGTCTGAGCAGGTTCGCGAGTCTTCCCGCAAGCTTGAGAGTCTGGGGCAGGAAACAGACAAAATCAGCTACATCGTCAAAACCATCAGTGACATTGCTGAACAGACCAATTTACTCGCCCTCAATGCGGCCATTGAAGCCGCCAGGGCTGGTTCACAGGGCCGTGGTTTTGCTGTGGTCGCCGACGAAGTACGCTCACTGGCACACCGGACACATACCGCCACCAATGAAATCTCGGCGATGATCTCTGACGTGCAGTCAAACAGTCAGGACGTTATTAATAGTATGACCGGCAGCCTGAATGGGGTTGATGACGGGGTGGCGCTGGTGAATGAGGCCGGAGCGGCTATCAGCAGCATTAAGTCCGGCGCCATGAGGGTCGTTAATGTTGTCGAGACCATGTCTAAATACAATTAACTGTCGCGCCTTCACATCATTTTGCGTGCGCGCCATTCAAACTCCGGCTTAATCTGACCTGATGGTTTAAATTTGATAATGAACAACAATATCAATGTCATGCTAACGCAAGTCCATGAGTTGCAATATTCACTTAAACGACTGCTGGTTATGGCGATGGAACTGGAGCAGACTGCAACAATAAACGTTGACCGTTCAGCAGTTGAGATGCAGACGCGGCCCGATAGGATTGAAACCAGACAGCCGAACCACGCTGCTCTTTAAGAGTCACAATACCGGGTTTTAGCGGGTGTAGTTCAATGGTAGAACCTCAGCCTTCCAAGCTGATGATGTGGGTTCGATTCCCATCACCCGCTCCACTTCAATGTTTGTCTGTCGCGCCGTGCGCGCCGATGCCGGTCTGTGAACGGATGAACTGGTGTTCAAACAAGGCCCGTTCTTTTCTTCCCCGTTCACTATTATCGGTCACCGAGAACAGCCAGATTAAGACAAATGCTGTCAGCACCGAGAACAAGGCAGGATACTTGTAGGGGAATACGGCCTCAGCATTGCCCAGAATATCGACCCAGACAATCGGCCCCAGAATTACCAGCACAATGGCTGTGGTCAGACCGGCAAAGCCGCCCACCAGCGCCCCACGGGTGGTTAATCTGTGCCAGTACATCGACAAAATCAGGATCGGGAAATTGGCACTGGCGGCAATGGCAAAGGCCAGCCCGACCATAAACGCCACGTTCTGTTTCTCGAACAAAATGCCCAGTACAATGGCGACGATACCCAATATGATCGTGGCTATCCGTGACACCCTGATTTCCTTGTCATTGGCAGCCTGGCCTTTCTTGATGACACTGGCATAGAGATCATGCGAAATCGCTGAAGCGCCCGCCAGTGTCAGCCCTGAGACCACCGCCAGAATGGTGGCGAAAGCCACGGCAGAAATAAAGCCCAGGAAAATATCTCCGCCGACCGCCTGGGACAGATGAATCGCCGCCATATTATTGCCGCCGATAAGACGACCATCGGCATTCAGAAAATCTGGGTTGGTCGAAATCAGCACTATCGCCCCGAAACCGATAATAAAGGTCAGCATATAGAAATAACCGATAAAACCGGTGGCAAAAAATACCGAGCGGCGTGCCTGCTTGGCATCAGCCACGGTAAAGAAACGCATCAGGATATGTGGCAAGCCGGCAGTGCCGAAGATCAGCGCGACTCCCAGAGAAATGGCCGAGACCGGATCGGAAACCAACCCACCCGGCCCCATAATGGCTTCACCCTTGTCATGAACAGCGATGGCCTGTCGGAACAACTGTTCCAGATCAAAATCAACATGATTGAGCACCATCAAGGCAATAAAAGTCGCCCCCGACAGCAATAATACCGCTTTGATGATCTGAACCCAGGTGGTCGCAATCATGCCGCCGAAAGTGACATAAAGCATCATCAGCACACCGACGATCACGACGGCAAACTCATAAGGCAAGCCAAACAGAATTTGAATCAGTTTCCCGGCGCCAACCATCTGCGCAATCAGGTACAAAGCGACGACAGCCAGTGCGCCGAAGGCCGACAGAGTGCGAATCGGTAGCTGTGCCAACCGGTAGGAAGCGACATCGGCAAAGGTGTAGCGGCCGAGGTTACGCAGACGTTCTGCTATCAGAAACAGAATCAGCGGCCAGCCTATCAGAAAGCCAATCGAATAAATCAGGCCGTCATAACCGGACAGGAATACCAGTCCGGAAATCCCCAGAAAAGACGCCGCGGACATATAGTCACCGGCAATCGCAAGCCCGTTCTGCAGACCGGTAATACCGCCACCAGCCGCGTAATAATCTGACGTCGAACGGGTGCGTTTGGCGGCCCAGTAAGTGATCATCAGCGTGGCGGCAACAAACAACAGAAACATCACGATAGCCGGCAGATTGAGCGGCTGCTTCTGCACTTCGCCGCTTACTGTATCAGCAGCTGCAATAGATGAGAGCCCGAGTAAACTGATGAAGAAAAATAGCTGGCGGGCGATCATTGTTCAGTCTCACTGATGATCTGCTGATTTATCCGGTCAAAGTCAGTATTGGCTTTATGCACATAGATGCCGGTCAGCACAAAGGCCACAATAATCAACAGCAGTCCCAGCGGGATACCGATGGTAATCACGCTACCGGACATAATCGGTTCTGCGAGCCACTGCGGGGTAAAGGCAATCAGCAGAATAAAGATGAAATACATCAGCAGAATCACGGCAGCCAGCCCCCATGCCCAACGGGCACGTCTGGCAACCAGTTGATGAAATTTGGGGTTTTGCTTCACCTTTTCATACAGGTCTGCACTCATGGTTCTCTCTCTTTGTATGCCGTCAGCGGCGTTATTATTCTGTTTTGTTTTCTGGCCGATTATGCTGACTTTGTTCGGCACTGACAAACATTGGCCTTTCTGCACTTTATATAGCCAGCTCTGTTGTGACTGAAATAGCCACAGCAGAGGTGAAGATGAGAGCTCAACCAGCCCCTAATCAAGTTCAAGTTGAGCTCAATCTGCAAAAGATTCAAAATATTGTGCTTAACTGTACAAACATTAGCGGCCGGGACACTCATGTTCATTGGCTGAATGAAACTGATTTTTCTCCGCTTTCAGCTGAAATTCGCTACCAATATTGGATAAGAAAATGACCGGGCAGCCCCCAGCCAAATCAAACAAGAAATCGATACCTGCCGTGATGGACAGCAAGCTGTTGTTCAATGCGCTGAGTCATGTATTCAGAGGTGGGCTTCGCTTTAGAAAAGGGCATATTCCTCCGCATTCACACAAAGTGGCTGCGGACTTTTCCGGTGTCGGCGTTGCAGCTTCGAGCGATCCTGCAGTCGATGATTATCTGCTGGAAAAACTGAAAGAGCTCGGGGTCAGGAATGTCCGCATCGATTTCAGTTATGGCGATGAAAATAGTGACACCGCCCGGCTACTGGAAAAACTGCTGGCCACGGATTTGAAAGTCCTGTTGCACCTGGTTCAACCTTTTGATGCGGCACGCAGCATGCGGGACAAGGCTGCTCAGGATAAATGGCGGGAATTTGTCGAGAATATCTGTGATCTATACGGTCACAGGGTGCACACCATCGAAATCGGCTCCACGATCAATCGCCGTCGCTGGGCGGGGTATGACACCAAGGGCTTTTTCATCACCTGGCAGATTGCCTATGAGGAAATCAAAGGCCGCAATATCAAGATGGCCGGCCCCAATATCTCCGACTTTGAGCCGTTTTATACCTTCTCCGTGCTGGAAAGATTACGCAAGTCTGGCATGTTGCCTGATTTTCACACCAATAATCTGTTCTGCGAGCGGGTCACCGAACCGGAACGCTTCGATCACCGTATTCTCGGTTTTCAGTGGGCTACCCGCCTCAAGGTGAACCTGGTCAAAAAAGCCCGGTTACTGCATCGTATCGGTGCCCGTAAAGGGGTCGATAAAATGGTTTCGCCAGCTGCTTTCTGGACCCTGCCACGTATTCAGCGTCTGCTGGAAAACAGCGAAGAGAAAATGGCCGATTACCTGAGCCGTTACATGGTCTTGCTGGCCACCTCCGGCGCCATGCGGCGGACCTTCTGGGGCCCGATGGTGTGCTGGCGTGAAGGCCTGATTGACGATGGCAGTGGCCGTTACCCGGAACTGGAGCGCATTACCCACTACCAGAGCATTCTGGGTGAGCTGGCGAATTTCCGTGTGCGTCCTGCTTTTCATGCGATGAAACAATTCAACGCGATGCTGCCCGGCACGGTTTATGAAGGCCCGCTGAAAACCGCTCAAAATCTCGAAGTGCATGTATTCCGTGCCGATGACAAACGCATTCATGTGGCCTGGACTATTAACGGTAAAGCCTGTGAGCTGGAATCGCTTTACCGAGCTTCAGATATTGCCAAAGCAGAAATCCAAAGCCGCGACGGTGAGGCTTTTGAGGAAACGCCCCGGTTTATCACTGAGTCGCCGCTGTATCTGAGCTGGCCGCTGACAGACACTATTAACATCAAACCGCTGCGTACCCCTTACCCGCTTGAATCGATCTACGCGCATCGTTCCAGCGGTCGTTATTACCCCTATCATCAGAACGGCTGGCGCGGCATGCTGATCGCGGATAATCAAGCAGAAGCCGTGAAACTCGCTGACCTGCTTCACCCGGACAAGCTACCCGAAGCAACAGCTGAGACCACTTTGCGTAAAGCGCGCAATATTATCTGGACCGTTCCCGGACCGGCTGGCCACTCCGTAGTCGCCAAAAAACCGCTCAAAATGCATCCGCATAAACGACTGCTGGATCGATTCAAACCCAGCAAAGCCCACCGCAGCTGGATTGCCGCAGCAGAACTGTCACGTCGTGGTATTCCGACAGCCCAGCCTCTGGCTTACTTTGAAAAAGAAAATGACAAATCGATGCTGCAGAATCTGTTTGTCTGCGAAAAGGTCGATCATGATTTTTCCGCCCGTGAAATGCTGATTGCCTTTCGGGACGGCGCGGACAGCTTTGAAGGCATTGAAGCGCTTGAAGCTTATCGTCAGCTGGCAACCTTTCTGCTGCGTATGCATGAGCATGGCGTGTTCTTCCGGGATCTGGCCGGCGGCAATATTCTGATTAAGAAACAGCCGGATCAGAGCCTGGCCTTTACCCTGATTGATATTAACCGAGCCCGTTTTTATAACCGCAGCACACCACTGAAACAGCGTATTTCTGATCTGACGCGGATTTGCCATAAACTGCATTGGACAGGGCGCGACTATCTGGTCGAGCACTATTTAAACAGCATGCTCAAATCACAGCATTTCAGCTGGCGTTATCGCCTGCCGTTTTATCTGTATGACTTCAAGGTCAACTTCAAGCGTCGTTATGGCCGCAAAGCCATCAAACGCCTGTGGCAGAAACTGAGCAGGAATCACTAAACCTGAACAGCCGGATCGGCTTGCAGTAATTATGCACAGCGATCTGTCTGATCATTGAAGCTTTGTTGCATAATAAAATCATGCGTTTTTCCGGAGTCATTGTCATGCGTCAATACCCTCTCAGGCTTATCTTTCTTATCGCGGTCTTTCTGCCACTGGTCTATGCCTGCGCTTCCCGCTCACAGAGCAGCTACTATGCAACAGAGGTCGGCGAAGCTATGGCCACCGAGGATGTCCGCGTTATCTCTTCACGGCTGGTCAAAATTGAAGGCCTGGATGAATCCGGTCGTCCCGGCTGGGGTACTGCCGTAGGTGCCACCGTTGCCGGTGCCACCGCATATGGCATCACTGAGAGTGATAACCCGGCTGGCATCGCCATCACTATCATCGCATTGGTCGGTGGTGCCATCGCCGGTCAGTTCATTGAAGAAAAAGCCAAATCTTCTCTCGGTGTGGAATATATTCTGCGCAAGGAAAACGGTGACAAAATTGCCGTGGTTCAGGCTGTAAAAGACGAAAATGAACGTTTACCTTCCGGTAGTTATGCTTCGCTGATTCGTGGCAGCCGCGGCTACGTCAGAGTCATACCGCAATAAATCCGGCACTTTTCTGATTGGCACCGGTCGGAGCGTAGGTGCCTGAGGAAAACGTTGCATGAAATCAATTGCGATCATTGGTGCGGGTATCAGTGCCTTATCACTGGCCCGCCAGATTCAACCCTATTATCACTACCAGCTTTTTGAAAAGTCCGCTACAGCGGGCGGCCGGGTTGCCAGCCGCACACTAGCCGAGCAGACTTTGGATCATGGCGCCCAGTTTTTCACGGCCCGTTCCCCCCAGTTCAGGCAGTTTATGCAAGAAATGACGGCTGCGGGCCATGCTGCAGACTGGCAGGCCCGTTTCGTAGAAATGGAAGGCGCTGTTATCACAAGCCGCCGGCAATGGGATGAAGAATACCCCCACTATGTCGGCATGCCCGACATGGCAGCAATCGGACGGGCAATGGCGCAGTCGCAGCCGATCCTGTTCAACTCAGAAATCATCGAACTTAATCGCCAGGCTAAAAGCTGGCATTTGAAAGATAGTGAGGGACACCGTTATGGTCCTTTTGATTGGGTCGCGCTCACTTTGCCCGCGCCTCAGACGCTCGCACTGTTACCGACAGATTTTTCTGCGTACAAGGCCATTGCAGACATTCCCATGAAGCCCTGTTATGCCTTGATGCTGACTCTCAAAGCCGATCCTGCATTCGCTTTTCAGGCTGCCCTGGTTAAAAATGCCGATATCAGCTGGGTCTCGGTGAACAGCAGCAAGCCCGGCCGCGAGGGTCACAGCCTGCTGGTGCATGCCACCAACAAATGGGCAAGGGCACATCTGGATGACGATATCGAGTCGGTTAAACAACATATGATAAAAAGTGTTACTGCTGTCACCGGCCTTGATCCCCAGTTGATTGAGGCCGCCGAGGTCAAGCGCTGGCGTTATGCCAACCTGCCCAAGCAGGAGCAACCGGCTTTTTACATTGACCATGAACTGCAACTGGCCGCCTGTGGCGACTGGTGCATCAAAGGCCGGGTAGAAGCGGCCTTTACCAGTGGTTTGAAACTGGGCCAGAAGCTCAAGCTATGATGCCTGAACCCCGCATTGACAAAATCAGTACGCACAGCTTTATTCTGCCCGGTTTTGCCCGCGCCGAGGATGAAGCCCTGATGACGGCTATAAAGCAAATTACTGCTGAGGCCCCTCTCCGGCAGATGTCAACGCCACGGGGCTTTAAAATGGCGGCGCAGCTCAGTAATTGCGGCGATTATGGCTGGGTTACCGACCGCCAGGGTTATCGTTATCAGCAGACTGATCCGGACAGTGGTGAACCCTGGCCCGAGATGCCGGCCTTGTTCCAAGCACTCGCTGTCAGGGCGGCAGCAAGCTGTGGCTTTGATGACTTTGCTCCCGATGTCTGCCTGATTAACTGTTACCAGCCCAGGGCCGGCATGGGTCTGCATCAGGACAAGGATGAACGGGATTTCTCTGCCCCCATCGTTTCTGTCTCTCTGGGCGTGCCGGCTATTTTTCTGTTTGGCGGTCTGCAACGACGCGACAAACCAGAACATTACCTGCTGCAGCATGGCGATGTCGTTGTCTGGGGCGGTGACGATCGGCTGCGCTTTCACGGCATCCAAGCTATCAAACTCTCGCATCATCCACTGACCGGTCAATATCGTTATAACCTGACATTTCGACGGGCTTTTTGAGGCTGGACGAAATGATTCTCACTGGCGATAATGGAGCGGATAAGCCTGTTAGAGAATGACAGTAATATTGTAAAAACACCGGCTGCAGAGGGTCACGGAAAAGCCGGAACACAGTTGTGGCTAACATTGCGGGATGCACAGTCAGAAACGCCACGATAATGAGGTAACATTATCTTGACTGGCAACGACACAGAACAGCTCAGTGATCAGCCGTATATGAGTGCCAGGAGGCATAATATTCTGAAGAAGAAAAAGAAGGTCCTGATCATTGACGATCAGACCACCGGACGTACGATTCTGCAGAAAATTATTCAGCAAATCGATGACAATCTCGATGTTACCGCCTTCGGTAGCCCCCTGGAAGCACTGGACTGGGTCGAAGATCACGAGCCTGATCTCATCATCACCGACTACCGCATGCCGGAGCTGAACGGCGTCGAATTCATCCGGGCCATCCGCCAAAAGCCTCACTGTGAAAATGTACCGATCATGATGATTACGGTAGTCAGTGAAAAAGAAGTCCGTTACGAAGCACTGGAAGCCGGTGCCACTGCCTTTTTAACCCGCCCGATTGACCAGATTGAATGCCGCACCAGTTGCCGTAATCTGCTCAAAATGCATGAACAGCACCTGATCATCCAGGACCGTGCTGACTGGCTGGCCAGGCAGGTCGAGGTCGCTACCGAGCAGATCATTCAGCGCGAAAAAGAAACTATCCTGCGACTTGCCCGCGCCGGCGAATATCGCGATGAAGGCACCGGCAATCATGTTTTGCGTATGGCCAAGTATTCACGCCAAATCGCCGAGGCCATGGGCACTTTCAGCAAAGAAGAATGCGATGATCTGGAATATGCGGCGCCGATGCACGATATCGGCAAAATCGGCATCCCTGACGGTATTCTGCTCAAGCCGGGCAAACTGAATGAATACGAGTGGGACATCATGATGACCCACACCAGCATCGGCCATGCCATTCTGTCAGACAGCCAGTCGCGTTATATGCAAATCGGCGCCATCATTGCCCTCAACCATCATGAGCGTTTCGACGGCAAAGGCTATCCCAACGGTCTCAAGGGCGATGAAATCCCGCTTATCGCCCGCGTGGTCGCCGTGGCTGATGTGTTTGATGCGCTGGTCTCAGCCAGGCCCTACAAACATGCCTGGGATACTGAAGAAGCGATTGCCTATATCAAACAGCAGTCCGGCACGCATCTAGACCCGGCTTGTGTTGATGCATTTGTGTCTCGGCTTGATGAAGTTCGTCGTATCCAGTCTGAATACAAAGATGAGTAAACCATAGACATGAATGCAATTTTCAGTCTGAAATCAAGTTTCAAGCGACTGTTGCAGAGGCTTGCTCAGTTTTCAGACCCTGAAAAAGAGCAGGCCATTAAACTCAGACTGACTATTGGCATCGGCCTCATCGGCTATTTCTGTTTGCCATGGTCTGAAGGCGAAACCTTCGCTGAAGCAATTATCACCCTGCCTAGTGTAATCACTTTGATGTATTACTCTACGGCGTTGATGATAGCGGTCGCAATTGTAATACGTCCGAGGCCTTCTCCGGTTCGAAGAATATTGGGTATTGCTCTGGATTTAATTTCTTTGTCGGTGGTCATGTTTTTCGCCGGCTCAGAAAGTGTTTTTTTGTTTGTCCTTTATCTCTGGGTCATTCTGGGCAATGGCTTTCGTTATGGCACAGCCTATCTATATATCTCACAGGCTATAGGCACTGTGGGGTTTGCACTATCGATTACTTGGGGCGAATATTGGCAGGACATTCAACATCAGCCCATCGGCTTAAGTTTGTTGATTTTAATTATTCTGATTCCTCTTTATACAGGATTTCTGATCAAAAAACTCCATAGCGCAATTGATTCAGCAAAACTGGCCAATCAGGCAAAAAGTCGTTTTCTTGCCAATATGTCCCATGAATTGAGAACACCGCTTAATGGTGTTATTGGCATCGCTGACCTGATGGGCGAGACCGAACTTAACATTGAGCAACGCGAATTCGTGAGAATCATGCGTAACTCGGCCAATACCCTGCTCGGACTGATCGAAAATGTACTCGATATTTCTAAAATCGAGGCGGGGAAAGTAGAGAGCACTATCAGTCAGTTCGACCTACATGAGCTTACAAACACGATCATCCGTATGCAGACGCCCATGGCAGAGGCAAAAGACATACAATTGTTCTGCAATTTAGACCCTCAGATTGCCTTTGACCTTAATGGCGATCCACAACACCTAAAGCAGGTTCTCATCAATCTGATTGGTAACGCTATTAAATTCACACAACGCGGATTTGTGCGATTATCGCTAAAGGCTATAAACCATGAAGCCGATATACAAATTATCCGGTTTGAAGTGACCGATACCGGGATTGGTATTCCGGCAGAAGAACTAGACACCATTTTTGACGACTTCACCCAAGTCACTACAGCCAGCGGTAACATCGCAGGAACAGGGCTTGGGACTACCATCTCTAAAGAACTTGTAGAGCTAATGGGGGGTAGAATTGGGGTTAACAGTCAGCTCAGTATCGGAACCACTTTCTGGTTTGAACTACCATTCAAAATTAACGAAAATAAAATTATGTCGCTTGAAAATTACAACATCTTCATACTCGGTAATGAAAACCGACAGCGAGAGCTCAACACGTTTATGCAAAGCTGGGGAATCAGCGCTAATTGCACCAATAACTCTGCTAAAGCCCTGGCGACATTGATAAATAAAGCAGAATCAGGGGAGCCTTACTCAACTCTTATAGTCGACACCGAAGTGATGTTGGATATCGAACCGGCCAAGTTCGCAAGACTGATCAAGTCGGACCCATATCTCAGTGACCTCTCACTGATTTTGATCAATAGTAACGACCAAGTAATAACTGATGACATCAGCAACCATTTCATTTCTGTAATCCAAGGAAAACCTGCAAAAACCGGCCTTTTCAATGCCCTACATGCTGCCCATTCATCAATTAGCCATGATGAAAACGTCATCAGGCTGGCTGACTTTTATGCAGCTCAGGGCATAGCGAGACCGCTTCGTGTTCTGGTCTGCGAGGATAACAAGGTTAATCAACATGTCCTGCGTGGTGTATTACACCACGCAGGACATAAAACCATGTTGGCGGAGACCGGTGATCAGGCCCTGGATAGTCTGACAGAGAAACATCATGATATCGATATGGTAATTCTTGATATGAATATGCCAGGACTATCAGGACTGGAAGTCCTAAAAGCGTTCCGTTTTATCGACACATCGGCCAATATTCCCGTCATTATGCTGACAGCAGACGCTACTCCAGAAGCAAGACAAAGCTGTGAGCAAGCGGGTGCCAATGCTTTTCTGACTAAGCCCATTAACTCTCGTGCCTTACTGGAAAAAATCGCTCACCTATCCGCTGAATTAGCTATAGAGCAGCCTGCTGAAATGGGAAAAAATTCACACGAAGAGGCTGATGGCAACCTGATTGATGAGTCTACATTCAAGCAACTGATCGGGCTAGGTGATAGTCATTTCCTAAACACATTGGTAGATAGCTTCAAACAGGATGCAATGAAGCATATAAAACTCATTCAGCGGTATTGCTTTGATGATTACCTAGGCTTTAGAGAGAGTCTTCATGCACTTAAAGGCTCAGCTACAGAAATGAGTGCTACCCGTCTTGCTGAACTATGCGCCGCTGCAGAAAAGGTAAAACCCGATCAACTGGGCAAGACTGAAGTGCTGAACAGCGTCGCCGAGATTGAAAAAGTCTTCACCGACACTATCATGCAACTCGAAACAAGGTTTGATTCCAAGTTGCATGACAGCCGGCGTATTTGATTAAGCTTGTTTTTTAGCTTGTTTGGCTGATTGTCTACTGACTAACCTTGACATCATTTTAATATCTTTGCTGGTCAGCTGCAGAGCGGCATCAGCCCAGACACCTGCTATAGCCGATAACTCTTCATAACTGACCGGATTACAGATATCTTTCACCCTAGACATCGCTTTGTAAGTATTCGGAGACTTTTGCGCTTTACTAATGTAACGATAGAGCGCCAATTCACCCTCGCCTTTCTCGGCAAGAATATCCACTGCGCCCATTTCGTACATTTCTTCTGCAGTATATAGTTTACCACTCAGTATCATTTCTTCAGCCTGGCGTGTGCCAACCTTGCGCGAGAGCAAAGAATAGGCTCCCATTCCAGGGAATAAATTAAATAACACTTCTGGCAGTCCCATTTTCACTCCACGCTCAGCAATGATGATATTGCTGGAAAGTGAGGCTTCGAAACCTCCGCCCAAAGCATCGCCTTGAATTAAGGAAACCGTGGTCAAGTCAGAGCCGAAATGGAACATATTATCGTAAAGAATATCGACACAATGCATGGCGTATGAGAAAAGCGCCTGCCGGTTTCGCTGTTCAATTAACTGCATGAATAAATCGAGGTCTCCGCCAAGGTTAAATACTCCTTCTACCTTAGACCCTACAACCAAATAATCATATTTCTGATTGTTAGTGCCCGCCATTTCCTTTTTTACAGATGACAGATAATCAGTAAGCTCATTTAATAGTGTCGGGGTAAAACACGGCCTTGGGAAGCCCTGCATATAGAACCAGCCGATTTTGTATTTTGCGTCATAAAATGTGCTGAGTTGCTCGTATTCGCGTGACTCAGAAACCTGTATATCAGTAACATTTTCTTTCAATTGGGCTATGGCATTCATCTCGTTCTCCTTGAACTGCTGGTAATGACCTTGAAGCCAGCTGAACACTGCATTCTCGGTACTACAACACGTTCTTAGCAGAAACTATGCCCACTCCATTCCTATGGCCAGGCAAGTCATGTGGAAAAACAGAAATAGTTATTTAATATCAGCAACTTGAACAAATTGGTGAGAATTTTCTGGTATCAGAAAAATACTGCCAAAACTGTGAACAAAGTCTGATGTCAGAAAATTGACTATCTTTCAGACCTGGCTAAGCGCTTGCAGATGACTGAGCACCGCACGGCTATTGCCCTGGATGTTGTAGCCACCTTCCAGCAAGGAAACGATTCGGCCTTCACAGCAATCTCCGGCTACTTCCATAACCCAGCGGGTGAGTTGATAGAAACCGTCATCCGTGACCTCAAAACAACCCAGCAGATCATCCTGTCTGCTGTCAAAACCGGCTGATATGAGAATCAGCTCCGGTCTGAAATTTTCCAGCGCAGGGCGCAGATGTTGCTCAAAGGCAGCAAGCAAGGTCTTGTCATTACAGCCGCAATCGAGATGCACATTAATGTTAAGCCCTTCCCCCGGCCCTTCGCCTTTGCGGGATGGACTGCCGGTACCGGGATAGGCAAACTGATCATGCGTAGAAAAAAACAGCACCGAAGGGTCACGATAAAATGCCCACTCAGTGCCATTGCCGTGGTGATAGTCCCAGTCGATAATCAGCACTTTTCCGACGCCATAATGCTGCTGGGCATAACGAGCCGCTATGGCAATATGATTGAAATAGCAAAAGCCCTCTTCCTGCCCCGTGTTTGTGGCGTGATGTCCCGGCGGTCTGGAGGCGCAAAAAGCATTTCTGACCTTTGACTGCATCACCGCATCCACGGCGGAAAGACAACCTGCCGTAGCCAGCAGAGCATTATCAAAAACAGGCTTATTCTGCCGGATTCCGGCAATATGCTGCTTGCTGTGAATAGCTGACAGCCAGCTTTCGGCGGAAGAGAGTGACTGCGGACTTAAGCTGGTCAGTGATGCAGTCCATGGTGTCTCTTCAAGCCTCTCCCTGATGGCACGGTAACGGGCAGGTGACTCCGGGTGAGCAACTGAGATCTGGTGCTGCAGATATCTCTCATCGAGTACGATGCCGGTTGTCGACAGCGTCTCGGCAGAGAGACGCTGCGTGAGAACGCTTAGCGAAGCCAGGCTCAGCAGGAAATCACGCCGTTTCATCATTATTCATCCAACATTTCTCTCAGGCTGTAGGCGGCGTTTCCTCCGCCGTCTCCGGATTGAGAATGGCACTGATAGGCATCGGTCTGCCCAGATAGAAACCCTGACCATAATCGACACCGATTGATTTCAGCTTTTCCCAAATCTGTTCATCCTCAACAAACTCGGCGATGGTCTCCAGTCCCATCACATGGCCGATATCATTAATGGATTTAACCATTTCGAAATCCAGTGGATCACTGTTCATATCTCTGACAAACATGCCGTCAATTTTAATGCTTTGCACCGGCAGATTTTTCAAATAACCAAATGAAGACAGCCCACTGCCAAAATCATCCAACGAGAACTCACAGCCCACTTCGGCCATAGTGTGAATGAAGTGAGTGGCTTCCCGAAGATTACTGATAGCAGCAGTTTCGGTTATCTCAAATTTGATTTTGGAGGCCGGAAAAGACACCTTGTTGATCTTGCTTGAAATGAAATCCAGCATTTCGTCATTACCCAGCGATGCCCCTGAGAGGTTTATCGCTAATTGTTTCAAATTCGGCAATTCGACAATGTTTTTATCCAACCATGACAAGGCTTTATCTACGACCCATCGGTCAACTTTGTCTGACAAGTTATACCGCTCTGCAGATGGCAGGAATGCGCTCGGTGGCGACAGATCGCCCTGCTCACTTCTGAGCCTCAGCAAGACCTCATAGGTTTCCGCGACATCTTGCTGCAGAGAAACAATAGGTTGAGCAAATAATTCGAAGCGATCTTCCGAAAGTGCCTGTTTTATCTCGTTAACCCAGTGAAATTCACCTTGCTGTCTGACTAGATGACTATCTTCATCATGATAAAGATAGACTCGGTTTCGGCCCGAATTCTTTGCTGCATAGCAGGCTGTGTCTGCTTGTTTCAGTACTTCAGTCATATCCACTGTTCGATAATGGATACTGGTGACGCCGATACTGGCACCAATGGTAAACACTCGTGACTCCCAAACGAACTGAAATTGCTCAATCCTCTCCCTGACATCATTCGCAATTTTTTCAGCCTGTCTAGGATCACAGAAAGCCATTAAGAGAGCGAATTCATCACCACCAAGACGCGCCAGAGTGTCACTCTTTCTGACAGTTCCCATCAACAAATGGCCGAGTTGTCTCAGCAATTCGTCACCGGCGACATGGCCACAGGTATCATTGATAACCTTGAACTGATCTAGATCCACAAAACACATTGCGTGAGCTGATTTATTTCTCTGTGCCTCGAGGACCAGTTCAGAGAGTCTGCGCTCAAACTCACTTCTGTTGATCAAGCCAGTGAGCTTGTCATGTGTAGCCTGATAAGACAGCTCATTTGCCAGCATCCGCGCTTCAGTAATGTCCTCCTGAATGGCAACGAAATGGGTCACGTCACCGTTTTCACCCTGAATAGGCGCAACATACTCTTTAATCCAGTAAAGCTCCCCATTTTTACGCTTGTTTTGCAACTCCCCACTCCATTCTTTACCAGCACGTATTGAGGACCACATCTCATCATAAAAATGACTGCTGCTTTTATCAGAACGGTATATTTGGGGTGTTTCGCCAATAACCTCTTCAGAGCTGTAACCGGTAATTTGTTCACATCTCGGATTAACGTACTGAATCGTACCATCGGCACCTGTAATCATAATACCGTTCGGACTAGCCTCAACGGCACTTGATAAAGTCAGCATGTGTGCCTGACTCTTTTTCAGTTGTTGGTTCACAATTGTGAGTTCTCTGGTTCGATCTGCGATCCGGCTCTCACGCTCTTCAACTTCTTTGTTCAACTCACTGACTAGAGCATCGTTTTTATATTTAAGCTTTAGCTCACTGACAATATTTTTAAAAGAGCGCCGCGCTAGAGACAACAACATTGCGTAATAACTTGAAAGCGCGATTATCAGAAAATAGGAAAGCGCTTCTGTATCGGCCCCAGTGTATCCCTTGTGTAAAGTGACAATCGATAAAGCAGCTACCTGCGGAAGTGTGTAGGCCAGGTACGCTGGAAACCAGGCAGAGAGAACCGGCACACCAGCCGTCGTAACACCACAGATCAAAACATAGAAGAGAGTATTGATTTGAATATCATCTATGAGGAAATAAAAAACACTAGTTCCACTCCATGTAACGCCCATCAGAAAAGTCAAAGCGACATGGCGTCTGATCCAGATTGCAGGCGGGGCTGATTGGGGATACTTTAGATGGAGGTACCACAGACCAATTCTTAAAAAAGCCACAGTACAAATTGTAAAAGACCAAACTTTCAGAATATGCGCGCTGACATGATCCAGGAATAGCCAATACAGCGCTATAGCAGTGAAAATGATAGCGATATTGGCATATAAGGTTTGTTGATATAGGAGTTCAGCCTGATGGCCAATAATCTTGTACTGCTTGCCTTCCATAGATATTCAATTCCTGACGCAAGCATGCAGGATAGCATTATTTTTAATGCTTATGACTTAGCCAGCGAGCAATAATTATTTGCTCTTAACTGCGCTCTAAGGCTTCAGATATCATTCCTCAGGCTGAGATCATCCGGATAAGGCTGCAGATAGGCCTGGCGGTTGATGTAGGGATCGGGATGATTATTGAAGTGATGTTTGAGCAGGGTCATTGGCACAATCAGCGGTACCTGGGCTGTGCGGTATTGCTCGATAATCCGCCCGAGTTCGGCTTTTTCACGGCTGCTGATCTTTTTCTTCAGATAGCCCTGCAAGTGCATCATGACATTGGTATGGGTTTTTCTGGAAGCCAGCTTGCGTAATGTCTCCATCAACGCTGCAAAATAACGTTCACCCAGTTGTTCTGGATCATGATTACCGGCATCTGCCAGCATGCGACCCAGTTCTGCATATTTTTCCGGCGAATGTGCCATCAGGCAGTATTTGTAGCGGACATGGAAGTCGATGATACGTTTGGCGCTCAACCCCTCTTTTTTCAGTGCCTGCCAGTTGGCGTAGGCAAACACGCGGGTGATGAAGTTTTCCCGTAAGGCCGGGTCAGACAGTCGGCCGGACTCCTCCACCGGTAGCAGCGGGTGTCTGTCGATGAAAGCCTGGGCATAGAGCCCCCGCCCCGGTGTCTGCGAGGGATAGCCATTGTTCTGATAGACCTTGACCCTGAAGACCCCGCAGCTGGGTGAGTTTTTCATGAAGATGTAGCCGGACAGATCATCATGTTGTTCTGCCTTGCTGTAACCGAAAGTCGTGAGTGCCTCGGTGTAGTCGAGGCTGTCGTCATGCACGGCAACCGCCCGCGGGCTGTCGACATCGCCTACCAGTCGGATGGGTTTACGGGGCACGCCCATGCCAATGCCCATTTCCGGACATTCAGGCACAAACTCGAAATAACGGGACAGGCTGTCGGTGGCCAGTCGTAAATGCTTATGCGAGCCGTCATAGCGTACGGCTTCACCCAGCAGACAGCTGCTGATTCCGACTTTGATTTTCATGGATGTCGACGGTTCCGGCTGGTGTTGGTCATTCATAGTAACATCGGGCAAACTTTGACGTAGAACTGTGTTCTTATACCTCAGGCACACAACTGACGGTTAAATTATGAACTATCTCATTACCGGTGGCACCGGACTGATTGGCAGCAAAATCTGTCAGAAGTTGCAGGCGGCAGGTCACACCATCATTGTCCTCAGCCGCAGCAAGGATAAGGTCCAGCGCCGTTGCGGTCTGTCTGCGATTGCAGTGACCAGTCTGGACGAAATCGGCCATAACGAGCAAGTGGATGTCGTCATCAATCTGGCCGGCGCTCCGATTGCCGATGCTCGCTGGACCCAGAAACGTAAACAGGAACTCAAAGACAGCCGAATCAAACTGACTGAAGAACTGGTTGAATGGATAGGCAAACGTCAGCATAAACCGGCTGCTCTTATCAGTGGGTCAGCGATTGGCTGGTATGGTGATCAGGGTGACACAGCATTGACCGAACAGAGCGGTTTCAAAGATGAATTCGCCCACGCGCTGTGTGATGAGTGGGAACAGGCTGCCCTGAAAGCGCAGCACTTCGGTGTCAGGGTCTGCCTGGTCCGGACCGGGCTGGTTGTGGCTCCACGGGCCGGTTTCCTGCAGCGTATGTTACTGCCTTTCAAGCTGGGACTGGGTGGCCCCATCAGTGATGGCCAGCAGTATATGTCGTGGGTGCACCTGGAAGATATCAGCAACCTGTTTATATTCCTCAGTAAACAGCAGGATCAGCAAGGCGTTTTCAATGGCACCGCGCCTCAGCCGGTGACTAATGCAGACTTCAGCCGCATGCTCGCACAAAATCTTCACAGGCCGGCGTTTATGGTCGTGCCTGGCTGTATGTTGAAGCTGGCTTTCGGGGAAATGTCGCAGTTACTGCTGGGCGGTCAGCGCGTGTTACCGGAAAAAGCCCGGGCAGCGGGCTTTGAGTTTCAATATACTGATCTGAATTCTGCACTGGGAGATGTGCTGCAATAAGCGAGACGGAGAAGCATGACAAAACGCGCAGTATTACTGGCCAATCTCGGCTCACCCGATGCGCCGGAAACAGAGCCGGTACGTCGATATCTGAATCAGTTCCTGATGGATCCTTATGTGATCCAGTTACCCTGGCCCTTGCGAAGGCTGATTGTCAGCCTGTTTGTGCTGCCCAGCCGCCCTAAGGATTCGGCCGCAGCCTATCGTAGTGTCTGGACTGAAGACGGGTCCCCGCTCATCGTATTATCTGAACGTCTCAAGGCGGCAGTCGAACAGCAGGTTGACCTGCCGATCGCAATGGCGATGCGTTACGGCAATCCCAGTATTGAGCAGCAACTGCTGAGCCTGTGTGAGGATAAATCCATCGAGGAAATCCTCTACATCCCGCTTTACCCTCACTTTGCTGACAGCACGATTACCACATCGGTTGAGGAGGCACGCCGCGTCATCCTTCAACATAAGCTCAATGTCCGCTTGAACGTGATTGACCCGTTTTATGATCATCCCGACTATATCAACGCTTTGGTGGAAAGCGCTCAGCCCTTCCTGGAACAGGATTACGATCATCTGATTTTCAGTTATCACGGCCTGCCCGAATCGCATATCACCAAGCTGGATAAGACAGGCAGTCACTGTCTCAAGCAGGAGAGTTGCTGTCAGATTCCGCATCCGGCGCATAAAACCTGCTATCGCCACCAGGTTATGCGTACTACCGAGTGTTTCGCCGACCAGGCGGGACTGCCAGCACACAGCTACTCAGTCGCTTTTCAGTCACGTCTGGGTCGTGCCAAATGGCTGGGCCCCAATACCGAAGACAGCTTAGTAGAACTGGCACAGCAAGGCGCTAAAAAAGTCCTGGTGATCTGCCCGGCTTTTGTCACTGATTGCCTGGAGACGCTGGAAGAGATTGCGATTCGCGGTGAAGAGGTATTCAAGCAAGCAGGCGGGGAATCACTCACACTGATTCCGTGCATGAATGATCATCCCGCCTGGGTCAAACTTCTGGCTGACTGGTGTCAGCGCTAGTTAAACTCTGCCGATAAGCGGCTGACGAACCACCTGGCTGGTATATTCACCACCGGGACCATAGGCGCCGGTTTCCGGATCACGGCCACGCAGGATGCTCAGGGCCCTGACCAGATGTTGACGGTTAACGTTAACGATGCCGCCATTGATTTGATTACTATCGCGGCAGATTCTTGCCGCTTCGCGAAGTTGCTCCAGTAGTTGCAACACAGGCCTGGCTTCATTGTCCGGATGATTGGCAATAAATGCCTCCAGTCCGGACTTGCCGCCGGGAAAACCTGCCGCTTTGAGCAAATGCTCACGCTGCCGTCCCAGTTGTTCCAACTGGACGACATGTGGTTGTTTTTGTTGAGTAAGCACAGAGATTTGCGCCAGATCAGCCGCTTTGAGGGCTTCTCGTTCCTGCTTCAGCAGTTGCGCCAGTTGAACACTATGATTGAGTTCGGATTGCAGCATTGAACTCAGTTGCTGCAGCGCATTCATCGACATGAGGGTGTTCCTTGTTTATAGGTCTCCCTCAAAATCAATCATTTTCCGTGCCAGTTCCTGACTGTCGATCTGATAGGAACCGTCTTCAATCGCCTGCTTAATCGTTTCAACCTTCGCGGCATCCACCACCGGCACCTCAGCCAGACTTTGCTCCAGTTGCGACAAGGTGTCGCTGAGGCTCACTTTATCCACCGGGTTTTGCGCAGGCGTTAACGAAGAACTGGTGAGGCTCTTGCGCTCGGCCACATTGCGAGTCGAATTGATATCCGGCTGCAGAGGCGGCTTTATGTTATTAATTTCAGCCATTGATGCTGTCTCCAAATACTTTCTGTTCCAGTTGTCGACCGCTTCAGAAAAAACTTGAGTATTTTTCTCGGTTGTCTGAATTTTGACGCTACATTGTCACTTTGACAATCCCTGCAGCGTGAACAACACCCTCGACCACTCGTTCTGATGAGTTATTTCTGACCCGGACTGTATCACCGATGCTGGCATCTTCCAGTGCGGTGCCATTCATTCTGACTTCCATCGTGCCGGCTGCTGCCACCAGCACAATCTGCTCGCCGCGTTTGACTACTTTTTCCTGTTTGAGGCCACGTGACGGAATGACTGAACCCACGGTCAGAGGATAACGCAGTTGCTGGCCTTCAATCTGTGCAGTCGATTCCAGAAAGCCCTGACGCAGGTCAGCAATATCCATTACCTGCATGCGTACATCCGCCTCAGTCAGCGTGGTGTGGGCTGATAAAGGTTTTGCAGCAACCACCACCTCTTTCATCACTTTCACTTTGACAGGAACATACACGGTCCATTCGGTCGTGGCCGGACACTTCACACCAATTGTGCGGCTACCTACCGTGTTAGCGGCAGAGTTGGAGAAAGTCTGCAGTGATTTTTCACACTGCTGCAGTCGCAGCCGGTTATCCAGTGACTCCACCAGTACTTGCGGGCTGTTGTAACTGAGCTGGGCGTCATTCAGGGCATGCACATACGCCGCCTGCTCAATATCGGCAAGTGGCTGAAGGTTGTCGGCCTGGGCCCCCTGTGTCAAAAAACCGACGCATAGACTGATTATAATGGTACGCATAGACATTGCGGGCATCCTCTGGCGCCTGAACAAAATGATGTTTTGTCATCTGCAAAGTCCATGCCCGGAAAATAATCAAGTCCGCGTCGCTGCCGCCGATAAGCTTTATATTACGGCCATTCGCGCAATCAGAGCCAGCGTGAAAGACAGGCCGTCAGGAAAGGAGCAGGCATGAGCAGCATCATTGAGGGTGTAGACCAACGCACCAACCTCGCCGGTACCAACCGACTGGAATTACTGTTATTCAGACTGGGCGGCGTGCAGTTGTACGGTATCAACGTATTCAAGGTCCGTGAGGCCATTCCCTGCCCCGCTCTGACCAAGATGCCTAATGCCCATCCGGTGATAAAAGGCATGGCCTCAATTCGCGGTAAGACCGTGAGCATTGTAGACCTGTCCCAAAGCATCGGTCGCCGTGGGGTGGACGACACCAGAGACAAGTTTGTCATTCTCACTGAATATAACCGCACTGTTCAAGGCTTTCTGGTCAGCGCCGTCGACCGTATTGTCAATATCAGCTGGTCGGATGTGCTGCCGCCACCCGCTGCATCCGGGGCCAACAACTACATGACCGCGATTACTAAAGTCGATGGCCAGTTAATACAGATTATTGATGTCGAGCAGGTATTAGCCGAGGTGATGGGCATCAACACAGAAGTGTCTTCTGATATCGCTGAAAAAGGTGATGAAAGCGGCGATGAACAGCGTAAACATATTCTGGTCGCTGATGATTCCAGTGTTGCCCGAAATCAGATTAAACGCACGCTGGATCAAATCGGGGTTGCGTCCACCATTGCCAAAAATGGGCGTGAGGCATTGCAGATCCTGCAAAGCTGGGCTCAGCAAGGCATCAATGTCAGTCAGCATGTTTCCCTGCTTATCTCCGATATCGAGATGCCGGAGATGGATGGCTATACCCTGACTTCCGAAATCCGCAGAGACCCGGCCCTGAAGGATTTGCAGGTATTGCTGCACACCTCGATGAGTGGCACTTTTAATGAAGCTTTGGTCAAGAAAGTCGGCGCCGATCACTTTCTGCCCAAGTTCTCGGCCGATGAACTGGCCAGCGCCGTTAAATCAATCATAGACTGAGATCAAAAAAGGGCACCCGCAGGCGCCCTTTTTATTGTTCCGTCAGTAATTGACTACTGGCCGGGACCGGGACCGAAACCAGTCATATCCGGCGGCATCGGTATCACATTGGAACGTTCAGTGACGATATCATCCTTAGCCCGCATCAGATTGGTACCGACAAAACCACTGACACGATAGACCCAGGGCGACAGACGCTGGTTCAGCTTTTCAACTTCTGCCCGGACTTCATCCGGTTTTTTGATGACATCCAACTCCTGAATCCCTTTCGGGGCTGGCTGGATCGCACTGGGGTCAAACTCCGCGCTCAATGTGGTGAAATAGAAACCGTCAATGAACGAGGTTTTGGCTGTCACCACCAGACCGTCAAAGGTAGTGAATTCCGCCGTGACGACATCGGCATCACCACGTTCAAACTCTGCCACCGGTTTCACATCTTCCAGCCGCATCTGGTGCAGAGAACCGGCGATGTCATAACCCAGCTGCGGATATTTAAAGATGGTTTTCTCACCGGACTGCGGTGTACCGAACTTGTCTTTTTCCCCCAGATTGACCAGCACAGCGGCATTGCCGTTGGGCTGGGTAATCTCAACCCGGGCAATGCGCTCACGGGCCAGGTTGATAATTTCACGGTCAATCCAGTTCAGCATGACCGGATTGATCTGCAGATAGCCCTCGGCCAGCCAGCTTTGCTGTTCACCAACACGACGCACATAAAACTGCTTGGGACCCGCTGCCATGGTGACTTGTCTCTGTTCGCCCAGGATCAGCCCTGCCACCGGTGCTTCATCATCGAGCAGACTGACTCTCAACGACTCGCCACCCGGCACTTCAGGGTTGGGACCTTCTACGCCCAGTACGGCATAGTTTTCCGGATCACTGGTTTTGCGCTCCAGAATCTCGGCTTCAGACAAGTCGATGAGCATGCGTTTCACTTCATCGAAGTTGGCCGGGTAGTTGTAGTGACCGGGCAGATACCAGTTTTCATCTTCACGCTGCAGTGTGAAATTACCCTCACCACTGGCAAAGCGAATCTGATTCACCGTACTCAGCTGTTCAAACAAATCCGGGAACAGCAATCCATATTCATCTTTGTTGTCTTCCGCCCGGTAGATGGTGACCAGCATCAGCAGCACCATCAATACGGTGATGATGAACAGGACAGTCAGACTATTGCGATTTTTTATCATCATTTTCAACCTAATTTCTGCTATCGACTTATAAGACTCATGCCTTACTGCTGGCTGCGGGCCTTGTTACGTTTGCGGATTCGCATCCACCCTGTAAACACGGCGAGCAGGGCCACCAGAATGGGCACCAGGCCGATATTGAAAAACTTCAGCTGCGTATCCAGCTGGTCGATATCCTTACGCAGATTGGCCTGAACCTGGCGCAGTTGCTGTTCGGTCTTATTCGCCATCAGACGGAACTCGGCAATCTCTTTCTGCTGTTCCGGCGTCAGGATCTGCTCACCACTGCCACTGCGCTGTACCTGCATGCGGGCAATCCGCTGCTGGGTTTCTTTCAGCTTGTTCTGCAGCTCACGCTCCTTGGTACGGAAACGCTTCTCGGCTTCACGCTGCAGCGCAATGACCTTGTGGAAAGGCCGGGTAAAGCCCGCTCGTGAACGGACACTGATAAGGCCTTCGCTACCGGTCAGGTCCTCAATGCTGTTGATCAGGAAATCGATATTATTGGAAGTGCTGAAAGCCAGCTGTTCCCCGTAAAAGTCCTGAGTCTGTACCCAGAAGCGGTCATCCAGAATATCGACATCCGCCACCGCGATAACATCAATCTCGCCCTTGGCTTTATCCAGATGGCCGGGCATTTTCTTGATTTCACCGGTTTTATCCTTGGCACCGTCCGGGAAAGCAGTGGTTACTGCCCCCTGCACTCGAACCGCATAGGGATAGCTGAGCGTACCGGGCTCATATTTAGTGAGCAGCGCCACCGGATCGTTACGGAACTGAACCACGCGTTTGTCGACCAGCATCGCTTCATCACTGGAAGAGAACAGTGGCGTCACTTCGGTGGACTTGTCTTCAAGAATCTTGAAGTAACCGGGCGTGGCTACATTAATCCGGTTCAAGGCTGATGTAATACGCTCGTCAGCATTGAAATTGTCTTCATCCAGCGACTGCCACAATACGTAGTCAATCGGTTGGTGATCGGTTCTGGCACCGAAGTCGACCTTGGTCGCGGTTTTACGATCAGCCACTACATCAGCACTGGCACGTTCAATACCCCAGGCTTTGAACAGCTCATCCATATTGGAGCTGCGGGAGGCCAGCATCGCCGCCATCGGGTTATCCGGATTTTTTTCCGGTTCATCCAGTTCGGCGTAGGGGTCGACATAGCTCACCAGCTTGCCGCCTGCCAGTACATACTGATCAATGGCGTAGAGCGTGGTGTCTTCGAAGTCTTTCGGATGCACGACGATCAGGGCATCAATACTGGACGGGATACGGCGGATATCCTTGGGCAGCATGGTGACATCGAACATTTCACGCAATTCGCTCATCATCGCCCAGGGCTTGGCACCATCCTTTGAAGCCACTTCGCCCTTCAGGGGATCGTATTGCTCACCATCCACTTCCAGTGAACTGATCACACCGACCGTTTTGCGCTCCTGATTCGACAGCTTGTAAATCAGCTTGGTCAAATCGTATTCCAGCGTGTCTTCTTTTTCCGGCTGGAAGAACGGGATGGTCTCTACGCCATCCAGCAGATTGGTGCCAGCCAGACCGAAATAAAGCGGATCAGGCTCACCTTCAATCGGCACGGACTGCAACCCGTATTGCTGGGCACGCTGCTCCTGGTCAGAAAACGGCTGCGGATCCATCACGTAAAGACGAATCATGCCATTGGACGCACGCTGGTATTCCTGCAGCAGTTCCTGCACCCGCTGGGCATAAGCCTTGAGGCTGGGCAGCGCCTGCGCGGTCTTGTCGGTGTAATAGAACCGCAGCGTCACCGGTTCCTCCATCGACTCCAGAATGTTGAGTGAACCTTCGGATAGGGTATAAAGATTATCTTCGGTCAAATCCACCCGGGCGGACTTGAAATTGCCGTTCACCACGATGTTGAAGGCAATAAACAGAATAATGGCCAGAATCAGACCGGTAGTTGATAACAGTTGTTTATTCATCTTCGCTTTCTCTCCTAGTCGGCCTTGCGCGCATTAACAATCAGCGCATTGGCAAACAGCCAGATGGCAATCAAAGAGATGAAATAGAGCATGTCACGCAAGTCTATGACCCCTTTGCTGATGGCATCAAAATGCGTCAGAAAGCTGAATGAGCTGATGACATCCACCAGCGTCTGCGGTGCCCAGCCGGCAAAGAAGTCGATAACAATACCGAAACCGGCCAGCACGAATATCAGGCTGACGACCAGACTGATGACAAAGGCAATAACCTGATTCTTGGTGATCGCAGAGATACAGGAGCCAATCGCCAGAAAACCACCGGCCATCAGCAGACTGCCAAGGAAGCTCGCCACAATCACGCCGTTATCGGGGTTACCCAGATAATTCACCGTGATCCACAGCGGGAAGTTGAGCAGCAGTGCCAGTCCGGTAAAGGCCCAGGCGGCCAGGAACTTACCCAGTACCGCTTCAAACACCGACACCGGCAGTGTCATCAGCAGTTCGATCGATCCGCTTTTGCGTTCCTCGGCCCACAGGCGCATCGAGATCGCCGGGATCAGCAGGATATACAGCCAGGGATGCAGTGAGAAGAAAGGATACAAATCGGCTTCGCCGCGTTCGAAAAAGTTACCGACATAGAAAGTCGAGAAACCGGTCAGTAACAGAAAAATGATAATAAAGACGTAAGCCACCGGCGTCGCGAAGTAGCCGTTGAACTCACGCTTCATAATGAACCAGATGTTTTGCATATTCATTACTTGCTTGACTCCGCGTTAGGCAGGGTAATACTGCGGAAAACCTCATCCAGCCGGCCGTTCTCGGCATGCAGGGCATCGATGTCCCAGCCATTGCCGCGGATTTTTTCCGACAGCTCAGCGGTGATCTGACGACCGTCCTGCGGGAAGACGCGGAAGCCGGCTTCGCCACTGAGTTTTTCCACATTGGCAACAAATTCCAGCGAACTGAGGAAGTTTTCAAAGGCCTGTTGCTCGATATTCGCCACATTGACGCAGACCGCATTGAAGTAGCGCGATTTGGACTCGAGCTGCTGCGGTGTACCGTCGAATTTGATCTTGCCGTTGGCAATCACCACGTTGCGGTTACACAGGGCGTGGACTTCTTCCAGGATGTGCGTGGAGATGATAATGGCCTTGTCTTCCGCCATTTCGTTGATAAGCGTACGAACTTCATGTTTCTGATTCGGGTCCAGACCATCGGTCGGTTCGTCAAGAATCAGAACCGGGGGATTATGCAGAATGGACTGGGCCAGACCGACACGGCGTTTATAGCCTTTGGATAAAGTCTCGATGGGCTGGAACATCACATTGGTGATACGGGCGCGTTCAGCAGCCAGTCCCACTGCCCGTTTCTTGTCAGCGCCTTTGAGACCACGGATTTCGGCAATGAAGTGCAGAAAACTGTCCGGCGTCATATCGGCATAGGCTGGCGCCCCTTCCGGCAGGTAGCCCAAGTGGGCTTTGACCGAAATCGGGTCTTTCAACACATCGTAGCCACAAACTCTGACCGTACCCCTGGTCGGCGCCAGAAAGCCGGTAATCATTTTCATTGTGGTGGATTTCCCGGCCCCGTTTGGTCCAAGAAACCCCAGAACTTCGCCTTTGCTGACGGAAAATGACACGCCATCAACGGCCTTAATCGCGCCAAAGTGTTTGGCCAGATCATCGATCTCGATTCTCAATGTCATACCTAAAGCGTCCCCCGCTTCTGAAACATTTTTGCAAACCCGACATATTCTGGTGTCTGCCAGCCTAAGTCAAGTTTGAATTCGGCCTGAACAAACCCCATTGTTTTAACCTGTGTTAACGCATAAGCTGATTCCGACCACATCAAAAAGAGTTTGCTATGGCCCTGAAAAGCTTGACCCAAAAAATCCGTGATCTCGGCTGGACTGTCAGCGACAGCTTTGCCGATGCCACGACCCGCAGACAGATCCTCAAAGCCGGCGCTGTCGTTATCGGCACCATCGCTATGATCATGCTGCTGTTGATGTTCTGGTGGAACATGTCGCCCGCCCCTTTCAACCCGGTTGAGCACGCCCGCCAGACAGCCAAGCTGCAGGGACAGGCCATGGTGACCGGTTACACCTCAACCGAGACCACCATCGAGCTGGCCCAGATCATGCTGGATAAACCGGGGGGCTACCTCTCAAACGACGTCATGCCGCCATCCGTGTGGATGGACAATATTCCCAACTGGGAGTTCGGCGTGCTGGTACAAATCCGGGATTTCACCCGCGCCCTGCGTAATGACATCAGCCGCAGCCAATCGCAATCCCGCGAAGATCCTGATCTGATTGAAGCTGAGCCGCAGTTCAACTTCAATTCCGAATCCTGGCTGTTTCCTCCCAGCGAGCGCGAATATCGCACGGCCATCAAAGCCCTCAAATCCTACCGGGCCAGACTGAGCAGTAGCGGTAATGAGGAGGCCCAGTTCTTTGCCCGGGCCGATAATCTGGCTGCCTGGCTTGCCATTGTCGAAAAGCGTCTGGGCAGTCTGTCTCAGCGTTTGAGCGCCAGTGTGGGCCAGATCAGAGTTAATACCGACCTTGCCGGTGAGCCCGACGCCATGCAGTCGACACCGACCGCCGAAGTGGTAGTCAGTAAAACGCCGTGGTATGAAATCGATGATGTGTTTTACCAAGCCCGGGGCACGACTTATGCCCTGATTCACCTGCTGAAAGCGGTGGAGCATGACTTTGCTGATATTCTTCGAAAGAAAAATGCGCTGGTCAGTCTGCGTCAAATCATCCGTGAACTGGAGGCCACGCAAGCCACTGTCTGGAGCCCGGTGATTCTCAATGGCAGTGGTTTCGGTCTGTTTGCCAATCACTCTCTGGTGATGGCCTCCTATATTTCCCGGGCCAATGCCGCCATCATCGACCTCAGAGCGTTGATGAGTCAGGGCTGATGACATATTAGAACTTGCTTAAATTGACTGATTTGCCCCAGTCTGTGGGCAAATCACCTATTTTAAACAGGGGTTTTCTTCCTAATATTGAATGATGACGGGCTGATTAATCAGTCACTTGATTCAGATTAGATGGAGGACACCATGTCACGAGCTCATATCAAAGCCGTTGCCCTGTCAGCGATGCTGCTCCTGCCTTTCGCAGTGACAGCCGAAGACACACCCTACACAGTCACTCACGGCCATGAACTCGATGCACAAAGCTATCAAGGCTTTAACTGGTGTAGCCGCTGTCATGGCACCTATGCACAGGCATGGTCGGACCCAACCAGGCTGAGAGCCTGAATGTCATCAGTAAAGAAGAATTTTTCAGCGTAGTTGAAAATGGTAAGACCGCTACCATCGGCAGCATGCCGGCATGGGCATCCAACCTGCAGGTAATGGCAGGCCTAGAGCAGCTTTATCGCTATCTGAAAGCTCGTGCCGATGGCGCCATTACTGAGGTTAAACCCAGAAAAGCCAAGTAAATAAAAAAACGGGCTGCGACCACGGCAGCCCGTTTGATGATTAATTACTCACTGATTGCATCGGGGTGGAACAGTTGCTGTTCATGCATGCGGAAATCGCGAATAATTTTCTGACCTTCAGGCCCGGCGACAAAATCAATATATTTTTTGGCCAGATCATAATTCACATGATCATGTTTCGCCGGATTTACCGCCATGATGTGATAAGGGTTGAACATGACCTCATCCCCTTCAAACAGGACTTTCAGATCCATCTTTTCGGCATAGGCAATCTGCGTTCCACGGTCTGTCAGTGCATAAGCCTGCTTTTCATCAGCGATTTTGAGCACCGCCCCCATGCCTTGCCCGGCGGCGATGTGCCAGCTGCCAGACGGTTCAATTCCGGCGTTTTCCCACAGCGCTTTTTCTTTTTTATGGGTGCCGGAATCATCACCGCGCGAGACGAACCCGGCTTTGGCATTGGCAATGCGGATAAAGGCGCCGGCGGCATTTTCAGCCTGAGCAATATTGGCCGGGTCCGATGCGGGGCCGACAATTACAAAGTCGTTATGCATCACTGCCGTGCGATCAGTAAAATCACCGGCCTGCATATACCTGAGTTCGGCCTCGGGGGCATGCACAAATACGATATCGACATCGCCGTTACTACCGATTTTCAGCGCTTTACCGGTGCCCACCGCAATTACATCCACCTGGACGTTATATTTTTTTTCAAAAGCCGGATTCAATACGGCCAATAAGCCCGAGTTATCGGTACTGGTTGTCGTCGACATCTTTAAATGCTCGACAGCCAGTGCTGTACTGCTCAGCAATGCCAGCAGTGCGAATCCTAAGCATTGTCTTAATTTCATATCAGTCTCCTTTCTCCTTTCTCATTCCTCATCAGATAGCTACTGTTTTAACAACTAATCAAGATCTATCTGTGACTAGAATGCCCACTGACTGCGCAACTGGAATACGCTCGGCTCGTCACTGTCATTAGCCCCGCCTTTGACATCGAGCACATCGACATAATTGGCAGTAAAGCGCAGTGTCGGTGTCGGGTACCAGTTCATACCGAGCGTGACTGAATCAGCCTCACCGCCGTCGATATCGGCATCACTCAGATCCAGGGTGCTGAAACGCAGCGCCAGTTCCCAGGCACCGATACCGCCTTCCCCGACATTGGCTTTGGGCGTAATACCGCCGAACTTGCCGTTTTTATAATTGCGCGATTCACCGGTCAGAAAATAACCTGCCTGGGCATACCAGCCGTCGAAATCAAGATTGCTACCGCTATCGCGTTTGACTGAGGTGCTAATGTATTCAGCCTGCGCTGAGAATGGTCCCTGTACGGTGGCGATTTCAGCACCGGCTTTGAGGACATCATTCACGCCCGCTATTGAGCCGGTATCAACAATATTCACGCCGGCAATATGGGTCTCCGGTTGCTGGCGGAAACGTGCCGAGTTTGCGCCACCGGTTTCGCGATAATTCAGACCCAGTCCCAAGTGGATGACCTGTGCCTGTTGATTGATTGGAGCCCAGGTCAGGCGGCTACCGGCGCCCCAGCCTTCATCATCTTCGCCGCCTTCACTGCTGACGGTATCACCGAACAGCCCCCCGGCCAGAGTCCAGTGCTGATGACTGGTAGTCGCCATGACACCGATATGGCGGCCGGCCGCAAAGGCCGATGGCAAAGCCCGCTCGGTAAAACTGATGAACTTGGAACTGGTCTGCTCCTGCAGGCTGAATGGGTCTTTGAAATTACCGGCCTGTATTTCAAGATTATCAAAGCCGTTGTAGCTCAGATACGCATCCTTAATGCCGCTGGCGCCGTCATCAACAAAGTCATATTGCAGCTTGTAGCCCCAGTCATAATACATCGTACCCTGCAGATACAGACGGGCACGGCGGATTTCGGTGCCATCGCCCATTTCAGGGTCGCCGCCATAAGCTGCGGCATCAGCCTGAACCCGGCCACCCAGTCTGGTTTCAAACTTGCCGTCGCGGCTTTTAACTTTGAGCCCGCCATTGGTAGTCACCTCGACATCAGAGGGTTTAGTCGCCTCAGCCAGTTTTTCTTCCACTTCAGCTTTGTCTGCGGCTGCCTGCGTCTGGTTCTGTTTCAGCTCAGCCATCAGGCGCTGGTATTGCGCATCAGTAACGGTGCCATTCTCATGCAGCATGTTAATCAGGCTCTCGATTTCAGAGCCGGCATAGCCAGGCATCGACGTGACCAGACCGATGCCAGCCAGCAATATGGTGGTTTTTAATTTCATTTTCTCCTCCGCGCGCTTTATAAGAAGTCTTTATCAATATGATTTTACAAGCATATATAATCACCAGAATACGAGTATAATCGCTGAATCACCCCACAAAAATATGAAGCAATAAACATAAATATGGATATCAAAATCAATTTCCACTGGCAGATGATTCAGCATGGTGAGAAACACGATATCGATACGATTCTTTTTCAGTTACTGGAAGCCGTGCAGACATCGGGCTCGCTGAAAAAAGCCACCGACCGTCTGGGTGTGTCTTATCGCTTTGCCTGGGGACTGGTTAATAAGTGGGAATCACTGCTGAGTCATCCACTGGTCATACTTGAACGGGGCCGTGGTGCGAGACTGACGGCAGCGGGCGAGAAGCTGATGCATGCTAACCGGCAACTGGCCGCCTCGTTCTCACCGGAACTCGATAACTTTTCCACCCAGTTCAAACGCGAGTTTGAGGCGATTCTTAACCACAACCATGCTGAAGGTTTCAATATTTTTGCCAGTCATGGTCTGGCGGTCGGTGCCTTACGCGATTTAATCAATCAGCAGTCAGATTTCCAGCTGGATCTGCATTTCCACGGCAGCCTGGAAAGCCTGCGTGCGCTGCGCAAGCGAGATTGTCATATCGCCGGCTTTCATATCCCTGAGGGTGAACTGGGTCATAAGATGAAGCAGGATTATCTGGAATTCCTGAATGAAGACGCGCATCAGCTGATTTACGTCGTCAAACGTAATCAGGGTCTGATGGTCGCCAGTGGCAACCCCAAGCAAATCAGAAATATACAGTCACTGGCAGATGGCAAGCTGGCCTTTATCAACCGTCAGGCCGATTCCGGCACCCGCCTGTTATTTGATCAGCTACTGCAGGTTAATGGCGTAGCTGCCAGCATGATTCAGGGCTATCGACAGGAAGAATTTACTCATATGGCAGTGGCTGCCATGGTGGCCAGTGGCGCCGCCGATGTGGGCTTCGGCATTGCGCCGATGGCGGACAAGTTTCATCTCGACTTCATCCCGTTGGTTTGGGAACACTACTGTCTGGCGGTGCCGCATCAATTGATTGAGGATGATCGGGTAACCGAAATTATCTCGCTACTCAAAAGCCAGGCCTTCCACGACAACCTTGCTGGTTACTCCGGCTATGACACCGGGCGCTCCGGAGAAACCGCCAGTTTTAAGGAGATTTTCGGCTAATCGCGCTGCCAGTGACCGCTTTTGCCACCGGCTTTTTCCAGCAGGCGGATATTGCTCATAACCATGCCGCGGTCTACCGCCTTGCACATGTCATAAATCGTCAGCAGGCAGACCTGAACCGCGGTCAGGGCTTCCATTTCCACACCGGTCTGACCGCTGGTGCCGACCAGAGCCTGACAGTGAACGGCAGACTGCTCCGCATCCAGTTCGAATTCGATTGAAACCTTGCTCAGGGCGAGCGGATGGCATAAGGGCACCAGATCCGAGGTTTTCTTGGCCGCCATAATGCCGGCGATTCTGGCGATGCCCAGCACATCCCCTTTTTTGTGGCCGCCCTGTTCAATCAGTGTGAAGGTTTCGGGCAGCATCGAAATCGTACCCGCCGCCACTGCAATGCGGTCAGTGACCGCTTTGCTACCGACATCAACCATATGGGCTTCGCCGGCCTGATTAAAATGGGTTAAATCAGCCATCGCAAGTGTTATCCTACTATTTTGAAATGTGCTGAAACAATCAACCAGATGAGTATCCAAGTCAAATTTTTTGCCAGCCTGCGCGACAGGATCGGCAAGTCCGAAGTGGAATTGAGCGCTGCCAGAACCACCGGTGAAGCCTGGGATCAGGCCACTGACAATGCACCGCGTCCGAATAATGTGCTGGTCGCCATCAATCTTGAATATGCCCGCTTCGATGACCCGGTCGAAGACGGTGATGAAGTGGCTTTCTTTCCGCCGGTGACCGGGGGCTGAGATGAGCAGCTGGGTCAGTGAAAATGACATCGACCCGTGGCAGCTTATTGCTAGGCATCAGACCGAACTGAACCAGGCCGGTCGTTTCGGCGCCGTAGGCAGCTTTGTCGGCACTATGCGTGACTTCAGTGACCGTGAAGGCCTCAGCAAAATGCAGCTGGAACACTATCCGGCGATGACCGAACAATACCTGCAGAAACTGGAACAACAGGCACGGGAACAATGGCCGCTGCTGGATTGCCTTATCGTCCATCGCGTCGGCGATATCTACCCCGGCGATGCGATTGTGGTCATCGCCTGCTGGTCAGCACATCGGCGTGCGGCGCTCGATAGCTGTAACTGGCTTATCGAAGAACTCAAGTACCGCGCACCGTTCTGGAAGCGGGAATTCAGCCCGGAAGGGGCGCACTGGGTAGAAGAGAATACTGACGGTCACAGCCAAGGGAAAAAAACATGATTACTGCCTTATATGCCAGTCTTTGTGCTTTGTGGATAGTGAGACTCTCACTGCAGGTTATCAAGCTGCGTCGCCAGCACCGTGTCTCTATCGGTGATGATGGTCACCCGGATCTGCAGACCGCCATCCGGGTTCAGGGTAACGCCACTGAATACATTCCCATCACCCTGATTCTGATGATTATCCTGGAATGGTCCGGCGCGCCCTGGTGGCTGATTCACATTGCCGGTATCGCCCTGCTCACCGGTCGCTTTATTCATGCCACTGCCCTGCAACGCAATGATGGCGAACGACGGGTACTGGGCATGAAAATCACTTTTTATCTGATTATGGCGCTGTCTGCGCTCAATATTTTCTATCTGATTGCCGGTTATTTCTTTGCCGACTAACTAGCTAAGAAAGTCCCGCACACCAATCAGCATCATATTGACAGCGACCAGGTTCAGCAGCAGCCCCATCAGCTTTTCCACCGCCCGGATGCCGCGCTCGCCCAGCCAGTCACTGAGCCTGCGACCGAGCAGGAAGATGACAAATGCCGTTACCAGCACCAGCAGCAAAGCCAGCAATAATTCGACCAGACTTGCTTGTTGCTGCGATCGCAGAATCATCACCGTGGTAATCGCCGATGGTCCTGCCAGACAGGGCACGGCAATCGGGAACAGGAAAGAATCGTGACTGTAATCGCCGGCAAACACATCCTTGGCCGACTGGAAAATCATCTTCAACGAGATCAGAAACAAAATCACGCCACCGGCGACCATCAGGGAGGCCCGCTCGATACTGAGATAACCCAGCAAAGCCTCGCCGACCAGCGCAAACACCACCAGCACCAGTAAAGCCAGAAAGGTCTCGCGCAGAATGGTTTTACGGTAATAGGATTTTTCGGCACCGCCGAGCACGGCCAGCACAAACGGCAGATTGCCGAAGGGGTCGATGACCAGAAACAACAATAAAGCGCTTTCAATCATAAAGACTGCCTTTGATGTTTCCCCTCGCCCCGGACCTCTCCGCGATAGGGAAAGGGAATAAGACGGTGCCAACCTGGATTGAGCCCGCCTCTCCTTCCCCCTCGATGGGGGAAGGCCGGGATGGGGGTGCGCACCCAACCCGATTATAGCGCCGGTCTTTAAAACTGAGCGACTGACTTAAAGCCCCAACTCATCCCAAATCGCATCAATCTTCGCCACAACAGCCGAATCGCGTTCAATCGGCCGTCCCCACTCACGATCGGTTTCTCCCGGCATTTTATTAGTCGCATCCATGCCCATTTTGGAGCCCAGGCCTGATACCGGCGAGGCAAAATCCAGATAATCAATCGGCGTGTTTTCTACTAGGGTGGTATCCCGTACCGGGTCCATGCGGGTGGTAATCGCCCAGATCACATCCTGCCAGTCACGCACATTCACATCATCATCAACGACGATCACGAATTTTGTATACATAAACTGCCGCAAAAACGACCACACCCCCATCATCACCCGTTTGGCATGACCGGGATACTGCTTCTTCATGCTCACCACCGCCATGCGGTAGGAACAGCCTTCAGGCGGCAGATAGAAATCGACAATCTCCGGAAACTGCTTCTGCAGAATCGGCACAAACACCTCGTTCAGCGCCACGCCCAGAATCGCCGGTTCATCCGGTGGCCGCCCGGTATAAGTACTGTGATAAATCGGGTTCTGGCGCTGGGTAATGCGCTCAATGGTGAATACCGGGAAGCTGTCGACTTCATTGTAATAACCGGTGTGGTCGCCGTAAGGTCCTTCCTCTGCCATATCATCCGGGTAAATAAAGCCTTCCAGCACAATCTCGGCATTGGCCGGCACCTGCAGATCATTGCCTATGCATTTAACCAGCTCTGTCTTGCTGCCACGCAACAGGCCGGCAAAGGCATATTCAGACAAGGTATCCGGCACCGGCGTCACAGCACCGAGAATGGTGGCGGGATCACAGCCCAACACCACACTGACCGGAAACGGTTCGCCCGGATAAGTCTGCTGCCATTCCTTGAAATCCAGCGCGCCACCACGATGCGATAACCAGCGCATGATCACGCGATTCTTGCCAATCACCTGCTGCCGGTAAATCCCGAGATTCTGCCGTTCCTTATGCGGCCCTCTGGTCACCACCAGCCCCCAGGTAATCAGCGGCGCCGCATCTTCCGGCCAGCAGAGCTGAATCGGGTAATCAGCCAGATCAATCTCATCGCCTTCCAGAACCTGCTCCTGACAGGCCGCCTTTTTGACGACCTTCGGCCCCATATTCATCACCTGTCGGAAGATCGGCAATTTGCTCCAGGCATCCTTCATGCCCTTGGGCGGCTCAGGTTCTTTCAGAAAAGCCAGCAGCTTGCCTACCTCACGCAAGGCTTCGACTGACTCCTCGCCCATCCCCATCGCCACCCGTTTCGGCGTGCCAAACAGGTTCAGCAAAGCCGGCACCTTTGAGCCTTTGGGGTTTTCAAACAGCAGTGCCGGACCACCTGCGCGTAACACCCGGTCGGCGATTTCGGTCATTTCCAGAGCGGGATCGACTTCGGTGGTGATACGTTTAAGTTCGCCTTGTTTTTCCAGGCCGGAGATGAAGTCTCGGAGATCGGTGTATTTCATTATTTAGTCTAAACAAAGGAGAATATTGGCTTAGGATATCTATGCACAATTACTGTTGGACTATTAGCCTGCATTAATTTTTAATTGGGTAGAAAATATTGAGTTAGATATTGATTCAAGTGAATGATTAATCTCAGCAATTCTTGATGTGCTGTAATTGTATTGTCCTTTCACTACCTTTACATCAGCATCCTTGATTGGATCTGCTGGTGTCGAAGTCAACAAGTTATTAAGCCCCCTCAACTCTTTCTGTAAGTTTTCAAGCTCTTTGTTCAGTGCTGGTTCAGTACCCAATATCAACCTCAGTTTAGTCTCAATCCCTTTTGTAAAAGAGTTAACGTAATATAATGATGCTCGACCATCTGCGATTTCAGACTGAAGCTTATCAATTGATTCTATTAGAGTTTTAAGTCGTTCAATTTTGAGGGTCTTCTCTGATGAATTTTTACTTCTGCTAGGCTCAAAAAGTAGTGAAATGCCTATAGCAAAAGCAGCGGTGACGACGATTGAAAGAGCATGAGTAGGACTGATGACTGGCTCAATCTTAATATGTGGAATATCTGTCATTTTCAACACAATTGCTAGAGAGACTATCACCAGAGTTAGTAAAACAAGTCTAAATAATCTGTTCAAAGTAACCATCGCTAACTGAACCACTAATCCTCTGTGATTTCTGCATCAGCCAAATAATCATTAATATCATCAACTAAATAAGGCTGCTCTTCAGAAACGACACTAATATGAGACATAATTTCCGCATGTGTTAGATTGTTATGCCGAATTAGACCTCCAAAGGCCTCTTCCAAAAAAGAGGTACCGTATCCCGCTGTTCCATCCAACACAATCACTAATTTTGAATCATTTTCAATGCATGCTCGTAACTTTGGGTACAGATATTCTTTTCGAAATACCTCACCAGAAAATTTCCCTTCAATTTCCATTCTTGGTCCTGGAGTTTTTGAGAATTCTTTAGCGACTACTAATTCAGTATTCAAAGTTTTCATTTGTAGCATCTAACTCCCAATAAACAAACGTGCCATGAAATGGCATTTCAAGTAACTCAAAAAGCCCCTTATTTACATCAGCGCTTACATCATTAGTGATGAATCGTAGGTTCCTAATTTGTTTTCTTTCACAGGCTTGTGCCACACCTGGCAGCCCCTTCCCTCGGTACTTTTTACCTGTAACAGTCTTGTGCAACTGACCACTCAGAATCATACTCAGAAGTTCTGCGTTGTCATTAAAATGAAATAACTCGCTCAATTTTTCAGTTAAGTTTTTAAGCATGTTTTTTTGAGTCGGATTCTTCAAGTTCTCGAAGATACCAACACCAAAATCAACGAACGCAAAAGATACTGAATGATTAACCTCATCAAAGCTTACTGATAGCCACCAGTGCTTCTCGCCCAGTTTTTCAGCATCTGCATGATTATTAGTATTTTGCATCAGTTCGATGAGCGTTCGCTGAACTCCAGGACATCGTTTCTCATTTCCCCATATAAATTTAGAAGCTTGCTGAATCAATCTATCACCTAGCTCGGAGTCGACCTTTTTTTGAGCGTGCGTACAAATATTTCCACCATTCTCAGGGGAAATTTCGTAATAATCATTTTCATCGTGATGTTTGAATAAATTACTAAAGAAACCTGAGTTAATTAGCTTTTTCTTGGCTTGTTTGTTTTCAGGTAATGTGCCGTCGAAATCTAGCCCCTTTGATTTGAATTTAATCATCACTGAGAGCAAAACAACTATCGAACCATAGTCAATTTCATCAACTTGGTTTAGTACAACTAGAGTCTTCTCGTTGTTGTCATATGCGCTTTTTAACTCTGCAATAAAAAAATTTACCGACTCAGTATTATTCAAAAGTGACAGATTATGTGGAGCAATAACCTTGGTAAAGTTTTTATATCTTTGAGCACGAGCCTTTTTCACTGATGCTAACTTTCTAGCCTCCAACCTTTTGAAATGAGTCCGCTTTCGCTTGGCTGCTTTTATATTTCTGGATTTTATCCAGTTAATGTAGCCCCTTTCCTTGTACCTTTTTTTCATATTCCGTTGTTACTCTCTAGTTATAAGCTTTCCTGACTAACGAACCACAAAATCGAGGCTTAACGTTGAAATTTAATCTCAAGATTGTAGCTGATTAAATTACACCAGCGAACTTTGAGTATGCTAGTGGGACCTCGCAATGAGAGAAAAGTAGGTTGGGCTGAATGCAATGAAGCCCAACATCCCCTTAAACACAACCGTTGGGCTTCGTACCTCAGCCCAACCTACCCAGAAAAATAATCACCTTGAGAAGTTTGATCCCAATCCCCATCTTTACAATATAATGAAACTATTATGAATCAGTCATTTGGAGGTTGTTATGGCTGGAGGATGGTCCCGAGACGGGGCAGTACAAGATCAAATTGATGCCAGTGTGGAAGATGCTGTCAGCGCCGTGCGCGGTCGTCTTCCCAAAGGCGAGAGTCTGAAATTCTGCGAAGAGTGTGAAAAAGCCATTCCGGAAGCGCGCCGTGAGGCGATTCCCGGTGTGCGTCTGTGCGTTCAATGTCAGGAAGAAGTCGACAAGGAAAACAAAGCATCCGGCCTGTTTAACCGCCGGGGCAGTAAGGACAGTCAACTTCGCTAAAAAGAGTTATCTCTGAAAAAGGGCACTTGCTGCCCTTTTTTATTAGCTGCTGTGTCTGCCAGACTGCCGGTTTGCAAAGCCACGCTGGCATGATTGCAGTTAAGCAGATACAGTTCACAGGAAATTGATTCCGAACATCTTATGTTTCAGTATTAATACCCCGATGAAGGTATCGGGGCCCCAACACGAAAGGATATGCAATGAAAAAATTATTATTACTCCTGCCTTTTGTTTTTGCCGCTCAGCAAGCTCTGGCGATTGATGCCGAGGTGCAGGAGAACTACAAAAAGCACTACAGCGAACAGATGAAACCCCTGGTAGTGAAAAAACTCAGCAGCGACAGACCGGACATGACCGCCAAGGCCATCCGCGCCGAAGCTGATGCCTATGTTGCCAAAATGGCCGAGTGCCAGATCAAGGGACTGGGTAATCTGCCAAAAGAATACCGTGACCAGGCGATTATGCCGGTGGCTGAAGGTGGCGATGTGGCTAACACCACCCGTGCGCTGAACCAGAAACTGAAAGAAGATATTGATGCAGGTCTGGTGACCAAGGACGATGTGATGGTAATGATTCAGACAGCACAGGAAAGCGTGCAAATCTGCATGAACTCATAATCCTGCTTTCTGCCAGCACAATAAAAAAGGGCCTTTCGGCCCTTTTTTTGTTTAAGCAGCAATGCCTGAATGCCGGAGCAAGGCATCAATTTCCGGCTCACGGCCGCGGAACTCGATAAACAGTTCCATCGGTTCCTTGGAACCACCCTGTTCCAGAATGGACGACAGAAATTCCAGACCGGTCTTGCGATCGAAAATACCGTTTTCTTCGAACTTGGAAAAGGCATCAGCCGACAGTACTTCCGCCCATTTATAGCTGTAATAACCCGCTGCATAGCCGCCGGCAAAAATATGCGCAAAGCTGTGAGCAAAGCGGTTGAATTTCGGCGGCTGCACAACGGCGACCTGATCCCGCACTTCAGCCAGAATCTTGTCGACCTGGTTAGGCTCGTTGGGGTCAAATTCCAGATGCAGACGGAAATCAAACAGCGAAAATTCCAGTTGTCTCAGCATCATCATGGCTGACTGGAAGTTACGCGCGGCAATCATTTTCTGATACAGCGCTTCCGGCAGCGGTTCGTTGGTCTCGTAATGGCCGGCAATCAGATCCAGCGCTTCGCGTTCCCAACACCAGTTTTCCATAAACTGGCTGGGCAGTTCGACCGCATCCCAAGCGACGCCGTTGATACCGGAAACGCCCGAGTAATCAATCTTGGTCAGCATATGATGCAGGCCATGACCGAACTCATGGAACAGGGTGGTCACTTCATCATGGGTGAACAGCGCCGGTTTACCGCCTACCGGTTCCGAGAAGTTACAGGTCAGGAAAGCGACCGGAGTCTGAATGCCGCCAGCAGTTTTACGGCGCACCAGGCATTCATCCATCCAGGCACCGCCGCGTTTGTGCTGTCGGGCGTAAAGATCAAGATAGAACTGACCGCGCAATTCGCCGCTGGCTTCACGGATTTCAAAAAAACGGACATCTTTATGCCAGGTGTCGACATCTTTGCGTTCGCTGATTTCCAGACCGTAGAGTTTGTTCACCACGGCAAACAGGCCGTTCACGACTTTGTCTTCCGGGAAGTAGGGTTTCAATTCTTCCTGCGAGATGGCATAGCGTTGCTGACGCAGTTGCTCGGCAAAGTAAGTCACATCCCAGGCTTGCAGATCGTCCATGCCAGCAGTTTCTTTGGCATAGGCTTTAAGTTCTGCAAATTCTTTTTCAGCAATCGGCTTGCTGCGCGCAGCCAGGTCATTGAGAAAGTCCAGCACCTGCTCCGGGCTCTGTGCCATTTTGGTCGCCAGGGACCGTTCGGCGTGGTTATTGAAGCCCAGTAACTGTGCCAGTTCATGGCGCAGTTTCAGAATTTCGGCCATGACTTCGGTGTTGTCCCATTTACCGGCATTCGGACCCTGGTCAGAGGCTTTGGTAGCGAAGGCGGTATACATTTCCTCGCGCAGTTCACGGTTATCGGCGTAGGACATGACCGGCATATAGGACGGAAAATCGAGGGTGAATACCCAGCCATCCAGCCCATCGCGTTTGGCGAATTGCTCCGCCATCGCCACGGTAGACGGCGGCAGCCCCGACAGCATGGCTTCGTCGGTAATATGCTTTTTCCAGGCGTGGGTCGCGTCGAGCAGGTTTTCTTCAAACCTGGCGCTGAGCTCGGTCAGCTTCTGCGTGATCTTTTTATATTGATCGCGTTGTGCCGGCGGCAATTCGACACCGGACAACCGGAAATCACGAATCGCGTTATCAATCACTTTTTTCTGCGCGGTATCAAGCTGTTTATAAGCGTCGCTTTCCGCCAGCGCCTTGTAGGCCCGATACAGATCTTCATTCTGACCCAGTTCGGTGCCAAACTCGCTCAGCAGCGGCAGGCAAGCGTTATAGGCTTTACGCAGCTCATCGGAATTGACCACCGAATTCATGTGACTCACCGGTGACCAGACATGATCAATGCTGGCTTCGATTTCTTCCATCGGTTCCACCAGCGTTTCCCAGGTCGGCTCGGAAATCTGCGTCAGCAGGGTGTTGACTGCCTCTCTGGCTTTCTCGATAGCCTGTGTCACAGCCGGCTCAACGTGTTCCGGCTTGATTTTGGAAAACGGCGGTAAGGTGTAATCGTCTAATAATGGATTGCTCATAATTCTCTCTGATCCGGTGTAAGCCCTGAGTATACGACAGCCGCCATGACGGTCTTACGTCACGATACTGCAATAAAAGGTTAATCAGGCTGCAATATTAATTAGTTAGTGTGCGCTCAAGATAAAAGGTAGGGGCACAATATGCAAAAACAAGTCAGTCAGAAAGAAAAGATAAAAGTTCGCAGCGTCTGGATCTCGGATATTCACCTGGGATTCCGTGGCTGCAGTGCTGAATTCCTGCTCGATTTTCTGCATAAAGTGGAATGTGATTATCTCTACCTCGTCGGTGATATTGTCGATGTCTGGGAGATGAAAAAGAAGATGTTCTGGCCCCAGGCTCACAACAACGTGGTTCGCACCCTGTTGGGTAAAGCCAAGCACAACACCAAGGTGATTTATGTGCCGGGCAATCACGACGAAGTGCTGCGCGATTACGACGGCGCCGTGTTCGGCAATGTCGAGATTCACAACGAAGTGATTCATACCACCGCCGATAACCGCAAACTGTTGATCCTGCATGGCGACCAGTTCGACAGTGTGGTGAAAATTTCTCCCCTGCTCGCCAAGGTCGGCAGCCGTCTTTATGAATGGCTGCTGCGCGCCAATCGCTACGTGAATTTGGTGCGCCGCAAACTGGGATTTTCTTACTGGTCGCTGGCAGCCTTTCTCAAACACAAAGTCAAAAACGCGGTGCAATACATCAGTAATTTCGAAGAAGCTGTCGCCTATGAGGCCGCGCGCCAGGGGGTTGACGGCGTAGTATGTGGTCACATTCACCGGGCTGAAATTGCCCGCCATCACAATGTCGATTACTACAATTGCGGCGACTGGGTGGAAAGCTGTACCGCACTGGTGGAACACCCCAACGGCGACATGGAAATTCTCTACTGGACCGACATGCTTGAACAGCCCAAAGCGCTGGTTCAGGCAGCATAGGACGACCAGACCGAATGAAAATTGTCATAGTGACCGACGCCTGGACGCCTCAGGTCAATGGGGTGGTGCGGACTTTAAAACAGACCCGCAAATGTCTGGAACAACTGGGCTACGAAGTGCATCTCATCACGCCCGAACTCTTCAAAACCATCCCCTGCCCCAGTTATCCCAGCATCCCGCTGGCATTATTTCCCGGCCGCAAAGTCGCTCAGTTGCTTGCCGATTACAATGCCAATTCAGTGCATATCGCCACCGAAGGGCCACTGGGGATGGCCGCCAGACGCTGGTGTCTGCGAAACAAGGTGCAGTTCACCACCTCTTATCACACCCAGTTCCCCGAATATGTGCGCCTGAGAGCACCGATTCCGCTGAGCTGGACTTATGCCTGGCTGCGTCGTTTTCATGCTAAGGCAGTACGCACACTGGTGCCCACCGAATCACAGCGCCAGCGGCTGCTGCAACACGGTTTTGATCATGTCGAAGTATGGGGCCGCGGTGTCGATACGGACATCTTCACGCCGGACAAGCCGCAGCAATTCAATCTGCCGGGGCCGGTTCTGCTCAATATGGGACGGGTGGCGGTGGAAAAGAATATCAAGGCGTTTCTCGATCTGGCCGTTCCCGGCAGTAAGGTCGTGGTCGGTGACGGCCCCGATCTCGAACCATTGCAGCAGGCCTATCCCGATGTGCTGTTTACCGGCGCCAGATTTGGTAAAGAACTCGCTAGTTATGTGGCAGCGGCAGATGTTTTTGTTTTCCCCAGCCGGACCGATACCTTCGGACTGGTCTTACTTGAGGCGATGGCCTGTGGTGTACCGGTGGCGGCGTATCCGGTAACGGGCCCTGCCGATGTAGTGCAGGATGGTGTCACTGGCAGCCTGAATGACAATCTTGAACAGGCGGTCAGAAGCGCTTTAACACTGGATTCTCAGCCCTGTATTGACTACGCCAGAAAGAACAGCTGGCTTGCCTGTAGTGAGGTGTTTGCCAGCTATATGCATGACAATCTGGCACCAGTCGACTGGCAGGGACGCGAACAACCAGCCCGCGAGCATTGACAAAAATCTGTTGCATATACGCAACAAAATATTCCTTTTGTTTGCCGAAATTACAACACTATCTCTTGATCGGCCCTGACCAGCGTGAGATTATTTGCAGGTCAATAAGAATAAACAGGGATAAAGATTTCAATGACACATCTCCGTACCGTTTTCAGATTGGCTCTAGTGGCCATGGTTCTGTTCATGACCGGTTGCGCCACCACTGACCAAAGCGCAGGCGTCAGCGATCCATTGGAAGGATATAACCGCGCCATGTACAAATTTAACGACGCCGTTGATACTGCCGTGCTCAAACCGGTCGCCAAAGGCTATGACGCTGTTGTGCCTGATCCCATCAGCCAGGGTGTCAGCAACTTCTTCAGCAACCTGAATGACATCACCGTCATCATTAACGATCTGTTTCAGGGCAAGTTCTATCAGGCTTACCGTGACACCCATCGTTTTGTGCTGAATACCACTGTCGGTGTCGCCGGTATTTTTGACGTTGCCAGCCTGAGTGGCTTTACCAAGAATAACGAAGATTTCGGTCAGACCCTGGGCGTCTGGGGTGCAGAGCCCGGTGCCTACGTGGTGCTGCCTTTCTTCGGCCCACGCAATGTGCGTGATACCTTCGGTCTGGTCGGCGATATGTTCACTGACCCTGTGATGTATGTCGAAGGCGATGATGCCCGCCTCGCTCTGGTCGGTACCCGCGTTGTCGATACCCGCGCCAATCTGCTGAAAGCGGAAAAAGTGCTGGATCAGGCTGCCACCGACGAATACAGCTATGTGCGTGATGCTTATATGTCACGCCGCGAATATCTGGTCTTCGACGGTAATCCGCCGATGAATGACGACTTCGATGTATTCGAAGAAGATGAGTGACACGACAATCACAGACTGAGACTTTATAATAAAGAGCCGGGTTTAGACCCGGCTTTTTTTATGGTTTAAATAAAACCCGATTCAGACACGTCACGGAGACTTATGACCAGTATTTTATTTATTCTCGCCATTGTGGCCGGATTTGCCATTCTGATTTGGGGCGCAGATCGCTTTGTTGATGGTGCCGCCAATATTGCCAGTAATCTCGGCGTGTCACCTTTGATTGTCGGTGTCACGATTGTCGGTTTTGGTACCTCGGCGCCGGAAATGCTGGTATCCGCACTCGCTGCTGTTGACGGCGTACCGGCGATGGGTATCGGTAATGCCGTGGGCTCCAATATCACCAATGTCGGCCTGGTGCTGGCGGTCACGACCTTAATTTCACCACTGGTCGTCAATTCCGCTACCCTGCGCCGCGAGTTTCCGGTGCTGGCTTTTGTGATGCTGGTGTCTTTAGCCATGCTGCTTGATGGCGTATTGAGCCGTGCTGACGGCAGCATTTTATTTGCTGGCTTCCTGTTGACTATTGCCGGCATGGGCTGGATGGCCTACAAAGGACTGGGAAAGAATGATCCACTGGAAGCCGAATTCGCTGAGGAGTATCCCGACCACAAAATGTCGACCGGTAAAGCCAGCTGGTATTTTGTTATCGGCCTGGCATCTTTGCTGGTCGGCTCCAAGTCGCTGGTCTGGGGCGCGAGCGGTATCGCTACTTTACTGGGCGTCAGTGATCTGATTATTGGTCTGACTATTGTCGCCATCGGCACCAGCCTGCCGGAACTGGCCGCCTCTATTATCTCCGCACTCAAAAATGAGCATGATATCGCGGTCGGCAATGTACTTGGCTCCAATATTTTCAACCTGCTTGCCGTGCTGGCGATGCCGGGTCTGATTGCACCATCAGAAGTCGACCCGCTACTGCTGTATCGTGATTATCCCTTCATGATTGGTCTCGCAGTCGGTCTGTTCCTGTTCGCCCGCTATTGCAGTCAAGGCCGGATTGGCCGGGTAGCCGGGATCTTGATGTTACTCGTCTATATTGGCTATAACAGTCTTCTCGCCTACCAGAACATGCCTGGAATCCAATAATGAAGGTCGATCACGATAAGCTCAGAGAACTCGCCGCCGCGGTTATTGATACCGAATTGGCCGCTGTATCGGCTTTACGCGATCGCATCAATGACGACTTCATCAAAGCCTGTGATTTTATGCTCGCCTGCAGCGGCCGTATTGTGGTTATCGGCATGGGTAAATCCGGCCATATCGGCAGCAAGATCGCCGCAACCCTGGCCAGCACAGGCACGCCGGCTTTCTTTGTGCATCCCGGTGAAGCCAGTCATGGCGATCTGGGCATGATCACCGATAAAGATGTGGTACTGGCTTTATCCAATTCCGGTGAGACCGCCGAAATTCTGACCATTTTGCCTTTAATCAAACGTCTGCATGTGCCTCTGATTGCCATGACCGGCAGAGCGGAATCGACCCTGGCCCAGTGTGCCAGCGCGCATCTGGATGTCAGTGTCGAGCGTGAAGCCTGTCCGCTGGGACTGGCCCCCACCTCCAGCACCACCGCAGCTCTGGTCATGGGCGATGCCCTTGCTATCGCCTTACTGGAAGCCCGCGGTTTTACCGCCGAAGATTTTGCGATGTCGCATCCGGGTGGTTTGCTGGGCCGGCGTCTGCTGTTGCATGTCAGTGACATCATGCATACCGGCCCGGCGATACCGACTATCAGCGAGTCAGCCCTCATCAGTGAAGCGCTGATAGAAATGTCGGCCAAGGGTCTGGGAATGACCGCTGTGATCGACGCCAGCCAGCAGGTCGTGGGCATATTCACTGACGGTGACCTGCGCCGGGTACTGGCCCAGGAAGTGAACATTCACAGCGAGCCGCTGTCTGCCTTCATGACGCGAGGCTGTAAAACCGGCAAACCGGATATGCTGGCAGCAGAAGCGCTGGAACTGATGCAGCGATTTAAGATTAACGCTTTACTCATTCTCAACGAACAACAAAAACTGACCGGTGCCATCAATATGCATGATTTGCTTCGTGCCGGGGTGGTGTAACAGGAAAAACCATGCAGGACATTCTGGAAAAAGCTAAAAAAATCAGACTCGTTATCTTCGATGTCGACGGTGTGCTCACCGATGGCCGAATTATCATCGGCGATGATGGTCAGGAGTATAAATCCTTCAATACCCGTGATGGTCACGGTATGAAACTGCTGCAGCTGACCGGGGTGGATATTGCGATTATCAGCGGCCGTACGACCAAAACTGTTGAGCACCGGATGAACAGCCTGGGCATTAATCACGTGTTTCAGGGGAAGCGCGTCAAACTCCCCGTGTTTGAGCAGTTAATCGCCGAACTCAATCTGCAACCGGAAGAATGTGCTTTTGTCGGTGATGACTGGGTCGACCTGTCGATCATGAGCCGGGTCGGTCTCGCCATCGCAGTACAGGATGCTGACAATGTCGTCAAAAAACATGCACACTGGATTACACCATCTAATGGCGGTCACGGCGCCGCCCGCGAAGTCTGTGAACTGATTATGGAAGGACAGGGTAACCTGCAGGACCAAATTGAACGTCATTTTTAATCTGCCGCTCTATGCCCGGCTCGGTCTGCTGCTGATCGCAGTTTTCAGCCTGTGGCTGATTCTGCATGACAACAGTCAGCCGCCACAGCAGGCGAGTGAAGTGCGTCGCACCAGTGATTATGCAATGACCGACTTCACCATGACGATAATGGATATCAATGGTGAGCCGGCACGTGTGATTAAGGGCGAGGAAATGGCCCATTTCCCGCATGATGATTCCACCGAAATCATCCAGCCGGTGACCGAATTTCTGGAACCCGGTCAGGATACCTGGGTGGTCAGCTCGCAGCATGGGCATACTCAGGGTGATGGCGAAACAATACTGCTGACCGGAAATGTTATTATCAGCAACAAGGATGATCCGGCGTTTGAAATGCGTACCGAGAGACTGACGCTGAATACGCAAGAAAATACGGCTTATACGGAAGCGCCGGTGACCATTCATTCTCCCCAGGGTGTTACCGACGCTGTCGGCCTGCATGCTGCGCTGGATGATGAGACAATCAATCTGCATTCAAGGGTAAAAGGACAATATGATGCGCCTGCCAATTAATCTGCTTGTCATTGCCATGCTTATGCCTGCTATGGCGCTGGCTCTGCCCAGTGACCGTGAAAAACCGATCAGCATCGAGGCCGACCACGCTCAACTGGATGACCGTGAAGGCGTGACGCAGTACAAGGGCGATGCCATTCTGACCCAGGGCACACTGCGTATTACCGGCGACATGATTACCTTTTTCTATGATGAGAATAAGCAGCTGACCAAGGCGGTGGCCGAGGGCAAACGTGCGACGTATCAGCAAGTGCATAAGCCGGGCGAAAACCCGGTCAAGGCCAAAGCCCTGAAAATGGAATACTACGCCGACCGTCAGAAAATCTATCTGATTGGCGACGGCTATGTCTGGCAGGACGGCGATGAATTCACCGGCAACTATATCGAATACGATATTGAACGTAATGTGGTCAGTGCCAATTCCAGACCGGTCACGGTCGACGGCGAAACCCAGAAAAAAGGCCGCGTCCATATTATTATTCAGCCGGAAAATACCCGTAAGCCGGCCAAATCGGAAAACAAACCCGCCCCGGCCCCGGAAGCAGTCACACCACCGGCAGAGTCCAAAGCAGGTGATGAGCAGCAACAAAATAGTCAGGCAGCAGAACCCAAGGCCTATCCGACTGCCATGACCACCAGCCGCCTCAATGTCCGCACCGGTCCCGGCACCCAGTATCAGAAACTGGGCACCTTTGATCAGTCTATGGAAGTCATTGTGCTGACCCGGCAAACCAACTGGGCTCAGGTTCGTGGCACCGTCAACGGTGAAGTCGTCATCGGCTGGGTCAACAGCCGCTACCTGCAATAAGCCTGACTGCTAATGAGTATTTTATCCGCGCAGCAACTGGCGAAGCGTTATGGTGATCGCCAGGTCGTCAAAGACATTTCTCTGGACGTCAAAAGTGGTGAGATTGTCGGTCTGCTGGGCCCCAACGGCGCCGGCAAGACCACCAGCTTCTACATGATTGTGGGTCTGGTACCGGTCGATCACGGTTTTATTTTCCTCGATCAGTATGATCTGACCGACTATCCGATTCATGACCGTGCCCGGCTGGGGATTGGCTATCTGCCGCAGGAAGCCTCGGTGTTTCGTAAACTCAGTGTCGAAGACAATCTGTACGCCATCCTGGAAACCCGTGACGAACTGACACCGGCACAGAGAAAAGATCTGCTGGAAAGACTGCTGCAGGATTTTCATATCGACCATATCCGTAAATCCAAGGGCATGTCGCTGTCCGGTGGCGAACGCCGAAGAGTAGAAATCGCCCGCGCGCTGGCGATGGATCCGCAGTTTATCCTGCTTGATGAACCCTTTGCCGGCGTCGATCCGATTTCAGTGCTGGATATACAGGGGATTATCAAGGAACTGGCCGAGCGCGGCATCGGCATTCTAATTACCGATCACAATGTGCGTGAGACACTCAATGTCTGTCAGCGCGCCTACATCTTCAATGAAGGTGAAGTGATCGCCCGCGGCACACCCGAGGAAATTCTTAAGGATAAGAAAGTCTTAAGCGTCTATCTCGGCCGCGACTTCAGAATGTAATAAAGCTGGCGTTGTGAACAGGGGTTCAGCTAAGATGCAATGTGACCTGATGCACCGCCATATATGAGTTTACGATACCTATTCAATCTCTTATTCCTGTTCATTTTCAGCATAGCGCAGAATGCGCTGGCCGATGAGCAGGCACAGCATGATGTCACCATTCAACTGCACTGGCAGCATCAGTTTCAGTTTGCCGGCATTTATGCTGCTAAAGAAAAAGGCTTTTTCCAACAGGCCGGTCTTAATGTCGATATTCAGACCGGTTTTACCCATCCTTACGATGAAGTAGAAAGCGGCGAAGTCGAATTCGGCCTGTCCGGCACCGGCATCGTGGTCGAATACCTTAAAGGCCGGCCCCTGGTGGCATTGGGCGCCACCTTTCAGAATAGTCCCTATGTCTGGCTGGTCAAAGCCGATTCCGGCATTTATTCGGCACAGGATTTTATCGGCAAAACAGTCACACGACAGTCTTATGCCGACGATCTGGCAGCGATTTTTCTGAAAGAAGATATCGATACCAGCCGGATCAATTTTGTGCCGCCCAAGGCCAGTGATATCGACGATCTGCTGGCTGGTAGGGTCGATGCCCTGACAGCCTATATTTCCAACGAGCCCTTCAAGCTGGTAGAAAAACAGGTGCCGTATCGCACCATTGCGCCAAAAGATTACGGCATCAGTTTTTACAGCGATATTCTGTTCACATCACAACAATATCTCGACAACCACCCAGAAGCTGTTCGGGCTTTCCGTGAGGCGGTCTATCAGGGTTGGCGCTATGCCGCTGAACATCCACAGGAAATCATTGAGCTGATTCTGGCCAAATATAATCCCCAGAATAAAAGCCGTACCCATCTTCAGTTTGAAGCTGACCAGTTACTCAAACTCAGCCTCTATCCCACCGTTGAGTTTGGTCATATGACTGAGAGTCGCTGGCAACAAATCGCGGAAATCTATCAGGCACTGGGACTCTATGACTCGGTCGGCAATCTCGATGGTTTTCTCTACAAAGACGCCGGAAGCAGGGACTGGCCTTTTCTGCTCAGCCTCAGTTTTGTTGGCCTGGTATTGCTTGTCGTCATCAGTCTGCTGTTGAAAAAGCATCATGACAAACGTCTGGATAGGACTATCCGCGAGCATACCCGGGAACTCAAACAGGAGCTCACAAAACGTGAGGAGCTGGAAGCCGCGGCGCGCCATGAAAGTCTGCGCTTACAGACTTTGCTCGATCACACCATCGACAGCGTGATTACCATCAATCATCACGGCATTATCGAGAATTACAACAAGGCTTCTGAAGGACTTTACGGTTATCAGCCGGAAGAAGTGATTGGTCAGAATATCACCATGCTGATGCCGGCCAGTTACCGGGATTTACATAAGCTGGGCATGTCACGCTTTTTGTCCACCGAAGAGAGCCGTATTCTGGGCAAGCCGGTCGAAGTGGAAGCGCAGCATAAAAGCGGCAAGACCTTTCCCATTGAACTCACTATCAGTGATTTTCAGTGGGAAGGTGAATACATGTTCACAGGTATTGCCCGTGATATCAGCACACAGAAAGCCGAACAGCAGGCTTTAATCGAAGCCAAGCAGCAGGCGGAACGCGCCAATAATGCCAAGTCTGAGTTTCTCTCCGCGATGAGTCATGAGCTGCGCACCCCGCTAAACGGCATACTCGGCTTTGCCCAGTTACTGCTCAGCGATAAAGAGCAAAGCTTAAGCAAACCGCAGATCAAAAGCGTGCGTCAGATCATTTACAGCGGAGAACACCTGCTGACTTTGATTAATGACGTACTGGAGCTGGCTAAAATTGAAGCCGGCAACATTAAAACTTCGCATGATCATGTTCATATTTCCAGCGTGTTTGAAGAGTGTCTGCCCATGCTGCAGACACAGGCCAAGCAATATGATGTGCATGTCGATCTGCTCAACAATAATGACTGCGTGGTCATTGCCGACTTTACCAAGCTCAAACAGGTGTTTATCAACCTTGTCACCAACGCCATCAAGTACAACAAGGCGGGCGGTAAAGTCTTGATCAGCACCAGCGTGCGGACTCACAACAGCTCATTGAAACTGACAATCACCGATACCGGTCAGGGTATCGCGGCTGACAGACAGTCCCAGGTGTTTACCGCATTTGAGCGGCTGGGTCAGGAATACGCCAATATTGAAGGCAGTGGTGTGGGGCTCAGTGTCAGCAAACGGCTGATTGAAGCCATGGGCGGCAGTATTGATTTCGCCAGCACTGAAGGTCAGGGCAGCAGTTTCTGGATTGAATTGCCCTTATCCACGCAACAGCAAAGCATATTGCCTGCAACACCCCGGATATTGGGCTCTGCAGAGCAAACACTCCTGCTGGAACGACGTGGAGACAGTGAGCGCAGTCAACAGCGCTATCATGTGCTGTATATTGAGGACAATCCCGCCAATATTCGCCTGATAGAGGTCTTTTTCTCACGATACCCGCATATCTGTCTGCATACTTGCGAGAGCGCTGAAGCCGGTCTGGAACTGCTGAAAACAATGATTCCGGATGTGATTCTGCTGGATATCAACCTGCCGGGCATGAGTGGCATTGAACTGCGCCGCGTCATGCAGGAAAACCCGGATTTTGCCGATATTCCGGTGGTGGCACTGACGGCTGCCGCGATGCAGGACAATATCGATGCGGCAGACGGCCTGTTCAAGGCCTATATCACCAAACCGGTCGATTTCGGCTTACTGACCCGGACTTTACAGGCTTATCTTTAGGGCCCTGTCTGCGGAAAAAACAACCGCGGCTCGACCCTTTCATCATTGAGGCTGACGCCGAAATGCAGGTGCGGGCCGGTTACCCGGCCGGTGGCACCGACCAGACCAATCACCTCGCCCTGCTCGATTTTCTGGCCGTCTTTGACATCGATCCGGCTCAGGTGACAGAACATGGTGACCAGTCCCTGGCCATGATCGATAAACACGGTATTGCCGTTAAAGAAATAGTCACCGGTACCGCGGATAATGCCGCCTGCCGGTGCCTGAACCGGTGTGCCGCTGGTGGCGGCGATATCCATACCGCTATGCGGCTTCCTGGGTTCGCCATTAAAGACGCGGCGACGGCCAAACAAACCGCTGATTTCCCCTTTCAGCGGCCAGACAAAGTCAAATGGCACTTCACTGGTTTCAGTCCAGTGCTGCAGTGCCACATCGATGCGGGCGCTTTCGCGGTTAATCCGCTCCATATCGTACTGGTTGGGGTTGACCTTTCGCTTGTCTTTAATCGTGATGTGCTGGGTCGGGTACTGCTTGTCTTCAATCGTGAAGATCAGGGTTTTGTCCTTCCCGCCCTGACTGACCGAGATTTCATGGGTTCCGGGCTTTGCCTCCAGTGGCACCCCCACAACCGCCTGCCAAAGCCCATTTTCAGCCGCCACCAGCACCGGTTTATTTTCGTATCTAACAAGGGGCCGCGATGTTGATGCAGGCGCCAGCGGTAAAATCACCACGCCGCCGGGCACCGCCGACTCCTGGGGCAGAGCCTCTGCCAGCAATGGCAAACTCAGTGCCAGTAACAGCAGAAACTTAACTGTCTTTAACACCTTTCACCTCGCAGTCAATCTCGCCCTGATGCAGCTTGATACGCAGCGCATCGCCCGCTTTCACCTGCTGGCTGCGGGTAATGACTTCATCACTGTCAGCTTGGCGCGTAATGCTATACCCCCGCTCCAGTGTATTGAGCGGACTGACCGCCGCGAGGGTTCGCATCTGCTGTGACAACAGGCGCTGCGCCGCTGTCAGTTGCGCATGCATCAGCTTATCGATTTGGCGTTTGAGTGTGGATACATGCTGCTGTTGCTTTGCGATCTGCTGTACCGGCAGTTGCCGTTTGAGTCGCGATTGCAATGTGATCAGAGAGTGTGCTGCCTGCTTGTGCTGTGATTTGAAAGCCGTTTGCAGACGATGCATCAGACTGTGCAGGTGCGCTTGCTGGCTGTCAATCTGAGCCTGGGGATGCTTCAGTCTGGCTGCGAGATAATCCACCCGCTGGGCCCGATTCTGCTGCCCCCGCAGCCAGGCTGCATCAAGCATATGCTTGAACTGATTTAAACTCTGATTTTGCTGGCGGATCTGCAAATCCGGTCTTGGCAGTCGTCGCTGTAAATGCAGTAAATGTCGTTGCTCACCGGACAGCCATTGCTGGGTTCGAGCAGTCAGCCGTTGCATCAGGCTCTGTATCGTGGCCAGCACTTGTTTGGCATCCGGCACCGCCATTTCCGCCGCTGCCGATGGCGTGGGCGCACGTACATCGGCGACAAAATCGGCGATGGTGAAGTCGACCTCATGCCCTACGGCCGAGATGACCGGCAATTCACAGTCATAAATCGCCCGCGCCAGCTGCTCGTCATTAAAACTCCACAGATCCTCCAACGAACCACCACCGCGACTGAGGATCAGCAGATCACAGTCTTTACGGCTGTCAGCCAGCTTAACCGCTTCCACCAGTTGCCGCGCCGACGTCTCTCCCTGTACGGCAACCGGATAAAGAATCACATCGACCGCCGGGAAGCGGCGTTTGAGCACGCTGAGAATATCGTGAACCGCTGCGCCATCGGGTGAGGAGATGATTCCGATGGTGGCTGGCATCGTCGGGATCGGTTTTTTATGCGCCTCATCAAACAGACCTTCCTGCCCCAGCCTTTGCTTTAACGCCTCGTAAGCCCGCTGTAAAGCGCCGCTGCCGGCTTCTTCCATGTGCTCAACCACCAACTGGAATTCACCGCGGCCTTCATACAGCGTGACACGCACCCGTAACAAAACCTGCAACCCATTTTCAGGGGTGAAGCGCAGTTGCCGGTTTCGATTACGGAACATCGCGCAGCGAACCTGCGCAACTTCGTCTTTCAGTGTGAAATAGATGTGCCCTGAGCCTGGCATGGCCAGGTTGGATATCTCGCCTTCGACCCAGATGAGAGGAAAAGAGCCTTCCAGCAGCACACGGGCCTCGCGCACGATCCGCGAGACAGGATAAACCTCTCTGACGGCCCGGTTAGCCAGTGAGCCACGTTGATCGGATGTATTTTGTGATGCCATTGGCACTGATTTTCCTGATATAATTGCAGGATCATATTACAGCTAATTTCAGGAACAAGCCCGATGAGAATTGCTCAAGAAGCTCTGACGTTTGATGACGTTTTGCTGGTCCCGGCCTATTCAAACGTCCTCCCGCGTGATGTCAATCTGGCGACAAAGTTGACCCGTGATATCACGATTAACATCCCGCTGCTCTCTGCGGCGATGGATACTGTCACCGAAGGCCGTCTGGCCATTGCAATGGCGCAGGAAGGCGGCTTGGGTATTCTGCACAAAAACATGACCATCGAGCAACAGGCCGATGAAGTGCGCAAGGTCAAAAAGTTCGAAAGCGGTGTGGTTCGTGACCCGATTACTGTCAGCCCCAACACCACGATCGGTGAAGTGGTTGAACTGACCCGCACCCACAATATTTCCGGCGTACCGGTGGTGGATGGTGTCGACCTGGTCGGTATCGTTACCAGTCGTGATCTGCGTTTCGAAACGCACTACGACAATCCGGTCTCTTCCATCATGACCCAGAAAGACAAACTGGTCACTGTCAAGGAAGATGCTTCCCGCGAAGAAGTGCTGAACCTGCTGCACACCAATCGCATCGAGAAAGTGCTGGTGGTGGATGACAACTTCCATCTGACCGGCATGATCACGGTCAAGGACATCCAGAAACAAACCGATAACCCGCTGGCTTCCAAAGACGACCAGGAACGCCTGCGTGTCGGCGCCGCTGTCGGTATCGGCAGTGAAAGCCAGGCCCGGGTTGAAGCTTTGGCCGCGGCTGGCGTTGACGTCATCGTCGTTGATACCGCCCACGGTCATTCGCAGGGCGTGCTGGATCAGGTCAAATGGGTAAAACAGAACTTCCCGCAGGTGCAGGTTATCGGCGGTAATATCGCGACTGCTGAAGCGGCGCTGGCACTGGTTGAAGCCGGCGCGGATGCGGTTAAAGTCGGTATCGGTCCCGGTTCCATTTGTACCACTCGTATTGTGGCCGGTGTCGGTGTGCCGCAAATCAGCGCGATCAGTAATGTCGCCGCTGCACTGGAAGGCACAGGCGTGCCGCTGATTGCCGACGGTGGTATCCGCTTCTCAGGTGATATCGCCAAAGCCCTGGTTGCCGGTGCTCACAGCATTATGATCGGCGGCATGTTCGCCGGTACCGAAGAAGCGCCGGGTGAAGTCGAGTTGTATCAGGGCCGTGCTTACAAATCCTACCGCGGCATGGGCTCGCTGGGGGCGATGTCACAGAAACAGGGTTCAAGCGACCGTTACTTCCAGGAATCCAATGAAGCCGACAAGCTGGTGCCGGAAGGCATCGAAGGCCGCGTGCCATTCAAAGGCAGCCTGGGCGCCGTAGTTCATCAACTGGTTGGCGGTATCCGCGCCAGCATGGGTTACACCGGCTCGGCCAATATCGAAGAAATGCGCACCAAACCGCAATTCGTTAAAGTCACCGCCGCTGGCATGAGCGAAAGCCACGTGCATGACGTGACGATTATCAAAGAAGCCCCGAACTACCGTCTTAACTAAGCCTGAGAACCACTGCGCCTTTTCCCTGGCGCAGTGGTTTTTTATTTGATTTGAAGAGATCTCAATGACCAGCAATATTCACGATCATCGCATTCTTATTCTGGACTTCGGCTCCCAGTACACCCAGCTTATCGCCCGTCGCATCCGCGAAGCCGGCGTTTACTGCGAACTGCGTAACCCGGAAATCACCGAAGCCGAGATTCGTGAATTCAATCCCAAAGGCATTATTCTTTCCGGCGGCCCCGACTCCACCATCGGCGAAGCAGCGCCCAGCGCCCCGCACTGTGTTTTTGAAATGGGTCTGCCGGTTCTCGGCATCTGCTACGGTATGCAGACCATGGCAGCGCAGCTGGGCGGCAAAGTCGAATCTTCCTCACACCGTGAATTCGGTTATGCCCAGATCCGTGCCCGCGGCCACTCCCTGTTTCTGCGTGATATTGAAGATCACACCACAGAAGAAGGCTGGGGCATGCTCGATGTCTGGATGAGCCACGGTGACCGTGTCGCCGAACTGCCGCAAGGCTTTAAAGTCATCGCCAGCACCGACAGCGCCCCGATTGCGGGTATGGCTGATGAAAGCCGTCACTTCTATGGCGTACAGTTCCATCCGGAAGTCACCCACACCACGCAGGGCCAGCGCATGATTGAGCGCTTCCTGGTGGAAATCTGTGGCTGCGAGACCCTGTGGACTGCAGCCAATATCATCGATGATCACATCAGCGCCATCCGTGAACAGGTCGGTGATGATGAAGTGTTGCTGGGCCTGTCCGGCGGTGTTGATTCTTCTGTCGTCGCCGCGCTGCTGCACAAGGCGATTGGTGATCAGCTGACATGCGTATTTGTCGATAACGGCCTGTTACGTGAGCATGAAGGCGATCAGGTGATGGCGATGTTCGCCAAGCATATGGGCATTCGTGTGATTCGTGCTGATGCTGAAGAGCGTTTCCTGAGCAAACTCGCCGGTATCGATGATCCGGAGCAGAAACGCAAAATTATCGGTAACACCTTCGTCGAAGTCTTCGACGAAGAAGCCGCCAAACTGCCTAAAGTGAAATGGCTGGCCCAGGGCACTATCTATCCTGACGTGATTGAATCGGCTGCCTCCAAAACCGGTAAGGCGCATGTGATTAAAACCCACCACAACGTCGGTGGCCTGCCGGAAGAAATGAACCTCAAGCTGATTGAACCGCTGCGTGAGCTGTTTAAAGATGAAGTCCGCAAGCTCGGTGTCGAGCTGGGCCTGCCCAGCGATATGGTTTATCGTCATCCCTTCCCAGGACCGGGTCTGGGCGTGCGTATTCTGGGTGAAGTCAAAAAAGACTATGCCGATCTGCTGCGTAAAGCTGACCATATCTTTATTGAAGAACTGCGTAAGCACGATCTTTACGATAAAACCAGTCAGGCCTTTGCCGTGTTTCTGCCGGTCAAATCCGTTGGCGTCATGGGCGATGGCCGCCGCTATGACTATGTGGTCTCACTGCGCGCGGTCGAAACCATTGATTTCATGACCGCTCGCTGGGCTAACCTGCCCTATGAGTTCCTGGACCTGGTATCCCGCCGTATCATCAACGAAACTGCTGGCATTTCAAGGGTTGTCTACGATATCTCAGGCAAACCACCTGCTACCATCGAGTGGGAATAAACCCCGCTTTTATCATTCGTCTGGTTTAGCAAGCGGGGCCTCCCGCTTGCAGCATGCCGCCACCGGTCACTGCAGAATCCTGCCTGTCCCACTCCCTCCCCTCAGGACAATTTACTTTCACTCAGGCAATACCGCCCTGTAAACCGCAAACAATCCTGATTTTCCGCCCCCCCAACACCCGTATTAGCCTTGTTTTATTCGATAAGCCTGTTACACATTTTCCCGCCCCCATCATAAAGTCGGGTTTACAACTTGAGATGAGCGTGTAGGGTGGTCTTCTGATACATCAATCAGCCCATGAAGTAGCAAGACCCGGGTCGCGATATTTCAAATCAGGAGGATTGATCTATGAACTGGCAATTTCTCAGCTTTCTCGCTGAACCCTGGTTCGTCCTGCCGTGGTATGGCATCGGCATCATCGGATTTTTCTATTTAATCTATGACATCAAGCGGCATAACACCCCGCTGAAACAGGCCATGAAATGGGCCTGGCCGATTATCGTGCTGTTTTTTTCCGTGCTAGGCCTTACCCTTTACTTCGCTACAGCTCGCGCGCCGGGCATCGCTAAACTCAAGGATGATAAGGCGAAACAGCAGGCTCATCTGGATTACGAAAAAAATATGTATCGCCGGGTCAATGGCGCGGTGATTCACTGTATCGCCGGTGACGGTCTCGGCATTATCACCGCGATGGTGATAGCCAGAGCCACCGATATGAGTTTCTGGCAGGAGTTCTGGTTTGAATATCTTGTCGGCTTTCTGTTCGGCTGGTTCATCTTTCAATATAAATCCATGTCGATGATGGCTGACAGCAGACGCGAGGCCTTATGGATGGCTTTCCGCGGTGAATTCATGTCAATGTTGACTGTGATGGGTGGCATGGGTGTGGTGATGGGCTATATCACGCCCATGGTCGTGCCGGCTCAGCCTGATCCGCTGACTTATGCGTTCTGGGGCTTTGCCATGCTGGGTCTGTTAATGGGCTACGTCTGGACCTTGCCGATGAACTGGATGATGGTCAAACTGGGCTGGAAACATGGCATGGGCGGCATGGACTATGCTCATGAAAAAGAAACCAAAGCGTCGCCCCAACGCGCCGGTTTGTTAGCGTCGATGACTATACTTGGTATTGTCGCAATGATGATTCCCGCCTGGGCTGCTGAAAAACGTGAGGGCACGCCGCTACTGTCAGCAGCGCCCGGTCTGCTGGCGAATGCCAGTCGCAGTCAAGACCCTATTTTTAGCCCTCGCCAGGGACTTCAAGATAGCGTCAGTGAAAGTCTGCAACAGCTTCATATGAACCATCGCAGTAACAGTGCTCATGCGCTGGATGCTGCGCATCGGGCTGTCATGACAATGCATTCGGCCTATCCAGCCAATAATGAATTTAGTGAATTGAAAAACTCATTGACCCGGGCACGCCATGCCCTGCATATGGGCCGTTACGCTGATGCGGTGGACTGGCTTAAGCAAGCTCAGACTACACTGGCGCAACAGGAAAACCGCTTATCACCGGTGTCGAATGCGAGTCTGAAGCCTTATCTTGGCGCTGTGGTATTGAATGCTCATGGCGTAAAACAAGGGGAAATCGTTCGAGTCAGCCAGGATAAGGTGATGATAGCCGGGGGATACCGCGATGTGTGGGGTTTTATCGACTTTAGTGGACAGCCATTCCCAGTATCCAGGGATGCCTTGCTATTGGGTAAAAAGCAATCCATTGGCTCGACTATGGTGTTAATGCCGATGCTGCCGCAAGCGGCATCAAAAGCACCAACGCACTAAAACTGCAACCTCGGGCAGCGAGTCCTAGCTGATTGAATCTCAGCCGGGACGGCTGCCGCCGCTTAATTGCTCTCCTCGCTCCTGCCAGAAGCTATCAAACAGATGCCCGCTAAATGACGGAAGGCGATAGTTTTCCTGTCGTTTCACTCCCCCTGGCATATTGGCTTCAGCCAGGTTCTGCCTTCCATGCCCCCATAGAACCTAAATAAATATCGACCTTGTCAAAGCCTTTGCTGGCGAGCCATGCAGCCGCCACGGTCGCTCGCATGCCGCTGGCACACATCAGTGTGTAACGACGGTTTTTGTCCAGTTGTTTCCAGCCCTGGTTCAGATGACCCACATAGATATGCTCTGAGCCTTCAATGGCTGTTTCGTCACGTTCATCTGCTGAGCGGACATCCAGCAAGCACCAGTCGACGTCTGGCTCGCCAAGGCGCTGCGCGACCTCTTTCGTAGCTATCATCGGGATCTGAGACAATGATTCACCTTTCGCCGCTGTGGCGACCATTCCGGTATAGCCTCCCAGCACATTATCCAGGCCGATACGCATTAAATGTCTCCTGGCTGTCTCTAACTGGTTTTGATCAGTGGCCAGTAACACGAGGCTGTCTTTTTCATTGATAAACCAGCCCGCAAATGCAGTCATCATTGAAACCGGCAGATTGATAGAACCGGGAAGATGACCTGAGGCGTAGGCCATCGGCTCACGCACATCGATAAGCACATCCGCTGCCGAGTCTTTGACTTGCTGCAGACTCAGATTGCGAGGGCGCAGGCTGCTGGGGCAGGGCCTGGCGCCCTGACTGTTAAGGTGTTCCATCAATTTGAAGTACGGTGGTTGATAATGCCGCTCTTCAAGTTTGAAACGAATAAATTCCTCTCTATCAGTGATTTGCAGACGAGGATTATTGAGACGCTCGTGGCCAAGCGTAGAGAATTCACGCTCAGCCATCCCGGCACCGCAGACTGATCCGGCACCATGAGCAGGATAAACGATGGCCTGATCACCCAATGTCAGTATTTTTGTCAGAGAGTCATAAAGCAAACCGGCCACTTCTTCAGCACGATCGGGATAAAAATCAGTGCGGCCGACATCACCGATAAAGAGCGCATCGCCCGTGAAGACCCCCACAGATTTCTCAGGATAATGACTGTCGAACAAGGCGAAGGCCAGGTGATCATCGGTATGCCCCGGTGTTTCCAGCACCTCGATTTGCAACTGGCCGATCTTGAAAGTCTCTTTCTCCCGTGTGGTCTCTGCATAGGCCACCAGTTGGGGCTGCGGTCCATGCAGCACTCTGGCGCCGGTTAACTCAGCCAGGATCGGGGCACCGGAAACCAGATCTTCGTGACAATGCGTTTCAAAAATATGCGTGATTTCCAGCCCCTGTCTACGCGCCATTTCAAGATAAATATCGCAATCACGCCGGGGATCAATGACCGCCGCCTGTCCGCCTGATCCGATTAAGTAGGAAAGATGTGCGAGGCCCGGGGTTTTGATTTTTTCCAGTAGCATCAACTTCCTCCTTTTTGCCCTGAAACAGCGTAAACACGAGCCATGCTCTTAACCCCGCTATGAGTTCGCAGTCTAGATAGCAGAACATAACAAGTTATGGTTCCGCTAATGAGAGTGAAGCGAGACCTTGCTGACACGGTGTCCCAGACGGTCACTATGTTGTAACCAACGATAAAACAGGTAGCCAATCACCAGAATATACAGTAACACTGGCGGCACCCACATGATGACGCCTGCCAGTTTCTGGTCCAGCAGCGGCGTCAGCAGCCAGTCCGGCGGAATCTGTTTATGGCTTTGATACAAGGGTCTCGATGCTATTGTGAGCAATGCCCCAAGCACACTACCCTGAAGCGCCATGCCAAATACATAGAGGATCCGCAAGCCATTGCCCTGATGATCCCGCGGACGCAGCCGCAAGATCGTCGCCCAGAACAGGGCCGCAGTCACTACAAAGGCAACATGTTCCGAATAATGAATCGCTTCATTCGCCACGGCGAGATCATAAAGTGCCGGCAAGTGCCATATCCACAGCACACCGGTGGCCAGTAAGGTGACAAGCAACGGTACAGCAGAGTCCCCTGTTTCATTATTGAGGGCACCACCAAAGCGGCTGCAGAAACGGCCATAGCCATGGCGCCATGACCGCGGCAGCGCCCACAACAAGGCCATATCGGGAGCACCCAGCACCAGCAGGGGGGCTGCGACCAGTATCAATAGCAGATGCTGAATCATATGCACTGAAAACAGTACGCCACTCACAGCATCTATCGGTGACATCAAAGCCAGTAGCAAGGTGAAGATACCAGCCGCGAAACTGATAGCTGATGGGATGCTGATAATTTTCCCCCGGCCTCTGCCCTGCCAGGCACGATACAGCCCAGTGTAGTAAAGACCGCTGGCTATCAGCAGAGGCAGAATGACGGCAGCAGAAAAATCCCAATGATTCAGTATGGCCGCCGGGTCCCCGTCATGAGCTGTCGCGTGTGCAAATGCTGTTTGCGCGAACAGCAGTAAAATCGGTGTCAGACTGAAACAGACAGCTTTTCTCACTCAAGACTCTCAAGGTAAGCTGCCAGTGCATTTAGTTGCTCACCATCGAATTGCTTCAGGGTGGGCATATTGATACCGGGTTTAATAGCCTGCGCGTCTACAATCCAGGCCTGCAGATTGGCTCTTTTATTGGGTAATATCCCGGCGCCCAGCATCTCTCTGCTGCCGAAATGGGTCAAATCCGGGCCGACACTCCCTCTTGCAGGGGTCCCCCGCACAGTGTGGCAACTGGCACAGGCATAGGATTCAAATATTTTCTTGCCCTGAGTTAATTTGGCAGTATCAGGCTTAACCGCCGGCTCTCTCTGCGCTGCCACCCAGCGCTGGTATTCCTCAGGGGAATGCGCTATCACCCGGAAGCGCATATGACTATGTTGCATTCCACAGTATTCAGCGCATTGACCACGATAAGTGCCGGGCTTATCCGCTTCCAGTATCAGGTAATTTTCCTTGCCGGGAATCATATCCAGCTTGCCATGCAGTCGGGGCACCCAGAAGCTGTGAATCACATCAGCTGATAGCAGCTTGATACCGATTTTGGCATTGGTCGGAATATGAATTTCGTTAGCCGTTTCAAATCCTTTATTTTCATTGTCGCCCGGATAATTCACTTCCCACCACCAGCGATGAGCAGTCACTTCAATCTCCAGGTCCACCGCCTGCGCTTTGCTTGCCAGCGGATTGAGTGTCCATAATGTGATCAGAAACAAAATGGTCAGCACTGTGCCAGAAAACAGCAGGCCGCCAATCAGAATCCACTGCTTGCCGCCGCCGCTGTCGACCGGCATATGTTCATACAGACTGCCATTGCGCCGCAGCGCTGCCCACACCACCAGCACCGACATCACCACAATGACAATCAGCATAAACAGTGACAGCCACCAGCCCAGTGAGGCCAGACTGCGGGCTTCAGGCCCGGCAGGGTTGAAGGTGTTAAAGGGCGAACTGCAGCCCGCTACCAGACCCAGAAGCAAAAAAACCAGCCAGCTTCGCAGATGACGCATTATTGGTCCCCTCCTCCGGCCGTGACACCGGGAATGTCACGACGTGGCGGCGGATTGGGATAGGAAGGATTTGCTGGCGGCGGAGACGGTTCGAGATCGGTATTCAAAGATTTAATATAGGTTGTCAGCTTCCAGATCTGCGGGGCCGGCAGCTTAGTCCCCCAGGCGGGCATGCCGTGGGGACGACCCTCTGCAATGGAAGCAAAAATATCCGCGTCTTCATGACCATACAGCCATTCCGCATCGCGCAGGCTCGGCCCCATTCCACCGCCGGCTCTGCCACCATGACAGCCATAGCAGTTGAAATCGACAAACAGCCTGCGACCATCCCTGACGATCTTCTCTTCCATGGCATAGGGATTTTCCGGGGTATCGAGTGGATGATCTGCCCCCGGTTGCGGGCCTAAAGGATTTTCATCTGCCGGCAAGCCCAGCATCGATTCCGGCGACTGGGCGGGATCGGCCTGGAGCTGGCTGATACCTGCCAGCACTGGCACGGCCAGGCTGAATAGAATTAGATGGCGCACGCTTAACATAGTCATTACTCCTGAGAGGAATTGTGGTTTGCCATTTCAAGCATAGGGACCCGATAGCGACGAAGGACCTGACTCACCTTTACAGCTTGCTCTCGCATCACCCGTTCGACTTCCTGTTTCAATTCCGTGTCGCCCTGACGCACCGCCATCGCGATCGGAAAAGTAAAGCGGGTCCCCTGCTCCTGCGCCGGTGTGACCGGGCTAATATCTAATGCCACTGCCTGCTGATCAGCAAAAAAGCCCGCCACCGGCCCCCAGACAATGGCGACATCGATCGCTTTTGTCGCCAGCGCTTCAATAATGCGTGAAGCCGGGTGCGGTTTGCTGTAGTCACCATAAACAGAAAAGCCGGTGAGATTATGAATATAGCCACGTCGCGCCATAGCCGATGCGCCCGGTGTATTGGAATAATCATCCCCCACCACCGGCACCCCCACCTTCAGTTTTCCGAGTCTGGGATCATCCAGTGATGTGATCTGCAGTTTGTCAGCCTGGCGGGTCACGAACACATAGGAAGAGCGATAGTAGGGGGCCGTGGTGTCTGCACGTTGCAGGCCCGGCAGCACGCCCATCACCAGGTCGCATTTGCCGGCATTGAGCGTATGGCGGAAGAAACCCCGCCGCTGCGGGTACCAGACGTATTCAAGTTCACGTTGCATGCTGTCCGCCAGCAGTCGTGCCAATGCATTTTCAAACCCTTCTCCAGCCTGGTTGGAAAAAGGCAGATTGTTGGGATCAGCGCAGACTCGCAGACTGTCTTTCTGCCTGGCCCAGCCTGCCTGGCTAGATAACATCAATAGCGTCAGGCCCAGCGTAAGGAGGCTGATCCCGATCTTAGGTTTCAGGTATAGCGAATACATAAAAATCGCTCCCCGGCGCTGTCACTTTTTTCAGATCCGCTGCCGCACCCGTGGTGCCGAGCGCGGCGGTGGGGTCGTCGGCAGAAATGGCTTCAAAAGCGTTGGCCCCGACCCAGCCGCCGATACCGGCATAAATCGCGACATATTGCCGGCCATCCTTACCGGTAAAGGTCATCGGGTTACCCACGATGCCGGAAGACAGCCTTTGCTTCCACAGCACATCTCCATTACGGGCGTCGATGGCTTTAAACCAGCGGTCCGTCGTGCCGTAGAACACCACATTACCGGCCGTCGCCAGTACACCGCCCTGTAAGGGATATTTTTCATTCACACGCCATTTTTCCTTTTCGGCTGCGATATCCCAGCCAATCAGATGGCCGCGGTATTTACCCGGCCCGGGATACATCTTCACATCCGCCCCGAGATAAGGCGTGCCGGCGATGTAATTCGCCTCCATCCCTGTGTAGTCCATACAGAAATTGTGTGCGGGAATATAGAGCAGTCCGGTTCTGGGCGACACTGCGGAAGGGAAGACTTCTTTCCCACCGGTGGAAGAGGGACAGATATCAAAGGTCGTCTCACCTTCATGGGTACGTTTCGCTTCCACCACATCAGGCAGTCCGGTTTCAAGGTTATAGCCGGTGGCCCAGTTGGCATGTTTGATAAATTTTTCAGCGGACAGTAATTCACCGGTGAGTCTGTCCAGCACATACACAAAGCCAGTCCGACCGGGATGAACCAGTACTTTTCTTTGCTCCCCCTTCCATCGCATATCAAGCACGATATTTTCCATGATTTCGTCGTAATCCCAGGCATCATGAGGCACCAGTTGATTGGCCCAATGCGCCTGACCGGTATCAGGATCGCGGGCAATCACAGACAAAGACCATTTGTTGGCCCCCTCACGGATATCCGGATTCCAGACACCGGGATTACCGGTGCCGTAATAAACCAGATCCTGTTCCGGGTCATAGGAAAGCCAGCCCCACACTGTGCTGCCACCAAGCTGCCACTGATTGCCGGGCCAGGTTTTACTGCCCAGGTTTTTTCCCTGATCCTTGGCGTAGAAGGGTTTGAACTCAGGTCCGTTCATCAGCGTTTCTTTGTCTGAGCCGGTGTTGTAGCCGGTCCAGAGCAGTTTGCCGGTATTCACATCGACAGCTTTAAGCCAGCCACGTACACCCAACTCACCGCCGGAATTACCTACCAAGACTTTATCTCTGACCACCAGCGGCGCCATGGTGATGGTCTCACCTTTATCGACTTCGCCCAGCTTGGTGTCCCATAACAGGTGGCCTTTTTCGGCATCGACTGCCACCAGATGGGCATCAAGTGTCGCGTAGATAATCTTGCCATCGACATAGGCAGCGCCACGGTTAACCACGTCGCAGCAGGCCTTGCCCACTGCCATCGGGTCGGGATGCGGTTCAAACTTCCATTTGAGCTTGAAGCCTGATTTATTGAGCTCAAAAGCCAGCAGATTATTGGGAAACGGGGTCACGACATAGAGCGTATTATCAACCATCAATGGCTGACCTTCATGCCCGCGCGGAATGCCCGTAGAGAAGGTATCGACCATTTCCAGCCGGGATACATTGTCGGTATTGATGGCATCAAGCTCACTATAGCGGGAATTGGCTCTGTCCCCCGCCGGTGTCCACCACTCCCCGACCGGCCCGGCCGCCTGGGTGCGCGGAATTTTGATACCACTCTCCCCGCTGACATAGCGAACAGCTTTGTCATCACCGTTTGCGGTATCGGCAAACGCCACTGTGGCACTGAGGCTGAATACGGCGCTGATTAGCCACATCAAGCCCGTGAAGGTGATGCGGCTGGGAAGATTAAGGCTGGAACTCATAATGTCTCCTCGCGCATTGAGAACAGATAGGCTGCGATATGACGGGCTTCTCGCTCAGTCAAATCCAGCTCGGGCATTGCGGTCTCGGGGGCGACGCGGTGCGTGTCAGTGAGCCACAGCACCAGATTGTCGGTATTGTTAGGCAGCTTGCCGGCGATATAGGCACGATCAGACCAGTTGCTGAGCGGCGGGCCTATAGTGCCGTCAGCCTCGTCTATACCGCTAATCCTGTGACAGCTGCCGCAGGCTCTGTCACGAATCAGATCGGCACCGCGGGCAGCAACCGCATTATCCAGAACCGGGGCCGGTGTCTGACTGCTTTGCTCATCGCAGCCGCCCAGCAAAATAAAAGCACTGAGAATAATCAAAAACTTCACGCGCATGACGTCACCAATACAGGTAAAACAGTGAAATAGAGCATGTTGAGCAAAAGCAGGCCGGCCACGAAGGTCGCGAACAAAGCCAGAAACTGAATCGGATCCCAGCCTTCAAGTCTGAAGATGGTTTTATGCTGACGCTGCTGTCTCAACAAGCGAATCCCCATCACGATGCTTAGCAGCGTTACAACAATGGCTACTGCTGATATGGCAAGCAGCGCCATAAACGGCATTGATGCCAAGCCCTGCTGGCAGGCCTGTTCGGCAATCACCAGACTGCTCATTTCATGCAGCACCCAGGCGACAGGCGGCGTGAAAATGATAAATATCAGCTGCCGCCGAATCGTTTGGTTTATCTGTGGCAATTGCTTAAGCTTCTCTTCACTCATAGCGCAGTTCCATAAAAATGAGGCGAGAGATAGAGAATGCAGACAACGACTATCCAGACCAGATCAACAAAATGCCAGTACCAGACCACATTCTTGACGGCGATATGTCGTTCAGCACTGAAATGGCCAGCCAGCGCACGTGCCAGCACATAGGCCAGCATAATGAAACCCAGCACCACATGGGCAAGATGAAAGCTGACTATGGTGTAGAAAATGGAGCCGTAGGCATTGTCGGTCGGTGTCAGTATTTTCAGGTGCTGGCTGTATTCAAAATACTGCACGCTCATAAAGGCCACACCGAGCAGCAAACTGAGCGCAAGCCACAGGTTGAGGCTTTTGCTGTCACCTTTTTCAATGCCGCGTTGTCCCAGGTGCGCAGTCACACTGCTGAGCAACAGAATGACCAGCAGAACAAGGGCCAGTTTAAAGCTGGGGTCTTCATGAAACGGCCATTGTTCGCTGTTGCTCGCCAGAAAAAAATAAGCGAAGAAAAAAATCACAAACAGCATCGCTTCGGTGGCAATAAACAGCGCCATGCCCCACTGACTGCGCTTGCGCTCGTGTGGTCTGGGCAGGACAGGCTGATAGGGATTAAAGGTCGCACTTCTCATGACACCAGCTCCTTGTCAGCAGGCCACATCCACCAGGCCGTGAGAATAAATCCGAGCAGCGTTAGCAGCGCAGCTGCCCAGCCCAGTTGCCAGATAAGAGACAGACACAACGCAAAAATAACCAGCGACAGGCACAGTGGCAGTACGGATTCAGAAGGGAAACGCACCGTCTGGCCATCGGCCGCTTCAACACTGCTGGTTGCCAGTGATTGCTTTCCCTCCAACAGCAGGCGGATATTCTCAGGATCGGCGGTATGATCATGTTCATCCCACAGTGGATGCCGGCTGGCGACAGTGGGAATGCGAACAAAATTGAACTCCGGTGGCGGCGAGCTGGTAGACCACTCAAGGGTATCAGCGCCCCAGGGATTGTCACCAGCAATCTCGCCTCTGCGCCAGCTATAGATAACATTAAGCAGGCCCAGCAGTACGCCCAGCGCAAAGATAAACGCCCCGCCTGAGGTAATCAGGTTCAACAGCGTCCAGCCACTGTCGGCACTATAGGTGAAGACCCTGCGCGGCATGCCCAGAATGCCGGTGATATGCATGGTGAAAAAAGCCAGCATCATGCCGATGAACATGAACCAGAAATTCCATTTGCCCAGGGTCTCGTTCATCATCCGTCCGGACATTTTCGGCATCCAGTAGTACAGCCCGGCAAAAACCGGGAATACATTCGCCCCGACCAGAACAAAATGAATATGGGCCACCACAAAATAGGTATCATGCAGCTGCCAGTCGTAGGGGATCACCGCTGTCATCACCCCGCTGAGTCCGCCTATCACCAGAAGCACAATAAAGCCCACACAGAACATCATCGGCGTGCGCAATACCGGTCTGCCGGTGAACATCGTGGCAAGCCAGGCAAATACCTGCAGTATCGTGAACATCGAAATCGCCATACTGGCAGCGCTGAAAAATCCGGTCGTGATCTCGGCAAGGCCGGTGGCGAACATGTGATGCATCCAGACACCAAAGCCGACCAGACCGGTTAACACTGTCGCCAGCGCTACCCAGACATAACCCACAATCGGACGACGGCAGAAAACCGGCAGGATCATTGACACCATGCCGGTGGCAGGCAGAAATATGATATAGACCCAGGGATGGCCGAATAACCAGAACAGCTGCTGCCACAGCATCGGCTCGCCACCGAGGGCGATATCGTAGAAATGCGTGCCGACCAAGCGGTCCAGCTCAAGAAATACCAATGCCGCAGTCAGAGCCGGTAAAGACAGCACAATGACAAAACTTATTGTCGAGGTACTCCATAAAAACAGCGGTAAACGGTTAACCGACATGCCCGGCGCCCGCAGGCGGAATATCGTCGCGATAAAGTTGATCGCCCCGGCGGTAGTGGAAACAGTGAGAAAAATCAGGGCAAAAGCAAAAAAATCGATGTTTTTGGTGGGGGAATATTCTTCTGAAGTCAATGGTACATAGGAAAACCAGCCGCCATCCGGGGCAATGCCCAGCATCGGAGCGACATAAAGCAGAATCCCCGACAGCAGAAAGGTCCAGTAGCTGAAAGCATTGAGGCGGGGAAATGCCATATCACGTGCACCGATAAACAAAGGCACCAGGTAATTGGCAAAGCCGGACAAAACCGGTGCCGCATACCAGAAAATCATCGTGGTGCCGTGCATGGTCATCAGCTGGTTGTAGGCCTGGGGTGAGAGCAGCCCCACATCGGGACCACCCAACTGAATGCGCATAATCAGGGCTTCAATGCCACCCAGCAACAAAAACAGGAAAGCAGTGACCAGATAAGATTTGCCAATCTTTTTATGGTCGGTGCTTGAGATCCAGCCTCTGATACCGCCTGGTTCTGACCAGATTGACTCCAGACGGTCTTTGGCCTGCTGTTCATCTATTGAGAGAGTGTCATGCATGTTTATGCCCTTTTGCCCGCTTTGGCGGTTTTCTGGTCATAAGTTGCTGACGCTGTGACTGCGTCCGGGAAGCAACGGGATCAACGAACAATGTCGGTGTTGCGTGACAACTTCACCGTAAAAGGCGATTCAAGTAAGAGTCAACCCCCAATACTCAGGGTTTTCAACAGAATCTGTCTGAATCTGAGTCCTTTTTGCAGGAATGCTTTTATATCAGCAACTGGCATGCCTATTAAAACAGCGTCATTTTTGACTGCATAAACAGCCGGCCTTAAAAGCAGTCTCATTTTGACTGTAAAAAAAACGGATGCAGTGTGACCTTGACTGGCAATCAGATTGATTTCTGCGCAGATTGAGGCAAGTATTCGCTCAGACCGAGGACCCTGTTGCAGAGATGGCTCGGCGCAGTATAGTGATAATTCATTTTTAAACTGCCAAGCGCTCGGGTAGGGGAAACCCTTTCTAATTAATCCGGATAGTCGCAGCTCGACGATATGCTGGCAGCCAAAGCTTTCAAAGGTGTAAAGATGTCAACGGCAATAAAACGCTACCACCTGATTATCAGCGGCCGCGTTCAGGGTGTCAGCTACCGTGTGTCAGCCTGGGAAAAGGCACGGCAACTGGGCCTGAGCGGCTGGGTCAGCAACCTTCGTGATGGCCGTGTAGAGATGATTATTGAAGGTGAGCAGGAACAGCTCGATCAAATGACTGAATGGGCAGCTGAGGGCCCCCGTTTTGCCAAAGTCAGTCATATTGACCTCACTGAGGAAACTGCAGCGGCTGACTTTGCTGATTTTCAAATCCGTTAGCTTCAGTAAAGTCGCTGCGTCACGGCCGCGCTTTATTATTCTGACTCATCTCTGTTAGACCTTCTTCCTTAAGCTCCATTTGCTGCGGGCGGGAGCCCATCAAACCTGATCCATCCGTTTCGGCTTTATTCTATCTTCAAGCTGATGATGAAAAAGGCAATTCCCCGCGGTTTGCTAAACAACAGACAAAGGCTATGATGTCCCGATACTGCATCACTATTAAAAGGACAGATCATGGCTCGGCATTTTGATTCACGAGGCTTCATGTGGCGTTTTATCTTTGCGCTGGTGCTGGTCTATGCCACCTATAACCCTACAGGCATAAGCTACTATCATTGGCTTAAAAGCGGTCTTGGCGAGGGTGAACTTCTGACCCCGGCTTTTGCGCTCATTTCTATAGTGCTACTGATCGGCTGGACCGTATATCTTCGTGCCACCTTCCGCTCTCTCGGTGGTTTCGGCCTGCTGCTGGCAATTGCTTTCTTTGCCATCATCATCTGGTGGCTGGTCGACCTCGGCCTGCTTGGTATTCAGAATGTCTCCGTGCTCAGCTATATCGTGATGCTGTTACTGGCTGCGGTGCTGGCGGTTGGCATGAGCTGGTCACATATCCGCCGTCGCCTGTCCGGCCAGGCGGATATGGATGATGTGGATGAAAACTAGCCAGCCCGCCGGTTGATGAGCGCGCCACAGAAGACTGAGTCACTCGGCGAGAGTGCGGCTAGAACAGCATATGATCTGTTAACAGCTGAGGATGATGGCCGCGTCTGTCGTGATATTCCGGAGCAGCTGTGTGATGAACAGCCCCGTAATTTCACTACCCATGTTCTGTCACTGTCACTGACTAAAACAGCCGATGCGCTGCTCAACCCCAAACTGATTCTGAGCTGGATCCTGACCACGCTCGGTGCTAGCTCGTTTGTCGGTCTGCTGGTGCCGATAAGAGAAGCCGGCGCCCTGTTGCCGCAATTATTCATTGCCGGCAGAATTCGCAACCTGCCACTGCGGAAATATGCCTGGGCACTGGGCAGTGGGCTGCAGGGCATCTGTGCTGCTGCTATGGCATTGGCGACCGTGTCGCTAGAAGGGGCAGCCCTTGGATGGACCATTATCAGCCTGCTGATCCTGCTTGCCTTATCCAGGAGCATCTGCTCGGTATCTTACAAGGATGTGCTGGGAAAAACGGTGGGCAAAACCCGTCGGGGAACGGCGACCGGTTCTGCAGCCACTGTTGCCGCGGCCATGACTATCGGCTACGCGGCGCTGATTGCCTCTGGCCTGTTCGACAAAATCAGCATTGTGATTACCGGCCTGTTTCTCGCTGCTTTATTCTGGCTGACGGCAGGTATTCTGTTCACTAGTCTGAGAGAAACTGCAGGTGCAACCGAGGGCGGAGCCAACCCGGTAAAAGTCGCCAGGGAGAACCTGCGTTATCTTGTCGATGACCGCGAACTGAGGCTGTTCATCATTACCCGCTCGCTACTGGTTTCAACGGCGCTTGCGCCGCCTTTTATGCTGGCTTTGAAAGCGGAATCGATGCAGAACAACATCAGTGGTCTGGGCTGGCTGTTACTGGCATCGTCGATTGCCAGCCTGCTCAGCAGCTACATCTGGGGTCGCCTGTCAGACCGTTCCAGCCGCAAAGTATTATTGCTTTCCGGACTGGGTGGCGGTGTCTCCCTGACACTGACGGTAATTGCGGCACAGCTCAACTGGTTGAGTTTGACCTGGCTTTTACCCGTTTTATTATTTAGTCTGATGATTGCCTATGGTGGTGTGCGGCTGGGACGATCGGTGCATCTGGTTGATATTGCCGATCAGGATAAAAGAGCCATTTACACCGCGCTGTCCAATACCATCATTGGCATTATTCTGTTGCTGACCAGCCTGTTCAGCATCGTTGCCAGCCTTTATGGTGAAGCGGTTGTGCTGGCAGTTTTTGCGTTGATGAGCTATGCCTCAATGGCTTCTGCTTATCTCATGCGAGAAGCACAGGCATAACAATCAAAACCAATAACAAGACCCAACACACGTACAAGGAGACAACAATGGATAACTTTCTCACTGCCTGGAGACCGCGCGTTCTCAGTCTGGTCCGCATTATTTCGGCGTTTCTGTTTATGGCCCACGGTACTCAGAAAATGTTCGGCTTTCCGGCTGAACAGCGCTACCCGTTCGAGCTGTTCACACTCTCCGGCGCGGCCGGTGTGCTGGAAGTCGTTGGCGGCTTCCTGCTTCTGATTGGCCTGTTCACCCGCCCAGTCGCATTTATTCTGTCCGGTCAGATGGCAGTCGCCTATTTTCTGGTTCATGCCCCACAGGGTTTCTGGCCACTGAACAATGGCGGTGAGCTGGCAACGATGTTCAGTTTTGTGTTCCTGTACTTTGTGTTTGCAGGTGGTGGTTCATGGAGTGTCGACTGCCTGTGTAAACATAAACGCAAGCACGCTCTCTAAGGCTAAAGGCTGCGGTCAGTCTAATCAGACCTGACCGCAGCCGATAAGCTCTAAAAGCATTAATTCTGAATGGAAATACTCCATGTTTCTTTGCTGTTTGTTCTCACCGCAGTGGCAGAAATCATCGGCTGTTATTTGCCGTATTTATGGCTGAGACAGGGCTACTCTGCCTGGCTGCTGCTTCCCGCTGCCATCAGCCTTGCGCTGTTTGCCTGGCTGTTAACCCTGCATCCGCAGGCTGCCGGCCGGGTTTATGCCGCCTATGGCGGTGTCTATGTCAGCGTGGCTTTGATCTGGTTATGGGCGGTTGACGGTATCCGTCCCAGTATCACCGACTGGCTGGGCGTTACAGTGGTGCTGGCTGGTATGCTGATTATCATGCTGGGTCCCAGACATTTATAGCCGGAAAAATAAATTTTGCATGCCTAGCGCAATATTTACCGGTTTGAGATAGCATCGTCAGAAACTCATCTCAGGAGCGTTTCATGTTCAGTTCAACGATGCCGTTGTTATCCCGCAGCTCTGCCGCTTTGATTGGCCTGGTTCTGTTGTGTAGCCTTACCAGCGGCTGTGCCACCCGGATGCTGATGTCTTCTGATCGTTATGAAAAGCCGGATAACAAAACTATGGAATTCCGCTCCAGTGATGAAATCTCCCGCAGCTGGTATCCAGATCAAAATCTTGAGCAAGCTTACCTCGCTGCGCTCAGAACATGAGCAACAGCTAGCATTCACTTTAATCGATTGCTTCACAGTTCTTCACATGAATTTGTCGATTGAACATGTTACTGTCGAAATATAGTTATATAAAAGGAGTTGAAGATGACGAAAAAACTGATGATGCTACCAGTCTTGCTGGTTCTGCTGTCTCTGGCTGGTTGTCATGGTCATCTCCATCATAAGCATCCGCCAGGTCATGATCCTGATGGTCCGGGAAACAGTGAAAATGCACCCGGCCATCAATAGCCTCTCACAGCTGCCATGATCAGTGATTGACGGCGCATGCTATGTTCATCAATAAACGCATTAGAGGAATGAGATCATGACTCTGGCACGTATCCTCGGCATTTTGCTGATTGTGGCGGGCACTGCCGGCCTGATTTATGGTGACTTCAGCTTCACTAAAGAAACCCATCAGGCAGAATTGGGCCCACTGGAACTGGAACTGCAGGAAAAAGAAACCGTGCAGGTCCCGCCCTGGGCAGGTGCCGGTGCGATTGGCATCGGTGTGGTTCTGCTACTGGTTGGCGGTCGCCGTCGCTAGCGGAGATAAAAGATGGACATCGTCAGTTTGACCGCACTGTTTGGCTGGATGACTGTGCTCAACTTCGCGCTGTTGATTATCAGCACACTGATGCTGACGCTGTTCAGGACACCGATCATCCGTATTCATAGCCGGCTAAGCGGACTTGAAGAAACAGCGCTGAAACCGGTTTATCTGTATTTTCTTGGCTTTTATAAAGTCCTGATCATTGTGTTTAATCTGGTCCCCTATCTGGCCCTGAAACTCCTCTGAGCGGTCATGAGGGCACAGGCTCTGAACTCTGAACCTCACTCAGTTCACCCGTTTATACCGCTATGCTATTCAAGCAACTTGAGGAGGATGCGCTATGCTGCGTTATCAATTCCATAAAGATACCGGACTGCTACATCTTCAGCCGGAAGGGCGGTTGAGTCAGGCTGATTTTGAAGGCCTCTCAGCTCTCGTCGATCCTTATATCGAACAACATGGCGCGCTTGCCGGCATAATTATCGAGAGTAAAAAATTCCCCGGATGGCAGGATCTCAAGGCTGCGCTGGAGCATGTACGCTTTATTCACGACCATCATCAGCAAATCAAAAAAATAGCCCTGGTCACCGACTCCCTGCTTGGCGATTTTGCTGAAGATATCGCTTCGCATTTTGTCGCCGCTGAAATCCGTCATTTCCCCGCCCACCACGCTTTACTCGCGCATGACTGGATCCTGGAATAATATTCATTAGATGGCGATATCAGCCTATCTTTTTTGCTGCTAAACCATTGACGGGATTAGCTTTCAAGCAAAACAAGGGATTTGTTTCTGAGTCCAGAAAAGACATTTTTTCGGACTTTAGTACAACTCATTCCGAAATTTTGCTGATAGTATCGCCAATCCACAAACGGATCTCTGCTTCTTAAACAACTCTGTGAGCATGTTTAAAAAACAGTCATTCAATGTGGGTGTTGTTATTTAATGAGGAACACCAATGGAACACCAAGTCAAAAAATCGGTGAGCCGCACGCTCGCTATGGCACAGGATTTTGGTCTACTTGTCGTCGCACTGGCCACGCTGGTCGCTATTGGGATTGAAATCAAGATTATGGTGGATAACCGCTTTGTCTCGCTGACAGATCTATTACTGCTTTTTATCTACCTTGAAGTCATTACCATGGTCGCGGTTTATTACGAATCCGGTGAACTGCCGATCAAAATACCACTTTATATCGCTATCGTGGCCCTGGCGCGGTATCTGATTCTGGATATGAAAAATATCGATACCTGGCGGATCCTCGGTATTGCTTCAGCAATTTTGCTGATTGGCGGCGCTATTATCGTCATTCATTATTGCAAAACGCTGATGCCGGACAAGGTTAAAAGCTAATCATTACGCGATGAGCGGCTTTTATGGCGGCGGTAGCAATACCGCCGCCTTTTTTATGTTTTGCGTTATGCATGTCCGTGCATTACGATTAAAGCATTCGAAACCGGATGAAATGATGGCATCACAATTTACTGTTCATGGCCGACTATGGATTGAGGGCCCCGACGGCACCGTACTGGGCCATGGCCGTGTTGAATTGCTGGAAAAAATTGACGCGCTGGGCTCACTGAGTGCGGCAGCCAATGCACTGGGTATGTCCTATCGCTATGCCTGGAAACTGGTGAAGTCGATGAATGCGCACAGTGACAGCCCCCTTATCACCCTCAATGCCGGCGGCCGCGGTGGCGGTCATGCCAGCCTGACCGAGGTCGGCAGAAAGGCAGTCGCAAGCTACCGCGACACCAACCGCGAATTTGAACAATTCCTGTCCGAACAGTCTGACAAACTGCCGGGATGAGTTTTTGGGTTGGCGTTATGCGTCAGGGTGCATATCAAAAGCAAGGAATGAGATGACTTTGATCAGATCACTGGCTGTTTTTGCCCTGCTGCTGTTACCACTTGAGCTTATCGCCGAACCGGTTCGCATCGCGGTGGCCAGCAACTTCACGCATGCGATGCAGGACCTCAAACAGGCTTTTGAACGGCAAAGCGAGCATGAAGTAGAGCTGATTTTCGGCTCTACCGGCAAAATTTACGCTCAAATCATCAACGGCGCCCCATTCGATGCTTTTTTTGCGGCCGATGTCACCCGGCCGGAAAAACTGGAACAGGAAGGCCGGATTCAGCCGGGTTCACGCTTCAGCTATGCTTTGGGTCGTATCGTACTGTGGAGCCCGCAGTCCGATCTCAGCATGGATGAGGGCCGGGTTCTGCAAGAGGGCAACTTTCATCACCTCGCTATTGCTAACCCCAGACTGGCTCCATATGGCAAAGCCGCTCAGCAGGTATTACAAACCAGGGGCGTCTGGCATGCACTGCAGGACAAAATTGTACGCGGTGAGAATATCGGCCAGACATTTCAGTTTGTGAGCAGCGGCAACGCTGAACTGGGTTTTATCGCGCTGTCCCAGCTTAAATCCCAGGCAGGTGAATCAGCAGCTAATCTGTGGCTGGTACCGACTCAGCTTTATGAGCCGATTGAGCAACAGGCTGTTCAATTGAGTGACAAAGCCGCCGTGACCGTGTTTATGGACTTTGTCAAAAGTGATGAGGCCAAACAAATCATTCATCGCTACGGTTACAGTACCCCCCGATGATGCATCCGGATCTGACTGCTCTTCTCATCACCCTCAAGCTCGCAGCCATTACCACGCTGATTCTGCTGCTCATCGGGACGCCGCTGGCCTGGTGGCTGGCGCGCAGTCAGTGGCGCTTCAAGTTTCTGATTGAAACAGTGATTGCCTTACCGCTGGTACTGCCCCCCACGGTACTGGGCTTCTATCTGTTAATCATGCTGGGGCCCAACGGTCCTCTCGGTGGTCTGGCTGAAGCGCTGGGCGGCAGGCCACTGGCATTCACCTTTACCGGGCTTGTTATCGGCTCGGTGTTTTATTCCCTGCCCTTTGTGGTGCAGCCTTTGCAGAATGTGTTTACCGCGATTGGCGATAATGTGATGGAACAGGCAGCGACCCTCAGGGCCAGCCCGCTGGATCGGTTTTTTAATGTGATGGTGCCGATAGCACGGCCCGGATTTCTGACGGCGGCAGTGCTGGGCTTTGCCCATACTATCGGTGAGTTCGGCGTGGTATTGATGATTGGCGGCAATATTCCCGGTGAAACCAAAGTAGTCTCAATTGCGATTTATGATCATGTCGAATCGCTGGAATATGCTCAGGCGCATATCCTGTCTGGCGGCCTGTTGCTGTTGTCATTTTTAATGTTGATGGCTGTTTATGGTCTCAACCGCCGTTTCAGTGTGCTCCGCTCATGAGCTTGCAGGTTCGACTCAATATTCCTCGCAAGGACTTTGCGATTAATGTGTCTTTAACGGTCACATCGAGTCAGATCACCTCTGTTTTTGGTCCTTCAGGTTGCGGTAAAACCAGTGTGATGCGCGCCATCGCCGGACTCGAAAACAGTGCTACCGGTCATATCCAGATGGCGGACGAAATCTGGCAAAACGCTGATTTTTTCCGGCCGCCCCACCAGCGTGATATCGGCTATGTGTTTCAGGATGCCAGCCTGTTTCCACACCTGAATGTGTTTGATAATCTGCAGTTCGGTTTGCGCCGCCAGCCCCGTGACAAACGCCGGGTCTCGCTGGAACAGGCGATTGAATTACTGTCACTGTCACCGCTATTGAAACGTAGTGTTGATAAACTCTCCGGCGGTGAAAAGCAGCGGGTGGCGATCGCCCGCGCAGTAGCGACATCGCCCAGCGTTTTACTGTTTGATGAACCGCTGGCCGCAGTTGATATTCAGCACAAGCAGGAGATCCTCCGCTATATCCAGTCTTTGCACCAGGAACTGGATATTCCGATGCTGTATGTGAGCCATGCGATCGAAGAAGTCGCGCGTCTCAGTGATAACCTGGTACTGCTGGAAAAAGGTCAGCAGCTGGCCAGTGGGGAAACTGTCGATCTGCTGTCACAGTTGAACCTGCCTTTTGCACGCTATGAAGAGGCTGCGGCGGTGATTGATACCGAAGTCACCGGCCATGAGGATGATTATGGTCTCAGTCTGTTGCGTTTCGCCGATGGGCCTATCCGTGTCACACGCGGGCAAATACCACTGGGTCATAAAGTCAGGCTGCGGATTCTGGCACGCGATGTCAGCCTGACGCTGACCAGGCCGCAAGACAGCAGTATTCTCAATATTTTTCCGGCCGTGGTTGAATCGATGGTCGCCGATGGTACCGCAATGAAACTGGTGCGTCTGAATGCCGGTGGTCAGATCATATTAAGCCGTGTTACCGCTAAATCTGCAGATAAACTGGCTTTGAAACCGGGAATGCATTTATATGCCCAGGTGAAAGCCGTCTCACCGTTGATTTAATCCATCCAATATAAAAAAAGGCGGTCCTGAGACCGCCTTTTTAATGACAACACGCCTTAATCAGACATCGTAGGTGGAAGCCGACACATTGCCGCCACGACCGGTCCAGTTGGTGTGGAAGAACTCGCCGCGTGGCTTATCCAGTCGCTCATAGGTATGCGCACCAAAGTAATCGCGCTGTGCCTGCAACAGGTTGGCCGGCAGACGTTCACTGCGATAGCCGTCATAGAAAGACAGTGCACTGCTGAAGGTCGGTACCGGCACACCCAAAGCGACGGCAGTGCCGACCGCTTTGCGCCAGCCAGGTAATGCTTCGGTGATCGCTTCAATAAAGAAGTCATCTAGCAGCAGATTTTCCAGTTTCGGATTCAAATCAAAGGCATCGCGGATTTTGCTCAAAAACTGGCTGCGGATAATACAGCCACCACGCCACATCAGCGCGATACCACCGTAATTCAGCTCCCAGCCGTATATTTCAGCGGCTTCGCGCATCAGCATATAGCCCTGCGCGTAGGAGATAATCTTGGAAGCATATAAGGCATCACGGATGGCATTAACCATTTCCGCTTTGTCGCCTTCAAATTTAGCAGCGACTGCCGGCAGCACTTTTGAGGCGCGCACCCGTTCGTCTTTGCGTGCTGACAGGCAGCGGGCGAACACGGCTTCACCAATCAGCGTCAGCGGAATACCGAGATCAAGTGCATTCATACCGGTCCATTTACCGGTGCCCTTCTGCCCTGCGGTATCGAGAATATGGTCAATCAGCAGTTCGTCGTCATCATCTTTGACTGCGAGAATATCGCGGGTGATTTCGATGAGATAGGAATCCAGCACGCCTTCATTCCACTCGGCAAACACCTGCTGAATTTCATCGCCGCTCATGCCGAGGCCCTCACGCATCATCTGGTAGGCTTCACAAATCAGCTGCATATCACCATATTCGATGCCGTTATGAACCATTTTGACGTAGTGACCGGCGCCGTCATTGCCGACCCAGTCACAGCAGGCTTCGCCATCGACATGGGCAGCAATGGCCTGGAAGATGGGTTTGATATGTGGCCAGGCGGCATTGTTACCGCCGGGCATCAATGACGGCCCGTGACGGGCGCCCTCCTCACCACCGGAAACACCACTGCCGATAAACAGAATGCCTTTCTTATGCAGTTCATGAGTGCGGCGGTCGCTGTCGTTGAACAGGGAGTTACCGCCGTCAATAATAATGTCGCCCTTGTCGAGGTAGGTCACCAACTGCTCGATAAAGGCATCCACCACCGGACCAGCCTTGACCATTAACATGACTCGTCGCGGTGCCTTGAGACTCTCAACGAAGGCCTTCAACTCATGAAAGCCCATGATATTGGTGCCTTTGGCGGGCCCCTCGATAAATTCATCGACTTTACTGGTCGTGCGGTTATAAACCGAGACCCGGAAGCCCTTGTCATTCATATTGAGGACCAGGTTCTGGCCCATGACGGCCAGACCGACCAGACCGATATCCGCTTTTGCAGGATTCTCTACTTCACTCATAATTCTCTACACACCTTTATGTATTCACCAATAGCTTCTCGCGTCGACCCTACCACCAGTCGCCTTTGACCGGAGGCCGAATCACATTCAACAGCACCGGTGACCTCAATGGTTTCGCCCACCTGCGCCTGACCGACGTAGGTATGAGTAAACGACACCACTTCGGGCGTCATTTCGTTATCAATCAGATAATGGGCAGGAAAATCGAAAGCGCGGTGATCGTCGATCACGGTGGCTTTGACCGTTGAGATTCCCTGTTTGATGTAGTGATGATGGTTGTTTTCCAGCTCCTGTGGGAGCGAGACCATACCGATATCAAACTTGGTGCCATCAATTGCTGCTTTATTGAATTTGCGAGATTCATGCCAGGCAAATTCTTCGAAATTCAGTTCACCGCCACGGCGCTGAAAATTATCCCGCATTAATGACAGATCCAGCTCCTCGATAAGCCCGGAAACTATGGCCTGCCTGACGGCATGGCGGGTTTGATGAAATGCGTCGCGGCCGTAAACTACCAGATCGATATCCGAACCGGCTTTCTGATTGCCAATCAGCATTGAGCCGGTCAGCCCCAAAAAGTCACAATCGACGCCGAATTGCACCAAAATAGTGAGCAGACGCGACAGCTTCTCCTCAATTTCATCCGCTGGTGCTGACTGCGTTTTGAGTGATCTAAGACGCATTTCAGGCCGGTGGTGAATGGCGATGTCGGCTATATCAACCGCATGAAACTCGGCATCAAACTGTTTGGATTTATAGAGATAGTTTGGGTGATGACGGGAAAGCAGGCGGTTAGCCTGCAGGGTATCGACTTTCTGCCAGTTGTCGCCGTTATCGACATAACGCAGAAAACAGCCGACCTTACCCTGATGAGGATGATAACTGACCACAGCAAAGATGAGACCATCATCAGTCTGGACAAAGTCCTTGGGTAAATAAGGGAACTCTGTCTGTCTCATGTGCTGTTAAGCTCTCCTCTGATTAGAATAAAGTGATTATAGTCTTCTTCCCCACATCCACAGGCCGGTGAAAGACAAAATCACCAGTAGAATGCCAAGGATATCGATAAGCCAGACACCGACTGTGCCCAGAATACGACCGTTGTGGATATCGATTAACAGCTGTTCGACTGTCACCCCTTTGCCGTAAAAGAAGGTTTTCAATTCTTCCGCCACACTGTCCGGCATCGGGTGGGGCTTACTCCATGAGACGCCCTGTAATGACATCGGTTCCCAGACATCCAGCATAAAATTGCTGCGCCACATGCCACTGCGCGCCTGCAGAACCGGCTCTCCATGATAGGTGCCGATATTCTGAATGGGGGCAGGCACCCCGGCTTCGGCTCCCATCCTTTCAACAAACTCGCCTTCATGGGTGAGCAGCACCAGCGCCTGATCGGTAGCAAGCACAATCAAATCTTCCAGCATGATAGCGCCGACCAGGGGGCGATCCAGATGAGTAACCGGCTTCGCATCAACAAATAACTGCGTATCAAACTGGGAAATGATTTGGTTGTTAACCAGAAAGGAAATATCGGCTTCTGCATCGCCGATACCATAATGACTCATCAGCCAGTCGTTGCTGATGTAACGTTGGTCCAGTTTAAACTGGGCCGAATGATTAAGAATGACACCTGTTGCCGAGAACAACAATAAAAACACTGCCACCGCCACGCCCATGCTTCGGTGCAGGCTCCGCATTCTGCGATTCATAGATTAACTCTGCGTGCTGACAAACTCATCCAGATATAATGCCAGTGTGACGACGGCAGTCATAGCCCTGACCGACAGGGTCGCGCCGGTAATACCGTCGATATTGCGATCCAGTTCATTGTTTTTTAATTGCGCCTCACTGAACTGCTGGGTAAAAGCCGGGTGTTTGACTTCCCAGCCCCGGCTTTCGCGATAGGCCAGCACTTTGACCTGCTCGACCTTGTTATTGTTGATGACAATACCGAAAGTGATAGGCTCTTCCTTGCCAATCTCCTCCAGGATCCAGGCACTGCGATCGTTTTGCATCCAGTATCGAATCCGCAGACCGGCATAATGATGCCCCAGGATTGATTTAACCTGTTCTCTGACTTCACCTTTGAGCCAGACGACATCGCTTTTCGGTACCTGTTGACTGAAAACCTCATTGAGGAATTCATCATTGGTCTGATAAACCCCGCGGGCACTGACAGTGGTGGTAATGATAAACAGCACAAATAACAGCAGCGTTGTCAGCAAAGCTTGTCTTGTCATACTGTTCATCATTACCACACCTTTATCAGCCTTGATTAGAACTGATAGCCAACACCAACGTTGAAGCCATCAAACTCGTCATCTTTGTTTTCAGCATCCTGATCCTGGTAGTCAGCTTTGATCACGACTTGCGGATCCAGCCACCAGTTCAGACCTAGATCCCACTGTTTGATTTCTGAATCTGAAGAATTACCGGCCTGATTATCCCACATGCTGTAACGGGTGAAGACACCAACGCTCTCTGTCAGCTTGTAGGAAGGCTCGATGTACCAGCCGGTCTGTTCATCAGCACCAACTGCTTTAGGTCCGTCACCATCGAGGTCCCAGGTCGCATACAAGGCACGCAGACCGAAATCACCTTTCTGAATCGCTGCATGCGCTTCCCACAGGAAGGCGCTACCGGCATTCGGATCCAGGCTCTGAGTAATATCTTCCTGATACTGAATCGAGGAGGCGAGTTCGACACCTGGCATCCCGGTCCATTTCAGACGTGCTGTGTAAGCGAAATCATCCGCCAGCGCTTCCGAGACTTTCTGACGACCACTACGGACAGCATAATCACTGCTGGCGCTGGTTTTCAGACCACCAGTGGCAGCCACGTCATAGGAAAAACCTTGTGCCAGCTCACCACTGAACATCAGACCACCTTCCCACCAGGTAGTCGGAATAATCCGGCTCTCTACACTGTTACGCTCAACACCATAGAAAGTATTCGGTTCGTGAGTCTCGTTCAACAGACCAATCGGCAACAGGAACAAACCGGCATTAACTCGATGTTTGTCATTCAGGTCGTATTGAATAAAGGCTTGTTCCAGTTCGACTTCACCTTCTTTGCCTTCACCGGCCAGAGAGTGTTCCAGTTCCAGTTCAGTAAAGAGGCGCAGCCGATCATTGAACTCGTGGTTGAAGAACAGGACGAAACGATGAAAATCGAGTTCATCTTTATCTTCACCGGCACCCTGGTTTTCCAGGTTGTTGTAATGCAACTCACCGTAACCACCAATGGATGTTTTATCATCTTTGGCAGCGGCGGTCTTAATCGCTTCTTCACTGGCAACGGCCACGGCTTCAGCGGCTTCTGTCGCTTCCTGGGCTTTCGCCTCAGTGGCTTCTACCTGATCTTTCAGGTTTTCATTCTGTGCTTTCAGCGCTTCGTTTTGCTGTTTAACGGCATTGAGTTCCTGCTTCATTTCCTGAAGCAGTTGCCAGATTTCTTCATTGCTGGGCGTGGCCGCCTGGGTGGTAGACATCGCTGCCAACAAGGTTGTTGCCAGAAGTGTACGTTTGAATTTCACTCTGCTTTCTCCTATCTGCGTAATAAAAAATAAAAAGCAGTTGAATTATACACAGAGTGCGAATCATTCTCATTTGTTTTTGTTACTTTTGTGACAAATGTTAATTATTTGTTGCAAAAAAGCTACATCATCATCCGCAGACCCGGCTGACTGGCACTGTCGGTGTTGAATTCAAACAGGCCTCGACTGATATCTTTGGCGAATTCGGAGAAGTGATGCTCTGTCATTCGAATGGTGATCGACCCCATGGTCAGATGAATCATCTGGCAATCCGGGCAATGCTGAATATCGACCGTCTGGGACTCGAAAACAGTCTCGGGTCTGCAGTTTGAAGCCATTTTGCCTCCTTAGTTAATAGCGAATGAAAAGTCATACTGCGAATGCAGCGGTAGTTGTTTTTGACGGCAATAGCATGCCCACCAGTGTTGTGACAAATGCTGCCATAGCTGTTTGATATCCGGCTGATCGTAATGAGTCAGTAACAAGCGGTAATTACGGCTGATTTGCAGCGCGACGCAGGCACTGGGTTGCGACTGGTAATTTTTTTCCAGTTGCCGGTTAGCGGCAATCAGACATTCACGGCGCCAATCCGGCCGGCGATGCAGACGCGCCGTCATGACATTTTCCTTGCGGCCGCTGCCAGCAGCATGCTCCAGACAGTGCGCTTGGAAGGTTTATCCAGACAATTGAAATCTGCCGCATGCAGTTTGCCCTCGGCAATGAGGGTCTGCAAACGGTCCTCGCTGAACGCGAGATGAATAGTGTGACTGCTTTGCTGATTAAATTGTGCTGCTTTCATATCTCACCCCTACTGAAAAACAGTAAGGATGAGTATAGATACAGATTAATCTAAATGCAAATCATTATCATTCAATTAATGATTTTCCGGGGCGAACTCATTTAAGGGGAATATGAGCCTGTCGCATAATAACCGAAGCCAACAAAGGGCCAGTCATGTTTGGGGTTATAGGGCCTGCCGGAAGCGCTGTTAACCGGCCAGCGCTGACTGTCGATGATGTCGATAACGGGTAGTGTCAGCGTCTTCTGATCGACCTGAAGCGGGGTTTTATCACTGATGTTGCCGTAAACCGTCAGCATACTGCCGATAGTGAAAATGGCCGGATCGAGAAACTCACTACTTTTCACCACAAAGCGTCCCTGACTCTCACTGGACTCCACCGGCCGGCCGTAACGGTTAAGGGGAAACTGTACTAACTGAATCCGGGAATAGTTCTGTTCGTTTTTAACTTCAATGATTTTGCCGCCCCAACGAACGGCTTCACCGATATGCGCTTCAATATCAGGGCTAACCTGCTTGAGCTGAAGATCGGCGCCGGGGGCATGTTGAATAGTGGCTGGTGCAGAGCTGCAGGCTGTGATTAATACAGCCAAACTGACGATAATGAGTGCTCGCATATTTTCTCCCGTCCGGTGCCGCACCGGTGATTATCTGTGTATCCAGATCGACAGGCGGGGAGATGATTAGTTTCCTTGAGACAGGTCTGTTAACGACGTGTTTTCTTCTGTTTTCGGGCTGCTTTTTTAGCCGCTTTCTGCTCACGCATGATAAGCACCTCGGCCCATTCTTTTTCGGTCATTGCCGGGGTTTCCCAGCTGATGGGGCCCAGCATGCCGCTGCGGATTTCTGTGAGGATAATTTTCGCCACGCGCTCCAGATCGACATGGCCCCCGCCCCGCAGACAGCCTCGACGCGTGCCGATAGCTTCCATCGTCTCGAGACCGGTTTCTGGTAATTCACTGAGCTCGAACCGTTGCTGCAGTTGAGCAGGATAAGCGCTCATCAGATAGTCCACCGCATAGAGCGCAATATCATCATTGTCGATGGCCGTTTCTTTGATGGCACCGGTTATGGCCAGCCGATAGCCGCTGTGCGGATTTTCGAGATTGGGCCACAGCACGCCCGGTGTATCGTGGAGCACAATCCCCTGCTCGAGTTTGATTCGCTGCTGCATTTTGGTGATGGCCGGTTCGTTGCCGGTTTTGGCAATCTGGCGGCCAGCCAGGCTGTTGATCAGGGTGGATTTACCAACATTGGGAATGCCCATAATCATGGTCTGGATTTGTTTCACACTACTGGCTTTGGCCGGCATCATTTTCTGGCACAGATTGAGCAGGTCTTTGACCCGCTCCTGCTGCTGAGCAACCATGGTCAGTGTTTTTACCGATTGTTCCTGCTCAAGATAAGCCTGCCAGCTCTCTGTGACTGTGGGGTCAGCCAGATCCATTTTATTAAGCACTTTGATGCAGGGCTTGTTACCGCGCAGTTCGGCCAGCATCGGGTTCTGACTGCTGAAAGGAATGCGGGCATCCAGCACCTCGATGATCAGGTCCACCTGCGGCAGCACCTGCTTCATCTCTTTGCTGGCCTTGTGCATATGCCCCGGATACCACTGGATGGCCATCAATCTGTCCCTTGCAGCCGTCGGGGCTGGATAACTGTGTTCTGATTCATGGCGGCTATTCTAGCCGAAAGCCGCGTTGATATCAGTTGTCACGCAGATACTTGCTGATGTCCACCTCATCAATCTGTTTGGCAGGCAGGAAGCGCTGTGCGTATTGGAGGTACACGCCGCTTTGCAGAAACAGTTCGAACACTTCCACATCTATGTGTTCGTTCTGCACCATGCTGTGAAGAATATCCAGCGCCACGCTGACCGGTTTGGCTTTCTTGTAGGGCCGGTCGGCCGCGGTCAGGGCTTCATAAATATCAGCCAATACCATGATCCGCTCCGGCATAGACAGCTCGTAACCAGTGAGTTTGCGCGGATAACCGGTGCCTTTCATGGTCTCATGATGGGTGGACGCATAACGCGGTACCCGTTTGAGCTCCTCAGGGAACGGCAGACTTTCCAGCATCTTGATGGTACTGATGATGTGCTCGTTGATTTTGAACCGGTCTTCGGCGCTCAGTGTGCCGCGAGAAATTGCCAGGTTGTGAAGTTCGCCCAGGTTATAAAGATACTTGGGCACCTCCATTTTAATGCCGAACTTCGGATCGAAATCTGTGCTGTGCTGACGCTCGATAAGATGCTCGGGACGATCCACCAGCAGTTTCTCGGTAGCCGGCAACGGCCGTGGAGCTTCCTGCAACCGCGACATTTCACCGGAAGACAGACCAAGCTGGTCATCAAAGTAGCGCAGCCAGGTGATTTCTGCCAGCTCGTGCAGTTTAGCGACATCCTCTTCGCTGATGAACTCACCACCGACATTGGCATTGGCAATAAAGGCAAAATCTTCACGCAGTTGCTGCTGTTTGTCGTTCTTCTGCTGTTCCAGGGCAGCTTGATCAGCGCCGGGTTGTGCCAGTTGAATCAGGTAATCAATTTCGGCATCACGCCACAGCACCTCAAACCGCATTCTGACTTCATGAATGCGGTTATAGATGGTTTCCAGCTTGGTGCCCTTGTCGATGATATGTTCCGGCGTGGTGATTTTGCCGCAGTCATGCAGCCACGCGGCCACCTGGAACTCGCGCCATTCCTCGGCATTTTTGAAAGCAAAGTTTTTAAACGGCCCCTGGTCTGACTGTTCTGCTGCTCTGGCCAGCATAAAGGCGAGTTCAGGCACCCGCTCGCAGTGGCCGGCTGTATGCGGTGACTTATCGTCGATAGCCTGTGCGATCACCTTAATGAAAGCATCCAGCAGTTCTTCCTGGGCTTTTTCGTGACGCTGGATAGCTGATGACATATTGCTCATCGAGCCGGCCAGATCACCGACTTCAACAATATTACTGGAGACTTGCTGCACCTCGTCGTAGCGACGCTGGGTAATTTTTTCACTGTCGTCAGCTAACTGGCGAATCGGACGTACAATCGGGCTCGCCAGCAGCCATGAAATCGGCACCAGTAACAAAACCGCAAGAGTGGTCAGCAAAATCGAAGTTTTGACTTTCTCAAGGCCTGGACCCAATACGGTATCGACTGGCGTGGCAATCGCGAAATAGTCCTGTTTACCCTCAGTCTCTCCAAACGGTGTCAGATACACAAAATGCTCTTCACCATTGAGCGACACGGTCTGCAAGTCATCTGACACATCTTGATGAGCCATGCGCATCAATTCTGAATAAGGCACAGCGCCAAGTTGGCGGGAAACACTGCTGCGGCTATCCAGCCACTTGTCTTTCAATGCCTGCAGATGGTCAGGCCCAAGTGCCGCCATGGCCTGATTGAAAACCTCGGTCAGACCGGCGTGAGATTTATTCACCATAAAATGAAGCTGGGTCGGCATAGTGGCTTCCCCAAAGTCCAGGGGCTGATAGATCTCCACATCCTCAATAAAAAACTGGGCGGCGGTGTAGTTCAGAATGGGGGCGGTATCAATCGCGGCGTCCACCTCACCCTGGCGCACGGCATTGAACATGGCACGCACGTTATCGACCCGGATGATTTCAATCTGCGGAAAGTTTTCCTCCAAATTATTGGCCAGCGACCATCCCGAAGGAATAGCGACTTTCTTACCGAATAACTGCTCGACTTGAGTGATGGTTTCACTCCCTTCAGCGGTGATAACGCCATAGGGCACCTGCAGGAAAGGTTCGGTCAGATTACCCAGTAACTCGCGGTTCTCCTGAAAGAAAACAGGCTGCAGCACATCGAGCTCATTACTCAAAAACATCTGCCCCATTTCATTCCAGTTGAGACCATTGACGTAACGAATGGGAATACCGGTCATCTCAGAAATGTATGTCAGTACATCAATGGCGTAACCATACGGCTGACCTGAAGCGGCAAAGTTGATTGGCGGCCAGTCAGTCTCATTAGAGACAGTGAGGTATTCAATCGAATCGACCAGTTGCTGCTGTGCTTCTGTCAGCTCAAGCTCGGGGGCCGGTGGCAGGCTTTTGGCTTCTTTAACGGTCTGGTTAGAGGCGATGAGCTCTCCCGTTTCCTGATACAGATAGATCTCGCTGTCTTCGCTCAGGTCCTGGGTGTTGAGAAAGCCCGACAGGGAGGACAGGGTAATGTCCAGTGCCAGCACTGCCCGGTTGTCCGGCACTACAGTTGAATAGGTTTCGCCCGGTGCCTGCAGGTGCTGAAACAGATAAGGATCGGTTTTATTGACCTCGCCCAGTTTGGCATCGGTAAACCAGGGCCGTTTACGCGGGTCATAGTCGGTCTTGTGTTCACGGCTGAGCCGGATATTGAAGTCAGCATCCAGATAATTAAAGCGACGCAGGCGCTGCTCACCTTCACCTGTCACCCGGATCGCGACCCAGCGATCCTCCGGTTTCGCTCGCAGTTGCCTGCGTATCGTCGGATCGGCTTCAAGATTGATCAGCTCATAAAAATCCCCGTTCTGGAAGCCGATATAGATGGCATAGAACAAGGGGTTGCGAATCATGGCCTCTGCAAACAGCTGACGGGAATCTTCGGTAATACCGGTGTCACCGACAAAACGGGTGAATTGCGACAGGATTCGGGTCGCGGCAGCAGCTCGGCTATCTACAGCAGAGAGATAATCGCGGGTACTGGCCGCTGTTTTTTGATACACCGACAGGGTCGATTCGGTGGCCATATCGGTGCTGAAGAAATATTGCAGACTGATAGCGACAGACGCTGTAATCACTGTAGCGAACAGAAAAAAACCAATGACGGTCGCTCTGATCGAAATTCGTAAGGGTTTACCCCCAGGCCATGACATCATGGGTGTTCCTCGTTGCTGGGTCAGACTTTATTTATAGGTATGGTGAATTAAATCCAGTTTATATCACCATTGTCGAGTTCACACTATCGACTGCTTGGGTATAATGCGATTTTTGTCTGAATCCGGAACCTGTTTATGCCCAAGGCCAGTGAACTCAAACGCGGGATGGTGGTGGAACTGGCTGCTGAGCCCTATGTGGTCAGTCAGATTGAAGTTCGTAATCCGTCTTCTCGTGGCGCCTCCACTTTATACAAAATCCGTTTCAATCATCTTAAAACCAGGCAGAAACGCGACGAATCCCTTAAGGGCGAAGATTTTCTGAAAGATGTCGACTGTGAAAGACGACTGGTGCAGTATTCCTATCAGGATGGCAACAGCTATGTCTTTATGGATAACGAAAGCTTTGAACAGTTCATGATAGACAGTGCTGACATTGAGGAAGAACTCGGCTTCATCAGTGATGGCCTGGATAACATCGTCGCCGTGTTACTCGATGGTCAGCTGGTTGCCATTGAACTGCCGGCCGCTGTTAACCTTCAGATTGTCGACACCGCACCGGGCATCAAAGGGGCCACAGCCGCTGCCAGAACCAAGCCGGCGACGCTGTCCACAGGACTGGAAGTGCAGGTGCCCGAGTATATCGAAAACGGGGAAGTGATCCGGGTCAATACCGACAGTGGTAAGTTTATGTCGCGTGCCTGAATCTGCAGCATCAGCGACCTTGCTCCGGGGTGGTTCAACGTGCCGGGCTTAATCCGCTATCATAACTTCACAATCCACAGCAGTTGAAACCCACCCTGATGATGTGATGCGTAACAAACTGAAACAATATCTTTTTATCTGTCTGGGCTGGGTGTTTGTCTTGCTGGGGGCTATCGGCGCCGTATTGCCGCTGCTGCCCACCACGCCCTTCCTGATCCTGGCGCTCGCCTGTTTCGCTGAAAACTCACCCCGCTTTCACAGCATGCTGCTCAATCACAGCTGGTTTGGCCCCCCACTGCAGCAATGGGAAAATACCCATACAATGCGTCGGACTGTGAAGAAAAAGGTCTATTTACTGGTTATCCTGACTTTCGGTATATCCATCGCCGTACTCTGGGGCCGCACCGGGCTGCAATTAATGCTGGTCGGTATCTGCCTGATACTGCTATGGTTTATTTCACGAATCAAAGAAGCCGAGAGTCTCGTCAAATGAAAGCCAGCGACGCTATCCGGCAACGTCATTCCGTTCGCCGTTTTCTGGCTGAGCCAGTAGCTAAAAGCCAAGTCCGCTTTTTACTGGATATTGCCAGCCACGCCCCTTCCGGAGCTAATACCCAGCCCTGGCGGGTAGCAGTCTTGACCGGTGACAGCAAGCAGCAGCTTTGCCGGCAGATCACCGAAGCTTTTGAAGCCGGTATCAAACCGGAACCTGACTACGAGTATTATCCGCTGGAATGGCAGGAACCTTATCTCAGTCGCCGCCGCGCCTGTGGTCTGCAGCTTTATCAGAGTCTGGGCATCGACAGAAAGGACAAGACCGCACAAAAAGCCCAGTGGGCCGCCAACTACCGCGCTTTTGATGCCCCTGTGATGTTATTGTTCTGGATGGACGATGTGATGCAGACCGGCTCTTTTATCGATTTTGGGATGTTCCTGCAGTCCTTTATGATTGCCGCCGTTGATGCCGGGCTGGCAACCTGCCCTCAAGCCGCTTTAGCCGAATATGCGCTGCTGGTGAAACGCTTTCTGGACATTCCCGCTGAGGCAACCTTGCTATGTGGCATGGCGCTGGGTTATGAAGACAGCGAAGCCGCCATCAACCAGTACCGGACAACACGCGAATATCACGATACCTTTACCCGTTTTTACGATTAAATGCAGGAGACAAAATGCAATTACAGGCCTTTCTGGACCGACTCAAGAAAGAACCGGAATCTATCCAGTTTGAAGACAGCATGACGGTGATTGAAGCCAACTACGATTTCACCCCGACCACCTTCCGCAATGGCGAAATACTGAACGAGGCCGGTCAGAATAACGGCTCCTGCAAGATTCTGGCTTTTGGACAGTTAAACGGCCTCAGCGTCGATGAAACCCTGGCCTGCTTCGGCAAGTTTTACCGTGAAGATGTGCTGGGTAATCCGCAAGGCAATGATCATCAGAACATCCGTCATTTTATGCAAAGCGGCTGGGATGACGTCAGTTTCCGCGGCGCGGCGCTGATGCCCAAGTAGGCAAATTATTCTCTTGCCACATACCGGCTGAGACAGCCATTCACGGGCGCAGCGCACTGATTTGGCAGTATCTAAAACTGCTTGATTATGTTAGAGTTGCGCGGTTATATCGCCCATTCATCGGAACTTAGACACTTCGCTATGGAACTACAACCTAATAAAAAGTCTGACACGCGATTTTTATTGCTGGAAGGCGTGCATAAAAATGCCGTCGAATCGCTGGAAAAAGCCGGCTTTACCAATATCGAATACGTTTCCCATGCTTTGGATGAAGCCTCGCTGATTGAAAAAATCAAAGGTGCACGCTTCGTCGGCATTCGCTCCAGAACACAGTTGACCCAGAAAGTGCTGGATGCGGCGGATCGTCTGACCGCTATCGGTTGCTTCTGCATCGGCACCAACCAGGTGGATCTGGAAACGGCCAAGATGAAGGGCATTCCGGTATTCAATGCGCCCTACTCCAACACCCGCTCCGTTGCCGAAATGGTGATTGGCCAGTTGATTCTGCTGCTGCGTGGTATTCCGGAGAAAAACTGGAGCGTGCATAACGGTACCTGGCCGAAATCGGCTGACAAATCCTACGAGGCCCGTGGTAAGACGCTGGGTATTGTCGGTTATGGCAGTATCGGTTCACAGCTTTCCGTGCTCGCCGAGAGCCTGGGCATGAATGTGATCTACTACGACGTCGTCACTAAACTGCCGCTCGGTAATGCCACCCAGGTCGACAGCATGGATGAACTGCTGCGCCTGTCTGACGTCGTGACCCTGCATGTGCCGGAGCTGGAATCGACCAAGAACATGATGACCAAGGCCGAGTTCGACAAAATGAAGTCGGGTGCGATCTTCATTAATGCGGCCCGTGGTACCTGTGTCGATATTGATGCGCTGGTGCAGGCGCTGGAGGAAAAACGTCTGGCCGGTGCCGCTATCGATGTGTTCCCGACCGAACCCAAGTCCAATGACGAACCGCTGGAATCACGGCTGCGTGGTTTCTCCAACGTCATTCTGACACCGCATATCGGTGGTTCAACCGTGGAAGCACAGGCCAATATTGGTCTGGAAGTGGCGGATAAATTTATCCAGTTCGCACAGAATGGTACTACTGTTTCTGCCGTGAACTTCCCGGAAATTGCCCTGGCACCGAGACCGAATACGCATCGCCTGCTGCATATTCACCACAATCAGCCGGGCGTGCTGTCCAGCGTCAACAGACTGTTTGCTGAGCACGATATCAATATCCTGGCGCAAAGCATGACCACCAAGGATGAAATCGGTTACCTGTTGATTGATGTGGCCGAGTTTGATTCGACACTGGCATTTGAACATCTGCAAAGCGTCGAAGGCACGATTCGTCTGCGGGTACTTTACTAAACGAACAAAAAAGCCCGCACCCTTGAAGAGAGGGTGCGGGCTTTTTTTATGCCTGGTCCTCAGCCCTGGTCCTCAGCCTGTCTGGCTTCACCCCAGTATTTCAATTTACTGGTCTTACCAATACCCGGATTAAATGAGTTGGTCGGGTCCAGCTTCCTGTAAAAAGTTTTCAGTGCGTCCTTGGCGAAGTATTCCTGGCCGACATTGTGCTCGGCGGGATACTCGGCACCCCGTGCATCAAAAAACGCCAGCAGCTGCTGCTTCAGCGCCTTGGCATCCACACCTTTTTTCAGAATATAGTTCTGATGCATCACGTGACAGAACAGATGGCCGAGATAGAGCTTGGCTTCAATCTTGTCTTCGATTTCCGGAGGCAGGACTTCCAGCCATTGCTCCTCATTACGCCGCAGTGCCACGTCGATAGTCATCATCGGCCCGAACTGCTTGCGTTTCATAATGTGGTAACGCCCCACTGCGCCGCCGGCAACAAAACGATTGAGGATCGCTTTTTCACCTTCCCGCTTGCTGCATTCGAAAAAGTCGCCGTCATTATTCTTGAAGAACTCAGTGAGATAAGCACGGGCTTCTTCGACACCCTCGTTGTTCATCTCCAGAATCCAGTGATGCGCAAAACGATCCCGATACTCTTCCATCCGTTTCGGCAGATGATTGGGCCACAGGTAACTCAGATACTGCATCATGATGTCTGACAGCTTGGTCGGCAGAAACTTGAACCTGGCCGCGATGCGATCAACGCTGCGTTTCATCGCAAACAGCTTGGGAATGTATTTAGAACCCAGTTTGTCGATGACCAGAAAGGTGTCCTTGCCGTATTTCTTACAGACATCATAGTAATCGCGTCCCAGGTATTCACCCGACACAGGCAGGTTTTTAAAGCTGGAAAGAATATCCCGACGCATTCTTGCCAGCACACTGGCATCATTGGTGCCGATGTAGAACACCTGCTGTTTCTGCGCGATAGGATAAGTATCCATACGCACAGCAAACACCGCCAGCTTGCCGGCACAGCCCGACGCTTCGTGCAAACGGCGACCGTCATTATTGAAACGGGCCGGAGTATCTTCGTCGACCTGTCTCACGCGCTCATGATATTCATTATCGGAAGCACGCTTGTCCGGGAACTGGATATCCTTTTCAGTGTAATTCTGCTTGTCCAGATTGCTCAGGATCTCTTCCGGGGTCGAGCCCAGCTCAATGCCCAGATGATTAACCAGTTCCAGTTCACCATCGGCATTGATCTGGGCAAATAATGACAACTCGGTATAAGCCGGACCACGCTGGACCAGCGCGCCCCCCGAATTATTGCAGATCCCGCCGACAATCGATGCACCGATACATGAAGAACCAATCACCGAGTGCGGTTCACGACCATAAGGCGCCAGCGTCTCTTCCAGCCCAAACAGGGTGCTGCCGGCTAGACCTATGATCTGACGGGCATTATCAATCAGCTGAATCTGATCGATACGCATCGTGTTGATAATGACCACGGGCCTATCATAATCTTCGCCATTGGGGGTGGAACCGCCGGTCAGCCCGGTATTGGCTGCCTGCATAATCACCACCACATCTGCCTCGACGCAGGCCTTGAGCAGTTGCCAGACCTGGAGCAGGCTAGCAGGCCTGACCACTGCCAGCGCCTTTCCCTCGCCGAAGCGGAAACCTTTACAATAAGGCGCGACTTTGGCGGGGTCTGTCAGGGTATAGGCGCTGCCCACGAGATTCTTGAATTGCTCAATCAGGGCATGGTGTTCGGCATACTCGGGCATTTTTGCTCTCTGTCACGTTTCTGGTTAACTCATTAATTCTATCACGACACAATGCGATACCATTTAGCGTTTTATAAGCCTTAATTAACTTAAATCCACTCGGGACATCTTCAAATGGCTTTTTATCAGATTGCCTTACTCGCCCTGCTTCAGGGCCTGACAGAATTTCTGCCGATTTCCAGCTCGGCGCATCTCATTCTGGTTCCGGTTATCCTGGAATGGCAGGATCAGGGACTCGCTTTTGATGTTGCCGTTCATGTCGGCACACTCACGGCGGTGCTGCTTTACTTCCGCCAGGATATTAAAACCATACTGACAGATTGGATATCATCGCTGAAACAGCGAAAAGCAGTGGGTGACAGCCGCCTGGCCTGGGCGGTCGCTTTTGGCACTATTCCGGTCGGACTGGCCGGCCTGCAGTTTGCCGATATCATTGCGACCAGTCTGCGCAGTCCACTGGTGATTGCCACCACCACTATCGTCTTTGGTCTGTTACTGGGCTGGGCTGACTGGCGCGGTAAAAGACAGCGCAGCGAACATCAGCTTAACTGGTCAGATATTCTGTTTATCGGCGTCGCCCAGGCTGTTGCGCTGATTCCCGGCACCTCGCGCTCAGGGATCACCATCACTGCCGGTCTGATGCTGGGGCTGACCCGCCAGGCGGCGGCGCGATTTTCTTTTCTGTTATCCATTCCAGTCATTATTCTTGCCGGTGGACTTGAAGTCACAGAACTCGTACAATCCTCGCTTTCCGTCGACTGGACAGCTCTGATTTCAGGGGCCGTGTTTTCGGCAGTCAGCGCCTACCTCTGCATTTTCCTGTTTTTGAAGATGCTGGACCGGATCGGGATGTGGCCATTCGTCATTTACCGCTTGATACTGGGCGCTTTTTTACTCTGGCTGTTTCTGTAAAAGCTGTTGACAGTCCGACTATGAATGCGTAATATTCTCCCTCTTTATTTGGACCGCTTGCGTAATTATCAGGAGCAATTCGCGGATGAAAACCATTAGTGCAAAACCAGCAGAAGTTCGTCGTGACTGGTTCGTTATCGATGCTGACGGCAAAACCTTAGGCCGTATGGCAACTGAGATCGCCCGTCGTCTGCGTGGTAAACATAAAGCGATTTACACGCCTCACGTTGATACTGGTGATTATATCGTTGTCATCAACGCTGAAAAATTGCGTGTAACCGGTAATAAAATGAAAGATAAGATTTACCACCACCACACAGGTCACATCGGTGGTATCAAATCTATCTCTCTGGAAAAACAACTGGACAAAGCTCCGGAGCGCGTTATCCAGACTGCTGTTAAAGGCATGCTGCCTAAGAACCCACTGGGTCGGGCCATGTTCAGCAAGCTGAAAGTTTACGCTGGCGCCGAACACCCTCACACAGCACAACAGCCTAAAGCGCTGGAAATCTAATCGGATATCAACATGGCAGATTCATACTACGCAACAGGTCGTCGTAAAAGCTCTACCGCTCGTGTATTCCTGAAACCAGGCAGCGGTAACATTTCGATCAACACTCGCACTCTGGAAGACTACTTCGGTCGTGAAACTTCACGCATGGTCGTTCGCCAACCGCTGGAACTGGTCGACATGCTGGACAAGTTTGACCTCAAAATCACCGTCCGTGGTGGTGGTAACAACGGTCAGGCCGGTGCCATTCGTCACGGTATCAGCCGTGCCCTCGTTGAATACGACAATGAGTTGAAAGCTGAACTGCGTAAAGCCGGCTACATCACACGTGATGCCCGTGCCGTTGAACGTAAGAAAATCGGCTTGCATAAAGCGCGTAAACGTCCACAATTCTCCAAACGTTAATTGTCCGGACCCGTCTGTACAGACAGAAAAGGCCATTCCGCGGGATGGCCTTTTTTTTTTGTGCTTATTGTCATATTGTTTTCACTCATGCTATATAAATAGAGCACGCGCAGATAGCATGGACGATACAATGAAAAGAATACTGATAACCGGGCTGCTGGCATTGAGCCTGCCCGTGATAGTGATGGCCGAAGAGCAATCCGCCATTGCCCTGACCGCCGGTGGTTACGACGCCTTTGATAGTGACGACAATGCTGCAGAAATCGGGCTGGAATACCGCTTCGCCCCGGCCGCTGGATTTTATAAGCTCATCCCCATCATTGGCGCTTCAGTCACCTCGGATGGCGCTTACTGGGCCTATGCCGGGCTGCGTTATGACTGGTCTTTGTCAGCTGACTGGATTGTGACGCCGCACTTTGCGCTGGCTGCCTATGAGAATGGTGGCGGGGTTGATCTGGGGTATGGTATGGAATTTCGCACCGGCCTTGATATCGCTTACCAACTGACGGATAGCAGCCGGCTGTCGCTGGGCTACTACCATATGTCCAATGCTGATCTCGGTGATGACAATCCCGGTGCTGACTCGATTATCGTCAGTTACAGCTATACGCTGGGTCACTAATCACAGATTTTTATAGAGCAGCCCCTTGCCTTCCGGCTGGGTCTTGAAGCGGCGGTGCACCCATAGGTATTGTTCAGGGGAGCGGCGTATGGCCTGTTCCAACCAGTCGTTAATACGCTGGGCGTCGATCAAATCATCACCCGTCGGATAATCCTCCCAGGCTTTGCCAATCGTAATGGTGTAGCTGCCGTCTTTCTCACGATGCGGCACGAAGGGCACAATTCTGGCACCCGTCATTTTGACCATTCTGGCTGTCGCCACAATCGTCGCCGCCTGTACGCCGAAAAACTTGGCGAACACGGCGGTGCGTTTGCCAAAATCCTGATCCGGAGCATACCAGACCACTTTGTTTTTCTTCAGTGCCCGTAACATGGAGCGGGGATCATCGCGCAGAACAATACCCTCGCTGTGATAGGTTCTGGCACGCATCATGACCGCATTGAACAGCGGATTCTTTAATTGCCGGAACATCACATAGGCAGGTGTTTTCAGCATGATGAGACGGCCACCCAGTTCCATGCTGGTGAAATGGCCGGTCAGCAGAATAACGCCTTTGCCTTCCGCCTTGGCCTGCTCCAGATGCTCCAGCCCTTGATAGCGGACCCGCTTGAGCAGAGCTTTGTCACTGGCCCACCAGCTCATTGCCGTCTCAATCATCATCATGCCCATCGTGGTCAGGCTACGCTTGACCAGTTTTTGCTGTTCAGCCGGGCTCAGTTCAGGAAAGCTTAATTCGATATTACGGCGCGCGATTTTCGCCCGTGAACCCATAAATGGGCGCATCATCAGCCCCAGTGTCTGACCAATCATGACCTGCAGCCGACCCGGCAGATACACCGACAGACGCATCAGGGCCAGACCCAGCCAACTTGACCAGTAGCGCGGATGCAGGAACTGTTTCTGGAAAATTTTCATCTGGGTGTGTTCAGTACTCAAGGTTGCGCCTATGCTATCATTCCTGCTCGATTTCCGCTTAGCCAATGAGTCTGAATTGAGATTTTTATACAGCTTTGTTTTTGTTCTGGCGGTGCCGCTGATTCTGCTGCGTTTGATATGGCGTGGCAGCCGGGCATCCGCCTATTTCAAACGCTGGGATGAGCGTTTCGGTATTAAAGCCGCTCCATCGGCCAGTAAACCGGTGATCTGGGTTCATGCGGTGTCAGTCGGAGAAGTGGAAGCAGCAAGACCTTTAGTCGAGTCGTTACAGACACAGTACGCTGATCATCAGATCCTGATTACCACGATGACTCCGACCGGCAGTGCCCGCGTGATCAGCCTTTACGGCGATAAGGTACTGCATTGTTATCTGCCCTATGATTTACCCCTTGCGGTCAGCCGCTTTCTGAAATCAGTACGGCCTGAGCTGGGCATTATTATGGAAACCGAGCTCTGGCCCAATCTGATTCATCATGCCCATGCGCTGGATATTCCTCTGGTGCTGGCTAATGCCCGTCTGTCTGCCCGCTCTGCAGCCGGCTATCAGAAAATCGGCAAGCTCACCCGAACTATGCTGCAGCAATTCACGCTGATTGCCGCCCAGTCCCAGGATGACCGTCTGCGTTTTATCGCCCTGGGCGCTGACAAGGAAAGTGTGCACGCCGTCGGTAACCTCAAGTTCGAGATCGCCCTGCCCGCCAGTCTCAATGAAGAAGCCGAAGCACTGCGCAGTATCTGGGGCAACCGGCCGGTATTTATCGCCGCCAGTACTCATGAAGGCGAAGACGAAATTATTCTTAATGCTTCGCGTAAAATCCGCGCCGAGTTTCCGGATTTACTGCTGATTCTGGTGCCACGACATCCGGAACGCTTTGATAAAGTCGCGGCGCTGAGCCAGCGCAGTGGCTTCAAGATTCTGCGCCGCAGTGATAATGGCATGTGCAGCCGTGAGATTCAGGTCATGGTCATTGATACCATGGGTGAACTGCCGCTGTTTTACGGCACCGCTGATATCGCTTTTGTCGGCGGCAGTCTGGTGCCCAGAGGCGGCCATAACCTGCTGGAACCTGCCGCACTGGGACGCGCAGTCATTATCGGTCCGCATTACTTCAACTTCAGCGAAATCAGCCGCCAGTTTCTGGAGGCCGGGGCGGCGATTCAGATTGATAGCAGCGAGAGGCTCGCAGATGCGGTAACGGATTTGCTGAGAAACCCGCAGAAACGCGCTGATATGGGCCAGGCGGGACAGAACCTGATTAAGCATAGTCAGGGCGCCAGCAAACGCCTGCTGAACCTTATCAAGCGGCATATTGATGTCTGACGACAGTCGCTGGATGCAACGGGCGCTGGAGCTTGCCCGCCACGCTGAAGCCGAAGGCGAAGTCCCCGTCGGTGCTGTTGTGGTGCTGAACGGTGAGATTATCGGTGAAGGCTGGAATCATCCCATCACAGCCCATGATGCCACCGCGCATGCAGAAATTATGGCTTTGCGTCAGGCTTGTCTGTCACAAAACAATTACCGTCTGCCCGGCGCCGATCTCTATGTCACTTTGGAGCCCTGTGTGATGTGTGCCGGCGCGCTGGTGCATGCCCGCATTAACCGCCTGGTTTATGCCACCAGCGAACCTAAAACCGGCGCCGCTGGCAGCTGTATCGATGTGTTTTCCCTCGCTAATCTTAATCATCGGGTGCAGTGTGAATCAGGCCTGCTGGCTGAACAGAGCAGTGACATGCTGCGCGCCTTCTTCCGGGCACGCCGCTAGAGATACTTGGCAATTATCGCTCTTTCCGGTAACCGCCCCTGATAGGGAATATAGACCTCGTGACCACTACCCGGTGCAATATCAACTGGTTCCCGGTGCTGATTAAGCAACTGCTCCAGCACAAATTCTTGATTGCCTGAAGGCGTAATCAATTCCAGCCGGTCACCGGCAGCAAAACGGTTTTTGACATCCACTCTCAGCAACTGCCTGTCTTTATCAACCGCCGTCACCTCACCGACGTACTGCTGCCTCTCACTACTGGAGTAACCATGCAGATAATTCTGCTGTTCCCGGGTGGGATGGCGCTGATAGAAACCATCGGTATAGCCCCGGTTGGCGAGATTATCCAACTTGCCGATCAGGGTGGGGTCGAAGGGTTTGCCCGCCATTGCGTCATTGATTGCCTGGCGGTATATCTGCGCGGTGCGGGCAACGTAGTAAACGGACTTGGTGCGCCCCTCTATTTTGAGTGAGTCGACACCGATTTTGACCAGCCGCTCGATATGCTGCACAGCACGCAGATCTTTCGAGTTCATAATATAGGTGCCATGTTCATCCTCGAATATCGGCATCATCTCACCGGGCCGGTTTTTTTCTTCTATCAGATAAATCTGGTCGGCCAGTGGATGTCGCTGCTGACCGCCACAGTCTGACAGACCGCTCTGATTCATGGCATCAAAAGCCTGAAAATCGATTTTCTGCGGCGCATCCTCATTGCCGTCACAGCTGTGGGTTTTGTATTCCCAGCGGCAGGCATTGGTGCAGCTACCCTGATTGGGGTCACGGTGATTAAAATAACCGGACAGCAGGCATCGACCTGAATAGGCTATGCAAAGTGCGCCGTGAACAAACACTTCCAGTTCCATCTCCGGGCATTGCTGACGGATTTCTTCAATCTCATCCAGCGACAGTTCGCGTGACAGAATCACCCGGCTCAAACCCAGCGACTGCCAGAATTTGACCGCCTGATAGTTGACTGTATTCGCTTGTACCGAGAGATGCACCGGCATTTCCGGCCAGCGCTCGCGTACCATCATGATGAGACCGGGATCAGCCATAATCAGCGCATCCGGGGCCATTTCAATTACCGGCTCCATATCCGCCATATAGGTTTTAAGCTTGGCGTTATGTGGCATCAGATTACTGGCGACAAAAAACTTCTTATCAAGCTTATGCGCCTCATCGATCCCTTGAGCCAGTACAGGCAATTTATGGAAATCATTATTTCTGACCCGCAGGCTGTAACGCGGCTGACCGGCATAAACGGCATCAGCCCCGAATGCATAGGCGTAACGCATATGCTCAAGACTGCCGGCAGGTAGCAATAATTCGGGCGCATTCATCGGCAATATTTCCACATAAAAAAAGCGTGAATTATAAGGCTTTTATGAATTTTGCCAATAAAAACAGGGATATTTCGTTTCCGCAAAAACTCTGTCAGGTGCAATAAGGTCGATAACAAGCGATAATTATGACGTTTGTGTTAAGAGGATGTTGCTTGAAACGCTTAATCATTTTTCTGCTTGCCGTGTGCATGACTGCGGCCTGCAGTGAAGCCCAACCTCACCTTCAGGAAATACAGGATCGCGGTGAGCTGCGTGTTCTGAGCCGATACAGTCTGACCAGCTACTATGTCAAAGGCGATACCCTGGCCGGTTTTGAGTATGAATTAGCGCAGCGCTTCGCCGAACGATTAGGCGTTGAGCTCAAAATTATCGTGCCTGAGAACCTGGGCAATGTGCTCAGACTGATCGAGGAAGGCAAGGCGGATATCGCCGCAGCTGGTCTCACTGTCACCGAACAGCGTAAAAACCATATTCGTTTCGGACCGGTTTATCACGAAGTGACCCAGCAACTGGTATACAAACACGGCACAGGCAAGCCGGACGATATCACTGATATTACTGACGGTCAGCTGGAAGTGGTCGCGGACAGCAGTCACGTCGAACAACTGCAGTCTTTGCAGGAGGAAATTCCGGAACTGGACTGGCGCGAGAATGAAGAGCTGGATAACAGTGGTCTGCTCGAACTGGTTCAACTTGAGCTTATCGACTACACCGTGGTCGATTCTAATGAAATGTCCGCCAATCAGAGCCTGTTTCCGGAGTTACGTGTCGCCTTTGATATTTCAGAACCACAGCCTCTAGGCTGGGCAATGCCGCTGTCTAATGACGATTCGCTGTATCTGGAAGTCCTCGATTTTTTCCATGAGATGGAAGCTTCCGGTGAGCTGGATAAGCTGATAGAAAAATATTACGGCCATATTCGCCGCTTTGATTATGTTGACACCCGCGCCGTCCACCGCCGGATTCAGACCCATCTGCCGCGCTACAAAGATCTGTTCCAGCAGGCCGGTGAGCAGTTCGGATTTGACTGGCACCTGCTGGCTGCCATGTCTTATCAGGAATCACACTGGAACCCGGAAGCGGTTTCCAGCACCGGTGTCAAAGGTTTGATGATGCTGACCCGGGCCACCGCCAGAGAAATGGAAGTCACTGACCGGGAAGATCCTGAGCAAAGTATCTTTGCCGGTGCGGGTTACCTGGCTTCAATCTATGAGCGCCTCCCGGACGGGATTAAGTCGCCTGATCGTATCTGGTTTGCGCTCGCTGCATACAATATCGGTCTGGGTCATCTTGAGGATGCCAGGGTGATTACCGAAATCGAAGGCAAGAATCCGGACTTATGGACCGATGTCCGTGAGCATCTGCCATTACTATCAAAGCAGAAATGGTTCTCCCAGACCCGGTATGGTTACGCCAGAGGCAGTGAGCCGGTGCGTTACGTACAGAATATCCGGCGTTATCTTGATATTCTTCTGCATCATGACAATGCAGCAGTACCAACAATAGATCCGCCAAGCCTGGAAGAGCCCTTGCCCGCCGCACTGTAAAAAAAAGCCCGGTCAAACCGGGCTTTTTTATGTCTGCTGGAAGATGCTGCTCAGCGCGCCTGCTCAATCAGCATATCCACCACTTCAAATAATTGTTCACTACCGCCGGCACTGCTGGCATTAGTCCGGTACTCCCCCTCGACGATAAATGCCGGAACACCGGTAATACCTGAGGTACGGCTCATAATGAGAGCCTTTTTGACTTTGCTTTTAACACTGAAAGAGTTCATGGTCTTGGCAAAGGCCTCGCGGTCAATGCCCTGCTCTTCAACAAAATCGAGCAGTTGCTCTTCGGTGCTGAGACGCCGTTTCTCGACATGAATCGCATTGAACAGTTTGGGATGCAGCATCTCCAGATCGCCGGTCGCTTCGGCGGCATAATAGACGCGTGCCAGTTCCAGCCAGCTGTCACGGAAAATTGCCGGTACTTTCACAAACTTCACGTCATCAGACAGGGTTTTCTTCCACTCTTCAATTTCCGGTTCCAGAGCGAAGCAGTGCGGGCAGGTATAAGAGAACATCTCCACCACCACGATTTTCTCGGCATCAGTGGTCGCCATTTTTTCTGCCGTCGGGAAATAATGTGTGCCTTCCACATATGACATGGGCACTGCCCAGGCAGAGACGGAAACCAGACCAGCCAGCAGGCCTGCAGCCAGCGTTGAGAACAATTTAGTCATCTTCATATCCTTTCATTTTAAAGCGTACCGTAAGAGTGCAACCCGGATAAAAACATATTGACACCAAGGAAGGCAAACAGGGTCACAAACAGACCGACAATCGCCCACCAGGCCATTGGTCGACCGTGCCAGCCTTTGGTCATACGCATATGCAGCCAGGCGGCGTAGTTCAGCCATACGATCAGGGCCCAGGTTTCTTTCGGATCCCAGGACCAGTATCCACCCCAGGCTTCGGCGGCCCATAATGCCCCCAGAATCGTAGCCAGTGTGAAAAAAGCAAATCCCAGCGCGATGGTTTTGTACATCAGGTCGTCCATCAGCGACAGTGACGGCATTTTCTGTACCCAGCGGCTGACTGATGCTTTTCCTGTCTGCCTCTCTACCAGCAAATAAGCCACCGCAATCATGGCAGCCATGGCAAAAGCACCGTAACCGATGAAGTTGGCCGGCACATGTATTTTCATCCAGTAGCTCTGCAGAGCCGGCACCAGTGGTTCAATATGATGTGCCTGTCTGTCGAAGGTGTACCAGAGCTGAAAGGCTACTGCCGCACTGATCACGAGCAGCACAAAGCCACCCAGGCTGCGGGTCTGATAACGCCGCTCGTAAAACAGATAGAGCAGCGCAGTGACAACGGCAAACAGAATGAAAACCTCGTAGAGGTTACTGACCGGAATATGGCCGATATCCGCGCCTATCAGGTACGATTCGCGCCAGCGCACCATCAGACCAATCATGCCCATGGTCGTCGCGGCCCAGGTCAGGAAACTGGCAACTTTCTCGGTGAATTCAGAATGGAAAATCAAGCCGCCAAAATAGGTCACGGTGGCCATCACAAACAGCGCGCTCATCCACATAAAGGCAGACTGACTGGCCAGCAGATAGTTGAGCCAGAAGCTGGTTTCGGCACGTCCCAGCTCACTGCCGTATATGGATACGGCTAACAGACTGAATAGCGCGACAGCAACGGTATGCCAGCGGTATCCGGACCAGTTCTGACCCAGCCAGGCCATGCCGAGAGCGGTCAGAATGATGATGACGACTTCATAGCTATCCAGTATGTCGCTGTAGAAAGCAATCAGGCCGATAGCTGACAGCGCCATCAACAGTCGCCAGCCCCAGGCCGTCAGGCTGGTTTTATCTGAATCAAAGGTAGAAAGGTGTGTGCTCATATCCGTCTCGTAATGCGCTGTCGCATGTAGAACCTAAGAACATCAGTCGGCAGCAGAGTTCCGCTGCGGCGACTGCAATTGAGTAAGAATTTTTTCGAAATATTCATCGAATTCGCGCGGGTTGCGATTGGTCATACCAGCCAGATCAATCCGCACCTGTTCACCATCTCGGCTGAGCCAGGCCCAGAAACGCCTTTGTGGCAGATAAAACAGCAGAAAGACGCCGGCAATGAGGAAGGCGCACCCCAGATAAACCACATTTTTACCCGGCGATCGGGCGATCTGCAGCCCGGTCGATTCAATATGATTATAGTCAGTCAGAGACAGATAAACTGGTGAGCCATAACGCGGCAAGGTGCCGACCGCATCGATGGCATCCTGTAAAAACAGCAGTTGAGATTCGTCAATGGTCTCTTCGGGTCCCAGGTTGAGGCTGTTGAGATAAATCCGACCCAGCATTTCGCGAAGCATGGCGAGATAAGCGGGTGCCAGCGTCTCGCGCTCAGCTTCCGGCAGGCTATCTTCAATGAAATCACGAACCTCATCAAAGCCACCGCGCACAAACATGGCCATCAGGGTTTCCAGGGTGCGCTGCAGACTGTTGCCGAGTACTTTATCCTCTTCACTTTGCAGGCTGACCAGTGTTTCATCTTTCATTTCCGCTGCCACTGCGGCCACATTTTTATCATCATGCAGGGCATGCAGGAAATGGATAAAGCCCTCAATGCTGCCATCTTCATCTGCCGGCAGATAGAGATAAGCGAATTCTTCCGACGGACTGCCACGCACGCCGCTCAGAAAGAAATCACGGCCATCGCGTTCAACCGGGTACATATAATTTTCAAACTCCAGCGCCTCCCCGGTTTCACGACGCAGTTTGAACTGAATACTGGGGCCGAAGTTACGAACATTCCTGGGATCATCCTCGGTCGGATCGGGGTTGATATTAAATGGCCGGAAACCGGTAATTTCCAGCTGCAGTTCACGCTCGCCCCACAGCATCTGGCGGGTTTCAAAGACCTTGATATCCAGTTCTGTCGGCTCAGCCTGACCGGCAAACAGCGGCCAGGCATCGATGCTGAGCTCAGAGCCGCCGTCACCGAAGCTGGCCTGGTATATGGCATAACCTTTGTGTATCAGCGGATGATTGACCGCAATGGTCTGTTCCAGCGGCTGTTCAAGATCCGGGTCATAAATCACCAGATCCGACTCAAACGATTTGGGCTGACCAGAAGGATAATGCTCGATACGGAATTCTTTCACCTCGATAGTGAATGGCAGATTCTGCACCAGATATCCATCGCGCATCGGCAGATAAGCGACACTCGCGGCACGGCCTTCAGGGATGCTGACACTGCCACGAAAAGCCTGCTGCCCCACCGCGAGTCGGCTTTCCTTAGGAATCTGGCTCAAAGGCAGATCGCGCGTTTCGATTTCCAGCCGTCCCTGCCACTCAGCGATTTTGAGCGGCAGATTACTGTCCATCAGGCCGCCGACGCAAATGACAATAATCGCCACATGGGTCAGGATGTAACCCAGCCGGTTCATGCCGCCACGCATCCCTGAAACCAGCCTGTCATCGCCTTTTTCAGTGATGCGGGTACGGAAACCCAGGCTGGCCATCCGCTCGCGGATGATACTGCTATTATCGTCAAGCGAGCCCGGCTGATGCCAGTGCGCATGATGATGCATGCTAAGCAGAGATTTATGCTGGACATTGCTCCGCAGGTTGAACATGTCCTTGAGCATCGAGGGCGTGTGACGGATCACACAGACGGTGGTGGAGGCCACCAACAGGGTCAGGATCGCCAGAAACCACAATGCGCTGTAAACATCATAGAGTCCCAGCGTTTCAAATACTTCAAACCAGTAAGGTCCGAACTTGATGACATAGTCCGGGTAAGGCTGATTTTGCTGTAATACCGTACCGATAACTGATGCGATCGCCAGTGTGATCAGCATGGTAATGGCAAATTCCATGCTGCCCAGGAAGTGAAATACCCGCCAGGCAAAGGAACGATGCGGCAGTTGCGAGTCCTTGGATTGTGACATCGTGGAGCCTCAGTTTCAGGTCTGACCTGAATTCAGCCTGACTGCATGTGAAGAACATGCAGTCAGCAATTCTGTTTGCTTAGGGTTTAAGACCGAATACGTAGGCAGAGACCGCCTTGATTTCCTCTTCGGTCATTTTGCTGGCGATATCACGCATCATGCCATTGGGATCGTTGGCACGCTCACCCTTGGCGAAAGCATGCAACTGCGTCTCCACATAGGTACTGTATTGGGAAGCCAGTTTGGGCCAGTTAGCTGCCGGCACACCGCTGCCGTTTGGACCATGACAGGCCATACAGGCAGGTAAACCGGTTTCTTTATTACCGGCACGGTAAATCTGCTGACCGGCCGCCAGCAACTCTTCTGAAACCGCGCCCGGTGCAGTTTTCTGGCTGGAGAAGTAAGCAGCGAGGTCCGCCATGTCCTGTTCTGACAGATTAGCCGCCATCGGTGCCATTATCGCGTTCTGGCGCTCACCGCTTTTGAAATCCATCAATTGTTTGATGAGATAGCCCTCGTGCTGGCCTGCCAGCTTGGGGAAACCATCAGACAGACTGTTACCGTCAGTACCATGGCAGGAGGCACATACTGCCGCTTTTTCCTTACCCGCCGAGACATTACCGGCAGCCCATACAAAAGGAGTCGTACTTATCGCCATGCCCAGCACAGCGGCCATCAACATTCTTTTCATCTTCTCTACCTGAAAACTAAGCGCTTGCATCAATAAAACTCTGGGTATGCTACTCTTGTTAGGATTTTTTTTCACCCAGAATGGTTCCATGTCACAGCTTTACCGAAACGCCTATTATAGCGGGAGTGCGACCAAACTGTCCCAGTTGCCCGGGGACGATGGTTATGAAGTCGCGTTTGCCGGCCGCTCCAATGCCGGCAAATCCAGTGCTATCAATACGATTACCGGCATCGGCTCGCTGGCAAGAACCAGTAAAACACCGGGCCGAACCCAGATGATCAATTTCTTTCATCTGGATGAACAGCGCGCCTTGGTCGATCTGCCCGGCTATGGTTATGCCAAAGTCCCGGAAGCCATGAAGCACAAATGGCAGGCGACGCTGGCGCAATATCTGGAAAAGCGGCAATCTCTGCGCGGCCTGATGCTGATGATGGACATCCGCCACCCGCTGAAAGAGTTCGATCTGCAGATGCTGACCTGGGCCAATCAGGCCTCCCTGCCGGTACACATCCTGCTGACCAAGTCAGACAAGCTCAAACATGGCGCTGCCAAGGCCGCAATGCTGGATGTGCAGAAAAAGCTGCGACAGGCAGAGCTTGAGGCGAGCGTACAGCTGTTTTCCTCACTCAATAAAAGCGGCCGCGATGAAGCGGTAAGTAAACTCGATCAATGGTTTGAAGTCGACGCCCTACTCGCTCAAGAGTGATTCAAGATGAAAAAAGCCCCGCTTGAAAGTCGTCGACAGTTTCTCCACTACACGGCTTTGAGCGGCGCTTTTGCCGGCTTCAGCCTGCCATCTCTAGCCGCGCAAACTGCTATTGATTACCGCGAAATTCTGCCTCAGTCGATGACCTCAGCTGGCGGCGATTTCAGCAACTACGGTCAGCCCTCTCCCTACGAAAGCAAGATCATTCGCTGGATTTCTGCCAATCCCGATATGCCGGGCAACGGCGTATCCTGGTCGCCGCTGCATGAATTGCAGGGCACTATGACGCCTAATGGCCTTCACTATGAGCGTCATCACAATGGTGTGCCTGATATTGATCCGGCAACTCATATTCTGCTTGTTGATGGCCTGGTGGACAAGCCGCTGAGTTTCACTATCGATGCGCTCAAGCGCTACCCGATGCAATCACGGATCTGCTTTATTGAGTGTGGTGGTAACAGTAACAGCAGCTGGCACAGCCGGCCGATTGAAACTGCCGCAGCTTATGCCCACGGGCTGGTGTCCAATGCCGAGTGGACCGGGGTCCCGGTGAAATATCTTTTGCAGGAAGCCGGCATCCGGAATGAGGCGAAATGGGTTGTTGCCGAAGCTGCCGATGCGGCTTCACTCAATGTCAGTATTCCGCTGGCAAAATTGCTCGATGATGCCATTCTGGCGCTATATCAGAATGGTGAACGCTTACGACCGGAGAATGGTTACCCGCTGCGGCTGGTTTTACCGGGCTGGGAAGGCATTACCAACGTCAAATGGCTGCGCCAGCTGCGGCTCACTGAGTCCCCGGCGATGACCCGTGATGAGACGGCCAGGTACACTGATTTGATGCCGGATGGCAGTGCCCGCCAGTTCAGTTTTGAGATGGCAGCCAAATCGCTGATTACCTCGCCTTCGCATGGCATGAGCCTGCCGGACAATCCCGGTATTTACCAGTTAACCGGTCTGGCCTGGTCAGGCCGCGGTAAAATCACCCGGGTGCAGGTCTCCGCTGATGGCGGTGAAAGCTGGGTTGATGCCGAACTACAGCAGCCGGTGTTAAGCAAGGCATTCACCCGCTTCAGCCTGCCCTGGCAATGGCAGGGCCAATATGCGGTACTGCAGAGCCGCGCGACTGACGACACAGGCTATGTGCAACCCAGTCGTGAAGAACTGATCGCCAAGCGTGGTCGTCATGGCTATTATCACTTCAACGCGATCATCAGTTGGGAAGTCAGCGAGGATGGCACTCTCTATCATGTTTATCCGGATTAGCCTGACGCTGGCCTTATTGTGCGTCCTGCCCGGCCTGGCAGCGCAGCCGCTGTATCAACCACTGGGTCAGCCTGCAGCCGGACTCAGTGATAAGCCCGAATGGAATCTCACTATCCGCCCGGATGGTGGAACTCTGCCAGCGGGCTCAGGTAATGCGGCCCAGGGCAAGTTACTGTTTGAGCAGCACTGCGCCGCCTGCCATGGTTTCGGCGCCATCGGCGGCAGTGCCATGCCGCTGATTGGAGAGGTCGGCTCGCTCAACAGTGAATACCCGGAAAAAACCGTCAACAGCTACTGGCCATATGCCACCACGCTGTTTGACTACATCCGGCGCTCAATGCCACCCTCTGATCCATACGCTTTGAACAGTAATCAAATCTACGCACTTTGCGCTTATATTCTGAGTCAGGATGGTATAATTAAAGCCGATGTGGAACTCAATGCAGTCACATTACCCCAGGTAACGATGCCTAATCGGAACGGCTTTTCTGCCATCTACCCTCAATAAATTTTGAAATGAAGGATCTGTCTATGAGCCCTCGCTATGCGCTGACCGCTACGCCTGCTCCAGAGCTATACAATACGCCCAAACTTGGCATGAGCAGTACTGATCTGGTCAACGATTTCAAACGTTATTACGGCACGCACCTGGCGCAGGATAAAGGTTGCGCTTCCGGTCATTATCTCTACTCAGCCCTGGCTTTGACCCTGCGTGATCGTCTGTTCAACCGGATGAAGCACACCAAACATACCTACGCCGAAGCTCAGTGCAAACAGGCTTATTACCTGTCGATGGAGTTTCTGATGGGAAGGGCCATGGGTAATGCGGCGTTGAACCTGGGTCTGGAAAAAGAGACCGTCAAGGCGCTCAACGAACTGGGCATGAATTTCGAAGAACTGATTGAAATGGAACATGACGCCGGCCTGGGTAATGGCGGTCTGGGTCGTCTGGCAGCCTGTTTTATTGACAGCTGCGCCACATTGCAACTGCCGGTCACCGGTTATGGTCTGCGCTATGAATACGGGATGTTCCAGCAGAAAATCGTCAATGGCTATCAGGTCGAAAAACCCGACCACTGGCTGCGCGATGGTAACCCCTGGGAGTTGGAGCGGCCTGAATTCACCCAGCGGGTCAAATTCGGCGGCCACACCGAGTTCCATCGTGATCATGATGGTGAACTGCGTGCCTACTGGGTCGAGACCAATGATGTACTCGCCGTACCCTATGATTTGCCGGTACCCGGCTATCAGAACGGGACCGTCAACAAACTGCGACTGTGGAAAGCGGCCGCCACCGATGAGTTCAACCTGGAAGACTTCAATGCCGGCTCTTACACCGATGCGGTGGCCGCCAAGAATGAAGCTGAAAATATCAGCATGGTGCTCTACCCCAATGATGCCAGTGAAAACGGTAAGGAACTGCGCCTGCGCCAGCAGTATTTCCTCGCTTCTGCCAGCCTGCAGGATATTCTCGATTACTGGGTCACCACCCACAGCGAGAAATTTGACGATTTTGCCGATAAAAACTGCTTCCAGCTGAATGACACCCACCCCACGGTGGCGGTGGCTGAGCTGATGCGTCTGCTGATGGATGAGCACGGCCTGAGCTGGGATGAAGCCTGGACTATCACCACCCGCACCATGGCTTATACCAATCACACTCTGCTACCGGAAGCGCTGGAGCGCTGGCCGGTCAACATGTTCGGCCGCCTGCTGCCACGGATTCTTGAGATTATTTACGAGATTAATGCCCGTTTCCTGCGCGAAGTCGCCAACCACTGGCCGGGTGACAAAGAACGCCTTGCCAGAATGTCGATTATCGAAGAAGGACCACAGCAGCAGGTTCGTATGGCGCATCTTGCCATTGTCGGCAGTTTCTCCATTAATGGTGTTGCCGCCTTGCATTCGGAGCTGCTCAAAAAAGGACTTTTCCATGACTTTTACGAGCTTTGGCCGCAGAAATTCAACAACAAAACCAACGGCGTTACCCAGCGCCGCTGGCTGGCCTGGTGCAACCCGGATCTGAGTCAGCTCATTTCAGACACCATCGGTGACAAATGGATAACCGAACTGACCGAGCTGAAAAAACTGGAAAACTATGCCCACGACTCCGCCTTCCAGCAGAAATGGCATGCCGCCAAACGCACCAATAAAGAGCGCCTGGCGGCGCTGGTGCAGCAAAACTGCGGCGTCACATTCAACCCCGATGCAATGTTTGATATCCAGGTTAAACGGATTCATGAATACAAGCGTCAACTGTTGAATGTATTACATGTGATTCACCTCTATGACCGCATCAAGCGCGGCGATACCGAGGGCCTGACCAAGCGTTGCGTGCTGTTCGGCGGTAAAGCGGCACCGGGTTATGTGATGGCCAAGCAAATCGTCAAGCTGATTAACAATGTTGCCAATATCGTCAATCACGATGAGGAAGTCGGCGACTGGCTGAAAGTCGTTTTCCTGCCCAACTATCAGGTTTCGGCGATGGAAGTCATTTGCCCTGCCGCCGATTTGTCTGAGCAGATTTCCACCGCCGGTAAGGAAGCTTCCGGCACGGGCAATATGAAGTTCATGATGAATGGCGCTATCACCATCGGTACTCTGGATGGCGCTAACATTGAGATCCGGGATGAAGCCGGGGAGGACAACTTCTTCCTGTTCGGCCTGACTGAATCTGAAGTCGAAGAAGCCAGAAAAGACTATAACCCGCGTTTTATCATTGATAATGATGCCGACTTGCGCCGCGTTGTCGATTTGCTGGAATCAGGGCATTTCAACCAGTTCGAGCCGGGTGGCTTCGATGCGGTTGTTGCCGCTTTCACCAGTCCCAATGACCCCTGGATGACCATCGCTGATTTCCGCAGTTATGTCGACGCGCAGCAACGGGCATCGGAAGCCTATGAAGACAAACAGCGCTGGCTGGCAATGAGTATTATCAACAGCGCCAACAGCGGTAAATTCTCCACCGATAGAACGATGGAAGAATATAACAAGGAAATCTGGCAACTGGAGAAAATCAACCCCCAGTACTAATATCAAGTGGTGGGTGCGGTCCGCGACTGCGCCCCATCTTTTGATGCAGAACGCGGTCAAAATACGTATAATCTGCCGCTCTAATTGATGTTTTCATCATCACGCGCCCGTAGCTCAGCTGGATAGAGTATCGGTTTCCGAAGCCGAGGGTCACAGGTTCAAGTCCTGTCGGGCGCGCCATTTTTCCCGCCATAAAAAAACCGCCACGAGCAAAAGCCCGCAGCGGTATAGAGGAAAACCAATAAAGCTATATCAGTTGGCTCCAGCTTAGCGCTGCTCTGCCGCTACCGATATAGGATAAATTCCTTTTTTTGCTGTCTGCTGCGGTTCACTCTAGACTGCGGCTATGAAACCCTTGTTCTCCACCCAATTACCCTGTCTGCTTTTGTTGTCGGCTTTGACCGGATCTGTTCAGGCTGACAAGCCTCACTGGCAGAAAAACGATTACATCCTCGACAGTTTCGTGGATATCTCGCTGAACCGCGAACATGGCGGACGCAGTGGACAGGTCACTAAATGGTTGCGGCCAGTCCGGTATCAGATTGTTGATAGAACTGGAGATCAGCAGTTGCATCAAAAAATGGTAGCTGCGCACCTCTACCACCTTTCTTTCATCACCGGACTCGATATCAAGCCTGCGACCAACACAGAAAAGGCTAACCTGCATATTATTTTCGGTTCAGAGCAGGATTTGGACAAGGCTTTGCTGAATGATTTCGGCCTCAGCAATGACACTTTCCGTCAGCAAATCGCTCACAGCAGTGTCTGCATTGCGCGAGTTAAAGCTTCAGCAAAGGGGGAAATTACCAGCGCGGGGGTGATCATCCCGGTGGATCGGGCACGGGCTCATGGCAAGCTGATGAGCTGTGTTGTGGAGGAGCTGACCCAGGTGCTTGGGCTGGTTAATGACTCAAGCCGGGTTTTCCCTTCCATCTTCAATGACCGCTCATACAATGACTTTCTCAGCGGTCTGGATTATGTCCTGCTGAAATTGCTCTATGAACCGGGGATCAGAGCAGGTATGACTGAAACTGGACTCAGAAAAAAACTGGACATCATTCTGTCTCAGCCCGCTTTCCAGCCTGTAATTGATACCGCGGACCAGGCGGTGAGACAACATAGCCTGGAAAACTGGCTGAATTGACAGGTAAAAAAAAAGGGCCCTGCAAGCAGGGCCCTTCATAAGTGAACTTGGTGTTTACTTATTATTGGTTAACATCAAACTCCACACGACGGTTCAGTGCGCGACCGGCGTCGGTGCTGTTGTCAGCAATCGGGAAGTTTTCACCCAGACCTACTGGTACCAGGTAACGACCGTCGATGCCATTTGCAGTCAGGAAATCAACTACAGATTGGGCACGACGTTGTGACAGGTCCTGGTTATAAGCTTCGGTACCGATGCTGTCAGTGTGACCTTCAACGCGTACTTCAACGATTTGGTCAGTTTCTTTCAGCAGGGTAACAGCTTCTTGCAGGGTGTCTTTCGCTTCAGGAGTCAGTGTTGCTTTATCAAACTCGAAGTGAACGTCTGTCAGCGTCAGCAGGTTTTCACCTGGCAGCGGGCAGCCGTCTTGGTCAACGATGACACCTTCCGGGGTACCTGGACACAGATCGAGGTAATCAGCGACTGCGTCGTTATCAGAATCCAGCGGACAGCCCACGCGGTCAACGGTTACACCTTCCGGTGTGTTACGGCAAAGGTCGATACCGTCGTAGACGCCATCACCATCAGTGTCGTAGGCACAGCCATTTTGATCCAGTAACGCGCCCGGTGGTGGTTCAACAGCACATACTGGCTCTTCAACCATAGGCTCTTTGGCCTCAGCTTCGTGAGGGCAGAGCAACAGACCGAGCATACCGCCTACTGCGGCACCACCGGCGACACCAGAGCCACCGTCAACAGCTGCAGTTGCAGCACCACCAACCAGAGCACCACCAGCGGCACACATGAAGTTTTTACCTGCATCACGTTTGGCGGGACCAGAACAACCAGCTAACAAGGCTGCCATAAACAGCGCAGCAAATAATTTGCCTGATAGTCTCATTTTGCCTTCCTTATTGTTGCTTAGTGAAAAAAAATCGAATCGATATCGCCATACTCTTGTGCACGACTGATATCACACTGTTGTAGTTTGACTACATAATAGACCGGATTTCAAGTAACGTCTAATAAATTTCTTTTATTTCGCTTTTTATTGTCGCAGAAAAACAACAGTGATTACATTCTACCGATGACACCCGAGTCATCTGCTTCTAGAGACAATCCCTGGACCGATTCATCTTCAGGCAATTCACCGGATTCAGCGCCGAGTTTGATCATCAGCCGGACTTCATTGGCCGAATCAGCATTTTTCAGGGCTTCCTCGTAGGAAATTTCACCGGCCTTATAAAGATCATAAACCGCCTGATCGAAAGTCTGCATGCCCAGTTCTCTTGAACGTTTCATGACATCCTTGATTTCCGAGACTTTGCCTTTCTCAATCAAGTCACCAATCAGGGGCGTATTCAACAGCACTTCAACCGCGACCGTACGGCCGCTGCCGTCTTTCTTGGGAATCAAGCGCTGGGCAACCACCGCTTTCAAATTGAGCGACATATCCAGAAACAGCTGTTTGTGACGCTCTTCCGGGAAGAAGTTGATAATCCTGTCCATCGCCTGGTTGGCGTTATTAGCATGCAGTGTCGACAGGCAGAGGTGACCGGTTTCAGCAAAGGCAATACCGTAATCCATCGTATCGCGCGAGCGAATCTCGCCGATCATGATGACATCCGGGGCCTGCCTGAGAGAGTTTTTCAGGGCAATCTCATAAGAGTCAGTATCAATCCCCACCTCGCGCTGTGTTACCACACAGCCGGCATGTTTATGATCAAACTCAATCGGGTCTTCAATACTGAGTATGTGACCGGTACTGTTCTGATTGCGGTAACCGATCATCGCCGCCAGCGTGGTCGATTTACCACTGCCGGTGGCGCCGACAAAAATCACCAGCCCGCGCTTGGTCATTGCCAGTTCTTTGATGATTTCCGGTACATGTAACTCTTCAATGGTCGGAATTTCATCCTTGATCCGACGCAGTACCATCGCTACCCGGTTACGCTGGAACAGCGCGCTGACACGGAAACGGCCCGCCCCTTTGGTTTCGAGGGCATAGTTACATTCTTTGTCGCGCTCAAAAATTTTCTTCTGTTCATCTGACATGGTGCTAAGCACCAGATCCCGGGCTTCATCGTCCGATAGCGCTTCCTGCGACAATGTCGCCATCCGGCCGTTGACCTTGAGTGTAACCGGGCGTCCAGCGGTAACAAAAATATCTGACGCGTCGTGTTTTACGGCAGCTTTTAAAATAGTGACGATTTCCATCGTTAACTCCTAACGGAATAAGTCTTTATTGACGGCGCGGGGCAGGGCTTCCTGTTTGGTGACCTGTTGACGTCTGACCAGGTCCTGCAGACACTGGTCCAGGGTCTGCATGCCCAGTGCGCCACCGGTCTGGATGGCGGAATACATTTGCGGCACTTTGTCTTCACGGATCAGATTACGAATCGCCGGGGTACCAATCATGATTTCATGCGCTGCCACACGTCCGCCCCCGACTTTTTTCATCAGCGTCTGGGAAATAACGGCCCGCAGCGACTCTGACAACATGGAGCGCACCATATCTTTCTCAGCAGCCGGGAACACGTCGATAATCCGGTCGATGGTTTTGGCGGCCGATGAGGTATGCAGCGTGCCGAAAACCAGGTGACCGGTTTCCGCCGCGGTCAGCGCCAGCCGAATGGTCTCAAGATCACGCAGCTCACCAACCAGAATAATATCCGGATCCTCACGCAGGGCACTACGCAGAGCTTCACTGAAGCCGAGCGTGTCACGGTGGACTTCGCGCTGGTTAACCAGACATTTCTTACTTTGATGAACAAATTCAATCGGGTCTTCGATGGTCAGGATATGTTCATTATCTTTTTCATTACGGTAATCCACCATCGCCGCTAGCGTGGTGGATTTACCCGACCCGGTCGGCCCGGTGACCAGCACGATACCGCGGCGGTTATCGGCGATGGTTTTGAAAATCTCCGGCGCATTCAGATCCTCCAGAGTCAGTACTTCGGAAGGAATGGTCCGGAATACGGCGGCAGCACCCCGGTTCTGATTGAAAGCATTAACCCGGAACCGCGCCATATTAGGTACTTCAAAGGAAAAGTCGGTTTCCAGAAATTCTTCAAAGTCCTTACGCTGTTTGTCATTCATGATGTCATACACCATGGCGTGGACTTCTTTGTGTTCCATTGGTGGCAGATTGATACGCTTCACATCGCCGTCGACGCGGATCATTGGTGGTTCGCCAGCAGAAATGTGTAAGTCAGAAGCCTTGTTCTTGACGCTGAAGGCGAGCAATTCGGTGATATCCATCCACGTTCCCTTTACTGATTGGTGTAATCTATCCGCTTTGATAATTGAAGCGATTAAGCATTAAAGTAGCGCGCTGACTTCGGGCTTGCAAGATGACTGAGATAAAAAAGCGTTTCCACTCCATCAACAACGATATCAGGCTGGCTGAACAGCAATCCGGGCGGGCTCCCGGTTCGGTGAAACTACTGGCGGTAAGCAAAACCTGGCCAGCTGAAAAACTGAGACTGGTCGCCGAAGAGGGACAACAGCGTTTCGGCGAAAATTACCTTCAGGAAGCACTGGAAAAAATCGAGGCCCTTGCCGGTCTTGATTTGGAATGGCATTTCATCGGCCCAATTCAATCCAATAAAACCCGTGATATCGCTGCCCATTTTGACTGGGCGCAGAGTGTCGACCGGCTTAAAATCGCCCGTCGTCTCAATGAGCAACGGCCAGAAGATTTGCCACCGCTGAATGTCTGCATTCAGGTCAATATCGATGAAGAGGACAGTAAATCCGGCGTCAGCGCCAGTGAGGTTCTGTCACTCGCCGAAGCCATCAGCCAGCTGGACAGACTCAGATTACGCGGACTGATGGTGATTCCGGCCAGACAGGAAGATGAAGCGGCACAGCGGGACAGTTTCCACCGGGCATGGGATTTATTCGAGTCTATGCAGACTCAGTTTGAGGGGATCGATACCCTGTCAATGGGCATGACCGGAGATCTTAATGCTGCTATTGCCGAAGGCAGCACGATGGTCCGCATCGGTACCGCGCTGTTTGGTCAGCGTGATACCCGTCAGGCTGAATAAGCTTTACACTGGTGGCCAAGGCAAACCAAAACAAGAGGTTCAAATGAAAGACTGTACGCTCGCTTTTATCGGCGGCGGAAATATGGCCCGCAGCCTCATCGGCGGTCTCGTCAATAACGGCTTTGCGCCACAATCGATTCACGTCGCCGATCCCAGCTCTGAAAGCCTGGAGCAGTTGTCTGCCCGTTACCCGGTGCAGACTTTCACTGAAAATGCAGCAGCGGTTGCCGATGCAGATGTGGTCATTCTTGCGGTTAAACCACAGCAGCTGCAGAAAGTCTGCCGCGAACTTGCCCCCCACTGGCAGCACAACAAACTGCTGATTTCGATTGCTGCCGGTATCCGGCTCGATGATATCAGCCGCTGGATTGGGCAGTCCGGTGCTGCTGTCGTCCGCGCCATGCCCAATACACCTTCGCTGGTTCGCGCCGGTGCCACGGCTTTATGTGCCAACGACCATGTCAGCAATGCGCAGCATGAACTGGCGGAGTCTATCCTGCGCGCAGTCGGTCTGGCTTTATGGGTCAAAGATGAAGCGCAGATGGATGCTGTCACAGCACTATCAGGCAGTGGCCCCGCCTATTTCTTCCTGGTGATGGAATCGATGCAGACTGCTGGCATGGAACTGGGACTGCCGGAGGAAACCGCCCGCCTGCTGGCGCTGGAAACGGCCTTCGGCGCGGCTAAAATGGCACTGGAAAGTGATGAGTCCGCCTGCGTGCTGCGTCAGCGGGTCACCTCTCCCGGTGGCACCACGGAGCGGGCACTGGACGTGTTCGAGGACGAGGATTTACGCGGCAGTTTCAAAAAAGCCCTGAATGCTGCTGCTGCACGGGCTGCAGAGCTGGCTGATCAATTGGGACAAGACTATGACTAACGGTTATCTGGCTAATCCACTGATTTTTGTGGTTGAAACCCTGTTCTACCTTTATATGGTGGTAGTAGCACTGCGACTGGTGATGCAGTGGGCCAACTGGGAATATCACAATCCGCTGGTGCAATTCATCATCAAAGCGACTCAGCCGCCGGTCAAATTTCTGCGTCAGTTTCTGCCCGCGATGGGACGTTGGGATACCGCGACCATCGTACTTTTACTGTTAGTGACACTGGCAAAAATTATGATTGTCGGGCTGATTGCCGGCGCCTGGCCTACCGGCCTGCTCTGGCTGAGCCTGATCGCTGCCGAAATATTTTCTTTGTTTATCGGCATTTTTACCGTCAGTATCATTATCGAGGTCATTCTCAGCTGGGTCACGCCTCCCGGTAGCTATAATCCGGTAGCGCCGTTGGTAGAGCGGATGAATGCGCCCTTACTGCGACCGGTGAGACGTCTCATTCCCCCACTGGGCGGTGTCGATTTGTCGCCCCTGTTTGTGATTCTGGGCCTGCAGGTATTGTCGATGCTGGTCATGCCGCTGTTAACCGGACGAATTTAGGCTCTGAGATTGCGCTCACGGCGCTGTCTGATTAGACTTATCGCTTTTTTTACAGGAATCAACCGTTTATGCCGGAAACGATACCAGCCGACTCCGTTGGTTTGGTAAGCCCCTCCACCCTGCATGTCGACGCTCCGCTGAAACTCGACTGCGGACGCACACTGTCGAGCTATGATCTGGTCTATGAGACCTATGGTGAACTTAATGCCGATCACAGTAATGCCGTGCTGATCTGCCATGCCTTGTCAGGCGATCATCACGCGGCGGGCTATCACACTATGGAAGATCGCAAGCCAGGCTGGTGGGACTCGGCGATAGGTCCCGGCAAGGCAATCGATACCAACCGCTTTTTTGTGGTTTGCCCCAATAATCTTGGTGGCTGTAAAGGCTCCAGCGGCCCCAACACCATTAATCCTGACAACGGCGAGTTATACGGCCCCGACTTTCCGATTGTCACCGTACCCGACTGGGTACGCAGCCAGGCGGTGCTGGCAGATAAGCTGGGCATCAAACAATGGGCAGCGGTCATCGGCGGCAGCCTCGGGGGTATGCAGGCTTTACAATGGGCAATCAGTCTGCCGGAAAGAGTCAGACATACTGTGATAATTGCGGCTGCCCCCAAACTGTCGGCACAGAATATCGCCTTTAACGAAGTGGCTCGCACTGCAATCAAATCCGATCCGGATTTCCACGACGGCCATTACATGCGATTCAACACGCTGCCTCGCCAGGGACTGGGTCTGGCACGCATGCTTGGGCATATTACCTATCTTTCCGATGAGGCGATGGGTCAGAAGTTCGGTCGTGAACTTCGCAGCGGCGCGATTCAATACGGTTATGATGTCGAGTTCCAGATCGAAAGCTATCTCCGCTATCAGAGCACCAGCTTTGTCGAGCGTTTTGATGCCAACACCTATTTGCTGATGACCAAGGCGCTGGACTATTTTGACCCGGCCAAGGAATTTGATGACGATCTGACCCGCACTGTCGCCCATATCGAGGCCAAGGCATTAGTCATGTCCTTTACCAGTGACTGGCGCTTCTCACCGATGCGTTCCAGGGAAATTGTCAATGCCATGCTGGCGGCCGGCAAACCGGTCACCTATGCTGAAATCGAAGCGCATCAGGGCCATGATGCGTTCCTGATGCCGATCCCGCGCTATCTCGATATCTTCGGTACCTATATGCGGCAAATCGCAACGGAGGTGACAGCATGAGTTTGCGTATTGATCAGCAAATCATCAGCGACTGGATCCCCGATGGTGCCAAAGTGCTGGATCTGGGCTGTGGCAACGGTGCCCTGCTGAATCATCTGCAACAGCGTAATATCACCGGCTACGGGCTGGAGATCGATAACAGCAAGTTTGCCGACTGCATTCGCGCCGGCATTAGCGTATTGCAGGCTGATCTGGATGAAGGCCTGTCCCAGTTCGCTGATCAGAGCTTTGATTTTGTCATCCTGTCACAGACATTACAGGCGATTAAACGCCCTGATTTCCTTCTGCGTGAGATCGTGCGGGTGGGTAAAAAAGGCATTATTGGCTTTCCCAACTTCGGTCACTGGCAGTGTCGCATGCAATTAGCGCTGGGCGGGCGTATGCCGGTCTCCAGGGCCCTGCCTAATGCCTGGTTCGAAACACCGAATATCCATTTATGTACGATTCAGGACTTTGAGCAATTATGCGCCTCGCATAAGCTGACCGTGCTGAATCACAGCATTGTCAATCACGAGCACAAAGACAGCCTCGGAGTCCGGCTTCTGCCTAATCTGTTCGGGCAGGTTGCCGTTTATCTGGTGCAACAACAAGACAACGAATGAAAGATTATCAACGCGAATTTATTGAGTTTGCCCTGAAGACCGGGGTACTGAAGTTTGGTTCATTTACGCTGAAGTCGGGACGTCAGAGCCCTTACTTTTTCAATAGCGGCCTGTTTAACACCGGTGCCTGCCTGGCCCGGCTGGGCCGTTTTTATGCCCGCACCATTGCCGAATCAGGCCTGGACTTCGATGTCCTGTTCGGGCCCGCCTATAAAGGCATCCCACTGGCCTCAACCACTGTGGTAGCGCTGGCCGATCAGCATGAACGCGATGTGCCCTATGTATTCAACCGAAAGGAAGTCAAAGATCACGGTGAAGGCGGTCAGCTTGTCGGCGCTGAACTCAAAGGCAAAGTACTGATCATTGATGATGTGATTTCTGCCGGTACCTCAGTGCGGGAATCGGTCGACATTATTCGCGCCGCCGGCGCTGAACCGGCCGGTGTCATTATTGCTCTTGATCGTCAGGAACGCGGCCAGGGCGACTTATCAGCCATTCAGGAAGTGCAGGCCGAGCATCATATTCCGGTTCTGAATATCATCTCACTCAATGATCTGCTGGGCTATCTGCAGGACAGTCCGGAACTGGGTGAGCACCTGCCAGCCGTACAGGCTTACCGCGATAAGTACGGCGTCTAACCCAGAATCAGCTTGACTGAGACCAGCAGCGTAATCACCTCAAAAGCCCGTTTGATCCAGCGGTTACCGTGTTTGATAGCAAGATGCGATCCGAAGTAACCGCCAAGCAGCGACCCCAGTAACAGCGCCGGCAGCCAGTCCCAGCGGATATCGCCGAGTATGCCCAGTGTCACGGCACCGGTGCCATTCCAGAACAGCCCAACCAGAATCAAGGTATAGGCCACGGCGCGCTGATAATCCATACCGAACCACATCACCAGCCAAATGGTCACGAATAGGCCGGTGCCGGATGTCAAAGAGCCGTTGAGAAAGCCCAGAAAGAACAACATCAGGCCGCCCAGCATCAGTCCCTGTCGATCACGATGCCTTGGTAGATGCTGCTGGCCAAGATCGCTTTTCAGCATCGAATAGATACCGAGTCCCCCTGTCAGCAAGCCCAATGCAATTTCCGCCCAGCGATCCGGGACCTGCAGAATCACACTACCGCCCAGTATCACGCCCGGCAGACCGCTCACCAGCATCAAGGCAACAAACTGACGTTCCAACTGGCTGGTGCGCAGATAGCGTAATACTGCGCCCAGCCCCAATGCCACGCTGGCTACTTTATGGGTGGCCAATGCCACCCCGAAACTCAAGCCCAAGAAAATCAGCACCGGAAACTGCAACAAGCCGGCGCCGCCACCGCTGAAGGCAGAAAAAGTATTGGCTACCAATGACACAAGAAACAGGATAAATTGCTCAGTCAGGTTCAACTTTCAGCGGACTCTCATTAGAATAAAGGTCATGATGATACGTAAATTCCCAAGCCTCAGCATCTTTGTACTTGCGTTTGTTTCTTTTAACACCCAGGCAGGCCAGCTTTACCGCTTTCCGGACGAAAACGGTGTACCGACCCTGAGCCGCAGTCTGCCACCGGAAGCCGCTCAGAAAGGCTATGACATTATCGACGACAAGAGCATGCGCCTGATTGAGCGGGTCCCGCCGGCACCGACCGAAGCTGAGATTGAGGCATTCAAAGCGGAACAGGCACGTGAGGCTGAACGTCAGCGTCAACAGGCTATAGAAGCCAGACAACTCGAGCAGGCACAACAAAAACAGCGACAATATGACCGCACTCTGCTGCTCACTTACCCGACTGAATCGGACCTGATCGCGGCCCGTGACCGGGATATCGGCTACCGTCAGGAGCAGATAGATTTATTATCGGAAAAGCTGCCAAAGTTGCAGGAAAGGCTGGAAACCGTACAGAAAGAAGCGGCTGAACGCGAACTCAATGGCGGTAAGATTACCGCCAATATGCAAAAGCGTCTCGATGCCGCTAAGGAAGAAATTCAGGTACGTAAACAGGCCATCGAGAAATACCAGGCCGAAATCAAACAGCTACAGGCTCAGTACCAACAGGATATGCAACGTCTGAGACAACTGCGCGGTACGCAGGCCAGGCAGGACTAGACCAGCGTATCGATCACCGATAGCAGGTGCTGATTTTCGCTCGGTGTGCCGATAGTTATTCGCAGAAACTGATCAATACGGCGCTTGTTGAAGTGACGCACAATCACCCCCTCTTTGCGTAAACCGGCAGCCAGATCGGCGGCATCATGTTCCGGATGACGGACAAACACAAAATTGGCCGCGGATGGCAGCACTTCAAAACCCAGCTCCTCTAGTCCCTGAGTCACCTTATCCCGGCTCAGAATTACCTTGTCACAGGTCTCTTTGAAGTAGGGCCGGTCACGGAAAGCAGCCACCGCTGCAGCTTCGGCCAGACTGTCCAGCGGATAGGAGTTAAAGCTGTCCTTGACCCTTACCAGCGCCTCAATCAAATCAGCATGGCCCACGGCAAAGCCAATCCGCATGCCTGCCAGTGAGCGGGATTTGGACAGCGTCTGGGTCACCAGCAGGTTGGGATATTGCTGGGTCAGCGGAATGGCCGTTTCGCCGCCAAAATCGATATAGGCTTCATCCACCACCACCACCGAATCCTGATTGTTCTGCAGCAAACGTTCAATCTCAGCCACGCTCAGCAGACAGCCGGTAGGGGCATTGGGATTAGGGAAAATAATACCGCCGTTATCACGCAGGTAATCATTGATATCGACCTGGAAATCCGCCGTCAGCGGCACTGTCTGATAGTCGATTTTATAGAGCTGGCAGTAAACCGGATAAAAGCTGTAAGTTATATCCGGAAACAGCAAGGGCGGTTCATGCTGAAACAGGGCATGGAAGATATGCCCCAGCACTTCATCGGAACCGTTACCGACAAACACATTCGCTGTGTTGACCTTGTAATAATCGGCAATGGTCTGTTTCAGCTCATGTGAGGTGGGATCCGGATACAGCCGCAGACGATCGCTGACACCCAGTTGAATCGCTTCCAGTACCTTGGGTGAAGGTCCGTAAGGATTCTCATTGGTGTTGAGCTTGACCAGGTTAGCCATTTTCGGCTGTTCACCCGGCACATAGGGCTGCAGATTATGGACAAAGGCGCTCCAGTAGCGACTCATGTTTAATCCTTCAGACGATATTCAGCACTGCGCGCATGCGCGCTCAGGCTCTCACCCCGGGCTAACACCGAGGCGACTTTGCCCAGGGTCTGAGCTCCCTGATCAGAAACCTGGATCAGGCTGGAACGCTTCTGGAAATCATACACACCAAGTGGTGAGCTGAAACGGGCGGTCCGTGAAGTCGGCAGCACGTGGTTAGGGCCGGCGCAATAGTCGCCCAGCGCTTCCGGTGTATAACGCCCCAGGAAAATCGCACCGGCGTGGCGGATTTTCTTAGCCATTTCCATCGGCTCATCAACCGATAATTCCAGGTGTTCGGCAGCGATAAAGTTAGCGACTTCAATCGCTTTATCCATATCGTCAACATGAATCAAAGCAGCCCGGTTCTGCAGTGAGGTGCTAATGATGTCTTTGCGTTCCATGGTCGGTAACAGGCGATCAATCGCCTCTTTAACTTTGACCAGGAAACCGGCATCGGGTGAAATCAGAATCGACTGGGCATCTTCATCATGTTCGGCCTGCGAGAACAGATCCATCGCAATCCAGTCCGGATCGGTCTTACCGTCACAAATCACCAGAATTTCAGACGGACCGGCAATCATATCGATACCGACGGTGCCAAATACCATGCCTTTGGCCGTCGCTACAAAAATATTACCGGGGCCGACAATCTTGTCGACCTGTGGAATGGTCTCAGTGCCATAGGCTAAAGCGGCCACTGCCTGAGCACCACCAATCGCAAAAATACGATCGACACCGGCAACAGCAGCGGCAGCCAATACCAGTTCATTGACTTCACCGTCCGGGGTCGGTACCACCATGATGAGTTCACCCACACCGGCGACTTTGGCAGGAATCGCATTCATCAGCACCGATGAGGGATAAGCCGCCTTGCCACCCGGCACATAGAGACCGGCCCGGTCCAATGGCGTCACCTGCTGCCCCAGCACTGTGCCGTCGGCTTCGGTATAACTCCAGGATTCCTGTTTCTGATGCTCGTGATATTTGCGGACGCGATCAGCAGCGGCTTCCAGCGCCTGGCGCTGATTCTGAGGGATATTTTTCAGCGCGGCATGGGCGCGATCCAGTGAAATCTCCAGATCGGCCATAGTCTCGGCGGTGACCCGATCAAAACGGCGGCTGTATTCAATCACCGCGGCATCGCCATTTGATTTCACCGCTGCCAGGATTTCTCTGACAATGGAAGTGACTTTGTCATCTGACACGCCTTCCCAGGCCAGCAGGGTTTCCAGTTGCGGCCAGAAATCCGCCTGTGCGGCATCCAACTGTTTAATTTCAAGCATTACTCTGTTCTCTTACTGCGTTGCGGATTTGTTCGATAAACGTCTGAATCCGCTTATGCTTCATTTTCATCGACGCTTTATTGACCACTAAACGCGAGCTGATATCCGCGATATGTTCCATTGGTACCAGACCGTTGGCGCGCAGTGTGTTGCCGGTGTCCACTACATCAACAATACGGTCTGCAAGACCGACCAGCGGCGCCAGTTCCATCGAACCGTAGAGTTTGATGATTTCCACCTGTTCGCCCTTCTCGGCATAAAAACGGCGGGTACTCTCAACAAATTTGGTAGCGACCTTGAGGCGTCCGTTGGATACCGGCTCATCAGGCTTACCGGCGGTCATCAGCTTGCAGCAGGCGATTCTCAGATCAACCGGCTCATACAGCTCGGCATGAGGATGTTCCATCAGGACATCTTTACCGGCGACCCCGATGTCGGCACCACCATATTCAACATAGGTCGGCACATCGGAAGCGCGGACGATAATCAGATTGACATCAGGCTGGTTGGTTTCCAGTATCAGCTTGCGGCTGGTTTCAGGATCATCCAGCGGTTCGATACCGGCGGCCTTGAGTAATGGCAGGGTTTCTTTGAAGATCCGCCCTTTTGACAATGCCAGCGTCAATGTTTCAGACACTAGACTGCCCTCCTGACCGAACTGGGTATTCGGCGAATACGGGCGCCAAGCTGCTGTAGTTTTTCTTCAATACACTCATAACCACGATCGATGTGATAAATACGTTCGACTTCGGTATCACCTTCTGCAACCAGTGCTGCCAAAACCAGACAGGCCGAAGCCCGCAGATCGGTGGCCATCACCGGTGCTGCCGTCAGAAAATCTCTGCCTTTACAGACCACGGTATTACCCTCGATCTGCAGGTGCGCTCCCATACGCTGCATTTCCTGCACATGCATGAAACGGTTTTCGAATACGGTTTCGACTATCGTTGCCTGCCCTTCGGCAATACTGTTCAAGGCCGTGAACTGGGCCTGCATATCGGTCGGAAAAGCAGGATAAGGTGCGGTGCGGATATTGACCGCTTTCGGCCGGTTGCCTTTCATATCAAGCGCAATCCAGTCTTCACCAACATCAATGTGGGCACCGGCTTCTTCCAGTTTGAGCAACACGGCTTCCAGCTGGTTGGCATCGGTGTCTTTCAGCTTGACCCGGCCACGCGTCAATGCGGCAGCCACCAGATAAGTGCCGGTTTCAATACGGTCGGGCAGGATTTTATATTCTGTACCGCTGAGGGATTTCACGCCCTCGATAATCAGTGTTGCAGTGCCGATACCACTGATTCTGGCGCCCATTTTATTGAGGTAATGGGCCAAATCAACCACTTCAGGTTCCCGCGCTGCATTTTCAATCGTCGTGGTCCCTTCCGCCAGGGTCGCGGCCATCATCAGGTTCTCGGTACCGGTCACGGTGACCTGATCCATGAAAATGTGCGCGCCTTTCAAGCCTTTACCACTGGTGGCTCGGATATAGCCATTTTCGACGCGGATATCAGCGCCCATCTGTTCCAGACCACGAAGGTGCAAATCAACCGGACGCGAACCGATAGCACAGCCACCCGGCAGGGAGACGTCGGCTTTACCGTATCTCGCCAGTAACGGACCCAGCACCAAAATCGAGGCACGCATGGTTTTGACCAAGTCGTAAGCCGCTTCCGTATCGGTCAGCGTGCTGGGATCAATCACCACCCCGGAGCGCTCATCCACCGTCAGGGTCACACCCATCCGGCCCAGCAGTTCCAGTGTGGTGGTAATGTCATGCAGATGCGGCACATTACCAATACGCACCGGAGAATCAGCCAGCAGCGCGCCCATCAATATCGGCAGCGCGGCATTCTTGGCACCGGAAATACGGATTTCGCCGTCAAGCGCGACGCCGCCGTTGATGATCAATTTATCCATGTCTAGATTTCAGGCTCGCGTCAGCTTAACGGGGGGCGGATGTTTTCAGGCCCAGTGCGTGCAGTTCACCACTGGTAAAACGGTCACCTAAAGTCGCCTTGACCATCTTGTGCTGTTCAATCAGGCTCTTGCCGGCAAAGGAGGCACTGACGACCACAGCATCAAAATGCTGACCGTCATCACCTTTCACTTCCACCTCGGCATCGGGCAGACCTGCTTCGATCAGGGCTTTTATTTCAGAAGCTTTCATATCAGATTATCAATTCGATTTGGTTATTTAACAGGTAAAATCTCATCCAGGCCGCTGGCCTTGGCAATCGCCAGCATTTGTGCCGGGACATGCTGAAATTCAATAGGCTTGCTTCCCTGCCGGGCCTGGCGCATCCATGACACCAGTAAAGCCAAACCCGCACTGTCGGCGCGGGTTACATTGGCAAGATCGATATCCAGTCTGGCGGCAGTGTCGAACAGGCTCGTCGACTTTGACAAGACTGCTGTGGCGGTTTCCAGAGTCAGCTCACCGCTGACGTTGTATACCTGACTGTCAGTGTCAAAGCTGATGCTGAATAAGTCGCTCATGTTTTAACTTTTTGATTACGTTCAGCCAGGTCCTTGATCAGCTGGTCCATACCACCGCTGCGGATTTCGTTGGCAAAGCTGGAGCGATAGTTGGTCACCAGGCTGATGCCATCAATTTTGACGTCATACACTTTCCAGGCATCCTGTTTGTTCTGATACAGGGACAGAGACATACCGATTGACGGGCCGCCTTTTTGCACCACTTCCATCGGCACCGTCACCCGTTTGCGGCTCAGATCATCGCGAAACGGCAGCATCAGGATTTCTTCGTCAGTGTACTCCAGCATCGCGGTTGAATAAGTTCTGATTAACAGGAGACGAAATTCTTCGATGAAGCGCTCGCGCTGATCGGCATTGGCTGCACGCCAGTTTTTACCCAGAGCCAGTTTCGACATTTTCTCAAAGTCGAAATGTGGCATCAGTATATCCTCAACCAGTTCGTAGATTTTCTCGGGATCCGCTTCAAGCTCGGCTTCATTATCCTTCAATGCTTTGAGCATATCGTCCGAGGCTTTTTTAACCAGTGCCTGTGGTTCCGGCATCGCTTCCGCTGAGGCTTTAACTGGACTGAAAGCCAGCATTAATGCTGCCAGCATCAGCAGCGCCTGCATCATGGTTTTATTCAGCATGGTCATTATTCTTCACCTTCCGCTTTGCTATAGAGGAATTGTCCGATGACCTGTTCAAGCACCAGGGCGGGCTGGGTCAGGTCTATGACATCCCCGTCTTGTAAAAATTCTTCTTCAGCACCGGCTACCAGACCGATGTACTGTTCACCCAACAGGCCTGCAGTGTAGATGCTGGCAGAGGTGTCGTATGGAATATTGTCAAACTGGGAATACATGTTGATGGTGACTTCAGCATTATAAGTCGTCGGGTCAAGATTAATCGATGAGACCCGGCCCACACGTACACCCGCCATCGTCACCGGAGCCCGGACCTTGAGGCCGCCGATATTCTCGAATTCTGCAGTGACCTGGTAACCGGCTTCATCGGTGAAGTCACCCAGATTGCTGACTTTCATCGCCAGCATAAACAGGGCAGCAATACCCGCGGCAACAAACATCCCGACAATAATTTCGGTACTCTTATTCTGCATCATTATTATTCATCTCCAAACATCAACGCAGTCAGCACAAAGTCCAGCCCCAGAATCGCAAACGCAGAATGCACTACTGTGCGCGTCGTTGCTCTTCCGACCCCTTCTGAAGTCGGTATGGCATCATGCCCCTCAAACAAAGCAATCCAGGTCACTACAAACCCGAACACAACACTTTTGATGACGCCGTTCATGATGTCATCGTAAAAATCGGTTTTGGCCTGCATCTGTGACCAGAACGCACCGTCATCAACGCCGAGCAAGCCATGCCCCACCAGGAAGGCACCAATAATACCCACCGCACTGAAAATAGCTGCCAGTAAGGGCATGGAAATAAGACCTGCCATAAAACGCGGTGCGATAACGCGGCGAATCGGATCCACCGCCATCATTTCCATGCCGGACAGTTGTTCGGTGCTTTTCATCAGACCGATTTCTGCCGTCAGCGCAGAACCGGCTCGACCGGCAAACAGCAGGGCACTGACTACAGGCCCGAGTTCACGTACCAGTGACAGTGATACCAACACGCCCAGCGATTCCTCAGCACCGAAATCCACCAGCGTATTATACCCCTGCAGGCCTAGTACCATACCCACGAACAGGCCTGAAATAAGGATAATCAGCAGCGACAGAACACCGACCGAGTAGACCTGTTGAATCACCAGCGAAAAACGCAGAAACAGGCCTGGAATACCAGCCAGAATATGCAGCAGGAACAGGTGGCCCCTGCCAAGACGCTCGAAAGTGCCCAGTCCCCAGCGGCCGAGACTGCGAATCAGGTTAATCATGCATATTCCTCTGGCTTGAGTAAGTCTTCGTCAAAGTCGGGACCGGCATAATGGAACGGCACCGGACCGTCCGGTAAGCCTTGCATAAACTGCTGTACCCATTGCGAGCCGGAACGGCGCAACTGCACCGGCGAGCCATGCTCAATAATCTTGCCGCCTGATAATAAATAGATATAGTCAGCAATTTCCGCTGTTTCGGCCACATCATGTGACACCACGATGCTGGTCAGCCCCATTGCATCGTTCATACGATGGATCAGGTTCACCAGGGTGCCCATCGAAATCGGATCCTGACCGGTGAAGGGCTCGTCGTACATGATCATCATCGGTTCCAGCGCAACCGCACGAGCCAGCGCTACGCGACGCGCCATACCACCAGACAGTTCGGCTGGTTGTAGATTACGGGCATTGCGCAGACCCACTGCCTGCAGTTTCATCAGCACCAGATCACGAATCATCGACTCGGGCAGGTTAGTATGCTCTCTGAGGGGAAAAGCCACATTATCGTAAACGGTGAGGTCAGTCAGCAAGGCGCCGCTCTGAAACAACATGCCCATCCGCTTACGCAGCTCATAGAGATCTGAGCGGGAAAGCTTGTGAACATTCTGACCATCAACTTCAATCGTGCCTTTGTCAGGACGAAGCTGACCGCCAATCAACTTTAATAAAGTGGTTTTACCGGTGCCGCTTGGGCCCATGATAGCCGTAACTTTGCCGCGCTCAATATCAATGTTGACGCCTTCAAAGATGGCACGGTTACCACGATAAAAGTGCAAGTCCCTGATCTTTATCAGTGGCACAGGTTTCTCCAGCATTATCAGTCGTGAATGAAAGGTCGTTAATTTTGGTGAATAAGCCACACTAAGTCAAATTGGCTTATGGAAAAAAACAGGCTTATCCGCTAGAGTGTGCACACCAGTTTTTGGTCTTAAGGGAATAATTCACATTGGCATCTGTTCAGATTCCGTTCAGACTTCCTGTGCTAATGTCCTTTACGCATTCATAATAAATCGGAGAGATATGATGAAGAAGTTTTTACAATTCTTTGCAACTGCCCTGATGGTAGTCCCAATGCTGGCAGTGGCCCACGGTCCGACCCGCCAGCAGGTCAAAGAAAGCGTTTTCATTAACGCTGCCCCTGAGAAAGTCTGGGAAGTTGTCGGTGACTTTGCGGGTCTGCACAACTGGCATCCTGCTGTCGCCAGCACTGAAATGAAAAACGATAAAGTTCGTGTTTTGACACTGAAAACCGAAGGTAATCCAACTATCACCGAAGAACTGGATAAACTCGACGACGAAAAAATGATGCTGGTTTACACCATCGAAGATATGAGCGTTGTCAAAACCATCACCTTCAACAGCCAGGACACGCCTTATTACACCCTGCCGGTCAACAACTACAAAGCATGGTTGACCGTTAAACCGAAAGACGGTGGTTCTGAAGTCACCTGGAAAGCGAAATTCTATCGTGCTTTCATGGCCAACCCTCCAGTGCCTGAAGGTCAAAGTGATGAAGATGCTGTCAAAGCAATCGAAGACGTCGCTAAAGCCGGCCTGAACAACCTGAAAGCGATTCTGGAAAAATAATGCGATTCGCGCTGAATCAGCCAAACAAAAAGGCGACCCGGTTACGGGTCGCCTTTTTTGTGACACTTGCGCTGACACTCACAGGCTGTTTTGGTGACGACAAGCAATATGCCCTTATCACCAATCAGCTTGCCGACAATGTCAGTGTGATTGACGTCGAGGCCGGTGAAGTCATCAAGGAAATCACTGTCGGAGATGCACCCGCGGGTGTGGCTGTCAGCACTGAGGCTGCCCGTGCTTTCGTGACCAATCCGGACAGTCGAACTGTCTCTGTTATTAACCTGCAGACTCTCGAAGAGTTACGTCAGATAAAAGTCGGCGCAGGCCCAGTCGGCATTGTCGCAGACCGTCGTGGTGAACGTGTCTATGTCGCTGACTGGTACGAAAACCGCATCAGCGTCGTTGAACCGGGGTCCGGTGACATCATTCAGACTATTCCTGTCGGCAAGTCACCAGCCGGCATGGTGCTGGACGAGAGCAAACAGCGACTCTATGTCGCCAATCGAGACGATAATGCGATAGCCTTTGTTGATCTTGAAAAAGGACAGGTGGTTCGGAGCGTCAGTGTCGGTAAGTCTCCGTTTGGCATGGCCATAACACCAGACGGACGCTATATCTACAGCGTTAATGTACAAAGCAGTAATGTCACGGTGATTGATACCGAAACCGCGGAAGTGGTGACAACCATTCCGGTCGGTGAATGGCCTTACTGTGCAGTGGTCAGCCCGGATGGCAGCAAGCTCTATGTTACCAATCAGGATGACAGCACCCTCTCAATCATTGATGTTAAAACCCATCAGGTCACCAATACCGTCGCTGTTGAAGACACGCCGGAAGGCGTCGACACCTCGGCTGATGGCAGTCTGGTTTATGTCGCTAACTGGGGGAATGGGACCGTTTCCGTGATTGATGCCATCACTGAAAAGCCACTCAACACCATCAAGGCCGCCACCGGCAGCCGTGCTTTCGGTGAGTTTATAACCACCCTTGAATGATAAAGCGATTGCTATCGTAGCGCTGGATGACCAGGCGATCGGTCGTGCTCAGGCACTGGCTGATCGTCTGGGCCTTGAACTGGCTACAATCGAGGCGGACAACAGTCAGCTCTGGCTGAGTGAGCACAGGCTTGCTCTCAAAGTGCCGGACTTCAAACAGCCTTTCTCGATTGATTTCAGCAGCGGTAAATATGATCATCGCCGCCGCTTCGGTGGCGGCCGCGGTCAAGCGATTGCCCGCGCTGTCGGTTTAAAGCAAGGCCAGACACCCAGTGTGATTGATGCTACCGCAGGCTTTGCCCGGGATGCCTTTGTGCTGGCAAGTCTGGGCTGTCAGGTCACCATGATTGAGCAAAACCTTGTCATGAGCCTGTTGATTGAGGATGCGCTGTTACGGGCTGCTGATGACCCTGACATTGCTGAGATTGCAGATCGGATGCAGCTTCATCAGGCTAATGCGATCAATATACTGGCTGAGGGTAAACTCCAGGCTGATGTGATTTACCTGGACCCGATGTACCCCGGCCGCGACAAATCCGCCCTGGTCAAAAAGGAAATGCAGTTATTGCATCAATTGGTCGGCACCGATATCGACAGCGCCGAACTGCTTGCTGCAGCCCGGGCTAAAGCCGGCAAACGGGTGGTGGTGAAACGCCCCAAAGGCGCCGAATTTGTCGGCGGGCAGAAACCGGCCGCCAGTGTGCACAGTAAAAATACCCGTTATGATATTTATCCGACGCGCTGAGCTCAGCCTCTATACTGCTTGTCTAGCTCGCGCAGCCTGGCCAGCTTCTCGGCGATTTTGATTTCAAGACCGCGATTGACCGGCTCATAATAGCTGCGATCACGCATCGAATCAGGAAAGTACTGCTCGCCAGCCGCATAGGCTTCGGGCTCATCATGCGCATAGCGATATTCCTTACCGTAGCCCAGCTCCTTCATCAGCTTGGTCGGTGCATTACGTAGATGCACCGGCACTTCCGCACTGCCATGGGTTTTGGCATCGTTCATGGCTGCTTTGAAAGCCACATATACCGCATTACTTTTCGGCGCGCAGGCGAGATAAACCACTGCCTGGGCAATCGCCAGTTCGCCTTCCGGGCTGCCCAGCTTGTCGAAACTTTCCCAGGCATCCAGCGCAATACGCAGGCCCCGTGGATCGGCATTGCCGATATCCTCGGTCGCCATACGCACGATTCGGCGCATCAGATAAACCGGGTCACAGCCCCCGTCCAGCATCCGGCAGAGCCAGTACAGAGCCGCATCAGGCGCTGAGCCTCGCACGCATTTGTGCAGTGCTGATATCTGATCATAAAAGGCTTCACCGCCTTTATCGAAACGGCGAATCGTGCCTGACAGCACTTCCGCCAGATCGTTTTCATCCACTTCGGTCTGACCTTTGCTGTCGGCCAGATCGACCGCGATTTCCAGCAGGTTCAGAACCCGGCGGCCATCTCCGTCGGCGGTTTGTGCCAGTTGATCCCGTAACGCGTCAGAAATTGTAATACCACGATCGGCGAGGCCGAGCTCACTGTCTGCCATGGCCCGGTCAATGATTTGCCTGAGGTCGGCTGCTTCCAGAGACTTCAATACATAAACACGGGCACGCGACAACAGGGCGTTATTGAGCTCAAATGAAGGATTTTCGGTCGTGGCGCCGATAAAGGTAAATGTTCCGTCCTCAACATAAGGCAGAAACGCATCCTGCTGCGATTTGTTGAAACGATGCACCTCATCGACAAACAACATGGTGCGTCGACCCTGCTCCTGCTGCAGTTGCTGGGCACGGGCTACGGCTGCCCGGACTTCCTTGACCCCGGCGAGCACCGCGGAAATAGTCATGAACTCGGCATCACAGTAACCGGCAATCAGTTTGGCCAGTGTCGTTTTGCCGGTACCGGGCGGGCCCCAGAAAATCATCGAATGCGGATGGCCGGAGGCAATGGCCTGCCTCAGCGGCTTTCCGGCTCCCAGCAAATGGGTCTGGCCGATATATTCATCGAGGGTTTTGGGCCGCATCCGGTCCGCCAGCGGACGGCTCGCCGGATCGGCCTCGATTTGGTCAAATAAACTCACTTATCGGCTGACTCTTTATTGGCTGTCACCAACGACATCGACCCCGGCCGGCGGTGTAAAGCTGAATAGTTCTTTGTCGAATGTCGGGTTTTCTTCAACCTGGCTGAATACCAGCCGGGTGCGCTGGTCAAAGCTGTCGCGCATGATCATCTGTGCAAGGGTATCGCCGTCAAACACCAGCGTGACAGCCTGGAAGTTGGAATCCGGTTCTTTGGGTGTCAGCTCAACCCACAGCCGGCCATCATCCGAAGGCAGGTTCTGTATGTGATATTTATCAGCCGGTACTACCTCACCGGAAAGCAGAGTGGCAGGGGTATCAGCCAGAGCTTCCTGCTGCGACTTGACGGTGACCTGTTCCAGCTCGACATCATAGAACCAGATTTTTTCACCATCAGCGACAATTTTCTGCGGATAGGGCTGCTGGTAATCCCAGCGGAATTTGCCCGGACGCTCAAGCTGGAATTCGCCCTCAGCCTCTTCCAGTAAATTGCCCTCGGCGTCGATCACCATCTGTTCAAAATGCGCAGAAAAAGTATGCACATTGTCTACAAACTGCTGCAGTTTCTCGGTCGCGCCATCAGCGGCTACAGCGATGGAAGAAAAGAAAATGCTCAACAGCAGGGCTGAAGATTTAATCAAGGTCATGCACTGACTCCATTGTCTTGTGGTAATTGAGCAGACTGCGCAAACGCAGCGGGGTTCCGCCAGGATTAGTCGCGTGGCGGCGGTGCCAGCACTTCGCGACTGCCATTGCCCTGCATCGCTGACACCACACCGGCAGCCTCCATGGCTTCAACAATTCTGGCTGCCCGGTTGTAACCAATCTTCAGCCGGCGCTGAATACCGGACACCGAAGCACGGCGGCTTTCGGTCACTATCTGTACCGCCTGGTCGTAGAGCGGATCGGACTCGGCGTCACTGGGATCGCCCAGACCACCCTCGCCTTCATCGCCCGCCGGATCCTGGGTAATTTCATCCAGATAATTAGGCGCCGCCATTTTTTTCAGATGTTCGACCACCGCATGAACTTCATGATCATCGACAAAAGCCCCATGCACCCGTTCCGGCAGACCGCTGCCCGGTGGCAAGTAGAGCATATCGCCCTGCCCCAGCAACTGCTCGGCTCCCATCTGATCCAGAATGGTTCGTGAGTCGATTCGGGAGGATACCTGGAAGGCAATCCGGGTCGGAATATTGGCTTTGATCAAACCGGTGATGACATCCACCGATGGCCGCTGGGTCGCCAGTATCAAATGAATACCTGACGCACGGGCTTTCTGGGCCAGCCTCGCAATCAGTTCCTCGACCTGTTTGCCCACCACCATCATCATATCGGCCAGCTCGTCGATAACCACCACGATAAACGGCAACGGCTCCAGCGTTGGTGCCACTTCACCCGGCTCCACATCGATGGTCGGATCTTTAATGGGTTCACCGCGTTCAATCGCATCACGGACTTTTTTGTTATAGCCGGCAATGTTTCTGACCCCTAAAGCGGCCATAAGCGGGTAGCGGCGCTCCATTTCCGCCACACACCAGCGCAATGCGTTGGCGGCTTCCTTCATATCGGTCACAACCGGGGCCAGAAGATGCGGAATATCTTCGTAGACTGACAATTCCAGCATCTTCGGATCGACCATGATCATGCGCACCTGTTCCGGTGTCGCCTTGTAAAGAATGCTCAGAATCATCGCGTTGACGGCGACTGACTTACCGGAGCCGGTGGTACCCGCCACCAGCAGATGAGGCATCTTTTCCAGATTGGCGACGGTGGGTCGGCCGGCTATATCCTTACCCAGCGCGAGTTCCAGCAGGGATTTGCTGTTTTCATAATCATCACAGGCAAGGATTTCCCGCAGCCGGACGATTTCACGGGTTTCGTTGGGGATTTCCAGCCCCACCACCGGTTTGCCGGGGATGACTTCAACAATACGGACACTGCTGACAGACAAGGCGCGGGCCAGATCTTTGGCAAGACCACTGATGCGACTGACCTTGATACCGGGGGCGGGCTGCAGTTCAAAGCGGGTGACCACGGGGCCGGGTTGCACTTCCACTACCTGCACATCGACACCGAAGTCCTTGAGTTTGAGTTCAACCTGACGTGACAGAGCCTGCAGGACTTCCTCACTGTAGGCGCTCTGACTGGCCTTGGGCATATCCAGTAATGCCAGCGCCGGCATGCCGGGAGCGTCCGGGGTTTCAAATAGCGGAACCTGTTTTTCCTTCTCTTCCCGCTTGCTGGGTTCTTTTTTCTCCAGCACGGGTTCGATCCGGACCTTGGCCTTATGCTGTAGTTTTTCTTTCTGTTCGCGGAAGGTTTCTTCGCGCTGCTGACGGGTGCGGCGTGCCTGCAAATCGTCTTTCATTTCCCGCAGCCAGCGGCTGGCATGCACTACGGCGATCATCGCCACACTGCCCAACTTGTCGATAACCATCAGCCAGGACAGGCCGGTAAATAGGGTGACCCCTGTGAGCAGCACCGCCAGCAGTAACAGACTGGTACCGGAGGCACCGAATACGGATTCAAAGCCATGGCCAACGACTTCGCCGAGCACGCCACCAGCACCCATCGGCATTAATTGGGCGTATTGGGTCAGGCTCAGAGAAGCCAGGCCACTGGCTGCAGCCAGCGCCATCAGCAGACCGGCCATTTTCAGAATCCAGAAATGCATGGCATCGGCACTGTCAGCGCGCTTGCCCCAGCTGAACAGCAACCAGCCGGAAAAGCCAACCATGAAGGGGAACAGATAGGCCGGGAAACCAAAGCCATACAGCAGCGCATCGGCAAGCCATGCCCCCACAATACCGCCGCTGTTGGCAATCACGTCATCGGCACCGGTAGTCGACCAGCCCGGATCGGTGGGCTCATAGCTTGCTAATGACAGTAACAGATAAGCGGCCAGCGCGACGGCCAGGATCAGGGCCGCTTCCCGCAACCGAAAGCCGACTGCGCCGCTCGCTTCATTCTGTTTCTGTTTGTCATTGACTCTTGTCGCTTGTGCCACGGTGATATTTCCAACTCAGCCAATAAATTAACGTCTGATTTTAACACAGCTTTTGAACTAAGATGCTTGTCCAAAGTCACAGCAGTGGTTACTCTACGTGCTACTCGATTAACATCCTTTGGAGGCACCCCTCATGGCAGACGCCAAACACTGTCGTTTATTAATTCTGGGCTCAGGTCCTGCCGGTTACACTGCTGCAGTTTATGCGGCGCGTGCGGCACTGGAACCGGTCCTCATCACCGGTATCGAGCAAGGTGGTCAGCTGACAACCACCACCGATGTCGATAACTGGCCGGGTGATGACCAGGGTGTGCAGGGTCCGGAATTAATGCAGCGTATGCAGCGTCATGCCGAGCGTTTCGGTACCGAGATTGTGTTCGACCATATCCATACTGCAGACCTCAGCCAGCGGCCGTTTCGTCTTATCGGTGATGCCGGTGAATACACCTGCGATGCGCTGATCATTGCAACCGGCGCCTCAGCCAAGTACCTGGGTCTGGAATCAGAAGAAAACTTCAAAGGCCGCGGTGTGTCCGCCTGCGCGACCTGTGATGGTTTCTTCTACAAGAATCAGCCGGTTGCGGTCATCGGTGGCGGTAATACTGCGGTGGAAGAAGCTTTATATCTGTCCAATATCGCTTCCAAGGTGACAGTTATTCACCGTCGTGACTCATTCCGTTCCGAGAAAATTCTGAGCAATAAATTGCTCAAACGCGCAGAAGAAGGCAATGTTGAGATTCTGTGGGACCATGTACTGGACGAAGTGCTGGGTGATGACGCCGGTGTCACCGGTATCCGGGTCAAAAGTACCAAAGATAACAAGGATCAGGAAATCCCGGTTCAGGGCGTATTCATCGCCATTGGTCACCAGCCCAATACCAGCATGTTCAAGGGACAGCTGGACATGCAGCATGACTACATTATTCTGAAGAAAGGCACTGAAACCAGCATCCCGGGCGTATTTGCCGCCGGTGACGTGTCTGATCCGATTTATCGTCAGGCGATTACTTCAGCCGGCGCCGGCTGTATGGCAGCACTGGATGCCGAACGGTTTCTCGATAACGACTAAAGTCATACAATGAAAGGGCGGCTTGACCGCCCTTTTTTTATTGGAGGAGCGCACATGGATTCTGATTATCAGCACATTCTGATCGCCGTGGATTTTTCCAGCCATACCGAGGAGGTCTGTAGCAAAGCGCAGGCCCTGGCGCAGCGCAATAACGCCAGACTCAGTATCTGCCATATCGTGGAGGACTTTCCGCTCACCGATTTTGCCTATGAGCCGATGATCAGCGTTGATATCGATATGCGCGAAGCCCTGCTTGAGGCCGGCAAAAAACAGCTTGGCAAGCGGGCCGAGGAGATGGGGATCCCCGCTTCTCAGCAATGGGTGGAATGCGGCAGCCCCGGTCATAATCTGGTGCGGATTGCCGATGAAAACCAGGTTGACTTGATTGTGGTCGGCTCTCATGGTCGACATGGCATTAAAATGTTGCTGGGTTCTACTGCCAATGCGGTCTTGCACCACGCTCACTGTGATGTGCTCGCGGTCCGGCTCAAAGATGACTGACGCCTGAAGACTGTTTCGTGAAAAAATCCAATCTGCTGGAGACTGCCGGCCTGCCCGGTTTTATCAGTTTTCTGGCTGTCGCTTTCATCAATGCGATGGTCGACCTGGGTCACAAAATCCTGATTCAGAACACGATTTTTAAAATCTATGATGATGCTACCCAGGTCGGTCTAACTGCCATTGTCAATGCCCTGATTCTGCTGCCTTTTATTCTGTTGTTCACACCGGCCGCTTATCTTTCTGACCGTTTTGCCAAACCCCATCTGATGCGCGTCACCGCTTTTGCCGCGATTTTAATCACGCTGCTGATCACGCTGGCTTATTATCAGGGCTGGTTTCTATTTGCCTTTGCGCTGACCCTGCTGCTGGCGGCGCAAAGCGCGCTCTACTCCCCCGCCAAGTACGGCTATATCCGCGAACTTGCTGGCAATGAAAGACTGTCACCGGCTAACGGTTTTATTCAGGCCACCACGATTGTGGCGATTTTGAGTGGCATTTTTCTTTTCACCATCCTGTTTGAAACCAAGCTGAGCGGCCATGTCTACCACAATGAAGCAGAATTAATTCAGCATATCGCGCCGATAGGCTGGCTGCTGGTGCTGTTCAGCGTGATTGAGTTTGTGCTGGCCTGCCGCCTGCCGATGACAAGTTCGGCCCAGCCTGATCAGCGCTTTGACTGGCAGCGCTACCGGCGCGGACATATTCTGCATGAGAACCTGCAGCGACTGTACCGCAATCCGGTCATCTGGTATGCGATTCTGGGTTTATCCATGTTCTGGGGAATTTCCCAGACTTTTCTGGCTACCTTCCCGGCATTTGCCAAGATTGTGCTTGCCGAAGATAACACGATTATTATCCAGGGCCTGCTGGCCTGTTCCGGGGTCGGCATTATTATCGGTTCGCTGGTCGCCGGCAGTGGTCGTAAAGGCCAGATCACAACCGGATTGATCCCGACCGGCGCTATTGGCATGTGCCTGGTGTTATTTATCATGCCTATGCTGGCATCAACGCCGGCGTTTGCACTGGCGATCCTTGGCTTCGGTTTCTTCGGCGGTCTGTTCATCATCCCGCTCAATGCGTTGATTCAACTACATGCACCGGCCAGTCAATTGGGTACGATTCTGGCCGGGAATAACTGGGTACAGAATATCGTGATGATTTTTTTCCTGCTGATTACCCTGTTCGCAGCACTGTTTGCAATATCCAGCCAGCTCATGATTGAGGCCATTCCGGTCATCACGGTTCTGCTTGCACTAGCACTGGCAAGATACGCACACAAAGCAAGGCAGACTTGATATTCCTGCAGTTTTGGGGGATTCTCTTAGCTCATGTAAGGTTAATTCATATTGAGAGCCACGCGTGAGCAAAGTAACGTCGTTCCCCCCGGTCTACGACCACGAATTCCAACAGGCATCTGAAAACCTTCGGCGCACGCTTCCTCTCGTTAATCAGCACAAAACCCCGGTTAACCCGGTCAATTATGCGGTCTGGTATGAATATGTCTCCGGCGACAATGCCGAGCTCGTCAGTGCTATCGATACCCGCCTCAGCAAAAACCAGCCGATTACTGCAGAAGTCACTCAATATCTTTACGAGAAATATGTGCTGATGGGCATGCCTGAGCGCCTGAATCACACCAACAATGGTCTGAAGCTCGTGGTTGATAATACCTTACACAATATCAACCGGGTGGAAGCCGCGGCGACATCCTGCAGCTCCGGTCTGAGCCAGAGTCAGTCGCTGCTCGAAAAGTGTAATGATATTCAGGAACTGAAAGGCCTGGTCACGCAGATACTGAATAATACCCAGCAACTGACTCAGAGCAGCCATGAGCTTAAAAATGAACTGGCCCGTTCCTCAGAGGAAATCCTGAAACTGCGTCAGGAACTGGAAGCCGTCAAACATTCTGCGCGCACTGATGGGCCTGACCGGTCTGCTTAATCGCGGTACATTCAACCGCGAACTGGCTCATCTTTGCCAGGACCATGATATGACCTTCTCACTGGCTTTGTTTGATATCGATCATTTCAAACGGCTCAACGACAGCTTCGGTCATCTTCTGGGTGATAAGGTACTGCAATATTTTGCATCGATCCTCAATGCCCACCGCGATGACATGCATCTTGCCGCCCGTTTCGGCGGCGAGGAAATGGCAATGATTTTCCTTCATAGCAGTCTCGAGGAAACTTTCATCATGGCAGAGAAGATTCGTGAGACATTCGCTGCCAGCCGCCTCAAGAAAAAAGGCAGTGACGAATCAATCGGTCAGGTGACTGTCTCGGTTGGCATTACCCATCTGCAACCGGGCGACACACCGAGAGACTTGATCGAGCGGGCCGACCGGGCCTTGTATCAATCCAAAACCGATGGCCGTAACCGCGTCAACTTCGCCTAGAAACGGTAAAAACGGCTGTTGAGATAATCCACCACCGCCTTTTGCTGATCCTGATCCCAGCTGACATCGGCTGCCCGCATACAAAACTGCAGCCGACTTTCCAGATCCTGCAAGGAGCGCACTTTACGATCGTCGCGTTGATACAAATGATAAGGGTCACCATCACCGAGCGAAGCATGGCATTCCATACAGGCAGCATCATGCAGTGCTTTACCACTCTGCGCCATGACGCCACTGCTGAACAGAAAAGCCAGTGATAACAACAGCAAACGCATTTTAAGCAGCCCCCGATTGCAGGTGGACAATCCGCAGCGCCGCAGGCGGATGTGAATCATAGACTGCAGACACCAACGGGTCCGGTGTCAGCGTGCTGGCATTTTCTTTGTACAGTGCCACCAGCGCCGCAATCAGATCATCGGCATTGGCCACCGAGGCCGCATAATCATCGGCCTCGTATTCATATTTGCGTGACAGCGCGGTCATCAGCGGATGCAGGAAAAACAGGAACACAGGAATCACCAGCATAAACAGCGCCAGTGCCATCGCATTTGACTCGGTATTGGCACCCAGCCCTTCAAAGAACCAGGACTCTCCCGACGCCCAGCCCAGCAGGGCCAGACCCAACAGACTCAGCCCCGCCATTACAAACATGTTTTTGACCACATGCTTGCGGCTGAAGTGACCCAGTTCATGGGCAAGTACCGCCTCGATCTGATCTTCATTGAGCGTGTTAAGTAAGGTGTCGAAAAACACAATGCGTTTGTTGCTGCCCATACCGGTAAAGTAGGCATTGCCGTGACCGCTACGGCGTGAACCGTCCATCACAAAAATGCCCTGGCTCTTGAAACCACAACGAGTCAACAGGTTCTCGACCCGTTTTTGCAGCTGTTCATCTTCCAGCGGGGTGAACTTGTTAAACAAGGGCGCAATAAAAGCCGGATAAGCCCACATCATAAACACCGCAAAGCCCATCCAGGCAGCCCACAGATAAAGCCACCACAACTCGCCGGCGCTGTTCATCATCCACAAAGCAACCCAGATAAGCAGCCCGCCGACCACCAGCATCAGGATGGTTTGTTTGAGAAAATCGGAGAAAAACAGCCCCGGCGTCTGCCGGTTGAAACCGAATTTATCCTCAAGCACAAACGTCTTGTAGTAGGAGAACGGTAATTCCAGCAGCGAACCGATTAAAAGAAAACTGAGGAAAAAGATAATGCCGCCCAGCATCGGTCCCATATCGAATTGTGACCAGGCGCCGTAGAGCACGGCGAGCCCGCCGCCCAGGGTCCAGAGCAGCAGAATGATCATGCTATAGAAGGTTTCGCTGCGCTTGAACTTGCCTTTGGCGACCGTGTAATCGGCTGCTTTCTGATGCGCACTCAGGCTGATTTGTTCTTTGAATGCAGTGGGCACTTCGTCGCGATGGGCAGCAACATAACGTCCCTGTCTGAATGACAACCAGATTTCCACCGCTGTCATCAGCAACACCGCAGCCAAAAAGATCCAACTGAATTCGTTCATATGCTAAGCCTAAGTTTTTCCATATAAAAATGTCATGCAGAGTAGCCTTTGATACAATCTCTGGCAAGTTAGTTCATCCCACCTCATCAACGATAAAGACGGAGACCATGGCCAAAAGTAAAAATAACCTGATTTGGATTGACCTGGAAATGACCGGTCTCGACACCAACAACGATTATATTATCGAAATCGCCACCGTCGTCACTGACAGTGAATTAAATGTTCTGGGTGAGGGTCCTGTCTTTGCCATTCATCAACCCGACTCAGTACTGGATGGAATGGATGAGTGGAATACCCGCCAGCATGGTAAATCAGGCCTCACCGAACGGGTGCGCGAGAGCACCATCAGCGAGGCTATTGCTGAAGAAAAGACGCTGGAGTTTTTGCGTAAGCATGTCCCGGCCGGTGTATCGCCGATGTGCGGCAACAGCATCTGCCAGGATCGTCGTTTTCTGGCGCGCTGCATGCCGGAACTGGAAGCCTTTTTTCACTACCGCAACCTGGATGTCAGCAGCCTCAAGGAACTGGCACGCCGCTGGGCGCCGAAAGTGGAGAAATCATTCAAGAAAAATGCCTCGCATCTCGCAATGGATGATATCAAGGACTCTATCCGTGAACTGCAGCATTACCGCGAGCATATGATTAAGCTGCCAGAAACCGTCTAGATTCACATCGTTTTCACGGACTGAAAGCGAGATTTACAGCTCTGTTTTCAGTACCGTGACATGGTCCATCAAAAACCACATCTGCCAAGCAAAATCTGCCCTGTGTGTGAACGTCCTTTCAACTGGCGCAAGAAATGGCGCAGGGACTGGGATCAGGTTAAATATTGTTCTGAACGCTGCCGCAGGCAGTCACATCAATTGTAATGGCTGATTTATCCGCATTTCCGTCGCGAATGGTATTGCTCGACTGTGAGACCACAGGAGGTCGTGCCAGTCGAGACCGTATGACCGAGCTGGCGCTGATACAGGTCGATGATGGTGTGGTGGTAGATCGCTGGCAGACATTGATCAATCCCGGCATCGCCATTCCGCCCTGGATTACACGCCTCACCGGCATCAGCAACCCGATGGTGGAAGAGGCACCGCTGTTTGAAGACATTGCCAGCGAATTGTTTGAGCGCCTGCAGGATCGGGTCATCGTCGCCCACAACGCGCGGTTTGATTACAGTTTTCTCAAACAGTCTTTTCAGCGCAGCGGTTTTCAGTTCAACAGTAAAACCCTGTGCTCAGTCAGACTGAGCCGCAAGCTGTATCCTCAGCATCGTTATCACGGCCTGGATCGCATTATCGAAAGACTCGGCATCGAAATCGATGAGCGCCACCGGGCCATGGCCGATACCGAAGTCATTCTGGCCTTTTTTCAACATGTCAGTGAACATTTCCCTGCGCAAGAGATTGAGGCAGTCTGCAAACAGCTGCTGAAACGCCCGAGTCTGCCCAGTCATATCAGCCAGGAACAGATTGATGCCCTGCCCGACTTGCCCGGCATTTACCGTTTTCTCGACGCGGAAGGCGTGCCGCTGTATATCGGTAAGTCGGTCAATATCCGTGAGCGGGTCTTAAGCCACTTCAGTCAGGACCACCAGAATTCGAAAGAGCTCGATATCAGTAAGGCCCTGCATCATATCGAGTTCGAACAGACGCCATCAGATTTTGGTGCGCAGTTGCTGGAAAACACCGAAATCAAACAATTCTCGCCCCGTTTCAACCGCCGTCAAACCAAAAGCAAAACCCTCTACCAGATCTCGCTGACAGAGAATGCTGAAGGCTTACTGCTGACTGAAGTTGTGGCAACCGATATGACCGCGATCGAGGATATTACCCGCCGCTACGGTCTGTTTCGCAGCCGTAAACAGGCGCAGAACAGCTTACTGGAACTGATACAAACGCATCAGCTGTGTCAGAAACTCTGTGGTCTGGAAAAACGTCAGAAAGGCGCCTGTTTCGGCTTCCAGCTCAGAAAATGCAAGGGTGCCTGCTGTGGTAAAGAGAGTGCTCTCAGCTACAACCTGCGTCTCAAAATGGCACTGGATAGTCTGAAAAATCAACAATGGCCCTGGCCCGGTCCGGTTCTCATCGAAGAGCATCCGCTACATCAGGACTGGGATTCTGTTCACTATCATCTGGTTGACCAGTGGCGCTACCTGGGCCAGGTCGAAGATGAGACTGACTGCCAGCAGCTGCTGACTAAAAATCAGCTTAACCCGGCTTATTTCGACCGCGACAGCTACAAAATACTGGTGCGCTTTCTGCTCAATCCGGACAGACAGAAACACCAGCGTCTGGTCATAAAACCTCTTTCTTTGGATCAAACGGAGCTTGTCTGATGAAAACACACCATCGCTACCTGGGTTATGCCGGCCTGATCCCCTTTGTTGTAATGGCGATTTTCAGTCTGTTCGACAGCCGTCATGCCGAGATTTTTCTACTGGATTATGCCGCGCTGATTTTCAGTTTTCTCGGCGGCATACTGTGGAGTTTGAGTATAAAAGAACCAATGCCGGCGCATGTGTCCCTGGTCTCAGTCAGCGCCATGCTCTGGGCCTGGTTATGGTTGCTCACTCCGGCCTATAACTGGTTCTGGCTGGCAGCCCTGTCGTATGTGGCTTTATGGTTATACGAATGGTTTCTGCTGAGACGCTTCATTGCGCATGACTTTCTGATCCTGCGCGGTCAACTCAGCCTGATTGCCGCGCTCTCACTGGTACTGGCCAATTTCTGATGCGCCTCAATCTGATCCTGGGCGATCAACTTAACCGTGACAGCCTGCTGTTTGAAGATGTCGACAAAGATCAGGATCAGTTCTGGATGGCCGAAGTGCTTAATGCTTCCAGTGAGACGCCGTCCAGCAAGCAACGCAGCGTGCTGTTTCTGTCTGCGATGCGGCATTTTGCCCAGTCCCTGGACATCGAAGGTTTCAACTTACATTACGCCACCTTAAGTGACGGTTATCAGAGCTTCAACCAAGCCCTCTCAGACACGCTGAAACAGCAGAGTATCAGCCATATCCGCTGCGTATTGCCGGGTGATGTTGCCGTGATGCAGGAACTGGCTGACTGCTGTCAGCGCCACCAGCTTGAAATTGAATGGCTGGCCGATAATCACTTCATCAGCCGCCGCGGCGAGTTCAAACAGTGGATGCAGGACCGGCGCCAACCCAGAATGGAGCACTGGTACCGGCATTTGCGGCAGGACCGGCAGATCCTGATGGATGATAATAATGAGCCAGAAGGCGGCCAGTGGAATTTTGATAAGGATAACCGCAAAACCTTCGGTAAAAGTGGTCCTGACGCTGTGCCTGAGCCTGTCGAGTTCAGACCTGATGCCATCACACGGGCAGTCATTAACGATATTGAACAATTCCTGCCGGATTTACCGGGTGAGATTGAGGAATTCAACTGGCCGGTCAACCGTGAACAGGCACTGAAGCAACTGGATGATTTTATCGCTAGGCGTTTGCCACAGTTCGGTGATTTTCAGGATGCCATGTGGACCGGGCAACCGTTTCTCTATCATGCCCGACTGTCAGGCTGTCTCAACCTGAAACTGTTGCACCCAATGGAAGTCATTGAGGTAGCTGAAAAAGCCTACCGGGATAAGAAAGCACCACTCAATGCGGTCGAGGGCTTTATCCGTCAGATTCTGGGCTGGCGTGAATATGTCCGTGGTCTTTACTGGTATTACCGTGACAACTGGCTGGACTATAACGCCCTGGATTATGACCGGGAACTGCCCGGTTTTTACTGGAACGCCAAGACCGATATGACCTGTATGCGCGAATCGATATCGCAAGTGCTCAGTTACGGTTATGGCCATCATATACAGAGACTGATGGTCACCGGTCTTTTTTCTTTGTTATGGGGTACCAGACCGGAACAGATTCACCGTTGGTATCTCGGCATGTATATCGATGCCGTGGCCTGGGTGGAAATTCCCAACACCATCGGCATGAGCCAGTATGCCGATGGCGGCATCGTCGGCTCCAAACCCTATATTGCCAGCGGTGCCTATATCAAACGCATGTCCAACTACTGCGATGACTGCCAGTTTAATCCCAAGCAGGCCAGTGGCGATAAAGCCTGCCCGTTCACCACCCTGTATTGGTCGTTTATTGATCATCATCAGAACTGGTTGTCGCGTAATCCGCGGCTGGGAATGCAGGTACGGAACTGGGACAATAAAAGCGATGACGAAAAGCAGGCGATTCGCGAACGCAGCAACTGGCTGTATCAACACCTGGATCAATCTGGCTATAAGGAGCAGGGATGACAACAACACAACTGGTCTGGCTGAGAAATGACTTGAGACTGGATGACAATCCGGCTTTATATCTCGCCCGGCAACAGGGCGATATTGAGGTGGTGTTTGTGGCCTGTCCTGACCAGTGGCAGCAGCACGACGAATCCGCTGCCAAGCAGGGGCTCAAAGCCGATAGTCTGAAAGATATACAACAACAGCTGGCCGCTAAAGGCATACCGTTTCACCTGCTGGAAACACCGCTGTTTGCCGACGTTCCTGCGCTGTTAGTGGATTTCTGCCAGTCTCATCAATTCACTGCCATCTGGTTTAACCAGGAAACGCCGCTGGACGAACGGCGCCGGGATCAGGCCGTGGTGGAAACATTCACTGAAGCCGGTATTGCCTGCCATGCACTGGAAACCGATCTGCTGGTCGCCCTGCCGGTGCTGACCCAGCAGGATGAGCCTTTTAAAGTCTTCACCCCCTACTATCGCCGCTGGCTGCAAATCCTGCAGGAAACCCAACGGGAACCTTATCTGGCCCCGGAAAAACAGGGCAAAACACTCAAAGTCAATTGGAAAAAGCCCGAATGGGCCGGTGATTACCGTGACGATATCTGGCCAGCGACTGAAGACAAGATTTTGGAGAAACTGGACAAGTTCTGTCAGAAAAGACTCAAAGCCTATTCAGAGCGGCGTGATTTTCCGGCGGAACCCGCCACCAGCTTGTTATCACCCTATCTCGCCCTTGGCAGAATCGGCCCGCGTCGGCTGCTGGCGACGATTCAATATCATTGCAGTGCCCAAAAACTGCACTGGCAGGATAATGTCTGGCTGCAGGAGTTGGCCTGGCGAGATTTTTACCGGCAGTTGCTGCTGCATTTCCCGCGCCTCAGTATGGAAAAACCATTCAAACCGGAAACCGATCAGGTGATCTGGTCCGATAATGAAGCCGGCTTCAAAGCCTGGTGCGAGGGTAAAACCGGATTCCCGATTGTCGATGCTGCGATGCGCCAGCTTTTGCAAACCGGCTGGATGCATAACCGGCTAAGAATGATTACGGCCAGTTTTCTCAGCAAGCTGCTGTTAATCGACTGGCGCCGTGGCGAACAATTTTTTATGCAGCATCTGATTGATGGTGAATTTGCCGCCAATAATGGCGGCTGGCAATGGAGTGCTTCGACCGGCTGCGATGCCGCGCCCTACTTCAGAGTATTCAACCCCACACGTCAGTCGGAACGTTTTGATCCGGAAGGGGAATTTATCCGTCGGTTTGTGCCGGAACTGGCAGATCTCAGCAACAAACATATTCACGATCCGAGCGACGAGCAACGCTCAAAACTGGCTTATCCGTCACCGGTCATAGACTACAAGCCGGCCCGCAAACAGGCGATCGAAGCCTTTGCCGATCTGAAAAACAGCTGACTTTCGCCCTGTTAAGCCAATGTGGTATCTTCAGCGCTTATTTTGCCTGATAGATACGTATGGCTCATCCTCAATTACACGGTTATCTGGATCCGTCACTACCCGCGCTGGATGCGGCCACTATCAGTGAACTGAACCAGCATGCGGCTCAGGATCTGGCCAAACGTTCCATCCCCGGTGGACTGATAGTCTTGCTGGCGCTACTGATCTCGGCCATCGCCTCGCCGATAATGAACGGTAGCTGCAGCCTTATCTGCGCTTTATTTACCGTGATGACACTGGTCGTTCTGCTTCGACTTTTCAGTATTCGTCTGCTGTTCAAACAGCAAATCAGTCTGCAAAACTGGCGCCGTCTCAGCTATGTCATGTTCTCCGTCTCTGCTGCAGTCTGGGGCTTTTATGTCGCGGCCAGCTTTTATCTGTTTCAGAACATCACTATCAACATGGTTATCATGATGTTCACTATTGGCATTGCTGCCGGTTCTGCGACCAGCCTGTTTATCTGGAAACGCATGACCCAAATCTATCTGCTGCTGATTTTTCTGCCGATAATATCCGTGGTGTTTTTTCAGTGGAATGCCCTGACCGCCAGTCTGATATTCGGTTTATCAGCTTATCTGGTTTTTCTGCTGGTTCAGGCCAAACGCGCCAATACTGAATACTGGCGGGCACTGTGCGTTAATAAGTTATTGCAAAAACAGACTGATGAACTGGTGGCCGCCAAGGAGCAGGCGGAAAAAGCCAGTCAGGCCAAAACCGAATTTTTGTCGAGCATGAGCCATGAACTCAGAACCCCGCTCAATGCCATCCTCGGCTTTACCCAACTGCTGGCGACTGATCCGGAATCCCCACCGACCCGGCAGCAGAAAGACAGCCTGAATCATATTCTCAAAGCGAGTAACCATTTACTGACGCTGATCAATCAGGTGCTGGATTTATCGAAAGTCGAGTCCGGCAAACTGGAACTGAACCTGACTGAACTGCATATCGGTAAGCTGGTCGACGACTGCCTGCCACTGATCAAAACCCTGGCTGACGAAAAAGCGGTATCGCTGAATATCTCTGCTGCACCGGAGACCCTTGTGATCGCTGATGCGATGCGGCTGAAACAGGTTTTGCTTAATCTGCTCAATAATGGCGTTAAGTACAATCGCAAAGGCGGCACACTGTCATTGAGCTATGACAGGCTGGGAGATCATCTGCGGGTCAGAATCAGGGATAGCGGTATCGGTATTTCCGAGAAACATCAGGAAATGATGTTCCGCTCTTTCTCAAGATTAGGTCAGGAAAACTCGACGACTGAAGGCAGCGGCGTGGGTCTGGTGATCACCAAAAACCTGCTGGAAGCCATGAACGGGAAGCTCGACTTCGACAGTCAGAAAAACCGGGGTTCCACTTTCTGGTTCGACCTGCCACTGGCATCATCATCCCTTAATCAGCCTGTTTCAGTTGCCTGACCAGTTGTTCCAGCGTGCGGCTGATGCGGGTCAGCCCTTGCCCGGCCTGATTGATATCGCTGACATAAAGATCCACCTGCTGGGAGTCGAGTTTGATTTGCTCTGTGGTGCGGGCAATCTCATCTACCGTGGTGGTCTGTTCCCGGGTGGCGGCGGCGATGGCGGCATTGATCTCATTGATGTTTCTGATTGCCAGAACCACCGGTTCCATCGCTGAACGCGCCATGGCAGTCTGTCTGGCACAGTCTGTTGCCGCCAGGCTCTGACGGCTGACGATGGCAGTGGCTTCACTACCGGAGCTGGTGAGTTGCTCGATAATGCTGCGGATTTCTTCGGTCGATTGTGTGGTTCGGGATGCCAGCTGCCGCACTTCATCTGCCACAACCGCAAAACCGCGACCATGTTCACCGGCACGGGCGGCTTCAATAGCTGCATTCAACGCCAGCAGATTGGTCTGTTCAGCAACGCCCTGGATGACTTCCAGCATGGCACGGATGTTATTACCGTTTTGCTCCAGCTTGCTCATCACCTTCTCTACCTCCATCAGATCCGCGGCCAGTTTTTCACTGGCTTGTGTCGCTTCACTCAGGGTCTGGCGTGCGGTCTGGGTTGCCTGATTCGCATCACTGGCAGATCTTGATGCCTGGCTGGCATTATCTGCCACTTCCTTGAAAGAATAGGACAGTTCGGTCACCGCGGTAGCGACCTGGTCGGTGGCATTGTGCTGCTGACGGCTTAATTCTGAAGTCGACGCCGATATGCCTTGCATCGACTCACTGGCACTGGTGACGCTCTGAGCCTGTGCTTCCAGTTTGGCAATGAGTTCCGCCAGATAAGCCTGCAGATGATTGGCGGAATCCGCCACTGAGCGGGTCTCATCAAAACGACTCTCCAGCGTTAAAGTCTGATCGAAATTCCCTTTCTGCATGCCCCGGAAAAAAGCTTCCAGATTCAACAGGGACGTCAGGGTCAGCTTTTGCAGTAATGCCTGCAGGCTGACCGCAATCACAATCAGCACGACGGCCACCAGCATGGCCCAGCGTACCTGACTGGTGATGCTGCTTTTAATCTCGACGATTTGCTGCTGCAAACGGTCAAGCGTGCTCTGTAAAGTCAGAATCTGCTGATTGAGCGCTGCCCTGCTGTCTTCAACCTGCTGCATCAAACTGAGGGTGTTGGCGATTTCCTTGTCATAACGCCGGGTCAGGCTCTCTAAAGAGGCGATGCTGACCTCGCCAATTTCATCCGGCTCCTTGGGGATTAGAGACATGTCATCGACTTCGGTAAAAATCCCGAACCGCGGCATCGATGCCAGTTTGGCAACAAGTGCCGCGAATGTCTGATTCTGAGCCAGCAATGCCTGATGTTGGGCGTCATTCTGTTGTTCAAAGAAGGCCTGCCGCTGGTGTGACAGCTGGTTCAGGCTCTGGCCCATTGCTGCCAGCGTAGACAGAAACACAAGCTGTTGATCACGGAACTGATAATCTGCCTGCTCGGCATATTTGACCAGCATACCGATATCTCCAGCCCTTTCCCGCTCATTGTTAATCAGCAATGTCTGAGGGTTAGCAGCCAATTTGCCCGCCGCCCGCACATCCTGCACACTGAGCTGCAATTGACTGATGGCTTCATGAATCTGCTGATTTTCTTTATCGCTCAGCCAGGTGAATGACTGTTCGCTGAGGGTGGTGAGCTTGTCTTCCGCTGCCTGCAATAAATCCGCCTGACCACTGGCAAGATAGCGTTCCAGCAGAATGCGGACGTCAATATCAAAGGTATTGCGGTAGTGCTGAAATCCAGTAGCAATCTGGTAGGGTTTATCCAGTTGTCGCCAGCCCCACACAGCTGTCAATGCTGACAGGATCAGTAACGCGACAATGGAAAAGGTAATAAGACGTGAGACAAGAGACAGTTTCATAGCAGCCGATCACATTCAAAATGCAATCTGCGAGCTTACTGGTCGTCAATGACAAATTTATGACAGGGCGTGCTGCGCCAGCGCCCAGTTCACATGCTCTCTGACCAAATCAGACGGGTGCGCCTGTTTTTGCTTCAAGGCTTCAATGACTGCCTCTGAAGTCTCGGCATTACCCAGCGCGACGGCAATATTACGCAGCCAGCATGGATAGCCGATACGGCGAATCGGACTGCCTTCCAACTTCTGCAGAAATTCCTGTTCGGTCCAGCTGAACAAATCAATCAATTGCGGTGCATCCAGCCCCTCGCGGGGCAGATAGTCTGATTCCACGGTGGCCTGGGCGTATTTATTCCAGGGACAAACCAGTTGGCAATCATCACAGCCATAGATGCGGTTACCCATCAGCGGCCGCAAGGATTCGGGAATCGATCCGCGCAGCTCAATAGTCAGATAGGAAATACAGCGACGGGCATCCAGTTGATACGGCGCCACTATCGCCTGAGTCGGACAGATATCAATACAGGCGCTACAGCTGCCGCAATGCGGCGTGGTGGCTTCGGTCAGAGGCAATGGCAGATCGGTATAGATCTCGCCCAGAAAAAAATAAGAGCCGGCTTCACGGCTCAGCACATTGGTGTGCTTGCCAATCCAGCCCAGCCCCGCTTTTTCGGCAATCGCCTTCTCCATCACCGGTGCACTGTCGGTAAACACGCGATAACCCATCGGCCCGACTTCTTTTTCCATGTTTGCCGCCAGCCTGGCCAGGCGCTTACGCATCAGTTTGTGATAATCACGCCCCAGCGCATACCGGGAGATAAATGCCTTACCAGCATCATTAATGACCTGCCAGGGTTCAGCCGCCTCCCCCGGCCAGTAATCCATCCGGACGCTTATCACCCTGACTGTGCCCTCAACCAGCAATTCGGGCCGGGTCCGCTTTTCACCGTGCTTATGCATAAAGGCCATTTCGCCATGAAACCCCTTAGCCAGCCAGTTTTGCAGCTTCTGCTCAGCATCGCGCAGATCGATATCGCTCACCCCCAGTGCCTGAAAGCCCAGAGAACGCGCCCAGCGCTGCATTCTGTCGAGTAATGCCTGCGATTCGGAGGCTGTGAATTTTTCACTCATGCACGTTATTATAAATCTTTATGCAATGGTAATTGGGACCGGGCTTTATGCTGAATCTGCCGCACGAACTGTTTAGTGCTGAACAGACCCGTGAACTCGACCGACTGGTCATTGAACATCACCATATTCCCGGCGCTCAATTGATGGCGCGTGCCGGTGCGGCGGCATTGAAAGCGCTGAAATATTTCTGGCCACAGGCAAAACAGATCGTCGTGGTCTGCGGTGGTGGCAATAACGGCGGGGATGGTTATGAGCTGGCGCGGCAGGCTGTACTCGACAATTACCAGGTCAGTCTGATTGAACTCGGCAAAGTCGAAAAAATGAGCGAGGAAACGCGGGCCGCGCGTGACGCATTAAACGCCGTTGCCGACGTCATACATCCTTTCGAAAACAGCTTACCCCATGCCGATGTGATTGTAGACACACTGTTTGGCACCGGTCTCGACCGGGATGTTGAAGGCCGATATGCAAAAGCCATCCAGACGATTGATGCCCATTATCCCACACCGGTTTTATCACTGGATGTGCCTTCTGGTATTCATGCTGACACTGGCAAGGCACTGGGTAGCGCCGTATCGGCCTCGGTCACACTCAGTTTTATTGGTCTCAATAAAGGCCTGTTTACCGGAGATGCGCCGGATTACTGCGGCCAAATCTGTTTTGACTCACTAGAGATCCCGGCTGAAGCCTATCAGGCTGTTCAAGCTGACGCATTGCGTCTTGACCTGTCGCAATACCGGCATCTGCTCAGCCCCCGTCCACGCACAGCTCACAAGGGAGCCTATGGTCACCTGCTGGTCATTGGTGGTGATAATGGCATGCCCGGCGCTGCACGTGTTGCAGCGGAAGCCGGTGCCCGTGTCGGTAGCGGATTGACCAGTGTTGCCACCCATTACGCGCATAGTGCCATCTTGAACCAGGCGCGGCCGGAGCTGATGTGTCACGGAATTGAACAGGCGGATGATCTTGCACCACTCGTGGAAAAAGCCAGTGTTCTGGCAATTGGTCCCGGACTCGGTCAGAGCAGCTGGAGTCAGTCCTTACATAAGGTGATTATGGCATCTGAACAGTCCATGGTGGTCGATGCCGATGCACTCAATCTGCTCAGCCACACACCGCAAAAACGCGATAACTGGATTCTGACACCGCATCCCGGTGAAGCGGGCCGGCTGCTGGCTTGCAGCAGCAGCGAAATTCAAGCCAATCGATTTGAGGCCGTTAAAGCATTGCAGCAGCGCTATGGTGGCGTGATTGTGCTGAAAGGTGCCGGCACATTGATTTATGATGGCCAGTCTCCTGTGAAGCTCTGTACGGCCGGTAACCCCGGAATGGCTAGCGGCGGCATGGGGGATGCGCTCACCGGTGTGATCGCCGGGCTGCTGGCTCAGAAACTGAGCCTGGCGGATGCGGCCTGTCTCGGCGTGCTGCTGCATGCCATGGCAGCCGATAAAGCAGCTGAAGCGTCGGGCGAACGCGGCATGCTGGCCATGGACTTAATGCCGCATCTGCGGCAACTGGTTAACCTGCGATACTGAGGGAACTCGATTTGCAAACATTTCTGGCGGATGAACAGGCAACTCTCGCACTGGGTGCGAAACTGGCGGCTGCCTGCCCGGATTCATTGTGTGTGATTCATCTGGAAGGCGAGCTCGGCGCCGGTAAAACCACGCTGACGCGTGGTTTTCTGCAGGCACTGGGCCATCAGGGCAAAGTCAAAAGCCCTACCTACACGCTGGTTGAGCATTATCAACTGCAGGACCGGCCTGTTTATCACTTTGATTTGTACCGGCTCAGTGACCCGGGTGAACTGGAATTTCTCGGCCTGGATGATTACATCAGCCAGGATGCCATCTGCCTGATTGAGTGGGCTCAACGCGGTAGTGAGTATTTACCAGAACCGGATCTGCTGATTGATTTACAGTACCGGAATGAGGGACGACAGGCGAGCATTTCAGCACAATCCGGAGGGGGCGAAAAAATCTGTGCAAAACTTCACATTTAATTAAGGTTTCAATTCTATCTTGCTTATTTAAAAAGAAAACTTGATTTTTACCTTGCTGCTCTACAAAATGTTAACCAAGTCGTTTATAGGATGATGAGATGTTCCGTCTCCTGCTAAGTTTTTGCTTATTGTTTGCTAGTGCTTTTGCCTGGGCGGATTCGGTTCAGGGGATCCGCGTGTCTCATGATGACCGCAGTGCCCGTCTGGTCTTCGATCTCAATGCCCGCGCAGACTACAACACGTTCACGCTGGAAAATCCCAACCGTCTGGTGATTGATATCAAAGATTTTCGCCAGCGCAATAAGCTCATCATTCCCTCGCTTGCAGAGACCCCGGTCAAGTCTGTGCGCTATGCGGCCTATGATCGTGAAACGCTGCGTATCGTCCTCGACCTGGCGCATGAAGTACAGTATGAGACGCAGACACTCGGCCCCAATAAAGGTTATCCGCACCGTCTGGTTGTTGATCTCAGCTATACGGCCAAACAGGCCAAGCAACCGCTGATTGCGGCACAGGAAGAGGCCGAAGCCCAGAACGAGCCCGGCAATGCTGCTGCACAGGAAAGCAGAGCCCGGGAAAAGGTCGTCAAAACCAGTAAAGTACTGCCCCGTCGCGATATCATCATTGCCATCGACCCGGGCCATGGCGGCCAGGATCCCGGTGCTATCGGCCCCAGAGGCACCAAGGAAAAAGACATTGTGCTCTCAGTCGCCAAACGCCTGGCGAGACTGGTCGATCAGGAGCCTGGCATGCGCTCTTACCTGACCCGTGATACCGACGTCTTTATCAGCCTGCGTGATCGTATTCGTCGTGCTCACGAAAACGGCGCGGATATGTTTATTTCCATTCATGCTGATGCTTTCCATAATCACCGCGCCCGCGGTTCCTCGGTCTACGTGTTATCCGAACGCGGTGCCAGTAGTGAGGCAGCGCAAATCCTGGCTGACCGTGAAAACGCCGCCGATCTGGCTGGTGGAATCAGCCTTGAAGACAAAGATGATTTGCTGGCTTCGGTTCTGCTCGACTTATCACAGACCGCCAGCCTGGAAGCCAGTCTGGAAGTCGCTAATACCGTGTTATCGGGCCTCAAGCGGGTGGGACACGTACACAAAAAACAGGTCGAGTCTGCTGCCTTTGTTGTATTGAAATCACCCGATATTCCGTCAGTACTGGTCGAAACTGCCTTTATTTCCAACCCGGAAGAAGAGCGTCGCCTGCGCACCGACAGCCATCAGGCCAAACTGGCACAAGCGATGATGGTCGGCATTCGTAATTACTTCCAGCGTAATCCACTGCCAGGCACCAGCCTGCCTCAACAGCATATTGTCAGTGCCGGCGATACCCTGAGTATGATCGCCCAGCGTTATCAGGTCAGCATGGCCGATATTCGCTCGGTGAATAATATGTCGAGCACCAGCATTCAAATCGGTGATGTCCTGAAAATCCCCTAGGGTTGAAATTGACTGATAGAAGCACAGAGGCACAGAGGGTAAATCAGTAGCGACTTTAAGGCGTTTTTTTGATCATAAAAGGCCTTAAGGTGGACTGGTAATTATCAAATTTGTCAGATATAGCCTAATGACCAATCACGGCTTCAGCTTCAGCGTTTACTAACCCGCTCTGAAAAATGATTATGCTCTGTGAACTGAGCCTCTGTGGTCAGTTATACCTCTCGCCTGCTGATGATGAACTGCTAAACTAACGCCATGAACAATCGTATTCATGCGCTGCCCCTGCACCTTGCCAACCAGATAGCCGCCGGCGAGGTAGTCGAACGCCCGGCCTCCGTGCTCAAGGAACTGGTCGAGAACAGCATCGACGCCGGTGCCACACAGATCGATATTCAGATTGAAGGTGCTGGCAGGCAACTGATTAAAGTGTCTGATAATGGCGGCGGCATTCACCCTGATGATCTCCCTTTGGCACTTAGCCGTCATGCCACCAGCAAAATCAACAGCAGTGAACAGCTCAGTCATATCGGCAGTCTGGGCTTTCGTGGTGAAGCCTTGCCCAGTATCGCCTCGGTTTCCCGGCTGACCCTGATTTCAAAACAGGCCGATCAGGACTGTGGCTGGCAACTGGTCAGTGAAGCAGACAAGCCTGAACCTGCCGCTCATCCGGACGGCACCAGCGTCAGTGTCGCCGAGCTGTTTTTCAACCTGCCAGCCAGACGCCGTTTTCTGCGCAGTGATAAAACCGAACTGCAGCATCTACTTACCACCTTTAACCGACTGGCTTTGAGCCGGTTTGATGTCGGCTTTAGTGGCCGCTTCAATGACAGTCAAATGATAAAACTGCCCGCGCTGACTGATCCGGCTCTGCACGCCCAGCGCATCAGCAAAATCTGCGGTCAGGCTTTCACCCTCAACGCCAGTTATCTGGATCAGCAATTTGAAAATATCCGGCTGCATGGCTGGGTAGGAAAACGCAGTGCCCACCGAGCTCAGACCGATGTGCAGTACTTTTTTATTAATGGCCGGGTTATCCGCGACCGCATCATTAACCATGCGGTGCGGCAGGCATATGGGGAGACGCTGCCGCCGGGCAGACAACCTGCTTATGTGCTGTATCTGACTCTGCCGCTGGACCGCGTTGATGTGAATGTGCATCCCACCAAGCATGAAGTCCGGTTTCGTGATGCCCGTCTGATTCATGGCCTCATTACCCGCGCGGTGGCAGAAGCCCTGGATCATGAGGCCCCCAGTATTCAGGATGAACTGCCTTTGCCCACGGTGTCCGCACAGGTCAAAGAACAAGCCACAAGCTATCACTCGCATCCGCCTGCAAAGCCGATAAGAATGCCTGAACCGACGCCACTTCAACGCCGCCAGGATGATGTTCTGATCCTGCATCAGCGCTTTGCGCTGACTCTGCATGAAGAGCCGCTACTGATTGATTTACAGGCTGCTGAGCGGCATTTTCGTCAGCTGCAGCTTCGCCTGGCAGTTGACCGAGGTGAACTGACATCAAGACCGATTCTGGTACCGATGCGGCTGACCTTACCAAGTCCTGCGCTGACGCTACTGGATCAGCATCAGCCTCTACTTGAACAGCTTGCGATTATCATTGACATAGATGCCAAGACAGCAGCGGTTAAACGCATTCCCTACCTGCTGTCCCAGGTTGATCTGCAACAGCTCATCGAGACAGTGGTCAACACATTGAATAAATATGGCAATGAACGCACAGCGCTGCTAACTGCTCTCTGTGAATTAATCCCGCTGTCACCGGTGACGTCACAGGAGCAGGCACGGCAAATTATCAGTCAATTGCAGCAGGCACCGGAAGCAATGGCACGCTGGCAACAGAAACTTGATCCGGCGACATTGACTGGCTTATTCTCAAACTGACTCCTAAGCCGCGAAGCAGAAACCTTATGGCCAAATCAGCCCGCCCCTCACCATCGCTCATACCCGCCATGCTGGCACTCATCGTCCTGGTTGTGCTGGGTTATGTGCTGTTTGCTGATCTGCAGCCATCACGCACTGAACATACCGTGACTCCGCCGATTGAAATCGAAGAGCCGGAATTAGAAATCATCACCGAAGAAACGCTGCAACCGGCAATTAAGCAAGCGCAGATAGCCGAGCAGGAGGCAGAAACTTTCGTCGGTAACCTGGCACCAACGCCGGATGAAAATGAAGCTGTAGTGATCACCGAAGAACAGGGTGAATTTGTTCGTCATGACGGTATCATCGCTATTCCCAGGCTGGAGCATCGTAACACCACGGTGGGTGACTTATTAAAAGATAAGACCATTACTGCCGACACGCCCCTGACCCTGCACTACACTGAAACCGAAGAGTCAGAGACGACACTGCGGGAGCTTGAGCAACAAATAGAAGACAAAACCCGGCGTATTACGCTGGCGCAACCTGATGGCAGCCGCCGTGAAGCGCCGCTGGCAGATTTACTCAATGATAAAAACCTGGATCCTGATGCTGTAATCACTGTCATCACGGAAAAAAAGCAAACCCGTCAACTCACCGCAGGGGAACTGGCAGCCTCAGAGCTTGATCCCTCACAGGAAGTGATTGCCAGTATTAATCGCGGCGTTGAAGAGTTATCGGTTAAGGATATCGTGCAATCCGGCGAGTTACCGGACAATGCCCTGTTTTATCTGCATCGCGTTACCGAGGAGGATCAACAGGGCTTATGGGGCATTATTCAGAGCGGCCTGATTCAGCGATTCCGCCAAGGGCTTACATTAGAAGGGATTGCCAGCAACAAAGATATGGTCAAGGTAACGATACCTGCTGACGCGGATGAACCACTGCCAACCGGTTTAAGTTCATTCCTGGGTAAAATTCTGAACCAGAAAGTCGAGTCCAGCTATATCTACAACTTCAGCACCCATACGATGGGGCATAATCCGAACCTGATTCATCCCGGCCAGCAATTAATCCTGATTCATTTCAGCCCTGAAGAACTCAAACGTATCTACCTGTTCTTTGCCGAACAGCGTAATGAACAGGCGCAAAGTTTCTCTATTAAACCCTGATGCTTGATTTACTGTTTTTACTGATCGTGGTCGGCATTATTGCCATTGCCTTCCTGATACCGCTGGACTAAATGCAGCGTCGCTCAATTTTCGAACCAGGTAGCCGCTCAAGACTTATCATGGCAGCTCGGAACGGTGTTGACTGCGGGCCCGTTTGATTGTCAGGGTTTCATTCTCCTGCCGGTTGAATTTGCCGTAGCGTAACATCACACTGGGCAGTACCAGCAGGTTCAGAATGGTTGAGGACACCAGACCACCGATAATGATCGCCGCCATCGGTCCCATAATCTCACGCCCCGGATTATCCGAATTGACCGCAATCGGCAGCATTGCCAGCGCAGTCACCAGAGCCGTAATCAAAATCGATGGCAGGCGCTCCTGTGCGCCGCGTATCGCGGTGTCCAGATTCCACTGTGCGCCTTCTTCAACCACCAGATACTGATAGTGAGAGACCAGCATTATCGAATTACGCAGGGTAATACCGAACAGGGTGACAAACCCCACCATCGAACCAATCGACAGCACACCATTAGTGACCAGCACCGCAATCACACCGCCCACCAGCGAAAACGGCAGGTTGATCAGCACCAGTGTGACATTTCTGACACTGCGCAGAGCCAGGAACAACAGCAGCAACACTGCGATACCTGCCAGACTGGAATGAACAATCAGATCCTCCCGCGACTCCGCCTGGGCAATGGCCGCACCGGTAAACTCAGGATAAATGTCGGCGCTGAACTCAACCTCCTCGTGCACCCGCTCACGCAGTTCATTAAAGAAAGAGGTCAGGTCGCGACCACTGACATTACTGGTCACCGTCTGCAGCCGCTGGGCATCACGGTGCAGAATCGCATGACGACCTGATACCTGCTGTATCGTTGCGACATCCTGCAGGCTCAGCATAAAACCGTCAGCTGCACGAATCGGTAATTCACGCACATGACGGGGTTGCTGACGCAATTCTTCCGGCACGATAACGACCACATCAAAGACCTGGTTACCTTCATACACCTGACCCACAGTGACCCCGTCATAGGCGGTTTTCAGGGTATTCATTACCTCTTTCGGGGTCAGTCCCCAGAACGCCAGACTGTCGAGATCGAGTCTGATTTCAAGCTGTGGCTCACTTGGTGGCGCACGTAGCTGCACATCCGCGGCGCCTTCGATGTCCTGCATGACGGCAGCGACTTCCTTGGCTTTGCGGTCCAGCGCCTCCAGATCCTTGCCATATATATTGACCACCACCGGTGAGGTATAGCCGGAGATGGTCTCGTCGATCCGCTCGGTCAGGAAGGAGTTCACCTCCGAATTAATGCCGGGGAAGGCCTCAAGAATCTCACGAATCTCATCCAGCACCCGTTGCTGACCGGCACCGTCCATCGGTTCCAGATCGATCTCATACTCACTGTAATAGGTGCCGAAGGTATCGGCGCCCCGCTCAGCCCGACCGGCCCACTGTGAAGTTGAACGAACGCCAGGGATTTCAGCGACCCGCTTTTCAATCTCGCCACCAATTCGCAGTGACTCACCGATAGAGGTGCCGGGCAGACTCGCGGTGTGAATAATATAGTGACCTTCCCGCAATTCCGGCAGGAAGCTGCCCCCTAACAGCGGCAGAATACCGACACCCGCTGCACAGAAAATCAGTACGCCGGCAATCGTCATCCGCGGTGCCTGACTCACTCTTCGTAGCGTCCTGCCATAGAGGGGTTTCAGCCATTGAATGACCGGTGGTTCACGGTCGCTGATGTCGCCTTTATTGGCGAGCAGAATATGACACAGTGCCGGTGTCACGGTCAGCGCTACCAAAAGCGAAGCAAAAATGGCCAGAATATAAGCTTCACCCAGGGGTTCGAACATGCGGCCGGCGACGCCACTCAGCGTCAGCAGCGGCACAAAGACCAGCATGACGATAAAGCTGGCATAGACGACCGAGCTTCGCACTTCCATGGAAGCGTCATAGACCACATCCAGCGTCGAGCGCGGCGAGGCCAGGGCCGCATTTTCCCTCAGCCTGCGGAAAATATTCTCGGTATCGATAATCGCATCATCGACCACTTCACCCAAAGCAATCGCCAGACCGCCCAGCACCATAATATTGATGTTGATACCAAGATGCAGGAGCACAATCAGCGCAGCCATAATCGACAGCGGAATCGCCGTTAATGAAATCAAAGCGGTGCGCAGGTTGAACAAAAACAGAACCAGTACCAGCATCACCAGGCCGCCACCGACATAGAGATGCTCCTGGATATTCACCAGTGAGCTTTGTATGTAATTAGCAGGGCGGAACAAATCATCATGCAGTGTGATACCTTCCGCCTCGAAACCATCCTTGAATTCGGCCAGCGCCGCTTCAACCCCTTCGGTAATCGCCAGCGTTTCGGCGTCATACTGACCAATGACCATCAGCACGACGCCCGGCACAGTGCCTACCGCAGCCCCACCGATGGTCGGGGCCGGCGCGGTTTTGACGGTAGCAACATCGCCCAGATGAAGAATATCGACGCCGTTTTTACGAATGACTACTTTGGCCAGTTGCTCGGCGGTCAGTGGCTGACCAATTACCTGCAGTGCCAGACGCTGATTGGGGTTTTCGATATAGCCGGCGCCCATAATGCCGGTGGCCTGCCGTGCTGCCTGGGTGACTTCCTCAACAGAGAGATCAAACTGCGCCAGCTTGTTCGGGTCGATTTGAATCTGCAGTTGCCGTTCATGACCGCCAAACACATTGATATCAGCGACGCCCTCTACGCTGAGCAGTCTCGGGCCCAGCGTCCAGTCCACCAGCGAACGTAATTCCATCAGATTATGGCGCTCGGAGGTCATACCAATGGTCATGACCGTTCCGGATGACGACTCCAGCGGCACCATAACGGGTGTTTCCACCCCGGCAGGCAGTTTGTCCTGCAAGCCCAACAACCGCTCTGAGACCAGTTGCCGGTCGAGATAAATATCCGTGCTGTCATAGAAAGTGAGGATCAGCACCGATAAGCTTGGAATAGACTGTGAGCGAATCGACTGCAGGCCGACCAGTCCGCGCAGCGCATTTTCCAGCGGCTGGGTGACCAGAATCTCGACCTGCTCAGCAGTCAGCCCCTGCGCCTCGGTCTGAATAATCACCTGCTTGGGCGCAAACTCCGGGAAGATATCCAGACTGGCATTGGACAACTTATAGGCACCGTAGATCAGCATCAGTGAGGCCAGTGCCACCACCACACCACGGAAACGAACCGAGAAGGCAACCAGCTTAGACAGCATCTGATTCCTCCTTAGACGCTGAGCATAAGTTATGAGTCTTTTTTGTTTTATGACCGCTTAAAAAAATGGCTTTGAGAGTGGCACAACAACAATCAATCATCATCTTCATCCAGGATCTGCCAGCGGAATTCTTCTGATAACAACATCTGGGAACCGGCCACGACCAGTGACTCGCCTTCCTCAAACTCTGACTGGATAAAGATGCCGCCGGTTACCGACTCACCATCGTCCAGGGGGCGCCGACGGTAGACCTGTTCATCCTGCTGCACATAAGTCCAGGGTTTACCCGAATACCAGACAATGGCGCGTTCCGGAATAAAGAAACCCTTCAGTCCTTCCGCATTACGTGGAATCCAGGCATGCAGCCGCATCCCCAGCCGCAACTTGCCCGTAGCCATCTTGAAATAATAGGTTTCACCCTGAGCAGCATAGTTAGCCACAAAGGCCGGTGAGACGAAATAGGCTTTTCTGGCATTTTCCCGCTGGCCCTGACGTGACACCCGAATCACATTAACGTCGGCCGGAAGACTCAGTGCCACCGGTAAGGTAATCTGAATCAAGGTGTCCTGACGGGTCACCAGGCGTTCAAATTCCTTTGAATCCGGATCTGTGACCCAGGAAGCAATCACAGCCCCCCAGCTCTGGATAAGCTCGGTTCTGGCAGCTTCTAATGTGAGCTCAGCAGCCTCCCGTTTTGCCCTCGCCTGCTGCCAGTTAGACTCGGCATAGTTGATATTTTTACTGGCAATACTGCCGGTGGCTTCAGCCAGTTTTCTTAGACGGTTGAGTTCCTGTAACTGCGCTTTCTCTTCCATTTGCGCCAGTTCCAGTTCCAATTCCAGTTGTTTGAGCCGGGTCCGCCACTGAATGAGATCACGCACATCCACAACGCTGGCATAAGCTCTCGATTCTGGATAATAGATATCCTGTTGCAGATTCATCAATTCAATGCCGGCTGAGTTTTTCACCTCGTCATTGATCTCGACCCGCATCGGCTGACCGTTCTCACGCTCGCCATCGTCCTCTTCTTCCTCGCCGATTTGTGAGGCGCGCTCCGCTGCATCCAGATAGCGCTCTACACCAGCATCAATAAGAGATGACCAGGACTTATCAGTTGCCAACGGTACCCCGAAGGCAACCACAAGCAGCACAGCCAGTGTCAGCCATAAAGAAAATTTGTTGCGTGATGCCATCTTATTCCCAACTTATTCATGACAAAATCAGCAGCCATTAGAGCACGCTGCCATAAACCCGACAAGTTCGAGCCGGAACCGGGCTGCAATGGCGTTTTCATTACATCACCTGAATTGCGATGCTCATTTGAACCATGTGCATGCTTGTAGCACTGATTACTCACAATCGACTGAATCAGCTCAAACTCAAGCTGAGGTCGATTGTAGACATGGGTTCATTAACCCAAGGTTAATTTCTTAAGCGATAACTGGATAATTAATCCGCAGTTACCCTTGACACATGGCCCCACACAAGGTTTAATACGCAGCCTTATCGGCTCGATAGCTCAGTTGGTAGAGCAAGGGATTGAAAATCCCTGTGTCCCTGGTTCGATTCCAGGTCGAGCCACCACGAACACGAAAGCCCTGTCAGTTTTGCTGACAGGGCTTTTTTGTTTTTGCTGTTGTGAAATTAACCACACAGGCACAGAGGACACACAGGACACAGAGTCAAGTAACAGAGCAGCCTCTGATTTATTATGTCTTCTTCAATGTGACTCTGATTCTCAACCCCGTGTTTATTGCAGACAATAACGTCTCATCACATTGCTTTGCCTAACCAAAAACAATTTCACTTTTTTGTAGGTAATATGAGACGTAATGGTTCAGCTCAACAGGAATACTGTCAATTCATTCTCTGAACTATGCCTGGCACAGTCTCATATTCAATGGTTGTTTATCTTTTCTCTGTGCCTCTGTGGTTGGATACGATGTGTTGTAAAAAACACACAGATTTGTGATTTTTTTGTGATTAATGAAATTTTTGTTGTAAAAGTGTTGCATTCGCTTTTTTTCTGTGCAAAATAAGCTATCAACCGTGATTCAATCCGGTTGCGAGAGAAATTAAAGTAATCTGTTAACAATAGAAGGTGAAACAGAATGAAATCATTGAAAAAAACAACTCTGGCCTCTCTGGTCGGCGCAGCTGCTCTGGCAACAGCCGGTGCTGCTAACGCCACCATCGTGGTTGGCGGCGAAAACGGCTACGAATTCAGCGTAGACGGCAACATCAACCAATTCTTTGTTCATACTGATGCTGATAACGCTTCAGACAACATCAACGAAGTACGTAACGGCCTGCTGCCAACTTTCTTCGGCTTCAATGTTTCCGCTCCGGAAATCAACGGTCTGAAAATTGGTGCCCGTGTTTCTATTTCTCCATCAACCAACGGTACTAGCTATGTTGCTGGTGGCGACCAAAACGCTATGGAACAACGTGAAGCGTTTGCAACGGTAGAAGGTTCTTTCGGTCAAGTTTTGATGGGTAAGGCGTTGGGCCTGTATGGTTCACACAACATCCTGACTGAACAAACTCTGTACGGTGTGGGTTATGGTACTGGTAACAATGGTCAGACCACTCTTGGTGGCATTGGCTTTGGTTATGATTACGCTGATTGGCGTTCACAGTTCCGTTACACCACTCCTGACATGAATGGCTTCAAAGCTGCATTCGCAGTTGTTGACTCTGCAGGTCCTGCTGTAAACCTAGGCCCTGGCCCAACTGGTCCAATTGGCGATAACTCAGACTCTGAAGATCTTCGTTATGAAGCAGACTTGAGCTATGCTGGTGCGTTCGATAGCGGTAGCTATATGCTGTGGTTGAGCGGTGTTACACAGCAACAAGACGATCTCGATGATGATCATCGTGCATGGACTGTTGGTGGTACTCTGAAAGTGTCTGGATTTGAGTTTATGGCTCAATATTCTGATGCAGAAAATTCATATGCTCAGTCTGCGAACCCATTGGTTGATGATTCTGTTGAATATGATCAATACGTAGTCCAAGCTGGCTATCGTTTTGCAGGTACTACTCTGGTATCAGCCAACTACTCTGAGTTGAAAGATGATTCTCCAAGTGTTGGTTCTGACGACACTGCAGAACGTATTACTGCTGGTATTTACCACGATGTAAACTCTAACCTGAAACTGGTTGCTGAATACACCAAAATCGAAAATGATGCAGAAACAATTGATGCAGACATCTTCGCTCTGGGTGGTTTCGTAACCTGGTAGTCAGCAGTTTCAGTATCAAGTCCTCGGATTTGATACAAAAACTGAAAAAAGCCTCAACTTTCGGGTTGGGGCTTTTTTTTGCTTTTTAAAAATTCTCAACCACAGAGGCACAGAGGCACAGAGGCACAGAGGCCACAGAGATTTTTTACTGATTTTTTTATCTTACCGGGGGTAGCGGATAAGATTTCTCGACTTCGCTCGAAATGACAGCCTGATTCTTATTTTCACTATTTCCGGTGATTTTTATTTTCTCTGTGTACTCTGTGCCTCTGTGGTTCATTTAATTAAGAGGAACAAGGCTTTATAATTCATTAAAGACTTAGAAAAGGAAGCCCAATGACCATCAGCACCCAATCCATCCCACATTTTCTTAAAGCCATCAAAGCCGAGATTGCAGCTAACGCCGACGAAGTCACCGCGCTGGATCAGGCGATTGGTGATGGTGATCATGTGACCAACCTGCTTCGGGGATTGGAAGCGTTAGAAAAGCAATCATCTGAACTAGCTGAAATGGAATGGTCTGACGCGTTGATGAAAATCGGTATGACGCTGATGTCGACCATGGGCGGCGCATCGGGCTCACTGTATGGCAGCTTGTTTGTGGCGATGGGTAAAGAAGCCAAGAACAATACAATGAGCCTACAGAGTTTGGCCGAGATTTTTCACGCCGGCGTGCAGGCGGTAAAAACACGGGGTAAAGCTGAACTCGGCGAAAAAACCATGCTGGACACACTCATACCAGCCTCACATGCCTTGAATGTCAAAGCCGATGCAGAAGCTTCTGATGTTTTGGATGCGATCAAACAAGCAGCATATGACGGTATGCTGTCCACCAAGGATATGCTCGCCACCAAAGGCCGGGCATCATTTTTAGGAGAACGGGCCCGTGGTCATATCGATGCTGGTGCAAGGACCAGTCAATTGATTATTTGTGCTATTGCGGATGTGATGGAAAAATCTGATTAATAACCACAGAGGCACAGAGGCCACAGAGATTTCTAATTATTGGTTCAACATCCTGACAATCCCCTGCCGCATAGTCGGGACATTGAAGTTAAGCAAAAGGCCATACCTCAGTTCTGTGATTTTCAGGTACGTCAATAATTGCGCCTTGTGAATTTCTGCAATTTTATCGACCGTTTTTAATTCAACTACAACTTTATTCTCGACAAGCAGATTGCAACGATACACGCTATTAAGTTGCTTACCTTTATATGTGACCGGAATCGGATATTGGTTGACCGTCGCCAAGCCTCTCTGGGTTAACTCAGCCAAAAGACACTCTTCGTAAATTGACTCTAGAAGTCCCGGTCCAAGCTGTCGGTGAACTTCAATAGCCGAGCCAATAATCTTATGTGTTAAATCATTACTCATAAGCCTCCTCCCTGAGGCTGTAATTTCTAAATATTCAAATTAATACTCTGTGCCCTCTGTGCCTCTGTGGTTAATTAATTTCTGCACCTATCAACAAGCCCAGCGAAGTGCGGCTGTATGAACCGGTGCATCCCAGTACTGAATCATTTCATCATCCAGCAACGTCACGGTGACAGAACAACCAGCCATATCCAATGAGGTGGTGTAGTTACCGACGAGCGATCGTGTCACCTCGACACCACGATCGCTGAAATACTGCGCTGCCAGATCGAATACCAGATACAGTTCCATTAAAGGCGTCGCACCAAACCCATTCACATGGAGCAGAATTTTCTGCCCCTTGGTTGGCATCAGGTCTTTGTCTATTGCTGCTGCCAAGTGTTCAACAATTTCACTGGCACTGCTGAGGTCCATCGGTTCACGGCCGCGTTCACCATGGATGCCGACCCCCATTTCAATTTCATTATCACCGATATCAAAAGTGGGTTTTCCCAAAGCCGGCACGGTACAACTGCTCAATGCCACACCCATTGAGGCCGTAGAAGTGGCGACCTTATCACCCAGCTTTTTACAGGTAGCGAGATCAGCGCCTGCCTCAGCAGCAGCGCCAACAATTTTCTCGACGATGAGTGTACCGGCAACACCCCGGCGACCGGTGCTGTGGTCTTTGGGAAGAGACACATCATCACTCACCAGCACGGTATTATGTTCGCACTCCAGCATTTCGGCAGCAATTTCAAAGTTCATCACGTCACCGGCATAGTTTTTAACGATGAACAGCACACCGGCACCGTTTTCCACCTCCTGGGCCGCCATCATCATTTGATCCGGTGTCGGTGATGTGAATATCTGGCCGGGACAGGCGGCATCGAGCATCCCTTTCCCTATCAGACCAATATGCAGCGGCTCATGGCCTGAACCGCCACCTGAGATCAGGGCAACTTTAGGCCTATCAACCGGCGCCTTGCGGGTCACAAAATGCGGCTGGTGATTGAGCTTGATAATGTCTTCATGCGCCCTGGCAAAGCCATTCAGGCTCTCTTCCAGAACGCTTTCGACGCCGTTGATCATTTTTTTCATTGTTCTCTCCCGTTCTTACAGAGCTTGTTTGAGGGCTTCAGTCACTGCATGCAGATCCTCTAATACCCAGGTCGGCTGATAGTCGATATGTTGCAAATCCTCTCTGGAGGACACGCCTGTCAATACCATTATGCTGCGGATACCGGCATTGACCGCGCCCAGAATGTCGGTGTTGAGACGATCGCCTATGGCAACCGTATTCGTCAGATCGGTGCCCAGCTGTTTCAGTGCCTGCTGGTATAAAATCGGTTCAGGCTTACCGATACAGACGGGCTCCACGCCGGTTGCAGCCTGCAAAGCGGCCAGAGTACCGCCGTTACCAATGACTTCGCCCAGTTCTGTCGGCAAAGTGGTATCGGCATTGGTCGCATAAAACAAGGCGCCAGCGCGGATGTTGAGTGTTGCCGTGGCAAGTTTGTCCCAGGTCAGCGTACGATCAAGTCCGGACACCACGATATCGGCGCCTTCATCAGTAATGCCTTTTGCCGGCTGGTTAACCTGATAAAGGTCGGTCAGAATAAAGCCCTCTGCTTCCAGAGGCTTTCTGAGACCATCTTCACCGATGACGAAAACACGTTTCTTATCAGCCGGCAGATTTTCGCGCAGATAAGTGGCGGTCGCCATGCTGGAGGTCAAAATTTCATCATTGCTGACCGAGATCCCCATCTCAGCCAGTTTCTCTATATATTGTTGCTGGGTCAGGCTGGCATTATTGGTGGCAAGTACAAACGGTAATCGCTTCTCTCTGAGCAGTGCAAAAAAAGCATCCAGCCCGGGCAAAGGCTTTTTGCCATGCCAGAGTACGCCGTCCATATCTATAATGAGTCCGCCGATGTTTTCCAGTATCGTGGTTTTCGCCGTTGTCAAAACAGGTCCTCTGATTGTCAGAATAGGGTTCAAAGCGTCGCACACATCAAATCGTCCTGTCTAGCAGCTAAAAAGTCGGAATTTGTCGGTTTTTTGGCAAAAATTGACATATTCGATGCAACTGCTTTATAGTCTGCGAGCGTATTTCTTAACGTATACCCTATAATCTCAAACTAACATTAGGAGCATGTCAGCATGGCAAAAGCACTTATTCAAATGGCACTGGACTCTCTGGATTTCGATCAAACAATGGCACTGGCTGAACAAGTCGCGCCTTACGTTGACATTCTGGAAGTCGGTACTCCTTGCATCAAATACAACGGTCTGGAAATTGTTACTGCACTGAAAAACAAATTCCCTAACAACCTGATCCTGGTTGACCTGAAAACAATGGACGCTGGTGAATACGAAGCGACTCCATTCTACGAAGCAGGTGCTGACATCTGTACTGTTCTGGGTGTTTCTGACAAAGCCACCATGGGCGGCGTTATCAAAGCGGCCAACGCGAACAACGCAGAAGCTCAAATCGACCTGATCAGCGTTAAAGACAAAAAAGCCGTTGCTACCGAAGCAGCTAAAAACGGTGCGCAAATCATCGGTGTTCACACTGGTCTGGACGCACAAGCAGCAGGTCAAACTCCATTTGCTGACCTGAAAGACATTGCTGGTCTGAACCTGGGTGTTCGTATCTCTGTTGCTGGTGGTCTGAACAAAGACACCATCCAGGATACCGTTCGCGCTGGTGCTACCATCGTTGTTGTTGGTGCAGCTATCTACGGTGCCGACTCTCCAGCAGAATCTGCTAAAGAACTGCGCGCACTGGTTGACGCAGCCTAAGCGGAAACCAATTTGCACTGAGCAAAGAAAAGAACGAGTGGCCCTGGCCGCTCGTTTTTTTTCAGTGCTACATCAGAGACTGTTCTGCTCGTCATGACAGTCTCTAGTGTCAAAAGCTTTACAAGATGGGTTAAAGTGTTGATGCCAGTCAGAAAAAAACCTGTGTCTGGCACAGGCGGACTGAATAAAAATAAGCATGTGGCGACACACCGGAATCGATTCATCCTGGCTCAATCGTGAAACTGCTTCTGGGTTGCCACATAATAACGAAAATAGTAATTTACCCGTTGCACCAACCTCGTTATGTTGGGCAGATGGGGTTTAAAAATGTAACAGGGGTATAATCATGAATGAAAATAAAGGTCTATTTGCTTCGATTTGTGGCTTCTTTAAAAGCTTGTTCTCACCCAGTCCGGCAGCAGAAAGTAAGCCGGCTGCATCTGCCGATGGTCTGACAGGTGTCGAACGTTACATCAGAAACAAGGCTCAGGGTGGTTCCAATCTGACCGGTGTTGAAAAATACATCAGAAACAAAACCACGAACGGCAAGCCACTGACCGGTGTCGAACAATATGTTCGCAACCAGTCTCAAGCAAAACCAATGACGGGTGTAGAACGTTACATCCAAAGCAAAGGCTAATCAGTCTTTAACCCCATCATGGTGATACGTGGCTGCGTCCATGACGCAGCCAGCCCAACGTGACGTATCCCGGACAATTTCAAAACTTACAGTCTGCGCTCTTTCAAGCGTGATTGTTGTTTTTAACTTTGAAAACTAAAGGTACATAACATGGCAAATTTACTTGATCAGCTTAAGGAAATGACCGTTGTTGTTGCTGATACGGGTGATCTTGAAGCAATCAAGAAGTACACCCCGCGTGACGCAACCACCAACCCTTCCCTGATTACTGCCGCCGCTCAAATGCCACAGTATCAAGACATCGTTGACGATACACTGAAAGCCGCTCGTGAATCACTGGGTGATGACGCTCCGGCTTCTGAAGTGGTTTCACTGGCATTTGACCGCCTGGCTGTTTCTTTCGGTCTGAAAATCCTGGACATCATTCCAGGTCGTGTTTCGACTGAAGTGGATGCGCGTCTGTCTTACGACACTGAAGCTACCATCGCAAAAGGTCGTGACCTGATCGCTCAATATGAAGCCGCTGGCGTTGACCGCAACCGTATCCTGATCAAAATCGCCTCTACCTGGGAAGGTATTCAGGCCGCTGCGGTTCTGGAAAAAGAAGGCATTCACTGCAACCTGACCCTGCTGTTCGGTCTGCACCAAGCCATCGCCTGTGCCGAAAACGGTATTACTTTGATTTCACCGTTCGTTGGTCGTATTCTTGACTGGTATAAAGCAGACACGGGTCGTGACTCTTACGAGCCACATGAAGATCCGGGTGTTCTGTCAGTAACCGCGGTTTACGAGTACTACAAGAAGTTCGGTTACAAAACTGAAGTTATGGGCGCAAGCTTCCGTAACATGGGTGAAATCACCGAACTGGCCGGTGTTGATCTGCTGACCATCTCTCCAAAACTGCTGGAAGAGCTGCAAAATACAGAAGGCAAACTGGAACAAAAACTGTCTCCGGAAATTTCTGCCAAGTCTGACATTGAGAAAATCTCAATGGATAAAGACACCTTCGACAAGATGCATGCAGAAAACCGCATGGCTCAGGAAAAACTGACCGAAGGTATCGATGGCTTTGCTAAAGCACTGGAAACACTGGAAGAATTGCTTGCCGATCGTCTGGCAAGCCTGGAAAGCGTAGTTTAAAACTACTCAAGCTTTCACACGTATTCAGCCCGCTCCACTATGAGCGGGCGGGAATGCAGCGGAAAACGGCTTCATTGACTTGATGCCGTTTTCTGCATATAGTCCCGCTTCACTTTTTGTTAAGCGTGAACAATCATTTTTACTACATTTAGGAGTATGTAACATGGCTGAAATCCAAATGGCACTCGACTCTCTGGACTTCGACGCAACTATGGCTCTGGCTGAACAAGTCGCGCCTTACGTCGACATTCTGGAAATTGGTACACCATGCATCAAGTACAACGGTCTGAAACTGGTTAAAGCACTGAAAGCTGCTCACCCAGACAAGAAAATCCTGGTTGACCTGAAAACAATGGACGCTGGTGAATACGAAGCCACTCCTTTCTTTGAAGCCGGTGGTGACATCACTACTGTACTGGGTGCTTCTGACATGGCGACCATCAAAGGCGTTATCAAAGCAGCAAACGCTAACAACGCTGAAGCTCAAATCGACCTGATTGGTGTTGAAGACAAATCAGCAGTTGCTAAAGAAGCCGCTCAAAACGGTGCGCACATCATCGGTGTTCACACTGGTCTGGACGCTCAAGCAGCTGGTCAAACTCCATTCGAAGACCTGAAAACCATTACTGGTCTGGGTCTGGGCGTTAAAGTTTCAGTTGCCGGTGGTATCAACAAAGACACCATCCAAAGCTGTGTCCAAGCTGGCGCTGCTATCGTTGTCGTTGGTGCTGCTATCTATGGTGCACCTTCTCCAGCTGAATCTGCTAAAGAACTGCGCGCTCTGGTTGACGCAGCATAAGGATTAGTACAATGACAATGCATCGTGATCTAGTTCTTAACAAAATCACTGATATCCTGGGAGCCACTGACGACTCTCTTGAAGCAGAATTCGTTGCTATGTGTGACGGTGCCAAGCGCATCTTCATCACAGGTGCGGGCCGCTCAAGACTGGTCGGCAACTTCCTCGGTATGAGGTTGATGCATAGTGGTTATACTGTATACGTTCAAGGTGAAATCAGCACACCCAGCATCCGTGAAGGCGATCTGTTGATCGTGATTTCGGGTTCTGGTGAAACCACACAGCTGGTGTCATTCGCGAACAAAGCCAAATCTGAGAACGCCAAAGTGGTTTTGATTTGCTCAAAATCCAGTTCAACGATTGGTGATATGGCGGATAAAACAATTCAAATCGGTAACGATGACAGCTTTGCTCCGACTAAGGGCATGCCGATGGGGACCATGTTTGAATTGTCTACGCTGATCTTCCTGGAAGCTATCGTGTCTCACCTGATTCACGAAAAAGGCATTCCCGAAGAAGAAATGCGTTACAGACACGCTAATATGGAATAATCACTTTTCCTTAGCAGAAAGTCAGAAAACGGGTAGCCTTCGGGTTACCCGTTTTTTTATGTCCGCCGGATGGATAGAGCTTGTCCGGTGAAAACGCTATAATAAGCTGTTATCCATTTAATTGATTTTGAATTCTATGTCCGCCAAAACGCTTTACGACAAACTCTGGGAACAACATGTGGTCCGCACCGATGCAGACGGCACAGCGCTGCTCTATATCGATCGCCACCTGGTTCATGAAGTCACCTCCCCGCAGGCTTTTGAAGGACTGCGTCTGGCACATCGCAAACCCTATCGTCTGAACACGATTCTGGCGACACCGGACCATAATGTACCAACCTCCGATCGCGACAAAGGGATTGCTGATCCGGTCTCGCGTCTTCAGGTCGAAACCCTGGATCTGAACTGTAATGAGTTCGGTATTACCGAGTTCGGCCTCAACGATCTGCGCCAGGGTATTGTTCACGTCGTGGGTCCCGAACAGGGCGCAACCCTGCCCGGCATGACCGTGGTCTGCGGTGACTCGCATACCTCCACGCATGGCGCTTTCGGTGCGCTGGCCTTTGGTATCGGTACGTCTGAAGTTGAACATGTCATGGCAACGCAGTGCCTGATTCAACGTAAATCCAAGAATATGCAGGTTCGTGTCGAGGGCCATGTTAAACCCGGCATCACCGCCAAGGACATTGTGCTCGCCATTATCGGTGAAATCGGCACTGCCGGCGGTACCGGTTATGCCATCGAGTTTGCCGGTGAGGCCATTCAGGCGCTGAGCATGGAAGGTCGCATGACTGTCTGCAATATGACTATCGAGGCCGGTGCCCGCGCCGGCATGATTGCCGTCGATGACACTACCATCGAATACCTGCGTGAACGTCCATTCGCGCCACAGGGTGACAACTGGGATAAAGCCGTCGCCGCCTGGCGTGAGCTGCATTCCGATGACGGTGCGCACTTCGATAAAGTCGTGACGCTAAAGGCTGAAGAGATAAAACCTCAGGTCACCTGGGGCACCTCACCGGAAATGGTAGTACCAGTTACGGCCAATATTCCCGACCCGACAGTTGAAACTGACGCCGTTAAGCGAAATGGTATGGAAAAAGCCCTGAAATACATGGGCCTCAATGCCAACCAGCCGATTACGGATATTCATCTGGACCGCGTCTTTATCGGTTCCTGCACCAACTCACGTATTGAAGATCTGCGTGAAGCAGCCAGTGCGATTAAAGGTGGCAAAGTCTCTGCCAGCGTCAAACAGGCGATGGTCGTGCCGGGCTCAGGTCTGGTCAAGCAGCAGGCGGAACAGGAAGGTCTGGATAAAATCTTTATCGAAGCCGGTTTTGAATGGCGTGATCCGGGCTGCTCAATGTGTCTCGCAATGAACGCTGACCGCCTGGAATCAGGTGAACACTGCGCTTCCACTTCGAACCGCAACTTTGAAGGTCGTCAGGGTCAGGGTGGCAGAACCCATCTGGTGAGCCCGGCGATGGCGGCTGCGGCAGCAATTGCCGGCCACTTTGTTGATATTACCCAGCAAAGCGCATGACCGATTACGCATCGGTACAGACCGAACTGCTGACACTCCGCGATTTTCTGCGCTGGACGACATCCCGCTTCTTTGAGGCGGGATTGTTTTATGGGCATGGTAATGAGGACGCGTTTAATGAAGCCTCTCAGCTGGTCCTCAGCAGTCTGAACCTGCCCGTCCATGAACTACCGGACCTGTTCCTCGATGCCCGTCTCAGTAACGAGGAGAAAGAAAAGCTTCTGAGCCTGATTGAAAAGCGCATAGAGCAGCGAATCCCCTTGCCTTATCTCACTCATGAAGCCTGGTTTGCCGGCCTGCCGTTTTATGTCGATGAACGCGTGCTGATCCCGCGCTCACCTTTTGCCGAACTTATCGACAATCAGTTTGAGCCCTGGCTGGAGAATCCGGAGCAAGTTGGCCGTATTCTGGATCTCTGCACTGGCAGCGGCTGTATTGCCATTGCCCTGGCGATGGCTTTTCCTGACGCTGCTGTTGATGCGGTTGATATCAGCGAAGACGCGCTGGCGGTGGCCGACATCAATATCAGAAAGCATGAACTGCAGGATCAGGTCCGGGCGATTCAATCCGATTGCTGGCAGGCCATTGAGCCGCAACAGCAATATGATCTCATTGTCAGCAATCCGCCTTATGTCGGGGCTGAAGAGATGGCTGGCCTACCCGCGGAGTACCGGCATGAACCGACTTCCGCGCTGGAAGCCGCCGATAATGGTCTGGCTCTGGTCAGAAACATTCTGCTCAATGCTGCCGATTATTTGAGTGATAACGGTTTATTGTTTGTTGAGGTCGGCAACAGTGATCTTGCGGTCGACGCTGCCTGGCCGGATATGGCCTTTATGTGGCTCGAATTTGAACTGGGTGGTCATGGCATTTTTATGCTCGATAAATCACAATGCATCGAGTTCAGGCAGAAATACGCCTAGAGCTTAAGCAGTTTCACTTTCTTCCTGATAGGTCACTACACAGTCCCTCCCCGCCATCTTAGCCTGATACATGGCTTTATCCGCCCGCTCAAACAGGCTGTTCAGTGTGTCGTTATTGTCTTTGGATAACTCTGCAATACCGACACTGACCGTGACCGATTTCTCCAGCCCGGCCGGTTTGAATTTACGCAGCCGATCCAGCATGCGATCCATCAGGCCATTGGCCGAGTCCAGATCACAGCCCGGCAGAATGAATACCATTTCATCACCGGCCCAGCGGGCAATCATATCAACATCGCGAACATGCCGTTTGAGCCAGGCCCCCAGTTCGGACAAGAGTTGATCGCCATGCTGAAAACCATGACTCTCATTGATTTGCTTCATGTGATCGATATCCATCACTGCCAGTGACAGAGTGCGATCAAAGCGATAAGCCTCACTGAAATATTTACCGGCAAACTCACGCAGCGCGTGGCGGTTGAACAGACCGGAAGTCTCATCCAGCATCGCCAGGCTGTACAAAGATTGCTGCTGAGTACGCAGTTCTCTCAGGGTCTGGTAGCTGGTAATGTGATTAAACACACGCTGGCGCAATTCTTCCCGTACAATCGGTTTCGACACATAATCATTGACGCCAAGATGGAATAACTCGATCTTGCGGGACATATTGTCGAAACCCGAGGTGGCGATAATGGGCACATTGCCGTATTCACTCTGCATCCGGCGGATTTTCCGTACCAGGGTAATCCCGCTCATAATGCCTTCCAGCATGATGTCGGTAATCACCAGATCATAATCGCCGTTGCGGAAAGCCTCCCAGGCACTCTCGGCATAGTTATAAGCATCCACATCCAGGCCCATATCGGTCAGTAGGTCAATGACGATGGTCTGCAATACGCGGGAGTCTTCGATGAACAGCACCCGGCCAGACAGTTGCCGTGACTCACGCTGGCTAAGGCGATTGAGATAGGTTTCCATCTCAGTGATATCGTGCTTGCTGAAGATATCCGTGGCACCGGCGAGTAAGGCCTGTTTCAGAATTTTGGCATTGTCCTGTTCGGTCAGCACCAGTAAGGTGGCAAATTCATAGCCACTCAGCGCACGGAGCTGACTGCAGAACTCACTGCTGGCATAGTCCTGCAGATTATCCGCACAACAGACCAGGCGATAATGTCCACTCGCAGCCTTGTCCAGCCCGTCATAGCCGGAATCCGCGATATCTACCTGAAAACCGGCAGATGTCAGTAAGTCGCTCAACTGCTCGCTGAAATAACTCGAACTATCAATCACCAGCGCGTTTAACATGCTATTCGCCTTACTGCTTTCCATACCGTCCATGTATCGTGGTTCTTATAAATTGGCAACATTACCATTATTTGAACTGTGTCGCGAATAATTGCCGGGTAAAGCTAGTGCGCAGGTAAAAGCCTTTGGGATTCATCTGGCTGCTCTCCCCTGTGTCCGACCAGGACTTTGCCATTACCCGGCTATGTGCCGCTTTAGGCCGGATTTGCAGAAACTCGCCTTCTCTGGCCGTAATCTCAGCCTGCTCACCGAGTACCACACGATCCATTAACTCTTCCCAGTCTCGCTGTAACTGCTGTTCCTGTGCCGGTGTCGGCTGCCAGATCCAGCCATGACCGACATAACGCTCCGCCAGAGGAATCGCAGCATCGGCTTCAACCGGTAACCACAATACCTTGGCCAGTTTTTTCCGGACCCAGCTGTTTTGCCATTGCAGACGACCGGTTTCAGTCAGGGAAACAGTACAGACATAGGTGGATTCCTTAGGCTGCCCCCGGGCATTGAGCGGTAGGGTTTTGAGTTCAATACCCAGACCGGTGAAATCCGGCTCTGCCTGGTTACCGGCATCGGCACCCAGATAACATTCCAGTAACTGGCCAACCCAGCCTTTGTGTCGGCGCAGATCGTCAGGCACATTGAGCCCGAGTTCGGCTGCGACCTGGCCCAAAGTTTTGCCGGCGAGCATACGGCAGCGCTCAGCTAATTCCGCTTCAGACTCAGGGGCTGTTCTCAGTTTCATCGTGTTTACCAAATTCTCAACCACGGCCCGGTCATGGTACCCTAACGTCCTTTATTCTGTCCTTGTGAGGAGCTGTGAAAGCCTTATCCATCAACAAGCTGAGCAAAACCTACCGCAGTGGTTTGCAGGCCCTCAAAGCGGTCAGCCTGGATATCGAACAGGGCGACTTCTTTGCGCTGCTCGGACCTAATGGTGCCGGTAAAACCACCACCATTGGCATCATCACGTCGCTGGTCACCAAAACGGCCGGTAGTGTCAAAGTATTTGATACCGATCTCGACGACGATCCAGAGCAGGCTAAAAGCTATATCGGCCTGGTGCCGCAGGAATTCAATTTTAATGGCTTTGAACAGGTCAAACATATACTGATTACCCAGGCCGGTTATTATGGCATGCCGGCCCATGAGGCCGAGCCCCGCGCCGATGAACTGCTTAAACAGCTCGGATTATGGGAAAAACGGCACACCCCCTCACGTTCATTGTCCGGGGGGATGAAACGCCGGCTGATGATTGCCAGAGCGCTGGTACATAACCCGAAATTGCTGATCCTAGACGAACCCACCGCAGGTGTGGATATTGAGCTTCGCCGTTCCATGTGGACCTTCCTGCGAAAAATTAACGCTGCCGGCACCACCATTATTCTGACCACCCATTATCTGGAAGAGGCAGAGAGCCTGTGCCGCAATATCGCCATCATCGACAAGGGGGAGATTATCGAAAACACCGATATGAAAACCCTGCTCAACCGTCTCGATAAAGAAGCCTTTATTCTCGATCTGAAATACCCGCTACTGAACAATGAACTCGATGGGCTCGACTATGAGCGTCTTGATGACACCACCATTGAAGTGGAAATCAGCCGTGGTGAATCTTTGAACAGCGTATTTGAAGTGCTGAGCCGGCACGGGGTGGAAGTCGTCAGTATGAAAAACAAAGCCAACCGACTGGAGGAACTGTTCCTGAACCTGGTTGAAACCTCGGAGCAAAGCGCATGAACCAGAGCCGTCAACAACGCCACTGGGTCGCCCTGTCGACACTGGTGACTCGCGAAATCCGCCGTTTTTTCCGCATCTGGCCGCAAACGCTGCTGCCACCCGCGATCACGATGACGCTGTACTTCATCATTTTCGGCAATCTGATTGGCAGCCGTATCGGAGAAATGGGCGGTTTCAGTTACATGGAATATATTGTGCCCGGCATTATCATGATGGCGGTCATTAACAATGCCTATGCCAATGTGGCTTCGTCGTTTTTCAGCGCCAAGTTCCAGAATCATATTGAGGAACTCATTGTGGCGCCGGTACCGAATTACCTGATCCTGGCAGGCTATGTCGCCGGCGGCACGGCCCGGGGGCTCTGCGTCGGTATTATTGTCACCATCGTCTCGCTGTTTTTTACCCGGCTGCCGATTGAACATATTTTTATCACTATCAGCATGGTGGTATTAAGCGCGGTGCTGTTCGCCATCGGCGGTTTTATCAACGCGGTTTATGCCCGCAGTTTTGACGAAATCTCGATTATCCCGACCTTTATCCTGACACCGCTGACTTACTTGGGTGGTGTGTTTTATTCCATCAGCCTGTTGCCGGAATTCTGGCAGAACGTTTCTTTGCTGAACCCGATTCTGTACATGGTCAATGCCTTCCGCTACGGCATGCTGGGCGTGTCGGATATTCCGGTAGTGGCGGCATTCAGCATCATTCTGCTGTTTATTGGTGGTCTGACGGCTTTTGCCCTTTATCTTCTCCATAAAGGGACCGGGCTTAGGAATTAAATATCAACCACAGAGGCACAGAGGACAGAGAGCAAAAAATTTATTTTCATTCTTTTTCTTAGCTGAGTTGACTGCAAAGGCTCTCCAAGACTGTTATTTTTCTTGAAAGGGATATTTGCCACTAACGGCGGTTTTAACACAGGAATTTTCACTCACTTGATTTTCTCTGTGTACTCTGTGCCTCTGTGGTTAATCACGATTACCCCACCAGCGCCAGAGCATCCTTGAGCGTTTGAATCCCCGCCCCCGGCAAATGGGCATTCTCACTCAAATGCCGCCGCCAGCGGCGGGCACCGGGCTGGCCCTGGAACAGGCCCAGTAAATGGCGGGTAATCGATTTCAACGGCCGGCCTTGCTGCATTCTTTGCTCGATATAAGGCAGCATGACTTCAATCACGTCATGACGCGAGAGAATCGGATGCGCTTTATCGAATACAACTTCATCGGCTTCTGCCAGCAGATAAGGGTTGTGATAAACGGCACGCCCCATCATGACCCCATCCACATGCTGCAGATGTTGCTGCGCTTCTGCCAGCGTTTGAATGCCCCCATTAATATCGATATGCAGATGCGAATAATCCTGCTTGACCTGATAAACCCGCTCATAGTTAAGTGGCGGCACATCGCGGTTTTCCTTGGGGCTGAGGCCTTTCAGCCAGGCATTTCGCGCATGCAGAATAAAAATCTCACAACCGGCGGCTGAGACCTTGTCGATAAAATCGGCCAGAAACTCATAACTGTCAAAATCATCAATGCCCAGGCGGGTTTTCACCGTCACCGGTATATTCACCTTGGCCTGCATCGCGGCAACCCCCTCGGCCACCAGCTCGGGTTCGGCCATCAGGCAGGCACCGAAACGCCCGGACTGAACCCGATCACTGGGGCAACCAATATTGATATTGATTTCATCATAGCCCGCGTCTTCGCCCATTCTGGCGCAGAGTGCGAGTTCTTCCGGTTCACTGCCACCTAATTGCAATGCCAGCGGATATTCCAGTTGATCGTGGGCCAGAAAGCGGTCCCGATCACCGTGGATTAAAGCGCCGGTAGTGACCATTTCGGTATAGAGCAGCGTCTCACGCGAAATCAGCCGTAATAAATAACGGCAATCGCGATCGGTCCAGTCCATCATCGGGGCGACGGACAGGCGTCGGCTGGGAGAAAAAGCGGTAGCTGCTGACATGATTTAACTGCGAATTTAAAACCCGCTATTTTCTCAAATAACTGGCGAAAAATCTTCCTGTTACGCACAATAAGGTCATGAAAAGCATTCATTGCAATGGCGTTGAGGTCGAGGTGATACGCAGTAAACGCCGTAAAACGCTGTCGCTGGCGATTCGTAATGGTGAGGTCAAACTGCGGATTCCAGCCCGGCTGCCTCTGCATCATGCTGAAAGCTTTGTGAATGAAAAAAGTCACTGGATTCAGCAAAAGCTGCTGGACCACCCGCCGGTCGCCCCCAAACAGTTTGAGAGCGGTGAAGATCTGCTTTATCTCGGTCAAACCTATCGTCTGGCGGTTGTTGCCGCACAATCACGCAATCAGATTCGACTGGAGCAGGATGTCTTTCACCTCGAACACCGAGGCATCCAGAGCAGTGAAAAGGCTTTAAAGCGACGAGTTGAAAGCTGGTATAAACAGCAGGCCACCAGCTGGTTGACCACACGCTGCGAAGAACTGGCAGACCAGACCGGACTCAAACCCAGCGCTGTTGAAGTCAAAACCTACCGTGCCCGCTGGGGCAGTTGCACGGCATCCGGCAAAGTGCAGCTCAACTGGAAACTCATCATGGCGCCGCCGGAAATCATTGACTACGTCATCATTCACGAACTCTGTCACCTGCGTCAGCACAATCATTCACCGGCTTTCTGGCAACTGGTCAAACAATTTGACCCGGCGTTCACGCAGCATCGGTCATGGTTGAAATCAAACGGTCTGCAACTTCAGCTCTAAAGCCTCAATCTGCCTGGTGAGTGGCGTTTATAAGCTTGAAAAATCTGCCGTTTCGATTAATATGTCGACTTTCGGATAAGGAACGCTGCAACAGGGCTCGCCCTGCTAGGCTTATCCAACAGGTTTCATCTAACTGCGTTCATTATTAACAGGTAACTGATAGTAATGAGCACTGTTCCCGACTCATGGCACCACTATCATTACCTCGAATTAATGTAATGAGGAAGCTGGCTATGAGTAGTAACTATCTTTTCACTTCTGAATCCGTGTCAGAAGGTCATCCGGATAAAGTCGCTGATCAGATTTCTGACGCCATCCTGGACGAAATTCTTCGTCAGGATCCCCGTGCCCGGGTCGCCTGCGAGACCCTGATTAAAACCGGTGCCGCGATTATCGCCGGTGAAATCACCACCTCTGCCTGGGTCGACCTGGAAGATGTGGTCCGTAAAACCATCACCGACATCGGCTATAACAGCTCTGAAGTCGGCTTTGACGGCCAGACCTGTGCCGTCATGTCTTTGATCGGCAAACAATCTTCCGACATCGCCATGGGTGTTGACCGCGATACCGAAGAAAATCAGGGTGCCGGTGACCAGGGCCTGATGTTCGGTTATGCCAGTAATGAAACCGATGTGTTGATGCCGGCGCCGATTACCTATGCCCACCGTCTGGTGAAAAGACAGGCGCATATCCGTAAAAGCGGTGAACTGAGCTGGCTGCGCCCGGATGCCAAAAGCCAGGTGACTTTTGTCTATCAGGATGGCAAACCGGTAGGCATTGATGCCGTGGTGCTCTCTACCCAGCACAGCCCGGAAATCTCCCAGGCGGATCTGCAGGAAGCCGTGATGGAGCACATCATTAAACCGGTGCTGCCGCAAGACTGGCTGACGCCCAAAACCCAGATCCATATCAACCCGACCGGCCAGTTCATTATCGGCGGCCCAGTGGGTGACGCGGGTCTCACCGGTCGTAAAATTATCGTTGATACCTATGGCGGCATGGCGCGTCACGGTGGTGGTGCTTTCTCCGGTAAGGACCCCTCCAAGGTGGATCGCAGCGCCGCTTATGCCGGTCGCTATGTCGCGAAAAACATTGTGGCCGCGGGACTTGCCGATCGTTGTGAGATTCAGGTTTCTTACGCTATCGGTGTCGCTGAGCCAACCTCGATCAGCGTTGAAACCTTCGGCACCGGCAAAATTCCGCAGGAGCGCCTGGAACTGCTGGTCAGAGAACATTTTGATCTGCGTCCGGTCGGTCTCATCAAAATGCTCGACCTCATTAAACCGATGTACCAGCCCACTGCCGCCTACGGTCATTTCGGCCGTGAAGATGCCGGCTTCAGCTGGGAAAACACCGATATGGCAGACGTATTACGCGACGCCGCCGGTCTGAAATAATTAAGGAATCATCATGGAATCTGTAATCGAAAACCTCAATCCCGACTATAAAGTCGCTGATATTTCACTCGCCAAATGGGGCCATCAGGAAATCAAGATTGCCGAGAGCGAAATGCCCGGCCTGATGGCGCTGCGTGAAGAATATGCCGGTCAGGCGCCGCTGAAAGGTGCCCGCATCGCCGGCTGCCTGCACATGACCATTCAGACTGCCGTACTGATCGAAACGCTGATCGAACTGGGCGCTGAAGTCCGCTGGTCTTCATGCAACATCTTCTCAACCCAGGATCATGCCGCCGCAGCCATTGCCGATCAGGGTATTCCGGTGTTTGCCTGGAAAGGGGAAACCGAAGAAGAAGCGGTCTGGTGTATTGAACAGACCATCGTTGGCCCTAACGGCTGGCGTCCGAATATGATTCTGGATGATGGCGGTGACCTGACCCTTATCATGCACGAGAAATATCCGGAATTGCTGGACGAGGTTAAAGGCCTGTCCGAAGAGACCACCACCGGTGTGCACCGTCTTTACGAAATGATGAAACAGGGCACGCTGAAAGTGCCGGCCATCAACGTCAATGACTCGGTCACCAAGTCCAAATTCGACAACCTCTACGGTTGCCGTGAATCTTTGCTGGACGGCATCAAGCGCGCCACTGACGTGATGGTTGCCGGTAAAATCTGTGTCGTACTGGGTTATGGTGATGTCGGTAAAGGCTGTGCCCAGGCTTTCCGCGGCATGGGCGCAACGGTACTGGTCACTGAAATCGATCCTATCTGTGCCCTGCAGGCCAGCATGGAAGGCTACCGCATCGTCACTATGGATGAAGCCGCAGCCATGGGTGATATTTTTGTCACTGCCACCGGCAATATCGATGTCATCACCCACGACCATATGAAAGCAATGAAGAACGAAGCCATTGTCTGTAATATCGGTCACTTCGACTCTGAGATTGATGTCGCGTCACTGCGTAAATACGAGTGGGAAAACATCAAACCGCAGGTCGATCATGTCATCTTCCCCGACGGTAAACGCATCATCCTGCTGGCTGAAGGCCGCCTAGTGAATCTGGGTTGTGCCACCGGTCACCCGAGCTTTGTGATGTCAGCGTCGTTCACTAACCAGGTCATGGCGCAAATCGAACTGTGGCAACATAGCGACAACTATGAAAACCGGGTGTACGTGCTGCCCAAGAAGCTGGATGAGAAAGTCGCACAGCTGCACCTCGGCCGCATCGGCGCCAGCCTGACGCAACTGACGCCGGAGCAGGCAAAATACCTGGGGCTGGAGCAGGAAGGTCCGTACAAGCCGGATCATTACAGGTATTAATCGTTAATCAGTTAAAATGGGCTGATTTTTTCAGCCCATTTTTTTATTCAAGACAAAAACATGTCCAATAATCTGACGCTCAGCTGCGAGTTTTTTCCACCCAAAACCGAAAAAGGGGTGGCCAACCTGCGCCGTGTTCGAGAAGCACTGATTCCGCTTGCTCCCGAGTTTTACTCCGTCACCTTCGGTGCCGGTGGTTCCACTCAGGACAACACCATGGAAGCGGTGCTTGAAATCCAGCAGCAACAACCCGTTACCGGCATCGATGCCGCACCGCATCTGTCCTGTGTTGGCTCCAGTGCCGAGCGACTGCGGCAAATGCTCGATATTTATCAACAAAACGGCATTCACCGGATTGTTGCCCTGCGCGGGGATCTGCCTTCCGGTATGCGCGATCCGGGCGATTTCCGTTATGCCAGCGAACTGGTGGAATTTATCCGCAAGGAAACCGCTGATTATTTCGATATTGAAGTCGCTGCCTACCCGGAAGTGCATCCTCAGGCCCATACCGCCGAGTTTGATCTTGATAATTTCAAGCGCAAGGTCGATGCCGGTGCCAACAGCGCCATTACCCAGTATTTCTATAACATCGATGCTTATCGTTTCTTTCTGGATCGCTGCGCTCAGAAAGGTATCGACATTCCGATTATTCCCGGCATTATGCCGATCAATAACTTTGCCCAGCTGGCCCGGTTTTCCGCCAGTTGCGGTGCCGAAATTCCGCGCTGGTTACGCAAACGGCTGGAAGAATTTTATGATGATGCCGAGTCGATGAAGGCGTTTACCATCGACTTTCTGACCGAATTCACCCGTCAGCTGATTGAGCTGGATGTCCCCGGTCTGCACTTCTATACCATGAACAAGACCGAGCCGACTCTGACCATCTGTCAGCGGCTTAATCTGATTAAGCAATAAGGCAAGACAGGCCCTGCGATGGAATATTTTGCTGATTCTTTCGCTGCTGCTTTTGCACTGATTGTGAAGTTCGATCCTGAGATTATTCGGATCGTCGTCACCTCAGTGTATATTTCCCTGTCAGCCTCGGTCATTGCTGCGCTGCTGGCGATTCCCGCCGGGGTGACCATGGCCCTGAACCGCTTCAACGGCAAAACCACGATTCAGCATTTGCTCAATACGCTGATGGCCATGCCTACCGTGGTTATCGGTTTGCTGCTGTATGGACTGTTCAGCCGCGCCGGACCACTGGGCGAATGGGGCCTGCTTTACACCCCGACGGCGATTATCATCGCTCAGGCCATTTTGATCTTTCCGATCATGATGAACCTGACAGTAACGGCAGTGAACGCGGCCGATCCGAGACTGATACCGACGCTGAAAAGCCTGGGGGCGCGCCCCCTGCCGATGATGCTGCAGGTCATCCGCACTACCAGGTTTGCCATTCTGGCCGGGGTCATTACCGGTTTCGGCCGCGCCATCGGTGAGGTCGGCGCCGCGATGATGCTGGGCGGCAACATTGAAGGCTTCACCCGCACCATGACGACCGCGATTGCCCTGGAGACCAGCAAGGGTGAATTTGAGCTGGGGCTGGCGCTGGGCATGGTGTTGCTGCTGATCGCCTTCATGCTGAATTTCCTGCTGTCGATTCTGAATAAGGCCAAATCATGACGCCGGCTTATCAACTCAATGATATTAAAGTCGCCTTTGAAGGCAGGGATGTACTTAATATCCCGTCCTTAAGCCTCTGTCTCCATCAGAGCACAGCTTTGCTCGGGGAAAACGGGGCCGGCAAATCAACATTGATGAATCTGCTGGCTTTTGTGCAGCAGCCCTGTCAGGGGCAAATCGCATTATTGAAACAAACCGTCGCTGCCAGACTGAGTTCTGAGCAGCGACGGCGTATCGGCTATGTCACGCAGCAGCCCTATATGCTGCAGGGCAGTGTGCGCGACAATCTCAATCTGGCGCTCAGATTACAGCAGATCCCGCGGCCACAGCACCATGCCCTGATAGAAAAAACGCTGTCTTTGCTCAACCTGCTGCCACAGGCGGATCAGGATGCAGCAACCCTGTCAGGCGGTGAGCTCAAGCGCGCAGCGATCGCCCGCGCTATCGTCTATGAACCCGATATTCTGCTGCTGGATGAACCCTTTTCACATCTGGATCAGCGTCATATCCGTCAGTTGGAGACCAGCATCTCCCAATTTGCCGCCCAGGATGGCAAAACAGTGATTTTCTCCACCCATGATCGTCTGCAGGCGATGGCGATTGCCGACAATTCGATTAATCTGGTCAATGGCCGGGTCACCAGCGCCCCTCTGCTCAACCTCTATCATGGACAGACACAACAACAATTATTCAACACTGGTAAATTGCTGATTCATATTGGTGAAGCCGATGACGGCGCCCGACATATCGCTATCGACCCTCGCCAGATTATTGTGTCCGAACAGCCACTGCAGCACACCAGCGTGTTGAACAGTTTTGCCGGTCGCCTGACCCAGATTGCTGAAGAAGCAGGCCATATCCGCCTGCTGATCGATTGTGGCGAACCCTTTTATGCCGTGATTACGCCGACATCGCTACAGAACCTCGCTTTACAGCTGGGGGACACGGTATGGGTTAATTTCAAAGCCAGCGCGGTAAGCGTGTTCTGAGGCTGCATTCGCGCAAACACTTATGCTCCGGCAGAGTGTTCTTCAGTTCACAGAACAATTTGGCGATATCCTGTAGGCAATGGCATAAGACTTGCGGTAACATAACTTCATGGTCGCAACATTAGTCCAAAAACACTTGTGAAACCCTCATTACAGCTACGTGTAGGCCAAAGTCTGTCGATGACTCCGCAGCTGCAGCAGGCTATCCGCTTACTGCAACTGTCATCGCTGGAACTGCAGGCTGAAATTCAGGAAGCGCTGGAAACCAATCCCCTGCTGGAAGTCGAGGAAGAATACGACTACGACGACAATGCTGCCAGTCGCAGCGATGATGATCAGGCCAGCCGCGACATCAGTCAGCTGGAAAATCAGGACATTCCCGACGATCTCCCCGTCGACAGCAAATGGGAAGATATGTACGACCACCAGCCTGTCTCCAGTGTCGGTAGCAGCCCGATGGCTGACAGTGATCTGGAACGCGAAAATCAGGACGAAAGCACCGACACCCTGCAACAGCATCTGCTGTGGCAGATGCGCCTGACCCCGTTTACTGAAACGGAAGCCGCCATTGCCACCATGATTATTGACTCGGTGGAAGACGATGGTTATCTCAAAACCACACTGGAAGAGATTCACGAAAGCCTGGCCGAAGAGTTCGAAGAACTGGAACTCGATGAAATCGAAACCGTGTTACACCGGATTCAGCATTTTGACCCGGTCGGGGTCGCCGCTCGCGATTTACGTGAATGCCTGCTGATCCAGCTGCGGGTCTATGAAGCCTCCGGCATTCCGCACATCGATCTGTTACGCGAACTCATCGACAAACACCTGGATACCCTGGCTAAACGCGATTACGCCCAAATCAAACGGGCGCTCAAGGTCTCTGACGATGAACTGACTGAACTGGTGCGCTCTATTCAACTGCTCAACCCGCGTCCCGGCAGCCAGATTCAGACTGACAACACCGAATACATTGTACCCGATGTCTATGCGCGCAAGCACAATGGCAAATGGCAGTTGTCGCTCAACCCAGATAATGCGCCACGTTTGCAGATTGCCGAGCACTATGCGCAACTGGTCAACCGGGCTGATAACAGTGCCGAAAACACTTATCTCAAAAACAATCTGCAGGAAGCGCGCTGGTTTCTGAAAAGCCTGCAAAGCCGCAATGAGACTTTGCTAAAAGTCACCGAGGCGATTGTGGAAAGACAGAAAGCGTTTCTCGATCACGGCGAGGAAGCAATGAAACCGCTGGTGCTGGCCGATATCGCTGAAGCGGTGGAAATGCACGAGTCCACTATTTCCCGGGTGACTACACGCAAATACCTGCACACACCGCGCGGCATTTTCGAACTGAAGTATTTCTTTTCCAGCCATGTCAGCACTGAGGCCGGCGGTGAATGTTCAGCCACGGCTATCCGCGCTATTATCAAAAAACTGGTCGCGGCCGAAAACCCGCGTAAACCCCTGAGTGACAGTAAGATCGCCGCCATTTTGGGCGATCAGGGCATCAACGTCGCTCGCCGGACAATTGCAAAGTATCGCGAGACGCTGGCCATCGCGCCATCGAATGAGCGAAAACGACTGGTCTGAACCAGTCACCACCACTCTAGAGGAGTCTTTTGTTATGCAATTAAATTTAAGCGGACAACACGTCGAAATTACTGACAGCCTGCGAGATCATGTCAATAAAAAATTCGAGAAACTGACTCGTCATTTCGATAACATGACCAATGTTCACGTCATTCTTTCTGTGGAAAAACAGCGCCAGAAAGCTGAAGCGACTGTCCACGTCAGCGGCGCTGACTTGTTCGCCTCCGATGAAAACGAAAACATGTACAGCGCGATTGAAAACCTGGTCGCCAAACTGGATCGTCAAATCATCAAGCATAAAGACAAAATCACTGATCACCATCAGGCGGTCGGTGCCGATATGAAGCACAGAAGCAATTAACTCTATTTACAGGACTTTCTATGCTCATTGCCGCCTTATTGGTTAACGCTGACAGCATCAGTTATCGCGACCCGGCCTCCAGCAAGAAAAAAGTGCTGGAAAACCTGAGTCAGAAACTGGCTGCCAATACAACCGCGACAACAGCAGAGAAAATCTTCCAGGTCTTACTCGAGCGTGAACGGCTCGGCAGTACCGGACTGGGCAAGGGCGTGGCTATTCCCCACGCCCGGGTGCCCGGTCTGACTCATACCATTGCCGCCATGCTCACCCTGGAAAATCCGGTCGCTTTTGAATCCGCCGACAACCAGCCTATCGATATCGCCTTTGGCCTGCTGGTGCCGGAAGAAGATACCGACCACCATCTGCAACATCTATCCCGCCTTGTCGCCCTGTTCCGCGACCCGGAAATCTGCGACAGAATCCGCCACGCCGGCAGTGCCGAAGACATCTTCGAACTGCTGCTGTCGATCGATGATGATTGAATCATGATCCCCCATCCCGAGACCGAATCCTGCCATGGCGTCATGGTCTGTATCCACGGCCAGGGCGTGCTGATTACCGGCGCGGCCGGCATCGGCAAAAGCAGTCTGGCTTTGGAACTCATTGCAGAAGGTCATCAGCTGGTGGCGGATGATGTGATTGAAGTCAGCAGCAGTGACAACCAGCTGTATGGCCACTGTCCGAATATGCTCAAAGGTCTGCTTAACAGCCGGGAACTGGGCACCATTGATGTTGAAAAACTGTTTGGCATCAGCGCCACGGTAGAATCAGCACCGCTGCAGTATGTTGTTGAACTCAATGACAACCCGCTGCCCAGCAAACTGGAAGGCCAGCAACAGACCACAACGCTGATGCAGCAGTCCCTCCCCAGCATCAGGTTGAATCCACACACCGCAGCCAGCGTCGCCTCCCGCCTGCTGACCTGGCTCAAAATGCAGCATCAGGCCGATGCCAATCAGGAACTCAAGCGCCGCCAGGCGGCGCAAATGCAAACATGATCCGTGCTCATGGATGGGCAGAGTAAAGCGACTCTGCAGGCTGTTAATATTTGCCTGAACAGAGGATATCCATTACATTCAAAGCCGTCATAAAGCGGTTGCTGTCTGACAGCAACCGCTGAATTTTTAGAGAGATGAGATGACCGTAGGCATTTTACTCGTATCACATAACAACATCGGCACCGAGTTGATTAACACGGCCAGGCAGATGTTGTCCTGTTGTCCCCTGCCCACTAAAGTCCTGTCAATTGAATCCAAGGATCAGCCTGAAGCCATCCGCTTGGAACTGGATGAAGATCTGAAAGGGCTGGATCAGGGGCACGGTATCCTCATCCTCACTGATATGTTCGGATCGACACCGAGTAATATCGCCTGTGCGGTTTCTGACCGCACCGATATTCGTGTCGTGTCAGGGCTTAACCTGCCTATGCTGATACGGGTGTTGAATTACCCGGCATTGAGCCTGGATGAGCTGGAAGTGAAAGCACTGAGTGGCGGCCAGGAAGGTGTGGTCCGCTGTCATCACTCGGGATACTCAAGTAAATGATGGAACAGACATACACAATAATCAATAAACTCGGACTGCACGCCCGCGCCGCTGCCAAATTCGTCACCACAGCATCGGCCTACCAGGCCGATATCACAGTGTCTCGTGACGGCCGCAGCGTCAACGGTAAAAGCATCATGGGCGTCATGATGCTGGCCGCCGCTAAAGGCACCGAAATTCGTGTCCAGGCGACCGGTGATGATGCGGAAGCGGCACTTAATGCCATTGGCAGCCTCATCAATGATTATTTTGGAGAAGGTGAATGACACTTGAGCTGCAGGGTATCGGCGTCTCACGTGGCATTGCGATGGGCCGTGCCCATATTCTTTTTCACAACCAGCCCGATGTCCGTGAATACCTGATCCCGGCGTTTGCCATCGAGCAGGAAGTTGATCGTTTTCTGGATGCCATCGAACAGGCGAAACAACAGCTCAAATCGATCCGTAATCATATTCCGGCCAATGCCCCGGCCGACGTCACTTCATTTATCGACACCCACTTGTTGATGCTGGGAGATTCCTCGCTGAACAAGGTGCCGGTGGATATGATTCGTCAGCGGCGCTGTAATGCCGAGTGGGCCCTGCAGCTGCAGCGGGATGCGCTGATCAATGTCTTTAACGAGATGGATGACCCGTATCTGCGTACCCGTCGCGACGATGTCGATCATGTGGTCAATCGTATTCATCGCATTCTGACCGATCAGGAAGTCGCCGACCATGAAATCCCGGACGGCCGTCTCAAGGGCCATATCATCATCGCCGAGGATTTAACCCCGGCCGATACTGTCCTGATGCAGCACCAGGGTATTGTCGCCTTTGTTACCGAACACGGCGGTGCCACCTCCCACACTACCATTCTGGCACGCAGCCTCGGTATTCCTGCCATTGTCGGTGTCGAGTCGGTACGGCGCTATGTGCAGGATAATGAACCCCTCATCGTCGACGGCGAAACCGGTATCATGCTGTTGGGCGCGGATGAAACCACGCAGGAAGAATACGAACGCCGTTTGCTCGCCTTCCGCGAGCATATGTCTTCGCTGAGCCGCTACAAGTCACAGCCGACCAAAACCCGCGACGGTAAATCCATTACCCTGCTGGCCAACGCCGAACTGCCGGAAGATATCACCACGATCAGTGCCGCCGGCGCCCAGGGCATCGGCCTGTACCGGACCGAGTTTCTTTATATGAACCGGCTGGCGCCGCCGGAGGAGGAAGAACAGCTCGCTGCCTACCGCGATGTAGTGGAAGGCATGAACGGCCAACCGGTGACTATCCGGACCTTTGACCTGGGCGCAGACAAAACCGTCGATGGCGGCCGTCATCTCAATCAGACTGTGGTCACCAACCCGGCCCTCGGTCTGCGTGCCATCCGCTTATGCCTGAGTCAGCCCACCATGTTCCGTACCCAGTTGCGGGCCATACTGCGCGCCTCGGCCTACGGTAAAATCAAAGTCATGTTCCCGATGATTTCGACCATGCACGAACTGCTGCAGGCGCGGCATATTCTGGAACAGTGCAAGCATGAACTCGATATGGAGCATATCGAATACGATCATCACATCAAAATCGGCGCGATGATTGAAATTCCGGCCAGTGCGGTCTGCGCCGAAATGTTCGCCCGTCATGTCGACTTTCTGTCGATAGGTACCAATGACCTGATTCAGTACACACTGGCGATTGACCGTATCGATGATCACGTCAACTATCTCTATGATCCGCTGCATCCCGCTGTGCTGCGTTTGATTCATATGACGCTGCGTGCGGGTAAAAAACACAATGTCGAGGTGTCGATGTGTGGTGAGATGGCCGGTGATCCTCGTTATACCCGCCTGCTGCTGGCGATGGGGCTGGAAAACTTCAGTATGCACCCCAATGCCCTGCTCGAAGTCAAGCAGGTGATTAACGAAACCGATCTCAGTCAGTTGCCAATCAACACGCTGGAAATCATGAATGCGACCGATCCCCTTGAGGTCGACATGCTGCTGGAACAAATCAACGGTCCCGATCACTGATAGCAGGCTTGTGAGCGGCTTCCCAGGGACCGGTTAAGGCCAGTCTCCTGACCTTCCCGGTTTCAGCTGATCCATGACCGGCGCTATTCAGCCGCCGGCAAGCAGGCTAAAATAGCGGCCGAAGCACGGATCCGAATCACCGCCGCCGTTGAGACCTGGATATGTCAGAGCTGGACCATCACCACACCCTGAATAAAACAATCGATACCCTTGCCGATGCCCTGCAAAGCGGGCGTTTTGTTCGCATGCGGCGATTGCTGGCCAGTCTGCACCCGGCGGAAACCGCCCACCTGCTGGAATCACTGCCACCCAACGAACGTAAAATCTGCTGGCCGCTGATTAACCCGGATCTGCGCGGTGACGTGCTGTCTTATATGGGTGAGGAAGTCCGTACCGATCTGATGACGGAGATGGACACCGCCGACCTCATCAACGCCACCGAAGATCTCGACACCGACGACGTCGCCGACATTCTGCAGGATCTGCCGGATCATATCGTGCACGAAGTACTGCGGGCGATGGATATCCAGCACCGGCGCAGGGTTGAGGCCGTGTTGGGCTATGAAGAGGATACCGCCGGTGGTCTGATGAACACCGACGTCATCACCGTGCGTACCGATATCACGCTGGAAGTGGTATTGCGTTACCTGCGCATGCTGGGTGAACTGCCGGAAAACACCGACAGCTTGTACGTCGTCGATCACAATGATCATTATCTCGGCACCCTGCGCCTGTCGCAGGTAGTCAGTCGCAGTCGAACCCTACTGGTCAGTGAAGTGATGTCGCACCAGGTCGATCCGATTCCGGCCAATATGTCGGATCGCGATGTGGCACGCCGCTTCGAAAAACACGATCTGATTTCGGCACCGGTGGTCGACAAGGATAATCACCTGCTGGGTCGTATCACTATCGATGACGTGGTCGACGTTATCCGTGATGATGCCGAGCACTCATTGCTGAGCATGGCCGGTCTGGGCGAGGATGAAGATACCTTTGCGCCGGTCAAGCGCAGTGTGCATCGTCGTTCGGTCTGGCTCGGGGTCAACCTGCTGACCGCCTTTCTCGCCGCCTGGGTGATCGGACTGTTTGATACCACCATCGAGAAACAGGTTGCGTTGGCCATTCTGATGCCTATCGTTGCCAGCATGGGCGGCATTGCCGGCAGCCAGACCCTGACCCTGGTGATTCGCTCGATGGCGCTGGGGCAACTCAATGAAAAAAACCAGCGCTGGCTGCTGCGAAAGGAAATGCTGGTCGGTGCCGTCAATGGCCTGATCTGGGCCGTCACTATCGCGATTGTGACCGTGATCTGGTTTAATAACGTCTCGCTCGGGGTGCTGATTGGCACCGCCATTATTATCAACCTGATAGCTGCTGCGCTGGCCGGTGTCACCATTCCGCTGGGGCTCAAAAAGCTGGGAATCGACCCGGCGCTGTCAGGCAGTGTGCTGTTGACCACGGTGACCGACGTGGTCGGTTTTATGGCCTTTTTAGGCTTTGCCACGCTGTTTATTGTCTAGATTCGGAATTGCTATGTCTGGTAACACCTTTGGAAAACTGTTCACTGTCACCACTTTTGGTGAAAGCCACGGGCCGGCAATCGGTTGTATTGTCGATGGTTGCCCGCCGGGACTGGAACTGAGCGAAGCCGACCTGCAGAACGATCTGGATCGTCGCAAACCCGGCAAGACGCGTTTTGTCACCCAGCGTAAAGAAAGCGATGAAGTCAAAATCCTGTCCGGCGTGTTCGAGGGCAAAACCACCGGGACGCCGATCGGCATGCTGATCGAAAACGTCGATCAACGCTCCAAGGATTACGGCAATATCATGAACCAGTTCCGCCCGGCGCATGCAGACTATACCTACCACCAGAAATACGGGCTTCGTGACTACCGTGGTGGCGGCCGTTCTTCCGCCCGTGAGACAGCCATGCGCGTCGCTGCCGGGGGTATTGCCAAAAAGTATCTGCGTCAGCGTTACGGCATTGAAATTCAGGGTTACCTGGCCCAACTGGGCCCGGTCAAAATTGAAAAAATCGACTGGGACCATATCGACAACAGCGCCTTCTTCTGCCCGGATCCGGATAAGGAACAGGCACTGGAAGACTATATGAAGTCTCTGAAAGGAGACTCGATTGGCGCCCGCATTAATGTCGTTGCCCGCAATGTGCCACCGGGTCTCGGTGAGCCGATTTTTGATCGTATTGACGCTGACATCGCCCATGCGATGATGAGTATCAATGCCGTCAAAGGCGTCGAAATCGGTGCCGGCTTTGACGCCGTGACCCAGAAAGGTACAGAGCACCGCGATGAAATTACGCCGGAAGGCTTCCTGTCGAACAATGCCGGCGGCACCCTCGGTGGTATCACCAGTGGCCAGGATATTCTGGTGTCGATGGCCCTTAAAGCCACATCCAGCCTCAGCATTCCGGGCCGCAGTGTCGACAAATCAGGTAAGCCGATTGAGGTCGTGACCAAAGGCCGTCATGACCCTTGTGTCGGTATCCGCGCGACGCCGATTGCCGAAGCGATGCTGGCGCTGGTGCTGATGGATCATGTTCTGCGCCACCGCGCTCAGAACATGGATGTGAAAACGGATACGCCCATCATCCCGGCTCAAAAACCCTAAGTGCCTTTATCCCAAGTTCCATACTGGCGCCTGTCGGGATTTTATTTCTTTTATTTTGCCTGTCTGGGCGTACTGGTTCCCTACTGGAGCCTGTATCTGCAATGGGAGGGTTTTTCCGCCAGCCAGATTGGTGAGCTGACCGCAATTCTGCTGGCGTCACGGATCGTCGCCCCCAATGTCTGGGGCTGGATTGCTGATCATAAAGGCCAGCGCATGCGTATTGTGCGCTCAGCGAGTTTCGCCGCGACCCTGGTATTTGCCGGCATTTTTATTGATCAGTCTTATCTCTGGGTTGCCGGCACGCTGCTGCTATTCAGTTTTTTCTGGAATGCTTCATTACCGCAGTTTGAGGTGACCACGCTGCAGCATCTGGGCGAGCAGAGTCATCATTACAGCAAGGTGCGGGTCTGGGGCTCAGTCGGCTTTATTGTCATAGTGATGAGCCTGGGCTGGCTGCTGGAAGTCTTTGACCCGGGCATCGTGCCGATTGCCCTGCTGCTGAGTACTGCCGGCATCTGGCTGGTCAGCCTGAGCGTGCCTGAATCCGCTTCCAGACATATGAGTCTGGAACATGTGTCGCTGGGTCAGCTTTTAAAAAGACCGGCGGTGATTGCCTTTCTGCTGATGTGTTTTCTGGCTCAGGCCAGTCACGGGCCCTATTACACGTTCTACACCATTTATCTTGAGCAATATGGTTACGGCCGCGGACTCATCGGCCAGCTTTGGGCATTGGGCGTGTTTGCGGAAGTGATCATTTTCCTGTTTATGCATCGCTGGTTACCGCGTTTCGGCCTGCGTTATGTGTTGTTAGTCAGTTTACTGCTGAGCGCATTGCGCTGGCTTCTTATCGCGCTGTTTCCGCAAAATCTGTCTGTGCTTGTCTTCGCCCAGCTGCTGCATGCGGCCAGTTACGGCACTTATCATGCTGCAGCGATTGCCTGGGTACACCGTCATTTCATTGGTAAAACCCAGGGCCGGGGACAGGCGCTTTACAGCAGTGTCAGCTTTGGTGCCGGCGGAGCACTGGGCAGTCTTATCAGCGGCTATCTGTGGCTGAGCCCGGGGCCGATGTGGACTTATCTGTTAGCCAGTGCCCTGACTGTGCTCGCGTTTTTTATCTCTTTTTTCTGGCTCCGGGAAGATGACCGGCATAAATAAACCGCCCTGTAAATACCTCTTTTTCTCCGGGCTTTTTCGCTTCCCTTCACATCCCCCATTACTTATACTATTGGGCTGAAAAAATTAGCGACAGTCAGACAGCAGACAAGTCCGTTGTCTCAACCAGGTGAAATCATGCATTTCTCGATTAAGAAAGGGCTGGATTTGCCCATCTCGGGTAAACCCGAACAATCTATCTTTGACGGCAACCCTGTCAAATCGGTAGCGGTCTTGGGTAATGAATATGTGGGCATGCGCCCCACCATGCTGGTCGAGGAAGGCCAGAAAGTGAAACTGGGCCAGGCACTGTTTGAAGACAAAAAAAATCCCGGTGTCATGTTCACTGCCCCCGGTGCCGGTACGGTCCGCGCTATCAACCGTGGTGCCAAGCGGGTGCTGCAGTCGGTGGTGATTGATCTGGAGGGTGATGAAGAAGTCAGCTTCCAGCAATATGATGCCGCCGGACTCGATAAACTGAATCGGCAGGAGATTCAGAAAAACCTGGTCGACTCCGGCCTCTGGCTTTCCTTCAGAACCCGTCCCTACAGCCGCTCACCGGCGCTTGATTCCACCCCGCATTCCATTTTTGTCACCGCCATTGACAGCAATCCACTCGCTGCCGATCCCAGCGTTATCATCAATGAATACGCGGAAGACTTTAAACACGGCCTCACCGTTATCAGCCAGCTGACCGACGGCAAGCTGTTTGTCTGCCAGGCGCCGGATACTGCGCTACCGGTCAGTCAGCGTGACAATATCGAAATTCACACCTTCTCCGGACCGCATCCTGCCGGTCTGGCCGGCACCCATATCCATTACCTGGATCCGGTCAGTGCCAGCAAAACGGTCTGGACTATCAACTACCAGGATGTGATTGCCATCGGCAAACTGTTCACCACCGGCCGCCTCTGGACAGAGCGTGTGATCGCTTTTGCCGGTCCGCTGGTCAATAAACCTCGACTGATTCGCACCCGTCTTGGTGCCAGCACCGAAGACATCGTGTTCGGAGAAATTCAGAATGTGCAGGCGCGGATCATTTCCGGTTCAGTTTTGCATGGTCATACTGCCAACAACTGGGCAGCCTACCTGGGTCGTTATCACAACCAGTTGTCCGTCATTGCCGAAGGTACCGAGCGTGAACTGCTGGGCTGGATCCGTCCCGGTGGCAAGAATAAATTCTCGGCACTGAATGTGTTTATTTCCAGCCTGTTTCCGAAAAAAGATCTGGCATTGACCACCTCGCAGAACGGCAGCCCCCGTGCGATGGTGCCGGTGGGTGTGTTCGAGCGGGTGATGCCATTGGATATTCTGCCGACGCAACTGTTGCGCGCATTACTGGTCAAGGATACTGACTCTGCCCAGGCACTGGGTTGTCTGGAACTGGATGAAGAAGACTTGTCTTTGTGCTCCTTTGTCTGTTCCGGAAAATACGACTATGGCCCCGCCTTGCGGACCAACCTGACACAAATCGAGAAAGAAGGATAATCATGGCGCGTTTAAGACGTTTCCTTGATCGTATCGAGCCGCAATTTCAGAAAGGCGGGCCCTACGAAAAGTATTACGCCCTCTATGAGATGGTCGATACCTTCATCTACTCACCGGCAGATGTGACGCGCGGCTCACCGCATGTGCGTGATGCCATCGACCTCAAGCGGGTCATGAGTTACGTGGTCGTTGCGACCTTCCCGGTACTGCTGTTAATGCTGTGGAATACCGGCTTTCAGGCCAATACAGCGATGGCCCAGATTGGTATGGATGCCGGGGAAGGCTGGCGTCACTGGCTGATGAGCACGCTGGGCATCGGCTATGACCCGAACAGTTTGTTCGCCAATATGTTCCACGGGCTGCTTTACTTCCTGCCTATGTATATCGTGACACTGGCCGCCGGCGGTTTGTTTGAAGTCATTTTTGCCGCGGTGCGGAACCATGAAGTCAACGAAGGCTTTCTGGTCAGCTCGATGCTCTATACCCTGACTCTGCCGCCTTCAACACCGCTGTGGATGGTAGCTTTGGGCATCATATTCGGCGTGGTGCTGGGTAAAGAAGTGTTCGGCGGTACCGGTAAAAACTTCCTGAACCCGGCGCTGACCGGCCGTGCTTTCCTCTATTTCGCCTACCCGGCTTCGATGTCAGGTGATGCAGTCTGGACCGCGGTCGATGGCTATACCGGTGCGACTCCGCTGGCACTGGCGGCATCCGGTGGTGTCGAGGCTATCAAGGAAGCCGGCTATACCTGGTCACAGACCTTTTTTGGCATGATGCCGGGCTCATTGGGTGAAACCTCAACGCTGGCCATTCTGATTGGTGCCGCGTTCCTGATATACACCCGTGTAGCTAACTACCGGATTATTTTCGGCGTGTTCTTCGGCATGGTCGCCACCACCCTGCTGTTCAACCTGATCGGCAGCGACACCAATCCCATGTTCAGTGTCCCCTGGTACTGGCATATGACGATTGGTGGTATCGCCTTTGGTATGGTGTTCATGGCAACCGATCCGGTCTCCGCTGCGATGACCGACAAGGGCCGTTGGATTTACGGCTTTCTGATTGGTTTTATGGCAGTGTTGATCCGTGTGGTCAACCCGGCCTTCCCCGAAGGCATCATGCTGGCGATCCTGTTCGGTAATATGTTTGCGCCACTTATTGATTACTTTGTGATGCAGGCAAACATCAAACGCAGACTGAAGCGAAGTGAAGTCAATGGCTGATTCAACTGAGAAAAAAGGATTTCTGGGCAGCTTTTTAAGTCTGCCTAATGACAATCCAAAGAAAACCCTGTTTGTCGCGATTATGTTGTGTCTGGTCTGTTCGATACTGGTATCCACCGCTGCGGTATCATTGAAACCGCTGCAGACCAGCAATAAAAAAGACGACATCAAACGCAATATTCTTGCTGTCACCGGGCTGAGTGATGAGCCCGGCAGTCTGGATGAGCTGTTCAGCCGTTTTGAAGTAAAGCTGGTCAACCTGGAAACCGGTGAATATGCCGATACCGAGATCGACCCGGTAGTGTATGAACAGCGCAAAGCTGCTGCTGATCCGATGATGAGTGTTGAACTGCCCGGCGGTATTGATATTGCCAGTATCAAACGCCGCGCCAATCTGGCGCCTGTTTACCTTCTGACCGAAGGCGATATCATCAAACAGGTCGTGTTACCCGTTCACGGTTATGGTCTATGGTCCACCCTTTACGGCTTTCTGTCTCTGGATGGTGATTTCAATACCATTGAAGGGCTGCGCTTTTACGAACATGCTGAAACACCAGGGCTCGGCGGTGAGGTCGATAACCCGAAATGGCGCGCCCAGTGGGAAGGCAAGAAAGTTTTTGACGAAAACGGCAACGTCGAAATTCGTGTTATACGTGGCCATGTCGGTCCGGAAACAGTCAATGCCGAGCATAAAGTAGACGGTCTGTCCGGCGCGACCTTGACCAGTAACGGTGTGACCAACCTGTTGCAATTCTGGCTGGGCGAACACGGCTTCGGGCCTTATCTGAAAAACATGCGTTCCGAATTGGGGAAATAACAGATGGCAAGTCAAGCTAAAACCAATGTTATCGATCCGTTAATCGACAATAATCCCATCACATTGCAGGTGCTGGGTATTTGTTCGGCTCTGGCGGTGACCACCAACATGATGTCCTCACTCATCATGTGTATCGCACTGACCACGGTGACCGCGTTCTCGGGAGCCTTTATCAGTGCCATCCGTAAACATATCCCGGGCAATATCCGCATCATCGTGCAGATGACGATCATTGCCTCACTGGTGATTGTTGTGGATCAGGTGCTCAAAGCCTATGCCTATGAGGCCAGCAAGCAGCTGTCGGTGTTTGTCGGCCTGATTATTACCAACTGCATCGTGCTGGGTCGGGCTGAAGCCTATGCGATGAAGAACCCACCCCTGCTGAGCTTCCTCGACGGCATCGGTAATGGCCTTGGCTACAGTCTGATCCTGATGTCGGTAGCTTTCTTCCGCGAACTGCTGGGTGCGGGCAAGCTGTTTGGCGTTCAGGTAATTCCTGTGGCCAATGAAGGCGGCTGGTACATTCCAAATGGTCTGATGCTGCTGCCGCCAAGCGCATTTTTTGTTATCGGTTTGATGATTTGGGGCATCCGCAGCTGGAAGAAAGAGCAGGTGGAAAAACCGGACTATCAGATTCATCAGGTTCACCGGACGGAGGTGCTGTAAATGGAACATTACCTGAGCCTCTTTATCCGCTCGATTTTTATCGAGAACCTGGCACTCGCCTTCTTCCTGGGCATGTGTACCTTCCTTGCGGTCTCCAAGAAGATAGAAACCGCGCTAGGCCTGGGCATTGCTGTTGTTCTGGTACAAACCATCACAGTACCGGCCAATAACCTGATTTATCAGTACCTGCTGAAAGACGGGGCTCTGGCCTGGGCTGGTCTGCCGGAAGTTGATCTAAGCTTTTTGGGTCTTATCAGTTATATCGGCGTGATTGCGGCGATGGTGCAGATTCTGGAAATGGCGATGGATAAATATGTGCCGGCGCTCTACAACGCGCTGGGTATCTTTCTGCCGCTGATTACTGTGAATTGTGCCATCCTCGGTGGCACGCTGTTTATGGTGGAACGCGATTACAACTTCGCTGAGAGTGTCACCTACGGCCTGGGTAGTGGCTTTGGTTGGGCGCTGGCGATTACCGCGATTGCCGGTATTCGCGAGAAACTTAAATATTCCGACGTGCCTGACGGGCTGCAGGGTCTGGGTATTACCTTTATTACTGCGGGTCTGATGGCGCTTGGATTCATGTCATTTTCGGGGATACAGCTGTAATGGAAATCATACTCGGTATCGTACTCTTCACCCTGATTATCATGGCCCTGGTATTTCTGATCCTGGGCGCACGCTCACGGCTGGTCTCCACGGGTGATGTCAATATTATCATCAACGACGAGAAGACCATTAAAACCAAGCCTGGCAGCAAACTGCTGGGCGCCCTGGCTGACGCCGATCTTTTCGTGTCTTCAGCCTGTGGCGGTGGCGGCACCTGCGGTCAGTGCAAGGTCAAGATTTTTGAAGGTGGCGGCTCGATCCTGCCGACGGAAGAATCCCATATCACCAAACGTGAAGCTGCTGACGGTGAACGTCTTTCCTGTCAGGTCTCGGTCAAGCAGGATATGAAAATCGAAGTGCCGGAAGAGGTCTTCGGCGTTAAGAAATGGGAATGCACCGTGCGCTCCAATCACAATGTCGCGACCTTTATCAAAGAGCTGGTACTGGAACTGCCGGAAGGCGAAGATGTGAACTTCCGCGCCGGTGGTTTTATTCAAATCGAATGCCCGCCGCATACGGTTGAATACAAGAACTTCACCATTGAAGATGACTACCGCGGTGACTGGGATCGCTATGATATGTGGCGTTATAAGTCCGTAGTCAAAGAGGATGTGGTACGTGCCTACTCGATGGCCAACTATCCGCTGGAAAAAGGTATCGTCATGCTCAACGTTCGGATTGCCTCACCGCCGCCGGATCAGGACGATATTCCGCCAGGTCAGATGTCTTCCTACATCTTCGATCTCAAACCGGGCGATAAAGTCACAATTTCCGGTCCCTTCGGTGAGTTCTTTGCCAAGGATACCGACAAGGAAATGGTGTTTATCGGTGGTGGTGCCGGTATGGCACCGATGCGTTCGCACATTTTCGACCAACTGGGCCGTTTGAAGAGCAAACGCAAGATGACCTTCTGGTATGGTGCCCGCAGCCTGCGTGAAATGTTCTACACTGAAGACTTCGATCAGCTGGCTGGCGAGCACGACAATTTCACCTGGAATGTTGCCCTCTCCGATCCGCTTCCAGAAGATAACTGGCAGGGGTACACTGGCTTTATACACAACGTGCTGTATGACAATTACCTGAAAGATCATCCGGCACCGGAAGACTGCGAGTTTTATATCTGTGGTCCTCCGATGATGAATGCGGCTGTCATCCGCATGCTGGAAGATCTGGGTGTCGAGCGCGAGAATATACTGCTTGACGACTTCGGAGGCTAAATGACCACTTTTATCGCCGCATTTGTAATATTGCTGCTCGTCGTTGCCGGAATGGCCATAGGCGTGCTGTTTGGTCGTTCATCGATCAAGGGCAGTTGCGGCGGTCTCAATCAGGTTGGCTTGGGTGGTAGCTGCGGTGGTGCCTGTTCCCTCGAAGAAAAAGAGGAATGTGCCCGCCGTAAAGCAGAACAACAATAAGGTCACAGGAGAGAAGCCATGCTCGCACCGTTGAAAGTTAAAGACTATATGAATGGCACCAAAATCACCTTCACACCGGATATGGATGTGCTGCGTGCGATTCATCAACTGATCGAATTCAAGATTTCCGGTGCTCCGGTGATTGATCATCACGGCAATCTGATTGGCTTTCTGTCTGAAAAAGACTGCATGCAGGTTGCACTCAATGCCGCCTATCAGGGCGAAGCGGCCGGTAAGGTTGCCGAATTCATGCATGAAGGCTGTCAGACCGTTGATGTCGAGGCCTCAATCATTGAAGTCGCCGAAACCTTTCTGCAGACCGCTTTCAAGTGCCTGCCGGTAGTGAAAGAAAATCGTCTGGTAGGATCAATTACCCGCCAGAACATACTGAAGGCTCTGGAAAAAACGGCTAATATCGAAAGCCACAAAAAACCAGCCAAGCAATCCACCAAGCAGCAGATTCACGTCAGCAGTCCCAACTAGTTGCTGACCGGCTCATTACATAAAACAGCTACCGAAATAGCTGTTTTTGTATCCTCAAGGCGTTACACTCAACGCTACAGGCCCAGCAACCGGAGCTTTTTATGCAACTGGTGTTTCGTGCCAACAATATCCTGGAAGCCCATATTGTCGCGGGCATGCTCAAAAGTAACGATATAGATTGCCATGTGGGCGGTCATTATCTGCAGGGCGCGGTAGGCGATCTGCCCGCGACCGATTTTGCTCATGTTTTTGTTAATGAAGACGATCAATCGCGGGCTGAGGCCCTCATTGAAGATTATGAGAATGGTGAACTCTGACCGCGACAGCGTTCGTTATCAATAGCGATCCTCGATTCTATCTTCCTGACATTTTTTCCCTTGGCACAAATTGATGTAAGCTTGCTACTCAACTTGCCAATAAGACTATTTAGTTATGATCTACAACAGCATTCTCGATACTATCGGCAACACCCCGGTTGTCCGTCTCAACAATATCGCACCTGACCATGTGGACATGTTCGTCAAGGTCGAGTCATTCAACCCGATGGGTTCGGTTAAGGATCGACTCGCCTTTGCGGTCATCGATGATGCTGAGAAACGCGGCGTGCTCAAACCCGGTCAGACAGTAGTCGAAGCCACATCAGGTAACACTGGTATCGCACTGGCCATGGTCTGCGCCGCCAAAGGTTATCCCTTCGTCGCCACCATGGTGGAAACCTTCTCGGTAGAACGGCGTAAAATCATGCGTGCACTCGGCGCCAAGGTAATTCTGACTCCGGCTGCAGAAAAAGGCACCGGTATGGTCAAAAAAGCCGAAGAACTGGCTAAGAAACATGGCTGGTTTCTGGCTCGTCAATTCGAAAACCCGGCTAATCCGGCTTATCACAGAAATACCACCGGGCCTGAAATTCTGCGCGATTTTGCCGGCAAACGCCTCGATTACTGGGTCTCTGGCTGGGGCACTGGCGGTACTTTGACCGGCGCCGGTGAAATGATCAAACTGGCCCGCCCCGAAACCCGGATTGTGGCAACAGAGCCCGCCGCCGCTTCATTGCTGGCAGGCGGTGACTGGAATCCGCATAAAATTCAGGGCTGGACCCCGGACTTTGTGCCGGATGTACTGAGTCGCGACGTGCATGATGAACTGTATCCCGTCACTGATGAAGAGGCCAAAGACTGGGCCTTGCGTCTTGCCAGTGAAGAAGGCATTTTTGTCGGCCTCTCCTGTGGTGGCACGCTGGCGGCTGCGATGAAGGTTGCAGACAAGGCAGAAGCGGGGTCAACAATTCTCGCCATGCTGCCTGACACCGGCGAACGTTATCTCTCAACTTACCTGTTTGAAGGAATGAATGAGGAATCAGATGACGACTGGCTGGCAAGTCAATAAATAATCGTCTTCTACGATAATATTAATCTGATTTAATCGTTAGACTTGATTGATAGTCCACACCATAATTCCCTCAATGCCTGAGGGAAACCCTTCGTTACACTTAAGCTGAACAGGTGAAATAACCATGTGGACTAAACCAGAATATTCCGATATGCGTTATGGTTTCGAAGTAACCATGTACATCTGCAACCGCTAGTTGCTGCATATCCTTCTCACCCTGAAAAGGCCCCTTCCCGAGGGGCTTTTTCTTTTCTAGTCCAGCACATCTGCCAGCGCCAGCGACCAGCAGCAGGTATGATCGGCGCCTACCACGATATAGCTCTGAACATTATCAAGCGATTTCATATGGGAAAGGTAGGATGTCAGTACTGAGCCCGGCACCACATCATCGCGCTCACCAATTAAATGAATCTGAGGGATGGACTCCAGGCTTTCGCTGAAGTTGATCGGGTTGAGTGAACCATTCAGTGGATCAATTTGATTAAAGTCGGTCCAGCGTTTGTGGTCCAGGTTACCCGCCACCGTGACCAGTAAATCCACATCATCCCGCAATGCCGCCACAATGCTCGCGACTGTGCCGCCACCGGAAAAGCCAATCAGCCGAATCTGTCTAGCCTGGTAACGAATCTTCATCGCCGAAATGGCCCAGTTCATGGAGCGGATAACCTGGCTCGAATAACGATGAGAGGTCCAGACAGCCTTGCCGCAGGTATTCATTCTATTGCCACGCAGATACTGGCAAGGACGCCCTATATAAACGCTGTTACCACCGATTTCCTGTGCCAGCTTCAAGGCGACACCGGGCATGCCATCGCCTTCAATAAAAATATTCAGCACATCAGCCCGGCGCAGCTCCGGCGGCGCGAAGCCCATCATGGTATGAACACCACCTGATAAAACAATCCGACTCCATGGGATAAAATCATCCGCTTGTGCACTGGGAAAAACCAGGGACATGAGTAGCAGGAACCATCTCATAGCGCACCTCTCAGCGAGTTGTGTCATACAAGTTTTTGCATAACTGATGCCAGAATTTATCCATGTGATCAGTCAGATAGAGAATCAAAGCAGGAAATTTTGATTCTCATTCATGCAAAAACCCATTACTATCGGCGCATGACCAGTTATATCAAATACTTCGATCCGGACCGAGAGTATTTCTTTGTTGAAGGTTGCTTTATCAACGAATTATCCAATGGCCCGCATGATCCGAATGTGTCGATCGCCCGCGTAAAAGTGACACCAGGCGTCACTACGGCCTGGCATCGGCTTACTGGCACCACAGAGCGCTATGTGATTTTGGAAGGCGAAGGTGATGTTGAAATCGGCGATGACGCACCAAAAAGGGTCAAATCCGGTGATGTTGTTTTGATTCCGCCCCAAATTAGACAGCGAATCAGCAACCCCGGTGATAAAGATCTGATTTTTTTAGCTATCTGCTCACCGCGCTTCCAGGAAAAGCATTACATCGACAGCTGATCGCTGTAAAACTGCTTAATTTTTAACCAACGCTATAATCTGTTAGGCTGAAACTGAAAGAGTTAGACATCCACAAAGGAGGTCAGCATGACTCAGAAACAAAGAGAAGCCGCCAGAGAAAACATCAAGAAAGCACAGAAAGCCTGGCAGGATATGACATCACGCCAGCGTTCGCTTTCCCAACCGGAGGGCTCAGACAGGGCCGATGTCGGCACCAAAGGTGAAGGCGAGTATTACCGCGTCATAGTTCGCCCCAAAAATGAGTTCACCAGCTTCCGCTCTCATGACGTTGGTCGAGATGGCCACACACTCAGACTGTCAGGACATCGGTCCAGCGGTTCCTGGGCTACACATGCCTGGCTGATTCATAAAGACGATTCCTACGTTGATGATCAGGGCTATCTGCGTAGCGACAGAAAATCCACGCAGAAAGTGTTGCGTAACCTTCGCACAGTACCTCGGCGGGTGCGCGGTGATATTTTCGAATCTAAACCGCGCAAAAATGTGGCTGAAAAAGACAAACCGACAGCAGCGCAACAGCGGGCCAGAAAGGAAAATATTCAAAAGGCCCAGCAGGCTCGGCACCATTAAGTGTCAGCCAATACAACTGACAGTGTAAAACAGGGTCCAGATTAATATCGGAATGGCCGCTGCAGCGAGCAGGATAATCCAGCAAAGTATCTGTGCAATCCGACCGCGCCAGACAGCGGCCTTATCTTCAATGACCCGGACATCACGGATGACGGCAGTGTCAGGTGGAGGGAATCGCCGTGTCTTGATAATTTTGCCAGCATAACGCAATAGCATAATGCTGAGCCCTATCACCGGCGACACCGGGATCAGCATCAACAGAAATGCCAGATAATGATGCTCAACCAGCAAGTCGGCATTCTTTTCAATCCAGGCATTCAGGTTGCCTATCAAGCTGTTGAAGATTAGAAACAGCACAGCCCCCATTGCAAGACCGATCAGAATTGATTTGATCGCCTTGCGTCTTGCTTCTGGGTCCGCTTTTTGAATATGTGACATCAATTATCCATTCGCCTGAGTCATGGCTTATCTTAGCAAAGCCTGGCTGCTGCCAAGCTATCCAATGGCTTGCACATTGCACCAGGATAAGTGCATCATGAAATTGCGACTGCCACAGTCACAACGCATTTCTGGCAGTAATTCTAGACCCATGCTGGAGGTAAGTGTTATGCAGTTACCCGCCCAAATCACCTTCCGTCAAATGGAGCCCTCTCAAGCACTTGAGGCAAAAATCCGCGAAAAAGCCGCCGGGCTGGAACAATTCTTTGATCGCATCATGAGCTGCGATGTCATTGTCGAGCAAAGTAACCGTAATCATCACCAAGGCAATCTGTTTCATGTCCGTATCGATCTGCGCGTACCTGGTAAAGAACTGGTAGTGAGCCGTGATCCCATTAAAAATCATGCACATGAAGACCCTTATGTCGCTGTCCGTGATGCCTTTGAGGCCATGAAGCGTCAGCTCAAATCTTATGCAAGCCAGCAGCGCCGTGAGGTTAAAACACATGATATCCCGCCACACGGCCGCATTACCGCCCTATTCCCGATGGAAGATTACGGACGCATCCTGACCCCGACCGGCCGCGATATTTATTTTCACCGTAACAGCGTGCTCGACACGGACTTTGAGGATCTAGAAGAAGGCATGGAGGTCCGATTCAGTGAAGAAATGGGCGAGGAAGGGCCGCAGGCCAGTACCGTGAAACTGGTTGGCAAGCACCATGTTGTTTAGACAGTTTTCAATCATCACCCATTATGAGTGAGCTTCACACTCCAAATGCTCTGTAACTATTTGTCAAAGATGCGGTCAGTCATTACTCATTGCTAAGCAACAAATGAGCGACTTATGAAGCGATTGATTCCTATATTTGTGAGTGTCTGTATGGCACTGCTCCCTCAGATGACGTTGAGTGCTGATATTCAAACCATACTTGATCACCCGGATCGTAACCTCAGCAACAAACAACGAGATCAATACCGCAATCCCGCAGAAACCCTCGACTTCTTCGGCATACAAGCAGACATGTCAGTCATTGAAATCTGGCCGGGCAAAGGTTGGTATACAGAGATTCTCGCCCCCTGGATAAAACAAGGTGATGGCGATTTTATTGCGGCTGGATTTCCTCAAGGTGGCCCTGATTGGCGTCAGAATATTAAGGCTGAATATGAAGCCTGGTTAGCAGCCGATCCACACAGGTTTGATGAGGTTAAAGTGATAGCATTTGGCCCGCCAGACAATTGGCATCTAGGTCCGGACAACAGTGTCGATGCGGTGCTCACTTTCAGGAATGTGCATAACTGGGTGAAAGGCGACTTTGCAGACACCGTATTCAGTGCCATGTTTGATGTGCTCAAGCCAGGAGGGATTCTAGGCGTGACAGACCACCGTGCGACACCAGAAACAGATATTGAGACCATGAATAATTCTGGTTATCTCACTGAAGAGCTGGTCATTGAGCTTGCTCAGGAAGCAGGCTTTATCCTTGAAGCAAAGTCTGAGATAAACAGTAACCCCAAGGATATTAAAACTTATCCAGCTGGCGTGTGGACACTGCCGCCGACCTTGCGTCTTGGGGAACAGGACAGAGAGAAATATTTGGGGATCGGTGAGAGTGATCGGATAACTTTGCGGTTCAGGAAGCCTCAAAACTTATCAAATTAACCATATTAGACCGGAGGTTGACTTTGTACTCCCCGAGGGTTCGCTTCGCTCATTCAAAAACGCTTATCTCCATGGATGGAGTTATGCAGAAGCATGCCGGGAGCATTGCCTGTCCGGCGTTTTTGTTATTCACATGGATGTGATGTATGCCAACAATGCAGGAGCGTTTGGCGGTCACATGGATTGTTGCCATGCTCGGGTAAGGTCAATGCAAAACTATCAGACAATAAAAAAGCCCGTCTCTTTCGAGACGGGCGTGAATCGAGCTTGGGGATGAGCTCAGAGGTGACCTACTTTGTTTGCCCCATCCCTGGGGCAAATCGCTGCGCGACCTCCCTACGGTCGTCCAAAAACGTTCCTGACGTTTTTGTCACATGGGGTGTTCCCATGCTCATGTGAGGTCGCTGCAAAACTATCAGATATAAAAAAAGCCCATCCGATTGGATGGGCTTGTTTTATATAAAAACCTGGCAGTGACCTACTTTCACATGGGACCTCCCACACTATCATCGGCGATGCTTTGTTTCACT
>CAJXKF010000006.1 GCA_913055695.1 uncultured Methylophaga sp.
ACCCGAATAGATTAAGCAATTAATCTAACTAGTCTGAGAAAGGCCCGGCATCGCAAGATGTCGGGTCTTTTTTTATGGCTGGACGAATCGTTCTAGCGATTCAAACTCAGCCAGGCAAAGCATAAAATTTGAAATTGATAAATCAGAGGCGAGTCGGGACTTTTTCCCATCAGTATTTATGAAACAAATATGATAGGTTTACAGTCTGACGTTTTTTATAAGCCAATAAAAGGAAGAGAGAATGACGCATTTCCAGCGCTGGACGTTTTTACTATCCGGGTTGTTACTGGGCTCGGTGACAGCTCAGGCAGAAGATCTGAAACCTTTGCCGGGACAGGAAGCTGTCAGGGTCTGTGCTGACGGTTATAACCTGCCTTATTCAAATAAAGAGAAGGAAGGTTTCGATAATAAGATTGCTGAACTTTTAGGTGAGGAGCTGGGTATTCCGGTTGAATATTACTGGTTCCCGCAGCGTATCGGTTTCTCAAGAAATACGATCAAGAATGTGGATCCGGAAACGGGCAGATTCCGCTGTGATCTGGCGATGAGCATCCCCGAACATACTGATTTCTTGAAGCCGACCAAGCCCTACTGGAGTTCAATTGAAGCCATGGTCTATCGTAGTGGCGAAGGCTACGAGTTGGAAACTCTTGCGGATATTGCGAGAGTAACAAAAGAGCGGGTTGCTAACGGTAAAGAGCCATTAGAGATTGGCATTTTCGATCGCGGTGTGACAACAAAACAACTTTTGGAGTTGGGGCTGGCTGAAAATATCGAGTATTACCAGATGATGCCCGGCGATGCCACTGTCAATGCTGGCCGCATAGTGAAAGATGAACTCGCCAACGGAGAGATCGATGTCGCATTGTTATGGGGGCCTATTGCCGGCTATTATGCCAGCGTTTCAGATGTCCCAATGACGGTGCAACCACTGAATGAACTGGGCGAAGCCATGATCTTCAGCTTCAGCATGGGGACCCGCTATCAGGATAAGAAGTGGAATGAATTACTGAATAAATTCATAGAGAAACGTCGTGATGACATCGATGCCATCATTGCAGAATATAATTTCCCGTCACTGGAAAATGTGAACCCTTATCCTAAGAAAAAACCACGTAAAGAAGATGATGACGACTAAGGCATCATCATTGCGGGGCTACTGAATGGTAGCCCCGATAATGCCTTTGAGATTGGCATTGATTTTTTCAGCGAATTGTTGCTGAGCCGGATCGGATACCGCTTCCAGCATCAATTTTGTGCCGACAATGACTCTGTCATCGCCGGTTTGGCGGACAGAAATATTGCAGGGCATATCATTAATCAGCAAAGGATTGATTTCCATCATTTCCTTGGCATAAGTGATATTACAAAAGCTGGTAATGGTCGACAGGGGAAAGTCCTTGTCTCCGCGATCCCTGACTGCCTGCCCGATGTGACTACGATGTATAATGCGGTAGTTATATTCTGATATGGCTATATCGAGATTGAGAATCGTATCCTCAAAACTGTAGGGGCTTTCCCGCTCGTAAAGCCGGTTTTCTGTTTGTGGCTGACAACCAATTATGAAAAATAGGGTCACAATGAGCAGGGACAAAAATTGTTTCTGATATCGGTATAACATAAGGCTTTGTGTAAACTGGGAAGTGACCTAAGCATAACATCATCATAGACGAGAGAAAGAGGTAACAGATTGTGAAGAAAATCGTCATTGCCCTGTTTAGTGGCTGCATGCTGGTAGCAATTGCTGCCGTGTCAGCAGCACCGGGTTTTTCAGAAGTAAATAATGTCCTGTTCGACTCAGCTCATCTGGACAATATTGAGCAACCGGGCGTCCTGACTTACGAATATTCGAAAGAGAGTGTCATTGACGACTCTCGGGAAGATACGATCAAAGTCGCTGTTTCCAATATCCGTAACACAGGCCGCCGGGATCTGGCATTTGAGTTTTTTACCGGAAAATATAAACGCCCTTATGAAGCGATGGAGAACCAGCGTGGCAACGGTGTGTTTGTATTGTTCCTGGAATACGACATCCACGAAATGAACCGACTGACCGGCGGTGAATGGCGCTATTTTCAGCGTAAAATCCGCTGGGCTTTTGCCGAGGGTGCCGAGAAAAAAGAAGTCGACATCAACTACAACGGAAAAACCGTGAAAGGGACACAATATATTGTGCAACCCTATGCTAATGATCCTAAAAACGAACGTTATAAACTTTACGCCGGTAAATACTATATCTTTACCTTATCGGAAGAGATACCGGGAGAAATTTACCAAATCCGCACCGTCGTACCCGATGGTGAGAACTGGTCTGAAGGTGAGCCGACACTGGTCGACGAGTCGATTACTTTTGCCGGTTTTAACAAAGACGCTTGATGCATCGCATTTCCGGTAACAGGCAAGAACGGGCCACAGTGCCCGTTTTTTGTGTATGAAGCGCTTACCCAGGCTGCACAGCATTCAGGGATCTCTGCTGTTGCATGAGCTTAGTTTTGTTTTCCTGATCCTCATCACCACCAGTGTCGCCGTGGTCTGGGCATTTGCCTGGCAGAAAAGCTCTGAAGAGTCTCTGCGGCTGACGGCAATGAATAGTCACGTGCAATCGATACGTGGCGAACTCTACCGACAGCTCAAGGAAGTCTTTGACGCCGCTTTTCTCGATGATCAGCATGCGCGTGATGAATATAACTTCTACTCCCGCCGTATTAATGACGGCCTGGCAGATTTACGCGTCTTGTCCGAGCCCGGCAATGAAACAGCCGCGATCTCGCAGATTGAAGCAGCCTACAACGAATATCGCCAGCAAACCCGTGAACTGTTGCGATCGGTCAGTTTGAGTGAAGAACAGAAAAACCTGCTGGACTATCAGCTTGAGCAACATACTTTTGCCGAGCTCGAACACGCCTTCAGCAGTTTTGACCGTTTGTTGAAGGACAAACAAACGACCCTTGCCGAGAACCGACAGCGCTGGATGTCACAATTGATGCTGCTGGTGCCGTTACCATTGCTGCTTGCTGTGACGTTATTGCTGTTATCACGACGTTTTGTCAAAAACAATCTGGTCAGGCCATTGGCTACAGTTATGGATGGCGCCCGTCTTATCAGTAAAGGTAAGCTGGATCATCAGATTGCTAGCCAAGGTGTTGATGATCTGGTCAGACTGGCAGATGCGATCAATGTCATGGCTGAGGAACTCGCCAGTAATCGTGACAAACTGGTCGAGGCACGCAAACAAGCTGCAATGGGGGAACTGGTGCCACTGGTTGCACACAATATCCGTAATCCTCTATCTGGTATCCGGGCTGCAGCTCAGGTCACCCTCGATGAGCAGGCAGATCCAGAGGTTAGGGATGTGCTGCGGGATATTATTATTGCGGTAGACCGGCTGGAACGCTGGGTGACCTCGCTGTTAACCTATCTCCACCCGAACAAGCCGCATTTCACCGGTGAAACACTGCAGCAGGTGGCTGACAATGCCATTTCATTGATTCAGTTGCAGCTGGCTGACAAAAACATGCAAATAGAAAAGTCAGGCTGGGAAAGGAATGCGAGTCTGATAGCCCTTGATACCAATCTCATGGAACAGACCGTCTTCAACCTGGCACAGAATGCAATTGAGGCCTCTCCCACCGGCGCAACAATTCAACTCAATTACAGTGAAAATAAGACTCAGGTTGAACTCAGCATTCAGGATCAGGGTAAAGGCATGCGATACGATCCGGTTGCAGAGCAAGTGACCGACGGCGAAGCCAAGCGACTTGGCTGTGGTCTGGGGATACCATTTGCTGTCAAAGTGATTAAACAGCATGATGGTGAGCTGATTTATGATACTGAGCCGGGCCGATCTACATGTGTCATTATCCGGCTGCCCAAAACGCAGTTTGAGCCACAGGAATAAGGCATGCTCAAGGTATTGCTGATAGAAGATGAAACGCTGTTTGCCAAGTCAGTGCTGCGCCGCCTGGAGCGGGAAGGACACAAGGTAGTCAGACAGGAAACGATCGCTGATGGCCGTGAATCCTTGCTGAAAGCCTTACCGGATATTTTATTACTTGATGTCAGGCTGCCGGATGGCAATGGCCTCGATTTATTACGTGAAATCCGCAGTCGTGACAGCAGCAAGGATCTGCCGGTTGTAGTGGTAACAGCCTATGGCGAGCTGGAGGACGCAGTCGCCGCGATGAAGCTCGGGGCGACCGATTACCTGAAAAAACCGGTTGATTTGGATGAATTGGTGCTGACCTTGTCCAAGGTGATGCAAACACAACAGCTGAGCCGGCAACTGGATTATTCGCAAGTCCGTGAAACTCATGGTAATGAGCCTGTCCGAATGATCGGTCAGAGTCAGCTGATGCAGCGATTGAGGCAACAGCTTGAGCATATTGCCAACCTGGTTGATAAAAGCCGGCACGAACATCCGGTGATTCTTATCAGCGGTGAGACCGGGACCGGTAAGGATGTGCTGGCAAGACTCTACCATGAACTCGGCAGCTGGCGTGACAGACCCTATGTGCATGTTGACTGTGCTGCCTTGCCCTCGGAACTGATTGAAGCGGAATTATTCGGCTATGAACGCGGTGCTTTTACCAATGCGCATCAGGCTAAACCCGGTCTCATAGAAGTTGCGGAGGACGGCACCCTGTTTCTGGATGAGGTGGGTGAGCTACCGCTGGAGTTGCAGGCCAAACTTCTTAATGTGCTGGAAAGACGCCAGGTCCGTCGGCTTGGCTCCACCCGCGAACACAGTGTGAACGCCCACGTCGTCGCTGCCACCAATCGTGACTTGAATAAAATGGTAGCTGAGGGACGGTTCCGCTCTGATCTCTACTTCCGCCTGAACGTACTGGGTATCGATTTACCCCCATTGCGAGACAGGGCCGAAGATATCGGTATTCTGGCGCAACATTTTGTTGAGATGGTGTCCCGACGCTATGGCTTGCAACCGCCGGTATTCACTGAGGCTGCCAGAACGCTGATGGCCGACTATCACTGGCCGGGCAATGTAAGGGAACTGCAGCATGTTGTCGAAAGGGCTGTGATGCTTTCCCAGCAGGGACAGATCATGCCGGAGCAGCTGATGTTGCAGAGTCAGCCGTTATCCCCAGCAGGGCAACAGGATGAGTTATCACAACTCAGTAATATGACCCTCGAGCAGGTTGAGAAGCTGCTGCTTGAGAAAGCCTTGGCGAGAACCAGTGGTAATGTCTCACGTGCCGCCCGTGAGCTCGGTCTGACGCGGATGGCGATGCGCTATCGGATGGAAAAATATCAGCTTTAAAGCGTTATTTGACCACCTTCAGGCTGGGACGTCCGCCTTTGGGGCCGGGGCCCTGGTCATTCGGATCGGGGCTGGGAGGCGGTGTTTCCTCCTCAGGAAAGAACATGCCTTCATTATTTTCCTTGCCATAAATGGCCTGCACGGCAGGAATCGGAATGAACACATCCATCGCCTTACCGGCAAATCTGGCTGAGAAACTAATCCATTCGTTATCTATCAGCAGATCACGAATCGCATCCGGTGCGATATTGAGCACAATCCGGCCGTCTTTCACATAATCCAGAGGAACCTGAACCCCTTCATGACGGGTATTGACCAACACGAAGGGGGTACATTGATTATCCAGCAGCCACTCATGGATGGCACGGATGAGATAGGGTTTTTGTGAGGTCATGCTCATGAATTAACGCATTGCTCTTTCGATATCACTGAGACTGGCCTGAAAACTATCGCGTTCAAACACACGGCGGGCGTATTTCTCCACCGCACGGGCACTGTCCGGCAATTTGATATTCAGCGCCGGCAGACGCCATAACAATGGCGCCAGCGTACAATCAAGCAGTGAAAACTCATCACTCATAAAATACGGTGAGCTCTCAAACAAAGGTGACAGTACGGTCAGATCCTCCTGAATGATTTTTCGCGCCTTAGCACCCTTGCCACGCTCACGGCCGGCGAGGGCATCCCACAATGAATACCAGTCTTTATCAATCCGGTGCAGCATCAGCCGTGCTTTGGCTCGCGCAACCGGATCAATCGGCATTAGCGGTGGGTGTGGGAAGCGCTCATCAAAATAATCAATGATGACACGGCTGTCGAACAACACCAGATCGCGGTCAAATAAGGTCGGGCCGCTGCCGTAAGGGTTGGCGGCAGCCACTTCCTCTGGCCACTCACCGGGGACAAGATCTTCAATATCGGCTTCGATCTCTTTTTCCTGAATCACGATCCTGAGCTGATGGCTGAATGGGCAGGCCGGATCAGAATAGACGGTCATCGTGGAACGACGGTTATTCATCGGCGGTGCACTCCTTGATTGAATACGCCGCCGCTATGTCGTCGTGCTGCATTAATGGACATCTCTCCAGAAGGCTTTCTTCAGTGGGTAAGCCACCAGGAAGAAGATGATGAGATACAGCAGGACCCATTTTGCCAGATCCATACGCTCCAGTTTTGAGGGTTCGCTGATATAGGCGAGGAAGTTCACCAGGTCATGAACCATCACATTGTATTCATGCTGGCTGAGCTTGCCCTCAGTTGCCTGAACCAGTTCACCGTCTTCATTTTTAGCAAGGTAGCCCTGCTGTTCCCACAATACATGTGGCATACCGACATCTTTAAAGGCCACGTTATTAGTGCCCATTGGCCGGGACTCATCCAGATAGAAGGTACGCAGGTAGGTATAGAGCCAGTCTGTGCCTCTGGCACGAGCGATAACAGACAGATCCGGCGGTGTGACACCGAACCACTTCTCGGCGTCTTCCGGACGCATGGCAACCGTCATGGTGTCACCGATTTTGTCTGAAGCGAACATCAGGTTTTCTTTGACCTGGTCATCGGTCAGTCCCAGATCTTTAGCCATGCGGTTATAGCGCATGAAAGCAGCTTCGTGACAGCTCAGGCAATAATTCACAAAAGTCTGGGCACCTCGTTGCAGCGAAGCTTTGTCGGTAATATCGATTTCAACGTGATCGAGATGTACCTCGCCAGAGGCCGCCATCACCTGAACCGAGAACAACGCAAAAAAACATGCAATAACTAATGATCTCATTGGAATGTCACCCTTTCTGGCACCGGTTTATCCTTGTCGAGCTTGGTGTAGATCGGCATGAAGATAAAGAAAGCAAAATAAATTACTGAGAATACGCGCGCCGCCATTGTGTAAATCGCAGTGGCAGGCTGTGTGCCCAGATAACCGAGCGCCAGGAAACTGATAATAAACAGCACCAGAGCAATCTTGAAGTAAGGGCCACGATAGCGGATTGACTTAACCGGGCTGCGATCCAGCCAGGGCAGCAGAAACAGGAACACAATTGCGCCACCCATCGCCAGTACACCCATCAGCTTGTCAGGGACCGCACGCAAAATGGCGTAGAACGGTGTGAAGTACCACAGTGGGACGATATGCTCCGGTGTTTTCAGCGGATCAGCCGGGACAAAGTTATCTTTTTCCAGGAACCAGCCACCACCTTCAGGCGCATAAAACAGCACCAGGGCGAAGATAAACAGGAAAACCACCACACCGACAATATCTTTGACCGTGTAATAGGGATGGAATGGAATACCATCAACAGGTTTGCCGCTGGCATCCTTGTTTTTCTTGATTTCCACACCATCAGGATTATTTGAGCCGACCTCATGCAAGGCAATAATGTGTGCCACAACCAGGCCCAGCAGGACCAGCGGCAGCGCAATAACATGGAAAGCAAAGAAGCGGTTGAGGGTGGCATCTGCAACGACAAAATCACCCCGAATCCATAAGGCCAGTTGCTCACCAACTACCGGAATCGCACCGAACAGGGAAATGATGACCTGAGCACCCCAGTAAGACATCTGACCCCATGGCAGCAGATAGCCCATAAAGGCTTCAGCCATCAATGTCAGGTAAATCAGCATACCGAAGATCCAGACCAGTTCCCGGGGCTGCTTGTAAGAGCCGTAAATCAGGCCACGGAACATGTGCAGGTAAACCACCACAAAGAAAGCCGAAGCACCGGTGGAATGCATATAACGAATCAGCCAGCCCCATTGAACGTCACGCATGATGTACTCAACCGAGGCGAAGGCCAGGTCAGCATCAGGCTTGTAGTTCATGGTCAGGAAGATACCGGTCACAATTTGCAGCACCAGTACCAGAAGTGCGAGAGAACCAAAGAAGTACCAGAAATTGAAGTTCTTCGGTGCGTAATATTCAGACAGATGTTCTTTCCACATCTTGGATGCCGGGAAGCGGGCATCGAGCCAGTTCATGAAGCTAGACATCAGGCAGCTCCTTGCGCATGTTCACCGACCACAACCAGGTTATCGCCCTGGAAGTGATAAGGAGGGACTTGCAGGTTGATCGGGGCAGGTACGCCCTCAAATACACGCCCAGCAAGATCAAAGCGTGAACCGTGACATGGACAGAAGAAACCGCCTACCCAGTCCGGACCCAGATCTGACGGGGCCAAATCCGGGCGGTAAGTGGGGGAACATCCCAAGTGAGTACAAATTCCGACCAGTACCATGAGTTCCTCACGGATAGAACGGGTTTCGTTCTGGCAATATTCTGGTTGCTGTGATTCAACTTGACTCTCAGGATCCCGCAGCTCTTCCTCGATTGTTTCCAGATTCAACAGGACTTCTGGACTACGACGGAATATCCAGACGGGTTTGCCTCGCCATTCCACGGTCAAAAGTTGCCCCATTTCCAGCTTGCTAATGTCAACCTCAACAGGCGCGCCGGCAGCTTCTGCTTTGGCACTGGGTAACATGGATGATACAAAAGGTACGGCAACGGCGGCTGCACCGGCGCCGCCGACAACACTGGCAGCAGCCGTGAGGAAGCGCCGTTTGCCGGTATCGATTGACTGACTCATTGAAGGATTTCCCCCAGCATTCTTAAATATGATGACCTTGCAATTTTATCTAAGGTAAATAAAGTTTCACAAGGTGAATAATTGATAACCGAGTAAATAAACTCTTAAATTTTAGCATACCGCAGGGGTAATAGGATCAAAAAAGCCCGCCTGAAATCAGGCGGGCTTTCGATTAAGCCGATTGAAGCAACAGATTATTTCAGTGCTTTTTCGGTTTTTCTGACCAGACGGCCCAGAGCACCTTTAGGATCGGTTGCTTTGATTGCGTCCAGGTTGGTTGGTTCACCGACTACTACGGCGCCACCCATGCCTGCACCCCAGTGAGGGTCACATTTGTAAAGGTATACACCTTCAACAGTCAGTGGTTCAGTTGTGAAGTTTTCACCCATGGCAGAAGTCCAGCCAGTCGCACCTTCAGGAATGAACTCCACTTCACCGTCTGCAGTCACGAATTTGGTGTTAGTGATATGACCGTTCATGTTGGTCCAGGAAACGGTATCACCTGGTTGAGCAACAACAACCATAGGTTTGAATGAGGTTACAGAAGCTGTAACAACGTGGTCTTCAGCTGCAACAGCAGTTGACATCAGAGTCGCTGCGCTCAGAGCGGCAGCAATAAGTGATTTGCCATATTTCATTATTAATCCTCTCGTTTTGTAGGTTATTTGCCTCAGTGCGGTGCCAGTGTCGCATAGCTAAACTGAACCGAAACTGAACAAAACTAAATCCGTATATTGTTGTTGTTAGTGACTTAGTTCAGTCCGAGACCGCGCGACATACTAACCTGAGCCTGACTCAAAAGTCCAAAAATAATCGGCATCTGAATGTGGCATTTGCCTCACTGCTGGCTTTCTACAAAGCGATTTTCCTGCTGCTGTAATGCCCACATGGCGGCATAGTGACCACCCTTATCAAGTAATTGAGCATGGTTGCCACGTTCACAAATCTGTCCTTCATCCATGACGATTATGGTATCGGCATCGACTATGGTTGACAGACGGTGTGCAATGACCAGCGTTGTTTTGTAACGGCTTACCGCCAGCATTTCCTGAACAATGGCCTGTTCAGAGTGACTGTCGAGGGCAGAGGTCGCTTCATCAAAAACCACGATAGCCGGGTTTTTCAGTAAGGTGCGGGCGATGGCGATACGCTGTTTCTCACCGCCTGAAAGTTTGAGGCCACGCTCACCGACCAGCGTCTGATAGCCATCTGGCAGCATGCTGATAAAGCGATGGATATGGGCCTGTTTTGCCGCGTTGATAACGGCCTCCTCAGTGGCTTCCGGTCTGCCGTAGGCAATATTATGATAGATCGTGTCATTGAACAGCACTGTATCCTGGGGCACGATGCCAATAGCCTGTCGCAGACTGTGCTGTGTAACGGTTCCGATATCCTGTCCATCAATCAGAATCCGGCCTCGCTGGGGGTCATAAAACCGATACAGCAAACGCACAATGGTTGATTTACCGGAGCCACTGGCACCGACGATGGCGATTTTACGACCGGCATCGACCTCAAAATTAATATCTCGCAGTATCGGTCGCTCGGGCTGGTAGGCAAAGTCAACATGCTCAAAACGAACCTGACCCTTTAGCACTTTCAACGCGACCGCATCCTCTGCATCTGTAATCTCTTGCTGTTGCTCCATCAGACTGAACATGCGTTCCATATCCGCCAGCGAGTGGCGTATTTCCCGGTAAACAAAGCCGAGAAAGCCCAGCGGCAGATAAAGCTGTAACAGGTAAGCATTCACTAGTACCAGATCGCCGAGTGTCAGTTCACCGGCGACCACTCCCTGGCCTGCCAGCAGCATCAGCGCCGTGAGTCCGGCAGCAATGATGATGCCCTGGCCGATATTCAGTGCAGACAGAGACGTCTGATTTCGAATCGCAGCGTGTTCCCAGCTAGCCAGTTTATTGTCGTACTGAGACAGTTCCAGTCTTTCATTATTGAAATATTTGACAGTTTCATAATTGAGCAGACTGTCGATAGCCTGATTATTGGCTTTGGAGTCCATTTCATTCATGGCGCGGCGAAAGCGCATCCGCCATTCAGTCACCAAGAGCGTATATATAATGTAGAGCAAGATAGTGCCGGTGGTGATCAACGCAAAAATCGCATCATAATTCAGTAGCAGAATGACACTGACCAGTGCAATTTCAACCAGCGTCGGCACGATATTGAATATCATGAAATTGAGCAGGAAACTGATGCCACGGCTGCCGCGTTCGATATCACGAGAAATACCACCGGTTTGCCTTTGCAGATGGAAACGCAATGACAGGCGATGCAGGTGCCGGAAAATTTTGGTGGCGACCTGCCGTACTGAGTGGAAAATCACCTTGGCAAACAGGGCATCACGCAGTTCACTGAAAACACTGCTGGCCAGTCTCAATACCCCATAGGCAACCAGCATCATTACCGGTAGATAGATGATGTCCTGCTGCTGAGGATCCAGTGCGTCGACAGCTTGTTTCAGCGCCAGAGGCACACCGACGTTAGCCAGTTTGGCCAGTAACAAAAGGCCAAGTGCAAACAGAACACGCCCTTTGAATTGCCAGATAAAAGGAAACAGGCTGCGGATTGCCTGCCAGTCTTGCGGAGTCTTCATATCCGGCAGTGTAGCCGAATCCTCATGTGGCTGGAAAAGCGTTTCGGCGGGGCCGAATTTTTTTGGTTATAATTAACAGGTTTAGTACTTGAAAAAAGGCTTTAAGGCCGCACTTTGACAGTGATTTAATGGCTAGTGTGAGGATAATAGCATGCCGCTTTATGAATATCGTTGTGATGCCTGTAACCATGAGTTTGAGGCGCTACAGAAAATCAGCGATGAACCTTTGGTTCACTGTCCAGCCTGTGAAGCAGCGGAATTACGCAAGCTGGTCTCGGCGGCAGGCTTCAGGCTGAAAGGTCAGGGCTGGTACGAAACCGACTTCAAAACCGGTAGCAAACGTAACCTTGCTGAAAGCGGCGCTTCGGCAGACAGCGCAAAAAAGCCTGAAGCCGCTGCCTGTGGTTCAGGTTGCGGCTGTCATTAACAGCGCTACTTAATGCGTAAATATCTGATAGCCGGCTTACTGGTGTGGATGCCGCTGGGCATCACATTTCTGGTCATTCGTGCTATCGTCGGCTTCCTGGATAACACGCTGTTGTTGTTGCCGGAAGCCTATCAGCCGGACAAGCTGCTGGGGTTTCATATACCTGGATTGGGGGTGTTACTCGCCGTGATCCTGGTGCTGGCAACCGGTATGATCGTCGCCAACCTGCTCGGCCGGCGTTTGGTGAATGCCTGGGAGTCCTTACTGTCACGGATTCCGCTGGTGCGAACGCTATACGCGGGTGTGAAGCAAATCATGGAAGCGGTACTGGCCACGGATGCCAAATCCTTCCGCCGGGTATTACTGGTGGAATATCCGCGCCGCGGTGTCTGGAGCCTTGCTTTTATGACCACGGATCAGCTGGGTGAGGTGCAGCAAAAAACAGAATCCGATGTGATCGGTGTATTTATTCCGACCACACCCAACCCGACCTCCGGCTTTGTACTGATGGTCCCCGAGCATGAGGTGGTCTACCTGGATATGCCGGTGGAGCAGGGACTGAAAATGATTATCTCGATGGGTACCGTGGTGCCTGACTGGCAGAAACAGGCTTTGCTCAGAGAGCAGGCGCTTCAAGAATAATAGGGTTCCGACTTGAGCGGAACAGTTTTACAAACAAGATATAACAAGATTGGGAATGTTTATGCGTAGCCATTATTGCGGCGAAGTTAACGAAACACTGGAGGGTCAATCAGTCACGATCGTCGGATGGATGCATCGTCGTCGTGATCATGGTGGCGTTATCTTTATCGACTTGCGGGATCGTGAAGGCTTGGTGCAGGTAGTCTGCAACCCGGAAGATGCTGAGAGCTTTGCTGTGGCAGAACGCGTTCGCAGTGAATATGTACTCAAAATTGAAGGCCGGGTTAATCTGCGGCCGGCCGGCAGTGACAATCCAGACCTCAGAAGCGGCAAGATTGAAATCATTGCCAAACAGCTGGAAATCCTGAATACCTCTGAAACGCCGCCGTTTCCGCTGAACGAGCTGCTCGATGTGAACGAAGATATTCGTCTGCGTCACCGTTATATCGATCTGCGTCGTCCGGAAATGCAGCAGCGTCTGCGCATGCGGGCCCAGATCACGCGCCATCTGCGTAATTTCCTCGATGATCATGGCTTTCTGGATATTGAAACCCCGATCCTGACCAAAGCGACGCCGGAAGGCGCGCGTGACTACCTGGTGCCAAGCCGCACACATCCGGGCGAGTTTTTCGCTTTGCCCCAGTCACCACAGCTGTTCAAGCAACTGCTGATGATGTCGGGTATGGATCGCTATTATCAGGTAGTGCGCTGCTTCCGAGATGAAGATTTGCGGGCCGATCGCCAGCCGGAATTCACCCAGCTCGATATCGAGACTTCCTTTGTCGACGAAGAAGAATTCATGTCGCTAATGGAAGAACTCATCCGCAGTCTGTTTGCTCATGTGCTTGAAGAAGCCTTGCCTAATCCGTTCCCACGCATGACCTATGCGGAAGCGATGGCCCGTTTCGGTAGCGACAAGCCGGATCTCAGGATTCCTCTGGAACTGGTGGAAGTCAGCGACCTGATGAAAGCGGTCGACTTCAAGGTCTTCTCCGGTCCTGCCAATGATGAGCGCGGTCGTGTCGCCGCGCTGAAAGTGCCGGGTGGTAATGAGCTGACCCGTAAAGAAATCGATGACTACACCAAATTTGTCGGTATCTACGGTGCCAAAGGTCTCGCCTATATCAAGGTCAACGATCTGGAAGCCGGCCGTGAAGGTTTGCAGTCACCGATCCTGAAATTCCTGCCGGATGAAGTCGTGGATGCCATTATGCAGCGGGTTGAAGCACAAAGCGGTGACCTGGTGTTCTTCGGTGCCGATAAAGCGACGATCGTCAATGAAGCGCTGGGTGCACTGCGTGTGAAACTGGGCCATGATCTGGACATGGTTGAAAAAGGCTGGCGTCCACTATGGGTAGTGGCCTTCCCGATGTTTGAGTGGGATGACAAGACCAACCGCTGGTATGCCCTGCATCATCCGTTCACCGCACCGAGAGAGTCGGATATCGAGCTACTGGAAAGCGATCCGGAAAACTGCCTGTCGCGTGCCTATGATATGGTCCTGAATGGCACTGAACTGGGTGGGGGATCGATTCGTATTCACCAGACCGATGTACAGAAAAAAGTGTTTGAACTGCTGGGTATCGGTGAGGAAGAAGCCAAAGACAAGTTCGGCTTCCTGCTGGAAGCACTGAAATACGGCTGTCCACCGCACGGAGGTCTGGCTTTTGGTCTGGATCGTCTGGTAATGCTGATGACCGGTTCGGCATCGATTCGCGATGTCATGGCTTTCCCCAAAACCCAGTCTGCGAGCTGTCTGCTGACCGACGCACCGAGTGAAATTGCCGATGAGCAGCTCCGCGAGCTGAACATTCGACTGCGAAAATTGCCTAATGCAGATACCCAGTAACAGGGAGACAAACATGATAGTGGCCGAAAGAGAAATCCCGTTTGATGAATACTTTTCGCTGGATGACGAAACCTGCGAAGCCCGGATCATCGAGGCCAAAAAGAAACTGGGTGATGATCTCATTATTCTGGGTCATCACTATCAGCGTAATGAAGTCTTCAAACACGCCGACTTTTCCGGCGACTCGCTGAAGCTGTCCCGTAATGCGGCAGATTCCGATGCGAAATACATCGTATTCTGCGGCGTGCACTTTATGGCTGAAGTGGCGGATATTCTGTCGCGGCCCGATCAGGTTGCGATTCTGCCGGATATGGCGGCCGGTTGCTCTATGGCCGACATGGCCAACCGAGTCAATGTCGACCGCGCCTGGGAAGAAATGAAACAAGTCTTCGACCCGGAAGAACTGGTAACGCCCATCACCTACATCAACTCGGCCGCCGATCTGAAATCGTTCTGCGGTAAACATGGTGGCATAGTCTGTACCTCTACGAATGCTCCCCATGTATTGGACTGGGCCTTTAACCAGCGCGAAAAAGTGCTGTTTTTCCCTGACCAGCATCTGGGTCGTAACACCGGCTACAAGATGGGCATTCCGCTGGAAGAAATGGTGGTCTGGGACTTCGACAAGCCGATGGGCGGTCTGACACCGGAAGCGTTGCGTAACGCCAAAATGATTCTGTGGAAAGGCTTCTGCTCCGTACATCAGATGTTCCAGCCGGTACAGATCGATAATTTCCTGGAGAAATACCCGGAAACCAAGGTCATTTCACATCCGGAGTGCAGCTTTGAAGTCTGCCAGAAATCGGATTATGTCGGTTCCACCGAATATATCGTGAACACCATCGCTGACAGCGAACCCGGTACACGCTGGCTGGTCGGTACCGAGCTGAACCTGGTGAACCGCCTGAACGAGCGTTTCCAGTCAGAAGGCAAGTCAGTCCATTTTATGTCACCAACGGTCTGCATGTGTTCGACCATGTTTCGCACCGATCCGCAGCATTTGCTATGGGTACTGGAAAACCTGGTGGAAGGACATGTAGTCAATCAGGTTTCCGTTGACAGTGAGACAGCCAAACAGGCTAAACTGGCGCTGGACAGAATGCTGGCATTACCAATCTAGACTCCGGAGACGTCATGGCAGAGCAACGACCCGCATGTACCGAGCAACGCTATGAAGTGACTCACAAGGACTTACCATTGTCTTGCCCGATGCCTGACATGCCCGCCTGGAATGCACATCCCAGGGTTTATCTGCCGATAGAAGAGAGCGGCGAAGAACGTTGCCCTTACTGCGGCGCTATTTTTGTCTTAAAAGAGCACGCTGCATGAAGCAGATCGAAGTCGCTGTGGCGGTGATGCTTAGTGAAGAACAAAAAGTCCTGACTAGCTGGCGGCAGCCGCATCAGCATCAGGGCGGTCTATGGGAGTTCCCCGGCGGCAAGCGCGAGGCAGAAGAAACGATGCTGGAAGCCTTGAAACGCGAGGTACATGAAGAACTGGGGGTTAAGGTCGAGCAGGCTGAACCCTTTGTGCGCATCGATCACGATTACGGTGATAAACAGGTCAGTCTCGATGTCTGGCTGGTGTCGCGTTTCAGCGGCGAGCCTAGCGGTAGAGAGGGACAGCCACTGCGCTGGCAGAGAGTTGAAGAGCTTCAGGCTGAGGAGTTTCCCGCCGCTAATCTGGCGATCATCGAAGCGCTCAAACAAGCTACATTCTAGTGAAAGGCATCCGGGTCCTGATCCGGATCAATAACCGGATCGCCGGCGATGCGGTGACCCTCTGTGGCCCATTCTCCCAGATCTATTAATTTGCAGCGTTCACTGCAAAAAGGTTTCCATTTCTCTTCGTCCTGCCAGGGGACGGATCTTCCACATTGGGGACAGTTGACTGTTGTGACCATATTACATTGCACAGCAGCTGAGCCTGAAAGTGACGGGCTCACGGGCTTGCTGTGGTCGCTGATTGATATCAAATTCCATAAAGCGGACTGTGAAACGGTGCTTGCCACCGCTGACTTCCGGGAAGTAGCTGACTTTGCTTGGTATCTGCACCCGAATCAACTGATAGGGCTGATTGCTGTCGAGGCTGCGCTGATAAAAGCCATCTTCAGCGGTTTCCTCACGAAAGCCGACACTGCCACGAATCAATCGCAAACTCATATTGACCGCATTTCTCACCGAGTTGAATTCATTGAGCCAGGATTGGCACTGCGCCGTGCGTACTTCAGGCGCTGTATGTTGCAGCCAGAAATGATAGGCAGGCAAATCGAATTCACAGGTACCACCGGGAATACTGGAGCGTTGACGAATGCCATAAAGAAATTCGTTTTCACGCAGTATCTGACCGATACCGCTTTTCTGAACATGCAAGGCGTCAAGGTTCTGGTCCAGATCAGCCAGTAAGGCATCCAGGGCTTCGCGGTCGACCCCCGGCGTATTCTCCAGCGCAGAAAGATTGGAAGTCAGACGCTCGATCTCTTTCATCAGCTCCTGCTTGAGATCGCTGCGTTCGAATACGCTTAGCATATTCAGCATCGCATCCAGCGCATCACGATGATGCATTTCAGATTGGCCGGTCAGTGCATTGTCGACACGTTTGAACAGGAATTCCAGCCGCAGGAAAGTGCGGATGCGCTCGTTCAGTGGCTGTTCAAAAATAATAGTGTCTGACACGGTTTCCAAATATTAAGACAGGGAATAATGGCCTTATTGTCCATGACTGGGCCCGGCCTAGCAACTCAGTTAATGTTTTCTGCAAGCTCAAGATATTGCTGATGTAACTGTTCGACCTGTGGTCTAAGTGAGTCAATGGTCTGACTGTTATCTATTATGTCGTCTGCCACAGTAAATCTTTGAGCGCGTTGACACTGGCTTTGCAGCATCTTGACGGCCTCAGATTGGCTGATGTTGTCGCGGGCCATAAGGCGTGACAACTGCGTTTTTTCATCGGCATCAACCACAACGATGCGATCAACCAGATCCTGCATCTGAGCTTCAACCAGCAAAGGAACTGAAAGAATACAGTAGGGCGCATCACATTCACTGACCGCAGCCAGCATCTGCTGTCTGACCTGAGGATGAATGATGTTTTCCAGCGCCTGCTTGGCGTTGCGGTCGCTGAAAATTCGGGCCCGTAACCAGGCCCTATCAATGTCACCGTTCTCCATTAGAACATCATGACCAAAATGTTTAATCACCTGTCGGTAGCTGTCAGTGTTCTTGTTCAGCAGCCCTCTGGCAATCATATCCGCATCAATGACGGTGATCCCGAGTTGCTGAAACAGCTCAGTGACAGTCGATTTGCCACTGGCAACACCGCCGGTCAGTCCTACCTTAAAAGTCATCAGCTGAGGCCGACGCTGCCCAGATAGAATTGATTAAGCTTCTCCCCCCAAATCAATGCAATCCAGCCGGCAGCCGCCAGATAAGGGCCAAATGGAATCGGGATATCACGTTGATGGTTCTTGAGCAAAACCAGACTGATACCTACCACCGCACCAACCAGTGAAGATAACAGCACAATCATCGGCAGATACTGCCAGCCCATCCAGGCGCCCAGCGCGGCCAGTAATTTAAAGTCGCCATAACCCATACCTTCCTTGCCGGTAACCAGACGGAATAGATGGTATATGCTCCACAGCACCAGATATCCTGCCATCGCGCCGACCACGCTGCTGGTGAGATCAGTGAATTGAGTGAACAGATTGAAGAGAATACCGAGCCAGACCAGAGGTAAAGTGATTTTATCCGGCAGTAACTGATGGTCAAGATCGATAAACGTCAGGGCTATCAGTGACCAGGTCAAAAGCAGCGCGCCAAGACAGGCCCAACTGAAACCGAAATGCCAGGCGACAACAACTGACATCAGGCCAGTGAGTGCCTCAATAATGGGATAACGTTTTGAAATGCCAACGCCACAACCACGACAACGGCCTTTCAGAAACAGGTAGCTGATGACGGGTATGTTTTCAATAGCAGCAATTGCATGCTGACAAAGGGGGCAGCGTGAGCGTGGAGTCGACAGGTTAAAAACCGGCAGCGCGGATGACGTTTCGCCAGCCAGCTCTGCACATTGACTCTCCCATTCCCGTTGCATCATGACAGGTAAACGGTAGATAACCACATTTAAAAAACTGCCGACCATCAAACCAAGCAGAAGCGAGACCGTCAGCCACGCCAGCGACGACATGCTGAGAAACTGGATAACGTCCATCAATTAAATGGCTGCGCCGAGCTTGAAAATTGGCAGATACATGGCAATAACCAGGGTACCGACAATCCCCCCGAGGAAAACCATAATGATGGGTTCCATCAACGCTGTCATATTGTCGACGGCATCATCGACTTCCCGCTCAAAAAAGTCGGCGACTTTGGCCAGCATGGAGTCGAGAGAGCCGGACTCTTCGCCGATTGCTGTCATCTGGATCACCATATTCGGAAACAGCTCGGTATCCATCATGGCTTTGTTTAACTGGGTACCAGTAGAGACTTCATCCCGCATTTCCAGCGTGGCTTCACCGTAGACAATATTGCCGGTGGCACCGGCTACCGAGGTCATAGCCTCCACCATCGGCACACCGGCTTTGAACATGGTGGAGAAAGTGCGTGAGAAACGAGCGATCGCGGCTTTGGTCATCACGGCACCGATAACGGGCATTTTCAGCAGCATACGATCCAGGAAATGCTGTACTTTGCGTGAACGTTTCTTGGCCGCCATAAAGCCCATAACGACGCCAATAATGACACCGAAGATCAACCACCATTTTTCCTGGAATACTTCAGACACTCGGATGACCAGTTTAGTCAGGCCCGGCAGGTCAGCGCCGAAACCCTGGAACAGAGACTGGAACTGGGGAATAACAAAGATCATCAAAATGGCGGTGACGATAAAAGCAACAACGATAATGGCTGTAGGGTAGACGAGTGCTTTTCTGATTTTGGCTTTCAAAGCCTCGGTTTTTTCCTGGTAAGTCGCAATTTCATGTAACAGCGTTTCCAGCGTACCTGACTGTTCACCGGCATTGACCAGATTGACGTATAAATCATCAAAGTGCAGGGGGAACTTGGAGAGCGAGTCAGCCAGACTGGTACCGGACTCCACATCCGATTTAATCGCCAGTACCATTTCCTGCATGCTGGCGTTTTCGTGGCCTTCACCAATGATTTGCAGAGACTGCATCAATGGCACGCCGGATGACATCATAGTCGCCAGCTGTCGACTGAAAATGGCGATATCACCGGGTTTGATTTTGGGCTTGCGGGGGGCAAACAGGTCTTTAGGTTTTTTCTTGACCTTGAGTGGGGCAATACCCTGACGTCGTAACTCCGCTTTGACCTGATTTAAATTTTCACCGCTTAACTGACCTTTGACACGTCGTCCCTGTTTATTGGTACCTTGCCACAGATAGATGTCAGGGACTTTGACCTTTTTTTTAGCCTTGCTTGCTTGCGCTTGTGCCACCCGTTACTCCTTGATCACACGGTTGATTTCTTCCAGGCTGGTCAGCCCCGCGGCGACTTTTTTCAGACCTGACTTACGCAGATCATCAATGCCTTCCTTTTCTGCCTGATCGGCCAGTTGCATCGAGTTACCGCCTTCCATAATGATACGCCCCATCGCATCAGAAACGGGCATGACTTGATAGATACCGACACGGCCCTTATAGCCTTCAGTACAACTGTCACACCCGACCGCCTTAAATACGGTCACACCTTCATCGATTTGCGCCTGGGTGAAGCCTTCTTCCAGAAGTACATCATTGGGCAGGTTTTCCGCTGCTTTACATTTACTGCACAGTCTCCGGGCCAGACGCTGGGCAATGATCAGCGTGACTGCTGAAGCGATGTTAAAGGCGGGCACACCCATATTGGCAAGACGCGTTAAAGTTTGGGGCGCATCATTGGTATGCAGGGTGGAAAATACCATGTGACCGGTTTGGGCCGCTTTAATCGCGATTTCGGCGGTTTCAAGGTCACGGATCTCACCGACCATGATGATATCGGGATCCTGACGCAGGAAGGCGCGTAAACACTCGGAGAAACCGAGGCCAATCGCCGGATGAACATTGACCTGGTTGACACCGGGCAGGCTGATTTCAGCCGGATCTTCAGCGGTGGAAATGTTTCTGTCACCAGTGTTGAGAATATTCAGTGCAGTATAAAGCGAGACTGTTTTACCACTACCGGTCGGACCCGTGACCAAGATCATGCCATAGGGCTTATGCATGGTTTCGAGGAAAATTTCTTTTTGATCCTCTTCATAACCCAGGGCATCAATCCCCATCTGGGCACTGGTGGGATCCAGAATACGCAGTACGATTTTCTCACCGAACAGGGTCGGGCAGGTATTAACACGGAAATCGATCGCCTTGGTTTTCGACAGTTTCAGCCGCATGCGACCATCCTGAGGGATACGACGTTCAGCGATGTTGAGGCGGGACAGAACCTTAAGACGCGCAGCGATGCGGCCACCCAGCGCCACCGGTGCCCCTTTCATCTCATGTAGAATGCCGTCAATCCGCATCCGTACCCGGTATTTCTTTTCGTAAGGCTCAAAGTGAATATCGGAAGCCCCGGATTTAATCGCGGTAGTCAGAATGCCATTGATAAAGCGGACAACCGGTGTGTCATCAATATTAGCTTCAGTAATGGTTTCTGCTTTGTCTTCATCCGGACCCAGATCAATATCATCAAGATCGGCATCCTGGAATTCATCCAGTTTCTCATCGGCTTTATCGAGTGCCTTTTCGATGATGACAGAGAGTTTCTGTTCATCCACCAGTACCGGGTAAGTATTCAGTGCAGTGTTAAACTGAAACTCATCCAGTGCCTGCAGATTGGTCGGATCGGAGAGGGCAACATAAAGACGCTTACCACGTTTGAATAGCGGTAAAGCATTGTGCTGGCGAATCAGTTTTTCCTGTATCAGCTCGGTGGCTGACATATCGAGGTTCATTGATTCGATATCAAACAGGGGGACGCCGAATTCCTGCGAGGCGATCGCGGCAATATCGGCACTGCCTAGAATCTTGTGGTTAACCAGGTAGGTAACAAACGGCTGCTTGGCTTCTTTGGCGGCCGCCTGTGCGGAAAGCGCCTGCTCTTCATTCAACAGACCTTCGTTGACCAGACGCCTGGCCAGACCGCTCAGTCGCATGGGGGTTGCCATATTTGCCATGACTATTTGCGATTCCTTAACATAAGCACTGCTCTTAAACGCTAATAGTATGTAAGTTAAACAAGAAATTCTAGTTTCTGTATCAAGACGTCCGGGTCTTTCCTGTATATACTGCCGTAAATTTTGGGGAATGAATTATGCAATTTTTTTCACACCATGGTCTGCTGGCGTTAATGCTCTGTTTAATGCTGGCTCTGAGCGCCTGCGGACAAAAAGGTGACTTGTATCTGCCGCAAGGTAATTCGCACTCGGTAAGGGCAGGTTAAAGCTTACGATGGATTATTTTCAGCACCAAGCCGGCAGCCTGTATGCCGAAGCGGTTCCGGTTGCCCACATTGCGCAGCGTTTTGGCACGCCGAGCTATATCTACTCACGCAAAACGCTGGAACAGCATTGGCAGGCCTTCGATAAGGCTTTTAATGACTTACCGCATCTGGTCTGCTACGCCGTCAAAGCGAACTCCAATCTCGCGGTCCTGAATGTACTGGCCAGACAGGGCTCAGGCTTTGATATTGTCTCGGCAGGGGAACTGGCCAGGGTTATCGCTGCCGGCGGTGAAGCCGCTAAAACGGTCTTTTCCGGTGTCGGTAAAACCGAAGCCGAGATTGAATATGCGCTGGGACAGAACATCCGCTGTTTCAATGTCGAATCGATTCCGGAATTAAGCCGGATTAATGAGGTCGCAGCACGTCTCGGTAAGCAGGCGCCGGTCTCCATCCGGGTTAATCCGGATGTTGATGCGCAAACGCATCCCTATATCTCTACCGGCCTTAAAGAGAACAAATTCGGGATTGATATCGAACAGGCCAGGGCTGTTTATCAATCCGCGAAAGACATGGCCAATCTGTCTGTGGTTGGGGTCGATTGCCATATCGGTTCACAGCTGACCTCGGTGTCCCCCTTTGTCGACGCTTTGAAGCGGGTACTGGCACTGATTGATGAATTGGCTCAAGACGGCATCGTTATTAAACATCTGGATATCGGTGGCGGCCTGGGTATTCATTACCGTGATGAAACGCCGCCAAGCCCGGCCGAATATGCGGCAGCGCTGAAACCGCTGCTGGCAGATCGTGAGCTGGAAATTCTGCTGGAGCCGGGCCGCGCCATTGCCGGTAATGCCGGCATTCTGCTGACCAGGGTCGAGTTTATTAAACCCACTGAAGCCAAGCAGTTTGCGATTGTCGATGCGGCGATGAATGATTTACTGCGTCCGGCTTTGTATCAGTCCTGGCAGGAAATTGTGCCGGTAGAGCAGGAAACCACAGCCAAAGCCGCGGTCTATGATATTGTGGGACCCATCTGTGAAACCGGTGATTTTCTGGGTAAAGATCGGGAACTGGCGATCGAGCAGGGTGACCTGCTGGCGATTCGCTCTGCCGGCGCATATGGTTTCACGATGAGTTCCAACTACAACTCGCGTCCGCGTGCCGCCGAAATTATGGTGGATGGCAAAGATATTCACCTCGTGCGTGAACGCGAAACGGTTCAGGATTTGTTCGCCGGAGAACACGTATTACCGTCATGAGCAGCCTCAGATTCAGCAAAATGCATGGCCTTGGCAATGACTTTATCGTCATCAATGCCATTGATCAGCAAGTTCAGCTGAGCGACAGCCAGATCCGATTCCTGGCTGATCGCCATTTCGGCGTGGGCTGCGATCAGGTTTTGCTGGTGGAAGCAGCTGATTCTGATGAAGCTGATTTCAGATACCGCATCTTTAATGCCGATGGCGGCGAAGTGTCTCAATGTGGCAATGGTGCCCGCTGTTTTGCCCGTTTTGTGCGCGAAAAAGGGCTGAGCGACAAAGATACGATTGCGGTAGTCACGGCTTCGGGTCTGATTTACCCCACCATACAGGCGGATGGCACCGTCACTGTGGATATGGGAAAACCCCAGTTTGAACCTCGGCGTGTCCCGTTCCTTGCTGAAGAGCAGGCCACAACTTACATGGTCGCCATCCCTGAGCATGGTAAAAAAGAGCTCGGCGTGCTTTCGATGGGCAATCCGCATGCGGTGATGCTGGTGGATAACGTCGATACCGCCCCGGTATCGGAAATCGGACCGCTGCTGGAGTCGCACCAACAATTTCCGGAACGGGTCAATGTCGGCTTTATGCAGCTGCAGGGTGCCAATCATATCCGCCTGCGGGTATTTGAACGGGGCTCGGGAGAAACCTCGGCTTGTGGCACCGGCGCCTGCGCCGCGGTCGTCAGCGGTATCCGCAGGGGATTACTATCCAATGAAGTGACCGTCTCATTGCCTGGCGGTGAACTGCAAATCAGCTGGCCCGATGAAGACAGCGCTGTCTGGATGACCGGGCCGGCAGAACATGTATTTGATGGAGAAATAGCGTGGGCGACGCTGGAAAACAAATAAGCCTGGCTGAACTGGAAGCCTATCTGCAATCACATCCGGATATCTTTCTGCAACACCCTGAGCTGCTGGAAGCACTGGAACTGCACCAATCGCCTGAAGGCACCATATCGCTGGCGCAAAAGCAGCAGCAAAGGCTGAAAGAGAAAAACAAACAGCTCAACGAACAACTGCGGGCTTTGATTGAGAATGCCCATAGCAACGCCGAACTGCAGCAGCGGGTACATGCTCTATGCCTGAGTCTGCTGGATGCAGCGGATCTCCGCAGTCTGATTAAAAGCCTGATGGAAGAACTGCAGCAGGAATTTGCTGCCGATGATGTTGCTGTCAGGCTGTTTTACGGTGATAAACCTTTCGCTTTGCCTGACAGCAAAGCCAATGTCGGCCAGCTTCACGCAGATGATACCAAACTGCGCAGTTTCGATAATCTGCTCAGCAAGCAAAAGCCGATTTGCGGCCGCCTGACCAAAGCCCAGAAAGCCTTGCTGTTCAATGACAAGGCTGACAGCATCCAGTCTGTCGCCTGTCTGCCACTCGGTCATGAACCCTGTGCGGGTCTGCTGGCAATCGGCAGCCAAGACCCCAATCGCTTCCATGCCGATATGGCGACCGACTACCTGAGCTTTTTAGGCGAAGTCTTTATGCGCGTTTTGCGCTATCACACCCATAATCATGGCTGACACGCTCACCAGCGTCGTTGATGAATTTCTGGATTATCTGGCGCTGCAACGGCGTTTATCCGCTCACACTGTCAAAAATTACCGCCGCGATTTGCAGCAACTCACCGAGTTTTGTGAACGTGACGGCTTAACAAGCTGGTCTGCACTTAAAACCAGGGACCTGCGTCAGTTTTCGGCTTTTCTGCACCGCAAAGGACTCTCCAGCCGAAGTATTCAGCGCATGCTCTCAGCCATCCGGTCTTTTTATCAGTATCTGATTAAGCAGGGCCTGGCGGACAATAATCCGGCTCAGGCCGTACAGGCCCCCAAAGCCGAGAAGCGTCTGCCCTCGACGCTGGATGTCGATCAGATGAATGCGCTGCTCGATCACACTGAACCCGATACCTTTGTTGCCACCCGTGACCGCGCCATGATGGAGCTGTTTTATTCCTCCGGCCTGCGTCTGGCGGAACTGGCCGAACTCGACCTGCGCGATATCGATTTTGGCGATCAGCTGGTGCATGTCACCGGTAAAGGTCAGAAAGACCGGGTCTGCCCGGTCGGTTCACAGGCTATAAAAGCCCTGCAGGACTGGCTGGACAAACGCGACCAGACCGGATTTTTTGATCAGCCGGCCGTCTTTATCACCCAGCAGGGCCGACGCCTTGGCGTGCGCTCGATTCAGAAACGCCTGAGTTTCTGGGGTAAGAAACACGGTATATCCGATCATGTGCATCCGCACCGTCTAAGACATGCTTTTGCTTCACATATGCTGGAGTCGAGTGGTGATTTACGTGCTGTGCAGGAGTTGTTGGGCCACGCGGATATCAGTACTACGCAGATTTATACCCATGTGGATTTTCAGCATCTGGCGAAGGTTTATGATTCAGCGCATCCAAGGGCGAAGAAGCGGTCTGATTCCTGATGCGCTGTGTAAACCACAGAGGCACAGAGGGGACAAAGAATTCTTGAATTTAAGTCGTCATTGCGAACGCAGTGAAGCAATCCAGGCCCAGATTTTCGGGCTGAAGCCCGAGTTCATTTATTTTACTTGCCTAAAATAAACGAACCAAACAAAAGGGCAGCCCAATGCTCGCCCTGCGGGTTCCCTGCGCTTCTCAATCAGTTTGGAACACGACGAAAACTCGCTGCGCTCAGATACTCGTCGTGTTTCATCCAAACTGCTTTGCGATGCTCGGCTTCGCAAAAGGGCATATCACCCTCACCCCAGCCCTCTCCCGTCAAGGGAGAGGGTGCAGCTCATCCATAACGTTGTTTCCAGAGCCCGCTTTTCATTCCCCTTTTGTGCTGACGAGTAGCGCAGGTTAATCTGGATAAGAATTGGCTAGTGTCTGAGCGCAGCGAGTTTTAGCCAATTCCCAGATTAAGCGAGCAACGCAGTGAAGCCGCAGGCCAGCACAAGGGGGCGGCCTAGGGTTGTTAGGGATTTGGCCGCGCAAATCCCTGACTCGCCATTCAGGCGAAAGCTGAGTTTAATGAACCAGGAGGAGTCAAGTCTCTAGAATTTCAAATCAACTCATACATTTAAGAGCGTAGTCATCGACACTATTTGCAGACTTTATTTCTTTTGGCTAGATTGCAATTAGTTGGAAAGATAGTTTTGCTCTAATCAAGGAGGTATCAGGCTAATGAATAAGGGAATGTTGATTGCGCTTTGTCTAGCAACTAATTCTGTTTTGGCTGATTCTGAATCGAACAGTTACCGCTGTGGAAATGAATTGATCACACTGGGTGATAATATTTTTGAGGTTCAGGATATTTGTGGACAGAGTGATGGAGTTTATCGCTGGACTGAAGCGAGGGCTTCTGGCAGTTATTCGGCTCAGGGCGGTGATTATCAAGCCCGTTCGGATGAGCTGGAGCGTCATAAATACAGCGACTACGGTAAGTTTGATACCTATCTGATTTTCAGAAATGGAACGCTTGAGCGGATTGTTCAAGGAAGGCGCTGAGAGCAGCTTCCATGCCGTCCCGATACTGAATAATCAATGTGCCTGCTCCCAATTATCCCCAGTCCCAAGCCCAACCTCTAATGGCACCTTCAAATCCGCCGCATTCATCATAAACTGCTCGATGGAGGTCTTCGCCATATCCAACTGATCCTTGGGTACTTCAAACACCAGTTCGTCATGCACCTGCATAATCATGCGAATGCCGGTATCGGCTTCGCAAAGCCAACTATGAATATCGATCATGGCGCGCTTGATGATGTCGGCAGCGCTGCCCTGCATCGGCGCATTGATCGCGGTGCGCTCGGCATATTGGCGGCGCATGCCGTTCTTGGAGTTGATCTCCGGTAAATACAGGCGACGGCCGAAAATAGTCTCGACATAGCCCTGCTGCTTGGCCTGTTCGCGGGTGTTGTCCATGTAATCGCGGACGCCCGGATAACGCTCAAAATAGGTGTTCATGTAATCGGCTGCCTGGGCTCGGTCAATACCCAGCTGCTTCGACAGGCCATGCGCGGACATGCCGTAAATCAGCCCGAAATTAATTGCTTTGGCGCTGCGGCGCTGGTCGTTGCTGACCTCATCCAGGCTGAGGCCGAAAATTTCCGATGCGGTATGACGGTGTATATCTTCGCCTTTGGCAAAAGCCTGTAACAAGCTCTCATCACCGGAGAGGTGGGCCATGATCCGCAGCTCGATTTGTGAATAGTCGGCGGCCAGCAGCACATAACCCTCGCTGGCGACAAAGGCTTCACGAATGCGTCGACCGTTTTCGCTGCGGATAGGAATATTCTGCAGGTTGGGGTCAGAGGAAGAGAGCCGGCCTGTCGCGGTGACGGCCTGATGATAGGAAGTGTGTACTCGCCCTGTCGCTTTATTGACCATCAAGGGCAGTTTATCGGTGTAGGTCGATTTAAGCTTGCTCAGGCCCCGGTACTGCATGATGATTTGCGGCAGTTCATAGCCTTCATCGGCGAGTTCCTGCAGCACTTCTTCGGCGGTAGAAGGAGCGCCTTTCGGGGTTTTCTTTTTAACCGGCAGGTTCTGCTTGTCGTACAGAATTTCCTGCAATTGTTTGGTGGAACCGAGATTGAAGGTCTGGCCTGCCGCTTCATGGGCCTGTTTTTCCAGTTCTGCAATCTGACGTGCCATGTCATCGCTCTGTTGCTGCAGCATCCAGATATCGATATTGACGCCGTTGCGTTCCAGCGTGTTGAGTACCGGCAGCAGTGGCATTTCCAGCTCTGAGTAAACCTTTACTAACGATGGAATTGCCTGCATTTGCGGCCACAGCACATGATGTAGTTGCAGGGTGATATCCGCATCCTCAGCCGCATAGGTGGCGGCTTTTTCGATACCGATCTGATTGAATGTCAGTTGGTTTTTACCTTTACCGGCGATATCTTCGAAATGAATGGTGTCGCGATCGAGGTATTTTTTCGCCAGAGAATCCATATCGTGACGGGTGGCGGTGCTATCGAGCACATAGGATTCCAGCATAGTGTCATGGGCGATGCCTTTAAGATCAATGCCATGGTTGAGCAGCACGTGGCGATCGTATTTGAGGTTCTGCCCGACTTTGAGTTTGGTGGGATCTTCCAGCAAGGGTTTAAGATCCTGCATCACTTCATCAAAATCGAGCTGTTCCGGCGCGCCGGGATAATCATGATTCAAGGGCAGATAAGCCGCTTCACCTGGTTTGACTGCAAATGAAACGCCGACAATTCGGGCATCCAGATAAACCAGGCTGGTGGTCTCGGTATCAAAGGCAAACAGGTCGGCCTCATTGAGTTTTTTCAGCCAAGTCTGCCAATCGCCTTTATTCAGAATGCACTGATAATCCTGTTTGAGCGTAGTGTCATTTTTGATCACCGCCGAGCCTGCGGTGACGGTCTGATCGGCACTGCCGGACTCCAGCTCGGCAATCCAGCTACGGAATTCAAACTGTTTAAACAGGGTCAGCAGGGCTTCACGGTCCTGAGGCTGATGTTTGAGTTCTTCCACTTCGATATCAAGCTCGACATCACATTTGATGGTCGCCAGCTCATAGCTGAGCTCAGCCATGTCCTTATTTTCTGCCAGTTTTTCCGGCATCTTCTTGGCGCCGCGAAAATCCAGCTCCCTGACAGCTTCCAGGTTGGCATAAATGTCTTTGAGACTACCCAGGTTCTGTAACAGAGACAGGGCGGTTTTCTCGCCGACACCGGGGACGCCCGGGATGTTGTCGACTTTATCGCCCATCAGTGCCAGAAAGTCGATGATGTGCTCCGGCGGTAGGCCGAATTTTTCCTTAACGCCTTCGATATCCAGTTTGGTTTCAGTCATGGTATTGACCAGGGTGACATGATGGTTGACCAGCTGGGCCATATCCTTGTCGCCGGTGCTGACCACCACATCCATGCCTTTTTCTGTTGCCTGTCTGGCCAGGGTGCCGATCACATCATCCGCCTCGACCCCGTCGACACACAGCAGCGGCAGGCCCATGGCCTTGATGATGTCGTAGATGGGTTCCACCTGAGGTCTTAAGTCATCCGGCATCGGCGGCCGATTGGCTTTGTACTGTTCGTAGATGTCGTCGCGGAAGGTTTTGCCCTTGGCATCAAACACCACAGCGATATGACTGTCTGGGTAATCCGCCAGCAACCGCCGCAGCATGGCAGTGACACCACGGATGGCACCGGTCGGTTCGCCAGCCGAATTTCTGAGGTCTGCCTTATACATCGCATGGTAGGCACGGTAGAGGTAAGACGAACCATCGACGAGAACGAGAGGAACAGATTGAGTCATAAGCGTTGTGGCACCGTTTTTTCTGAGAACTGACTGCTTTTCTCCGGGCAGCGGAAATGCTATCTTAACCCCGAAATGACACGGAGCATTCTCATGTTTAACAAAATCGCTATTGTATGCGCACTTGCCCTGTTAATGACAGTGACTGTCCAGGCAGAGGATACCGAATCGGTGATGGAAAAGCCGCCGGTGATTCCCGAGCCAATGCAAAGCGGTGACAGCATTGAGCCCGAGGTCAACATCATTCAGAAAGACGACCAGCTCATAGAGGAATACCGTCTTAACGGTAAGCTTTATATGATAAAAGTCACTCCAGCTGTGGGTAAGCCTTATTACCTGACAGATACCGATGGTGACGGGTCGCTAGAATCAAGACAATTCGAACTGGATTCCGGTCTGTTGGTACCCAACTGGATCCTGTTGGAGTGGTAAGCACCCCACACTAATCTGAGCAGTTTTCATGTCAGTTTATACTGAAGTCGGACGCGACGAACTGATCGCGTTTCTGGGAGAGTATGCGGTCGGTGATCTGGTGTCTTATCAGGGCATCAGTGCCGGTATCGAAAATACCAACTATTTTGTCACCACCACTGAAGGTGAATTCGTGCTGACGCTGTTCGAGCATCACGATTTCGGCGAGCTCGCCTACTTTCTCGATGTGATGACATTCTATTACCAGCACGGTATTCCCTCAGCCCATCCGGCTGCCGATCGCGAAGGTCATTATCTGAAGAAACTCTCCGGTAAACCGGCAGCGCTGGTGTTGCGTCTGGACGGCCGCGGCGTGGAATCGCTGGCTTCACCCGGGCAGTGCGAGGCGATTGGTGACATCCTGGCGGAAATGCATCTGGCCGGTCTGGAGTTCAAATCGCGTCGTGCCAGTGAGCGCGGTCACGAATGGCGTCGGCAGACTGCCATGACTTTGTTGCCGAAACTAAATGACGAGCAGGCGACCATCCTCAAGAATGAATTGGCGTTTCAGGCCGGTTATGAAGAGCTGGATTTGCCCTGGGGCGTGACCCATTCCGATTTGTTCCGTGATAACGCCCTGTTTGACGGCAATGAGCTCAAAGGCATTATAGATTTTTATTATGCCAGCGATGAATATTTGCTGTATGACCTGGCAGTGGCGGTCAATGACTGGTGCGTGGATGAATCGGGTTTGCCGGAACCGGGCCGTTATCAAGCGCTGATGCAGCATTATCAGGCCAAGCGCCAACTTACCGAATCGGAGCTGGCCAACTGGAATCTGGTGCTGCGAGCGGCGGCCCTGCGTTTCTGGCTGTCACGTCTGCAGGACCAGTTATTCCCAAGAGAGGGCGAACTGACCCAGATTAAAAACCCGGATGCTTTTTTCAATATTCTGATGTATCACCGTGATCATCCACTCAGTCTCGATTTTGACTGAAAGCCCATGCGCGTTTTAATCATCAAACTGACATCGATGGGCGACCTGATGCATGCTTTGCCGGCGCTCACGGATGCGGCAAAGATTTATCCGGATATCGAGTTTGACTGGGTCGTCGATAAAGCTTTTTCGGCGGTGCCTAAATGGCACCCCCGGGTCAGAAAAGTGATTACCACCTCTCACCGCAGCTGGCGCAAGAGTTGGCTAGGTAGTCTTAAACAAGGCGAACTGACCGGCTTTTACAAAGCGCTGAATGCAGACGACTATGATGTCGTCGTCGATATGCAGAACAACCTCAAAAGCGCACTGGTCAGTCTGCTCAGAAAAGGGCCGGTCTATGGCCTGGACAAATACAGTTGCCGTGAAAAACCGGCCCATCTGGCCTATCGCTATCCAATCAATGTGAATCCCGGTCAGCACGCGGTAGAGCGTATGCGCCAGATCCTGGCAGCAGCGTTAGGTTATAGCGTGCCTGACACGGCGGCGGATTATGGTGTCGATCTCAAGCACTGCCAACTACCTCAACTGGACTTTAAACTCTCAAGGCCCTACCTGATGCTGGTGCATAACGCCAGCTGGCTGACCAAACTGTGGCCAGTCAAACACTGGCAGTCGCTGGTGCTGAAAGCCGCCGAAGCCGGTTATCAATGCCTGCTGCCCTGTGGCAACGATGAAGAATATCAGCGTGCCCGCCAGATCGCATCAGTCAGTGAAGAAGCCTATGCACTGCCCAGGTTGCCTCTAGATGAAGTTGCCGCCCTGATGCAGGGGTCGGAAGCGGTACTGGCCAGTGATACCGGCCTGGCGCATATGGCGGCTGTGCTGGATAAGCCGGCGATTACGCTGTATGGCTCAACCGATACCCATCTCATCGGTACTTATGGTCAAGCGCAGCATCATCTGATTACCGGCATGACCTGTTCACCCTGTTACAAGCGCCGTTGTCCGCTGCCGGAGTCACAAAATGGCGAGCCTGTCTGCATGGCTGGGATGGAAGTTGACCAGGTCTGGCATAGACTCGAGAGCCTTTTACAAGCACAATAACGCCATTATTGACTGGCAGCCGGCCCGACAAAATCTGATATGAAACATCCTTTTCCTGAATTTCATCTTGCCCGCGTCGCGGTGATTGGCGACCTGATGCTGGACCGTTTTTATTTCGGCAAAGCCAGCCGGATCTCACCGGAAGCGCCGGTGCCGGTGGTTAACGTGGATCGGCTTGAAGATCTGCCCGGTGGTGCCGGCAATGTGGCCATGAATATTGCCTCACTGGGTGCCAACTGCAATATCAGCGGCCTGACCGGTGAAGATGAGGCCGCTGCAGTGCTCAAGCAGCGCCTCAATGCGGTTGGCGTCAACTGTCTGTTTCACCAGACGACGGGAGCCGGCACCATTATCAAATCCCGGGTAATCAGCAGTCATCAGCAGCTTATCCGGCTGGATTTCGAAAAACGGTTTGAAGCGGCTTTGACCGACCAATTGCAAGGTCTGGTGGACAAGGTCACCGAAAAGGCGCAGGTGCTGGTGCTGTCGGATTACAACAAGGGCACTTTATCCGATCCTCAATTTTGGATTACACAGGCCCGGCAGAAAAACATCCCTGTGCTGGTGGACCCCAAAGGCAGCGATTTCAACAAATATCGCGGCGCCGATCTGATGACGCCCAATATGAGCGAATTCGAAGCGGTGGCGGGGCCGGTTGTTTCTGAGCAGGACCTTATCAGCAAAGCCCAGACCCTGATTAAACAGCTCGATATCAAGGCGATTCTGATTACCCGCAGTGAACAGGGTATGACTCTGATCCGGGCCGATCAGCCCGAGTTTCATCTGCCTGCCATTGCCAAGGAAGTCGCTGATGTCACCGGTGCCGGCGATACTGTGATATCGACTCTGGCCTCAGCATTGGCAGCCGGTGCAGATCTGGAATATGCAGTTACATTGGCTAATGTCGCGGCCAGTATTGTCGTGAGTAAACTCGGCACTTCTACCGTCAGTGGCCCCGAACTCAAAGCAGAATATGAGCGTCATCAGGGCGCTAATGCCACTGATCACAGCTTCGCCGGTGCTGTCACCGTGGAACAGCTTAAAATCGCCGTCGATCAGGCCAAGCAGCGCGGTGAGAAAATCGTCTTCACCAATGGCTGCTTCGATATTCTGCATGCAGGTCATGTGACTTATCTGCAGCAGGCCCGAAAGCTCGGTGACAGACTGGTGGTGGCCATCAATACCGACGAATCGGTGACCAAGCTGAAAGGGGAAGGACGGCCGATTAATACGGCAGAGCGTCGTTTGACCGTGCTGGCAGGTCTGGCCGATGTCGACTGGGTCACCTGTTTTCCGGGTGATACACCGGAAGAACTGTTACGCCTGATTCAACCCGATGTACTGGTCAAAGGCGGTGACTACGACAAAAAAGGCGTGGTTGGCTGGGAAATCGTCGAAGGCTATGGCGGTGAAGTGAAAGTGATGGGGCTGGTCGAAAACTGCTCCACCACAGCGATTGTGAATAAAATCAATCAGAAATAAAGCCAACCGCAGAGGCACAGAGTGCACAGAGTTATTGAATATTCTGTTGCCTGTCCCAAGTTGCGCTGAGCCAAGACGATACCTTTCGGGCCTCTTTTTAAAGGCTCAGTATGGTTTCAGTAATCTAAAACTCTTATAAAAACCAAACAATACTGGTTTTCTTTGTGCCCTCAGTGCCTCTGTGGTTAAGTCTTCTTCAGTGCTGAGAGCGCTTTAGCCACATTATCTTCAAGGTGTGTCGGGTTAATGGTGCCGATAATCACGCTGCTGACGGCGGACTCATGGAAGATAAAATCAAAATTCGCCTGCACAATATCGGTCTTGTCCATGCCATGCGCCAAATGACCGCTGCCCAGCGCTTTTTTGATAAAAATGCCTTTGTTGTTTTGAGCAGCTTTATCCATTACCGCCTGTTCTTGCTGGTATTCCAGGTTATGCATCACCATCGCCAGGTCCGACTGTTCCAAGGCCAGCAGGCCGCCTTCGACCGTCTTGGTGGACATCCCTATAGCGCGAATCAGGCCGCGCTGTTTTAAGGTATTAAGGGTATCCAGTGCGCCTTCCTGCTCGATCACCTGTTTGTCATTACCGTCAGAATGAATAAGAACGATATCCATTACATCACGACGGAGCGCTCTGAGACTGTTTTCGACGCTGCGGGAAATCGATTCCGGGCTGAAGTCATAGCGCGACTCGCCAGTCGCCGGGTCGAAATACTCGCCCGCTTTGGTCGCAATGATCCAGTCATGCGGAACTTGGGGCAGAAGCTGTCCCAGTCGAGTTTCGCTGTTGCCATAGGCGGGCGCCGTATCAATCAGATTGATACCCAGATCCCAGGCGAGGGCCAGCAGATTGAGCGCCTCTTTATCATCGGGAATTTTAAAACCGGTCGGATACTTCACCGCTTTGTCCCGTCCCAGCTTCACGGTGCCAAGGCCCAGTGGAGAGACGGCTACGCCGGTAGCTGCGATTTCTCTGCGCTCAGTCAGTCTGTTCATGCAAATGCCCTGTCCCAGAGCGGTGCCGCAATGCCAGGATGGGGAAAGTCCGGATTATGGTGCTCGCCGGCTGTCAGATTGGCTGATTCCAAAGCAGCCAGCATCTGATCGGCCAGATCCGGTGCCAGTGCGAGTTTGGTCGGCCAGCAGACATGCAGGTTATCGCGACTGCTGATAAAAGCTTTGTCCGGACGGGTCAGGCTGGATTGTTTAGGTTCGGCACGATTGACCGGGTGGGTCGCCCATTCCAGTTCCGGCAGGCTGACCCAAGGCAGAATGTCGGCCAGCAATTCTCTGGCTTCAGCGACCAGCGCTTCATGGCTTTTATTGACGCCCTCCTCGGCAATATTACCGCCGATATACCAGACCACATTACCGTCTTTGTCTTTATGACTGGAGATGGTCGCGATAGGCTTGGAACCGCTACCCAGGCTATGGGCATAAATCAGCGGTAAGGAATTTTGTAAGTCCTTACTTTTGCACAGGACCATCTGTAGTGGCCGGCGCTGCATTTGCGGTTGGACTTGAGATAAGCCCTGCAACAGTTTTTCATTGCCCTCGCCGGCGGTCAGTACAAACTGCTGCGCCCGTATTTCATACTCATCGCCGATGGTTAGTGTCGATATGGGGCCGGAGGATGGCTGCCATTGATAGTCCGCATTTCCGGGCACCGCCAGCATACGCTGCTGCCAGGGGTTTATCAGTTCATCAATCAGGCTGACGACGTCCAGTACCGGTTCATCCAGCTGATACAGAGCGCCTTTGAAGGCTTTGTCAGCGAAGATGGCGGGACGCTGTTCTTTTTTGACCGGCTGCATGCGGCTTCGCAAAGCTTTGCTGGCGAAAAAAGACACCATCTTTGAGGACAGGCGATCCTTGGACCAGAGCAGTTGATGCTCGGTGAGTTTTCTGACGCCGGATAAGTCGATTTCACCCTGTCCATCAAGGCAGGCTTTCCAGCGTGCCGGCATGCTGCTGATGACTTGGGCGGCCTTGGACAGAATGCCATTGAGTGCGTACTTACTGCCGCCGTGAATAATGCCCTGCGAACTCAGGGTTTGGCCGCGGCCGATTTCACCGTTCTCCAGCAGCAGGGCATGAAAACCGAGATCATTAAGCCGGCGATGCAGCCAAAGACCGGCAATGCCGGCCCCGATAATCACGACGTCGGTGGTGAGTTCTTGTCGACTCATGAATCAGCGAGGGCCTCGTCAAGCGCTTCGCATAACCAGTGACCTATCAGGATATGGCCTTCCTGAACGCGGGCGGTTTCTTTGCTGGGCACGCAGATGCAAGCATCGGCGATGGTTTTGAGTTTGCCACCCTCATCGCCGGTGAAGGCACAGCTCCAGATATCGTTCTGTTGCGCGGTTTTGATGCCATTAATCACATTGGCGCTGTTGCCGGAGGTCGACAGACCAATCGCAATATCACCGGGTTTGCCCAGCCCTTCGATTTGCCGGTCAAAGACGGTGTCAAAACTGTAGTCGTTACTATGCGCCGTGAGGATCGAGGTATCTGTGGTCAGGGCGATGGCGCCATAGGCTTTACGGTCACGTTGATAGCGCACAATAAATTCCGCGGCCAGATGCTGAGCATCCGAGGCGCTGCCGCCATTACCGAAAAACAGCACTTTATTGCCGGCCAGCAAACAGTCTTTTACACGTAACATCAGGTCGTTGACCTGAGGTTCCAGGTCGAACAGACCCTTGATCATATCCTGATGACGTTGAATGGTGGCTTTGAATGACACGGCTTACCTCTATATCTGTCAGGTGGTACTATTGCGTCTGTTTGTGGACCGCAATCTGGCTAGTTATAAGACAGACTCATTTTAGAGTAATGCGGTTCAAGTTGTTAGTGTCTGCTCTGCTTTTTTCAACCGGAGATCATCATCACCATGCAGTTAGCCTTTGCCATCACGGAGTTCTTTCCCTACGGTGGCGCGCAGCGGGATTTTTTTGCTGTTGTGACTGAGATGGCCAAGCGAGGGCATCAGATTTCGGTGATCACGCTGAAATGGCATGGCGACATCAATAAGGACTGGACACTGTATGAGCTGGGTAAAAGCCAGTCGACCAATCATGGTCGCATCAGGGCCTTATCCGACTGTGTTGTCTCTTTGAAAAAGCAGAACTTGTTTGACGCGATTATCGGTTTCACCAAGCTTGCTGGACTGGATGTCTATTTTGCTGCCGATCCCTGCTTTACCGCCAATCGTTTTAAAGGTCTGAACAAACTACTACCGCGTTATCGCACCTACGCCGGCATTGAGAAGGACTTATTCACTAATCCCAAGCTCAAGGCTTTTTTCCTGACCGAACATCAAAGGCAGCAATACCAGCAAAGCTTTGATCTCAAGCAGGAAAATCAGACCTTGCTGCCGGTCAGTGTCGAAGAGAAATTTCATTTCACCCAGGCACGATTGGAAGCAGGCCGTGATTGGCGCCAGCAAATGCAGCAAGCGGAGAACCGGATATTATTGTTGTTTGTGGCCGCAGACTTCAACACCAAGGGACTTGATCGTCTGATTGAGGCCCTATCAGCCTTAAGCTTTGTCGCACGCAGCCAGTTCGAATTATGGATTGTCGGCAATGGCAAGCAGGCAAACTATGAGCGCAGCCTGAAGCAACTGACCGGACTGAACTATCGCTTCTGGGGCGGACAGACCGAACTGGCGCCATTTTATTTTGCCGCGGACTTACTGGTGCATCCTGCGCGAAAAGAAGCAGCGGGTATGGTACTGGCGGAAGCGGCAGCCGCAAGACTGCCGATGCTTATCAGCAATATCTGCGGTTATGGTTTTCTGGCCGAGCAGTCGTCTTTATCACGCATCGTGGATGAAAAAAACTGCACCAAAGAATTGACACAGGCTCTCACTGATTACAGTAAACAGCCGGAAGCCTTGCCCAGAACTGAGGCTAACCCTTTGGTTTCAGCTGAGTCACGGGCGGTATTCTGCGCTGACAACATTGAAGCCTGGTGCCAGTGATGAAAAGTCACTTTTACCTTCGCAAAGAACTGGCCGAGGCCTGGCAGGATAAAGACGTGTTCAGTTTGCTCAAGACGCTGCCGGGTGAGGTGTTTCGCGATAAGGAAGGCCGGCGAACAATGCGGTTTGAGAAAGCGGGACAGCGTTACTTTCTCAAATATCATGCTGGCGTAGGCTGGGCAGAAATCATTAAGAATCTGTTTCAGTTCAGAATGCCGATTATCAGTGCCCGCAATGAATGGCAGGCGATAAAACGCCTGCATGAGTTGGGCATCGGTACGATGACGCTGGCGGGATATGGAGAGCGCGGCTTAAATCCAGCAAGGCGTGAATCCTTTGTGATCACCGATGAACTCACCGACACCATGAGCCTGGAACATGTCGGACTCCAATGGCAGGAGCGTAAGCCCCGTTTCAGCACCAAGCAGAACCTGATTCGCAAACTGGCAGAGATGAGCCGGAAGATGCACCAGGCCGGCATTAATCACCGTGACTATTATCTTTGCCATGTCCTTTTAACAGAGGATTTTGCTGAGCATAATCAAATCACTGCAGCTACAGCGCTGTATCTGATTGATTTGCATCGTACTCAAATCCGGCGACGGGTGCCTGAACGCTGGCTGGTGAAAGATCTGGGCTCACTCTATTTCTCAGCGCATGAAGTCAAACTCAGTCAGCGCGATAAGTTTCGTTTTATTCAGCATTATTCCGGCCTCACCTTGCGACAGGCCTTGAATCAACAAGGTGATTTCTGGCGAAAAGTGGAAACACGGGCGCAAGTGCTGTTGGAAAAATGGCACAGGCACAATCCGTCATGAATGACCCAGTGAAGCAGTTTCTGGCAGGTAAACAAGTCCCTGAGGGATTTGTACTGGAAATGGAGGGTGAGCAGTACCACTGTGAACAAATACTGCGCTGGCTACCGGGTAGAAGATTAGTCGTCAGAGCCTTGCATAATGGTGACCCCTTATTACTGAAACTGTTTGTCCCCAATAAAAAAGGCTGGCGTGAACTGTCGCGGGAACAGCATGGCTATAAAGCCTGCAAAGCTGCCGGTGTTGCCGTTCCGGCAGAAAAGCTTATCAGTGATGATTTTGCCGGTTGTCTCGCTGTGGCTTATGAATTTATCGCCGAGGCCAGTCCCTTCAATCTCGAAAGTATGAATCAGGCGCAGATGGTCCCGGCGTTGCTACAGCTGATGGTGCGTTGTCATCAGGCAGGGATTTATCAGCATGATATTCACACCGATAATATACTGATGAGCCCGCACGGACTGTTTCTGATCGATCTGGCTTCTGTCAGAGGCATGCCGGGTCAACCATTGAGCACCAAAAAAAGCCTTGCCAATCTTGCCAGGCTGATCGCTCAATTTGTGCCGGATCAGCAGCAACTGATCCTGAAAAAGCTCAATCTGTATTATCAGGCCAGGGGCTGGCTGTATGGAAAGACTGAGCGGGAAAATTTTAAATCCCTTCTCAACAAAGCCTGGCAGAAACGTAAACAAACCTACCTCAGCAAATGTTTCCGGGCCTGCACGATGACAGCTTATTTTAAAGATAAGCGGCTGGAATATGCATTCAACCGTTCTTTTTTCAAACAAATTGGCGAACAGACCATCCGGGATATTGATGCCTTTGTCGAGCAGGGCAAAAGGCTGAAAGACGGTAACAGTGCGACCGTAGTCATGACGGAAATGGCCGGTCGCAAGGTGGTGATCAAACGTTACAACATCAAATCCTACTGGCACTTCCTTAGACGCTGCTGGCGGCCTAGCCGTGCTGCCAATGCCTGGCGGCAAGGTAATCTTTTGCAATTACTGGGTATCGCTACCCCACAAGTACTAGGCTTTGTGGAGAAGCGTCTGGGACCTTTCAGGAAGCAGGCTTATCTGCTTACTGCCTATGTCGACCACGCCAGCGAACTTGCTTCTGTATACGAACATCAAGCGCCCAAAGAGTCGGAACTGAGACAAATAAAACGGATGTTCAAGTTGATGCGGGATTATCAACTCAGCCATGGAGATTTGAAAGCCAGTAATCTGATGCTGACTGACAACGGGCAACTGGAAATTATTGATCTAGATGCAATGCAGGAGCACCGCTATGAATGGTCCTTCCGACGAGCATTCAACCGGGATCTAAAGCGTTTTCTAAAAAACTGGGATAATAAACCGCTTCAGTCCAGGCTGAGGGATTATCTCGGACTCAAATCAAACTGATTAATCCAGCAGCCCATGCACTTTGGCATAGATGTGCCGCGCCAGTTCGAAATCTTCGTGATAATCGATGTCCACAACCATGGCATCAGTCTCAAAAAGATAAGGATTGACGCCAATGTGGTAGTGAAATTTATTAACCGTCTCGCGCTTCAGAATAAACAGGCTCCACAGCACGGAATATTGTTTTGGAAGATCTTGTGAGACTTTATGCCAATAGCCAAAAGCATAATTAACGGGATTTCCTTTCTCATCCAGCAGATGACCTTTGAAAGGTTTGACCGCGACCAGAGAGTCATAATCATCACGGACTTTTTTCCATTCTTCCAATGCTTCCTTAAAATGATGAAACAGTGGGGAAGTAACTTGAATCCACATAATGTCATCATCACCGGGAATCGGATCAGTCAGGGCTTTAACCAGATCCGGCTGATAAACCTTATTCCCCGTCAGTGATTCATCGCGCAACAAAAAGTTAAAACCATACTTGTCACACAGGTCTTTTACTTCCGGACTTTCGGAAGAGACATATACATTTTCTGGCTTTTCAAACTCGAGAATCTGTTTGGCTTTAATGTCAAATAATGAATCATCCCCATGAAAGGGTCTGATATTTTTACGCGGAATACGGGTTGAGCAGGTTTGTAACGGGATGATGATTTTCATGTAAGGTCTCGGTCTTCCTTAGCCAATGTCAGTGCCTCATCATAGCTGATCTTAGGGATGATTTCATGCGGCAGTGTACTGTGTTCAGAAAGATTATAAATTGAGAAAAGGCCGGTATCTGCAGCTCTTCGGGTCTGCTCGAAACAGCCTTTTATATAAGGTTCATAATCAGCGAGAAAGTCGGGTGTTTTATTAGTTGAAGCACCGTAGAAGTGGCTTTTGCCAGTACCACCGAGATCCATCCCGGCAATGAATTGCTTGTTGTAACCCAGATAATTGACTATCTGCACGCCCCATGTAGCGACAGTTTTTCCGGAAAAAAAACCTTTCTCAGCATTCACACTGAACCCAATAACGCCGTTAGTTGCCAAGGTTTCATCCATGAACAAATCAGGATCATATTGATATTGCTGCAGGAATGCATCGAGATCAGGTCTTGGCTGACCAAAAAAGCGCCCAAGACTCTCCACTAGATAGATATTGCCCTGTTTGAGTAACTCAGGTGCTCGCTCACAGATACGTGACAGGCCAACGTAGGAAAAGAAGCAATTGGCGCCGGAGCGAATCGATGCTTCTACACAATCCCAATTATTCTCAAAAATGCGGCGGTCAACAATGACACAATGTGTTGGGGCTGACTGACTGGCCACAAACTTCTTAATCGCGCAATTAAGGCTTAAGGTATCAAAACCCTGCAACTCAGCAAGGTCAAGTTCGTTAAGGGAAGGACCGGAAGCAATAATGAAACAGCTACCGTTGAAATGTTGCTTAAGGCTTTTTATATGGCCGACAGTGGCGATCTTTTTACCACCCCACAGAACTTCATGCGCATTGTCGCTACGTGCAATACTGAACCTCGGATCGCACTGGTAATGATGATGGAAGCGTTTGCCGAGACGGAAACGACGCCATTTTAATCTGAGTTTAGTAAGTAAAGAACTTCGCCGGCGCATAATAATCCCACTCATCCTTGAGAAAATAGCTATTTTATTTTGTGACCAGAATGTCTTCCATCACCAGGTATTGCAGATCAGAACCGTAAAACATATTCAGCGCATCAGTCGGGCTGCAGACCATCGGCTCGCCACGGCGGTTCAATGAGGTATTCAATACCACACTATTACCGGTCAGTTTTTCCATCTCCTGTAATAGTGCGTAGTAACGTGGGTTGGTCTTTTCAGTCACAATCTGCGCTCGCGCCGTGCCGTCTTCGTGCACAACTTCGGGAATACGATCTTTCCAGCTTTCCGCCACATCAAACGTAAAGGTCATGTAGGGACTTGGATGATCGGTCTGCAGGATTTCCGGTGCGACAGTATCGAGCATGCTCGGGCAGAAAGGACGCCAGCGCTCACGGTATTTGATCTGTGCATTGATACGATCAGCGACACCACTGTGACTGGGGCTGCCGAGAATGCTGCGGTTGCCCAAGGCACGTGGTCCGAATTCCATCCGACCCTGAAACCAGGAAACCGGATTCCCATCGGCAAGAATTTTGGCGGTTTCCGCCGGCACATCGCTCATGCGCTGCCATTTCACCGGCTGGCTGTAATTATCACAGGCATCCATGCACTGTTCAGTCGTGTATTGAGGACCCAGGTAGACATGTTCCATTTTCTCGACCGGCACGCCAGCTGCCTGAGAGGCATAACTGGCCGCGCCGATAGCGGTGCCGGCATCGCTGGCAGCAGGCTGGACAAACAGCTCTTTGACACCGGGCATGGCGATAATACGCTGATTCAATTTGACGTTGAGCGCAACACCGCCGGCATAGGCCACCTTGCCGGTTTCACGGATAATATCGCCCAGATAATAATCGATAAGCTGGAGTGCGGTTTTTTCCAGCAGATCCTGGATGCTGGCTGCATAATCGATATAGGGCTCATCTTTCTCATCACCCTCACGCATTGGGCCCAACCAGTCAATCAATTTGGGACTGAAGAAATAGCCTTTACCGTTTTTCTTGTAACGCCGCCAACCGACGGTGTTGACGAGCTTATTGTTAACCTTAAACTCACCATTCTTGCAATCGATCAGACGGGAAAAATCAAAGCGTTTCGGATCGCCATAGGGTGCCATACCCATGACTTTGAATTCGCCATCGAGCATTTCAAAACCCAGATATTCGGTCAGCGCGCCATACATGCCACCTAAAGAATCAGGATCGAAAAACTCTTTGATTTTATGAATCTTGCCGTTTTCACCGTAACCGAAAAAGGTCGTGGCATATTCGCCTTTGCCATCAATACCGATAATCGCCGTTTTTTCTTTAAAACCACTCAGGTGATAGGCGCTGCTGGCATGCGCGAGGTGGTGTTCCACGGGCATGAATTTGACTCTATTAGCACCAATACCAAGATCATCCAGCAATTTCATCACATTACGATGATTACGCCAGTAACGACGGTTACCACTGAACAGTGCAGTCAGAGCCCGATCAGGCGCATACCAGTGACGTTTAGCATAATGCCAGCGGGCACGGGATTTAAGACCAATTTCTGCATAGGGGAAAGCGACGATATCGACCTGTTCCGGTTTGATGCCTGCAAATTCCAGACAAAACTTGGTGGCTTCATAAGGCATTTTGCCCTTGGCGTGTTTGTCGCGCAGGAAGCGTTCTTCCTCGGCGGCGGCAACCAGTTTGCCATCAATATATAAAGCAGCGGAGGCGTCGTGGTTGACGGCACCGGAGAGGCCTAAAACAATCATATTATCGTCTTTCAAAAAAATCTTCTGAATTTTACCATACCTATCAACTTATCAAGTCATGCTTAAAAAGCAGGTTTTGGAATTTTTTGATAGCTGCCTCATCTGAAAAATTATCCGACAAACGTTTCCTCATTTGGATTGGTGAGCAGGGGCCACCTTCATAAAATAACTTGGTTATATGAGCCGATAAATTGTTGGAGTCACGTGGCGTAAATATATAACCGCATTCTCCGATTACTTCTACAGCACCGCCGCAATTCGAGACTATACATGGAACCTCCGCAGCCATTGCCTCCAAAAGGACCATACCAAACGTCTCTTGCAGAGAGCTCAGAACAAAACAATCAAATGCTTTGAAATACTGTTTGGCATGTTTCAAGTAGCCTGTAAATACAATTTTTTTTGTGATTTTTAGTTGGGATGCAAGTTCTTTAAGATTGTTTTCTTCAGATCCATTGCCTGCGATTAGTAATTTGACATTCTCAGGCAAGTTAACAGAGGCCTTGGCAAAGCCTTTAATAAGGGTAGCTTGATCCTTGGTTGGATGAAGCCGACCAACGTGGCCGATTACCCAGTCCTGAGCGTCGACTCCTAAAGCCTCTCGCGCTTGCTCCCTATTCAAAAGGGAAAGCTCGAATTGATTGATATTGATACGGTTATATAGCGTTTCAAAATGGTTACTGGACCAACGAGGAAACCTTTTCCTCAATTCATTAGTGACAGATTGTGAGACGCCGATAAGGGTGATGCGAGATTTATAGAGTCTTAAAAATAGTCTTTTCATCAGTTTGGAGTAATCACCATAAGCATGGTGCACACTGAAAACAGGGCATGAAAAATACCTCAGCGCAAAACTGGTTGATTTCGTTCTATGAGCTATGCACAAATTGAATGCATTTTTATCGTATTTTTCCCTCAATGCATGACCCAACGCTTTCTGACTACCTTTCAGTTGATGGCGTGAAGCATCTAGAAATAAAACCTCATCACTTTCGATATATTGTTCAATCTCTTCGTTGAATGAGCCTTTGAGAAAGACCGTCACAATTTTGTGATTGGGTAGTGTGGCTCTCAACATAGAATTGTAAGAGCGTGCAGCTTCTATGAAGGGGCCGAAGAAGCTGCCATGAATGATATGCAGTATAGCTGGACAATTTTTCTTATCTGACCGCATACAGGCTCACTTTGTTTTTTCGGTTCCCGTCCTCTTTTATCAATTGTAAACGGGAGCTATTTAATTTTTCCTGTAATTGAATATCGCTAACTTTAGAATGCACTAAGAAAAAATCAAACTCGTTGAGTTTCTTTAAATTTTTGCTAAGAGTTATTTTTTCTCCTTTACGGAATTTATTGAAGTAATATTCAGCAGTGAAATCATTGGTCATTACTTTGGCTTGTGGAGGCAGTTCCTGAGCTGCCCATTCAGGTATTTCTTTCAGGAATGGTTTTGCTCCAGTTGTTATCAATGTATCAGACAAACTGATAATTATAATAAAGCCAAAGATTATCTTAGGGCCTATCCGAGGTTTTCTTATCTCATCTTCTATAAATTTTGTGAGTGTAGGCAAAATCAGAAGAAATAGCAGAATAAGGGCGAAAACATTATAGCGAGTGGTTATAAGCTGAGACTTGAGTGCAAATACCGCCAACATCAGTAAATTGACGAAAATCAATGCAATATAAAGATATTGGTTTTTAGGAGGAAGCCATTTTGCTCTTGAGAGTAATGCCCAACCTAATAGTGCTATGAGTGGAATAGAAATGCCAGTTGAGAAGTCCCAGAGAACAGAGAATATCAGGCCGGAAGCAAGCACCATGGGGCCATAATGATCTGAGGCCGGATGCATTATTTGTTCTGAAATGAGCTCGGCGTTTTGGTAGAAAACTTGAAGTATGTTTGCGAAATCAAAAGAGGCGGTTATTTCGCTGAATTTTCGGAATGCATCTTGATAACCAATTAAAAGGATCAACACAGCACATATTGTAACAATAAGGGCTGAGCCAAAAGAGAGCTTAACCAGTGTGCTAAGTCTTTCCCTGGGCTTTTCGGTGAAAGCCACAAGTATAGGGATAGTTATCAGAAAAACTATCGCTTCGATTCGGAAAAGAAAAGCAATAAGAGTCAGAATTTGCCACAAAAGTGCAAAAACGATCTTTTGTGAATCCAAAAATTTAACTAGAAAAAAAAGGCCATATAAGCTTGCTGCCCAATACCCAACATCTCTGATTATAAAGTCTCTGTAATGATTGACAGTGTAAAAAGAGATTATCAAAACTACCAGTATTCCCAAGTGAGATTTTTTGGATGCAGATAAACTGCTGAGCAGCAATAAAGCATCTGTCAGTAAAACAAAAAGCACTGTACAAAGAGATTTAGCAGCAAACTCAATATCAACTCCTGGGAGGATACTCACAACCGATATTAAGCCTGAAAAAAACGGCCAGTCGTATACATCTGAGAAAGCAGCCAAGCCACCATCTCTTAGAGCGTCAACACTATAGATATAAAGAATACCGTCAGCGTTTAGAACATCGTTACTCAAATACAAAGTAATTGATAACGATAAGCTGAATATCGCTGTAAGAAAACGTGCCAATAGAAGCTCTTTGGAGCTATAACAACTATCCATGTTTGTTTATCAGTTTCGTAAGGGTTAATGGGTGAATCTGTAACATACAACGATGATGTCCAAGCGGACATTCCCTCTGGAAACAGGGACTGCATTCTATATCAATCTGGGCAATATGCGCATTGGCTGCAAGCGGCGGGGTGAAAGCCGTTGAGGTCGGGCCATAGATAGCGACCAGTGGCCGTTGCAGGGCGGCTGCAATATGCATCAGGCCTGAGTCATTGGAAACCACCCAGTCGGCGGTGCCGAGCAAATCTATTGCCTGTTCGAGTTGGGTCCGGCCGCTCAAGTTAAAAAATTGTGACCGATGCTTCGCGTCAATCGCGCTTTCAATTTCTGCAGCGGTTTTTTGATCGGCTTTGGAGCCCAGAACTAAAACCTGCCAGCCTTGTTGCAGCAAAGTATTGGCGACTTCGGCGTAATATTCGGGTGGCCATTGTTTGGCCGGGCCGAATTCAGCGCCGGGGCAGAGTATCAGGCGTTTCTGACCGGGCTTGAGTTCAGGGTTAATTTCGTCACTGACCGGAAAGGGTTCCATCAGTGGTGGCTGATAGCTGGGCGCGATGTGAGACTGTGAGGCAGGATAGGCCAATGACACAAAGCGCTGCACCATCATCGGCAGCGCCTGTTTATCCAGCTTGCGGATATCGTTGAGCAAACCATAACGCATTTCACCACGCCAGCCGGTGCGGATCGGGATGCTGGCAAACCACGGAATCAGCGCCGATTTCCATGAATTAGGCAGCACAATAGCCTGATCATAATGTTTTTTTGCCAGCGTCTTGCCCAGTTTTCTGCGCATCGACCAGCCGAATACGCCATGGCTCACCGGCATCGATATCGCTTCACTGACTTCAGGCATGCGCTGCAATAGCGGTCGTGTCCAGTCCATAGCCAGTACATCAATCTGAACCTGCGGGTTATCAGCCTTGAGTGCTTTGAACAGTGACTGCGCCATCACCATATCACCGACCCAGGACGGGCCGACGATCAGGATTTTATTGATCTGCTGTTCAGACATGAATCAGTGCAGGGTGCTGTGGGTAATGAAAATAAAGATCACCCCCAAGGCAATCAGCACGATCTGTTGCAGGGTTTCACGCGGTTTGATGCGGGTATGCAGGCCCGGAATCAAATCGGCGACGGCCACATAGATAAAACTGGAAGCGGCTATCACCAGAATATACGGCAGCAGGTGCTGCATATCCGCCAGCGTGAAATAGGCCAGCAAGGCTCCTACTACGGTGCCCAGACTGGACAGGATATTAAAATACAGTGCCTTACGGCGGCTGAAACCACTGTGCAGCAGAATGACAAAATCGCCCAATTCCTGCGGGATTTCATGCGCCGCGATAGCAAGCGCAGTGACAATGCCGAGGTGAATATCAGTCATAAACGCCGCGGCAATCAAAATACCGTCGACAAAATTATGAATGGTATCGCCAACCAGAATCAGCGGCCCGGCCGCTTCATGATGATGACCGCCGTGATGATCGGGGCGGTCCAGTTCGGGAATATGTTCTTCACCATGGTGGCTGTGACAGTGGCGCCAGAGCACCATTTTTTCCAGCACAAAAAACAACATGAGACCGACCAGCAGGGTCAGGCCGATTTCATGCGCATCGACAGCATAGTTATGTTCAATCGCATGAGGTAGCAGGCCCAGAAATGAAGCACCCAGCAAAGCGCCGATCGCAAAGCTGACAAGATGCGGAAGGGCAATACCGCGGTGATTCTCTGACAGCATCAGAAATGATGAGGCGAATGCCACACTCAGCAGGCCGCCCAGCAGACTGAAGCCGATAATCCAAATAAGTAAATCCATAGGCTACCTACAAAAAAATTAAGCCGCTAATGATACCTTATTTATGCTCAATCCAGATAAGTGATGCCATTCTGCCGGTGTCTCTGTCACGGCGATAGGAGAAAAAGCGATCAGCTTCTGTCACAGTGCAATAGTGACCACCATAAACGGACTCAACGCCAAGTTGATTCAGTCGTTGCCGGGCCAGCCGATAGATATCAGCCAGATAATGATCGTCTCCCTGCGGGCGAAATGCCGATTCGGCTTCTGCCGAGTGTGACAGGAAGGCGTCATACACTTCGGCGCCAACCTCAAATTGCTGCGGGCCGATAGCCGGGCCCAGCCACGCTAGAATATTTTTTCTCTCGCAGGAAAACTTTGAGACTGTATTTTCCAACACCCCATTGAGCAGACCCCGCCAGCCGGCATGGGCCGCAGCGATTTGGCTGCCATTTGCCTCAGTGAATAAAACCGGCAGACAATCCGCCGTCATCACGGTACAAACCTGATTGACCTGTTCGCTGTAAATGGCATCCGCCTTGATACCGGCATGCCAGTTTTTTGCGTCAATCACCCGGGTGCCATGCACCTGTTCCAGCCATAAAGGTGCTGAAGGCAGCCCTGCCAGCTGCGTCAGCCGCTGCCGGTTGGCCAGCACTGCTTTGTTGTCATCATTGACATGCAGCCCCAGATTAAAACTGTCGTAAGGAGCTTGGCTGATTCCACCAAGCCGGGTGGTGGAGAGGGCCTTCACCCTGTCCGGCGCCGGCCAGTCAGGTTCAATAAACGACAATGGCGCAGTCACTCAACAGCCTCTGCCAGATACTGCCGCCACTGTTCGAAAAGTTGTTGGTCGATGGCCGCATAGGTCGAACGCGGTTGCAGAGAATGGCTGAAAGGCCGGTCGCCCTGCAGGGTGGCGGCATAACCGCCGGCCTCGGCCAGGATCAGATCGGCAGCAGCGTAATCCCAGATATGCTGGCTGCCATGGAGGTAAATATGTCCTCTCCCTGCTGCCAGCCAGCAGAGTTCGAGGGCAATCGAGCCGAGATTGCGCTGAGACCCGTAGGGTTTATCACTGACAATACGTGTGGACAGGGTTCTGGGCAGACGTTTGAAGTCGACAAAAGCAATACTGCGTTTAATGTGCAGGCCGGTTTTTTCTGTCTGCAGCGGTGCATCATTGAGCCAGGCGCCCTCGCCACGCACAGCAGCAAATAGCTCGTCGCGTACTGGATCCAGCACGATGCCGACTTTAACTTCGCCGGATTCGATTAAAGCCAGAGAAATTGAGAAAAAAGGCAACCCCGCAGCAAAATTGCTGGTGCCATCTACCGGATCCAGGCACCACAATGGTTTGCCTGAGTCGAGCAGAGCCTGTTGCTGCTCGGCCGGCATTTCCTCGCCCAGTAACGGCACTTCAGGGCAGAGTTTGGCAAGGCGCCGGGTCAGGGCCTGCTGCACCGCTTCATCAGCCCGGGTGATAATGCTGCCGTCTTTTTTGTATTCGCGCTGGACGTTGTTATAGAGCGGCAACAGTGTGTTTTGTGCCACATCTCTGACAATGCTCTGCAGTTGCTGCCGGTCAATATCCATAGCGCGAGTATAACAGCGGCTTGAGAATTTAATTCAATCTGATCCGTCCACAGGGTAAACTGCGGGACTGTTGAAACGATTTTTAATTGCGATTTGCATGCGAGTCCCACGATTTTACTGTCCCCAACTGGACCCTGAACAAGCCCTGTTTGATTTGCCAGATGCCGTGCACCGTCATGCCGTTCAGGTATTGCGGCTCAAACCCGGTGCACTGATTCGCCTGTTTGATGGCAAGGGGCGCGAGTTTGAAGCCAGCCTGACGGAAGTCGAAAAAAGACGCTCGCAGGCTCGTCTCGGTGAAGAACTCAATCAAATCAGTGAGTCGCCACTGCAAATCACCCTTTTACAGGGCATTTCCCGCGGTGAGCGGATGGACTTTGCGATTCAAAAAGCCGTGGAGTTGGGGGTCAGAACCATCGTCCCGGTCATGACCGAGCGCTGTAATGTTCAGCTCAGTCAGGAACGGGCGCAGAAAAGAATCGCGCACTGGCAGGGGGTGCTGGTCAGCGCCTGTGAACAAAGCGGCCGCAGCTATCTGCCCCGGCTTGCCGAAGTCACCACATTGGCGCAGGCGCTCAGTGAAGTCAGCGATGAACTCAGACTGGTACTGGATCCCGAAGCCTCGACCGGTTTTCATGACTTGAGTAAACCTGCGGCACTGACCTTACTGATAGGGCCGGAAGGCGGTTTATCCGATGCTGAAATACAGCAGGCGCAGTCACACAGCTTTACTGCGCTGCAGTTCGGGCCTCGCATTCTGCGCACTGAAACTGCGGCAACCGCTGCATTGGCGGTAGTTCAGACTTTGTGGGGTGATCTGGCGTGAATGAGAGCACCTTTCTGTTTCTGATTCTGGCCGTTATTGCCTGGCTGTGGTGGGATAGCCGCGGCGTGGCAGAGCGAGCTACCATTGCCGCCCGGACCTATTGCGGCAATGCCGGAGTCAGCTTTCTCAATGATACCGTGGCCTGGCAGAAAATCCGCCTTAAACGTAATCGTGCCGGCCGCGTGAGCCTGCAGCGAACTTACTTTTTCGAGTTTGCCAGCGATATGCAACAGCGCTATCGTGGACAAATCGTCATGCTGGGTAAAAAAGTTGAATCGATCAGTCTTGATGCCTACCGCGTCAGCTGATGCCACCACAGAGGACTATCATGCAGACAAAATCCGCATTGCTTGTTGATGACTCCAAAGTTGCCAGACTGACGCTGAGCAAATTATTGCAGAGTCACGGCTTTGATATCACCGAAAAAGGCAGTGCAGAGGAAGCCTTGGCGTGGCTGCAGGAAACCGCGTCTTTACCGGATATGATTTTCATGGATGTGATGATGGGCGGCATGGATGGGATGACTGCAACCCGCAAAATCAAGGAGAATCCCGACTGGACAGCGGTGCCGGTGATTATCTGCACGGGCAAGGAAACCGAAGAAGACTTGAAGCAGGCTTTGGCCAGCGGCGCCAGCGCGGTACTTGCCAAACCGCCGGCAGCCGAGGCAGTTCAGAAATTACTGGCGGATGTGGAACCGAAACCGGCACCTCAGGCTCAGGTCACAGCTGAACCACAACAACAGGCAGCGGCAGAATCGCCTGCCATCGCAAGCGAAACACTGATTGCCGATTTGCGTGCCCAGCTTTTGCCTGAACTGGAGCAAAAGCTGAATGCTTCCCTGTCCGACATCCAGCAAACACTGGCCCAGCAGCAGCGCCGGGAAACTGATTCATCCAGCGGTTTGGACAAACTGGCAGAATTGAGCCGGCAGATGAATGAATCAGTGCAGCAGCAGTTTGGCGAACTCAGCCAGCGCTTTTCAGCAACGACTGAACAGCGGGTTTCTGAACTGGCGCAGAGCGCGATCGATTCCGCCGTCAATAATCTGGGGCTCGCTGACAAGCTGAATCAGATTCTGCGCGCTGAAGCCTTCGGCTGGTTAAAACAACAGCAAAGCGAAATCCGGGAACAGCTGACCCAAGAGCTGAGAGAGACGCTCCATGCCGATATCGACAATTATCTGCAGCAGCAATTGGAACAGCGTGTGTCTGAACTGGTCGACCAGCACTGGCAAACCTGGCAAGCCAACAGGCCCCGGCAGGAACAGCAATCTGATGCTGTCCGGTCGCAGCTTGCGATGCAGCGTAATATGTCGATTGGTGCCGGCCTGATTGCCATTGTGGCATTGGTACTGGCGCTGATTTACTAGACGGATGATGCCTACGATCCAGGAAGCCCGCGCTTTTGGTTTGACCGAGCTCAACGGCTCACTCAGTCCGGATATCGATGTTCAGTACCTGCTCTGTCATGTGCTGGCCTGTCACCCGACCAGGCTTATGACTTCACCGGAGATGGAGCTCAGTGAGGCTCAGTGGCAGCAGTTTGCGGCGCTGATTGCCCGCCGCAAGCAGGGGGAACCGGTGGCGCATCTTACCGGCAGCCGCGGTTTCTGGAGCCTGGAATTGGATGTGGATAATTCCACGCTGATTCCTCGACCCGACACCGAATTGCTCGTTTCCCTGTCACTCCCCAAATTGCACGATGGCATGCTGGCTGCGGATCTGGGTACCGGCAGCGGCGCTATTGCATTGTCGCTGGCAGCGGAAAAACCGGGCGTCCATTTTGTGGCTAGCGACTTGCAGTTTGCTGCCCTGAAACTGGCAAAGAAAAACGCAAATAAGCACAATCTGAGCAATGTCAGCTTTCTGCAAATGTCCTGGCTTGGTGGTTTTCAGCCGCACTGTTTTGACTTGATTGTCTCCAATCCGCCCTATATCCGCGCAGATGATCCGCATCTGTTGCAGGGCGATGTGCGTTTTGAGCCACGTAGTGCACTGGTCTCCGGTGATGAAGGTCTGGATGATATCCGCCGGATTACGGCACAGGCACTGGATTGCCTGAAACCGGGCGGCTGGTTGCTGATTGAGCATGGCTATGATCAGTCTCAGCGGGTGCAGGCGTGCCTGAGGCAGACGGGTTTTGAGCAAATCAGCGCGCATCAGGATTTCGGCGGTCAAGATCGGGCGGTGATGGGACAACTGCCGGAGACCGGCTGATATGCTTAACCTGTCTGGCTGGCGTTATAATACCGCTTTGTATAAACAGAACTGCCGATGAACGACGATCAACTGCTACGCTACAGTCGCCATATTCTGCTGCCGCAGGTCGATATAAAAGGCCAGCAGGCCCTGCTCGACGCTCATGTCATGATTGTCGGACTGGGTGGACTGGGCTCGCCGGTGGCGACTTATCTTGCTGCATCCGGTGTCGGCCGCCTGACCCTGGTTGATGATGACATTGTCGAATTATCCAACCTGCAACGCCAGGTTATACATAGCGAAGCGCAGATTGGACACAGTAAAGTCAGTTCCGCCGAAGATCGTCTGAAAGCGATTAATTCGGATGTCGAATTACAGCTTATAGACCGGCGGCTGGATAAGGCGGAACTGCTTGCGGCGACACAGGACGTCGATGTGCTGGTGGACTGCAGTGATAATTTCGCTACCCGTTTTCTGCTCAATGAGGTGAGTCAGGTGCAAGGGTTGCCGCTGGTTTCCGGGGCAGCCATCCGTTTTGAAGGTCAGGTGACGGTGTACGATCCGCGTCAGCCCGGCATGCCCTGCTATCGCTGCCTCTACGAAGACAAGGGTGAACTGGAAGAAACCTGCTCGGAGAGCGGTATTCTGTCGCCTATCCTGTCTGTCATCGGTGGCGTACAGGCAGTAGAAACCGTCAAATTGCTGATGGACGTCGGCGACAGTCTGGCAGGACGCTTACTGATTCTGGATGCGTTCAGCATGAGCTGGCGTGAAATCAAAATGAAGCAGGATCCGACTTGTCCTGTATGTCAAAAAGCAGAGTAAACAATGACAAAAACAACGGTTCAAATACCCAGAACGCTGGCTAACCAGCTTTTGCATCAGGCGCAATTGTCGCCGTCTCAGGAAGTCTGTGGCCTGGTCGGTCAAAGCGATACACAGTGCGAGTGCTATCCGATTGAAAATGTCGCCACCGACGCCAGTGTGTTATTCGCGCTCAATGCCAGTGAACAACTGGCCGCGTTTAAAAGCATGAAAGAAAAAGGGCAGCAGCTGTTTGCCATTTATCACTCGCATCCCAGCAGCCCGCCGGTACCGTCGCAAATCGACATTGAGGATACCAACTACAGCGACGCGCTGTATCTGATCATTTCTCTCAACACCAAAGGCGTATTGGAAATGCGCGGCTTTTATCTGAGAGACGGACAAACCGAGGAAGTTGAACTGATTTTATGAGCCGAGAACTGACAAAACCGGATTTGGCGCAATCAGCACAGATTGCACTGGAAGAGGCAAAAAAACGCGGTGCCACTGCGGCCGAAGTGGGGCTGAGCCAGAGCAACGGGCTGTCAGTGACTGTGCGTCAGCGTGAAGTTGAAACACTGGAACATAATAACGATACCGGCCTCGGTATCACGGTGTTTTTCGGCCAGAGCAAGGCTTCATCCAGCACCTCCGATTTAAGTCTGCCGGCAATCCGCGAAGCGGTGGAAGCGGCCTGCAATATCGCCCGTCATACTCAGGCTGATGAGGCGGCTGGTCTTGCTGATGCCGATTTGATGGCCAGCGAATTTCCGGACTTGTCGCTGTATCACCCCTGGGATTTGAGCGTGGAAAAGGCCATCGAACTGGCCACCGAATGTGAAGCCGCGGGTCTGGATGCCGATGCCAGAATCAGTAATTCTGAAGGCGCGACCGTCAGCAGTCACCGTGGCAAGCGCATTTATGCCAACAGCCACGGTTTTGTCGGGGTCACCGACAGCACCCGCCACAGCGTCTCTGCCAGCCTGATCGCCAGAGACGGACGCGGCATGCAGCGTGATTACTGGTATGACATGGCGCGTGATCCTGCGGATCTGGAGAGTGTGGCACATGTCGGGTTGAAAGCGGCGCAGAGGACGCTGGCAAGGCTGGGCGCCGGCGAAGTCAAAACCGGTGGTTATCCGGTGATTTTTGCCGCCGAAGTGGCACCCTCTTTATTCGGTCAGTTGATAGCCGCCATCCGCGGTGGGGCGCTGTACCGTAATGCCTCTTTTTTGCTGGATAAAAAAGGCGAGCAGATTTTCCCCGACTATATCCATATCCACGAACAGCCCCATTTAGCCAAAGCGCTGGGCAGCGCGGCATTTGATGCCGAGGGGGTAGCCACCCGTAACCGCGATATCGTCAGCGATGGCGTGCTGCAGGATTATGTGCTGGACAGTTATGCCGCACGCAGGCTCGGCCTTACAACCACCGCCAATGCTGGCGGTGTGCACAATCTTACGATAGACAGTACCTGCGAGGATGATTTCGCAGCCCTTGTTAAACGCATGCACAAGGGCATTATCGTCACGGAGACCATGGGCATGGGCGTCAATATCGTCAATGGCGACTACTCGCAAGGCGCCGCCGGGTTCTGGGTCGAGAACGGTGAAATTCAGTACCCGGTCGATGAGTTCACAATCGCCAGTAACTTGCAGGAGATGTTCATGGGCCTGCAGGCAGTAGGCAGTGATGTCGATGTCAGAGGTAATACCCGTTGTGGTTCGGTGCTGCTCGATAAAATGATGATTGCTGCGGCTTAAGACCGGTAAAAGGCGCTTATCACCGCGCTGATATCGGTCAGCTCCAGCAGTCCCAGCAAATGACTGAGCTGCTGTCGAATGGAGTCTACCTTATGCGCCCGCTGCGGCCGCCATTGCAACAGTGCTGTCATCAGATCAGCCTGCTGTTCAGCGTCCTGGCTCCTGATCGCTGTCAATTGCGCCATAAATACACGGAAGTGGCTCGCGGCGTGTCCACGCTGGATAAACAGCGCCTTGTCGCGGGTGTTCAGAAAGTCTTCTTCAAATGCCAGTATCCAGTTGTCCTTGTGATCCTGATAGGCATACAGCGTTGTAGTGAGACTAGTGTGGCTGTTGCCGCTGAGCTGTTTCAAATACTCGGCAAGGCGCAGTTGTTCGGTGTTCACAGCCTGCCATAAGCTGCGGTCACTGCCTGCATGATTATTCTCTGTTTCACCCACTAGCTGGATTTGGCGTTGGCCTTCTGCATCAAAGCCCAGAAATAAAGGAATGCTAGCCAGTGTTGGTATTAAGCTCTGGCTATAGAGGCGACTTTGCGCGGTCTTTAACTTGTCATCCTGATTGGCGTTGAGTTTTTCCTGGTTTTTTCTGATCGCCCAGTCAAAAAACTGGTTGAGGTTCTCCGGACAGTTATTTTTGATCCGCTGCAGGCCGAGCCTCAGTGTGTCCTGCCAGTAAAGCGTATTTTTGACCTGGTAGGGAATGGCGGTCAGTTTGACCTTGTCAGTCAGGGTCTGCCAGCGCTCAAAATCTATCAGCAAGCGCTGATGCAACTTCACCCCGCTGTCTGCGGGCAGACTGATAGCGAGCCCATCAGCGGAGGCATCCAGGGTATTGACCGACCATTGCTGCTCGCCGGCAGTGACGGTTACCGGTGTGCGAATGTAATAGCGGGCCTTGTCCCGCTGGATATAAACATCCAGTGTTTCCGGTGTCAGGCCGGTGTTATCAATGAACAGTCTGAGTGTCTGCAGATTGTTGAGTTGTGAGCTGCTGGCGCTGGCATTGGGCATAAGGTGCCGCATAGCCGGTTCGAGGTCGGTCACCGTGACCCGGCGTTGAATGCGACCGCTGCGGTAGAGACATTGCCGGCTTTGCTCGGCATCGACTTCGGCAATGGCCGCAGCTGCAGACTGTGCTGCTGACTTATCGATACTGACCGGGCAGGCGTTGAGCAGAAGCAGGCGACTATCTTCCTGCGCCAGATGCCAGTTGATAAGTTTATTGACCGCGGCGGTCTGTGCCAGCGGTGCACTGAAGCTCTGCTTATCATTAAAGGTGGTGATGACTGCAGCTGCCCCCTTTGCTAGCGGCATCAAGGGTAACTTTTGCAGCCAGTCGGCTTGTAAACCCTGCCAGTTTGCCAGTTGCTCCCGCGCCGTCGGCATCAAATGAAACGCCAGTAAGGGCTCAGGGCTATCGGCCTCACCGAGCCACAATATCGGGGCGCTCAGTTGGCTCAGCCACAGACGCTGATAAATTCCGGCCTGCAGATTGAGAATTTCATTATCGATATCTTTCTGACGCTGGCCGGCCTGTGTTTGCAGCCAATGCTTGAGCCAGTCTGCAAAAGCATCATGGTCGTCATCAACACGGCTTAACACGGCGGTGGTGTGATGGCTGTCGTGTTCCAGCTTGATGACCCGGTAAAGCATCTGAGCGAACAGCTCAGGCTTATTCTGCTGCTGAAAATCAACAAAGCTGACTGACACCGGATCCTGCAACTGCAGCGAGTAGCTGCGGCGAAGCGAGACGCGAATTGCATTCAATGCAATATCAATGGTGTGACCGTGGTAAAGCACATCATCAAGCCGTAGTTGTACCGGGGTGCTGTAGACAATGCGCGCTTCAGCCCGCTCGATCGGTTTATCCAGCGGCAGGGTTTGAGGCTCGTGATCTGAGCTGGATGCTGATTCAGCAGAGGGTGCCAGCTGTTTCAGCGCCTTGAACAGTGCCTCGTAGACACCGACAGTATAACGGCCGTCAAACCGGCTCATCAGTTGTTTGACCAGAAGAAAAGCGCGGTCATCCAGATAATGCACGCGGCCGCCAAACTCATAGGCCTGACATTCGCCGGTGACCTTGCCGCGCAGATCGATGATACGCAGGCAGTCTTTATTAAGCCGTTGTCTTTCCAACTCCTGCAGAAATGCCTGATTTTGCAGTTTTCTGTCGGGAAGTTCGGCCATGCTGAGGACTAAATCCGCTCAAACTCAGCCGGTGTTTTAGCACGGATACTGAGGGCGTGGATCCGGCTTTGCATTAGATCGCCGACTTCGGCATACACCAGTTTGTGCCGTTGAATCAGCGACAGGCCTTCAAAAGCCTCACTGACGATCAGCAAGTTATAGTGACCGCCGCCGGTGTTACCGGCATGGCCGGCATGACTGGCGCTGTCATCTTCAATCTCAATCAGTTGCGGGTCGAGCGCCTGCAGCGCCTGTTGTATCGCGTCGATGGTGCTCATGGCAGGACTTTTTTAAATGGTTTGACGGTGACTTTGGCGTAGACATCCGCATCCATATACGGATCGGCTTTGGCCCAGGCTTCGGCGGCGGCAAGGTCAGCAAACTCAGCCACAACCAGGCTGCCGCTGAAACCATCCTGGCCCGGATCGTCACTGTCCACGGCGGGATGGGGACCGGCCAGAATTAAACGGCCTTCATCCTGCAGCGCTTTCAATCTTTCCAGATGTGCCGGTCTTGCTTCGAGACGGCGGGGCAGGCTGTCAGGTTTGTCTTCACTGATAATGGCATAAAGCATGGGCATAACAAGGTCCTACTTGGAAACTTCTACGGCGTGGCGGGCGAGATAAACCGACTGGGCAATCACAAACACGATGGTGAGGCCCAGCATACCGAACAATTTGAAATTCACCCAGGTCGCTTCATCAAAGTTGAACGCGACATAGAGATTAGCCAGGCCGGAACCGATAAAAAACAGAATCCAAGCCATATTGAGTCGCGACCAGACTTTAACCGGCAACTGAATATGCTGAGCCATCATGCGTTCCAGCAGCGATTTATCGGTAAACAGGTAAGCGCCGATAAAGACCAGCGCGAACAGCCAGTTCACCGCGGTCGGTTTCCACTTGATAAAGTCCGGGTTCTGTAGCCACAGGGTCAGACCGCCCAGCAGCACGACCAGCACCAGTGTGATCAGGTGAGCGCGCTCCACCTTGCGGTGTCGCAGCCAGGTGTAAGCGACCTGAAACATGGTGGCGGCAATCATCACGACAGTGGCTGCGTAGATTCCTTCCACCTGGTAGATCTCCCCATTGAAGCTGTATTCGCCACCGCCGAATTTATAGGCGACAAAGAACAGGACAATAGGGAGAAAATCAAAAAACAGTTTCATCGTGAATTCAGTTAATTAGGGAACAGAAACATTCTATCGTAAAATGTCTGCCATGACCCAGTACGACTTACATACGCATTCGACCGCTTCAGACGGTTCCCTGTCGCCGACTGAACTGATTGTCCGTGCCAGCGAGCAAGGGGTGACGCACCTTGCATTAACCGATCATGACGGTACCGAAGGACTGCAGGAAGCCGCACAGGCGGCAGAACAGTATGGCATTAGCCTTATCCCCGGTGTGGAAGTCTCGGTCAGCTGGCATGGTGCCACCGTCCATATCGTCGGTTTGCAGCTGGACCAGCAAAATCGGGCCTTGCAGGCCGGTCTCAGAATGCTGCGTGACTACCGCCGCGAACGCGCCAGAAAGATCGCGGAACGGCTGGATAAAGCCGGCATCCCCGGGGCACTTGAAGGCGCCGGTCAGTATGCTTCCGAAACCATGCTGGGACGAGTTCATTTTGCCCGCTTTCTGGTTGACCAGGGCCATGCCAGGGACATGAAAGATGTCTTCAACCGTTTCCTGGTCAAAAACAAGCCCGGTTACGTCAGCGGTGACTGGGCGACGCTGGAACAGGCTGTCAGCTGGATTCGTGCAGCGGGAGGCCAGGCGGTTATTGCCCATCCTGCCCGCTATAAAATGACCAACAGCAAGCGCCGTCGGCTGGTCGCGGAATTCAAATCACTGGGCGGTGAGGCGATTGAAGTTTCCTCCGGCAACCAGCATCCGGAAGAAGTCAGAGTCATGGCTAAACTGGCTGAAGAATTTGAGTTGCTGGCCTCCTGTGGTTCGGATTTTCACAGCCCCGATAACAACTGGATTGAGCTGGGCAAAATGACCACAATGCCGCCCTTTGTGACACCGATATGGACGCAGTGGCAATAAGCGTGCAGGCTGTCGCGACAACAACAAAAAATTGAGAGAAACATGAGTCAGTATTTCCAGATCCACCCTGAAAACCCGCAACTGCGTCTGATTAAACAGGCCTGTAAAATCATTCGTGACGGCGGCCTGGTCGTCTATCCCACCGATTCCGGTTATGCGCTGGGCTGTTATATCGGGGATAAGAACGCAATGGAACGGATTCGCCGGCTGCGGGATCTGGATTCCGATCACAACTTTACGCTGGTGTGCCGCGATCTGTCGGAATTGTCGACCTATGCGAGATTCAACAACGCCGTGTTCCGTTTGCTTAAGGCCTACACGCCCGGACCCTATACTTTTATTCTTCCGGCCACCAAAGAAGTGCCCCGGCGCCTGCAGCATGCCAAGAAAAAATCGATTGGGCTCCGAATCCCGACCCACCCGATTGCACTGGCATTGCTGGAAGAGCTGAATGAGCCGCTGATGAGTTCAACCTTGATTTTACCCGGCGACGAGATGCCAATGACTGAAGCGATGGATATTGAAGAAGCGATTGGCAAACAGGTCGATCTGATTATCGATGGCGGTGCCTGCGGCGCTGAACCGACCACGGTGGTCGAGTTTATCGATGATTTGCCGGAAGTCGTCCGTATCGGCATGGGGGACCCTGCCCCGTTCCAGGGCTGATATGGGCTGGTGGCTTACAGGACTGGGTCTCAGTCTGCTGGTCGGCATCGGCCTGTTCCAGGCCCGTGCTGACTGGGGCGGTGCCCATGTCAACTGGCTGGATGGCTGGACCCGGCTGATTTGCCGTTATCTGCATGGCTTGAAGCCTGAAAAAAAACTCGATTTGCCCGCCACCGGACCGGCCATCGTGGTGGCCAATCATGTGTCCGGACTGGATCCCTTGCTATTGATTGCTGCCAGCCGCAGGCCGTTACGATTTCTGATCGCGACGGAAGAATATCAGCGCCCGATCCTGCACTGGATATTCAAACTGGCAGGCTGTATTCCGGTTGATCGCAAAGGCCGGCCCGAGCAGGCACTGCGCACAGCTAGACGGGCTTTGGAGCAGGGCGAGGTGATTGCCCTGTTTCCGCACGGTAAAATCCATCTCGACAGCGATCCGCCAAGACCCATCAAGGGCGGCGTGGTGCGGCTTGCTGGCTGGACGGGGGCACCGGTTTATCCTGTGCGTATTGATGGTGTCAGAGCACAAGGGCAGGTTTTTCTGGCGCCGTTCACGCCAGACCGGGTGAGGCTCACTGTGTTTCCCGCGCTGCAGGTTTCCGGGCCTGCCTCCAAAGACAGCCTGGAACAGATTCAACTGGCGATAGAAACGCCCATATAAGCTCCGCATGCGTTTAGCCTTATTTGCATCGCGCACAAGATACATGGCATATTGCCAGCAACGTATCAGACGGGATTGCTGAGTGAAGGCCTTGTTATCGTCAATGCGACAACATTCGCTTTTTTTACTATGGACGCTGGTGATGCTGACGCTGATCAGCTTTTCTTTTATCTCCATCAGTTATCAGTCGCAAATGCTTCAGTCAGCGGTCCTGCTGGGACTGTTAGTACTTTGCTACATGCTGTCCAAACGTATTAAAAGCAGCCGCCAGCAACAGTGGTTGCGGCTCGGTATCATCTTTATCGTCACCTTTCTGACTTTCCGCTACCTCAACTGGCGTGCCAATGACTCCCTGCCGATGCAATTCGGACTGGTCTCCATGGTCTGTGGTCTGCTCCTGCTGATGGCCGAAGCTTACGGGCTGATAAACATGCTGTTTGGTTTTTTTATCAATGCGCAGCCTTTTCATCGACGGCCGGAACCCTTGCCCGCGGACCAGTCGCTGTGGCCGGATGTCGATGTGTATATTCCCACCTACAATGAAGATCCTGTCATCATCCGGCCTACGGTGATTGCTGCAACCCAGTTGGATTATCCCTCAGACAAGCTTCATGTCTACATTCTCGATGATGGCGGCACAAGCCAGAAATGTCAGGATCCGGATCCCGTCAAAGCCGCTGCCGCCAAAAGCCGTGCGCAGGAGTTGAAAGCCCTTGCTGAACAGTTTGGTGCCACTTACCTGACCCGCGAGAAAAACCTGCATGCCAAGTCCGGCAACATCAACAGTGCGCTTTCCCACACCAGCGGCGACTTACTGCTGATACTGGATTGTGATCACATTCCGACGGAGGATTTTCTGCTGAATACGGTGGGTCTGTTTCTGGCCGATAGCAAACTGTTCGTGGTACAGACGCCGCATAATTTTGTCAGCCCCGATCCGCTGGAACGCAATCTGGATACTTTCTCTACCTCGCCGGCGGAAAATGAGCTGTTCTATGATGTCATGCAACCCGGCCTCGACGCCTGGGGCTGTTCCTTTTTTTGTGGTTCTGCGGCCATTCTCAGACGTTCTGTGATAGATGAACTGGGCGGCCTCTCGGGCAGAACCATTACTGAAGATGCTGAGACCACGATTGATGCGATGAGTCTTGGCTACAGCACCGCCTATCTCAACCGGCCGATGGTGTCCGGCCTGCAACCGGAAACCTATAGTGGCTTTGTGGTGCAGAGGGTGCGCTGGGGGCAGGGCATGCTGCAGATTTTTCTGCTTAAAAACCCCTGGCTGCAGCCCAAGCTCAAATTTACCCAGCGTCTGCTCTATACCAATTTTGCTTTCTACTGGGGCTTTGCCAGCTCGCGCCTGGTGCTGTTGCTGGCGCCGCCGGCTTTTTTGCTGGCCTATATCAATTTATGTGATGCCACCGCGCTTGAGCTGATTAGCTACGCCGGACCGGTGTTTATTGCTTCCATGATCGCCACCCAGTATTTTTATGGGCGCGTGCGCTGGCCATTCATGTCGCAACTTTATGAAGTGATTCAATCGGTGTACGTCAGCAAGGGGCTTTATGAGGTCTTTCGAAACCCGCATGCACCGACTTTCAAGGTAACGCCGAAGGGGGAGAGGCTCGGCAGTGATTTTATTTCTGCCTTGGCAAAGCCCTTTTATCTTTTACTGCTAATGAATGCCGCTGCCGTGGTCTGGGGCATACACCGATATATCGAAGAGCCTTTTGGTCAGGGCGCCGTCGCATTTGTGCTGTTCTGGGCAGTGCTGGATCTGGCACTGTTGCTGGGAGCGCTGGGTGTTATGCTGGAACGGCGTCAGTTGCGGCAGGAGCCCAGGGTGCCGCACCATGAAACAGTCTCGGTTTCAGGACCGCAGTTTGAGAATGTAGCCGGCAGCAGCATCGATGTGTCTGCACATGGCACCGCGATTTTGATCAAGCAATCACAACTGGCCGCGACACAAATCAACAGCGGTGACACGGTTCGTATCCGCTTTCATGAGGCGGCGCGGGAATTTGATGCCATCATCGAAAACAGTCACAGCCGGTCAGATGGCCAGTGGCAGCTGGGTCTGAGTTATCAGTTTCATGATACTGCCGATGAGCGGGCTGCGGTTCACCTTGCATTTCACAGCAGTGACGCGCTGATTGCACTGAACCGAACCCGGCATCAGGGCAGAAGCATCATCGCCGGGATAGCGATCATTTTCAGCTTTGCCTGGAACCGTGGCCTGATGCATATTCGTCAATGGTTAAAAATGTTGAATCCGGAAAAACAAAGTTGAGGGCGGAATGATGAAGCGATGGGGTCTGATTTGCCTGTTACTGCTGGCGCTGCAGGGCAATGCACTAGCAGCTAATGCTGTTGCACTGGAAGAGATGGCGATATCGGAACAGGCACTGGAAACCCAAACAGGACAGCGCTTTGAACTGCCGTTATCGCAATTACTCGGTGACAGCCGGCCTCGTCATCTCAGCGGCGTGAATGCGAGTCTGGACTTGTCCCTGCCGTTACCTGCATTGAAACAGACCTCGGAAGTCACACTGGTACTCAACGGTACGGCCTCAGAGGTGCTGAATGAGCATTCGCAACTGCTTATTTCGCTCAATGATCGTGTGATTGAACAATATCCGCTCAACGTCGCCGGAGAGACCTTCAGCCATCAGGTCAAGCTGCCCGTCCGTTTACTGAAACCGGGTTATAACAGCATAAAACTGCGGGCCATCCAGCATTACAGTGAGCAATGCGAATATCCGCTGGCACCTCAGCTCTGGTCGCAGATCAATGTCGCCGATTCCGGATTTATCATCGATGCCAGTCAAAAACCGGTACCGGTATTGCTGAGTGAATTGAACCATCTGTTTGATCGTGCCAGCTGGCGACAACAGGAATCAGTGACTGTATTCAGTGCCGAGCGGACCTCTGCCCCATTGCTTGCCTCACTGGGCCTGGTGGCACAGGGGGTTGCTCATCGCTATGATTTTGTTCCAGTGACGCTGTTGCATCAGACCCTGCCTGCTGATGTGGCCACATTGCAGCGTGAAATGGGAAGCAGTCAGGTCGCTGTGATCATCGGCCAGAAAAAGGAGTTATCCGGCCTGGTCGATTTCAGCGAATATCCCGGCAATGGCGGTCCCGGTATACTGGTTCAGCAACTGCCCGGTGATGAAAATCAATATTTACTGGCCCTTTTTGCAGAGGATGATAAGGCACTGAAAGATGTCGCCTATGCTTTTGCCATTCCCTCTGTGCCCTGGCCGGAACGTCACTGGGCCAGTATTGGCAAATTGACCCTGCCTGACCGGGCACAGCTGGAACAGCGTTTTTCCATCCCGACCCAGACTTCCGGTGCTTTCCCGCTGAGAGCGCTCGGCTACCAGTCACGCACGCTCACCGGGGTTGATGCTGATAGCATCAAGCTCAACATCTGGAACAACACCTGGCAGGGCCGCATGCAGGTCAGGGTGCATATGGCCTATGCCAGTGGCATGGCCAGACAATCCTCACTGAATATTCTGACCAATGGCGTCCTCAACGGCTCGATACCGATGTCTGATCCACGTGGCGGCGCTTATGAAAATTATGCGGTGACGATTCCGGCCGGGGTGATGCGCCCGGGCTGGAATCAGCTGGAGTTCCAGCCGGTGATGGTGCCTCAGAGTAATGGCGGTGAATGTCAGCCTTTTTTCACCGGCAATCTGGCGACAACGATTTATGCAGATACCACGGTACAAAAATTCGGCGGCGATGAACTCCATAAAAAAGATTTATCGATGCTGACAGGGCAAGGCTATCTTTTCACCCATTTGCCACTGGGTAAAGATGTGGCGTTTTATCTGGGACAGTCTGACTCTGCCACCTTGTCAGCGGCGATGACGCTGACCGCCAAATTAAGCCAGATTTACAAGCGTCCGTTGCTCAATGCCTATTTTGGTCTTGCCCGGGAAAAGCTGAATCCGGAAGTCGTTCAGCATTACTGGATCGGTGCCCTGAACGAGCTGCCGGAGGATGTTAAAGCTGCCGTCAATCGGGACTTGCCCGATAGTGTGGAGCTGAAGGTGCCGCTGATTCAGTCTGCCAGTATCCGTGTTCATGAGGGGGCTGAGTGGCTGAATACGCTGATGGAGAAAACGGGGCTGCGTAAAACCCCGCCGACCAATCTGACTGAGGCCACGATCGAGTTTGAAAACGGTCTGAACGACACGGTCTATGCGATTTCGACACAGCTGGATGATTCACCGGATCATATTGTTTTTACCGCAACTGATGCAGACCACTTGCAGGCCGGCATGAATACACTGGTTGACTACAGTCACTGGGGACAGTTGCAGGGGCTGGTGGCTTTCTGGCAGCCTGATGATGACAAGCTGACATCCATTGGCCTGGCCGATGCGCCTTTTTCCGCTTTCGGCCTGCGTGGCGGACTCGGATTGTGGGTGTCTCAATATCCCTGGCGGGCACTGGTACTGTTGCTGATTTTCCTGGGCGGTGTTATTTGGCTGACTCGTCGCTTGTTACTGCAATACCGTCGTCGCCACAATCAATACTAGGATGGGTGCTTGAATTCATGCGACTGTTTACCTGGATATTATTATTACTGCCCGGCTACTTACTGGCAGATAACGCGCCGCTGATAATCGGAGGCACGCAACACGCCAAAGACAGCGATTACAGTTATCTTGGTGTGATTCAGCCACTAGCGGGAGAAAAACTCGGTGACGGCTGGTTCTGGCAGGGTATCGGCAGCTGGCTTGCTTATGAATATGATCTGACTATCAATGGTCAGCCTGATGAGCTCAAGGCCAGGGCGCCGGGCATCGAGGCTGGAATGGGTTATGCCTGGGCTGCGGGCCCCTGGCGGACTTCCCTGTCACTGTCGCTGGGCTACCGTGATTACCGGCTGAGTCCCGACGTCGCCGGCGAAGAGCCCGACGGCAGTACGCTGAGTCTGACCCCGCAGTTGCAACTGAGCTATCTGGTCAATGACAAGATCGAGTTTGCCTTGCTGAGCAACTGGGCGCTGGGACCCCAGTCCGTGTTCAACCGCTTCCGGGCCGGCTACCGGCCACACTGGCGCTGGCAAATCGGACCCGAGTTCTACTACCAGGAAGGGAAAAACTACCGCGTCAAACAAGCCGGCCTCTTTGTCAGCCGTATCATGGAAAAAGGGCTCAGTCTGGAACTTAATGCCGGCATATCGGAAAGTCAGGACCAATCCGGTGACCCCTATCTGGGCCTGGCTTTCTCCAAACTGTTCTAGTCTTGCTCAAGCCATGCCGGTTGCAGCAAGCCGTCTTCGCTGAAACGGTAGCGGGCCTGATACCAGCCTAGGCCGAATAAACCCAGCACCTGATCATAGTAATGCTGATATTCACCCAGCAGCGGTCCGTCACTTTTACGTTCAATGCGGGCAAGTTGCGCCGATAATGCTTGGCTGGCATCTAGACTATCGAGATAGGGCAACAAGGCGGCAGAAAAGCCGGCCGGTCCGCGACCGCTGGCAATGCCGGTAGTGAGGTCAATCTGTTCCGGTGGCCAGCGATAACCCTGATTGAACCAGTGCAGCATGCCACTGTAAGCATTGAGCAAACGCTGCCTGGAAGGGCTGTCAGCATGCAGCATTCCCAGCCAGAGATAGACGCGAATCGCATCATAACTGCCGATATTAGCCTGTGCGTTCAATGGCAGAAAGCCATGCCGCGGATGATAATGGATCCAGTCGTGCGCATAACCCTGCACTTCGCTCTGTCTGAGCAGGATCTCCGCAGAACGGTAGACAGCGGGCCAGAGCGCGGTGTCATCATGAAAACTTAAGCCTGCGATAAGCTGAAGCGGTAAATAACTGGGATTCAGTTGCCACCAGCCATTAATCGCTTCAAAGCCGAGTCGGCCCGGCAGTACGATAGGCCCTAATTCGGGCAGGGTGGCAACTTCCTGCTGTTTGATATGCGCCAGTATGGCCTGACCTTTATCGCTGTACTCAGTGTTTTGCCACAGCCGGCCCGCTTCAAGCAGGCTGTATGCGAGCCACAAATCAGCATCCGAGGCGGAGTTGGGATCAAGGATCCCCCAGTCGCCAGAAAGCTGTTGCCCCCAGCGCCAGGCTGGCAGGCAAATGTCGGTTTGAAGCGGACAGAGGTGGTTTTCTGTCCACTGTAGGATCGCTTCAAAACTGGCTTTATCATTGGCCACCAGGGCAAAAAACAAGGCATAGGCCTGCCCTTCCGAGGTGGTAATGCCGTTCGCCTGCTGATAATCAATCACCCGGCCATCTGACTGAATAAATTTATCTTTGAATGCCGTCCAGAGTGGCCAGTCGGCAGCATTGAGCGACAAAGGCATAACAAGCATCGCAATGCTGAGCCAGCGCAGATAAAAATGATGAATAGCCTGCAAATTTAACCCCTCCGGTTCCTGCCCAGTGTAATCTGAAAGCGCGTATCGATAAATAAATCACTGCGGAACTTGAAATTTTTTCTGGATTCCCCCATTTCACAGATAACACACTTTTTGAAGGGAAATTGTTCATGCAGATCGATAAATTAACCAGCAAATTCCAGGAAGCGCTGGCAGCGGCACAGAGTATGGCCGTCGGTCGTGATCATCAATTTATTGAGCCGGTGCATCTGATGCTGGCCTTGCTGCAGCAGCAAAACGGCAGCGTGAAACCGATTTTGCAGCAAAGCGGCGTCAATGTGGCAAGCTATCAGGCTGAGCTGGAACAGCAACTGTCGCGCTTGCCGACGGTGGAAGGTGCCAGCGGTGATATTCATGTGTCGCAGGATGTCAGCCGTCTGCTGAATCAAACGGATAAGCTGGCGCAGAAACGCCAGGATCAATATATTTCCAGTGAGCTGCTGTTGCTGGCGCTGGTGGACGATAAAAACAAAGCAGGAGAGCTGCTGCGTCAACATGGTGCCACCAAGGCCAACCTTGAAGCTGCTATCGATAAAATGCGTGGGGGAGAACGCGTGACTGATCCGAATGCCGAAGAACAGCGCCAGGCGCTGGAGAAATTTACCATCGATCTCACCGCCCGCGCCGAGGAAGGCAAACTGGACCCGGTCATCGGTCGTGATGACGAAATCCGCCGCACCATCCAGGTGTTGCAGCGCCGCACCAAAAATAACCCGGTGCTCATCGGTGAGCCCGGTGTCGGTAAAACCGCGATTGTGGAAGGCCTCGCCCAGCGTATCGTCAATGGCGAAGTGCCTGATGGCATGAAGCATAAACGGGTGCTGGTGCTGGATATGGGCTCCTTGATTGCCGGGGCCAAATTCCGCGGTGAATTTGAGGAACGCCTCAAAGCCGTACTCAATGATCTGTCGAAACAGGAAGGCCAGATCATTTTGTTTATCGACGAAATTCATACCATGGTCGGTGCCGGTAAAGCCGAAGGCGCAATGGATGCCGGTAATATGCTCAAACCCGCGCTGGCCCGCGGTGAGCTGCACTGTATCGGCGCCACCACGCTGGATGAGTACCGCCAGTATGTGGAAAAAGATGCGGCACTGGAGCGTCGTTTCCAGAAAGTCATGGTCGGTGAACCCAGTGTCGAATCCACCATCGGCATTCTGCGCGGCCTCAGTGAACGTTACGAACTGCACCACGGGGTTGATATCACGGATCCCGCGATTGTGGCAGCGGCGACCTTGTCGCATCGTTATATCACCGACCGCAAGTTGCCGGACAAGGCCATCGATCTGATTGACGAAGCGGCCAGCCGCATCCGGATGGAAATCGATTCCAAGCCGGAATCACTGGACCGGCTGGAACGGCGCCTGATTCAGCTCAAGATCGAGCGGGTGGCTCTGCAGAAAGAGAGCGATGAAGCTTCCAAAAAACGGCTGGACACGCTGGAAAGCGAGATGAAAAAGCTGGCCCGCGAATATACCGATCTTGAAGAAGTCTGGAAGTCGGAAAAGGCGGCGCTGCACGGCAGTCAGCATGTGAAGGAAGAGCTGGAAAAAGCCCGCCAGGAACTGGAATCGGCTAATCGTAATGCCGATTACGAAAAAATGGCGAAGCTCCAATACGGCCGTATCCCGGAGCTGGAAAAACAGCTCGATATCGCCACCCAGGCCGAAATGCAGGAATTCACCTTGCTGCGTAATAAAGTCGGTGAGGAAGAGATCGCCGAAGTTGTGTCCAAATGGACCGGCATTCCGGTCTCCAAAATGCTGGAAGGCGAGCGCGAGAAACTGCTGAAAATGGACGAAGCCCTGCACTTGCGGGTTATCGGTCAGGATGAAGCGGTAAGCAGCGTCGCCAATGCGATTCGACGCAGCCGCGCCGGTTTGTCCGATCCCAACCGGCCTAATGGTTCTTTCCTGTTCCTGGGCCCGACCGGTGTCGGTAAAACCGAGCTCTGTAAAGCGCTGGCGACCTTCCTGTTTGATACTGAAGAATCGATGATCCGGATTGATATGTCCGAGTTTATGGAAAAACACTCGGTTGCTCGGCTGGTCGGTGCACCGCCGGGTTATGTCGGTTATGAGGAAGGCGGTTACCTGACTGAAGCGGTACGCCGCAAACCTTATTCAGTGATTCTGCTGGATGAGGTGGAAAAGGCGCATCCGGATGTCTTTAACGTCTTGCTGCAGGTGCTCGATGACGGTCGCCTGACCGATGGCCAGGGCCGCACGGTGGATTTCCGTAATACTGTCATTGTGATGACTTCAAACCTCGGCTCCAGCGTGATTCAGGAAATGGCCGGTGAAGAGCATTATGACCAAATGAAGTCGGCGGTGATGGAAATCGTTGGCCAGCATTTCCGCCCCGAATTTATCAACCGGGTCGATGATGTGGTGGTATTTCATCCGTTACAACAGGACCAAATCCGGGCGATTGCTGATATTCAACTGGCGCATCTGCGTGCCCGTCTCGGCGAACGCGATATCAAGCTGCAGTTAAGCGAAGAAGCGCTGGATCTGATTGCGGCAGAAGGCTTTGATCCGGTTTACGGGGCGCGGCCTTTGAAACGGGTGATTCAGCATGAGATTGAAAACCCGCTGGCGCAGGATCTGCTGTCAGGCAAGTTCAAGGCCGGGGACACCGTTAATGTCGATGTCGAAGGGGACAAACTGGTGTTCAAGGAATTGGTGCTGCATTAAAAAAGCCCCGCTTTCGCGGGGCAGTCATGCGACAGGGCGTTCAGCCGAGTTCTGAATGCCCTGTTTTTTTTACCAGGCTTTGTAAGGCAGGAATTTACCGTCCATGGTCAGCACAACGCGATCGCCCTTGGGATCAGCCTTACGTTCGACCGACATATTAAAATCAATCGCGCTCATAATGCCGTCGCCGAATTTTTCCTGAATCACTTCTTTCAAGGTCGGACCATAGACCCCGACAATTTCATACAGGCGATAAATCAAGGGATCAGTCGGCACTGCCTGATCCCAGACTTTGGTCGGGTAATCCTGCAAAGCCTGGCTGACTTCAGCCGGCAGTTCCATAAACTGACACAATGCGGTGGCTTTATCCTCCGGCATGCTGTTCATGCCGAGACAAGCGGAGGTAGTCCACACCGGCGACATGCCGATGGCTTCGCCGATTTGTTCCCAGCTGAGATTTTTGCTTTTCTTGGCCACAATAATGGCCTCGGTCATGGCGACTTTATCCATGTTGACTCCTGATTGGCGAGAGAAACCTGCGCCTTGTCAGCGCCGGCAGAAGGTGAATGACTCAGGCTTTAACCGCGTTAGCAGATTCCGCTTTGACGACGGGTTTACGAACCTGTCCCGGTCTCAGGTGCGTGGCATAGAGCACGCTGCCAGTCAGCAGCAGACCGCCGACGAGATTACCGAGGATGACCGGAATTTCATTCCAGAACAGCCAGTCACCGACAGTAATCGGCGCGCCCATCATCATGCCCAGCGGGAACAGGTACATATTGACCACGGCATGTTCGAATACCAGGCCGAAGAAGATAAGAATCGGCATCCACATGGCAATGACTTTGCCACCGACCGTTTTCGAGTACATGGCGCCGACGACACCGATAGAAACCATCCAGTTACAGAGAATGCCTTTGACAAACACGGTGAACCAGCCGGCCGCACCATACTCGGCAAAGCCTAAAGTGCGGGCTTCCGCGGCGCCGGCAAAGGCTTTACCGACAGCAGTGGGCTCAGCACTAAACGCATAGGTAAGAGAAATAGCAATCAAGGTAGCGGAGAATAAAGCGCCCAACAGGTTACCGAGTGCGACCAGGCCCCAGTTTTTGAACATGCCGGACATGGTAGCCCCCGGGCGTTTATCAAACAGCGCCAGTGGCACCAGCGCAAACACGCCGGTTAACAAATCAAAGCCCAGCAGATTCAGAATACAGAAGCCGACCGGGAAAATAATGGCACCGACTATCGGGTAACCGGTCTGCACCGCGGCAGTCACCGCCAGTGCCACGGCAATTGCCAGGATCGCGCCGGCCATAAAGGCGCGGATTAAAACATCGCGGGGGTGCATGAATAATTTGGACTCACCCGCGTCCACCATGGTTTTGACAAACTCATTGGGTTTTACATACGACATCAGAAACTCCCATCATCAACTTAAACGCAATCACAACGCTGCTTGCTGATAATGGGCATATACTATGCCAAATAATAAAGTTTAATTAAAACAGTTACTTGAGTGTTTTTCTATTTTGTTGAGCTTGTCCGATGCACCAATTTGAAGAGTCCGCAGGAACCGGGTGCACACTTATGAAGCGCTGCCTTTGTCGCGCTCTTCGACGATGGTCAGTCTTGCCTCTTCGGCAATCGGCTTCCAGTCAGTCGTAGGCAGAATCCGCCCTTGCGGCCGGCCGATATGATAGCCCTGAGCGTAATCGACACCATACTGGCGCAACAGGGTGAGGATGTCCTTGTTTTCAACAAATTCAGCAATGGTTTTACGCCCCAGACCTTTTGCCACGTCAATCAAAGCTTTGACAAACAGCTGGTCATCAGCATTTTTGTCCAGATCCTTGATAAAGATGCCGTCGATTTTGATGACATCGATAGGCAACTGACGCATGTAGCTGAACGAGGCAAAGCCGACGCCGAAATCATCGAGTGAAAACTGGCAGCCCAGTGCCTTGATGGCTGTCATCATCAGCTTGGCCTGGTGCAGATTGGATACAGCTGCTGTTTCGGTTACTTCAAAAATCAGTTTGCTCGGATCGACTTCATATTTTTTGATAACCCGCTTGAGAAACGGCAGCAGCACCGGTGCATCCACCATCGAACCAGACAGGTTAATGGCAAATTTAACATTACGTCCTTCCTGGTGGAGTTTGCTGAGCTGACGAATAGCCTGCTGGATAACAAACTGATCAATGCTCTGAATCAGGCCGACTTCTTCAGCGATCTCGATAAATTTGCCGGGCATACGGATTTCACCGCTACCGGGCTCACGCATCCGGATCAGGACTTCATAATGCTCAATGCTGTTGTGTTCGATATTGAGAATCGGCTGGTAATGCAGTACAAAATGATTGTTTTCCAGCGCTTCTTCGATTTTATGTTTCCAGAAAACACGGGTTTCCAGCTGCTCACGGGTCTGATCGTCGGCGGAGAAGACATGATAGGTGTTCTTTCCGGCAGATTTGGCTTTATACATGGCGAGATCAGCAAAACCCATCAGTTCATGAATGGTGGCATCATGCAGCGGGAAACCGACCACGCCGATACTGCCGGTGACCTTGTGTTTGACCGTGCCGTATTCCAGCTGGATCTTGTTGAGTTCCGCCAGTATTTTTTTGGATAGGGTGATGGCGCCCAGCTCATCAGTTTCCGGCATCAGCACGGCAAATTCATCACCGCCGAGCCGCGCCACCAGGTCGGTATAGCGGACGACCTGCTTGAGGGTTTTGGCCACCAGTTTGAGCAGTTCATCGCCGGCCTTGTGGCCGCTGGTATCGTTGATATCCTTGAACTGGTCGAGATCCAGAAACAGCAGGGTATTGTTGTGGTTATAACGCAATGCAGTGCGCAGCGACTTTTCGAACTCCTCAACAAACTTGCGGCGGTTACACAGATCGGTGAGCGGATCATGCTCGGCCATCCACACGATGCGTTTTTCCGCTTCTTTCTTCTCGGTCATATCCAGACCGACCGACATCAGGACTGCGCGGTTAACATTATTCTCGATGCGTGAATGCAGCCAGGAGATATCGCGGATATGGCCATGCTTATCAATCAGCTCTGATTCCTGCTGGGCAATGTGCAGATTGCCGCTGGACAGTTCCCTGAACAGAGTCTGGGCTTCAGTCCAGTTGCCGGCAGGAAAAAAGCGGGCAACATCGGAGCCTAGGACTTCCGCCTCACTGAAACCGGTGATCTTCTCGCCATAGTCATTGAACATGGTGAGTTTGAAATCAACATCTACGGTGATGATAATCAGCTGGGCGGTATCCAGCAGATTTTTGACAAAGTCGCGTTCGCCGCGTAATTCCTCGTTGGCGGCATGCAGCATCTTGGAGCGCTGGCTGACGTTCTGATCCAGTTGTTCCAGTACAGTCGATAATTGCTTGGATGCGCTGAGTAGCTCACTGATCTCACGCAGCCGGGTATGATCACTGGTGCTTTGAAATATCTGCTGCGCCTCGTCATATTTTTTGGACGATAACAGTGGCAAAGCCTGGGTTATCTGCTCCAGATTCCCCAGTGGCCGGGACAAGGTCTGATAGTGTCTTGCGGCAAACAAAAACGCCAGCAGCACCAGTACCAGCGCGGCCATTGTGTAATAGAGCAGGGCACTGACAAGATCAGAATGGTCGGGAAGCGCGTTGGTATGAAACAGATAAGCGGAAACAATCAGCGCGATTAAGCCTGCGACAAGCACGCTGCTGAAAGTTTTGGCTGCAGCAACCCACTGCAGGCTGTTACGCGAAAAGGAGCGCATTTGACATTATCCCGCTTCGCACAATCCCATATGTGAAGAAACAGACGCACTCAGGCGCGTTTTTCGTTATCAGACACTTTTCTCAAAAACCAGTCAAGCACCCGCTGCGGCAGCAGGCGTTTCAGCACGGCGAATAAATAAGTGGGGAAAGTCACGTAATAGCGGATTTTCGGCCTCTTGGCTTCAAAAGCATGCAGGCATTTTTCCACCACCGCATCCGGTGGCAGGGTAAATGGCGCCGCCGGCCCCTCTTTCTGCAGCCTGGCTTCCATCGCTTCATAGGTTTCGAAATGGGCACTGCTGTTGATATCGATATGTTTCTCATAGCGTTCAAAAGCATTGGCGCGGAACCGGCTGCTTATCGGGCCCGGTTCGATCAGGCTGATAAAGATATTGGTATCAGCGAGTTCCAGCCGCAGCGTATCAGCCAGCCCTTCAATCGCATATTTGCTGGCATTGTAGGCACCGCGATAAGCCATCGACACAAAGCCCAGCACTGAGCTGTTATAAACAATCCGGCCGAATCCCTGTTTGCGCATCTGGGCAATAGCGAGATTGGTCAGCTGCTGGGTACCAAAGACATTGGTTTCAAACTGTTCTCTCAGCGCCTGACGACTGAGGTCTTCGACCGCACCGGGCTGGCCGAAGGCGGCATTGTTGAACAGACCGTCCAGTCGTCCGTTCAGGAGTTTCAGTGCCTGTTCAAAGCCCTGGTTGATGCTGGTTTCATCCGCCAGGTCCATCATAACGACTTTAACATTGCGCTTTTCCAGCATCTCTTTGTCTTCAGGCTTACGCACCGTCGCCACCACATTGAAACCATGTGCCTGCAGCATATCGGTGGCCCGCAGACCGATGCCGCTGGAGCAGCCGGTCACCAACACGTTTCTGACCTTCGAATTTTGCGATTGTTTATTCATAAGTTTGTCAATCTAACCAATATTAAGGTAAATGTTTAAGCTTTCTGTCCGATAAATGCTATATATTCTTTGACTTTTTCCGCCGGACCGACATGCAGCAAACCCAAGAAATCAGCAGTTTTGATTATCAGCGCTTCCGACATTTTCTGGAACAGGCCTGCGGTATTCTGCTGGGCGAGGGTAAACAATACCTGATTGTCAGCCGTCTGACCCGGCTGATGCGTGAAGAAAATATTGCCAATCTGTCTGCCTTGATGTCAGCGATTGAAAAAGGTGAGCCCCGGCACCTGCGCGATGCCGTGATAGATGCCATGACCACCAATGAAACTTCCTGGTTTCGGGATGTTCAGCCATTTGAAACGCTGGGACAGGTGGTACTGCCGGAGCTCGATCAGCGCGGTCAGGGCGCTTTGCGGATCTGGTCTTCAGCCTGTTCGTCGGGGCAGGAACCCTACACCATCAGCATCATCCTCAGTGAATATTTGCGCAAGAATCCGGGGTCCAGGCTGGCTGGCAGCCAGATCATAGCGACCGATATTTCTGCCTCGATGCTGGTACAGGCCAAAAAGGCTGAATATGAACATGTCGCGCTCGGCCGGGGGCTGTCTGACACTCGGCGTCAGCAGTTTTTCACTAAGGTCGATGAGCGCTGGCGGCTGATTGATGAAGTGCGTAACCGGGTCAGTTTCCGCGAACAGAATCTGCTGCAGGGTTTCACCACACTGGGTAAGTTCGATGTGATTTTTTGTCGCAATGTGCTGATTTATTTCTCCGGTGAGCGCAAGCAGGACATACTCAAGCGCATGGCCTTGTCGCTGAACAAGGGCGGTTATCTGTTTCTGGGGGCATCAGAAACGATTAGCGGTTACAGCGATGCGTTTGAACTGGTTCGAACGCCATTCAGTACGGTGTATCGCCGTAAAGACCTGATTTCATAAACGCCTATCGGGACTGTTTTCAATTTTCGCCGGGTCGCCGGAGTTGACCGGCGGTGCTGGCGGCGCTGGTTCACAGAGCCCCAGCCAGCTGCCGATCTGACGGAACAGGGCTTTGATCAGGCGCCATAATCTTGGTAGCAGCCAAATCATCAGAACAATAAAAACCGCCAGAGCAATTAAAAACAGCACCGGATGATTCAGGGCTGTCCACAGACCCACAATGACCAGTAAGTCTTCAGTAATGGAGGCGCCCCAGTTGGTGACCGGTTCCGGCGAGGTATTGATCAGCAAGCGACTGCCCGCTTTGGTGGCATGACTGCCGGCAGCCAGCGTGCCGCCCAGCAGGGCCGCACTGAGTTCCACCGCCGGAGTGACATCGCCGACGGCACTGGCAGCCAGCATTGCCCCCGCCGGGATTCGGATAAAGGTGTGCAGGCTGTCCCAGCCGGTATCGACGCCGGGCATTTTGTCGGCAAAGAACTCCACGCAGTACATAAATCCCGCCGCTGTCATCACCAGTGGATCACTGAGTACCTGTAATTCTTCCGGCAGCACGATATTGCCGGTCAGGCCCATATAGCCGAGCATGAAAATAGTGGCATACAGGTTGATGCCGCTGGCCCAGGCTGCGCCCATGCTGAGCGCGATAATATTGACGGCTTCCATCGTTGTTGTCTCCGTTTTGCTATAGTGGCGGCTAATCGGAAGCTGAGACATCCGGCCCCACTCCGGTCACCTGCGACTGCATTTCGGCTGGAGTCATCAGCTTCAAATGAATGACCAAACACATAACAGGACAGGAACTGATTTGATGATAACCCGAACAGAGCTTCTCGCCTATATCGACGAAACCCTGGAACCGGGACGATTCAAGGACTACTGCCCCAATGGTCTGCAAGTGGCGGGGAAGCACCAGATTGAGACTTTGATTTCCGGTGTCACGGCCAGTGAAGCGTTTATCGATGCGGCGATTGAAGCAGAGGCTGATGCTGTGCTGGTGCATCATGGCTATTTCTGGCGCGGTGAAGATCCCCGTATTGTCGGCATGAAGCAACGTCGGCTCAAACGGCTGCTGCAGCACGATATCAACCTGATTGCCTACCACCTGCCGCTTGATGCGCATCCGGTGCTGGGCAATAACGCACAGCTGGCACTGAAACTGGGGCTGGAAATCGATGGCCGTATTTCAGGCACCGGTGATCCGGCGATAGGGCTTTGTGGTGCCCTCAGTGAGCCGCAGTCTCTGGCTGATTTTGCCATTCATGTGAATCACAGGCTGGAGCGGGAACCGCTGGTAGTGCAGGGGCATGACAGGCCGATTACCACGATTGGCTGGTGTACCGGCGCCGCGCAGGGTTTTCTGCAACAGGCTGCGGATTTGGGGCTGGATGCGTTTTTAAGCGGTGAGATTTCCGAGCCGACCACCCATATGGCGCGTGAACTCGGCATTCATTATATCGCTGCCGGGCACCATGCCACCGAGCGTTACGGGGTGCAGGCACTGGGCGAAGATCTGGCGCAGCGCTTCAATATCCGTCATCATTTCATCGATATTGATAATCCGGTCTGAACTGATGATGCAACATTACCAGAAACAACTGGAAGCCAGATTCATCCAGCTCAAGTACTTTTTCAAAACCGGCTTGTGGCAGGATATTCCGCCTGAGACCAATCCGCTGTACAAGCTCTGGCTCAACTTTCTCAGGGTCAGCTATATCATGGGACGGGAGCTGGCGGCCGGTGAACTCAATCTGCGCGCGATGAGCCTGGTGTTTACCACGCTGCTGTCGCTGGTGCCGCTGATTGCCGTTGCCTTTTCCGTGCTGAAAGCCTTCGGGGTGCACAATCAGATGGAACCGGTGCTGCTGGGCCTGCTGGAACCGCTGGGTGAACGCGGACCGGAAATCACCTCCAATATCATCGGCTTTGTGCAGAACATCAAAGTCGGTGTGCTGGGTTCGGTCGGTCTTGCGATGCTGTTTTACACCATTATTGCGCTGGTACAGAAAATCGAAAACGCCTTTAACTTCGTCTGGCGGGTCAAGCGTTCGCGTTCCATCACCCGTCGCTTCACCGATTACCTCAGTGTGATCATGATAGGGCCGGTGCTGGTGTTTTCTGCCTTGGGGCTTGCTGCCACCGTGCTCAACCATGAGGTGGTGCAGTCGCTCCGCGGGATAGAACCCTTCGGTACCTTGATCCTGATTGGCACCAAATTACTGCCTTATGTGATGATTATTCTGGCTTTCACTTTTCTTTATAAATTCATTCCCAACACTAAGGTGAAGCTGACACCTGCCCTGATAGGGGCGACTGTGGCCGGTGTACTGTGGATTTCCATCGGTACCCTGTTTGCGTCGTTTGTGGCGTCATCGTCAAATTACACGGCGATCTATTCCAGCTTTGCGATACTCTTCTTTTTTATGATCTGGCTTTATCTCGCCTGGTTTATTCTGCTGACCGGCTCCCAGGTCGCTTTTTATCTGCAGCATCCCAAACTGGTGAAGCTGGCCGGTAAACCACTGACCCTGAGTCCGCGTTTGCGGGAAAAAGAAGGATTGTGGTTAATGGCTGTTATCGGCAAGCGATTCTGTAAAAATCAGCCACCGCTGACTATTCAGGAACTTGAAGAGCAGACCGGCCTCACCAACAACGCGATACAGGATCTGTTGAGCACACTGGAAAAAGGTCAACTGCTGGTCGAACTCGCTGGAGAAGAAACCCGTTACGTGCCGGCTCAGGATGTTGATGCCATCAGGGTGGCGGCCATTCTGCACTGCCTGCGGACCACGGAAGAAAATGTCAATTACACCCTCAAGAGTCTGGCTGATGAAGGCGTTGACAGGTTACTCAGCGATATCAGCAATGCGCAGGCGGAGGTTATCGGTGATATGACTCTGAAACAACTGGCAATGGGGAAGGTCGGCTCATGACAGACAGTCCACTTGTCGGTAAACAGATCGTGCTCGGCGTCAGCGGTAGTATCGCGGCCTATAAAAGCGCCGATCTGATCCGTCGTCTGCGGGATGAAGGGGCGGACATCCGCGTGGTGATGACCCGCGGTGCCACTGAATTTATCACCCCGCTGACCTTGCAGACCCTGAGCGGTCATCCGGTAGCCATCGAATTGCTGGATGCCGATCAGGAATCAGCGATGGGCCATATTGCCCTGGCGCGCTGGGCTGACTGGGTGCTGGTTGCCCCCGCCAGTGCCGATACCATTGCCAGACTGGCTCAGGGGCGTGGTGATGACTTACTGACGGCATTGTGTCTTGCTACGGATTCACCAATAGCGGTAGCCCCGGCGATGAATAACAAGATGTGGGCGCATGCCCAGACGCAGGACAATCTTGCCCAGCTTCGTCAGCGCGGCGTACAGGTCATCGGTCCGGCCAGTGGCGACCAGGCCTGTGGTGAACAGGGCGAGGGCCGTCTGCTGGAACCGCTGGATATTGTCGCTGAGATGAAGCGGCTGGTGGTGCCGGGCGTCCTGGTGGGGCGTCATGTTCTGATTACAGCGGGTCCTACTTACGAGCCGATTGACCCGGTGCGTTTTATCGGCAATCGCAGCTCGGGCAAGATGGGCTTTGCTTTAGCACAGGCCGCCAAAGAGGCCGGAGCCGAGGTGACGCTGGTGGCAGGTCCGGTGCACCTGCCGACGCCAAGCGGCGTGCGTCGGGTGGACGTGGAAACTGCTCAACAGATGCATGAAGCCGTGATGCGCGTCGTTGCCGGCAGTGATATTTTTATCAGCTGCGCTGCAGTCTCTGATTTCAGGCCGCGGAGCATGGAAAGCGAGAAAATTAAAAAAACCACCCATGATCGCCTGACATTGGAACTGGAACCCACTGCCGATATCGTCTCTGCAGTTACCAGCGAACAGAACCAGCAGACTTTTGTGGTCGGCTTTGCCGCAGAAACCCGCCATGTAGCGGACTATGCCCGTGATAAGCTGATGCGCAAAAATCTGGATATGATCGCCGCCAATCAGGTGGGGGAAGGCCTGGGTTTCGCGGTGGATGATAATGCGCTGCAGGTATTCTGGCGTGATGGTGACACTATCCTGCCGCTGACTGCCAAGACACAGCTGGCACGAGATTTAATGACTTTAATCATAAGACAATTCAATGCAAAAAATTCAACTCAAAATCCTTGATTCCCGTCTGGGCGACACCATCGAACTGCCTGATTACGCTACCGCTGGATCAGCTGGACTTGACCTGCGAGCCTGTCTCGATGAACTGGTCACACTGAAGCCCGGTGAAACCCTGCTGATTCCGACCGGTCTTGCCATTCATATTGATGATCCGGGTCTGGCAGCGGTGTTGTTGCCGCGTTCCGGTCTCGGCCATAAACACGGCATCGTGCTCGGTAACCTGGTCGGTCTGATTGACAGTGATTATCAGGGGCAGGTGTTTGTCTCCTGCTGGAATCGCGGCGATACTGCCTTTGAAATCAATATCGGTGAGCGCATCGCCCAGATGGTATTCATTCCGGTGGTTCAGGTCGGTTTTGAACAGGTCGATGAGTTCACCAGTTCCGAGCGCGGCACCGGCGGTTTCGGGCATACCGGCAGGCACTGACGGAGCGCAGCGGTGAGCAGGCAGGTCATGACTTTTTTAACAGGCAGTAAAACACTGAGTCTTATCCTGCTGGCCGTGACTGTCAGCTTGCTGCTGATGAGCCTGCAATTCTCTCAACAACAGCAGCATAAACAGCTCGCAGCAGACACTGCTTCATATCAGCAGCACCGTTTCGCTGCCATCGAGGCCGCAGTTCAGCAAGCCGTTTCCCGGCAAAAAGCGAGACTCGCGGCTTTGGCTGGGTCGCCACAACTGGCTGCGATACTCAGTAGCGGCGATAAACAAGCGATCGAAGGCTGGCAGACAGATATCAAACACTACTTCCCCGACATCGACAGCCTCTGCGTCCTGCAAACCCTGCCTAATGCCCCCGGTAACAATGGCTGTATGGAGATCAGTTATCTGACGCTTGAAAGCCTCAGACAACTGGAAACTCAGCCACAGTCTGACATTGCCATGGTGAATCCTGACAGCGATGAGGCGCAGATGCTACTGGCACAACGACTGCCCTCGGCAGGAGCCGGGTTTAAAGCGCTGGTGATGATGGTCGAAGCTGCCTGGCTGGATCAGCAGCTCAGTGACAAGCTGGTGGGCCCGGGCTATCTCGAGATTAGCCAGGGTAAACAATCAGCGACCAAGCTCACAGGATTTGGCAATCCACAGTTTAAACAGGACGCCCCCGCATTCTCAACTGCTATTGTCGATACCCACTGGACGCTGCGGTACTGGCCTGAAGCCAGCAGCAGCGCGCCGGAGTCGTTAGTATTGATGCTCGCACTCGCCTTTATTCTGATCATTCTTTGGTGGCTGCGTGATTTTTATCATCAGCGCCTGCTCAGCCGCGATGCCAGCACCTTGCGGCAACAGCTTGATGATTTACAGCACAGCAAGCTCAAACCGGATTACAAGATTCACCTTGCAGCGCTGGAAGCGGTGTCACTCGATATCAGTCATCTGGTGGTGCCCAGAAAAGGCACTCAGCCTGCAGCAAGCCAAAAAGAAATACCCCAGCAACAATTGGTCGAAGATGAAGTACTGCTTTCCTCTGATCCGCAACTCATCGTGGAGCATGCCTTGAGCCAGGCATCAAAAACAATCCGGTCGCAATCAAAGCCACAGCCCGCAGTGGAACAGGCGCTGCCTGACAAGGCGATTTTTCGTCACTACGATGTGCGCGGCAGAGTCGATAGCCAGTTAACGCCGGCGGTGATGGAACAGCTGGGCCAGGCAGTCGGCAGTGAAGCACTGGATCAGTCTCAAACCCGCCTGGTACTCGGCCGTGATGGTCGCCTCAGCAGTGATAGTCTGGCACAGGCCTTTATCAAAGGGGTGCTCAGCACCGGTTGTGATCTGATTGATATCGGACAGGTGCCGACGCCGATGGTTTATTTTGCCTGTGAACATCTGGAAACCCATACCGGTGCGATGATTACCGGTAGTCATAACCCGGTAGACTTTAATGGTCTGAAAATGGTTATTGCCGGCAAAACCCTGTTGGGTGAGGGGGTCAGTCGCTTGTATGAACGCATTAAAGACAAGCGGCTCAAGCAGGGACAGGGCCAGCTCAGCCGTGAAGATATCAAGCAGGCTTATATTGACCGGATTGCCGGTGAAATCAAACTGAGCCGGCCGATGCGTATCGTTATCGACTGCGGTAACGGCGTGGCCGGTAATGTTGCCGGAGATTTGTTTGATGCCCTGGGCTGTCAGGTCACCGAACTGTTCTGCGAAGTCGATGGCCGTTTCCCGCACCATCACCCCGATCCGGGTCAGCCGGAAAACCTGCAGGATTTGATTAAAACCGTGAAACAGCAGGAAGCGGAACTGGGGCTTGCCTATGACGGTGATGGTGACCGGCTGGGCGTGGTCGATGGCGATGGCAATATAATCTGGCCGGATCGTCTGCTACTGCTGATGGCCCAGTACATGCTGGTGGATCAGCCGGGCGCGACCATACTGTTTGATGTCAAATCCACCAGTATGCTGCAAGAGGTGATTAGCCGCGCCGGGGGTAACCCTGTTATGACGCCATCCGGTCATTCCGTGATTAAAAGCCTGATGTCGGAACACGATGCGATGCTGGCAGGGGAAATGACCGGTCATTTCTTTTTCCGTGACCGCTGGTACGGCTTTGATGATGCTTTATACTCCGCTGCACGCTTGCTAGAATTGCTCGCCGCTGATCCGCTGGAGCGTACGCCTACTGAGGTGTTTGCCGCCTTGCCCTCCAGGATCAGCACGCCGGAAATTATTGTCGAGATGGCCGAAGGCGAGAGCCATCGTTTTATCGAGCAACTGCAGGCCAATGTCGAATTTGTCGGCGGCAAGCTGTCAACGGTGGATGGTATCCGTGTTGACTTCCCTCATGGCTGGGGGCTGGTGCGGGCATCCAATACGGTACCCGGTCTGACTTTGCGGTTTGAAGCGACCAGTAAAGAAGAGCTGGAACAGATTAAACAGGCCTTTATCGAGCAGATGCTGCAGATTAAGCCGACGCTGTCCTTATTATTTTAGAAGAACACTATCATGAGTCTGAACACACAACACGCTACCCATATCGCCCAGGTTCTGACTGAAGCGCTGCCTTATATTCAGCGCTTTTCAGGCAAGACACTGGTCATCAAATACGGTGGCAATGCCATGGTCGACGAGGATCTGAAAAACAGTTTTGCCCGTGATGTAGTACTGATGAAGGCGGTGGGACTCAATCCGGTGATTGTGCATGGCGGCGGTCCGCAAATCGGTGATCTGCTGCAGCGGGTGGGCAAGCAGAGCGAATTCATTAATGGCATGCGGGTCACCGACAGCGAAACCATGGATATCGTTGAAATGGTGCTGGGCGGTCAGGTCAACAAAAGCATTGTGAATCTGATTAACAGCCATGGCGGCCGGGCAGTGGGTCTGACCGGTAAGGACGGCAGCCTGATTTATGCCGAGAAACTGCATGTATCACAGGGCAGCGACGACCCGACAGTGAAAGCCCCTGAAATGATCGATCTGGGCCATGTCGGCAAAGTCTCCAGCATTGATACCAGCGTCATTGATATGTTGATCCACAGTGATTTTATTCCAGTCATTGCCCCTATCGGGGTCGGCAAAGATGGTGAGTCTTACAACATCAATGCCGATCTGGTAGCGGGGAAAATCGCCGAAGTGCTGCAGGCGGAAAAACTCATCTTGTTGACAAACACAGCGGGTCTGCTGGATGCTGACGGCAAGCTATTGACCGGCTTAAATGCCAGACAAGTCAATGAATTAATTGATGACGGCGTGATTTACGGTGGTATGTTGCCGAAAATCGGCTGCGCGCTGGATGCGGTTCAGGCCGGTGTCACCACCGCACATATTATCGACGGCCGGGTACAGCATGCGGTATTACTGGAACTGTTTACCGATGAAGGGGTTGGCACCCTGATTCGCGGGGGCGCACGATGAACGACAATGTAGAACCAACACGGGCCGAAGTGAAAAGCTCGCGTCGCCAGCAGATCCTGGAAGCCTTAGCCAGCCAACTGGAGCAGCATCCCGGCGAGCGTATCACCACGGCCAAACTGGCAGCCAGCCTCAATGTGTCGGAAGCCGCCTTGTACCGTCACTTTCCCAGCAAGGCACGCATGTTTGAAGGCCTCATCGGTTTTGCCGAAGATACCGTGTTCGGACTGATTCGCCGGATTATTGAAGAAGATCAGAATGCCCTGTCACGTATTGAAAAAATCATGACCCTGCTGCTGGGCTTCAGTGCCAAAAACCCCGGCATCACCAGCGTACTGGTGGGCGCGGCGTTGACCGGGGAAACCGAACGGCTGCGGCAGCGCGTCAGCCAGTTTTTTGACCGGCTGGAAACCCAGTTCCGTCAGATTCTGCGCGAGCGTGAACTCAGCCTGACCGAAGCCGGCGGCCGCCCGGTGAATGAAACCGCCAATCTGTTACTGACAGTGATTGAAGGTCATATGCAGCAATATGTCCGCAGCAGCTACCGCCAATCTCCCCTCAATGGCTGGGAACAGCAGTGGCGCCTGATTTCCAATCTGCTCAGGCCTTATGCATGATTAAAGTCTGTCTGATAGGCGAGGATATCGCGAAAGAAAAGGCGCTGCTGGAGAGCCAGTCCGGTATCACCTTGCATACTATTGCTATGGCTGACACAGAAGTCATGCTGAAAGCAGTGTGTGATATTCGTCCTGACATCCTGGTGTTATCAGACGTAGGCAGCAGACTGCCGGCCGATGAACTCTGTATGCATGCCTATCTCAGGGCACCGGATATCAAAACACTCATCATTACCGAAGATGAAGCCGACTACGCCAGATTGGAAAAGACCGGTTTCAGCTGCAAAGGCTTTATGCTGCATCAGCAGCGCCATGCCATTGTTCGTGCCGTCCGGGTAATGTATGACGGTGAAGCCTGGCTGTCCCGCAAACTGGTCACTACGGTGCTGGACCAGCTGGCCAGCAATGCGACTTCAGCCAAACCACGCCCCCAGCTGGTCAATAAACGCTGATACCCCCTAAGCATCTCCGAAACTATAAAAGTTCAGGCTTTGTAATCGTTAATAACGATTAATTCTGTTTTATCGTTCGTTTTTAATGTAGATAAAAGTGAAAAACTAGTACCACCGTACAATACCCCGCCCTTGTTAATTCCCAGAGAATGGTCAACGTTCGAATTAAAAGCACCGGCCAAGACTGAGTCTGCCGTGTGCATGCCGGGCCAATGAATGGCCAGATTAATGGATGAATTTTGAAGGGGATGACCAATGGCAACACAAATCGGCGTAATTACAGCTGTCGTAGGTACGGTAACCGCCACAGCTGAAGACGGGTCAATCAGAACGCTGCAGGCAGGCGATCGCGTTTATGCGAATGAAGTCATCAGCACAGGCCCTGCCGGTGCAGTGGAGATTGAATTTGCAGATGGCAGCGTGATGGATCTCGGCAGAAACAGCCAGGCCATGCTGGATACCGCTGTATTCAATCCCGATGTCACTGAACTCGCGGAAACGCAAGGCGAATCAGTGCCGGACGATGTAGCCGCTATTCAGCAGGCCATCCTCGAAGGCGAAGACCCGACCGTAGCCGGTGAAGCGACAGCGGCCGGTGCCGGTGTTGAAGGTAGCGGCGGCGGTCATGATGCCGTTTTTGTTGATTACCTGAATCCGGAAGTCACCCCTGAAGCCGGTTTTGACACCATCGGTGTGAACAGCACCTTTGATGAAATCGAAGAGGAACAGTTGATTGACGGTGTTCCGACAGCGGGCATCACCGAAGTCATTCTTGATGAAGACGATCTGATCACTGACGGTCAGATCGATTTAAGTGATGTCAGTGCAGAGTTCCTGGCTTACCTCAATAGTCAACACGGCGTTGATGCCTTTGGTTTTGACTCACCCGCCGGTGTTGACGATGAACGCACTGAACTGGGTGATGATACGGGGTCTCCTGATGGTCATTTCCTCGGTGGCAGCCTGGTGGCCAATTTTGGTCTTAATGGTCCGAGTGAAACTGACCCGATTATTTTCAATGTCACCAGTGGTTCTGATGTCACTGACAGCACCGGAAACCCCGTTACTTCACAAGGGTATCAGGTTAAATACTGGGTATCAGCCGACGGCCTGACAGTCATTGGCTACATCGTTGACGGGGGCTTAGAAGGTGGTCAAGAACTCTCTCCACAACTGACTGCACAGCAAGAAGTCTTTGACGGCTGCCAAGGTAGCGGTGATGACTTCCCTGAAATGGCGGAAATTATCTTCACCGCGCAAATGACGCCAAATGCCGATGGCGGCAGCTTCCTGCTCGGTATTTTCGGTCAGTTTGACCACGCCGCGCCGGATTATGAAAACGGTGAATTCGTTTTCGAAAATAACCTATTCCTCAACCTTGGCTTCACCATCACCGATGCCGATGGCGACAGCGCAACCGGCACCCTGCAAATCAACGTAGATGATGACAGCCCGATTCGTGCAGGTGATGAAGAACAAGGCCTGGCGACACAAACCGGCACTGTGGTTGAAGATGGCCTGTCTTTCGAAGATGGTGACCTGTCTGAAGGCAACCCGAACAGTGCTGTTGCCATGACTATCACTTCTGATGACAGTGATGCCGATCAATCCGATATCGAGAGTTTCCTGGGCCTGTCAGCCGGTGCATTGGAGCCTGCGGTTGACAGCAACGGCGGTGCGGGTGATGCGGGTAATGGTTCAGCGGCGAAAACCACATTAACAGTCGAAGCCGGCGATATCATCAGTTTCAACTGGGTCTTCAACAACGGCGAGTCTGGTTCTGAGGCACTTGAGTATAACGACTTCGCTTTTGTTGTTATTAATGGTGAAGTGATTGAACTCGCTGACAGTAGCGCTGGTAATCTGGCTTCAAATCCGTTTACCTATGAAGTGACCGCGGATGGTGAAATCACCATTGGTTTTGGTCAGATGAATGTGGGCGATACCGGTGTTGATTCCAGCCTGTCAGTCTCTGATCTGACTTTGAACGGTAATACGGTCAATGGTGGCTTTGATGGCTCCCTGACGGGGTGGGATACCTTGGGCACTGTTGACAGCGCAGATAGCCTGATTAGCTCTGATGCCATCAGCGGTAACCTCAACAATCTCGTTAATATGGGTGCCGATGTTCCTGGTTCTTTCGCATTGCTGCAAGCTTCTGAAAATGAAGTTCAGCAGGCGCTGTTCCAGGCAGGTATTGACTCGCTGCCGACCTTGTCTTCCAAAGGTGAAGCAGTTAGCTACAGCGTTCAGGTAATTGGTGAGGGTGATGATGCTATCTCTGTGCTGACTGCCAGTGCCGGTGAAGGTGAAGAAGCACGTGAAGTGTTCACTCTGACAATCTTTGGCAACGGTCAGTGGGAGTTCGATCTCAATGATCAGCTGGATCACGTCGCAGGTGAAACAGCCGAAGAAAACTTCAGCCTGATTACGCTTGATGAAAACGGCGAACCAAATGGTTCTGTAGACAGCATCGACTTTACGCAACTGCTGCAAATCCGTGACTTTGACGGTGACCAGTTGATCATCACTGAAGATGATGCTGGCATGTTCACCATTTCAATCAAAGATGATATTCCAGTGGTGGGTGAAAGCACGGCACTGGTTGATGATGATGCACTGGAAGGCGGCAACGACGGTGGTATCGCCGATGATAATGGCCCAGCCTCATTCACCGGTAGCTTGAATGCCTCTGTCGGTTCTGACGAACCAGAAGTCTTCAGTTTTGCCCCTATGGATGGCCAAACGGCTTCTCTGGGTAGCGAAACAGTCACCTTCTCATACGACAGCGAGACGGCCGTCCTGACCGCAACGGTTACCGGCGGTGACCGTGATGGTACCGATCTGTTCACCGTGACCCTGGATACAGCTTCCGGTGAGTACACAGTCGACCTGCTTGATAATGTCCTCCACGAATCACTTGATGGTGAATCGGGTGACAACACCGAGAATAATGCCTTTGCCGATCTGACCTACAGTATCACGGATGCTGACGGCGACACCGTGGAAGGCATCTTAAACGTCAACTTCGACGACGATATGCCAACGCTGGAAGTGACACCTGATCTGGCCGTTAACTTCTTCAGCGAATCATTCGAAGGCTTTGCATCGAACCTGGGCGGTAACAGTTTCACTGTTGTTGGCACGGGTGGTGGCACCGTCTCCGGTGATGCTGGTATTGAATGGACGGTTAATGGTGCCGGCCTGGAAATCCAGTCTGGTAATGCAGGTAATGCCTCCGCCTCTGACGGCGATGTCCATGCCGAGCTTGATACCGATAACAACGACACCCTGCTGACCCAACTCTCTACGGATGTTGAACTGCCCAGTGCGGATGTCATTCTGAGCTTTGACTATCAGCCTCGTCCCAACCATGAAGACGACAGCGATATGTCCGTCAGCTTCGGTGACTACAGCTTCACCGTGAACTCAGATGCTGCCGGCAACGTGACTGTTGACGGTCTGCCTGAAGGCGTGACCGCTGAGCTGACCGCTATCGACGGTGGCTGGACCACCATCACGCTGCAATTCAGCGGTATGGACACCACCACACCGCAAACCCTGACTTTTGAAGGTCTGGGTAATGCGAATGAATTCGGTGCCTACCTCGACAACATCAATATGTCAGCGCTGCCAGTACTGGCCGTTGACGAATCGGGTCTGGAAAACGCTAATCCTGAAACCGGTGCCGTTACCACAGCCATGGCCAGCTTTGACTTCAGTGGCTACTTCACCAGCAGCATCGGTGCCGATGAAGAAGGCACAAGCGAATACAGCCTGTCACTGAATCCGGAGCTGGAAGTTCTTACCACCGGCTTGTATGCCGTCAGTAGTGATGATACTTCGGCTGAAGATGGTGATGGTTATGGCCAAAGTGCAGAAATTACTCTGGTCAACAATAATGGTGTGATTGAAGGCGTTGCTGAAGGCATTGAAGGCCCGTTGTTTACCATCAGTGTCGATGCCAACGGCGTCGTGACCCTGGAACAACTGCAAAATATCTGGAACGACGACACTGCCGATACCGATGAAGCAATGAGCATGTTGCTGGAAGCCGGTACCTTGCTACTGACGAAATCGGTGACCGATGCCGATGGCGATACCGTCAGTGCTGATCTGGATATCAGCGGCGTGGCCTATCGCTTTGAAGACGATGCGCCGATTGCCAATGAACAAGCCGAAGCGGTCACTGCGGGCGTCGAAGAAGATGGCATGTCAGTGCTTACTGAAGACAACAGCGAAGGTAACAAACAAGCTGGCGACACTAACGCAGATGATGAAACTGACGGCGAAGCCGGTAGCTTAACCGCACTGTTCAGTGCCGGTGCCGATGCACCTGTCACCATCAGCCTGTCTGAAAACACTGACAGCCTGCCGAGCCTGTACTCAAACGGAAATGCCGTGAGCTACAGCGTCAGCGGAAACGTACTGACAGCCACTGCCGGTGGTATGACCGTCTTTACCCTGACTGTGAATGCCGATGGCTCATACGAGTTTGATCTGCAGGACCAGCTGGATCATGTAGATGATGGCACCGACAGCGAAAACAGTGCCCTGGTCACCGCCGACGGTTCAGTGAGCGGCATTGATTTCAGCGGTATTCTGGTTGCGACTGACACTGATGGTGATTCTGTCACCGGTGTCGGTGAAGGTCAGTTTGTGGTCGAGATTCAGGATGATATTCCGGTTATCTCTGAAGATGGCAGCGCTACCGTTATTCATGACGAATCAGCCCTTGCGCAGCCTCACACTTTCGATGGTGATGCAGCCAATGACCTGTTCACCTTCCTGCAACCGCTGGGTGAAGGTGGCACTGTTGAGCTTATAGGAGTAGCAGTTAACTTAATCAGTGGTGCTGTTCAGTACAGTGGTGGCGCAGATGGCTTAGCTAATGTTTCATTAACCAATGCCGCAGGCGAGAGTTTTGACGGGCAGGCTTCAGGACTGAGTGCTACTCAGGGTGGCCAGCCGATCTATCTGTATTCTCTATCAGCAGAATTACTTGCCAATATTGGCACTGCCTTTGGTGTCGACCTGGGTGACCAGGGGCTTGTAGGTGATAACTTTGTCCTGGGCATGACCAATGCGACCTTTGATCCTGCTGACCCGGCTGGCAGCTATGACTCAGCCGAAGACTTCCTTGCAGATATTGCCTTTGTTGTCGGTCTGCTCGAAGGCGAGCCAGGCAGTAGTGATGATCAGCTCGCTCTATTACAACTTAAAGCTATTCAGCACGAAGACACTGAAAGTCGTGACGATGATGTCAGCCTTGAGAATTTTATCCACATTACGGTGACTGATAACGATGGCGACAGCGTCGTGACGCAAAATGCCATTCAGGTTACATTTGATGACGATGGTCCTACTGCGTTTATTCCGACCTTTATCGTTGCTGACGAAGATAATTTGCCTACCGGTGTAGGCGATGATCAGACCGGTGATCTGGCTCAAGCCAATTTGACAGGTACCCTCAGCCATACCTTTGGCGCGGATGGTGCCGGCTCGATTGGCCTGCAGAAAATGCATGGTGAGACTGCTGACTTTACCTCTAACGGCGAGGCAGTGACTTACAGCTGGAATGCAGATACCTCAACCCTGACAGCATCAACAGAAGTCACTGACACGCCGGTGTTTACTATGACAGTGAACGCTCAAACTGGTGTGTATGAGTTTACCTTGCTTGCCAATGTCGATCACAGCAATGATGGTTTCTCCTACGGTGATGATGAAAATCCGAATTTCTTCCTTTCTAGCACTGACGTTAACTTCAAGCTGACTTATACCGTTACCGATGGTGATGGTGATAGCGTTGATGGTGATGTCTATGTGACTATCGATGATGATATGCCGGTTATCTCACAAGAGCAGGCCACTGCAACTGTTGATGACGAAGGTTTGGTCGATGGTATTGAAGGCGGCCCACAGGATGACGTCACACAAGGTGCTGATGAAAATACTTTTGAAGGCAGCCTGAATTTCTCAACCGGTGCTGATCAGCCTGGTAGCGTTGACTTTGCTGCAATGAACGGCGAAAACGCGACTGTCGGCACTGAAACTGTCAGCTTCAGCTGGAATAGTGTCACCAACACGCTGACAGCAACTGGCCCGCGCGGTCCTCTGTTTACGGTGGAAGTGACCGATACAGCATCAGGTGATTACACCGTGACCCTGCTGGATAACGTCCTGCATGAGTCACTGGATGGTGAAGCAGGTGATAACACTGAAAATAACACCAGTGTCGATCTTGAATTTACCGTGACCGACAATGACGGCGATAGCCAAACCGGTAACCTGACTGTCGACTTCGATGATGACACGCCGGTTGTGACCAGCCAGCAAATTAATCTGCTGACCGAGTCGTTTGAAAACTTTGCGCCTGACCTGACCGGTAATAACTGGACAGTCGTTGGCGAGGGTGGCGGCACCATCATTGGTAACAATGATATTGAATGGACCGTGAACGGTGCCGGTATCGAAATTCAGTCCGGTAACGTGGGTGGCGCCAGTGCTTCAGACGGTGATGTGCATGCCGAACTGGATGCTCACGACAGCAATAGTGATGGTGAACCTACACTGACTGTGCTGTCGACAGACGTTGATCTGCCGACTCCTGATGCGACCCTGAGCTTTGACTTCCAGCCGCGTCCTGATGATGTGGATGGCAGCGATATGGCGGTCTCACTGGGCGGACAAACGGTCAACATCAATGTTGACGGTGCCGGTGTGATTGATTTTGACAGCTTGCCTGCCGGTGTGTCTGCATCACAATCAAGCAGTGCTGGTGGCTGGACCACCATCACCCTGACCTTTACCGGTCTGGATACCAGCAGTGCACAAACCCTCAGCTTTGAAGGGGTGGGCTCTGAAAACACGCTGGGCGCTTATATCGATAACATCAGCCTGGATGCAGTTGCCAGCCTGACTGTTGATGAATCTGCGCTGGCAGACGGCAACGGTGAAGCCGGTGCTTCTACTACTGCCAGCTTCGACTTCAGCGGCTTCTTCAGCGGTGAGCTCGGTGCTGACGGTCCTGCCGGTGAAACCAGCGAAAGCTACAGCCTGAGCCTGAACGGTCAGGATGTCGCTTCCGGTCTGTATACCGTTGATAACAGCGATACGGCTAGCGATGATGGTGACGGTTACGGCCAGGGCACTGAAATCGTGCTGAATGAAGTCAATGGTGAAATCATTGGCTCTGTGGGTGGTACGGAATATTTCACTATCAGCGTCAATGCTGAAACCGGTGAAGTCACGCTGACGCAGCTGGAGAACGTCTGGCATGCCGACACCACCAACCCTGACGACAGCCAGGGCATGGTGCTGGATGCAGAATTGCTGAGCCTGGTGAAAACTATCACTGATGCCGATGGCGACAGTGCAGAAGCCACGCTGGATCTGGGTGGTGTCAGCTTCAACTTTGAAGATGACGCACCGACCATCGCTGCTGAGCAACCCACACAGCCTTACCTGCTGACTGTGACCAATGAAGGCGGTGATGCCGGTTACAACAACACCTATGGTTTCTACATCAAAGGTGAAAATGGTGAACCGGTCAGCGGTGAAATCATCTGGGCGAATGTCAAAGACAACACCTCAGAAGAAGTCACTGTTGATGTTACCGACCCTGCAAATATCGGCTTTTTCATCATTCCTGACGGTGCCGATCTGAATGACCTGAGCGATGGTGATGCCGTCACCTTCCAGAAAGATGGCGAAGGTAACTGGGAAGTGCTTGTGGGCGGTGAACCATTGTCAGGACAAGGTACGAACGTTCTGTTCAATGACCCTGCCCTTAACCCGGATGATACTGATGCCGTTGATGATAACGCTGCAGCCGGTAACCAGAACTGGGAAGACATCATTGGCGGTGATAACGACTTCAATGACGTCAATATCAATGTCAGCATTAACCAGCTGGGTGCGATCACCGTCGATGAGACCGATATCGGCAATGGTGATCCAAGCAATGCCACCGCAACGCTCGACCTTTCAGGCAGCTTTACCCCTGACTTCGGTGCCGATGGCGAAGGCGATGTGGATTACAGCCTGTCGGTGGCTGATGATGCAGAGTCCGGTCTGGTTGATACCGTCAGCGGCAAAGCGGTTGAACTGCGTGTGAACGGCGACGGTGATGTTGAAGGCTACATCACTATGGATGGCGGCGATGAACTGATTGTCTTTACTGCCAGTGTCGATGACACCGGCGAAGTCACCCTGACTCAACTGCGTGCGGTTGAGCATGATGACGTGACCGATCCAGATGAAGCCAATTCGCCTGCCACACTCAATGCCGGCGCGATTGCGCTGTCAGCCACCATCACGGATGCCGATGGCGACAGTGCCAGCGACAGTCTTGATGTCGGTGTGCTGTTTGCCTTTGAAGATGACGGCCCGAGTGTTGGTATCCAAAGCGATGCAGCGGTTGACGAAGGTGAGACCGTTACCGGTCAACTGGTGTTTGATGCCGGTCAGGATGAGGGGGGAATCTCACACATCGATGGCGTGGCCCTGGAATTCGGTCAGGACGGTTACTCACAGGAAATCGAACTGGATCACGGTACGCTGCAGGTCAAGGCCAATGGCGAGTACAGCTATAGCGTTGACAGCGGTTCCGTATCTCAGGACGAAGTTGAAAACTTTAACTTCACCGTCACCGATGGCGACGGCGATACCACTCAGGGCGCAGTCGCTATTACTATTGTTGATGCACAGGTTTCTGACGTCTTGACTCTGAATGATGTTACTGTCAACGAAGGCGATGGCACAGCTACCATTACCGGCAGCGTGGCGAGCCCTGTGACTGGTAGCCCACTTGTTATCACGCTGGATAATGGTGCAACCATCACTATTCCGGTTGGTGACACCAGTGCCGACTCCACGCCATTCTCTGTCCAGGGTGACGATGTTTACCTTGATGGTGAAAGTTATACCGTTGAGGTGACTGGCACCACAGGTGGTAACTACTCATCTCTGGACACCAGCGATGACGCGACTGTGACTATCAGTGACACCATCGACACCACCACTGTCACGCTGGATAACGTGAGCGTAGCGGAAGACGGTAGCATCACCTATAGCGCCAGTGTTGATAACGCGCCTCAAGGTAACCTGACCATTACGCTCACTAATGGCGTCGTGATCACCATTCCTGATGGTGCCACTACTGGTTCTTCTGCGCCGCAGGCAGCCCAGGGTGATGATGTCTACGTTGATGGCGAAAGCTTCAATGTCGGTATTCAATCAACCAGCGGTGGTAACTACGAAGATCTGGATACCACTGATACCGCGACGGTGACTATCAGTGATACTACTGATACCACCACCATCACGTTGAATGATGTGAGCGTAGTGGAAGATGGCACTATCACCTATAGCGCTAGTGTTGATAATGCGCCTCAAGGTAACTTGACCATTACGCTGACCAATGGCGTGGTGATCACCATTCCTGATGGTGCCACTACGGGTTCTTCTGCGCCGCAGGCAGCTCAGGGTGATGATGTCTACGTTGATGGCGAAAGCTTCAATGTTGGTATTCAATCAACCAGTGGTGGTAACTACGAACAGCTGGATACCACCGATACAGCGACTGTCACTATCAGTGATACGACCGATACCTCGACAATCACATTGAATGATGTGAGCGTAGCGGAAGACGGTACTATCACCTACAGCGCCAGTGTTGATAATGCGCCTCAAGGTAACTTGACCATTACGCTCACCAATGGCGTGGTGATCACGATTCCTGACGGTGCCACCACGGGCTCATCTGCGCCGCAGGCAGCCCAGGGTGATGATGTCTACGTTGATGGCGAAAGCTTCAATGTCGGTATTCAGTCAACCAGCGGTGGTAACTACGAAAATCTGGATACCACTGATACTGCGACAGTCACGGTCAGCGACACTATTGATACTGTGACCGCGACACTGACCACTTCAACTACAGAAGTGAATGAAGACGGTGGCGATATCACCTACACCATCACATTGAGTGGTGGCCCTGGCGATATTGACCCGGATACAGATCTGGTCTTCAACCTGGCTAATGGTGAGCAGGTGACTATCTCTGCTGGTGATACTTCAGGTTCGTTTACCCGCACCTACACTGATGCCGAGATTAATAACCAGGTGTCTATCACCAACAGCATTGTTGGTGTTGCGTCTGGTGGCAGTGAGTACGAAAATCTGCAGACTGCAGGCACGACAACGGTCGATGTGGATTATGCTCCGGAAATCAGCAACCTGACACCAGCTGCTAATGGTGGAGATGTCACGGTTGATGAGGATGACTTGGCAGAAGGTAGTGATACCTCTAAAGAGTCTACTGTCCAAGAAGGCACATTCACCATCAGCAGTGGTGATGCCATTGATGATCTGACCATCGAAGGTAATGCAATCATCACTGACGGTACATTCAGCGCCACAAGCTTTACTACGGCGCTGGGTAATACGCTGTCTGTGACTGGTTACGATGCCAACACGGGTGAGATTACCTACAGCTATGAACTGACTGATAACACGCTGACCCATGGTCCTGCCAATAATGGTGAAAATGGGGTGTTTGAGAGCTTCGATATCAGTCTGAGTGATGTTGATGGTGATGTCGCTAATGACACCTTGTCAGTACAAATCACAGACGATGTGCCGATGGCATCTGCAGATAGTGCACAGACTCAAGAGGGTTCAAGCGCCACATTAGGGGCTAACCTGGTGTTGACGATTGATACCTCTTCCAGTGTCAGTAACAGTGACTTGGCCTCAATGAAGTCATCTTTGCAATCACTGTTTAACAGTGGCTCTGTGCATTCTGTCTTTATTACTTCTTTCTCATCCGATGGTACTTTCTATAACTCTGGCGTTGATGGGGGCTGGTTCACTAATCTTGCCGATGCCATGACAGTGATTAACGGATTGAGCAGTGGTGGCTATACCGATTACGATGCTGCGTTGCAAACTGTCACAAGCAACTTCACTGCACCACCTGCAGGCGGTGGCGAGCTGGTGTCGATGTTTATCTCTGATGGTGAACCGAACCAGACCAACAGCACGGGCAGCTACGGCATTATTGGTGCTGAGGAAAGTGCTTGGATAGACTTCCTTGAAAACAATAACTTCGATAATTCCTTTGCCGTTGGCTATAACGGTCTGGATAGCGGCGATATTGGATTCCTGGAACCGATTGCCTGGAGTGTCGGTGAAGCTGCCAACGATAATTCGGGTTCAGGTGACGACAATGTCATTATTCTGAACAATATCGATGATTTGGCTGACGCACTGACCAGCACCGTGACTTCAACACCTAGTCCGGTTACCGGCAGTGTTCTGGATAATGACGATGCGGGGGCGGATGGTTATGGTACACCAGCCCTGGTTGATGTGACTTATGACGGTACCACCGTTACCTTCACTGACAGCATCACCTCAGCGACATTTGATACAGACGCCGGTACCGTGGTCATTAACAGTGACGGTAGTTATGCGTTCACCGGCCTTGCTGATACGGATGCAGAAATCAGTGCAAGTATTGGCTACACCATTCAGGATGCAGATGGTGATCTGTCAAGCAACAACCTGACTGTGACCACACAGGTCGCGGATGAGCTTTACGTTGGTAGTAATCAACCGAATACTCACCAAACGGCAGGCGGTAATGATGTACTGATTGGTGACCTGGGAGGGCGTGATCAGCAATACAGCCCAGGCAGTAACTACAGCATTGCGCTCATTGCGGATGAGTCGGGCAGTATGGAAGGCAGCCGTCTGACATTGCTCAAAGACGCCTTGGAAAGCTTTGTGAATGATCTGGCTGACCATGATGGTGTGATCAATATTGGCCTGATTGGCTTTGGCCCGAGTGCAAACCTGGAAATCTCTGTCAGTGATTTGGCGAATAATCCAGATGGCATGGCAGATTTGCTTGATGAAATTAGCGATCTGTCAGCTGATGGTGGTACTAACTACGAGGATGCATTTAACGAAGCCGTAGATTGGTTCGGTTCGCAACCTTCAGGTTATGAGTTCATTACTTACTTCATGACCGACGGTGACCCAACACTCTACAACGGTGGCGGTGATGGTAATGATACTGATTATGAGACTCTCCTAGCGGCAGTAAATGCCTTTGAAGGCTTGAGCAGTATCAGTGAGGTTAATGCGATTGGTATTGGCAACGGTGTTGATACCAACTACCTGAGGTTCTTTGACAACACCAACAACGCTGGGACTGGGTCTGAATCCTTTGGTACGACCACCTCCATTGTGGCCAACTTCTCTGGGTCTAATGATGATCTGGATACCGAGAGTGATTGGACATTAAGTGGTGATTCAGATGGCGAGTTTGAAATTGACGACGGCTACATGACCATCCATGATCGTCGTAATGATGGACAAACAGTTCTTACCAGCACGATGTTTGCTGTAGCAGTTGATGGCTCCATCTTGCAGTTCGATTATCAAACATCAAGTCTCGGTAGCGGTGATGAGATCACATGGTCTCTGCAGCGTCAGGTTGGTGGTAACTGGCTTGATGTGGCAGGTGAAGGTGGAGAGCTCCCAGAAGAGACTTCTCGAGACACAATTCAGACATCTCCTTTGGATTCGGGTAACTACCGCCTCGTGTACACTATTGAAGCAGATAATAATGGCAACTATGAGCAGCTATACCTTGATGATATTGAGTTGCGAGTACCGGATAACTTTGTCACCGGCCCAGTCGGCGAACCACAGGTGATTAACTCCGCTGGTGAACTGACTGCCCAACTGCAAACCGGCAACACCACAGAAGGCCCTGCCGACCTGGGTGATGACGTGCTGCAGGGTGGCGATGGTGATGAAGTGATCTTCGGTGATACCTTGTTCACGGATAACCTGACCTGGACTAATGATGACACTGGTGAGACATTCAGTGCCGGTCATGGTCTGGGTTACGAGGGTCTGGTGGAATACCTGACCTGGTCAGTGAATGATGGTACGGCACCGGATGATGCACAAATCATGCAGTACATTCGTGACAACTACGATGAACTGATTAATCCGAACCCAACACAGGCTGAGATTGATGCTGCCGGTGATGACACGCTGATCGGCGGTGGCGGTAACGACATCCTTATCGGTGGCGCCGGTGCCGACATCTTCCAATGGAATGAAGGCGATGACGGTGAAGCAGGTTCTCCGGCTGAAGATATGGTCATTGACTTCAATGCCGGTGAGGGTGATGTGCTGAATCTTGCCGATCTGCTGGATTCCGATGGCAGCAAGACTATCGATGACACTAACCTGGATAACTATCTGAAAGCGACATTCGATGCAGGTAGCAACCAGACCAAGATCGATGTCTACACGAACGGCGATGCCAACAGTGGTGGCGAATCAACACAAAGCATCTTCGTTAATGGTAACCAGCAGGATCTGACTACCCTGTTGAATAACAACAACCTGAACGTCGACCAGAGCTAGTCACTGGCCGGCCGTTGACAACACATCGTCACCGGCCAGCGTTCTGAAAAACAAAAGGCCCGCGGTAGGCATATCGCGGGCCTTTTAGTATGCTGAGTTAGCATAACGATTCGAGAGACGATGAGCCAGATTCAACCCACCCTGTTTGTCGCGATTGCCAATTATCGTGACGAGGAAATCACGGCCACCATTAATGATCTGTTACGGCACGGTGCCAGGCCCGAGCTGATTCGGGTGGGCGTGCTGTCTCAGCTGATGTCGGGTGATGAAACATGTCGTGCACCGGGGCACCCGCAGGTGCAGGAAATCGTGATAGATGCGGCCAACAGCCGGGGCGTGTGCTGGGCCAGAAGTCATCTGTATCAGACATTGTCCGGCGATGAAGATTTTGTACTGCAGATTGACAGTCATATGCGCTTTGAGCCGGATTGGGATGTTCGGCTTTTTGATATATGGCAGCAGTGTGATAACCAGAAAGCGATAATCAGCCACTATCCTCTAGGCTACACACCGCCCGACCAGTTGCCGGAAAAAGCGATCACGCGCTTAAAACCGGGCCAGTTTAATGCGCACGGCACATTAGTGTATCAGTCAGATACGATTCCATATAAAAACAGACCCGCAAAGCCAATGCTTTCAGCCTTTGTGTCTGCTAATTTTCTGTTTGCACCGGCATTGGCACTCAAACAGGTACCCTACGATCCATACCTGTATTTCTTCGGTGAAGAAATTACCTTGTCAGTCAGATTGTGGACGCACGGTTGGGATTTTTATGCACCCAACGATGTGCTGGCTTATCACAACTACGGTAAACGAACCGGCCGCCCCCGCCATTGGGATGATCACCGGCAGGCAGCGTTTTTAGAGTCCCAAAGTGTGGACCGCATTCAATATCTACTTGCCGGGACCAAACCGCGTGATCCCCATTCACTCACAGACATAGCTCATTATGGGTTGGGCCAGAATCGATCACTCACAGACTATGAAGCCATGGCCAAAATCGACTTCAAACAAAGAAAGATTCTGGAAAGTCACTATATTCGTAATGGCCGACTTCGACGTATATATAAGGCATAAACCGCTCTGCTAAAACTTATAAATTGAGTGCATAATTTGATCGAATAACTCTCAATGCCAGCCTGAAAGCTGGCTTTTTCTTTTTCCAGACCCCGATAAAAAGCCGCAAACCGGTCTTTTCCATAGTTTTCATACAAAAAATTTTAAAAAAATTCACAAAACTGTACCAAAGTACAATACCGACCCCCTATAAATAGGGGGATTATTATTAGCAAGACCCCCTCATATTGGGGATGCTGATGATATATGGATGGTTCTTGGGAGGACATGAACATGGCGGCACAAATCGGAGTTGTAAAGGCAATCATTGGAGAAGTCACAGCCACTGCGGCTGATGGCTCGATCAGAACACTACAGGCCGGCGACAGAGTCTTCGCCAATGAACTGATTACCACAGGCCCTGGTGGGGCAATTGAAATCGAATTCGCTGATGGCAGTGTCATGGATCTGGGCAGAAACTCCCAGGCAATGCTCGACAGTGAAGTCTTTGATCTGAATGACACAGCCTTGGCCGAAGGCGCACAAGAAGACGTGCCTGATGACGTTGCTGCTATCCAACAAGCCTTGTTAGAGGGGCAAGACCCGACCGAAATCGGTGAAGCCACAGCTGCCGGTGCAGGGGTTGAAGGTGGTAATGAAGGTAATAATACTGCCGTATTCGTTGATTATCTCAACCCATCGGTCACACCCGATGCGGGTTTCGATACCATTGGCGTCAATAACAGCTATGACCTTCCTGAAGAGGACATTATTTTCCTTGAAGAAGAAGAGCCTGTCCCTCAAGTCAGTGTGTCAGTCGATGTTGAAATCGAAATTGAAGATCCGGAAACCGATCCTCCTACAGATGGCATTCCAACACCTGACTATCCTGTTATTGTTGATGGCAATGCGGCCAGTGTTTTAGAAGGAACCAGTGCAGGTACCAAACAAGTTGTCTTTATCATTAATTTAAGTGAAGCCTTCACACAGGACGTTCAGGTTACCTATGAATTACGTCCAGTAAGCACTAATGGTGCAGCGGATAACCCCGAAGATTGGTTTGATGGACTTTCACCTCAAACGGTCACAATTCCTGCAGGTGCAACTTCTTTCCCTGTCTATGTGCAAATCGTAGAAGATGACATTCCAGAAGGAAATGGTGTTTTCGAAATTGTGCTTCTTAGCGCCAACAATGCCACTATTAACCCTGATGCTGACTCTGCAATGGTTACCATCTTCGATGATGATGTTAACCTTACTAGTGGCGATGTCGCAGGTGATGAAACTGATGGTTTTGTAGAACTTAATGGTGTCATCGATGCTGATTACGGTCTTGGTGACACAGGCACCATTTCTATATCGTATTCTGGCGGCTCCTGGACTGGTAGTGCATCTAGTTCCGGTAACACGGTGACTGCAGATGATGGTAGTTGGACACTCGTGGTCAAAGGCGATGGCACTTATACGTTTACTCAGAATGAGGCGTTTTATCATCCTGATGCAACTAACCCGGATGACCCTCTGACATTTGAGTTTACTGCAACAGCAATAGACTCATTTGGTAATACCAGTGCCCCTGCGGTATTCACTGTTACGGTCGATGATGATGCTCCAGATATGACCGTCGGCGGCACTGATACCGTTGCTGAAGATGCTGTTGGTACGATTTCTGGTACATGGGATAACAGCAGCTACGGTGCAGATGATGCCTCAAGCGTAGTTGTTAAAGTGGGAGCGAGCAGTTACGCGCTTGGTGCCAACATTGTGCTTGCAGAAGGCACATTGAATGTAGCTACCGATGGCACCTGGACGTTTGATCCTGCGAATGGTCAAGACCAAGATCTCTCTCCAAACGTGACATTCAGTGTTGAAGTCACGGATGGTGATGGCGACGTAGCCTCAGACAATCACACGATCACCATCACCGATGGTGCGGGTCCTGGCGATGCACAAGCTATCAGCCTGTCAGTGGATGAAGATGACTTACCTGTACGTGGCGATGAGACAGCGGGTAATGACGATACACCGGAGTCCCTGACAGACAGCGACACACTGGTGTTCACCCTGGGCTCAGACGCCTTGGCGAGCATGGCCTTTGACACAGATTTATCTGGCTTGCTGACCAACACAGATGGTCTTGCTGGTGCTGACGTTATCTGGACATATGGTGCGAGCCAAATCACCGGTACGGTGAATGGTGATCTGGCGATCACGCTGACACTGACACCGAACCTGGTTGCAGGCACGGCATCTGTATCAGTGACCTTGTCGGACAACTTCCTGCATACCTATGGTGATGACATTCAAACGAACCTGGATTTAGGTTCGGTCGATGTCATTGCGACAGATATTGATGGCGATACAGCGGCAGGTACAGTGAATGTAGCGGTTGTTGATGATGTGCCAGCGATGACAGTATCAGGTACAGCAACCGTTGCCGAAGATGCCGTTGGTACGATTTCTGGTACATGGGATAACAGCAGCTACGGTGCAGATGATGCCTCAACCGTGGTCGTTAAAGTGGGAGCGAGCAGTTACGCACTTGGTGCCAACATTGTGCTTGCGGAAGGTACATTGAATGTAGCTACCGATGGCACCTGGACGTTTGATCCTGCGAATGGTCAAGACCAAGATCTCTCTCCAAGCGTGACGTTCAGTGTTGAAGTCACGGATGGTGATGGCGACGTAGCCTCAGACAATCACACGATCACTATCACCGATGGTGCGGGTCCTGGCGATGCACAAGCTATCAGCCTGTTGGTGGATGAGGATGATCTGCCCATGGGCAATGACGATACGCCGGAATCGCTGACAGACAGCGATACGTTGGTGTTCACTTTGGGCTCCGATGCCTTGGCGAGCATGGCCTTTGACACAGATTTATCTGGCTTGCTGACCAACACAGATGGTCTTGCTGGTGCTGACGTTATCTGGACATATGGTGCGAGCCAAATCACCGGTACGGTGAATGGTGATCTGGCGATCACGCTGACACTGACACCGAACCTGGTTGCAGGCACGGCATCTGTATCAGTGACCTTGTCGGACAACTTCCTGCATACCTATGGTGATGACATTCAAACGAACCTGGATTTAGGTTCGGTCGATGTGATTGCGACAGATATTGATGGCGATACAGCGGCAGGTACAGTGAATGTAGCGGTTGTTGATGATGTGCCTGTAGCCATTAACCCTGAAATGACATTCATCATTAACCAAATCAATACAACCGCGACAGGTGTTGCTTTGGACGTTGACTCAAACATTGATGATAATGTTGGCGCGGATCAACTCGGTACGCTCAGCTTTACCAATATTGCTGTCGACGGAACTTTGAGTCAGCAAACGACAGGTAATCAAGCTATTTATCTGTATAGCAACGGTAGTGTCCTCATTGCATCAACATTAGCCGGTAGTGATTATGCGACTGTGTTGGCTGATACCAATACGCAAGTCTACACTGTGACATTGAACACAGATGGTGACCTTGCTCTGTCAAATGACACATACGATTTCACCTTATTGAAACAGTTAGACGGTGGTTTAACATCATTCTCAATCGATGATGGTTCGTATGATTTTGCTGGAGGTAACACAAACTACGCTTACTATTTTGATACTGATGTTGTCTCACCGACACCTGATATTCTAGTTACACCTGTACAAGGCGATGGTTATGATGGGGATGGTGTCAATGCCACAGCTAACGAGGCTGGTGTCGATGGTGGTGGTGGTGGTCAGAATGTTGGTGGGAACGAGGGCATTCGGATTGACTTCGTATCAGGAATTTCTGGTACTCCAGTAAGTAATGCAGACTACGATGAATCCACAGGTTCTGGTCATACATTTACTAATCATGAAACAGTATTTGGTGTTCAAGCTACGTTAGTGTCATCTGGTCAAACTGCTAGCACAATTGAACTGAGAGCCTACCAAGACCCCGATGGAAACAATATTGTTGGTGATGGTACACAAAAAGACATTACTTCAATTACATTGGGTGGTTTGGTGACATTCAACATCGCTGACGGCTTGTTGCAGACAGGTGATGGCTATACCGTTGAATTTGATTATGATGGCAATGGCAGCCTCTACGTTTCGGGTATATATGACGGAACCACCATTCAGGTATTCACTGGTGTAGGTTTAAACTCGCTAGAAATTGATTATCTGAGTGACAATACTTTCTCTGTTGGTGGCTTTGGTGCAGCAGTCCCTACTCCGGGTGATTTGATCAATTTAGACTTTGATTTGCAGTTGGTGGATGCCGATGGTGATACCGTCATAATTGAGAATGGTATCGAAATCCAAATCAGCCCAGAAGATCATGTGATTTTGTCTGGTACAGATGGTAATGACCAAGGTGGCGCTGCGCTGATTGCAGTAGCTAACCAAGCCACAACCATTCTTGGTGGGGATGGCGATGACGAACTGGTTGGCGGTGGTGAAAATGACATCTTGATTGGCGGTGCCGGTGATGATGTCTTGACGGGCAATGCTGGTGTAGATGTCTTTGACTTCAATGAAGATGATCTGGGCGTTTCAGCTGACTCAGCAGCTGATACCATTACCGACTTCAATGAAGCTCAAGGAGATATCATCAATTTAGCTGATGTGCTGGCTAACACAGACAACACGATTGCTGGTGTTGAAAATGGAGGCCACCTGCAAATTCAAGTCACTAATGCCAGTGAGGGTGGTGTAGTCCAAACCATTGATGTAACAAGTATCGCTGTATTGGATGATGCTGCCGCGCAGGTTGTGTTGAATAGTCTATTGATTTCAGGCGCAGTAGATGATGGTATTTAGAACTAAAACATACTAGTTAGATTAAGGCCGGCTTTTTAGCCGGCCTTTTTTATTTAAATTGAATCGCGGAATTACAGCCTCTACCAGCAGTTATTATCCTGCGCGGTATGACCACCGGTCTCATCCACCCACATGGTGCCGCAACGATCACTGGCCTGTGGACCTTTTGGTGTAGCCGAGAGAGTAAAATTATCCTGCGCTATGGCAGCGATAGCGAGGTCATAATATTTACTGTCACCTTCTTTAGGTGACTCATTGAAAGGCAGTGCCGCTCCCGTGTAACTGAAGTTCTCACCGTAATGGCGTTCCATGTAGGCGGCCAGTTCAAGCAGATCTGCCTGTGCATTAGCCCGGCGGGTTTTTCTGACCTGTTCCTGATAAGACGGTAAAGCAATCGCTGCAATGATGCCGATGATGATGGCGGTGATCATCAGCTCGATCAGAGTAAAGCCGGATTGGCAGCGACACAGCTTTCTCATAAGGGCGCGCCCTGCTGGACGATAATGTCGAGAATGCGATCAAACTCATCCGTGTTGAAAGCGACTTCCTGGCCGACGGTTAATTCCAGTTCTGGGGCAGCCTCAGCATCGCTGTTAAGGATCTCGACATTGTTCGCTAACAGGTATAGCTGACCGTCAATCTTGATCTCACCGGCACCGCGGTTGATTTCTGTGATGGTCCCTTCATTGGAAAAGTCTATGGCCTGCAATGGCGAAGATAATAACAGGCCCAGCATGAGAAATAAGCCAGTTCGTACGCGTTTTAGCGTTTGTATAGATAATCCAGTTGTCGCCATGACTGCCTCCCCTGAGAGCCCGGACCCGGATTCTCAGTCGTAATTTCGATTTCGCCGGATGAACCGGAGCTGTATTTGAACTCAGTTTGTCCACCGCCGTCATTGAGGATGCCCGGTGTATTGTTGATACCGACTTTCGATCTTTTTCCACTGGCCGGGACATAGTCATCGTCACCGTCATTATCGATATCACCGAGATTGACGTAGTCCAGGACGGTGAATGTTTTGTCGCCATCCAAATCAAATGGCGAATACGTTAGCCTGCTACCGGATGTGGCATCGAGCTCCATTAACCAGCTGGTACCACCATCACCACATGGGTCTTCTGACGGTAGCAGCGTGGTGAAAATCACACGGCCGTTGCGGACGATGGCCTCACTGACCTGGCGTTCACCAAAATTGGTACCGGTATCCGGGTCTATCAAATCGAGATACCAGCCCTTGTGCGTTGTCCAGTCTATAGTGTTTTCAGTGGTGACCCTGAGCTCAAAACCGGATTGCGTGACTTCATCTGTTATCGATTGCTGTAACAGTTGTGACCGGCTGCTGATGTTCTGATTTGTATCCCAGATGCCATAGAAACTCTGGGTCGTCTGATTGACGGCGCTGTTGTCACCGACTTCAAAATACTTGCCGGTACCGAATAACACCAGATAACCGTTACCAGTCGGGTGATTAATGATTTGAGGTTGGGTGGTGATAGGTTGTCTGTTCAGATTGCTGCATGGAAGGCTGGCACAGGCTTCAAACAGCGGTTGTGGTAAACCAGCCTCTTTCATGGCGTAATCCCACTGATTGGGCTGTTTTTTTGAGACATCAATTTTCCACAAATTGCCGAACAAATCGCCGGCATAAATCAGATCAGCCACGGCATCGGCATTAACATCAACTACAGCGGGCGTCGCCAGTCCATTGGGCCGATTCTGGCCTGTCGGGTCTTCACTCGAGCCACGCTCAGTATTGAGCGGCGGTCTCAACAGGCTGCCATCAGCCAGGTTGACGATATACAACTTGGCGTCACCACTGGTGCTGTCAGCAGTGTTACCATCACCGGCATTATCGGCCGTGTTGTTGTAACCGCCGCTGAATATCGCAGCCCAACTCCCATCCTGCATCCGCGCGATACTGGGCTGGCCGAAGGTATAACCCAAATCGGCATTATCCTTATCGCTGAACTCCCATAACACATCGTCCTCATTGAATTTTTCAGGATCGGTCACATCCAAAGCAAATATGCCCTGACCGCCGGCACCTAGTCCCGAGACCAATATGCTTCTCCACTCGCCGTTAATGAAAGCATCGACAATGGTGGGCGTGCCATCCACAAAATATTCATGGTTGTAGCCGGACACAGTCAGATCGTTGAGGTTCTGATAGACGCTTTCAGGAATATAACTGAACAGTTCAACACCGGTTTCGGCATTAAAGGCGTGGAGCATGCCATCGTTGGCACCCACATAAATAACAGGTTGTCGATTCAGGTTATCTGTTCTAAAGGTCGAGTAGGGTTTAGCATTGCTGTCATTTTCTGGCGCGTCAGTTCCCCAGATATCCGGGTAACGCTGCAAAGGCATCGCCACATAAGCCGGACTGGAATGGATGATGTCGCCGAGCAGGCTATTACGGTTACGGAAGCTGCCACCGTTAGCGAGTTCATTGGCGTCATCGCCTCTGAGATAATCAAGTACCTGCTGGCTACCCAGTTGGGCCTGCTGACTGGCGGACAAGGCGTTGAAATCCGAAAATGGCACACCTTTAGTGCCATCGAATGTGAAAATGCTGCGGCTGTCCGCTGCGGGGATTAAATCACCTGCATCCCACGTTTCAGTAGCACTCAGAGTGCCATCAGCATTGACCCCATAGGCCAGTAACTGGCCACTCCAGTCTTCGCTATTGAATTTTGCCTGATAAACCTGACTGCTTGACGAGATTGTCCCTGTATTAAGCGCGACAGAAGAGGCCGATGACTGACGTTTTGATATCGAGGCGAGGACATCAGAGATGGCATCGGCCAGTTGTTTCGGATTCGAGGCGTTAAAAAATCCACCGCGACTGTTGATGGTGGCGTGAAGCAGGTCATCAAGCCGTGCCGGACATTCACTGCCACTGCAGTTGCCTGAGCTTGAAGGATTGGTATCGGGCCAGCTGATATCAGTTTCAGAATCGATGGCAGCCCAGGCGGCGTCGGCATCAACGGAACCGGTTAGACCGAAGCTGATGCCGAATAAGCTCATATGCTGCCAGAAAGCCGGATCGAGTGGCGAGGTGGCGACATCATTTTCCAGGTCGGTACGCAGATCCCGTTTCCAGTAATACATCGCAACATCGGCCAAGGTATTGCTTTGGCTATCCCGGAATGGACCAATCGGCGAGTACTGGAAAGGTTCGTTTTCAGGACCCGTAATGTTTGAGCCGGCTGTGTTATCCACATTGGCTCTGGCGTCACTGGTGTCCGCATCGTAATTGCTGCCGCCGCTCCAGTAACCATCGGTCATCATGATGCTGTAGTTTAGACGACAGCTGTAATCGGTACCACCAGACTCTCCGGGTGTGGAGCTCCATGGCCCTTCGTCATCGGGTCGGGAAAAATATTGCCCGACATCATCCAGCGCTTCTCTCAGCGGTGTGCCCAAAGCGGGAATATCTCTGCCATATAAATTATCGAAAAAGTCCTCACGGGAAGTCTCAAAATCCCGTACACCGTCGATAATCGTGCCGGTGGTAACGCCATCCACTTCAGAGGAACCTTTATTGATCGTGCCGTAACCGATTCGTTTTTTGCTCTGATCAACAAAGGCACGGCCGATACTGGCGCGTGCTGTCAGAATTCTGGAGCGGTAATAGGTATACCAGTTGGCAAAGTTCTGAATTTCCTGCTCATAACTGCAAATCCCATCACCGCCACAGTCAGTACGCATGCTTCGGTTATGACCGCTGTAGTTAGCCGTGCTTGAGCGAATTTCAACGCGGGTATAATTATTCCAGTTCCACTGACTGCCGCCGTTATGCCAGAAATAGGTTGCCGGCCAGAAAGTTTTGTTATCGGTAGAACTGTTGCAATCCATACCCCCCCACCAAGTTGGGAGGCAACTGCGCCAGTAGATATTATTGTAGCGACCGTTATCGGTGGTTAGGTTTCTCGCCACAGTGTTGACATCACCGCTGCTCCACCATGTCGATGTAGGGCAAGAACCCGTTTTTTCGGGATTATGCCAGGCACATGAACTCGAGGCATTGGGGTAGAGCGTTCCGTCTTCCTTGACCCAGGGGCGATAAGTAACGGAAGGGTCATAATAAGTACTGTTGAATTGAGGCGAACGAGTGGTGGCATTGTAAGCATTGTTCTCCTCGACTGTGGCCACCTGTAACAGGGTCTTGGAATAGCTTGGATAGGGTGTACCACTGCCATAAACACTGTCCGGGCTCGGAAACAGCAGGGCGGCATAGGAACTACCGGGAAAGGCTAAATCATCCGGTGTTACTTCAAAGACCATCGAACCCGAATCATCAAGAATAAACATGATGTTGGGTTCAACCCCGCCACCGAGGTACAGTGGCGTTTTGCTCAGGCTGAGCGTTGCAGCGCTGGCAGCAGAATTGATGCTGAATAATACTAGCGCGACACAGAGGCTTTGCAGAGTTCGTGAAATCATTGCTAAAACCTCTTGGCAGTGGTGCTCTGCAGCAGCGTTCTGGCAATATCAGTGCCGCCGGTGCCCTGGCCGGTGATGCGATAGTAAACCGTGCCGTTGGGGACACCGCCATCACCAATCACCAGATCGTCAGATTTAAAATACTGAAATTCAATGATACTGCGTGGTTTTGTTCTGACATTGACCAGGTCCCCGCCATAGAGCACGCCATTGTTATTCCACCAGGTCAGGTCCCGTTCCTGCCACCAGCTTTGCGGATTGGCATCATTCGGGTCCATGGCATTGAGTTTCCAGACACGGGTGCTGCCATCAGCGGTCGGTAAGGGTTCAACCAGTTGGCTGCCAAGCCAGTTTTCGGCGTCTCTCAGCACCGTTTCTGCTGCTTCAAAGGAAAGTGCTTTATCACGTTCATTAGTGGCCATTTTCTGCTGCATAACGCCACTACGCATCGACGACAAACCGATGATGGTAATGAGAACCAGAAGAATCATACTGACGACCAGCGCGGCACCTTGTTGTTTCATCGTCATCCTCCTTATGGCACGCGGTTACGCAGGGTAATGGTTTTGGAGAAAACCGATCGAAGCCGGCAATCTGCAGGAGTGATGGTATTGCCATCCAGCAGATAATCCTGAGGGCCATCGACAGTCAGGTTATTTTCCTCACTGACCATGACCAGATCTATCGCAATACTGACGACCTGACTCCAGTCAGCCACAGCATTGGCACTGCGATAGGTATCTGCCGATCCGTCTCCATCGTTGTCAATGCCATATTCCAGCTGTAGCGATTCGACGCCACTCACCAGTTCCTCGACGCTATTACTGCCTTGTTTCATATATAAAGCGGGAATGCCGTCAGCATTGTTACGCACATAAAAACTGGTGGTGAGAATACGGCTGATCCAGCCACCGGTATAGTTTTTACCCAGCGCTTTTGTCACATTTCCAGGAGAAGTGGTATTCCCCTCGTTATGAACAAGGTTGCCAGAAGTGTTGGGGTTTGCATTAGTAATCTGGAAGATCGCCGCCGATTCACAGTCGGTCACCATGACGATGTCGGACTGTTGAAGCAGATTGCCTGAAGCTACCTTGATCACAGCCGATCCGGGGGGCGTTCCGCCAGGATGCTGAGTAACACGGATTTCCGGCTGGTTGATGGTTCTGACCGTAATTACATCACTGCCGGCAACCGGATTGCTGATACTGGCATCCAATGTCGGCGTCCAGAGGTTCGGCCCCGTGGCTTCGGCGCCTTGAATGGGCACGGTGAAATTCCACAGATAATCATTCGGCGTATTCAGCGTATTGTTGACTTCGTTGTCCGCTATCTGAAAAGAGCCACAACCCTGGTAACCGACATGCAAGAGCTTGTCTGACAGCACATGCATTGCATAACGGCCATTTTCCTGAATATGTGCTTTGGCAGTCTGCACACGGTACATCTGCCGGCTGGAAAGAAACACCTGGATCACCGCTGCAATCACAATCAGGCTGAGTAACAGCGAGATCATCAGTTCGATTAAAGACAGGCCCTGCTGCTTTTTAAAACTCACTGAACCGCCCCTGCATAGACATAACTTGTTGTGCCAAGGGCATTATCATCCTGCATTTCAGTCCAGCTGATGGTGATGTCACAGACAAACTCGGTATTGGCAGCAAAAGCAGGGCATACGATGCTGGCATCACCCTGAGGCAACGCATTGTTAACCCTGGTCAGCCATTCAGCCAGATCAGTCTCTGCCACGTTGCTGGGCGAGGCAGGTGGAACACTGTTGAGCGCCAGCGCATAGGCGCCGTTCTGTGCCGCCTGCTGGTTGGCGCGCATTCTGTCGAACATATTGGTAGCCAGTGTGGTGGCCTGACTGCGGAATTCAGCGCTCTGATTTACTTTCATTGAGGTGACATGCAGGTGTGCCATGCCCAGCATGCCAATGGCCAGCACCAGCACGGCGATCATGACTTCCAGTAGCGTAAACCCCTGCACTTGTTTCACGGGCATGCAGCCACCTGGTCACTAATTGATGCGCGGCCGGTGTTATTGACAGTGATGGCACGAGCCCGATTCACATTATTGCCGGCACACAGTGTAAAGGTGTCATTGCCGAGGCCTGCTGAACTGGCAGGATAGCCGCTGGGCATATAGGCCAGCCAGGTCTGGTAATTATTACCGCTGGTCAGGGTATAGTTGCCATCCAACGGTTCATGCACCCGCAGCAGGGTATCGCTGCCATTATCCCATTGGCCGTCACCATCGATATCAGCAAAAATCTGCCAGCCACTGGTCCAGTTACTATTGATATTGGAGGTACTTCTGATCGAGACCTGCACGCCCCGGCGAATCGCCTCGCTTCTGGCGTAATAGAGCTGACTGAGGATCTCATTAGCCTGGGTGGTCAGCCGGTGATTGCGGATCATCTCCGCGAAGCTGGGAGCTGCCAGGGCAGAAATGATGGCAGCAATGCTTAAAACCACAATCAATTCTATTAAAGTAAAACCTCGTAAAAGCTGTTTCCTACAGCTCATAGGTACTCCCGTCGCCTTCTACCCAATGAATAGTCAGCCAATTCTAAGTTCATTGTCAATCTTGATACTGAGCGAGCCCGTGACTGCCGTCTACCCCCTTGTGTGAGGGGAATGCATGCCTGTTGCCGCCCGGAGCGGCAAGATATTGCCGATGCAGCGCCGGGCCTGTTGGTCAGAATGCTGAAATTCCAGTAAACACAGCCCTCTGCAAATCTGGCACGCAAACTGCTAATTCTCAGCTGAAGAAACCGTTTGTGGAGTGTGACATGCCAATCAACTTTGATTCTGCCCTGGGAATTCATGCCGATGCACTGAAGGTCCGTTCGCAGCGCGCTGAATTGCTGGCAGCCAACCTGGCCAATGCCGATACCCCTAATTTCAAGGCGCAGGATATTGATTTCAGGGCGGCTTTGAATAACGCCATGGATAGCGGCAATCCGTCGATGATGAAAACCACGCATCAGAATCATATCCCATTTACCGGCGGTGCTGGCAGTGAAGGTTTGATGGCACCAGTACAGTTCCGGATGTCGATGCAGGATTCGCTGGATGGCAATACCGTGGATGAGCAGGTGGAACAGGCACAATTCATGCAAAACGCAGTTCAGTATCAGGCCAGCCTGGAATTTCTGGGTGGCAAGTTCAGCAGCCTGACCAAGGCATTGAAGGGGCAATAATCATGTCGTTATTTAATATCTTTGATATTGCTGGTACCGGGATGAGCGCGCAGTCACTGCGACTCAACACCACCGCCAGTAACCTTGCCAACGCCGACAGCGTCAGCAGCAGCGTTAATGAAGTGTATCGAGCCCGTCAGCCCATTTTTTCCGCCGTGCTGGATGAAGCACAGCAAGGTTACAAAAAAGGGTCGGTACAGGTACACGGTGTGACTGAGAGTCAGGCGCCGGTCAGAAGCGAATACAACCCGACCCATCCACTGGCGAATGAAGAGGGTTATGTGTTCCATTCCAATGTGGATCCCATCAGTGAGATGGCCAATATGATGTCGGCCTCGCGTTCTTATCAGAACAATGTCGAGATCGCCAACACCTCCAAACAACTCCTGCTGCGCACCCTGCAGCTGGGGCGGTCATAAGCACAGGAGTAATGAATCATGGCAGTGAACGGAGTAGGCGATAACCCCTATGCCTTTCTTAACGGTCAGACATCCGGCAGCAGTGAATCCAAAGATACCGGTCAACTGGCTCTGGAAGATTTCATGTCGCTGATGACTACCCAGCTGAAAAATCAGGACCCGCTGAAACCGATGGAAAGTGGCGATTTTCTGGGACAGATAGCTTCTTTCGGTACCGTCAGTGGTATTGCCGATTTGCAGGATTCCTTCTCCAGCTTTGCCAAGGCGATGCAGTCCGATCAGGCGCTGCAGGGCTCTTCACTGGTGGGGCGTTCGGTACTGGTGCCATCTTCCATTGGCTATATGACTCCGGATAGCGGCCTGACCGGTCAGATTAATGTGGCTGAGCCGGTCACTGATTTGAAAGTGAAGGTCTACAACGAAGCCGGGGTGGTAGTGAAAACTATAGAGATGGGCGGTGCATCCGGCTATACCAACTTCACTTGGGATGGTTTCGGTGATGACGGCAAGGCGATGCCGGAAGGTATTTATCAATTCAAGGCAACCGGTACGGTCAACGGTGAAAACACCGCTTTTGCCACCGCCACCATTGCCAAAGTATCCAGTGTTCTGGTGGGCTCAGGCAGCCAGGGTTTGACAGTGAATCTCGCAGGCATCGGTTCAGTACCGTTCAGCGAAGTACAAGAAATTATCTAAGGAGGACATCTTTATGTCTTTTAGCACAGCTTTAAGCGGTTTGAACGCAGCGACAGCAGACCTCAATGTTAAATCCAATAACATTGCCAACGTCAACACGACCGGTTTTAAACAGTCCCGTGCTGAGTTCGGTGATGTTTTCGCAGTCTCGGCCTTCGGCACCACCAGCAGCACCGCCATCGGTAATGGCGCCGTACTGCAGAAAGTGGCACAGCAGTTCAGTCAGGGCAACCTGGAATTCACTGACAATGCGCTTGATCTCGCGATCAGCGGTGAAGGCTTTTTTGCTATGGCGCCGGAACTCAATAGTGGCGAAGTGATTTATACCCGTGCCGGTGAGTTCGGGGTCAATAAAGATGGTTATATCGTCTCCAATGAAGGCTGGTATCTGCGCGCATTCCCGGTCGACAGTGATGGCCAGATTTCTGCCACCAGTATGAATGCGACCGGTCCTATTCAGCTGCCACCCTCGGTGGGCGCACCTGAAGCCACGAGCAACCTGAGCATAGCCACCAATCTGCCTTCAACCTCTCCCGGCATCGATGATGGCGCCGGTGGTCTGCTGGCAATCAACCCGAACGATCCGGACTCCTACAGCTTCTCTACCTCAGCCACAGTCTATGATTCGCTGGGTAATGAGCATGTGGTGACCACCTATTATCAACACATCGATTCCAATGCTGATGATGGCAGTGGCCCGGTTGGTGATAACCAGTGGCAGATGGCGGCTTATATTGATGGCAGTGAAGTCAAAGGCGGTACACCGGGTACCCCATTTGCGCTGGAAACGGACGTACGCATTAGTTTTAATGCTGATGGCACGCTGGATACAGTCGATGCGGATCCGACTACGACCGGGACACTGGAGCCCATCACACTGAGTTTCACTGATACCACTACTTCCGAATGGGCCAGCGGTGCCGAAACTCAAAGTATCACCTTGTCACTGAACGGTTCTACCCAGAACTCCGGTGCTTTTAATGTGGGTGCACTGACCGTAAACGGCTTCCCGACTGGTCGTCTGACCGGCGTTGATGTCAGTGAGGAAGGTCTGATTCGTGCCACTTACAGTAACGGCCAGGCAGTACCTATCGGCAAAATTGCTCTGGGTGATTTTGCCAACCCGCAGGCACTGAACAAAATCGGCAGCACTGCCTGGAAAGAAACCACTGATTCTGGTCCCGTTATTGCCGGTGAAGCTTCTACAGGCAGCTTCGGTGAAGTTCAAGCCGGCGCATTGGAAACCTCGAATGTGGATTTGACCAAGGAACTCGTCGGCCTGATCACCGCCCAGCGTAACTTCCAGGCCAACTCGAAAGCGATCGAGACCAATAACGCCATTACCCAGACCATTATCAACCTGCGTTAAGTTCGACTTTAACCCCACTCAAATTTTTGAGTGGGGTTTTTGCAAACTGGAACGAAAACTGCTTCATATTTTTCAGACCCTTTTTTTGACTGCCAGTCTTTTCGTTATCAGAGGCAATTGCTATGGACCGTAGTCTTTTTATCGCCATGAACGCCGCCCAGCAGACCATGCAGGCGCAGGCGACCAATGCCAATAATCTGGCCAACATCAATACCACCGGTTTCCGTGCCGATTTTGAACAGTTCCGCAGTATGCCGGTATTTGGTGAAGGCTTGCCGACCCGTGTTTATTCGATGACCGAAAGGCCCGGCACCGATTATCAGCAGGGGTCAGTCCAGTCGACCGGGCGCGAACTCGATATCTCGGTTCAGGGTGAAGGCTTTATTGCCGTGCAGGGCAAAGATGGTCGTGAAGGTTATACCCGCGCCGGTGACCTGCAGATCACCGAAACCGGCCAGTTAGTGACCGGTACCGGCCTTGCTGTCATGGGCGAGGGCGGACCGATTGCGATTCCGCCGGCAGAAAAAGTCGAAATCGGCAGTGACGGCACAATCTCTATCCGGCCTGTCGGTGAAGCCGCCAACGCGCTGGCCGTGCTGGACCGAATCAAACTGGTGAAACCGGATCTGCAACAGGTGTTTAAAGACACTGATGGTTTGCTAAGGATGCGCGATGGCGGTGATGCCCCGCTGGATGCGACTGTGACCGTTTCTTCCGGTACTTTGGAAAGCAGTAACGTCAACGCGGTTGGCGCCCTGGTCAAGATGATTGAGCTGCAGCGGCAATACGAAATGCAGGTCAAGATGATGAAAACCACGCAGGAAAACAGCGCCGCCTCGGCACGTTTAATGCAAATGAATGGTTAAGCACACAGGCGGCAATTTTTACCGCCCGGTGAGAGTAGGAGTTAAATTATGAATCAGGCTTTATGGATTGCAAAAACCGGCCTTGATGCCCAGCAAACCCGGATGTCAGTGATTTCCAATAACCTGGCAAACGTCAATACCACCGGTTTCAAACAGGACCGTGCGGTATTTGAAGATCTGCTGTATCAGACGATTCGTCAGCCCGGCGCCCAGTCTTCAGCCAGCACCCAACTGCCCTCCGGTTTGATGGTCGGCACCGGTGTTCGTACTGTGGCGACTGAGAAAGTGCATACCCAGGGCAATATTCAGCAGACCCAGAATGCACTGGATATCGCGATTCAGGGACGTGGCTTTTTCCAGATCCTGATGCCGGACGGCACTATTTCTTATACCCGTGATGGTACTTTCCAACTGGATAATACCGGTCAGGTGGTGATGTCGAACGGCTATCCGCTTGAGCCAGGCATTACCATTCCGGAAGACGCCCAGAGCATTACCATTGGTTCAGACGGGACAGTCAGCGTGCTGCAGGCGGGTGATTCCGAACCGACGATTGTGGGTAATCTGGATCTGGCCGATTTTGTGAACCCGACCGGGTTGCAACCGATCGGTGAAAACCTGTTCAGAGAATCCGGTGCCAGCGGTCCGCCGATTCTGGGTACACCTGGTCTGGATGGCTTTGGTACAACGGTTGGCGGTGCTTTGGAAACTTCTAACGTCAATGTGGTGACAGAACTAATAAACATGATCGAAACCCAGAGAGCTTACGAGATGAACTCAAAAGCGATCTCGACTTCCGATCAGATGTTGCAATACGCTAGTCAGAATCTTTAATTTCTCTCTTGTTTAAGCCGGCCATTCTTGGCCGGCTTTTTTTATTTCCTAAGGGCTGGTTTGACTGCACCTGCATCGATGCTGGTGGCTATATTTTAGTACCAGCAAGACGGAAATAGCGCCTTGTAGTGATCTACACCGCGATTGAAACCCTTCCTGCCAAGTTCTGGCACAAAGTCTGCAAGCATCTCTCTGCAAAGCTTTTTTGTGGAGAGTCATAATGAAAATTACGGTGCCATTTATATTGTTGTCTGCCGCGCTGATTGCCGGCTGTAACAGCAATACCGTCAAGCGCGACCCGGCTTATGCCGCCGTGCGTCCGGTACCGACACAGCAAGAAGAACGAAATGACGGTGCGATTTTTGACGCCCGTAACAATATCGCGCTGTTCGAAGATTACCGTGCCCGTCGTGTCGGCGATATTTTGACGGTCCGCCTCGAAGAGCAGACCGATGCTGAAAAAGAGACCGAAACCACGGTCAACAAGAGTAACAGCACTAGTATTGATAACCCCACCCTCTTTGGCGCCAGCCCGCAGTTCAGCCTGCCCAGCCAGTTACCACTGGATAACACCAGCAATAATAACCTGGCATTCGGCATCGGTTCGGAAACCGATTTTGAAGGCGAAGGTGAAAGCGAACAGAACAACCTGCTTTCCGGTAATGTCAGCGTGTCCGTTGTTGAAGTGCTGGCCAACGGCAATATGGTCATCCGTGGTGAAAAAGTCATCACTATCAATCAGGGTAATGAATATATCCGTCTCTCCGGCATTGTCAGTCCGCGCGATATAGAGGCGGATAATTCCGTGTCGTCGGTAAGAATTGCCGATGCCCAGATTGCTTACGTTGGCGACGGTCCGACCAATGATGCCAATGTGATGGGCTGGCTCAGCCGCTTCTTTGTCAGCGCCCTGATGCCGTTCTGAGGATAAATGCATGAATATCAAAATTGTATTGGCGACTTTGCTTTTGATGGTCTCCGGTCTGGCTCAGGCGGAACGCGTCAAGGATCTGGCTTCCATTGCCGGCGTCCGATCTAACCAGTTGATTGGTTACGGTCTGGTGGTCGGCCTTGACGGTAGTGGCGATAAAACCAAATTTACCGGTCAGAGTCTGCGTAATTTTCTGGTGGAAATGGGGATTAATATTCCGCCCGGTACTGATCCGAAAAGTAAGAATGTAGCAGCAGTCTCGGTACACGCCGATTTACCGCCGTTTGTAAAACCCGGCCAGACCATTGATATCACTGTCTCCTCTTTGGGCGATGCCAAAAGCCTGCGCGGTGGCAGCCTTTTGATGACGCCGTTGAAAGGTGCTGATGGCAATATCTATGCGATGGCGCAGGGTAATCTGGTGGTCGGTGGCTTTGGTGCAGATGCGGGTGACGGTTCACGGGTCACAGTGAATATTCCCAGTGCCGGCCGGGTGCCGAATGGGGCCACGGTCGAGCGTACCGTTAAAAATGCCTTTAATGTCGGCGATCACATCGTCCTGAATCTGCACCGGCCTGATTTCACTACCGCCAGTCGTCTGACCGATGCGATTAATCATACCCTGGGTAAAGGCACGGCCAATTCGGTGGATGCCTCTTCGATTAAAGTGAATGCGCCGCGCGATCCCAGTCAGCGTGTGCCTTTCCTGTCATTGGTAGAAAACCTGGAATTGAATCCGGGTGAAGCGCCGGCGCGTGTCGTTGTGAACTCACGCAGTGGCACGGTGGTGATTGGCCAGCATGTCAGAGTAAGCCCTGCTGCGGTGACCCACGGTAATCTGTCTGTGACTATTTCCGCTAACCCCGAGGTCAGCCAGCCGAATCCGCTGTCACAGGGACAGACGGTGGTCACGCCCAATTATGATATTGAAATCAGCGAAGAAGACAGCCGGATGTTTGTATTTGATCCGGGGGTGTCGCTGGATGAAATTGTCCGTGCAGTGAATCAGGTCGGTGCGGCGCCGGGTGACCTGGTCGCGATTCTGGAAGCGCTGAAACAGGCTGGTGCCCTAAGAGCTGAGTTGGTCGTTATTTAAGCATGGCGCTGGAATCCAAAATCGCCCAGTCTGCGATCGACTTTCATGGCCTCAACCAGCTCCGCCAGCAGGCGGGGCAGGGCCAGAATGAACAGCAGACCCTGCGCCAGGTCGCCGGCCAGTTTGAGTCTCTGTTCGTGAACATGATGCTTAAATCCATGCGTCAGGCGAGCCTCGCCGAAGGGCTGTTTGATTCCGACCAGAGCAAAATGTATCAGGATATGGCCGATCAGCAGCTGGCCTCCGATTTGTCGATGCGCGGCGGTCTGGGCCTGCAGGATGTGATTATGCGGCAACTGGGCGGTGATCGTTATGTGAACGGGGCTGAAGCCAAGCCGGGGCAGACATTCAGTATTGATACCGTGACTGTGCGGCCGTCTTTGGGCATTCAGGTGAACGAAAAAATTATCGAACGGATCCGCGAGGCCAGGCCGCAGCCAAGGGCCATTGAAAAAGAGCTGGCTGAAATCGATATGGTGGATATGCCACAACGCTTCAATTCGCCGGATGAGTTTGTTGAAAAACTCTGGCCCTACGCCGAGCGCGCCGCTGACAAACTCGGCGTTGCCCCTGAAGTCATTCTGTCACAGGCAGCGCTGGAAACCGGCTGGGGTAAATATATCCTGTCAGATCAGCAGGGCAGCAGCTTCAATCTGTTCAACATCAAGGCGCATCGTTGGGATGGTGACACCGTGGCGAAAAATGCGCTGGAGTTCCGGAATGGTAAAGCGCTGCATGAAGCCTCAGAGTTCCGTGCTTACGATTCCTACCAGCAGAGCTTCGATGATTATGTACGGTTCCTGCAAACCCAGCCGCGCTATAGCGAGGCACTACAGCATGTCGATGATCCCAATGCCTTCATTGAGCAACTGCACAAAGCCGGCTATGCCACTGATCCGCAGTATGCCGACAAGATTAAACGCATTATGAATAGCGATACGTTGGCACAGATTTCGCTTGGAGAGTCTTATCTGTGACAAGCGTTACACCTAGTGTGAGGAAACAACAATGAGCTTATTAGGCATCGGTACCTCAGCCTTACTGACATCGCAGGGCAACCTTGCGACGACCAGCCATAACATAAGCAATGTGAATACCGAGGGTTACACGCGTCAGCGGGTGGACCAGTCGACTCGTATTCCCAACTATTCCGGTGATCAGTACTTTGGTACCGGCGTACAGATTTCTTCTGTTGAACGGATTTATGACAATTTCCTGGCAAGCCAGGTCAGAACCTATACGTCTCAGGAAGCGCAACAGAATACCTACATGACCTACTCTCAACAGGTTGATGATTTGCTGGGAGCCAGCGATCTCAGTATCAGCGCTGGCCTGAGTGAATTTTTTAATGCGGCCAACGAGGTAGCTGACGATCCAACTTCAATTGCCGCCAGACAGCTGTTTGTGACCCAGGGAGAATTGCTCGCCAATCGTTTCAACACCATGGACACCCGGCTGACCCAGCTGGATGCACAGGTGGATTATGACCTGACGGTGTCGATTGATGAGATTAACAATATTTCTACCGGTATTGCCGACTTGAACCAGGCCATTACTGAAGCCCGCGGGCAGGGGGCGGAACCCAATGATTTACTGGATCAGCGCGACCGGCTGATCACCCGCTTGTCTGGGTTGGTGTCGGTGACGGCGATTGAGCAATCCAATGGCTCAGTCAATATTCTGGTGGGTAATGGCCAGGCTCTGGTTGCCGGTGTATCCAGCGTCAAGTTATCTACCATCACTGATAATTCAACTTCGCCACCACGGCTCGGGGTCGGTTTTGGTAACAATCAAATTAACATCACATCACAGTTAACCGGCGGCCAGGTCGGTGGTGCGCTGGAATTTCGTCGAAATACCATTGATGACACCCGGGCCGAGCTGGATTTACTGGCGCAGTCCGTGGTGGAGGGCATCAATGCGGTTCACAACAATGCTACTAATATTGCTGACGGTGGACAGGGCTCGGTTGATCTGAACGGCAATGATGGGGGCGATTTTTTCGACCCGGCAAATATTACCGCTGCGACTATTTCGGTGGCAATCACTGACCCCCGTCAGATCGCCGCCTCATCCAAGTTCGATGCAGCCACTGGTAGCGTGAATATCTCCGGTCCCGGTAATAACGAAAATGCACTGGCGCTGGCTAATCTGGAGCAGGACAAAACGCTGGTTCAGGTGTCTCCCGGTGTGACCCGCTCACTGTCTGAACAATATGGTGTACTGGTGTCCGATGTCGCTACCCGCACTCGCCAGGCGAAAGTCAGTCAGGAAACACAACTCGCCTTATTGCAACAAACCAAACAACGCTTTGATGCGGTCGGTGGGGTTAACCTGGATGAAGAGGCGGCACAGTTGATTAAGTATCAGCAATCCTATCAGGCAGCCTCACAAATCATCGTGGTATCCAATACTATTTTCCAGTCACTGATTAACGCAGTGTAGGAGCTACTAATGCGTATTTCCACGTCATACATCCAGCAGCAAAGCGTAGATACCATGCTGCGTCAGCAAAAGCAGCTGGCTGATACACAGTTACAGGTTTCGACCGGTCAGCGAGTGCTGTCACCTTCGGATGATCCGATTGCTGCGGTCAAGATCCTCGGCCTGGAACGAGAAAAGAATATCAATGAGCAATATCTGCTCAATGCCGATGTGGCCGAATCTAAAATTTCCAAAGCGGAAACAACACTGAGCAGTGCCACCGATCTGATTCAACGTATTCGGGAACTGGCGATACAGGGACTCAATGATTCCAATGATGCCTCTGCCAGAGCCGGTATCGCGGAAGAGATTAGTGAGTTAAACAAAAGTCTGGTGAGTCTGGCCAACACCACGGATGCCAACGGTGAGTACCTGTTTTCAGGTTATCAATCCTTTACCCAGGCTTTTGACCCGACTACTTTCGCCTACAATGGAGACAGTAATCAGCGGCATCTTCGGGTCGGCAGTGACTTTACCGTAGAAGTGAATGAACCGGGTAATGCTATTTTTGTGCAAACCAACGCGGATGCCAGCGTACAGTCGATTTTCCAGACTATTGATGAGTTTGCCACAGCCCTTCGCAACAACACGGTGGGTACAGCGCCCAACGACGGTGAGTTTCTGGATAATATGAATACTTCCATCGATACACTGAGTTCTGCCAGGGCAAGAATGGGCTCAAAAATCAATGCAATTGATCAGCAACGCTCAATCAACAATGATGGACTGACCAGTCTGGATACCAGTCTGACTAAGTTGAAGGATCTGGATTATGCCGAAGCCATTTCCAGATTAAATGCTCAAACCACAGGTCTGCAGGCAGCTCAGCAGGCTTATGTAAAAGTGCAAGGACTGTCACTGTTCAATTTTTTATGAAACACTTGACGCTGTTTAGCCATAGTTGATTGTTCAAATGAAAGCAGTAATTCTGGCGGGTGGCCTGGGCACAAGAATCAGCGAAGAATCCATCAATAAACCCAAACCGATGATTGAGATCGGCGGCAAGCCGATTCTCTGGCATATCATGAAAATCTACTCCGAGCATGGGGTCAATGATTTCATTATCTGCTGTGGTTACAAGGGCTATCTAATTAAAGAGTATTTCGCGAATTATTTTTTGCATATGTCGGATATCACCTTTGATATGCAAAATAACAAAATGCATGTGCATGAAGCACATGCTGAACCCTGGAAGGTGACGCTGGTCGATACCGGTGATAACAGCATGACGGGGGGACGCATCCGCCGCATTGCCGATTATGTGCGTGACGATGAAGCGTTTTGCCTGACATACGGTGACGGGGTGGGGAACATTGATGTTTCTGCCAGCATTGCATTTCACAAGCAGCACAACAGACTGGCGACGGTGACTGCTGCCTTTCCCCAGGCCAAGTTCGGTGCACTGGATATTGATGGTGATCGGGTGGCCAATTTCCAGGAAAAACCGAAAGGCGATAACGGCATGGTCAGTGCCGGTTTTTTTGTGCTGTCGCCCAAAGTCATTGATTACATTGCCGGCGATCAGACCAGCTGGGAGTCGAGTCCGCTGGAAAATCTGGCTCACGACAATCAATTATCGGTATTCCGCCACGAAGGCTTCTGGCAGCCAATGGATACTTTGCGGGATAAGCAGCATCTGGAACAATTATGGCGTTCCGGTAAGGCGCCATGGAAAAACTGGTCATGAATAGCCATTTCTGGGCTGGTCGCAGAGTGCTTGTTACCGGTCATACCGGTTTCAAAGGTAGCTGGTTATGTTACTGGCTGCAGCAAATGGGGGCTGAAGTCAGTGGTTATGCGCTGCAGGCAGAACAGTCGCCGGCTATGTATGACCTATTAGAGCTGGGTAGCGAAATACCGTCGACTTATGCCGATATCAGTGACCTGAATGCGCTGAACGCGGCGATGGAGCAAGCCCAGCCGGAAATTGTCATTCACATGGCGGCGCAATCTCTGGTCAAGCCTTCCTATGAAGCCCCGGTCGAAACCTATCAAACCAACGTGATGGGTACTGTTAATCTGCTGGAGAGTGTTCGCAGAAACCGCAAGGTGAGAGCGGTCATCGTGGTCACTTCAGATAAGTGTTATGAAAACCATGAGAAAAAAATACCTTACCGAGAACAGGACCGGCTTGGTGGATTTGACCCTTACAGCAACAGTAAAGCCTGCGCTGAACTAGTGACTGCTTCATATCGTACCTCCTATTTTGCTGAGTCAGACACTGCTGTGGCGAGTGTCAGGGCGGGAAATGTTATCGGCGGCGGCGACTGGTCAGCACATCGCCTGGTGCCAGATATCATCTGTGCCTGGCAAGCCGCGAACCGCTTGCAGGTACGCTACCCCCAGGCTATTCGGCCCTGGCAACATGTGCTGGAGCCTTTGTCAGGTTATCTGATGCTCGCCGAGCATTTATATGAGGAAGGTCAGTCATATGCTGAGGCCTGGAATTTCGGTCCCGCCGAGGATGGCATGAAACCAGTGCGTTACCTGGTTGATGCCGCGAAACAGTTCTGCGCCGGTTTTGACTGGTATACAGAGCCTCAAAGTCATCAGCACGAAGCGCAGACCCTGATGCTGAACTGTGGCAAAGCCAATGAAGCCCTGGGCTGGATGCCAAAATGGAACATCGACACGGCTCTGGCAAAGACATTTGAATGGTATGACGCATTTTATGCAGGACAGGATATGCGCGCTGTTTGCGACAAGCAGCTGGCCAGTTTCATGACCCATTCCAGTCTGGCTAAGGTGATGCCATGAGCATGAACCCGTTCCATCAGTTTGAGCCGATGCCCCAAGAGGCGACCGTCATGGTCGGCGATATTTGTGTTCTGGCGAATCGCGGCGCCTCTCCCGGCCTCTATGTGGTGGCCGCCATGCTGGAGCAGGAAGTCGAGTGCTACGAAGTTCAGCCCAGCTCATTCACAGACTCTGACCCGCATCAGCTTTACCTGCCCCTGTCCTTGTTTGATGGTGAGGGCATCCAGGTTGATCTCCGTAAACCGGTTTATGCACGCGCTGCTGAACTCAGACAGACGCAAGCCCGACTCGACCATGCCATGCAGGAGCAATTGCTGCGGGCACTGGTGCAGCGTCAGGTTTCACGATACAGCGCCTTTAAGTATCAGCCGCAGTCATTTGCTGCCGGTGAATCAGCTGTGCCGGTATCAGGCAAAGTAATGGGGGCCGAGGAATTACATCACCTGGTCGATGCGTCACTGGATGGCTGGTTAACGACAGGCCGTTTCAACAAACAGTTCGAGCAGGCTTTGGCCGAGTTTATCGGTGTCCGCCATGTGCTGACGGTTAACTCCGGATCATCAGCCAACTTGCTGGCCTTGTCTGCGCTGACCTCGCCCAAGCTGGGAGACCGGGCATTGAAACCCGGTGATGAGGTCATCACTGTGGCTGCCGGCTTCCCGACCACGGTCAACCCGATTATTCAGAATGGCCTGGTGCCGGTTTTTGTTGATATCACACTGCCTTCCTACAATATTGATGTCAGTCAACTGCAAGCCGCGCTGTCAGATAAAACCCGTGCCATTATGATGGCCCATACCCTGGGAAACACGTTTAACCTGGAAGCGGTGGTCAGCTTTGCCCGCCAACATGGCTTATGGTTGGTGGAAGACTGCTGTGATGCATTGGGTACCACTTATACGCCGTCTGAAACAGTGATCGATGCCCGAGGTAAAGAAATCGAAGCGAATGTGCCCAGACATGTCGGTAAGTTCGGCGATATTGCGACCTTGAGTTTTTATCCGGCGCATCACATCACGATGGGCGAAGGCGGCGCGGTTTATACAGACAATGGCCAGTTGAAGCTGATTCTCGAGTCTTTCCGGGACTGGGGAAGGGATTGTTTTTGTGAACCGGGACAGGACAACACCTGCAAGAAACGTTTCAGCTATCAGCTGGGTCAGTTGCCCTGCGGTTATGACCACAAATATACCTATTCCCATCTTGGCTATAATCTGAAAATCTCGGATATGCAGGCCGCGGTGGCACTGGCCCAGATGCAACGCTTGCCCGAGTTTATTGCCCGCCGCAAAGCCAATTACAGACGGCTTTATCAGGGCCTGAGTCAGTTGCATGAGTTTTTATTGTTGCCGGAAGCGGAAGATAAGGCCGATCCTTCCTGGTTCGGCTTTGCCATCACGCTTAAACAGGGTGACCGGGCTGCGTTTATTCAGTATCTTGAACAGCACAAAATTGCCAACCGTCTGGTATTCGGTGGCAACCTGACCAAACAGCCCTACTTCGCTAATGTCGATTACCGTGTTGTCGGTGAACTCACTGTCACAGATGAGGTGATGCACAATTCACTGTGGATTGGTGTCTTCCCCGGGCTCAGTGACAGCATGATTGATTACATGATCGACACCATCAGCCGTTATTTCAAAGTTTGAATATGAGTCAACAAAACGCAATTTATCAAAAGCTTTTCGTAATGGAGATGGCGAATAACCATCAGGGCTCCGTAGCGCACGGCAAACAGCTTATCAACGAGATGAAAGCGGTGTGTGACGACTTCCCCTTTCGCTTTGCGTTCAAGCTGCAGTATCGCAACCTCAAAACCTTCATCCATCCCGATTTTCGCGACCGGGAGGACATCAAATACGTTAAACGCTTTCGCGATACCGAATTGGACGAATTACAGCTGCTGGAACTGAAGCAGGCGATTGATGAAGCCGGTTTTGTCAGTATGTGCACGCCGTTTGATGAGGACTCGGTTGGCTGGATTGAACAGCATGGATTCGATTTGCTGAAAATTGCTTCCTGTTCCCTGACTGACTGGCCACTGCTTGAACGCATTGCCTTGTCGCCTCTGCCATTGGTTGCCTCCACTGCTGGTGCCACAATGGAAGAGATTGAGAATGTGGTGCAGTTCTTTCTGCATCGAGGTAAAAACCTGGCGGTGATGCACTGTGTCGGTGAATATCCGACACCGCGACCACACCTGCAATTGGGTCAGATCAAATTGCTGAAACAGCGTTTTCCTGGGTTGCCGGTGGGCTATTCCACCCATGAAGACCCCAATGAAACCGAAGCCGTCAAAATGGCGATCGCAGCCGGGGCTGAGCTGTTTGAGAAGCATGTCGGCATCGGTGAACTGAATGCCTATTCAGCCAACCCGGAACAGGTCAGAAAGTGGCTGCTGTCTGCGCAGCAAGGCTTTGCCATGATGGGGCTGGAAAATGAGCGGGTGCCGGTCACTGAGACCGAGCTGGCTACGCTGAACTCATTGCGTCGCGCGGTTTTTGCCAAAACCGATCTGAAAGCCGGCAAGGCCCTGCAGAAGGAAGATTTTTATCTTGCTATTCCCAGTGAGCCAGGACAATTGCTGGCCAATGATTTATCCAAATATCAGCAGTTTGAGCTGACGCAAACGGTCAAAGCCAATCAGCCGATTCGCTTGGATGCATTGTCGGTGACGAATATCCGTCCCAAAGTGTTTGATGCACTGGCCAAAGTCTGCACTTTGTTGCGTGAAGCCAATATTGCAGTTGCCGATGGTGTCAATTGCCAGCTTTCCCACCATTATGGGATAGAGGCATTTGAGGAAACCGGTGCGACGATCATTGATGTCGTCAATCGTGAGTACTGCAAAAAGATTCTGGTGCTGTTGCCTGGTCAGCAGCATCCGGTGCATGCGCACCAGAAAAAGGAAGAAACTTTTAATGTCCTTTCCGGGGAAATGCAGTTGCAGCTGGGGGATGACATAAAAACCATTAAAGCCGGTGAAATGGTGACCGTGGAACGCGGTATGCGACATGCCTTCAGCAGTGAGACCGGCGTGATTTTCGAAGAACTGTCGACCACACATTACAACGATGACTCTTACTACGAAGACACGACCATCAATCTCAACAGCCGTCGCAAGACCAACCTGATCTTTCGTTCTGACTGGCTGACCGCGGAGTGGTAATGGCGAAACAACGTGTAGCGGATTATATTTTTTCGCGGGTTGCAGATTTAGGCGTCAAGGATGTGTTTCTGTTACCCGGTGGCGGCGCCATGCATCTCGTGGATGCACTGGGCCAGAATCCGGACCTCAATTTTATTCCCACCCATCATGAGCAGGCAGCCAGTATTGCTGCCGAGGCCTATGCAAGGGTGAATGAATTACTGGGCGTGGCTTTGGTCACTACCGGGCCCGGAGCCACCAATGCGATTACCGCTGTGGCAGGTGCCTGGATTGAGTCCGTGCCCCTGTTGATCATATCCGGACAGGTTAAACGCGCTGATATGAAAGCAGACAGCGGCGTCAGGCAGATGGGGCCGCAGGAAGTGGATATTGTCTCTGTGGTCAAGCCGATTACCAAGTATGCCGTCACAGTTGACGACCCAGAAAAAATTGCCGTTTGTATGGATAAGGCCATTCAGGAGGCAACCACTGGCAGACAGGGCCCTGTGTGGCTGGATGTGCCGCTGGATGTGCAGGGCAGTCAGATTGAGCCGGCTTTACTGGAACGGTTGCCTGACAAAAATCACTCTGAGTCGATGGTCTCACTGGACTTAGATGCCATTGCTGAATTAATCCGGCAGGCTAAAAGACCGCTGATCCTGGCGGGTCACGGTATACGTTTATCCGGCGCAGCCAAAGCTTTTCAGGCGCTGTATCAACAGTTGAATATACCAGTTCTGACGACCTGGAATTCGCTGGACCTGATTCCCTACGAGCATCGCCTGTGTGCGGGACGGCCCGGATCTGTGGCCCTCAGGCCGGCAAACTTTGCCGCCCAGAACTGTGATTTGCTGATCAGCATTGGTGCCAGACTGGACAATGTTGTGACCGCCCATAACCCGTCAAACTTTGCGCCTCATGCTGAGAAAATCATTGTCGATATTGATTCTGCGGAATTAAAAAAGCATCGAATAAAAAATGCACGCCTGATTGAGGCGGATGCCTGCCAGTTTATTGAGCAATTAGCCGCGGCGACAGCCGATGTGCGTGCCGACTGCGAGGCCTGGCTTGACACCATTCAAGACTGGAAGCAGCGTTATCCGCGTTGTGATGGTCAGGTTTTCCCCGCACGGGGGCCCATCAGTCACTATCATTTTCTGGACCGCCTGTCGGCGCTGGCACCCGAAAATGAGCTTATCATCACCGGCAGTTCCGGGCTGGCAGTAGAAGTGTTTTATTCCACCTTTATTAACAAACCGGGCCAGCGGGTATTTCTGACATCCGGGCTCGGGGCGATGGGCTATGGTCTTCCTGCCACCATCGGCGGTTGTCTGGCGGCGGGACGGAAACCCGTCCTGTCGGTCGAAGGGGACGGCAGTCTGCAACTGAACCTGCAGGAATTGAGCACGCTCAAGGCGATGAATCTGCCAATCCGCATGTTCGTCATGAACAACAATGGCTATGCCTCGATTCGTAATACCCAGCGCAATTATTTTGATGGCCGTTATGTGGCGACCGGTGATGAAGCCGGTTTGATCATCCCCGATATCGTTAAAGTGGCGCAGGCCATGGGTATTGAGGCAGTCCGTATCAATGATGCATCCGAGTTGGACGAAAAAATCAGCTTTGTCATCAACCATCCCGGTCCTGTGATCTGCGATGTCAGCATTATTAAAGATGAAGCTTTATGGCCTAAGGTTTCTGCGATACCTCAGCCCGATGGTTCCATGATTTCGATGCCGCTGGAAGATATGTCACCACTCCTGCCTCTGGATACGCTGGAACAGGAGATGCTGTTGCCTCTGTCCGATGCCTCACGGCAGGTGGAAAGAGGACATGGCTGAAACTTACCAAACAGAGTCATCAGCTGTCGTATCCTGTCCTTGTTGCAAGGGGCTGCAGCCGGAAGCTGAAGCGGGTCTTTTCCGCTGCCGTGTATGCCTTCACCGCTGGCAAGCAGCTGATAGCAAGCTGACCCTGGCTCACTACGCCAGCCAGGTCGATCGTAATGCCCTGCCTCAGGCTTATGTTCAAAGCAAGCTTGATGAGCGCCTTCAGTACCTGACAGCTAGCCTTGAAAGCGGTCAGTGTATCCTTGAGATAGGTTGTGCTGAAGGTGCCCTCGGGGCGATGATAAAGTCCCGCTTTGATGTTAAGTATGTCGGACTTGAGTTGTCCCGTGATGCAGAGGCAGCGCGACAGCTTCTTGACCAGGTAGTGGAGCGACCTGAGCAATTGCCTGAAGCACGCTTTGATTTGCTGCTTGCCTTCCATGTGCTGGAGCATATTCCGGATGTCAACGAGGCTTTGCTTCAGTGGACGAAACTATTGAAGCCCTCGGGCAAACTCATCATAGAAATCCCAAATCAGGCGGGACATCCCTGGTTGCAAATTGACCGCAACAAAGAACATCTGCATCAGTTTAATACGGCCTCTCTGGGCATGTTATTACGCCAGCATGGTTTGGCATTGAAAAGTCTCGAAACCGGTGTGTTCGAGTCACCGACCTACCCTGACAGTATTCGAATCATGGCCATGCCGGAAATAGCTGAACAGCAGCGTTCAGTCCATTTGGTCAGCGCGCTGGAGAAAACCATCGATGGTCCTTTTGATATTTTTGCTGTGGGCGGAGACTTTATCAGTTACATTCAACCTGTGCTGGAAGCGCTCCCCGTTGAGACTTTGTTTGATAACTCTGCCTCTAATCATATCGCAGGCAGAGAAGTACAGCCGTTCAGCCTGGAAGAAAATGCAGGCAGGGCCATACTGATCAGCAGTGTGCGTTATGAAGAATCGATCCGTTCACAACTGATTGCGTCGGGCGTAGCTGAGCATAAGATTTACTGTTTAAGTCAGATTCTGATGCAGGTGACAACTGATGACTGAGTCTGCAGCCTGGAATCGAGTCTGTCAGGTTTGTGGTCAGCACAACCACTCGGTGCTTTATCACAATCAGTTGGCCGCAATAGATGGCCATGATATGAGTTATGCCGTCTCGACCTGTGAAAACTGCGGCTTTCATTATGCAGTGAGTCTCCCGACACCTGCGGAATACCAACGCTATTACCAGGCGCTATCCAAATATGATGTGATATTGCCTGCCAGCGCTATTCCTGCTGTGGATAAATATCGGGCCGAACAAGCCGTTCAATTTGTCCGCGAATTCCTGCCACCGAATGCCAGCATATGGGATCTGGGCTGCGGCACGGGCTCGCTGCTCAATGCATTTGCAGAAGCTGGCTGGCAGCATTTAGGCGGTCTCGATCCAGCGCCCAATGCACCCCATCAGGCAAAAGCACTCTATGATCTTGATAATGTCCATGCGGGCACACTGGATCAGATAGCAGCATTGACACAGTTTAATGAGCCTGACTTGGTCTGTTTGATGGGCGTGCTCGAACACTTGCCCCAGTTGCGCCAGGATATGGAACGGGTTACCGCTCAACTCGGCCAGCAAACCAAAATACTGATTGAGGTCCCTGCCAGTGAACGCTTTATGGTGGACGATTTTGAACCCTATGGTGAGTTCTCGCTGGAACATATCCAGTTTTTCAGCCGGTCATCATTAAATCAGCTGATGGCAAGCCTCGGCTGGCAGGCATTGAAAACGACAATACTTGAATTGCCTGCTGGTACCACGGACAGTCTGTTGTGTCTGTATGGCCCGGGCGAGCAAGGCACTGAGCAGAGCGATACAGCTTCGACCAGTTTAGTGGCCTATATCAGTGCTTCAGCCCAGCGACTGGCAACTGCCCTGGCGGTCATCAATCAGTCCAACGGTCCGCTGATTATATTTGGCGCCGGCAGTCATACAGCCAGGTTATTACCCTATCTGGCACAACATGATTGCCTGAGCCGGGTGATAGCGATTGTTGATAATAATCCGAACCTGCATGGCAAAAACCTGGCTGACTGGCAAATTGCAGCACCTGAGCAGGTTTTAAAAAGTCATCCTGATGCGACTGTATTGATATCGTCCTATCGTTCGCAACAAGCGATAGCTCAATCGTTAAAAAACTGTTATTCCAACCCTGTTCTCACTATTTACCCTAGCTATGACACTGAAACATATTCTGTTTGATTTTGACGGTACGCTGATTGATTCCGCGCCCTGTATTCTCAATTGTTATCAGCAAGTCCTGACTGAGTTTGAGATTGAACCGGCGGTGACCGTGGAAGCAGGTATTATTGGTCCGCCATTACAGGACACTGTGGCTATGCTGGCGGCTACCGATGATGCTTCACTGATTAGTGAACTGGCGTCGCGTTTTAAACACTGCTATGACCAGCGTGTCGCAACGGAAACGCCCCTGTATGAGGATGTGGAGCCTGTTCTTTCAGCTTTGAAACAGCGTGGCTACCAACTTTATATCGCTACCAACAAGCGTCACCTGCCGACGATGGCAGTGCTCCGACATTTGAAACTGACGGACTATTTCACAGCTATCGGTGCGGTAGACCAGATGCCCGCCGGTCAACAGAAGAAAGGTCTGCTGATTCGCGAATTGATGATTCAGCATAATATTGATGCAGACAATGCAATCTATATTGGCGATAAGCTGGACGACTATGAGGCAGCGAGTCTCAGTGCGGTGTTGTTTGCAGCCGCAGGCTGGGGCTATGGTGACTGGTCCTCAAATGAGGATCACCCGGTATTCAGCTCACCGCATGACATTATCTCCTTTGTTGATGGTGATTATGGCTCGTAAAGCCAAGCTGTCTACCGTTGATGAGATGGTTCTGGCCGATTTTCAGCGGCTTGCTGTACATGTAGATCTCAGCCAACTTAATCACAGCCACATTTTTGTCACAGGATGTACCGGCTTTATCGGCTACTGGCTGTTAATGGCCATCCGCTATCTCAACCAGCAGGGAAGCGAGATTCGTGTTACCGGAATATCTCGTGACCCCAAAGCGTTTTATCAGCGCCATCCGGGCTTTGCCGGAATAGACTGGTTGAAGCTTCACCAGGCCGATGTGAGCAGTTTTGAGCTAGGCGAAGAACAGTTCGATTACATTATCCACGCGGCGACCGACACCCGGCCCGCACGAATTAGCGCTGCGGATGATATGCTCGCTGCCGCATTCAATGGCACTCTAAGGGCCTGCCAGCAAGCCGAGATGGCCCCGGTCAAAGCCATGCTTTTACTCAGCTCGGGGGCTGTCTATGAAAATCCGCAGCTTGCAAGCAAGCCTGGCGCGCTGAAGGGCTACAATTGCTACACGTTGGCCAAGCAAGTCATGGAGCAGGTGGCGATAAGCCAGTCTCAACAAGCAGGCTACCGGCTCAGCATTGCGCGTTGTTTTGCTTTTATCGGGTTTTTGTTGCCGGAACATCTTGCCATATCCCAGTTTATCCGCGCCGCCCGCTTTGCCGATAGTATTCAGATTCATGGCGACGGCAGCCCAATCCGCAGTTATCTTTATGCCGCTGATTTGGCACTCTGGCTGTTGGTCATACTGGTAAAAGGTGCGCCCAGCCATGCCTATGATGTGGGCTCAGATGATGCCAGGCCCATTGAAGCCCATGCACAGCTGGTTCGCGAACTATTGGCACCCGGCAAAAAGATTGAAAAATTGACTCAGCATGCCTCTGTGACGGCACGCCATCGATATATTCCTGATATCAGCACAACAGTGGCGGAGCTGGGCCTTGATGTCTGGACTGATCTGGAGACGGCTGTGAAACAGCAGGCGAAAATGGAGACTTTGCTTAAATGAGTCGGCAGCAATGTGATTATTTTGTTCATATTCCCAAAACCGGCGGTAGTTCAGTCAGAACGCTGATCACGCTGAATTATCAGGAAGATGAGCGCCTGAACCTGTATGGTTCGCAGCCCGAAATCTTCAATACATGTCAGCAGGCGAAGCGCGATAAGCGGCAACCCCGACTCATTCAGGGTCATATGCCTTATGGTGTGCATCATTATTTCAATGACGATAATCCGAATTACTTCTTTTTCCTGCGAGAGCCTGTAGCAAGGACCATTTCAGATATCAGACATTGTATGCGTAATCCGAAACATGGATTTCACCATATTATCGGGGACCCGGAACTGTCGATGAGTCGGCGTGTCGAGCTAGCCAGCGAGATTATTTATTACAGAAATAACATGACCCATTACCTCAGCGAGGTTTTCTTTGCGGCTGAAGTGGGACTGGCTGATCTCCATCGCGCTATGGATCGGATCTGGAAGAGTCCTTTTGTCGGCATCACAGAGCAAAGTGAAAAGTCACTACTGATCCTGTCCAAAAAGTTGGGTTGGAAGTGCTGTATCCCCCAGAAGATGAATGTGTCAGCCCCGACCTCATCAGAGTCAATAGATGAAATAAGGCCACTTTGCGAATCCTTTCTTCTGTTTGATATTGAGCTGTATCAAATTGCGCTGGAACGTTTTGAACAAATAGTCACGGGGTATGGTTCGTTACTCGATGAGGCAGCAGAGGAACTAACAGAGATTTTTGAACAACAGGCGCTGGATTATCCTCAACTACAGCAAGGCACTTACCTGGTCGGTGAAGCGCTTGAGGTGCCGGTTCAACAGACACTGGAAAGCTTACCCGAATCTTCTCCCCTAAAAAGGTGGATCAGTGACTAAAGGCTGGAGCTACCGGCGAGGCTGACAGTTTCCAGACTGGTCATCTGCTCACTGGCGAAAGCTTCAACTTCACTAATAAAATCGCGCCGGGTAGCAATCACCAGAATATCGATCTGCTGCGAAGCCAGTGTTTCAGGGGGTTGAATTGTCAGTCCTGTATCGAGAAAGGGTAACTGTTGATATTCGAGGGATTTATCAGTGACCCAGATAAGATGATTGGCTAATTCCGGATGCTGTTTAATAAGTTGAGTGCCTCGGCCTGCAATACCCCATAAACCCAGGCGTACCTCAGGATTGGATGCCAGCATGGGTTTTAGTTGGTTGGCGAGTATCTCAACTTCTAATGTCAGCTCAGTAAACATCCGGCTCTCGGCGAGAAAAGCGTGCCAGAAGACTTCACTGCCTGCACAGAATGGGATGGCATTTTCTAGCACCAGTTCGACACCGCTGTGTTCTTCAGGCGCTTCCTGCATGCGTAAGAAAAGCCGGCCGGCCATTTGAAAGTAGCTTTCCCATAAAAGCTTCAGTGAGTCAGAGTCAAAAGCAGTGGATTCCAGCCATTGGAACAGCTGATAGGTGCCCAGAATCATGTTTTTATAGGCATAGCTGCCCCATTCCCAGCCATTAACCCCCTGTAACAGGCAGGGAGTGCCGACGTAGGCTACCGGCTTACCGGCCAGTGGGGGCAAGGTGATCATTGCATGAGGGAAACAGTCACTCATATTGGTTGATGAGCCATCGAGACTGTCACTGGGGGACAGAACGGCAATGCCATCCTCAAAATAATGTTTTTTGACGACAAAGCAGAAAATACCGCTGAACGCCGCAGAGACATTATCGGAGGGTAATCGGCTCAGGTCTTCGATTTTAGCCAGTCGTAGCCAACCGGCTTGATTGAACTGCAGCCTTTTCATTAACTGGGGATCCGGCTGTCCCTGTTGCTGATGAATAATGTCTCCGCGCTTTTGCGCATTGACCCAACCGAAATTGAGATAGTGATAATCGACATCGGGTGCTTTATCCAGTGACTCCAGAATCAGCTCGATCGCGCCTGGCAGAATTAAATCATCATCACCGACCAGCCAGATATAATCACCGGTGGCCAACTCGGTTGTGGCAAATAAAACATTCTTGGTGAAACCGACAGTAGTGGTTTGCCGGCCGTATCTAATCTTGAGAGGGCAAGCCTCAACGACCTCTCTGGTCTGATCCGTCGAGGCATTATCCGCCACAACAATTTCCAATCTGTCTTCCAGATCCGCAGTTAACCGGCACAAATGAAACAACATGTCCTCAAGAAGGGCTGCCCGGTTGAGGGTGGGAATACAGATAGACAGTTTTGCTGACATGAAAACCCGATTATTTTGTTAAAACGTTTGCGAGCATAGAGGGCCGGGCCATTTTTTACAAATGGCTCACCATTTGCTGCCCGTGCCTGAACTGCTGCGTTGTGTTGCTGTGGCATGAATGATGAATGCAGGAGAGCAACTATGACAGAATGAGCCCAGTTATTGACGGAGTTTCTATGGCTAAACTGAACTTTTTTACCTGCACGCGAAGACCATACTACATAGTCACGGGTGATTTTGAGAATAAGTTTGCAGGTATCCGGGCCCTGCATTATCTCTGTCACATGCTCAATCAGCTTGGGGCCGAGGCCTATCTACTGGGTTGTCAGAAGGTCAATAACAAACTGAATACACCGCTGTTACAGGCAGCAGATGTGGTCAGACATCACTCACTCGAATTGGCTCCAATTGTTGTTTACCCTGAAACGGTCCACGGCAACCCTTTTGCAGCCAGCCACGTGGTTCGCTGGCTTTTAAATAAACCGGCCCATATTGGCGGCGATAAAGAATTTGCTGAAAGCGAAATGCTGTATGCATTTTCAGCAGACTTTATTCCTGAAGGGATGGATATCCCCCTGCTGCGTGTGCCGGTGGTGGACAGTTCTGTTTTTCATAACCGGGATAATCCGGACGATCAGCACAGGCAGGGTATCTGTTACTACGCCAATAAATATCTGGCTAAGGGCGGGCGCTTGACCGAACATACCAAAGGCGCGAAAAGTCTTTGTCAGGATGTCACGCTCAGCCAGACAGAACTGGCGGCAATACTCCGCAAAAGTGAGTTGCTGTTTTGTTATGAGCCCTCATCGATCGTGGCAGAGGCTTTATTATGCGGATGCCCGGTAGCTATGGTACCGACGCCTTATTTGCAAGGAACTGAGCAGGATTTTCAGGGGCCGGGCATTGCTTTTGGTACCGATCCATCGGCACTGGCAACTGCTAAAGCAACAGTCAATCAAGCAGCAGCAGATTACCAGCGCCTGGAGCAGCAATGTATCGACCATGTGAAGTGGTTTCTGCACGCCACCAGAACGGGGTTTTCCACTGTCAATGATTTCTCAAGTGACTGGGTTGGGCCGGTGTTGGAACGTATTCAGCCCTCCCAATCGGTGCCGCTGCCATTGAGTCTTGAACAGCTCAGTCAGTCAAATAAATGGCTACATCAACATCCATTGACCGAAGCGCGGGTTGGCATTATGGCTGAGCGTTTAGCTTCTGATTGGCAGGTTCAGCCAGGTTTTCATCTGATCATGCTGGTTAACAGTCATGAGTTACAACAACTGGCAATAAGCTTAAGCAGTTTGCAGGAGCAGCTTTACACTGCATGGGGGCTCACAATATTAAGCGATATTGAAGCTCCGGCAGTGTTTGAGGATACGCCGGCAAATATTGAGTGGCTAAAAATAGAAGAGGGTATTAACGAAAGCATTGAAGCCGCCGTGAAAGCTGCAGGGCTGGACTGGATAATGCAGTTAGTGCCTGGTGATACGCTGGCGCCGCATGCCTTACTGAGCTTTGCTGAAACGATTAACTATCAGCCACATAAACACTTTATATACTGCGATGAGGTATCGGGTAAGACTTTACAGTTTAAACCGGCCTTCAGTCTCGATTATCTGCGTGCCTGGTCCTATCTGGGACGGGGGCTGACGGTAAGCCGTCAGGCATTTGAAGCTGTGGGGGGCTACACCAGATTTGCTTACGTCTATGCTACGGACCTCGCATTTAAGGTGTTTGAGCAGTATGGCGAATCTGCCTTTGCCCATATAGCGGATGTACTCTGCACGACAGTGACAGTAGATAACGATAGTGCAACCCTGACTGAGAATGAATGGCTGATTCGTCACGGCCATTTCAAGCGGCTCAATCTGCCGGTAACCATTTCACACCCTGAACATAAGAACCGTTTTCAGACCCAGTTCAAACCCAAAGCAAACTCTCTGGTGTCTATACTGATAGCCCACCGAAACCAGGCAACGCAGTTGTCTATGTGTCTTGATGAGATCTTTGTCAGTACGGATTATCCCAACTATGAAATTATAGTGGTGGATGTCAATAGCGAGATTGAAGACCTGCAAGCTATTTATGCATTACAACAACAGCGTATGCAGGATCGGTTTCGAGTCATCCAGACAGGTGACAAGAGTTATGCGGCAGCGATTAACGCGGCGGCAGCTGAAGCGAGAGGCGACTATCTTGTTTTGCTTTCCTGCTATGCCAGAACTATCAACGCTAACTGGCTTTCTGAATTATTACCCCAGGTACAACGTGAGGATGTCGCTGTCGTCGGTGCCAGAATCATCAACGACGATAATAAAATTGTCCATGCTGGCGGCGTTCTCGGTTGTAGTGATGACGTCTATGGTTTGTATGCTGGCAGGGATATCTCTGAGCCGGGCTACATGGAAAGAGCGCATTGTATTCAGGAATACAGCAGTGTTTCATCTGCCTGCCTGATTATCAGCAAAACGCACTTCAATCAGGCCGGAGGTCTGGCCACGGATTCTCTGGCCGACAGCAAATACCTGATTACCGACTTGTGTCTGAAACAGAAGTCCAAGCATGGGCGCATCATATGGACGCCTTACGCTACGGTATTTCAGGATATCAAGCAGGCTGAAACTCATAATGGCGTCAGCGCTTATGTTGATGATGATAATGAAGTCATACTGCAGAAATGGCATACAGCTTTTGCAAATGATGCTTTTTATAATTTTAATCTGGGTTTGAATCAGCGCCAGTCTCTGCCCGAAACTCAAATTATCTGCCGCTGGGATCCCCGAATCAGAGATAAACTCCGTGTCCTGGCATTGCCTCTGAACAGCTCCGGTACTGGTCAGTATCGGGTAAAAGCACCGCTCGCTGCCCTGGAAGAAGCTGGATTGGTACAAGTCAGCTGGCTGCCCGATCATGAACTGAAGGAGCAGCCCCGGTTGCCGAGCCTGTTCGAATTAAACCGGCTGCAGGCTGATGTGATCTATGTTCAACAGGCACTGAGCGACAGGCTCTATGACTTCCTGGTCAATGTCTGTCATCACACCGATATCAAAATCATCTTTTCGCTGGATGATCTGGTCACTGATTTGCCGCCATTAAGTGATCGGCGCCGGCAGGTTTTTCGTGATATGCGATATCGATTGCGCCGAACACTGGCACTATGTCATAGAGTGATTGTGACGACCCAGCCTTTGGCAGAGCTATGCCGTCAATTTTGTAATGATGTCCAGATCATCCCCAATCGTCTTGAAGCAAAACGCTGGTTGTCACTGCAAAAACCAGCTCGTGGCAGTTCTAAGCCACGGGTCGGGTGGGCTGGTGCCTGGCAGCACCAGGGCGACCTTGATTTGATGACCGATGTGGTTAGGGGCCTTGCTGACAAAGTGGACTGGATATTCATGGGCATGTGCCCGCCGGAGATAAGACCTTTTGTCAGGGAGTTTCACCCTTTCGTTAGGTTTGATCGCTATCCTCAACAGCTTGCTGAACTGAACCTTGATCTGGCATTGGCTCCGCTGGATATGCACCCCTTTAATGAAGCCAAGAGTAATTTACGTCTGCTCGAATACGGCATTATGGGCTGGCCGGTTATTGCCACGGATATCCATCCCTATCAGCAACTGGATCCGCCGGTGACACGGGTGAAGAATGAGCCGCATGTCTGGCAAGAACACATTCTTGCCGCTTTGGAAAAACCGGAGAAAATTGCCGCTCAGGGCCGGCAACTCGCTGACTGGGTCCGCCAGAATTTTATCTTGGAGGATCATCTTGATGAATGGCTGGATGCTTTGAAAGTATAATTAAAACAGTGTTTTAGGATTTATTTTCGGGCGTTTTATAAAGTTGGTATACAAACTGCTTTACTCCCATCGAGCCTGCTTTGCCACTGCGTGCGGGCAATCAAAATGCAATGGGAGAACTTAAATGCCATTAATCGTGAATACCAATATTGCGTCGTTGAATGCACAGCGCAATTTGACCAAATCGCAAGATGAACTGAATGTGGCACTGCAACGTTTATCATCCGGTCTGCGCGTAAACAGCGCCAAAGATGATGCGGCAGGGCTTTATACCGCAGAACAAATGACGGCCGATATCCGTGGTGCCAATCAGGCAGCCCGTAATGCGGCTGACGGTATTTCTTTCGCCCAGGTGGCGGAGGGTGCGCTTGCAGAAATTACCAATAACCTGCAACGGATCCGTGAAATCGCTGTGCAATCAGCTAACGGCACAGTGACAGACAGAACCGGTCTGCAAGCCGAAGTGACCGAGCTTGAAGCCGAGAATGCCCGTATCATCGCCAACACCAAGTTCAATGGCACGCTGGTGCTGAGTGGTGTTTCGCTGAGTTTCCAGGTCGGTGCTGACAGCGGTGATACTGTGACTGTTACTGCGACAGCGGCAAGCACCACGACCGCAGATGTGTCCACTTCTGCAGGGGCTTCGACTGCCTTAACCACATTGGATACAGATATTGATAATCTCAGCACCCTGCGTGCGACCTTTGGTGCGATCCAGAACCGTTTCGAGGCTGTTATTTCGAATCTGCAGAGTCTGTCTGAAAACACCAGTGCGGCAAGAAGCCGGATCCTGGATGCCGACTTTGCAGCAGAAACGGCCAAGCTGACCCGGGCCCAGATCCTGCAGCAGGCTGGTACTTCTATTCTGGCTCAGGCTAATACACTGCCTCAGAATGCATTGTCCTTGTTACAGGGCTAATCCGTTTCAAACTAGAGAATTTGGTCAGGTTTTCGAGCCTGACCAATTTTTTTTTAAAATAAACTAAAGATTTACTTCCTTGCTGCCGCTAATGTTTTCGGAGGCGGTAAAAACTGGATTCGCATAGTTTGTCCGCCATGTATAAAGCGAGGACGAACTCGCATCTATGAGGGAGTTAATCTCATGGCATTAGTAGTAAACACTAATATCGCATCACTGAATGCACAGCGTAACCTGAACAAATCACAGGACACCCTGAACACAGCATTGCAACGTCTGTCTTCCGGTCTGCGTGTTAACAGCGCTAAAGACGATGCAGCTGGTCTGTACACAGCACAACAAATGACTGCAGACATCCGCGGTGCCAACCAGGCAGCCCGTAACGCGGCTGACGGTATTTCACTGGCTCAGGTTGCTGAAGGTGCCCTGGCTGAAATCAGTAACAACCTGCAGCGTATCCGTGAAATCGCGGTTCAGTCTGCTAACGGTACTGTTACCGACCGTACCGGTCTGCAAGCCGAGGTGACACAGCTGGAAGCAGAAAACACCCGTATTATCAGCAGCACCAAATTTAACGGTACTGCGGTACTGAGTGGTCTGAGCCTGTCTATTCAGGTTGGCCAGGACAGCGGTGATACCGTATCGGTCAGTGCTTCTTCTCTGTCCCTGACTACTGCTAACGTCAGCACTTCAGGTGGTGCGGATACTGCTCTGGGTACTCTGGACTCTGACATCAACACCGTCAGTACGCTGCGTGCGACCTTCGGTGCGATTCAAAACCGTTTCGAAGCTGTTATTTCAAACCTGCAAAGCTTCTCTGAAAACACTACTGCTGCCCGCAGCCGTATTGTTGATGCAGACTTTGCTGCTGAAACTGCCAACCTGACCAAAGCGCAGATTCTGCAACAGGCTGGTGTATCGATTGTTTCTCAGGCTAATGTTATTCCTCAGTCAGCGTTGTCGCTGCTTGGATAAGCATAAGCAAGGAACAAGGTGATGAAAGGGATAAGCCTGGTGGGTAATGTACTCTCCGGGCTTATGCCGTTTCACGGTTAGGAGGAAGACAATGGCTAATAACGAAGTATTAGTGCAATCTGGCCTTCAATCAGTGCAAAACCAAGTTACTGGTCAGTCTAAACCGGCCATCAAACCGGTTCAGACTGACTCTGTTACTGAGTCATCTGCCGCAAGAGAGCAAGCAGCACTACAAAGACTTGAGCAGCAGAGGGAACAGCAGCAAGAGCGAACAGAAGCTTTGCGTGATAAGGTTGCTGAATTAAATGGATACATGCAGAACTTGAATCGAAGTCTGCAGTTTACCGTCGATGATGAAAGCGGCGACACTGTGATAAAAGTCGTTGATTCTGAAACGGAAGAGCTGGTCCGCCAGATTCCTTCAGAGGAAATTTTGCGGATCCGCAATGCGGTTGAAAAATATCGCGGAATCTTGCTAGAAACCCAGGCCTGATGGCCTGAAATTTGCAGACTTAACTTTATCGTTTTGTCGGAGTAGAGACTATGGCCACAATCACATCGCTCGGTGTCGGTACGGGGCTGGACTTGGAAAACATCGTCAGCAGTTTGATGCAAATCGAGCGTCAGCCGCTGGCTCGCCTAGAAAGCAAAGAAAAAATCATTAATGCACAGATCAGTGCTTATGGTGCTTTCAAAAGTAAACTCTCAGCTTTTCAAACAGCGATGGAATCGCTCGCCTCTGCTTCAGCGTTTAAACAATTCCAGTCCAGCTCAGAGGACGAAGACATTTTCACTTCGTCGGCAAACAGTGATGCTGTCACAGGCTCCTACAACATCAATGTCAGCTCACTCGCACAGCGTGACAAGCTGGCATCGTCGGCTTTTACCGATACCACTAATCTGGGGCAGGGTAGCCTGTCTATTGCTGTCGGCTCCGAAAGTTTTGATGTGACAATTGACAGCAGCAATAACTCTCTGGCGGGTATTCGAAATGCCATCAATAACGCTACGGATAACACCGGAGTAGTGGCATCGATTATCACCGATGATGCCGGATCAAGGCTTGTGCTCACATCTGAAGATACCGGCACTGAAAACGCGGTCTCAGTAACGGTTTCTGGAGATTCTGATGGCAATGATACAGATGCCAGCGGCCTCTCAGCGTTTGTCAATGCGAACATGACAGCGATTACCAGCGCCTCCGATGCGGTCATTGAAATCGATAATTTCACTGTAACCAGCAGCTCAAATACCATCAGCGGGGCGATTGAAGGGGTGACTATCAATGCCAAGTCTATGGGCTCATCCACCCTTGAAATCACGCGCAATGACGATGCGATTCTTGAGTCGGTGAAAGAATTTGCCACCGCATACAATGATTTGATGAAAGAGATCAAATCCCAGCGTAACGGACAACTGGAAGCAGATAGCACGCTGTTAACCATCGAACGTCAGATGCGTGATGTTTTTAACTCTGGCTCATCGATCACCGGTTCAAGTTTTCGTTATTTGATCGAGGCCGGGGTTTCAGTAGATAAAACTGGTGAGATGAAAGTAGATGAAGAGCAGGTTTCATCACTTCTGGATTCCGATTTCAGTTCTTTCGTCAATCTGTTCTCGGCAGAAGGCGAGGGTTTTGCCAATCGCCTGAACTCATTGGCTGATGGATGGTTACAAACCGATGGACTGATCGATTCACGTGAGGATGGGCTCAATGCACGTCTCGACACTATCGACAGACAGCGGGACCGGATGGAAGCAAGACTGGCGACGACTGAGGAACGTATCAGAGCGCAATATGTGGCGATGGATACCCTGGTAAGCAGCCTCAACTCTCAGGGTAATTATCTGATGTCGCAGTTGTCCGCTTTGAACAAGTAAACTAGTCATAACAGTAAAGGTTGGAGTATGCAGGAGATGGTGAATAAGAAAGCATTGGAAGGTTACGGCCGCAACGCTATCGAATCTGAAGTGAATTACGCTTCACCTTATCGCATCATTCAGATGTTGATGGAAGGTGCCCTGGCAAGATTAGCTACTGCAAAAGGTTGCATAGCGCGTAATGAAATTGCTGAAAAAGGTCGTCAAATCGCCTGGTGCATTCGCATCATCGAAGGTTTGAGATCCAGCCTTGATGAAGAACAGGGCGGGGAGATAGCCGGGAATCTTGATGCTCTCTACGATTATATTAATCGTCGTTTGTTAGATGCCAACCTCAACAACGATGTCGAGATTCTTGACGAAGTCACCCATTTGATTGAAGAAATCAAAGAAGGTTGGGACGGCATTCCTGCTGAGTACCACTAATGCGTGAAATGGAAGTATTGCAAGCAGCGATTGCCAATACCAGAGCCATGCTTTCCGCGGCACAGCAGGCTGAGTGGTCAAAAATAGCGCAGCTTGACGCTGAAAGGGCAAGTCTTCTCGAGCAGGCTTTTCCCTTACCGCATGATGTCGATCCTGCTGAAGCAAGGCCGTTAATGAACGAACTGATCGAGTTGAATCAGCAAGTCGAAAAATATTGTGCTGAGGCCAGACAAGAGCTGCAAATAGAGATGAGCCGGTTTACCCAGAAAAAACATGCCGCAGCAGCTTATCGCTCTGTCTAAACCCCTACAAATCACCCTGTCATTTTTTTGACAATCACGCGGTAAAAATGCTTAACTCCATGCTTGAAAATAAGCGATTCAACATCGTCGATCTGTGAGCAAGGCTGGAGTGAATATGAGTGGAAATCATGTGCTGGTAGTGGAGGAAAACACTGATCGGCGCGAGATGCTATCGACCTTAATTGAATTCGTTAACTGTCAGCCGGTGATCGTCGATGAGCCGGAAGTCTGGTTCGACCAGATCGACAACCTCAATGATATCGTGATGGCGATAATCGGTGATTGCGGGAGCCGTCACACCACCAAACAGCTGTTACGTGAACTTGTTAATCATGAAGCCCGTGTGCCGGTTTTCACGCTGGACCTGCCCGGTGCCGAGAGCATCGAATTTCCGGGTACTATTGGTTCACTGCGTTTTCCGATCAAATATCCGCAGCTGAGTAATGCGCTGCAGCAGGCCACGATTTACCGGGGCGAAACGCAACGGCATGAAACCACAAACGGCAGCCTTTTCCGTTCTTTAGTCGGCAACAGCCGTGCTGTCAAACAAGTGCAGCGGATGATTGATCAGGTCGCTGACTCCGAAGCCAACGTGCTGATCCTCGGGGAGTCGGGCACCGGTAAAGAAGTTGTTGCCCGTAACCTGCATCATTTTTCCAGCCGCCGGGATAAACCTTTTGTGCCGGTAAACTGTGGCGCTATTCCGGGCGAGCTGCTGGAAAGTGAATTGTTCGGCCATGAAAAAGGTGCTTTCACCGGCGCTATCACCGCGCGTAAAGGCCGCTTTGAGCTGGCTGAGGGTGGCACCCTGTTCCTGGACGAAATTGGCGATATGCCCTTACCGATGCAGGTCAAGCTGCTGCGCGTATTGCAGGAACGTACTTTCGAGCGTGTCGGCAGTAACAAAACCCAGACGGCCAATGTCCGGGTGATTGCTGCGACCCATCGCAACCTCGAAGAACATATCACTGATGGCCGTTTCCGTGAGGATCTGTTTTATCGTCTCAATGTATTCCCGATTGAAATGCCGTCGCTGAGAGAGCGGCCCGAAGACATCCCGTTGCTGGTCAATGAATTGATTAAACGTATCGAGCATGAAAATCGGGGCACGGTGAAACTGACTCAGACAGCGATGACTTCACTGTGCCGTTACAGTTGGCCCGGTAATGTGCGGGAACTGGCCAATGTGGTGGAAAGGCTGGTCATTCTCTATCCCTATGCCACGGTTGACTACGACGACCTGCCCGCCAAATATCAGCTGGAAGGCGAAGAACTGCCCGAGCAAATCACCGCGATTATCAATGCAGTGCCTCAAGCGGAGAATGCCCGCAATCTGCCGGAGACCGTGGCCAAACCCGCGGAACAACCCTCTGAAGCCAATCTTGCTGAATCGCTGGAGAGTCTGCCGGAAGAGGGGCTGGATCTGAAAGAACATCTCGCCAACCTCGAGTATATGCTGATTAAACAGGCGCTGGATGAAGCTGCCGGTGTCGTGGCGCATGCTGCCCAGAAACTCAAAATGCGACGCACCACCCTGGTTGAGAAGATGCGTAAATATGGCATTCAACGCGAAGGTGAATAAGCCAGTCGATACAGTGTCGGGCTTTTGACTGCTGCGCCGCTTTGCTCTACAAGTTATTGTAAAATAATATAAAAAGTTTCAGGCATAGTAATTGCTATCTCCCTCTCGAACGGCATCAAGCCATTGGGAGCAGTCAATATGAACCTGAAACTATCAACCGCAAATACCGACATCGTCCGTCCGCCGGTCGGCCGTGCCTCAGCTTTGAAGCAGGCCGAGCAGTACTGGCAGCCGGCAGGCCAGACCTGGCAGCATCAACCCAGCGCTGACAAGCAGCAGGCGGATAGCCTGGCAAACCGGCATAGCCGTTTGCTGGAGGTATTACCGGCCGGTGTCATTGTGATTGATGGTGAAGGCATCGTGCAGGAAGCGAACGCCGCAGCGATTGATTTGCTGGGTGAACCGCTGTCGGGCGAACGCTGGATTCACATTATTGATCGCGCTTTCAGTCCTCAACCCGGCGATGGTCATGATGTGTCTTTGCGTGACGGCCGCCTGGTGCATATTTCCACCAGTCCGATGGGCAATGAGCCAGGTCAGATCATCCTGTTGCAGGATGTGACCGACACGCGTGCATTGCAGAATAAGGTCTCGCATCTGCAGCGTTTATCGACCATGGGCGAAGTCGCAGCACGGCTGGCACACCAGATCAGAACCCCGCTGTCTTCGGCTTTGCTGTATCTGGCGCCGTTGCTGAAAGAAGACAGTGAGCCCGCTGTCAGACAACGCTTTGCCGGCCGTCTCAAGCACAGCCTGACACATATGGAGCAACTGGTACGTGACATGCTGGCCTTTTCCCGTGGCAGCATGGCTTCAACCTCTCCGGTGGCGATCAGCAGCCTGCTTGATGAAGTACTGCAGCAGTTTCAGTCACAGCCACAATCGGAACAATTCCAGATCAGCATTCATAACAATATCAATGACGGCCATGTGTATGGCAGTCAGGCTGCACTCGCCAGTGCCATCAATAATCTTCTTAACAATGCACGTCAGGCCTGCGGTGAAGCGGGCATCATCCGTATTTTCGCCGAGTTTGTGGAAGACAATAATCAGGCCTGGATTGATATCAGTGTCGAGGACAATGGTCCCGGAATCAGCGAAACAGATCGTGACAAGATCCTGACCCCTTTCTACACCACCCGTGCCAACGGTACCGGCCTCGGCCTTGCCGTCGTGCAGTCAATCGCCAAGGCCCACAAAGGCGAGCTGTGGATTGAGAGCGATGAAGGCGAAGGCAGTACTTTCGGTCTGCGCCTGCCTATTTACCAGTCAAAAATTCAAGCCGATGCGGCAGCGGCAGTACAACAGGAGTGTGTTTCATGAATCAGTCCACCATTCTGGTCGTAGAAGATGATGCCAATCTGCGTGGCGCCTTGTGCGACACACTGGAACTGGCCGGCTACCAGGTTACCGGTATGGAGCATGGCCAGTCAGCGCTGGATACCATTGCCAGTCAGCCGGTGAGCCTGCTACTGAGCGATCTGCAGATGCAGCCGATGGACGGCCATACACTGCTGAAAAAAGCCAAAGCCATGATGCCGGATCTGCCGGTGGTGATGATGACGGCCTACGGCACAGTGCAAAGTGCGGTAGAAGCGATGCACCAGGGCGCCTCGGATTATCTGCTGAAACCGTTTGAAGCCGATGAACTGCTTGCCCGGGTGCAGCGCTATGTCAGCCAGCTGGGACAGGAAGAGAGCGATATGGTCGCCGAATCCCGCGTTTCAAGAGAATTGCAGGCTCTGGCCAAGCGCGTGGCCGACAGTGATGCCACCGTATTAATTAATGGCGAAAGCGGTACCGGTAAGGAAGTGCTGGCGCGTTATCTCCACAGTCATTCTTCGCGCGTTGATAAACCCTTCGTTGCGATTAACTGTGCGGCGATTCCGGAAAATATGCTGGAAGCCACTTTATTCGGTTATGAAAAAGGGGCCTTCACCGGTGCCAGCCAGGCGTATGCCGGTAAATTCGAACAGGCCAATCACGGCACCATTCTGCTCGATGAAATATCGGAAATGGACCTGGCCCTGCAGGCCAAACTACTGCGCGTGCTGCAGGAAAAAGAAGTCGAACGCATCGGTGGTCGCAAGGTCTTGTCGCTGGATGTGAGAGTGCTGGCAACTACCAACCGCACGCTGCGTGACGAGGTCAAAGCTGGTCGTTTCCGGGAGGATTTATTTTATCGTCTGAATGTCTTCCCGCTGCAGATTTCACCACTGCGTGAGCGTCGCGACGATATTCTGGCTCTGTCGCAACGGCTCTTAAGCAAGCATGCAAGCCAGAATGGCCGGGTCGCGCCGGTATTGGATCAGTCTGCCCGTGACAAACTGCTGTCACACAGCTGGCCCGGTAATGTGCGTGAACTCGACAATGTGCTGCAGCGGGCGCTGATTCTGCAAAGCGGTGAAACGCTGAGCGGCGATGATATTGCGTTTGAAGCCCTGTCCGGCGCCGAACAGACTCCCATGCATGTTGAGACCCCGGCAAGCGTCACCGCGATGCCGGACTCTCAGGATCTGCGTAGTCAGGAACAGCGTCATATTCTCGACGTACTGGAAAAGAATCAGGGCAGCCGCCGCCTGACTGCCCGGGAACTGGGTATCAGTGAACGTACGCTGCGTTACAAGATAGCGCGCTTTCGCGATCAGGGCGTAGATGTACCCGATAAAACTGGCAAGAAGTCTGCATAGACTTTCTGAACTATCCGCCAGTTATTTTTACCCCGTGGGAGAGATTCATGATTAACGCGATTGACCCGAACCAGCTCTTGACCCAGATGCGTGCGATGCAGGCCCAGGCCAATGACAACGTCAAACCGATGCCGGCACAGGAAGCGCAGAACAGTGATAGGGTGGATTTCTCCAAAGTGATGCAGAATGCCGTCGGTCAGGTCAATGAATTGCAGCAAAGTTCAGGTGACCTGAAAACGGCTTTTGAAATGGGTGATCCCAACGTCAATCTGGTCGATGTCATGATTGCATCACAAAAAGCCAGTGTGGCTTTCGAGGCGACCATGCAGGTCCGTAACAAAATGGTAGAGGCGTATCAGGAAGTGATGCGCATGTCGATTTAACCTGTCCAGCCTGATTAGAGAAAGCCATGGAAAACGCACCGGCCACCACTGCCAACCAAGCCAATATGAATGCACCCCGCCCGCGGCCGACTACGCCGCTGGCCGCGATGCAGAACAACGTCACCCGTCAGCCGGTGGTCAAGCAAATGCTGTTTCTGCTTGCGATTGCGGCCAGCATTGCCGTCGGCGGCTGGGTATTGATGTGGTCTCAGACTCCGTCTTATCAGGTCTTGTTTTCCAATATGGCGCCGCAGGAGTCGACCGAAGTCGTCGAAGTGCTGCAGCAGATGGCCGTCGATTACAAACTGGATCCGGCAACCGGTGCCCTGATGGTGCCGGCCGGTGAAGTACAGAACCTGCGCATGCGACTTGCTGCAGAAGGGTTGCCGCGCAGTACTTCTCAGGGTATGGAAATGCTGAACCAGGATCAGGGCTTTGGCACCAGTCAGTTTATTGAACGTGCCCGTTACCAGCGTGCGCTGGAAGAAGAACTGTCACGTTCGATCAGTGAGCTGAATAACGTCAAAAGTGCCCGTGTTCATCTGGCCATCCCGAAACAATCAGTATTTGTCCGTGACCGTAAGGACCCGACCGCTTCTGTTGTGGTGAATCTCTACGCCGGCCGTAGCCTGGAAGAAGGTCATGTCAATGCCATCACCCATATGGTGGCTTCCAGTGTGCCCAATATGACGAATTCAGATGTCACTGTGGTCGATCAGCGCGGCAATTTGCTGACCCAGCCTGAGCGTGATACCGGTATCGCCATGAGCGACAGCCAGCTGGAATACACCCAGAAGGTGGAACAGCTCTACATCCGGCGTATCGAAGATATCCTGACGCCGATTGTCGGCATGAATGGGGTCCGTGCTCAGGTGGTCGCCGATATTGATTTCACTATGACCGAGCAGACTCAGGAAAGCTATAACCCGGATATGACGGCGCTGCGTAGTGAGCAGATCCGTGAAGAAGAACGGGTTGGCTCCGCCGGTGCTGTAGGTGTGCCGGGTGCATTGAGTAATCAGCCACCGGGTGGCGGTGTGGCGCCTGAAGAAACCACCAATGTCGACGAAGAGGGCAACCCGATTCCGGCACCTCGTCCTGAGTCGTCAACCATGAGTGCAACCCGTAACTTTGAACTGGATCGTACTATCAGTCATACCCGTGCTGCGCCCGGCGAAGTCAGAAAACTGAGTGTCGCGGTGCTGGTCGATGAACGCCGCAGCGTCGATGCACAAGGTAATGTCGTTTCCACACCGTTGTCCGAAGCCGAAATGAACCGCATCAATGCGCTGGTGACAGATGCCATCGGCTTCAACCAGGCTCGTGGTGACAGTCTCAATATCGTGAATGCAGCCTTTGCTGCGCCTGAGAACTTGGAACCATTGCCGGAAAAACCGATCTGGGAGCAGGCCTGGGTCTGGACGGTGGCCAAACAGGCTGCTGGCGCCCTGGTCGTCTTGTTCCTGATATTCGGCGTGATTCGTCCGGCCTTCCGTGATATGGCGAAGGTGCCGGCACAGGCGAATAACACTGAAACCAGCATGACGCCTGAACAGGCGCTCTCCAATAAGAGTGGCGTCAGCAGTGAGGAGATTGCTAAACTTGCCAAAGGCTCGGACCAAATGGAAGAGCAATTAAGTAATGTTCGTAGCCTGGTGCAGCAAGATCCCGCGCTGGTAGCACAAGTGGTCAAGAACTGGACAGCGAGTGATGCCTGATGGCCGAAGAAGTCAGAAAACTGAGTGGTACTGAAAGAGCAGCGGTTTTCCTGCGCTCAATCGGTGAAGCCGATGCGGCAGAAGTGCTCAAGCACATGAGCCCGAAAGAAGTGCAGAAAGTCGGTCAGGCGATGGCGACACTGCAGAACGTTACCCGTGAAGAAGTGCAGAATGTGCTCGGCAATTTTGTCACCACCGTGGAGCAGGAAACCGGCCTCGGTATCGGTTCCCATGATTATGTACGCAAAATGCTGGTCGGTGCCCTGGGTGAAGATCGTGCAGGCAGTCTGCTGGACCGGATTCTCTCCGGCAGTAACACCAACGGCCTGGAACAGCTCAAATGGATGGATGCCCGTGCTATCTATGAAGTCATCCGGCTGGAACATCCTCAGATCATCGCGATCGTCTGTTCCTTCCTCGACGCCGATCAGGCAGCAGAAGTGTTGTCGCAGTTTCCGGAAAGGGATCAATCCACCATTCTTCTGCGCATCGCGACGCTTGACGGCGTACAGCCTTCAGCTCTGACCGAGCTCAATGAAATTCTGGAAAAACAATTCAGCGGCAATGCCGGCGCCCAGACAACCATGGTGGGCGGTCTGAAAACCGCGGCGGATATACTCAACTTCTTCGACAGTGCCAGTGAAGCGGCGATCATGGACAGGATCAAAGAGTCCGAGCCGGATCTGGGGCAGAACATTGAAGATCTGATGTTTGTCTTCGATAATCTGAATGAGGTCGATGACCGCAGTATTCAGACCCTGATGCGTGAAATACAGACCGATCAGCTGCAAATGGCACTTAAGGGCGCCGACGAGACGCTGAAAGAGAAATTCCTCAAAAACATGTCACAACGTGCCGCTGAAATGATGCGTGATGATCTTGAGGCCATGGGCCCGGTCAGATTGAGTGATGTTGAGACAGCGCAGAAAGCGATTCTGGCGACAGCGCGCAACCTGGCCGAGAAAGGGGAAATCATGCTGGGCGGTGGAGCCGGCGATGACTACATCTGACGATACCCTGGTCACCAGGCACACCAATATTCTATCCGCTGAAGAACTGGCCGATGCTTTCGAGCGCTGGGAGGCACCTCGTATGGTGTCTGTCAGTGATGTAGAAGACGATGCCGGCATGCTTGATGTCAAAGCCATCGAAGCCTTGCAGCAGCAGGCGCAGGAAGAAGGTTATAAAGCCGGTTTTGAAGAAGGTCATAAGGCAGGCTTTGAAGCCGGGCAGCAGGCCGGACAGAAAGATATTCAGCAACAACTTGCCTACCTGCAGCAGATCCTCGGCAGTCTCGAACAGCCCCTCAGTGATCTCGACCAGCAGATTGAGCAGGATCTGGTCAATCTCGCCATCACTATGACCCGCCAGCTTTTACGGCGTGAACTCAAACAGGAGCCGGAGCATGTGATAGGGGCGATGCGCGCTGCCTTGCAGGCGCTGCCTATCAGTGATCGCAAGCTCAAGATCTATGTCCATCCCGATGATCTGCCCATTATCCAGAAAGGCCTGTCTATGGATGGCGAAGACAGTTCAAGGCAATGGATTGAAGATCCGCTGTTGACCCGCGGCGGTGTCAGGCTGGAAACGGCTGACACCACCATTGATGCGACTGTTGAAGCACGCCTTAACAGCGTGATCAGCAAACTGCTCGGTGAAGAGCGGGGAGATGCGGATGGTGGACACTAATCGACAGCCCATCTGGCAGCAGAAGCTGCAGGAATATCAACAGCGGCTTGATGGTGACAACAGCAGCGATGTGCTTATCGAAGGAAGGCTGACCCGAATGGTCGGGCTGACACTGGAGGCCGTCGGTTTTCAGGCGCCGGTCGGTAGTCGCTGCGAGGTGCTGGGTAGTGGCCAGAAGCCGATCGAAGCAGAAGTGGTCGGTTTCGCCGGTGAAACCCTCTATCTGATGCCCACCGGTGATATGCGCGGCCTGGTGCCTAATGCCAAAGTGCGTCCGATTCGCAGTGATTCCCAGGTGCCGGTCGGTGAAAGTATGCTCGGCCGGGTAGTTGATGGCGCCGGCAAGCCGCTGGACGGCAAAGGCCCGCTCAAAGTCAGAGATAAAATGCCCTTGCATGGCGAGCCGGTCAATCCGCTGGCACGCTCGCCGGTACGTCAGCATCTGGATGTCGGTGTACAGAGCATAAACGCCCTGCTCAGCGTCGGGCGCGGACAGCGTATGGGCTTATTTGCCGGCAGTGGTGTCGGTAAAAGTGTGCTGTTAGGCATGATGACCCGCTTTACCGAGGCCGATGTGATTGTGGTCGGGCTTATCGGTGAGCGTGGCCGTGAGGTTAAAGAGTTTATTGAAGATATTCTCGGCGACGAGGGCCTGTCGAGATCGGTGGTGGTCGCGTCTCCGGCTGATCACTCGCCGCTGATGCGCCTGCATGGCGCGATGCTGGCCACCTCGATTGCAGAATATTTCCGTGATCAGGGGAAACAGGTCCTGCTGTTAATGGATTCATTGACCCGCTTTGCCCAGGCACAGCGTGAAATCGCACTGGCTATCGGCGAACCGCCGGCGACCAAAGGTTATCCGCCTTCTGTGTTTTCTCTGTTACCGCAACTGGTTGAGCGTGCCGGGAATGGCCCTGCCGGTGGCGGTGCCATCACCGCCATCTATACCGTGCTGACCGAAGGTGATGATCAGCAGGACCCTGTGGCTGATGCGGCCCGTGCCATTCTGGATGGTCATATTGTGCTGTCGCGTCAGCTGGCGGAATCCGGTCAATATCCGGCCGTCGATGTCGAGGCATCCATCAGCCGGGTGATGCCGCAGATTGTCGACGCCGAGCACTTGCAGCGCGCGCAACAGTTTAAACAGATTTATTCTACTTATCGTCAGAACCAGGATCTCATCAGTGTCGGCGCCTACAGCCGTGGCAGCGATCCGCTGATAGATGAAGCGATTGCGATGTATCCGGCCTTAGTGCAACTGTTGCGGCAAGGTATGGACCAGGCGGTAAACTGGCAACAGAGTATGCAGCGTCTGCAGCAGGTGACCGATATGCGGAAACAGTTGCAGAATCAGCCCCGGCAGGGACACAATCAGACACCTGCCGTGATAGAGGGAAACCGGCGTTTTTAGCACTCTGACAACCAGAAAAACAGTGAATTGAGCGGAATATGAGTCGAACACGGAAACTGGACCCTGTGATTGATATGGCGCGGAAAACCACCGAGTCGGAGCTTATCAAACTGGGTGAACAGAATGCCTTACTGCAGCGCGAGCAGAATCAGCTGGATGATCTGATGCAATATCGCGATGAATATCTGGCCCGCTTCCGTCAGGGCGATCCGATGCAGATGTCCGCCAAAAAAGCGTTGGATCTGCGCGGCTTCCTTGCGCAGTTGGATCAGGCGATTCAGGCGCAACAACTTCAGGTCAATCAGAGCCAGCAAGTGGTTAACCGCCAGCAGCAGAACTGGTTGCAGGCACGAAATAAAGAACAGGCGCTGGATTCATTGATGGACCGCTATCGTGCTGATGAAGAACGTAAACAGCAAAAACGCGAACAACGCGACAATGACGAACACACCAATGCCATGTGGCTCCGTTCACGCCGGGATTGACTGTGCCATGCCACAGACGGTCACAGAAATTTCATAAAATAGTTGTCATCTTTTTACTTGTGCTGCCGATATTAGTGTGTACAACACAAGTCCCGAAACAGGTACTTGCGAAGTCAGCTAAAGGAGTATTGAGATGACTGATAATGACGCAGCTAAACAGCCGGATGTTCCAATTAAAGCGAGGGCAGCGCAGCCATTAATCGCGGTCCAGCACAGTGCGCTTTATCTGCAGACGAAATCCAGCTGGTATCAGCGCTGGCAGAAAGTCATCGAACAATGCAGCGATGGCTTTATCCGTTTCTAAGGAGCAGGGCTTGAACAGCATCAGTGACATTCAGTGTGGCGAACAATTGACCATCGCCCACTGCGCAGACATCTACACACAGTTACTGGCAGCAATGGCTGAAGGCCAGGCAGTCAGTATCGATGTCAGTCAGCTGCAGCGTATTGATACCGCGGCTTTACAGCTTTTTTACAGTTTTCAGCGCGATGCCCGGGCCCAGGGTCTGGTGACGATTTGGTCAGAACCCAGTAAGGTTTTTTGTGACGCAGTCGATATATTAGGCATGGACGCATTTTATCGGCAGGATGCCTAGCGTCGGCCTGAGTCATTAATAAGGAGTGACATTGTTATGGCAAACATTTTGGCAGTAGATGACTCTGCTTCGATGCGGCAAATGGTCGCATTTACCCTCAAAGGCGCTGGTCACACGGTGACAGACGCAGAAGATGGGAAACATGCGCTTGAGATCGCCCGTCAGAAAAAATTTGATCTGGTTCTGACTGACGTCAATATGCCGGTGATGGATGGCCTAAGCCTCACCCGCGAATTGCGCCAATTACCTAATTATCGTTTCACCCCCATTCTGGTATTAACCACTGAGGCGGGTCCGGATAAAAAACAGGAAGGCCGTGCCGCCGGTGCCACCGGCTGGCTGGTCAAACCATTTAACCCGGAACAACTGCTCGCCACAGTCAAAAAAGTACTGGGCTGAGTTTCTACACAAGTGAGTCGGAGTCGGTCATGAGCATTGATGTCTCCCAGTTTCATCAGGTATTTTTCGAAGAAAGCTTCGAAGGCCTCGATGCCATGGAAATGGGGCTACTAAGTATGCAGGAAGGCTCGCCCGATGCCGAAACCATCAATACCATTTTCCGTGCTGCGCATTCGATTAAAGGCGGTGCCGGCACCTTCGGCTTCAGTCAGGTCTCTGAATTTACACACGGCCTGGAAACCTTGCTGGATCAGATGCGAAATGGCGAGCGTGATGTCAGCCAGCAGGCCATCAATACCTTACTCCAATCAGTGGATGTGTTGAGAGAGATGCTGACCGCGGTGCAGCAGGGCGCTGAGATTGATAAAGCGTCAGCGGAAATGGTCAGCCATGAGCTTGAAGCCTTACTGCAATCCGGTACCACCGCCGCCAGCCAACAAGAGGCTGAGGCGCCCGTGCTTACCAAGCCATCTGGCTGGCATATCTATTTCAAACCCCACCCGCATCTGCTGCAAACCGGTAACGACCCGGTGCGAATGCTGCATGAACTGGCTGAACTGGGCGAGCTCTCTGTGCAGATGGAAAGCTCGGCATTACCGGCGTTCAGTGATCTGGAGCCGGAAGACTGTTACCTCGCCTGGACCATTGAACTTCGCGGTGATGTCGCACTGGAACAGGTCAATGAAATCTTTGAATGGGTTGAAGGCGACTGTGAATTAGCGATAACAGCGTTGCCGGATGAAGCAGACCATAAACCGGCAGAGGCTGAAGTTGAAGCGGCTCATGATGAGATGGCTACGGTTCCAGCAGCTGTTGCGCCCAACCCTGCCGAAACAAAAAAGGTCACGGCTGAAACCGCCATGTCGTCTATTCGGGTCGGTACCGATAAGGTCGACTCACTGATTAATCTGGTCGGCGAGTTGGTGATTACCCAGTCGATGCTGAGTCAGCTGGGGGAAAACTTCGATCCCAGTCGCTTGCAGCAACTGGTTGATGGCCTGGAGCAACTCGAACGCAATACCCGCGAGTTGCAGGAAGGCATTATGCGGATACGCATGTTGCCGATCAGTTTTGCTTTCAACCGTTTCCCACGGCTGGTGCATGACCTGAGTGCCAAAATGGGTAAACAGGTTGAACTGAAACTGACGGGTGAGCAGACTGAACTCGATAAAACCGTAATGGAAAAAATCGGTGACCCGCTGGTGCATCTGGTCAGGAATTCGCTGGATCATGGTCTGGAAACACCGGAAAAACGCCGTGCTGCCGGCAAAACGGAAACCGGTTTACTACATCTCAACGCCTATCATCAGGGCGGCACCATCGTGATTGAAATCAGCGATGACGGCGCCGGTCTCAATGAAGACAAAATTCTCAGTAAAGCGATTGAACGCGGTCTGGTAGCCAGCGGTGAGAGCCTGAGCCCGGAAAAAATTCATGAGCTCATCTTCATGCCCGGTTTTTCTACTGCCGATGTGGTCAGCGATGTGTCCGGTCGCGGTGTGGGCATGGATGTGGTGCGTAAAAACATCAACAGTCTGGGCGGCAGTGTTGAGGTCAGCTCCACGGCCGGAGTCGGCTCCACCTTTACCATCCGTCTGCCACTGACGCTGGCGATAATGGACGGCCAGACCATCCAGGTCGGTGACCAGCGCTATATCATCCCGCTGATTTCAATCATTGAATCAGTGGAAATCAAGCCAGGCACGGTCAAACAAGTTACTGGCAAAGGCGAGGTTTACAGCCTGCGCGACGAATATGTGCCGATTATCCGTCTCTATGATTTATTTAATCTGACACCACGCAGCGACAGGCTGGAAGACGGGCTGCTGGTGGTGGTCGAGTTCGAAGATCGCAAAGTCGGCCTGCTGGTGGATGAACTGCTGGCACAGCAACAGGTAGTCATCAAGAGCCTGGAGAGCAATTACCGCAAAGTGACCGGCATGGCCGGGGCGACCATTCTGGGCGACGGCACGGTGGCTCTGATTCTGGATATTTCCGGTCTGCTGACGCTTTATCGCAACCCGCCTCAGCAGTCTGCAGCTAAAACCATCCGGGCCGCCTAGGACTTGTCATGATAGAACTCAATCAAAGCAATGAAATTCTGGACATGTTCGAGGTGATGGGCAGTGTTGAGGCCGGTATGCAGCAATATCTGACTTTTGAACTCAACCAGGAAGATTACGGTGTCGAAATTCTCAGAGTGCAGGAAATCAAGGGCTGGGATTATGTGACACCGATTCCCAATACGCCGGCTCATCTCTGCGGTGTGCTGAATCTGCGCGGTGCGATTGTGCCGATTGTTGATCTCAGACTGCTATTTGATATGCCATTCAAGCCTTACACCAAGACCACCGTTGTCGTAGTACTTAAGGTACAGGATGTGACCCAGCGTACCGTCGGCATCGTTGTTGATGCCGTGTCGGATGCGCACAATGTGCATCCGGAAGAAATCCAGCCAGCGCCCGATTTCGGTGAACAGCTCAGTACCGAATTTATTGCCGGCATCACCCGCATGGATGACAAGATGGTCATGTTGCTGGACGTCGACAAATTGCTCAGCAGTGAACAGATTGGCTGAAGATGACACCAAAACCAGCACGCATAATCGCCATCATGAACCAGAAAGGCGGGGTCGGAAAGACCACAACCACAGTCAATCTCGGCCATGCACTGGCACAGTCTGAGCAGAGAGTGGCACTGCTGGATCTGGATCCACAGGGCCAGGTCGCGACCAGTCTCGGCTTTGATAACAATCAGCCGGGACTGGACAGTGTGCTGCTGGATGGCGCTGCGCTCGACGATATCAAAATTAACGCCCGCGACAGGCTGGATCTGATTGTCGCCGGTACCCGTCTGAATGAGTTTGAGCACACCAGTCAAGGCGGCATTCAGCGCGGTCACCGACTGCGTGAAGCTTTGCAGCAATCCACGCTGAAACAATATGACTACGTATTGATTGATTGTCCGCCTTCTTCCGGTCTGCTCGGGGTCAATGCGATGTTTGCTGCCGGTGAATTACTGATACCGGTATCTGGTGATTATCTTTCTTTGCAGGGGTTGTCACGCATGATCCAGATTTTGAAACGGGCGGAAGAACTGGCCGGGCACAGGATCAAGCTCTGGCTGGTTTCGACCCGGATGCAGATGCGGAGAAAGCTGACTGAAGAGGTCAGAAACCGCATTTTGAAATATTTCCCGGGCAGGGTGTTTTTTACGCCGGTCAGGGAAAATGTGGCACTGGCCGAGTGCCCGAGTTTTGGTAAAACCATTTTTGACTATAAAAAGAACAGTCCCGGCGCCGAAGACTACCTGTCACTGGCCCGGGATTTGATGAGCGGGAGAACAGCCGATGGCTGAGAATAAACAAGCGATGGGCAATGATCCGCTGGCCTGGCTGGCGCAGGAGCCGGAAGCCGGGGAAACGGCAGCGACGGTGAAACAAAGCATTGAAAAAACGCCAAAAAAATCCGTCAAAGCGACTCAAGAAAAGCCGGCAAAAACCGATACTGAAATTGTAGAACAGAGCTTTGCGCAACTGGCAGATCAGGGCGAACAGATTGTTAAGGAATTCTATCAACATCTGTTTTCTCACTATCCCGAGCTTAAGCCGCTGTTTGATGGCGTCTCCGCCGCAGGGCAACAGAAAAAGCTGCTTGCAGCCCTGATCCTGCTGGTCAACAACCTGCGCAAACCGGAGATTTTGCAGGATTACCTTAAAGGTCTCGGCCATCGTCATCAGAGTTATGGTGTCAGCGCCGAGGATTACGAAAAGGTTAAAACCAGCCTCTTATCAGTGATGGGCAGGCTGGCTGGAAAAAACTGGACGGCTTCAGTTGAAGCCGCCTGGCATAACACTTTGAATGCAGTCGCTCAGCATATGCTGAGTGCTTATGATTCTCTGGAGGAATCAGATATGGCCGTCACATCGCTTAAACAGGAAGATGATTTCAGCAATATCATGGCAAAGGCCCTGGATGGTGCCGTTACCGCGGTGATGATGGTGGACAGGGATTTCAATATCACCTACGCCAACCAGTCAACGCTGAATATGCTGAGTGAACATGAAGAAATACTCAGACACGCTTTTCCCGGTTTCAGTGTTAAAAACCTGGTCGGCTCGAATATCGATGACTTTCATAAGAATCCCCGACATCAGCGCCAGCTTCTGAGTGATCCGAATAATCTGCCTTATACCGCTGATATCAAGGTCGGCCCGCTGGCATTCAGGCTCAATGTCACTGCGATGTATGATGACAGCAACAGCTATGTCGGTAATATGCTGGAGTGGCATAACGTCACCGAGGAAAAACTGCGCAATGCCGATATCCATGGGCAGTTTGATGCCATCAACAAGGCGATGGGCGTCATCAGCTTTAATATGGATGGCACTATCATCGATATCAACGATAATTTCCTCAATGTCGTGGGTTACAGTAGGGAAGAAGTCGTAGGTAAACATCACCGCATGTTTGCGGAAGCGGAACTCGCGAGCAGTCCTGTCTATGCCGAATTCTGGGCTAAGCTGAACCGGGGTGAATTCGACAGTGGCGAATACAAACGGCTCGGTAAAGGCGGCAAGGAAATCTGGCTTCAGGCCAGCTATAACCCGATATTTGATATCAACGGCAAGCCCTATAAAGTGGTGAAATTTGCCGCCGATATCACCGAGCAGAAACAACTGCAGATGACAGTGCAGACGGTACTGGAATCCACCGCCGTAGTAATGAATGCGATGGCCGAAGGTGATTTGACCAAGCTGATGGAAGGCGAATATGAAGGTGAGTTTGCTCAGCTGCAGCAGGCCATCAATGGTACCGTCAACAAGATGTCCTCGGTGGTGCAGGACATTACCGAAGCCGCCATCAATATTTCCGCCGCAGCCAGTGAAATTTCACAGGGGAATGTCGATCTGAGCCAGCGTACCGAAGAACAGGCTTCATCACTGGAAGAGACCGCCTCCAGCATGGAAGAGCTGACCAGCACGGTCAGACAGAACTCTGATAATGCTCGCCAGGCCAACCAGCTGGCAGTCGATGCCCGTGAAAAGGCGGAAAAAGGCGGTGCGGTGATCCAGAACGCGATTCAGGCGATGGCTGCGATCAGCGCTTCCAGCAAGAAAGTCGCCGATATCATTGGTGTGATTGATGAAATCGCCTTTCAGACCAATTTGCTGGCACTCAATGCCGCTGTGGAAGCGGCCCGTGCCGGTGAACAGGGCCGCGGTTTCGCCGTGGTGGCTTCCGAGGTGCGTAATCTGGCCCAGCGTTCTGCCGCAGCGGCTAAGGAAATCAAAGAACTCATCAATGACAGCGGTGAGAAAGTAAAAGAAGGCTCGGCGCTGGTGGATGAATCCGGCAGAACCCTGGAAGACATTGTCGAAGGCGCCAAAAAAGTCGGCGACATTATCTCCGAAATCGCTGCAGCAGGGCTGGAACAGACTTCAGGTATCGAGCAGGTCAACAAAGCCGTTACCCAGATGGATGAAATGACCCAGCAGAATGCCGCGCTGGTGGAAGAAGCCGCTGCAGCCAGTGAGTCACTGGATGAACAGGGCCAGAGTCTGCAGCAGATGATGGCTTTCTTTCACACCGGCCGCGAAATGAGCCGGCCGCCACAACAAGCAGCCGCCGTCGCCAGCCGTCCTCAGCCGAGACAGCGTCCGGCAGCGGCAAAACCGGCCCGGCCTGCCTTCGGCCGCCAGGCACCGGCGCGGCAGGATGACGAGGAATGGGATGAGTTTTAGTTGAGACAGTGGGCAGCACGCTGCCCGCTTCCAACCTGAAGGAACAACCATGACCGGTGCACTCGGACGCGAATTCATCTTTTCTGACAGGCAGTTCAAACGGCTACGCGCCTTTGTCGCCGAGCACACCGGTATTGCGCTCAGCGAAGCCAAAAAAGACATGGTTTATGGCCGCCTGTCGAAACGGATCCGTTCACATTTTGCCGGTAACTTCCAGGCTTTCTGTGATGCGATTGAGCAGGGTGATGCACAGGAGCAGGATTTTCTGATCAATGCCATTACCACCAACCTGACTGCGTTTTTCCGGGAAGCCCATCACTTTGATTACCTGCGTCAGCGTCTTATTCCTGAGCTGCTTCGACGCAATGCCCACAGCCGAAAAATCCGGATCTGGTCGGCCGGCTGTTCCACCGGCGAAGAGCCCTACAGCATCGCCATGTCGCTGGCCGGTGACAATCAGCTGGCAGGCTGGGATATTAAAATCCTGGCGACCGATCTGGATGCCAATGTACTGAAACATGCCGAGGCCGGCATCTACAGTGAAGAGCGGATAAGCAAGCTTGCGGAGCAGCAGCGGCAGTACTTCCAGCGCGGCCGTGGCAGCAATTCCGGTCTGGTCAGACTGAAGCCTGAAATCAGGGAAAGGGTGAGTTTCAAGCGGCTGAATCTGTTGCATGATTGGCCCATGCGCGGCCCCTTTGATCTGATTTTCTGCCGCAATGTGGTGATTTATTTTGATAAGCCCACTCAAACAAAACTTTTCGATCGATTTGCCGACTTACTGGTCGCCGACGGGCATCTGTTTATCGGCCACTCCGAGTCTTTGTATAAAGTCACTGAACGCTTTACCTCTCTGGGAAATACTATCTACAGGCGGCTTTCCTGATGCTGGCCAGAACTTTACAGGCTCCGCCGCTGAAAGGCTTTGAACATATCAATCGCTATTGGGATCGTCACCATGGCGCCTGGGCAGCCAAGCTGCTACCCGGCGAGTTTTATGTCACCACGGAGCCTGATGAACTCCTCTGTACCACGCTGGGTTCCTGCGTGTCAGCCTGTATCCGTGATCCCGAGGCCGGTGTGGCCGGCATGAATCATTTCATGCTGCCCGTTTCCTCGGACGACAATCGCAGCTGGATGAATATGGCCACCCGCTTCGGCAGTGCGGCGATGGAATACCTCATCAACGAGATGCTGAAACAGGGTGCCAGCAGAGAGCACATGGAGGTGAAGCTGGTCGGTGGCGGCCGTATCATCCGCAGTATGTATGACGTGGGAAGCCGCAATATTGATTTTGTACTCGAATATGCGCGGCTGGAAGGGCTCAATATTGTGGCCAGGGATCTGGGCGATATTTATCCGCGCAAGGTGGTGTTTCATCCCGACAGCGGTGCGATGCGGGTCAAGCGTTTACGGTCGCTGCACAACGACACGGTGATTCAGCGTGAACAGCATTATGTGGCCGAACTGGAAACGCAACCAGTGGCTGGCGATGTTGAGTTGTTCTAGGCAGACATCCTGATGAATCCGCTCAAAGTCATCGTGGTAGATGATTCCGCCCTGGTCAGACAATTGCTGAGTGAGATCCTCAACAGTGATCCGGCAATTGAGGTGGTGGCCACGGCTTCCGACCCTTACCAGGCGCGTGACAAAATCAAACAGTTCAATCCGGATGTATTGACGCTGGATGTGGAAATGCCGCGTATGGATGGCGTGACTTTCCTGCGTAACCTGATGCGTTTAAGGCCAATGCCGGTAGTCATGGTCTCGACCCTCACTGAAAAAGGGGCGCAGGTGACCCTGGAAGCTCTGTCGCTTGGTGCTTTTGATTTTGTCGCCAAACCCAAACTGGATTTGTCCAATACCCTCGAAGACTACGCTGAAGAGATCATCGCCAAGGTCAAAGCGGCGGCAGTGATGCCGGTCTCGGCTTTGATGCCCAGGCCCGGCCTGCAGGTGGAACAGAAGCTGACTGCGGATGCCATTCTTGCCAAAACCACGGCGACCACACTGCGCACTACTGACAAAATTATAGCTATCGGGGCTTCCACCGGCGGCACCGAAGCCATTAAAGAAGTACTTTGTGCCTTACCACCCTCAGCGCCCGGTGTGGTGATTACCCAGCATATTCCGGCAGCCTTCAGTGCCGCTTTTGCCAACAGGGTTAATGGGCTCTCTCCCATGCAGGTCAGACAGGCCGAAGATGGCGAGCAAATCCTGGCCGGTCATGCCTATATCGCGCCGGGTGATAGACACCTCTTAGTGGAACGCAGCGGCGCCCGCTACTACTGTCGCCTTCACGACGGGCCGCCGGTGTCCCGCCATAAACCTTCGGTTGATGTGCTGTTTCGTTCGGTGGCTCAGCATGTCGGGCCAAATGCCATCGGTGTCATGCTCACCGGCATGGGCGATGACGGCGCTCAGGGCATGCTGGAAATGCAACAGGCAGGCGCACAGAACATGGTGCAGGACGAGAAAAGCAGCATTGTCTGGGGCATGCCCGGCGCGGCTTTCAAACTGGGGGCAGCAGAAAAAACCGTGCCTTTGCAAAAAATAGCTGAAGAAATACTCAAATTGAGTCGATAAAGAAAAGGGAACCAGGGGTAAAGACATGGATACACAGGCTTTAAAACAGGCTATGCCGGCCAGCGTGATCACGCTGACTCTGGCAGCCGTGGCATATTGGCTGGCGGACTGGCGGCTTGCCGGACTTTTGTTGTTGTCCAGCCTGGCGGTCTATCTGCTCAAGCGGCCAACTGCACTGCCACTGTCAGTAGAAGATGACAGCAGCGAACGGGAAGCACTGGCGGAAGTGGAGCAACTGAGCCGGGAAACTTTGAACACACTGCAACAGCAGCTCAGACAGATTGCGGATGAGAACCGTCAGATTGCCGGTCTTATCAGCAATGCTATCAGCAAGCTCACCGACAGCTTTCAGGGCATGAATGAACAGACCGAGTATGAAGACCGGATGCTGCATAGCCTGATAGACCAGGATGAGCAGGGACAGAATTTCGGTGAATTTATCCGGGAAACCGAGTCAGTCCTCGTCTATCTGGCAGATACGGTACTGAAAACCAGTCAGGAAAGTCAGCAGGTGATGACTAAGCTGGAAACCATGAATGGCAAGGTCGACGGTGTTATTTCTCTGCTTGATGACGTCAAGGATATCGCCTCACAAACCAATCTGCTGGCATTGAATGCGGCGATTGAGGCCGCCCGTGCCGGCGAAGCGGGTCGCGGCTTTGCCGTGGTGGCCGATGAGGTCAGAAAGCTGTCACAGAAATCCGATGCATTCAGCGATGAAATCAGTGACATCACCATGAGCGTCAAAACCACACTGCAGGATGCGCTGAAAAAAGTCTCTGATGTGGTCACCGCCGATACCGATATGGCGAGAGATTGCAAAACCAAGGTCGGTGATATCTCAGCACGGATGTTGCATCTGAATGATAAAACCCGGCAGGTTATTAATGGCACCGGCAATGTAAGTCAGTCGATTGCCGGTCTGGTCAATCAGGCAGTGACCTCACTGCAGTTTGAAGACATGTGCACACAGCTCAGCCAGCACATCAACAAACGGCTCGACACGGTGAGTGATCTTGCCGGCATTGTTGAAGCACTGCAGCAGGCGCAATCGCAGCCTGATAATCTGGCGCAATGCCGGCAGATGCTGGTTGATGTCAAACAGCGTGCTGCCAGCCTGCAGCCGAAAATTGCCGCCACCGAACATAAGTCGGTCACGCAACAGAGTCTGGAGAGTGGCGATATAGAATTATTTTAATCCGCGCCACTGGCGCTGGCATAACGATTGCAAAAGCTCTTGTGTCGATTAACAGGTCAGCTTGATCTCAGCAGGAGTCTTTATGCCACAACCCGTCATGATTCAGACCGAGCCGATGGCATCGGTCAGTGCCAGAAAAAACGCCGGAGCCGGTGGTAGTACTGATAAAGCAGCATTTTCTGCTGAGCTTAATCAGCAGCTCGAGCAGGGGCAGGCGGCCTCAAGCAGTGCCCGTTCAGATAAACCTCAGGCGGCAAAGCCGGCGGAAACCGAACAGAATGTTGCCGCTGACGGCAATAAATTGCCGGCAGAGGAAAACAGCAAAGCGGTCTCAGACAGCGAGACTGACGCGCAAGCTCAGACTGAGTCAGATGCTCAGCAGCAGGCCAGTGAGGCAGAATCTCAATCCAGTCATGACGAGTCCACTGCGGAACAGCAGAATACTGATGGCACCTCACCGGCCACTGAGGAGCAAGAAGCCGGAGTTGTAGTTGCTGCCGGACAAACCGCAGACACGACCAAAGCGGCCGAAACCAAAGCTAAGGATAGTGCTGGCGAACAGGCGGATAAGCCAGTTCGGGCACAGGTCACTGTCAGCCAGCAGGCAGTGGATAATGCCAAAACCAGCTCAGTGGAAATGACCGCTAAAACCCATCCTCAACAAAACGATGCGGTGAAAACTGAGGTCACAGCCAGTGAAAAAAACAGTCAGCAGACAGCAGCCAAAACTATCAGCGACACCATTGATAAGCTGACCGCTGAAGAAAAGCAGCAGGCGCAGAAATCAACGCCGAACCTGGCGGCTGCGCTGAAACAACTGTCTGAGGACAAGGCAGAGCCAGCAAAAATCCGTGCCGACATCATGGATGCCTTACAGCGTCAGCAGAACAACAAGCAGGAAGTCACCACCAACCTGCGCAATCTGATGGCGGCGCAGGCGCAGCAGGCTGAAACTAAACCCGCTGTAACGTTGCCGCCGGTATTTGCTGACAGAGCAGACAGCACTAGCCCTCTGGTTCCGACCACACTGAGTGGTCTGACAACATCGCACAGCACCACCGGTGCAACGACTGTGACGCAGCCCGGCTTGAGCTTGCCGGTGCAGCCCAATATGCAGAATCCGGCCTGGGCTCAGGTGATGAGCAGTCGCGTTGTGTATATGGCTAAAGAGGGCGTACAGCAGGCCGAATTGCGGATGAATCCGGCCAATCTGGGGCCGGTTGAAGTGAGACTGCATGTACAAAACGATCAAGCCAGTGTAACTTTCCTCGCTCAGCAGGGAGCGACACGTGAAGCGCTTGAGCAGGCCCTGCCCAGATTGCGTGAAAGTTTTGCTGAAAGTGGCCTGCAATTGGCCAACGCCGAAGTCGGTGAACATCAGCACCAGCATCAGGAGCAATCTGAACAGGCAAGTGATTCTCATATTTTTGCTCAAGCCAGCCGTCAGGATGACGATATAGAGAATGAGACCGTTGAATCGGTCAGCTCAGAAGAGGTAGCGGTGGGCCTCAGTTTGTATGCCTGAGCAATCACAAAGACAAGAGTTATCCGGGAGAGACGGACGTGTTTAAATTAGAAAACTTTTCACTAAGAAAAAGAATGTATATCGTGGCCGGCTTCGGTATTATCGGCCTGCTTGGCCTGGCTGTGCTGGAATGGTATATGCTGACTTCGGGCGCCAGCGCGACCAATCAGCTCTATGCTGTTCTGGCCTATGTGCTGGCAGGCAGCGTCGGCATCATGTACATGGCGCATGTGATTGGTCGTTTTGGTGACAAGCGCGCCAACACCCTGGTGGAAGCGATCCAGAATATTAAAAAGGGTGATCTGACCCAGAAAGTCGTCATTCCCGGCAAAAGCGATTTCAGCTGGATGGCCTTTGAGCTCGACAGTGCACGTAAAAATGTCGCCAATCTGGTCCATACCCTGGTCGGTGGTGTCTCTCAGCTCAATACAGCCACTCAGAACATGGAAGCCATCAGTAAAGAAACAGTCGATGGTGTACTGAAGCAGCAGGCGGAAACCACGCAGGTGGCAACAGCCATGAACGAAATGACTGCTTCTGTACAGGAAGTAGCCCGCACCGCATCCAATGCTGCGGACGCTGCGCGTAATGCAGACAGCGAAGCCAAATCCGGCAAGCAGGTGGTCATGGAAACCATGGAAGCGATCGATTCGCTTGCCAATGAAGTTGAAAAAGCGGCTCAGCAACTGAGCAGTCTGGAAGCTGATATCGGCAATATCGGCGCCATCGTCGATGTGATTCGCGGCATTACCGAACAAACCAATCTGCTGGCGCTGAACGCCGCGATTGAAGCGGCCCGTGCCGGTGAACATGGCCGTGGTTTTGCCGTGGTGGCCGACGAAGTCCGTACTCTGGCCGCCAGAACCCAGTCCTCTACGCATGAAATCGAAGAAATGGTGGAACGCCTGCAACAGGGCGCCCAAGTCGCAGTGAAGGTGATGAACGAAAGCCGTGAACGGGCCCGTGACAGTGTTGAGAAAGCCTCCAGTGCCGGCGCCGCGCTCGATACCATTACCGCAATGATTTCGACCATGGATGAAATGAGTGCCCAGATCTCCAGCGCCGCCAATGAACAGTCCGCGGTAGCTGAAGATATTAACCGCGGTATCGTCAATATCAGCCAGGTGGCGGAACATACTGCGGAAGGTGCCCGTGAGTCTTCTGTTGCAGTGGAAACGCTGAGCAGTCTGTCATCCCAGCTGCAGGAAGCCTCGGCCAAATTTAAAGTCTAAACTCAGCCCGCTGGTGATATAAAGCCCGCTCAAGCGGGCTTTTTTTATGTCTGTTTAAACGAAACTGTGAGTCAGGTCTCAGTGCTGCTGGAACCCTCAGTCAGTTCTGCCAACTAAAGCCACAATGGCAACCAAAAGGAGAAAAGCTTTATGCAGAGACTCGGGATGCGTTCGATTATTGCCAGCAGTGTGTTGATGGCATTGTTCAGTACGAATCTTCTGGCAGCAGAGACACTGGGCTGGATAGAGAAAATCGAGATACAACCCTGGGGCGTTGAAGCCAAGGCCAAACTGGATACCGGGGCGCTGACCTCTTCCATGCATGCTGAGGATATTGAGCGTTTTGAAAAGGGCGGTGAAGAATGGGTCCGGTTCAGTGTCGATTTTGAAGATACCGAGACTGGCGAACAGGTTTCTGAGCAGATAGAGCGGCCCTTACTGCGTGACTTCACTGCTGTGGGTGCTGGGGGGCGCGATAAGCGTTCCGTGGTGGTGATGACCATTTGCGTCGGTGACAAGCTTTATGAGGAACAGTTCAGCCTGCGTGACCGGGATAATATGATTTATCCCATCCTGCTGGGACGCAGAACGATTCAGCATCTGGGACCGGTGGATGTGACGAAGACTTTCCTGACCGAGGCGCAGTGTGATGCGGATACCGAGCTGGTGAAGTTCAACCCTGATGAGGATGATCCGGATATCGGAGTGGATTGATTCGCTGATTGCCAGACACAGTGACAATAAGGCCGCCCACGTGGGCGGCCTTATTCTTGAGCGTGGCGATTTAGTTCAAAGCAGGCTCTTTTCGATCTCCCGCAGGGCCTGCATCGGATCTTTTGCTGCAGTGACCGGTCTGCCGATAACCAGATAATGACTGCCAGCAGCTATCGCTTCGGCCGGTGTCATGGTCCGGTGCTGATCACCACGGTCACTGCCGGCAGGACGGATACCCGGAGTGATCAACTGAAAGCTGTCACCCAGTTCTTCGCGCAGTGCCGGTGCTTCCTGCGCCGAGCACACCACACCATCAAGACCGCTGTCTTTGGCAAGACAGGCCAGTTTGACCACATTCTCCGCCAGTGTGCCTGACAGGCCAATCAGATCGAAGGTTTGCTGATCCATACTGGTCAGTAGTGTGACTGCAATCAGCCGCGGCGCATCTGGACTATCACCAACCGCTTCGCGAGCGGCCTGCATCATTGCCATGCCACCCAAAGCATGGACGTTCATCATCCACACGCCCAGGTCTGCAGCTGCAGCGCAGGCACGGCCAACCGTATGCGGAATATCATGATATTTGAGGTCCAGAAACACATCGAATCCGCGGTTGACCAGAGAACGCACCACTTCAGGCCCGGCACGGGTAAACAGCTCTTTGCCGACCTTGACCCGGGCCGAAGCCGGATCAATTTGATCAGCCATAGAAAGCGCTGAGTGACTATCAGGATAGTCGAGGGCAACGATGATTTTCGGATCAGACATTCACAGCTCCAGATTGATATTTCATCAATGATCTTAGCTTAACAGGCTGTGCTTTGTGACCTTTTCGCTGCCGACTTCTAGAAAATGGTATCCTGTGCGGCGTTTTTTGCGGAATTCTATCAATGAAGTTCGATCTATTTGCGCAGGATGGTTTTGCCCGTCGTGGCCAGCTGACATTTGAACGAGGCACGGTGCAGACCCCGGCCTTCATGCCGGTCGGCACCTATGGCTCGGTGAAGTCGATGACACCGGAAGAGGTGAGTGACACCGGGGCCGAGATCATTCTGGGCAATACTTTCCACCTGATGCTGCGGCCGGGCACGGAAATCATCAGCCAGCATGGTGATTTGCATGATTTTATGCGCTGGCAGGGGCCGATCCTGACAGATTCCGGTGGTTTCCAGGTGTTCAGCCTGGGTGAACTGCGCAAGATCACTGAAGAAGGCGTCCATTTCCGTTCCCCCGTTAACGGCGACAAAGTTTTTATGGGACCGGAAGAGTCGATGGCGGTGCAGCGCGATTTGGGCAGCGATATCGTCATGATCTTTGATGAATGCACGCCCTATCCCGCCGATGAGAAAACGGCGGCGGCTTCCATGCAATTATCTTTACGCTGGGCCGAGCGCAGCAAACAGGCGCATGGTGATAACCCTTCAGCCCTATTTGGTATTGTGCAGGGCGGCATGCACGAAAATCTGCGTGATGAATCATTGGCGGGACTCACTGAGATTGGTTTTGACGGCTATGCTATCGGTGGCCTGTCAGTCGGTGAGCCCAAAGAGGATATGATTAGGATTCTGAGCCATCTTGCCAATAAAATGCCGGCCGACAAACCGCATTATCTGATGGGAGTGGGTCGGCCCGAAGACCTTATGGAAGCAGTCATGCTGGGGGTCGATATGTTTGATTGCGTGATGCCGACGCGCAATGCCCGTAACGGTCATCTGTTTGTGCATCAGGGCGTGATTAAGATTCGTAACAGCCGCTTTAAAACCGATACCGGACCACTCGACCCGTATTGTGACTGTTATACCTGCCGCAATTACAGCCGCGCCTATCTGCATCATCTGGATCGCACCGGAGAAATGCTGGGGCCCAGGCTCAATACCATTCATAACCTGTATTACTATCAGAAGCTGATGCGCGAGATCAGAACCGCGATAGAAAACGGTCGTCTGAAACAATTCAGGCAGGAATTTTACGCTCTGCGGGAAACCCCGATAGCGTGATTATGGTCACTGCTATCGGTGACTCGGCCGGCTGTGGCATAATCGGTTTCTTTTTATTGTTTAATTTTGAGGACTCATGATGGACTTTTTCATTTCTGCTGCCCACGCTGGTGCTGTTGAAAGTCAGGCTGCGGCATCTCCCGGTCTGCTCGACTTTGCTTTCCCCATCCTGCTGCTGGTGCTGTTCTATGTGATGCTGATTCGTCCTCAGCAAAAGCGTGCCAAAGAGCACCGTGCCATGCAATCTGCACTGGCTAAAGGGGATGAAGTGGTCACCGATGGCGGTCTGATGGGAAAAATTCTGGAAATTAATGACAACGCTATCACCGTTCAGATCGCTGAAGGCGTTGAAGTTAAAGTGCGCCGCGAATCAATCAATGCTGTGTTACCGAAAGGCACATTGAAAAAACTGTAATATCCCCACCTGAAAAACGGTTTCAAAAAACCAGGAATTAAAAATGAACCGATATCCACTGTGGAAGAACCTGCTGGTTCTTGTCGTGCTGATTGTTGCCACTATTTATGCCATGCCCAATCTGTTTGGTGACGATCCGGCAGTGCAGATTTCGGCAGATCGGTCCGCCACAGTGGATCTTGATCTTGTCGATAAAATCGAAACCGCCCTTAAACAAGCCGGTATCGATTACAAAGGCATAGAACTCGAAGACAACAAACTGTTGGTGCGGCTGACATCAGCTGACAGCCAGCTGCGTGCCAAGGACATTCTCAACCAGACATTGACCGGTGATTACATCATCGCGCTCAATCTGGCACCGACCACGCCGGACTGGCTGGCAGCACTGGGCGCTGAACCGATGAATCTGGGACTTGATCTGCGCGGTGGTGTGCACTTTCTGATGGAAGTGGATATGGTCGCTGCAGTCAAGCAGGCTCTGGATGGTTATGGCAGTGACCTGCGTTTATTGCTGCGGGATGAGAAAATTCGCTACAAGCAAATCAAGGTCGAAGATCAGCAACTCATCGTGGTGTTTCGTAACGCTGAAGATCGCGATGCCGCTGAGAATCTCATCAGCCGTGAAATTGATGCTTTGCAAATCAATGTGGCTGAAGACACGACAGACCCTGCCCTGGTGATGCAGCTGAATGAAGTCAACCTGCGTGAAACCAAGCGGCTGGCGCTGCAACAGAATATCACCACATTACGCAACCGGATCAACGAACTGGGTGTCGCCGAACCAACCGTTCAGCAACAGGGTGAAAACCGCATCGTAGTGCAACTGCCGGGCGTGCAGGATACCGCCCAGGCCAAGAAAATTCTGGGTGCGACTGCCACTCTCGAATTCCGGCTGGTCGACTTTGACAGTGATGTGCAGGATGCTGTCAACGGCCGTGTACCACCTAATTCAGAACTGTTTTACCACCGCAATGGTCAGCCTTACCTGCTTAATAAACGGGTCATGTTAACCGGTGAACATGTTATTAACGCCCAATCGACATTGGACCCTCAATCCGGTTCGCCGGCAGTCTCGGTGACCCTGGATGGTAAAGGCGCCCGTATATTCAGCAATATCACCCGCGATAACATCGGCAATCCGATGGCGGTGGTGTTTATTGAGTCGAAAACCGAAACCAAGGAAATTGACGGTGAACTGGTCAAAGTCCGCCGTCAGGTACCTGAAATCATCAATGTCGCGACGATTCGTGACCAGCTGAGCAAGAAATTCCAGATTACCGGCCTCGACAGCACGACGGAAGCCCGTGACCTGGCCTTGTTGTTGCGTGCCGGTGCGCTGGCCGCGCCCATTGAAATTGTCGAAGAACGCACCGTCGGGCCCAGCCTGGGGCAGGACAATATCGATCAGGGTTTTGCTTCTGTCATGATTGGTTTTGCTTTTGTACTGGTGTTTATGCTGGTCTGGTACAAGATGTTCGGCTTTGTCGCCAACCTGGCGCTGGCTGCCAACCTGATTTTCATTGTCGCGCTGCTGTCAATGCTGCAGGCGACACTGACGTTGCCGGGTATTGCCGGTATCGTGCTGACGGTCGGTATGGCCGTGGATGCCAATGTGCTGATTTTCGAACGGATCCGCGAGGAACTCAGAAACGGCAACAGCCCGCAGTCGAGTATCAGTGCAGGGTATGGCAAGGCATTCTCGACCATTGCTGATGCCAATATCACCACGCTGATTGCGGCAGTGGTGCTGTTCGGTTTCGGCACAGGCTCTATCAAAGGCTTCGCCGTGACCTTGTCACTCGGCATTATCACGTCGATGTTTACCGCGATCATGGGCACGCGTTCTGTGATCAACCTGATTTACGGTCGTCAGCATAAACCCAAGCTGTCAATTTAGGATTTGCCAGACATGAAGTTTTTATCAAACGAAACCCATATCAATTTCATGTCGAAACGCCTGCTGGCAGGGGTGTTTTCGACAATTTTAATCATTGTTTCGCTAAGCTCTCTGGTAATGCAGGGACTGAATTTCGGTATCGATTTTACCGGCGGCACCATGATCGAGCTGGGCTATCAGGAACAGGTCGATCTCAACAAACTGCGTGAGGACCTGGCTGAAGGGGGCTATCCGGAAGCGACGGTCCAGAACTTCGGGTCGATTCATGATGTGCTGATTCGCCTGCCGGTCATCGAAACCCAGAACATGGCTGAGCTCAGCAATGAAGTGGTGGCGATGCTGCAGAGCAAAAACGAGACCGAAATCGATGTCCGCCGTGTTGAATTTGTCGGTCCGCAGGTCGGTGATGAACTGACCGAGCAGGGCGGTCTTGCCATGCTCTATGCGCTCATCGGCATCTTGATCTATGTGTCGCTGCGTTTTGAGTACCGCTTTGCCATCGGCTCGGTGGTGGCACTGGTGCATGACGTCATCATCACGCTGGGCTTTTTCTCGCTCGCCCGTATTGAATTCGATCTGACCGTGCTGGCGGCGATTCTTGCCATTATCGGTTACTCGCTTAACGATACTATTGTGGTATTTGACCGGATTCGTGAAACATTCCTGCGGATGAGAAAGGGGGAATCCGAGGAAATCGTTAATGCTGCATTAAATGACACGCTGAGCCGGACTTTGATGACTTCTTTGACCACCTTGCTGGTGGTTGTCGCACTGTTCATGTTCGGCGGCGAAGTAATTCATGCTTTCTCGATTGCCTTGCTGCTGGGTATTATCGTGGGTACCTACTCATCAATTTACATCGCCAGTAACACTATTCTGGCGATGGGCGTCAGCAAGGAAGATCTGCTGCCACCGGTGAAAGAAGAGGATGAGAATGTGAATCCGGATGGCAGTCAGGTATAGCCGTCTGCGACAAAATAAAAAAGCCCGCTCAGCCGGGCTTTTTTTATGAAAAGGAATGGCTATCCCGGAACCGGAGCGCCTTGCTGATAAATGTCGGTGATTGTTGCCGGCGACGAGACTCCAGCGTGACAACATTATCACTGCTTTCTGCGAGCTCGCGCTGCTGGGCTTCTGCTACGGTTTCCACGCTGAGGATCCGGCACTGCTCAAGCTGGCAATGGTAGCTGCTGATGGTGGCCAGTTCTTCCAGCCCCTCCATTACCATCCGCAGTTCAAGTTCCAGGGATTTGTCCGTCATAGTCCTAATACCTATTTACTTAATCTGGGTATCGGTCAAAAAACGGCTGACTTGAGCGCTAATTATGAATTCAACGCCTGGCTGTGAGCTGACAGGCAGATGTCTTAAAATAACAGTATCAGTATGCCTGACCGCGCTCATGCCGGTCTGAAAGGCAGGGCAAACACAAGAGCGATTAATGATAATCCTGAAACCGGTCTTTTTTCTTTTCTTTACCCTGTTCAGTGGCAGCATAGCGGCTGATGCCGACAGGCGCGCCTATGTCAGTAATGAAAGCGCGGATACGGTCAGTGTGATTGATCTTGAGTCCAACACGGTCATCACCAGCCTGGCAGTTGGCGATCGACCCAGAGGTATGGCTTTATCGCCGGATGGTTCTCAGCTATATGTTGCGGTCAGCGAAGACGATGCCATAGCGGTCATCGATCTGCAGTCAGTAACACTGACAGACAAGCTGGCAGTCGGAGACGATCCGGAAACCTTTGCTGTCGGCCCCGATGGCATCTTATATGTATCGAATGAAGACGCCGGTCTGCTAAGCGTGTTTGATCCCAAAACAAAATCTCTGCTCTGCAGCATTGAGGTCGGTGTTGAACCTGAAGGTGTCGCCGTGTCTCCCGATGGCAAACTGGTTCTGGTTACCAGCGAGGCCAGTAACAGGGTTCATGTGATCTCCACAGCGGATTATCAACGACACAAGTCCCTTGCTGTCGCGGCCAGACCCAGGGGCGTCAGCTTTAATCACGCTGGTTCTGTGGCCTATGTAGCCAGTGAAGTGGGTAATGAGATTGCCATGATTGATATCAGGACACTATCCGTAACCCGGCGTGCCCGGCTAGCAGTAGCCGGTGCCCGACCGATGGCAGTGCTGGTCAGCCCGGATGATAAGACACTGTATGTATCCACCGGCCGTGCTGATAGAGTGGCTGTGCTCGATGCAAAAACACTGGAGCAGAAAACGGCAATCAAGGTCGGTCAGCGAGTCTGGGGGCTGGCCATGACCGGCGATGGTGACTTTCTCTATACTGCTGATGGTTTGAGCAATAGTGTTTCCGTCATCAACACCCAAAGCCATGAGCTGGTAGAAACAATCCGTGTTGACGGCTCGCCGTGGGGAGTGGTTATTGATGATTAGCACTATGCCCGGTGCAGTATTGGTGGCGCTAAAGCGTGATTAAATACTTTGTTCGCCGCAGGCGACGGGGTATCATGCCTGCATGATTTTATTGCAGCGCTTCTTCCAGATCTGCCTGTTTAAGGCAGGCCCAGCCGATGTGCCGGCCTCACACTGGTTACTTAAACTGGTATGTCTGATTTATTTTTCGGTAGGCACACTGGTCAGTCATGTGGATCATCCGTGGTCCGCCGCGCTGTTTGCCAGTTTGAGTGATACGCTGCTGCTGCTTAGCGTCTGTTGGTTGCTGGTCTCTGTTCGTGGCCTCAGTGAACGCTTCCTGCAAACCGCCACCGCCATGGCCGGTACAGGGGCCATTATGGGGCTTTTTGGCCTGCCGATTTTCCTGCTGTTCCGTCAGGTTGAGTCACAGGGGCAACTCACCAGCCTGGTGTTGCTGCTGGTGCTGATTCTGATGTTCTGGAGCCTGTTTATTACTGCCCATATTTTCCGTCATGCACTGGAAATCAGACCCGGTATGGCAGCGATTCTGACAGTGGCCTACACCATTCTGTCACTGGTCGTGGTGGGATTAACGATTTCTGGAGTGGCTTAAGTGAATATTCATATTTTGGGGATCTGCGGCACCTTTATGGGGGGGCTTGCCTTGCTGGCAAGAGAGCTGGGCATGACTGTCAGCGGCAGTGATGCCAATGTTTATCCGCCGATGAGTAATCAACTGGCGTCTGCCGGCATTGATGTGATGGAAGGCTATGATCCCCAGCATCTGGAACCGGTCCCGGATCTGGTGGTGATGGGGAATGCCATGACCCGTGGTAATCCGGCAGTGGAATACGTGCTCAATAAGGGGCTGCCCTATGTCTCAGGGCCACAATGGCTGGCGGAAAATGTACTTCGTAATCGCTGGGTGCTGGGAGTATCCGGTACCCATGGCAAGACCACGACCAGTAGTCTCTTGGCCTGGATTCTGGAACATGCCGGCATGTCACCCGGCTTTCTTATCGGCGGGGTGCCGGATAATTTCGGCGAGACCGCAAGGCTCGGCAATACACCGTTCTTTGTGATTGAGGCCGATGAATATGACACCGCCTTTTTCGATAAACGTTCCAAATTTGTTCACTATCAGCCACGCACGCTGATCATCAATAATCTGGAATTTGATCATGCCGATATTTTTGATGATCTGGCAGCGATTCAGAAACAGTTTCATCATCTGGTCAGAACCGTGCCCTCAGAAGGCTTGATTGTCTCACCACAGGAAAAGGCTATAGAGCAGGTGTTTGACATGGGCTGCTGGACCCCCAGACAGACGCTGGGTCAGGATGGCGCCTGGCAGGCGAATCTGTTGAATAAAGATGGCAGTGAATTTGAAGTTCAGTTTGGAAATGAAGTCGAGACAGTGCGCTGGAATATGCTGGGCCAGCATAATGTCAGTAATGCGCTGGCCGCTATTGCCGCCGCCCGCCATGTCGGGGTGACTTTGGCGCATGCAGCCAAAGCCTTATCAGAATTTGTGGGTGTCAAACGCCGGCTGGAACTGCGCGGTGAAGTCGACAATATTCGCGTCTATGATGATTTTGCCCATCACCCGACCGCGATTGCCACCACCATTGCCGGTCTGCGCGCGCGTATCGGCAACCGCAAACTGATCGCGGTACTGGAACCGCGCTCCAACACCATGAAAATGGGCGTGCATCAGGATGCACTGGCGCAGTCTTTGATTCAGGCCGATCGGGTGCTGCTGTTTCAGGATGCCGGACTCAAGTGGTCATTGAAACAGGTTTCAGAGAGCCTCGGCGATCATGTCAGTGTGCATGATTCAGTGGAAGGCATGGTCAGCACACTGCAGAAAGAAGCAGGGCAAGGTGATGAAATCCTGGTGATGAGTAACGGCGGTTTTGGCGGCATACATCAGAAAATTCTGGAGGCGCTGGCAGCACGATGATCGATAATAAACAGATTGCGCTGGCCATTACCGGCGCTTCTGGCGCACCCTACGCCAAGCGTTTACTGGAAATTTTGCTGCAAAGCGGCATCACTGTGCATCTGATGATTTCGGCAGCAGGCCGTATTGTGCTGGCCGATGAACTTGACTGGAAACTGCCGGCCCGGGCCGGTGATATTCAAAGCCTGTTGAGCGAACAGTTCCAGTGCCAGCCTGAACAGTTGAGAGTGTATGGAGAACAGCAGTGGTCTGCACCGCTGGCCAGTGGCTCACACCGGGTGCCGACGATGATCGTTTGCCCCTGTACCATGGGTACATTATCAGCCATAGCCTGTGGTCAGAGTGATAATTTGATTAATCGTGCTGCGGATGTGATGCTGAAAGAAAACCGCAGATTGATTCTGGTGCCGCGGGAAGCGCCATTTTCTGCGATTCACCTGGAGAATATGCTGAAACTGGCACGGCTGGGTGTTTGCATTCTACCACCCAGTCCCGGCTTCTACTTCCGACCGGAGACTTTGCAGGAAGTGGTGGATTTTGTGGTCGCCCGCCTACTGGATCAGACCGGGATTGAACACAGCCTGATGCCACGCTGGGGCGAGTAGCATGAACAGGACAAGGCATCCAAGTCGCGTATAATGCTGGCTTAGAATTAACAGCAGGGAAATCATGTCTGATATCGAAATCGCACAACAGGCAACGATGCAGGAAGTGACCGGTCTCGCCGGGGAACGACTGGGCATCGCTTCGGAACACCTTGATCCCTACGGCCGCTACAAGGCCAAAGTCTCACTGGATGTGCTGGATGAACTGGCCGACAGGCCCGACGGCAAACTGATACTGGTGACCGCGATCAGTCCGACACCGGCCGGCGAAGGTAAAACCACCACCACCATCGGTTTGAGTGATGCACTCAACCGCATCGGCAAACAATCTCTGGTCTGTGTCCGTGAGCCATCAATGGGACCTTGTTTCGGTCTCAAGGGCGGTGCGGCCGGCGGCGGTTATGCCCAGGTGGTACCGATGGAAGATATCAACCTGCATTTTACCGGCGACCTGCATGCCATTGCTGCTGCACATAATCTGCTGGCAGCGATGATTGATAATCATATCCATCACGGCAATGATTTACAGCTTGATGCCCGCCGGATTGCCTGGCAACGGGTCGTTGATATGAACGACCGTGCCCTACGCGATATCGTGGTTGGCATGGGCGGCACCGCCAATGGTTATCTGCGTGAAGATCGCTTTGATATTGTCGTGGCTTCTGAGGTGATGGCGATTTTCTGCCTGTCCAATTCTCTGCAGGAACTCAAAACCCGGCTGGGCGAGATTCTGATTGGCTATTCTACAGACGGTAGCCCGCGCTACGCCCGTGAGCTGAAAGCCCATGGTGCGATGGCAGCCTTACTGAAAGAAGCGATTAAGCCCAACCTGGTACAGACGCTGGAAAATAATCCTGCCTTTGTACACGGCGGTCCTTTTGCCAATATCGCCCATGGCTGTAACTCGGTGGTCTCCACCAAGATGGCCTTGAAACTCAGTGATTATGTGGTGACAGAAGCCGGTTTCGGTGCTGATCTGGGCGCCGAGAAATTTATCAATATTAAATGCCGCAAGGCCGGTATCAAACCGGATATGGCCGTCGTTGTCGCTACTGTCAAAGCTCTGAAATATCATGGTGGTCTGGGTCTGAAACAACTGGCTGAGGAAAACCTCGATGCGCTCAAGACCGGCCTCAAGAATCTGCAGCGGCACTTGAATAATCTGCAACAGGAATTCGGTCTGCGCTGTGTGGTGGCCATCAATCATTTTGTGAACGACACTGATGCCGAAATTGCTTTGATTCAATCAGCGGTCACAGAGATGGGCGCCGAAGCCATTCTGGCGAAACACTGGGCACAGGGTGGTGCCGGCGCAGAAGAACTGGCTCAGCGTGTTGTTTCTATGTTGGAACAGGATGCCAGGCCCTGCGAATTTCTGTACGCCGATGAGCTGCCCCTGTGGGACAAAATTACGACAGTCGCCAAACGACTTTATGGCGCAGGTCAGGTTGTGGCCGATAAAAAAGTGCTGGATAAAATCAGCATGCTCAGCGAGCAGCATGGTGATATTCCGGTCTGCATGGCGAAAACGCCTTATTCCTTCAGTAGCGACGCCAATCTGCGCGGCGTCGCCGATGGACATACCCTCACGGTTCGCGATGTCAGACTGTCGCATGGCGCCGGTTTTCTGGTGGTGTTGTGTGGGGATGTGATGACCATGCCCGGCCTGCCCAAACGTCCGGCTGCGGAGCGGATTGATATTGATGATCAGGGGCAAATCACCGGTTTGTTCTAGTTGTTCTGGTCTTATGACTTAGAACTTTGCCTCTTAAACAACTTTATTTTTAGCTTTAGATTTCGTACAGCACCCGATATTGCCTTCATCCAAAAATTAACCTTCTTTGATGGCGTGGTCGACAACTGATTCGCGACATCCCTATCACTCACCCTTCGGGCGCCTCTGGCGTCCAAATTTGTTCCAAACAAATTTGTGAGCGCAGCGAGTTTTGTCCAATCCCAAGATAAACCGAGCAACACAGTGAAGCCGCAAGCCAGCACAGTGGGACAGCCTAGGGTTGTTAGGGATATGGCCGCGCAAATCCCTGACTCGCCCTCAAGGCGAAATCTTTATCTGAAAGATTAAATGTTTTTGAGTGGTGGAAACCGGAGGAGGTCTGAAGAAGCTGCTAAATCCCCCGGTGCTTCTTAATCAAATCATAAGCCACCTGAATCTCCTTGGCCTGCTCGGTGGCGACCGCGATCATATCTTCCGGCACGCCCTGGCCGGTTAATTTATCCGGATGATACTGACTCATCAGCTTGCGATAAGCGCGTTTGATTTCCTGATTGCTGGCATCCTTGCTGACACCCAGCGCTTTGTAGGCATCGTCCAGGTCATTGGCGCTGCTTCGGCCGGCCTTACGGTATTGTTGCTGGCCGCTGGAGAAGTGCGCCTGACTTAATACCATTTGCAGGATGCGGTTGAATTCCGCCCGGCTGTATCCAAGCTGCGAAGCGATGTTTTCAAGAATCTGCTTTTCAGCCGGATCCAGTTGGCCGTCAGCCAGCGCCATCACGGTCAGATAGACCAACAGTACCTGCCTGAGGTTGTGGGAACGGCCACAATGGGTCATAAAATGATTGAGCGTCGAACTGATGTCGAAAGCAGGATCGGCGCCGCGTTTGAACTGGCGAATCGCTTCCTGACGGTGTTCGGCTGACATGCCCATCTTCTGAATGAAAGCTTCGACATGATCGATTTCTATCTGGGAAATACGACCGTCGGCTTTGGCCAGTTTACCCATCAGCACGAACACGGTTTCCAGAAACACCGCCTGGCGTTGCTGCGCTTTGAGCGGATTGAGACTGAAATTAAACTGCGGCATGCGGCCGGTGATGGCGGCGTAGATGAGACCGATGATGACACCCAGCACAGCAAGCACCAGGATGCCGAGTCCCATCGTGCCCAGCAGGATAATGCCCAGGATCAGGGCGATAAATCTAAACATAAGCGTTAATTTCTATTACTCAGACTGAAATAGAGCAGGGCAATACCCCATACACCAAATACCCAGCTCAGTATGGGCAGACCGCCCAGCATAGTGGGAGCATAACCATCCAACCCCTTCATCACGGCGGCGCCGACCAGAAACGCGGCACCACTGGTGGCGGCGGCAGTGCGGTAACTGGACTGGCGAATTTCCTGCTGTAGTTTCTCCAGGTCCCTGGAGGATAAATTGACATGCAGTTTACCTTGTTGCGCCTTGTTACTTAAATCATGCAGCAGACGCGGCATTTGTGGCAGGGTTTCAGCCCAGTGCGGGGCTTCCTGCTGCAGGGTTTTCATCGCTGCTTTCCAGCCCAGCTTTTCTTTCATCCAGTGTTCCAGGATGGGTTTGGCGCTTTGCCAGAGATCGAGATCCGGATACAGCTCACGGCCCAGTCCCTCTATATTAAGCAGCGTTTTCTGCAGCAGCACCAGTTGTGGCTGAACTTCCATGTTAAAGCGGCGTGCGGTCTGGAACAGCCTCAACAGCAGCTGGCCGAAAGAAATATCTTTCAATGGCCGTGCAAAAATCGGTTCACAGACACTGCGGATAGCGGCTTCGAATTCATCCAGCCGGGTATTGGCAGGCACCCAGCCAGACTGGATATGCAGTTCGGCAACACGACGGTAATCATGGTTGAAAAAGGCCAGAAAGTTTTCCGCCAGATAGCGCTGATCGTCAGGCGACAGTGTCCCCATAATGCCGAAATCGACCGCGACATAACGCGGGTTTTCCGGGTCACTGATATCAACCATGATATTGCCCGGATGCATATCAGCATGAAAAAAGCTGTGCTTGAACACCTGGGTAAAGAAGATCTCAACCCCGATTTCAGCCAGCCGTGCCATATTGACACCGCGATCTCTGAGTCCCTGCACATCACTGATGGTCATACCGTAGATACGTTCCTGCACCAGTAAGTTGGTCCGGGTCAACGACCAGTAAACTTTGGGCACATATAACAGCTTGGTGCCTTCGAAATTCCGCTGCAGCTGCGATGCTGACGATGCTTCCCGCAGCATATCCAGTTCGTCGAACAGGTTCTTCTCCAGCTCGGCGACAATTTCTCTGGGGCGCAGGCGTCTGCCCTCAGACCAGTAGCGTTCAGCAAAGCCGGCGATGGTATAAAGCAGATCAATATCCCGCCGAATCAGTGGTTCAATACCGGGACGGACCAGTTTGATGACGACTTCATCACCGTCAATCAGCCTTGCCGCATGCACCTGGGCGATGGAGGCCGAAGCCAGCGGCTCGGGTTCAATATGGGCAAAAAGATTATTGAGTGGTTCGTCAAAAGCCTGCTCAATCAGTTCGCGTGCCTGTGCGGCCGGAAAAGGCGCAACCTGATCCTGCAACTTGGCCAGAGAGTCAGCCACATCCGGTGGCAGCAAGTCGCGTCTTGTTGAAAGAACCTGGCCGAATTTAACAAAAATCGGTCCCAGATCCTGCAATGCCAGACGTAAACGTTCACCGCGCGGCAAATCACTGGAGCGGCGCCAGCGGTTGGGTGACAGGAAGCTGAGATAACGCAGTGGTCTGAGCAGATGAATCGCCTTGATGACCTCATCCAGACGGTGTCTGGCCAGCACATGATTAATTTGAATCAGTCGGGCGAACTGACTGGCCTTCATTCAGGGCTCCTTGTTGTGGTGCTGAATCGCGTCATGATCGGTTTTCCAGCCTTTTAATTCTCGCCTCGAGGCGGTCACAGTCGGCGCGCAGCTTGTCGACGGCCTGCATGAAATCTTCGATCTGGATTTTGTCCGGCAATAACTGTGCTTCTTCGCGCAGGTATTCGGAAAGACTCTTTTGCAGAGACTGACTGCTATCACGCAACCAGCCGAAGCCCTGCCGAAGGCTATAAGCGAGTGGTTGTGCAATCACATCACCGGTGATCCTGGCCAGTTGTTGTTCCCAATCGAAGTCAAAACCATCGAGCACGTCCTGCAGTTGCTTGGCAAACTGGACATCGCCATGAATGCGGATTTCTGATGAAAACAGATTATCCGGGTGTTCACCCAGTTTGAGCAGAGAGAAGCTGCTGCCGGCGATAAGCAGGTCTGTGCCTTCATCATCGTTATGACTGAGTTGCAGCGATTGCTGGTGAAAGGTGATATGCACGAACTGATGCAGGTCTGTGATGTGAACCACGATGGTCCGCTGCTCAAAGGCTTTGAGGCGCTCTCGGGTATCCGGGTCCTGCCGCAAAGCGGCATTGACTGCCAGTTCAATCGGTGTCAGCAGGCCCGCCATATCAGAATTTATAACCCCGGTGGAGGGCGACAATGCCTGCTGTCATGTTGTGGTAACTGGTGCGTTCGAAACCGGCCGTCTCCATCATCTGTTTCAGGGTTTCCTGATCCGGATGCATGCGGATGGATTCAGCCAGATAACGGTAACTGTCTTCATCGCCGGTGATGACTTTGCCGATTCGGGGCAGCAGGTGGAAGGAATAGGCATCATAAGCCTTGGCAAGCCAGTCAGCCGGTTTGGAGAATTCCAGTACCAGCAACTGACCACCGGGTTTGAGCACCCGGTACATCGAAGCCAAAGCCTTATCCTTATCGGTGACATTACGCAGGCCAAAGGCCATCGTAATGCAGTCGAAGCTGTTATCAGGAAAGGGCAGTGCCTCGGCATTCGCCTGCACGTATTCAATATTGCCGACCACACCGTCATCTGTGAGCCGGTCACGGCCAACATTGAGCATAGAGGCATTGATATCGGCCAGCACCACTTTACCGCTGTCGCCAACCATCTCTGAAAATTTACGCGTCAGGTCTCCAGTACCGCCGGCCAGATCGAGAACTTTTGCGCCGCGTCTGACACCACTATTGTTAATGGTGAACCATTTCCACAAACGATGAATGCCCATCGACATCAGGTCATTCATCAAGTCATATTTGCCGGCGACCGAATGAAAAACCTCGGCGACATGACGGGCCTTTTCCGAGACCGGGACTTCCCGGTAACCAAAATGCGTGGTGTCTTTGTGTTCCATGTTTGTCCTAATGGCGTGGCTGACCGGCATCGGCCAGACGTTGCAGGTAGTCCTGCCACAGATCGTCCTGATTGGTGGCTAGATCATAGAGATAATCCCATGAATACAGACCACTGTCATGACCATCATCGAAATAGATTTTGATGGCATAGTGACCGACCGGCTCTATCTGATTGATACCGACATTTTCCTTTCCGACCTGTAAAACTTCCTGGCCTGGACCATGACCGCGTACTTCGGCAGAAGGAGAAAATACCCGCAGATATTCAGCGCTGAGCTTGTAATGCTGGTCACCATAGCTCAGACCCAGACTTCTGGACTGCTTATGCAGCGTGATTTCGCTTGGAATTGCGTGTTCAGCCATGTTTTTTCCTAGAGTATGTAACGTGACAGGTCTTCATCCTGCGCCAGTTCACCCAGCTGTTTGTCGACATAGGCTCTATCGACAGTGACCCGGAAATTCAGTTCACTGCCGGCGTTGTAGGAAATATCCTCCAGCAGTTTTTCCAGCAGGGTATGCAGGCGGCGGGCACCGATATTCTCGGTTTTTTCATTAACCTCCCACGCAAGCTCAGCAATGCGCTGAATCCCATCTTCAGTGAAGTCCAGATCCACCCCTTCGGTCGCCATCAAAGCGACATATTGTTCGGTCAGCGAGGCATCGGGCTCAGTCAGGATGCGGACAAAATCGGCACTGGAAAGCGCATCCAGTTCTACCCTGATGGGCAGTCGGCCCTGCAGTTCGGGTATCAGGTCAGAGGGCTTACTGAGGTGGAAAGCGCCGGAAGCAATAAACAGAATATGGTCGGTTTTAATCATGCCGTACTTGGTTTGGACGGTGCTGCCCTCAACCAGTGGCAACAAGTCGCGCTGAACGCCGGCTCGTGAGACATCGGCACTACCGCCACCTTCACCGCGGCCGGTGATTTTATCGATTTCATCGAGAAACACGATGCCGTTCTGTTCCACGCTGTCGAGGACTTCCGCCTTCAGTTCTTCCTCATTAATGAGCTTCATTGCTTCTTCTTCAGATAACATGCGCATGGCTTTGGCGACGCTCAGCTTGCGAGTGGTTTTACGCTGATGTCCCATGTTCTGGAACATTTCCTGTAGCTGATTCGTCATTTCTTCCATGCCCGGCGGTGACATGATTTCAACGCCGACCTGCGGCGCATTCAGTTCCAGCTCCACTTCGCGATCATCCAGTTTGCCCTCCCGCAGCATAATGCGAAAGCGCTGACGGGTGGCAGATTCATCTTCGGTTTCGACATCACGGGCAGGGCGCAGCAAGGCATCGAGAATGCGTTCCTCAGCAGCATCTTCGGCTTTATGTTTCACTGCCTTAATCGCTTTTTCCCGCAACAGCTTCATCGCCGTCTCCGCCAGATCACGAATAATCGATTCCACATCACGGCCGACATAACCGACCTCGGTAAACTTGGTCGCTTCGACTTTGATAAAAGGGGCGTCAGCAAGCGCTGCAAGACGGCGGGCGATTTCAGTTTTGCCGACACCGGTTGGACCAATCATCAGAATGTTCTTGGGCGTCACTTCCTGCTGCAGGTCTTGTTCCAGCTGTTTGCGGCGCCAGCGGTTACGCAGAGCAATAGCGACCGCTTTTTTGGCCGCTTCCTGGCCGATAATGCGCTTATTAAGTTCAGTGACGATTTGTTTCGGAGTCAGAGAGTGCATAGTCATTTAAGAATTTGAATCCAGCGTTTCGATAGTGAGGTTGTGATTGGTATAGATGCAGATGTCAGCGGCAATATTCAAGCCTTTCTCAACAATCTCACGCGCAGAGAGTGATGTATTTTGCATCAAGGCGGTCGCAGCGGCTTGGGCAAAAGGACCACCGGAGCCAATTGCAATCAGACCATGTTCGGGTTCAATCACATCACCGTTACCGGAAATAATCAGAGACACTTCATGATCAGCGACAGCAAGCAGGGCTTCAAGGCGGCGCATCATGCGGTCGGTACGCCAGTCTTTAGCGAGTTCGAGCGCACTGCGGGTCAGATTGCCCTGATGCTTTTCCAGTTTGCCTTCGAAACGTTCGAATAGGGTAAAAGCGTCAGCGGTGCCGCCGGCGAAACCGGCAATGACTTTGCCATGGTATAAACGGCGCACTTTGCGGGCATTGCCTTTCATAATGGTATTGCCGAGACTGACCTGACCGTCGCCGCCGATCACGACCTGACCATCACGACGGTACGAGAGAATGGTCGTACCACGGTACTGCTCCATAATGAACTCCTGTGAAATTTGGGCTGTAAAATAGAGCTGATTAGTATACTATGTTGGGTTTGGTACTGCAGAGAGTCGGGCGAAGAGACACCTCAGCCTGCACAAATATCCTGCATAACGGAAATTGGCTGATTTTAAGTGTTGACAACGGTCAGGCTTTTCCGGAAAATGCCACTTCTTTTAGTGGAGGGGTTCCCGAGTGGCCAAAGGGATCAGACTGTAAATCTGACGGCTCCGCCTTCGGAGGTTCGAATCCTCCCCCCTCCACCATTTAATTGTGAGTTTACTATTAAGCGGGTGTAGTTCAATGGTAGAACTCCAGCCTTCCAAGCTGACTACGTGGGTTCGATTCCCATCACCCGCTCCATTTTCTGCTTGGAAGTAAATAGTAAAAGAATTTGGCCCGCATAGCTCAGTCGGTAGAGCGCATCCATGGTAAGGATGAGGTCATCAGTTCGATTCTGATTGCGGGCTCCATATGATTTTGATTAGGCAGGTAGTTCCTGCCTGTTTGATTTTTTGACATTAAAAAATTATTGGCGGGGAGACTGGTCATGTCTAAAACAAAATTTGAACGTTCTAAACCCCACGTCAACGTGGGCACCATCGGTCACGTTGACCATGGTAAAACCACTTTGACAGCTGCGCTGACCAAAGTACTGGGTGAAGCGTCTGGCGGTGAATTCAAAGATTACGCGGATATTGATAACGCACCTGAAGAACGTGAGCGTGGTATCACTATCGCAACAGCCCACGTTGAATACGAAACAGCTAACCGCCACTACGCCCACGTAGACTGCCCGGGCCACGCCGACTATGTTAAAAACATGATCACCGGTGCGGCGCAGATGGACGGCGCGATTCTGGTTGTTAATGCCGCAGACGGCCCGATGCCACAAACCCGTGAGCACATCCTGCTGTCACGTCAGGTCGGTGTTCCATTCATTATCGTTTACCTGAACAAAGCTGACATGGTTGATGATGCAGAGCTTATCGAACTGGTAGAAATGGAAGTTCGTGAACTGCTCGACACCTATGACTTCCCGGGTGATGACACACCAATCATCGTAGGCTCTGCGTTGAAAGCGCTGGAAGGCGACACCAGTGAAATCGGTGCTCCTTCAATCCTGCGTCTGGCAGAAGCGATGGACGAATACTTCCCTGAGCCAGAGCGTGCCATCGACGGTGCGTTCCTGATGCCGATTGAAGACGTATTCTCCATCTCCGGTCGTGGTACGGTTGTGACCGGTCGTGTTGAGCG
>CAJXKF010000007.1 GCA_913055695.1 uncultured Methylophaga sp.
GTTGATGCTCATGATTAAAACAATGTGTTACCTATGTATCTGAACTTTTGTGTCACCTATGTTCTTGATTCGTACAGGCAGCCCACAGCTTGCCCTGCGGGTTCCCTGTGCTTCTCAATCAGTTTGGACACGACGAAAACTCGCTGCGCTCAGACACTCGTCGTGTTTGATCCAAACTGATTTGCGATGCTCGGCTGCGCAAAAGGGCGGGTTCACCCTCCCCCCAACCCTCTCCCATCAAGGGAGAGGATGACCTGATCAAGATATGCCGCGAACACCAAGGATCCCCTTTTGTGCTGACGAGTAGCGCAGGTTTATCTGGATAAGGATTGAGCAGTGTTTGAGCGTAGCGAGTTTTGCTCAATCCCCAGATAAACTGAGCAACGCAGTGAAGCCGCAGGCCAGCACTGTGGGGCGCCCTAGGGTTGTTAGGGAAATGGGCGCGCATTTCCCTGACTCGCCCTCAAGGCGAAATATAGCTCTCGAATCAGAACTGAAAGAGCTATTTTGATTTGCGACATCACTGTCGCTCACCGCACGGGTGAGAAGAAATTCCTCTGTGATGAATTTGGATGCATGAAGCACAGGCAGGTCAAGCCGCATGGATGCAACAAATCAACATAATTGAAGTCCCTTCGGCAGCGTTGGTTTGAATAAAAAATCTACTTACGGATGGCTGAGCGCACTAAAACCAAGCTTTGCATGCATTTTCGTTGGGCTTCGCAAGCTCAGCCCAACCTACTTAGTCACTCCAGCCGATGCAGGAATCCAGCATCAACCGGTATTCCTCATCCCCGCCGAAATCGCACTAATCGTCCGCAACAGCGGGTCCAGCCAGCGCTGACGTTCTTCCTCAGTATGCGAACCATCACGATAGCGCTGCAGCAATAGGATCTGCATATAGTTGATCGGATCGAGATAAGGCTCGCGCCGGCGCAGCGAGCTTTTCAGTGAGGGCAGCTCCGCCAGCAACGAATCCGCTTCCACCACCAGCAGCACCTGCTTAACGGTCTTGTGATATTCGGCCGCAATCAGCTCGAAAACCTGCTGACCCTGAAAGGCATCTTCGCATAGCGCTGCGTAACGGCGGGCGATATTCATATCGGCCTTGGACAATGACATTTGGGTGTTACTGAGCAGAGCACGGAAAAACGGCCACTGTCTGACCATTTGCCGCAGAATGGCTATTTTGTCTTCATCGCCCTGATGCCAGGCTTCCAGGGCCGTGCCGATGCCATACCAGGCTGGCAGTGTGTGGCGTGACTGGGCCCAGGAAAACACCCAGCCGATAGCACGCACCGAGGATTTGGAGCGGTCACCGGGTTTACGATGTGACGGCCTCGAGCCAATATTCATCATGCCGATCTCGGTGACCGGACAGACTTCGTAAAAGTAATCCAGAAAGCCCGGGGTATCCTCTGTCAGCTTGCGATAGCTGGCTTCACCGGTTCTGGTCAGGTTCTGCATGATATCGAGATAGGCGGGTTCCACCTGACCGATTTCGGTCACCAGGCTGCGCGAGGCTTTCATCAGACCGGACACGCCCATGCCCAGCTCGTAAGCCGCAGTTTCGACATTCCCGTATTTGAATGACAGCACTTCACCCTGCTCGGTGAATTTAATCTGACCATGCACCGTGCCCATTGGCTGCGACAAGATTGCATCATGGGTCGGGCCGCCGCCGCGACCGATGGTACCGCCACGGCCATGGAACATGCGACACTCGACTTCATGCTGCTGGGTCAGACGGGTGATTTTCTTCTGCGCCTGGAACAGATTCCAGCCGGAAGCAAGAATACCGCCGTCTTTGCAGGAATCCGAATAGCCCAGCATCACCTCCTGCAGATTACCGGAATCTGCCAGCAGCCGGCGGTAGACCGGATTTTCCAGCAACGAAGACATCACGGGTTCGATATGACTCAAGTCCTCGATAGTCTCGAACAGTGGCGCGACACGCACATGGCAGAAACTGTCACCGTTATCATCAAAGCCACATAGCCCGGCAAAGCGGGCCAGCGTCAGCACTTCCAGAATATGGCTGGCCTCGTGGGTCATCGAAATCACATAACTGCCGAACGCCTTGCTGCTGACCTCACTGTGCAGGCGTGTCATCAGGGTAAATACATTCAGCACTTCCTGATTATCGGAGTCCAGTGTCGGCAATGACGGCAGACTGGGCTGCGACAGTAATTCGGTGAGCAGCTGTTGGCGCCCTGCTTCATCCAGTTGCAGGTAATTCTGCTCAAGATCCGTGGCCTTCAATACCTCCGCAAGCGTCTGACTATGGCGGGTCGACTCCTGACGGATATCCAGGTGATAAAGATAAAAACCGAAGGTCTCAACCAGACGAATCAGATCATTGAGCTCGGCCCCGGCCAGTTCTTTGTCGCCGTTCTCTACCAGCGAGTCATAGATCAGGTTGAGATCAGCCAAGAGCTCATCTTCATTTGCATAAGCCAGCCCCAACGCGGTCGGTTCCAGATCCGGACGGAAATACTGCTGTAACAGGCGCAGATTATCTTCCAGCCGGTGACGCATCATATAAAGCTTGCGGCGATAGGGTTCATTCAGAAAACGATCCGGCTTGGCGCGGAAGGCCCCGGCATAGCGTTTTTCAGACTCGGCGATGTCCTCTGCCAAAGCATCACTGATCCAGCATAAGGGCTGGGAATGGGTCAGTATGTAACTGAGCTTGGTGACATCTTCCAGATAACGGCGAATGACAGTGCGCTTTTGCAGCTGAATCGCCATCTCGGTGGTTTCAGCCGTGACAAATGGGTTACCGTCGCGGTCACCACCGATCCAGGAGCCGAATTTCACAAAGCCCGGCACTTTAAACGTCTGACCGGCCTCAATCTCATCGCTGTAAACCCGGCGAATCGCGTTTTCCAGATTGCGGTAAGTGCGCGGCACCGCATCAAACAGGCTGACATTGAAGTAATACAGGCCGTTTTTAATTTCATCGCGTACGGTCGGTTTCACTGCACGTACTTCATCGGTGGACCACAACAGCTGTATCTGCCGCTTGATTTCCTTGCGTGTGCGCTCTTCATCAAAAGCGGTGAGTGGCTCATTGGTCAGCTGCTCATCCAGCAGGAAGATCCGGCGCAGAATTTCCATCACGGTGCGGCGTTTGGACTCGGTCGGATGCGCGGTGAACACCGGCATATACACCAGCGAATCCAGCAAAGGCTGCAACTGGGCCAGCGACACCCCAGCCTGCCTGAACTGATGTAAAGTATCCAGATAAGAGCCTTCCCACAGCTCGCCGCCGTTACGCAGCTGCGTCATCCGGTTGTGATAGTTAAAGGCTTCTTCTGCCGTGTTGAGCAGGCTGAAGTACATGCTGAAAGCGCGAATCACTTCCCGCAATGTGGTCTCGTCCAGCGTATTAAGAAAACTCAGCAACTCGCTGCGTAGCCCCGCATTGTCGTCTTTGCGCAGGTTGATAAAGCCTTTGCGCAGCCGTTCCACGGTTTCAAACACTTCACGCCCGGCGCGTTCATCAATCACCTCGCCCAGAATGTGGCCGAGAAAACGCACATGCTGGCGCAGGTCCTTGTCGCTGAGCAAAGACAGTTTTTCGACTGTACTGAGTACAGGCTGATAGTCAGTCATAAATTACCGATTCGCAATGTGGTGATAGAGTTCAATATAGGTGTTGGCGCTGTTTTCCCAGCTGAAGTCGTGCTGCATTGCAACGAGCATCATGCTGCGCCAGATCCGCGGCCTCGCGAACAATGCGACAGCCCGCAGCAGCGCTTGTTCCAGCGCTTTTACCGAGGCTTCATCAAAACAGAAACCGTTGGCAGTACCAGCTTTGCGGTTTTCTTCACTGGCGTCAACCACGGTATCGGCCAGACCACCGGTATTACGCACTATCGGCAAGGTGCCATAACGCAGGCTGTACATCTGATTAAGACCGCAGGGCTCGAAACGCGACGGCATCAGAAACACATCAGCACCGGCTTCAATCTGATGCGACAGGGCTTCGTTATAGCCAATCGTGACTGCAACCCGGTCCGGATATTTCGCCCTTAGTACCCGTAAATCCTGCTCATAGCCGGCTTCGCCACTGCCGAGGCAGACCAGTTGCACATCATGGCCCGCTTCCAGTAGCCGATTCATCGCTTCAATCGCAAGATCAATGCCTTTCTGTGACACCAGACGGCTGATCAACCCCACCAGTAAGCTATCTTTATTGTCAGGCAGAAAAAACTGTTTCTGCAGCGCTGCTTTATTTTCCGCCTTGTTGCGTGGCTGACTGACCGAAAAGCTTTTGACGATGAAAGGGTCCGTCTCCGGATTCCAAATATGATAATCAATGCCATTGAGAATGCCGCTCAGCCGCCCCTGCTCACGGCGGTAAGCCAGCAGACCCTCAAGGCCATAGCCGAATTCATAGGTACAGATTTCGTCTGCGTAGGTCGGGCTGACGGTGGTAATTTGATCGGAAAAAATCAGGCCGCCTTTCATGAACGACATCAGGCCGTAAAACTCCAGCCCTTCCATCTGCCAGAGTGAGTCAGATAAATCCAGCGCCTCAAATACTTCATGAGGGAACAGTCCCTGATAGGCGAGATTATGAATGGTGAAGACGGTTTGCGGACGATTTTTCCTGTCTGCGATCAGAGCCGGTGCCAGACCGGTCTGCCAGTCATTGCAGTGCAGAATGTCCGGCTGCCAGTTAAGGCCGGCTTCATTCATGGCTATTGCAGCTGCAGCTCGCGACAGCAACGCAAAACGCGCCGCGTTATCGTGCCAGTCACCGCCAGCAGGGTGGCTATAGGGGCCGCCGTCGCGATCATAATGAAATGGCGAATGCAGCAACCACAGTGTGACCTCGCTGTCAGGCAGGGTGGTCTCAAGAATATCGACCGGCAAATGATAGCCATCCAGTTTGATGGAAGCGACCTTTTCCATTTGATCCAGTTGCTTGAGGCACTGACGGTAGGCGGGCATGATAATGCGCACATCCTGACCGTGCTCCTGCAGTGCGATCGGCAGGCTGGCTGAGACGTCAGCCAGGCCACCCGTCTTCATCAGCGGGTGCACCTCGCTACTGGCAAATAGAATTTTTCGCACGCGAATCTCCCAAAAATTGTACAATTCTGCAAATTATATACGGTCAACGGCTGTCTTATAGCCTGCAACGGGAGAAATCATGCAATCTTGTACAATTGTTATTTTTGGCGCCACCGGCGACTTGTCTAAGAAAAAATTGTTACCGGCTCTGTATCACCTCGATGCAGAAAACAGACTGACCGACGATACCCGCATCATCTGCATGGGTCGTCGTGAAGCGGCGCAGGAAGACTGGAAACAACAAGTTGTCGAGTTTGTGACCCCCAAAGCCCGTGGCGGCGTTGATAACGACATCCTGAACAAGTTTCTGGATCGCATTCATTACTTCAAATGCGATATCAACGATGCGTTCAGCTATCACGAACTGAAAAAGCTGGTCACCAGGGAAAACGGTTTCCCGCAAAATATCGTCTTCTATCTCTCTATCAGCCCGGCGCTGTTCGGCGTCGTCGGTGATCAACTGGCCGCTGTCGGCATGAACAAGGAAGATGACGGCTGGCGTCATCTGGTGGTTGAAAAGCCGTTCGGTTTCGATCAGAAAAGTGCCGAAGAACTGGAAGGCGTGCTGCGTAAGAACTTCACTGAAGAACAGACTTACCGCATCGATCACTACCTCGGTAAAGGCACGGTGCAGAATATTTTTGTATTCCGTTTTGCCAACCTGTTGCTGGAACCACTGTGGAATCGTAACTACATCGATCACGTGCAGATTACCCATGCCGAACAACAGGGTGTGGGCGGTCGTGCCGGTTACTACAATGATTCCGGCGCTTTGCGCGACATGATCCAGAGTCACCTGATGCAGGTCATGGCGCTGGTGGCGATGGAACCCCCTGCCGATCTGGATGATGAATCCTTGCGCGATGAGAAAGTGAAAGTGCTGAAAGCGATTCGTCCTATCACCGAAGACATCGTCGACCAGCATGCTTTCCGCGGCCAGTACGCCGCTGGTGAAGTTAACGGTAAACCGGAACCCGGTTACCTGGAAGACGAAGAAGTGCCGAACGACAGTGTCACTGAAACCTATGCAGCGATGAAGATCTACATCGATAACTGGCGCTGGCGCGGTGTGCCGTTCTACCTGCGCACCGGTAAATGCATGCCGGAATCCAAAGCGATGATCGCGATTCGCTTTAAAAAGCCGCCTCAGGAGTTGTTCAAAGACACCAAGATTGGCGACAGCCATGCCAACTGGATCGTCATGGGTCTGCAGCCGGATAACACCCTGCGTATCGAACTGCAGGCCAAGCAACCGGGACTGGAACTGAAAAACCACACTGTGGCGCTGGAAACCGTCGAGTCAGACGAAACCAAACACCGTCTGGATGCCTATGAAGCGCTGATTCTGGATGCGATTCAGGGTGACCGCTCGCTGTTCCTGCGTTCGGATGAAGTGAATCTCGCCTGGAAAGTCGTGGATCCTGTCCTCAACAAATGGGCCAAGGACAAAGACTTTATTCACACCTACCCTGCAGGCACCTGGGGTCCGGAAGAAGTCAGCCGGATTCAGGATGATTCCTGTCACGTCTGGCGGAATAATGTCTGAGTTCAGACTGAATGAAACAGAAAAGCCGGCTTCAAGCCGGCTTTTTTTATATCTGCTGTTTTCTCCTGAACCATTTTTCCAGTTCCACCAGCCATAGAATGACTGTCGCCACCAGCACAATCTGCAACCAGCTGTGAGCATCAATGGCGGCACTGCCGAACAGAAAATGCATCGGCGGCAGATAGGTAAAACCTAACTGGAAGACCAGCAACACAAGCACTGCCAGCAAGGCGATACGATTGCCCAGCAAGCCTGCCTTGTTAAGGACCGGTGCGGTCAGAAAACGGGTGTTGAAGAGATAAAACACCTCAAACATCACCAGCGTGTTCACCGCTACGGTTCGTGAGGCTTCCAGGCTGTGGCCTGATTCGATATGGAGCATAAACAGCGCGAAGCTACCCAGCATCATCACCACTGAGACAAAAGCGATACGAACAATCAACGCTATCGTCAGCAGCGGCGTCTGCCTTGCCCGAGGCCGGCGAGACATCAAGCCCGGCTCGGACGGCTCAAAAGCCAGCGCCAGGCCCAGCGTGACCGCAGTAATCATATTGACCCAGAGGATCTGCACCGGTGTTATCGGCAACATCACCCCCATCACAATCGCAGCTATGATAATCAGCGCCTCGCCGGCACTCGTAGGCAGGATAAACAGAATCGCCTTGGTCAGGTTGTCGTAAACCGTGCGCCCTTCCTTCACAGCATCAACAATCGAGGCGAAATTATCATCGGCCAGCACCATATCCGAAGCGTCACGGGCCACTTCGGTTCCGTTCAAGCCCATCGCCGTGCCGATATCAGCACGCTTCAGCGCCGGCGCATCATTGACACCATCACCGGTCATCGCCACCACTTCATCGTTTTCCTGCAGGGCTTTGACCAGCCTGAGTTTATGCTCGGGCGTCGCCCGGGCAAACACGGATTTGTCTGTGACCACCTGTCGTAAGGCGGCATCATCCAGTTCGTCGATCTCCCTGCCGCTGATAACGGTTGAGGCCATGCCCATCCTGCCGGCGATAGCGGCGGCGGTATCACTATGATCGCCGGTGATCATTTTAATTTTAATACCCGCATCCTGACACAGCCTGACCGCTTCGACCGCATCCTGCCGCGGCGGGTCCATCATCGCCACCAGCCCCAGCAAAGTCAGTCCCTGCTGGACGTCCGCAAAATCAAGCTCGGTCTTTTTTCCTTCAAAGTCCAGACTCGCCAGTGCCAGCACCCGCTGGCCTCTGGAAGCCAGGGTCCTGACCTGCTGTTGCCAATGAGCCAGATCCAGTTCCTGCCCATCATGCAGATAGCGGCACATCTCCAGTATCCTTTCCGGTGCTCCCTTGAGGTAGCAGAAATGGCGCCCCTGATGATCATGATGCAGCGTGGCCATAAACTGATGCACTGACTCGAAGGGAATCACATCCAGTCTGGGACATGACTCGTCTTCGTATTCGCTTTCAAAACCGGCCTTGGCAGCCAGGCTGAGCAGCGCGCCTTCAGTGGGATCGCCTTCACACTGCCAGCGCTCGTCCTGGTGGCACAGCCGAGCATCATTACAGAGCAGGCCGGCTCTTATCAGTTGCTGAAGCTCGGCGTTGGATTCCACATCGACCGTATTATCGTGCTGCCGGATATCACCATGCGGATCATAGCCACTGCCGCTGACTTGAAAATCCTGCCCTGTACTGGTCAGCATTTCAGTCACTGTCATTTCATTGCGGGTCAGGGTACCGGTTTTGTCGGTGCAGATAACGGTCACCGAGCCCAGCGTTTCCACTGCCGGCAAGCTGCGGATAATGGCCTTTCTTCTCGCCATTTTCTGCACGCCGATAGCCAGTGTAATCGTCATAATGGCGGGGAGACCTTCCGGAATGGCGGCGACAGCGACGCTGACCGCTGCCATAAACATACTGCTTAGGGAAAACTGATGGGCAAGAATACCGACCACCATGGTCAGCACCGCAATCAGTACAATCATGATGCTGAGCTGACGACTGAATAAGGCGATTTGCTTCAGCAGCGGTGTGGTGATTTCCTGCACCTCTGACAGCAGGCTGCTGATTCGGCCCAGTTCGGTGTCGGCACCGGTTGCCACCACAACAGCAGTCGCCTGGCCGAAAGTCACCAGTGTGCCGGAATAGAGCATGCATTGGCGGTCGGCAAGCTGAGTGGATGGGTCGACGGCGTCAGCAATTTTATCCACCGGCATCGACTCCCCCGTCAGCACCGCTTCCTGCAGTTGCAGATTTTTGGCTTTCAGCAGGCGCAGATCGGCCGGCACCTTGTCTCCCGCCTGTAAAAACACGATATCACCGGGCACCAGTTTGTCGGCACTGAGCGTGATTTTACCGCCATCTCGTTTGACGATCGCATTGGCAGTGAGCATTCGTCCCAGCGCGGCAATGGCATCTTCCGCCTTGCCTTCCTGCACTACGCCAATCAGCGCATTAATAATAACCACAGCAGTGATCACGCTGCCATCCACCCAGTGGCCCAGCATGAAGACAATCAGGGCAGCGGCAATCAGTACATAGATGAGGACGTTATTGCACTGCCCCAGAAAACGCTGCCAGAAACCACGTCGAACGCCCTCTGGAAGACGGTTTGGGCCGAAGCGGGATAAGCGCTCGCTGGCCTCGGCAGCGGTCAGGCCCTGTTCAGTGCTGTTCAGTCCTTGCAGAACCTCAGCCCCATCCGCAGCATGCCAGGCTAGCTGTCTGGACGACCCTGCTTCGGCATGTGGGGATTGAGGCGCAGGCATATTAATTCATGGCTTGTCCGAGTTTGATGATATCGCCTGCCCGCCATTCGGACCGGAATGCGCTCATGCCCGGCGGCAGCAGCAGAATCACGGTAGAGCCCATATTAAATCGGCCCATTTCCATTCCCTTGGTGAGGCGAACAGCCTGTTCATCAGCATAACGCCATTCCTGCACCGCGTCACCATAAGGCGGTGTGATCTTACCGGCCCAGACGGTTTCCATACTGCCGACAAAAATAGCGCCTACCAATACCTGCACCAACGGACCGTAGGCAGTATCAAACACGGTAATGACGCGTTCATTACGGGCAAACAATCGCGGTACGGCTCTCGCGGTTCGCGGATTGACTGAGAACAGTTTACCCGGCACATAACGCATACTGCTCAGTGTCCCGGTCAGCGGCATATGAATACGATGATAATCGCGTGGCGACAGGTAGATAGTGGCAAACTGACCGTCAGCAAACTTTTCAGCCAGTGCAGTATCCCCGCCCAGCAGTTCTTCTACCGTGTAATCACGGCCTTTAGCCTGAATAATTCGGCCGTCAGTAACCGGACCGAGCTGGCTGAGTGCACCATCCACCGGAGATACCAGCACATCCTCACCTTCAGCAATGGGGCGAATGCCGGTTCTGAGCGGGCGGGTGAAAAACGCATTGAAACTGGGATAATCCTGCAAATGCGGCGAGGCTGCCTCGCTGATTTCGACCTTGAACCACCAGCAGATAAAGCGGATAAAGGCATTTTTGAACCAGCCCACCTGACTTTGCGTCAGACGATGCATCAGCACTGACAGGCTATGCTGCGGTAACAGGTATTGAGGTAGTGTCAGTACGCGATCAAGCCAATTACAGCGTCGTTCTGTCCTGTTGGGTCTGTCAGCCACGTCGTTTCCCCTTTAACCTGTAGTCCAAGCTTGTCATAATCAACAACATTATTTCCATCCATACCAAAAGCGGGAGTATAGCAAGCAATGATTCAGCCCCTCACTTCCATCTGCCTCGTCCTCTGTCTGATGCTGTCCTTGCCGCTGTCAGCAGCGGAGTCGGCTGAAAGCGCCAGCTCGCCCTATTTCGCCATTGAGGATCCTTTCACCATTAATTTTCTCAAACAAAGTGACGATAAAATGCGTTACCTGCAAATCAAGGTGGCACTGAAATCCGACGATCCTGCCATACTCCAGAGCGCACAAACCCATCTGCCGATGATCCAGAACTCGTTGCGATTGCTGTTTACCGATCAAAGTTATGCCACCATCACCTCTGTCGCCGGTAGAGAGCTGCTTCAGCAGCAGGCGCTGGAACGCATCCGCAGCGTGCTGGCAAAAGAAACCGGCAACGACGGATTAGAACAGGTGTATTTCACCCGCTTCATTCTGCAATAACGGCACACTCCTTGCTAATTCAAAACAAACTTTTAACGGAAAGCGTTCATGGCTGAAAAACAGGACGACATTGAAGTCGCTGAAGAGAAAAACAGTAAAACCACCAAAATCCTGATGATAGTGATAGCGCTGTTGCTGCTTGCAGTCATCGGGCTGGGCGGCTTTATGTTTATGGGCAGTGATGCCGAAGAGGATGCTGAACAGACCGAAACAGTCAAGCAGGCGCCCATTTATTACACTATCGAAGAGCCGTTTATCGTCAACTTTTCTGAGCAAAGTGGCGGACAGGTACGATATATGCAGGTGAAAATGAAAGTGATGGCACGCAGCCAGGCGGTCATTGATGCGGTTCAGACTCACCTGCCTGCAATCCAGCACGAATTGCTGATGCTGCTCTACAGTCAAAATTATGACGGCTTGCTGACCAGCGAGGGAACCCAGGCATTACAACAGGCCTGCCTGGAAACGATTAACCGGATTCTGCAATCCGAAACATCTCTGGAGAATGAGTTGGAAGCAGTGTATTTCACCAGCTTCCTCATGCAATAACATGGCTGTCCACGACATACTCTCACAAGATGAAGTCGATGCCCTGCTGAACGGTCTAGGCGACGGCGAACTCGAGTCCAGCTCGAACATCGACCCCGACACCGGCATGCCGCGTCCCTACGATTTCGGCAATGAGGAGCGGATTATCCGCGGCCGCATGCCGACGCTGGAAATGATCAACGAGCGTTTCGGTCGTTATCTTCGCATCAGTCTATTCAATATGCTGCGCCGCTCGGCGGAAATTTCGGTCGGCGGCGTGCAGGTAATGAAATTCTCGGAGTACGTGCATACCCTGTTCGTACCCACCAGTCTCAATCTGATTCATCTGCACCCGCTACGTGGCACCGGCTTGATCGTTCTGGAGCCGAAACTGGTCTTCACCATTCTGGATAATTACTTCGGTGGCGAAGGCCGGTTCCAGGCACGGATCGAGGGTCGTGAATTTACTGCGACGGAACTGCGCGTGATTAACATGGTGCTCAACCTGTGCTTCCGCGACTTGACCGAAGCCTGGTCACCGGTGATGGAGGTCGACTTCGAATTTGTCAGTCATGAGGTCAATCCGCAATTCGCTAATATTGTCAGTCCCAGTGAAGTCGTGGTGATCTCAACCTTTCATGTCGAGTTGGATGGTGGCGGTGGTGATGTCCATGTGACCTTCCCCTACTCGATGCTGGAACCGATTCGCGAACTGCTCGACACCGGTCTGCAAAGTGACCGTTCCATGGATGATGGCCGCTGGGCCAAAGCCCTGCGCGAAGAAATCAAGATTGCCGAGGTTGAGCTGTGGGCCAACCTGGCACAGAGCACCTTGAGTTTGGAACAGATTATCAAGCTCAAGCCGGGCGATATCATCCCGATTGATATGCCCAAACATGTGGTGACCATGGTCGAAGATGTGCCGATGTTTCGTGCCAGCTATGGTGAACACAATGAAAAAGCGGCGTTGAAAATTCAGGAAATTATTGAACATCCGAAGGATCACACACCGTCATACCAGTTGAACAAAGGTAAGAAAAAATGAGTGATGATACCCAACAGAAAGATCAGGCACTGGCCGATGAATGGGCTGCGGCGCTGGAAGAACAGAGCGACGAAGCCGGCGGCGGTGATGATAATGATCCCTGGGCTGAGGCACTGCAGGAACAGGCCGAGTCAGAGGCCAAACAACAACAAGCCAACCCGGCCCCGGTCGCTCAGCTGGATGACGACGCCAAGCCCCGCAAAGATGTGGATCTGGATATGGTCATGGATATCCCGGTCACCATCTCGATGGAAATCGGCCGTACCCGCATCAGCATCCGTAACTTGCTGCAACTGAGCCAGGGCTCGGTAGTGGAACTGGACCGCCTTGCTGGTGAGCCGATGGATGTGCTGGTCAATGACACCCTGATCGCCCACGGTGAAGTGGTGGTGGTCAATGATAAATTCGGTATCCGTCTGACTGATGTCATCAGTACGGCGGAACGCATCAAAAAGCTGCGCTGATGAGAAAACAATGGCTGCTCAGCAGCAGTCTCTGGCTGCTGTCATTCCCGCTTTATGCCGCCGAGCCACAGGCAGGTGCCAGAACTTTGAGCGAATCGCCCTTATCCGCGATGAGCCTGTTGCAGACCATCATGGGCCTGGTATTGGTGCTGGGCTGTATTGTGCTGGTCGCTTGGCTGTTGAAACGTACCACCAGCTTTCATAGCGCCGCCAACGGTAAAATGAGAGTTATCGCCGGCCTGCCGCTGGGTACCCGCGAGCGGGCCGTGCTGGTCCAGATTGGTGAAGAACAATTGCTGCTGGGTGTGACACCGCAACAGGTCAATCTGCTGTACAAGCTCGACAAGCCACTACCGGCTGACAGTGGCGAACGTCCCGATTTTGCCGGTAAATTACGTCAAATCATGCAACAGCGGGGGGAACGCTGATGCGCCTGCTGCTGATTCTGGCCTTATTATTATCGCCGATGCTGGCCTTCGGTGCCGAACAGGGCATCCCGGCTTTGACCATCACCGATACCGAGGGGGGTGAAAGCTACAGCCTGACACTGCAAATTCTGGCACTGATGACAGTGCTGACTCTGCTACCGGCCGGCTTGATGATGATGACTTCCTTCACCCGGATTATCATCGTGCTGGCGATTCTGCGGCAGGCCATGGGCGTGCAGTCAACTCCGTCCAACCAGATTCTGATTGGTCTGGCTTTATTTCTGACCATTTTCATCATGCACCCGATCTTCGGTCAGGCTTATGATGAAGCTGTGGTGCCCTATATGGACGGTGAGATTGAATTCACCACTGCATTTGAGCGCGCCGGTGCACCGTTCAAGGAATTCATGCTGGCACAAACCCGTGAAACCGATATTGAATTGTTTGCCTCTATCGGCGGTTACGAGGAAATGCAGACGCCGGAAGATATTCCCTACAGCTTGCTGCTGCCCTCATTCGTCACCAGTGAGCTGAAAACCGCGTTTCAGATCGGCTTTCTGATCTTCATTCCGTTTCTGATTATCGATCTGGTAGTCGCCAGCGTGTTGATGGCCATGGGTATGATGATGCTGTCGCCGATGCTGATCTCACTGCCATTCAAACTGATGCTGTTTGTGCTAATTGACGGCTGGGCCCTGTTAATGGGCACCCTCGCCTCGAGTTTTTATCTATGACACCGGAAACTGTACTGACCGTGATGCAACAGACTCTGCAGCTGATCAGCGTGTTGATCGCCGCGATTCTGTTGCCCGCCCTGTTCATTGGTCTGCTGGTCAGCATGTTTCAGGCTGCGACTTCGATTAATGAGCAGACACTGACCTTTATTCCCAAGCTGTTTATCACGCTGCTGGTGCTGATGGTAGCCGGTCCCTGGATGCTAAGCATGCTGATCAGCTTTACCCGACGTTTGTTTGAAGATATTCCCTTTCTGATCGGCTAGGGTTGCAGCGGAAATGGAATTCAGCATTGCTGAAATCACCGGTGCCCTGGGCAGTTATCTGTGGCCGTTTTTCCGCATCGCCGCGATGGTGATGGTAGCGCCGATTTTCAGCAGTAACTTTGTCAGTGCCCGTGCCCGCCTGCTGCTGGCCCTGGCAGTCAGCATGGTGATCATTCCCGGTATTTCCACCGAGATGCCGTCAGTCGATCCTTTAAGTGCCACAGGCCTGTTGATTATCGCCCAGCAAATCCTGATCGGCGCCTGCATGGGCTTTATTCTGCAACTGCTGTTCAATGCCTTTATTGTCGCTGGACAGATCATTGCGATGCAGATGGGACTGGGGTTTGCATTGATGGTCGACCCTCAGAATGGCGTTATGGTGCCGGTTATCAGTCAGCTCTACCTGATTCTGATCACACTCCTGTTCATCACAATCGATGGCCATCTGGTATTGATACAGGTGATGAATGAGAGCTTCAGCGCGATGCCGGTCGGTCCCAACGGTCTTACCGCCACCGATTTTCGTGATGTTGCCGGTCAGGCCAGTTGGATGTATGCGGCTGGTGTCATTATTGCATTACCCGCCATAGGCTCCCTGCTGATGGTCAATCTGACTTTCGGGATCCTGTCACGGGCTGCTCCCCAGATCAGTCCGTTTTCCATTGGTTTTCCGATGACGATTATTCTGGGCTTTGTGATCATCATGGTGACCCTGCCGCTGGTGGGTGAACATCTGGTGGATATGAGTGACACAATGCTGCAAACAGCACGTTTGTTGGTAGAGCAGGATGGCTGAAGAAACAGGGCAAGATAAAACAGAAGAACCCACGGCGAGGCGCCTTGAACAGGCGCGTGAAAAAGGCCAGGTTCCCCGTTCCACTGAACTGACCACGGTAATGGTACTCATTCTCAGTGCCGTGACCTTGTTTTTTGTGGGTGAGAATATCGTCGCCGATCTGGGTGAGGTAATGACGCTGTCTTTCAGCCTGACCCGCAAACAGCTGTTCGATACTGATGCCATGGTCAATACCTTTATTCAAAGCATCGAAATTATGGCGTTCGATGTCGGTATTTTTCTAGCGGTAACGCTGATTGCAGCTTTATCTGCACCAGCGCTCATTGGCGGCTGGAATTTTTCAGGCCAGGCGATGATACCCAAAGGCGAACGCATGAGCCCGCTGAAAGGGGTGAAACGGATTTTCGGTCCTCAGGGCCTGGTGGAACTGGGCAAGGCTCTGGGTAAGTTCATCCTGATCGGTGCCATTTCTACGGCGATATTGTGGAGTATTCGCGACCAATTATTGACACTGGGACGACAGGAAGCCGAAGTCGCCATGGCCGACCTCGGATACCTGACGCTCACCGTGTTTCTGGCCATCACCTCCAGTCTCATTCTGATAGCACTAATCGATGTACCGTTTCAGCTCTGGAATCACACCCGTCAACTGCGCATGACCAAGCAGGAAGTCAAAGACGAAATGAAAGATTCCGAGGGTAATCCGGAGGTTAAAGGTCGTATCCGCCGACTGCAGGTGCAATTGTCACAGCAGCGCATGATGCAGGATATTCCTTCGGCGGATGTCGTTATCACTAACCCGACCCACTACGCGGTCGCGCTTAAATATGATCAAACCAAATCCGGTGCGCCGGTCGTGGTCGCCAAGGGTGCCGATCTGATTTCACAACAAATCCGCATGGTCGCCGAACATAATGAAGTCCCGATTCTGTCAGCGCCACCGCTGACCCGTGCGGTTTATTATTCGACTGAAATCGGCGATGAAATTCCATCTGGTCTGTATATTGCAGTAGCCCAGGTATTGGCATTTGTCTTCCAGCTGCGTCGCTATCAAAAACAGGGTGGCAACAAACCGCATCTGAATACCGAAGACCTGCCGATACCAGATGATTTAAAACGTGATGCATAAACATTCTGGCGCCACTCAACGCTGAGCGGCGCCTGAGCAACACGACTACTGCTTGAAAGGAAATTGGATGGAAAACAACGTACTGGCTGCCCGTTTTCGCTCTGTGGTCAACGGACATTTAGCTACGCCGATGCTGCTGGTGGCCTTGCTGGCCATGGTAATCCTGCCTTTGCCGGCTTTCATGCTGGACATGTTGTTTACCTTCAATATAGCCCTGTCCCTGGTGATTGTGCTGGCCAGCATTTACATGCTCAAACCCCTGCACTTTGCCGCCTTTCCCAGTATTCTGCTGATCGCCACCCTGCTCAGGCTGGCGCTGAACGTCGCTTCAACCCGGGTGATCCTGCTGGAGGGCCATACCGGCACTGCAGCGGCCGGTAACGTCATCGAGGCCTTCGGTGAGTTTGTTATCGGGGGTAACTATGCCGTCGGTTTCGTGGTGTTTGCCATTCTTGTCATTATCAACTTCGTCGTGGTCACCAAGGGTGCAACCCGTATCGCCGAAGTCAGTGCCCGCTTCACCCTCGATTCCATGCCCGGTAAGCAGATGGCAATTGACGCCGACCTGAATGCGGGGCTGATTGATCAGGATGAAGCTCGCAACCGGCGTGAAGAAATCATGCAGGAATCCGATTTCTATGGCTCGATGGACGGTGCCAGTAAATTCGTCCGCGGTGATGCCATCGCCGGTATTCTGATCCTGTTTATCAACATTATCGGCGGCTTTATTATCGGGGTGGCCCAGCATGATCTGACTTTTGCCCAGGCCGCACAGTATTACACGCTGCTGACCATCGGTGACGGTCTGGTTGCCCAGATCCCGTCGCTGGTGCTGGCAGCGGCTGCCGGCCTGCTCATCACCCGTTCCACCAAGGAACAGGACATGGGTGAACAAATCATCGGTCAGTTGACCAGCAATCCCAAAACCCTGGCGATTACTTCGGCCATCATCGGCGGGATGGGCCTGATCCCGGGCATGCCCAATATTCCTTTCCTGATTCTGGCGGCGATTGGGGGCACCACCGCCTGGTATCTGCACCAACGTCAAAAAGCTGCCGCCGCCGCTGAAATCGCTGCACAACAGCCGCAGCAGGAAACCCCACGTGAACAGCGTGAACTGAGCTGGGATGATTTAAGTCCGGTTGATCCTATTGGGCTCGAAGTCGGCTACCGCTTGATTCCGCTGGTTGATAAAAACCAGGGCGGTCAGTTGATGAACCGCATCAAAGGCATACGTAAGAAAATTTCCCAGGAAATGGGCTTTTTGATTCCGCCGGTGCATATCCGCGATAACCTGGATCTGGCACCGACTGCCTATCAGATCACCTTGTTCGGAGTCACATTCGGCGAGGCCGAAGTCTATCCGGACCGGATGCTGGCGATTAATCCGGGTCAGGTTTTTGGCGCCCTCGATGGCATTAACACCCAGGACCCGGCATTTGGCCTCGATGCGGTGTGGATCGAGAACAGCCAGCGTGAGCATGCGCAGGCCCAGGGCTATACCGTGGTCGATGTCGATACTGTGATTGCCACCCATCTGAGCAAGATTCTGAATAACCATGCCCACGACTTGCTGGGCCGTGAAGAAGTGCAGCATCTGCTGGATAACCTGGCCAAATCCGCGCCCAAACTGGTCGAAGGTCTGGTGCCCGATACCGTGCCGCTGGGCACAGTGCAGAAAGTGCTGCAGAACCTGTTGCAGGAAAATATTCCGGTCCGCGATATCCGCACCATTACCGAAGCGATTTCGGAACAGGCGGCACGTAACCCGGACCCGGAAGCGATTACCGCCGCAACCCGGATGGCATTGAGTCATTCGATTATCCAGCATATCAATGGCACCTCGGCTGAACTGCCGATCATCACCCTTGATCCCGAACTGGAACAGATTTTGCTGAAGACTCTGCAGGCATCCGGTGAGGGTGGCGCAAGCCTGGAACCCGGTCTGGCGGAAAACATGCACAAGAATCTGCAGGAAGTGACGCAAAGACAGGAAATGACAGGTGATGCAGCCATTCTGGTGGTACAAGCGGGCTTGAGAAGCTGGATTTCACGCTTTATCCGCCACTCGATTCCGGGCCTGAACGTGTTGTCCTACAACGAAATACCGGACGACAAACAAATCAGGATTGTGGCCAATATCGGCCGCTGAATGTGACAGATTGAGGTTGTGATTTATGAAAATCAAACGTTTCCAGGCTGCTGACGTCCGTCAGGCTATCCGCGAGGTCCGGGAAGTACTGGGTCCTGACGCCGTGATCCTGTCTAACACCCGCGTCGACGGTGGTATTGAAATCGTCGCCGCCACTGATTACGACGAAAGCCAGTTCCGCCGCCAGTCGCAACCACTGATGGATGAGCGTCCGCAACAGCCTAAAGTGGAAATCAATCCGTCCCCGGAACCACGCTATGAAGCACCCAGGCCGGCGCCGAAAGAGAATATCTGGTCACAGGAACCGACACTGGTACAGATGCGCCGCGAAATCGCCAGCCTCCGCGACATGCTGCAGAACCAGCTGTCGGATCTGACCTGGAAAGATATGGAACGCCAGAGTCCGACCCAGATGCAGTTGCTGAAACGCTTTCTGCATATGGGTGTCGATGTCGAGATCGCCAAATCCATTACCGCTCAGATGGCAGGCATCGATGATCTGGAAACCGCCTGGCGGCAATCGATGGGACGACTGGCCAGCCAGCTCCGCCTGTCAGATGACGACTTTCTGTCACGCGGTGGCATCTATGCGCTGGTCGGCCCCACCGGTGTCGGTAAAACCACCACGATCGCCAAACTGGCCGCCCGCTGCGCACTAAAACACGGTGCCCGTCAGGTGGCTCTGGTCACCACCGACTGTTATCGCATTGGCGGTCAGGAACAATTGCGCAGTTATGCCCGCATTCTGGGTGTGCCTATCCGTGTTGCCCGCAGTCATGCCGAGCTGTCGGAAACACTGGCCGACCTGCTTGATCGTCGCTTTATCCTGATAGATACTGCGGGAATGAATCAGCGGGATATGCAACTGACCGAAAAATTTGCCCTGCTTAAACAGCAGTCACCACGGGTGAAAACTCTGCTGACACTGTCTGCCAACACCCAGAGCAGCGGCATGGATGATATTATTAAAGCCTTCTCGCACCTTGACCTGAGTGGTTGTATATTGACCAAAACCGACGAAGCCAGCAGCCTGGGTGGCGCGCTCTCCGCGATGATTCGTCATCATATGCCGCTTGCCTTTGTCGCCAACGGTCAGCAGGTACCGGAAGATTTGAGTCTGGCCCGACCTAACACCCTGGTCAATCAGGCCAGTGAACTGATGAACGATGAACAACAACTGGACCCGCAAACCCTGTCCAGTTACGGAGGTTTTGCCGCCTATGGCTGAAAATTCCCAGGATCAGGCCGCCGGCCTGCGTCGCCAGCTTAATCCCCCGCGCCCGGTCAAGGTCATTGCCATTGCCAGTGGTAAGGGTGGTGTCGGCAAAACCAATGTGACCGTGAATCTGGGTGTAGCAATGGCGTCTCTGGGCAAGGAAGTGGTCCTGCTCGATGCCGATCTGGGGCTGGCCAACATCGACGTCATGCTGGGCTTGCATCCGCAGTACAACCTGCTGCATGTGCTCGACGGCAGCAAAAGTCTCAGAGACATCATTGTGGAAGGTCCGGCCGGCTTGAAAATCATTCCGGCCGCTTCCGGTGTTCAGAAAATGGCCGAACTCAGCACCGCTGAACACGCCGGTATGATTCAGGCCTTCAGTGAAATGGATCAGCATATTGATGTGCTGCTGATCGACAGCGCCGCCGGCATCGCCGACAGCGTGGTCAGTTTCAGTAAAGCTGCCCAGGAAGTCATCGTCGTGGTCTGTGATGAACCCGCTTCGATCACCGATGCCTATGCGCTCATCAAACTTCTGAGCCGCGAACATGGTGTCGAACGTTTCCATATCATTGCCAATATGAGCCGCAGCGTGCAGGAAGGTCGCGAACTGTTCGACAAAATTGCCCTGGTCTGTGAACGCTTTCTCGACGTCACACTCGACTTTATGGGCATCGTGCCGTTTGATGATGACCTGCGCAGCGCCGTCAAGAAACAACGCAGTGTGGTTGATGCCTACCCACGCAGCAAATCGGCCACCGCCTTTGCCCACCTGGCCAAGAAAATCGAATACTGGCCGGTGCAGAAACAGCCGCGTGGACATATGGAGTTTTTCGTGGAGCGATTGATTCAGGCAAGTATGGAAATGGCATGATCAGCGGAGCTGCCATGTACGCATCAGGACAAACAAAATCAGAACTGGTCGAACAACATGCGGCACTGGTCAAGCGTATCGCCTATCATCTGATCGCACGCCTGCCGCCCTCGGTCGACGTTGAGGACTTGATTCAGGCCGGCATGATCGGTCTGCTCGATGCGTCACATCAGTTTGATGCCTCCCAGGGTGCCAGTTTCGAGACCTATGCCGGCATCCGCATCCGCGGTGCCATGCTCGATGAAATCCGGCGCAATGACTGGGCACCACGCTCCGTCCATAAAAAAGCCCGCGAAATCTCCGAGAAGATGCGTGAAATCGAACAGCATAAAGGCCGCAATGCCACCGATGCCGAAGTCGCCGCGGCCCTCGGACTCAACCTCAGCGATTATCACCAGCAGTTGCAGGATTCGACCGGGCATCAGTTGTTCAGTCTGGATGAGTTCACCGATAACGATGAAACCCAGGCTCACCCACTCACTGCTTCACCGGCTTCACCGGATGACGAAGTTCAGGATGATGACTTCCAGGTCGCCCTGGCGCAGGCCATTGATGGTCTGCCGGAGCGGGAGCGGCTGTTGATGAGCCTGTATTATAATGACGAGCTGAATTTGAAGGAGATCGGAGAAGTCCTGGGGGTCAGTGAATCCCGGGTGAGTCAAATCCACAGTCAGACTGTGTTGCGGCTCCGATCCAAACTTCGTGACTGGATTATGTAATTTTTGGAGGTTAGTTTTGGATAAGAATATGAAAATCCTGATTGTGGATGACTTCTCCACAATGCGACGGATTATAAAAAACCTGCTACGCGATCTCGGCTTCAACAATACCCAGGAAGCTGATGACGGCACAACTGCCCTCCCTATCCTGCAGGCAGGTGGCATTGATTTCCTGATCACTGACTGGAACATGCCGGGCATGCAGGGAATCGACCTGCTCAAAACGGTTCGCGCTGATGAAAAGCTGTCTACCTTGCCGGTGCTGATGGTGACCGCTGAAACCAAACGCGAGCAAATCATCGAAGCCGCTCAGGCCGGGGTTAATGGTTACATCGTCAAACCATTCACTGCCGCCACATTGAAGGAAAAAATCGAAAAGATTTTCGAACGTATCAACGCACAATAAGGAGCTTTTCCGCTCATGGCTTCCCCCAATAAAGATATTCAGCTCGATGCTGCCCGCGCGCTGGTCAACGCGCTGGAAAAAAACGATGACACTGCCATCAACAAACAACTGGCCATCCTCACCCAGTCACATGAAAGTCAGCTGTTTCAGGAAGTAGGCAAGCTGACCCGCGAACTGCATGAAGCCCTGAGCAACTTCAATGTCGATTCGCGGCTGATCGATTTAACCGAGAATGATATTCCCAACACCCGCGACCGGCTTAATTACGTCATCACCACCACCGAAGAAGCTGCTCACAAAACGCTGGGTTACATTGATGAAACCCTGCCTTTGGCTCAAGAACTCCGCCGAACTGCCGAAAAGATAGATGAAAGCTGGCAACGTTTCCGGAAAAAGGAAATGACGGCGGAAGAATTCCGGCAACTGGTGAAAGAAATTGAAGCCTATCTGCCCACCGTCAAAGGCCATGCCGACCAGGTTCATGCCAACCTGTCGGAAATGATGCTGGCTCAGGGCTTCCAGGATTTGACCGGACAGGTGATTCGACAGGTCATCAATCTGGTTGAGGAAGTGGAAGACAATCTGGTGCAACTGGTCAAAGTGGCCGGCAAACACCAGCAGGAAAACAAACCGAAAAAAGAGACTGACCCTATTAAAGCCGAAGGTCCGCAGATAAACGCAAAGGACAACCCCAACGTGGTCAATGACCAGGACGATGTGGATGACTTGTTATCTAGCCTCGGCTTCTGAGGAACTGATGCATGACGCTGGATACCGATGATGAAATTCTGCAGGACTTTCTGGTCGAAGCCGAAGAGATACTGGAAGGCCTGAACGAGCAACTGGTCGAGCTGGAAAACAGCCCGCAGGATAAAGATCTGCTCAATTCGATTTTCCGCGGCTTCCACACCATCAAGGGAGGCGCCGGCTTCCTCAGTCTGGAGGCGATGGTCAACCTGTGCCACAAAGGCGAGGATGTGTTCAACCTGCTGCGTCAGGGTGAACGTTTTGTCGATGCCGAGATGATGGACACCTTTCTCAAGGTGCTCGACATTCTCAACACCATGTTCGACGAGCTGAAATCGGGTCAGTACCCCACTGCTGCCGACCCGGCCATTTTGTCGCAACTTGCTGCCTATCTGGACAATGACAGCGCGCCATCAGCCCCGCCTCAGCAGGCGGCACCAGCGCCGGAACCTGAGCCCGTAGCAGAACCGGAAGTCACGCCAACGTCTCCGGCGGATAGCGCCAACGCGGCGGCTGATGATGAAATCACCGATGACGAGTTTGAAGCGCTGCTGGATCAACTCCACGGTAATGCCGCGCCCGGCAGCAAAAATGCGCCGGCTGAGCCTGCAAAACCGGCTGCGCCCGCCCCTGTACCTGCCGGCAACGACAGCGACGATATTACTGAAGAAGAATTTGAAGCCCTGCTCGACCAACTGCAGGGTAAGAGCCAGAAACCCGCTGCCAAACCGGCGGCTGCCGCACAACCGCAGCCGCGCAAATCCGAGCCGGCACCTCAACCATCAACAGCTGCCAGTCACAGCGATAAGCCAGCAGCCGACAAAGCTGAAGCGAAACCGGAACCCAAGCCCGAACCGGCGGCTGCCAAGGCTGCGGCTGCTCCGGCGGCGAAACAGGCCGATACCAGTGTGCGCGTGGATACCAGCCGCCTCGATGACATTATGAATATGGTCGGCGAGCTGGTGCTGGTGCGTAACCGTATCAGCACCCTGGAAGCGGCGTTTGAAAACGAGGAAATGGCCAAAGCGGTCAATAACCTGACCGTAGTTACCGGCGATCTGCAGACCGCGGTGATGAAAACCCGGATGCAGCCGATTAAAAAAGTGTTCGGTCGTTTTCCGCGTGTGGTACGCGATCTGGCACGTAGCCTGAAAAAAGACATCAACCTGGAACTGCGCGGTGAAGAAACCGACCTCGATAAAAATCTGGTCGAGGCACTGGCCGATCCACTGGTGCATCTGGTCAGAAATGCCGTCGATCATGGTATCGAAATGCCGGCGGACCGCGAAGCAGCCGGTAAACCCCGTCAGGGCAATATCGTGCTGGCTGCTGCACAGGAAGGTGACCATATCCTGCTCACTATTGCTGATGACGGCGCCGGCATGAATCCCGAAGTGCTACGTCGCAAGGCGGTGGAAAAAGGCATGATGGATGAAGACACCGCCGCCAGGCTGACTGAATCCGAGTGCTTCTCGCTGATCTTCTCGCCCGGCTTTTCAATGAAGCAGGAAATCTCCGATATCTCCGGCCGCGGCGTGGGGATGGACGTGGTGAAAACCAGTATATCCAAACTCAACGGCGTGATTGATATCAAGTCGGAAATCGGTGTCGGCACTACCCTGTCAATCAAAGTGCCGCTGACGCTGGCGATTATGCCGACGCTGATGGTGATGCTGGGCGATCAGATTTTTGCTTTCCCGCTGGTCAGCGTGAACGAGATTTTCCATCTGGATCTGTCGAAAACCAATGTGGTCGACGGCCAGCAGACCATTATGGTCAGGAACAAGGCGCTGCCGCTGTTTTATCTGCGTAAATGGCTGGTTAAGCATTACACCCCGACTGAACACACTGACTCTGATATCGAACATGTGGTGATCGTCAATGTCGGCACCCAGCGGGTAGGTTTTGTCGTCGATCAATTGTTGGGACAGGAAGAGGTGGTCATCAAGCCACTGGGCGCCCTGCTGCATGGCACCAAGGGACTGGCCGGCGCCACCATTACCGGTGATGGCCGTATTGCGTTGATCCTCGACTTTCCCGAGTTGATGAAAGCCTACGCCAATCGCGGATATTAGGAGCCACTGTGACAGTTAAGGTCCTGATTGTCGACGACTCTAGTTTTTTCCGGAAACGGCTGAGCGAAATCATTGATGCGGATCCGCGGCTGCATGTCGTCGGCACCGCCAGCAATGGCCAGGAAGCCATCGAACAGCTTCAGAACCTGCGCCCTGATGTAGTCACCATGGACCTGGAAATGCCGGTCATGGACGGCATCAGTGCGGTGCGTAAAATCAAGGCCCTGCGGCAGACACCGGTATTGATGCTCTCGACCTGGACCACGGAAGGCGCTAAATCCACCCTGGATGCGCTGGAAGCCGGTGCCACCGATTTTCTGCCCAAACGCTTTGAGGATCTGTCCTCCGATCACAGCGAAGCCCAGAAAAAACTGTGTCAGCGCATTTACCATCTGGCCAGTGGTTTTCACGCCAGCCTGGAAAAGCCTTTACAGCCTGCAGCCGCGACAGTCTCGACGCGTTCGCGTGATAGCAAACAACTCGAAGTCCCGGGCCTGGTTGCGATAGGCACTTCAACCGGGGGCCCGGTCGCTCTGCAAAAAGTACTGACGCAATTACCGGCTTCCTTTCCCAGTCCGATTGTAATGGTTCAACATATGCCGGCCAGCTTTACGCCGTCGTTTGCAGAACGTCTCGACAATCAATGTCGGATTCATGTCAAACAGGCCGAGCATGGTGAAGCGCTGAATCCGGGTACCGCCTATCTTGCCCCCGGTGGTCAGCAGATGCTGGTCAGAGGCCGGCCGGGCCGATTGTATCTGCATGTCGAGGACGGGGATCCGTCCCAGACCTATAAACCCTGTGTGGATCTGACTTTCAGCTCTATCGCCCGGGTTTGTCCGGCCGACACTTTGGCGATTATTCTGACCGGTATGGGCAGTGACGGACGTGATGGTTGCCAGGCTATCAAGCAACTGGGTGGCACTATCTGGGCCCAGGATCAGGCCAGCAGTACCATTTACGGTATGCCGATGGCAGTCGCCAAAGCCGGTATCGCCGATAAAATTCTCGATGTCACTGACATCGGCCGGCAACTGGCGGAGCTGCATTAATGGATATTCTCAGCATCCTCGGTCTCATCGTCGGCTTCGGCGCTATTCTGGTTGGTCAGCACCTCGAAGGCGGCCATCTGGATACCATTCTGAATGCCGTGGCGATGCTGATTGTTTTCGGCGGCACGCTAGGTGCGGTGATGCTGCAGACACCGATGAATACCTTCCTGCGTGCCTTGCGCCGCTCATCCTGGGTATTTTTGCCGCCCAAAATGTCGGCCAGCACACAGCTTGAAAAAATACTGGAATGGAACCAGGTCGCCCGCCGGGAGGGGCTGGTTCGACTGGAATCCATGGCCATGGAAGAAAGCGATCTGTTCACCCAGAAAGGTCTGCAACTGATTGCTGATGGTGCCGAGCCGGAAATGTTGCGCGAAGTGCTGGAAAATGATCTGGACCTGGAAGAAGAAGATGATATTCAGGCCGCCAAGGTCTATGAGGCCATGGGGGGCTATTCACCGACCATCGGTATTATCGGTGCCGTGATGGGCCTGATTCATGTGATGGGTAATCTCGCCGATCCGTCTTCGCTGGGCTCGGGTATTGCCGTGGCTTTTGTCGCCACGATTTATGGTGTGGGCCTCGCTAACCTGCTGTTTCTGCCTATCGGCAACAAGTTAAAAGCAGTGGTGGCGCAGCGCACCCGTCTTCGGATGATGTTAATTGAGGGACTGATTGGCGTCGCGGATGGTGAAAATCCGCGTAATATCGAAAGTCGACTTCAGGCTTACCTGAATTGAGGTAGCGATGGCGCGCCGCAAGAAACATGAAGAGCACGAGAATCACGAACGCTGGTTGGTGTCCTACGCCGACTTCATCACGCTGTTGTTTGCGTTTTTCGTGGTCATGTACTCCATTTCCGCGGTCAATGAGGGTAAATACCGCGTGCTGTCTCAAACACTGAAAGCCGTATTCTCTGAACCGGTGCGCAGCGAAAACCCGATTCAGATTGGTGAAATCAGTCGGGGTGTCGGTCAGGAATCGCCCTCTCCCGGCGAACCGCTGGAACCGGAATATCAGATTGAACTGCCGGATGTACCCAATACTCCGCCGCCAGCCAATGCCGACGATATCAAGACCATTAATGATTTGTCGCAGCAATTCAGCTCCGCCCTGTCTGACCTGATTGCATCGGAAGATGTCATTATCAAACAGGGAGATGACTGGCTGGAGTTGGAAATCAAATCCCGCGTGCTGTTCGAGAGCGGTGAGTCGCGTCTCGAACGTGCGGCGGTGCCCATCATCGGGGAAATCGCCGATATTCTGCAAAATTCAGCCAATCCGATTCAGGTTGAAGGTTTTACCGATAACAAGCCTATCAACACCCCCCGCTTCCCGTCGAACTGGGAACTGTCCGCGGCCCGTGCCGCCAGTGTGGTGCACTTGCTGGATCGATATGGGGTACAACCGGATCGACTGTCAGCGACTGGTTTCGGCGAGCACCGCCCGGTCGCCGATAACAGCACTGAAGAAGGCCGTCAGAAAAACCGGCGTGTGGTATTGGTCGTATTAGGCCGTGATGCCAGCCGTCGCAGCCTGGGTCTGTTCAAAGCCGCCGACCCGGAGCAGAGCGATGCCGTCGGCGAGGATACTCTGAATCAATCCGAACCTGCAGCTGATGCCTCGCTGCCACCTGATGAGGCGACACCATGAGCGTCTGGGCAGTCTGTAATCAGAAAGGTGGGGTCGCCAAAACCACCACCGTGATCTCGCTGGCCAGTCTGCTGGCACAGCGGGGTGAGTCGACCCTGATACTGGACCTGGATCCGCATGGCTCGATGACCACCTATCTCGGCTATGATCCGGACGCGATCGAAACCAGCATTTATACCCTGTTCCAGAAACTGGATGACACACCTAAAGGCGCGATTTTCCAGAGCCTGAAAAAGACCCGTCATGACAATATCTTTCTGCTGCCGGCCTCTACCGCAATGGCAACACTGGATCGTCAGCTGGGCGCTACCCAGGGAAAAGGGCTGGTTATCCGTAAAACCCTGAGCTTTTTCAAGGATCGCTTCCAGCATGTCTTTATCGACTGCCCGCCGATGCTGGGCGTGCTGATGATCAATGCACTGGCTGCCTGTGACCGGCTGCTGATTCCGGTACAGACCGAATTTCTGTCGATGAAGGGGCTGGAACATATGCTGCACACCGTGTCGATGATCAATCATTCACGCCGCAGTTCCCTGCCTTATTTTATTGTGCCGACCATGCATGACAGTCGTTCCAAAGCGGCTAACGACATTCTGCAGCAGTTACATGCTCAGTATCAGGGACAGGTCTGGAATGATGTAGTACCGGTCGACCCGGCGTTTCGTGAAGCCAGCAAACTGGGCTTGCCACTGCCGGAAATGAATCCGCAGGCCGAGGGCAGCCTCGCTTATCAGCGTTTACTGAATCTGCTGATAGAGACGGAGGCCCAGCGCTCGCATGGCTAAAACGCAAATCTATCAACAGGAAGAAGCATTATCGGTTTATTTCCGCGATATGCTGGCCGAGCCCAGTCCCGTGGAAGAAATGCCGCTGCCTGATAGCGACAGGCCTGAAGCCATACCCGCCGCGGCAGCGACCACAACCGACAGCCCCCCTGTCGCCAGTGCGCAGGCTGATATCGAAGCTGAAACGCCGCAGCCAGAGACAAGACCCGCCGCTTCAAGCCATAAATTACTGCTGTGTCAGATCAACGGAATGAAACTGGCCTTTGATGTCTCGGCGCTGAATAATATCGTGCACTGGCCGAAATCAGGGCTGAACCAGCTGCCGGGGCGGCATAACTGGCAACTGGGATTATTCCGCGATCGTGACCAGCACATCGATGTCGTCGATATCCGGCACCTGCTACAGACTGGCAGGCATGAGGATGCCAAGCCGGGCTATATACTCCTGATGAATGCGCGCCGGACCGGCATTGCCTGCGACGGCATCAGCCAGATTATCAATATTGACGATGATAAGATTAACTGGCGTGGTGATACCACTCAGCGCCCCTGGTTCAGCGGCGTCATTGCCGAGTCGATGCACAGCATCATTGATCTTCCTGCTCTCTTCACCGCACTGGAACGAGGCGAGATGGCATGAAGTCTGCTTTACATTCAACAAGATTGGCGCAGACTGTCAACAAACTGACAGTTCAGGCAGAAGGTTAGGACTATGAGCGAAAAAGACAATTTGGCGGAAGATCCGGTATTACAGTGGGTCACCTACCAGCTGGAACAGGAATATTACGGCATCAACGTGATGCAGGTGCAGGAGGTATTGCGTCTGTCTGAAATTGCGCCGGTGCCGGGTGCCCCCAGCTACGTGCTGGGTATTATCAACCTGCGTGGCAATGTGGTGACGGTGATTGATACCCGTGCCCGCTTTGGTCTGCCGCCGCAGGAGCCCACTGAGAATTCGCGCATCATCATTGTCGAAGTGTCAGGGCATGTGATTGGCATGCTGGTCGACTGCGTCGCCGAGGTGGTCTATCTGCACCAGTCAGAAATCGACACCGCGCCTAATGTCAGTGATGACAGTTCGCGCTTTATTCAGGGCGTGTGTAACCGTGACAAATACCTGCTGATCCTGGTTGATGTAAACAAGTTACTGGATCAGGAAGAAATTACCGATATTGCCGGGTTCTAGTGGGCTGATAGCAGCCGATGGCGGACGAAATCAGACCCACCATGCCGATCCCCCCGAGTCCTCCGGTGGCTCCCCCGCCGGAGGACAAGCGGCGTGATCGGCAGAAACCGCCAGAAGATGAAAAAAACGCCGAGGATAAACCGGCAGACAAAGACCCCGATGATGATAAAGGGGGCCATATTGATGAATATGTTTAACTGCGCCGCATTGGCGTGAGGAGCCGCAAATGACTTTAGTCGTTGTGATAACCGTAATGAGTGCCGTGTTTCTGGTGATTGGCCTTGCCACCATGCACCTGCTGAAACTCTACAAGCTGCAGTCCGAGCGCATCCATACCCTGCAGAATCAGTTGTCCGCCCTGTGCGAAGGCGCGGCCGGTACCGATGACCGCATCCTGCGGTTTGAACAGACCCTGGCCAAGATCCGTGATCATCAGCATGCCATTGATCTGACGGCTAACAGTCAGCCCGCCTATGACCATGCCATCCGTCTGGCACGCAAAGGCGCCGCCATCGAGCAGTTGATTGATAACTGCAACCTGAGTGATGAGGAAGCCCACCTGATCAGCCGGCTGCATGGTCGCCAGAACAGCCAGGCGGGCATGCACTAGGCTTATTTTTTAGTCCTGTTAATGCCAGGCTGGGGTTTGCCGACCAGATAACCCTGAACGAAATCGACACCATAGCCCCGTAACAGCTCCAGCGTGCTTTCGCGTTCGACAAACTCTGCGACTGTCTTTTTGCCCAGACTGTGAGCGATATCAATCATCGATTTAACCAGTAACTGATCGACAGGATCATTATCTAGATCGGTAATAAAACCACCATCGATTTTCAGAATATCGACCGGGAAATGCTTGAGATAACTATAGGAATTAAAGCCGGCGCCGAAATCATCGAGGGCAAAACGACAGCCCAGCGAACGCAGGCTGGTGACCATGCGTTTGGTGAGATCAAAGTTGGAGATAGCTGAGGTTTCGGTAATTTCAAATACCACGCGTTCCGGATCAATCCCGGTCTGCCTGAGCTTGTTCTGCACCAGCGGATACAGCTTTTCATCCAGAAACACATTGCCGGACAGGTTGATGGCAAAAGCAATATGCTCGGGCATGCCGCGCAGCAAATCCAGGGCATGATCCACCACCCAGAAATCGATCTGATGAATCAGGCCCATTGCTTCGGCAACGGGAATAAACTCTTTCGGGTAATACAGCACCCCACCCTCGCCGCGCATTCTCAAGAGACATTCATAATGCGTGACTGCCGCACTGTCGAGCGCGAATATCGGCTGGAATTCAAGCAGGAAATGGCCTTCTTTCAGCGCTGCCCGGATCCGCGGCGCCCACTCGACACTATGCCGCAGCGTATGCATTTCACGGTCTTCCGGATTATAAAAATGTACCCGGTTACGGCCACGTTTTTTTGCCGTAAAACAGGCCTGATTGGCATGAGACAGAATTTCGCCGACGGTGGTGATTTCCCCGTGTCTGATGATTTTGACACCGACGCTGGCCGACAGATGATAATGATGGCCATGATGTTCAAAGCTGTAACCGTCAAACAGGTTTTTCAGCCCTTCTGCCTGCTTGTGCACTGTTGGTTCATCAGTGTTATCCACCAGCACGGCAAACTCATCTGAACCAATCCGAACCAGCGTGTCATTGACCCGGAAATAACGCCGCAGGGTGTTAGCCACCTGCACCAGCAGATTATCGCCGGCTTCATGACCTTCGGCATCATTGAGCACCTTGAAGCTGTCCAGATCGATATAAAACAGCGCACTGGTGCTCATAAAGTTACGCACCTGGGTCAGACTCAGGTCGAGTGACTGCTCCAGCCGGCGCCGGTTGGCAAGCCCGGTTAAATCGTCATGACTGACCGAAAACTGTAACCTGGCTTCCATCACTTTCAGATTGGCCAGTTCATCTTCCAGCTGCAGCTGATGCTGGAAACTGACGTCGCGCTCGCGCTTCACCGCCAGCGCCGTCATGATGGCCGGCGGCAAGGACTCTGCCGTCATCGGGTGATAAAGCAACGAAGTTACGCCATGGCCCAGATCAGTCAAGATCCGGGCGTGGTCCCACTGTGACTCCCGGCACAGCCGGATAATCGGTATCAACCGCCATTCATCGAACTGATCCATCATCAAACGGGTGGCTTCAGCATCAAAGCCGGGCAAATCATCCTCCACGATCAGCAGATCAATATCGCATCTGTCGTTGTGAATACCCTGTCGCAATAATTCGAGGAGCTTGTCACCATCGCAAGCGGTCTGAATATGGCTGAAGCCACTGACCTGCAGGAGGGTTTGGGTGAAGGCTGTATCGGCGGCACGGCGGCCGCCAATAATGATTTTGGCATCAAGGAGATCAGCCACAGCGGCAATTGATGCCGGCTCACTGTCGCTCAAGTCTGCCTCTGGCCGCAGTGGCAGACGATCCTTGATTTCTGTGTTCATTTAAATATCGTCGCTACATCAGGATGGCCAAAATCAATATGGTTTCGACGATATAGTTTTTATATATAAAAATCAACACTTAATGTGATTTTTATAATGTTTTTTATAAAGTTTTGAGGGTGCGATGACGGAATTTCAGAAAACAGAGAAGTGTGCCGGCCCCCTTAGCGTCCCGGATTTTCTTTTTTATTTACAGGCACTTTGCCTGAAACCAGATAAGCATAGGCAATGACTTCAGCGATGACCCGATACAGCAGTGGCGGGATCTCCTCGCCGAGATTCAGATCGCTCAATAACTCGGCCAGTAGCGCATCTTCTCTCAGCGGGATATTGTGTTCTCTGGCGATACGCAAGATTTCCTCGGCAATTGCCCCTTCGCCGCTGGCTGTGACGATGGGCGCGTTTTCACCATCATATTGCAGGGCGATGGCCCGCAGAATCTCATCTTTCTCACTCATACCGAAATATCCAGCAGATGTCGGGGCAATGTGCTCTCAGGTTCTATGGTCAGCGCTTTAACCGGGGCCTGCCGGCAACTCAGATGGCTGACATTGACACCGAGCTTGTCGAGACGCTGGTTCAGCTCATCAATATACTGCGACAGCAGCTGACTGCTGTCCTGCCGCTCGGCTACCAAGACTACCTGAACATCCTGCTGATGCAGACTGATCCTGGCCTGCATCGGCCCCAGATTCTGTGTTTCCAGATTCAGCTGGACCTGCCAGATAGCCTCGTCCCCTTTATTGTTACCGCCCCCATGCTGTTCCAGTCGCATTTGCAGCATCTCAAGTTGCTGTTTGTCTTTGACCGGCAAATCGAACAACCAGACGTTATTAGAGCTGGGGGTATCCGGATCGCGCAGCATCGACAGCTGATTAAACTGTATCCTCGCCGAAGCCGATTCCACTTCACGAAGCAGCTCTCTCAGTATCTGCCATTCAGCCGCTCTGACAGCCGATTGCTGTAATGGTGCAGCGGGCATCTCCCTTGCCTGAATAAAGGCCTGTACGCCTGACAGATTGGTCTGTGATGTCTGGGCTGCAGTCGCTGGCGGCTGGGCGTTCTGTCCGGCCAGGCCGGACAAAAGCCCCAGTAATAACTGCATGGGGGTCTGCCCACGACTGGCCAGCGCCGGCGGCACCTGTGCCGGCAAATTCCTCAGCTCCTGCGGCGTGTTGCTTAATTGCCGCAATGCCGTCTGGACTTCCGGCGGCAGTTTCTGCATCAGCTGTGGATTATCCAGCACCCGCGTTTGACCGGGTTGTGTCAGTTCAGTCCTGAGCTGCTGAGCGAGTTGCAGCAGGTTGGCTTTAAGATCCTGCGTTACCGGCGTTTGAGTGACATTGTTTTTCAGACGGTTTTCAAGAAACAAGCCACTGTTATTCAATGCCTGACGCAGCCCGTCCGGTTGCTGCAGACTCTGCCGTTCACTGAGCCCCTGAACCAACTGCGTCAGACTCTGACGGACCGGCTCAGACAGTGTCATTGCTGTGGGCAATTGATTGAGCGCAGTCAGGGTCGGCCCTGTACGGTTAAACTGCGGCAATAAATCACGCTGGTAGTGTTGAATCAATTCAGCGCGAGTCGGTGAGCCTGCCTTGAGCTTTACCGCCAGCGGCTGCTCGCGCAGTACCTCCAGAGCCAGTCTTTCACCAGGGCGAAACGACTGTTTTATCTGGCTGATATCGACTTCGATCTGTGCCGGCAGCCTCGGGGTTGCTGTTGCAGAGGCCGGCTGAGCCGGATTGGCATGAGTCAGCGTCGGCGTTACCAGTAAGCGGTTCTGTGCCAGCAGTTTTATCACCTCCACTGCGAGCTGCTGCCCCTGCCGGAGCAGCGCCGCTGGCTGCATGATGTCGATTGCAGCTGCACTGATCCGAATCACCGGCCTGCCGTTTTCGACACCACGTTCCAGCTGTATGGTTTGTCCGGGTTGTAGAGGCTGTTGGCTGTTGAGTTGATATTGCTTGTCACCTATCTGCACGCGAATGCTGTCTGCCGACAGCCGGGCAAGCACCGTGGCTTCCACCCGTTGTCCTTCTGCCACTGCAGTAAGCAGACGCGCAGGGACCTCCCTGACCACTTCCGGCTGTGGACTGAATGAGGGATTTATCTGCATGGCAACGCTATTAATTTCAACATAATGCTAGTATAGCAATGACAAGAATGCGCAGAGCAACGGCCGATGAATGACTCGCACGGACAATGGTATATCCGCATACAGGGACAGATTACCGGGCCTTTTAACGCCTCGGTGATCAGCAAACATCTGCTAATCGGCAGGTTGTCGATGGAAGATGAAGTCTCTGTCGACGGTGAGCACTGGCTGCCATTGTCTAAACAGCCGGCTTTACATCCCAGCAGGGAAGATGCCGATAAGGCCCGTCGTTACCTTGACGAGCGAACTGGACTGGATCGACGCAGTCAACAGAAATCAGCGCCGCAAGAAGCGCGCAAACGACGGGGTGATCGCCGCTCGCCTGAACCCGAAGAAACCATGTCGCATCGTGCTTTAAGGCGATATCTGATGCAACAATTCCGTCAGCGCCGGGAAAAAATGTTCTGGCCTTTACTGACCACCTTTGCCTTGCTGCTGGCGCTGCTGATGCTGGCAACGATCTTCCCCACCACGATTCCTGTCCCCCTGCCCAATTGCTCAGCTCCAGCCGCACCCGCTGTGAACTGGAATAATTGCCTGAAGCCGGATCTGGCCTTGAGCGGCAGCGATCTGAGCGGTGCCAGTTTCCGCAACAGCCAGATGGTCAGTGCCGACCTGATGAATACCCTGTTAACTGATGCGGATCTGGCATATGCCAATCTGCAACGGGCTAATCTGAGTTACAGCAACCTCAGTGAGGCCAGTCTGTTCGGCAGCAACCTGAGCGAAGCCGACCTCTCCTATGCCGATTTAAGCAAAGCGGATCTGGCCTATGCCGATCTCAGCAATGCCAGACTGGGTGGTGCTGAGCTTAAAGGCGCGCGGCTGGACAAAGCCATCTGGATAGACGGGCGTGAATGTGCCGAAGGCTCGGTCGGTGAGTGTTTGCTGTCAGGCGAGTAGAGACTGCAACTGGCGGTCCTGACTTTTGGCCAGCAGCAGCTGCGACAGAATACTGCCCCATAAAGCCAGAAACATATCCCACTGTGCATCCCAGTTATCGCCCTGGGTACCGAGAAAAGATTCTGCCGCTTCCTGATTAACAAGAGCCGTCCACCATTCGATAAACTCGTAGCAGGCACTCACTGCAAGGCTGACGCAACAGAGTAGGAAAAACAGCCATTTGCCGCGCTGCAAAGAAGAGGTTCTCAGCAGCAACTCCCGTCCCAGCATGGCCGGCACAACGCCCTGCACGAAATGACCGAGACGGTCATAATGATTTCTGGCCAGCTCCCACTCCTGCTGAATCCAGTCAAACAGCGGATTCTCGGCGTAGCTGTAATGCCCGCCCACAATCAGAATCAGCGCGAATACGGCAATAACGCGGATAGTGACCAATGTCAGAGGAAAAGGCCGGTGACTGAGAAGCAGCAACGGGATCGCGATCATCACCGGCAGCACTTCCATCAACCAGGTCAGCCTGTCGGCGACCGGGTCGATGGCGGAATAGAGCAGGCTGATAGTCACGACAATCAGCCAGCCCAGTTTTTCCTGATTGACGGTCATCCCGGACTCACGCCAGTCGCCACCGGATCATCAGGATCAGTGCAGCGTTCTGGGCACAGCCAGCGTGAAAGCCGGAATCGCCACTTCAAACTGCTCGCCATCATCACCCACCATTTTGTAGTGGCCCTGCATCATCCCTACCGGCGTGTCGAGCATGGCCGCACTGGTATAGGTGAACTCCTGTTCCGGGGCCAGATAAGGATGCAGTCCGACCACACCATCCCCCTCTACTTCCTGTTCATGCCCATCGCCACCGGTGATTTTCCAGTAGCGGGATAACAGCCTTGCTGCAGCCCGGCTGCGGTTTTTGATGGTGATGGTATAGGCAAACAGATAGCGCGCTTTATCGGGGTCGGATTCCTGATCCAGATAGGTGGTTTCTACATCAACCTGAATATGATTATTTTCGTCACTCATGGATTAATTATACATCGCTTTGGCGGCGAGCAAGCGGGCGCCGTTGAGCCCCACTTCCGGTTGCAGAATCAGCCTGACCGGAATCGCCTGCATCAGATCCTGCATGCGCCCTTTGCTGTTAAAAGCCTTGAGAAAATTGGACTGTTCCAGTAACTCGAGGTTCTTGGCGGCAATACCACCGGCGATATAAAGACCGCCGGTGGGCATGACCGTCAAAGCCAGATTACCGGCCTGGGCACCGTAAATACTGAAGAACATTTCCATCGCCTCACAGGCCAGCGGGTCACCGTCACGGGCGAATACACTGATGGCATGCGCGCCGTCATCATTGACCATGGCAAGGCGGCAGTCCGGGTTCTCTTGCAGCTGACGGTAGTCGCGAAGGAAATTATAGATAGTGACAAGCCCCTCGCCCGATACCACCCGCTCATAGGAGACATGACCGAAACGTTCCAGTAAATGCTCAAACAGCCTCAGTTGAGTGCGGTCTGCAGGGGCAAAATCGCTATGGCCGCCTTCGGTCGGATACACCTGCCAGCCATGCTGACCGGCAATCAGATAAGCCTGACCAAGACCGGTACCGGCGCCGATAATGGCGCGCGTTCCGGCGTGCTCCACGCCCGCCTGCAATACCAGCAGGTCTTCTTGTTTGAGGCTGTCGATACCGTAGCCGACGGCCTCAAAGTCATTGCACAGCAGAACCTGCTTCAGATCAAACCGGGCTTTGATTTCCAGACTGTTTATCTGCCATGGCAGATTAGTCACCCGCGCCGATTCATTCCGCACCGGCCCGGCCACCGCAAAACAGGCAACAATCTCGCCGCGGTCGCTAATCGGCGTTAAAAAATCTGAAAGCAGCTGCTCAAAGGCCGGGTAATCGGCACTGCGGTAACGCTCGGCCAGAATCACCTCGCCCGCAGCCGTGCTGAGCTGCATCAGCGTTTTCGTGCCTCCGATATCGGCTGCGAGCAGATAGGCCATGATTACTGCCCGGCGGCGGCTTTATCCATAAACCAGTAATAATCGTTTTCCGGCGCCAGGCGCTGCACCGGCAGACCTTTGACGGCGTCAGTGGTGATGTCACGCACGATGTCGGCCTTGGCTTCACCGGCAATAAATACGATCACCTGACGCGCGGCATTAATCACAGGATAGGTCATGGTGACCCGCCAGGAATCAAACTTCTCGACATAAAGGCTGGTAGTCAGGGTGTCGGTGACCTCCAGCGCCGGGGTTTGCGGGAACAACGAGGCGATATGACCATCCGGTCCCAGCCCCAGCAACAGCAGATCAAACGGCGCGCTATTCATCACTTCCTGCATGGTCTCAGCATAGCGCCTGGCGACATCGGCAGGTTCATTACTCTCGGTGGGCATGCGGTGCACATTCTCAGCCGGGATCGGCACCAGATCGATCATCGCCTGACGTGCCATTTTGAAGTTGCTGTCATCATGGGTCGGCGGCACGCAGCGCTCATCACCAAAAAACAGATGGACTCTTGACCAGTCAATCTGCTCGATAAACGGTGATGTGGCCAGCTTCTGGTACAGACCTTTCGGTGTTGAACCACCGGCCAAAGCCACATAAAACACACCACGCTTGGCGATAGCGGCCCGTGCAGTGGCGACAAAATGCTCTGCCGCGGCATTAATCAGACTGGCCGAATCCGGCAGGATCTTTTGTTCTGCTTTCATGAATTTCCTCTGTTACTGCTTTTTTAATAATCAAACGGGTCTGACTGACGAACTGCAGCACGCGCATCAGGTCACAGTTCTGAAACAGCCTAATGGCTAGCATGATATATGAAAACACCCTCGAGTTGAGATACTCTTGACCACCACAAGCCAATTCACAAGGACTGACTATGAAAGCTTTTTTCGCTCTGATTCCCCTGCTGTTACTGTCTCCACACGCTCAGGCGCATGATGCCTTGCAACTGGGCATCATCAATCTTGATGCCAGCGCCAGCCGCGAAGTAGAGAATGACAAACTGGTGACGCAACTAGAGGTGACTGAAAGTGGTCGTGATCCGGCCAAGCTGACCGACCTGGTCAATCAGAAAACCGCGCTGGTGCTGGATGCGGTCAAAAATTTCAAAGCGATTGAGGCCGAGACTTCTAGCTATAACACCCAGCCGGTTTATGATGATGGAAAAATCACTTCCTGGCGGGTTTCTCAGCAACTGACGCTGGAAACCAGTGAGTTTAATCAGATGAGTCAGTTGATTGCCGACATCAGCTCGATGGCCAATATTCAGTCCATGCAATTCCAGGTTTCCGACACTAAAGCGGAAGCCGTTAAACAGGAACTGTTAAAAGAAGCTATCGCCAAGTTCCAGTCAAAAGCAAAAGTGGTCGCCGCTGAATTTGACCGTTCCGGTTATGAACTGGTGAACCTATCGATTGATGGCAATGATTTCTCGCCCAGACCGATGATGGAGCGCTCAACAATGATGGCCTCTGACAGCATGAGCAAAAGCGCTCCAGCGGCTCTGGCCGGCGGCAAAAATGAGGTGAGCCTGACCGTCAGAGGCAGTGTACAGCTCAATCTGCAGTAGAGATTCCCGCTGCTAGAAAAAGGCCTGCAGCAGCAGGCCTTTTTTTATTTGAGGAATAAGGGGTAGGCTGGATTATCGGTTTCTTCCCAGTAGCTGTAACCCAGCGTATCAAGGAAAATCTGAAACTCTTTCTGATAATCGGCAGGCACCTGAATCCCGGCCAGCACACGGCCATAGGCGGCGCCGTGATTACGGTAGTGGAACAGACTGATATTCCAGCGCTTGCCGATACGGGTCAGAAAACGCAGCAAGGCGCCCGGCCGCTCCGGAAACTCAAAACGAATCAGCCGCTCATCAGTCACCTGCGGTGCATGACCACCGACCATGTAGCGGATATGCAGCTTGGCCATTTCGTTATCAGTAAAGTCGACCCATTCGTAGCCGCCCTTGTCCAGCAAATCAAAAAGCGACTGACGTTCTTCATCCTTGCCGTTGATACGGACGCCGACAAACACCTGTGCCTGGCGATCATCGGCATAACGGTAATTGAATTCGGTAATGCCGCGATCACCCAGCGTCTTACAGAACTGCTGAAAGCTGCCGGGCTGCTCATCGATTTTGGTCGCAAACAGCACTTCTCTGCGTTCACCGATTTCGGCGCGCTCGGCGACATGCCGCAGACGATCGAAGTTGATATTGGCACCGCTGTCGATTACGACCATATGCTGGTTCTGCATCGGATTCTTTGCCAGGTATTTCTTAACGCCGGCCACAGCCAGCGCGCCGGAAGGCTCGGCTATTGAGCGGGTATCCTCAAAGATATCCATGATCGCCGCACACAGTTCATCACTGTCGACAGTCACGACTTCATCGACGGTTTCACGGCAGATACGAAATGGCTCAACCCCGACCTGTCTGACCGCAGTCCCATCGGCAAACAGACCGACCTGGTCCAGCTTGACCCGCTCATCGGCTTCCAGGGCCGCTTTCAGACTGGCCGCATCGGCCGGTTCCACGGCAATGATTTTGATTTCCGGCCAGAAAGCTTTGATATAGGCTGCAATGCCCGAAATCAGGCCACCGCCCCCTACCGGGACAAAAATGGCATGCAGGGGATCGGGATGCTGACGGATGATTTCCATCGCTATCGTCCCCTGCCCGGCAATCACTTCCGGATCATCATAAGGATGGATAAACGTCCGCCCCTGTTTTTCAGCAATATCGAGGGCGAAGGCACCGGCATCATCATAGCTGTTACCATGCAGATTGATTTCAGCACCGAGAGCACGCACCGCTTCGATTTTGATGGGCGGCGTGGTTTTGGGCATCACGATGAGAGCGGAAACCCCCATCTTGTGAGCAGCCAGAGCAACACCCTGGGCATGATTACCGGCAGAAGCGCAGACCACGCCGCGGGCTTTTTCATTATCGCTCAGCTGACTCATGCGGTTATAGGCACCACGCAGCTTGAACGAAAATACCGGCTGCAAATCCTCACGCTTGAGCAGAATCGTGTTCTGCAGGCGCTTTGATAGCCGTGGCATCACGTCCAGCGGCGTCTCATGGGCGACGTCGTACACTCTCGCCTTGAGGATTTTTTCTACATATGCAGTCAGCATTGCCATCCAAATTCAGTCAGTTAAGAAAATCCGTGAAGCCGACAAAGACGGCTCGTGACCGCTTACGTTACCATTGACGCTGATTTATCTCTATAATTGCCGGGATAATTTTTTACGCAATTTGAATTCAAGAGGAAGCACTTATGAATGCTGATGAAATGAAAAAACAGGCTGCCTGGGCGGCACTGGAATACATCAAGGGTGACGGCATTGTCGGTGTCGGCACCGGTTCCACCGTTAACCACTTTATCGATGCGCTGGCAACTATCAAAGGTCGTATCGAGGGCGCTGTCTCCAGCTCGGAAGCTTCCACTGAAAAACTCAAAGCCAACGGCATCCGGGTCTTTGATCTTAATGAATGCAATGAAATCGAAGTCTATGTCGACGGTGCCGATGAATCCAATGCCTATCTCGAGCTGGTCAAAGGTGGCGGTGGCGCGCTGACCCGTGAAAAAATCATTGCGGCGGCGAGCCAGCAGTTTGTCTGCATTGTTGATGCCAGCAAACAGGTCGATGTGCTGGGCAAATTCCCGCTGCCGGTGGAAGTCATTCCAATGGCACGCAGCTATGTCGCCCGTGAAATCGTCAAGCTGGGCGGCCAGCCGGTTTATCGTGACGGTTTTATCACTGACAACGGCAACGTCATTCTTGACGTCCACGGCCTAGACATCATGGAGCCGATTAAACTGGAAAAAACGCTGAACGATATCGTTGGTGTAGTGACTAACGGTCTGTTTGCGATGCGCCCGGCAGATGTACTGCTGGTCGGCAGTGAAGACGGGACCAAAACCGTTCACGCAAAATCCTGATAACCTGAGACCGGCCGCCTGAAGCGGCCGGTTCCGTTTTCTAAAAGTTGGCGCCTCTATGTTCAGACCGCTCAGCCTCTATATCGGCACGCGTTACACCCGGGCTAAACGCCGCAATCATTTTATTTCATTTATCTCCCTGACCTCGATGCTGGGTGTCGCACTGGGCGTCGCCGCCCTGATTACCGTGCTGTCGGTAATGAACGGCTTTGAAAAAGAGCTCAAGGAACGCATTCTGGGCATGACTTCACATGCCTTTATTACCGGCGCTGACGGTAATCTGCAGGACTGGCGGAGTCTGCAGGAGAGGATTCAGGATTTCCCGGATTTGCAGGATTCAGCCCCCTTTGTCGAAGGTCAGGCGATGCTGAGTCAGGGCAACCGGGTACGCGGCACCTTGGTTCGCGGCATTGATGTCGAACTGGAACAGACCGTTTCCAGTATCGGTGACAAGGTGGTTCAGGGTCAGCTGTCAGCGCTGAAAGAAGGTAGCTTCGGCATCATACTGGGTAAAGATCTGGCGATGGCCATGGGCGTCGTCACCGGCGACAAAGTCACCATGATCACCCCCCATGTCAGTCCCACTCCTGCAGGCGTCATACCCCGTCTCAAGAGACTGACCGTGGTCGGTATCTTTGAAATCGGGATGTATGAATACGACAGTGCACTGGCGGTGATGAATATTCGTGACGCCGCCAAACTGTTCAAAATTCCGGACCAGGGCGTGACCGGTCTGCGGCTGGAGTTTGATGATGTATTCCGTGCGCCGCAGTTACTAAGAGAGGTGATGCAGGATTTACCTACTCACTACCGTGGTGCCGACTGGACTTATCAGCACGCCAATTTCTTCCGTGCACTCAAGACCGAGAAAACGGTGATGTTTGTGATTCTGATGCTGATTGTGGCTGTGGCCGCCTTCAATATCGTTTCCACCCTGGTAATGATGGTCACTGATAAACGGGCTGATATCGCCATCCTCAGAACGCTGGGCATGACCCCGGGCAAGGTGATGGGCATTTTTATGGTCCAGGGCACGCTGATCGGCCTCATTGGTACAGGTCTCGGGGTGATTGGCGGTATTTTGCTTGCGCTCAATATCGATACCCTGATAGCCAAACTGGAGAACCTGATTGGCTATCAGTTCCTGCCGGCCGATGTCTATTACATCAGTAGCCTGCCGTCTGATCTGCAATATAACGATGTCACCATCATCGCGGTTACCGCTTTTGTGTTGTCGATTCTTTCCACGCTTTATCCATCCTGGCGCGCAGCCCAGGTGAAACCGGCCGAGGCACTCCGCTATGACTGATTCTGTATTGTCTGCCAGCAATCTGGCCAAGTCCTTTACCGATGGCGGCCTTGAGACCCATGTACTCGAGAATATCAACCTTGAGGTCAACAAAGGTGACCGGCTGGCCATTGTCGGCAGTTCCGGTTCCGGTAAAAGTACCCTGCTGCATATACTCGGTGGTCTCGACAGCCCGACTGAAGGAAAGGTGCTGGTCAGTGGCCAGGATATCCATGCCCTCAGTAACAAAGCCGCCAGTAAGCTGCGTAATCAGCAGCTGGGCTTTGTCTATCAGTTTCATCACCTTTTGCCTGAGTTCACTGCGGTGGAAAATGTAGCGATGCCCCTGGTGATCGGCGGCATGGCTCCGAAACCGGCGCAGCATCAGGCACGTGAATTACTGGAAAGAGTTGGCCTCGGTCACCGGCTGGAACATAAACCGGGCGAACTGTCCGGTGGTGAAAGACAGCGGGCCGCGCTGGCACGGGCCTTGATTACCGAACCTGCCTGCCTGCTGGCAGATGAACCTACCGGCAATCTCGATCACCGTACCGCGCAGTCAATTTTTGAACTGCTGTTAAAACTGAATACGGATTTAGGCACAGCGCTGGTGATTGTGACGCATGACACCGAACTCGCCGGCAAGATGGACCGGACCATGACCCTGATGGACGGCGTTTTACAGTCAGACACCTGATCGTGAATTATGCTTGTGGGGGCGTTTGCTCCAGCTGCGAATGACTACCAGGCGCCAGCCGATTCGGACAAACAGGACGCCGGCCAGCGCTGCCAGCAGGCCCATGATGGTGCAGCCCAACAGCAGTGGCTCCCAGACTTTGAGAAATTCGTAACGGAACCACTCCCAGCTCGGGCTGAATGCATAATGCCCCATCGGCACTTCAAGAATCCAGGCACCGAGTTTATAGGCATAAAAAAAGATGGGGGCGAATGTGAAGGGATTGGTCACCCAGACCGCCATCGAGGCCACCGGCAGATTGACTCTGAACCAGATCGCCAGCGCAGCCGCGATAAACATCTGGCCCAGCACCGGCATAAAGCCGACAAATAAACCCAGCGCCAGACCACCCGCCACCGAACGCCGGTTCAGGTGCCAGAGCCTGGGCTCAGTCAGCCGTTGACCAAACTTGCGCAGGTGGGGATGTTCGCGCATCGTTTCGTGATCTGGCATGATGCGTTTTAGGAATTTACGAGGCATCGTGTCTCAGTCGTGCAAAGTCGGCGTCATTATAGGGATATATGATTAAAACCGCCATCGCGTTCTTGCTGGGCTGCACACTGTGTCTGAACCTCAGTGAACTGCCGCACTATGGATGGCTGCTGGCAGTGGCTTTGCCCTTTTTATTCTGGTTCAGACAGAGCGTGCTCAGCGTCTTCATTGTCGGCCTGTTGTGGGCCGGATTTCAAGCGCAGCTCAGAATTGAACAGCAACTGCCACCCGATCTGGCCGGTCAGGACAGCTTGCTGAATGGTGTCATAGCCTCTATTCCTGAACAGCATGACAAGGTTCTTCGCTTCAACTTCCAGCCCGAAAACCACGCCTTTCCCGACGAGATTCGTCTGAGTTGGTATTACCCCGGAAAGGTGCTGCCCGGTCCGGGCGAGCGATGGCAGTTTGAGGTCAGGCTGAAACCACCGTCAGGCATGAAAAACCCCGGTGGCTTTGATTACGAAAAGTGGCTGTTTATGGAAGGTATCGGCGCCACCGGTTATATTCGCGACAGTCAACACAACCGGCTGCTTGACAAAGCCCCGCGCTGGCATATCGACAAGTTTCGACTACAGATTCAGCAAAAACTCGGCCGTCTGGTGGACCATGCCCGACACCTGCCCTTTATCCTGGGATTATCTGTGGGCCAACGTGAGCAGATGACGTCTGAACACTGGCAGGTACTGCGCGAGACCGGTACCAGTCATCTGCTGGCGATTTCCGGCCTGCATATCGGCCTCGCTGCAGCAATAGGCTTTTTCCTGTTTCGCTGGGGCTGGAGTCTTTCGCTGTCTACCTTGAAACTGCTGCCGGCAAGGCAGGCAGGTGCAGTCGGCGGGTTCAGCTTTGCATTGTTTTATGCCCTGCTGGCGGGGATGGCGATACCCACCCAGCGGGCGCTGATTATGGTCACTACGGTGATGCTGGCATTGCTCTTGAAGCGGCCGCTCTATCCTGCTCATATTCTGGCACTCAGCCTGCTACTGATTTTAGCGTTTGATCCGTTCTCGGTACTCAGTGCCGGTTTCTGGCTGTCCTTTTCGGCCGTGGCATTGATCATGCTGACCTGCAGTGCACGCTTCCCGGCAAGTCGCAGTAACTGGCTCACGATCCACTTATGGCTGGCGCTCGGGCTGATGCCCCTCCTGATTATTTTCTTCGGCCAGGTGTCATTGATTTCACCGTTAGCGAACCTGATTGCTGTGCCGCTGGTGAGTCTCCTGGTCGTGCCTTTGATTTTAGCCGCTATGCTGCTGTTACCCATCAATGAGACTGTCAGCAAGCTTGTTCTGACGGCAGCTGATTATTTATTGCACTGGCTCTGGCAACTTCTGAGCTGGCTCTCATCCCTGCCCTTTGCGGACTGGCGCATGGCGGAACTGCCCTGGCCATTGCTTATTTTCATTAGCTTATTAGCTTTGCTGTTATTACTGCCACGCGCCATGCCGGCAAGGTGGATCGGGCTTGTGCCCGTTTTTGCCCTGATAAGCTATCAACCGGAAAGACCGGCTGCAGGCCAGATCTTTTTCACTTTGCTCGATGTCGGACAGGGTCTTGCTGCGGTCGTGGAAACCCGTACACATACCCTGGTATTCGATACCGGCCCCCGCTACAGCGAGCGCTTTGATACCGGCAGCGCTGTGGTGGCGCCTTATCTGCAAAGCCGGGGAATTGAGCAAATTGATAAACTGGTGGTCAGTCATAGCGATAACGATCATCTCGGCGGTGTTGCCGGGCTTAAACAGCTGGTTCCGGTGAAACAGACGCTCAGCAGTGATATCAAGGCCTTGCCCGCTGCCAGTCGCTGTGTGGCAGGACAGCATTGGCAATGGGATGGCGTCATGTTCGAAGTTCTGTTGCCGCTTGCTGACCAGCCAGGCACTGATAACAATCGCTCCTGCGTGCTGAAGGTCAGTGCCGATAATCTCAGTTTATTATTACCGGGCGATATCGAACGCGATAGTGAAAGGCAATTGCTGAATTTGTATGCGGATAAGCTTCGCGCCGATATTCTGGTGGTGCCGCATCATGGCAGCCGCACCTCATCCACTCACCGGTTCGTGACAGCAGTGGATCCGGTTTTCGCCCTGTTTCCCGTGGGCTATCGCAATCGCTATGGTTTTCCCAAACAAGAAGTCCTTGAACGCTATCTTGAGCAGGGAAGTATTATTCTGCGCAGTGATCAGCATGGCGCTATTTTATTCCGGCAGCAGCAGAGTGTGTCTAGCTGGCGGCAGCATGCTGCCGGTCTGTGGACAGCAAACTACTGAGTCTCGACTTTTTCAAGTATGATGAGCGCTGTCATCATTGGATCAACAGAGACGAAATATCATGCTGGAACTGTTCAAAGCAGGCGGTTGGTTGATGATACCGCTGTTTATCTGTTCGGTTATTTCCATTGCCATTATTGCCGAACGCTTCTGGAGCCTGCAGACGAAACGCATTGCGCCTCCCGAACTGGTCACCCAAATCTGGCAGTGGCTGCAATACAATCAGGTCGATGAACAGCGGATTAAAACGCTGCAGAACAACTCGCCGCTGGGCCAGATCCTGGCAGCCGGTCTGACCAACCGTTACAGCTCCCGCGATATCACCAAGGAAAGCATTCAGGACGTGGGCCGTCATGTCACTGTCGCGATGGAACGTAATCTCAATACCCTCGGCACCATCGCTGCCATATCACCGCTTATCGGTCTGCTCGGTACCGTGGTCGGCATGATCAAAGTCTTTGCGGTGATTACTGCGGAAGGGGTGGGCAATCCGGAAACCCTGGCCGGTGGTATCTCAGAAGCACTGATCACCACCGCCGCCGGTCTCGTTGTTGCCATTCCCAGCCTGATTTTCTACCGTTACTACCGCGGCAAAATCAACAAGCTGGTCGTGGGCATGGAAGAACAGGCGATGAAACTGATTGAGATCCTGCACGGCGAACGCCAATTTGATGTGGATGAGGAAACCCGACGTGAATCTGTCACCACAACGATCTGAAGAGCCCGATGTCAATCTGACGCCGATGATCGACGTCGTTTTCCTGCTGTTGCTGTTTTTTATGGTGTCCACCAGCTTTATTCGCGAGAGTTCGCTGAAAGTTGACCTGCCTGAAGCCACCGGCGAAGCGATGGTAGAACAGACGCAGCCGATTGATATCGTGATTCAGGCCGATGGCCAGTTTCTGGTCAATGGCGAAGCGCTGACCGTGGTCAGCCATGACAGTCTGAGAACCGTATTGCGCCATGCCGCCGGCGATAATCAGGATCCGCATATCATTATCAGCGCCGATGCTGATGCCCACTACCAGCATATTGTGACCGCGATGGATACCGCTCAACAGATGGGCTACAGCAAGCTGACTCTGGCAACCCGACAAACCCGAACTGAGAACGAATGACAGATAACGACGTCGAAATCAGCGCTGTACAGCTGTACAAGCGCCTGCTGAGCTATGCCAAACCCTACTGGCGTGCCTTTATCGCCGTGGTGCTGGCGATGGTGGTGTATGCCGGCACTGAAGCAGGTGTTGCGATGATCATGAAACCCTTGATGGATCAGGGCTTTGTCGATCGCGACCCCACTATCATTCAGCTGATCCCGGTGGCGATTATCGGCCTGTTTCTGGTGCGTGGTCTGGCCGACTTTTTTACCACCTACGGTCTGGGCTGGATCGCCCGCAATGTCATCAAAACTCTGCGCGAGGAAATGTTCAATAAGTTGCTGGTATTGCCCGCGCCTTTCTACGATCACAGCACTTCCGGTCAGCTGATGTCGAAGCTGGTTTACGATGTGGAGCAGGTTGCCTCCGCCGCTACAGATGCCGTACTCACCATTATCCGCGACAGCCTGACCATTGTCGGCCTGCTTGCCTGGATGTTTTACCTCAGCGGCTTTTTATCGCTGCTGATTTTCTTCACCGTGCCTTTCATAGCTTTATTGGTATATTACGTCAGCATTCGCTTTCGCCGCATCAGTAAACATATTCAGAATTCCATGGGCGATGTCAGCCATGTCTCCGGTGAAATCATTGAAGGCCACCGGGAGGTCAAAACATTCGGTGGCCAGCGCTATGAATCCAAACGCTTCGACAAAGTTAATCAGGGCAACCGCCGTCAGCAGATGAAGAAGATTGCGACCGATGCGGTGAGTCAGCCCTTGACCGCACTGATTGCAGCTGTCGGTATGGCGCTGGTCATCTATATCGCCACGCTGCCGCAGATGCTCGACAGGATCACGGTCGGTGATTTCATCTCTTTTATCACCGCGATGATGATGCTGCTGACGCCGATGAAACGGCTGACCAAGGTCAACGCCAAGCTACAGGCCGGTATTGCTGCCGCCGAGAGTATTTTCAAACTGCTGGATGAGCGTCCCGAGGTCGATGACGGTGAGCGTGAGCTTCAACGCGCCAGGGGCCATATCGAATACCGCGATGTCAGCTTCAGTTATAAAGAGGATAAAGGCCGGGTGCTGAGTCATATCAGCTTCAGTGCCGAACCGGGCCAGACCATCGCCTTTGTCGGCCACTCCGGCAGTGGCAAAACCACGCTGGTGAGCCTGCTGGCGCGTTTCTATAACGTCCGGGATGGCAAGATTCTGCTTGACGGTATCGATATCAATGAACTCAAACTGGTCGACCTGAGACGGCAGATTTCACTGGTCAACCAGCAGGTGGTGCTGTTCAACGACAGTATCGCCAACAATATCCGTTATGGTTTGCCGGATGATGTCAGTGAACAGGCGATTATAGACGCTGCTAAATCCGCCCATGCCTGGGACTTTATTGAACGTCTGCCAGAGGGCCTGCAGACTCAGGTCGGCGAGAACGGGGTACTACTCTCTGGCGGCCAGCGTCAGCGCCTGGCGATTGCCCGGGCGCTGTTGCGTGATTCGCCTGTTCTGATACTGGATGAGGCTACCTCGGCACTGGATACTGAAGCCGAAAGGCATATTCAAGCCGCGTTGGAAAATCTGATGCAGCAGCGCACCACACTGGTCATTGCCCACCGTTTGTCTACCATTGAGAAAGCCGATTTGATTGTGGTCATGCACAACGGCGAAATCATGGAAACAGGTACCCATAGCGAACTGCTGGCGAAGGGCCGGCATTATGCCGAACTGCACCGTCTGCAATTTCAGGAGCAGGCATAAATCTGATGAAATGGCTCAGTGACAGCTGGTACCGACCCCATCCGGTGCGCTGGCTGCTGTTGCCACTCAGCCTGCTTTATCGCCTGCTAAGCAGTATACGCAGAACTGCTTACCAACGCGGCTGGCTGACCCGGCATAAAATGCGGGTGCCGGTGATTGTGGTTGGCAACATCAGTGTCGGCGGCACCGGTAAAACGCCTTTTGTTTTGTGGCTTTGCCAACAGTTGAAACAGTCGGGTTATCATCCCGGAATTATCAGCCGCGGCTATGGCGGCAGAGCGAAACAATATCCACTTGATGTCACCAGTGAAACCGCAACGGCCTCAGCCGGTGATGAACCGGTGTTAATTGCCCGGCGCAGTGGCTGTCCGGTGGTGGTCGACCCGGATCGCAGTCGTGCCGCCGTGCATTTGCTCAGTCAGCAGGCCTGTGATGTGATTATTTCCGATGATGGCCTACAGCATTATGCGCTGGAACGGGATATCGAAATCTGCCTGGTCGACAGTCAGCGTCGCTTCGGCAATAAACTGTGTCTGCCTGCAGGACCGCTCCGCGAGCCGGTATCACGCCTGCAGACTGTCGACTTTGTGGTCTATCACGGCGAGGCCGCTAGCCAGCGCTACCAGATGCAGTTGGAAGCCAGCCACTGGCATAACCTTGCCGACACTGAAAAACAACTTCCGCTTTCGGCTTTTCATGAGCAGGAAGTCCATGCCCTGGCCGGCATCGGTCACCCGCAGCGCTTTTTCGATTTTTTATGCGCGCAGGGCATGATTGTGCATCCGCACAGCTTTGATGATCATCATGACTTTAAGTCTGCCGATCTGGCCTTTGCCGATGAATTGCCGGTACTGATGACCGAGAAGGATGCGGTAAAATGTCAGGCATTCGCCCGGCCGCACCACTGGTATCTGCCGGTCACGGCCCGCATTGATGACAGCCTGGCGCAAGCCATACTGAAAAAACTAAAGGATCCCGCTGATGGATAATGCCCTACTCGAAATTCTGGCCTGTCCCGCCTGCAAAAGCAGCCTGCATTACAACAAAGCCCGTCAGGAACTGGTCTGTCGCGGCTGCCGGCTGGCTTATCCTATTCGTGATGATATTCCGGTCATGCTGACCGAGGAAGCCCGCGAACTCGCTGCAGACGAAGAGATATAAGCCTGAATGAGTTTCAAAATTGTTATCCCGGCCCGCTATGCTTCAAGCCGCCTGCCGGGTAAACCCTTGCTGGATATCGCCGGCAAACCGATGATTCAGCATGTTTATCAGCGTGCCATTGAAAGCGACGCGACTTCAGTCATTATCGCAACCGACGATCAGCGTATTGCGGAAGCCGCCACCAGCTTCGGCGCCGATGTCTGCCTGACGGCTAATCAACACCGCTCCGGCACCGACCGTCTGGCGGAAGTGGTCAACAGCCGCGGCTTTGCTGACGACGATATTGTGATTAATGTGCAGGGCGATGAACCCTGTCTGCCGGCCTTACTTATCAATCAGGTCGCTGCCGATCTGGCGCAGCATCCGCAAGCCGATATGGCCTCGCTGTTCAGCCGAATCAAACAGGAAAAACAGGTCTTTGATCCGAATGTAGTTAAAGTAGTGATGGATGGCAACGGCTATGCCCTCTACTTCAGCCGGGCACCGATTCCTTGGATGCGAGATCACTTTAATACGGCGTCGCCGTTGCCGCCGGAACTGCCGCATTACCGGCATATCGGCCTCTATGGTTACCGTGCTTCATTTCTCAAGGATTATGCCGGGCTGACGCCCTGTCTGCTGGAAACAGAGGAATCGCTGGAACAGCTGCGTGCGCTATTCCATGGTAAGAAAATTCATATGACTGAAGCCTTGATCAGTAGCGGTCATGGCGTCGACACCGAGGCTGATTTAGCGACCGTCCGGCAAATACTCGCTGAGTAGTTTATCCAGCCCTGCCGCTTCCAGTTCGGCATGCAGATTCCCTTCACCATCAAACACCGGCAAAGTGTAAGTGACCGGCACTGTACGGTGTCCCTCGCCATACTGGGTAGGCTGGATATCATGGTCATTTTCCAGTACCTGCAGGACCAGCTGGCAGCCATCCAGCAACTCGATGATCTCACAGCGATGCTGGTGATAAGTGACCTGCTGGCCGATTAAGGCCAGCAGATTTTCACCGGGAATATCACTTTTCGTTGGCATGAGAAGTTGCACTCGCTTCGGGTTTGGCCTTGGATTTGTCTTCCTTGCCATTATCATCCGATGCGGTGTTTTTTTCTATACCTGTGTCACGCGGCTTGCTCTCTGCTTTGTCTTTGGCAGGTGCGCGCTTTTTTTCTTCAGCCTGACTGGGGTTGTCGGACTTGGCACCAGACTCTGCCTTGTCCTGTTTGGCACCAGACTCCGCCTTGTCCCGTTTGGACGCTGAGGCGGGCTTGCTGTCGCTGGACGCCGTCGCTTTGCTCGCATTTGACTCGGACGCAGTATCTTTAGTCTCGCCTGTACGACGTCGACGATTACTGCCCGCTGAGGTTGAACGCGGACGCTTAGGCTTGCTGGCAGGGACTTTATTGCCATCCACTTCAGGCTCTTTGTCCGGTTTGATCAGGTTGCCATTGACCTCCGGTTCCGGCTCGGGAATAGCGTTGCCATCGACCTCAGGTTTGGGTTCAGGCTGAATGTTACCCTTTTCCTGTTCCTGTCTGATAGCCTGCTCTGTTGTTTCCGGACGGGAACGGCGGCGACGGCCACCACGACGGGAACGCCGGCCATTACCACTGCGCGGTTTACCGTTATCGTCATTGTCTGCTTGTGGTTTGTTATCGCTGCCAGGCTTTTTATCGTCTGACTTTTTGCTCTCATCGCTACTGTCCTGATTATCAGGACGACGGCGCGGCTTACGACGCTCGCTACTGCCGCGGTTTCCACGGTTACTGCTGCGGTTCTGAGAGCGGCTGGTTTTTTTGGCTTCTGGCTTTTTGTCTATCGTCTTGTCCTCTTCTTCCGCTTCGGGTTTACCGGTCAAGACACTGAGCAGACGTTTGAGCAGGCTCGGTTTCTGCGGCTCTTCTTTGTCACGGTTGATCACCGGTGCCGGCGCTGATGGTGAAATTCCGGTCACAGCCGGTTGTTCCATTGTGGGCTTGTCGCGCAGCACCACCGGTGTTTCAAGTTCCGGCGTAGTGATCATCTGGTGACTGACCTGTTTACGTACATTGCCGTCCTTGATGCGTTCGATATCGTAGTGCGGTGTTTCCAGATGCGGGTTCGGGATCAGCACAATCTTGACGTTATGACGCTGTTCGATGGCTTCGATCTGCATTCTTTTATCGTTCAGAATAAAGGTCGCCACCGGCACCGGCAGTTGCACTACCAGCTGGGTGATTTTGTCCTTGGTCGCCTCTTCCTCGACCAGACGCAATACGGCAAGGCCCAGAGATTCGACACCGCGGACATGACCCAAACCGGCACAACGCGGGCAGATCTCCTGATGCGCTTCGCCTAATGCAGGACGCAAACGCTGACGCGACATTTCCAGCAGACCGAAACGGGAAATACGCCCCACCTGTACCCGCGCACGGTCGGCTTTGAGATGTTCGCGCAGTCGGTTTTCCACTTCACGCTGATTACGGCTCGGGCCCATATCGATAAAGTCGATAACCACAAGGCCGCCCAGATCGCGCAAACGCAGCTGACGGGCAATTTCTTCGGCTGCTTCCAGGTTGGTATTCAGTGCGGTTTCTTCAATATCACCGCCTTTGTTGGCACGCGCCGAGTTAACGTCGATGGAAATCAACGCTTCGGTCGGGTCGATGACAAGAGCACCACCGGAAGGCAGTCTGACTTCATGACGGAAAGCACTTTCGATCTGGCTTTCTACCTGATAACGGGTAAACAGCGGCACCTTGTCCTGGTAGAGCTTGAACTTGCTCAGTTCATGCGGCATGACCATACGCATGAAGTCATAGCCGGTCTGATACACCTCAGGCGAATCGACCAGTATTTCACCGATATCCTTACGCAGATAATCACGCAGCGCGCGAATGATGATATTGCTTTCCTGATAGACCAGAAACGGTGCACTGCGGTCTTTGGTGGCGACATCAATCGCGGTCCACAGCTGCAGCAGGTATTCCAGATCCCATTGCAGTTCTTCCGGCTGCTTGCCGACGCCGGCGGTGCGTACGATCATGCCCATGTCATCGGGCACTTCCAGATGGCGCAGGGTTTCCTGCAACTCGGCGCGATCATCGCCTTCGATACGACGGGAAATGCCACCGGCTCGCGGACTGTTAGGCATCAAAACCAGATAGCGGCCAGCCAGGCTGATAAAGGTGGTCAGCGCGGCGCCTTTGTTGCCACGCTCTTCTTTCTCGATTTGAACGACCAGTTCCTGGCCTACAGAAAGCACATCCTGCACGTTGATGCGGCCGGAATCTTCACCGCCATCACGTTTTTTGAAATAGCTTTTAGAGATTTCCTTGAGTGGCAAAAAGCCCTGACGCTCAGAACCGTAATCAACAAAAACGGCCTCAAGACTGGGTTCTACCCGGGTAATTTTGCCTTTGTAGATGTTGCCTTTTTTCTGTTCCCGTGAGGGGGTATCAATATCCAAGTCAAACAGGCGCTGGCCATCGACCATTGCCACACGCAACTCTTCTGAATGGGTTGCGTTAATTAAAATTCGTTTCATGCATTAACCTCAAATTTGAGGTTCCGGCATGTCCTGCCGCACACCACATGATGTGGACGCTGGGCCAGTTGGGCCGACAGAGCGACGTTGTCTGTGTCAGTAATTAATTGTTGCTGTTATTTTCCATTCATGTGCCCTCCGTCAGGCCATGATTTCCCGGTTTTATTCAATGTCGATCGCAATAGGGTTCTGCGATAGCGTTTTTCTCGCGGTTAAATCTGAACCGTCGATAAAATTAATTACTTATGTCGTCTTGTCTGTTGCGTCTTTCTATTTCTTTCTGATGGCAATCAAGACATGGGAACCTGATGTTCTTCACGGACTACCGATGAGTCCACCTGCTGAACCCCTGTTCAGCCGTTAATATTTCTTTTCCGGGCGCCGCATCGACCTCTTAGAAGGGAGCGACGCAATATTTAGGTCTTCGTGGCCGAAGTCAGTATACTGACCTCATTTTTACACACGGACCAACGGTCGAATATAGCAGCCAATCGCCTGCTCAGCAACTGATATTTTGTCAGGCTCCGCAGTACGATGATTGTGGTCATCTGTTCAGCTCGGAGCGGCTTAAACGAGGCCAGCGTAATTAACCGTCATTCGGTAGAATAGGCCCATCATAATTATTCCCCTCTCCAGTGGCAAAAAGCCACGACAGAGGGCAGCGGCAACTCAATAGAAACACCATCATGGCAGCCCATAAACCTCAGTCGCAAAAAGTACAGTTCCTGGAAATCAATGCCAATCAGGCTGGACAGCGCATCGATAATTTCCTGCTCAGTCTGGAAAAAGGCGTTCCCAAAAGCCGGATATACCGGGCTCTGCGCAAGGGAGAGGTGCGGGTCAATAAAGGCCGGATCAAACAAACCTACAAACTGCAGTCCGGCGATATCGTTCGGGTACCGCCTCTGAGGGTCACGGAAAAAAGCACACCGGAGACCATCAGTGATTCACTGAGAACAGCACTGCTGTCCAGTATCCTGTTTGAAGACGACAGCATGCTGGTTATCAACAAACCTTCGGGCCTCGCTGTTCATGCCGGCAGCCAGATTCAGTTGGGACTGATTGAAGCCTTGCGGGTGATCAAGCCTGAACAGACTTTTCTGGAACTGGTACACCGGCTGGATCGTGATACTTCCGGCTGCCTGATGATCGCTAAAAGCCGCGACTGCCTGCTGAATCTGCAACAGCAGATGCAGTCAGATTCCATAGATAAGCGTTACCTGACTCTGCTAAAAGGCAAGCTGCACGAGCGTGAACAGCTGGTCGAGCAGCCATTGCAGAAAAACACCTTATCTTCCGGAGAACGCATGGTGGCCGTCGATCCAGCCGGTAAAAAAGCCAAAACGCTGTTTCTGCAGCAACAGGCAATGCCACAGGCCCAGTTGACCGAAGTTAAACTGTTCACCGGACGAACTCACCAGATCCGGGTCCATGCCGCCTGGCTCGGTCATCCCGTTGCCGGAGATGACAAATACGGTGACCGTGAATTCAATAAGACCCTGAAGCTTTATGGTCTCAAGCGCCTGTTTCTGCATGCCTGGCGACTGGGCATCAAACATCCGCTTAGCGGTGAGCCGCTGCAACTGCAAGCGCCGTTGCCGGACAACCTGAAAATCGTGATAGAAAATCTGCAAAATCCATGAGTCAATATCAACTGATCATCTTCGACTGGGACGGGACCCTGATGGATTCCACCGGTCACATTGTCAACTGCATGCGTCAGGCCATCAGCAAACTGGAACTGGCCCCGCTGGCTGATCATGAAATCAGTCATATCATCGGCCTTGGACTGCATGAAGCCGTGCAGACGCTGTACCCGGCGGGTAATGATGCGCTCTGGACCAGCCTGGCTGACTGTTACCGCCAGACCTGGCTCAGCAGCCCGGAACATACCCCGCTGTTTGCCAATGCCCGTGAGTTAGTGACCAGTCTTGCCGAACAGGATATCTTCCTCGGCGTCGCCACAGGAAAAAGCCGCCGTGGGCTGGATAAGGTGCTCAAAGCCACCGGACTGGGTGATCATTTTATCGCAACCCGTTGTGCTGATGAATGTCATTCCAAACCGCATCCACAGATGCTGATGGAATTGATGGACTACACCGGCGTTACTCCGGATCAGGCGATTATGATCGGTGATACCGAATTCGACCTGATGATGGCCTGCAATGCCGGTGCCCATGGTCTGGGTATCACCCATGGTGCCCATGATGAGGCCAAGCTGTTGGCCTGCTCACCACAGGCCATCGTGCATGATCTGTATGAAGTCGAGACGTGGTTGCGGCGCACGGCAAAACAGTTCTGATATCATGTCAATTTTGATTCAAGGCAGATAAAACATGGCGACATTTGGAGATTTCCCGCCTGACAATGGCGATAAAAAACCCCGCAATACAGCCGATGACAGCCAGTGGGAACGCACTGTGCTGAGAGATCTGGCTTTTGCTGCAATTAAAGAGCAGCGTGCCAAACGCCGCTGGGGCTATGTCTTCAAATTCCTGATCCTGCTTTATCTGGTCGGCTTTATGGTGCTGGCCTATTCCCCCGGCAAGTTGTCCAGCGTCGCCGAACCGCACACTGCAATGATTGATATCCAGGGGATTATCGCCGCTGATGCCGAGGCCAATGCCGACGCGATGATCACAGGTATCCGTGAAGCATTTGAAAGTGAAACCGCCAAGGGCTTAATCCTGAGACTGAACACCCCTGGTGGCAGCCCGGTGCAGGCCGGTCTTATCAATGATGAAATCCAGCGGCTAAAAGAAAAACGTCCCGACTTTCCGGTTTATGCCGTGGTGCAGGATGTCTGCGCTTCCGGCGGTTATTACATCGCTGTCGCCGCGGATGAGATTTATGCCGACAAAGCCAGCATCGTCGGTTCCATCGGTGTGCGGATGGACAGCTTCGGTCTGACCGGACTGATCGACAAGATCGGTGTTGAACGCCGCTCGCTGACCGCCGGTGAGCATAAGGCTTTCCTGGATCCCTTCCTGCCGATGCAGCAGGAGGATATCGAACATGCTAAACAGATGCTCGATACCATCCACCAGCAGTTCATTAACGTAGTCAAAGAAGGCCGCGGAGACAAACTGGCTAACAATGATGACTTGTTTTCCGGCCTGTTCTGGTCCGGTGAGCAGGCTATCGATCTGGGTCTCATCGACGGTTTTGCCGGCACCGGTAAAGTCGCCCGCGAGCTGATTGGGGCGGAAGAAGTGATTGATTACACACCCCGTCCCAATTATCTCGATCAATTCGCTGGTAAACTCGGCGCATCCATTGCTAATCTGATGACCGAAAAAGCTAACTGGAGTCTGCAATGAGTCAGTCGCCCTTATCAGAAGAAGAGTTGAAGAAACGCCAGGAGCGGTTTCGCTATGTCGATCTGAATCATCCGCTGATGCAGGTGTTGTTTCAGATGCAGTTGCCCGCCAAAAAACAGCCGGAGCAGCATTTATGAGCCTGACCCCGGAAGCCCTGGTCAATAAATCGCTGGAGCTGGTGTCACCACCCAGCACCTATCTCAAACTCAATCAACTGATCCAGGACCCGGACAGTGCACTGGATGATATCAGCGCAGTGATCAATACCGACCCGGCGCTGGCAACCCGTTTGCTGAAAATCGTCAACAGCCCGTTTTACGGCTTCCCGTCGCAAATTAATACCATCTCGCGTGCCATTACGATCGTCGGCACCCGAGAGTTGATGCATCTGGTGCTGGCTACTTCGGTCATCAATGCCTTCCGCGGCATTCCGGCTTCCCTAATCGATATGGATGATTTCTGGCGTCACAGTTTCGCCACTGCCATTACCGCCAGATTACTCGCTGAAGAATGCGGCCAGAAAGCCACCGAACGCTTTTTCATTGCCGGGCTGCTGCATAATATCGGTAGCCTGGTGCTGTATCAGTCGCTGCCGGAACTGGCCGGCGAAGCGATTCGCAGCGCCGAGTTCGGTCATGAAGTACAATTTCAGGCCGAGCAACGCCTTATCGGTTTCGATCACACCGAAGTCGGCTACGCACTGGCCCGCGAGTGGCACCTGCCCCACTCACTGCAGGAAGTCGCGCGATATCATCATCGTCCCTCCGATGCTGAAGACTTCCCTATCGATGTCGCGATTGTGCATATCGCCGATATCCTGGTCTCTGCGGTGCCTTTCGGTCACAGCGGTGATAATCATGTGCCGCCGCTGGATCCCGCCGCCTGGGATTTGCTGGCCCTCAACGAGCTGCAGATGCCATTGCTGTTGCAACAGGTGGAAGAACAAATCGACCGCCTGAGTTCTGTGATGCTGACACAGGATGCGTCCTGATTTAAGTTAATGATGAAAATAAAATAAGAGGCTAATAATGAGAACGGTTCTTCTCGGTGCCCCCGGCTCCGGTAAAGGCACTCAAGGTGTCGTCCTTTCCAAAAAATTCAATATCCCGCAAATCTCCACCGGTGATCTGCTGCGTGCCGCAGTCAAAGCCGGCACAGAATTGGGTAAAAAAGCCAAAAGCGCGATGGATGCCGGTGCGCTGGTGTCTGACGACATTGTTATCGGTCTGATCCGTGAACGTCTCTCCGAAGACGATGCCCAGAACGGCTATATTCTGGATGGCTTTCCGCGCAACATTCCACAGGCTGAAGCCCTTGATGAGATGCTGGAACAACTGGGTCAGCCACTGCAGGGCGTGGTGTTGCTGGATGTGCCTTTTAACGAACTGATGCAGCGCCTGACCGGTCGCCGTACCTGCAAAGATTGCGGCGCTATCTACAATATTTACCTGTCACCGCCCAAAACCGAAGGTCACTGTGACCGCTGCGGTGGTGAACTGTTCCAGCGTGAAGACGACAATGAAGAGACCATTGCCAATCGTCTTAAAGTCTATGAAGAGCAGACCGCGCCACTGGTTGGTTACTACGAACAACAGAACAAGCTGCATACGATTCCCGGCACCGGTGATATTGATGAGATCACCAATAAAGTCGGCGCTGTATTCGACGAAATTTAACTAATTAAAACCGGCCCCTGTGGGCCGGTTCTTTCTCCTATGGCCCGAATCCTCGGCACCGGCATTGCCACCATCGATATCATCAATCATGTCAGCAGTTATCCGGCTGAAGATGATGAAGTGCGGGCTTTATCGCAAAAACAGGTCCGCGGCGGCAATGCCACCAATACCCTGGTCGTCCTGAGTCAGCAGGGGCATGACTGTCACTGGTGCGGTGTGCTGATTGATGAGGCTGATGCCGCTATCGTTGAGAATGACCTCAAGCATTATCAAATCGACTATTCGCATTGCCAGTGGCTCAATCAGGGCAAAATGCCCACCTCCTACATCACCCTCAGTGAAGCCAGCGGCAGCCGCAGCATCGTGCATTACCGGGACTGCCCGGAGCTGTCATTCAGTCATTTCAGTCAGCTCGATTTAGCCGCTTACGACTGGCTGCATTTTGAAGGCCGTAATATCGATGAACTGTCGCAGATGTTACAGTGGGTCAAACTGAATTACCCGGCACTGCGCTGCTCTCTGGAAGTGGAAAAACCGCGAACGGGCATTGAATCCCTGTTTGACCTGGCTGATGTGCTGATGTTTTCCCGTCCCTACGCTCAGAGCCAAGGCTACCAGGCAGCTGCTGATTTCCTTGACAGTCTCCGCTCAGAAGCGCTGATGAGTTGCAGCTGGGGCGAACAGGGGGCCTGGCTTAAGCATCAGGGCATTGTCCTGCATAGCCCTGCCTTTCCGCCAGCCCAGCTCAAAGACACCCTGGGCGCCGGAGATACCTTTAATGCCGGTCTTATTTCAGCATTAGTCAAAGGCCTCTCTCCCGGGAAGGCACTAGAACAGGCCTGCCGTCTTGCCGGCCATAAATGCGGTCAGACCGGCTTTGCCAATCTCGATATAAAGTTATGAAAAAGATCTTTGTCTGCCGAAGCGACCAACTGGAAGAATATCAACCCCGCGGTTTCACTTTAGAAGCGGGTGAAGACAGCCTCGACTTTTTTCTGCTCAAACAGGATGGTGAGATTCGTGCTTACCTCAATTTCTGCCCGCATCTCGGCATTCCGCTCAACTGGCAGCCGGATGAATTTCTATCGGTGGAAGGCACCCATATTCAATGCGCTACTCACGGTGCGCTGTTTCAGCTGGAGGATGGCTACTGCTTTTCCGGCCCCTGTCGTGGCCAGAGCCTGACACCACTCAATATCGAAATCACTGACAGCCAGAAAGTTTACCTCGTCTCCACGGACTGATAGGCTCTGAGCCATATCAGGCAAAAGGAGTTCCTATGACTAATTTGCTCGATAAATGGGCAGAAGCGGCTTTCACCAGTCTCGGCTTTTTCTGGATGGCATTATGGGCCTTTGTGCTGGGTTACCTTATCAGCAGCATTATCCAGGTCATGGTGTCACGCCATGAAATGCGCAAACTGATGGGAGATGACGGCCCCAAATCGATGACGGTGGGTACGTTCTTCGGTTTTATTTCCAGCTCATGCAGCTTTGCCGCGCTGGCAACCACCCGCGCTCTGTTCCAGAAAGGCGCCAATTTTTCACCATCCATCGCGTTTCTGCTGTCTTCCACCAACCTGGTGATCGAACTGGGCTTTGTCATTGCGCTGTTTCTGGGCTGGCAGTTTGTGGTGGGCGAATATGTCGGCGGCATTATTCTGATTCTGTTTGCCTGGCTGTTTATCATGCTCACCAATCCCAGAAAACTGATTCAGAAAGCACGAGACAGGAATCAGGATGATGCTAGTGGCAGAGATGAAGAAGGCCATGCCTGGTCGCGCATTCTTGACAGGGAAATCTGGTCAGCTATCAGCCAGAAATATGTCATGGAATGGCAGATGGTCTGGAAAGACGTGCTGATAGGCTTCACCATTGCCGGCATCATTTCCGCTTTTGTCCCCACCGCCTTTTTCGAGTGGCTGTTTATCGGCGCCGGCAGCGATGACCCGGGCTTCTGGGCCCTGCTGCAGCAGACACTGGTCGGACCGGTAGCCGCCTTTTTCACCTTTATCGGCTCCATGGGTAATATTCCGCTGGCTGCGGTGCTGTTCGGTGAAGGCGTGGCTTTTGCCGGCGTGATGGCTTTTATTTTCTCCGACCTGGTCGTGTTACCGGTGTTACGTATTAACGCCCGCTATTACGGCTGGAAAATGGCACTGTATATTCTGCTGCTGCTGTTTACCTGCCTCATCGGCACGTCGCTACTGATGCATTATGGCCTGCAGCTGTTCGACTGGTTACCGGACCGGAGCCAGTGGACCTCCCCCGCTCAGCAGGATCATTTCCAGCTCAACTACCAGTTCTGGCTCAATGTCATATTCGGCCTGGCCTCGTTATGGATGCTTATCGTCTGGAAACGACAGCAGAACGGCGCTCAGCATGGTCACCATCACCACCATCATGGCGGTGGCGGCCAGCCGATTATGAATAGTCTTTGTGTGCTGGCGGTGATCTGGTTAGTTGTCGGCGTTATTCTGAATCTGCTCTGAGTAAGCCCGCCACGGCAGAGCGGCACCGTTCAATGATGGCTTTGCGGCCGCTTAACTGTAAAGCTTCCGCCACCACGGTGAAGGGCTGACCCTGCAGTATTTTTTTGATGAGCACAGCCTGTTCCTCGTCAGGCAGGCTGGCCATTGCCCCACTGACCAGTTGCTGATGCAGCCATTGCCATAATAATGGCTCGACAGCTTCAAACGGATGTTGTTCGAAGGCAAATGCCCTGAGCACGGCAACCTGTTCCGTTTCCAGCTGAGCTGATTTGAGCGGCAGATCGCGCGACAACATGCTCACCAGCTTTACATCCAGCGCAGATTGCGTCTGCAGCAGCATAAAAGGCCATGAACGGGCAAAAATATGCCGGGCCTTTGACACGACTGCTTCGCTCCCGATATTCAGGGCCTTGAGCAAAATCCCGGCGCGCTGACCACTGACCTCATCAGCCTGCTGCCCGACTCTGACCGGCAGATAAGCATTATTGAGCCAGAACTGCAAAAGCTCAGGTGAAAGCGCAAAGCTCGTGCCCAGAGCATCAACGCGGCCGGCATAATAGCGCTCTATTTCCTGTAGCAACCGACTGCCCAATCCCTGCCCCTGCAGGGCAGGATGCACCGAGATACGGATAATTCGCTGATAGCGGTAGCGGCCGGCATCCATCACACCACTGTGCGCCAGCAAGGTTTGCGGCAGTAATTGCCCTTTGAGACGGCGGCGGCCATTAAATACCTGACGGGCCAGATCGTCGGCAAGTGCTGCCTCTTCCACCAGCCAGGCAGAAGCAATAACATGCCCCTCCGCCCGCAAGACCAGCACGGAGATATCATCACGCTCCAACAGCATTTGCAGATCCGACGGCCGGGTTCGGTAATGCGCCAGCGCCATCAGGCCGAATACTTCTCTCAGCAACGTCTCGTCAGCGGCGAGAGCTTGTTTGCCTAGCACTGCCACTTCGGCTTGATGGACTGAGACCGCTGCGAGCTGTGCTTCATTGACCGGTTCAGCATCAAGCAACAGCGCATCAAAACTGAAAGCCTCGAGTCTGTCATTATTGGCCCAGCGTACCGGCTGGCTCAGCCTTATCTGCCGCCAGTTCGGCGTCAAGCTGTCCAAAGTTTTTCTGAAACGGATGGCAAAGCCGCGGCCGGTACCCTCATAACCGTGCTCAGTGGTGGCAAACACCATACGGGAATAATGCTGCAACAGGGCTTCCAGCATCTGTACCGGGATCGCTGCCGCCTCATCCACTATCAGTAAATCAGCAGACGGCTTGTCAGCAAGCAAGGCATCCGGGGCAATAAAACTGATCTCGGACTGCTGCCAGTGCAGACTGTATTGGCTTAGCTTTGCCCCGCTTAACAAGCGCCAGGCATGTTCCATCAGCGCTTCGATATTGTTGATTGAGGGTGCGGTCACCACAATCCGGTTTTTCCCCTGCTGAAACAGGGCCGCGGCTGCCATGCCCAGCAAGGCAGTTTTACCGCGGCCGCGATCAGAAGCAATCACCAGCGGCCGACGGCGATGACCACTGACCACATGCAACACAGCTTCAATTGCCTGTTGCTGTTCTGGGGTAGGCGTGATTTCCCTGGCTGATAGGGTTCCGGATAAATCAATAACAGGCAGTGCTTCGCCCTGACGAATCCGCTTGATCTCAGCATATGTCTCACTGATCTTGAGGAAACGCTGCAACCAGAGCGAGTCAGGTAACTCAGCGGGTAATAACAGTAGCAGCCAGCCACCGGCACTGAGCGTGCCGATCATTGCACCAAAAGCATCTGCAGCTATGTGGGCGCGGCCATCGAAGATAATCAGCTGATTACTGCGCCCCAGTTGCTGCAGCGCCTGTTTGCTGCCTATAGCCTCAGCAACAGTATCAGACGCATCAGAGAGCCAGCACCTTTGCGCCCTTTCTGCACGCTGATAAACCTGCTTTGCCTGCTGCTGGAGCCAGTCGCTGTCGCCCTGCAGAATAAGACAATGGCGTTGAGGCAGCTGCATCGTTAATCAGTAATGCGGCGGCGGGGGTTCGTCACTCTGCTGCATCAGTTGGGTTTGATGCATGCTTTCAAGCTGGGATTTGAGCGCGGCTATCTGGCTTTCCAGCCGGTCGATCTGCTGTTGCTGACTGGTTACCACCTCATTCAGCTGTTCCAGCAGGCCATCCTGGAAAGCGAGCCTGGTCTGCAAATCAACGATATCGTCATTCATCAGATATCTCCGTCATAGGACAGGGCCGGTCCCAGCCAGCGTTCAGCGGTGGCCATATCCCAGCCCTTACGTTTGGCGTAATCTTCCACCTGATCCTGATCGATTTTACCCAGACCGAAATAACGTGACTCAGGATGGGCGAAATAGAAACCACTCACTGCCGCGGTCGGCAGCATCGCAAAGGACTCGGTGATGGTCATGTCGGCATGGGTTTCCGGATCAATCAGCTCCCAGAGCAATCCCTTTTCGGTGTGGTCGGGGCAGGCCGGATAACCCGGTGCCGGCCGGATACCCTGATATTTCTCATCGATGAGGGCCTCGTTATCGAGGTTTTCTTCACTGGCATAGCCCCAGAATTCCTTACGCACACGTTCGTGCATACGCTCGGCAAAGGCCTCGGCCAGTCGGTCTGCCAGGGCTTTGAGCATGATGCTGTGATAGTCATCATGATCGGCATCAAAACGCTCGACATGTTCATCAATGCCGATACCGGCAGTCACCGCAAAGGCGCCGATATAATCATTGACGCCACTCTCTTTCGGTGCCACGAAGTCAGCCAGTGCGGCATTGGGCCGGCCCGGCGGGCGCTCGGTCTGCTGACGCAGACTGTGTAGGGTCATCAGCACCTCAGCGCGATCATCATCAGTGTAGACTTCAATATCATCATCATTGACGCTGTTAGCCGGGAACAGGCCAATCACGGCCTTGGCGGTCAGCCATTTCTCGTCGACGATTTGTTTGAGCATTGTCTGGGCATCATGGAAAAGATGGGTGGCATGTTCACCGACAATTTCATCTTCCAGGATGCGTGGAAATTTACCGGCCAGTTCCCAGGACTGGAAAAACGGGGTCCAGTCGATGCGATCGACCAGTTCTTCCAGCGGGTAGTCGGAAAACACTTCCAGGCCGAGTTTGGCCGGTTTGGTGGGCTGATAGGCCTGCCAGTCAATTTTGGTTTTGTTGGCACGCGCCTCGGCAATCGGTAACTGACGGCGTGTGCTCTTACGGCCGGTGTGACGGGCACGCTTTTCTTCGTAGTCTTTTTTCAGCTCGGCAATAAAGCCGTCGCGGGCGTCTTTACTGACCAGTTTTTGCGCCACCCCCACAGCGCGTGAGGCATCTTTCACATAAATGCTGCAGCCGTGATAATTGGGTTCGATTTTTACCGCAGTGTGAATCAAAGAGGTGGTTGCACCGCCTATCATCAACGGCACTTCAAAGCCCAGTCGCTCCATTTCCTTGGCGACGTGAACCATTTCATCCAGTGACGGTGTAATCAGACCGGACAGACCGATAATATCGACATTTTCTTTTCTGGCGGTATCGAGAATGGTCTGTGCCGGCACCATCACGCCCAGATCGATGACTTCAAAGTTATTACACTGCAACACTACGCCGACGATATTCTTACCGATATCGTGCACGTCGCCCTTGACCGTGGCCATCAGGATCTTGCCGTTGTTCTTGCTGGTATCGCCCTCTTCCTTGGCTGCCTCGATAAACGGCATCAGATAGGCCACCGCCTTTTTCATCACGCGGGCTGATTTCACAACCTGCGGCAGGAACATCTTACCCTCACCGAACAGATCACCGACCACGTTCATGCCATCCATCAACGGGCCTTCAATCACTTCCAGTGGCTTGGCATAAGCCTGACGGGCTTCCTCGGTATCGTCTTCGACATAATCGGCAATGCCCTTGACCAAGGCATGTTCCAGCCGTTTCGACACCGGCAGCTCACGCCAGGAAAGATCTTCCTGTTTGACGGTGCCGCCACCTTCACCTTTATATTTCTCGGCAATTTCCAGCAGACGGTCGGTGGCATCATCGCGGCGGTTCTGAATCACGTCTTCGACGTGCTCCCGCAGCTCTTCCGGCAGGTCGTCATAAATCGCGAGTTGGCCGGCATTGACGATACCCATATCCATGCCCGCCTTGATAGCGTGATAGAGGAACACGGCATGAATCGCCTCGCGCACCGGATTATTACCACGGAACGAGAATGAGACGTTGGAGACACCGCCACTGATCATCGCATGAGGCAAGCTCTGCTTGATATCACGCGTGGCCTCGATAAAGTCCATCGCGTAGTTATTGTGCTCTTCGATACCGGTCGCCACGGCGAAGATATTGGGGTCGAAAATAATATCTTCCGGCGGGAAGTGCACTTTCTCGGTGAGCACTTCATAACTGCGGGTACAGATCTCCCGCTTGCGTTCCCGGGTATCGGCCTGCCCGACTTCATCAAAGGCCATCACGATGACGGCGGCGCCGTAACGACGCACCAGCTTGGCCTGTTCGATAAACTTGTCTTCACCTTCCTTGAGGCTGATTGAGTTGACGATGCCTTTGCCCTGAATGCATTTCAGACCGGCTTCAATCACTTCCCACTTGGAAGAGTCAATCATCACCGGCACCCGGCTGATATCGGGTTCGGCTGCCAGCAGATTGAGGAAGGTCACCATCGCCTCTTTCGAGTCGAGCATGCCCTCATCCATATTGATATCGATGATCTGGGCACCGTTTTCGACCTGCTGGCGGGCAACTTCCAGCGCCGTGTCGTAATCGCCTTCCTTGATGAGGCGCGCAAACCGGGCGGAACCAGTGACATTAGTGCGCTCACCGACATTCACGAACAGGCTGTCTTCGGTGATATTCAGCGGCTCAAGACCACTCAGACGGCAATGATGCAGATTCTTTTTAGGCTGGCGCGGTTTGATGCCTTCAACAGCTTCAGCAATCGCTTTGATGTGTGCCGGCGCGGTACCACAACAGCCACCGACAATATTCAGAAAACCGGACTCAGCCCATTCCTTGATATGCGCCGCCATGGTTTCCGGTGATTCATCATACTCACCGAACTCATTGGGCAGACCGGCGTTGGGGTGCGCGCTGACATAGGTGGTGACCACATTAGACAGCTCTTCCACATATTGACGCAGTTGTTCGGCGCCCAAGGCACAGTTCAGACCGATGCTGAGTGGCTGAATATGGGCCAGCGAGTTCCAGAAGGCTTCGGCGGTCTGCCCGGAGAGCGTGCGGCCACTGGCATCGGTAATGGTGCCGGAGATCATCACCGGCAGATGAATATCGTGATCTTCACAGAACTTGTCGATGGCAAACAGGGCGGCCTTGGCATTCAGCGTATCGAACACCGTTTCTACCAGCAGCAGATCGACACCGCCATCGACCAGCCCTCGAATTGACTCGGTATAGGCTTCCACCAGCTCATCGAAATCGACATTACGATAGCCGGGGTTATTGACGTCAGGAGAAATACTGGCGGTGCGGTTGGTCGGCCCAAGTACGCCGGTCACAAAACGCGGCTTGTCCGGGTTATCCGCCGTAAATTCATCAGCGACTTCTCTGGCGAGCTCAGCCGAGACTTTATTCAGCTCATACACCAGATCTTCCATCTGGTAGTCGGCCATCGCGATGGAAGTGCCGTTGAAGGTATTGGTCTCGACAATATCGGCACCGGCTTCAAAATAAGCGCGATGAATATCGCGGATAATATCGGGCTGGGTCAGCGACAGCAGGTCGTTATTGCCTTTGACATCACAGGGATGATTTTCAAAGCGCTCACCACGGAAATCCTTCTCTTCCAGCTTGTAGCTTTGAATCAGAGTACCCATCCCGCCGTCCAGGATCAGGATTTTTTCTTCAAGCAGGGTGCGAATTTGGTGGTAAGCGGTCATTAAAACGGTTTTCCTGTCAGACAGTTACACTAAGAAAAACGTCAAATTATAGCAGATAATCAGCAATCCACCTTGCTTCAATGCCTTCTTTTGGAGGGAAAACCGGGGCATCCTTTCCCCGTTTTTTACGCCAATTCAGACTTTGAAAAGAGAGAGCCTGTTTTGCAGACCATTCGCAGCTTCATCCAGCTCATTACCGACTTGGCTCAATTGCTGCGCCCCTTCTGTGGTTTTCTGTACCAGATGCGAAATCTGGGACAGATTGTTACTCACTTCTTCACAGACTGCGCTTTGTTCCTCGGTGGCCGAAGCGGTCTGCAGTGACATCTCTGTCACTTCCTCTATCGCATTACTGATTTCAATCAAGGCCTTTTCTGCAGCCTGCGCCAGTCTCACGGTTTCAGCGACCTGCTGGCCACTGGTCTGCATGGCGACAGTGACCTCCTGATTACCCTTATGCAGGGTCTCAAGCTTTTGATGAATATCTATCGTCGCATCCTGGGTTCTACTGGCCAGTGCCCTGACCTCTTCTGCGACGACGGCAAAACCACGGCCTTTCTCTCCGGCCCGCGCAGCTTCAATTGCGGCATTCAAAGCCAACAGATTAGTCTGTTCAGCGATGCCCTGAATAACGGTCAGGATCTCGGCAATCCCGTCACTGTTTTTCTCCAGTTCCAGCATCGCTGTCTCTGACTGTCTGACTGATTCATTGACATGATTAATGGATGTCGCCGTCTGTTTAACCAGACTGGCACCCGAATCAGCAGCCTCATTCGCTTGTTGAACAAATTGCGATGTTCTCTCGGCATTGCCGGCAATCTGCTGGGCAGAGGCCGCCATTTCCGTTACCGCAGAAACCATTTCTTCAATCAGCCTCTGCTGTTCCAGCATCTGGGCACTCGTCTCTTCACTGATTCTTCTTCCTTCCGCTGACAGAGAGCTGACATGACTGCCCACTGGTAACAGTTGCTGGACCAGGCCACGTAACTTATCAATGAAGGTATTGAGAAGCCCTGACAGCTTGCCGGTTTCATCACGGCTGGAGACCGTCAGCTTTCGCGTCAAATCCCCTTCCCCTTCTGCAATCGATGCGACCAGTTCGGTCATCGCGGATAAAGGTCGCGTGCTGTTTCTGGCAACAAACCAGACTGTGGCGACTCCAATTATCGCCAGCAGCAGCCCCAACACTGTCGTAGTACTGATAAAGTGTTTCTGCGCGGTGCTCAGAAACGCCTCCTGCTCAGCCACCGTTGCAAGAACCACCTGCTCAGGCACTTCAATGTAAGTCACCCAGTGCTGGCTGCTGCCAGGCAGCGAAAAAGGCTCAAGCGCAATGAACTGACCGTCGGCATAAATAATCCGGCTCTCGCCGCTAATTGCGGTGTTTTTGATATTTTCCTGCAATGACTGATTCAAGGCTGACAGATTCTGGCCAATCAGATCGGGCTGATGACTGTGGCCGGAAATAATGCCTCTCGGGCTGACCAGAAGTGTTTTACCCTGTCCGCCATACAAACCCTCGGCCACCGTTTTGATTTCCGACTGCAGAAAACCGGCCGTGATATCGACGCCGCTGATGCCGACGAAGCGGCCATTATGAATTACCGGCGCCACCAGGCTGCTCATTAATACCGGTTTGCCTTCAATCGGGTAAAGATAGGGATCAATCACACAAGCCTGGCCGCTGTCACGTGAGCAGAGGTAATACTCGCCGGCACGGACCCCATTTTCATCCAGGCTGGCGTCTTCCAGCCCGGCGAGCGGTTCGACCACAAAACCTTCATCCGTTCTCACTACATAGGGCAGAAAGCGGCCACTTGCATCACTCCCTGCTGACTGTGAAAGGTAATCGCTGCCATCAAAGCTGTTGGGTTCAAAAGCGACATAGGTTCCCAGGAATGACGGATTATCTGTCAGTGTTTGCTGGAGTATGTTCAGCGCCAGCTGGCGTTTACCGGTGCCATTAGGCATCTGGATTATGGCAGTCATGGCTGATGCCGTGGTTTGCGCTGTCTGCAAGGCCTGCTCAAGTGGCATCGATAATTGCGCCGAGGTGTCATCGGCAAGCACAGCGAGATAATCTTCGACCTGCTCGCGAGTCAGATCATAGCTGTGACTGGAGAGGGACTGTTTGATATTGCCGAACTGCCAGACGCCAATGAGTGCGGTAACCAAGACGACACTGAGCAGGCTTAAACCGGCCCAGAGGCTGAAACGTTGCTGAATGGATAAATGCATCCTGTTCTCCCAAGGGATAAATTCCAATTACGCATTCTGATATGCTGATCAGAATGCCAAATGAATACCCGACCCGGCTCAATCAAAAGCTGAAGTCAATTATTCGGTTCTACCCCTTGTTTGCAGGCGGATACACGCCGTTCGGTCCCGGCTGTATAGATGAAACCTGCAGCTGTCGCGAGGCTCGCGACAATGGCAAATCTGCCACAATTTTTTACAGATAGCAATGAGTATGCTGACAAGGAAAAAGCGCTCTCAGTGAATGCGCATTCCCACTTTCAGAATGGTATCGCCTTCCACTTCCTTAACCACCCAGTGAATGCCGTGCCAGTCGACATCATCGCCCACTACCGGGTGGCCACCTACACGGCGGGCAATAAATTCGCCCAGAGTGAGATGTTGCTGCCGGCCACTCACTGTCAGGCCATAAGCCTTGGCAACCTCAATCAACGGCGCATCGCCATTGAGCACAAATGCCCCGAAAAAGGCCTGCTGTGCTTTTGCCAGTTTGGTTTCACCGCTGAAGATTTGATTGAGCTGTTCCAGATCTTCCTCGCGGCTGATGACACACAGCACATCACCGATTTTGAGGCGGGTGTTACCTTTGGGATGGAGCATAACCCTGCCACGGAACAGGCCTGAAATTAAGGCGCCGGAAGGAAACTGCAGCAGCTGAATCGGCTGATCATCAAGGTTTGGATTCTCGACGGTATAGACAAAGATTTCATAATCCTGCTCAGGCAGAATGCCCAGCGCGCCCCGCTGCTTGGGCGCAACGGCTTTGGGCACCTGTATCTGCATCCACCGCGCCATCGGTGATAAGGTTCCCCCCTGTATCAACAACGACAGCAGCACGACCGCAAAGGCGACATTAAAATACAGTCCGGCGTTATCGACACCGCCAATCACCGGAAAAATCGCCAGCACGATAGGTACAGCGCCGCGCAGCCCCACCCAGGAAATAAAACCCAGCTCACGCTTCCGGAATTTGAAAAAAGGCGTCACGGTGAGCAGCACGGCCAGTGGCCTTGCCACAAAAATCAGTGCCAGCGCAATCAATAGAGACGGCAGGGCAAACTGGATCATTTCCGACGGCGTCACCAGCAGCCCCAGCACCAGGAACAGACCAATCTGACTCAGCCAGGCAAGACCGTCATGCACCGGCAGAATATGCTGCAGATGACGTCCCGGCTGATTGCCTATCAACAAACCGCAGAGATAGATAGCCAGAAAGCCGCTGCCACCAATGACACTGGCCAGACCAAAGGTGGAAAAGCCCATCGCCAGCGCCAGCAATGAATACAGAGCAGGCGCCAGCTCTACCCGCTTGAGCATACGGCTGGTCAGCCAGCCACCGGCCAGCCCCACCGCGATACCGAGGCCAAACTGCTGCACAAAGAAGATAACCGAATCCAGCGGTGTCTGGAAGTCCCCCACCAGCATCTCGATCAGCAGCAGCGTCAGGAAAATCGCCATCGGATCATTGGTACCGGATTCAATTTCCAGCGTCGCTGCGACCCGTTCATTGATATTGATGCCCTGCCCGCGCAGCATCGAAAACACCGCCGCCGCATCGGTAGAACCGACAATCGCGCCAATCAATAAACCTTCGAGCACAGATAATTCAAATACCCAGGTCGCAATCAGCCCGACGATGCCACTGGTGACAAACACTCCCAGGGTGGACATGGTGAGAGCCGGTTTAAAACCGACCCGGAAGGTTTCAAGACGGGTTCTGAGACCACCATCAAGCAGGATCATGGCCAGTGCCAGGTGGCCGATAACAAAGGCCTGTGAATAATTATCGAAGCGTATCCCCAGCAGACCATCCTCACCGGCCAGCATGCCCAGCGCGAGAAAGATAATCAGCAAGGGAAGTCCGAATAATGAGGAAAGGCGACTGGCGAGAATACTCAGTGCAATCAGCAGACCACTGAGCAGAAATAAACTGTTTATCGAATCCATAGTTTTCTTATATCCGGCCTGAGCTCAGCATACCATAGCCCAGCCTGGAACGGCTTCAGGCTATCAGTTCCCGGTGTTGCTGCCGGTTCCTCCGAAACCGAACTCGCCTTCCTCTTCCAGTGTGATGTAGGGCAATAAACGGCCGACATCAAAACGGGCACGGAACAGATAATGCAACGTGTCGCGCTGCCCCGACAAGAGCTGGTTAATCAGGCGGGCACTGCCCAGCAGGTCAGGCGAAGCCTTAAGAGTGAATTCAGCCGTGCCATAGCCCGGCACTTCAGGCAGATTCGGCTCGGCACCGGTTAATATCCGCTGATTTTCGACTTCCACTGAATAACTCATCCCCTTCAACGGCAGAGCACTGCGATTGGGATTGACTACCTGCAAGCCGATCAGAAAGGTCGGTGCGACACCGCTGGATTCCGGTGCCAGCGCAAAGGATGTGATATTGATCTGCGGTTTTTCATAGGCAGGAAACCAGCTGGCGCAGGCCGTAAAAAAAGCCATGAACAGCATGATCAGGCTAACTTTGAGGATGCGCATGGGATCACTCTCATTACAGAACTGCTTCCAGTGTAACTGAGGACAGGAAGCAGCGTTGTCTGTTAATTCATAATAGCGGCAAATGTGCTGACTTATGATTACTAAAAAAAACACCGCATTAGAAACTAATGCGGTGTTTTGTTTGGCTAGATGTTATGAGTCTAGCAAAGGATATGTTTATTCTTTTTCATTAAACACATCGCCTTTACCCATTTCATGTGCGGGGTGAGGCATGCCTTTGGCTTTTCTGTTCTTCTTCAGGTTGTCAATATAGGTCTGACAGGCATCGATATCGTCAGGTACTGATTGGTTATTTATTTTTGAGCAGGGATTATTGAACAGATTCGCCTCACCCATTTCATGTGCTGGATGGGGCATACCTTTGGCTTCTTTATTCTCTTCAATGTTCTCTTTGTACTCTTTACTGAGTTCGCCATTGTCATGCGCCATGGCTGGTGAGATGGCGAAAAGCATTGTCACTAAAAAAGTCAGGATTCCTTGCTTCAACATAATTGCCTCCTTCGTTTGAAACTCAACGTTAATGTCGAGGTATCGCTCAATAAATTTGGCATTGAGATAAAGTGGATCAATAAATTTATTGATCAATATAGGTGACATGCGATCATGTTCAAAGTTCACAAGACAATAGACACAAACCTATAAAACCAATCTAACACAAAGACTTACCAGCATGATTCCATTCAGAATAATTCCGAGCATTGACCGGCAACAGGCAAAAAAAAGCGCCGTATTCAGAGAACAAATACGGCGCTTTCGGGCTCAATGAAATTATCAGCTGATATGTTGCCCGTAAGCTCCTGGCTTATTCTGCTTCCATGCAGATGAGAGCATGGTTACAGCTTCAATTTCATCCAGCCAACTATATTCCCTTATTTTATTGACTCTGTGTCAGATTTAGTTTTGTCCTTGGGATTTTCATCATTTTTGAAGGTGTTACCTTCACCCATCTCGTGGGCCGCGTGCGGCATATTAGCCGATTCACGGTTATCTTCCAGGTTCTGTTTATACTCTTTGCTTAATTCCTGCCCAGAATGTTCCTTGGCTTTATGGTCATCCGCCATTGCAGGTGTAACAGCAAACAGCAATGCAAATAATGTAGTAATAAATCCTTGTTTCAACATGACTTCCTCCTTATTGGAATATCTGTTTGAAGTTAACAGCTGATAGCCTTCTTCATCAGCATTGACTCCACCATAAGCCATGTCCTGTTTCAGATCAAACCCGAACAAAACAACAAAATTACATTTATTTCAGACACTTACCAATTATCATAGTGTGTTCTCAGCATAATTCTGAATGCTTCAGTGAGAATATTCCTTAATACTGCAGCCCTATTGCACGGCCTGTCTTAGCTGTTGGCTGTGCTCATTATTATCCGCCACAGCCCGGTTAACCCCATTGATCAGGGCTTTAATGGCCGCTGTGGTGATGTTCTTGTCCTGGCCGACACCAAAAATAGTGGGTCTGTCGCCGACTTTGACCTCAACATAGCTGACTGCCGCTGCATCAGAGCCCGCGCTCATGCCATGTTCATGATAATCCGCCACGGTGACTGTCTCACCGAGATGGCCGCTAATCGCCCTGGCAGCCGCATCCAGAGGGCCATTACCATGACCACTCAGTTCAATGCGGCTATCATCATGACTCATCACAATTTTAGTCACCACATCGCTGGTTTCCTCGTCAATGACATGGCTGCTCATGTAGCGATAGGGTGACTCGAGCTGCAAATAGGAAGCTTCAAACAAGCTGACAATACTGGCGGTATCGACTTCCCTGCTGGTTTCATCACTGACTTTCTGCACGATCCGGCTGAACTCAATCTGCAAACGCCGTGGTAATTCAAAACCCGCTGCATTCTGTAACAGGAAGCTCACCCCACCTTTACCGGACTGACTGTTGACGCGCACTACCGCATCATAGCTGCGGTTCAAGTCAGCAGGATCGATCGGCAAATACGGCACCTGCCAGAATTTATCTTCTGTCTGTACCGCAAAGCCTTTCTTAATCGCGTCCTGATGCGAGCCGGAAAAGGCCGTAAATACCAACTCACCTGCATAAGGATGCCGTGGATGCACCGGTAACTGCGTAGTTTCTTCATACATCTGACGGATTTGATCGATCTGGGTGAAGTCGAGACCCGGATCAATACCCTGTGAGTAAAGATTCAGAGCCAGTGTCACCAGATCCACATTACCGGTGCGCTCGCCGTTACCGAACAGGCAGCCTTCCACCCGGTCGGCACCGGCCATCACCGCCAGCTCAGCAGCCGCCACTGCGGTACCACGGTCATTGTGCGGGTGCACGCTGAGGATAATGCTGTCGCGGTTATTCAAATTGCGGTGCATCCATTCAATCTGGTCGGCATAGGTATTGGGTGTCGACATTTCGACTGTCGCCGGCAGGTTCAGAATCATTTTGTGTTCGGGTGTAGGCTGCCAGATAGCCGTCACCGCATCACAGACTTCTTTGGCAAATTCGATTTCAGTGCTGGAAAAGACTTCGGGTGAATACTGGTAAACCCACTCTGTTTGCGGCTGTTTGCTGGTCATTTCCTTGACCCAGCGGGTGCCGCGTTCGGCGATGTCTTTGACGCCGGCTTTATCAGTGCGGTAAACCACTTCACGAAATGTCGGTGAAATCGGGTTATACATATGCAAAATCGCGCGTCTGGCACCTTTCAGCGACTCGACAGTACGCGCAATCAAATCCTCCCGAGCCTGGGTCAGGACTTCAATGGTGACATCATCCGGAATGCGGTTTTCTTCGATCAGGCGACGGACCACATTAAAGTCGGTTTCAGACGCAGACGGAAAACCGACCTCGATTTCCTTGAAGCCGATACGAACCAGTTCATCGAAATAACGCAGCTTGGTGTCAACCGACATCGGGTCAATCAGGGCCTGATTACCATCACGCAGATCGGTGCTCATCCAGATTGGCGGCTGTTCCAGCACCGCATCGGGCCACTGGCGATCGCTTAATTTAATAGGCTCAAAACGACGGTACTTCTGAGCTGGGTTGGTAATCATCTCTGACTCCTGAAAACATTGAATACGGTTAGCTGAAAAACCTTCGCGTTCGTCTGACCTTGCCAGTCGGGTTAACTGGAAGCTTGCGAGCGTCGACCATCACTTGTGATGATGTGGGAGCACCCGTGCCAGCGAGAGCTTGTGACTCATTCGCTGCCGGTTTCAGCTATGGAGAATAGTATAGATAGATTGCAGTAGAATTAAATTGCCAATATTGCATTAAAATCAAAATTTAAAGCATATAATTGCTGTAAACAGCATTTAAATGAAATAATATTTCTCTCAAGCTTTTATCGGAGATATAAGATGGCAGAAAAACTGGATCGCTACGACCAGATGATCCTCGACATCCTGCAAAAAAACGGGCGCATTAGCAATCAGGAACTGGCTGAAGCGATCAAACTCTCGCCCTCCCCCTGTCTGCGCCGGGTCAGGCAGATGGAAGAGGATGGCCTGATAGATGGTTATGTCGCCTTACTCAATGCCAAAAAACTGGGGCTCAGTCTGATGGCCTTTATCGGCATCAGCATGGACCGGCACACCCCGGAACGCTTCGAAAAACTGGAATCGACCCTGGCCGGCTACCCGGAGGTGCTGGAATGTCATCTGATTACCGGGCAGGATGCCGACTACCTGCTCAAAGTCATCGTGCGTGATATGGATTCCTATCAGCAGTTTCTGCTCAATAAACTGACCCGGATTGAGGGCGTGACTGGTGTCCATACCTCCTTTGTGATGAAATCGCCAATCAACTCCACCGCTTTGCCGGTAGTCTGATCAGGCCGTTTGTCCCTGTCTGCGTCTCAGTTGCTGCCAGAGCCCGGCCAAGAATAAAAACAGCGCAACCCAGACCAGGATAAAGGTCACCATCCGCTCAGGCGGGAAATGTTCATTAAGAACAAACACACCAATCAGAAACTGGATGGTGGGGTTGATATACATAATAAAACCAACTATCGACAGATTAATGCGGCTGGTCGCCATGGCAAACAACACCAGCGGCAAGGCAGTCAGGAAACCAGACACAATCAGCAGGGTGGTTGTCGTGTTATCGAGGCCAAAACCCATCTGGCTGTCTGCTGTCAACATTTGCCAGGCGACAAAGCCCAGCGCTAACGGCAGCAGCCACAGGGTTTCGATGGTGAGGCCATTGAGTCCGTCAATCGGATGGATCTTCCTGACCAGCCCGTAAAAGGCAAAGGCAAAAGCCAGCACCACCCCGACCCAGGGCAGGGCACCGAAACTCCAGAGTTCCCACAATACCGCTACTGCCGCCAGCACCCCGGCCCAGGCCTGCAGCGGATGCAAAGATTCTTTCAGAATCAGTCGCCCCATCAGCAGGCTGACCACCGGCATGATGAAATAACCGAGGCTCGCTTCCAGAACCCGGTGCTGTCCCACTGCCCAGATATAGACCAGCCAGTTAACGGCAATCAGCAATGACGAGACACCCAGCCAGAGCAGCGTTTTTTTATCCTGCAGGGCGCTGACCAGCAGGCGGCCACGTTGCAGCATCAGCCCGAGACTGAAGGTGGCCACCAGCGACCAGATGATCCGGTGCGACAACACCTCCACCGGTGACACATGATTCAGGTAGCTGAAAAAAAGCGGGAAAATACCCCAAATGGAATAGGCCAGAACGGCCAGCACAAGACCTTGCATATAATGCCCACGGAATTAAAGGCATATGTTATCAATTTTCCGTTACAGAATCGTCGACACTGCCATCCCACTGATACAGGCGCAGCCGGATTTTGTCCCGCTCAAACTCAACACCTTCCTGTTCCAGCCGCTGTTTTTGCAACTGATAGCTCTCACTGTCCGGCGGCAAGGCAATTTCACCTCGGGCATTAATCACCCGGTGCCAGGGCAAGGCAGTTTGTGGCGGTAATTTCTTGAGGATATGACCCACGCCGCGAGCATGGCCGGGATAACCGCAACAAGCAGCAATCTGCCCATAGGTGGCGACCTTGCCTTGTGGGATCATCGCTACCGTCTGCCAGACCATTTCTCTCAGCTGTTGATCCATTTCTATCGCCCCAATCTGCTCAGTTATTCCAGGCTCAGGCAAAATCGGCCAGAAGTAAATGCAGAGCCAATGCCATGAACACTATCGCCGCGAGACGATTCAAAACATGCTGTACCTCTGGCGAACGTAGGAAAATGGTCGACAGTCTGCCGGCCATCAATGCCATCGTGCCAAATACGACAGCGGTTGCCAGGATAAACAGTGCTCCCAGTAGCACAATCTGCTGCGTGACATCATCGGCAGCGGCCGACACAAACTGGGGCAGAAAAGCGAGAAAAAACAAAGTCACCTTGGGATTGGTGATATTCATGATAATGCCGCGGCGATAAGACCAGATAAAGCTTGGTTTATGTGTCTCAGCTTCATCCAATGACAGTGACTCGGCCGTCAGCGCCTGCCAGGCGAGATAAAGTAAATAAACGGCGCCCAGCATTTTCAAAACCGGAAAAGCCCAGCCTGAACTTTGTAATACCGCGACAATCCCCAGCGCCACGATGGCCGTGTGCAGCAGCAGACCGGTGCAGAGTCCTGCTACCACGGCCAGTCCCGCATCCCGGCCGCGAAAATCGAATGCGTAAGCACAAAGATATTATCCGGTCCGGGCGCCAGGGCCAGCATCACAGAAGCGATAAAAAAGCTGAATAAAGTCTCAATGCCCATTTATTCTCCATTTCCCGGCAAAGCTGCATGTTCAAAGCACGAGATATGCTGCATGATAATAGCTCATTCCAGTCACGCCCCTGATTCAATGACAAACGTTCTATCACTCTCTGTCGGTCAGCATAGTTCAGCAGGCATCAAAGCCGTCAACCAGGATCGCTGCGGACTGTCGGTGCCGGAAGGCGACGAAAAGATAAGCCGGGGCATCATCGCGGCCATTGCCGATGGCATCAGCAGCAGTGAAGTCAGTCAGGAAGCCAGTGAAGTAACGATTGCCAGCCTGCTTCAGGATTATTACGCAACACCCGAATCCTGGTCGGTAAAAACCGCCGGCGAACGCGTTTTACAGTCGATTAATGCCTGGCTTTACGGCCGCAGCCGTAACAGCCAATACCGCTACGACCCTGACAAAGGCTATATCTGCACGCTCAGCACCCTTATTTTCAAAGGCAATCAGGCTTACCTGTTTCATGCCGGTGATAGCCGTATCTATCATTGGCGCGATTCAAATCTACGGCAACTCAGCACCGATCACTTCTCGCATGATGCCGAAACCGGGCCAGTGCTGTCACGGGCGATGGGACTGGAGCATCAACTGGATCTTGAATACCGCAGTTTGCCGCTTAAGACGGGGGATGTCTTTATTCTGGCCACGGATGGTGTATATGACTTTGTCAGCGGCCAGCAAATCAGCGACACCCTCTGTCAGCATCAGCATGATTTGCAACTGGCCGCTGACACTCTTGTCGAGCAGGCGCTGCATGCCGGGAGTAATGACAATCTGACAATTCAGATCCTTCGCGTTGAGAGCGTGATGACGGATGCCGAACAGACACTTTTAAACGCAGCAACGCTTCTGCCCCCGCCCCCTGCCCTGGCGCCCGGCATACTCTTCGAAGGCTATGAGATATTGCGAGAGCTGTATATCAGCAGCCGCAGCCACGTGTTTCTGGCCAGAGAGATTAGCTCAGACAGCCTGGTCGCATTGAAAACCCTGTCGACCGATCTGGAACAGGATCCGGAAGCCATTGAACGTTTTTTGATGGAAGACTGGATCGCAAAACGGCTGGATAATGTTCATTGCCTCAAAGCTTTTGACAGCGCCCGCCCGCGGCAGTCACTTTACAGTGTCACTGAATACATTCAAGGTCAGACCTTGAGTCAGTGGCTGGCTGATAATCCCGAGCCCACGCTGGATGAGGTGCGCAGAATCGTCTGCCAGATAGCCAGGGGACTGCAGGCCATGCATCGCAGGGAGATGATTCATCAGGATATCCGTCCCGACAATGTGCTTATCGACAAAACCGGCACCGTTAAAATCATTGATTATGGTGCGACCCGCATCGCCGGACTGGCCGAGCTCGGTACGGAAAGTGAACTGATTCTGGGGACGGCTCAATTCACTGCGCCCGAGTATTTTCTGGGTCAGGCTGGCACGCCTCAGTCCGATATCTTTTCTCTGGGCGTCTTGACCTATCACCTGCTGTCACGTGACTTGCCCTATGGCACCCGGGTGTCCAGAGCCTTTAATGAAACTGCGCAGAAAAAACTGCAATATCGTTCCCTGCTTCAGTCACAACGCCAAATCCCGTTCTGGGTCGATGACAGCATCAAAAAAGCCGTGCATATCCAGCCGCACAAACGTTATCAGGAAGTGGCAGAGTTTGTTTATGATCTGAGCCATCCCAACAAGGTATTTCTGAACAAAGCGCGGCCAGTGCTTATCGAGCGAAACCCGGTCTTGTTCTGGCAATGTGTGTCCCTGGGCTTGTTACTCATCCTGCTTTATCAGACTCTGCCCGTCTTTCACTGATTCCTGCTCAATTTAAGCGGCGGTTGTTTGCAGTAAGTCAGCCCTGATTTCTGTCAAGTTAGTATCCCTGAAGCATGGAGCCAGATCATGATGATTCAGCCATTTAAATCGAGCTTAGGCCCGATTGTTCTGAACCTTGCCTTAGCTTTGCTGGTTGCCGTCTCAACGGCGCAGGCAGAGCAGAGCGATGACACTTTACCCGGCCTGCTCAAATTCAAGGAGTGGCAAGTGCCATGGAAGGATACGCGCCCACGCGATCCCTATGTCGCTCCCGACGGCACAGTCTGGTTTGTGGGGCAGGTCGGTGACTATGTCGCCAAACTGAACCCTGAGACCGGCGTAATGAAAAAGTTTGATATCCCCGGCGCCGGCCCGCACACGGTGGTGGTCAGTGACGAGGGCATTCCCTGGTATGCCGGCAACAAGGATAAACATATCGGCAAAATGAATCCGGACAATGGTGAGGTGACCTTGTTTCCCACACCGGATGGCATCAAGGATCCGCACACCATGGGCTGGACCTCCGAGGGCGATCTCTGGTTTACCGCCCAGTGGTCGAATTACATCGGCAAGCTGAATACTGAAACCGGCAAAGTCAAAAAGATTGTCCTGCCCCGAGACAACATGCGGCCTTACGGACTGGTTGTCGGGCCGGATAACCGCCCTTGGATCGCCTTTATGGGAGAGAATGCAATCGGCACGGTAGACCCGCAAAACCTGTCACTGGAGGTCATCAAAACGCCGACTGACGACAGTTTGATCCGGCGTATCGGCATGACCTCGGATGGTCGTGTTTGGTGGGGTGATAATGCGATGGGCCATCTCGGCGTCTACGATCCGGAAACCGGGTCTATGCAGCAATGGGCGACACCGGGCGGGGAAGCGGCAGGCATCTATGCGCTGGCAGTCGATGACAAGGATAGAGTCTGGTATGTAGAAACCGGTCTGCAACCCAATCGTTTTGTCGGCTTTGACAGCAAAAGCGAACAATTCATCTCGATTGATGAAGTACCGTCGGGCGGCATCACCATCCGCCATATGGTATTCGACAACAATGCCAATGCCATCTGGTTTGCCACCGATGCCAATACTGTCGGCAAAGCGATTCTGCCAGATTAACAATCAGGCCATTTCCGCCAGACAGGCTGTTTTAGTAAACCCGGGCCATACCAAACAATTTTTTTCTACCACGGCGCTGCTGGCAATTGAGCAACAGCTAAACCAGAGCCCAGCGGTCAGGTAAGGCAGCACCGGACAAATAAGTCGATGAAGATGGAATATGCCAACGCCGACAGAAAAAACTTTTGCCCATTGATAGTTGGACAGCAACTATGTCATTGCCTGGTTAGCTTTGTCCTGACGTTTGAGGGAGATTTGTCTGTCGACAGGTGGGACTTGCCATATTAACACTAAATTCCGGCTTGTGAAGCCAGTGCCGCCCACTTCCATCACCGCATCAGTCCCGTGATGATAATTGCCCTTTGCAAGCCTCATTTCTTTGATCATAATCAAGACAGGCTCCACCTAATCAACAAGAGGACTTCTTGCAGATGATTAAAAGACCCGCCGCCGGCAGACGCCTGTTCATCCTGGACACCAATGTGCTGATGCACGATCCGACTGCCATCTATCGCTTTGACGAACATGATATCTACCTGCCGATGGTCGTGCTGGAAGAGCTGGATCGCGGTAAGAAGGGTTTATCCGAAGTGTCCCGAAATGTACGTCAGGTCAGCCGTTTCCTCGACGAGCTACTGCTGCAGGCGGAAGACAGTGACGCCATCACCCACGGTATTCCGCTGCCCAGCGTCGATAATGGCGATAATCACCATGCCAGCGGTCGGCTGTTTTTCCAGACCACCCAGATGCAGCGGGAAATTCCCAAGGAACTGCCCAGTCACCAGGGTGATAATGCGATTCTGAGCGTCGCGGTTGCGCTGCAGCAAACGGTCACCGATGCCACGGTGATTCTGGTTTCCAAGGATATCAATCTGCGGATAAAAGCGACGGTACTCGGCATCCTGGCGGAAGATTATTACAACGATAAGGTACTGGATGATGTTGACCTGCTTTATCGTGGCTCAGCCGAATTAGCGGCTGATTTCTGGGATGATTTGAACCGTCTCGAGTCCTGGACAGCCGAAGGGCAGACTTTTTATGAAGTTGAAGGCGAAGTCGTCAAAGACTGGCATCCCAACCAGCTAATATACTCCCCCGGTGAAACCAGCAATATCGAAGCGGTGGTGCGTTCGGTCAGTGAGGACAGTGCCGATATTCAACTGGTCAATGACTACCGTAAGGACAATCATGCCATCTGGGGTATCACCGCCCGTAACCGTGAGCAGAATTTTGCATTGAATCTGCTGATGGACCCGGATATTGATTTTGTCACCCTGCTGGGCCAGGCCGGCACCGGTAAAACCCTGCTGACGCTGGCAGCGGCGCTGACTCAAACCATTGAGCACAAACGCTACAGTGAAATCATCATGACCCGTGTGACCGTGCCGGTCGGTGAAGATATCGGTTTTCTACCCGGCACCGAGGAAGAAAAAATGACCCCGTGGATGGGCGCATTGATGGACAACCTGGAAGTGCTCAACAAAACTGAAGGCGGTGAATGGGGACGGCAGGCCACCAATGATCTGCTGCAACGCTGGATCAAGATCCGCTCGCTGAACTTTATGCGTGGCCGCACCTTCCTCAATCGCTTCATTATTATTGATGAAGCCCAGAACCTGACTTCCAAGCAAATGAAAACCCTGATCACCCGTGCCGGTCCCGGCACCAAGATCGTCTGTCTCGGTAATATTGCCCAGATCGATACCCCTTATTTGAGTGAGACCACATCGGGTCTGACTTACGTGGTGGATCATTTCAAATACTGGGAGCACAGCGGCCACATCACATTGATGCGTGGCGAGCGTTCAAGGCTGGCGGACTTTGCTTCGGAACATTTGTAGCGGCTGCCCGGTCTGTTAAGCGCCGGATTATTCAGGGAATATGTCAATCCCCTTCCTTGTCCGTCATTATTGTCATAAAGCTGGCAAAGCCCGCTGAAAATGATATAAAGGGTGTATTGATTCTGAAATGAATCAACTAAAACTATAATTATTATAAAACCGTGCGAGACGGGTTGGATTGGATGAATATGATGCAATACGCAGGTTCCGACAGACGGGAATTCTTCCGCATCAATGACACGGTTGTTGTTGATTACAAAGTCATACAGAGAGATAACGTGAGCAATGTGGCACGTCGCATTGCCCAGTCGGCTGATGATGATATGGGCAATGAAAAAGCCCAGTTAAGAGCGATTCAAAATGCTTTCAGTCACCTGGTTGATCAAATCAATCATCATGACCGTGAAATCGCCAGAGCGCTTCGCATGCTCGACGATAAAATCAATCTGGTCTCCCAGAGTATCCAGCGTTATAACAACCCCGTTAATCCCGATGATTTAACCGAAGCCAATCTCAGTGGCGGCGGTATTGCCTTTATGGTGGCCGAGCCGGTTGAGATTCGCGGTCATGTGGAACTGCATGTGCAACTGCTGCCGACAGCCAATACAGTCCACGCGCTTGCCACTGTCGTGTCCTGCGAAAAGATTCTGTCAGCCCCGCCTGAAAAACCCTACCACCTGCGTATGGTCTTCACCCATATGGATGAACAGGACCGTAACCAGCTGGTCAAACATACCCTGAACCGCCAGGCGGAAATGCTGCGCGGCGGAATTTCCAGTGAAGGCATGAGCCTGCGCGAATTTTAATTCCCCTGGTGCTGAATATCAGTCAGTCGCTCTGGCGCTGATATAGCTGTAATACAGCAGGGGAATCACCACCAGCGTCAAGACGGTAGACACCAGAATACCGAATAATAGCGCCACGGCCAGCCCGTTGAATATCGGGTCATCCAGAATAAACAAGGCGCCCAGCATCGCCGCCAGCGCGGTCAAAGCGATAGGTTTGGCCCGAACCGATGCGGCCTGAATCACTGCCTGCTCGGCAGGTACACCGCTGGCCATCGCTTCGCGGATAAAATCCACCAGCAAGATGGAGTTGCGTACGATGATACCGGCCATCGCAATCATGCCAATCATTGAGGTTGCCGTGAACTCGGCGCCCAGCAGAGCATGCCCCGGCATCACCCCGATAACAGTCAGCGGAATCGGCACCATGATAATCAAGGGCAGCAGATAGGATCGGAACTGCGCCACAATCAGGATATAAATCAGCACAATGCCGACCGCATAAGCGAGCCCCATATCGCGGAAGGTCTCATAAGTTATCTGCCATTCGCCATCCCACTTGATGCTGTCTTTAATAGACAGTGAAGGCGGTGAGAACAAGTATTGCTCTATCTCATCGGCTTGCAGACGCTGATAGATGTTGAACATCCCGTACAGGGGGCTATCCACATCTCCGGCCATATCGGCGGTGACAAAAACGACCGGCTGCAGATCTTTGTGATAAATCGTCTGCTGATGGGTGGTATCAATCACCGTCACCACCTCGCCCAGGCTTGTCATCTCACCGGTCTGATTGCTGAGTTTGAGATTCAGCAATGTATCAAGATTACGTTTATCCGCAATGGGGAGTTGCAAGCGTAAAGGCACCGCATATTTCACCGCAGCATCGTGAAGATAACCCACATCCTCCCCTTCCAGTGCCAGCCTGATAGCCTGCACAATCTGCTGCTGACTGAGCCCAAATAGCGCCGCTTTATTTCTGTCGATATCAATCACCTTGCGTGGCGCCTTTGTTTCCACACTGGTGTCGATATCCACTACGCCGTTGACCGCGGCAAAGTCCTGTTCTAGCTTTTTGGCTGTCACTAATTGCGCGTCATAATTAAGCCCATAAACCTCGGCGACAATCGGCGACTGCACCGGCGGCCCCGGCGGGACTTCAACCAGTTTCAGATTGGCCTGCCACTGTGCAGCAATCTCTTGCAGCGGCTCACGCAGGCTCAGCGCGATGTCATGGCTGCTGCGGTCACGTAAGGATTTATGACGGAAATTCACCTGCACATCGGCCATATGCCAGCCTTCTCGCAGATAGTACTGTCGCACCAGACCGTTAAAATTGATCGGCGAGGCAGTGCCTATATAAGCTTGATAATCGGTGACTTCCGGCACCTGCTGCAGATAGAACGTCAGGTCTCTGACTGCAGCAGCGGTGGTTTCCAGCGGCGTGCCCTCGGGCATATCAACGACCAGTTGCAGCTCTGACTTGTTATCGAAAGGCAGCATTTTCATTACCACCAGTCTGGCTGCAGCCAGGCCCACAGACAAAACAATCAATATCACCAGTCCCAGCCACAGCAGGCGTCTGTAAAGCCGGGCACGGGCTGAGAGAACAAACGGTGACAGCAGACGCTGAAAGAAGCGGTTTTCACTGTGATGCTGCTGCGGCTGTTGCTGCCGATGACGGGCCAGCAATCTCAGCACCATCCACGGCGTAATGATGTAGGCCACCAGCAGTGACAGCAGCATACCGATACTGGCATTAATCGGAATCGGGCTCATATACGGCCCCATCAACCCTGACACAAAGGCCATCGGCAGCAAGGCGGCGATCACGGCAAAGGTAGCCAGGATGGTCGGTTGACCGACTTCATCGACCGCCAGCGGAATAGCTTCACGCAGCGTCTTTGCACCATGCTGCAGGTGTCGATGAATATTTTCGACCACCACAATCGCGTCATCGACCAGAATGCCAATTGAGAAAATCAGGGCAAACAGCGATACCCGGTTCAAGGTAAAACCCCAGGCCCAGGATGCAAACAGCATCAAGAGCAGGGTGATCACCACCGCGACACCGACAATTATGGCTTCCCGCCAGCCCAGCGCCAGTAACACCAGTGCCACCACGGCGATAGTAACGAAAACCAATTTATGTATCAGCGTTTCCGCCTTGTCATTGGCGGTTTCACCATAGTTTCGGGTGACAGTGATGTTGACCGCATCGGGCACAATCACACCACGCAGCGCCTCAATTTTGGCGAGCACAGCTTGCGCGATATCAGCCGCATTGTGACCCGCTTGCTTGGCTATCGCCAGGGTCACGGCATCGAACTCTCCCTGAGCGCTAATGCCTTTATCCTGGGCAGCCTGTCCCGTACCAAACCAGACATAGCGTTCGGCTTGTTCCGGACCATGACTTATCGTAGCAACATCACTGAGATACACCGGTTTACCCTCATGCAGGCCGATGATGAGTTCCTGCAGAGTCTGTGTCGACACAATCAACTCCCCGGCCTGCACTGAAGTTGCCAGGTTGTGTTGTACCACGCTACCGGCTTCAGCAGATTGATTGGCGGCGGTGAGCGTCGCGCTTAGCGCAGCCGGATCGATGTGATAGCTAGCGAGCTTGATCGGATCCAGGGTAATACTGACAACACTATCAGGGCCGCCAACAGTGTAGATATCGCGGGTACCATTAATGCGTTTGATCTCAGCTTCCAGCGCATGGGCGACCTGTTTGAGCTGGTAGGTATCCTGTTTGTCTTCCCGCCACAGGCTCAAAGTCAGGATGGGCACATCATCAATGCCCTTGGGTTTGATGATCGGTTGTGCCACACCCAGTTCAGCCGGCAGCCAATCACTGTTGGAGTAGATTTTGTTATACAGGCGCACTATCGCCTCGGTACGCGGCTCGCCCACTTCAAACTGCGCGGTCAGCACTGCCATGCCGGGTTTAGAAACCGAATAGACATGCTCCATCCCCTCGATTTCACTGATGACCTGTTCCGCAGGGGTGGCGATCAGCTTTTCCACCTCCTGTGCACTGGCTCCGGGATAAGCGATAAAAACATTAGCAAAGGTCACATCAATCTGCGGCTCTTCCTCGCGCGGCGTTACCATAATGGCAAACAGCCCCAGCAAAATCGCCAGCAGAGCAATGAGTGGTGTCAGCGCATTATCCTGAAAAAAGGCAGCGATCCGTCCAGAAAGCCCCATCTCTATTGACCCTGATTGTGTTTGATGATGCCAACGGCCTGAGTAGGATCGGTAATGAAAACATCACCTGCTTGCAGCCCCGCCAGAATCTCGCGTTCAGTCCCTACCGTCCTGCCCAGTCGAACCTGACGAAGCTGAATATCATCGTTTTTGAGCAGATACACCGCACTGGCCTCCCCTCGCTGAACCACGGCTTCGGCAGGGACCAGCAATAGGGTTTCATCCGGGCCTTCCAGGCTCACTTTGACACTGCTGCCCGGATACAAATTTTCTGCCGGCGTCAGCAGCGGGATCCGAAGACCGAAACTATGACTAGCTGCATCAGCCTGCGGTATCAGTGTCGCTTCACCGGCAGACAATGTATGGCCATCATCGGTAGTAATGCTTGTAATCCTGGCCGGCAGCAAATCATTGAGCAGACGCTGTGGGATCTGAATCACAACCCGAAGCGAGTCCAGTGAAACACCCGACAGCAATAACTGGCCGGGACTGGCCATCTCACCGACTTCAATCAGCCGCTCAGTCACAATGCCGGCATAAGGCGCTTTTACAACGGTGTATGATAAAGCGACTTTTGCTTCAGCGACCTCGGCTTCACGGGCTTTGATTTGTGCCGCCAGTACATTGACCCGTGCGCTGGCAGCGGCTTTATCTGCCTCTGCCTTATCCAGTGCCGAACGGGTCACCTGCTTGCGGGAAAAGAGATCAGCAATCCGCCCGGCTTCAGCCAAGGCTTCTTTTTGCCTGGCCAGGGCTTCCTGATACTGCGCCTTTTCAGCGAGTAAATTTGCCTCGGCGCGCATCAGCCGGGTTTTAATTTCATCGTCGCGGAAGCGTAGAATGACTGCGTCTTGAGCGACCCTGTCATTCACATCAACATTAATTTCAATGACTTCCGCCGTGATACGCGATGAGACCGTCGCGCGGTTCACCGCCTCCACCACCCCATCAAACTGATATTGGGCTGGTATCGTTTTCAGCTCGACGCTGGAAGTGGCTAGAGACTCAGCCTGACTGAGCTGGGGTATCAGCCATAGGCAGAAGGCGAAAAAAACAGGATAGTGGCTGAGCTTCATGAGCTGTCCCTGTATATACTCGTATATTAGTATTTACTAATTTATAATTATCACGTCTGTTTGTCTATACTGGCGGCCTTTTAGTCGTGATTAATGAGTGAAATGACTGAGCAGAATCTAGCCACGCTTTATAGTTTTCGCCGCTGTCCCTATGCCATGCGTGCCCGGCTGGCGATTGCCCGGAGCGGCATCAGCTGCGAACTGCGGGAAGTGGTGCTTAAAGACAAGCCGCAGCAGCTGATTGCTTTATCACCCAAAGCAACGGTACCCGTGTTGCTGACGGCTGATGACAAAGTGATTGATGAAAGTATCGATATCGCATTCTGGGCACTGGCACAGCAGGATCCTGATAACTGGTACCAGGCACTTTCCACCGAGCAGCATCAACAAATGCTCGACCTTATCGAAAACAATGATGGTGAGTTCAAATATTTTCTGGACCGCTACAAATACGCTGATCGCTACCCGGAACAGGATGAGGGCTATTACCGCCAGCAGGGCGAGAAAACCCTGGCAAGACTGGAACAGTTGCTGAAAGAAAACGGCTGCTTATTGCAACAAAGCTGGACGCTGGCCGATATCGCATTACTGCCGTTCATCCGTCAGTTCGCTTTTGTCGATAAGGACTGGTTTGACCGCTCCCCCTACCCCAGAGTCAGGGACTGGCTGGAAGATTTTCTGGAGAGTGAGCTGTTTCGCTCCGTGATGAAAAAATATCCGCAATGGCACGAGGGCGATGAGCCCGTGCTGTTCCCCCAGGGCTAGGGACAGCGGGTTCTGGCTTCTGCTGCGGGCAGGTCGTAATACTGATAACGACAGATCATGGTCCGGCTATCGGCGGCCTCGACATCCATGCTTTTAAGCAAGTTCTGCCACAGACTGATGCGTTCTGAGTTATCGATAAAATCGCTGTCGTGATTGCGTTTATTCAGCCACAGTCCGGCACCGTTAAAGCTGTAGACCGGATATAAATCATCGCGCTGCGTGGCCGGCAGAATGCGCGTGTTGAGATTATCCAGTACCAGCGGCACGGCTTTCGGTGTTTCGTAATAACTGACCACCATATGCGCCTGGTTGAGTTCCAGGGCTTTGACATAAGTCAGCCGCAGCTTGTCCTGGTCCATACCCATTCCGGTCAGGGTAAAGTACTTGGCCAGCGAAAAGTCTTCACAGTCGCCGCCACCACTGACAATCGTCTGCAGCGGTGTGGCCCAGTAATCCTGCTGCCGCCAGTGCTTGATATCATCAACAAACACCAGCTGATTCACAAAATCATTGGCTGCCTGCAAGCGACGTTTATCAGACCAGCGCTTGCCATTGTCAATCAGCTGGTTCCAGCTGGCGACGCGGGCCTCGATCTCGGGGCTGATAGCCGACTCCTTCTTGGGAGAGGATGAGCAGCCGGCCATTAGCGCCAGCATCAAAACGATCAGCCATTTCATTTTCAGTCCTCCCGGCAGAGGAAATCCGCAGCAGACTGGCCATCGACGAGTGTTGGAACAACGCCGAGGCAAGGAGCTGCAATATGCTGTTTCAGTGTGTCTATAATGTCTGCCGATTCGCCTTGCCGGTCAAGATGATTGGCTACCCAGCCCGCGATCCGCAGGCCACGCTGCTGAATCGATTCAATACTGAGTAAAGCGTGGTTTATACAGCCCAGCTTGATCGCCACCACCAGCACTACCGGTAAATCCAGGGCGACAGCCAGATCGGCCATGGTTTCTGTGTGATTGAGCGGTACCAGCCAGCCGCCGGCACCTTCCACGACCACAGCCTCGGCCTCGCCATTAATCTGCTCGAACTGCGCTTTTATCTTGCTGATGGAGACTTCAGTATTAACCTGGCTGGCGGCGATATGCGGTGCAATGGCCGGTTCAAACGCATAAGGATTAACCACAGAATAAGGCAAAGTCACATTACTCTGTGCCATCATCGCCAGTGCGTCTTCGTTCTGCCATTGCCCATCCAGCCAGTCACAACCACTGGCGATGGGTTTCATTCCTGCTACTTTCAGGCCCTGCTTCTGCAACACTGCGATGAGGCCGGTGGCAATACGGGTTTTACCGACTTCCGTATCGGTGCCGGTCACAAAAACATGTTTGGGAATCATCGACGTTGAATCTCACTCAGGGGAATATGCACGCTGCCATCGGCCGCAGGCCGCTGCCCCATGGGCTGCAGCTTCCAGCCATGACCATAGACCACTTCATAACTGGCCGGAATCAGACCTTCAATACGGAAATTTTCGTACTCGGCAATGACCTGACGCATCAGTTTTTTTCCGGTAAGACCTCGACGCCGGCCTTCATTGACATTACGCGCCCCCAGAATTTTGAGGTCACGCATCATCGCCATTGGCGTCGGGTAGGTCAGCACATGCGCTTCAATATCCAGCACGCAGTCCGATAAGCCGCTTGCCGTCATGGCATCACCGACATCATGCATATCGTAAAACACATTGACATGCGGATAGGGATCGACCGCCGCCCAGGCCTGTCTTAACTCGGTCAGGGTATCGGGACCCAAAGAGCTGAATAGCAATAGCCCTTCAGGACGCAGCACACGCTGGATTTCAGTGAAGCTGACTGCAGGCTCACACCACTGCAGCGCCAGGTTGGCAAAAACCAGGTCAACACTGTTATCAGCAAGCGGAATCGACTCGGCGTCGCCGGCCAGTAATTGCAGTTTCTGACTGCTGCCGGGCAGCCAGCGTTTAAGCCCGAGATCCTGACGGTAGCGTTTACGTGCCTGCTGCAACATATCGGGGGCGATATCCATCGCAAACAGAGTAGCCTGGGGATAATGTTTTTGCAGCAACGAGAGATTACGGCCGGTGCCCACGCCAAGGTCCAGGATCGACTGCGGCGCAATCTTCATCAGACTGAGGCGATCCAGTAACTCATCCGCGGTCTGGCGCTGTAAAATCGCGACATCATCATAGTTTGCCGCGGCGGCCGCAAAGGACCGGGCCACTTTGGATTTATCAGGACGATATTCAACCATTAATAAACTGTTCTATCTGTTGCTGACATTCTTCAGCCTGTGCAATAAACGGCGCATGCCCCAGACCATTCAGCAGTACCACCTGCAGCGCCGGATTAAGCATGCGGGCATACTCCGCCATTACCACTGGAATCAGGGTATCGCGCGTACCCAACAGCAATTGCACCGGGCAGTTTAAGCTCGTCAGCGCCTCTCGCATATCCAGTTTCAACAGGCAATCAAGCCCTGCATTCAGCGCTTCAGGTTCTGGTGAGTGCTGGGTGGCCAGCCGCTCGCTCAACTGACGAATCGTTTCGCGGCTTTTATCCGCGCCCTTGGCCTGCAGCATCAGAAACCGCTGCAGTGTCTGCTGCTGATCGACATCGAGACTGGCAGCAAAATTCTCAAAAACCTTGCTTTGCATCGCACAGGGCCAGTCGCGGTCCTCAACAAACCGCGGCGTCGCCGCCATCAGGCTCAGTTTATCGACCCGCTCCGGGTACTGCTTCGCAAAGGCCAGGCTGAACAGACCACCCAGCGACCAGCCGAGCCAGACGGCTTTTTGCGGCAAATTTGCGGCCAGGGTGGGCAACAGCTTTTCCAGTTCAAAGGCACCGCTTTGCCACGCAGTTAAACCATGGCCGGGCAAATCGACTAGGTGCAGGGTAAAGCGTTCAGACAGGCGCTCCGCCAATTCAGACCAGACGCCGCTGTGCATGCTCCAGCCATGTAACATCACCAGATCCGGTCCTGTGCCCCGCCGTTCAATATGCACGCGCCTGCTCCAGTGCGCCCAGCAGTTTGTTAACATCCTCTTCACTGTGCGCGGCAGAAAAGGTGATCCTCAGCCGGGCAGTCTTTTTGGGTACCGTCGGCGGCCGAATCACGCCGACCAGAATGCCGGCCTGTTCCAGTTGCTGGCCGATGGCGAGGGCTTTTTTGTCATCGCCGATAAGCACTGGCTGGATCGGGGTTTCTGACGGCATTAAATTGAGGCCCAGTTGCTCGGCACCGCGCCTGAATAGCTGAATCAAGGCCCGCAGTTTTTCCCGGCGCCAGTCCTCCTGTTGTACCAGTTTCAGACTGATCAGCGTCGCCGCCGCGACCGCCGGTGGCTGCGCCGTGGTATAGACATAGCTTCGGGCCTGCTGAACTAATGTTTCGATCACGGTTTCCTCGGCTGCGACAAAGGCACCGCCGGTACCGAAAGCTTTACCCAGTGTGCCAACCTGAATCGGGGCTGCGTCGGCAGCCATATCAAAATGCGAGACCGTGCCGCGGCCGCCTCTGCCTATCACACCAAAACCATGGGCATCATCAATCAGTACCGCTGCCCGGTGCTGTTCCGCCTGCGCCATAATCTCCGGCAAAGGGGCTATATCGCCATCCATGCTGAAAACACCGTCTGAGACGATAAGGCGGTGTTTGGCGGTTGCCGCGTTATGCAGACGTTTATGTAACAGAGACATATCGGCATGGGGATAGCGCAGTTGATCGGCTTCGGTCAGTCGGCCGCCGTCAAGCAGAGAGGCATGATTGAGCTTATCCTGGATCACCGCATCACCGCGTCCCAGTAAACCGTCAATCACACCCAGATTCGCCATATAGCCGGTAGAGAACAACAGAACCCGGGGCTGACTGGTGAAATCAGCCAGTGCTTCTTCGAGCGCCTGATGATAATAGCTGTGCCCGGTCAACAGATGCGCGGCACCGCTGCCTACCCCTTCCTTATCCACGGCTTGTTTGAAAGCCTGTTTGATATCGGGATGGGCAGCGAGACCGAGATAGTCGTTACTGCAGAAAGACAACATGGTCTTGCCGTCAACCGTGATATTAACGTCCTGTTCACCCAGGCGAATGCGGTTCTGGCGGTAACGACCCGCCGCTTTACGATCGGCTAAAGCGGCGCTTAATTCCTCATGCCAGGGGAGCTGTGACACTCTTGGCTATCAGGCCGCCGAACACTGCTTGTCTTCGGCTTTGTCGTTACCGACCCAGGGTGTGATCCCCAGCCGTTTGAACAGTTGCTGATCGTGATTGGTATCCGGATTGTCGGTAGTCAACAGTTTTTCGCCATAGAAAATCGAGTTGGCGCCAGCCAGGAAACACATGGCCTGCATTTCGTCACTCATATTTTCGCGGCCGGCTGACAGACGCACAAAGGATTTCGGCATCATGATTCGGGCTACGGCAATGGTACGGACGAATTCCAGCGCATCCAGATTATCGGTGCCGTTCAGCGGTGTGCCTTCAACCTGAACCAACAGGTTAATCGGCACGCTCTGTGGCTGGGTCGGCAGATTGGCGAGGCTGATCAGGAGCCCGGCACGGTCGGTGCGGGTTTCCCCCATACCGACAATACCGCCGCTGCAGACATTAATGCCGGCATCGCGGACATGGCTCAGCGTATTCAGGCGGTCTTCATAGGTGCGGGTGGAAATGATTTCACCATAAAACTCAGGTGAAGTATCGAGGTTGTGATTGTAATAATCGAGGCCGGCCTCTTTCAGACGCTTGGCCTGATGATCTTCCAGCATACCCAGGGTGACACAGGTTTCCAGACCGAGGCTTTTAACACCTTCGACCATCGCAGCAACGCGTTCCAGATCACGGTCTTTCAGATTACGCCAGGCAGCGCCCATGCAGAAGCGGCTGGCACCGGCATCTTTGGCATCATTGGCGGACTTCATCACTTCTTCCAGCGGCATCAAAGGTTCGGCTTTAACCGCTGAGGGGTGATGTGCACTCTGCGGACAGTAACCGCAGTCTTCGGCACAGCCACCGGTTTTGATGCTGAGCAGCGTACTGATTTGCACCGCATTGGCATCGAAATGCTGACGGTGAACGGTTTGCGCTTGAAACAGCAGATCATTGAAAGGCAAAGCAAACAGGGCTTCGACTTCTTCCTGCTTCCAGTCTTGACGAATCGTCGCTTGGGTTTCTGCTACATTCTCAGGCATGATGACTCTTCACTGATTTAAAGGATTAAGTTGGGTGACGGTCATGGCTGTATTCAGCGCTTTGACACATCGATCTGGGGAATTATACAGGAAACTGTTGCCGATACCCTGTTTGCTCTGCGGCTTGCCTGGCAAGCAGGAACCGCTATGCCAGGCCTGTGCCGCGGAGTTACCGCTGCTGGGACCGGCCTGTCAGCGCTGTGCGATGCCACTGGAATCTGCGCAAATCTGCGGTCGCTGTCTTCAGCAACCGCCGGTTTCCAGTTACAGCTTCAGTCTTTATCGCTACCACGCTGCCATCAAACGCTGCATTACCGCTTTCAAGTTTCATCAACAGCTGCAGTTTGCCGATTTTTTTGCTGCCCGGATGCTACAGCAGCTTAAAGCAGATCACGAGCCGCCTGACTGCCTGATTCCCATCCCGTTACATCCCCTGCGGTTCAGGCAGCGCGGTTTTAATCAGGCCTTTGAAATCGCACGCAGACTGGCCCGGGGACTGGATATAGACTGTCAAGCCGACCTGCTGCAGCGGGTCCGATATACCCGTTCCCAAAGCCAGCTGTCGTTCAACCAGCGACGCCAGAACATCCGCCGTGCTTTTGATTGCAGCACTCAGCCGGTCCCCGCCCATATCGCCATCGTTGATGATGTGATGACCTCGGGCCATACTACGGCCGAAGCAGCCAGGATCCTGCAACAGAACGGCGCTGAAACGATTGAAGTGTGGACAATCGCCCGCGCAATAAGCCATTATTAATGATAGGGCTTGTTGCTCTCTCATATCCACCACTGCTGGCGGCTATTTTTGTGTCCGGCAAGGCGGGAAAGCGCGCGGTGTAGTTGTTCTACATAAGCGATTGACAACGCAGCCGGGCGCAAAAATAGCCCAAGCCCTGCGGGTTGACGCTTTTTCAGTCACAACAGAGGTGGAGATGAAAGATCAACAAGCCCTAGACTCATAAGGCGCCTGGATGCACGATATCGCCACCTTACAAGCTCGATTGGATGAATTGCTTCGTATCGCCAAAAGCAATGAGCGGAAACAGGAAAACTTCCAGCAGTATGAGCTGGCTCTGCTAAACAGCACCAGCCTGCATGAGCTTCTGAGCATTATTCTGGATCAGCACAAAGAACGCTTCCAACTGACTGAAGTCACGCTGATGCTGTATGACCCTGAATACGAAATCCAGCGTCTGGTGGAATCCAAGATCGCCCAGCATGCCTGGGCCGGCCGGCTTATCTTCACCGATGCGGCACATAGGGTGAATCAGCATTTCAGCCCGCAGAGAAAGCCCCGGCTGCTCAAATATTCACCGCATCAGCACGCCTATCTGTTCCCGGAACAGGATGAACTGGGATCCGTCGCGCTGCTGCCACTGGTGCGGCAGAATCATTTATTCGGCTGTCTGAACCTGGGCAGCAGGACTCCATCGCGGTTCCAGGGCCAGATTGGCACGCTGTTTCTGGAACATCTGGCCGCCGTGGTGTCGGCCTGTATTGAAAATGCCCGACTGCATGAACATATCAAACTGGTCGGCCTGCGTGATGCCCTCACCGGTATCAATAACCGGCGCTTTTTTGATCAGCGTCTCAAGGAAGAAGTCAGTCGGGCGCAGCGTTCAGGCATGCCACTCTCCTGTTTGTTTATCGATCTGGATCATTTCAAGCGGGTCAATGACCAACATGGTCACCAGGCCGGTGACGCCGTGCTCAAACAGGTGTCACAACTATTATCGGATCGTTTGCGTCAGACCGATGTGCTGGCCCGGTATGGCGGGGAAGAGTTTGTGATCCTGCTGGCTGAGACGACACCAGCGGATGCGATGCTGATTGCAGAACAGATCCGTGACCGGGTTGCCAAAGCGCAGTTTGCTATTCCCTCTGGCAAGGCTTTGCAGGTTACCCTGTCGATTGGTGTCGCCACCATGCAGAAGCCGGGCAGCATCAAGGATGGCCGCCAGTTAATCGCAATGGCGGATCAGGCAGTCTATGCCGCCAAACTGTCCGGTCGTAACCGTGTGAAGCAGGCCCGCTGACGTTGCTGGCGACCTTTATCATCAACACAGTCATCGTTGTCACAACCGTACTGATTCACTACGAAACCCTGTATCTGCTCGCCAAGCGATTACCATCGGTCAAAGTGATCCATCGCTATCGCGTGTTATTGGCTGTCATGGCCATTATGCTCGCCCATATTGTGGAAATCTGGCTGTTTGCCATGGGTTACTACATCATGATTCATACCGGCGATTTCGGCACCCTCAGCGGTAATATTGATTTGAGTCTGCTCGATTGCAGTTATTTTTCCTTCACCACCTTCACGACCCTGGGGTATGGTGATATTGAGCCCAGTGGTTATCTGCGCTTCCTGACCGGGCTGGAATCACTGACCGGACTGGTGATGATTACCTGGTCAGCTTCCTTTGTTTTCCTGGAAATGCAGAAGTACTGGCCGAAACGCTAGCATTTGTTGAAACCTTGTCTCTGCCTCTGCTGTGGCTGTGAAAGATCAACGGGTCCTGACCTTGAGAGGTGACTGTCATGAACGGCAGAATCGACCAGCTTCTGCAGCAAATACGCCAGTTGGAAGAAGAGCTGCGGGCCGAACTCAACCAGCGCAGTCAAGTCATCGGTTTTACCATCCGCGGTCGCAAGGTCGAATTCGAGCGCTCGATCAAACAGACACATAAACGTCTCAAACTGAGTTTGTGGCGCTGGCTCGGTATACGCCCGGTCAATCTCATCACCATGCCGATTATCTACGCGATGATTGTGCCGCTGATCGCCATCGATATTCTGGTCAGCTTCTATCAGTACAGCTGCTTTCCAATCTACCGTATTAAATTAGTCAAACGCCGTGATTACATTGTGTTCGACCGTCACCAGATGCGCTATCTCAACATCTTCGAGCGCTGGCACTGCGTTTACTGCGCCTATGCTAATGGTGTCGTGGCCTATATCCGCGAGATTCTGGCTCGCACCGAGCAATACTTCTGCCCGATTAAACATGCCCGCAAAGTGCTGGGTACCCACGAGCGTTACCAGTATTTTCTGGAATACGCTGATGCCGACAGTTACCACCAGCAGCTACAGCAATATCGGGATCGGCTAGCCAGTGAAGAATAATATTCAGCGTGGCTGAATTGCGGAAGGATGCTGGACAATCATAAAGTGCTGATTGCCCTGCCGGCGCAACCAGCCACGCACTTCCAGCCGCTGGTCGAGATATTGGCTGAGTGGGGGAAAACGGTCTTGCAGTGACTTGGCAATCTTGATAACAAAGTGTTCTGACACTATCAGGTTGATATATTTGCGGCTTTCGCCAATGCGCCTCGGTGTCACCTGCCAGCGCTGCCAGCCCCGATAATCATTGCCGAGTGAGAGATCTTTCAGTGGTTTGGGCTGAAACTCAGGTCTTTGCCAGATCCCTGTAGCGGCTGTTTCCGCCTGCTGCTGGGCTGCAATCAGTGTTTTGCTGTAGCGCAGATTGGGCGGCGTCAGCGTCAGCATCGCCAGCCCCTGTTCCAGTAAACTCGCGTTCAGATACTCTCCCGATGGCAGAAACACATGGGCCAGGCGTCTGTCGTATTTATCACGCTGCTCGGCATCATATTCCAGCCAGATTTCTGCCTGGCCCAGCTTTTTACGCAGCCAGTCACGTGCAGCTTCACCACCGGCTTCGGCGCGGGTATAGTGACTCTCAACTTCCGGGGTATTGATGCCGATTAACCGGACTTTTTCACCGTTTTTCAGCACCAGCGTGTCACCGTCGATCACATGTCTGACGCTGAACTTGTAGCGATACGTTGCGGCATTGACTTGAATCTGTTCAGCGCCAGCGGATGGCTGATCGCTGAAGCTCGCATGGCCAGACTGATCTTCGCTGCGGTAAATATCTGCCTGCAGGCTCATCGCCAGCAGCAGCAAGACCATGGCTATCCCTGAGCGCATTGTGTCTCTCCCTGATTTGTGATTAGCTTAAGTCCAGCAGCGTATCAAGACTTTGCTGCTGCGCCGTCACCTGCCCGCGGCAATCCTCCACCAGTTGCTTGAGCATGATCGCCACCGCATCAAAGCTGTCGCTGTGTTCACTGGCATGCGCCGCTTCGACCGCGCAGCAGATCGCCAGATACTCGCCTTTTTTGACCGCTTGCGGCATGTCTGAGAGCGCCATCAGCAGTTGCTTGATTAACAGCCGCGCCTGAGTCCAGTTATCAGCTTGCCTCAGCCTTGCGAGCAAAGTTTGCGCTTGCTGTAAATCCTGATTAATGGTCTGACCCAGCTCCTGAATCCCCTGGGTCAGCACCCGGAAAGCATCACCTTCGCTGCCGGCTCGGGCCGCAGCACTCACGGCGTTGGACGACAGTAGATGCATCTGTCGCAGCAAAGGCTGCATTGCCGCCAGTTGCTGTGCCAGTGATTCAAGCGGTGATTTAAGTTGCTCAAGTCTGCGGTTATCAAGCTGGCCGGTCATCAATCGGCCCAGAACAGATAATGCAGGACCACACTGGCGAAGATCACCAGTCCCACCCAGTTATTATTGAGAAAGGCCTGCAGGCAGGCCCTGGGCTCACGAGTACGACTGAGAAACTGCTGATAGATGAACAGACTGGCTACGATCCCCAGCCCCAGGTAATACACCGCGCTCAATTCAAGTTGCCGTCCAATCAATAGCATCACCAGCAGATAAGCTACCTGCAGAATGCCCTGAATCACCCTGTCATCATCGCCGAACAGAATTGCCGTGGATTTGACCCCGATTTTCAGATCGTCCTCCCGATCAGCCATCGCATAAAAAGTGTCATACACCGTGGTCCAGATAATATTGGCCATAAACAGCAGCCAGGCAATAATCGGCAGGCTACCGGTCTGGGCAGTAAAAGCCATCGGGATCGCCCAGCCGAAGGCCATGCCCAGATAAATCTGCGGCAGGTAGGTGTAGCGTTTCATAAAGGGATAAGTCGCGGCAAGAAAAACCGCCACCAGCGACAGCAAGATGGTCATCGTATTCAGCAGCAGCACCAGCCCGAAGGCAGTCAGCGCCAGCAGCACAAACACCTTCACTGCGTCACGCGCCTGTAATTCGCCGGTGGCCAGCGGTCTGCCTTCAGTGCGCCAGACATCACCATCGACCTCGCGATCGGCAAAATCATTAATGGCACAGCCGGCACTGCGCATGATGATGACGCCCAGAATAAACACGATTAAGACCGTTAAATCCGGCACACCTTCTGCGGCAATCCACAAAGCGGTGAGTGTCGGCCACATCAGGAGCAGAATGCCAATCGGCCGGTCGAGTCGCATCAGGCGCAGATAGGGCTGTAAAACGCTGAGCTTTGATCTCACTCACTCACTCCATTTATCAGACGGCAAAAATATCTCATTCACCAGCAAACCCTTATCTTCGAGATAAAAACAGGAACGCCGCGCCCATAACTGTTCAGGTGCTTGCTCTAAATGGCGGCTAGCCATTTTAAACAGGCTGTCCTGCGGTTGCAGGCAGGTCACTTCGATCTCGCCGCGTTGCAGCGAGGGATCATTAAATAGCATCTGTCCCAGCGAGCGGTTACCCAGGCTTTCAAAGCGGGCCTGCATCGCCTCATAAGTACGCTTGGGCACCATCGTGCGGGCATAGACTTCCGCTTTTTCCCCATCCATTAAATGCACTTCACGGCTGTACATCAATTGGCTCAGCGGCTGGTTCAGCAACAGGGATTCATCGGCAAGCGGTCGCTGCCAGCCACTATGCAGTAATCTGACTGAAAACTCCTGCTCACAGGCCTCGGTTAATTGCCGGGTCAGCGAGCCAGTGCCGGTCAGCCAGTCGCGTAATCTTAGCGGCAGAGATTGAGTCAGTGGTGGCTGCCAGTGGCTACGAAAATTCATTAATGGTCCATTCATCACACATTGCCGAAATCGAGTTTGTGGGCGAACCAGCGATTGACCAGCGCATCCGCCTGCTGCGGTGTTTCCTTGAGTATCGCTCTGGCTGCACGATCCATCACTGCCAGCAGTTCCTGATCCTCAATCAGATCGGCGACCCGGAATTGCGGCAGACCGGTCTGTCGGGTCCCCAGCACTTCGCCGGGACCGCGAATTTCAAGATCACGCTGGGCTATCACAAAGCCGTCATTAGTTTCGCGCAGACATTTCAATCTGGCCTGACCATTTTCGGATAAAGGCGGATGGTACATCAATACGCAATGACTCTCGATCTGACCACGCCCCACCCTGCCCCGCAGCTGATGCAATTGCGCCAGGCCCAGCCGCTCGGCATTTTCAATCACCATCAGACTGGCATTGGGCACATCGACGCCGACTTCAATCACGGTGGTTGCCACCAGCATATCGAGTTCACCGGCCTTAAAGGCATTCATCACCGTGTCTTTATCCGCCGTTTTCATGCGGCCGTGGACCAGGCCAATCTTAATATCGGGCAGGCTGCCCTGCAGAATCGTCGCCGTGTCTTCAGCAGCCTGACATTGCAGGTGTTCGGATTCTTCAATCAGGGTGCAGACCCAGTAAACCTGGCGCTGCTGCTGGCAGGCCGCATGCACGCGGTCAATCACATCCTGGCGCCGGTTATCCGGCACCACTACCGTAGTGACCGGGGTTCGACCCGGCGGCATTTCATCGATGATTGAGACATTGAGATCGGCATAAGCGGTCATGGCCAGCGTGCGCGGAATCGGGGTTGCCGTCATCACCAGCTGATGCGGCATCGAATTCACATCCCGGCCCTTGTCTCTCAGCGCCAGACGCTGATGCACACCGAAGCGGTGCTGCTCGTCGATAATGACCAGACCGAGATTATTGAACACAACTTCATCCTGAAACAGCGCATGCGTGCCGACCGCGACTTTGATTTCACCTGCCTGCAGCTCAGCCAGCACCTGCTTGCGCTCGGATGCAGTCTGTTTACCGGCACACCAACCCACCTGAATACCCAGTGGTGTCAGCCAGTTGGCAAAAGTGCGGTAATGCTGTTCGGCCAGCAATTCTGTCGGTGCCATCATCACCGCCTGACAACCGGCAGACACCGCTTCAATCGCGGCTAGCGCCGCGACCACCGTCTTACCGGAGCCGACATCGCCCTGCACCAGTCGCTGCATCGGATGTGGCTCGGCAATTTCCTGCAGGATCTCATCAACCACCCGCTGCTGTGCCGTGGTCAAAGGAAACGGTAAAGCGCTCAGGAGTTGCTGACGATACTGGCTGTCACCATTAAGAATCGGTGCCGTGTGGTGCTGGGTCTGAGCACGCAGTTTTTTCATGGTCAGCTGCTGTGCCAGCAACTCCTCGTAAGCCAGCCGTTTCTGTGCCGGATGTTTACGTTCCAGTAATTGTTCGACAGCTGCATCAGGCGGCGGCTGATGCACGTATTTAAGCGCGTCGACCAGCGAATATTCGGCGGCCTGATGCAGTCTGGATGAAGCGGTCAGCAATTCCGGCATCGAATCCTGATCCAGAATCGCCAGTGCCTGCTTCATCAGTTTACGTAATGACAGCTGGTGCAGGCCTTCGGTAGTGGGATAAATCGGGGTCAGCTCATTATCGACCGGGACAATGCCCTCAGAAGCAATCAGCTGATATTCGGGATGCACCATCTCCAGCGAGGACGGACCATTGCGTACCTCGGCAAAACAGCGGATACGGCGGCCTTTGGCTAATTGCTCCTGCTGAGCTTTGGAAAAATGGAAGAAGCGCAGGACAATGGCGCCAGTGCCATCAAAGAGATGACATAACAGGGATCGGCGGCGGCCGAATTTAACCTGTGACAGCTGGATTGTGCCTTCTATGAGCACTTCCTGCCCGGGCCGGAGTGCACCCAGCGGCATCAACCGGGTCCGGTCCTGATACCGAAGCGGCAAATGAAACAACAGATCCTGGACCTGCTGTATGCCGATTTTGTTCAGGCGTTCGGCGACTTTGCCGCCGACGCCTTTAAGCGAAGTTACCGGTTGTGATAACAACTCACCCGCCACCACAGCCGTCGACGCCATCATTGATTGTTTTACGCGCCCAGGTGCAGCACCGCGTCCATTTCAACCGGCACATCCTTGGGCAGGGAAGCCACACCAATCGCAGCACGCGCCGGGTAAGGCTGTTCGAAATATTCGGTCATAATCTCGTTGACCGTGCCGAAATGGCTCAGATCAGTCAGGAAAATATTGAGTTTGACCACATCCTGCAGGCTGCCACCGGCGGCTTTGGCCACGGCAGAGAGATTATCGAACACGCGACGTACCTGGGCAGAGAAGTCACCATCCAGTACCGTCATGGTTTCCGGTACCAGCGGGATCTGGCCGGACAGATAAACAATATCGCCGACTTTGACTGCCTGAGAGTACGGGCCGATAGCTTCAGGGGCATCGGCGGTATGAATGATTTCGCGTGTCATTGAGTTCTCCATTGAAGGCCGCTGTTGCGGCGTCATTGATTAATACGGGAAATTCGTTCCACCATATCGAGCAGTCGCAGACGGCGGATAACGCGCGCCAGATGCTGGCGGCTCTGCACTTCGATGGTGAGTCTGAGATCGGAATAGCCTCCGTCACGCTCATCAACCACCACATTGTCGATATTGGAGTCCGCCTCCGAGACCACGGCAGCGACCGTAGCCAGCACGCCGCGCTGGTTCTTGACGTGCACCATGATATCAACCGGGAATTCGCGGTCGACATCCGGTGCCCAGGTCACATCCAGCCACTTCTCGTTCTGCACGCGAAGGTGCGAGGTATTCTTACAACTGCGCTGGTGGATAATAATGCCGCGGCCGGTACTGACATAACCGTGAATCGGGTCGCCCGGAATCGGATGACAGCAGCGGGCGAAGCTCACCACCATGCCCTCGGTACCGGCGATCATCAAAGCCTGCGGTTCTTTGTTCGGGGTCGATTCAATGACCAGTTTCTGCGCAATCAGCAGCGCGGAATGATTACCGAGACCGATATCTTCCAGCAGATCGTCAAACTGCTTGAGTTCAAATTCATGGACCAAATCATTAAAGCGCTCGACCGGAATCTCATCCAGATGGGTCGAAAACGCTGTCAGATGTTTATTGAGCAGACGTCGGCCCAGCATGATGGCTTCTTCGGTCTGCAGGTGACGCAGATAGTGACGGATGCTGGTACGGGCCTTGGCGGTGACGACAAAGTTGAGCCAGGCCGGATTCGGATGTGAATTGGGCGAAGTAATGATTTCGACCGATTCTCCGGTTTCCAGCTGGGTGCTGAGTGGCACCAGATGACGGCCGACACGGGCAGCCACACAGTTATTACCGACATCGGTATGCACGGCATAGGCAAAATCCACGGCGGTCGCTCCCCGTGGCAGGGTCAGAATTTCCCCTTTCGGCGTGGACACGTAAATTTCGTCCGGAAACAGGTCAATGCGCAGGTTTTCCAGGAACTCCATCGAGTCTCCGGAGCCTTTCTGCATTTCCAGAATGCCCTGCAGCCACTGTCTTGCCTTGCGGTGGGCCAGATTATCACCGCCGGACTCACCGGTTTTATACAGCCAGTGCGCCGCCACCCCGGCTTCCGCCATGTGGTCCATATCGCGGGAGCGAATCTGAACTTCTATCGGCACCCCGTAAGGGCCGAACAGGACGGTGTGCAATGACTGATAACCATTGGCCTTGGGAATAGCGATGTAGTCCTTGAACTTACCCTGCACCGGCTTGTAGAGGTTGTGCACCACGCCCAGCATCCGGTAACAGGCATCGACATCATCAACGATGATGCGGAAAGCGTAGACGTCCATTACTTCCGAAAACGACAGCTGCTTGCTGACCATTTTCTTGTAGAGGCTGTAGAGATTCTTCTCCCGCCCCTGAATATCGGCGCTGAGCCCTTCCTGTTCCATGCGGTTGAGAATCGAGGCCGTGATCTGGCTGACAATTTCCTTGCGGTTACCGCGCGCCTTGCGCACCGCATCCTGCAACACACGATAGCGAATCGGATACAGCACGTGAAAACCCAGATCTTCCAGTTCGCAGCGCATCAGGTTCATACCCAGGCGCTGGGCAATCGGGGCATAGATATCCAGGGTTTCATGGGCAATGCGGCGGCGTTTTTCCGGACGCAGATGACCCAGCGTGCGCATATTGTGAAGGCGGTCGGCCAGCTTGACGATAATGACGCGAATATCGCGTGACATCGCCAGCAGCATTTTGCGCAGGTTTTCCGCCTGCGCATGTTTGGTGGTTTCAAAAGCGGCCTTGGCGAGCTTGGTCACGCCTTCCACCAGCTCAGCCACTTCTTCACCGAATTCGGCCGCGAGATCATCGCGGCTCAGCGCCGTATCTTCAATCACATCGTGCAGCAAACCCGCCATGATGCATTCGTAATCCATATGCATCATCGCCAGCACGTGCGCTACTGCCAGCGGATGGGTGATGTAACGCTCGCCGCTGCGGCGGGTCTGGCCTTCATGGGCATTATCAGCAAAGTGATAGGCACGACGAATTGAATCAACATGTCTCGCATCCAGATAATTGGAAGTCGCGAAACACAGATCGTCAATCGTGAGTTTCGGCTCGGATTCCTGGATGAAATCCAGTTCGGAGGCGACTGAAGGCTTGGCGCTCACAGCTTATTCTTGGCTTTGCAGCTCTTCGTCAGCAACGATGCTTTCTTCAGCATGTTCGCGGGCGCTGGTTTTGGTCAGGATGTCCGGACCGACCAGGCCTTGGGCGATTTCACGCAGTGCCAGTACGGTGGGCTTGTCGTTATCGAGTTCGACCATGGGGTCATCGCCCAGAGCGATTTCGCGCGCACGCTTGGCGGCAACCAGAACCAGCTGGAAACGGTTCTCAACGTTTTCTAAACAATCTTCTACAGTGGTGCGAGCCATTTTATTTTTCCCGTGAGTTAAAAGAGGTAATTCTACGTAATATCAGCGTTTTAAGCTAGGTGAAACGCGTTTCTGCTGCGGGCAGAAATCTCGGTGTCAGCCTAGCAATTCGCTGATGAGCCCTGCCTGCTTCTGCTTCTGCAGAGCCAGCGTATGTCGTTTGGCCATGATGATAGCTGTCAGACTGTTCAGTGCCTCGGTGAAATCGTCATTGACGATGAGATAATCAAATTCTACGTAATGGGAGATTTCATTTTCAGCATCCCGCATCCGCCGCGCGATAATCTCTTCATTATCCTGACCACGGTTGCGCAGACGTTGTTCCAGCGTCGTTTTCGACGGTGGCAGGATAAAAATACCGGTGGCGTCAGGCAGATTATTTCGGACCTGCTGGGCACCCTGCCAGTCAATTTCCAGGATCACATCCAGTCCCTGCGCCAGCATTTCCTGCACCGCAACTGAGGAAGTGCCGTAACTGTTATCAAACACCGTGGCAGACTCGAGAAAATCGCCTTTATCGCGCATCTCCGCAAAGCTCGCCTGGCTGACAAAGTGATAATCCCGACCATCAACCTCGCCGTCGCGTGGCGGCCGTGTCGTGTGGGAAACGGACAAGCGAATATCATCGTGGCGCGCGACCAGCGCATTCACCAGACTGGTTTTTCCTGCGCCTGAAGGGGCGGCGACGATAAATAAACTTCCTATCATGCAAGTAAACCTTGGTCTTAATTCCAGAACCGACCCGAGCCGGTGCAACCCAAACCGTCATTATACCGATGAGAAATCATTGTGCGGCGAATTCCTCATAACAACGACTTTGCAGCACGGATTAAGCCAAAGCTTGATTCACTTGGGATACTTCTTATTGACGGTTTGCTAATTTAGCGTTCCATGACAGTGGAGAAGTCAATGAGCCCCGATACTTCACAGCTCAGCCGAGATCATTTGCTGGCCATGTTCAGGCTGCAAACTGATATCGCCAGGCTGGGCCTGAATATCAGTCACATTCTTGATATGGTCACAGAACGCAGCATGGCGCTGACCGGCGCTGACGGCAGCGTCATAGAGCTGAATGACAATCAGCACATGGTCTATCGTGCCGCCACCGGTATTGCCAGTAGCCAGCTCGGCCTCAGAATTCCGGTCCAGGGCAGTCTGTCCGGGCTATGCAATGAGACCGGCAATACACTGCGTTGTGATGATGTCAGCACCGATCCGCGTGTCGATCGCGCCGCCTGTGAACGCATCAATCTCGGCGCCATGCTGGTGGTTCCTCTACGCCATGGTGAGCACTCTATTGGCGTGCTGAAAGTCTTGTCAAAAAAACGCAAGGCCTTCAGCGAAGCCGACGAAGTGATGCTGACAATGTTGTCGGACATGGTGGCTTCCGCCATGTTTTACGCCACCGAATACAATTTTGAAGAACTGTTCCATCGCGCCACCCATGACCAGATGACCGGCCTCGCCAACCGTGCCCTGTTTCTGGATCATATGCACAGTTCGCTGGCACAGGCCCGACGCCATCAATCACTGGTCGGCATATTGATGATTGATATGAACGACCTGAAGCAGATCAATGACAATTTCGGCCATCTGAGTGGCGACGCCGCGATTTGTGAATTTGCCAGAAGACTCGAACAGAAAAGCCGGGCGAGTGATACCGTTGCCCGCTTCGGTGGCGATGAGTTCGGTATGATTCTCGCCCCCATCACCCTGAGGGAAGATATTGTTCTCAAAGCCAGACGGCTGGAACGTCAGCTTCAACAGGCCTTCCACCATAATGACGATGTGCTGCCGCTCAGTGCCAGTATCGGCGGCGCGGTTTATCCTCATGATGGGAGGAATCTGGAAACCCTGCTGGAAAAAGCTGATCGTGAAATGTATGCCCGCAAGCGGGCACTGAAAAAAAGTCGCTAAGTTATTCGATATTCTGAATCTGTTCGCGCATCTGTTCTATCAGGACTTTCAGATCCACGGAAAAACGCGTGGTATCGGTATCAATCGATTTTGAACCGAGCGTATTGGCTTCCCGGTTCAGCTCCTGCATCAAAAAGTCGAGCCGGCGACCGATAGGCTCGTTCCGCTGAAGGACAGATTCAACCTCGCGGACATGGTTCTGCAAACGGTCCAGTTCTTCGGCGACATCGCTTTTCTGGGCCAGCAAAACCATTTCCTGCTCGAGTCTTTCCGGCTCCAGATTGATCGCAAGATCCTGCACTCTTTCCTGAAGTTTCTGCCGGTGATTTTGCAGAATTTCCGGCATCCGCTCCCGAACCTGCTCGGCAATATGGTGGATCTGCTGACAACGCTGTTCAATCATAACCTGCAGAGCGGCGCCTTCACGTTCGCGGGTATCGACCAGATCAATCAAGGCTTGTTGCAGTGAGGCCATCACCCGTTCGCTGAGCGCTTCCTGATCCAGGCTGGGCGTTTCAATAACGCCCGGCCACTGCATTACCTTCATCAGGTCCAGCGGCGCGGCATTGTCACTGAGTAAGGCCAGTTGCTGATAACGGCTGATAACCCGCTTCGCCAGCGCTTCATTGATTTCCAGACTCTCCTGTTGCCGTTCCGGTGACTTGTAACGCAGCGCCACTTCAACCTTACCGCGCCCGAGTGTATCGCTGATAAATTTGCGCATCGCCATTTCCAGCGGCCGGAAGCTGTCTTCCAGACGAAATCCCACTTCCAGATAACGGTGATTGACCGAGCGGATTTCCCAGCTCAGAGTACCCAGATCAGTTTGCTCCTCATAGCGGGCAAAGGCGGTCATGCTTCGTGTCACAGATAAATTCCAGCGTCAGAGAAAACCCTGATCTTACCCAAATCGCTCTGCGACCGACAGTCACGATCGGTATAATGAGCCAAATTTGATTGGGAGAAATATCGGTTATGCGTCCAAGTGGTCGTCAAACGAATGAGTTAAGACAAATCAACATCACCCGCAACTACACCAAACATGCTGAAGGCTCGGTGCTGGTCGAATTCGGTGACACCAAGGTGCTGTGTACCGCCTCTGTTGAAGAGCGTATTCCCCCTTTCCTGCGTGGCACCGGCGAGGGCTGGGTCACCGCTGAGTACGGCATGCTGCCGCGCTCCACCGGTTCACGCATGCAGCGTGAAGCGGCCCGCGGCAAACAGGGTGGCCGCACCATGGAAATTCAGCGTCTGATCGGCCGTTCCCTGCGCGCGGCGATTGACCTGAAATCACTGGGAGAGCGCACCATCACCATCGACTGCGATGTGATCCAGGCCGACGGCGGTACCCGCACTGCCTCTATTACCGGCGCTTATGTCGCGCTGCAGGATGCGATTAATTATCTGCTTAAAAACCGCAAAATCAAATCCAGCCCGCTTTACGGTCAGGTGGCCTCGATTTCCGTCGGTATCTTCCAGGGCACGCCGGTGCTGGATCTGGACTACGCCGAAGACTCTTCTGCCGAAACCGATATGAATGTAGTCATGAACGAGGCCGGGGCGTATATTGAGTTACAGGGCACTGCTGAAGGTCATGCCTTCCGGGCTGATGAGCTCCAATCCATGCTGGACCTCGCCAAAAAAGGGATTGAAGAACTGATGGAAAAACAACGGGAAGCTTTGGCGGCATCATGAGCCAAATCGTACTGGCCACAGGAAACCAGGGTAAGCTGCGTGAATTCACGCAGCTGCTGGCACCGCTCAATATTGATGTTGTCACACAATCTGAACTGGGCGTCACCGAAGTGGCTGAAACCGGCCTCAGTTTTGTTGAGAATGCGATCCTCAAGGCCCGTAATGCCTGTGCCCAGACCGGAGTGCCGGCGATTGCTGATGATTCCGGTCTGGAAGTCGATGCCCTGCTCGGTGCGCCCGGCATTTACTCCTCCCGTTATGCCGGAGAGAACGCCAGTGATGCTGACAATATCGAGGCCCTGCTGACAGCCCTGCAGGATGTGCCCGAAACAGAACGTCAGGCCCGTTTCCAGTGTGTACTGGTATTTATGCGCCATGCGGATGATCCGACACCGCTGATCTGTCAGGGTACCTGGCATGGTCAGATTCTGAATGCACCTGCCGGGGACGGGGGGTTTGGTTATGACCCGGTGTTTTTTGTTGCTGAAACCGATTGCAGTGCGGCTGAACTCAGTGCCCAGCAGAAACATGCAGTCAGCCATCGCGGTCAGGCGATGCGCCGTTTTATCGAGGAGTTTCAGTATGCGAGGCACCTGCCCTGAGGCACTCCTTTCTTGAAACTCAGTTTGCCTTTGTTGTTGCTGTTTTTTCTGCCCGGTTTGTTTCTGAGCGGCTGCAGTCTGTCTCCCTACAGCGAACGGGCGATTAAGCCCATCTGGCTGCAACAGAATGTGCATGAAAGCTGGCAGCAGTCGCATCGTTATTTTATCGGTTTCCCTGAGCCGAGCGCTTTTTCAGTCTGCCATGATTTGAGCTGTCACAGTGTCAGTAATACCTATTTTTCCGCCGCTGAATGGCAGCAAATTCAAAGCCTGTTCAGGGCTGATACAGACTCCGCGCACGAGGAGCGTAAGCAGATTCAGCAGGCTGTGGCGCTGATGGAGACACTGGTCGGTGATAAAATCGGCACCCGTAATGACCTGGCACAGAATGCCTTGCGTGGCAGCCGCATCGGCCAGCTCGACTGTATCGATGAAGCCACCAACACCTCGGTGTATTTACGCATGATGGAAACTCAGGGTTTACTGCAATGGCATCGTGCAGCGCCGCGAACATCCCGCGGTATTTTTATCGGCCGGGCACCGCATAACACAGCAACGATTGTCGAACTGAGTACCGGTAACCGCTTCGCCGTTGATGCCTGGTATTTTGATAACGGCGAGCCACCTGCCATCGTGCCGCTGTCAAGCTGGAAACAAGGCTGGCAACCCGGAACTGTTGAGAACTGATGTTTAATTTTACTGCCCTGCCCCCTTTAAGCCTCTACATTCATGTGCCCTGGTGTGTACGAAAATGTCCTTACTGTGATTTCAACTCGCATAAAAGCCCGCAGGAGATTCCGGAACAGGCTTATATCGATGCGCTGATCCGCGATCTGGAACAGGAGGTCCCCCTGGTCTGGGGCCGCAGTGTGCAAAGCATTTTTATCGGCGGCGGCACGCCCAGCCTGCTGTCGGCAGAGGCCTATGACCGTCTGTTTTCCGCCATCCGCGCTCTGCTGCCGCTGCAGCATAATGCTGAAATCACGCTGGAGGCCAATCCGGGCACAGTGGAGGCCGGTCGTTTCGAAAACTATCGTGCTGTCGGTATTAACCGTCTTTCCATTGGCATTCAGAGTTTTGATAATGAGGCACTGAAAGCGCTAGGCCGGATTCATGACAGCAGGCAGGCTATCGCTGCGGTGGAAACGGCACGTCAGGCCGGTTTTGATAATTTCAATCTGGATCTGATGTTCGGCCTGCCGGGGCAGGATGAAAACAAAGCCCGCCATGATGTCGAGACGGCAATTGCCCTGAATCCGGCCCATATCTCTTATTACCAGCTGACAATCGAACCCAATACCCTGTTTTACAGCCAGCCGCCCGCATTGCCCGATGATGATCCGGTTTATGACTGGCAACTGGCTAACCAGACAAGATTAGCTGAGGCCGGTTATCTGCAATATGAAACCTCGGCCTATGCCCGTAAAGGCAAACAATGCCGGCATAATCTCAATTACTGGCAGTTCGGTGATTACCTCGGCATCGGTGCCGGTGCCCATGGCAAAATCAGCAGCGCCTCACCGCAGCAGATTGTGCGCCGGGTCAAGCAGAAACAACCGCAGGCCTATATGGATACTGCCGGCAAAGATAATTGCCTGCTGGAAAGGACTCTGGTCGATGAACAGGAAGTCGGTTTTGAGTTTATGCTTAATGCGATGCGCCTGCTCGATGGCGTGCCCACGCCCTTATTCCAGCAGCACACCGGTGTGCCGATATCACAGATTAAAAAACCACTGGCGGAAGCGGAAAAACTGGGCCTGATAGAGCACGATATTCATCGTCTGCGCCCCACAGAGAAAGGTCAGCGTTATCTCAACACGCTGATTGAGCAATTCCTGACCCCGTAGTATTCTGTTATCACTCATTCTAGGAGCATATCGATGCGGACCATCAGCTTAATGCTTGCAGCCTTTATTCTGAGCCTGACAGCGGTGCAGGCAGAAGTGATTTCCATTGCCGATCCGCGCTATGACGTGCCAAACAGCGACACCGGTGTGATGCGCCCGACCCAGGGCATGAATATGACCCAGGTTGAACAGAAATACGGCGCGCCTCAAACCAAGCTGCCAGCTGTCGGTGAACCACCCATCAGCCGCTGGATTTACAGTGAATTCGAAGTTTTTTTTGAATACGATAAGGTGATTCACTCGGTCGTTAAACGCGCCGAGCAGCCCTAAATTAGCAGTGCTCATTCGGTCCGTTAACGTTTCTCTGCCGAAACAGATTCAGTATAAAAACAAAACGGTCTCTACCGGTATCTTCAAGCAAGCGGTTTCAGGCCGCGTCATTGTTAAGGCCTTCAATCTGGAGGGTGACAAGCAGGTCGACCTCGTCAATCACGGTGGTGAGCACAAAGCCGTTTACGGCTTCGCTGCAGAACACTACTCATACTGGCAAGCTAAGCTCGGTCTAGTCTCATTGCCTTTCGGCAAATTCGGTGAAAACCTCACAATAGAAGGACTCGACGAAGCGACATTGTGTATTGGTGACCGGCTCAAGGTCGGCCGGACGCTGCTGGAAATATCGCAACCACGAGTACCCTGTTTCAAACTGGGCATCGCCTTTAAGCGAGACGATATGCCAAGATTGTTTGTAGAGCATGCCGCGACCGGTATTTATTTCAGAGTAATTGAGGCCGGCTCGGTCGCCGCTGGCGATACTGTCACCGTGGTTGAACCGCATCCGGCGAAATTGACTGTGCAGCGTGTATTCCGCGCCTATTTCGATAAAAGTCTGCCCGACAACGAAAAAACGCCTGTTATCAAACAGGCGCTTACAATCGATGCATTGTCTCAGGAATGGCGCGAGAAACTGGAAAAACGGTTGACTCAGTCCTGAGTAGGGGCCGGCTCGATACCCAGAAAACGACGTAAAGCCCAGCCCGGCAGTGTACCGACCCGGGCATGGTGTAATGAGTCTGATTCAATCACGATCAGTATCAGTACCGTTACCAGCGTCGGCAACAGCCCTAGGCCACCAATCATGCCGTACACCGCTTCGCGCATCATGCCAAGGTAGGTTTTGCCCATCCAGCCCAGCGCTGATACCGTGACCAGAAGCAAGAGTACATAGAAGAATATCTTGCTCCAACGCCTGGCTATCTGCCAGTGCGCCCAGACAAACTCACTGTCTTCACGGTGAATATGGCCCGAACGATACCATGTATAAGCAAGCGCCGAAAACGAAAGCAAAGGCACCAGCACCATGTACTTGAAGTAAGCCGGACCAAAGGTCGAGATAGCGGTAAAAATCAGAATATGATTACCGATGAGATTACTCAGAAAAATATCATGCGGCCGCTTGGCCAGCAGTCTCTCTCTCTCGCTAGGGTCCGGTAAATTAGCCATGAATCTACTGTGCCATATTTTGAATGATGGCGTCACGTACCGATTCAAGATTCGCATCCACAGTCACCACAGCCGAGGTGCTCTGTTTGATAGCGGTATCCGGATCTTTCAGACCATGACCGGTCAGGGTGCAGACAATGGTGCTGCCTTCCGGAATCTTGCCGTTTTTAACATCACGCAGAGCACCCGCCAGTGACGTCGCTGAAGCCGGTTCGCAGAACACGCCTTCTTTTTCCGCCAACAGTTTCTGCGCCGCCAGTATCTCTTCGTCACTGCACTCGTCGAACCAGCCGCCGGACTCTTCTTTAACCTGCCAGGCTTTATCCCAGCTTTGCGGGTGGCCGATACGAATGGCAGTCGCCACAGTTTCCGGATCGTCGACCATATGGCCACGCATAAACGGCGCGCTGCCGGCAGCCTGATAACCGATCATTTTCGGACGGTTGCCGACAATGGCACCGCCGGCGTATTTGCACTTACCATCACAGTAAGCACAGGCATCAGTGACATGATCGCCGGAATCGCAGGAATATTCGCAGTAACCAATCCAGTGGGCGGTGATATTACCGGCGTTACCGACTGGCAGGCAGTGGTAATCCGGCGCCCGGCCCAGCTCTTCAACGATTTCGAAAGCTGCGGTTTTCTGACCCTGCAGACGATAGGGGTTGATGGAATTCACAATGGTGACCGGCGCATGGTCGGCGACTTCTTTCACCAGACGCATGCCTTCATCAAAGTTGCCTTTGATCTGAATCACGGTGGCACCATGCATCATTGCCTGCGCCAGTTTGCCCTGGGCGATTTTGCCGTCAGGAATCAAGACGAATGCCGCAATACCGGCACGCGCCGCATAAGCGGCTGCAGCGGCTGAGGTATTACCAGTGGAGGCACAGATAATCGCCTTGCTGCCTTCCTCGACGGCTTTGGTCACGGCCATGGTCATGCCACGGTCCTTGAAAGAGCCGGTCGGGTTCAGACCCTCGTATTTGACGTAGATATCGACATCCTTACCCAGCTCTTTGGCAATGTGGTTGAGCTTGATAAGTGGTGTGTTCCCCTCGCCCAGACTAATCAGGCGAGTGTCGTCATTGACCGGCAGCCGATCGCGATAGCGTTCAATCAGTCCAGTGTAACGGGGGCGAAATGACATAGTGTTTTCCTCTAAACTAAATTCGTCAGGCTGGCTTTATCAGCCGCCCAGAGATTCCATGCGGATGCGCATGATGGAATCAGGCACGGTGTCCAGTGCTTCAATCTGACTGATGGCGCGGTCCATATTTTTCTCGACCACGGCCTGCGTCAGCATAATGATGGGCACCATGCCTTCGTGTTCTTCCGGTTGTTTCTGCAGAATGGCTTCGATATTGATGCTTTCATCACTGAGAATACGGGTGATATCGGCCAGCACGCCCGGTTTATCCAGCGTGTTAATACGCAGATAGTAGGATGTGACCACCTCGGTCATTGGCAGAATCGGCGTATCTTTCAGGGCATCGGGCTGGAAAGCGAGATGCGGTACACGGTTTTCCGGGTCGGTAGTCAGGGCGCGGACGATATCGACGATATCAGCGACCACCGCTGAAGCAGTCGCATCCGAGCCGGCACCGGCTCCGTAATAAAGGGTCGGTCCGACCGCGTCACCTTTTACGACAACGGCATTCATCACCCCGTTCACATTAGCAATCAGACGGCGTTGCGGGATCAGGGTCGGATGTACGCGCAGTTCAACTCCGGAAGCGGTTTTCTTGGCAATGCCCAGGTGCTTGATGCGATAGCCAAGCTCAGCCGCATTCTGCACGTCTTCCTGGGAAATCTTGCTGATGCCTTCGGTATAGCATTTGTAATACTGCAGCGGGATACCAAAAGCGATGGAGGCCATGATGGTCAGCTTGTGAGCGGCATCGATACCTTCAATATCGAAAGTCGGGTCGGCTTCGGCATAACCCAGTGCCTGCGCTTCGGCCAGCACATCGGCAAAATCACGGCCTTTTTCACGCATTTCGGTGAGAATGAAGTTACCGGTGCCGTTGATAATACCGGCCAGCCATTCGATACGGTTACCGGCCAGGCCTTCACGCATCGCTTTGATAATCGGAATACCGCCGGCAACGGCCGCTTCAAAGGCGATTGTCACGCCTTTTTGCTGAGCCAGTTCAAACAGCTCATTACCGTGCATCGCAATCAGGGCTTTATTGGCGGTGACTACATGCTTACCGTTTTCAATCGCCTTGACCACCAGGTCTTTGGCAATACCGGTGCCGCCGATGAGTTCAACCACGATCTGTATATCGGGATCGTTAATCACCTCAAAGGCATCATCCGTCAGGTTGATGTTTGAAGTATCACAACTCTTGGGTTTATCCAGATCGCGATCAGCGACGCGATATATCTCAATATCACGACCGGCGCGACGGCTGATTTCTCTTGAGTTGCGGGTCAGTACATTGACGGTACCGCTACCGACTGTACCCAGACCCAGGATTCCGATTTTTACTGATTGCACACAGCCCCCTAAGCTTTTCTCATCATGTCACGGATCCCGCGGATCGCCTGACGCGTACGATGTTCATTTTCAATCAAGCCGAAGCGAACATATTCATCGCCGTATTCACCGAAACCGATACCGGGTGAAACCGCGACTTTGGCTTCCTTGAGTAATTTTTTACTGAATTCCAGCGAGCCCATCTCACGATAACGTTCCGGAATACGGGCCCAGACAAACATGGTGGCCTTGGGTTTCTCCACCTGCCAGCCAATCGCATTCAAACCATCACAGAGCACATCACGGCGGCTCTTATAAGTCGCCACGATTTCATCGACGCAGTCCTGCGGTCCGTCCAGCGCGGTAATCGCCGCTACCTGAATCGGCGTGAACATGCCGTAGTCGAGATAGGACTTCATGCGTGCCAGTGCCGCGATCAAAGTCGGATTACCGGACATGAAACCGACGCGCCAGCCGGGCATATTATAGGTCTTGGACAGGGTATAGAACTCGACCGCCACTTCCTTCGCACCGGGCACCTGCAGAATAGACGGCGCTTTGTAACCATCGAAACATATCTCACCGTATGCGAGATCATGCACCACCCAGATCTGATGTTCCTTGGCAAAGGCAACGATACGTTCGAAGAAGTCCAGTTCCACACACTGCGTGGTCGGATTACCCGGGAAGTTCAGCACCAGCATTTTGGGCTTGGGCCAGGAATCCTTGACCGATTTTTCCAGTTCGGCAAAGAAATCGACATCGGGTGTTAACGGCACGTGACGGATATCGGCACCGGCGATGACAAACCCATAAGGATGGATAGGATAAGCCGGGTTCGGCACCATGACCGCATCACCGGGACCCATGGTAGCCAGCGCCAGATGTGCCAGACCTTCTTTGGAACCGATGGTGACGATACATTCACTGTCCGGATCCAGGTGGACGTCGAACTTGCGTTGATACCAGTCGCAGCAGGCTTTGCGCAGACGGGGAATACCCTTGGACACGGAATAACGATGGGTATCCGGTCGCTGGGCCGCCTCGACCAGCTTATCAACAATATGGGCCGGGGCCGGTTTATCCGGATTTCCCATGCCAAAGTCGATAATATCCTCACCACGCGCACGTGCTTTTGCTTTCAAATCATTTACAATGTTGAAAACATAGGGCGGGAGGCGTTTGATTCTCGGAAACTCGTCGTTCAACTGAATACCTGCGATTAGCTAAAACTGTCGGCAAACTAAGCAAAATAACTGAAATTCATCAACACTTCAAATTCATTTATCAGAAGCGAAACCCATGAGCGAACAAGACGTATTTTACAACACTATCCTGGAGGAAATGGACAGCGGCAAGCTTGTCCTGCCAACACTTCCCGAAGTCGCCCTGCAAGTTCGGGAAGTCGTCGATGACCCCGAGGCCACCGCCAAACAGCTGGCCGATATCATTACCACCGATGCCGCCCTGTCTGCGCGTCTGCTGAAAGTTGCCAACAGCCCCTTATACCGTGGTCGGGTCGCTATCGACAGCGTGCAGATGGCCGTGTCGCGTCTGGGTCTCTCCATGGTGCGAAATCTGGTCACCAGTCTGGTGATGGAACAAATGTTCCAGGCCACCAATAATCGTCTGGATAAGCGTCTTCGCGGCTTATGGGAACAAAGCACCAAAGTCGCGGCGGCGTCTCAGGTCATCGCCGCCAAACTGCCCGGCATCAGAACCGATGAAGCGATGCTGGCCGGTCTGATTCACGCGATTGGCATACTGCCCATTCTGATGAAAGCCGATGAAGACGGCGATCTTATCAGAGACAGTAGAAAACTGGATCAACTGATTGATAATCTCTATCCGCGTCTGGGTGCCACCATCCTTGAGAAATGGGAATTTCCGGGTAATCTGGTCACTGTCGCCCGTGAACACGCTAACCTGAACCGTAACAGCGGTGAAAACGGACCGGACCTGGTCGATGTGGTTCAGGTCGCCGTACTGCAGAGCTACAACGGCACCGATAAAGCCATTGATCCCTTAAAACTCAATGATGTTATTGCTTTCAAACAGGTCGGCGCCGACACCGGCTTCAGTGTGGAAGAGCTGGATGAAAACAGCGAGGAATATCGCGAGGCGTTGGCCCTGTTCAATATGGGCTGAGATCAGAACAGTCAATTACCCCGTCAAAACCCGGCTATTGCCGGGTTTTTTTACAGCTGTGTAAATCGCTTCGGTGCCTTGCTGCTTGCGATCAATTTACTGCGATGAACGAAATGCCGGTTTTGTTGACTATTTTATTAAAGGGTTGAATAAAGCTAGGAGTATTCAATGAGAATAGGCTACGCAAGAGAGAGTCGGCAAGGCCAGCCGCTGCAAATGCAACTCGATAAACTTAAAGACTGCGACACGGTGTTTAAAGAAAAAGCCGGTGGCGGCGATCAGCAAAAAACGCTGGATGCCTGTCTGGATGCCCTTCATAACGGTGATGTGCTGGTTGTAACCCGACTCGACCGCTTGGCTGACAACACCAGTAAACTGGCGCAAATAGCGGCAAGGCTGCAGAAACAGGGGATTGATTTAGTCGTTAGGGATCAGGCTATCGATACAAGTAAAGACGCCAATGATGCGGCGCTGAAAGTCATATCCGCGCTGGCCGATCTCAGACAGTCAGACGCCGGACCGCAATCAGCAACAGTGACCCCGATTCATAATGGTAAAGCTATGGCCAGCCATACCGGCGTGCAACTGTCTAAAGAGCAAATCGCTGAAATGCAGTACCGGATTGCCTGTGGTGAGGAAGTGTCTGAACTCTGTGATGAATACAACATCAGCATCCCGACTTTTTATCATCTCACCGACTAAGGAGAGCTGAGTGTGACAAGCTGGCTGGTTTTTTCAGTCTGCGCTGTGTAATTTATGCTGAAGATTTATCCAAATGGCTGTCACTGATTAAAATGCCGAATCTCTCTGTTATTGCTTCACCCCGGCGCTTTCTGCCTTTACTGTTGCTGGTGATGCTGCTCACAGGCTGTGGCAGCAGCCCGAAAATGCCCTCGCCCGCTTTCAAACCTGAATTAAAACCAGCCGCAGCGGATACTGAATCCACCCTGTCACGACTTTATCAGCAACATACAGACTGGCGCGGCACCCCCTACCGTCTCGGTGGCCAGAGCCGGAGCGGGATAGACTGCTCAGCCTTTGTGCAAATCACCTATCAGGATGTGTTCGGACTCCGTTTGCCGAGAACAACCTCTCAGCAGATCCGGGCGGGGCAGCCGATCAGCAAAACAGATTTACAGGCTGGCGATCTGGTGTTTTTCCGTAATGGCAATCATGTCGGAATCTATCTTGAAGACGACCATTTTCTGCACGCCTCCACCCGCCTCGGTGTCACCATCTCCAGCATGAATAATATTTACTGGTCACGAAAATACTGGCGCTCAATAAGGATCAAACCCTGATTAGTGCAGCTTTCACTGTGTCATTTGTGATACTGAATAGCTGGTCTCTGAAATGCTGACAGCCACTGAAACCGGCTCAGCGCTGTCAATATTGATAACCACCGGAATCAGTGGATACAGCGTGTTTTGATTGTTTTGCTGGAAAAACTTCTGATTTCTTAATACCAGCCTGTACACGCCTCGATGATCGTTCCCGCGAAGAAAACCTGCAAACGCTCCCTTTTGATTACTGACCTGACTGTCTACCAGCCGCCAGGTCGAGCGGGTCTCGCTAAAATGAAACAGCACCACCTGCATGCCTTTGATGGGTTCGCCTGTTTCGGCATCGCTCACCGTCAATTTTAGCTGGGGCTTAGCTTCAGTGGCCTGAAGTGGCGCTGTCACCAGCAGCGTAGCCAGCAACAGCAGCGTTTGTGGCCTCATCACTCTGAGCGGTATATCGTTTCATACTCAGGATTTTCCAGCCGCGGATCGTCGGCCTCCACGCACTGAAAGGTAACGTCGTAGCGATAGCGAACCTGATGCTGCTTGAAAATCTTGATTACCAGCAGGGATTTAGCCATTTCATTACAGTGATTTTCAGCCAGACCCAGTGCCGTGCCCTTGGCCGTGGTGTCATCCAGATCTGTAACGGTAATAGTATAGGTCTCACCGCCCAGAGTGCGGACACCGGAAGTTTTGACGCCACAGGCACTGATCGCAAACAGCGCCAGCAAGGTGGCAATAACAGCGATAGTTTTCATTCAAATTCCTCAGCTAAAAAACGCCATAAGGTCTGACAGACAATGATCATTATCATCGCATCTGCTGACTGCCACAATGGGCAGAAATTTACTGAAAGAAAATCACGGTGACGCCAATAGCGTAACTCAGCAGTACCAGCACCCCTTCAAAACCGATATTGCCCAGACCATGACGCTCACGACGCAGCAGGCCCAGTAACAAAATGCCGGTCAGCAGAATATTGAGCGCCATCCAGAACGCCAGCGTATCCGACACCGCCAGGTAGATCGAGCCCGGCCGGTAAGCCATATCCGACAACACCAGAAACAGCACATCAAAGGTATTGCCGCCAATAATATCGCCGAGCGCCAGCGCCAGCGCCCCGCGTCGCACAGCGGTAATCGCAATCACCAGTTCCGGTATGGACGTCACGACCGCGGTGAATATAGTCCCGAACAATGTCTGACTGAGACCGGTATGACGGGTGATCGCAATCCCGGTTTCGGCAATCAGCCAGCCGCTCACTGCCACCATCACTGCTAATAATAAAAATGGTATCCACAATCCCAGTCCCGCTGAAGCCATATTTGCAGACGGTGGCGAGGGCTGCTCTGCCCTGGTCTCACTGGTTTTCTTGGGAGACCACATAGGCGTGTTATGTGACTGGCGCAGTAAACGCAAACCAAACAGATAAGCCGCCAGAATCACAAAGGAAAGGATATCCACCGACCAGACCGTGATGCCAGGCCCAGCCATGGCCAGCATCGGCAGCGACAGCATCACCACCAGCAGCACGCCCTGCATCAGATTTTCTTCCGATGCCGCCGCATGCTCGAGGTTAGCGTTGCGATAGAGCATATCGGCAATCACCAGAAAGGTCGTCTGCGCTGCAATACCACCAATCGCGTTACCGAAGGCGAGTTCTACGGCCCCCTCCCAGGCGGACGTGACCGAGGTGATTGTGCCCGCCAGCGAAGTAATAATGCCGAGAAATACCGCACCGAGGATAGCCTGTCCCAGGCCGGTGATATGCGCCAGCTGCTCCGCCCGCTGCGTCAGCCAGACACCGCAGATACCCACAACGGCACCGGCAGCGAGGAAGATGACGAGATTAATGCCTAAACTGAGGTCGACAAACATGTGACTCCGGTTTGGGTTGGGATCTTGGTGTCTATCCTAGCGGGTGGGGTTGGGAGTTGTCATTGTTGTTGCGGTTTTGGTTTTTATCGACTCAGGTTTTTTCTTTAGTCAGGTGATTAGATCAAAGCTCCATCCCATATCATGGATTGATTTTCGCCTTGATGGCGAGTTCATTTTTTGCGTGGCCAAAAAACGAACCAAAAAAGGCCAGACCCATGCTTGCCCTGGGGGTCCCCCCCCCCTTTTGTGCTGACGAGTAGCGCAGGTTTATCTGGGTAAGGATTGAGCAGTGTCTGAGCGCAGCGAGTTTTGCTCAATCCCCAGATAAACTGAGCAACGCAGTGGAGCCGCAGGCCAGCACAATGGGGCGCCCTAGGGTTGTTAGGGAAATGGGCGCGCATTTCCCTGACTCGCCATCAAGGCGAAATAATTCAGTTAGTTAGAAACTGCCGTCTAACTGAAGGGAGTAAAAGCAGTGTCAGGAAAGCAATGAAAAGTACAATAAACATGCCCATCAACAGTGGCAGTGTCGACTGAGAAGACAACAACCTTTGAGCAGCGATACTAATACCTATCAATTGATAAATACCTGCCACTAAGCCCAACCACCATGACCAGCGATAATGTTTAATCAACCCAAAGCCAATGACTAATGCCATAACAAGCACTAACCATGTTTTTGGCAAGCTAAGGCTATATTTCAAAGTATATGAACTACCTGATATGAGGTAGTGAAAAAAAATGCCACCAAAAAAAGTGATGGCATAAAGAATGGCCAGAATTCCAGCAAGTTTGGCGTATCCATTTCGCATTATTTCATCCTTGGTAGTCGGTTGTGTCTTCATATAAGGCATCAACATCTTATCCGACGTTCAAACTCAATACTTACTCTGGTCTCATATGCGGGAAAAGAAGAACATCCCGAATCGAAGGCGAGTCGGTCAACAACATGACAAGACGGTCGATACCAATCCCCTCTCCCGCTGTCGGCGGCATACCGTACTCAAGAGCCCGGATGTAATCGGCATCAAAATGCATCGCTTCATCATCACCGGCATCTTTTTCAGCGACCTGGGCCTGGAAGCGCTCGGCCTGATCTTCGGCATCATTGAGCTCGGAGAAGCCATTGGCAATCTCGCGACCACCGACGAAGAACTCGAAACGTTCGGTGACAAACGGGTCATCATCACTGCGGCGGGCCAAAGGCGAAACTTCGGTCGGATAGGCGGTGATGAAGGTCGGGTCCATCAGGCGGTGCTCAACCGTTTTCTCGAAGATCTCGATTTGTACCTTACCTAAGCCGTAAGTCTCCTTGATCGGAATATCGAGACCAGCGGCAATTTCACGAGCCGCTTCCAGTGTTTCAAGATGCTCCGGCTTGATACCCGGATTGAAGTGCAGGATCGATTCCCTGACCGTCATACGGGTGAACGGCTTGGCGAAGTCGATATCGAGACCCTGGTAATGCACCTGTGAGGTACCCAACACATCCTGGGTCACTGTGCGCAGCATATCCTCGGTCAGGTCCATCAGGTCGTGATGGTTAGCGTAAGCCTGATAGAACTCGACCATAGTGAATTCCGGGTTATGGCGGGTCGACAACCCTTCATTGCGGAAATTACGGTTGATTTCAAACACCCGCTCGAAACCACCGACAATCAGCCGCTTGAGGTAGAGTTCAGGCGCTATACGCAGGAACAGGTCCATATCGAGCGCATTGTGATAGGTGGTGAACGGACGCGCGGTCGCACCGCCCGGAATCGCCTGCATCATCGGCGTTTCGACTTCAAGGTAGTCCTTGCTCATCAGGTAGCGGCGAACACCGTCAATAATCAGCGTGCGCAGACGGAATACATCACGGCTCGCTTCGTTCATGATGAGATCAACATAGCGCTGACGATAGCGGGTTTCCTGATCCGACAGGCCATGAAATTTTTCCGGCAGCGGACGCAAAGACTTGGTCAGCAAACGGATATTATCGACCAGCACCGACAGTTCGCCTTTCTGAGTGCGGAACATCACGCCTTCAGCAGCAATAATGTCACCCAGATCCCAGCGTTTGAACTGGGCATAAACGCCTTCCGGCAGATCGTCACGTTTGACGTAAAGCTGCATATCTCCGGACATATCACGGATATTGGCAAAGCTGGCTTTACCCATCACCCGTTTGGTCATCATCCGACCGGCAATTTTGACCCGGCGCGGGGTTTCGGCCAGTTGCTCGGCGCTCCAGTCTGCATATTCGGCGCTGAGCTCTGCATTCATCACATTACGGCGGAAGTCGTTGGGAAAGGCATTGCCCTGTTCACGCAGTTCGGCCAGTTTTTCGCGACGCTGCGCGATCAGTCGGTTTTCGTCCAGTTCGGTTCCGGTTTCGGTTTCGTTGCTCATGCTTATAATCCTGATTTCAGCGACGCTTCGATAAATTGGTCCAGATCGCCGTCAAGTACGGCCTGGGTATTGCCAGTCTCGACATGGGTGCGCAGGTCTTTAATCCGTGACTGGTCGAGGACATAGGATCGAATCTGACTACCCCAGCCGATATCCGATTTCGATTCTTCTGCGGCCTGCTTGACTTCGTTCTGCTTCATTAATTCCAGCTCGTACAGCTTGGCCCGCAGCTGGTTCATGGCACGGTCACGGTTCTGATGCTGACTGCGCTCGGTCTGGCACTGCACCACGGTATTGGTCGGTACGTGGGTGATGCGCACGGCCGAATCGGTGGTGTTAACGTGCTGACCACCAGCGCCACTGGAACGGTAAGTATCGACACGCAGATCGGCCGGGTTGATTTCAATTTCGATGGTCTCATCGACTTCCGGATAGACAAACACCGACGCAAATGAGGTATGACGGCGGGCACCGGAATCGAATGGCGATTTACGCACCAGACGATGAACGCCGGTTTCGGTACGCAGCATGCCGAAAGCATATTCGCCTTCAAAGCGCACGGTGGCACTCTTGATACCGGCGACCTCACCGGCTGAGACTTCCATCAGTTCGACCTTGTAGTCATGGTCCTCACCCCAGCGCAGATACATGCGCAGCAGGATATTGGCCCAGTCCTGTGCTTCCGTGCCGCCGGAGCCGGACTGAATATCCAGATAGGCACTGTTTTTATCCAGTTCGCCGGAGAACATGCGCTGAAATTCGAGTTTCTCCAGGCCTTTTTCCAGTTCATCCAGATCAGCGATAACCGCATCAAAAGTGGCCTGATCGTTTTCTTCCGCTGCGAGTTCAAGCAGATCCTGGGCATCATTCAGGGTATCGCGGTGTTTGGACAGCGTGCTGACGATTTTTTCCAGACTGGCCCGTTCCTGACCCAGTTTCTGGGCCCGTTCCGGATCGTCCCAGACGCTGGGAGATTCAAGTTCGCGGGTAACTTCGATTAAGCGTTCAGACTTTTCATCGAAGTCAAAGATACCCCCTAAGATCGTCACTGCGATCACGAAGGTCTTTAATACGTTGTAATGGCGCGCCTAGTTCCAAGGTTAACCTCTGATATTGAGTAAAGGATGAAACGCCGGATAAAAACCGGCAAAACGCTATATTGTAACGGATTAATCGTGTTTTTTGTGGTTCAGCGCTTGGGCAGAAAGCGCATCGGGTCGACCGGCTTGCCGTTACGGCGGATTTCAAAATGCAGCTGATCGCGCTGGGTGCCGGTGCGGCCCATCAGGGCGATTTTCTGACCACTTTTAACAACAGCGCCCTCTTTGACAAGGAGCCTGTCACTGTGCGCGTAAGCGCTGAGATAAACATCATTATGTTTGATGATCAGCAGATTACCGTAGCGTGGAAGACTGTTGCCGCTGTAGACCACTTTGCCGGAAGCCGCTGCATAAACCGGTTGCCCTGACTGACCTGCAATATCAATGCCCTTGCGACCGGGGCTGCTGTTGGAATAGGTCGAGACCACTCGTCCCTCTGTCGGCCAGCGCCATTGCAGGTTCTGATTGCCGACAAAAGGCTCTGCTGATGGTTTCGGTTGCGGTTGTGGCTTCGCTGCGGTGGTCTTCGGCGTCGGCGCTGGCAGCGGTTTAGCCTGAACCGATGGACTCGGCTTGATCGGCTGGGTTTTGGTCGGCTGCGGACTGCTTGCTCGCTGCGCCGTTGTAGCGCTGGTCGGTTTGAAACGGATTCTCTGGCCGACATAGATGGTATAGGGCGAACGGATGTTGTTGATACGGGCAACATCCTTGTAGTCCATGCCATAGCGCCAGCTTATTGAGTACAGCGTATCGCCTTTTCTGACCGTATAGTAACTGGGTGGTGTGGCGATTTTGCGCTCGCTGCTACGGTCATCACTGTAAGAACCGACTGGCGCTACAGCCCGACCACCGCCGCCACAGGCGGTCATCATGATCATCAGCAATAGCGGCAGAATCCATTTCATCTCTATGCAAATATCAGGTAAGCCATCACCAAAATCAATACCGTCAGCCAGCCCAGCCTGTCGACCCAGAGGTGCAGACTGGCCTCCAGTTCCGGTCCGCCCCAGCGCATCAGGCCTGCAACCAGAAAAAACCGCATACCGCGGCCTATTAATGAGCCGATAACAAAAGGCAGCAGTAACATATTGGCAGCGCCGGCAGCGATAGTAAAAATTTTATAGGGGATCGGGGTAAAACCGGCGATGAAAATCGCCCAGAATCCCCACTTATCAAACCAGGCTGCGGCCTGCTGATACGCATGCATATAATCCAGTGAGATCAGCCAGGGTTCCGCCATCTGAAAGGCGAACAAGCCAATCGCATAACCAAGCAGCCCACCCAGCACCGAGGCAATCGTGGTCAGCGTGGCATAAAACCAGGCGCGGTCGGGCCGGGCCAGGCTCATCGGCGCCAGCATGACATCAGGCGGAATCAGAAAAAAGGACGACTCACTGAAACTGACCAGCGCCAGCCAGTAGCTCGCATATTTGTGACGGGCCCAGTGCATAACACGGGCATAAAGACCGGAAAATAAACGCATCAGATTTGACCGCTCAACAGGGGTACAAAGCTGACCGGATCCAGTTCGGTCTCCTCATAACGGTCCCCGACACGGTCTATCACCCGCAGTGACTGTCCCATACTGCCTCCAACCGGGATCACCAATCGGCCACCCGGTGCCAGTTGCTTGAGCAGTTCATGCGGCACCTGTTCGGGCGCGCAGGTGACGATAATGCCATCGTAAGGTGCATACCACTCCCAGCCCCAATTACCATCACTGTGCTTAAGCTTAATATTATTCAGTTTAAGCTGGTAGAACCGTTCACGAGCCTGGTTCTGCAGCGGCGAAATGCGTTCCACACTGAACACACGGGACACTAGTCTAGACAGCACCGCTGTCTGATAACCGGAACCAGTACCAACTTCCAGCACTTTTTCCCGTTCACCGTCACCGGCAAGCAGGATTTCGGTCATTTTAGCGACGATGTAAGGCTGGGAAATAGTCTGACCATGGCCGATAGGCAGCGCAGTATCCTCATAAGCACGACTGGCCAGGGCTTCATCGACGAACAGATGGCGTGGCATTTCACGGATCACAGCCAGCACCTCGGGGTTGGTAATGCCGCGCTCCTGCAAGCGGGCAACCAGCCGGTCACGGGTACGTTGTGATGTCATGCCGATACCGCGGTAATCCGTGTTCATATCAGCAATCTTTCAGCCACCTGGCGACACCATCGATGGCGTCATAACGGGTCAAGTCGATTTGCAGCGGCGTAACAGATACCGCGCCGCGGCGAATAGCATCAAAGTCGGTGCCGGGACCGGCATCCTCTTCATCACCGGCCGGACCGATCCAGTACATCGGCCGTCCGCGCGGGTCGAACTCCTTGATGACCGGTTCCGCTTTGTGGCGATGGCCGAGGCGGGTGCTCTCGATACCGGTGATTTCCTCGATAGGCAGGTCAGGGACATTCACATTGAGAATGGTGTCTGCCGGCAGTGAAGATGTTTTCAATCTGGACACCAGCTTCTGCGCCACCCAGGCTGCAGTCTCGTAATGCGTACCGGTATGTGAGGCCAGTGAAATAGCGATGGCCGGCAGGCCCAGAAAGCGACCTTCCATTGCCGCAGCGACGGTGCCGGAATAGAGCACATCATCACCCAGGTTGGCGCCGGCGTTAATACCGGAGACCACCATATCCGGATCTTCATCCAGCAAACCGGTAATCGCCAGGTGAACACAGTCCGTGGGCGTGCCCTCGACCCGGTAGACGCCGTCTTCCTGCCTTTCCAGCCGCAGCGGGTTTTCCAGGGTCAAAGAATTGCTGGCACCACTGCGATTTCTGTCAGGTGCCACCACGGTAATATCACCAAAACTGCTTAATGCATCGGCCAGGGTGCGAATGCCCTGGGATAGATAACCATCATCATTGCTGATCAGGATTTTCATTATGATTTTAGCCTAATTGGAGCTCTGAAATACGCTCCATATCTTAGCAAGAATGTGAACTGCTAGTTAGAAAAAAGGCATCCGAAGATGCCTTTTTTATTGGAAATACCGCTTATAGCAGTACGTTTTTCGACTGACCGCCGCCGTAGCTATAGAACTGCATCGGTTCACCACCCGGGGTGACATTGACCGCACAGTACTTGAACTCGGGGATTTTCGCCGCCGGGTCCAAAGCCGGGTTGGACAGTTTATTGACCGCCGCTTCGTAATAACAGAAAGCCATAAACACGGCGCCGGTCGGTACGCCCATATCGGCACGGGCAATTGCCGAGACACTGCCACGGCGGGTAGACAGGGTAATCAGTTCGCCCGGATTGACGCCCATTTCATCGAGCGTAATCGGATTCACTGTTGCTACCGCTTCCGGCTCCAGCGAGTCGAGCACGTTGGAACGACGGGTCATTGAACCGGTATGCCAGTGTTCCAGCATGCGACCGGTAATGAGCACGAACGGATAGTCTTCATCCGGTCTTTCATCCGGCGGCACAATATCAGCCGGGACAAACTTGCCACGACCACTCGGGGTCGGGAAGGCGCGGGTAAAGATCACCGGATCGCCCGGATCCCCCTCTTCCACACAGGGGTAAACCACACCATGCTCACGTTGCAGGCGATCCCAGGTAATACCGGCCATCGACGGCACCGCTTTGCGGATTTCAGCAAACACATCTGCCGGTCCGTCATAGTGCCAGTCGAGGCCCATACGGTTGGCAATTTGCTGGATGATCCACAGATCCTGACGGGCATCACCCGGCGGGTCGATAGCCTGACGGCCCAGTTGTACCCAGCGGTCGGTATTCGTGAAAGTACCGGTCTTTTCCGGGAACGCCGATGCCGGCAGAACCACATCAGCCAGGTAGGCGGTCTCGGTCAGGAACAGATCCTGTACCACCAGATGCTTAAGCTCTGAGAGTGCCTGACGGGCATGATTGACATCCGGATCCGACATCGCCGGGTTTTCACCCATGATGTACATGCCATGCAGTTTACCGGCATGGATCGCATCCATGATCTCGACCACGGTCAGACCGGCTTTATCGCTGATTTCCCCCTGCCAGAGCTGCTGCATATTTTCACGCGCCGCCTTGTCTTCAACACGGAAATAATCCGGCAGACACATCGGAATCAACCCCATGTCGGAGGCGCCCTGGACGTTATTCTGACCACGCAGCGGATGAAGGCCAGTGCCCGGACGACCGATCTGACCGGTCATCAAGGCCAGTGAAATCAGGCAGCGGGCGTTATCGGTACCATGCACATGCTGGGAAACTCCCATGCCCCAGAGGATCATAGAGGCGTTGGACTTGGCATAAAGCCGTGCCACTTCACGCAGGGTCTCTGCCGGAATACCGCAGACTGATTCCATCAGTTCCGGCGTATATTTTTCCAGATGCTTCTTCATTGCCTCGAAGCCTTCAGTTCGCTCAGCAATAAATGCGTCGTCGATGAGTCCTTCCTCAACGATGGTATGCATCATCGCGTTGAGCATAGGCACATCAGAGCCCGGTTTGAACTGCAGGTGATAGGTGGCTTCACGGCGCAATTCGGTACCGCGCGGATCCAGCAGGATCAGCTTGGTGCCATCGCGCACAGCATTTTTCATCCAGGTCGCGCCAACCGGGTGGTTGACGGTCGGATTAGCGCCGATAAGCACAATCACTTCGGCTTTCTCAACATCGGCGACGGGGTTGGACACAGCGCCGGAGCCCAGTGTCTCCAACAAAGCCACTACCGATGAGGCATGGCAAAGACGAGTGCAGTGATCGACATTGTTGGTTTTGAAGCCGACCCTAATCAGTTTCTGGAACAGATAAGCTTCTTCGTTACTGCCCTTGGCACTACCGAAACCGGCCAGCGCCTGGGGACCGTCATTATCACGAATATCGACGAGACCCTGTGCGGCACGCTCCAGTGCTTCTTCCCAACTCGCCTCACGGAAAACCTTGTCGATATCGTTGGGATCCATTTCAAAGTCAGGATACTTGGGCGCATCGTCGCGACGAATCAATGGCTTGGTAATCCGGTGGGGATGGTGCACATAATCGAAACCATAGCGGCCTTTAACACAAAGACGGCCATGGTTGGCAGGACCGTCGCGGCCTTCGACATGCAGGATTTTATTGTTCTTGATGTTGTAGGTGAGCTGACACCCGACACCGCAGTACGGGCAGACCGAATCGACTTTCTTATCCGGCTCAACCATCGCGACCTCACCCGCCGGCATCAGCGCGCCGGTCGGACAGGCCTGCACACACTCGCCACAGGCCACACAGGAGCTCTCTCCCATGGGATCATCCAGATCAAACACGATTTCGGTGTGGTGACCGCGCATCGCCAGGCCAATGACATCATTATTCTGTTCGTCACGGCAAGCCCGGACACAGCGGGTACATTGAATGCAGGCATCCATATTGACCGCAATCGCCGGATGCGACAGGTCGGCCTGCGGATTTTCACGCGGCTTGAAGCGGGGTGTGCTGATCTCCAGCTTACCGGCCCAGTAATCGAGCTCGGAATGCAGAGTATGTGGCTGCTCAGACACATCGGACTTGAGCAGTTCCAGCACCATTTTCTGTGACTTCAGTGCACGCTCGCTTTGTGACTGGACTTTCATGCCTTCCGACGGATAACGGCAACATGAAGGTGCCAGCACACGCTCGCCGTCGATTTCGACCATGCAGGCACGGCAGTTACCATCCTGCCCCTGGCCTTCGGAATAGCACAGGTGCGGGATTTCCACGCCATGACGCTGCGCCGCCAGCAGGATAGTCTCGCCTTCTTCGGCAAAGATCTTTTTGCCATTGAGATCAAAGGCAATCAGTTCGCTTTCAATTTCCGGGTTGATAGCCATTATTTCAACTCCTCAGGGAAATACTTAATCACGCAGCGCAACGGATTGGGTGCTGCCTGGCCGAGTCCGCAAATAGAGGCATCCACCATTACTTGTGACAACTCTTCCAGTAAGTCTTGATCCCACTGTTTCTGTTTCATTAAGGTCACAGCCTTTGCTGTGCCAACGCGGCAGGGCGTACACTGACCACAGGATTCATCTTCAAAGAATTTCATCGCATTGACTGCCAGGTCGCGTGCCTTGTCCTTGTCGGAAAAGACCACGACCGCAGCGGAACCGATGAAACAGCCATAGTCATTTAGAGTATCGAAGTCGAGCGGAATATCCCCCATTGAGGCGGGCAGAATGCCGCCAGAGGCTCCGCCCGGGAAATAACCATAAAATTCGTGGCCTTGCTGCATACCGCCACAATACTCATCAATCAGCTCTCGCATGGTGATACCCGCCGGCGCCAGATGCACACCAGGTTTGTTAACGCGGCCACTGACCGAAAATGAACGCAAACCCTTACGACCATGGCGACCGTGATCAGTCAGGCATTGCGGTCCTTTTTCCAGGATATCGCGTACCCAGTACAGCGATTCCATATTGTGTTCCAGTGTCGGTCTGCCGAATAGCCCCACCTGGGCCACATACGGCGGGCGCAGACGTGGCATGCCGCGTTTGCCTTCAATCGATTCGATCATCGCCGATTCTTCACCGCAGATGTAGGCACCGGCACCGCGGCGCAGATACAGCTTGGGCATATTGGCAACCGGTGGACTGGCCACCAGTTTAGCAATCTCAACTTCCATCATCTCGCGGATCGCCGCGTATTCGTCACGCAGGTAGATATAGATTTCATCAATACCCACGGCCCAGGCGGCAATCAGACTGCCTTCCAGGAAGCAGTGGGGATCACGATCGAGGAAATATTTATCTTTAAAGGTGCCGGGTTCACCTTCGTCGATATTGACGGCCATCAGTTTCGGTGCCGGTTGATCGCGCACGATGCGCCATTTACGGCCGACCGGGAAACCGGCACCGCCGAGACCACGCAGACCGGAGTCATCCATGGTGTCGAGCACTTTTTCGACATCATAATGACCTTCCATACAGAGGCGGTAGGTGTTGTAACCACCCTGCTCGACATATTGTTCAAAGCGAATCGGTTCGATGCCTTCCGGACGGGTGTGTCTGTTTTCAACCAGTTCGGAAACCCGGGCGGTATCGGCATTCTCTACCGGATGCATACCGACCACCGCAACCGGCGCTTTATCACAGCGGCCGACACAGGGAACGCGCTGCACACGAACATCACTGCCAAGGCCCTGTTCCAATGAGTCTATTAGTTCGTTTGCACCCAGCATTTCGCAGGTCATCGAATCACAAACACGCACGGTCAGTGCCGGCGGTGGTGTCTGATCTTCTTTAATGACATCAAAATGATGATAAAAGGTGGCGACTTCGTAGACTTCGGCTCGCGACAGTTTCATCTCATAGGCCAGCGCCACCAGATGGGCAGCCGAAATGTACCTGTAGTTGTCCTGAATTTTGTGCAAATGCTCAATAAGTAAATCTTTGCGGCGCGGTTCATCGCCCAGTAATGCCTGGACTTCAGCCAGCGCTTTGGGGTCAACCTGTCTGCCTTTATTGACAGCCCGCGGCAATTTAAGCTCTTTGCCCAGCTTTTGAGCACTGATTTGCTGCCCACTCATGAAAAAGGCCTCTCTCTAATCTTCTATGCCATCGTTGGCTTTTGTTGCTGTTAAACAGACAAAAATTAGCATGGCTAAGTTTTACTGTGAAGCGGCATCAGCTGCCATATTTTCCTGTAAAACAGGCATTTGCTTCGTTTTGGTGCAGATTCGGGCGGTTTCAGCCATGGCCGGACGTGACTTTTCCGGCTACTGGACTGTATCCAGCCTCAGCTTAAACCTAGGGGAGTTTGTAAGTCATTGAAATGACTAAAAAGTAGTAGTCGGCATCAAAAGCAGGCAAAAAACTGATTTATTTAGAGAAAAAATTTACTCAAAAATGCATAACGGATTGCTGGCAACCACAATTTATACCTATTTGCGCAAAATCAGTCGGAGCGGTCTGAGGACGAGGCATTTTTTTCACGGATCTCCTGTAACCAGAGATCGTGATGCTGCTCCGCCCAGGCGACATCAACACGGCCTGTGGTCATGCCTTCCAGTGCGCCTTCGGTTCCGATAGTGCCGATATAGATATGACCGAAAGAAAAGGCAATCAGGATGAGGGCGGTGGTCAAATGAATGACATGCGCCAGTTGGATCACCTGACGTTCCTGTCCGAAATTGGGGAAGTCCAGCACCAGTCCTGAGAAACACAGGGCAATACCGGCAGTTGCCAGTGCCCAGTACCAGACCTTTTCCCCGCCATTCATGCGCCCGGCAGAAGGATGTTTATCCCCTACCATGCCGCCGTAGGCCTTGAACCATTCGAGATCGACTTTGTTAAAGAAGTTATGCCTGAAAAACTTCACCAGGATCGCAAACAGGGCAATCATGAACACCGGTCCCAGGGCGTTATGCAAAAACTTGGCGCCAGTGGCATAAAGAGAAAAGCCGGGGTAGCCCATCAGCGGAATCAAAACCGCCCGACCGTAGAGAATGCTAAGCCCGGTGATCGTCAGTAGTATGAACAGAATAGCCGTCGTCCAGTGCAACCGCCGTTCGTTGAGTGTCCAGCGTTCTACCGTTTCACCTGTTCGCGGATGCGTCAGTTCAACTCTGCCGCGCATGACATAAAAGGCCAATATTGCCAGCAGCACAAAGCCCATCAACCAGCTGCCGTATGTCGCCATCGGACCATTTCGCACCTGCCGCCAGGTTTCCCCGGAAGACTGAATCAACTCATTGGCTTCCTGACCGGTGACCGCGGTATAGCCCTCGTTGCCACGCCGGACCTGACGCCAGGTATCAGAACGGGGATTCTCAACATCTGTTTGATACTGCTGATTTGGCTCATAACCGGTAACCAGGTAGCCGCTCATCGGCAAAATGATGATGGCAAGCAGAATCACAATGCCGCTCCAGAGCATCATTTTTTTGCGTTTGTTCAGCGAGTCTGCCACAGCCATTTATCGCCTCCGCTAGCGGTCGGTCTGAACTTGTTGAAAGCGTCTTGCCAGGATATCCGCCCGCGCTTCATACGATTTGACATGGCTATCCGGCTTGCCTTTGTAAACACCGGCTTCATGCAAAGTCACGTCGGTGTCCTCGTAACAGCCGCTGACAGCAAACAATGCAATTAAAGGTAGGAGATATTTCATAGCTTCACTTCGTATGCTGTTTCCCAGCCACCCCAGTTATCAGGGCGGCCACCACGACGGACGACCCGTTTGCGGAACAGATCGGCAACAATATCGCCATCGCCGGCCAGCAAAGCCTTTGTAGAGCACATTTCGGCACATAAAGGCAGCTTGCCTTCTGCCAGTCGGTTACGACCGTATTTATCCAGTTCCGCCTGGGAATTATCCTCTTCAGGGCCACCCGCACAGAATGTGCATTTATCCATTTTACCGCGGGCACCGAAGGCGCCTTCCTGTGGATATTGGGGTGCACCGAAGGGACAGGCATAAAAACAGTAACCGCAACCGATGCAGATATCCTTGTCATGAAGGACTACCCCTTCCGGGGTGGTATAGAAACAGTCTACCGGGCACACGGCCTGACAGGGGGCATCAGTACAGTGCATACAGGCAACAGAAATCGACTTTTCCTGCTTGAGACCATCATCAATGGTCACAACCCGGCGGCGGTTAATGCCCCAGGGTACCTCATGCTCGTTTTTACAGGCAGTGACACAGGCGTTGCACTCGATACAACGATCGGCATCACATAAAAACTTCATTCGAGCCATGGTTTGACCTCTTTACTCAAGCTGCTCTGACCCGACACAGTGACACCTTGGTCTCCTGCATCATGGTCACGGAATCGTAGCCATAGGTGAAAACAATATTGCAGGACTCGCCCAGCACATAGGGCGCAGCCCCTTCCGGATATTTATCCCGCAATACTTCGCCCTGGAAATGGCCGCCGAAGTGGAAAGGCATAAACACCGTGCCACGCTCTACCCGTTCGGTGACAAAAGCCATGACTTTGATCGAACCGCCTTCGGGTCCGTCGACCCAGACCATATCACCGTGAATTACACCGGCATTGTTGGCATCGGCAGGATGAATCTCGACAAACATGTCCTGCTGCAGTTCAGCCAGCCAGGGATTGGAACGGGTTTCCTCGCCGCCACCTTCGTATTCGACCAGACGTCCACTGGTCATAATCAGCGGAAACTCCTGGGTAAAGTCCTTGGCCTGGATCGAACCATAACGGGTCGGCAGACGGTAGAAGCTGCGGCGATCTTCATAGGTGGGATATTCATCAACCAAATCCCGACGGTTGGTATAAAGCGCTTCCCTATGTATCGGCACTGGATCCGGGAACTGCCAGACGATAGCCCGGGCTTTGGCATTGCCATAGGGGGCACAACCATGTTTGATTGCCACACGTTGTATGCCGCCGGACAAATCGGTTTTCCAGTTTTTGCCTTCTGCCTCTTGTTGCTCTTCGGCGGTCAGTTCATGCCACCAGCCCAGTTCTTTGAGCATATCGGCGGTGAATTCGGGATAGCCGTCTTTAATATCAGAGCCGACTGTGTAGGAATCTTCAGCCAAGAGATTAACGCCATCACGCTCGATACCGAAACGAGCCCGGAAAGGCAGACCACCGTCTTTAACCGGCACCGAAGTATCATAAAGAATCGGCGTGCCTGGATGATTCATCTCGCCGGTTCCCCAGCAAGGCCATGGCAGACCGTAATATTCACCATCACAGGGGCCACCCTGGGCTCTGAGCGTAGTGGTATCGAATGTATGCAGATTTTCAGACTGGCGTTTCAGTCGTTCCGGTGTCTGACCGGTATAGCCGACGGTCCACATGCCACGGTTGTACTCGCGGGTGATGTCTTCAATCAGGGGCTCTTCACCATTGACCTGGATATGTTTGCAGAGCTTATCGGCATAGCCGAATTTTTTGGCAAACTTGTACATGATGGTGTGATCAGGGAGTGACTCAAACAGTGGATCGATAATTTGATGACGCCACTGCACGGAACGATTGGAAGAAGTCACTGAACCGTATGTTTCAAACTGGGTCGATGCCGGCAGCAGATAAACACCGTCAGTACGATCATGCATCACTGCGGAAACCGTCGGATAAGGGTCCACGACCACCAGCAGCTCCAATTTTTCCATTGCCGCTTTCATTTCCGGACCACGTGTCTGGCTGTTGGGTGCATGTCCCCACAGCACCATGGCACGGATAGTGTTTTTCTGATCGATGTTTTCCTTGTCTTCCAGCACCCCGTCTATCCAGCGTGACACTGGAATACCGTTGGTGTACATCGGTGATTTACCGGCTTCGGTGGGGCCATCTTCGCCCATGCCGGCCTCCGGCTCGTAAACATGCTGATCAAAGCGTTTTTTCAGCCATTCGTAATCGATGTCCCAGACCCGGGCCCAGTGTTTCCAGGCCCCTTCGGAAATACCGTAGTAGCCCGGTAAGGTGTGTGAAAGCACGCCAAAATCGGTCGCCCCCTGAACATTGTCATGGCCGCGGAAGATATTGGTGCCGCCACCGGCAACCCCCATATTGCCGAGCGCCAGCTGGAAAATGCAGTAGGCGCGGGTATTGTTGTTACCGATGGTATGCTGGGTGCCGCCCATGCACCAGACAAAGGTACCCGGACGGTGTTCAGCCATCGTTTTGGCTGCCTGATAGACATCTGCCTCTTTGGCACCGGTCACCCGTTCGACTTCGGCTGGCGTCCAGTGCGCCACTTCTTTGCGGATCTCATCCATGCCATAGACACGCTGGCGAATGAATTCTTTGTCTTCCCAGCCGTTTTCGAAGATATGCCAGAGCATACCCCAGACAAACGGCACATCGGTGCCTGGACGAATCCGGATAAACTGATCAGCATGCGCGGCAGTGCGGGTCATTCGTGGATCAACCACAATCAGTGGCGCACCACGTTCCTTGCCACGGAAAATATGCTGTAAGGAGACCGGATGGGCCTCGGCCGGGTTGGCACCGATAATAAAAATGGCCTTGGCATTATGGATATCGTTGTAGGAGTTGGTCATCGCGCCGTAACCCCAGGTGTTGGCTACACCGGCTACCGTGGTGGAGTGACAGATCCGGGCCTGGTTATCGACGTTATTGGTACCCCATAGCGAGGCAAATTTACGGAACAGGTAGGCCTGTTCGTTGGAATGTTTGGAACTGCCCAACCAGTAAACAGAGTCGGGGCCGGCATTCTCCCGAATCGCCAGCATCTGGTCACCGATTTCCTCAATGGCCTGATCCCAGCTGATCCGCTGCCATTTGCCGTTGACCTTTTTCATCGGATATTTGAGCCGTCTGTCGCCGTGGCCGTGTTCACGAACCGACGCGCCCTTGGCACAGTGTGCGCCAAGATTGAAAGGATGCTCGAAACTGGGTTCCTGTCCGGTCCAGACACCATTCTGAACTTCAGCAATAACACCGCAGCCGACACTGCAGTGGGTGCAGACACTGCGTTTGCGAACGATTTCGCCATCAGCATAGGTCAGCCGTTGTTCTTCCGCGGCTTCCGCTTTCTGCATCATCGCCGGTGGCAACATGGACATGAAAGCAGCGCCACCGGCGGCGATACCTGAGCCTTTGAGGAAAACTCGGCGGTTCACACCATTGGCATTGCTGGCCGGAACAGATTGTCGTTTAGTCAGTTTCATGGCAGGCACTCAAGCTTAAAAATCAGCAAGGCGGTAATAGGTCTCAACATGCTCGGTATGTTGATAGCCTTTTTTAGGGGAATCGGGCTTGGTTTCTGTTTCAGGCGGCGAAGTTGTTGGCGCGGCCTGAACCATACCCGATGACGCAGCGAGGGCGGCACCGCCACCTACTGCCGATGTCAGCTTGACCAAAAAGTCCCTGCGTGAGCGACTGTTTTGCATGCTCATAGCGCCTCCGAAAAACCGAGTGTTGAGGTTCAACCTCAATATTTAATTGCTGCAAACATTGGCTGTTTGCTTTTATTGTTTGTTATACGTGAGTATCGCGCAGCTACCGTGCTCTATCAAGGCTTTATTGATGAAATATCTCAATTAATGCCTATTTAATCGACTGCAGCTCGGACTGCAAAAAAACACTCGCAACATGGGCGAGCTGACGATAGAAAACAGCGCTGTCGGCTTTAGCCAAATCGGCGAAAAACTGATTGGCCCAGGGAGAAATGTGTTTTTTAAAAAATGTGGCAGCATCAATAACCGGCGTTCCCTGCGCAGTCAGGATGAGACGCATCACATCACATTCAGCCGCGATATGATCCTCAGGTTCTTTTTTGTCCTGTTGTCGCTCCAGCCCGAGTAAAGCCAGATCCTGGCGTAACGCTGCCAGCGGCTTCTCATTTAGAAAACCGGTCTGATAATAAGAGCCATAAGGGATGACTTCCCCCTCGCTGAGGCCGATAAACAGATCATTGTATTCCTGCTCCAACTCATCCGCTTGCACAGCACCGGCAACCTGTTTCAGACCCTGCCAGGCACGGCCCATTTCCGAGTCCGGATCAGTAATGTCAATCCGGGCAATTTCATCCAGCAGATTCTGTGAAGGCGGTGCTGAAAGCAATGTCGCCAATAGCGCGTAGTGCTGGGCCCGCCAAGCATCCTGTTCCATTTCTTGACCTTCAGTTTTTGTTCTAGTTTTTGAACATCGATTTAACCCGGCAGTCTTCGCACATTTTCAGCCTTTCCAGCGCCTGCCCCTGAAACATCGGGTGGTCAGACAATTTGCCGATAATGGTGTCGATCATTTTCTGGGTCGCAAACGGTTTGTGACAGCTGATGCAGTTGAATACCGGTTCTTCATGTAACAGACGTTTCTGGCGGGCCTGATTTCTGTCGAAAACATAGCGCGGTGATAAATCAATCGCATCCTCGGGACAGGCAGTCTCGCATAGACCGCACTGCACGCAGAGATCCTCGATAAAATGCAGCTGCGGTTTATCGACGCCGTCTACCACCGCGCCGACCGGACAGACGGACACGCAGGACATACACAAGGTACAGGCCTGTTTATCCACCAGAATTTCACCAAAAGCCGCATCCTCAGTCAGCGTCATCTGTTCTGGTTTTACAGCTGCCTGCTCATGCAGATGCGTGAGGGCCATGGTGGTCATACGCCGTTTGTCGTTGATACCGGCAAAGCGGGCAGGCTCAATCTTGCTGACTTGCGGAGATACTGACAGGGCTGACTGCAGCGTTTCAATATCCCGGCTGTGAAGATACTCAATGCGGCGATCCGATAAGCCCAGTTCCGCCAGCATCGCATTACTCTCACCGATACTGCGCTGCAGTTCCTGCCAGTCATGATCGTCGTGGCTGCCGGCGTCCCAAACGACAATTCTGGATACGCCGTAAGCTACGGCTGAGAGCCAGAAAGGCTGACCGAGGGCAGCGATTTCTTCAATTGAAAACGGCAACACATCATCAGCAAACGGGTAATCATAGGCATCAAGCTGCTGTTGTCCCAGATTTTCATCATGAATCAGTAACTGCGGCGGCTTAGACTGATAGTGCTCATATTGCTGCAGCATCTGCCGTAGCCGGTTAATGCTGACATCCAGGCTCGGCAGGCTGTAGCTGATAGCACCGGAAGGACAGACCACAGTACAACTGCCACAGCCCTGACATAAATTCGGATTCACATTGATTAAATCACCGCCGCTGCTGATCGCTTCCGCGGGACAGGCTTCAATACAGTTAGTGCAGCCTTTGACGCCACGACGACTGTGCGCACAGATATCGGCTCTGTAATCAAAATAACGCGGCTTATCAAACTCCCCCACCAGTTCGGGTAACTGTTGCAATGCTTCGGCCAGCGCCTGCGGATCATCGCCGGGCGCGAAATAGCCCAGCGGCGGCACTTTGCTTTTTATCCGGGGGGTATCGCTTAAATCCAGTACCAGATCGACCGTCAGTTCATGTTCACCGAAACGCGCTTGAAACTGACCCAGCCAGCCATTCAGTTCGCTGAGAGGCTGACGGATCACGGTGACTGTTTCTACTGTTTCTATGTCTGCCTGATCGCTGGAATAAACATACAATTGCAGCGAAGTCAGCCGTGGTATGACCCGACTCAGGATTGCGGCCGGGGCAATTAGCAGACAGCGACCACTGGATTCGAAGCTGATTTGCTCTTCAGGCTCAATTGGAATCTGCCCGGCTTCTACCACCGCTTTAAGCAAGGTCTTTATCCTCTTTATCTTGGTTATCAGGCTGCGTATCAGCTTCTGGAATTGTGTTTTCCGGCATCTCAGGCGGCCGGGTTTTCTCCTCAGCCAGTTTCAGCATCCGTTTCATCTCATGGGTCACGATATTGCCAAGACTGGCAAAGCGGGTGAAATCATCATCGTATTCATTGAGGCCATCACGGATATTAAAATCAGGCTTGCGAAACAGTGCGCGCAACGCCGCCTTTTTGCTGTCTTCATCGACATCGTCCCGTTGCCAGAGCGGTGTTTCCTGCTCCGACTCTGCTTCTGCAGCCTGAGCCTGTTCCGGACTATCAACAGCCTCAGAGGGCGCCTCAGATTCTACAGGCAAGGATTCCTCTTTATCAGCGCTATCTATGTCCAGTTTGCGGCTGGACCAGCGGCTGAGAAAGCCCTGTTCATGCTCACGGCTCATTGCGCACCCCCTTTTTCCGCCTCATGCCATTTACGGCGACGGCGTTTTTTGGGTGCCGTCGGCTGATAATGAGTAACGACAAAATGTTCCAGCCAGACACACATGGCATCGGCCAGCGGCGCATCAAACACGACTTCATCGGTTTCCATAAAGGAAGCAGCTTCATCGAAATCCACAGTCGCCAGCATTGGTGCCAGATTGTCACCTTCCTCACTGCAGATAAGGTAGCCCTTGGGTTGACCTGACATCAGGTTGTGATAGTAAGCATCACAGTGCTGTTTATACAGCTGAAATTGTAACTCGGTGAGATAAACCAGTTCGCCCTCACTGGCAGCCTGTTGCAGCCTGGTTTCGTCGAGCCCGGGCATAAACCCCAGTAACTGCCATGAAGTTTTCAGCCAGCGGTGCTGACTGGGTTTTCTCAGTAATACCGCGGTGACCGGAAAATGGGCGGAAGGTGTGTCCTGCATAAATCCTGTGACTGCAAAAGCAAACTAAAGTTTATTCCGCGACTTCGACGCCACTCACCTTCTGCAGACCGCGCGGCAGCTTGTGACCACGCTTACCACGCTCACCGGCATAATGCGCCAGATCCGCCGGTTTCAGGGTCAGGTGTCGACGCCCGGCATGCAGGGTCAGGCTGCTTTCCTGCGGCACGATAATGACCGACTGCAGCCATTCCTGGCCGGCACTGAAACGGGCCTGTGGAATATTGATCAGACGTACACCCTTGCCTTTATTGAGCGGCGGAATTTCTTTAGCCGCGAAAACCAGTAATCTGCCATCGCCTGAAGCGACTGCGATCTGATCCTGTTCAGGATTTTCCAGCATCAAAGGCGGCAGGATCTGAGCTCCCTCCGGCACATTAAAGACCGCTTTACCGGCCTTGTTCTTGGCCAGCAGATTTTCCAGCGTGGTGACAAAGCCGTAACCTGCGGTATTGGTCAGCAGCACCGGCTTGTCAGCATCGTCAACCGCCAGCACCGAGACAAAACGGACTTCCGGAGGTGACTGCAAGCGACCGCTCAGAGGCTCGCCCTGACCTCTTGCCGAGGGCAGTGAGTGTGCTGACAGCGAATAGCTGCGGCCGGTCTGGTCCAGGAACACGATCTGCTGATTGCTGCGGGCCTTGACCGAGGTCAGATAACGATCACCGGTTCGGTAATTCAGCGAGACCGGATCGACGTCGTGGCCTTTGGCTGCACGCACCCAGCCGCTTTCGGAGAGCACAATGGTTAACGGTTCGGTCGGCAGCAATTCAGTCGCATCCAGCGCTTTCGCTGCTTTGCGTTCGACGATATGGGAACGGCGATCGTCCCCGAATTTTTCGGCATCGGCAGTCAGTTCCTTGCGGATCAGTGTTTTCAGACGGTTATCCGAGCCCAGCAGTAATTCCAGCTGTTTGCGTTCTTTCGACAGTTCGTCCTGCTCACCGCGGATTTTCATTTCTTCCAGCTTGGCCAAATGGCGCAAACGCAGTTCCAGTATCGCTTCTGCCTGGCGGTCACTGATGCCGAAACGTTCCATCATCACCTGCTTGGGCTCATCCTCGTTACGGATGATGGCAATGACCTCATCGATATTAAGATAGGCAATCAGCAGACCTTCCAGGACATGCATGCGGTCCAGCACTTTATCGAGCCGGTACTGCAGGCGGCGGCGCACGGTGGTGACGCGGTACTCCAGCCATTCCACCAGCATATCGCGCAGGTTTTTGACCTGCGGGCGGCCATCCATGCCGATCATGTTCATGTTAACGCGGTGACTGCGTTCCAGATCAGTCGTTGCGAACAGATGTGACATCAGACCGTCGATATCGACCCGGTTGGAACGCGGTACAATCACCAGCCTCACCGCATGTTCGTGATCCGACTCGTCCCGTAGATCGGCAACCATCGGCAGTTTCTTGGCCTGCATCTGGGCGGCGATCTGTTCCAGAATCTTGGCACCGGACACCTGGTAAGGCAGCGCATCGATAATGATTTCGCCATCGACTTTGTCATAAGAAGCGCGTTGTTTGATAGAACCGTTGCCGGTTTCATAAATCTTGCGGATTTCGTCGCGGCTGGAGACGATTTCAGCACCGGTAGGAAAGTCCGGTCCCTGAATATCTTCCAGAATCTCATCCAGTGTGGTGCGGGATGACTTCAACAGTTTGAGACAGGCTTCGACCACTTCGCGCAGATTATGCGGTGGGATATCGGTGGCCATACCGACCGCGATACCGGTGGTGCCGTTAAGCAGCAGGTTGGGCAAACGCGCCGGCAGCAGCGACGGTTCATCCATGGTGCCGTCAAAATTCGGTACCCAGTCAGCGGTACCCTGCCCCAGTTCACTCAGCAGCACCTGCGCATAAGGGGCCAAACGCGCTTCGGTATAACGCATCGCAGCAAAAGACTTGGGATCGTCAATTGAGCCCCAGTTGCCCTGACCATCAATCAGTGGATAACGATAGGAGAAGGGTTGCGCCATCAGCACCATGGCTTCATAGCAGGCCGAGTCGCCATGCGGGTGATATTTACCCAATACATCACCGACGGTACGGGCCGACTTTTTATGCTTGGACAGGGCGCTCAGCCCCAGTTCCGACATCGCATAGATAATGCGTCGCTGTACCGGTTTCAGACCGTCGCCGATATGCGGCAGCGCCCGGTCCAGAATGACGTACATCGAATAATCCAGATAGGCTTTTTCTGTGAAGTCACGCAGTGACAGCTGTTCCAAATCATCGACAATAGCAGTCATGGTCTTATCTCTTGTTACTTACAGGGCAGCCAGATCGGCAAGATCGCCGTGCTGTTCCAGCCAGGCTTTTCTATCCGAAGAACGTTTCTTGGCCAGCAGTTTATCCAGCGTCATCAACGTGTCATCTTCGGCTTGAATCGTGAGCCGGACCAGACGGCGGGTATCCGGTGCCATCGTGGTCTCACGCAGTTGCATCGGGTTCATTTCACCCAGGCCTTTAAAGCGCTGAATGCTGAGTTTGCCCTTGATGTTTTCCCTTTCGATGCGGTCCAGAATGATTTGCCGCTCTTCATTATCGAGGGCGTAAAACACCTGTTTACCCACATCGATACGATACAGCGGCGGCATCGCAACGCAGATATGGCCCGCTTCCACCAGCGGCCGGAAATGACGCACAAACAAAGCACAGAGCAGCGTGGCGATATGAGCACCATCCGAATCGGCGTCGGCCAGTATGCAGATTTTACCGTAACGCAGCCCGCTCAAATCATCTGAGCCCGGATCGACGCCAATGGCGACGGCGATATCATGCACTTCCTGCGAGGCCAGCACCTGAGTCGGTTCCACCTCCCAGGTGTTCAGAATCTTACCGCGTAGCGGCATGATGGCCTGGAATTCACGATCCCGGCCCTGTTTCGCTGAACCGCCGGCGGAATCACCTTCCACCAGAAACAGTTCGGTACGCGCGGGTTCCTGTGAGGTACAGTCCGCCAGTTTACCCGGCAGCGCGGGACCGGACTGGACCCTTTTACGCACCACTTTCTTGGCCTGCTTGAGCCGCGACTGGGCATTACTGATGGCGAGATCGGCGATCTTTTCACCATCTTCAATATGGTGATTGAGCCAGAGACTGAAAGCATCTTTCACCGCCCCGGAGACAAACCCGGCACATTGTCTGGAGGACAGCCGCTCTTTGGTCTGGCCGGAAAACTGCGGATCTTCCAGCTTGACCGAGAGTACGTAACAACAGCGCTCCCAGACATCTTCCGGTGTCAGTTTGACGCCGCGTGGCAGCAGATTACGGAATTCGCAGAATTCTCTCAAGGCATCGAGCACACCACTTCGCAGACCATTCACATGGGTACCGCCCTGCGCGGTCGGAATCAGGTTGACATAGCTTTCTGCCAGGACCTCTCCCGGTTCCAGCTGCCACATGATGGCCCAGTCGACTTCTTCATTTTCTTCACTGATATGACCGACAAACGGTGAGGCCGGTACACAGGGCTCATCAGTCATGGCGGAAGCCAGGTAGGATTTCAGCCCGTCTTCATAACACCAGCGGTCTTCCACTTTCTCCTTACCGCTGAGATCGGTGAAGGTCACCACCAGGCCCGGACATAACACGGCTTTGGCGCGAAGCACATGACGCAGTCTGGCCACCGAGTATTTGGGGCTGTCAAAGAAGGATTCATCAGCCCAGAACCGCAGGCTGGTACCGGTGTTACGCTTACCCACGGTACCGATTTCGGACAGCGGTTCTTTCAATACCCCGCCTTCAAACGCGGTGGCATATTCAATACCATTGCGCTTGATTTTAACTTCCAGCCGGGTAGACAGCGCATTGACGACCGACACCCCCACCCCGTGCAGACCGCCTGAGTATTTATAGTTCTTGTTGGAGAATTTACCGCCGGCATGCAGACGGGTCAGAATCACCTCAACCCCCGGCACCCCCTCTTCGGGATGAATATCGACCGGCATGCCGCGACCATCATCGCTGACTTCCAGTGAATTATCCTTGTGCAGGGTGACCTGGACCTGACGGGCGTGGCCGGCTATTGCCTCATCCACGCTGTTATCGATGACTTCCTGAGCAAGATGGTTGGGTCGCGTTGTATCGGTGTACATGCCCGGTCTCTTGCGGACCGGCTCCAGTCCTGTCAGGACCTCAATCGCCGAAGCATCGTAGGTATTTGTCATCGTTTACAAATCAAGTTGAATTTATTCCCATCGAAGATTAGCAGCATCAAAGCCTAACACACAACATTTAAGCTTTTTTGTTCCGCCACGCTTGACAGCAAGAGTGACAGCCAAAATATTAGAAGTTAATAATTATCTAACATGGAGACTATCATGAATATTGATCGTGCTGTGATGGCCTTTGCCGGCTCAGTCATTCTGTTAAGTCTATTGCTGTCGCAACTTCACCATATTGGCTGGCTATGGCTGACAGCTTTTGTCGGCGCCAATTTGTTACAGGCTGCCTTTACCGGCTTTTGTCCGCTGACCCGACTACTGAGAAAACGGGGCGTTTCTGCCGGCCCGGCATTTGACTGACGGAGTTTATCCCAGGCTGCTGAGCCTTCCGCAGCGGAGGGTTTACATAGCGTCTGTATGCACGGGACTTCTCAGCAACATGCGCTGATGATAGTGTGAATATAGACATACACATCGGTAAACTCGGGCGGACAAAGCCCGCTACTGACTGATAAAATCACTTCAGTGCTGACAAATCCGATGTCCGGATAATTAACTATGCTATCTGTGTGAGGATATATCCATGTTGCGTTCGTTAGCCTTAGTTCTGGCTCTGCTGTTTACCGGCATGATAGCCGCCAGGGCTGAAGATACCGCCCAACAGGCATTCGAAAAAGATGCTCAGGCGGCCATCAAGGAACTGGCAAGCAGTCTTAAGTCATCGCTGATGGCGGCAATGAACGAAGGCGGTCCGGCCGAAGCGGTGTCGGTATGTCATCTGATAGCCCCGACGCTGGCCGCTGAAATTTCCAAGAAATACGGTCTCGAAATCCGTCGCACCAGCCTCAAGGTGCGTAATCCTGCAAATGAGGCCGATGCCTGGGAAACAGACGTACTGCAACGCTTTGAGACCCGGCTGGCCAGTGGTGAGGCGATACAGAAACTGACCTTCAAAGAGAAAGTCGACAGCGAATCCGGCAGCCAGTGGCGAATGATGAAAGCCATTCCCACAGATAAAGTCTGTCTTTCCTGTCATGGCAAAAAGATCGCCGAGCCGGTCCAGGCCAGAATAGATACTCACTACCCTGACGATATGGCGACCGGCTTCAAGCTGGGTGATATCCGCGGCGCCTTTACCGTCAGCAGAGATATTATCGAATAGGGTTATTTGAGGCTGATCATTTCGCTGCGGCCTTTGACTTCAAAGCTGAGCTTGTCTTCCTTGGCCAGCCAGCCTAATGCCCGATGCAGGACTTTGCTGTCCAGCTTGGTGTCTTTGGCGAGTTTGCTCGCTGAGACCACCCCATTTTCAGCAAGATAATGCCAGATAATGCCTGCCGCTGAGCCAATTGCCTCTGTCATAGCTTCTTCTCCATCAGTCAGTTGCGTGATGCCCTAAGGCTTTGATTATTTGGCAACTTTTGTGCCAATCAAAAGCGCATGCTAAAGCCTTATTTTTGCAGCAGCATGACAGATGGATGCACTTTTTCGGCGCAGTAACAGCAATGACTGCACCGAAATCAGCGTTTTATTTGAGCGACAGCCTCAGCCATTTTAGTCAGCGCCGTTTCCAGCTGTGCTCTGGGGCAGCCCATATTCAGACGCATAAAGCCAGCGCCGGAATCACCGAAAACGTAACCCGGGTTCATGCCGACACCGGCCTGTTCGATAAAAAATGTTCGCAGTGCCTGATTGTCCAGCTTGAGCTGACGGCAATCCAGCCACAACAGATAAGTCCCTTCCGGCTCAATCAAGTCAATATCTGCCAGTTCGTGACTGATAAAGCCACGTGCTGAGGCCAGTGACTGCTGCAGATAAATCATCAAGGCATCCAGCCAGGCTTCACCGTGACGGTAAGCCGCCTCATAAGCCGTGATACTGAAAGGGTTGGCGGCACTGACATGCCAGCTATCGAAAACCTGGTTGATGGCCTTACGGTCATTCTTTTGCGGCACCAGCAATGAAGACAGCCCGAGACCGGGGATATTGAAGGTTTTGCTCGGGGCGATGGCGGTGAGCACGTTGACTGAGTCAGTCAAATCCGCCAGTGGCAGATGCGTTTGTCCCGGAAAGATCAAATCAGCATGAATTTCATCCGAGATAATGGTCATTTCATAACGCGCAGCCAGTGACAGCAGATCCAGTAATTCCTGACGCTGCCAGACCCGGCCCACCGGATTATGTGGCGAACACAGTAATAACAGTCTGGCACCGGCCTTGGCGCAGTCTTCCAGGTGGTCGAGATCCATCGAATATCGACCATTTTCAAGCTTCAATGGATTGAGCAGCAGTTCCCGACCGGTCTGGGTCACTGCCGTGAAAAACGGAAAATAGACCGGCGGCTGAGCAATCACTTTATCACCGGGCTCAGTCAGGGCTTCAATCGCGGCATGCAGGGATGGCACCACTCCCGGACACATCATGATATCGCTGCGTTTGACCGACCAGTGATAGCGGCGCTGGCACCAGTCGATCAGAGACTGGTACAGTGACTCCGGATACAGCGTGTAACCATAGACAGGGTGCTCGGCTCTTGCCACCAGCGCTTGCGTCACCTCTGGCGGCGCGGCAAAGTCCATATCGGCAACCCACATCGGCATCACATCAGCACGGCCGAAATAGGCCTGCCGGGCATCAAATTTCAGACTGCTGGAATGACTGCGATCTACTGGCCTGTCAAAATCAAAGCTCATGCTTAACCCGCTATTATTTCAACTCAAGAAACAGCGAGTTTAAGGTCTAGCTGACCGCTTGGGCAATTCACCGCTCAGGAAGACTGTTAAATGGCTCAGCTTGTCTGTCCAGCGGGTTTTAGTTTCCACACCGTGACTTCAGACAGAGTATGTTGGAATTTATGACTGGTTTCACGAATCACAAACGGGACTGACTCGGGACCACGAACCAGTTCAAAGTGCGGCTGCAGAATCGCTTTGATGCCATCCAGCGTGGTAAAGCTCTCCCCGTCTTTTTTGAAGCCACCCAGCCATTCCGATTTCTCGGTATGATCTTCCAGCCAGGTGTAAGGAGACGCCAGCATCAGAATCCCGCCTTCATTGAGTCTCTCATGCACACTGCGCAGGAACTGAGCCGGGCGATAGAGGCGGTCAATCAGATTGGCTGCCAGAATCAGATCATAACCACGGTAAATCGCTTTCAGATTGCAGGCATCGCCCTGCATAAATTCGACTTTATCAGCGACTTCAGTCAGACCCAGTTGATCCAGCCGGCGTTCTTCATAGTGCACAAGGTCACCTTCATCAGTGATGGTGTAACGCACCACGCCTTTTTGCGCCATCTGCACACCCAGGTTGATGAGTCGAGCTGAAAAATCAACGCCGGTGACTTTTTCGAAATGATGCGCCAGTTCGAAACTGGCACGGCCGACCGCACAGCCGATATCGAGCGCATGGCCTTTAGGCTGTTCGCCCATCACTTCCACAGCCAGTTGCGCCAGCGTTTTAGGGAAATTGGCGACATTGAAGTAGCTTTCACCGTAGTGAAATTCAGCATACTGCGAGAGCATCTGGTCGGTTTCATAATTGGAGCTGTGCTGCTCGACTTCGTTGTCGGAGACCACATAGCGGAAACCGGCATGCTGGAAAAAGTGGCGGCGGAAAGCATAGCGTGATGCCAGCCGGCTTTCATTACCACAGGAAATCCAGGAACCGCCCTTGATCAGATTGTGCTGACCATCGAAGGTCGGTGTAGTGAAATCATCATAAATCGGATGCACCTTGAAGCCATCAAACGGATAGGTCGGTGTTTCTGTCCATTGCCAGACATTACCAATGACATCATAAAGCTCGCCGTGGGCAAACTGATCCACCGGACAGGATGAGGCGGCATAATCCAGATGGATATTCGCCACCGCCGGTTTATCATCCAGCTCGCTCAGACCGGCGTGTTCATAAATCCGGTACCATTCATCCTCGGTGGGCAGACGCACAGGCTCTCCGGTCTGTTCAGCTTTCCAGTTACAAAATGCCTTTGCCTCGTGATAATTCACATCGACCGGCCAGTTCCAGGGCATATCGACCACTTCAGTCATCAGGCGCAATTGCCAGCCCTTGTGATTTTTAATCCAGAAGCTGGGATGGGTCGCCTCGCTAAACCGTCTCCAGGCCAGACCTTCTTCCTGCCACCAGTCATCTTGCTGATAGCCCCCTGCTTCGACAAAAGCCAGAAATTCCTGATTACTGACCAGAAAGCGGGATGCCTGAAAATCATTGATTTCAGCTTCATGCTGACCGTATTCATTATCCCAGCCATAGATAGTGTCACTGTAGTCTTTACCGACTCGAACCGTCCCTCCCGGTATGGCAACCAGGCTGTTTTCAGGAGCCTCGCCTTTCTGTTTGAAAGGCCGCCACTCAGGTCTGGGCTGCACCAGTTCCAGTTTCTGCTGACGAATCAGTACTGAAGAGGTTTCGAGGTGGATCTGTTCATGCTCGATACCCATCAGAATCGCCCACCACGGATTGTCCCAGTCGATCGGCAGTTTCAGCGGCGCTTTCTGAATCACTTTGTTAATCATCGCCTTGACCTGCTGACGATAAGCGGTGACCTCTTCCACCGCAGGCCACTCATAGTGATCTTCATTCAGATCATCCCAGCTCATCTCATCAACACCGACAGCAAACATGGATTCGAATTTGGGATTGATACGTTTATCGATAAGGCCAGACAGCAGCATTTTGTTGACAAAAAATGTGGCGGTATGACCGTAATAGAAAATTAACGGATGGCGCAGCGGAATCGACTTGCTATAAAAGGCTTCATCAGATTTCAGGGTATTGAACAGAGACTCGTAACGCTCGAAAGTAAAGTTGAAATAGTCTGCGATTTCACGGCGTTTGGCGGCGGGATCATCGCCATCCAGCAGCGGGGTGCGTAAAAAACTCTGCTCAGCCGCTGCGCTTTTTTTGAGGGTGCTTTCAGCTGTCATGATCCTACTCCGTTGTGACTTTTGATGAGTCGTTATGACTAGTGAAGCGTGAAATTGTTGCGAAAGAATGGCGATGCGGCAAGGTTTAAGAGATTTGTCTCGCCAGCCAGTCTGTTTTGGCCGACAATTCCAGCGAACAACTCCATTTATACGCGAGATTGATGGTTTCTGCACAGGCGTAGACGCCATGACCGGCGACCACGGTAACTTTATGGTCCCTCAGTTTCTCCGCGACCATCGCCGGGGATTTGGCAAGGTAATCCTGATAGGGAATCTTAATAACCGGTACCAGTGGAAAGTAATACTGGCCTTCAAAGTCGACCGGCACATAATCCTGACCATTGAGAGTGAGTGCCACGGTGTGGGGACCATGACTGTGAAAAACGGCGCGGACAGCCGGATGCTGACGATAGACCTCAATATGCAGTGGCGCATCCAGTGAAGCCCCGTGCTCGCGGCGACCATCGATATGACAGCGAATCAGATCTTCAGGCTGCAGCGTATCGGCACAGCATCCTGTCGGTGTCACCCAGACTTCATCATGCCAGCGCAGGGAAGCATTGCCGCTGTGAGAATCATTGCAGCCGTATTGACGCAGCCAGCGGTAATGCTGCACCAGTTCCTGTTTGAGCTGATTCAGATCAGCCTGCCTCGGCATTGTCCTGTCTCTCCAGCAAATCATCAATGTGGCGCAGCCACTGACCGGCCTGGTTCGACTGATTTTCAAACGCCATCGCCCGGCCGAAGGCGGATTTAGCCTGCTCCAACTGATCCAGATGGAAATAACTGGTGCCGAGCAGTAGTTGTGCCCGGCCTTTGTCATTGCCTTTAAGACCGTCCACCACTGGTGTCAGGGTGTCGATGACTTTCTGCCAGTTTTCGGTACTGATGTACACCTGGGCCAGTTTAAGATGACTTTCACCACTGCTGTCTTTGTCCAGCATGCGGGTCAGTGTCTTCGCAGCCAGGTCATTTTCGCGGGCTGCCAGCCAACTGTCGGCCAGTTTTTGCAGGTGTTTGAAATCAGCCGGAATCACACCGTCATTCATGGCGCGTTCCAGCAACTTGCCTGATTTATACGGTACCCGCAGGTAACGATACATATCGGCCAGGTTAACCAGGGTTTCAGCATCGCCCAGATTGAGACGATCGGCCAGCATACGCACAGCCAGTGATCTGAACTCTTTTTCCTGCTGCAGGTACAGCGCTGATAACTGATCCCAGTAGATTTTCCGGTGCGGATAGCGGGTAATCAGGGTTTCCAGCACGCTAATGGCCGACTTGTACTGCTTCAGCGACATATGCGCTGACAACTGCAGGCGATACCAGTCTTCCTTGGGGTCGCGGTCGTTTTTAATCGCAGTGCGGATATGCTCTATGACTTTGCTGTAATTCTCCACCCGGTAATAAGCGGTTGCCAGCAGTACATAAACATTGTTTTCGGGCTGAGGTTCATTGGCCAGCCAGGCTTCCATCAGTCTGATGCCCTGGCTGTACTGACCCTCGGCAATCAGCAGCTGCGCCAGGTTATAGCGCAGGTTATGCGTCACATCCTCGGGCAAAGCATCAGCCTCCAGTGCCTGCTGAAAGGCTGCCGCCGCCTTGTCGTACTGATCCTGCTCAGAATACAGATAACCGATAGTCTGCTGCACTACAGCGCGGTCATAGCTGCCGGCCTCAGTCTGAGCCAGTAATTCATTGAGCTGTCTTGCCGCCTGAGTATACTGCTCGGCTTCCATCAGTTCCTGGGCCTTGCTCAAAGACTTATAGGTTTTCTCTGTCAGCAAATAATCATCTTCCTGCGCCTGCACAGGCGACAGCAGCAATAAGCTCAGCAACAATGACGGGATTAGCAATATTCTCATCGTGACAATTTAAACTCGATTTCCTGGGTTGCCTGACGTTCTACCGGCTGCCCCTCCACCAGTTTGGGCTTGAACTTCCATTTCAGTACCGCCTCAATGGCTTCGTCATTGAAAACATTCGCCGGTTCCGCCTTGATCACTTTGGCGTCTCTGACCGTGCCATCTTTGGTGATAATAAACTGTACCGTGACTACGCCCTCAATGCCGCGTCTGGCCGCTACGCGAGGATATTTGGGCGGGATGCGTACCAGCGGCACCACTTCATTATCAATGATCGGTCCCTCGACCGGGGCGGGTGCCGGCGCAGGAGCGGCTTTCGGCGCTTTGGCAAAATCCCCCAGATAAGGGCCACCGGTGATATTCATCGGCACGTCGATTTGCGGTACATCCAGTTGTGGCTTGGGCGGCTGCGGTTTATCGGTTTGCGGGGCCGGTGTTTGCGGCGGTGGTGGTGGCTCTTTCGGTGGTGGCGGCTTTTTTGGCAGCTCGCGCTTTTTGGTTTCCGGCTGCGTTTCCTCACGCTTGAGGCGCACGAAATCAAGCAGGCGGATATCTTCGGTCACCTGTTTGTCGACTTCCTTGTTGCTGATCATGTTCTGCATCAGCACGAACAGGCCGAAGTTCACCAGCAGCGCCAGAATGATTCCTATCGCCAGTCTCATAAATTGCTGTTATTCCCGTTCGGCTGCAATCGATACGTTGGCCACACCAGCCAGCCGCGCCTGATCCATAACTTCGATCAACAGGCCGGTTTTAGCTTCCTCGTCAGCGAGAATAATGACTGACCCTTCCGGGTTTTCCGCATGCATGCGTTCGACATTAGCCCGGACTGCACGACGGTCAATCTGACGTTTATCCATCCAGATTTCATCATTGGCCTTGATTGAAATCAGAATATTGGCCCGTTCTTTCTTCACTGCGGTTTTTGCCGTCGGCCGGTTGACATCGACGCCGGTCTCCTTGACGAAGGAAGTCGTGACGATGAAGAAAATCAGCAGAATGAACACCATATCAATCAATGGCGTCATATTTATATCTGCAATGCCACCGCTTTGTCTGCGGGAGTGTCGGTTTCTCATCTCTAATTCCTAGTCTCTTCGCAAGGCATCGGCTACGTTGTCGACTTCGCGCGATACCCGCTGACTCAGTTGGGTACTGAAATACAGGCCTGACAGCGCTGTCAGCAAACCGCCCATGGTGGTAATCAGGGCAACCGAAATACCCCCGGCCATACCACGGGTATTACCGGTTCCAAATACCGTCATCACATCAAAGGTCTGAATCATCCCGTTCACCGTACCCAGCAGGCCCAGCATCGGCAACGCCACCGTCAGTGTTTTGATCGACATCAGGTAACGTGACAGCTCAATCCGGCTTTCGGCAATCATGCCCTGGCGGATCTGATGCGCATACCAACTGGTGCGGTCACGGCGTTCATGCCACTCATCAATCCGCTGTTTGACCTGTTTCGGGTGCTGATAATAGACGTAAATATATCGCTCTATGATCAACGACCACATCAGAATCGATGCCAGCAGAATAATCCACAGCACGAAGCCGCCGCTTTCCATCAGCAGCTGAATCTGAAACAGCCCGTTAGTCAGACTGTCCATGCTGGGTTTCCGCGTTGCGGGCCACGATCGATGCACTCTCCTCATCCAGGATCTGGATCAGACGATTGGATTTGCTCGACAGGCCGCTATGAATCAACAGTAAGGGAATCGCTACTGCCAGTCCCAGCTCGGTAGTGACCAATGCCTGGGAAATACCACCAGACATCAGTTTCGGATCACCGGTACCAAACAGGGTGATCGACTGGAAGGTTTCGATCATGCCCGATACCGTACCCAAGAGGCCCAGCATCGGGGCAATCGCTGCCAGTATCGCGAGAGTTATCAAGCCTCTTTCCAGCTTGGGCATTTCACGCAGAATGGCTTCATCCAGTTTCAGTTGCAGGGTTTCCACATCCTGAGCCAGCTTGTCGTTGTAAACCGACAGAATCCGGCCCAGCGGATTTTTCAGGCTGATTTCTTTCTGCTTCTGCTGCTTGGCGACACCACTACCGGCACGCTGCAATGACAGGAACTGCAACAAGGCCACCAGCAGACCGACCGCACCCAGAATCAGGATGATGTAGCCAATCCAGCCCCCCTGCTCGATACGTTCTTTCAGCGTCGGCGTCTGTACCAGCAGTGCCATAATGGCGCCACGTGTCGGGTCAACGACCGCAGGCATCAGCTCTCCGGCATCGGCTTCTGTGAACTCGATCATATGCTCTCTGAGACGATCGACCGGTTGTCTGGCCAGCTCCACCAGGTTGCCGGTTTCAGACAGATAACGCAGGAACTTGCCGTCACTGAAGGCCGTGAACACACCAATGCGGGTGACATTCTGCTGCTCCACTTCCCCGGTGACAGTAATGACCGGTGCTTCAAACTGTTTCACCTTGCCGGAAGCGGTCATTTCTTCCTGCAGGGTCAGCCAGAGCTGGCGCAGTTCATCAATCGTCGGTTGCTGTTTACTCTCGCTGAGCTTTTGCAGAAATTCGAGACGATCCTTGCGGGTCACCGAGGTCATCGAGCTTTCCAGCACACCGCCAGTATCGCTGGCGATTTGACGAACGGTGCCAAACAGCTCGCCCAGTGAACCGGATTTTTCATCCAGCAAAGCCTGCTGCTCAGCCAGTTTCTGCTCCAGTTCGTTGAAGGACTGGTTCAGCTTCTGACTGCGCTGCTCTTCTGCGGCCAGCTGCCGGCGGGCCTCTTCCAAGAGACGCGCCTGCTCATCATGCGCTTCAACAAATTCGGCTTCACGTAATTTATTCTGCTGCTGTTCCAGCACCCGGTCGCGCTTGACCTGCTCCAGCAGTTCATCCAGATTGGCCGGTTTGTCCTGCGCTGCCAGCGGCAGACTCAGACCCAGCATCAAGATCAGGGAGAGTAAGGATTTCATTGCTCACCTCCCGTGGCTTTGAGCGGCAGGACCATCAGATCCGGTGGTAATTGTTTACGGGCGACTTTGAGACCGTCGCTGACCGGTTGCAGATAACTGTCCGGCAGGGTTTGCCATTGACCGGATTCGGCATCCCATACACCTGCTTCACGGCCGTCCAGCGTCAGGTAATAAAGGCCGACGCGACCGATCCGGAGGAAATCAACGGTACGGCTCTCACCCTCGCTTTCCAGATCTGCCTGATAAGCTTCGATGGTCCGGCCGTATTCGGTTTCCACCTGGTAGGCCTCCATAATGCGGCGATATTTTTCAGCCAGGGAAACATCCGCCCGGCCCATCATGGTCTTGAGGGCGACGATGCGATCATTGCGTTCCTGCTGCAGGAAAGGAATATCGAGTGCCACGAACTGTTCCAGCACCTCGATCATTTTAGTCATCAGCGGCACGATATCGCGCTGGGTGGTCTCGATGTTCTGCAATTGGAGACTGATTGACTCAAGCTCTTGACGCTGAGAGTTAACCAGTTGTTGCAGCTGGTCATTGTAGGCCTTGAGACTCTGGGTCTGACGCAGAATATTGCGATACTCAGCCAGCATATCGGTGGTTTCATCGGCCAGGTTATCAATCTTTTCCTGTGATTCCTGTGCGGCGATATCGGTATCGACCTGGGTGTCGATAGCCTCATCCAGAGCGCCGGCGCCCGCTGTGAGCGGCAGCGCCAATAGTAGCGCCAGCGGCCAGCCCCGTCTTATCGTCTGCTTCAATTGCATAGATATTCAATCCCATAGTTACCGGTTTTCGGCATTGTAAAAGCAACATCGTAACAAGAGAAGGCATTTTATAGGAAACAATACATATTCGCAATTAAGAATCGTTATCAAAAAGCGAATGACGGGCAAAAAAAAGCCGGGTAACAGGGTACCCGGCGAAACCTTCATAGAAGGAGAGAGAAATATAAGACTATAGAAGCTGAAAATTTCTATAACTTGATGCAAATTTTACAGTTCGTCAGTCTTGCGGGGATGAGCGACTTGTCCCAATAAAACGGGAATTTCTTCCTTTGTTTCTCTCGCCTTAATCAGGGCTCATGACGACAGACCGTGACTGATTGCAAAGCGCATCAGCTCGGCGGTTTTATTGATATCGAGCTTGCTCTTAATCTGGGTCAGATTGTTGGCCACTGTTTTATAGCTGATACCCAGAACATCTGAAATTTCATTCATGCTCTTACCCTCGCCCAGCAGGCGCAGAATTTCCAGTTCACGACGCGACAAATCACTGAGGGCACTGGTACCGGCATCGATGTTGAGCATGGCCAGTTGCTGGGCCATATCAGGGCTTAGGTAAATCTTGCCATCCAGCACTTTTTCCACCGCTTCAACCAGATGGTCTGCCGCGTTGTTCTTGGTGATATAACCGCGGGCGCCGGCCTGCATCGCCCGTGAGGCAAATACCGGATCTTCATGCATGCTGAACATCAGGACCTTGGCATCTTCGCGATTGGCACGGATGCGGCGCAGCACTTCCAGGCCGCCCATTCCCGGCAAGGTGATATCCAGCAGCACCATGTCAGGGTATTGCTCCTGGAACAACCGGTAGCCTTCCTCGCCGGTTTCAGCCTCAAAAACCTTGGCCGAGGGAATTTGCTGGATGAGCTGACGACAGCCGGCCCGAACTATCGGATGATCGTCCACCACCAATATCGTTACTGCCTGTTTCATTGTTTGTTTCACCTTTCAATGGAATTAATACCCGCACCTGCAGGCCATGTCCTTCTGCTGTATCAAATGCGATGCGGCCACCCAGCGCAGTGACGCGCTCGCGCATCCCAATCAGGCCGAAGCCGCGTACCATATTGGAATCCAACCCCTTACCGTCATCGGTGACCGCGACTTTCATCGCATCGCCATCACGACGTACTTCCACCTTCACATGACTGGCATTGGCATGGCGCACACAGTTGGTCGTACATTCCTGCACCACCCGATACACCGTCACCTGCAGGGTGTCAGGCAAATCATGAAAGTCACCGACAAAATCCCATTCCCAGTCGATTTCCGGTTGGCGATCGCGCCAGTTATGCAGCATATCGCGCAAGGCTTCGGCGAGGCCCAGATCATCCAGCGTCATCGGCCGCAGACGGCTGAGCATTTTACGAACCAGCGACTGAATGTGGTTGGTAATGGTTTTGACTGAACCGACTTTTTCTTCGATTTGCGGAATCTGTTTTTCTTCAGCCAGTCTTTCAATTTCACCAAGGTCTACCCGGATACCGAACAGGCAGGGTGCCAGTTCATCGTGCAGTTCCCGCGCCAGATCGCGACGCTCGGACTCCTGCAGACTGAGCATATTCCCCGCCAGCGCATGGTTTTCCGCCATAGTTTTCTCGAGCACGCTGGCCATATGGTTAAAGCGGATCTGAATCGGGTTCAGTTCTTTCACCGCCGTGGTGTCGACCCGCGCGGCAAAATCCCCCTGTTCCAGGTGTCCCAGGGCATCGGATAACTGGGACAAGGGTTTCAGGCCCTGTCTCAAAGCCAGATAAATCAGCGCCAGGATCAACAGCAGAAAAACCAGCCCCAACCAGAACAGGGTGTTGATGTCCTGCCAGACTTCCGTCACTTCATCGCTGGGATCGGCCTCGACCACCAGGTAGCCATAGGATTTGCTGCCTTTGGTAATAAGCCGCCGGAAAGCGACTGCCTCCGGTTCCATCATCCGGATAAACCAGTCAGGCGCATTCGGCTTGTTGAAAAAGCCGATCTGATCTTCCTGGCCGATCAAGGGCTGACCATTCATATCTTCAAACCAGGCACGGATGTGGCGGGTGTGGCGCACACTATCCACGATCAGCGTCAAACGTTCACTCAAATCATTGGAAAAACGCAAAGTGGGCAGCGCGTTGACCAGCAAACCTTTCGCCAGTTGGGTACTGGAAGCCATTTCCTCTGCCAGTGCCTGTCTGGCATTCTGTACCATCAGATAACCAGCCGCGGCAAAGTTAATCAGCAGAATGATGGTGACGATGATCAACAATCGTAATTTTAAACTCATGATCATTTGCTTATTGCATAGATAAGTTAGAATTATCGCATATCTTGTTACTACACATTATCGGAGAGATTTAGGACCACAGCATGCAAACCAATCACGAATTGTTTCAAAAAGCACAAAAACATATCCCCGGCGGCGTTAATTCACCGGTACGCGCATTTAAAGGTGTCGGCGGTGACCCGGTTTTCTTCCGTGAAGGTAAAGGCGCCTGGCTGACTGATGCTGAAGGTAAACAATACGTGGACTATATCGGCTCCTGGGGTCCGATGATCGTCGGTCATGCGCATCCTGAAGTTTTGAACGCGGTCAGCGAAGCGGTACAGCATGGTCTCGGCTTTGGTGCCCCTACTGAAGTGGAAACCACCATGGCCGATCTGGTCTGTGAGCTGGTGCCTTCAATGGAACTGGTTCGCATGGTCAGCTCAGGCACAGAAGCGACCATGAGTGCGATTCGTCTGGCTCGAGGTTATACCGGCCGCGACAAAATCGTGAAATTTGAAGGCTGCTATCACGGCCACGCCGATTCCCTGCTGGTCAAAGCCGGTTCGGGCGCATTAACGCTTGGAGTGCCCTCTTCTGCCGGTGTGCCGGCGGCGCTTGCTGAACACACCCTGACACTGCGCTTTAATGATATGGATTCGGTACGCGAATGCTTTGAGCAGGCGGGTGATGACATCGCCTGCATTATCGTTGAACCGGTGGCCGGCAATATGAACTGCATCCCGCCTGAACCCGGTTTTCTGGAAGGTCTGCGTGAAGTCTGTGACCAGTATGGCAGCGTGCTGATTTTTGATGAGGTGATGACCGGTTTCCGGGTCGCCTTGGGCGGTGCTCAGGCGCATTATGGTGTGACGCCGGATTTGACCACTTTCGGCAAGGTTATCGGCGGCGGTCTGCCGGTCGGTGCCTTTGGCGGTAAACGGGAAGTGATGGAACATATCGCCCCGCTGGGACCGGTCTACCAGGCAGGTACACTGTCCGGTAATCCCATTGCGATGGCGGCTGGTCTGGCGACGCTGAACCTGATTAAACAGCCGGGTTTCCATGATGATCTCAGTGCTGCTACCAGTAAACTGGTGGATGGCCTGCAACAGGCGGCCAATGAAGCCGGGGTGCCGATGACTACCAACCACGTAGGCGGCATGTTTGGTCTGTTCTTCACTGATGATAAGAAAGTCAGTTACTACGAACAGGTTGCTGCCAGCGATCAGGAACGTTTCAAAAAATTCTTCCATGCGATGCTGGATCGTGGTGTTTATCTCGCCCCGTCAGCATTTGAGGCCGGTTTCCTGTCTGCTGCCCATGGTGACAGTGAAATCGCCAAAACCATCAGTGCCGCGAAAGAAGCGTTCGCGTCCCTTTAAAGCTTTACTTGATGATGCAGCCATACATCGTCCTGCGGTGTATGGCTTTTTTATGTCAGCTTGTTCTCTTGGCATGGCTCGGTTAAGTTAAGTTCACTCACCTTCAGACACAGACATTTTATGACCACGCTTTATTGGCACGACTACGAAACCTCCGGCACCGATCCCCGCTTTGACCGCCCCATGCAGTTTGCCGGTGTCCGCACCGATGAAGACCTGAATATCATCGGTGAGCCCCTGATGATTTACTGCAAGCCAGGCGGTGATTTCCTGCCTCACCCGCAGGCGGCACTGGTCACCGGCCTGACCCCACAGCAGGCTGAGAAAGAGGGCTTGACCGAAGCCGAATTCATCGCCCGCATTCATCAGGAACTGGCCGAGCCCGGCACCTGCGGCGTCGGCTACAACAGTCTGCGCTTTGATGATGAGTTCACCCGTTTTACGCTGTTTCGTAATTTTTATGATGCCTATGCCCGTGAATGGCAGAATGGCAATTCGCGCTGGGATATTATTGATATGGTGCGGCTGACCCGCGCCTTACGGCCGGAAGGCATCAACTGGCCCGATCGTGAGGATGGCCGGCCCAGCTTTCGCCTGGAACATCTGACTGCGGCCAATGGAATTGAACACACGGGCGCGCATGATGCGCTGGCTGATGTTTATGCCACGATTGAGATGGCCAGACTCATTAAAAATGCCCAGCCCAAACTGTATGACTTTGTTTTCAACCATCGCCGCAAGCATGACATCGCTCCCCTATTGAACCTGAACGAGCGTAAGCCGGTAATTCATGTGTCGCGGATGTATCCGGGTGAATACTGCGGTACGGCGCTGGTCCTGCCTTTGGCTAAGGACCCGACCAACAATAACGGCATCATTGTTTATGACCTGCGCCATGATCCCAGCGATCTGATTGATCTCGATGTTGACACCCTGCGGGAAAGACTGTTTACCGCCAGTGCCGATCTGGAAGCAGATACCAGCCGACCCGCGCTGAAAACCCTGCATATCAACAAGTGTCCGGTAGTGGTGCCAGCGAGCACGCTGGATGACGATGCTGCAATGCGTCTGCAAATCGATCGCGTAGCACATGATAAACATCTGGCCATGCTCAATGCTGCCGGCGATTTAACCACGAAGCTCAACGCCATTTTTACCAAACCCGAGTTTGAGCCGATCGATGATCCGGATGCCAGTCTCTACAGCGGCGGCTTTTTCAGTGATAACGACAAACGCAAGATGGAGGTCATCCGCAGCGCCGAAGCTGAAATGCTTAAAACCCTGTCCATTCCGTTTGAAGACAGCCGACTGCATGAGCTGCTGTTTCGTTACCGCGCCCGTAACTGGCCAGAGACTCTGGATCCGGCTGAACAGGAAGTCTGGCTCAATTACCGCCAGCAGCGTTTGGGGGATGCTGCACCTGAGCACATCCTCAACTTGGCCCGCTTTGAAGCGGCGCTCGCTGAATGCCGTCAGCAGACGCTCTCTGCAGAACAAAGCCAGGTGTTAAGTCAGCTGCAGGATTATGCTGATTCGCTACGAAAAGAACTGACATTGTGATAGGTCTGGCCTTGCCGGCAAGGTATAATTAACTCCTTGTTTTCTAAGCCTCCTTTTTCAGAACTGAATTTATGCCAACACAGCGCGATATTCTGCTGACTACGCTCAACGCCCGCTATATGCACAGTGCATTCGGCCTGCGCTATCTGTATGCCAATCTGGGCGAATTACAGCCTGAGGCCGAGATCGTGGAATTCACGATTCAGCAAAGACCGCTCAATATTGCCGAAAAACTGCTGAGTTTCCAGCCACAGATCATCGGTTTCAGTGTCTATATCTGGAATGTCGCCGAAATTCATAACACTGTCGCGCTAATCAAGCAGATAGCGCCGGATATCACCATTGTGCTGGGCGGTCCCGAAGTCAGTCATCACCCGGATTTACCGGCTGTTTGTGAGCTGGCTGATTATGTCATCAGTGGCCAGGGCGAGCAGAGCTTCCGCCAGTTATGTGAGCAGGTTCTGGATGGTACTGCTCCTGAAGCCAAACTGATTGAAGGCCAGCCGATGAAGCTGGATGAAATAGCGCTGCCTTATCGCTTTTATAACGATGAGGACATCCGTAACCGCCTGATCTACGTTGAAGCTTCACGCGGCTGTCCGTTCAAATGTGAGTTCTGCCTGTCAGCACTGGATAAAACAGCGACGCCTTTCCCGCTGGAACCGTTTCTGCAGGAAATTGATCAGCTCTGGCAACGGGGCGTTCGCAACTTCAAGTTTATCGACCGCACCTTTAATCTTAAAGTCAGCACCAGCACCCGTATCCTGGAATTCTTCCTCGAGCGGATGAGTGATGATCTCTACCTGCATTTTGAGCTGGTGCCCGATAACCTGCCTGAAAAGCTCAAAGCGGTATTGAAGCAATTCCCGCCCCAGAGCCTGCAGTTTGAAATCGGTATACAGACTTTTGATCCCGAAATTCAAACGCGGATTAGCCGCAAACAGAATAACGACAAGACCCGCGATAATATCCGCTGGTTGCGTGAACATACTGGTGCCCACCTGCATACTGATCTGATTTTCGGTCTGCCCGGCGATACGCTGGATAATTTCGCCGACAGCTTTGATCAACTGGTGGCGCTCAATCCGCATGAAATCCAGTTAGGTATTCTCAAGCGACTGCGCGGTGCGCCGCTCAACCGTCATAATGATCCTTATGATCTGCGTTTCAACCCGCAGCCGCCTTATAACATCCTGTCCACCAGTACGGTTGATTTTATGACCATGCAACGCGTCAACCGCTTTGCCCGCTTCTGGGACATGATTGGCAACTCCGGTCGCTTTATCAATACACTGCCTTTGATTATGGGAGAGCAACCCTTTGCCCGCTTTATGCAGTTGTCGGACAAGCTTTATGAGCTGGCAGGACAGAGTTACAAAATTGCGCTGCGGCGTCTGTTTGAAATGATTTATGTCGTGATGACAGAGGAACTCGCACTGGATGCAGAGCGGGTGAAAGCGCAGCTGAAACTGGATTATGCCCGCGCCAATATCAAGGGCGTGCCGGATTATGAGAAGCTGCCCAGTCTCACCAAAAAAGCCAAAGCCGGTGTCGCCAATAAGCGGCAGCTGCAGCACGCCTGAGGATTGCTCCAGCTTGGGGGGAAGTAATTATCTTTCAATTTGTTGGTTTCCAATCATCTTCACTGCTCTCATTTCGCTTTAATGGCGAATCAGGGATTTATTCGCCACCTCCCTGTGGCTCACCTGCAAGCAGGTTGCTTCGCAATTCAAAATCGTTCCCGACGATTTTGTGCGCGGCCAAATCCCTGATTTGGCCCTAGGCACCCCTTGACGCGAGAACGCTGGGGTGAGGCTATTCCGCCCTTTTGAGAAACGCAGGGTCCCTAGGGTTAGTAGTGGACTCGTCCTTTTGTTTGGTTCGTTTATTCCGGCATGAAAATAAATGAACTCGCGTTCAGGCGAAATCTGTCTTCAGAAAAGCGCCGTAAAGTCACCACCCAAACTAACTTAAGACGGTAAAATACCCACCCATGAATCAACAAAGCTTCATCCCCAGTCCCTGTATCCGCAAATGCGGACTTGATGAGCGTGAAATATGCCGCGGCTGTTTTCGTTCGATTGATGAAATTATCGGCTGGGAATCAATGAGTCGCGAGGACCGACTGCAAACACTGGAAAACTGTCGCCAGCGCCGTGAAAAAAGGGCGCGGCGTTAGGCTTTAAACTATCAGCTTGGCAAGTTTTTTAAACTCGGGATGGCTGGCATCCCCCAGCCATTCGAACAGTACTGACTCGACGTTGGTGATAACCGCTCCGGCCAGCCGCAGACGCTGCAGAGCATTGAACTGATTGCCCTTGGCACGCGAACTCACTGCGTCTTCAATGATGAAAACTTCATAGCCCTGTTTCAGTAAGTCCAGTCCGGTCTGCAGAATACAGATATGAGTTTCCATCCCGGCCAGAAAGATCTGTTTGCGGCCGTGCTGTTCCAGTGCCGTACTGACGGCTTCCACTTTAGCGGAAGAAAAATTGGTCTTTTCAATGACCGGCGACCCGGCCGGCAGTTTAGCCAGAATGGGGGCCTCCAGCGGCCCCAGTCCTTTAGGATATTGCTCTGTCGCCACTACCGGTACCGACAAGGCTTCAGCCGCTGTCAGCAGCACTTCCACCTGCTCAACCACGCGGTCACGCACGCCTTTGGGCATCGCCGTGGTCAGTCTTTCCTGTATATCGATCACCATCAGCACACTGTTGCTGCTGTCTGCAATCGACATATTGATTTCCATTCTATGCTCCCAGCCAGGTGTTGATTTGTTGTAAATCTTCAACCGTGACAATACCGGCCGCCTGTTTCAGACGCAAGGTATCAAGGATGTAATCATAACGTGAGCGCGCATAATCTCGGCGGGCACTGAACAGATTACGGCGGGCATTCAGCACATCAACCGTGGTGCGAGTGCCGACTTCATAACCGGCCTGCGTTGATTCCAGCGCTTTCTCGTTGGAGATCACGGCCTGTTTCAGTGCCTGAACCCGGCTGATACCGGAAATAACGCCATTGTAGGATTCCCGGGTCTGTCGGACGATAAAACGCCGTTGTTCTTCTTCATTCTGCATCGCTTCATCAAGCCGGTAGCTGGCTTCGCGGGTGCGGGAGACAACAGCCCCACCTTGATAGATCGGCACATTCAATTGAATACCGATGACATCTGTATGGGTTTTGCTGCTGCCGCTGAAATTACCGTCACTTTGCGAGTCGTAATTCTTCTGGGCGACCAGATCAAGGCTGGGATAATGCCCGCTTTTCTGCAGTTCAATATTCTGCTCGGCATTGTTCACATTGGCCCGGGCGACCATGATAGACGGGTTCTGAACCAGTGCCGTTTCGCTCCACTCATTGATATTGGCAGGTTCCGGAGCCACCAATGGCGAGTCTTCCAGTTCGGCAAGTTCGTCAACATATATTCCTGTGGTCTCGCGCAACTGTTCAATGGCATTGGCCAGGGCATTTTCCGCTTCAATCACGGCGGCGCTGGCCAGATCAAATGCAGCCTGCGCTTCGGTGACATCAGTAATGGTGGCCATACCGACATCAAAGCGTTGCTGTATCTGCTCCAGTTGCTTGGCAATTGCTTCTTTTTCAGCAAGTGCAAAGGTCAGATCATCTTCAGCGCCCAGTACCGCAAAATAACGTTCAGCAACGCGCAGAATCAGTGCCTGCTCTGCGACCGCATAACTGGCAGTAGCCCCATCAATCGCAATTTCAGCCTGGGTTTTCTGGACGAAGTTTTCTCGCCGGTAGATGGGCTGAACCAGACTCAGTGTATAACCATGATTGTTGTAATCGGTCTGACCACCAAAGTTCTGGGCTGAGGCATCCACCCAGGTTTTATTGGTATTCGCCGTTAAGTCCACCTGGGGCAGAAAATTAGCCACTGCCTGATCATCCAGTTCACCGACCGCAAGACGGGAGGCGGCTTCTGCCAGCAGTTGCGGGTCATTTTTCAGTGACAGGGTAAATACGTCCATCAGATCTTCGGCCCAGACCTGGGGTGACATGATGGCTGTTGCCAGCATGGCGCTTAGAGCGAGTCTTTTCATCTTCCTTCCTTAGGCATTGCGACGTTTGTGCAGGTCTGTCTTATCAAAAGCTGTTGTAAATCACTGCTTTTCAACAAACCGACCAGTCGGTATGTTAGCTGGAAATGGTGACAGAGCCAAACGCAAAAACAATTTTTTGAGCTCGATGACAGCAGGCGCTGTCAGCAGCGCAGTCAGTATTGCCTAGTAAACCGTCATGCTGCTGTCGACCTGACTGGCCCAGTCGTTCATGCCACCATCCAGATTAATGACGTCTGTAAAGCCGACATGTTCCATAAACTGGCCGACCTGCGCACTGCGTTTGCCGCTGCGGCAAATCAACACCACACTCTGATCCTTATGGGATGCAAACTCTTCCAGACGACCCGGGATATCATTCATCGGGATGTGGACCGCTCCCTCAATCACACCATTGGCCAGTTCATGGGGTTCACGCACATCGATCAACAAGGGTTTAACACCACTTTGCAGCAGTGCCTGCAGCTCGGTTGCACTCATTTGTTTCATGGTTTTTCTCAGTCTTTCAGAATTCAAATTCAGCTTTCGGTTCAGCGTGGATCATGGCTGGAATTACAGTCTCAAACAAAGACGTTGTTTGCCATTCCCGTTCACCGACTCGTCGTATTAATTGTACCGACATCGCTGGTGCCTTGCCGACCACAGCCACCATTCGGCCGCCGACTTTGAGCTGGTTGAGGTAATCATCCGGTATGAGCACCATGGCTGCCGTCATCACGATTGCGTCCACCCGCTCAGGCAAAGACCAGTATTTGGCGGCATCGCCGACCTGAAATTCGACATTGTGCAGGGCGAGGTGACTTAGTCGGTCCTGCGCCTGCTGGGCTAACTCATCGAAGTATTCCACCGTGATAACTCTGGCAGCGAGTCTGGCCAGCAAGGCGGTGAAATAGCCGGAGCCGGTACCGATTTCAAGCACAGTCTCGTCAGGCTGCAATGCCAGTGCCTGCAGTATCCGGCCCTCCACCATCGGTGACAGCATAGTTTGACCACAGCCTATCGGCAGTTGCACATCGGCATAAGCGAGACCTTTGAGCGAAGCATCCAGAAATTTCTCTCGGGGGATGTCCGAGATCGCTGCAAGCACCTTGGCATCGGCGACTTCATTGGGACGCAGCTGCTGATTGACCATGTTGAAATGGGCTTTATTCGGCTCGGACACTGGCTACTCCTGTTGCTGTCACTGAACTGGCTTAGACAAGCTAGGATAAGTGCTTTCTTATATAGCTGCAAGCCAGCTCAAGCGTCAATTAAAGCGTTTTTTGCAAGCAGTCTGCATCGCCGACGAGACTGACACGATAGAGCGCCGCTATGACTTTTTAGCCGTGACCCGATGAAACAGAGGCTCGTGTACTGATTCACGTGAAAAACGCCAGCAGGCAACCACAATAGCCACCATGGAAAAGCCTGTCAGCACGGCGACATCGGTCATGATAGAGAAATCACTGGTGGCAGCCGGGACTGCATGTTTCATCAGATCCACGCCGTAACTGAAAGGATTAATCAGCACCACATACTTGAGCAGTTCAGGGAGTTGTGACACCGGGTATAAGGCACCGCTCAGGAAGAACAGCGGAAAAATAAAGAAATTCATAATCACGGCAAAGTTATCCAGCGTTTTGGACCAGGCCGCAATCAAGCCACCAATTGCGGCGCAGCAGATGGCTGTGGCAAAGGCGGGAATAAGCAGTAACAGGGCGATATTCCAATCGATTAGGCCTATCAGCACCAGGATCACCAGCAGCATCAGCGCCTGCACCATGGCGGTGATGGTCGCCGCAATCAGCTTGGCAATGACGATCCAGTAATGCTCAATGGGCGCAATCATCATCATCCGCATCACGCCGAATTCTTTGTCATAAACCAGCGTCAGTGCCGATAATAAAGCCGCAAACAGCAGAGTCATGGCGACGATGCCTGGCACCAGAAATCCGAGGTAGCCTTCCTGCTGACTGCCCTGCAGCATGCTACCGACACCGCTGCCGATAACCAGTAGCCAGATCAGCGGCCTCACCATGCTGCTGACAAGGCGCCCACGCTGACGGAAAACCTTGCTCAGTTCACGTCCGGCGACGGCTTTAACGGCCAACCAGTTCTTCATGTGACCACTCCGGTTTCAGGGGGACAGACAGTCCACAGATATACATCATTCAGATTGGGCTTGCGCCATTGCAACGAAATCACGGCATCGCCAAGAGACTGTTGCAACTGAGTGAAATCAACATTTTTATCTTTGACCCGGTAAGTCAGATGCTCATCTTCCCAGATAGGCTGACCAAACTGCGGACTCAAGGCCCGGTTAACGGCTTCGGTATCAGCACAATCGATCTCGAGAATGTAAGCAGCAAGATCACGGATCAAGGCGCTAGGCGCTCCCCCATACTGCAGTTCGCCTTTCTGGATAAAATCGACACGGTCACAGGACACGGCTTCTTCCAGATAGTGGGTAGTGAGGAACACGGTCATGCCCTCTTCCTTGCGAAGCTGTTCTACAAAACGCCAGATCGCACGCCGGTTAGGCAAATCAAGACCGATGGTGGGCTCGTCCAGGAACAGGACTCTGGGTTTGTGTAATACGCCACGGGCGATATCCACCGCCCGGCGCTGACCACCGGATAAGGCGGCCAGTTTCATATGCCGCTTTTTCTGCAAGCCAAATATTGCCAGCAGTTCATCAATACGCTCATTGGCCTGGGCTGGCTTCAGATTGTATAGCGCTGCCGCAAACTGCAGATTTTCATCGACCGTCATCATCCGATCCAGCGCCGAATCCTGAAACACCAGGCCCACAGTAGCTCGAATCGCAACCGGATGCTTCAACACTGATTTTTCTGCGATAAAAGCCTCTCCGGAAGTCGGCGAGGTCATTGTCGTCAGCATGTGTATCGTGGTGCTTTTGCCTGCGCCATTAGGACCGAGCAGGCCGTAGAACTGACCAGACTGAATGTTTAAATCAAGGTTATTAACAGCAACGGCCTGACCATATCGCTTGGTCAGGCCGTTGGCGCGAATCGCAAATTTAGGTGCCACTGATTTCTTTTGAGTTTTTGGGGTTTCTGAAGACTAAAGGTTTGGCTTCCTGGGCCGGCTTGGCAGCTTCCTCACGACCACGTTCAATCGCTTCCAGGATCAGGTGATGATCCGGGGACTTACTGCAAACCGGATCAGCCATCGCCGGATCACCGGTCAGCATATATGCCTGACAACGGCAACCGCCGAAGTCTTTAAAGCGTTCATCACAGCTGCGGCAGGGTTCCTTCATCCAGTCAAAGCCGCGGAAGCGGTTAAAGTCGTTGGAGTCTTCCCAGATTTCCCTGATGCTCAAGTCACGCACATTAGGCAGTTCCATGCCCGGCAGATCACGGGCCGCGTGGCACGGCAGCGCGGTACCATCCGGGGTCACGGTCAGGAAGACGTTACCCCAGCCGTTCATACAGGCTTTCGGCCGCTCCTCGTAGTAATCGGGCACAACATAGTAGATCTTCATATTGCCCTTCTGCTCTTCCTGATAGCGGTGAGCAATCGCCTCGGCACGCTCAAGCTGCTCTTTCAGGGGTAACAGTTGATCACGGTTATGCATGGCCCAGCCATAATACTGGGTGGTTGCGAGTTCAACATAGTCGGCGTCAAGATTGATCGCCAGATCCAGAATGTCTTCAATCTGATCGATATTCTGGCGGTGAGTCACGAAACACAGCACCATCGGATAGCCGGCCGCCTTGACGGCCTTGGCCATCTCGATTTTATGCTGGAAAGCGTCAGTCCCGGCAATCAGATTGTTCAGATCCTCGGAGCTGGCCTGAAAGCTGACCTGAATATGGTCGAGACCGGCATCCTTGAACGCCTGTGCTTTGGATGCATCCAGACCGATACCGGAGGTAATCAGATTGGTGTAGAAGCCCAGGTTACGCGCTTCCTGAATCAGTTCGATGATATCCGGACGCGCCAGCGGCTCACCGCCTGACAGACCGAGCTGGGTGGCTCCCATCGCCCGTGCCTGTTTGAAAACATCGATCCATTCTTCAGTGGTCAGTTCGCTTTTGATGTTGGCGAAATCCATCGGGTTGGAGCAATACGGGCACTGCAAGGGACAGGCATAGGTGAGCTCAGCCAGCAGCCACAAAGGCTGACGGATATTGTTGCGGGCATTGAGGCCGATTTCACCACCGGTACTGCCCGGGGCTTTATTCTGCTCTGATCCAGTCGTTGTCATGAGCTTCCTCCAAAAACTGATAGACGTCATCGTCCAAATCGGCGCCGTTAAAGGCGGCCTTTAATTCAGCGATAAGCTCGCCTACGGTTTGTTTTTTCTCACTGACTCGCTTCAGAATTTCCCCGGCAGCCGGGTTCAGTTTCACCATGCCTTCCGGGTAAAGCAGGACATAGCAGTCCTGAGCGGGCTCCCACTGGAAGCGATAGCCCAGTGCCAGTACTGGCACTGAGTCAGCGTTAAATATTCGTTCTGTCATTTTTCTACTTCCACGTCCATGCAATAGGGCGGACGGTTTTCGATATAAGCCATCCACATGGCATCCAGCATAGTCCAGAGGATATCGAGTTTAAACTGCAGCAAATCGACCGCTCGCTGCTGTTTCTCACGGGTATCGCAATAGTCCAGCGTAATCTGCAGGCCGTGTTCGACATCACGTCTGGCTTCGCTCAGACGCTTACGGAAATAACGATAACCTCGTTCATCGATCCAGGGGTATAGTTCCGGCCAATTGTCGAGACGTGCCTGGTGGATTTTCGGCGCGAACAGTTCTGTCAGAGAGGAACCGGCTGCTTCCTGCCAGGGCGCCCGGCGGGCAAAGTTGACGTAAGCATCAATCGCGAATCTTACACCAGGTAAGACATGCTCGTATGACCAGAGTTCTTCACGGCTGAGGCCTACTGACTCGCCCAGTTGCAGCCAGGCTTCAATACCGCCTTCCTGTCCTTCATAACCATCATGATCCAGAATGCGTTGTACCCAATGCTTGCGGACTTCGGCATCGTCACAGTTCGCCATGATCGCTGCATCTTTGATGGGAATCGCAGTCTGATAGTAAAAACGGTTGGCAACCCAGCCCTGAACCTGTTTCTGGTTCAGTTTGCCCGTGTGCATCAACTTATGGAATGGATGGTTGATGTGATACAGCGCTTCTTTGTCACGCAGTTTCTGTTCGAATTCTTCACGGGACCATGGGGCGGGTTTGTCTGACATTCTCTCTTCCTCTCTCTAATCTGCTGGCAGTGTTTACAGTTCGATATCCATGCCATCGTAGGCAACTTCGATACCGGCTTTATTCAGAATCTGCCGTTGTTCCGACTCTTCATTGAGAATCGGATTAGTGTTATTGATGTGAATCAGGATCTTGCGTGGCTTTTGCATGGCATTGAGCAGGCTCATAATGCCACCTTCACTGGACTGATCCAGATGCCCCATTTCCTGGGCGCGTTTATCACTGATGCCTTCGTGTGACATTTCATCATCGGTCCAGACAGTACCATCAACCAGTACCGCATCGGCATTACTCATGTATTCCAGCACGTGGGGTTCGGCAACACCAAGGCCCGGAGCATAAAACAGGTTTTTACCGGTACGGGTATCTTCAATTCTCATTCCGATATTGTCACCAGGCACTGTGTTATGGCGATGAGGTGAATATGGCGGCGCTTCACTTTTCAGCGGAACGGCAGTAAACACCAGACCTTCTGCACTGGGAATGGTGAAAGAAGATTGATCGGTCGCGATTTCATGATGGTTGATACCGCGGAAGTGGCCCAGGATGTTGAAGACCGGAAACCCCGTGGTCAGATCTTCATAGACGGCCTTGGTGGTATATACCTCCCAGGGTTTATTGTACTCACGCAGGGTCAGCATACCAGTGCTGTGATCAATCTGGGCGTCGGTAATCACAATCGCGGTGATTGCGGTGTCACGCACTTCCCGTGCCGGTTGCAGTGCCGGAAAATCGTCCAGCTGTTTTTTGATATCAGGCGAGGTGTTGAACAGGATCCAGTCTTTACCGTTGGCGCTGACTGCAATCGAAGACTGTGTGCGGGGGCTCGCTTTAATGGTGCCCTCTCTGACGCCTTTACAGTTGGCGCAATTACAGTTCCATTGCGGGAAACCGCCACCTGCACCTGACCCTAAAACATGTACAAACATAAATGCCTCTATCTATCTGCTAAACCGAATCACACTCGGTGAATGGGATTGGGTTTAACGTTGCCCGGGGCCATAAAGGCCCCGAGCATACATCAAAAACCGATATTAACGGTTGCAGATGTACATGGTTACTTCAAAACCAAAACGCATATCTGAGTATTCAGGTTTAGTCCACATAGTTATATCCTCTCTAAAATTTTTTTAGAAACGTTGGTCACCCGACCCATTCGGGTGACGGTTAAATGCTACACAGCTCTCATATAAGCCACGTCAGGATTCCCCGCCTTGCCGTTCAGGATTTTCCTGATTTGTCTCTCAGTCGCAAAACCAGTCGCAATGCGGGGTTTGCCACTCAATACGGCTCACTGATTCAGAGTAGTTCTGGGGTTAGCGGGAAATTCTTCTCGGTACTGAAAGGGAAAAAACACCCTGATTGTCAGGCTGTTTTACTCAAGTTTTTTTGTTGCAGGATCAATAGACTATGAGCCTGATATAGACATCAGCTTATATCTCTCTCGTTTGGCACTCGCATTCCCGATGCCAAAGCTTTTTTAGCCGGGCTTATGCCCGGCTTTTTTTTGCATAAAAAAAGACCCGACATCTTGCGATGCCGGGCCTTTCTCAGACTAGTTAGATTAATTGCTTAATCTATTCGGGTCTTGGTCTTACAGGCTAAATACGCTCAGAACACCACCCAGGTTAGTCC
>CAJXKF010000008.1 GCA_913055695.1 uncultured Methylophaga sp.
GCTTTGATGGAGAGCTGGCCGAGTGGCTGAAGGCGCGCCCCTGCTAAGGGCGTATAGGTTAACCCCTATCGAGGGTTCGAATCCCTCGCTCTCCGCCAGAATTATTATTGCGAACAGTACATATTGTTAGTATAATAGTCGGCTTTAGCGCCCGTAGCTCAGCTGGATAGAGTACCTGGCTACGAACCAGGCGGTCGGAGGTTCGAATCCTCCCGGGCGCGCCAAAAAGTAAACACAATTAAGCAGTTATTCGCCTCGCGATAACTGCTTTTTTTGTGCCTGAAATTCGGCCATTCTTTTTTAGGTGCAATGGTTTAATTGAAGATAGACCGCCTGTCTCTCTACTGATATTGCTGAAGCAGATCAGCTATCGCCTGCCGTTTGCTTTGCAGGGCATATTCAGCAGCGCTTTTCCCTCTGTCATCCAGAAGACTCACGCTGGCTCCCTTATCAAGTAGTAGCCTGATCACCGGCATCTTTCCGGTAGCCGTGGCCCACATCAAAGGGGATACGCCATGATCACTGACATGATTGGGATCGGCACCGGCTGCCAGTAATAACTCAACAATATCAAGGTGCCCTTTACCAGCGGCATAATCCAAAGCTGTTTTATAGGTATTATCGTAGGCATCGACATCGGCGCCCTTTTCCAGCAAGGCTGCGACGATAGCCGTATGTCCCTGGTAGGCTGCTGCAATCAATGGTGTTACATGGCGGGCATCTTTGGATTCAATGTCTGCGTCCCGCGCCAGTAGTAGCTTTACTATGTCAGCATGTCCCTGCATGGCGGCATGGTTGAGAGCGGTGCCATCTTCTCTTGAACGGGCATTGACGTTATAGCCATTTTCCAGTGCGGTCTTAACTCCTTCGATATTGCCTTGTTCTGCCGCACTGATGATCTGACTTTTACCCGCCATGACACTGAAAGCGGGCAATGACAGTGCCAATGCTGTAGTTACGATAAGTACTAAACGCTTCATATGCGTTATGCCTCCTCTAAAGGCTGGTGATGTAATGAACCAGAGCCTCGATTTCTTTATTTGTCATATCACCGATGACCGAATTCATCACACTGGCATGACGTGTACCATCCCTGAAAGCTTTAAGTTCTTCCTCAAGGTACGCTGGCTGCTGACCACTGATTCTGGGCATAGAGCCCGATCCGGTAAGACCACTGCCATGACAGCTGGCGCACTGGTTTTTTTTGGCAATCTTTCTGCCCTTTTCAACCTTGTCTGGGTCTAGTTGAAATCCACCGTCTTCTTTTACGCTGTAATCAAAGGGCTCAAAATGACTGAAATATTCAGCCAGTTTGATTGCTTGCTCCTTATCTTTGATGGTTTGAGCCTGAGGGGTCATCACCGGATCTTTGCGTCGTCCCTGCATGAAGTTTTGTAGCTGAGTGTAAAGATAAGTGGTCTTTTGACCTGCCAGTGAGGGGTACTGACCGTTTTTTGAGTGTCCGTTTTCACCATGACAAGTCATGCACTGCTGCGCTTTTTGTTTGATTTCAGTACTGAAACCATTCCCGTCCTGTGCCAGCCCGGCTGCAGAGAGCAACAGACCAAAGGTAAAACAGACAGTCCTCGTTCCTGTTTTCATGATTGTATGCCGTTAATTATGAATCGTGAGATTGAGGAACTGCACAGCCGTGAATACACGGCTGTGCAGTTTGTATGGTGAAACAGACTTCATGGCAGTGCGAATACAAACACCGAATTACCACGTTTGTAATCAAGCTGCACATTACCACCTGCGGCAACGGCAATGTATTGCTTGCCATCAATGGTGTAGCTTACTGGTGGCGCGTTGACGCCGGCACCACAGTTGAACTTCCATAAGACTTTACCGGTTTTGGCATCGTAGGCTTTAAAATAGCCATTGCCCTCACCGGTGAAAACCAAGCCACCAGCGGTAGCCAGAACACCGCCAATCATGGGCTGTTCGGTTTTGGTCTTCCATTCGATTTTGCCGGTATTGACATCAACCGCCGTGACATTACCCCACTGCTCTTCACCCGGAATGGATTCAAAAGCACCACCCAGCCATAAACTACCTCCCGGGTAAGGAGTTGAATTAACAGTGTAGGTCATCGGCTGATGCAGGTTTACTGCATATGTCAGCTGTGTGTTCGGGTTATAGGCCATGGGCGACCATTCAACCCCGCCGTTGGCGCCCGGTAGCATGCGTGTACCTTCTTTTGTCGGCAGCGCAAACATGTTTTCCTGTGGCACCATGGCCTCGGAGAAACGGATTAACTCACCAGTTCTGCGATCATTGACATAAACGTGGCCGGTTTTACCAGCGTGAATCACCGCCGGAACGACATTTCCGTTCTTGTCTTTGGCATCGATTAGAACGGGAGGACTGGCGGCATCCAGATCCCATACATCATGCGGCAGATACTGATAATACCACTTGAGTTTGCCGGTATTGAGATCAATGGCAACCAGAGAATTGGTGTAAAGGTTGTCGCCAGGACGCAAAGATCCGTCTAAATCCGGTGACGGATTACCGACCGTAAAGATGACGGTATCAGTTTCCGTGTCAATCGCCGGAGTCATCCAGACCCCGCCACCCAGAGTTTTATATGGATCACCCTGTTTTTCAAGCGCTTTTTTCTCAGCCTTGATATCGCGGTGGAGACTTCGTCCAGTTGCGTCAGTTTCGGCCCATACACCTACCGAATTTTCAGGGATAGTATGGAAATTCCACAACTGTTCACCAGTGTCTGCATCATAGGCCCTGACAAAACCACGGATACCATATTCACCACCGTTGGTGCCGATGATGACTTTACCATCTGCTACTGTCGGGGCCATGGTCTCGCTGTAGCCGAGATCAGGATCAGCAATGTCGGCTTTCCATTCCTGTTTACCGGTTTTGGCATTGATTGCTACCAGGCTGGAATCCAGCGTGCCCATGAATAATTTATCTTCATAGATAGCAACGCCACGATTATTAGGACCACAGCAGTAACGGGTAATCGGCCCGTTTTCGTAGTTGTAATGCCAGAACTGCTCACCGGTTTTAGCATCTATGGCATAAACATGGTTAAAAGAGGTGGTCAAATACATCACCCCGTTTATCACAATCGGGGCAGTCTCCATTGATTCCAGCACCTCGGTCTGGAATACAAAGGCCGGTGTCAGTTGAGACACGTTTTTTGTATTGATCTGGTTGGACTTCGCGAAGCGGGTACTGTCATAACTGCCGTTGAAATGCAGCCAGTTATCTGTATTTTCTCCGGCCTTATTGAGCATTTTCTGAGTGGCATTGATATCAACCGGTACCTCATCAGCTAAAGCGTTGGCAGAAAGCCCCGCCGTCAGCAGGCAGCTTGCCAGTAAAAAAGGCGATATTTTGTGCTTCATGATGTTCTCTCCTCAGAATCTGTGATTCTCGTTGTTGTCTAAAATGAAACGACGATGGACATCGCATGAGGGAGATGTTTTTCACATTCGGTATGTGATCTATTTCACATCTTGTGTATTCAGCTCTACGCCTGATGCAGGCGACTGTCAAGTTAGAGACATATACCAAAACAAATATACATAATTGATTTAAATAGGTATTTTATAAATCATCAAGAAACTAACCACGTGCTTGCATGAGAATAATTCGCTTTAATTGCGACTATTTTTTACTGATTTTAAGGTCTGGAATAAAAATGGCGCACAATACAAGTTATGAAAAATGTCACAGACAATCAGCACGAAAAATGCGATAGTGACACGGTCCAATCTGGAGGTTTTACAATGAAACTCAGTGTATTGTTATTTAGTTTAAGTCTGTTTTCAGCACCGCTGTTTGCAGATGACTCTTCCACTCTCGATGCGGCTGTCGGCGGTGGTATCGGCGGCGCTATCGGTGCCGCAGTAGGCAATGAGGTCGGTGGCAAGGATGGCGCCATGATTGGCGGTGCAGTCGGCGCTGCAGCTGGTGTAGCTGTTAACACTGATGAAGATGGTCACGACCATGATCGTCATCATGGCGAAGTGTATATTGACGACCACCACGGCGGGCATTTCTGTCCCCCCGGACAAGCCAAAAAAGGCAATTGCTGAACAGATAAACCTAAACGGCATTAAAAACGGCCCTGAAGTCAGTGGCTCCAGGGCCGTTTTTGTTTGTCTTACGCTGACTGACTGAAGCGTCGTATCATGTTCAGCAGCGCCGCGGATTCTTGAGCCAGGTTTTCTGCATTGCTATTAACCAGGTTCGCATTGGAGACCACGCTCTCAGCCTCGGAACTGATATGAACAACATTGCGGTTAATATCATCACTGACCGCGCTCTGCTCTTCAACCGCAGTGGCAATCAGCGTATTGAGGTCATTCAATTCCTGCACTTTATCCTTGATGCTGGACACGGATGTAATCGACGCTGAAATATCCTCCCGGCTTGATGATGCGGTTTGCTGGGTTTTCTTCATGCCGGCAACGACTTTATCCACGGCCTGATCCAGTCTCTGGATCAACTCGGAGATTTCCTGCGTCGATTGCTGCGTGCGACTTGCCAGGGAACGAACTTCATCAGCGACCACGGCAAAACCACGACCATACTCCCCTGCCCGCGCTGCCTCGATGGCAGCATTAAGCGCCAGTAAATTGGTCTGCTCAGCAATATCACTAATCACCCCGATAATCGGGTTGATAGCGTTGGAATCGTCCTCCAGTTCGCTGATGATACTGTTGATATCACTGAAAGCCGCATCCAGCGAACCAAGGCTGTTTACTGCCGTCGAGGCTTTACGTTCACTGGCTTTGGTCAGTTCATCCACTTCTGTAGCCGTTGACGCAGCTTTGCTTGCATTGTTGGACACTTCCTGAATGCTGGAACTCATCTCGGTCATCGCGGTGGCGACCTGTTCTGTCTGTGATGCCTGAGACTGGATTGATTCCATGATCGACTGCTGCGAGCTGAAGGTATCCTGCGCCTCGGAGTCGATTTTGCTTGCCGTATCCCTGAGCCGGACCAGCACTGTATTGAGTTTGGCCTGGCTCAGTTTATTAACCAGTGTCAGTTGACCGATTTCATCATTGTTACCGGTACAGACCATCGCCATCAGCGGGTTATCAACTTCTTTGCGGGCTTCTTTCAAAGCACGGTCGAGACTGGCAAAAATCCATTTATGCAACAAAGCATAACTGCCTGCACCTATCAATAATGGCAGGATGAAAGGCAGCAGCAAAGGCAGTGATGTCAGCATCGGCAGTTGTGCGCTTACTGCGGTCAGTATCACGACCAGGGTCATGCTCAGCATATTTTTGTGCTTTAAACCGAAGCGGCTGAACAGCTGACCTAATTTCGGTTTTTTACCGGCGTTGATTTGTTCATAGAGCGTTTCAGCGCGTTTGACATATTCTGCTTTGGGTTTTACCCGAACAGACTCGTAACCGACAATTTGCTGACCATTAAAAATGGGGGTGACATAGGCATCGACCCAGTAATAGTCACCGTTTTTACTGCGGTTTTTGACAATCCCCATCCAGTGATTTTTGGCCTTGATGGTATTCCATAGATCTTCAAACGCGGCGGGCGGCATATCCGGGTGACGGATGATGTTGTGACTTTTGCCCAGCATTTCATCACTTGGGAAGCCGCTGACTCTCTCGAAAGCAGCGTTAAAGCCGGTGATGCTCCCCTTCAGATCAGTGGTGGAAATGAGTTCTTCTTCGAATGTGACTTCGTTGTCCGTGACGGGTAAATTTTTTTTCATTCTTGCTACCTTGTAACGAGCATCAACTAAAACTGATGTTGTCGTCTGCTCGCAGAGGTTATCGGCAATAATGCGAAAGAGTTAACCAGAAAAGCGGAACAATGATCTGGATCAGCTAATGCGGCGTTTTTGCAGATATTCTGACGCCGGCACCGGTCGACCATACAGAAATCCCTGAAACTGTGTGCAACCCAGTTCGCGCAAGCGTTCAGCCTGCTGTTTGGTTTCCACCCCTTCGGCAATGACAGTCAGTTCCAGACTCTGACCTAATGCCAGTATAGTTTTGATTATTGCCTCATCGTCCTGGTTATAGCCCAGCTCGCGGACGAAAGACTGGTCAATCTTGAGTTGGTGAATTGGCAGGAGCTTCAGATAACTCAGGGAAGCATAGCCAGTACCGAAATCATCCAGAGAGAAGCGAATGCCCAGTGACTGAAGATGATGCATCCGATCCGCTACCTGTTCAAGATTATCGATAAGCAGGTTTTCAGTGACTTCGAACTTAAGCCTGCTGGCATCAATTCCGGATTGTCTGACAAGCTCTTCAACATACTCAACAAAGCCGCTGTGGCGAAACTGTCGGGGACTGATATTAACAGCCAGCGTCCAGTCCGCCGTCTTTGGATCATCAGCCCATTCTGACAATATCTCGCAGGCCATTTCGATAACCCAGTGTCCGAGTGGAATGATAAGGCCACTGTCTTCGGCTATAGGGATAAACTCCAGCGGTGAAATGGTTCCCATTGCCTTATCATGCCAGCGCAGCAGTGCCTCCATGCCAATCACCGTCTCGTTCTTATCAAGCTGAGCCTGCAAAAAAAGCAACATCTGCCGGTTCTCGATGGCATCGCGTAATGCGACTTCCAATATGCTGCGTCGATTGATGGCTTCCTGCATCTGTGGATCAAAAAAACGCTGACAGTTACGACCGTGGAGCTTGGCTTCGTTCAGAGCGAGATCAGCCAGCCTGACCAGTCTTTCAGTCTGACCATCAGCATCACTGAACAGGGCAATACCGACACAGACCGTGGCATTGTAGTGCCCATTACTGAGCTGGTACGGCACTGATAATAACTGTCTCAAGTCTGTCGCAAGGGTTGCCATAAACTGCCTATCATGCTTGTCCGGTGGTATCGGAACCAGACAGGCAAACTCATCTGAGCTGATTCTGAAAATACTCATATTATTTTCAGCGAAAGACAGCAGGCGCTGTGCAATCTGCGACAGCAGCTCATCCCCTTGTGCGTGACTGCGCGACTCATTGATGATTTTAAAGTCATCCACATCGACCACCATCACGGCACCGTGGACAGAGCGTTCTTCCTCCAACACCTTATCAATACGCCTGAACAGCTCAAAACGATTAGGCAGCCCGGTCAGCGGATCAGAATATTCCAGTGCCTGCAGACGTTCATGCATTTTCTTGTTGTTGGTGATATCGGTTGAAATACCGCACAAGGCATAAATCTTGTCATAAGCATCGCGCAGTGGAATTTTTACCGACAGAAAATGGCGAGTTTCACCCTGAGTGGTATCGCTTACCTCTTCTTCCTCGACCAGTCGTTCACCGTATTCGAGCACTTTTACATCGTTGTGTCGCAAATGCTGGCAGGTTTGCTCACTGAAGATCTTCTCATCGGTTTCGCCAATCAGCGCTTCCGGCGCCATGCCAGTCAAATCAGTGACCTTCTGATTGACATAGCGATAGCGATGTTGACGGTCTTTGATATACACAATGGCATCAAGACTGTTCAGAATCGTGTTGAGGCGATTCTCGCTCTCAAACAAATCACGGCTTTTGAGGTTGACCTGTCTGCGCAGCAACTGGTTTAAGCTGGCCACCAGGATGACAATAATTACCAGCGCGGTCATCAGCCACCATATGCTGGCAGGAATCGCCTTTTCTGAAGGTAAGGTCCATTTCTCCAACACCTGATAATAAATAGAGTCAGGCATCACCTTCCAGCGGGTCAGGTAGGCATCAATCACCTCGAGTATGGCACCGTCACGCTGAGGGGAAACAGCATAAAACAGGCGTGCCGGCTGAAACAGAATGGGTGTTGCATTCAGCGACAAGGCCTGCATTTTATTGTTGCCGTAATAGTGACTCGATACAACAGCATCGGCCTCACCGCTGACCACCGCATCGAAAGCGTTATCAAGGCTATTGGTAGCTAGCCAGTTAACGTCAAGCGAGAAATTACTGGCAAGATTTTGCAGATAATCCTGCTGCACTGAGCCATCCAGTACCGCGACTGTTTTGCCATCCAGATCCAGCAGGTTGCCTAACCTGACATCGTCAGCAGTATAGACCTGAGACCAGCTCATCAATGCCGGTTCAGTATGAAACTGATAGCGCTGGTCACGGGACCGGTTTTTCGCCACATCGGGCAGTATATCCAGCTCGCCGTTTTCCAGCATTTTCAGACAGGCATTCCAGGTACAGGGTACCGGTTCAATCCGCCAGTTTTCACGGCTGGCAATCTGTTTAAGCAAATCCCCCATGATGCCACTGGCTTCGCCCTGCTCATTCAGCATCAGTTTGGGTGGATTGTTATAGACCCCGACCCGTAACGGTACAGGTTCGGCATAGCTGGCCATGCTGAATGCCATGATGGCAAAGACACACAAAGACCACCTACCAACAACCCGAATGCGTGGTACCACTATCGTCCCCTGTGATGCTCCCTGGCATCCTTTACCTGCTGCCGGGTTGCACAAACCACAGCAACTGATGAAATCCAACGCTTATTTTTTGTTTTTGTTCTTTTTCTTGCTCTTCTTTTTGTCTTTCTTGGCTTTTTTATCTTTCTTTTTGCTCTTGTCTTTGTCTTTTTTGGCTTTTTTGTCTGCTTTGTCTTTGTTCTTTTTAGTTTTGGTTTTGGTTTTGGACTGCGGTGATTCGACCGCCGTCTCGACCGCATTCGCCGGGCTTTCCCGCACTGCAGTCAATGCTTTCATCCCCATCTTACGAAAGCGGGTCACGATATATTTCACCTGACCCAGCGAGAGACCGCTGGATTCTGCAGCCCGGGCCTGCGTTTGACCCTGATGAATGGCCAGTAAGGCCACCGCACGCTGGTTGTCTTTATGCTCTGATTGCGCCAGTTTTTGACAACCCCTGACTTCAGCGGGTTTGAGGAGTTTTGCAGAATTGGCCATGATCTGATTGTTCCTTATCAGTCGACGGATAAATCAAACTCCGGCTCGTCATCCTGCTTTTTGTGACGTTGCCTTAATGATTGACACTCAGTGACATTATCATGCTGTTCAGCTTCGGAGAATTTGAGCCTGGTATCTTTGCTAATGGCTGACTGCTGTTCTGAACTCTCGCTTTTATCTGTTCTCAGTAAAGGCTCTTGCCGCTGCGGCTTTGTCTCTTTCCGTGGCTGGCGCTTGGCTTCAGACTCTTGCCTTGGCGGCTGTTTTTTCTCAACAGCTTCGGCGGGCTGATTTACTGATGACGGGGTCTGCTGACGAGGTTCCTCGGGGTCGAGATAGACCTTGATATCATGAGCCGGACTTTGTTCCAGTCTTATCGTCGGTTCAAGCAACATCGTGATTTCCTGACGAATTTGTTTATCGCTGTAGGCATTATTGACATCAAAAATATGAAAAGGCAACTTGCTCTGCTGACAGATATCACGGATAAACTGTTGACGACTGCCCAGCTTGTCCTGATGTATCAGAATCAATACGCAGGCGATTTTGCCGGTGGCTTTTTCGGTAAGAACAAGATCGGTTGAAGTCGATTCAATACGTGACTTGATTTCCTGCGCTTTCTTATCACGGGCAGCCTCTGTCACTAATAAATCAGCAAGGCGCACATGAGGATGAGAGTCATAGTCTTCACCAACCGCCGTGTCCAGCTGCGATTTGAAGTCTCTCACCAGCTTATCCATCAGCATTTTCCGGGGGCTCACATCAAGCTTGGTCGACTTGATTTTTCTGTAGAGTCGAATTGCCACCCACAGCAGAATCAAAACGCCAATTAATGAAAAACCTAGCTTCAGCATTACCGCTCCTCTTCAGACTCTGGCCATATCAACAAGCATGCGTCTGGCTCCCCACTGACCGGGGACAGCCTCAAAAACGCCAGCACAAGGCGTGCCACAGTTAAGACAACAGCCTTTCTCATCCAGTTGCCAGCTTGATAAGCGATACCAGTCACGGCCGATTAACAGGCTGCCGCAATGATGACACCAGGTGCTGTCCGCTGCGATATCATGCATGTTGCCGACATAGGCATAGCGTACACCCTGTTCCCTGGCAATATCTCTGGCCCTGCGCACAGTTTGGGTGGGGGTTGATGGTTTATCCAGCATTTTCCAGTCCGGATGAAAGACAGTGAAATGCATCGGCACATCGGGCCCTAAATGCTCAATGACCCACTGGCACATTTCCTTAATTTCCTTTTCGGAATCATTCTCGCCAGGAATCAGCAGCGTAGTCAGCTCAAACCAGACATCGGTCTCGTGTTTGAGATATTCCAGTGTTTCCAGTACCGGTTGCAACTGCGATCCGGTAATTTTCTTGTAGAATCGCTCGCTGAAAGCTTTGAGATCGACATTGGCTGCATCGATGTAACGGTAAAATTCACTGCGAGGTTCCGGGCATACATAGCCCGCAGTGACCGCGACCGTTTTGATATCCTGCTCATGACAGGCCTGCGCCACATCAATGGCATACTCATGGAAAATGACCGGATCATTATAGGTGAAGGCAATACTGCGACAGCCAAGCGCTTTGGCCTTATCAGCCAGCTTGTGAGGTGTGGCCTGAGCCAGCAGCGTATCCATTTCTCTGGATTTGCTGATATCCCAGTTCTGACAGAACTTGCAGGCCAGATTACAGCCAGCCGTGCCGAATGAAAGCACCGCTGTACCCGGCAGAAAATGATTGAGCGGCTTTTTTTCGATGGGATCGATAACAAAACCGCTGGAGCGGCCCCAGGTTGTCAGTACAACCTGTCCCTGATAATTGGCGCGGACAAAACACAAACCGCGCTGACCTTCATGTAGTTTGCACAATCTCGGGCATAAATCACATTGCACCCGGCCATCATCCAGGGCATGCCAGTACTGTGTGGGAACCGCATCAGTAAAGTCGTCAGATTTGGCATTATTCTGATTCATATCCCCCCTCCTCGTGCAGGAGATATTGCAATAAATCATTGATAAGATGATACTTATTCATATTACGCCGATAAGCGGAGGGTTGCCATGGAAATCGTTCGCCCCAGTGCCGTCGCCGGCCTGTTTTACCCGGCTGACGCCCACAAACTCAGCACTATGATTGCCCGAAACCTGCAGACCAGTAGCTCCCGCGCGGACATTGCGCCGAAGGCATTGATCGTTCCTCATGCCGGCTATGTCTACTCCGGCGCTGTCGCCGCCAGTGCCTATAAACATCTGGAACACCGCAAAGAGGTCATCAAACGCGTCGTGCTCATCGGGCCTTCACACCGGGTACCATTTGAGGGGCTGGCTGTTTCCTCGGTTGACTGGTTCGAAACCCCGATGGGATTGATACCGGTCGACCGCCAGGCTGAAAGCAAAATCATGCAAATCGACGGAGTGCAGGTAATGGAGCAGGCTCATGCCAAAGAGCATAGCCTGGAAGTTCAATTGCCCTTCCTGCAATACCTGCTCGACGATTTCAAAATCGTGCCGATTGTAGCAGGCCATGCCAGTCCCAAACTGGTGTCCGACGTGCTCGATGCACTCTGGGACGGACCCGAAACACTGATAGTCATCAGCTCTGATTTGAGTCATTACCTCGACTACGACAGCGCCTGCGAAATCGATGCCGAAACCTCCCAGGCTATCATCAGCATGGATAACCATGTGATTGATGGTTATCACGCCTGTGGCAGTGTCGGCATCAATGGCTTGCTGCTTTATGCCCGTCAGCACAATATGCAGGGCCAGATTCTGGATTTGCGAAATTCCGGTGATACCGCTGGTAAACGAGATAGTGTCGTGGGCTATGGCGCCTACCTGTTCCAATAGTCATGATTGCGCCGCCCGATCGTTTTTTACTGCGTAAGATTGCCCGTGATGCCATCAAATACGGGCTCAGGCATCAGGCAGTGATGCCGCTGGAACTGAATAGTCTGCCTGCTGAAGTGACAAAGGATGGTGCCAGTTTTGTGACTCTATACCTGTCCGGTGCTTTACATGGCTGTATCGGTACCCTGGAAGCTTACCGGCCTCTGGCTGTTGATGTCGCGAGCAATGCCTATGCGGCGGCCTTCCGGGATCTACGATTTGATCCTGTGACGGCTGATAGTGTTGACGAGCTGGATATTCATATTTCCGTACTCAGTACACCGGAGTCGATTTCCTGTCAGTCTGAACAGTCGCTGCTGAATCAGCTCAAGGCCGGAGAAGATGGCCTGATTATCGAAGATGAACATCACCGCGCCACTTTCCTGCCCGCTGTCTGGGACTCGCTGCATAGTCCTGAACAGTTTGTCGCGGCTTTGAAACGTAAAGCCGGCATGCCTGTTGATTACTGGTCAGATAGCATCCGCTGTTACCGTTATCATACGGAAAGCTTCTAGGGCAGCGGGTCAACACGGGTTACCCGTTTGCTAAAGGGCTTTAAGCTCTGTGCATCAACCGTTTTTTGTGTTGAAAATCTGGCGATTTTCAATGCGAGATCGAATAAAATATCGGCTTTTGCTCAGCCACCAAGCCCAGGTATTGTCTATGAAAGCCCCTCAAGTCGGATTCGTCAGTCTCGGTTGTCCCAAAGCGCTGGTCGACAGTGAACGTATTATCACCAAGCTGCGCTCCGAAGGCTATGACATCTCCCCGAGCTATGACGATGCGGATCTGGTTATCGTCAACACCTGCGGTTTTATTGATTCTGCAGTGGAGGAGTCGCTGGAAAGCATTGGAGAAGCAGTCGCCAAAAACGGTAAAGTTATTGTCACCGGCTGTCTCGGCAGCCGCGACAATGATATCCGTGAGCGGCATCCGCAGGTGCTGGAAATCACCGGTGCGCACGCACTGGAAGAAGTCGTGGGCGCGGTACATAAACACCTGCCGCCACAGCATGATCCCTTCGTCAGTCTGGTCCCGCCGGAAGGCATCAAGCTGACGCCCCGCCATTACGCCTATCTGAAAATTTCTGAAGGCTGTAATCACCGCTGCACCTTCTGCATTATTCCCTCGATGCGCGGCGATCTGGTCAGTCGCCCGATTCATCACGTCATGCATGAAGCCAAGCGACTGGCTGATGCCGGGGTCAGAGAGCTGCTGGTGATTTCTCAGGACACCAGCGCCTATGGCGTCGATTTGAAATACCAGTCCGCGGAATGGAACGGGCGCGAACGCGCGACGCGGTTTTACGAACTAGTGGAAGCGCTGGGTGAACTAGGGATTTGGGTCAGACTGCATTATGTTTACCCCTACCCGCATGTGGATGAGGTGATTCCACTGATGGCGGAGGGCAAAATCCTGCCTTATCTGGATATCCCTTTCCAGCATGCCAGCCCGCGTATTCTCAAACTGATGAAACGACCGGCGTCCAGCCAGAACAATCTCGAACGCATTCAGGCCTGGCGTGCGATCTGTCCTGATCTTACTATTCGCAGCACCTTTATTGTCGGCTTTCCCGGCGAGACCGAAGAAGAATTCCAGCAACTGCTTGATTTCCTGACCGAAGCACAACTGGACCGGGTCGGTTGCTTCACCTATTCCCCGGTTGACGGTGCCGTCGCCAATGATCTGCCTGATCAGATACCGGATGAGATTAAGCAGGAACGGCTGGAACGCTTTATGGCGCATCAGGCACAAATCAGTGCGGACAGACTGCAGCAGAAAGTCGGTCGTCGTGGCCGCGTCATTATTGATGAAGTGGTTGCAGAAGGCGCAGTAGGCCGCAGTGAAGCGGATGCACCGGAAATTGATGGTCAGGTCTTTATCGACCATGCCACCCATTTGAAGGTCGGCGATATCGTCGAAGTCGAGTTTGAAGAGGCCGATGAGCATGACCTCTGGGCGCGACTCGTCTAGGTCAGGTCTCTGCTGCCTCGCGACTACGATAAAAGACTTCCCTTATCGCTTCCACTACAGACTCCGCAACCGTAGCCAGCCCGGCCTTGTTCTCATCGCCGGGCAGATATTTGCCGGTTCGCACCAGACAGGCCTGAAGCCCCGCTTCCATCGCGCCAATCACATCGGCATCGACATCATCACCTATCATCAGCACTTCCTCGGGTTTACAGCCAAGCGAAGTTACTGCGGCATGGAAAAAGCCCGCGGCCGGTTTGCCCAGGATTTCAGCTTCGATTTCAGCTGCGTATTCCAATGCGTCGATAAAGGGACCGGCATCGAGCTGAAGCTGTCCGCAGCTTTTGAAATAGCGGTTGCGGCCAATACCCAATAGCGGCGCGCCGTTAATCAGCAGCGAAAAAGCCTTATTGAGATGAGCATAATCAAATCGGTCAGCGGCATCTGCCAGCACTACCGCATTAGGGTCGTGCTGATTGATATCTTCAAACTCGGCTTCCAGGTCAGGGTGAATCAGAAAATAAGGCCGCAGTCCGCGTTGCTCACAGACCTGTTTTACCGCAACCGGCGCGGTGAAGATATCATCCTGACTGACCTCAAAGCCCATCTTTTTCAGACTGTTGACAATATCGTAACTGGTGGAGCGTGAGGTGTTGGTGACAAAGCGCATCGGCACACCTTTTTGCTGCAATGAGGCGATCAGATCAACCGCACCGGGGATCGGTCGTTTGTCTACATGCAGCACACCGCTGATATCAAACAAAATCGCCTTGAGCATCACAAAGCCTCCTTTTGTGAAAGCGACAGCTTCAGTATGCGCCCGTGCTCAGTCAGACTCAAATCACAATCCGGTATCAGCGTGAGGGAGGTCTCACGTGACGCGCAAGAATACGCTGGTTTTCATGCTGCACCGCCTGGTTTTTCCGCCAGGACCAGAGCAGGTCCCGGGCCTGCCTCGCCTGTGACTGATAATCGATGATAGGCTCAGGGTAATCCTGCCCCAGCGTGATTTGGTACATCTGCTGTTCCATCACTGTTAATTGCCAGGGCTGATGCAATAGATCATCAGGCAAATCTCTCAGTTCCGGACACCATTCACGGATGAAGATACCGTTAGGATCCTGCTCCTGGCTCTGCTTTATCGGATTATAGATGCGAATGGTGTTGGTGCCGGTCACACCGGCCTGCATCTGGAACTGGGGGTAATGAATGCCCGGCTCAAAATCCAGAAACAGACGTGCCAGATGCGTGACGCCCCGGCGCCAGTCGATAAGAAGATGATGACTGAGAAAACTGACCAGCATGGCCCGCATCCGAAAATTGATATAACCGGTCTGATGCAGACAGCGCATGCAGGCATCGACCAGCGGAAAACCGGTCTGTCCCTGCTTCCAGGCCGACAGATCGGCTTCCAGTCTGTCATCATCGCGATAAGGAAAGTCCTGATAGCCGCGATTGACCGGCCGGAATTGCATTTCGCATTCACTTTCAAACTTCTGCATAAAATGACAGTGCCAGTGCAGACGGGATGACAATGCGACCAGACTGCGCCGCCAGCCACGGTCCTGCCAGTGCGCCAGCAGATCCTGGTACATCTCCCGCAGACTGATATTGCCCCAGGCCAGATAGGCTGACATCCGGCTACAGGCTTCGCGACTCGCGGAGGGACTCGACAGCCGGCGGTAGTAATCCTGTCCCCTGCCCTGATAAAAACTCTCCAGTGTCTGCCGGGCTGCCTGACTGCCGCCCTGCTGAAATGCCGGGTCAGTTTCCAGCCAGGTTTCAGGTGGCTGCCAGTCAGATTTCGCTTGCCAGCCCAGAGTTTGCAGTTTTGCCCAATCAGGCTGCTGCAACTCGGCTCGCATCACGCTCTGCCAGTGTTTATCCCAGTCATCACGGTTGGGTTTGGCCCGCTCAACCGCACCACAGGGATATTCCTGCCACTGTACCTTGTTATCACGGCACCACGCAGCCACTTGCCGGTCACGTTCAAAAGTATTGGCCAGGCCGATTTCCTGATGGCTGAAAATCTCCCTGATACGAAAAGTCTTATTCAGATTGCCGAGCAGAGCAGGCATCTCAGCCTGCACTACTATCAATTGCTGCTGAGAGTGTTTCAGTTGCTGCTGCATGTCAGCCAGCGACTGCCAGATGAACCGCCAGTGCCTGGTGCTGTAATGCGGATCCGCCAGCAGCATGGGCTCAATCACATAAAGCAGTAAAGCCGGCAACCCGGACTGACTGGCAGCCTTGAGCGGCGCGTGATCTGTTAAACGCAGATCACGTTTGAACCAGACCAGGTTAATATCCGGACGCTGCATCAGTATCAGTGGTTTTTGGGCGGTACGATCGGCCAGTCCGCGGCATCCAGTGAATCCAGTTGCGGACTTGTCACTTCACCCTGCCATTTGCGAATGAACTGGCCGTCAGGATCGTATTGGCGGGTCTGTTTGTCGATATTGAAATGGCGGCCGCCCCGCGGATCCATGCCGACGCCGGCAATATATTGCCAGTTACCCCAGTTGGACGCGACATCATAATCAATCAGTTGCTGCTCAAAATAAGCCGCACCAAAGCGCCAGTCCAGCTGCAGTTCATTGACAAAACAGCTGGCCACAATCTGACGGCCGCGGTTACTCATATACCCCGTCTCATTGAGCTGTTTCATCAGCGCATTGACCAGCGGATACGGCGTATTGCCATGGCACCATTTCTGATAACGCTCCGGGTAAAAACAGCACTGTATTTTCTTATTGCTGACACCGCCGGCACTGAACAGTTTGTGCCTGAGTTTAAGCGCGACCCACTGGAAATACTCACGCCACAATAATTCGAAATAAATCCAGTAGGTGGACTCATTCGCAGTCTGCTGTTTTTCGTAACGTTTCAGGCGCTGCATGAGCCGGCGAACTGACAAACTGCCATTGGCCAGCCAGGCTGAAAACTTGGTGGAATGATGCCAGCCGTCAAGTTCATTGCGCCATGCTTTGTAATGCGCAGGATCCGTGCCCGAAAAATAATCCTCCAGATGCGCTAATGCCGCACTTTCCCCGCCTTCAAAAGCCGCCGTGGTTTTAGGTTTGACCAGCACCGCTTCGGATTCGTCGTTCAGGCTTCCCACTGCAGCTGGTAATGTCTTGGGCATAACCAGCGGCGGATCAATATCGATGGCTTCGACCTGTCTGCGGAACTGGCTGAAAGTGGCGGGCAGGTTTTCCAGAGAGAACGGTAACTGTTCAGGACGAAACAGCGTATGGGAGGCAATCGACTCAAACCGCAGACGCGGAAAATCCGCTTTAAGGTGCTGCCATTGGCGGTTTTCAAATACGCCCACATGCTGACTGCGGTAAACGGCGCCGATATCAAAACGGCTGATAAGTCTGGAAATAATCTCGACCGGGTCACCACTGAGAATAATCAGCGATTGTCCCCGTTTTGAGAGCTGCGCCGATAAATCCAGCAGCGTCTGATTCATGAACTGGCGCCGGATTTCACCGATTGGCTTGGCATTGAGCCCGGTTGGCCGGTCCCACTGGGCATCGATACAAAACAGGCAAATCAGACGCTCGCAGTTGAGACTGGCCTCAAGCAGCACCGGATTGTCATGTACGCGGCAATCATTATTGAACCAGACTAGTCCTGTTTTGATCATTTTTTTACACCCAGACTGTAAAACTTAAACTGAGTTAACCGGAGTCAGACCATGACACAAGCTACCCAGCTCACTGTATTTTATGATGGGCGCTGTCCACTTTGTGTGAAAGAAATCCGTGCACTGAAACAGCATGATGCGGCTGGCCTGTTGCAACTGGAAAATATTCACGCCAAGGATGTCAGACAACGTTATCCACAACTTGATCCGACAGCGGCTGAAAAAATCCTGCATGGGATTGACGCCAACGGTGAATGGCTGACCGGGCTTGATGTCACTGTCAAAGCCTGGCAACTGGTCAAGCGTCACCGCTGGTTAAGGATTTTACGCTGGCCGCTGATAAAACCACTGGCCGACATGTTTTACCGCTTTTTCGCCCGCCATCGTCAAAAAATGGCATTCCTGCTCACAGGCCAGCGCCACTGTGATCGCTGTCTCGGTGATGATTCCTGATCAGCCTTCCTGCAACCAGTAAAAGCTGAATGGCGGGATCACCAGGATGTTTTTGAATATCTCTGGTTGCTGACCACTGTAGAGGTCGTAAAGCTGCCCATATTGCGGATCGCCCCAGCCAATCAGGTTATCCAGATTAAGATGCTGCGGTTTATCATTGAAGTTGGTCACCACTAGTACCTTGTCGAGTTGCTGGGTGATGTTGTAGCGCTCGAATACAAACAAATGCTCATTGCCGACATCAATCAGTTCACGATTATTAAAATCAGCAAAAGCATCGATTTCCTTGCGCACCGCAATCATGCGTTTCAGGGATGAAAAAATCTCATACTGATAATGACCGGGCTGGTTACGCAGTTCGGCTTTTTCCCAATCGATAACCGGCCGGTGAACCCAGCGGGAATCTCCCTTTTTATGCGGATCGGAAAGGAATGACACATCATTGATCGTGCCCAGTTCATCGCCGTAATATAGCAGTGGAATGCCGCCGAATGACATGATAAGACTGTGTAATAACAGAATGATTTTAATGGCGTTATCTTCTGCTTCGATATCGCTGTGTTCAAGCGCATATTCCAGTCCGACTAATGATGCCAGCGAACCGGAAATACGGGCGTCGCCGGTTTTTTCATTCTCACCGAAAGGCAAGCCGCGGGCATGGGAGTCTTTATAGCGCCCCATGAAATAATCGATCAGAAACTTGCGGTGACCGGCAGGCTGATAGCCCACCAGTTCAATATCCCTGTCATCGAAACCGAGACCGATGTCATCATGACAGCGGATATAATTGAGCCAGGTTGCCCGTTCCAGTTTTACCGGCAGACTCTTGATACCCTGATTCAGCAGCTTGGCATTTTTGGTAGCGACTGCATCCCACATCAAGGCCATAAAGGTCGCGTTATAGGCAATTTCGCATTCCTTGGCAATGACCGCATCTTCACCAAAGTATTTGGTGACTTCAACCGGCGCGACAATCGCTTCGGCGATATATAAAACCCCGGGCGCCGTGACCTGGCAGCAATCCTTGAGCAACTGCAGAATCAGATGTGCTTCGCGCTCATTCTGACAGGTACTGCCGATTTTTTTCCATAAAAAGGCCACCGCATCCAGTCGCAATATATCGGCGCCCTGATTGGCCCAGAACAGAATCACATCGAGCATCTCGATGAACACAGCCGGGTTGGAGTAATTCAGGTCCCACTGATAATTATTGAACACCGTCATCACCCAGCGGCCCATTTCTTCATCCCAGGTAAAGTTACCGGGTGAAGTTTCGGGGAAGACTTCGGGCATGCTCTGTTCGAACATATCCGGCACATTACGGCTTTCGAAGGTGTAATAGTAATCCTGGTAGGTCTTATCACCCTGACGCGCTTTCTGCGCCCATTCATGCTCGTTCGAGGTATGGTTGAGCACCACATCCATGGTCAGCAGCATATCGCGCTGATGCATCGCACGGGACAGATGCAGCAAGTCATCAATAGTCCCTGCCCTGTCATCAATCTGCCGGAAATCACTGACGGCATAGCCACCATCACTACTGCCGCGGGGACATTGCATGATGGGCATGATATGCACCATGTTGACACCCAGTTCCTGGAAATAATTAAGATGGCTTTCCATCCCTTTCAGATCGCCGGCAAAACCATGACTGTAGAGAGCCATGCCCACCCAGTTCTGGCTCAGGAACCAGTTATGATCAGCCTCACGTTCAATATCACGCTTACGCAGATCTTCAGGCCGGCGGATATACTGCCAGGCCATGGTTTCCACCAGGCGCTGCGCCTGCTGCTGGAAATCATCACGTTCGCCATATAAGCGTTCGAACAGGGAATGAATCGCGTAGAAATTCGCTCCCAGCCGCGTGTAGAAATAACGCAAATCCTGCTTGGATATTCCCGCTTCTATTTCATTCAGAATATCGTTGAGCAGTTTATGGGCTTGTTGTTCGTACATAGATTAAGCTTTAACTTATCCCGTTTAATTATTGATATAGCTATAGAATTCACTATCATCACAGATAGCGCCGCGCAGCCCCACCACCTTGGAGGCGAATGCCTGTGCCTCATGCAGGGTGGTATCGATATCCCAGTCATGCAGCAAACCATGAATATACATAGCAGTAAAAGCATCACCGGCGCCGACTGAATCGACAAGCTGTTCATTCAGGGTCGGTTTGACCAGGTGAAATTCACCTTCAGTATCTCTGACAATCGCGCCTTTTTCACCACAGGTCACGATCAGCTGATCGAGGTGAAAATGGGTATGCATCCGCGTCATATCCTGGTGCAGATCGGCACTGCGGAAACCGAGTTCCGCCAGTTCATGCTGATTGAGTTTGACCCAGCGGGCCTGTTCCAGCCAGTGATAAACATCATCTTTCTGCCACCAGGGGCTGCGCAGATTCACATCGACGAAAATATCATAGTCGGGATTTTCGCTAAGTTTCTGCAGGGTCTGGTGGCTGGTCTCACTGCGGGCGGCGAGTGAGCCATGATAAAACAGGCCTTTTGCCGGTAAGTCATTGACCGCTGGATAGTCGATATAGTCCCAGGCGCTACCTTCAGCGATATCGTAGACCGGCTCGTTACCGTTAAAACTGACATTGACCCGGCCGGTCGGGTGAGACCTGTCCAGCTGCAATGTGGCGGCAGACAGTCCCCAGTCTTTTACTGCCTGCTGGATGTTTTCTCCCAGTTGATCATGACCGATTCGACTGATAAAAACAGGCTGATCCCCCATTGCCTGCAAATGCCAGGCGACATTAAAAGGAGCACCACCCAGCTTGCTGTCACCATCAGGAAAACAGTCAAACAGGACTTCCCCGAATATCGTTACCGGTGTTGGATGCGTCATGTGAGTTTCTCTGTATTGCTGGTTTCTGCGAAATAAGGTGAATAATGAAACACGCCCTGCAGTACGCCGGCTGAATAGTTACCGTTATGTTGCTGTGGCTCATTGCCGGCGAGATAGAGCGCATCAATATGACCGTTATGCTGGGATAACTGCAGTGCCGCTTTTTTGATCTCATCACTGGCATTGGCGACCAGCACCGACTGAATCCGGCTGGTCAGTACCGGCAGATCATTACCGCTATCGCCGGCGAAAATCACCTCATTAAGGTCATAGCCGAGTTTATTCTGTAAAAACTCGATGGCATGCAATTTAGTGGCGTTGCGCGGCAATACATCAAGCAGGCCGATGTTTTTGGGCTCATCCACGCTCCACAAAATACTGGCAGCCACCCCCGCCTCATTCAGAAAGGCCTCGATACGGGCGATAATGCTGTCTTTATCAAGGTATAGCGGCAGGTAGTAACTCAGTTTATGCGTATTCTGCTTGCTGCTTTCCTGCAGCCTCAGTTCACTGATGGGTTTCAGAATGGCTTTGAGCTGAGCATGGGTTTTTCCATGCCAGTCTTCATCAATTTCCGCCTCCCAGTCTGCCATCTGTTGCCAGCTGCCTTTACCAATCTGGTAAATCTTGGTGCCCACATCGGTAATGGCGAAATCGGGCTCAGGCAAGGCGTAGTTTTTGATAGCGCGTTTCACCAGAGACACATGACGACCGGTCACATAAACCAGCCTGACATCAGAGCGTCGACAAAAGCGATTGAATTCGCGGCGGGCATCAGGCGGCTCCGGCTGAAACCCGTTAGGGATAATCGTGCGATCCATATCGGTACAAAGCAGCAGTTTGGCTTCTTTCATGACAGTGCTTTCTTGCTTGTGACGAGATCAAAGAACTGATAATGGGCCAGCGCCTGGAGAATACCGGCGGCATAAGACGCGGTGGCAAAATAGATACGGTCCGTATCGACCAGCTGCGATAATTCCTCGTGATGGCGGTTGGCTACCACCGCAGCCAGGGTGTTGCCGCGCATCATATCCTCATCAGCACCGGAGCCACCGACCACCAGTATGTGTTCCAGTGGAATCTGCCAGCGATCGGCGACATAGCGCAGCGCCATGCCCTTCGAGGCCCTGATCGGCAGAATATCAAGATACTGGCCGAAAGCCAGTTGGGCATGGACTGACTGTTCCTCCCGGTGTAACAAGCGCTTGATATCTTCGATATCCGCCTCTTCCGGATCGATGTAGTAACTGAGCTTAAAACGGCTCTGTTCCGATTTGGGCTGTCTTTCCAGTCCCGGATAATCATCCAGCAGGGGGCGGATTTTATGCGGTGTCCAGTGATAGTCGATATGTTCGGCCCAGCCCTTGTCCGGCGTCAGTTTAGGCGCATAATAAATTTCAGTGCCTGAACTGGTAATCAGGATATCGGGTTCGGGGATCTGATGCTTTTTCATGACCCGCAAAGCCACATCGAGACGGCGACCGGTAGCAATCGCAAATTTGGTGGTCTTGCGGTTCACCCGCAGTAAGCTCAACAGCTCCTGTAATGCGGCATCATCACCAATCAGGTTCAGATCCAGGTCACTGACCAGTGCCCGCTCGGCATACATCTGGCTGGTACGTTCCAGTGGTTTTCGATGCAGAAAGTCGGCGCGCTCGGCAATGGGCCTGACCAGTTCAAGATAACGCTCGGCATGGGCCTGCCAGGAATAATGCTTGGCAACCCCGTCCAGCCCCTGCCGTGAGTAGAGATTCCAGGTGGCATTATCGGTCAGCAGGTTCAGTAAGGCCTCAGTGATGGTGTTCGCCTCCAGCGGATCAATCAGAAAACCGTTATGACAATTGCCAACAATATCCCGCGGGCCACCGTCTTCTGTTGCCACAATCGGCAGGCCAGAAGCCGCTGCCTCAATCAGCGTCAGGCCAAAAGGCTCAGTCAGCGCCGGATTGACAAACACGCCGCCGGAAGCGGCTGCAATACGGTAAATCAACGGAACCTGATCCCGCTGGTGATGTTTAGGTAAGGCGACTTTGCCGTAGAGATCGTAACGGTCAATGCCCACCAGCAAATCATGAAACACTTCCTGGGCGCCATGTTCCAGGTCATCGATATCATCACGGTTACCGGCGATAATGACCAGATTGGCCAGTCTCTGCAGTTCATCAGACTCACCATAGGCTTCAATCAGTACACTGATATTCTTGCGCTTATCCGGTCGTGATAAAGCCAGAATAATGGGTTTGTCCGGCTCGGTCAGATGCGCAGTGAGATAGCCGAATAAGTCATCTTTGAGTTCGCCGCCCACCGGGGGTTTAAACTGGGTGATATTCGTCCCGGGCGGAATAACCCGCATCTGTTCGGGCTGATAGTGATCATAGATTTCGTATTGTTCTTCGATTTCCTGGTGGGTACTGGTAATGACGCGTTCGGCAGTCGCCAGCGTAATTTCTTCTGCCTCGACCCGGCGTGACATGTTATAGCGCTGCTCAATCTGATCGGCACTGAGACCGCTGGCAAGCAGACGGCGACGCTTGACCCGGCCGAGCGAATGCCCCGTATGTACAAGTGGAATACCGAGCAGGTTGGCCACATGCGAACCGACCAGCCCGGCATCGGCATAGTGACTGTGAATTAAATCCGGAAACTGGTTTTGCTCGCGGAAAAAATCAGCCAGATTATCGGCGAACACATCAAGGTGATCCCAGAGCTGTTCTTTGTAGATGTATTCTTCAGGACCGGCGTCGATTCTAACGATGCGGAATTTGTCATTAATGAGCTCAATGGGTACTGAATAATCCGGTGAAACATGATCATCCTTGATATAACGGGTGATTAAATCCACCTGTGCCACATCCGGTCTTTCGGACAGCGCCTGCGCCAGTTCCAGTACATACAGGGTCTGACCACCGGTATCAGCATCGCGCCCCAGCTCCAGGTTGTTTCCACGGATCAGGCCGTGAACACTGATAAGGGCAATGTAGATCGGTCCCGGTTGGTCGCTCATTTAGATTGATTCTCCGAAATTGATGTCTGACGTCGCTGCAGGAATGCGATGCCTTGCTCAATGATCCTGAATCTACTATAGCATCCCTGCAGGCGAGCCTGATGACAGTGACGTCACAAAACCAGCGTGCCGCTGCTTCAGCCGGCACGCGATTTAGGACAGGTGGGAACAGTCAGTGTTCCGCGACAAGCTTACCGGCGCTGGAAAGCTTATTTGAATAAGGATTTCAGTCTGGCACTGAGTCGATGGAAAAAGCGGTGTTTGTTACCGGCAGCCTGACTGGTCAGAAAATTAATCTGAATCGACTGCCGCTGACCTTCAAAACTGGGGTAACCGTGCCAGCAATTATCGGTCACCTTGAATGCCAGAAGGCTGCCGGGACCCGGCGCGATTTCCTCGACATAATCATCCATATCATGCTCACTACGCAGCACCCGTAACCTACCGCTTGCTGCCGGCCAGTCATGATTCAGGTATATCAGAATCGTCGCTACCTTGGTTTTGGAGTCAGTATGAATACGGCCGTCTTTCTTGCGTGAATAACCACGCAAGGTAATCATCATCGGCAAATCCATGACTTTGACATCAAACTTATCACAGATAATACGGCGAAATTCCGGGGTATCAATGGAGTCAATCAGCGACTTGAAGGTCGGCTGCATCTCAACATCATCAATGTTGTAACTGCCGCCCTCATTAATCGCCGGGAAGGCATCGATGATAGCACCGACCTTGTCCGAATCAATGGCTCTGTCTACCGTGAAATAGGGATAGGGTTCGGTTTTTAGCGGCGCATTAGCCAGCGCATCCAGTTTGAATACGTTTTGCATAAGAAATCACAATGTCCAGATAAGCTGTAAGGTTACCATGTGGCCGGGACAGCAGAAAGCAATTTGTCTCTGTTATACCCGGCTTCATCCGCTTGCTCAGGGTGACTTGTCAGCGATGAATCCTGAGCTCGCGCTGGCTGCGTTCAGGATCCGGATCTTCCTGTGTTTCCACGCTTTCAATCCACGCAATATAATCGCTCGGCAGCGCATGCTCACGCGCTCCTTCAATAACATGGCGCTTGTACCAAGAGTAAGGCTGAAGTTGCGGCTCGATCAGAATAGCAAGATAAGTCAGTGCCTCCAGCCGTGTGCCATCTTCCATTTCCACCTCGACCCGGGCGATTTTGTACCCCTCGCCCTCACACATATCGAGCCTGGCCTGCTCATCGGCATCAAAGCGGAACAGCACACCCTGCGTCAGATCTGTCGGATTACCGGTTTCAAAAGCATCACACTTGGCCGAATTATCCACCACACTGTGTTTGTGAAAGCGCAGCTGATGACCGCGAAGCACCGCTCTGGCATAGAACTTGGCTGAGGGAACCCGCGCCTGCAGACGTCTAGTGGACATATTAGAGCCATAGGCAAAATAAGTGACTTGTTCACGATGCGCTCCCGGGGCTGGGTAGGCTTTTTCGCTCATAGCTCTGACAGCAGGTTCAGCGTGAAGACAACATCTCGTCAATCTCGATCATGACATTCTCGATATTTCTCGGAATGGTTTCCTGCGGCCGCCCTTTCACTTCGGTTTTAAATTCCTGCAGCAGCTCACCTGAACTCACGTCTACCACGCGAAGCATGATGTAGGAGAACAGATAGGTCGGCTTATGATAGCGACCGACTATGATGTAATCGGCGCCATAACGGGCACCGAGTTCGGCAGCCGCGTCGGGGCGGTCAAACAAAAAGCCTACGCCTTTATCGGCTTTTTTATGTGCCTTGTCGCTAACAGTGACAAGCTCGTAGCTGTCACGCTTTTCAAAGCCATCACGCAAAAGCCGCTCTGTCAGTGCTACATTCTGTTCATCCCTGGCAGCGATTTCTGCATTTTTCTGCGGGTCGCTCAATGGCATGGTCAGATTACGCAGTTCCATATCGAGCACAGCCACTTTAGCCTCAGCCAGCACAGTCGCTGAGACAAACAGACTGAAACAGACCAGCAGTTTCAACAAGCATTTCATTGTTATCCTCATCTTCAATTGAAAACGTGGATAAACCACTATAGCGAATCTGACCTGCCCCGGGTCAAGCGGGACAGGTCAGAAAAAAGCCTCGACCTTGCCTGATACTCAGCTGGCGAGGCTGACCTGCACCAGATTATCGGTAAAAGTCGGTGCATGCCCCATATCGACAAACTCGGCCGAGCTGACACAGTTGACCGTGCCTTTATTAAGCTGTCGCCAGTAACCGAGCGTCGCCACCACAATGCCGGGACTGACATCATCGGTGATTTGCGCCACGCCCTCGAAGGCACCGCGTTGGTTGAACACGCGTACCTTGTCGCCGCTCTGAATATTGCGCATATCGGCATCGGCCGCGTTAATCATCACGAACTGCTCGCCCTGACCTTTGATCTTGTCTTCGATATTGGCGTAACAGGAGTTCAGAAAACCATGGCTCTTGGGCGAGATAATATTGAGTGGATAGTCACTGGCCAGCGTCGGATTGGATTCGGGGCTTTCCCGTGATGGCACATAATCCGGCAGGCTATCAATCGGTTCGCCCGGCTGGAAGCCTTCATACATCTGGCGGAAAGGTGGTGCCACAAAATTGGTCGCCCCTTCCACCATAAACTGGCATTTGCCGGTCGGTGTCGGGAAATTACCCGCTTTATGCGGTGCCCGGTCATCCGGCGTACCGACTTTGAGGCGGGCAAAGCCATGCTGACGCAGATAATCCAGATCAATGCCTTCACAGGCCGGTGAATCCCAGTCGACATAATTTTCCAGACATTCCGTATCCGACCACTTGAAGTTGTCTTCCTGATAGCCCATTTTCGCTGCCAAACGACGGAAAATCTCATTATTGGGCAAAGCTTCACCGGGTGCTTCGGCACATTTCTCGTTATAGGTCAGATACAGATGGCCCCAGGACAGGATCATATCCTCCATTTCCGCACCCATCGCAGCAGGCAACACAATATCGGCGTAGGAAGCGGTATCAGACAGGAAGTGCTCGGCCGAGACCAGGAACAGATCGTCACGCATCAGGCCTTCGACAATCTTGTCGGTTTCGGCAGCCTGGGTGACCGGGTTGGCATTCCAGCACATCATCGATTTGATCGGGACATCCAGGTTCATTTCCCCATTAAGAGCACGGCCAATCTGAATCGCATTGATGACGCGGGTGCCCTCCGGAATCAGGTCCGGACGGCTAATCACATCAAACTTGTAGGGATGCTCCCACACCGGGAACTGGGTCGCACCACCACCGACATGACGCCAGGCGCCGGTCAATGCCGGCAGACAGGTCACGGCGCGAATCGCCTGACCGCCACCGAAATTACGCTCTAATGCAACGCCCAGTCTGATTGCGGCAGGCTGCGTAGTCGCATACTCACGGGCAAACACACGGATTTCTTCGGCCGGAATGCCGGTGATTTTCTCGGCCCATTCAGGAGTACGGGTTTTGACCCGTTCAGCCAGCTCGCTAAAGCCTACCGTGTAGTTATCGACATAATCCTGATCCTGCAGGCCTTCTTCAATAATGGTATGCATCATCGCCATTGCCAGGGCGCCATCGGTGCCTGGTTTGGGCGCAATATGCCAGTCAGCTTCCTTGGCAGTACGCGAACGGTAGGGATCAATCACCACCACCTTGGCACCGCGCTTCTGTGCGTCTTTGACGATATGCCAGTGATGCAGATTGGTACTGACTGAGTTACAGCCCCAGATAACAATAAATTTGGAATGCACGTAACTTTCCGGATCGAGACCGGCGGTCGGACCGACGGTGAGCAGCCAGGCAGTACAGGAACCCTCACCACAGAAAGTGCGTTCACAGACCGTGGCGCCCATTTTATTAAAGAAAGCATCACCGCCATTGAGGCCATGGACCAGGCCCTGATGTCCGAGATAGCTGTAAGGGATTATCGCCTGCGGTCCATACTCATCAATAATCGCTTTCCAGCGTGTGGTGATCTCATCCAGCGCTTCATCCCAGCTGATTTGTTCAAACTGGCCGCTGCCTTTGGGGCCGGTCCGGCGCATGGGGTGCAGTAAGCGGTCGGGGTGATAATGCCGCTTTTCGTAATCTTTCAGCTTGACGCAAAGGCCACCGCGGGTCATCGGGTGGTCGGCATTGCCCTTGACTGAAATCAGCTTGCCGTTTTCAACTTCAAACACCATTGAGCAGGTATCGGGACAGTCATGCGGGCAGGCGCCGTGATGCGTGGTTTTTAAAACACTGGCCATTTCTCTCTCCTGTAATCATCTGATTTTTATTATTTTTATTATTGTAAGGTTTAAAACCCTACTCCGGACTATACACCAAATCCGGACGGGAAATTTGCCCAGTGAAAAACAGGATTTATGCCGTTGCCCTGAGTGCCTGTTCCAGGTCCGCAATCAGGTCATCCACTGCTTCCAGCCCTACCGACAGTCGTATCATTCTGTCACTGATACCTGCCTTATCCAGCAGCGCTTTAGGCAGACCGTAATGGGAGCTGGTCACGGGCTGCGTTATCAGGGTTTCCGCCCCGCCCAGGCTGGGTGCCAGTTTCATCAGTGTGAGCCTGTCTGCAAACTGTCTGGCTGCTGTAGCGCTGCCTTTGAGGTCAAAGCTGAGCATACCACCGAAGCCGCGCATCTGACGTGTGGCGAGCTCATGATTTTCCGAAGTCTCAAGGCCGGGGTAATAAACTTTTTCTATTAAAGGATGCTGATGCAGAAACGCCGCCAGCGTCTCCGCATTTTTATTGTGCCGTTCCACCCTCAGCGGCAGCGTCACCAGGCTGCGTTTGAGTTTATGTGCCACTTCCGGCGCAATGGCCTGTCCCAGGCTCTTGCGCCATTCATTGAGCTCAGTGATTTCGCGATCTTTGCCAGCGACGACACCGGCCGTCAGGTCGCTGTGACCGCCCAGATATTTGGTTGCGCTCTGTAGCGCAAAATCCGCACCCAGACTCAGCGGCTGCTGGTTAATCGGGGTGGCAAATGTATTGTCAACCGCAAGCCGCGCTCCATGCTGATGACTGAGCCTGGCAGTTTTCTCAATATCACTGACTTTTAGGGTCGGGTTGGCCGGGGTTTCCATAAACACCAGTGATGCCCCCTGCCCCAGCGCCGACACGAAGTCCGCATCATCATCACTGGCGACAAAACGGGTAGTAATGCCCAGCAAGGCGGCCTGTTGCTGCAGAAATACCATGGTGCCGCCATAAATCTCACCGAAACAGATAATGCCGCCACGCCCGAAAGCCAGACAAAGCGAACTGATCGCGGCCATACCGGAACCAAAGGCCAGTGCCGACTCGGCCTTATCCAGTGCAGCAAGGCGCTGCTCCAGAGAAGTAATACTGGGGTTCATGCCATAACGTGAGTAAAACGCCGCCTGCTTGCGTCCCCCCACCACTTCCAGCAAGGCTTCGGTATCAGCAAAGCTGAAGGTGGTGGAATCATACAAAGGCGAGACTGCGGCGCCGAATGGGTCGTCAATCTGACCGCTGTGAATGGCCTCGGTTGAGAAATCATCATGCTCTGCCATCGCGCTGTCCTCTGTGCTGATTGTTTTAATTGCAACTTAGGCTTATCGCTACATCCCGTCAATCCAGGCTTATGAAACAGCTCGTTCACTGCCGCCCTATTGAGCGATACAGCTTTGTTCTTATTGCATTTTATTCCTTTTTCTACTCCCTAGTGAGTAAGCCTTCTTGAGAATTGCCGCTGTGTTGCCGGGACTATTTAATGCGAGTGTCATTCATGACAAACAATTGAGGTAGACAATGAAATACAAACAGAACGCAATTTCAGATCCACAACCATCTATGGGTGTTGACGGTGTGGATGCGACCCTCGGCGATACCTTTGTCTCCGACAGCAAAGACAAAACCCTCTGCGCCGGTTTTTTCCATCTGAACAAAACCGACAAGCCATTGGTATACACCTATGATTACGAGGAAATGAAAGTCATCGTTGATGGTGAGTTTGTCATCACAGATGAATCCGGTTACAAGGTTCACGCTAAAGTCGGTGACGTTTTCTTCTTTGGTGACGGTGAAACCATCACATTTGAAACGCCATCCCACGGCGTCGGTTTCTTTACCGGTCAGCGTCAGCCTATCTGATCTGATTGACCAAGGCCTGCTCAGATCGAGTTCGCCATAAAAAAACGGCCCGAATCGGGCCGTTTTTGTTTTGTCTCTCGTTTATGACCTGGTTTTCTGCTGATGCCGCCAGACAGCAGCTTCGAGACGGCTGGTCAGGTTGAGTTTACGCAGCAGGTTTTTGATATGCACCTTGACGGTGGTATCACTGATGCCCAATCGACGGGCAATATTCTTGTTGTTCATACCTTCGGCCAGACATTCCAGGATCTCAGTTTCCCGCTCGGTCAGATTGACGTTCTCAGCGGTTTTGGATTCCGGCTCAAGCAAGGCGCGCTTCAGTACATCATTCAAGCATTCCTGTAACACCGTGACACCGCCAAAGGCTTTAAGCAGATTGGCACGCAGCTCTTCCGGTTCCATGTCTTTCAACAGATAACCATTGGCACCGGAGCGTAGAGCTTCCAGCAAGTCATCTTCAGCATCGGAGACCGTCAGCACCACAATATGGGCCTTGGAACCAGCCTGTTTGAAACGGCGCAGGGTTTCCAGCCCATCCATGCCTTTCATATTCAAATCCAGCAGGATGATATCCGGCGCCAGCTCAGGCTCCAGTTCCAGTCCTTCAAGGCCTGACGCCGCTTCACCAACCACCTCAAAGACCGGATCATCGGAAATGATCTGTCTCACGCCTTTACGAAATAGCGGATGGTCGTCAATCAGCATGACTTTAATGGTTTCACTCATGATTCTCTCTTCTTCTATTGTGCCAGTTTCGGGGTAAAGACCAGTCTGACACGGGTCCCGCCATAGCGGCGGTTCATGACCTCTATCTCTCCCCCCAGATTATATGCCCGTTCTTTCATTATCGCCTGACCATGATGGTCATACGTCGGCGAAGCCGGTGTTAAGCCGACACCGTTATCATCAATAACCAGTTCCACTGCGCCGCTGCGTAACATGCGCATCAGTACCGAGACCGCACTGGCGCCGGAGTGACGCACAATATTGGATAAGGCCTCACGCACCACATGCAGGATATGAAATTCCTCGTTGACCGTCAGCCGGCAGTTAATCAGGCGGTTATCGAGCGAAATGCGGATATCGGAACGCTGCGAGAACTCATCAATAGCGGCCTGTATCGCATAGCCCAGTCCACGCAGGTCCATGTGTACACGGAAGGTCGTGAGCAGTTCCCGCAGTTCACGGTAAGCATTATCCAGCCCTTCGCGCAGTTCCTTAATCGCATCGGCCTGTTTCACATCATCAAGGTGAGTCGACTGCAGACGTGCCACCTGGATCTTCATGAAGGACAGCGACTGCGCCAGTGAATCATGCAGTTCACGGGCAATCGCCGAACGCTCTTCCAGTACCGCAAGGCGCCTGCCCTCTTCATCGTGACTCTGGTATTTGGCCACCATGGATAACAGGTTAGCGGTGATTTCCAGTACTTTAATTTCTGAATCCTCCAGCAGCCTGGAAGGCTCCATCTCAACCAGTAATACACCGATACCATTACTGGCGCTCGGGAAGGAAACCGCCAGACAAGCCACTTTCTGAGCTTCGCTGTTCTTCACCGTGAAATTCAGCATGCCTGCCGACAATAACTGGTCAAAACGCGCATTATCCATTGGGTTGGGCTTGTGATGGGAAAAGATGACCCGTTCTGAGGTGATGACCGCGGCATCATCGGTATAAATCAGTGAGGCATTACTGAAGTTGAATACCCGCTCCAATGAATACAGCATCTTTAACAGGGTGCGCTCACTCATCACATCTTCACTGGCACTCTCAATAAAGCGCAACAGAAAATCCTGCGCCCGGATCAGGGTCTTGACCTGCTCACTGGTACGGTTAGCCCAGCTGATTTCAGCATCGGCGCCCTGGGCATGGGCAGTGACTTCAGCAATACGGCTTTCAATCAGCGCAAACTCATCATCGCCGCTGCGACTGTCCGGGCTGTGTACCCGCTGATTGATAAAGCGCAGCATATTATCGAAACGTTCGACCAGCAGCTTGCGGGCAGAGATGGCAATCACCAGCGAGCAGCTGAAAACAAAGATCAGGCTGACCGACTGTAATAAACCGATGACTGAGCGTTTCACTTCACTGTCTCGTTGCAGGGCTTGATTCAGCTCATCATAGGATTCGGCAATGCGTTCAGCGAGTCGAAGCTGGGCGGTGAGGCGCATATTGTAACCAGCGACCTGGTTGAAACTCGACTGCAATTGCTCAACCCGGTGCACAGCCTGTCGGATATCCGGGTTCTCCTGTTTCAGCATCCATTGCACATCCTTGTCATCCAGACGCAGGTAATTCTGCTGCATATCGCTGAATGTGCTGTTGGCTTCCTGCAGACTGACAGCATCGATAAAGGAAAGCTGACGGTGCCAGTAGACCTTCTGTGTATTGACTTTGTCTATGGCTGCCTGGCTGGAAGGGATATAATCGAGGAGGAAAAAATTACTTGCCTGCATCAGCAGCACTGTCAGCAGCAAACAGCCCAGTAACAATAGCAGTTTGGCATACAGGGTGCGCTGGCTGAAGCCGTTAATCAGCGCTGAGATTTGTCTGAAACGCGAAGGCATTCGCCGCGGCTTTTTCACTGTAATCACACTAGAGGCCTGACAATGAGTTTAATTTTGTTTTCCATGGTGATGCTCAGTACCATTTTCATGCTGATCTTCGGTTTCTGGTGGGACAGCTCCGCCCCCTTTAAAGTCCATCTGGCGGTGCTGGCCACTGGCCTCGCCGCATTGATTTCCGTCATCATGGTTATCAGCATCTATCCCCGCTTGCAGCGCCGGCTCAAATTACAAACACCCAATCGGCTTGATAACCTGAACTGGGGCCAGGATATTTCCGCCAAGTTGTCTTCTCCCGCCGCTGTGATTGACGGCTTCAATATCAAATTCGCCAACAGCGCCTTTCTCAAGGAGCTGGGTCTGACCGGCATGTCCGAGTTTGTCAGTGATATGCCCCTGACCAATCTGGTGCACCCCAGTAACCATGATCAACTCAATCAATTCATCAGCCAGCAGGAAGAGGATAACAACCGTACCCTGTCGCTGCGCATGCTCTACGTCGATGGTACGACAATCCCGGTTCATATGTCATTGTCGCCACTCAACCGCGAACAGCAGCCGGATATGCATCTGCTGCAATTCTCACTGACCAGCGCCTCACGCCCGGTCAGTGAAAACGATGATGTCGAAGCGGCACAATGCCGCCTGCTACTGGAACGGATCGAGCAAATCGTGTTTCAGGTCAATGTTGATCTGGAACTGCTGTTCGTCAATCCGGCCTGGCAGCGTTTGCTGGACTATACTCCGGATGAAACCATCGGTCGTGATCTGTTCCGCTTTATTCATCCCGAAGATGTGCCACTGGCTGAGGCACGCCTGCACGCCTTGTCCGAAGGTAAACGCCAGCAGACCCAGTTTGAGCTGCGGCTGATTGCCAAAAACGGCATGTCGCAGTGGTGTGAAATCCGCGCCACCACCACCTCCAGGCTCAAAGGTGAACGCAGCAGCGTCATCGGCACACTGACCGATATCAGCCGGATGAAACAGGCCTCTGAAGGCCTCAAGGCCAATGCCCGCAGCTCAACCGAAATGATCATGTCGCGGATTCCGGCCATGGTCTATCGCTGCAAAAATGACCGCAACTGGTCGCTGGAATATGTCAGCACCGGTAGCCTCGAAGTCACTGAATACCAGCCTTATGAACTGGTGCGCACGCCCAGCACATCCTATATGAGCCTGATTCATCCCGAAGATCAGTCAGGCTGCTGGGAATATGTCCAGCAGCAGCTGGCCAAACAACAGGGCTTCCAGCTGATTTACCGGCTGATCACCCGCTCCGGAAAAACCAAATGGGTGTTTGAACAGGGCCGTGGCGTCTTTTCCGGTGCCAATGAACTGCTGTCACTGGAAGGTATCATCACCGATCTGCAATGTGATGATTATGAGCGCTTGAGAGAGGGACTCGATAATATGCTGTGTTCACTCAAATAAAAGCCCGGACAGCTTGGCTGCCCGGGCCTGATTCAGCGTAAAAACAGTTTATTCCGGATGCGTGCCTAACTCCAGCTCAGTGCCATCATCCATCGGTGCCAGATGATCAATCACCATCTGCCGGTAGAAGTCGAGGCCTTTGTATTCGGACAAATCCGGATGCAGATTGGTCAATACGCGGCGCAGACGTTTAGCCCAGCGGGGATAAGTCGCCAGTTCATTCACACTGGCGAGATAACCGCGCACACTGAAAGCAATCGCATTGCTGCGTGGCAGCCGGAACAAGGCCTGCAGTTCCACCCGCAGATGCACTTTGTCACCGACATTTTCCGGCGTCACCGAGACATTGTCCGGTCCCCACAGCGGGTAGTTTTCCGGTGACGTATCCAGGCGTGGATTGACCGTCATGGTCCAGTTAAGACGACGCACCGGGCTGCCATACTGCAAATGCAGCAGGTATTTCAGCGCGCGGTCAAAAATACCCAGCTCATTCGCCTGTGGTACGGGGCCATGCCATTCCTTGAAGGACATGCCGGCATCGAAGGCCATTGACCAGTCGGCCTGGCTGGTGACGATGCCCATATCGGCAAACAGATCATCATCGCGCTGATCCAGAATGATCCAGTCGCCCTGCACCTGACGGCCGACAAATTCAAACGGCTGCATCGGCAGGGTTGATTCATCACCGAACACAAACTTCTGGTCAATACCCAGCGGCTTGTTGATCCAGTGCCAGTTATCACCGTCTTTAGTGAGCTTGAATTGTTCAGGATAATCAGTCGACAGGGAGTCCATCACCAGTTCGACCATATCCCACTGTGCATCCATCATATGCGGCAACGCGATATAACGGAGTGGATCATCTTCCAGCACCAGTGCGCGATCGGCACATTCAGCGACATAATGCTCATCGACATCGATAGCATGTTCGAATACCGAACCCGGCGCACCGCCGTTATGCTGCTCAATATTGACGCTGTACATATACTCGTCTTCAGCAAACGGGAACGGGAAACGGCGAATCGCTTCCGCAGAGTTGCTATAGGTATAGTCGTCGCGGAAAGTTTCTTGTTTAAATGCGAGATTCTTAGCCATATTCATCACTTACTCCTCAAAGATTGACCACCAGTTTGGAGCATTTAGCCCGTGATACACATGGCATAATGCTTCTGCCTTCGGCCTTTTCATGGTCGGACAGGTAATGGTCGTTGTGCATAATCACGCCGTCGCAGGAAACCACTTCCAGCTCACAGCGACCGCAGGCACCGCCACGGCACAGAAACGGTGGCTCGGCACCGGCCTCTTCCATCGCTTCCAGCATGCTCATATCACCCGGCACAGTGACTTCCATCCCGCTCAGCGCCAGTTCAACGGTGAACTCATCCCCTGACGGTGGCGCGGTAAACTCTTCACTGTGGACATGGTTATCCGGCCAGCCCAGGTTTTTCGCATGCAGATGCAACGCCTTGACCATCGGTACCGGCCCACAGATATAGACATGGGTGCCCAGAGGCTGATGACTCAACAAATCGGGGATATCCAGTCGTTCGTCTTCACTGTCGACGTAGAAGTGAACACGATCACCGCACATCTCCTGCAACTGTTCACGAAAAGCCGCATGTTCAGGTGAGCGGTAGGCATAGTGCAGTTCATAGTCATAACCCAAGCGGTTCAGATCCGAAATCTGTGACATGAAGGGTGTGATACCGATACCGCCTGCAATCAGAATATGCCGGCGTCCCAGCTTGGAGATCGCAAACAGATTTGTCGGGTAGGTGATTTGCAGTGTGCTGCCGGGTTTAACCTGTTCATGCATGTAAACCGAACCACCGCGCGAGTTTTCCTGTTTACGAACTGAAATATGGTAGCTGTCGGTATTGGCGGTCGAGCCCATCAATGAATAGGGATTACGGTGAATGCGACCATTGATGTCCATTGATACAACCACGTGACTGCCACCGGAAAAACGCGGCAAGGGTTCGCCGTTTTCCTGGACCAGCGTGAAGTGCTTGACCACTTCAGTCACTTGTTCCACTTCAGCCACTTTCACATTTAATACACTCATGGGTAAATCTCCTCTGCTGCCGGAATATTGCCCGGTTCCTCAGCATCCACCATGACGCCCATATAAGCGCCGAGACGGCGTGAGAAATGGTCGCGAACAAACAGGTGACGACCGCAGCCACTGCATTGATGAATACTGTGATGCACATCTTTGTCGGTTGTTTTGCAGTGAACGCAGTAAACTGATCTGGCAAGGGTGCCGCTCAGCTCTTTCTCGACATTGCGATCCTGCACGCCATAGACTTTCAGTTCCTCGATCACTGCCCAGATAAAGGCTTCGCTGCCTGCAACATAAAACTGTGTGCCCATCAGACAATCAGGTAATTGCTCCCTAAGTGCAGCCAGCACCGCTTCGCCTGACTCACACACCTGCAGACCTTCCGGTACCAGCTTGGTAATGATGTCAGCGTATTTTTTTGTTGCCGACGTGTCGTCGGCAAACAACAACTTGATTGGCTCACGGGGACACATCTGTTGAAATAATTTCAGTACTGCAATTCCCCCCTCGCCTTCGGCGATGACAACATGGCCGGTCGCATGCTGCTTCCAGACCAGTGAGTCATAAAGGGGTTTGCTTCTGATCCAATATCCTCTTTCCATCGCTTTTTCCTCATCTTGTTGCCCCTGCCACTTCCCTGTGACATGCCAGGCAGGGTGACTACTATTGTTCGGGATGAGTACGCAGACGCATCGGGTCGTAGAAAGGTGTCTTGACGACATGGGCCTTGACCGGCGTTTCGGCTGCCACTACCACCTGAGTGCCAAGTTGCGAGAACTCGGGTTTGAGATGCACCATGGCAATCGATTTCATCAGGTAACGGCTGAAGCTGGCACTGGTGACTACGCCGATTTCTTTACCATCTTTGATGATTTTGGCGCCTGCCGGCATCGCTTCGCTGCTCTGACAGACCAGACCGGCCTGCTTGAAGCGTTCGCGGCCTTTCAGTTTCAGCAGCGCCTCTTTACCGACGTAATCGCCTTTTTTGTTCAGATCCACACACCAGTGCATATTGACTTCCCACGGTGTGGTGTCACCTTCCGGCATATCGAATGGATAGAACAATAAAGCGGCTTCAACCCGGGTCAGATCCAGCGATTCCCAGGAACCGGCCATAATGCCGTAGGCATGGCCTTTTTCCATGATGCTGTCCCAGATATGCACTGCATCTTCACCGCTGCAATACACTTCATAACCGCGCTCACCGGAATAACCGCCACGGGCGATAATCACATCACAGCCGAACAGTTTGGTTTCAACATGTTTGAAATAGGGCAGGCGGGCCAGATCAATACTGACTTCAGGGCCGAGAATATCCACCGATTTCGGTCCCTGCAGCGACAGGATGTGCACGTCAAAATCCTGCTCGATAGTGACATCGAGGCCTTCAGACAGTCTCGCCAGATTTTGCTGGGTACTGCCGCCACCATGAGAGATACGGTAGTGATCCTTGGCATCACAAATCAGCATGATGTCGTCAACCAGAGCACCCTCTTCGTTCACTTCAGCAGCCAGACGAGAAGTCCCCGGTTCCAGTTCCGTCACATCAATTGCCACCAGTTTATCCAGCACTTTCAGCGCGGCCGGACCGGTCACATTGAGAATATTGAGGGCTGAGACATCATAAAGTGCCGCCCGGGTTCTCACTGCAATGACTTCATCATGCGGATCGCTATGGTAAAACTGCGGGATTGGCATGCCCCAGATGGACTCATCCAGCTTGGAACCAAGCTCGCGATGACGTTCATTGAGGACTGAATTACGGGTAATTGCCGCTTCAGCGGCTTCGGCTGGTTGGGTAGAATTGCTCATGACACTGGCTCCGCTTTAATAACAGGAAGTTCATAAGCAAATTAACGCAATTAAAAGGGCTTCAAAATTCTCTTGATGGCGTACTCCCTTGGGAGTAAAAAATTCCCTCTGATGCCAGTAAAAATCAGGTCAGCAGACTGTCAATGAGAATATTACTGACATACAGAATGAGCCCGCCCAGCAACAGCGCCAGGTAGGGTAAAACGCCTGCCCTGCCGATCGCCGCACCCTGTCTCTGTAGATCCTCGCGCATGCCGCCCGGAAATTCGCCTTTATCGGTCAGGTAATGTCGCCAGAGGAAAATCGGAATGCTGACAACTGCCATCAGCAAACCACTCAGCAAGGCCCCCCTACCCCAGACATTGGCACCCAGTCCCATGATCGCGATATTGACATAGGCAAGCACAATCCCGACTCCCAGCATGATATCCGGTGCCCTGAACGGGCGGTGCCAGTTACTGCGGTCGATACGGTGAATCCAGCCGGCATTGAGATTAAGGAAATTAAAAATCATATAGCCGACATTCGAGGCCGCCAGCAGAAATACATAGTCCGACATCATCAACAGCAACAGATTGATCACCAGGTTGGTCCACATGGCATAGGTCGGCGCACCATCCTCATTGACATGCGCCAGGTAACGCGGCAACAGACCGTCCACCGATCCCTGATACAACGTTCTGGAAGAACCCGACATCGCGGTCATCATCGCCAGTACCATCGCCAGGACCAGCATCGCCACGATCAGGTTTGCCACCAGTGGCTGGCCACCGACCATGGCCGACAAGACATGGGCCACACCGATACCGCTGTAGATATCTTCTGCTAGCATGCCGCTGTATTTGGCGGGTTCGAGGATATGGCCTTCTGAGTCAAGGATGGCCGGCTGAATCATTTCACCCAGCCCCAGATACGACTGAAAAGCCACTGGTAGCAGAATATAGGCCACCAGACAAAATAAACCGGCATAGAAAATCGCCCTGTGCGTGTCACGTCCGGGATTTTTGAATTCACGGGTGTAGCACAGCGCGGTTTCAAAAGCGTATGCCGACCAGCCGGCAATAAACAGCCCCCCCGCCATTAACACCCAGCCCTGCAGATTCCACTCACCCGCCACCACGCTCCCCATGGAATCATAGGCGACGGGGGTTAAAGGGAAAAAATGCTCGCGTGGCAAATCACCGCTAAGCAGCGGCACCAGTCCAATCAGCATTAAGGGGATCAGTGCGCTCAATGCCAGCAGCATGGTGGTTCGGGCCGAACGCAGCACACCGCCATTCTGGATTGCAAACACCACCAGTAATATGGTGGCCCCCACAATAAAGGTCGCATCAATCCGCAGACTCAGGCCCTGCTTGAGTGCACCCAGATCAATCAGTGTCAGTTGCCAGGTGTTAATGACGGCATCGGCCGGAAACAGGGCATTAAGAATATAGCCGGCTGACAGGCCGGAACCGATGGCGAGCACCGGCGACCAGGCCCACCAGTGACACCAGATTGAAACCGGCGCTATCAGTTTGCTGTATGGCATCCAGGCGATAGCGCCATGAACCGAGACGCCGCCTGCTTTGTGCGGAAACAAGCCCGCAATTTCAGCATAGGTAAAAGCCTGCAGAAAGCCAAAGCTGATGGCGATAATCCAGACCAGCCAGGCCGGTTTACCGACGGTCGCCGAAATTGCCCCCATAGAGAACAGCACCAGTGCCGCAACGCCGCTGGCAATCCAGAAAGACCCTCTCCAGTCTATGGCCCGATGCAGGGTATTAATGCGACCTCCACTAGGCTGGAACGGGATGGAAATATCCTGCTGACTCACTATGCGCTCCCTGTAGGGATATCAATTGACTTAAAGGCCGGACACCGGCCTTCAGGCAGACAACGCTCAGGCTTCGGCAGTACTCAGCTTCAATCCGATAATACCCACAATAATAAAGGCAATGCTAATCAGCCTGCTTAAACTGGTGGATTCGTCAAACAACATGATGCCGAATATTACCGTGCCCACCGCACCGATGCCGACCCAGACACCGTAAGCGGTGCCGACCGGTATATCGCGCATGGCCATACCCAGCAGCCAGAAGCTGAGTAACAGGGTGAAGACTGTCGCTATGGTGGGTAACGGCCGTGTCAGGCCATCACTGTATTTGAGCCCTATTGCCCAGACTACTTCCAACAGTCCGGCAATAAATAAAATCATCCAGGCCATCTGAATGGTCCTTATTATTGGCGGGTCGTCCCTTCTCAAAGACCGTTATCAGGGTCGTCCCTGCGGTCAGCAATTATATTTGTCAGGCGCTGACTCTGTCTTTTTGCGCCTCATCCCCGGGTAGCATAAAGTCATGCACCGTGAGGCCAAAGCCAGCCATCGCTGGCAGTATACGCGGCCGCGTCAGCAGCGTCATACCGGTGACACCCAAATCTTTCAGAATTTGTGCCCCCACGCCATAGTGTTTGAGCTTCAACCTGGGCAGCTCGGTGGATTCACCGATACCGTCATCATGCATGAGAAGCAGCACGCCCGCGCCGGATTCGCAGATGGCCTGCATCGCTTCTGTCACGCTCCAGCTGTGGCCGCGTCGATCATTGTCGAGCAAATCCAGACCATTAAATGGCGCATGTACCCGCACCAGGGTGTTGTGACTGGAGCGGATATCACCATACACCAGAGCCTGATGCTGTTCACCGCTGTGAATATCACCGTAGCGGCTGAGTGCAAACTCACCAAAAATCGTGCTCAGCTTGCGGGTATCCTGATGCACGACAATGGTTTCCTGCTGATGTCGGTAGGCGATTAAATCGGCAATCGTACCCACTTTCAGCCCGTGCTGTTCTGCAAAACGGAGTAAATCCGGCATTCTGGCCATCGTGCCGTCATCATTCATGATCTCGCAGATAACCGAAGCCGGCTCTCTGCCAGCCAGCTGAGCCAGATCACAACCAGCTTCGGTATGGCCGGCACGTGACAACACGCCGGCCGGCTGGGCCATCAACGGAAAGATATGGCCCGGACTGACGATATCAGCCGGGCTGGCATCGCTGGCGACCGCAGCCTGAATGGTGCGGGCACGATCGGCGGTGGAAATGCCGGTGGTCACGCCGCTTGCGGCCTCTATCGACACGGTGAAATTGGTGCCCAGCGAGGTGCCATTATGACCCACCATTAATGGCAGATTAAGCTGCCGGCAACGCGCTTCAGTCAGTGTCAGGCATATCAGGCCGCGGCCGTGCATGGCCATGAAATTGATGGCTTCAGCATTGATGGCGTCAGCCGCCATGATCAGATCGCCTTCGTTTTCACGATCTTCATCATCCATCAACACCACCATTTTGCCCTGGCGGATGTCCTCAATAATCTCTTCAATCGGTGAAACTGTGCGGGATGCAGCTTTGGCTCTGAATGCGACAGTGGAATAAGTCATCTCGTCCCCTCACATGCGGTCAATCAATGCGTAAGCCGAATGGTTATGAATCGATTCAAAATTCTCACATTCAACCCGGAAGCCACCAATTTGCGGTGCTTTTTCCAAAGCGCCGGCGATATCTCTGACCAGATCCTCGACAAATTTGGGATTGTCGTAGGCAAACTCGGTGACAAATTTTTCATCCGGCCGCTTGAGCAGACCATAAAGCTGACTGGATGCCTGGGCTTCAACCAGGGTAATCAGCTCGTCCAGGCTCATATTCTGGCCCATCTCGACTTCAACCGTGACCAGTGAACGTTGATTATGCGCGCCGTACTGGGAAATCTTTTTGGAACAGGGGCAGAGACTGGTGACCGGAATTTCCGCCTTGACGGTGAGTTTATAGTCTTCACCGATTTCGGCATTCAGGGTCACATCGTAATCCATCATGCTGGTCACGCCTGAAACCGGCGCGGCTTTTTCCAGGAAAAACGGGAAACGCATCTGCACATGACCGTTATCGGCTTCCAGCAGCTCCAGCATGGCGCGCATAAAAGCCGGCATCGTCGTTACCGAAAACACCTGTTTCGGCTGCTCCAGCAGCTCGACAAATCGAGACATATGGGTGCCTTTGACATGATGCGGCAAACAGACAGTCATATTGAAATCAGCCACGACACGGATGGGATTGCCATCATGACTGTCAAAGAAAATGGGATAACGTAAAGATTTGATGCCTACCCGATCGATCGGTAGCTGGCGTTTATCAGGTGTGTTCTGGACATCTTCGAGGCCAGCTTTAAGAGGCAGGTTCATAATACGTATCCTTATCTTGCAGACTGTGCAGTCGGTTAGTGTTGGCTTATCCAAAAAGGAAGGCGAACTGCTCACTGCTGTCTACAGATGCCATTGAGAACATCATGCTGGCAGTGACAGCCCGCCTCCAACGTCCCAACGAGAGAACGGTTTAGAGGATAACCATGAAGAAGCTGAACCCCTGTCTTAAAAATCAGCTTCAGTTTAATTATCACGGCGGCTTCAGCCTGCAACAATTCCAAAGAAGGCTTACTACCTAGGTGTTAGAAATAAGGTCTCAATGCGGTTCAGACGAACCGAAATCGTCGCTGTCTTGTGCGGTCAGCATGCCGCCGCTATAGCTGCCGGTCATCCAGCCATTGATAGTCAGATGAGTCAGTACCAATGCCATGAACTTGAAAGACTTGTTGATTGCAATCGACATTTGAAACCCTTCTTGTCAGGGTCCGGCCGGCCCGGCTCATCAGTTCAGCAATGAGTGCCAGGCAGATGAATCGACAGCTAGCCAGGTCATTTCATCAGAGACAGCCATAAAAAAAGGGAGCTGTCGAAACCGGGCAATAAACGCTTGCATCCGACTCCGGCAACTCCCTAACATTCCAATCGGAACGGGTTAGAGGATAACCATGAAGAAGCTGAAACATTCGCTGAAAACCAGCTTCAGTTTCATTATCTCCTTTGTCCCTGATAGTTACCATTGTGAAGAGGTATTACTACCAAGGTCATAGCTGCTCTTCTCCTTTCCGCTTGGCGTTTTTTTACATCGATTTGGACACACTGAAGACAACGCGGCCATCTGCGAGATCGTCGCTGTAGAGGTCTTCACCATCACTGTCGGTGTCGGTAAAGCTCAGATCAAAACCGAAACCGGCAAAGTCTTTCGACAGACCAATGCGATAGTCAGTGGCACTGTCCGGATTACCAGCACCAAATACATCTTCGTCATAGTCGTAATAACCGACCGCGGCACTGAGGTTGATGCCGGCCGGCAAACCGTAATCAAAGCCCAGATTGTAATAAGTGCCGGTCTCGCTTGTACCGTATACATCGCCAGAATGCGCTACGCCCAGCGTGAAATAGCTGTAACTTAAAGAACCATAGACTTCATTCCAGTCCAGGCCGGATTCGCCAGGATAGTCGTAACGCAGAATACCGAGATCATAGCCGATACCGGAATCTCCTATCGTGTTGGCATAGCCAGCATAGTAATCAACTTCGATGCTGGTCTCCGGCGCAACGTCGCCAAAATCGACATTAGAAGCCCAGATACCGGTATAGAAACCACTGCTGTGACCATAGTCAAAGCTGCCGGAAATGGCTGGTTTGTTATCAGTCTGGGAATAGCCACGCCAGACATAATCGCTGGATAAAGCGACACTGGCACTGGTGCTGTGCTGGCCATTTTCACTTTCCCAGGCCATCGCTGCCCCTGATGTCATCAAGCCGCTGGCGGCCATTAACAGGATCATTTTTTTCATGTTGTTTTCTCTCTTTGTGGTGTGAAACAAATCAGGGGGCAGAATTTACTGCCCCCTGTGATCAAAGCGTTATCATTTACTGGCAACAGCACTCATGGTTGCCTTGTGCTGACGGGTTTCATACTGGGTGTAGAGCCAGATCGGCAGGTACATGCCCAGCACGATGAAGCCAACCCAGGTAGAGAACCAGCCGACTTCCAGACTGTTCAGATACACCACACCAACCAGGCACAGCGGAATATTGAACAGACCGAACAGCATGGCGATGTTTTTCCAGCCAGCCGGTGCTTTGAATGGTCTTTCAACATTGGCAAAGCGAGGGTCTTTTTTGGCTTTGACATAGGCAAACAGACTGATGCCGTTAGCACAGGTGTAACCAATCGCAGAAGCTGCCAGAATTGCTGCCGGTGTACCCATGGAAATCAGCACCAGGTTGAACAGGCCGATGACGACCATCGCCAGCACCGGGGTACCGTGACCATTCACTTTACTCAAGACTTTAGGCAGATTACCTTCATGCGCCATGGAGTGCATCGCACGGGCAGACCCCAGATAGGCGGTCTGGATAATCAGAATCATCGCTGCAACCAGCATGATGATAGTGATAACAGAACCGGACTCACCAAAGGCCGCCTGAGCAACTGGAATCATCGGTGACAGCGGCTCAGCCAGCACGCCTTCAACACCCAGAACGCCGATAACTGCAGCCTGAACCAGCACAAAGGTCAGCAGACAGATGGCACCGCAGACAAACAGGGCTTTGGGCACATCAACCGACGGTTTTTTGTACTCAGGACCATAAATCGCGGCGGTTTCCCAGGCACAGGCACTCCACTGGGCTATCGCAAACAGTCCGAACAGAATCAGAATATGATGCATATCCCAGGACCAGTCTGTCGGTAACCAGGAAGAAGTGATATTGGTCATATCAACGGCACCGGTCGCAAACGGCGCTGCCGTCATCACCACCAGCGGGATGATAGATACCGCAGCCAGGATATAACCCAGCACAGCACCATCTTTGAGACCGAAATAGTTAACAATAATCAGACCACTGAAAATAACCACACCGGAAATCAGTGACAGCTGGTATTCAGTGAACATCTCCCCCAGCCCCGGGAACAGACCCTGCAGGTAACTGCCAACCAGTATGGCGAAGATAGCTAACACCGGGTTCCAGGCAAACCAGTAACTCCAGGCACTGAAACCGCCAATCAACTTACCTTTGTCATACTTTCCCTGGTAATCTTTGGATGTAAAAACATGCTGGGCAAAACCGGGCAGACCGGATGCTCTGGGAAAAGCCGTCGCCATTTCCGCATAGGCCAGATTCTGCATAAACCCCTGCAGCACCGACAGCCCCCAGACCAGAATCGCGGCCGCGGCCACCCACATGGGGAAGTAGCCCAGCGACGGTAAAATTAATAACGGCACCCCTGATGCGATTGCCAGTCCCTGTTTCCAGTCAATTGACCGCTCCAGTGACTCTGCATCGTGGGTGCCAACAGATGAATCGTTGTACTCACTCATATCTCTATCTCCAGCTAATCGTTCAGCCTGTGGCTGAAACGGCGTTGTAGTTCAGACGGTTCCGAATCGGCAATTCAGGACCTGAATCGAACTTACCCCTTCTGTCAAAGCAGGGTAATTCTCTTCTGTGAGTACTCCGAAGGGAGTAGGAAAAATAAATCTATGCTTTTGATTAACAATAAAAAACCGCCACCGAACCCAAACAGATTCAGTGCCGGATCACTGGCTGAAATATGCCGACGTCAGACTTACTGAAGCATGTGGTTATGCCATCGAATCCGTGCCCACAAATAGGCATCCATCACTGACAAGGCATAAATGAACAGTCCACCGGCAAACTGGCCGATAATCGAAATGTCAGGGCCGGCCAGATTAAAAGTGACCACACCCAGCACCAGCATAAAAAACAGCATGGTGAGCCCTCGCATCGGGGCCTGATTCAGTACCTGCCCAACGCCGGGAAGGATGATAGCGATCAGCAGCACCAGATAGGGATGCCAGGGTCTGACAGTGTTTGTTTCAGGCTGCGTTTTCATAGCTCACTCGATCCAGCTTGACCAGTACATTCTGAAGTTGACGTGTCAGCGCCGCGATTTCAGAGGGATCCAGCGGCTCCATATCAAAATCTGCTGTACGCAACAGCAGGTAATGCCCTCTGTCAGCTTGCTTTATCAAATAAGTCAAACGCACCGCTTCCGGGGTAATCAGCAACTCCTTGGCGCGCTGATCGGCAAATATCGTTCTGACATCACTATCAATTTTTTGTAACACCGGGGCATTGCCACGACTGACGTATCGGGCATGTTGCGGCCAGCTTTTCAAGGGCGTGATTTCACGGTCCCAGTTCCAGCCGGGGCTGAAGACATCACTGTTACTGGGTCTGACCAGAATATCGAGACTGTCACTGGCATCATCAGGCCGCAGCATAGTAATGTGCAGCCACATGATCGGTAATTTACGCGCGGTCAGATTATCCACTTCCAGCCTGAGTGCCACGCTATGACCGGCAAAGTGTCCCAGCACATGGCGGAACCCAGCCCTGTCAGCGACACTATGTCTGATATTCAGCACTTTATGTGCCTCGTCAAATAAGGCGGCTCGATCCCCCACCACTTGACGGTGATGCCGGCGATACAACTGCCACAGGACAATGGCGAATACCAGACTGATAAAACTAATAAACAGTGTCATTTTTGCCTCCTTATAACGGCAAAAAAAGCCCCGTAACCAGAGTTACGGGGCAAAAGGTCAACGCACGACCGTGACCGGACAATGCGCTTTGCTGATCACCTGCTCGGCAATCGAACCAAGCAGCGCCTTGGCGACACCGGTTCGTCCCACCGATCCTGTTATCACATGGTCATGATCATTGTGTTCGGCATAATCAATGATCGCCTTGGCAATGTTATGACCGGGTACGGTGGTGCAGTAGACCGGCTCCAGATCCCGCTGATGCGCGCGTTCCATCGCATCATGCAGTTCCATCTGGATCTGGTCATCTGCCGCCTTGAGCATGTTGGAGTTCCAGAAGTAAGTATGTGAAACATCCTCACCGGTAGGCATCACCACATGAATAAAGGTCAGCTCGGCATCCGCCAGTTTGGCCAGTTCAATAGCAAAGTCCACCGCCTTCTGAGCACTGCGGGAGCCATCGGTTGCACATAAAATCTTTTTCATGTCGATCCTCCTCAATAGCCTTTGGGCCGTGGCCACGGCATGGTGAACTGGTCACCACGTTTAACGAACTGATAACGACGCAGGACAAACCATACCGACGCAACGATATAGAAAGCCATGATCGACAGCAGTGAAGCACCGTAGCCCAGGAAGGTCGCGAAATAGACCACTGAACACAGCCCCAGCAATACCAGCGCCGGTATCGGGTGGAAGGGATGAATATAGCCACGCTTGATAACACCGAGTGGCCACATTTTTCTGAACTTCATCATATTGATTGACATGAAGGTGTAACCCAGCAGCCCCGACAGGATCGAGAAGGTAATAACCTGATCCAGCAGACCGGTGAAGGCAAACGACACAGCAATCGGGATCAGGAAAATGATGGCCCGGAACGGCGTACGGTAATGCGGGTGAATCGCGCCAAACCAGGTCGGCATGTAACGATCCCGTCCCATTGAGAACCAGGCCCGCGCTGCATCATTGATACAACCGTTGGCCGAAGCAATCGCTGCGAACATGGTGCCGATGAACAACACCACCTGCAGGCTCGGATTACCGATAATCGAGGCCGCATCATACAGCGGTGTGGTTGCCTGACCCAGATACTGCCACGGCATCAGACCGGTCGAGACGTACCAGGTCAGCGTGGCTGCTACCAGCAGGGTCAGAATGCCGCCAATCGTACCCAGCGGAATGGCCCGGCCAGCGCTGCGTACCTCTTCGGCTGCCTGACAGGTCCCCTCGATACCAAGGTAATACCACATACCGAACTGCAAGGCCGCGACCACCCCGATCCAGCCATAAGGCAAGTCTGTCAGCAAATCACTGTGCTTTAATACACTCCCCGGGTTGAGCGGGTCGCTGCCGACAAACAGCGCAATAATGGCCAGAAAGGCAAACAGGGTAATGACAAAGTTCACCGTCAAGGTCATGAACACACCGCGGTAATTGAGCCAGGCCAAAAAGGCAATGGTCAGTACCACAAACGGCTGCGGATTCAAGCCTTCATAGCCGGTGGCTGCTGCGACTGCCGTCATCAAGTCACCGACAATCAAGGCATCAGCCGCCTCCAGCATGGTATAGGCCATCACCAGATACAGGCCGACATTAAAGGCCATTAACGGGCCGATAATATGTTTGGCCTGCGTGTACTGACCACCCGCTGCCGCAACCGTTGAAGTCACTTCCGAGTCGATCATGGCGACGCAGCTATAAAGCAGACCGATCACCCAGCAGGCAATCAGCGCACCATAGGCACCGCCTTTAGCGACCGAGAAGTTCCAGCCCATGAACTCACCGACCAGTACAATCCCAACCCCCAAAGCCCAGACATGAAACGGGTTGAGCACCTTGAACATTGAGATGCGTTGTACATTTTCTGCACTTGTTGATTCTGCCGTCATCGCACGCCCTCCTCTTCTTTGATCTGTTCGAGCAACTCATCGGCCCCTTCACGGGAGCTCACCAGCAGCTCTTCATCAAACTCGCGCGATACGCTGATGGCATCGGCCAGAATCCACAACAGCAGCAGCCCGGAGATAATCCAGGCGGCGTAACTTAAAATATCCCACCAAATCATTGTCTTGCCTCCGCATCTGGTTGCTTGTTTGCCCCATTGAACTTCTCATGGATAACTTCGCGGTATTGTTTGTTGGAAACCCGAAGCACAAAAAAGAAGTAACCGATAATGACCAGTGCGGTAATGGCCAGCATCAGCGGATCGATGGTGTAATCAAACTTGTTGTTGATGATGTCAGCAGCTGATGCCGGGTCATGCCCGAGCTTTTGCCACTGTTCCTGTTCAACGGCGGAGACGCCCAGCGCTTCCCAGGTATAGGACTGGACTTGGGCTGTTTCTTCGACTGACTTGACGTCAGATTCCAGAAACAGGGGGATATACAGACTGACGTAAACTAGGACCAGGATAAACAGGCTGTCGAACAACTGACCCCGTTTAGCTTGGATCTTGGGTATATAGTTGGACATGGCATTTCCTCATTAATTGACTTTTGCATCGTTTTTGGCTGCCCGGTTCTCATCCAGATGCTTGATATCCAATCCATAGATAAAGGCCTTATCTTCCGCGTAATGGCGAGTCATTGACCCGACAGAAGCGGTGTTGAAAAGCACCAGAAAGCCACTTGAAATAATGAGTACCCATTGAATGATGGGATCATCGACGATGTTTAAGATACTAATGAGGACGAAGCCCACAGCCAGCCAGATCAGAATGATGTCCGACCAGGCCATGATACAGTCCCGTACATACATGTTATGTATGCGTTTTTTTAAATTATTATTCATGGTTAATTTCCTCTCTCTTGCTTAATTGATTGAACTACACGGATTCCTCCTCAGGATTGAAAATGCAAAAAAGATAAGGGCCGATACCACGCTGAAAGACGCACTTGATGACGGGGTAAGGATCACAAGTGAATTCATTCTTTGCAGTACCGGCCCTTATTTCGATCGCTCGTTAAAAACGGGGCTTAGAAGGTCTGTTGCTGACCGGGAATCCAGCTGGTGCCGGCCAGTGGTACACGGGCCATCGCAGCAGATTCAACAGTCAGGGCAACCAGATCTTCCGGTTCCAGGTTACGCAGGTCGTTCTTACCACAGGCACGGGCCAGGGTTTGCGCTTCCAGGGTTAAAACACGCAGGTAGTTCGCCAGACGACGGCCACCTTCAATCGGGTCAAAGCGTTTCATCAGCTCAGGATCCTGGGTTGAAATACCGGCTGGATCTCGACCTTCATGCCAGTCATCATAAGAACCGGCTGTCGATCCCAGTTTCTGGTACTCGTCTTCCCATTTCGGATCGTTGTCACCCAGTGCGACCATCGCAGCGGTACCAATCGCGACTGCATCCGCACCCAGCGCCATACACTTGGCGACGTCGGCACCGTTACGGATACCACCGGATACAATCAGCTGTACCTTGCGGTGCATGCCCATTTCCTGCAGTGCCTGTACGGCTTGCGGGATGGCGGCCATGGTCGGAATACCGACGTGTTCGATAAACACGTCCTGAGTTGCTGCGGTACCGCCCTGCATACCGTCGACGACGATAACGTCTGCGCCGGCTTTGACCGCCAGTTTCACATCATAGTAAGTGCGGGTGGCACCAACCTTGATGTAGATAGGCACCTGCCAGTCGGTGATTTCACGCAGTTCCTTGATTTTGATTTCAAGATCATCAGGACCGGTCCAGTCAGGGTGACGACAGGCAGAGCGCTGATCCACGCCTTTCGGCAAAGTACGCATCTTGGCCACACGATCGGTGATCTTCTGACCCAGCAGCATACCGCCACCGCCCGGTTTGGCACCCTGACCCAGAACCACTTCGATGGCATCAGCTTTACGCAGATCATCAGGGTTCATGCCGTAACGTGATGGCAGATACTGATAGACCAGCTTGGTCGACTGACCACGCTCTTCCGGGGTCATACCACCGTCACCGGTGGTGGTTGAGGTACCGACAGCAGAGGCACCACGACCCAGCGCTTCTTTGGCATAGGCAGACAGCGCGCCGAAGCTCATACCGGCAATCGTAATCGGGATTTCCAGCTCGATAGGTTTCTTGGCAAAACGGTTACCGAGGGTCACCGTGGTATTGCATTTTTCACGATAGCCTTCCAGCGGGTAACGCGACATACTCGCGCCCAGGAACAGCAGATCGTCAAAGTGCGGCAGCTTGCGCTTGGCACCGGCGCCGCGGATATCGTAAATACCGGTATCGGCAGCGCGACGGATTTCAGCCATCGTCAAACGGTCAAATGTCGCTGACTCGCGCGGTACGGTCATGTATTTTCTTTTTTCAGTCATTTCTAATTCCTCGCAATATCAGCAATTAATAAGAGCCAGCGTTATCAACTTTGAAGTTGTAAAGCTGTCTGGCAGAGCCGTAGCGTTTGAAATCTCTCGGGTCCTGATCGGTCACACCGGCGCGTTCAAACAGTTCGGTCAGTTCCTCGATGTGTTCGGCCCGCATTTCTTTTTCAATGCAGTCCGCACCCAGAGATTTCACGCTGCCTTTGACATAGATGTGGGCTTCATAGAGTGAGTCGCCCAGCGCCTCACCGGCGTCACCGCACACGGCCAGCACACCGGCCTGTCCCATAAAGCAGCTCATATGTCCGACGCTGCCTTTAACCAGGATGTCGACACCTTTCATGGAAATACCACAGCGGGAACCGGCATCACCTTCAATCACCAGCAGACCACCATGTGCAGTCGCACCGGCTGCTGATGAAGCATTGCCTTTAACACGAACCAGACCTGACATCATGTTTTCCGCGACGCCCTGACCGGTGTGGCCGTGAATGGTGATTTCGGCTTCCTGGTTCATGCCGGCGCAGTAGTAACCGGCCGGACCGTGGATATCAATTTTCAGTTTCTGATTAACACCCACCGCCAGGTTATGGTGGCCTTTCGGGTTAAGCACATCCCATTTTTCGATGGTCATTTCTTTGTGTTGATCGTGCAGTGCCTGGTTCAGGTCACGCACCGTCTGTACCGCCAGGTCAACGGTACCCACTCCGTTGATGGTTTCGAATGCAGCGGTTTGTTCTGCTAAGTTGTTTGTACTCATTATCTTCTCCTAATCACCAAGTCTTAGTTGCCATTACGTTCCCAGACATAGATGCGCGCCGGTTCCGGTTCCCAGACCTTGGCGTCTTCGATACCGGGCAGCGTGGTCAGCGCCTGATATTCGGAGGCCATCGCCACATAATCATCGGTTTCAGCAATGACGGCGGGTTTACAGGCAATCGGATCACGCACCACGGCAAAACCGTCTTTGGTGCCAATCGTTAAGGTGTAAAAACCGTCCAGTGTTTTCAGCGCGTTCTCGAGTGCTTCGTTCAGAGAATCACCCTGCTCCAGACGGTAGGTCAGATAACCTGCCGCGACTTCGGTATCGTTTTCGGTATTGAATTCAATACCTTCACGTTGCAGCTCTTTACGCAGACGGTTGTGGTTGGAAAAAGAACCGTTATGTACCAGGCACAGATCCAGACCGGTTGAGAAAGGATGGCTGCCTGCCATGGTCACAGCAGATTCTGTTGCCATACGGGTATGACCAACGATATGGCTGCCTTTCATATTACCGAGGTTGAACATATCGACGATACGCTCGGGCAGACCGACTTCTTTGAGGATCTCGATAGATTTACCCGAGCTCATGATCAGCACGTCGTCATGGTTTTCTTCCAGGTACTCTTCGACTTTTTCCGCATCAACGCCGACTTTGAACACAGCGACTTTGCTGTTCTGGAACCAGTTCACTTTGGTATCCAGGGCTTTCTCGATGTCTTTGGCCAGAGCTGCCCAGTCGTAGTTTTCGTCTTCATGACGCAAGGTCAGTTTGATGCCGTCTTCGACCGCATCACCGTAGACCGCAAAACCGGCACTGTCGGGACCGCGTTCGGTCATCGCAATCAGCATCGGTGCGAACAGTTTGCCCAGTTCGCTCTCGTATTTATCGTTTTTCAGATAAAGACCAACGATTCCACACATAAGATTTCTCCTAAAAAACGCCTCTCAGGCGGAGTATTAATAAAACTCAACGTAGCGGTTGATTTCCCAATCGGAGACATGACGCATGTACTCCACCCATTCCATGTGTTTCAGTTCCAGAAACTCTTTGGCAAGTCCTTCACCGAGTGCTCCTTTGACGACATCGTCTTTCTCCAGTGCCAGCAAGGCTTCATGGAGGTTTTGCGGCAGGATGCCGATACCGTTTTGTTCCAGCTCAGCCGGGCTCATGTCATACAGGTTGCTGTCATGACCTTTACCCGGTTCCAATTCACGTTCCACACCGTCAAGACCGGCAGCAATAGCTGCAGCCGCAGTCAGGTATGGGTTACAGGTACCATCCGGCAGACGCAGCTCAATACGGCCGTAGGGAATACGAACCATGGTTGAACGGTTGTTGTTGCCGTAGGAAATATAGGCAGGTGCCCAGGTTGCACCGGACAGTGAACGACCCACGACCAGGCGTTTGTATGAATTCACGGTCGGGGCCGCAATCGCAGTCAGTGCAGGAGCATGCTCCAGGATGCCGGCCATGAAGTGGTAGGCCATCTTGGACAAACCAAGACCATTGGGATCGCTGTCATCATGGAACAGACTCTTCTCACCATCGCCGATAGACATATGCATGTGCATGCCATTACCCGGACGGTTGCTGAACGGTTTCGACATGAATGAGCAAATCATGCCCATTTCATTGGCGATTTCACTGGCACCCATCTTGAACAGGATGTAATCATCCGCGCTCTTCAGGCAGTCAGCATAGGTATAGTTGATTTCGAACTGACCGTTAGCATCTTCATGGTCAATCTGGTAAATATCCAGACCGACCTGAATCAGGGCTTCGGTCATTTTTTCCAGGTATTCGCCCTGACGCTTGATGCCTTTATAGTCATAACAAGGCTTTTGCAGGGTGTCGGTCACATCACAGGGTGACAGTTGACCGGTGACCGCATCTTTTTTCAGCAGGGAGAATTCCGGCTCCAGACCGGTGTAGAGGATCCAGCCTTTTTCTTCCAGACGTTTGATCTGCTTTTTCAGCACGACGCGGCTGTCATGGTCGTATGGCTGACCATTGACATGACCGTCACAGATAATGCGGGCATAGCCTGGCTGCCAGGGCAGCAGCGTCAGTGTGCTTAAATCACCGACTGCCATATAGTCGGGGCCATTCGGTGCAATACCCATACCCCAGATAGCGCCCCCGGCAAAGCCGGCACCGTTGCTGGTAATGTCTTCCAGATGTGACGCGGGTACTGATTTAACCTTGGCGACACCGTGAATATCGACAAACTGAGCCAACACGTATTTCACGTCGTTGTCTTTCAGAAACTTCTTGGCCTGCTCGATTTGGGCTGACTCCAGAAGTGAGTCGTTGTGTTCGTATTTCATGAGCTCTTTCCTTCTGTTTATAAAAACAGCGTTGGTGATTAAGTAAGCGAGTAATAAAAGTTGAAACCGACCGGACCGCCGCCCTGCTCTTCAATGATGCCAAGCAGGGTTTTCCACAAATAAGGGCCGAAGGTTCCGTCACACCAGATGCGATAAACAGATTGGCCGTTAAGCGTCTGCTTCAGCAGCGTTGCCGATACACCGGCGATGACAGTCATGACCAGACGATTTTCTTCCAAGGTGGCGCCGTCCAAATCGATGGCACACACTTCAGAGAACAAGGCTGGGGTCAGCTCACCGCTGACAATAAAAGCCGCGTCATTGCGCATCACTTTATGCACACCGCCTTGATTCACGGCGGTGTCGTTGAGCGTACGGGTGAGATCGTTTTCCGGCCGGTCTTCCAGCAGAAACTCGGTATTACCCAGACGCATCACCAGACTGCCGTTATCCTGCGGCGTCCAGCTGTTAGTGGTTTCAGGCAGCTTGATTCCTGCTGTCTGCAACCAGTTGGCAGCCTGCGGCCCTTTCACACCAAAACGGTTGAGATTACTGACATCGCAGATACTCAATGTCTTGTTGCGTGAGGCTTCCACGTCGGCTGCATCAAAGCTCAAAGCAGTCTCCATGCCATTGACCTCCCCGCTGACCGGTTTCCTTAATGCATGAGCAAAGGCCACCGGACTCATTAATACGGCGTCTTGCATGTTCACTCTCCTCTACTCTCTAAAAGGTGGAAAAACGGTGCTTTACAGGCGGTCGCCGGCACCATCGCACCGGAGTCGGTACGGATCTGGAATCGGGCGCCGTCATGGCTCTGCTCAGGCGGTACAAAGGCAAAGCCGATATGCCGATCGAGATAGCCGCTGTAGGAAATACTGGTGACACGGCCGGCAATCTGGCTTGCACCATCAATGACCAGGTTGCACTCGTTTGGCAGCTCGCCGTTGAAGCCCGGATCCAGCACAAAGGTAGTGAGCTTCTTGTTAAGCGGCTTTTTCTCCAGGATTTTCAGGCTGCGCTGACCGATAAAGAATGGTTTGTCCATCGCTACCAGCGATTCCGAATGGGCCTCAAACGGGTTGGTCAGACCATCGGTATCGTGACTCACCAGGTGATGACCCATTTCCAGCCGCAGCAGACGCTGGGCATCGGTACCAAATGGACGGATACCTGCCGATTTACCGGCTTCCATCAATGCTTTCCAGACATGCAGGCCGGCTTTATAGGGCACATGAATTTCAAAGGCGAGTTCGGCCACAAAGCTGACACGCATCACGCGGGCATCGACCCCCGCCACTTTGCCGCTACGGAAAGCGCCTTTACGCATGCCGGATTCAGAGACATCAATCTCGGTCAGTGCCGCTACGACCTCACGTGACTTGGGACCTGCGACTGTCATCGCTGCCATGGCACCGGTCAGGTTGACCAGGGTCACCTGCATCTTCCACAGCTGCACGTTGCGCTGCATTTCACGGTAAACCGTGGCGGCATTGGACGAGTTGGTGGAGACATAGAACTGGTCTTCAGCCATTCTTACCGCGACACCATCGTCACTGACGACACCGGCTTCATCCAGCAGCATGGCAATCCGGCTGCTGCCAATTTTCTGATCGGCAAACTTGCCGGTATAGAAGCGTTCCAGGAAGGCACCGGCATCACTGCCGAAGACTTCGATTTTGCCCAGCGTGCTGCCATCTATCATGCCCACGCTGTGACGCACATTCTGAGTTTCCTGCTGGACCGCCTCACTGGCAGTCAGACCGGAACCCGCCGGTGCGTAATAGGCCGGACGCATCCAGACACCGGCTTCCATCATCTCGCCGCCGTGATCGACATGCCACTGGTGCATGGCGGTATAACGGTGCGGATGGAAGCCCCGACCACCCAGATGACCAATCGGCGTCGGATGGAAGAACGGCCGCGCCGTGGTAGTGCCGATTTTTTCCACCGGCAGCTGACGGATGCGGGCCAGAATGCGGATGGCATTCATATTGGAATGCTTACCCTGGCTGGGTCCCATACCGACGGTGGTGAAGCGTTTCATCAATTCGATATTGTCGAAACCTTCTTTGGCGGCATTGATAAAGTCCTTAACCTGAATATCTTCATCAAAATCAACAAAGTTCTTGCCTTTGGGATGATTGACGATGGGATAAGGATGGCTGGGGCGAGTGACCGAAACCGGTTTGAAGTTTTCCAGCTGAACAGATTTACCCAGGTAACTTGCTGCTTCAGAAGCTGCACGACGACCGTCATGCTGACGTGATTTCAGATCGAATACGCCATTGACTTTACCGGCTGCAAACACGCCTTCCGGTAACTGGGCAGGGACAAACTGTTCGATATCGTAGTCATAGCCCATTTTGGTACCGGCCTGGTACAGCAATGCCGCAGCCGGTGCCCAGCCGGCACTCATGGCAACACCATCACAGCTCAGACGCACACTGCGGCTGGTGTCGGCTTCGGCGGTGGCTTCGTTGTAAGGGCAGACCACCACTTCTTTGACACCCAGCTTGTCACCGGTCGGCACTGCCTCATAAATGCAGCTGCCTTTGTGTACGCTGATGCCGCTGTCCTTAACCTTCTGAGTCAGCTCCTGGCCGGCGCCGCTGCTGCGCATATCAATGACGGCAACCACTTCAACGCCGACTGAAACCAGATCCAGCGCGGTACGATAGCCGTGATCATTCGCGGTAACGACTACCCCTTTTTCAAAGGGTTTGACTGCATAACGGTGCACCAGCCGCTGCGCAGCAGAGCCGAGCATGATGCCGGGCAGATCGTTGTAACGGAAAACAGGCGGCTGCTCGAACACACCAGTGGCGACAATCACCGATTGTGCACGCACCTTGGTGATGCCGCTTTTTTCGACGATGGGTACAAGATGGTCAGTGTAATAACCGCCTGCGTAGGCATCAGTAATCAGTTTAATATTGCTGTTGGCTTCGACTTCGCTCAGCAGTGTATTCAGCATGTCAGCTGAAGTCTGATCGCCGGCATAGTCATAGCTGAGGCTACCGCCTGCCTGACTGTTTTCATCCACCAGGATGACACTCAGACCTTCTGCCGCTGCAGTCAGGGCTGCTGACAAACCCGATACACCGGCACCGACCACCAGCACATCGCAGTGGGCATGACGTTTGGGACGGATATGGCGCGGGTAATTGAAGTTAACCTCACCTAAACCGGCCGCTTTACGGATTTTGTCTTCCCAGAACGGGAACAGCCGTTTGGGTTTGTAGAAGGTCTTGTAATAAAACCCCACCGGCAGAAACGGTGACAAGTAGTCGATGTACTTGTTTTTATCCTTGATAACACCGCCATCAGTATTGACCGCTTTCAATTTCATATCATGGCGGACGGGCCAGACGTCGGCGCGGATATTGGTATCCTCACCGTCTGTCATCAGCGCATTGACATCATGATTGGCAAAGCTCAGCAGACCGCGGGCACGGTGATATTTGAAGCTGCGGCCCAGCACCCGGATACCATTGGCCCACAGCGCACTGCTGATGGTGTCGCCCTCATAACCCTGTACCTGCTGACCTTCGTATTCAAACGTCAGGGGCTTGTCGCGGTTGATCCACTCGCCTCTTTTCTTTGCAATTCGACTGGTCATTTTGCTTCCTCCTGACCGGCAATGTAGGTACGGATGACTTTGTCAGCCATCGTGTCGCGTTCGGCAATAAACCAGGTGCCGCTGGGGCCGTGGTACCACCATTCCTTTTTCACACCGGGTGCACCGTTGCGGTAATGCACGTAGGCAGCCCATTCCTTGTCGCTGCAGGTGTCGGGATTCGGCATATCGCGGTATTCACCGCCGTAGGTGAATTCGCTGAGAGGCCGGATGCCGTTGATTGGACATTGAAGTAATTTCATCGCTTAGCTCTCATTAATGGCCGACCGAGGCTGCACCTTTTTCACCGGTCAGCTCGTAGTCTTCAAAACGGGATAAACGGAAAGGCTGGATAAGATCCGGCGCGGCATCGCGGGCAATGGTTTCGGCCATCGTCTTACCGCTGATAGGTGTCGCCTTGAAGCCCCAGGTGCCCCAACCGGCATCGAGATAGAAACCTTCCACCGGGGTTTTACCCATCACCGGCGCAAAGTCCGGGGTCAGGTCAGCCATACCGGCCCACTGACGCACAACCTTGACGTTGGACAGGAACGGGAACATATCGACGATGTGCGAGGTGAGCCCTTCGACGAAGTCCAGCGAACTGCGGGTGGAATGCACTTCATACGGATCCAGCGAAGACCCCATCACCAGCTCACCACGCGAGGACTGGCTGACATAAACGTGCAGGCTGCCGGACACCAGGATGGTATCGAGCCAGGGTTTCATCGGCTCACTGACACAGGCCTGCAGCGGATGAATCACAATCGGGGTCTCGATATCGACCATATCGGTGATACGCGGTGTGAAACCGGCGACCGCGGACAAGACCCGGTTGGTTTCGATATACCCTTTACTGGTATTCACGCCAACGACCTTGCCGCTTTTAACATCAATGCCGGTGACTTCCGTCATCTGGAAGATTTCCACACCCATGCGATCAGCTTCTTTGGCATAACCCCAGGCCACGGCATCGTGACGGGCCACAGAACCGGGGGCGTGATACAAAGCGCCCAGAATTGGTGCCTGACCACTGCACTGAATATCCAGCTGCGGGCAAGCCTCGGAGATTTCATCCGGGCCTACTACACGGCTGTCGACACCCACATGTTTGTTGACCTCGGCCCGCCAGCGCATGGTACGCATCGCTGATTCTGTGTGGGCCAGTGTGAAGTGACCGCGGGTGGAATAAAACAGGTTCAGATCCAGTTCTTCCGACAGGTCTTCATACATCTTGACGCTGGCATCGTAGAAATTGACGCCTTCCGGAGTCAGGTAGTTGGAACGAACAATCGTGGTGTTACGGCCGGTGTTACCGCCGCCGATGTAACCTTTTTCCAGCACGGCGACATTAGTGATGCCGTAATCTTTGGCCAGGTAGTAAGCCGCAGCCAGGCCATGACCACCGCCGCCGATAATGACGGCATCGTAGCTTTTCTTGGGCTGAGTACAGTCCCGGAAAAACCGTGGTGCCGGATGTTCCTTACTGAGACCGTATTTCAAAAGTCCTAATGGCATTCTTAACCTCCACTGCCGTGGCGCTTGCTGCTACTACCTAAGAAGTAGACTGCGGCTACCACCTTTTTAGTAAACATTGTTTCACTATATGAAACTTGATTTCCATTTACGCATGACTGATTTTTGATGTCAATACTTCTTGTAAACTTTTTTTCATATAATGAATCATTCGATAGTTTGGTCGCTAAAATCTGATGTATAATCAAAGCCCTGACAGAGGCATACAATGGAGTATTTTCAGGCGTGAATAAGAGAGAACCGCTTACTACAACAGGGACAAACGGCCATTCTTTGGATAAACATCTCGGCAACACGCTGCGCCATCTACGCATGGAAAACGGCCTGACCATTGCCGAAGTCAGCAAGCGGGCCAATGTCAGCCGTGGCATGTTGAGCAAAATCGAAAACGGTCTCACGTCACCCAGCCTCGAAAAACTGGAACATCTGGCCAACGCCCTGGGTGTCACCCTGTCCCGCCTGTTTCATGACTACGACACGCCCAAGGCGGGGGCTCAGTATGTTCGGCACGGTGAAGGCATGGAAGTCGTGCGTCGTGGTACCAAAAGCGGGCACACCTATCATCTGCTGGCCTATGACACGGGCCCGAAAAAACTGTTTGAGCCGTTCCTGATTTCGCTCGATGAAGCCAGTGAAGTCTTTGATCCTTTCGAACATGCCGGTACCGAATTCATTTACATGCTGGAAGGCAAGCTGGAATATTCGGTGGGCGACAAACTCTACATTCTTGAACCCGGCGACTCGCTGACATTCGATGCCGAACAACCGCACCGGCCGATGGCCAAGCTGGAAATGCCGATCCGTTACCTGGCTATCATTTACTACGACAGCCTTGACGATTTTGAAGGCGACCAGCAAAACTAAACTCTTGCCTGAGCTGACTGACGCACAAGAATGGCGGCCATGTCAGTAAAGCTTTGCATCAATTGCTGTTTGAGTTCTGTCGAATAACTAAGCTTGTCCAGCGCCATAGACATACTGGTCAGCCAGGCCTGACTCACGCTTTCATCAATATCGACATGGGCATGGATCTGGCGCACATTGGAATGCCCCCACTTCTCTGCATAGAGTTTGGGGCCACCGAATAAACCGGAAAAGAAATTGAATTGCTCCATACGGGCATGGGCCATACCATGTCCCCGCAGGTGCAGCAGATAAACAGGCTTGCCGACCTCAGTCGTTTCCAGGATGCCGCAGAAAGTCTCCACCAGCTGTTCAACGCCTTCCGCGCCGCCAATCTGCTGGTAAATACTTTCACGACGTTTTGTCATCGCTTGCTGCATGCTTACCCCCTAACCACTCAGCAACCATTCATGAGTTTGATTTTAGTCAGGCTTAACAGGGGGTTAAATACCGATGAAAGTGTACTCCCAAAGGGGTACACAACCCCGCTATGACGGGTTTACACAAGACCATGAAGCTATGTTAATGTCATACAAAAACAAGTGGAATTGGCTATGTCACTGAGCCTGTTGGTCTACCGCAGTCGATCAACCAAGCAACTTAAAAAAGACAGGGTTGTCGCGATGTCGAAGCACTTCGCTGCCAGAAACCGTGATCGTGACATCACCGGCATGCTGGTCTTCGATGGTGATTATTTCATGCAGGTACTGGAAGGCCCCAGGCAGAAAATCACCGCCCTGTATGAACTGATTCAGACTGATCCCCGGCATGAAGAAGTCGTGACAGTGCTGGATGAACCGATATACAGGCGCACCTTTGATGACTGGGGTCTGGGGTTTATCGTTATCAATGATGAGGGCGGCAATCAGATCATCTCCAGCGATCTGAGTTTTGATAATCAACTCTACAAACTGGGACTGGATAATCTTAAACAGGTTGATGAGACCCGGGCATCAATGATTATCGATGCCTTTGCCAAAGGCCGCTGGCGGGAAGCCTACACCGTACCCTCTGATGAGCTGTATTTAGACCTGCCCGAGCAAGCCTTACCTGAATTCAACAAGGCAGATTCACTCGGCCTTTATCCGGTTAATTTTGCCTTCCAGCCCATCGTCAATCCGGTCAGCAAGCTGGTGACCTCTGCAGAAGCCTTGCTCAGAGGCCCCAACAACGAATCACCGGCTGAGATCCTGTCGCGCTACAGCGGTATTGATTTGTATCGTTTCGATCTGGAGTCCAAGCAATATGCACTGCAAATCGCTGCGGATATGGGGCTGCCCTGTTGCATCTCTGTGAATCTGTTGCCGATGTCATTGATCACGATTCCGGATGCCGTCGATTTTCTGCTGGACAGAATTGAAAGACTGGGCCTTTCCAGTGAGCAGATCATCGTAGAAATCACCGAAGAAGAAGCCATCACCAATCATGATGCCTTTTATGGTGCTGTTACCCGCCTCCGCGCCGCGGGGATTAAAGTGGCCATTGATGATTTTGGCGCCGGCTTTGCCGGATTGTCTCTGCTGGCAGAGTTTCAACCGGACAAACTGAAAATAGATCGCAAGCTGATTCAGGGCATTCAGAGTAATGGCCCCAAGCAGGCGATTGTCAGGGCGGTGGTTGAATGCTGCTACTCTCTGGGAATCTCGGTCACTGCCGAAGGCGTTGAACAGGCAGCTGAAGTCGATTGGCTACTGGAGGCTGGGGTCAGCAAATTCCAGGGTTTTTTCTTTGCCCGCCCCGCTTTAAACAGCTTTCCTGAAATCAACTGGTAATCACCACTTCGCCACCCGGCGCATGATGTGGAAAATCAGATTCTGTTCATTCACGCCAGAGACAGCGGAAGCGCCGGGACCGATAGCATAAATTGCCACATCCTCACCGCCATGCGTTTCCGAGCTCAATGGCACCAGTGCTTCCTGGTGATAGCCATGCGCTTGTGTATCGACATCACTGAGATCGTGTCGTCCCGTATCAGCCGGCTGACTGTAACTGACATCGGCATCGGTTTCATCACCCAGATCGCGGAATCCCAAACCATTGGCATAGCCCAGGGTGGTGTATGGCATACCATCCTCAGCTTGTGCCGGTTCGTCTTCACCGACATTGACGACCTTGCCCAGAATCGGATTACCGCGCTTGGGATAACCCGCCATCGTGAAAACATGGCTGTGATCGGCTGTCACAATAATCAGCGTTTCATCGGTGCTGGTCTTCTCCAGCGCGACGTCGACGGCACGGGATAATTCAATCGTATCGGTCAGGGCATTGAACGCATTTCCGGCATGATGTGCGTGATCAATCCGGCCCCCTTCCACCAGCAGGAAAAAGCCGTTTTCATTGTTATCCAGAATATCTATGGCCTTGGCTGTCATCTCACTGAGCGATGGCTCACCGGCATCATCATTAGCCCGATCCGCCTCGTATCGCATATGCGATGACTCAAACAGTGCCAACAGTTTTTCCGTTTTAGCCGGGTCCACGGCGTCAAAGCCGGCCTGATTCTCGATATAGTGACCGCCCGGATACTGTGCCTGCCACTCATCAATCAGATTTCGCTGATCGCTCCGTTCTCCGGTGAACAAAACCATGTCATCTGATGCCTGATTGGGCAGGAAATGACGGCGGCCACCGCCCATCATCACTTCGATACCATCAATATCTGCTTTCGGGAAACGTTGCTTGAGCCGCTGTTCAAAACTCACCAGTTGCGAAGCAATGTCTTCACAACCACTTGCTACAGCCTCATCAGGCAGATCCGAATTGTCTTCCCAGTTACGTTCCGGCGATTTGGCATAAGTCGCCGCCGGCGTAGCATGAGTGACCCGGGTTGTGGTCACAAAGCCGGTTGACTGCCCCGCCAATTCGGCAAGTTCCAGCGCACTGACCAGTTCATTGCCACTGACACTGCCGCAGTCACCCCGTTGCACGTCTTCATCAATGCCGACAATACCGGCATCGGTTTTCACCCCGGTGATCAGCGCAGTCATGGTGCCGGCGGAATCCGGTGTCTGCGCATCCACATTGTAGGTTTTGGACATACCGGTAAACGGGAAAGACTCAAAGCTCAGGCTATTTTCCTCCCCTGCCAGACCTTTGTTCTGACCGTCAAGGATGCGTGCGGCCGTAATCGTGGACACGCCCATCCCGTCACCGACAAACAGAATGATGTTTTTGGCTTTTTTTTCCGGTTCATAAACTGGCTTTTGTGCCAGGCGGTCTTGCGCTTGCTGAAACCAATGATTTTGAGTCTGACTGGTCGGGACCTGGACAGGATCACTCTGAGCAGCACTGCTGAATAAAGCCAGGGCAAATAGATAACAATGACGATGAAGAAACAACACTGACCGTCTCCAATATAAATAAATCATTAGCTTAACTTTGGATTATGACTTTGCGCTTGCAACTGAGAAATAGCTAATTCAATTTCACCGTAATAGTCGGCAAACACGACCTCAACGCGCAGGCGCTCTGCTGAAGCCACCAATGCAGCGGGGTTGGAAACCTGCTCCAGCCACTGGCTGGCCTGCTCGGCTGGAATCAGATTGCAGACATCCCCAATGGGCCAGTGGAAATACAGCTCCTTGTGCTTTTTCTCAGCCAGCACCTCCGGATCCGTGCTTTCAGGAATAGGAATGTAAGAGCTGAACATTTCCAGACCACCCTGTTGTTCGGGGTCATTAGCGAAATATTCCAGCGATAGATCCCAGCCGCGGACCAGACCGGTATTCTCGTTACCCTGTTCCAGGCTGAAGCCGTACATTGCCAGTGTGCCGTCATTGATTTTGGGCAGTTTATTCAGCGCTTTCTGCACTGATTTGATGGCCTGAATGTCTGCGTCACTGAGACCATCCAGAGACAATAGCCAGTCACCGAGCTGTATCGCTGACTGAACCAGTTGTTTATGGGATTTATCAAGCTTAATGTGAGCCATGCCTAGTTCTACTTATGCAAATACCGTGGTGATGAGGTAGACGGTATATGCCACATAAGCTGACAGCAGAATACCACCCTCGATCCGGTTGATCCGTCCCTGTCCGCGGAAGCCATAACCAAGTATGAATAGCGAAATGGTCAGCACGATCATGGTCATCACATCACGGTAAAGCAGTTCCTGGCTCACTGCCATTGGCGCAATGCTGCCGGCGATACCGACGACTGCCAGGGTATTGAACAGGTTGGAACCGATGATGTTACCCAGCGCAATATCATGCTCGCCTTTACGGGCGGCAATAACCGATGAGGCGAGCTCCGGCAAAGAGGTGCCGACAGCAACAATAGTCAGGCCGATAATCAGGTCACTGACACCCAGCGCCGTAGCGATTTCAACTGCGCCCCAGACCAATACGCGTGAACTCAGAATCAGCAGTAAAAGACCGGTAATCAGCCAAAAGACAGCGCGCTTGATCGGCATCCGGTGCTGCTCAAGCTCTTCATCCATTTCAGTACCGAACTCATCTGGCTTTTTCTGCATCCCCTGCCAGATGGTCCAGCCCATCAAGCCGGCAAAAATGAGCAATAAAACCACGGCATCCATTCGCGACAGATTGCCGTCCCACAGCTGCCAGGCAGCAGCGAAGGTAATGATAGTCAGGATCGGCAGTTCTTTTCTCAGGACCTGGGAATGTACCGCAATCGGGCTTATCAGGGCTGTGATACCCAGGATGAGCGCAATATTGGTGATATTAGAGCCATAAGCGTTGCCCAGTGCGATACCCGGGTTACCCTGCGATGAGGCCAGCGCGGAGACCACCATTTCCGGCGCTGAGGTGCCAAAGCCGACAATGACCATACCTATTAACAGGGCTGGCATGCCGAAGTGCCTGGCGGTGGCTGCGGCGCCCTCTACGAATTTGTCCGCACTCCAGACCAGTAAAATCAGCCCGAAAATCACAGCAGCGATGGCGAGGCTCATAATGGTGAATACTCCGATTAGTATGGTGATAAACAAAAGCCTGCCAGATCATAGCAAGCTCTAATATGCTTAGCTGAACAATCTGAAAGGCAGTCTTACCGCTTTCTTTTTGCAGCCGGTTTTGATTTAGTCTGCTTAAACGCCTGAACCCAGTCAAACACAGCATCAGCCGGCATCGGTTTGGCAATGTAGTAGCCCTGCACGGTATCACAGCCGATTTGCAATAAAGTGTCGCACTCGGCCCTGGTCTCAACCCCTTCGGCCACGATATGCCGTTTAAAGGTTTGTGCCAGTTCGATGATGCCTTTGACGATCGCCATATCCCCCTCGCTCTCATGCATGCTGCTAACGAAGGATCGGTCGATCTTGAGTGTTCTGACCGGCAATTTTCTCAGGTAAGTCAACGATGAGTAGCCGGTGCCGAAATCATCCAGCGCGAAGTAGACCCCGAGTCGCTTGCCTGTCGCTTCCACAACCTCGGCAGTTTGTCTTGTCTCAAGCGCCGAGGTTTCGAGTAATTCCAGCTCAAGTAGTGAGGGAGGAATGTCAGGATAAGCCGACAGCAGTTTTTCCAGTTTATCGACGAAATCGATATGCTGAATCTGGCGTGCCGAGACATTCACACTGACCTGTATGTCCAGCCCCTGCTCACGCCAGATCTGGATTTGCTGCAACGCCTGCTGCAGCACCCAGTCACCCACCGTGATAATGAGTTCATGCGACTCAATGACCGGCAGAAACTCCCCTGCGCCTATCAGCCCTTTTTGTGGATGCCGCCAGCGGATCAGTGCTTCCATACCGGTGACCTCATGGGTCTGCATGTTGACTTTAGGCTGGTAAAAAAGACAAAACTCATTATTACGCAGGGCAGCGCCAATCTGCTCAAGGCGGGCATGATGTTCATGCACTTGCTGATCCAGTTTGACATCAAAAATATGATAGCCGTCCCTGCCGGCCTGCTTGGCTTCATACATCGACAAATCCGCATGGCGAATCAGCGTATCGGCATCGACATTATCGAGCGGATAGATTGCAACACCGATACTGGCAGAAACCGAGAAGATGTGGCTATCGAGTGAGATTTCCTCTGCAATTTTCCGGTTGATGCGAGTCAGCACCGGGTCGAGTTCTTTAATATCCTCGATATTGGTAATCAGCAGGACAAACTCATCACCACCCATTCGGGCGACCGTATCGCCACTGCGGACGACCTGATTAAGTCGCTTGGCTACTTCAATTAACAGCTTGTCACCGACATCGTGCCCGTAACTGTCATTGATGGGTTTGAAATCATCCAGGTCAATAAAACACACTGCCAACATGCTCTCCCGCCGACGTGCATGGGCCAGCGACTGTTCAAGCCGGTCAGACAGCAAGGTACGGTTGGCCAATTGAGTCAGTGAATCATAGTGGGCCAGATCTTCCAGTTTACGCTCGGTATTTTTGATTTCGGTGATATCGGCAAACAGGCCGAGGTAATTGGTAATTTCGCCCTGCTCATCCTTGATGGCACTGATAGTCAGAATTTCCGCATAAAACTCACCGCTTTTCTTACGGTTCCAGACCTCACCACGCCAGCGCCCGGTTTGCTCAATGCACTGCCACATCCTTTGATAAAAGCTTTTATCCTGGCGGCCTGAGGCCAGAATGCCCGGATCCTGTCCAATCAGTTCGTCCTGTCCGTAACCGGTAATCTCGGTAAAAGCATGATTCACCGTAATGATGCGATTGTCCTTATCGGTAATCATGATGCCTTCCCAGGCATTATCAAAAACACTGGCATGCAGGCGTAAGGATTCCTGTGCTTTCAACCATTCGCTGACATCATAGAACCAGCCAATTACACAGTTTTCTTGCTCGTATTGAATAGGCAGATAAGTTGCCAGCACAGCCTTCTCACCAACGCCTGGAATCTGTAACTGGGTCAGGACATCAGAAACTTTGCCACCGCGATTGATCGTCTCGACATAGCCCAGATACTGCGCTTTATCGGCATAGTACTCGGCCGGGTCGATCCCGATGGTCTGCTGGGGCGACCGCTTGATTAGCTCGGCATAACGACGATTGGCATAAATCACTTTCCTGCCGGCACTGGCGGCTATCCTTATCGCGATCGGACTGAACTCCAGCAACTCATGCAACTGTGCTGTGCTGGTTCGCAACGCTGTTTCGATTTGTTTGAGATAGGAAATATCGGTATGCATACCGATCATACGAAGCGGTCGCTGTTGCTGATCCCGCTCGACCACAATGCCCCGCGACAGAATCCACTTCCAACCATCATCCTTGCAGCGCATTCTGAACTCGGCCGCAAACATATCGGCCTCAGCATCAAGGTAAGCTTCTAATTGGCGTCTGGTTTTCTCGATATCATTGGGGTGTATCAGCTTTTCCCAGCTCGTCAACTGCGGAGCGATATCCTCTGACTCAAACCCCAGCATCCTTGCCCACTGCCTGGAATAAATGACATCACCGGTGGTGAGATTCCAGTCCCACACACCGTCACCGGCACCTTCCAGGGCCATATTCCAGCGCTGCTCAGTGTTGATTAATGCCAGCTGCGCATCGGCAACACGATCCGCCATCACATCAAACTCGCGTGCCGCCATGGCGATTTCATCTTCACCGGTGACACTGAGGGCGACCTGTTCCCTATCACCGGATTCATAGCCTTTAATGGCTTTTGTGAGCCGGGTAATTCGAGAGACGACATTGCTGTGAATCGCCGTGTTTATCAGTCCACCACAGACGGCAGTGAGAACAAACACCATGATGAATAACATCAGCAGCAACTGCTGCAGCGGTTCAACGATGTTGGCGACAGGTACCAGACGGAAGTAAGACCAATCGACCGGGGCAATGCGCATGCCGATCGCAATATATTCTTCATCGCCCACCATGAGCGTGCGCGACAGTAATGTTGGCGAGTAGTTTAAATCGGTCGAATCCAGTAATGACGCTAATTCCGCTTCAGCATCCAGTTTGAAATCACGTTGATCGGTGGCAGCCTCCAGTTCTTTTTGCCACTCGCCGGCGAGAATAAACTCACCTTCGGTATCAAGCAGAAAATGCTGTGTGTCGGGATACATCTGCTGATCGCGGAAGATGAAACCCAATACATTGGTCAATTGCATATCCTCACCCAGCGAGCCCATCCACTCACCATCGAGATAAAGCGGATACAAAGCACTGACCATCCAGACTTTCGGAACAGGGTCAAACAAAGGTGGGGTAAATGTGTAGCGGTGGGCGGGGTTTAACTCAGGAGAGGTGTAAGTCACCCATGGGGTTAGGGTGTAATCATTAGCGGCGTTTTGATCAAAAACAAAGTCAGGAAAGGTTTTGTCAAAAATGACCTCACCCTGGTAACGCGACAGAAACCAGACATTCTCATGCAGCCGGTTCGCTGCTGCACCGAAGGTATCCATGACCCGCTTTATCCGCAGATGGATGACTTTCTGACGCTCTGTCAGCTCAGGCGAGTCTGGAAGAAAAACGCCCGCCTCCTGCTTGCCGTCATAATCATCACGACGATTGCGCCAGACGCCATCCTCATTCAGCGTCATTTCCTGATAGAAAGCCTGGATTTCCTGTTCAGTAACCGGCTTATTCAAGGCTTGCTGCAGCAACCTGGCAAGCTCCTTTAGCTTATGCTCACCGGCGCGCAGCCGCTCTGAAGCGACATCAACCTGACTGTGGGTCATGGTCAGCAGGTTTTTGACTTCGCGACTGAGGATTTTCTCTTTAACGTAATCCGTTATCAGGATCGATGTGGGTATCGCCGTAATCAGAATGCTGACAATAACGATAAGACTGATTTTTTCTCTGATCCGCATACTAACCCGCTTTCCATGAGGTTATGGGGCTATCTTCGTCAGCTCGGGCTTATTCGTCAACATTTTAGCTAATGAAAATCAGATTTTTCAGAATCACGGCATTTGAGTCTCAGACTCACCAGGATGATTTATTGAAACTGTTTGAGTGGGGGATTGAGATCATCACCTACAAAAAAACCACCCGAAGGTGGTTTCTCTATTCGATTGGTGGAGGCGGCGTCACTCAAACTAACGATATATGAAATTGATATATAAAGAATTAACCCAAACAGAGAAACCGTGTTGCCCCCATAGTTGCCCCATTATTCATGCTTATATCCGTGACAATGTTTTTCTCGCCAATGGCAAACATAAAGCTTCTGATCGCCAGCATAGCCAACTAGTAATATGTGAGCAAAATATTCAGTAAATACGCTTCTAGTTGTAATAATCGGCTTTTATGGAAGAATATAGCATATTGTATATCGACCTATAGTCATCCAAATTACTAATCAAGTTTAGGTAATGGTCTCTTCTGTTACCAGAAATGGATGTTAGCAAGATGCTGCAAAGTCTAAGGAGAGACAATGGAAGAAGAAAGCTATATCGGTTACATCAAATATCAGGGCAAACTCGTCGAGAATGGTTTGATGGATGCTCGACGCCAAGCTAGATCATTACTAGCTTTTGACTCAGCTCTTCGATATTTCATCTCTAAACAGGCACCAGACCTTAGAAACCTTGACTTCGAAATTCCTGTGAGAATTCGAAAAGGCTCCTGGGAGGCATTAATACCTGAAACGGTTGCGGGATGGGCTCAAGCAGGACTTGGGGTAGTAGCCACAGCATACTTCACAAAAGCTGCTCAGAAGATGGCAGAAAAAGACTTTTCTGACTTCGGAGTAACTGACCTGTTTAAGAAGGCTCTGGAGTCTATAAAGTGGTTTGCTCGCATCGCAAAGCACATGGGTGATGCAACAATTCGAGAGTTTCGAAATGTTAAATTCAACGATGATCGTGGTTTGATAGGCATTGTGAATAAGGATGGAGAAATACTTTTTGTGCCTAAACAAATGCTTGATCTCTATGCCAACACAAATCCCAACATCTTAGAAGAACTCGTTTCTAATGTTCAAGAAGACAGAACATTAGTTATTGGAACGTTTAAAGATCTAACGTTCGATGAGGAAATTGTCGGCTTTGAGGATAAAGCTATATTTTGTGATGAAGATGATTCTCTCGAGGATGATGTTCTCTTTCCAGAGCTAGTTCATGGCGATTACGTTGTGCTGGAAGGTGAGGTCACCAGAGAGAACAAAACTTCAAACTCTATGGGCTTTATGTACGAAGGTCACATACTGTCAGCATATCCAGAAACTGGAAGTATAGTTCGCTTCAAGCCTTTACTATTTCTTAAGTGCCGACTTTATGGAGTAGTAAATAGAATTGATGAAAAAGGCAGAGTAGGTGCTCGTCGACCTAAGCTATTTTTTTCCAACTTAGAACCAATGGAGGACGACCATCACCTGGACTTATTTGATTAACACCGTCGTATAAATTATCAATTCAAATCTAATCAATACTAGTTATTAACTTCATAAAAGATTCCAGAGATTATGGTGGTCAGCCTGGATGTTTTATGAGTGGTTTTCCGATAGAACAATGGAGTGAATGTGGAAAAAAAAATAATCGGGGAGTTAGCCTATGACATTCAAACAGGGCTAGGGAGCATTGATGTTCCAGATTTTGAAAATTTGAGAACTATCGGCATGGCTGCAACATTAGCTGTTCACATCAGAGGGCTAGGTGAGATTGACTATACTGTTCTTAGGAACGTCTCTGAGCATTATTTCAGCATACCTTCATATGCCCTGAGGGAGGTTCTTGAAGTTCTGGCTGAAATTGAATATGTGCAACTTACGACAACGGGTAAAAAGATAAAATCTATCCTTCCAGATGTTCCCCGATTTCAAAATATCTATGAGGGTGTTGGAGAGTATCTATCCAATGAAGATCTGAACGAACCTGAACAAGCCACTTTAGCTATTATGTCGGAATTGCAGAGCAAACCTGACAACAATGACAGGTTAATTCACACAACTGGTATTGATAGAGGGCTCTTCAAACGTTGTGTTGATATAGGCGAAGCAGGAACATATATCAAATCTTTTAGAGCCAGGGGAAAAGACATACTCGCAAGTCCGTTTTACTTTGCGGATAATCTAGATGCACTTGTTGATACAACAGCAAGAATCGGTGCTACAGAAATACAAAGTGTTTTAAATGTAGTTAAGGGTAATCAAGGTTGGCCTTTATCACTCATTGAAAAAAGGTTGGAGTTAGGCGGGACTAAAATTACCCCATCTCAAAAAGACCTGCTCACCCACCTATGCAATGAGGGTGTATTGAAGCCACCTTCATTGAAGTTCTCATCCACTTCTGAAACTTTTGTTTTTACACCATCCCCTGGTGCTGGCAGGTTAAATGCAGCTAATCGAGAAGTTTATGAACGGGCAATGGCTCTCGTCTCATGCGTAAGAAAAGGTCAATTACTTCCTAATAGATACAGAATAAGGAGTCCCCTCAGACTTCTCGAGGCGCTAAGGGACAGAGGGCACCTAGGCGCGAACTCTGAAGCTAACTCTCAATACAGAAACTTAGTCTTGCTGAGAGTAGGAAACTTGATAAATGTTGGTGGTGATAGATGGGAGTTTCGCTTATATCAAACTGAAGAAAATCAACGTGCATTGAAACTAGCAATTGATTTATTTAGAACCGGTGAACTCTCTGATCTTGAGGTCAATGAAGACGCAAAAATAGCATTAACCAAAGATGAAAAGTACATTCAATCGGTAATATCTGCATCTGAATTGAAGCAGCGAAAATCGATAACATTGAACGAACAAGCCGCAGAAGAATTTGAACAACTGATATTGGCCTTTTGAGACTATGGCAAAAACAGACAAAGACATACACCAAAAGGAGCTTGCTCTTAGGTTCTGCGTTCTTAGTGGATACTTACCCTTCCTGGAAGTAAACGTTGAAAACCTAAGAGAGCTCTCAGACGTATCAACAACTATTACTGATGTCGACGCTCTTGGAATTTTGATTGACGCCAGCGGCTCAAGAAGAATGACGATTTTTGACTGTAAGACATCAAAATCAAGCCCTATAAATAGAGCTTTCTGGGCATCAGGATTGATGTCTTTCATAGAGAGTGACCAGGCTTTTGTGATACTCCGAAGAAAAGCACCCGAAGCACAAAGACTATCTGCAAAAAAACTAAACGTTCATCTTTTTGATGAGAACCAATTTACTCACTATGCAGAGGCATACTCACTTAGCTTCAAAGAGGATTATAGCTACTGCACACATATCGAAAACTGGCTTTCTCTATCAGAGATTTATAAAAACTACCCAGCTTTTGAAAAATTTGGTGAATTTTTGGATAGTGAAGTCCCAATAGAAAATGACCCAGCCAGAGGTGTTAAGCGCCTTTTTTCAGCTCTGAAAAAAGGACGAGGAGAATTTAACCCCGCAAAAGTTCAGCATCAAGCAATCTTCCAACATGTATTGATGAGTTTTTGTTATCTACTCTCTATGATTGTGCATGATTTAAAGTCAGTAATTGATTATGACTCTGATAAAGAAACATTTGAAAAGATCCTGAAGTATTACATTTGGAATGGAAGAGAAAGCTACCTTACCAGGCAAAGACTGAAAGAAATGTTCTCTCATAACAATCAAAGTATTGATTCAGAGCTAGAATTTAGTAACTGGAGCGAGTTTGTAGAGCTTGTTAGAAAATTACTAGATGCTCCAGCAGAAGTCTTCAAGGCTAGTTTATTCGCTCGAGAGTTGAGCTTGAGAACAGCCACAAATCAAGATGAAGAGAAAGACAAGTACCTGGCAAAAATACTATCTTCTAGTTCAAGAATACGTCAGTTTTTGTTCTCTCAAGCTAGGTACCTTCAACGAGCTCAGAAACTCCCTACCGAATTTATCGATAGACTTAACCAACAGTTTGACGAACTTGCTTAATCTCAACTCTAAATCAAGCGCCGATTAACGTAGCCTTCTTTAAATACATCAAGGAAAAAAATACCAACTAAATTTCAATGGAATGATAAAGAATTCAGTGTCGAAACCAGACTCTCTCCAAAAAGACTTTTTTGGGGGACCGATACGACTCTTAGATTTGATGGCAATGAAATATTAAAAGCCTCAGGCTCGGGTTTTTCAATGAACGATGAAAACACTTTTTTGGATGCATCTAACCAGGAGCGTCATATTCATCTAAATGTTTATCCGAGAGCCTTATCGATGAGGTATTGCTCTAGAGTAGATGGGGTTGAGGTAAGTGCGGGAGAGTTAATACCTGAGAATTTACTGATCGGGATGACTTTTATTCTTATCCAAGGCTTTCTTGCTTTGTATATTCTGCGTACTTTGCTCTGATTCACAATAAAAAAACTTTAGCTTCAGAATTTAGGATGCAGCAAAACTCAACAAAACTAGCGGAATTTTTAAGCCTATCGACTATGGCTGGTCTGGAGCTTGTAGCTTCATACCAAATTACATCAGGATTGATTATTCCGCTATCGACCTCATCAGTCATTGAGGAGTTAAACCAAACCTCCCAATACTACGGAGATAGTCCCTACATAGTCGATAATAAAGTTTTTGTTGAGCTATCAAAAAACTCCAAGGCTCATCTTGTTGGTGGATTTATCACTTTTGATACAAGTGGCACTTCAGAGATAATTGAGAGTGAAGGTTGTAGTTCTATCACTGATAGCGGCGTGGGCTTATTTGAAGTAAACCTTGATGAACCTCTTGAGAATTATATCTGCTCATATTTCACCAGCTCTGAAGTAGAGGTTGAGCTTAAGTTAGACATCACAAGTATAAAAGTTCAACTGCACAGTAGCTTTGACGGACTGATAAAACTCATATTTTTTGAAAAAGTGCTAGATTTAGAGCTTAGCGTCTGATCTACTTAATTAGAGATAACAATAAGCCAAGATTTTTAATGTCTTTAAAAGCGTCTTTGTCTCCGTCTTCTTACCAGGGAATCAAAGGGGTCAGACACGATTGAAGTAAATAACTTTTATCGACTATTGTCTATTGTTGACAGCTAATCGTCGGTTTTTATTATATTTTCGCACTATTCCTTAATGATCGATTAGTCCGGCAATATAGGTAGCATCAGTTTTTGAGAGCATAGAAACTGTTCTATAGGTGGCTACTGCCTAGTGCTTGCTTGGGCGAATCTTTTCTAACAATCGTCGTGCGCCCAAAATGCACGCACAAAAAAACCACCCGAAGGTGGTTATTTTGTATTTGGTGGAGGCGGCGGGACAGTGATTCCTGAATTTTCATTCAGGCCTGGACTATTCCTTCATCTGATATTGCTATCAGATGGAGAGCGTTTGTGAGTCGTTTGACCCACCCTAGTATTCCGTGGAGACGAATCTCGTTAGGAACCTATGAGTCTCTAGCCGGCTTACTGGTTTCCCATTCACCGGACGGCGTTGGCGTAGGACACATGCCCCGTAGCGTTCACCGTATGAGCTCTCTTTTTCCAATAGGGATCACTCCCTATGGCGACCATTTTACTAATCGAACCCGCGTCCGCAGATCCTCCGCC
>CAJXKF010000009.1 GCA_913055695.1 uncultured Methylophaga sp.
GTTGATGCTCATGATTAAAACAATGTGTTACCTATGTATCTGAACTTTTGTGTCACCTATGTTCTTGATTCGTACAGAGCTTAATACTTTGTGCGCAATTTTGCGAAGAAAAAAACACGGCCGGGCAGCCATAAAAAAAGCGGATAAATATCCGCCTTTTCAATATCAGTATTACAGCCGCATCGGCATGACCACATACTGCCGTTCATACTGAGGATCGGCCGGTGTCACCAGTGCGCTGCTGGTTTCATCGGTAAAGGTGATTTTGACCTTGTCATCCGGAATTGCATTGAGCAGATCCAGCAGATAGGCATTATTAAAGGCGATCTCCAGCGGACTGCCTTTGTAATCAACACTGATTTCCTCTTCCGCCGATTCCTGTTCCTGGTTGGTCACAGTGGCTTTGAGCTGATCGGTATCAAGATTAATCCGCACGCTGCGATGCTTGTCATTGGACAGAATGGCGGCACGGGACAAGGCCTGTTTCAGTTCATCACGGTCTGCCAGCACTTCCTTGTCACCACCCAGCGGCAACACCCGTTCGTAGTTGGGGAACTGACCGTCAATCAGCTTGGAAGTGAAGTGGATGTCGGGCAGTTCAACCTTGATCTGCTGATTACTGAAGGCCAGTTTGACCTCATCATCAGTGTCATTAAGCAAGCGCCCCAGTTCGATAATCGCCTTACGCGGCACGATGACACTGTTTTTTTCTTCTACCGGATTGGCGGTAGTCAGGCTGCCCAGGGCCAGGCGGTGGCCGTCGGTCGCAACGGCGCGAAGGGTGGTGCCATCGCGTTCCAGTAGCAGACCGTTCAGGTAGTAACGCACGTCCTGGCTGGCCATGGCAAAGCTGGTCTCATCAATCAGGGCTTTCAATGCGGTCTGTGGCAATGCAATTTCATCAACGTAATTGGCACCTTCACTATCGGGGAAGTCATCACTGGAGAGTGTGGCCAGCGAGAAACGGCTCTTACCGGCTTTGACCAGAGCCTTGTTGTCAGTGGCATTGAAGCTGATAGTGGCATTACCGGGCAGGGCGCGGACAATGTCGAGCAGTTTGCGTGCGGAGACGGTGGTCTTGCCTTCGGCTTCGACCGAGACCGGCAGGGTCGCAATCATTTCCAGTTCCATATCGGTACTGGTCATCGACAGCTGATTGCCATGCGTCCGCAGCAGCACATTGGACAGAATTGGCAGGGTGGCACGCCGCTCAACAATACTGCACACCAGCTGTAGTGGCCGGACGAGGGTTTCTTGGCTGACTGTGAATTCCATGATGATTCTCTCAGGGTCCGTGATTGATTAACTCGACAGGGTTCGTAAAAGATTACGGTAATCTTCCTCGACGCGGTTATCTGTTTCGCGCAGTTCCGCCACTTTACGGGTAGCGTGAAGCACCGTGGTGTGATCACGACCGCCAAACGAGTCGCCGATTTCCGGCAGACTGTGGCTGGTCAGTTCCTTGGCCAGCGCCATCGCGATCTGACGCGGACGCGCAATCGAACGGGTACGTTTCTTGGACAGCAAATCAGAGACGCGTACTTTGAAATATTCGGCGACTGTTTTCTGAATGCTTTCCAGTGTCACCAGTTTCTGGTGCAGTGCCAGCAAATCCTTGAGCGCTTCCTGCGCCATATCAATCGACAATGGCTGGTTGGTAAAGCGTGAGAAAGCGAGCACACGCTGCAGCGCGCCTTCCAGGTCACGGACATTGGATTTGATGCGCTTGGCAATAAAGAAGGCGACATCTTCCGGCAGGGTAATGAGGTTCTGATGCGCTTTTTTAATCAGAATGGCGACGCGGGTTTCCAGTTCCGGTGGTTCGATGGCGACAGTGAGGCCCCAGCCCAGCCGTGACTGCAGACGTTCATCCAGGTTTTCTACTTCCTTGGGAAAACGGTCACAGGTCAGAATAATCTGACGCTGCCCTTCCAGCAGGCTGTTGAAAGTGTAGAAAAACTCTTCCTGTGAGCGTTCTTTTTTGGCAAAAAACTGAATATCGTCAATCAATAGCGCATCGGCACTGCGGTAATGCGCTTTGAACTGATCGATGGCGTTATTACGCAGCGCTGTGATCATATCCTGCACAAAGCGCTCGGAGGAAAGATAAATCACCCTGGCCTTGGGATTGTTCTGTTTGATTTTGTTACCGACGGCCAGCATCAGGTGCGTTTTACCCAGGCCGGTGCCGCCATAGAGGAACAGTGGGTTGTAGCCACTGGTACCGGGCGCTTCAGCCACATGCAGGGAGGCGGCGCGGGCAATCTGGTTGGATTTACCTTCGACATAATTGTCAAAGGTGAACAGTGGATTCATCGGGCTGCCGATCGCGGGCTCGGTTTTTGCCGGCTCTTTGTTTTCCGCTGGTGGTGTCACGATTTCGCTGACCGGTGCGGTTTGGCGGCGGGGTTTGATTTCTTCAGCCGGCACCGTGCCGACCTCGATGGCGACCTTCGCAATCAAACCCTGGCTCAGGCTATGGATGAGACTGTTGATTTGCTGTTCCAGCTGTTCCTGCACCCAGGCTTTTACGTAGGGGTTGGGCGCAAGTAAGCGCAAACTATTTTCGGTTTCGATCGCCTGCAGAGGCCGGAGCCATGTGTTCAGCTGTTGTGCCGAAAGATCACCTTCGAGATGGGACAGGCATTTTTCCCAAAGGGGTGAGGACACATGAACTCCTTGATTATCAATCGCTTAATTAAAAATACAGAGGCGCAGCCGACCTAAGTCTGCTATAGTATAGCGTCCAGCGCAGGACCACTAAAGTTATCTTTCTGCGCCCTGTTTGGCAAGTGAAATCACAGAGACATTAACAAGTGATTCTGGTTTGACTTGATCACCTTCTAAACTTTATAATCCCGTGTCTTTTTGCCTGGCCGGTTTTAACGCTTGATAAAGCCACAGGCAGCGAAATAAACACTAGTTCTGGAGTTGGTGAAATGAAACGTACTTTTCAACCTAGCAATCTGAAGCGCAAGCGCACTCACGGTTTCCGTGCCCGCATGAAAACTGTCGGTGGTCGCCGCGTTATCAACGCCCGTCGCGCCAAAGGCCGCGCAAAACTGTCAGTTTAATCCCTCTGACCTCTCCAGGAGGGCATGACTTGGCCTCATTCAGCCGAGCCATGAGAATGAATCGCCCGGGAGACTTTTCTCGGGTTTTCCGTCAGGGGCAACGCATCGGAGGGGGCGGCCTGACGGTACTTACGGTTGAAAATTCAGTCGGGCATCCCCGGCTGGGGCTGGCCATAGCCAAGAAACATGTCAAGCTTGCCAGCCGCCGCAACCGCTTGAAGCGGATTATTCGCGAGTCATTCCGGCAGCATCAATCCGCATTCGCCAACATCGACATTGTGGTGTTGTCACGGCCTGGCCTCGACCAGCGCGACAGCACACAAATTTGGGCAACATTGGAGCGACATTGGTTAACAGTGGTGGCGCAATGGCAAAAATCCTGATCAGCCTCGTTCGCGGCTACAAGCTTTTGTTGAGCCCGTTTGTCGGTATGCACTGTCGCTTCCAGCCTACCTGTTCACAGTATATGATTGATGCCATCGAGCGTTATGGTGCCCTCCGTGGTGTCTGGCTCGGTTTGCGTCGCCTGTCACGTTGTCACCCCTGGCATGCGGGTGGTGTGGATCCCGTTCCCGAATTAAAAACAAAGAATCATAATGGATAATCTCAGAACGCTATTTATTTTCGGCCTGCTTATCGTCTCCCTGCTGCTATGGGAAGCCTGGCAGAATGATTATGTCCGTCCTCAGCAGCAAGCGGCCGAACAAGCGGCTGAAACTGTTAACGGGACTCCCGCCGACACTGAAGCGGATTTGCCGGATCTGCCGTCACAGAACACCGACGCCCTGCCGGATGTACCGACTACACCGGAAGCCACTGCTGTCACTGAAAAGGTTCATGTCAAAACCGATGTGATGGACTTGAAAATCAGTACCCAGGGTGGTGATATCCGTGAACTGGCCCTGCTTGAGTATGCCGTCAGTTCTGAACAGCCCAATACCCCGGTACAGTTTCTGAATGATACCGCCAGCCATTTCTTTGTGACCCAGTCAGGTTTGCGTGCTGAAGGCGATGCGCCGACTCACTATGCGGAGTACCGCGCAGAAAACAATCAATATGTGCTGCAGGAAGGCCAGGATGAAATCAAAGTCCCGCTGTACTGGCAAAATGACGCCGGTCTGGAGGTTATCAAAACTTATACTTTCAAACGTGACAGCTATGTAGTTGCTGTCGACTACCAGGTCATCAACCGGTCAGCCGAGGGGTTCTCGGCTTACCCTTACGCCCAGTTGAACCGCAACCGCAGTGATGATGATTCCATGTTCATTTACACCTACACCGGTGCGGTTTTCTCCAGCGAAGGTAATGAGTATCAGAAAGTTGATTTCGAGGAACTGGAAGAGTCTGCATATCACCGCAGTGTGAATAACGGCTGGGCAGCGATGATCCAGCATTACTTTGTCGGTGCGATTGTTCCGCCACAGGAAGCCGACCTCGGTTTTTACGGTCGTGCCATCAATAACAGTAACTATATTGCCGGTGTACGCATGCCGGTGATCACTGCCGAAGCCGGCCAGCAGGCACAGGCTGATTATGAGCTTTACCTGGGGCCGAAAAAACATGAACGGCTGGCAGATGTCGCTGAAAATCTGCCTCTGACCGTCGATTACGGCATGCTGACCATTATTTCCGAACCGCTTTTCTGGGTGATGGAATGGTTGCACAAGCTGACTGGTAACTGGGGTTGGTCGATTGTGCTGCTGACCGTGCTGATCAAACTGGCCTTTTTTAAACTGTCGGCGAAGAGTTACCGCTCCATGGCTGGCATGCGTAAGCTGACACCAAAGCTGGCACAGCTGAAAGAACGCTATGGTGATGACAAGCAGAAGTTCAATCAGGCGATGATGGATCTCTATCGTACCGAGAAGATCAATCCGCTCGGCGGCTGTCTGCCGATCCTGGTGCAGATGCCGGTATTCCTCGCTTTCTACTGGGTACTGGTTGAAAGTATCGAACTGCGTCAGGCGGATTTTATTCTCTGGATCAATGATTTGACGGCGATGGATCCTTACTTCGTGCTGCCGGTGCTGTTTGGTCTGTCGATGTGGTTCCAGCAGAAACTCAATCCGGCACCCCAGGATCCGGCGCAGGCGATGATGATGAAGATCTTCCCGCTGGTCTTCACCGTATTCTTTGCCTTCTTCCCGGCCGGTCTGGTGCTGTACTGGCTGGTCAATAACCTGCTGTCGATTGCCCAGCAGTGGTATATCACCCGCAAAATGGGCGCACTCTAAGCCGGTATGGAAACGATTGTCGCAGTCGCCACCGCGCCCGGCCGCGGTGGCGTGGGCGTGGTCAGGATTTCAGGCAAACAGGCCGCGGAAATCGCCCGGGCCATCTGTGGCAAACTTCCCCGGCCGCGCTATGCGCAATTCACCCACTTCCGTGACAAGGCCGGTGAGCTAATTGATAGCGGCATCGCTTTATATTTTCCCGGACCGGCTTCTTTTACCGGTGAGGATGTGGTTGAGCTGCAGGGGCACGGGAGTCCGCTGGTCATGGATCAGCTCTGCCAACGCGCCATTGAACTCGGCGCGCGTATGGCCCGGCCTGGCGAATTCTCTGAACGGGCGTTTCTCAATAACAAAATGGATCTGGCACAGGCGGAAGCCGTCGCCGACCTGATTGAAAGCTCCACCGAACAGGCTGCACGCAGCGCGGTGCGCTCGCTGCAGGGCGACTTTTCCAGGCGCATCAATGCCTTTCTGGAAGAACTCACGCATCTGCGCATGTATGTCGAAGCCTCGATCGATTTTGCCGATGAGGAAATCGATTTTCTGGCTGAAGCCCAAGTTGATCAACAGTTACAGGATTTGCTTACAACGCTGGATGGCATTACCGGCAGTGCCCGCCAGGGCCGCCTGCTGCGGGAAGGCATCAGCGTGGTGCTGGCCGGCCAGCCCAATGCCGGTAAATCCAGTTTGCATAATCAGTTGGCAGGACACGATGCGGCCATCGTCACCGATGTCGCCGGTACCACCCGCGACGTGTTGCGTGAGCAAATTCATCTGCAGGGCATGCCGCTTCGTATTTCAGATACCGCCGGTCTGCATGAAGCCACTAACGATGTGGTCGAACTGGAAGGCATCCGTCGTACCCAGAGTGAACTGGCACAGGCCGACCATATTCTGCTGATTATCGACGACAACCATGGCATGACCCGGCAGGATCGCAAAATTCTGGGAGAGATGCCCGCCGACAAACCGCTGACCGTGATTCGCAATAAGATTGACCGCAGCGGTCATCAGGCCAGCGAAACGGTGGAAGATGGCAAGCAGACTATTTTCCTTTCTGCCAAAACCGGCGAAGGGATGGAGCTGCTCAGACAACATCTGTTTAAAGCTGTTGGTTTTCATCCCGAAGAAGAGGGTGTGTTTATCGCCCGGCGCCGCCATCTGGATGCGCTGTCACGCGCCCGCCAGGCGATTGTCAATGGCTATGACTGCCTGGCTGGTATGGGCGCCGGTGAACTGCTGGCAGAAGAGCTGCGTCAGGCGCAGAATGCATTGGGTGAAATCACCGGTACTTTTACCACTGAAGACCTGCTGGATCATATATTCTCCAGCTTCTGCATCGGCAAGTAAGTCTGCTGCTACAGTCGAAGCCGCCCTGGTTTGACACTGCCTGCCAACTGACATAAGTTCAGTCAGTACTCGCTTTAGGAAAACACTATGGAAACGCTGTCGCATTGGGTCTCCACCCTGTCTGGCTGGGTCTGGGGACCGCCGATGTTGATCCTGCTGGTCGGCACCGGCGTTTATCTCACCATTATTCTCAAAGGCTTGCAGTTCCGAGCTTTGGGGCATGCTTTTCGACTGGTGTTTGATAAAGACCTCAAAGGGCATGGCGATATCAGTCATTTCGCCGCATTGACCACGGCGCTCGCGGCTACCGTCGGTATCGGCAATATTGTCGGGGTGGCGACAGCGATTACCCTGGGCGGCCCCGGCGCTGTCTTCTGGATGTGGGTGACCGGTCTGGTGGGTATGGCAACCAAGTACGCCGAGGCTTTGCTGGCCGTGAAATACCGGGAGCAGGGTGAGAACGGCATGCGCGGCGGCCCGATGTATTATATTTCCAAGGGCGCCGGCCTGCCCTGGCTGGGCTGGTTGTTTGCCGTATTTACCGCCTGTGCGGCTTTCGGCATCGGTAATATGACCCAGGCCAATTCGGCAGCAGCAGTGCTCAATGAAGTCTTCGGCATGGCCGACTGGTTGAGTGGCGCGATATTGATGGTCTTGACCGGTTTGGTGCTGATTGGCGGCATTCGTTCGATAGGCCGTTTCACCTCGATGCTGGTGCCGTTCATGATCGTGGCCTATCTGGGGGCTGCATTGATCGTTATTGTCATGAATGCCAGTGAGGTGCCAGAGGCTTTCGGTCTGATTTTCTGGCATGCCTTTAATCCGATTGCCGCCGGTGGCGGTTTCGCCGGGGCTGCAGTGGCTGCGGCGATTCGCTACGGGGTTGCACGGGGCGTGTTTTCCAATGAATCCGGTCTGGGTTCAGCGCCGATAGCGGCGGCAGCGGCCAGAACCGCTGATCCGGTCAAACAGGCGCTGGTATCCATGACTCAGACTTTTATTGATACCCTGGTGGTCTGCACCGCGACAGCGCTGGTGATTCTCACCGCCGATGTCTGGCGTGAAGGCGTCAGTGCCGGCATTCTGACCAGCCTCAGTTTTGCCCAGACCCTCGGTGAGGCGGGCACGATCATCGTCGCTGTGGCGACCGCTTTGTTCGCTTTTTCCACGCTGATCGGCTGGAGCTATTACGGTGAGAAAGCGATTGAATATCTGATTAATGAGCGCGCCATTATCGTCTTCCGGCTGGTGTTTGTGCTGATGGTGATGGTCGGTGCCACCCGCGAACTCAGTTTTGTCTGGAATTTTTCTGATTTGATGAACGGGCTCATGGCTATCCCCAACCTGATTGGTATTCTGTTGCTATCCGGCGTGGTCAGACAGGAGAGCCGCCGTTATTTTTCAGTGTCGCCGGTCGGGGATCGTCAAAACATCACATAAGCGGCCTATGCTGAAGGTTTTTCAAGACGACAGGAGATGTAATGTTACGTCTGTATCAGATTGAACATGGCTTGATTCAGGAAATACCGCTGGATGAGTCGCGGCTGGAGAGCCAGCTGCTGGAAGCAGACTGGATCGATGCACTGGAACCGGATGAGCAGGAGCGGGCTTTGCTGGAAAAATTATTCAGTGACGAGCTGCCTGATGTTGATGATGTCGAGGAAATCGAGGCTTCGGCCCGCTGTTTTACCGATCAGGATGGGCTGCATCTGCATACCCTGTTTCTGGCCATGGCCGAAGGTCGGCATCATACCGTTTCAGTCGCCTTTGTATTGCAACCCGAGCGCTTGATTGCTATTCGTGACGGTGAGCTCAGTGACTTTCGGCTGCTGCGGATGCGCGCGCGGCGTGGCCAGGTCAGTTGTGAGACCCCGACCGAACTCCTGGTGACGCTGTTTGAGCAGAAAGTCGAAAATCACGCCGATAATATCGAGGATATTCATCACCAGCTGGAGCGGGTCAGTCACACGGTGCTGGAAGATGAAGCTGCCGATCTTGAAGCCGCCATCAGTCAGCTGGCAAGACTGGAAGACAGTAACGGCAAAATCCGTCTGTGTCTGATGGATACCCAGCGCGATATTTCCTTCATGCTGCGGCATTTGCGCGACCCGTCACAGCAGCGCGATACCCTCTATGAGATTGGCCGTGACCTGGAAACGTTGATGACCCATACCAGTTTTTTGTTCGATAAAATCAACTTTCTGATGGACTCAACTCAGGGCTTTATTAATATCCGTCAGGCGCAGATCATCAAAATTTTTTCCATCGCTGCGGTGGTATTCCTGCCGCCGACTTTGATTGCCAGTATTTATGGGATGAATTTCGAGTTTATGCCCGAGCTCAACTGGCAATATGGTTATCCGCTGGCTATCGGGTTGATGGTTGCTGCCGGCATGGCCCCGTATTTCTATTTCAAGCGAAAAGGCTGGCTGTGACTATGGCTCCTGTCATCGCTGAAGCATTAAATCAAAAAAGGAGAGAAGTATGAGCAGACATTTTGATGAGGCGAAAGGGCTGAGCGAAACGCACGACCCGGCCACCCATGATTTTGTATTTAACCAGACCATGTTCCGGATCAAAGACCCGGAGCGTACCCTGAAGTTTTATAGCGAAGTGATGGGCATGACCCTGGTCAAACGCTTTGATTTCCCGGCGATGGAGTTCACATTGTATTTTATGGCAGCACTGTCACCGGAACAGGCTAAAGCCATCTCAGAGGATAATGAAGAAAGGATCAAACAGACTTTTGCCATGCCGGCCATGCTGGAGCTGACCCATAACTGGGGCGACGAAAACAAGGACGAAGTCAGCTATCACAACGGCAATAGTGAACCGCGCGGTTTCGGTCATATCGGTTTTGCCGTGCCGGATATTGATGCAGCCTGCGCGCGTTTCGAGAAAATGGACGTACCCTTTGTCAAAAAGCCCAATGACGGCAAAATGAAAGGTATTGCCTTTATTCAGGATCCGGATGGATACTGGATTGAAATCTTTACACCGGAGCGTCAACCCGGTCTGTTAAAAGAACATCTGGCCTGATTGACAGGCAATAAAAAAGGGGCTTTGAGCCCCTTTTTTTATGCTTTCAATTTATTTGGGACCGAGGAAGAACCAGATAATTAAGCCGACTACAGGGAATAACAGAATAATGAGTATCCATAAAGCTTTTGAGCCAGCGCCAGCCGGGCTGCCTGCGACCTGGATAATGGCCCAAATGACGATGATCAGCCAGATAAGACCCAGTAAACCTCCTCCAATACCTAATTCCATTTTTCTCTCCTTGTCGTTGTGAAGTTCAAAATCACCTTAAAGGAAATTTGCTATTAAAACAAACCATTGAGTTCACATTTCAGGAGAATCAGCATAGAGACCACCGCCAAGCGCTTTAAACAGTGTTAACTGGTTGCGCAGACGCTGCAGATCGAGACTGATAAGGCTCAACTGACTGTTTATACTGCTGCGTTGTGCATCAAGCACATCCAGATAGCTGTCCACACCGGCATTAAAACGGGAGCGAGCCAGCGCCAGGCTGCGCTGAGTGGCCTGGGTCAGATCCTGCTGCGCCTGTAACTGCTGATCGAGGGTAATCCTGGCCTGCATCTCATCACGGACTTCTTTAAAGGCCTGCAGAATAACCTGTTGGTAATTGGCGATATTAATATCTTTCTGTAATTCGGCCACTTCCAGATTGGCCTGGTTCACGCCCCAGTCCAGCAAAGGCAGACTGAACTGCGGTGCAATCTGCCACTGCCTGCTACCGCTGTCAGTCAACTGCGCCGGGGTCGTGCCGGCCAGGCCCAGGCCTGCGGTCAAACTGATCCGCGGGAAAAATGCGGCACGGGCGGCGCCAATATCTGCATTGGCGGATTTGATCTGATATTCCGCCTGCAATACATCGGGACGTTGCAACAGCACGTCAGAACTCAGACCGACCGGCAAGTCCCGCAACTGGCCAATCTGTTCCCAGTCAGCCTGCCATTGCGATTTGTCCAGCTCCTGCCCGGTTAGAAGCTGCAGGCTGGTGAAGAATTCATTTGCCTGTTGCTGATATTGGGCTTGCAGAATCCGGGCTTCATGCACGGCAGTTTCGGCTTGACGCAGATCCAGTTCCGAGGCCAGCCCGTTATCAAAACGTTTACGGATGAGCTGATAGGTTTCCTCGCGCGCCTGATAGGTCTCCGCCGCAAGTTCAGCCTGGGCTTCAGCAGCCTGCCAGCTGAACCAGCTGTCGGCAACTTCAGCAATCAGACTGAGCTGGGCACTGTCACGCGCTGCCTGACTGGCAAAATACTGCTGCAGGGCAGCCTGCGACAGACTGTCGATGCGGCCGAAAAAGTCGATCTCCCAACTGGTGATACCGAGACCTACGCGGTACTGCTCATTGATGCCGCTTCTGCCTGCAAAACTCAGTGATTCCGGTGTCCGGCTGCGACTGGCTTCCCCCTCAGCATCGACAGCAGGTAGTTGTGCGGCGCGCTGAATCTGATATTGCTGTTGCAGTTGCTGCACACTCAATGAAGCAATCTTCAGTTCCTGATTATGCGACAGTGCTTTATCAATCAGCTGCTGCAGAGCGGGATCACGGTAGAATTCCTGCCATCCCAGTTCGGCGACGGGCAGGGTTTCTGTCTCAGCCGCTGTCTCAGTGTCGAGTTCAATGACCGGCTCCGGTCGTTGATAATCGGGAATCATTGAACAGGCAGAAACGGTCAGCAACAGGCTGACCGTCAGGGCTTGTCTGAGTCGCTGGCTCATGCCTTCGCCTCCTCTGAACGGTTGCGGTTTTTATTATGACCACTGATGCGCTCGGCCAGGCTGAAGACCACAACAAAAAATACCGGAATAAAGAACACCGCCAGTACCGTCGCAGTAAATATCCCGCCAAAGACACCGGTACCAATCGCGTTCTGACTGGCCGAGCCGGCACCGGAAGCCAGCATCAGTGGCGTGACGCCGAGCATAAAGGCCAGTGACGTCATCAGAATAGGCCGTAACCGCATTCTGACCGCTTCCAATGTCGCTTTGCGGAGGCTCATGCCGTCTTCATAAAGCGATTTGGCAAACTCGACAATCAAGATGGCATTCTTGGACGACAGCCCTATCGTCGTTAACAGCCCGACCTGGAAAAAGACATCATTGGAGAGGCCTCTCAAGATTGCAAAAATAACAGCGCCAAGCACCCCCAGCGGCACCACCAGCATCACTGAAAACGGTACCGACCAGCTTTCATAGAGTGCTGCCAGACATAAAAACACCACCAGAATCGACAAGGCGTAGAGTAGCGGTGCCTGGTCGCCGGACTGCCGTTCCTGCAATGACAGGCCGGTCCACTGAAAACCGATACCATCCGGTAGTTTTGCCACCAGGTTTTCCATGATCTGCATGGCTTCACCGGAGCTGACACCAGGCGCACCTTCCCCCTGAATATTGACCGAAGATACGCCGTTGTAACGCTCCAGTCGGGGGGAGCCGTAAATCCAGCGACCCTCGGTCAGTGATGCCAGCGAGACCATTTCATTGTCGTCATTACGGACGTACCATTCAGCGACATCCTCGGGCATCATCCGGTATGGGGCATCACCCTGAACATAAACCCGTTTGATGCGGCCATCATCAATAAAGTCATTGACATAGCTCGAGGCCCAGGCGGTACTAAAGGTACTGTTGATATCGCTCAGATTGACACCGAAAGCCGCTGCCTTGGTGTGATCGACATCCAGTTTGAATTGGGGGGTATCGTCCTGGCCGTTGTGACGTACCCCGGTCAGTGCCGGTTCCTGGGCTGCCATTTGCAGTAATTGATCGCGCGCATTCATCAGAGCTTTGTGGCCGAGTCCGCCCAGGTCCTGCAGTTGCATATCAAAACCACTGGCATTACCCAGTTCACGAATGGGCGGCGGCGCAATCGCAAACGCCACCGCTCTTTTCAGGGTGGCGAAGTAGGCATTGGCCCGCGCCGCCACCTGCTGCACATGCTGTTCCGGTTCAGTGCGCTCTTCCCAGTCTTTCATATTGATAAAGGCCAGGCCGTTATTCTGGCCGCGACCGCCGAAGCTGAAACCGATCACTGAAAAAACGGATTCGACATTTTCTTTTTCCTGTTCCAGATAATAGTTCTCTATCTTGTCCATGACTTCAATCGAACGCGACATGGAGGCATTGGGTGGCAAAATCATCTGGGTGAACATCAGACCCTGATCCTCATCCGGCAAGAAAGAGCCGGGCAGACGCGTGAACAGCACGGCCAGCAGGCCGACAATCAGGACATAAATCAGCATATAGCGGCCTTTGCGGCCAATCATATGCTCAACACTGTTCTGGTAACGATTTGTTGCCTTGTTGAAATTGCGGTTAAACCAGCCAAAAAAACCTTTACGCTCGTAATGCTCTTCATCCGTCGGTTTGAGAAAAGCGGCACATAGCGCCGGGGTCAGCGTCAATGCAATCAGCACCGACAGAGCCATGGCAGAGACCACGGCAATGGAGAACTGCCGGTATATAACACCGGTAGAACCGCCGAAAAAGGCCATCGGAATAAAGACGGCAGACAGCACCAGTGCGATACCAATCAGAGCGCCGGTGATCTGATCTATAGACTTGCGTGTCGCCTCTCTGGGGGACAAGCGATCCTCGTGCATGACCCGTTCAACGTTCTCCACGACCACGATGGCATCATCGACCAGCAGACCGATGGCCAGCACCATCGCGAACATGGTGAGAGTGTTGATAGAAAAGCCGAAGGCATAGAGCACGGCAAAGGTACCGAGCAGCACGATAGGCACGGTAATGGTCGGAATGATGGTAGCCCGGAAGTTCTGTAAGAACAGATACATGACCAGGAACACGAGTATGATCGCTTCGACCAGGGTATGTACCACGCCTTCAATCGATAATTTGACAAAAGGGGTGGTGTCGTAGGGATAGACTACTTCCAGCCCGGCCGGGAAGAAATCATCCAGCTCTGCAATGCGTTCGCGGACATTCTCCGCCGTCTCCAGCGCATTGGCGCCGGAAGCGAGCGTGATACCGATACCGGCTGCAGGTTGTTTGTTGTATTCGGTCTCGTACTGGTAGCTCTCCCCCCCCAGTTCAACCCGCGCAACATCACCCAATCGGACGCGGGAACCGTCCTGATTCACCCGCAGGATGATATTGCTGAATTCCTCCGGTGTTTCCAGCCGGGTCTGTACCACGATATTGGCATTAAACTGCTGATCATCAACGGCAGGGGCGCCGCCCAGTTCGCCGGCAGCGATCTGAGCGTTCTGGGCCCGGATCGCGCGCACCACATCACCGGTAGTCAGATTGTAGTGATTGAGTCGCTCCGGATTAAGCCAGATCCGCATCGCATACTGGGAACCGAAGATCTGAATACGACCGACCCCGTTCACCCGGCTCAGCGGATCCTGGATGTTGGCACCGACATAGTCGGAAATATCGTAGCGGTCCATACTGCCATCGGCAGATACAAAACCCAGCACCATTAAAAAACCGGTACTGGATTTGGTCACCGTTATCCCCTGTTCCTGCACTTCCTGTGGCAGCAGTGGCATGGCTGACTGCAGCTTGTTCTGCACCTGAACCTGGGCAATATCCGGATCGGTGCCGGCTTCAAAGGTGATAGTGAGCTGACCGATGCCGGTGGAGTCACTGGTCGCCGACATATACAGCACATTATCGATACCGGTGAGATTCTGCTCCAGCACCTGGATCACCGAGTCTTCTACCGTTTTAGCAGAAGCACCGGGGTAGGTAGTGCGGATTTCCACCGAAGGTGGCGCGACTTCAGGATATTGTGACACCGGCAACTGAAAAATCGACAGTACGCCGGCCAGCATGATCAGGATCGCAATGACCCAGGCAAAAACGGGACGATCAATAAAAAAACGCGCCATAATCAGTCTCCGCCAGTCTTAGTCTGTTCAAGCTTTTTATCAATGCTGACTTTGGCGCCCGGGGCCACTTTCTGCAGCCCGGCCACGATCAGCTGATCGCCCGCATTGAGTCCGGATTTCACCAGCCAGTGGCCGTCGATAGCCTGGCCTACTGAGAGTTCGCGCGGCTCAACCTCATTGTTGTCATTCACAACCAGAGCGGTGGCATCACCTTCACGGTTGAAACTGATGGCTTTCTGTGGCGCCAGAATCGCTGCGTCGATCTTGCCTTCGGTAATTTCAGCGCGGACAAACATGCCGGGCAACAGTAGTTGATCAGGGTTTGGCATCAGCGCACGCAGAACCACATCACCGGTGGAGGGATCGACATCAACCTCGGCAAACTGCAATTTCCCCTGATGGGCATATTCGCTGCCATCTTCCAGGGTCAAAGTGACTGTGGGGGCCTGCTGCTGATTTATTTCGCGCTGAATGATTTTTCTGCGCAGGTCCAGTAATGCCCGGGAAGGCTGGGCGATATCGATATAGATCGGATCCAGCTGATGGATGGTGGACAGTTCGGCTTCCTGTTGGGCAGTGACCAGTGCCCCTTCGGTGACATTGGACTTGCCAATGCGGCCCGAAATCGGTGCGTTGACATGGGTATAGTCCAGATTGGTCTGCGCCGTCTTCACCATCGCTTTGCGGACTTGGATTTCAGCCTGCGCCTGTTGAAAGGTTGCCAGCGCATCATCGTATTCCTGGCGACTGATGGCATTGTCATCGAGCAGATTCTGATATCGTTGTTCTCTCGCTCTGGCGGTTTTCAGCGCCGCCTCGGCACGAGCAAGCTCAGCCTTGGCATTAGCCAGTTCGGCCTCATAGATGGCGGGGTCAATCTGATACAGCTGTTGGCCGGCTTCGATTTGTGAACCCTCTTCGAACAGACGTTGTTCGATAATACCGCTCACCTGCGGTCTGACATCGGCTTTACGGTAGGCCACGGTCCTGGCGGGCAGAGAGCTGGTCAGAGTGATCGCCTGTGGCGCCAGAGTCATGATATTGACCGCGGCCGGGGGCAGTCCCTGCTGGCTAGCCTGATCTTCAGCTTTTTGTTCGCAGCCGGACAGCAGCAGTGCGGCGAAAAATGTCACTAACAAGGGCAATCTGAAAGAAAAAGTCATTGTGTTCTCCTATCACCGGGCCTGTGTGGCACCGGTGGCAATGGCATCCCAGGATGCATCCATAATCTGATTCAGCTGTGCCTGATCGACCTGTATCACGCCTAACAGTTGCTGACTGGCCAGATACATATAAGGTTCAAAACTGAGGCTGCCCAGCACATCATCAGGCAAATCTTTAATCAATTTCTGTCGACGCCCTTCAGCAAACAGCGCTCGCAAGGGTTGGAACTGTTGCCAGGCATCCTTGCGCTGACTGCGTAAAACCTCGGTGGGCAGGTGATCAAACTGGGCCTTGCTGAGCGTGATAGCACGGTTGTTAATACAGAAGTGCCAGATATTGGCGCAGATCCGCTGGTAACGCTGTTTTAAAGACAGCGAACCATCATGATCGGTAAAAGCAGCCTCGGCAAAAGCCTCAATGATGCGGCTGTGCAGTTCAGCGATTAATGCTTCGCGGTCTTTGAAATAAAGGTAAATGGTCCCGGTCGCTACGCCGGCGCGGCCGGCCAGCTGTTTCATCGAAAAACCGTGAAAACCACTGCTGGAGAGCAGTTCCAAAGTGGCCTGAAGAATCAATTGTTGTTTGTCTTTGGCTTTTGTCTCAGTCATGGTGGTTTAGAAATGAATGAACGTTCATTCATTTTAGAGACTCAATGTATAAATGTAAATGCATGTGTTTGAAACCATGTAATTTAACTTTGCTGAATTTTGTCGACGATCTGTTTCAGCCGCGTTAAGTCAGCATCCAGATTGAGGGCCTGTTCGGCGCGTTGGTAGGCCATTTCTGAGTGAAGTTCAACCTGCTCGGCAAAGCACTCAGGGCACAGCCGTTTCAGTGCCAGTAAGGTTTTTTGTAACCTGAGCTGGATTTCAATCATCCCGGCACCATCGCGGGCAATCGGCATGAACACATCTTCAAATAAATCATCCAACTGCAGTTCCGAAATCCGCACATGCGGATAGACAATGTTTTCATTGTTATCATCAATACTGATGTGTTCACGCCAGGGCAATAACAGACGCACAGCCCGGCTGATAATGTCTATCGCCGTGCCCGGGTCATTGACGGCGGGTGACAGGGCGCGGGAGGCAATTTCAGCCAGTACCGTGAGACCAAAGCGTGGATCCTGATCAAAAGATCGCTCATTGCCGACGGTAAAGGCTGTACGAATCGCATTTTCTACTTCTTCGCTGAGCTCACCGGCAAAACTGGCAATCGCTTCTGCAGGATGAATAAACTGGCCGGGCTCGGTCAGTACCGAGATTTCTGATTCATACTGTTCAGCGTAATGGTTGAGCTTACTGATATCGATATGCTGCACATAACCGGTCTGCTCAGGGTAGATTTGATTATCGAAATAGTCAGGCAGATTATCCCAGTCGAGCCGCCGCGCACCGAGACAGGGATAATCAATACGTTGCTGTATCGCCTGACTGGCGGCTTCTTCAACCCGGTTGGTGGTTTCTCCCAGTCGTCCCAGCATGGAGAGGTGCTCAATCCAGCGCAGCATGGTGACGACAATGATTACCACCACCCCGAGGGTGACCGCGAACAGAATCAGGCGACCATTTTCACCGTATAAATCGGTTCTGAGCGCAATAATGCCGACCAGGCTGAACAGGAAGGAACCGATGAAAGTAGCCAGCACATTCTGGGTGGTCGAGTCCTGCCGGACCAGTTTGGTGGCTCGCGGCGTCGCGCTGGAACTGGCGGCAGTATAGGCTGAGACCATCACACTCAGTGAAAAGGTGGTCACGGCCAGCATGCTTGAAGCCAGGATATTGAGGATCTGGCCCACCGATTCGGCACCGATACTGAAGGGGAAAGGTGCTTTAATGAAGATTTCAACAGGAATGGCAATCAGGGCGGTAAATACTGCCAACAGAGCAAACAGCGCGGAGCGCAGCCATAATTTTCGCCCCAGCTGGGTTAGAAGCCATTGCCATTTGGAAAACATCCGTCTCTCCTTGTCCGCCCTGTATCAAGCATAACCAACCTTGAAGGTACAGACAATTCAGTGGCGACAGGCACAAAAAAACCGGTGAGGTCAGACCGCACCGGTTTTTGTTTAAATTTCAGCCCGGATCAGGGCGAGAATGATGAACCACAGCCGCAGGTGGTGGTGGCATTGGGGTTACGGATCACAAACTGTGAGCCTTCGATGCCATCGGTGTAATCAATTTCAGCACCCACCAGATATTGATAACTGGCCGGGTCAATCAGCAGGGTGACACCGCCTTTTTCAACCTGGGTGTCTTCTTCGCTGATGTCTTCTTCAAAGGTGAATCCATACTGGAAGCCTGAACAGCCGCCACCGGTGATGAATACACGCAGTTTCAGTTGATCGTTGCCTTCTTCAGCGATCAATTCGCTGACCTTAGCTGCCGCTGCCTCGGTAAAAATAATAGGGCTGGGCATTTCGCTGGTCATAAATTACTCCACAATTAGCTTAGATACTGGTTAAATATTATCCAAATTCTGACTAAATTAGTCAAGATTTAAGCACAATCTTTCAGGATTCTGCTTTCTGCTCCAGATGAAACTGGGCACCATCTTCAAAGACTTCATGTTCCAGCTGCAGGATATCGGTATCTTCTTCCTGGGCGCGGATTAACTGACCGTTGACTTCACTGCCCATGGCCATTTCCAGCAGACGGTAATAGAGATTGCCGTTAATGCGGGCCTTGGGGGCCAGTTCCACATGATTGGAGACAAACACATTGCCGTTGACCTGGCCGTTAATGATCACATTGGGCACGCGGATTTCACCATCAATACTGCCATGGTCACTGAGCGTCAGTACGGCAGTGTCATCGCCGGTCGCATTGATGTTGCCTTCAATGCTGCCATCAACCCGCAGACCGCCACTGAAACTGATATCACCTTTTATATGAGTATGCCGGCCAATCAGCGTATCAATGCGGCTGGTCGACTTCTTTTTCTTGGCTTTGTTTTTTTTGAACATGATTTACCTCATGATGCCGGGGAGGGGCTGACTTCCCACTTGAAGGTCCGTTCGGTCAGGGTTTTACCGGACTGTCTCAGCATGACCCGAATACTTTCCGGTTGTTCATTCTCTGCTAATTTCACTGTGCCTTCAAGCACTTGCACATGGCGAATATTCAGCGCCTGGGTTTCTACCAGTCTTGACTGGCCCTCACCGTTACCTGTCAGATTCAGCGTAATCAGCACATCGCCTTTAATCGACTTGGTAATACGCTTACCCTGGGTCAGCACAATCCGATACAGATAGGATGACGCATCCTCGCTGACTGGTCGCAGATGCAGTTCACGAACCTGTAATTCACTACTGGCATTCCCCTGGGTGATGTTCTGATAGAACAGCAGTTCTTTATTGAGATCAATGACCCTATCCTGTAACAGCTGTAATTCCGTTTGCAGTTTGGAATCGGTGGCCTGCTGCAGCGCCTGCATCTGATTGATGCCCATCAGCTGTTCCTGCAGTTGCCGGTTTTCCTCGGTGAGGCGCTGATTTTCTGCCAGCATCTGAGTATGCTGAGATTGCAGACCGGACAACTTTTCAAGCTGTTTCTGCTGCCATTGCTGTCCCCAGACAAAAATCGTCGCGATAGTCAGCGCAATGCCCAGCAGGATCAGTAACAGACAGCGGTATGGTCGCCGAGGATGGATAACATATGGACGATCAAGCATCAGGGCATGGTCGCGATTACATTGATGCCGGTGGTTTCCGCGAGGCCGAACATGATGTTCATGTTATGAATCGCCTGACCTGAGGCGCCTTTCACCAGGTTATCGATAACCGACAGAACCACCACGGTATCGCTGCCCTGTGGCTGATGCACGGCAAGGCGACAGACATTGGATCCGGACACGCTGCGGGTTTCGGGCATACTGCCGGCTGGCATCACATCGACAAAGGGTTCATCGCGGTAGCGGTTTTCAAACAACGCCTGCAGATCAGTTTCTTTATTCAGTCTGCCATACAGTGTGGCATGAATACCGCGCACCATTGGCGCGAGATGCGGGATAAAAGTGAGGTCTACCGCTTCACCACAATGGCTGGATAAAATTTCTCTGATTTCCGGCAGGTGACGGTGGCCACTGACACCATAGGCTTTGAAGCTGCCACTGGTTTCGGCCATCAGCATCGGGATCGCGGCTTTACGGCCAGCTCCGCTCACACCCGTTTTGGCGTCAGCGATGAGATGTTTTGGATCAATCAGGCCCGCTTCCAGCAGGGGCAGAAAGCCCAGCTCGGTGGCAGTGGGATAACAGCCGGGCACCGCGACCAGCTGGGCCGAGCGGATGTGCTCTCGATTGATTTCCGGCAGGCCGTAAACAGCGAGATCGAAAAGTTCGGGACAGGTATGCGGTGTGTTGTACCAGTGTTCCCAGACTGCCTGATCCTTGAGACGGAAATCCGCTGACAGATCAATGACCCGGGTGTTGCGCTTGATGAGTTCGGGAACCAGCGCCATCGCCACGGTATGCGGCGTCGCAAAAAACACAACATCGCATTGTGCCAGCACCTCGGGATCGGGTTCGCTGAAGCTCAGATCGAGGTGGCCGCGCAGGTTGGGAAATAACTCACTGACAGCCATGCCAGCTTCACTGCGTGAAGTGATGACTTCCAGCGACACTTCAGGATGGTTGGCCAATAGCCTCAGCAATTCCACACCGGTGTAACCGGTGCCGCCAACAATACCGACTTTGATCATGCTTTGCTCTGTCGTTGCTGTTAAAACAGACAGTATACCCAAATTAGTCCGGCCTGAAGACAGCAAAAAGCCGGTTCAGATAGTTTCAGGCCGGATTGAAAAGCTGTTCCAGGCGCTGTTTATGTTGCATATAGACCGCCGTGGGGGTGTAGCCATTATCAGTAAATTTAAGGCTGTTGAGGTAGACCGGGTACCGGAGCTGCCGGCCTCGCAGGCTGAGCACCAGTTGCTGAACCTGCGCAAACAGGGCCGGATCATCGGCGCGGCCCTCAAACCACTGCTGCCCGCAGACAATAGTGCAGTCAGCATCAAGAGCACTGTTAGTCATGCTGACTTTGACCGGCAGATAGCTGCTGTTTTGTTTGGTCACGGCCACTGGGGTGGCCCGCCACTGATGTTGCTGACGGCTCAGATGATAAAACCGCAGTTGCGGGATCTGGTTACGTTGACGTATTTCGGACAGAAACAACTGCAGATGAGCAATTAAAGTGGCTTCTGTCAGATGCTGATACTGCTGCCTGATAAGATTAGCGAACTCATCCAGCAGGTAGCAGACAATGGTATTTTTCTCAAGATAAATGAAGACATTGATCCGCTCTGCCGACTGGTATTGCAGTAGCGTGTTGAACAGGCCGTCCTTATCCAGATAGCGATCCAGTCTCAGTGCTTCAAATTGCCGGTTCTGACTGGCAAGGTTGTGCCACAGATCCTGAGACAGAGGCTGCTTTACCATGCTTAGCTGTTGCTGCTGCCAGTGCAGGCTGTAAAGGCGGTCGGCCATGGTCAGTAAAAACCGGCCCGAGCCGGGAAAACGGCGGTAATGGTTAATCATTTGCTCAAGCAAGTCATCCATTCGCTGGCTGATGGTCTGACCGAAAACCGGTGTCGGACACCAGCTTTGCCAGCTTGTTTGCGAGCCGGGCTGCCAGGCCAGAATATGTTCTGATAATGCCAGTACCGCCTGCGGACCCCGGAAACGAAAGCTATGGCAGAGGCCATGACTGGTAAATACCAGACCCTCAATCGAACTCACCAGACTCTGGTGGAAAGAACTGTAATTCAGCGGATCATTGAGCCGACTCGACAGTTGCAGGCCCTGCTGAGACAGTCTGTCGCCAAGCTCGGACTCCAGGTTGATAAACAACCTGATATCGACCGGCGTTTCCACTTGAGCAGTGTGGATAGCCTGAAAATTCAGATCGAGTTCAGGCAGTGCACTGCGAAACAGTCGCTGACATGCTTCCACCACCACAGCGGTGCTGACTTTGCCATGTTGATCGTTGACACTGAGCCAGTTGCTGCGGCTCAGCAGGTGGTTGCCGATAGCATAGGCCAGCACCTGCAAGAGATGCTCGTGCCGGACCAGACTCTGCTCGCCCGGCCGATTCAATGGCTGACGGCTCAAGCACCACTGTGAATCATCGCGAAAACGCGTCAGAAACAGGCGCTCACTACCTTGGGCCGGTCTCAGCGCCCGGGGCAGCAGGGTCGCCTGGTTAACAGCAGGGGCATAACGCAGGCGCTGCAGTGTTTTCAGCTGCTGCAAATCTTCAGCGGCATTCAGATTATGCTGACGGGCAAACTCAGCAAGCTCATTGATAAGCTCAGCGCTGAACCGACCCAGCGCCTGGTAATCATTTTCGATAACGGCGATATCATCCAGGCCATGATCCAGCTGTTTCAGTTTGTCTGTGTCCCAGCCCCATTCACGGGCAAGCTTATCGACAAACTGGCGACGCCAGGGCAGCGGGGCCTGTATGACAGTTTTGCTGAGTCTTTCCGGTATGTTCAGGTAAAAATCGCGCTGTAAGTCGCTCCAGTTAGCTTGCTGTCGCAGGCTGAGCAATTTGAGGTAGGGCGGATCAATTCGGCAGGCATCATGATGTTGCTGATACAGCTGCTGCTTTAATAAAGGTGAAAGCGCAGACGTGGCAGGGGCCGACAGGCTGTGACGGAGATAAGCCAGTGACAGCAGGGCATCACCCTGTTGCAGGCTGTCAGTCAACGCAGTGAGGTTTTGATGAAACAGCGTGTCGGGGTTAAAACGACCCACTTCACCAAAGTCAACCAGGCTCACCGGATTCAGCAGACGCTGGGACCGCATCTGAGTGACGCTTGCAGCGTAATTCTGATCCTCTTCAGGACTGGTCAGCCACCAGTAAGGCTGGCTGCCGGCCAGTACCAGTCCGGCAGTATAGAACTGATCGCGCTCCCAGGCCGACAATACACCGCGGGCCAAGTCTGCTTCTGATAGCAGCTGGCTATCGAGTTCGATACCATTTTCAGCTGCCCAGGCACAAACTGCCTCGACTTTTTGTTGCAACTGGGTACGCTGGGTTTCTTTGAGCAGATTGCTGTAAAGCAGCCAGAGTTCAAAGCGGGGACGTTCAGGATAACTCAGCAGGCCATTGGGATTGATGAGATAGAGACCGCGTATGGGGTAACGGCGCAAGGCCTTCTGCCGGTAGCGGAAGTTGCTTTCCAGTTGTCTGGCCCGGTCCAGCGCGGATCTGGTCGGACGATAATCAATCAGACCTGCCGGGGTTTCATCACTGATATACCCCGGCAGCAGTTTGGCATTAATATGAAACAGGAACGGCAGCAGCTCAATAATCAGACTGTGTCGTGCCGGCGCCAGCTGAAGCAGTCTCTGGATGCGTTCATGGTTATGCGTTTGGAAGAAACGCTGTGCCTGAACCCTGTCCATTGACTGCTGGGCCTGTTAATGTCTGAAATGGCGCATGCCTGTGAAGACCATGGCGATACCGTGCTCATTGGCAGCGGCAATAACCTCATCATCACGCATTGAACCGCCCGGTTGAATTACGGCTTTGATGCCGGCTTCAGCAGCGGCATCGAGACCGTCACGGAACGGGAAGAAGGCATCGGAAGCCATTACCGCACCGGGAACCACCAGACCGGCATCCTCTGCTTTGATACCGGCAATACGGCTGCTGACCACACGGCTCATCTGACCGGCACCGATGCCGACCGTCTGTTGGTTTTTGGCATAAACAATGGCATTGGATTTCACAAACTTGGCCACCCGCCAGGCAAACAACAGATCCTGCATCTGTTCATCGCTCGGTGCAGTGTCGGTCACGACTTTAAGTTCATCGGTCTGAACCAGTGCGTCATCACGATCCTGGACCAAAAGACCACCGTTGACACGTTTGAAGTCGAGGCTGTCAGCCGGTTTTTTAACAAACTCGCCGCAGGCAAGCAGGCGTACATTGGCTTTCTGAGCGACCGCGGCGCGCGCCTCATCAGAGACTTTTGGCGCGATAATCACTTCAACAAACTGACGCTCGATAATGGCTTTGGCAGTCTCGGCATCCAGCTCGCGGTTGAAGGCGATAATGCCGCCGAAAGCCGAGGTCGGATCGGTCTGAAAAGCCAGATCATAGGCGGCAAGCAGGTTATCGGCTGTGGCCACACCGCAGGGATTGGCATGTTTGACAATGACGCAGGCCGGTGATTCAGGGAAGGCTTTGACGCATTCCAGTGCCGCATCGGTATCAGCGATATTGTTGTACGACAGTTCCTTGCCCTGCAATTGCACAGCAGCACTGATGGTGCCGCTTTCCAGCTGACCTTCGACATAAAAGGCCGCCTTCTGGTGGGGGTTTTCACCGTAGCGCATGTCCTGTTTCTTGTGAAACTGACTGTTGAAAGTGCGTGAAAAGGTGCTCATATCGCCGTTATCGGCACGTTTGCCCAGATAATTAGCAATCGCACCGTCGTAGTGTGCTGTGTGCTCAAAAGTTTTCACGGCGAGATCAAAGCGGGTGGCATCATCGACGCCGCCATTGGCTTCGATTTGCTCGAGCACGCGGCCGTAATCAGCAGGGTCAATCAATACCGTGACATCGGCATGGTTTTTGGCCGCGGCGCGCAGCATAGTCGGACCACCGATATCAATATTCTCAATCGCCATCGGCAGGGTGCAGTCATCACGGGCGATGGTTGCTTCAAAAGGGTAGAGGTTAACCACGACCAGATCGATAGCCGCGATATCATGCTGCTGCATGATCGCATCATCGGTGCCGCGGCGGCCCAGCAGACCACCATGAATTTTAGGATGCAGGGTTTTAATGCGCCCAGCCATCATTTCCGGGAAGCCAGTGTGTTCGGAGACTTCTTTCACCGGCAGGCCAGCCTCACTCAACAGTTTGGCGGTACCGCCGGTAGACAGCAGTTCCACACCGAGTCGATTCAGTTCCTGTGCCAGTTCAAGCACACCAGTCTTGTCAGAGACGCTCAACAGAGCACGTTTGATCTTATTCATTGAAAAAGAAATTCCAGGCTAAAGAGAATGCGTTTTTACAAGCCGTAGAGCTTGAGTTTTTTGCGTAAGGTGCCGCGATTGATACCGAGAATTTCAGCCGCCCGGCTTTGATTGCCATTGGTGTGTGCCAGTGTCGCTTTCAGCAGCGGCACTTCGACTTCGGTCATCAGCATTTCATAGAGATTGGCAGCAGGATGGCCCTCGAGTTGCTCGAAGTAGTCTGCCAGCGCTTGTGACACACAGTCACTCAGCGGAGCTGTCGTGTGCTCGGCCGCTACACCCAATTCAGCGCAAGTCGATGGATCTTTGGCTAGCGGTTTAGTCATGCGGCTTGAGTGTCCTGTTGTTGTTCTAATTGCTCAAAAAAATCGCGGGTGAATCGCATTTGCTGTTGCGGCTGTTCAAACTGGTTCATCGTCTGACGGAAAGCGTTGCCGTTGCGCAGCCCCTTGCTATACCAGGCGATATGTTTGCGTGCCATGCGAACACCGGTGTAGTCACCATAAAAATCGTACAGGTTTTGCAGGTGCTCAATCAAGACCTGTTTAATTTCAGTGACTTCAGGCTCCTGCAGCAAGTCACCATGGTCCAGAAAATGCAGGATCTGCCGGAATATCCATGGATTACCTTGTGCGGCTCTGCCGATCATCAGGCCGTCAGCGCCGGTGTGTTGCAGTACCTTTGCCGCTTTCTCAGGCGAGCAAATATCGCCGTTGGCGATGACCGGTATCGAAATGCGTGACTTGATCTCGGCAATGGTGTCGTATTCTGCTTCGCCCTTGTAGGCATCAGCGCGGGTACGGCCATGCACGGCAAGTGCCTGGATGCCGGCCTGTTCGGCAATACGGGCAATGCTGACGCCGTTACGGTTGTCCCGGTCCCAGCCGGTGCGGATTTTCAGTGTGACCGGTACATCGACGGCATTGACGACGGCCTCGACAATGTCTGCCACCAGTTTTTCATTCTGCAGCAGCGCCGACCCCGCCATGACATTACAGACCTTTTTGGCCGGGCAGCCCATATTGATATCAATAATATGGGCGCCCTCGTCGACATTATGCCGCGCAGCGTCCGCCATCATTTGCGGATCGGCCCCTGCTATCTGCACACTGCGTGGTTCCGGTTCGCCTTCATGGTTGGCGCGCAGCAAGGATTTCTTGCTGGCCCAGAGGGCTTTATTGGCGGTGATCATTTCCGACACTGCCATACCGGCGCCGAGTCGACGACAGAGCTGACGGAAAGGACGATCAGTGACCCCGGCCATCGGCGCCAGAAATAATCGGTTGGGCAGTGAGTATGGACCGATCATCAGTTCAGACGGCATGTCTGACTCCGGTCAGTCTGACCCAGTCCTCGCGGCTGACAGCAGGCTGCATGTTGAACCATTGCTGATAACTGTCTGCGACCTCATCAGCCTGACTTTGCAAAATACCTGACAGCACCAATTCAGTATTAGGCTTACACAAGTTGGCAAAGCGTGGGGCCAGATTCTGTAATGGCCCGGCCAGAATATTGGCCAGCAGCAGATCGCAGGGTTCATCCGGACAATTGCCCGGCAGATAGGCTTCAATTTCGACGCCGTTGCGGCGCGCATTTTCACGAGTGGCTTCCAGCGCCTGCGGGTCGGTATCAACACCAATCACCCGTTCGGCGCCGAGTAAAGCGGCAGCAATCGCCAGAATACCGCTGCCACAGCCATAATCGATAACGTATTTACCCTTGAGATCAGCCTGATCCAGCCAGTTGAGGCACAAAGCTGTGGTCGCATGGGTGCCGGTGCCGAAAGCCAGCCCCGGATCCAGCAGAATATTGACTGCCTGCTCATCCGGCGCCTGATGCCAGCTGGGGACAATCCAGAGCTTGTCGCCAAACTGGATCGGCTGGAAGTTCTCCATCCACTCCCGCTCCCAGTCCTTATCCTCAACCGCTTCAACCCGGAATTTAGGCACATTATCCACCATGCCAGCCAGCATCTTGACTACATCCTGTTGTTCGGTCTCTGCGTCGAATAATGCGGTCAGCCGGGTTTCCGTCCACAGCGGCGTTTCACCAAGGTCCGGCTCGTAGATCGGTTGATCGGCATCATCTTCAAAGGTGACAGCCGCCGCACCACACTCGCTCAAAGCCTCCGATAACACTTCCGCTTTGTCCGGTGTGGTGTGACAAATGAACTGGATCCAGGCCATCAGAGACCCAGTTTCTTTTCAAGATAGTGGATGTTGGTACCGCCGGTCTGGAAGTGAGTGTCATCCATAATGTCACGCTGCAGTTCGACATTGGTCTTGATACCTTCAATGCCGATTTCTTTCAGTGCGGTCTGCATGCGGGCAATCGCCGAATCCCGGTCTTTGCCGTAAGCAATCAGTTTGCCGATCAGAGAATCATAGTTGGGTGGCACTTTATAACCACTGTAGATATGCGAATCCATGCGGATACCGGCACCACCCGGTGCATGATAATGGGTGATTTTGCCAGGACTCGGCATAAAGGTGCGGGGGTCTTCGGCATTGATACGGCACTCGATGGCATGGCCACGCATCACCACATCTTCCTGTCTAATCGACAGCGGCTCACCGGCAGCAATACGGATCTGTTCGGCAACCAGGTCGATATCGGTGACCCGTTCGGTGACCGGATGCTCAACCTGAATACGGGTATTCATCTCAATGAAATAGAATTCGCCGTCCTGGTACAGGAATTCAAAAGTACCGGCGCCACGGTAGCCGATGCGGATACAGGCTTCAGCACAGATAGCGCCCATGCGGTCACGCATTTCCTGGGTAATGCCCGGTGCCGGAGATTCTTCAACGACTTTCTGGTGACGACGTTGCATAGAGCAATCACGTTCACCCAGATGAATCGCATTGCCGTGCTGATCGGCCAATACCTGAAATTCGATATGACGCGGGTTTTCCAGGAATTTCTCCATGTAAACCATATCGTTACCGAAGGCGGCGCGGGCTTCGCTTTTGGTCAATGCAATCGCATTGAGCAGGTGGGCTTCACTGTGAACCTCACGCATACCACGACCACCACCACCGCCGGCTGCCTTGATAATAATCGGGTAACCGATTTCTCGGGCCAGACGCAGATTGGTGGCATCATCGGTGCCGAGCGGGCCGTCAGAACCGGGTACGCAGGGTACACCAGCTTCTTTCATCGCCTTGATCGCAGCGACCTTGTCACCCATGATGCGGATGGTTTCAGCGCGCGGGCCGATAAAGATAAAGCCGCTTTCCTCGACGCGTTCGGCAAAGTCGGCATTTTCAGACAGGAAACCGTAGCCGGGGTGGATGGCGGTGGCATCAGTAATTTCAGCCGCGCTGATAATCGCCGGCACGTTCAGGTAACTCTCACTGGAGGGGGCCGGGCCGATACAGACGCTTTCGTCAGCCAGCAGGACATGTTTGAGGTCGCGATCCACACTGGAGTGAACAGCGACGGTTTTAATGCCGAGTTCCCAGCAGGCGCGCAGAATACGCAGGGCGATTTCGCCCCGGTTGGCAATAACAATTTTATCGATCATATTAATGTTCAAATCCACAGTTCAGGATGAGCAGTTTTGCCGGTATCCGGCGCGGGCGTTATTCGATAACGATCAGAGGCTCATCGAATTCAACCGGATGACCGTTCTCGACCAGAATGGCGGTAACGGTACCGCTGCGATCGGCTTCGATCTGGTTGAACATCTTCATCGCTTCGATAATGCAGATAACATCGCCGGCAGCGACTTTCTGACCGACTTCCACAAAGGCTGCCGCTTCCGGGGAAGAAGAACGGTAGAAGGTACCGACCATCGGTGAGCGAACCGCATTGGCTTCATTAGCTTTGGCTTCGGAGGCGGCTTGAGCAGCAGGATCAGCTGCAGCAGCGGGCGCCGGTGCGGCGGCAGGCATTGCAACCGGCGCTGGTGCGGCAGGGGCGGCATAACTTGGCATCACGGAACTGTTACGGCTGATACGTACCGATTCTTCACCTTCGGAAATTTCAATCTCGGCGACATCGGATTCCTGAATAAGATCGATGAGTTTCTTAATTTTGCGAATATCCATGCGTTAACCTTTAATAATAGTTATGAGTTGAGTTGTCTGATGGCGGCTTGCAGGGCCAGTTCGTAACCCTGCGCACCCAGTCCGCATATCACGCCTCTGGCAATATCGGACAGATAGGAATGGGCTCTGAACGCCTCACGGGCGTGAATGTTGGAGATATGTACTTCGATAAACGGTATGGCCACCGCAGCCAGTGCATCACGCAGAGCCACACTGGTGTGTGTAAAAGCGGCCGGATTAATCAGAATGAAATCGGTGTCATGTCGGTTTTCGTGCAGTTTATCGACCAGCGCATGCTCGGCATTGCTCTGAAAAAAATCGAGCTGGTGGCCGGCCGCCGTGGCCATGGTCCGCAGGCGATCCTCAATATCAGCGAGGGTATCTGCACCATAGTGCTCAGGCTCGCGCGTCCCCAACAGGTTGAGATTGGGGCCGTTCAGCACAAGAATGTTCGCCATGACGATCCTTACAAAGCGGTCTGAATTCAATTAGGCCGAATTGTGCACCAGCAAAGGGTCAATGTCCAGTTAAGCAAGACAAAAGGCAGACTTTTGTCGCTATTTTCGTCGAAATGGCGGCTTTCTTGGGTTTTTCACCAAATCGTCACAAGGGCAGTCTGGACAGGTGTTCCAGCAGCTTGTCTGCGCTGACATGACCCACCAGCCGGTAGTCACGTAACTCCTGACCGGTTGGGTTGAAAAACAGCATGGTCGGCGGACCGAACACCTGCAAAGATTTGAGCATGGCCTGGTGGGCCTCGGTGTTATCAGTCATATCCAGCTTCAACAGCAGATAGTTATCCAAGGCGGCCACCACGGCCGGATCGCGGAAGGTGGTTTTTTCCATGGTCTTGCAGTCAGTACACCAGTCGGCGTAAAAATCCAGCATGACCGGTTTCTGCGTGCTTTGCAGCCGCTCATTGAGTTCTTCAAGATTATTGATCTTGCTGAATTCAAGCTGTGGCTGTTTGGATACTGTTGATGACGAAGTGGCTGCTATCAACTGTAGTGGCTGCCACAGATTCTGACTGCCGCTGGCACCTCCAATCATCAACAGTGCGCCATAAATCAACAGAATCAGCCCCAGACCTTTGAACAACTTGCTCCAGCCACTGGCATCGATTTGCAGGCTGTTCAGCGCCCCCATGTAAACGGCGCAGACGATCAACAAACAGCCCCACAGGATCAGCGTCAGCCAGCCCGGCAGGATCCGCGCCAGCATCCAGATGGCGAGGCCCAGCAACAACACGCCAAAGATGGCTTTGATTACATTCATCCAGTCTCCCGCCCGGGGCAGCAGCGAACCGGCAGAAGTACCGATAATCAGCAGGGGAATGCCCATGCCGATACTGAGTGCAAACAGGGCCAGCCCGCCCAGGAAGGGATCCGCATTTTGACCGATAAAAATCAGTGCCGCCGCCAGCGGTGGCGCCAGACAGGGACCGACAATCAAAGCCGACAGCAGACCCATCACGGCAACACCGATAAAACTGCCGCCTCGCTGGCGGTGAGTCAGTTGATGCAGCCGGTGCTGCAGCGTATGCGGTAGTTGCAGTTCATACAGACCGAACATTGACAGTGCGAGTAGCACAAACAGCAGGCTGAAGCTGGCAATAATCCAGGGGTTCTGAAACAGGCTCTGCAGGTTTTCACCGACCAGGCCGGTGATGATGCCGGCCGCTGTATAGGTCACAGACATCGCCAGTACATATACCAGAGACAGACTGAAAGCCCGCCGAGTAGTGATTTTTTCTCCTTCACCGACAATCACACTGGACAGGATTGGAATCATCGGCAAAACGCAGGGAGTGAAAGTCAGCAATAGCCCGAGCCCCAGAAAACCCAGGAAAATCTGGACCAGATTATCTTGGGCCAGTTTTTGTGCCAGACGATCCTGTTCGCTGAGCGGGTTATTGCCCTTAATGGTTTCAGTGGCTGCGGGAATCGGCTCCGGCGCATCGGTGGTCGCCGCGCTGGCGACCGGCAGCGTTAAATCCACCTGCTGCACGCTGGGTGGATAACAGATCCCGAAGGTTTCAGAACAGCCTTGAAAATAGGCTTTGAGCGTGATTTGCTGCGCGGCCTGAGGACGGTTAAGTGGCAGTTTCAGTGCCAGATCATGATGATAAACTTGGACCAGCCCGAAGGTCTCGTCATTCTTATTTTCACCGGGTGGCAGGATAAAATTGCCCAGTCGAACATTGTCATTGCCGATAATCTCAAAGCGCAATTTGTCGCGATATAGATAATTTCCTTCCATCACCTGCCAGCGGGCTATCAGGGTGTTGGCATCCTCGACTTCAGCGCTGAATTGAAAGGCTTCCTCGACCAGAGGCGGCACCTCGTCAGACTGGCCCAGTCCCAGACCTTCCAGAAATCCTGTGCGCGCACTGGCGCTCGAAACCACTAACAACAGACACAAAAATAAAATTTTCTTCATCATTCTCTAAGGCTTGCCATCTCGGTATTTAGCTAGACAATCTTAGCAGTGCGAAGTTACATCCGTCTGCTCCGGGGTATTCCTGCCGACACAATGCTGTAATAATTGCCTCATTTTGGTAAGCAACTGACGGTATTAACGTGGAAATAAAAGATATCCATCAGCTAGAGAAACAGGCTTATAAGAAAAGCCATGGTGAACTTGCCCGCATTGGAATGGCCCTGCTGTTTATGGTGCTGGCACTGGTCTACAGCTACAACATCAGCGGCGATGGCACCAGCAGTCTGATCCTTGCCGTTGCCACTGTCTTCGGCGCCTATATGGCCATGAATATCGGTGCCAATGATGTCGCCAACAATGTCGGCCCTGCCGTCGGTTCAAAAGCCTTGACCATGGGCGGCGCGATTGTGATTGCGATGATTTTTGAAGCTGCCGGTGCCATTATTGCCGGCGGCGATGTGGTGTCCACCGTCAAGAAAGGCATCATCGATATCAATGGCTTTGGCGGTAATACCCAGGACTTCGTCTGGGCGATGATGGCCGCACTGCTGGCTGCTGCGTTATGGCTTAATCTGGCCACTTACGCACGGGCACCGGTGTCGACAACTCATTCCATCGTCGGTGGTGTGATGGGCGCCGGTATTGCTGCCGCCGGGTTCAGCATTGTTGACTGGGGCACCATGGGGGCCATTGCCAGCTCCTGGGTTATCTCGCCGGTGATAGGGGGGCTGATTGCGATCATCTTCTTATATGCCATCAAAAAGACCATTATTTTTCAGGATGACAAAATTACCGCCTCTTCCAAATGGGTGCCGGTCTATGTCGCCATCATGGCCTGGGCCTTTGTCACTTACCTGGTGATTAAGGGCCTCAAACAGGTCTGGCCGCAATTCATTACTTTCCTCAATGAAACCCTGCTGTTCAGCCTCGAAGTCAGCAGTAAACCCAGTATTGTGGATGCCGCGATTCTGGGGCTTATTGTTGGTGTGCTGGTTTATTTTCTGGTCAGGCGCACCGTTAAACGTCGCCTGCCCCGTCTTACCAATGATCGTGCCAGCGTCAATGTGCTGTTCACGATTCCACTGATTTTTGCTGCCGCTCTGCTGAGTTTTGCTCACGGTGCCAATGACGTGGCGAATGCCATCGGGCCGCTGGCTGCGATTCATGATGCGATCATTACCGGGGGTATCACCAGCGAAGCCGGGATTCCATTCTGGGTGATGGCTGTCGGCGCTTTTGGTATTGCACTGGGGCTGGCATTGTACGGTCCTCGCCTGATTCGGACTGTGGGCGGCGAAATTACGGAACTGGATCAAATGCGGGCTTTTTCGATTGCAATGGCCGCCGCGATTACCGTTATTATCGCCAGCCAGCTGGGGCTGCCGGTGAGCACCACCCATGTGGCAATCGGTGCCGTGTTTGGTGTTGGCTTCCTGCGTGAATGGCTGGACCGGGCTGAAAGTCTGGAAGATGAGATCGAGCAGGATGAGCGCGAGATCAAGGAAGAAAAACGCCTGCTCAGCGCATTGCGTAAAGAGCTTAATGTGCTGATGGAGAAAAAAGACAAAACCGTCAGTGACTATGAGCGGATCACCGATTTGTACCGGTCGATCGATGAAGAAAAAGGCACGCTGAAAAAAGCCAAGAAAACGCTGAAAAAAGAGAAGAAGAGCCTCTACGTCAAGCGCGATATGATGAAGAAAATTATCACTGCCTGGCTGATCACCGTGCCCTCGGCAGCCGTATTGTCTGCCATCCTGTTCTACACCATCAGAGGCGTGATGACCTGATTGCGGCAAGTCGAACTGTCATCTGTGCGTCATCAAACAGTCATCGAGGCAGTCGTTATTAGCAGCTAAGTAGTGACTTACATTGCAATCAGAATAGGGAAATCAGCGGCTTAGCCAATTGTTATCAAACTGTAACAATTGCTTTGTATGATGCAACGGTCATTGTAACGACTGGGAAAAGCTTTATGGCATCGAGTGTGTTGGTAGTCGAGGACGACGTCGCAATTCGGGATATGTTGTCGTTCACCCTCAAGCAGTCAGGTTACTCCTGCGAGGCTGTGGGTGATGGAGAAACCGGTCTGGAGGCGCTGAAGCATCATCAGCCGGATATGATCCTGCTGGACTGGATGCTGCCCGGCATTGATGGCATCGAGTTTATCCGGCGGCTGCGCGCTAATGAGTTTCTGGCTAATATTCCGGTCATCATGCTCACCGCCAAGGGTGAGAGCGAGGATATGGTCAAGGGGCTGGGCGTCGGTGCCGATGATTACATCAACAAACCTTTTTCACCACCTGAACTGATGGCCCGCATCAAGGCGGTATTGCGCCGTTGTCAGCCAGCTGACCCGGATGAGGCGCAGAAGCTGCAATTCGGCAACCTGGTGCTGGATACCAAAAGTCACCGTGTGACTGTCGATGACAAACGGGTGGAACTGGGACCGACCGAGTTCCGTCTGCTGCACTTCTTTATGAAAAATCCGGAACGCGCCTACGGTCGTTCACAGTTGCTGGATTATGTCTGGGGCGATACCGTCTATATTGAAGAGCGTACTGTCGATGTGCATATCCGCCGCCTGCGCAAAGCGCTGGAGACCAGTGGACATGATCATCTGGTACAGACAGTGCGGGGAGTGGGTTATCGTTTTTCAGTTGATTAACGGCGGCTTCGATGCAATGGGATAACTGGCGTCTGCTGACGCTGATCAGCCTGGCCGGTTTCTGTGGTCTGCTATTCGGCCAGATGATGAGCTTTATGTTCCTGGCGGTGCTGGTTTATGCCCTGTGGCTGCAGCATAACTGGTTCAAGCTCAGAAAGTGGCTGGAAAAACCCAAGAAAAACCGTTCTCCCAGTGCCGAAGGTGTCATAGACGACGTCTGTCGCTACATTGAACAGATGCGTCAGCAGAACAGTAACCGCAAGAAAAAACTGACCGGCTATCTCAAGCGTTTTCAGCAGGCGACAGCGGCTTTGCCTGATGCCATCGTGGTGTTGGGTGAGTATGGCGAGGTCGACTGGGCTAATCAGTCAGCACGTGAACTACTCGGCGTACGCTGGCCGCGCGATAACAATGTCAGGATCAACAACCTTATCCGTGATCCGGCATTCCAGGCTTTACTGGAAGACCCGCTTAAGCTGGGCAATATGGTCACGGTTAAATCCCCGCATGACGAATCCATGCAGCTGGAACTCAAAGTGGTCAGTTACATGGGCGCGGGCAGGTTGCTGATAGCCCGTGATATCACCCAGACCATCAAACTGCAGCGCATGCGTCGTGACTTTGTGGCCAATGTTTCACATGAGCTGAAAACGCCGTTGACCGTGCTGCGCGGTTACCTCGAAGCGTTCACCGACGATACCGATCCGCAGCAGTGGCGCGCAGCTTTGCCGGCGATGCGTCAGCAGAGCGAACGTATGCACCTGATGATCAAGGATCTGCTGGTTCTGTCGCAGCTGGAGACTGGTGAAAAGCCATTACGGCGGATTCCCACCGATGTCGGCAAGCTACTGCAGTCAATTATTGAAGATGCGCGCTCACTGGAGCATTACCGCGAACATAAAATCAGTCTGGAGCTGGATAACGAGCGCTGGCTGGTCTGTGACATGGAAGAGATCCGCAGTGCAGTGTCCAATCTGGTGTTCAATGCGGTCAAGTACACGCCGGCGGGCTGTCAGATTCATATCAGCTGGCGTCTGCAGGACGAGGGGGCCTGTCTGGAAGTCGCTGATGAGGGTGAAGGCATCGCCGAACATCACCTGGAGCGGCTGACCGAGCGTTTCTATCGGGTCGACAAAGGCCGCAGCAATGATAAAGGCGGTACCGGTCTGGGACTCGCTATCGTCAAGCACGTCCTGCAGCGTCATGGCGCGCGTCTCGAGATCAGCAGTGAACTGGGTCAGGGCAGCCGCTTCAAATGCTGTTTTCCTGCCACTATCGTGGTTGAGAAAATCACCGTCTAACAACGGCTTGCCTCCATTCTGACAATGCTGTCATACAACTGTCACATTTCTTTCATATCCTTGTCACAGTCAGAATTCATACTTTCCCAGCGCTAAACGTGAAATACGTTGCATTTTTCTTTTAACTTGGGAGCTGAACAACATGTTCAAGAAAAACATCGCCCTGCTGGGTGCTGCCGTCACCATGGCTTTTTCATCAGTGACTTTTGCTGATGTTGATGCCAACCTGCCTGACTACGAAAAAGTCAGTGGTATTTCAGGTAACCTGTCGAGCGTGGGTTCTGACACGCTGGCCAACCTGATGACTTTGTGGGCAGAAGAGTTCAAACGCGAATATCCAAACGTCAGTATTCAGATTCAGGCTGCCGGGTCTTCAACTGCACCGCCGGCACTGACCGAAGGCACTTCTAACTTCGGGCCGATGAGCCGCCAGATGAAAGACAAGGAGCTGGCCGCCTTTGAAGAGAAGTTCGGCTATAAACCGACCGCGATCCCCGTCGCTATCGACGCGCTGGCTGTATATGTTCACAAAGACAACCCCATCGAAGGTCTGACGATTCCTCAGGTTGATGCGATTTTCTCAGCGACCCGTAAATGCGGTTACTCAGAAGACGTCACCAACTGGGGGCAACTGGGAGTTGAGAACCTGGGCGCGATTCAGCTTTATGGTCGTAACTCCGTGTCCGGTACTTACGGTTATTTCAAAGACAATGCGCTGTGCGAAGGTGACTTCAAGAACAGTGTCAACGAACAGCCCGGTTCTGCTTCTGTGGTTCAGGGTGTAACCAAGTCGCTGAATGGTATCGGTTACTCAGGTATCGGTTACAAAACCTCCGGTGTGAAAGCGGTGCCGCTGGCGAAAGAAGAAGGCCAGCCTTTCATCGAAGCTACGCCTGAAAACGCAGCAAGCGGCAAATTCCCGATGGCGCGTTTCCTGTGGGTCTATGTCAACAAACACCCGAACAAACCGATGTCACCGATTGACCGTGAATTCATCGAAATGGTGCTTTCAAAAACCGGTCAGCAAGTGGTTGTAAAAGATGGCTATGTGCCTCTGCCAGCCAGTGTAGCTGAAAAAGCACTGGAGAAGATTCAATAAACCCTTGTTGAAGATACAGATAAGACGCCCCGTGCCTTTCACAGTACGGGGCGTTTTTACTGTTAAACAACCCTGAATCGTCTGCCATCCAGTCGCTTGAGGATTGTTTCAAATCACATAACTTTGGTAATGCTCGATGCAAGAACAAACAGTTGATGATCAAGCCGTACTGCCGGCACCGGATTCTTCCATTGCCAGGCGCCGGCGTGCCTGGCGTGAGGCCAAGGATAAAGTCGCCAAGTATGGCGTTGGTGTAGGCGGTATCTCGGTCATTCTGGCGATCGTGCTGATCTTCTTCTACCTGCTTTATGTGGTTCTGCCCCTGTTTCAGGGGGCCAGTCTGGAAACCCGTAAGATCTACCAGACCGGGCAGACTGACAGCCAGTTCCTAACTTTAAACGAGTACAACGATGTGGCCCTGTCGGTGAATGACAACGGTACGGCGCGTTTCTTTGAAGCCGACAACGGCAACACGATGCTTGAGCTTGATTTACCGGTGAATGCCGAGGCCATTACCTCGACCGCAGCCGGCGCTGCAGTGACCGGCGTTTTTGCCTACGGCATGGAAAATGGTACTGCACTGTTGTTCAATCAGGACTACAAAATTACCTATCCCAGCGGCACCCAGCGAAAAATCATTCCGCAGATTGAATATCCGCTGGGACAGGAACCGGTGCTAGTGGATCCGGAAGGTCAGCCACTGAAGCTGCTCAGTGTTCAAAGCCACGATGAGCAGACCACTTTTGCGGCAGTCACGCCCGACCAGCGCGTGGTGCTGAAATCGGTGATCCGTGAAGCCAGCTTCCTGGATCCTTCAGAATTCACACTCAAAGAAAAGTCAGCTTCAATCAGTCTTAGCGCTAATGCCGAGATTACTCATCTGCAGCTGGATATTGACCAGCGTGAACTCTATCTGGTCGACAACAAAGGCTTTATCTACTACTACGATGTGCAGAAAATTGAAGCGCCGCGACTGGTACAGAAAGTCAAAGCGGTCCCGACCGGAGTCAGTGTCACTTCTCTGGAGTTCCTGACCGGTGGCATATCGGTGCTGGTGGGCCGTAGCGACGGTCAGATCGACCAGTGGTTCCCGGTGCGTGACAAGGACAACAACTATTTTCTGCACAATGTCCGCAGCTTTGATGATCAACAAGCGGCGATTGTATCGATTGCGGTAGAGCAGGCGCGCAAAGGTTTCCTGGCCCTCGACAGCAGCGGCAAAATCGGTGTCTATCACACTACTGCTGAACGTACCCTGCTGGTGGAGCCGCAACTGGATACTGCCGATGCGGTCATGGCGCTGTCACCGCGAGCCAATGGCCTTATCAGTTTGACTGCTGATGGCAAGGCCAAATTGATCCACATTGACAATGAACATCCGGATATTTCCTGGCACTCGCTGTGGGAAAAGGTCTGGTACGAAAGCCGCAGTGAACCCGAATATATCTGGCAGTCGTCCTCTGCCAGCAGTGACTTTGAACCCAAGTTCAGTTTGACGCCCCTGACTTTCGGTACTATCAAGGCGGCTTTCTACGCGATGCTGGTGGCGGTGCCGCTGGCGATTATGGGCGCGATCTTCACCGCTTATTTCATGTCGCCCAAGATGCGCTCGATAGTCAAGCCGACCATTGAAATCATGGAAGCCCTGCCGACGGTGATTCTCGGCTTTCTAGCCGGTCTGTGGCTGGCACCGATTGTAGAAGACAATCTGCCCGGCGTGTTCACCATTCTGTTCATGCTGCCGCTGATGATCATTCTCACTGCCTGGGCCTGGACCAAGCTGCCCCGGCGCTGGCGTGAAGCGATTCCGGACGGCTGGGAGGCGGCGATTCTGATTCCGATTGTGATTGTGGTCGGTATTGTCTCGATGTCACTCAGCTCCAGCATCGAACTATGGCTGTTTGATGGCAATATGCCGCAGTTCCTCAATGACATCGGTCTCGATTTTGACCAGCGTAATTCACTGGTGGTGGGCCTTGTAATGGGCTTTGCTGTGATTCCGACGATTTTCTCGATTACTGAAGATGCCATCTTCGGTGTGCCCAAACATCTGACTATCGGCTCGCTGGCACTGGGGGCGACACCCTGGCAGACCATGACCCGTGTCGTACTGCTGACAGCCAGCCCGGGTATTTTCTCGGCGGTAATGATAGGTCTCGGCCGCGCCGTTGGTGAAACGATGATTGTGCTGATGGCGACCGGTAATACGCCGATCATGGACTTTAATATTTTCGAAGGTTTCCGTGCGCTGTCGGCCAATATCGCGGTGGAAATGCCGGAAGCTGAGGTCAACAGTTCGCATTACCGGGTACTGTTCCTGGCTGCGCTGGTGCTGTTCGTGGCCACCTTCATACTCAATACCGCCGCTGAAGTGGTCCGTCAGCGGCTGCGTAAGAAATACAGCACTCTGTAATGGATAAAACAATGTCACAGCGTTCTTCAATCAAAACCTGGTTTAACAGTGGCAAGCCCTGGGTCTGGCTCAATGCCGGTGCCGTCAGTATCAGTCTGGTCATGGTGGTGGGGCTGATAGGGCTTATTGCGGTGCGGGGACTGAGCCATTTCTGGCCTGCCGATATCATGGAGCTGACCTATCAGGAGCCGGGCCAGCCCGCCGAAGTTCTGATTGGTGAGCGGGTTGATCATGAAACTGTACCCGCTGCCAGGCTGGCACTGTCCGGTGTACAACTGCCGGAAGGTCAGGAATTTGCCCAGCGCACCTTACTTAAAGTTGGTAACCGCGACTATTTCGGCCTTGATTTCCGCTGGATTAATGACCCCTGGATCACCGATATTCGTTATCCCGACGGCATCATGGCGATCGAGCGTCGCGAATGGGGTAATTTCTACGGCTATCTGGTCAGTGTTAAGCAGGAAGGGGAAGTCGTCGCCAGCGGTGAAGGGGCCTATCAGGAATTTCTGCAACGTCTTGAGCGCAGTAATGAACTGATGCGCCAGATTAAAGCGCTGGAAAAAGATGAAATCGGCAAGATCAACCACGGTCTGGAAGAAATCCGCCTGGAAAAACGCCGCCTGCAGATGGATGATGTGCCTGAAGGCACGCTGCCCTATCAGGAACTGGAAGAACAGAAGCAGCAACTGAATGACCGTTACGCCAAGCTGCGGGAAGAGCTGAGTGATTTGTATCAGGCGCTGAATCGTGACCAGATCATGGTGCGCATGTCAGATGGCCGTGAAGTCGAGATTCCGCTGGCCAAAATCGTGCAGGTCTACAAACCCAATGGCATGGGCATTACTGAGAAGTTTGGCCAGTATTTCCATCACGTCTGGGAGTTTGTCTCCGGCGAGCCGCGTGAGGCCAATACCGAAGGTGGTATCTTCCCGGCGATTTTCGGTACGGTGATGATGGTCATCATCATGTCGATTCTGGTGACGCCGTTCGGTGTGATCGCTGCTGTCTACCTGAAAGAGTATGCCAGGCAGGGCCCGGTCGTGCGGCTGATCCGCATCGCGGTCAATAACCTTGCTGGGGTGCCGTCGATTGTCTATGGCGTGTTCGGCCTCGGCTTCTTTGTTTATTTTATTGGTGGCAGCATCGATGAAATCTTTTTCCAGGCCAAACTGCCCTCACCGACCTTCGGTTCACCCGGTCTGCTGTGGGCTTCTCTGACCCTGGCGATTCTGACCGTGCCAGTCGTTATTGTGGCGACAGAAGAAGGGCTGTCGCGGATCCCGCGAGCAATCAGGGAAGGCAGTCTGGCGCTGGGCGCGACCAAGGCCGAAACCTTATGGCGTACGGTATTGCCGATGGCAGCACCGGCGATGATGACCGGTCTGATTCTGGCTGTGGCCCGCGCCGCCGGTGAAGTGGCGCCGCTGATGATGGTGGGCGTGGTGAAACTGGCACCGGCCCTGCCTGTCGATAATATTGCCCCCTACCTGCATCTGGACAGACAGTTCATGCATCTGGGCTTTCATATTTACGATGTCGGCTTCCAGAGCCCGAATGTGGAAGCCGCAAGACCACTGGTTTATGCCACCGCTTTCCTGCTGGTGCTGATCATCGTGGTCCTTAATCTGGCAGCGATTGGCATTCGTAATCGTCTGCGTGAAACCTATAAAGCTACTGAGAGTTAAGCCATGCAAGCAGTCAATGAACAGAAAAACGTAGCGCGTGGAATTGATATTGAATCAATGACTCGCGGCCCGCGCGTCAGTCTGGCAGATGAAACGATCTGCCTGGAAGTGAAAGATTTCAATTTATTCTATGGTGAAAAACAGGCTTTGCATGGCATTAACATGCAGATCCCGAAAAACCGGGTCACGGCTTTTATCGGCCCCAGTGGCTGCGGCAAGTCGACCCTGCTGCGCTGTTTCAACCGGATGAATGATTTGATTGATACCGTGAAAATGGACGGTCATCTCTTGCTTGATCGCATGGAAATCAATTCGCCTTCGGTCAATGTCGCCGATCTGCGGCGTCAGGTGGGCATGGTATTCCAGAAGCCGAATCCCTTCCCAAAATCGATTTATGAAAATGTGGCTTATGGTCTGCGTCTGCAGGGTGTCAATGACCGCGCCACGCTGGATAAAGTGGTGGAAAAATCGCTGAAAGGCGCAGCACTCTGGGATGAAGTCAAAGACCGTCTGCATGAATCAGCGATGGGCATGTCGGGTGGTCAGCAGCAGCGTCTGGTCATTGCGCGTGCGATTGCGATTGAGCCTGAAGTGCTGCTTCTGGACGAACCGGCTTCGGCGCTGGACCCGCTGTCGACGCTCAAAATCGAGGAACTGATCTACGAGCTCAAGGAGAAGTACACCATCGTGATCGTCACCCACAACATGCAGCAGGCGGCGCGGGTATCGGATTACACTGCTTTTCTCTATATGGGTGAACTGATCGAGTTCGGTGCCACTGACGAGTTGTTTACCAACCCGGCCAAGAAGCAGACAGAAGACTATATCACCGGTCGTTACGGTTAATCCGCTGCCAAGGAGACAAGAAGATGGTAAGCAATAATTCCCAACATATTTCCCAGCAATTCGAAAACGAACTGCAGGATATCCGTTCGCGCGTGCTCGCCATGGGCGGCCTGGTTGAGCAGCAGGTGGCGAACGCCATGGAAGCGCTGGTGACCGGCGATACCGAAATGGCCCGTGAAGTCATCAGCTTTGACGAGCAGGTCAATGAGATGGAAATCGCGATTGACGAGGAATGCATCCAGATCATCGCCCTGCGCCAACCGACGGCGAGCGATTTGCGTCTGGTTACCGGTATCGAAAAAACCATTACCGATCTGGAACGTATCGGCGATGAATCGGTCCGTATCGCGCGGATGGCCATCAATCTGTCGGAAAAAGACCGGCCCAAGCGTAATTACCGCGAACTGCAGAGTCTGGGTAATCACGTGCGCGGCATGCTGCGTGATGCGCTGGATGCTTTCGCCCGTTTTGATGTGGAAATGGCGCTGCGTGTGGCCAAGGAAGACCGTGAAGTTGATGCCGAATATGAAGGCATTCTGCGTCAGCTGATGACCTATATGATGGAAGACACACGTCAGGTCAGCCGTGTGGTCGATATGATGTGGTCAGCCCGTTCGCTGGAACGCATCGGTGACCATGCGCACAATGTCTGTGAACATATTATTTATCTGGTGGAAGGTAAAGATGTCCGCCATCTCAGTATTGAGAAGGCGGAAAAAGTCGTCAAGGGTGAGCCCATCGACTGATTTCATGCTTTTGGTTTCTCTCTGAGTGTTGGCCCGTATCATTTGATACGGGCTTTTTTTTGCCGGATGATTGTCTCCAATCAGGCTGCTGGGGCAGAATAAGCACAACATGACAGACGAAACCACGCCACAGCCGACTTCCCACGACGTTCTCGCCGCGGTTGATCTCGGCTCCAACAGCTTTCATATGATTATCGCCCGCCTGCGCGACGGCCACTTTCAGGTGGTTGATCGACTGCGCGAAATGGTGCAGTTGCGTGCCGGGCTGGATAAGGATAACTATCTGTCGCTGGAAGCGCAGGAACGGGCGCTGGCCTGCCTGGAACGCTTCGGTGAACGCATTCGCCACCTGCCGTTCGGCGATGTGCGGGTGGTCGGCACCAATACCCTGCGTATTGCCCATAATTCACGCCGGTTTCTGCGTCAGGCCAGGCTGGCCCTGGGCCATCCAATTGAAATCGTCACCGGTGAGGAGGAAGCGCGGCTGATTTATCTCGGCGTCGCCCATGCGCTGGCTTTTGACAGCAATCGCCGACTGGTGATGGATATCGGCGGCGGCAGTACCGAATTTATCATCGGCGAGGGCTTTCAGGGCCGGATGCGGGAAAGCCTGGAAATGGGCTGCGTCAGTTATTCACAAAAATACTTTGCCGATGGCCTGACGACCGCAAGCTCGATGCAGCGGGCGATGCTGGCCGCGGCAAGACAAATCCGCACCATTCAGCGGCCTTACCGTCAGGCCGGCTGGAGCGAGGCCATTGGCGCCTCGGGCACCATCCGCTGTGTTGCCAATATCTGTAAAGAGCAGGGCTGGGCCGATGATGGCGTGATTACCGCCGACGCCTTGCAGAAAATGGTGCAGCATCTGATCGATGCCGGCAGCGTCGATGCCGCGGGATTACAGGGCCTGAGCGAAGAGCGCAGTAAAGTCATCACCGGTGGTTTATGCATTCTCGCGGCGGCTTTTGATCGCCTCGGAATCGACAAAATGACCGTGTCCGATGGCGCGCTGCGGGAAGGTCTGCTGTATGACCTGCTGGGCCGGATTCAGCATGATGATGAACGGGATCGCACCGTGGTCGCGCTGGCACGGCGCTATGATGTCGATGAAGCCCATGCCGAACGGGTATCAGTGATGGCGACCCAGCTGTTTGAGCAGGTGGCGCGGGAATGGAAGCTGGATTATGAAGAACTGCTGCACCGGCTGCAGTGGGCCTGCAAACTGCATGAGGTGGGGCTCGCGATTTCCCATCATCAGTTCCACAAGCACTCTGCCTATCTGGTCGGGCATTCCGATCTGCCCGGTTTTTCCCGTGAGGAACAGCAGGTGCTGTCGGTGATGGTGCGGGGGCAGCGACGCTCCTTCCCCAAAAAACATATCAAAAAACTGCCGGATGAATTACAGCTCAGCACCGAACGGCTGACGGTGTTACTGAGGCTCGCCATGGTGTTTAACCGCGGCCGCAGTGAACGGGCTGATACCTATCTCAAGCTGCGGATTGAGGGCAAAAAACTGATTCTGACCCTGCCGCAGGACTGGTTGAAAGAACACCCGCTGACGGAGGCCGATCTGGCTCATGAAGCGGAGCATCTGAAAAAAATCGATCTCAAGCTGCTCGTGGTGGCCTAGCCCGAACTCCACTGGCAATAAGCAGTCTCACTGGCATAGCGGAGGGCTGCCATGAAAACGGTGATACTGACCCTGTTTCTGCTGCTGGGACCCGCTGCCCTGGCGCAAACCACAGCGATTGAAATACGCCATGAAAACGGCGATGTAATGACCATTCAGCGGCTGGCTGATGGTGAAGTCTGGGGTTCCTTGTTTTTAAGCGACCGGATGACAGCGAGCTTTGCCAGCCATGAACTGATTGTTCTGCAGGTCGACGCTCATCAGCCGATCAAGCTGGAACAGGGATTCCGCTCCTGTGGCGCGCCCGCTCCCAGGCCGCAGCAGGTGGTCTATCAGTTTGAACAGTCTGAGGCCGAGTGGGCTTTAAGCGGGACCGAGCAACCACAAAATGATGTGCTCAAACTGCTGGGCTGGGATCGCGATCAATACCAGACCCTGCATGCCGACCGCCGGCCGGAAGTGGTTGATTTTCCGATTGATCCGGGCAAGAGTCTGAGTCAGCAGTTAGGCGCGGCCGGCCATATCAGTTTCCGTTATGTCACCGATCGCGGTGAGCAGCGCGAGTCGGTGTTCCAACTCGCGCCACATCAGCACATTCTTGAACAGCTGCTGCCCTGATTACCAGTTCATATTGAGACCGACGTAGATACTGCGGCCCAGTCCCGGCAGACGTTCACCGACCGCAATATCCTCATTGCCACTGACCCGGTTGTAGCCGCCCAGATGGTTACGGTATTTGCGATCCAGCAGGTTATTAATACCGCCTTGAAGCTGTAATGACTGGCTGAGCTGATATTCACCGGAAAGATTGAAAATGGCATAGCCCGAGGTCGCTTGTTCATCATTGACAGCAGAGACCTGGTTCTGCTCGGCCACAGTGACGGCTTCGACACCAAGGCGCCAGTCCGGTTGGATAAAGCTCAGCTGGGTGCGTGCGGTGAGCGGTGCGATGCGATACAGGTTGTCATCGCTATCACGGCGTTTGCCGCGAACATAACTCACTGTGCCGTCAAGCTGCCAGTGATCGCTCAAGGCCCATAGCCAGTTGGTATCGATACCATAGAGTTTCGCGTCCACATTGCTAAACACCAGGGAATCCATCGGTCCACCTGCAACGCCCTGAATATAGTCATTGACATGGTGATAGAACACGCGCGGTGAAAAGGCAAAGCGGGGGCTGTGCCAGTCCAGACCGATTTCGAACTGATAGGCCGTTTCCGGATCGAGATTGACATTGCCGACATAGGTTCTGCCATCAGCCAGGCCGGAAGTGGCTTCCAGTGGTAGCCACAGGTAGCGTTCCTGATAGCTTGGGGCGCGCTCTTTACGGGCGAGACCCAATTCCAGATCCAGTGATGAGTTCAGGCTACGAGTAAAAGTCATCGCGATATCCGCCAGTGTATCGTCCTGACTGCGATCGCTGCTGTTAAAGTTATTGGCCAGGGTTGCAGGCATACCGGTCATATTGGTACCGACATCACCCGCATCCATCCTGACATGGGTCAGGCGCAGTCCCGACTGCATCTGCCAGTCATCATTGAGGGCGCCGGTCCATTCAGCAAACGCGCTCAGGCGATCGCGTTCAACTTCATTGAAGTTTTGCACAAAAAACATCGCATTGGTCGGGTCAGAGATATCGGCATTATGCTCCGCAGAATCAGCATCAATGCCGAATTGCCAGTTGCCCTGACGATAACCGAGCTCGATGCCTTTAGCGAGGACATCCGCATCATTCTGGCGCTGCATCATCGAGTCTGGACGCAGGCTGAAGTTATCCATCCGATGGTAGACATCCTGATAGTTCAGCCGTGCAGTAATTTCAGCGCCGTTATCGAGCTGCCGGGTGATACCTGTGTTAAAGGTCTCGCCCCGAATCGCCATAATATCCATTGGCAATGCCGGGGTGCCGGTTTCACCGGTATTAAGATGCTTGAGGTCAAAATCGACTTCGGTATTGCCCTGGCGGAACCCATAGGCCAGTCCCAGTGTGTCACGTTCAGCCTCGCTCGGGATAATCTCGCCGCCATCAAATTCCTGATCATGGGCACGGTCGACACTGCCTGACAGCTGCAGGCGATGATGCTGGTTGGCGAGGCTGGTGATTGCACCTAAGGAACGCATGTCGCCATTTGTTGCATAGAGGCTGCTGAGGCTGCCTTGGAGTTCAACATCTTCACCACTGCCGTAGTCGGCCTGTTTCGATTCAGCTTTGACCGTGCCACCTATGGTTTCAATACCACTGCTGACCGGTGCAATACCGCGATAGACAGAAATGCTATCGACGAGCGTGGCTGGCAGGTAACCGAGCGGACTGTCCATCCGGTTAGGGCCGGCCGCGCTCAGTGCCATGCCGTCGATCTGAACATTCACCCGGTCGGCATACATGCCCCGGTACTGAACAATGCTGGTCAAGGGACCGTTCTGGTTAATATCAGCGCCCGGCAGTTTCTTGAATAACTCGCCACTATCGGCCGAGCTCGGGCTGCTCTGCGGCAGGGCATAGGGCACGCGTTCACCGGCGGTGGTGGACACCGACATACTCGGTAAGGTGACATGTTCAGCACTGGCAATAGCGGGTAACAGGGTGCTGAATAGCAGGCTCAGGGGCAGGGTTTTGCTGCGTATCATGGAACTCTCCGTTGGCTTTTGGGCCATGCTAGAGAAAATAGGCAGACGAAAGTTGCGGGATTTGCGGATCCGGTGTGTGATATCACACAATCTTTGTTTTTCTGTGCATGCTAATCTTGCCTCAATTTGCCCAAAGCCGGATTCATAATGGACGCCATTACCAGTTCCTATATCACCGCCTTTCTGCTGGGACTTTTCAGCACGGTCCACTGTATTGCCATGTGCGGATCGGTGATTGGTGCCCTGACCCTGAGCCTGCCCGCTGAAGTAAGGGAGAGTCAGCGGCGGATGCTGCCGTTTGTCTTCAATTACAACATCGGCCGCATTCTCAGTTACGGGCTGGCCGGTGTCATCGTGGGCTTGCTGAGTTCACCGCTTACCCAGCTGAATGCCCATTGGCTTTTACGCATTCTGTCCGTGCTGGTGATGATTTCCATGGGCCTGTATCTGGCCGGCTGGTTTCCCAAGTTTGCCCGTGCTGAAAAACTGGGCGCGCCGGTGTGGCGCCTGTTGCAGCCGATAGGCCAGAAACTGCTGCCGGTGCGTTCATTTTCACAGGCTTTTCTGTTGGGCATGGTCTGGGGCTGGTTACCCTGTGGTCTGGTCTATGCGGCACTCGCTGTCGCGGCCACTGCCGGTGACCCGGTCAAAGGTGGGCTGGTGATGCTGGCCTTCGGCGCCGGCACGCTGCCGGCGGTGATGGGAGCGGGCCTGTTTACCGGTATGCTGGCGTCGCTGGCCCGCTCCAAACAGTTGCGTCAGGTGGCCGGCGTCTTGATTATTCTGATGGCATTGGCGACATTATTCTGGCCGCTGGAAGCCGCGCATCAACATGCAAGCAACGATCTTCACCAGCATCATTCAGCGTCAGGTCTTCATGCGCCGGTCAGCGTGCTGGCAAAGGATGAATAAGGCATGAACAAGCTTCCGCAGATATTGGGTCAGTCACCGGATATCACACATATCCTGCGCACCTTGCCGATGATTGCCCTCAGTGACGCCAGTGTGCTGATTAGCGGTGAAACCGGTACCGGCAAGGAATTGATTGCCCAGACCCTGCATGAGCAAAGCCGCCGCCGTGATAAGGAACTGGTGACGATTAACTGTGCCGCTTTGCCTTCAGAGGAAGTCGAAATCGACTTATTCGGCCGTTGTGATGCCGAGGGCCAGGTGACTTTCCGTGGCCGCTTGCTGGCAGCGGAAGGCTCTACCGTGTTTCTGGATGAAGTTGATGCCTTGCCATTGTCAGTGCAGGCCAAGGTGCTGCGTTTTCTGGAAGCCGGCGAGTGTCAGCTGCAGGGCAGTCATCGCTTGCATGTCGCCGATGCCCGTATTCTGGCGGCCACCAGTGCGGATTTGCCGGCCGAAGTCAAAGCCGGGCGTTTTCGCGCTGATCTTTATTATCGACTGCAGGTGGTGCCGATTGATTTGCCACCCCTCCGGGCTCGGGCTGAGGATATCAGTCTATTGCTGAAACATTATCTGCGTGAGTTTGCTGCCAATAACGGGCCGGTCCGGCTTAGTCGTGAAGCCGAGCAGTGCCTGCAGGCTTATACCTGGCCCGGCAATATCCGCGAACTGGAAAACTATTGTCAGCGCCTGACCCTGCTGAATCCAGGTCAGCTGATTCAACTTGAACAACTGCCGGCAGAGATGCGCGGTGAAAGCGCCGCGCCAGCGCATCAATTTAAATTGCCTCCCAGCGGTATCGATCTGGCCCAGGTAGAACTGGATTTGATTGAGCAGGCGCTGGAAATGGCAGCCGGAAACCGTTCCAAAGCGGCGCGCCTGCTGGGGATCAGTCGCGATACGCTGCTCTACCGGATGCAGAAATACAATCTCTCGTCGTGATTTTGTGGCTTGTCTGCTATCGGGGCTGATGCCAAAATCGTCAGCAAATTGAATTAAGCGGGGAAGCTCTGTGAAACAGTATCTGGCTTTGTGCCAACGCATCATCGATGAAGGGGAGTGGGTAGAAAACAAACGCACCGGCAAACGCTGCCTGACGGTCATCAATGCCGATCTGGAATATGATGTCGCCAATAATCAGTTTCCCCTGATTACCACCCGCAAAAGCTACTGGAAAGCGGCCATTGCCGAAATGCTGGGTTATCTCAGAGGCTATGACAATGCCGCTGATTTCCGTGCGATTGGCTGTAAAACCTGGGATGCCAACGCCAATGACAATCCCGACTGGCTTAATAACCCGCACCGCAAAGGTGAAGATGATATGGGCCGGGTCTATGGCGTGCAGGGTCGTCGCTGGCAGAAACCGGATGGCAGCACGCTGGATCAGCTGCAGAAAATTGCCGATCACCTGAAACAGGGCATTGATGATCGCGGTGAAATCCTGACTTTTTATAATCCGGGTGAATTCGAGATGGGTTGCCTGCGGCCCTGTATGCATACCCATACTTTCTCGGTACTGGGCAACACCCTGTACCTGACTTCTTACCAGCGTTCCTGTGATGTTCCACTGGGCCTGAACTTCAATCAGGTACAGGTGTTTTTCCTGCTTAAAATCATGGCGCAGATCAGCGGCCTGAAACCGGGTAAGGCTTATCACAAGATAGTGAACGCCCACATCTATGAGGATCAGCTGGAACTGATGCGTGATGTGCAGCTAAAGCGCGAGCCTTACCCGTCACCCAAACTGCATATCAACCCGGATATCAAAACGCTTAACGATCTGGAAACCTGGGTCACGCTGGATGACTTTGAGGTGGAAGGCTATGAATATCACCCGCCGATAGCTTATCCCTTCTCGGTATAAATTTAAGAAAATTTTAATCTCTGAGGATTACACTGCCTCAAAAGCTGAATTAATGCCTCTTTGACGCAGGATTAGGGAAAATATGAACACAGAAACATCGTTGCAGGAATACCGGGTCTGGGATCGCAGTATCCGTTGGTTTCACTGGATTAACGTATTGTCAGTACTGACGCTGATGGCGATTGGCCTGGTGATCATGAACAGCAAAGCATTAGGCATCACCGATGACGGCAAAATTCTGCTCAAGACCTGGCATGTGTATGTCGGTTATGTGTTTGTGCTGAACCTGCTGTGGCGGATTGTGATGGGCTTTGTCGGTAACCGCTACAGCCGCTGGTCAGCCATCCTGCCGCTCGGGCAGCGATATAAACAGCAACGCCGCGCTTTCTTCGAAAGGCTGAAGCAGGGGAAAGAACTCGGTTTTATGGGGCATAATCCGCTGGCGCGCTGGATGGTGACGCTGCTGTTTATCATGCTCACCACCATGGCGGTCTCCGGCCTGGTGCTGGGCGGCACCGATGTCTATAAACCGCCGTTTGGCAGCTATTTCAAATCCTGGGTGGCGGAGAGTCCTGAAACAGTAAGTCAGGTGCAACCCTATTCTGATGTTGGTGTGAACGAAACAGCCTATAAGGAAATGCGTGATTTCCGCTCACCCTTCAAGGAAGTGCATGAGATTGGTTTTTTTGTGCTGGCAGCGCTGGTGATCCTGCATCTTTTAGGCGTCATTATCACTGAATGCCGCGAGCGTAACGGTCTGATTTCAGCGATGTTCACCGGTCGCAAGGTCTTCAGGGACAAACCCGTGGATCTGCAAGACTAGCTATAGCTGTCCCTGCTGTGCCAGCGAGGTGGTGTCCGCGTCGCCAACGATAATATGATCGAGCACGCGGATATCCACCAGATTCAGCGCCGACTGAATGCGTTTGGTGATCTGAATATCGGCCTGACTGGGTTCGGCGACACCTGACGGGTGATTGTGCGCCAGAATCACTGCCGCCGCATTATGTTGCAAAGCCTGTTTCACCACCTCTCTGGGATAGACACTGGCGCCGTCAATGGTGCCGCGGAACAGTTCTTCAAAATGCAAAAGCCGATGCTGATTATCGAGATACAGACAGGCAAACACTTCAAACGGGTAAGGCCGCAACCGCTGTTTCAGATAAAGCTGGGTGGTGGCGCAATCAGTAAAAGCATCACCGCGGCTTAAGGTCGATTCCAGATGGCGCCGGCTCATTTCGAGGACGGCCTGTAATTGGACAAACTTGGCTTCGCCCAGGCCATGGCCCTGACAGAAACGGCTTTTGTCGGCTTCCAGTAATGCCCGCAAGCTGCCGAACTCAGCCAGTAATTGTCTTGCCAGATCCACAGCGGACAGACCGCTGACCCCAGTGCGCAGAAAGATCGCCAGCAGTTCTGCATCCGACAGGCTGGGCGCTCCTGCTTTGAGCAGCTTTTCACGCGGGCGATCATCGGCAGGCCAATCCTTGATTGCCATGATTCACTTCCTTGTCATTCAACTGCTTAACACTATATTTGCTGTTGTTAGTAAAAACAAACACTTGTCTATACTAAAGCGCTGAAAAATAGTATCCTGTGCGCCCTTTGACTGTAAGCGATTTTATGGCTGGCAAACTTTATATCCGGACCTTCGGCTGTCAGATGAACGAGTACGACTCGAACAAGATGGCGGAAGTGCTCGCGGCGTCGCACCAACTGGAACCGACCGACATCGCCGAAGAGGCCGATGTACTGCTACTTAATACCTGTTCGATCCGGGAAAAGGCGCAGGAAAAAGTATTCCACCAACTGGGCCGCTGGAAGCGCTGGAAAGATAAAAAGCCCAACCTGGTCATTGGCGTGGGTGGTTGCGTCGCCAGTCAGGAAGGTGAGGCGATTCGTCAGCGTGCGCCATATGTTGACCTCATCTTCGGCCCGCAAACCCTGCATCGCTTACCGGCGATGCTGGAAGAAGTCAAAATCAGCCGCAAGCCCAGCATTGATATTTCCTTCCCGGAAATCGAGAAGTTCGACAATCTGCCAGCCCCACGTGCCGATGGCCCCACTGCCTTTGTCTCGGTGATGGAAGGTTGCAGTAAGTACTGCACTTTCTGCGTGGTGCCTTATACCCGTGGTGAAGAAGTCAGCCGCCCGGTCGGCCCAATCCTGCGGGAAATCCGCCAGCTGGCCGCGCAGGGCGTGCGCGAAATCAATCTGCTGGGCCAGAACGTCAATGCCTATCAGGGCATTATTGAAGGCGAGGAAACCGCCGATCTGGCGCTATTGATTCATTATGTCGCGGCGGTTGAAGGCATTGAGCGGATCCGCTTTACCACGTCTCATCCGGTCGAGTTTTCTGACAGCCTGATTGAGGCCTTTGCCGAGGTGCCGGAACTGGTTAATCACCTGCATCTACCGGTGCAGTCAGGCTCTGATCGCATTCTGACGATGATGAAACGTGGCCATACCGCCAAAGAGTACCTGGAGAAAATCCAGCGGATTAAGGCGATTCGTCCGGATATCAGCCTGTCCAGCGACTTTATTGTCGGCTTCCCCAACGAAACCGAGGAAGACTTCAAAGCCACCATGGACTTAATCAATGAAGTTGAATTCGATCACTCTTTCAGCTTTATTTACAGCGCCCGTCCCGGCACGCCGGCGGCCGCATTCCACGACTCGGTGCCCGAGGATGTGAAAAAAGAACGCCTGCAGATCATGCAGGACCGCCTGCGTGAACTGGAAGATATGCATGCCCGCTCGATGGTCGGCACCATCCAGAAAATTCTGGTGGAACGCGAAGCCCATCGCGGTGATGGCGATATGGCCGGCCGCACCGAGAACAACCGGGTGGTGAATTTCCCGGGCGATCCTTCCCTCATCGGACAGTTTGTCGATGTCCGTATCAATGAGGCGCACAGCAACTCCTTGCGTGGTGAATTGCTAACTGATAGCGTGACTGCATAAGCATTTGGAATTCCATTGTGACCAACTCTACTCATACGCTCGATAGCGTCAGCTTCGAACTGAGTCCCGCCGATAATCCCCGTCTTGCCAACCTCTGCGGCCATATGGATGAGCACATCAGAATGCTCGAACGTGGCTTTGGCGTCGAGATTAATAATCGAGGGATTAAATTTCAGGTCATCGGCCCTGCCGATGTGCTGCTGCTGGTGCAGACCGTCATCCATGATCTGTATGCCGATACCGCCCAGCATGTGCTGGTGCCGGAGCAGATTCATCTGGCTATTCGTAACAGTGGCGGTGAGGATACCTCCGCAGCCACAGCGCCGGACAAGGAAGTGATTATCAAAACCAAGCGGGGCTTGATTAAGGCACGCGGTGATAATCAGCAGGCCTATCTGCGTCGGATCATGACCCACGACATCAACTTTGGTGTAGGGCCTGCCGGTACCGGTAAAACCTATCTGGCTGTGGCCTGCGCGGTGGAAGCATTGGAGCGTGATTTCGCCCGCCGCATCGTGCTGGTCAGGCCGGCGGTGGAAGCCGGCGAACGACTGGGCTTTCTGCCCGGCGACCTGGCACAGAAGGTCGACCCTTATCTGCGACCGCTGTTTGATGCGCTGTATGAAATGCTGGGCTTTGAACGCGTTGCCAAGCTGATGGAGCGTAATGTCATTGAAGTGGCGCCGCTTGCCTATATGCGCGGCCGTACCTTGAATGAATCCTTTATTATTCTCGATGAAGCCCAGAACACCACTATCGAGCAGATGAAGATGTTCCTGACCCGGATGGGCTATAACTCGACCGCAGTCATTACCGGTGACATTACCCAGATTGACCTGCCTGGCAATCAGAAATCGGGTCTGCGCCATGCGATAGAAGTGCTTAAAGATGTTGAAGGTATCGGCTTTACCTTCTTCCAGGCCAAAGACGTCGTGCGGCATCAACTGGTGCAGAAAATTATCATGGCTTACGACAAGGCGGATCGTCCGTCATGAGCGTGCTGGTCGATCTGCAAACCGCCACGGAGGCCGAGATACCCGCTGTCGATGCTTTTCAGCGCTGGGCTGATGCCGCGCTGACTGAAGTTGAACAGGATTGTGAACTGAGTATTCGCCTGGTTGATGAGGCAGAGAGTGCAGAGCTTAACCAGCAATATCGTGGCAAAAACGGCCCGACCAATGTGCTGTCTTTCCCGTTTGAAGCCCCCATTGAACTGGACCCCAGATTGCTGGGGGATTTAGTCATCTGTGCACCGGTAGTGGAAAAAGAAGCAGCCGAGCAGGACAAATCTGTCAATGATCACTGGGCGCATATGGTCGTGCATGGTTGTCTGCACCTGTTGGGCTACGATCATATCGAGGATGAGGAAGCCGAACAGATGGAAGCGCTGGAAATCCGGATTTTGAGCACGTTGAATATTATCAATCCCTATTCATGGCAGGGAGAACACCACGCATGAGTGAAGGTCGACCGAGTAGTCAGTCCTGGGTACGTAAATTAAGCAACCTGTTCCTGGAGCCTCAGGATCAGGAACAACTGATCGAACTGATCCGCTCCGCTTCCGAGCGGCATATTCTTGATTCCGAGGCGCTGTCTATTGTCGAAGGCGCACTCAGCGTCTCACAGATGCAGGCGCGTGACATCATGATCCCGCGCTCACAGGTGGTGATGGTATCGCGCGATGCGCCCGCTGAAGAAACCCTCAAACTGGTCACGGAAACCGCTCATTCGCGGTTTCCGGTGATTGATGACGACCGTGATGATGTGATCGGTATTCTACTGGCGAAAGACCTGTTATCAGCCGTGGTCAGCAGTGGCGACTTCAAATTTGATCTGCGTGAACTGCTGCGTCCGGCGGTATTTATTCCGGAGAGCAAACGTCTTAATGTACTGCTGCGTGAATTTCGTGCCCGCCGCAATCATATGGCCATCGTGGTCGACGAATATGGTGGTGTCGCCGGTATCGTCACGATTGAAAACGTGCTGGAACAGATTGTCGGTGAAATCGAGGATGAGCACGATTTTGATGATGACACACCAATCCTGCAGCGCAATGAAAATACCTACACCATCAAGGCACTGACCCCGGTCGATGAGTTCAATGAACACTTCGACACCCAGTGGAGTGATGAAGACTTCGACACCGTCGGTGGTTATGTCATGAACCAGTTCGGCCACCTGCCACAGCGTGGTGAGCAGATCAGTATCGGCTCTTTCCAGTTCACAGTACTTCGGGCGGATAACCGCCGGCTGTATCTGATGAAGATGGAAGTGCTGCCGGAAGAAGCAGAGACCGACTCAGAAAACGAATAACAGGGAGCGCCGCAAGCATGCAGGGCTGGAAAGGAAATGTAATGGCATTATTCGCCGGTGCCCTGATGCCACTGGCATTCGCACCGTTTTTTCTGTATCCGCTGGCGCTGCTCAGCCTGCTGTTACTGTTTCTAAGCTGGGATAACGTCACTGCCAGACAGGCCGCCTGGCGTGGCTGGCTGTTTGGCCTTGGCATGTTCGGTGTCGGCGTGTCCTGGATCTTTGTGGCGATTCACGTGTTTGGCCAGTCAGGGGTTGTTCTGGCAGGCCTGCTGACTTTTCTGTTTGTCGCTTTTCTCGCACTTTACCTGGCTGTGCTGGGCTTTGTACTTAAAAAACTCAGTCCCGGCGCTTTGTCTGCATCAGATTATCTGTTGTTGTTACCTGCCGGCTGGCTGGGTTTCGAGCTTTTCAAAGGCTGGTTTTTAAGCGGTTTTCCCTGGCTGGAAGTCGGCGTCAGCCAGATTGAGGGGCCGCTGGCAGGCTATGTCCCTCTCATCGGTATCAGCGGTGCGTCTCTGTTACTGGCGATGACGGCCGGCACGTTGCTGGTGGTGATAAAGCAGCGTCAATGGTTGTGGCTAGTGCCAGTGTTCGCACTGTGGGTGGTTGGCCCGTTTTTAAAAAACATCGACTGGACCCAGCCGGTGGGCGAGCCCATCAAGACTGCTATTATTCAGGGTAATATCCCGCAGCAAATAAAATGGGAGCCTGAGCAACTGGTCAATACGCTGGTTCTTTACCAGACCCTGACCCAGCAGCATTGGGATGCCGATTTGGTGGTGTGGCCGGAAAATGCCTTGCCGGCGTTTTATCATCAGCTGGAAGATTTTTATCTCAAGCCACTGGCCGAAGAAGCTCGGCAGCATCAGACTGATATTCTGTTGGGATTACCGGTCAGTGATGACGATAAGATTCGCTATTACAACAGCATGATGTCACTGGGCAGTGAGCAGGATTTCTATCACAAACGGCACCTGGTGCCTTTCGGCGATTACGTACCGTTTGAGTGGCTGCGCGGTTTGATTGCCTTTTTTGATTTGCCGATGTCTGCCTTTGTACCGGGACCGGAGGATCAGCCGCTGCTGCAAGCGTCCGGACATAAAGTCGGCGTATCGATTTGTTATGAAGATGTATTCTCAAGCGAAGTCCTGCAGACGGTGCCGGAAGCGACACTGTTGGTGAATGCCACCAATAATGCCTGGTACGGCGATTCTTTCGCGCCGCATCAGCATCTGCAGATTTCGCGCAGCCGGGCACTGGAAACCGGCCGGCCGCTGGTGCGAGCAACCACAAACGGCATTTCCGCCTTTGTTAATTTCAAAGGTGAGATTGAGTCGCAAACGCCTCAGTTTGAGCAGGCGGCATTGACTCAGACTGTCCAGCCCAGACAGGGAGAAACGCCCTATGTCAGTCTGCAGCGCTGGCCAATCTGGCTGCTAGCGTTGTTGATGCTATGCCTGTGGGCGTATTATCGTCACAAAAAATCCGACTAAAGCGAATTCATGCAATTTCTGACTATTCAGCGCATTCTGGGGATCCTGCTGTCTTTATTCAGTATCACTATGCTGCCACCGGTGCTGGTGTCCTGGTTTTATGACGATGGCGCCGGTCACGCATTTCTGAAAGCTTTTTTTCTGCTGCTGACTATTGGTCTCTGTTTCTGGCTGCCGGCACGCCAGCATAAAAAAGAACTCAAAATCCGCGACGGCTTTATTGTCGTTGTCATGTTCTGGATGGCGCTGGGTCTGTCCGGGTCTTTACCGTTCTTTCTGACTGAATATCCCAAGATGTCATTTACCGATGCGGTGTTTGAATCGATGTCGGGTCTGACCACGACCGGGGCGACGGTGCTTACCGGTCTGGATTCATTGCCTCACGCCGTTTTGTTTTACCGTCAGTTTCTGCAATGGCTAGGCGGTATGGGGATCGTGGTTCTGGCTGTTGCTATTCTGCCGCTGTTAGGCGTGGGCGGGATGCAGCTTTATCGTGCTGAAACGCCGGGACCGATGAAGGATGCCAAATTAACGCCCCGGATCACTGAAACCGCCAAGGCGCTCTGGTATATCTACCTGTCTCTGACCATCGCCTGTGCGCTCGCATTCCGCTGGGCTGGTATGAGCTGGTTTGATGCAATAGGGCACAGTTTTTCGACCGTTGCTATTGGTGGTTTTTCGACCCATGATGCCAGTATGGGCTTTTTCAACAGCGCCACGATTGAGATGATCACAGTGGCGTTCATGCTGGTGTCGGGGATGAATTTCTCGCTGCACTTCCTGGCCTGGCGACATCGCAGTATCAAGCATTACTGGAAAGACTCCGAGCTCCGCACTTACCTTGCGATCCTGGCCGTGATTTCAGTGGTGACATCAAGCTATCTTTACTTCAGCGAGACCTTTGACGACTTGTGGACGGCGGTGCATCAGGGTGTCTTCCAGACGGTCTCGATCGGTACCACGGCAGGCTTTACCACTACCGACTATTACCTCTGGCCCGGTTTTTTACCGATACTGCTGCTGATGGCGAGTTATATCGGCGGCTGTGCCTTTTCCACCGGCGGCGGCATCAAGGTGATTCGTATCATGCTGCTGTTTAAACAGGGCTATCGTGAGGTGCTGAGGCTGATTCACCCCAATGCGGTGTTTGCCATTAAGGTCAATGGCAAGGCCCTGCCTGCCAAAGTGGTGGGGGCGGTGTGGGGCTTTTTCGCGATGTACGTGTTCTGCTTCAGCATCATGCACCTGTTTCTGATGTCCACCGGTCTTGATGTCGTGACCTCGTTTTCAGCAGTAACGGCCTGTCTGAATAACCTGGGTCCGGGCCTGGGAGAGGTGGGCGCCAATTTCGGTGATATCAATGCCCCCTCGAAATGGGTGCTATGCATGGCGATGTTGCTGGGACGACTGGAAATATTCACCCTGCTGGTGGTTTTGACACCGGCATTCTGGCGCCGCTGATGACCGCTGCCAAGGACAAGTGGGATCGCATCTACCGCGACCGGGAGCAGGGTCCGCTTGAGGCGGCCGAAGTGTTAAAGCAAAACCAGCATTTATTGCCTGCTTCAGGCATGGCGATGGATCTGGCCTGCGGTTTGGGCGCTAACAGCCTGCTACTGGCGCAAGCCGGACTCACAGTATTGAGCTGGGATATTTCGCCGGTGGCCATCGACAAGCTGTCAGCTATCGCCGCTGAGCGTGATTTACCCATTAATGCCGAAGTGGTGGATGTTGAGAAACAGCCGCCACCAACGGATAGCCTTGATGTGCTGGTGGTGAGTCATTTCCTCAGCAGGTCATTGGCGCCAGCGCTGATAGCCGCCTTGAAACCGGGCGGGCTGTTGTTCTACCAGACCTATTGCCGGGCCAAAGTGTCACAGCGTGGGCCATCAAATCCGGATTATCTGCTTGAAGATAATGAACTCCTGACGCTGTTTTCTGGTCTCAGGCTACGAGTGTATCGGGAGGAATCCGTTTTGGGTGAGCCTGACGCGGGCTGGCGGGACCAGGCTATGCTGGTTGCCGAAAAACCGTTTTAAACAGACTTGCCTGACGGCAGGATGATCTATAGAATAACGCGGTTCAGAAGCTCATCTTAGATGATTTGAGCGAGATTTTTAGCAAACACACATTAACGAGTACAGATATGAAAGCGGATATCCATCCAGAATACACCGAGATTAATGTTACCTGCAGCTGTGGTAACACCTTTAAAACTCGCTCAACACGCACTTCAGACTTGTCTCTGGATGTGTGTTCAGAATGCCATCCGTTCTACACCGGCAAACAGAAAATGCTGGATACGGCTGGTCGTGTAGACAAATTCCGTCAGAAATACGGTAAATAAATCTCTGTCGGAATCAAGCTTATGGTTTGATTATGAATTCAGTGTCAGTACAAGGTAGTACAACACACGACAGAATACGGAGCCTCTGCCTGCTGGTAGGGGCTTTGTTGTTTCTGGGCCTGTCTGGTTGTGCTGTTAATCCCGTCACCGGTGAACAGAATTTTGTCATGTTCGGTGAAGATACCGAACTGGAAATGGGCCGGACCAACCACCCCAAAATCATTGCCGAGTACGGTCGCTATGAAGACGAAGCCTTGCAGGCTTACGTACAGTCAGTAGGTGAAAGGCTGGCCGCAGTCAGTCATCGCGATGATTTAGTGTATCGCTTCACTGTGCTCGATTCGCCGGTCATCAACGCATTCGCCTTGCCCGGCGGTTATATCTATATCACTCGCGGCCTGATGGCTTATCTCAACTCCGAGGCGGAACTTGCCGCAGTCCTGGGGCACGAAATCGGCCACGTCACCGCCCGTCATGGCGTGCGCCAGCAGAGCGCCGCGCAGGCAGCCAATCTGGGTTACACGCTGGGTGCCATATTGTTACCGGAGCTCCGTGGTGCCGCATCTCAGAATGTGTTCAATATTCTTGGGGGCGCGCTACTCAGTGGCTATGGCCGTGAGCATGAACTTGAGTCGGACCGTCTTGGTGCCGAATATCTTGCCAAAGCCGGTTACACGCCGGATGCGATGATCGATGTTATCAGTGTGCTGAAAAACCAGCAGACTTTTGCCGAAGCTGAAGCCAAGAAACAGGGCAGGGAGCCGCAGGGCTATCACGGCCTGTTTGCCAGTCACCCGGACAATGACACTCGCTTGCAGCAGGTAGTGGCAGAAGCCGACAAGTATATTGATGAACGAAGCGGCATGGTCAACCGGGAAGCCTATCTGCGGCATATTGATGGCATGACTTATGGTGACAGTGAAGAGCAGGGCATACGCTCTGAGAATGAGTTCTATCACCTGCCGATGCGCTTTGCAGTCGAATTCCCAGAAGGCTGGCATATCAACAATAATCCGAGCAGTGTGCAGGCCATCGCGCCCGGTGGTAAAGCCTTTATGGAAATGGGTGCCACTGATATCAACCGCAGGCTGACGCCGCAGCAGTTCATCCAGCAAAGACTCAAAGTGGATGATTTACGCTCAGGCCAGGCAATTAACAGTCAGGGTCTGGAGGGATATACCGGTATCACTATTCAAGAGAACAAACCGTTACGACTCGGTGTGGTTTACTTGCGTGATCAGGCCTTTATCTTTTTCGGCGCCACCGAGAACAGCCGCGAATTCAACAACTATGATGGTCAGTTTCTCGCTACCATTAACAGCCTGCATGGGCTGAGAGAAGATGAGTTTGATAAGGCCCGTGAGCTGAAACTGCAGGTAGTGAAAGTGGATGCCGGCGACAGTTATGCCCAGTGGGCCAGAAATTCACGCATTGCCAACAGTCCGATGCAACAACTCCGTCTGTTGAATGATGATTATCCCACGGGTGAATTGCAGGCGGGCCAGTTGGCCAAGCGGGTACGCTGATGAGTTATTTTAATCACAAGCAGCCGGAATAGACCGGCTGCTGGATCAATTAGAGCTTGTTGTGATCAGAACAATTCAATAACCGGTGCGCTGCCGTTATCACCGGCATAGCCGCTGCCACCAGCAGGGGCAACCGTTTTAGGGACATATTCTTCCCGGAAGGTTTCATAGATAGCATTACTGTCGCCAGGCCGCGCCAGCAGTCCGGTTTCCGGATCAATCCTGACTGTCACCATATCGACGGGTGGTTCGAGCGGGGCTTCCGGCAGACCATCAAGGGCGACTTCCATAAAGTCGATCCACATAGGCAAAGCCGCGCGGCCACCGGTTTCGTAGCGACCCAGACTCCTTGGGCGATCAAAGCCGACCCAGCTGATTGCCACCAGCTCCGGGTGAAAGCCATTGAACCAAGCGTCCAGCTGATCATTGGTGGTGCCGGTTTTTCCGGCAAGATCATTGCGGCCCAGACTCATTGCTTTACGACCGGTGCCATAACGTACAACATCACGCAGTAAGGAGTTCATGAGAAAATTGTTTTGTGCCGTCATTACCCGTTCAGCCACACTGAAACTGGCATTGTCCATCGATACTTCAGCCAGTTGACAGGTTTCACAGACGGTTTTGGGTGAAGCCTGGAATACGACTTCGCCGTTGGCATTTTCCACACGCTGAATTACATAAGGTTCAATCTTAAAGCCGCCGTTGGCGAGAGCCGCATAAGCTGTGGCCATATCCCACGGTGCAGCACTGCCACTACCCAGCGCCAGCGACAGATTTTTATGCAGCATGGTGTCATCAAAGCCGAAGCGTTTGGCATATTCCACGGCATAATCAGCGCCAATATCACGCAGCAGACGAATCGATACCAGATTACGTGAATGGATCAGCGCCTCGCGAAGTCGGGTGGGACCGAAAAATTTGCCGCTGTAGTTTTCCGGTCGCCAGACATTTTCCAGTCCCGGATCATCAAACACGACAGGCGCATCGTTGATGATACTGGCTGCAGTGTAGCCTTTTTCCAATGCTGCGGAGTAAATGAATGGTTTGAAGCCTGAACCGGGCTGACGCCGGGACTGGGTTACACGGTTGAATTTGTTATTGAAATAATCAAAACCACCCTGCAGCGCCGTTACAGCACCATCATGAGGGGCCAGTGCGACCAGAGCGCCTTCTGCTTCCGGCAACTGAGCCAGCTGCCAGCTCTCGCCACCCATGTTTTCCACCCGGATGACATGGCCTGGCTGCATGACATCGCCGACTTTTTTAGGCACGGCCCCACGGCTGTTGGTGCTCAGTTTTTTCTGTGCCCATTTCATTGATCCCAGCGTCAGGGTTTGGTAGCCCAGTTTTTTGATAAATATGGTGGCAGCCTCTTCACTGATGGCTGTGACTACAGCAGGCTTGAGGGGACCAATGCTGTCATAGGCCTCAAGTTTCTCGTTGAGTAGGTCCTCACTTAGATTTTCTTCCAGTTCCACCTCGGCGATGGGGCCGCGATAGCCGTGACGACGGTCATACTCGAGTAAGGCTGTCTGCAGCGCGCGGATGGCAGCCTGCTGATGCTCACCACGAATAGTAGTGTAGACATTGAGGCCACTGGTGTAGATATCTTCGCCGTACTCCTCGATAAGCCGGGTGCGAATCATTTCGGCCACATAGGGCGCATAGACTTCAATTTCGCGGCCGTGATAAGTTGCACTGACCGGCGCCTGACTGGCATCCAGATAATCCTGTTCGCTGATATAGCCGACTTCCCACATTCTTCTGAGGACATAGTTACGGCGAATCATCGCCCGTTCCGGGTTGGCAATCGGGTTGAAGCGTGACGGAGCCTTGGGCAGGCCGGCAATCATCGCCATTTCCGGCAAGGTCAGTTCACCGATGGGTCTGCCGTAGTAGACATTGGCAGCAGCACCGACCCCGTATGCGCGGTTGCCGAGATAGATTTTATTCAGATAGAGGGTCAGGATTTCTTCCTTGCTCAGTACCTGTTCCATTTCCAGCGCCAGAATAATCTCATTGAGCTTACGCAGATAGGTTTTCTCGCTGGTCAGGAAGAAGTTGCGGGCGACCTGCATGGTAATCGTACTGCCACCCTGGGTTTTTTCACCTGTCGTTAATAGCGAGTAAACCGCACGAATAATGCCCTGATAGTCAACGCCGGGGTGTTGATAAAAGCGGTCATCTTCTGCGGCCAGAAAGGCATCGATCATTTGTGGCGGAATTTCCTGATATTCAACCGGTATCCGGCGTTTTTCGCCAAACTCAGCCATCAGTGCGCCCTCTGAGCTGAAAATACGCAGCGGGATCTGAAACTGGGTTTGTTTGAGCGTTTCGGTATCCGGTAATTTCGGTGCCAGAAAGAAATAAACCACAGCCGCTGCGATCATGGAAAGTATGAAAAGGGCGGCGAAAACCTTAAAAAGGGTGCTGAAAATACGGAGCATGGTGATGAAAAATTCGCAATCAATGAGTCACTAGAGTATATATAAAGGCAAGAATAAAAACAGTGCCTGAGTTCAAAGCCCTTGTTTTATTGAGATTTATGTTGACATTCGGATTAATCTTAATAAACTACTTTAACTAGTGGTGCTAAGTAAGCAAATCGCGCAAGGATAAACTGGGATTGAGGCGACAGATGTTTGGACGAAAAAAATCTCCGTTATTAGGGATAGACATCAGTTCATCAGTAGTGAAAATACTGGAACTTAACAAAAAAGGAGATAAGTACACCGTTGAGTCCTATGCTGTAGAGCCCCTTCCCGTTAACGCCGTCGTCGAAAGCCGCATTGAAAACCGCGATGAAGTGGCCGGTGCTATCAGACGCGCTGTCAAACGTTCAGGAACCAAAGCTAAAGAAGCGGCTGTCGCCGTTTCAGCCAATTCCGCAATCACCAAAACTGTCTCTTTCCCCGCAGGACTTTCCGGCCGCGAGCTGGAAGAAAACGTCATCCTGGAAGCCGAGAATTATATTCCCTATCCGCTGGAAGAAGTTCGTCTTGACTTTGAAGTTCTGGGCACCTCAGCCGCTGATGTTGAGGCTGTTGATGTTCTCTTGGCGGCATCGCGCCGTGAAAATGTGGATGCCCGTACTGAAGTCGTCGAAAAAGCGGGACTCAAACCCAAGCTGGTCGATGTTGAAGCCTATACCATGGAAAATGCCTTTGAACTCATCGCGAGGCAATTGCCCCATCACGGTCAGGGGCTGACTGTTGCGGTGGCTGATGTCGGGGCTACCGTTACCACCTTACATGTATTGGTTGATGGCAAAATCGTATTCACCCGGGAACAGACTTTTGGTGGCCGGATGCTGACCGAAGATATTGAGCGTCATTACGGTCTGTCGTATCAGGAAGCCGGCCGCGCCAAGAAAGATGGCAGCCTGCCTGACGATTATGCAAACAAAGTGCTGGAACCGTTTAAAAGAGCGATGACCATGACAGTCACCCGCGCACTTCAGTTCTTTTTCTCAGCCTCTACGCAATACCAGTCAATTGACCACATCATCCTTGCGGGAGGCTGCGCCTCGATCAAGGGGGTAGCGGAGATGATTGAAGACGAAACAGGTACCTCAACCTCGGTTGCCAATCCATTCTCGGATATGGTGCTGGGGCCGAGAGTAAAAATTCAAGCACTCAGTAATGATGCGCCGTCGATGATGATTGCCTGCGGGCTGGCAATGAGGAGTTTTGACTGATGGCTCATATCAATCTACTGCCATGGCGTGAAGAGCTGCGTGAAGAGCGTCAGAAACAGTTTTACCTGGCTTTACTGGCGGGGCTGGTGTTCGCTGCTGTCGTACTCTACCTTGTCGTAACCTATGCTGACAGCCTGATTGAAGAACAGAACCAGCGAAATGCATTTCTGCAGCAGGAAATCGCCAAAGTCGACAAGAAAATCAGAGAAATCAATGATCTGGAAAAACAGCGTGAGCGTCTGCTGGCACGCATGCAAGTGATCCAGGAACTGCAGGAAAGTCGTCCGAAGATTGTCAAAATCTTTAATTCTTTACCCAGAATCGTGCCTGAGGGCGTTAACCTTCAGAAAGTGACACGTAACGGTAATTTATTGAATTTTGATGGTGTGGCGCAATCCAATGCTCGTGTATCGGTCTTTATGCAGAACATCGACGAACATGAAGAATATGGTGAGTCGCGGCTGAAAGTGATCAAGCGGACCGCGAGCCGCGATGATGCCATTCGTAGCTTCACTGTTGAGGTGAATGAAGCTACCCCGAAAAATGATGGCGGAGAGTAACAATGGAATTGTCTTCACTAAGCGAACTGGATTTTAACGAGAGTGGTGAATGGCCACTTGTCGTTAAGATTATTGCTGTCCTCCTGGTGTGTGCGGTGGTGTGGGGCGGTGGCTACTATTTCATACTCAAGGACAAACAAGCAGAACTCAAAACACTGGAGCAAAAAGAGGCCCAACTGAAACAAGAGTTCGAAACCAAACAGGCGAAAGCGGTCAACTTGGAAGCATACAAAGAACAGCTTGCTGAAATGCGTGTCATGTTCGCCTCGATGCTGGAACAACTGCCTAAGAAAAGTGAAGTACCTGAACTGCTGGTCGATGTTACCCGTACAGGTCTTATCAATGGTCTCGAATTTGAACTTTTCCAGCCCCAAGGGGAGAGGCCGGTAGACTTTTATGCCGAATTACCCATTCAGATGACCGTCACGGGTAATTATCATCAGTTTGGTGAATTTGTTAGCGGTTTGGCTGCTTTGCCACGCATTGTCACCATGCATGATATTTCGATGGGCCCGCTCAATGAAAAAACGGGCAATATGACAATGAATCTCACGGCAAAAACATACCGGTACTTCGATGATGGTGATAAATAAGCACGATGAGGCAGCAGATGTATAAAGAAGCAGCCATGAGACAGCGTTATAAACTGCCGATCGTTGCCATCGTCCTTTGCATGACGGCAGCTTGCCAGCAGGAGAAACAGGATCTTGAAACTTATGTTGCTCAAGTAAAAGCCCAGCAGAAGTCGGATATCCCACCTATTCCCGTAATGAAACCCTATGAAAATTTTGATTACGCCGCTTCTGATTTAAGAGACCCGTTCGTGCCAACGGTGGTGGACATGGCAGAACCTGAACCGGAACCCATCGCGGAAAACGGCATAAAACCAGATACTGATCGACGCAGGGAGGCACTGGAGGCTTTTGAGCTTTCTGAACTGCAATTTGTTGGGACTCTGGAACAGGACCAAATATGGGCCTTGGTACGAGCGCCGGATGGTGTGATTCATCGGGTTCAGGTGGGTAATTACATGGGACGTAACTACGGTAAGATTATCTCCATCAGTGAGAATGAAATTCAACTCAAAGAAATTGTTCCTAACGGGCGTGGCGGGTTTATCGAGAGAGATACCTCTGTTCAGGCAGTAGAGGTGGAATAGCAATGAAAAAAATGACCTATCAAAACGGAATGAACATGCAACAGCAGACATCAGTGACAGGCACAATCGGATTATTTTCTCTGATGCATCATGCCATGCTCGCTATCGGCCTCCTGCTGATCAGTATTAACAGTTACGCAGCTGAACTGAGAGACCTGGATTACAGCGCCATGCCCGGTGATAAGGCTAAGATACAATTGACCTTTTCCGAACCGGTTCCCAAACCAAACAGTTTTGCCACTGACGACCCTGCCCGAATTGTTCTTGATTTTGCCGGTGTCCAGAACAAATTGACGGAACGGACCAGGCAGGTGAACGTCGGTGCGACCCGCAGTATCTCAGCTGTTGAGGCGGGCGACAGAACGCGTATGGTCATCAACTTATTGCAAAAAGTCCCCTACACCATTACACAGAACGGCAATCAAATGATGATTACTATCGAAAGTGGTCGTCAGGCAGTGTCTGCCAGAGCCAGTTCTGCCGATACACCAACTGTCACAGATGTTGATTTCCGTCGAGGCGAGAATGGTGAGGCCCGTTTGATTGTTCAACTTGATAGTGACGATGCAGCAATGGATGTGCGTGAGGAGCGAGGAAATATTATTGTGGATCTCGCCAATGTCAGACTGCCTGATGAACTGAACCGTCGTCTTGATGTGGTCGATTTTGCCACCCCGGTCAAATATATAGATGCCGAGTCAACGGCAAATGCCACCAAACTGACTTTGACCACTGAAGGCCGTTATGAACATCTGGCTTATCAGTCAGATAAAACTTTAATCGTTGAAGTCAAACCTCTACCTGATGAACCCCAAGTCGGTGCTGAGAATGAATTTGGTTATACCGGTGAAAAACTGTCTCTAAACTTCCAGAATATTGAAGTTCGTGCTGTGCTTCAGTTACTGGCTGACTTTACTGGTATGAATTTGGTTACGAGTGACACTGTCACCGGTAACCTGACTTTGCGATTGAAAAATGTGCCTTGGGATCAGGCGCTGGATATTATTCTCAAATCCAAGGGCCTTGCAATGCGCCAGAGCGGGAATGTGATGATGGTTGCACCCGCTGCTGAAATTGCTGCGCGCGAGAAGCAGGAACTGGAGGCACAGAAACAATTGGTTGAACTTGAGCCATTGTATACAGAAATAGTAGAGGTTCGCTTTGCCAAGGCGGATCAACTGGCGCAATTGCTGAGAACGGATGGTAAGCAAGGTGGCAGTACCGGTCAAAGCGGTTTCCTGTCACCCAGAGGTAGTATCACCATTGATCAACGCACCAACTCGCTGTTGATTAGAGATACTGCAGATAATTTGGTTGAAATCCGTCAAGTCATCGAGCAGCTTGACAAGCCAGTCCGTCAGGTTCTGATCGAATCCCGGATTGTTATCGCTAACAACGACTTCAACAAAGAGCTGGGGGTTCGCTTCGGTACTTCCGGGACCAATGAAAATAATCTTGGTCAGTATGCTACCTCAGGGAGCCTTAATGGCACATCACAGATTATTAATGGTGAAGATCTGGAGCAAGCTGACAGATTGAACGTGAACTTGCCGGTTGATAATCCTTCAGGCTCTATCGGTCTGGCGCTGGCTAAATTGCCACTGGGTATGATTTTGGAGCTTGAATTATCTGCCATGCAAGCGGAAGGTAAAGGTGAGGTGATTTCGACGCCACGTGTTATTACATCCAATCAGCAACAGGCAACCATTGAGCAAGGTACTGAGATTCCCTATCAGGAAGCGACTTCCAGTGGTGCGACAAATGTCTCCTTTAAAGAGGCCGTGTTGAAACTTGACGTCACACCGCAAATTACACCTGATGACCGCATTGTGATGGATCTTGAAGTCAGCAAAGATGAAGTGGGTGAAGTGTTCCTGGGCGTGCCTAGTATTGATACCCGCAGTGTGAAAACACAGGTGCTGGTTGATAATGGTGAAACTGTAGTTCTAGGTGGTATCTATGAACAAAGCACCTCGGATAATATAGAGCGTGTTCCGTTCTTTGGTGATTTGCCTTACGTCGGCTTCCTTTTCAAAAACACCGCAAAAGAAGACCGTAAACGTGAACTGCTGGTCTTTGTCACACCAAAAATTGTGAAAGAGGGAATGCAGTATTAAAATCCCTCTCAGGATCGTTTTTAACTTTAAAAGCCGGATCAGTCTGATCCGGCTTTTTTATGATCGATAATTTAAGGGCAGTATAGTGATATCAGGTAACATATTCCTCGTCGGCCCGATGGGTGCGGGGAAGTCTACCATCGGCAGACAACTGGCCAAGGCGCTCCATCGCAAATTCTATGATAGTGACAAAGTCATAGAGCAGCGCACCGGTGTGTCCATTTCCTGGATTTTTGAAATGGAAGGCGAGGCCGGGTTTCGTGAACGTGAAACGAAAGCGATCGAAGAATTAACCGGTATGGAAAATATTGTGCTGGCAACGGGCGGCGGCGTGGTTCTGTCGGAACAAAACCGTGCGTTTCTGAAACAGCGTGGCCATGTCATTTATCTCTCAGCCAGTCCTGAGCAACTCTATCGCCGTACTGCACGAGATAAAAAACGCCCTTTACTGCAAACCGGTGACCGCCGCAAACAAATAGAGGAGTTGCTCGCCAAACGCGACCCGCTTTATCGCGAGGTGGCTGATATTGTGTTAAAAACCAGTGATCAGTCAATTCAACACACGGTGAATGATGTGATCAAGAAACTGAAAAAAACAGGAAAAGCTAAAACAAGCTCATGAAAACGTTGAATGTTGCTCTGGCTGACCGCAGTTATCCGATATACATAGGTGAAGACTTACTTTCACAGCCGGCTCTGCTGCAAAAACATATCAAACGCAAAGAGGTGCTGATCGTCAGCAATGAGACGATTGCACCGCTGTATCTGGAAAAAGTGAAAAGTCTGCTCACTGGCTATCATTGCGAGGCAGTGGTTTTGCCTGATGGTGAAGAGTTCAAGACACTGGAAATCCTCAATCAGGTCTACGACAAACTGTTAAGTGAGCGGTTTTCGCGTCAGGTGACAATCATAGCGCTGGGTGGTGGCGTTATCGGGGATATGGCTGGTTTCGCGGCTGCCTGCTATCAGCGTGGTGTACCTTTTATACAGGTACCGACGACCTTATTGTCACAGGTGGATTCTTCCGTCGGTGGTAAAACCGCGGTTAATCATCCGCTGGGCAAAAATATGATTGGCGCCTTTTATCAGCCTCAATGCGTGATTGCCGATACCAGTACCCTGAATACACTCGATGATCGCCAGCTTGCCTCAGGTATTGCCGAGGTTATCAAGTATGGGCTCATCAACGATAAAGCCTTTTTTGAATGGCTGGAAGTGAATATCGATGCGCTTAAAGCACGTGAATCACAGGCGCTGGCCTATGCAATCGAGCGTTCCTGCCAGGATAAAGCCGATGTGGTTGCCAAAGATGAAACCGAACAGGGCGTTCGTGCGCTGTTGAATCTGGGACATACCTTCGGTCATGCGATTGAGACCGGCATGGGCTATGGAAACTGGTTGCATGGTGAAGCGATTGCCACGGGTATGGTGATGGCAGCTGATCTGTCTGTCAGGCTGGGCTGGCTGCAGCAGGATGACCTGAACCGTATAGAATCGATTTTTAAGCGTGCGGCTCTGCCGGTAACAGGGCCTGAAGGCATGAGTGCGCAACAGTTTATGGATTTGATGGCGGTAGACAAAAAGGTACAGGACGGTGTTATCCGACTGATTCTATTGAAAGGCATCGGTCACGCGGTGATAAGCGATGATTATGATCCTGCCGAATTACAACAAACGCTGACACATTTTCAGGGTTAGGAGATGAAGATCTGCGATGGGTGAGTTAACGGCAACCTCCGCTGAACCAGCCTATATCAACAGGCTGGCATTATCATACTCACCGTTTACTCAGTTCACGCCTGACAGCGCTTTTTATGACGGCAGTCATATCAAGCAGCGGCGATTATTAATTCAGCACCTGCTTCGAGCCACCGCGACACCGCTTCTGCTCCGTGCCGATAAAGGCATGGGTAAAAGCACGCTCCTGAACCAGCTGCAGCGACAGGCTGCTTCTGATATCCACTACTGTTTGTTACCGGCGAGCGGCAATAAGCTTGCCCTGTGCCAGTCTGTATTGGCTGATTTGCAGGCGGAGAGTGCTTCTGATGAAGCGGGTTGTGAAGCGCAGATACAGCAGCGTCTGGCGCAGCTCAGACGCGTTAATATCGTTCCGGTGCTGGTGGTAGAGGACATTGAAAGCCAGCCTGAAACAGTAAGGCAAATGCTGTCTGAATGGCTTAATTGGCGGGGACAGGATGAGCAATCACTGTGGCAAGCGATTATCACCGCCCAGACAGCTACCGACTTCTCTCACGAACCGACTTTGCAGAAACTGGACATGCCTGCGCTGGAAAGCCGGGAGATTGAACCCTATCTGATGCAGCGTTTGAAAGCAGCGGGTTATCAGGGCGAAATACCGTTCAACAGCCGGGACCTGCAGCGTTTTTATCGCCAGTCCGGCGGCAACCCCGGCAAAATCAATCAACTTGCACATCAGCAGCTATTGGGCACAGCGCCTAAATCCGGGCTGGGCTTCACCATGCCAAAGCTATTCCGCCAAGTCGGCCGCTGGTCAGTGGTATTGGTGCTCGGTCTCATCATCGCTGCCGCGCTGGTCTTTCAACAGCAGATCAATAGCTGGATAGATAAACCTGAACAGATTGAAGAAGACATCTCGCTGCCCCCCTTAGTGCAGGAAAATGAGGTAGCCACGGTGATTGTCGGCGAAGATGAAGCCGCTTCGGAAGCAGATCCGAGACAGGAACTGGCAGATCTGCTCGCAGATATTCCACCCCCGGAACAAACTGTTACCGAGACCGAGACCGAGACCGAGACCGAGACCGAGACCGAGACCGAGACCGAGACCGAGACCGAGACCGAGACCGAGACCGAGACCG
>CAJXKF010000010.1 GCA_913055695.1 uncultured Methylophaga sp.
GACCGAGACCGAGACCGAGACCGAGACCGAGACCGAGACCGAGACCGAGACCGAGACCGAGACCGAGACCGAGACCGGAGTAGTAACTCAGAGTCAGTCTCAAACTGAAATGTCAGTATCGGTTGAGGCTGAGGAAACCAGACAGTCCGAGGAAAAAAAGCCGGAGACAGCACCTGCAGCACCTGCAGCAGAGCAGGAGGCGGTCCGCGACAGTCAACAGCAGCTGAGCGAGCCGGCTGACGCAGTGCATGGTAAAGACTGGGTGCTGCAGCAGAAAGCCAACCACTATACCTTTCAGTTGATGGGAGCCTGGAATGCTGCCGAAGTCGATGAGTTTATCGACAAATATGCTCTCACCGGCGATGTAGCCACCTTCACCAGCCTGCGTAATAACAAACCCTGGCATGTGCTGATTTATGGCGTTTATCCGTCCAGAAAAGCGGCTCTTACTGCCAGTAATCAATGGCCGGCTCCGCTTAATACCATTCCGACATGGCTGCGACGCTTTGATAGCGTTCATAAACAAATCAGAGAGAAAGGGGTAATGCCCTAAACAACTCGTCAGCCTGTGTCCGGTAACCGGCAAATACAGCGCGATAGACTCGCCGTTGACGGACCTTGGCGCACGACAGAATCCCTTCGGTGACCAGACTGTCGAATCCTTCTCCATTTGCTTCAAAACAGATGATCCCGCTGCCTCCATTCCAGGTGTTGAGCCCCTGCTCCTGCAGCAATTCTGAAAAATGTCTGGCTTGTCCTAAGCGTGCCCGTGTCTGCTGAAAAAACCAGTTTTCACCAAGTATTCTCAGATTAAGCCATAAAGGCAGAAACAGTTCTGCACCGTAGGAGCCGGTCACTCGCCCACTGGGTGCCTTAGCAAGATAATCTGTTTGGCTACTGTACTCAGGCGCGAGTTGGCTCAGATAGACACTGCAGGGGCGGGGTTGAAACAGCGATTTATGCGGATCAAAGCCCAGGCTGTCGACTTTGCTCAGTCTCCTCAGAGAATCACGATGCTCCGGCAGCATTAACAGCGAACCACCCCAGGCTGCATCAATATGCAGCCAAGCCTGATACTGCTCAGCAATCTCCGAGGTATCCTGTAAGGGATCCAGTGAACCCGTGGCGCTGGTCCCTGCTGTCAGCACAATAGCCAGTGGCGGCGCTTTTTTACAGGCTTTTTCAAGCGCTGAAACAGTTATGCGGTCCTCTGCGTCGGTGGCGATAAGCTGCAGATCAAGCCCCAGCATCCGACAGGCCTTATCAACAGAATAATGCCTAGCCTCACTGGCATAGACGATCTTTTTTCCGCTCGCCGTGTGGTCACGGGCTTGCCATAACGCCTGCAGATTATTATCACTGCCACCATGGCTGAAGTGTGCATAGCGCAAGCCAAAGCATTGCTTTAGCCAGTTGAGGGTATCTGATTCTGCCTGTTTGAGCTCGGGGTAAAGTTCAGCTGACAGTAAATTACCCTGGTGTAATGTGGCTAATTGCATGCCCAAATGACTATATGGGGCCAGTTCCGGAGTCATGTGGGCAGCTTTTGCGGCATGCCGAAATGATTCTGCTTCGCTTAACAAAGCAGCACAGTGAGAAAGGCTGCTCGCCGCATCGACCTGATGATGTCGTAATAAAGCGGTTAACAGCGTGTCTGCCTGACTCGCAGCCAGCGACTGGTTCATTGCAGAATCAGGCCCTTATCCGGAAATAAAGCCTGCTGCTGAAAATGAAATAAACGGGTGTGAACAGGCTTTCGTTGATACAGTGAGGTGAAGCCTTTATCCAATACGCCATGCTGAATCAATGCCTGAATTCGGCTGGATACAACAGTAGAGCGCTTAATCATAACCAGTTCATCTGCTTCCAGCTGCTGGCTGAGCCATAAGGCGAGGCTGTCTGAACTGATATCCCAGCTGTGCGGAATATCAGTCATCTCCAGCAATAAGCGGTCAGGTAGCCAGACATGAAGACCCGGTTTAAGTGAATCTGCCTGCTGCCGGGGATAATAAAAAGCCTTACTGTTCGGCGCCAGATCAGCCAGTAGCAGACCGAACTGTGCCATAGCCAGCAGGGCCATATGATGGGCAGAACTGTCACTGAAGCGGTGTAACCGCTGAGCATGGCGGACTTCATCGGCAAACGGACCGCCGCCAGGCACGATCACAACCACTTCGTTTTGACTGGCACTGTCGAGCAGCTCAAGCCATTGCCGCAGCTCCGGTGTGTGAAACAGGCTGCCACCCAGTTTAATAATCCGCATGATCAGCGTAACCCTTCGATCAGACGTAACATTGCCGCAGCTTTATCATGCACTTCCTGATATTCAGCCCCGGCCTCTGAATCCTTTACGATACCACCTCCGGCCCAGAAGCGCAGCCTGTTATCGCTTAACACCAGCGTACGGATAGTGATGTTGCTGTCCATATTGCCGTCAAAACCAATATAACCGATGCTGCCGCAATAGATGCCGCGACGGTTAGGTTCCAGCTCTTCAATGATTTCCATCGCCCGCAGCTTGGGCGCGCCGGTGATGGAACCACCGGGGAAGCAGGCTCTCAGCAGAGTAACGGCAGATTGGTCTTCAGCCAAGGTGCCGGTGATAGTGCTGACCAGGTGGTGCACTGTGGCAAAACTTTCCAGTGCAAATGGTTTGGGCACACGGATAGTGCCTGCCTTGCACACTTTACCCAGATCATTACGCAATAAATCGACAATCATCAGGTTCTCGGCCCTGTCTTTGACGCTACTCTGCAGGTCACGGGCTAAAGCCTGGTCTTTGTCAGTGTCGGTCAAATCGCGGGGGCGGGTCCCTTTAATCGGCTTGGTTTCTACCTGTCCATCATGAACCTGCAGCAAGCGTTCCGGCGATGAACTCATGACGGTCACCTCGCCAGTGCTGAAATAGGCGGAAAACGGCGCGGCATTCTGTTGCCGTAATCGGCGGTAGGCAAACCAGGGATCGCCCTCTGCCGCAATTTCGAAACGTTTAGCCAGATTGACCTGATAGCAGTCGCCTTCAGTGATGTAGTGCTGGATGCGGTTGAAAGCGAGGCTGTAGTCGTTTTTACTCAGGTTGCAGCGAAGTTCCCCCCGGACGCTGAAAGCGGTCTGATCCTGACCTGTTTCATCAGTATCAGTAAACAAGGCCACCAGTTCAGACCATTTTTCTGCGGTTTGCGGAGCCTGAGCGAAACTCGCCAGCCAGCAGCGTTGCAGCTGGTGATCGGTCAGGATGGCCCAGTCATAAATGCCCACAGCCATATCCGGGATTTGTTCTGCATCCACTGCTGTTACAGGCAGGCTTTCAATGCGTCGACCCAGATCATAAGCAAAATAACCGATGGCACCGCCGGCAAAGGGTAAGTCAGTCATCGGTTGCTGATAGCGGTTTAGCAAGTCATCAAGCAGTGTGAATGGATCTTCAGTGCTTGTTTCGCTGCCTGCCCCCTTGTTTATCAGGGTTTGCTCGCCACGGCATTCCAGCGTGATAAAGGGATCAGCGGCAATAATGTCGTAGCGCCCCGCAGGCAGGGCGGTATTGGCACTATCGAGAAACACCGGCCAGTGACGCTGTCGCAGTTGACGAAAATAGCGCTCGCTGTCACCAGGATAGGGCAGTTCAACACAAAGCGGTGGAAGTGTCAGGCTCATCCGTCTATTTTACGATAACTGCTGCGCTGCCAGAAGGGCCAGCGCAGCGGCCGGCGCATGGTCCGCCGCCGCAGGCTGAGACTGACACAGACTGGCGAAATCGATATACGGTCGATTCAGCCTTTTTGCCACTATTTCGGTGATAAAACGACCGACACCGGCACCAATGAGCGGGCTGTCATGGACTTGCGGCTGGACCGACATCACTTGCAGACAGGCTTCAGTGATGCGTTGTAACTGTTTTTCAGCAAACCACTGAGCGGCGATTTGCCATTGCGCGTCACTGGCATCATCTGCATCGGTAGCCAGCATTCTGGCCAGTCGCTGGCGGCAATAGCTCGCTGTCCAGGGCAGGCCATCAGCACTACTGTCCTGAATATGGCTTGCATTCAGTTTTCCCAGCAAGCACCAGATATCGGCTGTACTGGCAAACCATTCAGCGGTCAGCGGGACTTTGACGCCATGTAATGGAGCAACTGTCGACAGGGCCATCAATGGTGTACGGATAGCACCGGTGTACACCAGACTGCCACTCAGCTGGCGTTGATGATCGCTGAGGCCCAAAGGTCGCAGTTGATGGGATGAAAAAGGGACGATATCGCAAGTGGTGCTGCCGATATCGATAAATAAACCGCTCTCTGTCTGACTGGCGGTAAAAGCAGCACTGGCCAGCCAGTTCATTGAGGCCACGGCCTGCCAGTTGCTTTTGGCCTGCTCGGGTTCAAGCCAGCCCTGCTCGCCAGCATAAAGATGACAGTTTGCTACAGGCAGTAAACGGGTAACACAATCGATAATGGCATTGACGCCTTCACGGCGATGTTGGAAGGCATCAACCAGCTCACCGGTCATGGTGATAGCGTGCCTGTCAGCGGCGCAGTCCAGACTATCGATGGCCTGTTTCATTGATAATTGCAGTTCTTCAATGCCGCGCCACAGTGCACAGGGTAACTGAATGACCTGTTGCAGTCGGCCATTTCTATCACATCGGGCGACTTTAAGATGTGCACCGCCGATATCCCATCCGCAAAATCCGGGTTGTTTCAATTTAATCCTCTTTAAGAAATGGCTTCAGGTATTGTGCCGGATTCGCGTCTTGTCTCAATGCCGACTCGGCATAGGAAACCGTCAGTCTTGGGTTAATTTCAATCAACCAGAGTGCATCAGCAGTCTGCACCAGATCAATACCGACAAAACCCCACAGTCCCGGAATCGTAGCATGAATCTGCCGGGTCAGATGGCTGACAAGCTCAGGAATTACTAGATCCTCGCGACTGGCTTCGCAATACGCAAGATGTAGTTGATGCTCAGACTCATTGATATGCTGCCTGTTCACTGACAAAAGATGGATGTCTTGTCCTGTAACAAAGAGACTTAGACTGAGAGCTGTGCCTTCGATAAATGGCTGAACTATGCGTTTTTCAAGGTCCAAAGTAGAGAGTGAGTTGAGATAGCTGATGGCGGCCTGAGTTGGTAATTTATAAGTCTGCTCGCAGCCGGCACCATCACGCGGCTTAATAATCCAATCAGCTTGTTTACCTGAATGGATTGACGCCAGCCAGTCAGGCGCTGTCTGTGTTTCCGGTGTGAGAATGGTGTTTTCAATCAGCCATTGGCTGCATTTGAGCTTGTCAGTACAAAGGGCAATCGTTGAAGCCTGACAACCCAGATGCTGTTTGTGCTGCTCATCAACTTGATTGACCAATTGTTCCAGCAGGCCATCGGTTTCAGGCGCAATCAACAGAAACCGCTCGTAATGCTCAAGACTTTGCTGCCAGTACTGCCGGTAACTCTCCGGGGTGTCGACCACCAACACGGAGATCCTGCCGGTCGGGTCATCCAGCTGCGGCAAACGGCTGTCACGCATGAGCGTGAGATGACAGTCCAGCGCAAGCAGATCATGACAAAGGGCTTTGAGCATCGCGTCACCCTCACGCAGCAGTGAGGCTGAAATAGCCTCACCGATCATTGCACCGCTGGTAAGATGTTCGTAGATAAATAGCGTCATCGATGCTGTTGAATACTCATGATTTTCATGGCCAGGGTCATGAGCTTCAGTGACCCTGAAAAATAAGAATGGAATTTATGCTGCAGATTATACCGGTCCTTGATATCCGGGATGGAATTGTGGTTCATGCCCGCGGTGGCAACCGAGAACAATACCCTGCTTTAACATCAGTGTTGACGGCTTCAGTTGAGCCGGTTGAAGTCATTGCTGATCTAGTGGCCTTATTCCCGTTTGAACAGTTTTATATCGCCGATCTGGATGCGATTGAACGGGACATTCAAGCAGCAGAATTTTATCAGTCCCTATCTAGACAGTTTCCGCAGACACAGTTCTGGCTCGATTGTGGTATCAAGCACGCAGCGGATCTAGCGGTTTTCAGTGAGATGACTAATCTAAGCCTGGTCGCCGGGAGTGAAACGCTGGCTGACACAGCTATATTGACGCAAGCGGCGCTCGCTTCGAGACTGATTCTGTCACTGGACAGAAAAAACCAAGTGAACCTCGGTCAGGCGGGCTTATTTTCAAATTCTGAATTGTGGACTAAAAACGTGATTCTGATGAATCTCGACCGGGTAGGATCAGAGCGGGGACCCGATCTGACATGGTTGCAGGCGCAACAGTCAAAAGCGCAAGATATAAACTGGTATCTTGCTGGTGGTGTGCGGGATGAGGGCGATTTAATGGCGGTCGCGAAAACGGGTGCCACAGGGGTGCTGTTAGCCAGCGCTTTACATACCGGCGCCATCAGCATTCAGACCTTGAAGCGTCTGATGCAGTAAAAATGAAACCGCCCTTCCGGAGAAGGGCGGTCATCACAAATCAGAGATTACTTGGCACCGAATGGGTGTTCAGTTGATCTGTATTGTGCAACGACGTCAGCCGCTTTTGGCTCACGGGCAACCGCACGTTTGATTGCTTCTTTAGTTGCACGATAGTTCCAATCCTGGATTTTTTCATCGCTGTCAGCAGTTGGAGAAATGAAGACACCAACGCAAACGAAGACATCGTCAGCTTCACCGGCAGGGATGGTGCCGTCTTCAACACATTCAGCCACAGCCATGGAAACACCACGTTGTGCCGGACCGAACATTTGAACCGCTTGTTTCATGTTCTTGATGGTTACTTTGTTGAACATGACGGTAGCAGGTTTAACCATCAGGTTTGGCGTCACAACGGCCAACAGACCATTTACACCTTGCTTCTGGTCAGTCAGAGTGCGGCAGAAAGCGTCTTCTGCAGCTGAGCCGCGAGGGCCCATGATCAGGTCGATGTGAGCGACGTTGTCGAGGTCACCGTCTTCGATGACCAGAGATTCACCTACAAGTACGCGATCGATTACTGGCATGTTATATTTTCCTGTTCCAAAAAAATTGTCAAAAAGGCTCATTTTTTTCCCTCCTTGCTGGCAAGGAAGGGTTTATACGTAATAAAGGAACGTATCACCTGCTCAGTGCCGTCCGCTGGATGCATCATGGTACTGAAATTCGGTCAACAGAAAGCCGGCGCTGAAATGCGTGAAGCAACAGCGTGGCCGCGACAAGGTCTGCGGTGGTACCCGGATTAATGGCATTCTGCTTTAATTCTTTATCCCAAGCAGTGAGCTGATCTAAATAAGCATTTAACGTACTGTTTTTATTCATTTCAAAAACAAGTTGTTTTGCCTTTTCTGTCACTGCGATTGCCTGTTCCCTGGATTGCTTGCGACAAATCAAGCTGTCGGGAACCTCTGATAAGAGCTTAAGATACGCGAAAGCCGCTGCCCATTCAACACTTTCCCCAGAATTCAGCGCACTTGTCAATCCCGGCAATCCAATTTGCCATAATGTATTGAAATTACTTACATATTGCAGGGCTATATGATCGCGCTCAGCAGCCATTTTCATGGCTTCAAGCAGGGTAACGGTCGGTTCTCCGCTAATATCCTGCTCCTGATGCTGTCCAAGGCCACCCGCCTCGGCCATCCGAATGGCCTGATAAGTCAGTCTGGCATCCTCAACCGTCAGCTTGTGCAGGATGTCTCTGAGCCTGTCAGGCAGCTCAGCGAATGATTCGCACTGTTCAGCCGCGCAGCACAAGGGAGCAAACAGCAAAACAATGCCAAGGTTGGTATTGCAGTCAACCACTTGCCGTGTCGCTGTTATCGCAGCCAGAATTCTCTCCCCCACTTTCTGGCCGGGATGCGCCATCACCGGGGCGATGGCCCGGGCGCTGCGGATAAAATCTTCAACGGCCATATTGTGACCATCGCTAAAGCAATTGACGTTGCCGGGTTTGGGTGCGCGGACCTCCTGTTCACAGGCCCAGAAAACGGATTCAGCTATCTCCGACTCAGACAGCATGATTTGAGGCCAGTGCGGCCGAGATGCGTTGATTGACTGCCTGTGCCAGTGCACCTGCGATATCGGCGCCGGTAGCCTGATACAAACCTTTCCATGCCGGCACGCTGTTGACTTCCAGCACGGTGAACTGGCCGTCAGGACCACGGATCAAATCGACACCGGCATAATCGGCCTGCACTGCGGCTGTTGCGCGGATGGCAAGCTGTCGCATCTCTTCAGATACCGGCGTCGCAAAACAGCTGGCACCCTGAGCGAAGTTGGTAATCCAGTGATTTGAGCGACGCGACATGGCAGCGCAGACTTCGCCGTCAATCACCAATAAGCGCCAGTCTTGCCAGGCACCGGCTTGTTCCGGGGCAATATATTGCTGCAGATAAAAAGCGTCACCCACCGGCGATTGTTGTTCAAACTGACTCAGGGTTTCGATGAGGGCAATGCCCTTACCCTGACAACCAAACAGCGGTTTCATTACCAGCAAGTGACCCGCTGCCAGTTCCCGCTCAATTATGACTCTGGCGGTATTGGCATTTTCGCAGGCCCAGGTTCGAGGTGTACTAAGCCCGGCTAGGTGTAAGCGCAGCGAAGTGCGGGCTTTGTCTACGGTGTGTTCAATCGCGGAGGCCGGGTTCAACACCGGCACACCGAGTTCGGCCAGTGTATGCAACACATCCATACGCAGCGTGATTTGCTCCAGAAAGCCCGGTGCGATACCGCGGACAATAGCGGCCGCCGGCAATTGGCTGTCAAGGCCCGGAATCAAAAGACCGGTCGGGGAGTCCAGATCAATCCGGCATTCAGCCAGATCGGTCAGCACCGCCTCGATACCCAGCTGGTCCAGTGCGGAACTAAGCTGTTCACTGTGCCAGCCGTGAGTATCGTTGAAAATGACGACGCGGGGTGCGCTCATGAATTTACAGGCCGAAAGACTGATTCAGTAGGTCGCGGTTCAGTTCACCGGCGCTAAAGCTCTTACCGGTATTGGCATTGGTGACAATGACTTTACCGGGGCTGAATAGACTGCCGTCAATCTTGAAGAAGTCATAATCATACGATTTGAAGATCTCGGCAAATGGACGGCCATAGTCGGAAGACGTGTTACTGGGCATTTTCTCGGCCAGATCTTTGGCTTCTTCATCAGTCGCATCCACAAATAGGTGGACCTGACCACCGAACAGGATCGCATCATTGGTGCGACCCATGGCTTTCATGAAATCACCGCCCGGCGGTGCGACCGGGGTTACCCCGTAACCATCGACGATTTTTTCCAGCGGGAAGTGCAGCTCGTGCGCTTTGTGCATCGCGACTTCCAGCACCCGGATAGCAATCTGCATGACACCGGCGAGGCTGGCGGTCGGGGTCAGAATAAAAGTCAGATTTTCTGCTTTAATGCTGCAGTTATCAGCGACTTTTTCAGCGACTTCCACCGGCGGGAAGCTGTCGACTTCCAGTACGATCACGGTCGAATCGGCTTTATCCTGGTAGCCAAATTCCTTGAACAGCTCTTCACGGGCAGCCAGTGCACGCCCGGGACCACTGCCGAGTGCAAAAAACTTGCTGTCTTCACTTTTATGCGACAGGCTCCAGCCCGCATATTGACTGCCCAGGCAGCTCAAGACCGGGGTTTTAGCGTGGACGTTGACTGACCAGGGCCAGTTCTCAAAGCCGCTGTTGGTACCCAGTGTGGCGGTGCCCAGACCACCCATGCAGATTTCACCGATGCGACGGCCGGCTTCGAGGCCACCTTTGCAGTTGATACCGGCATCGACAATGCGGGTACCGTTTTCCAAGGTGCTAATTTCCAGATTAAGGGCCTGTGCATCGGCGATCAATGCATCGACCAGCGGCTGGCAGGCAGCGTTAACGCTGGTCCAGTTGGCTGAGAGTTCACTGCTCATGATAAGTCCTAATTTAAAGTCGAAAAATAAGCGGATTATACGTGATATGGGGGCGGCCTGTAATCTTGCAAGCCTTTATCAACACAGGTTTTTCTGTTGGCGGGATTAAGCCGCAGGACGATAGTCTTCGAGGGTTTGTTCGATTTTTTCAATGCGTTTACGCCGGATCGCCTCACCAATCGCGATGCCGGAGAGGCCGGCCTCGATAAATTCGGTGGCGGAAACAGCAGCAGCGGCTTCATAACAGGCCTGGAAAGCAGCACCTTCGGGCATAGGGGCATCTTCGTAACCGGGACGGCCGCGGAAATCAGCTTCGCCAGCCAGCAGATACTGCTGGAAACGTTCCGGCCGGCGGAAACTGTCGACACCTTCCAGCACATTCAGCACGCGCTCGGCATCGAGCTCGAACAGCAGGTGAACATCGGTATGAAATTCGGCGACTTTAACCGCGAGATTACTGGTCTCTTTGGGGACACGTAGCCGTTCACATAAATCCCGGGTCAGCTGAATACTGGTGGCTTCATGCCCTTTATGACTGGGCAGAATATCGGCCGGTGTCTGACCTTTACCCAAGTCATGACATAGCGCCGCAAAGCGCACGGAGACATCATCGGAAAGCCTGGCAGCCTGATCAATCACCATCATCACATGCACACCGGTATCAATTTCCGGATGCCATTTGGGATGTTGCGGCACACCAAACAGGGCATCCACTTCCGGAAACAGCACTTTTAAAGCGCCAACGTCACGTAAAGTGGTGAAAAACAGTGAAGGCTGCTCGCTTTGCAGCGCTTTGGACAGTTCCTGCCAGACCCGTTCAGGGACCAGATACTGCAGTTCGCCATCAGCGATCATGTCAGCAATCAGGTCCTTGGTCTCATCGGCGATGCTGAAGCCGAAGCGGGCCGCGAAGCGGGCGATTCTGAGCACGCGAACCGGATCTTCGACAAAGGCGGTTGAGACATGACGCAGAATGCCCTGTTTCAGATCCTGCTGGCCGTTGAAAGGGTCGATAATATGGCCGCTTTCATCTTCGGCAATCGCATTGATTGTGAGATCACGACGGCCCAGATCCTGTTCCAGCGTCACATCCGGCTCAGCATGGAAACTGAAGCCATGGTAACCGCGGCCGGATTTACGTTCGGTGCGGGCCAGTGCATATTCTTCCTGGGTTTCGGGGTGGAGAAACACAGGGAAGTCCTTACCCACCGGTCTGAAACCACGGGTCAGCATCTGCTGTGGATCGGCGCCGACAACAACCCAGTCACGGTCTTTAACCGGCAGTCCCAGCAGTTTGTCACGGACACAGCCGCCTACGAGAAAGCATTGCATAACAACAGTCTAAGGTTTTTTAGGTTTGATTGCAGGCATACGTTCTGACAACGGTTTAATCGCCTGGTTTCTTTGACTGTCAAAAATGGCGGCATAACTCATGACCGTCTGAACATAATGCCGGGTCTCGTTAAAAGGAATATTTTCTGCCCAAATCGTAGCATCAAGCTTTTCTGAGGGCAGCCAGCGGTTGACGCGGTGTGGACCGGCATTATAGGCCGCGGTGGCCAGTACCGGGTTACGCTGGTTCTCGTCCAGCATGCGTCTGAGATAGGCGCTTCCGAGCTCGATATTGCGTTCAGGATGATAGAGCTCCTCCAGCTGTTTCAGGGGCCGGTTGATAAGCTTGGAAATAAGCCGGCCGGTATCGGGCATCAATTGCATCAGACCCAGGGCACCGGCATGAGAACGGGCTGTAGGGTTGAAGGCACTTTCCTGCCTGGCAATGGCGAGTAGCCAGGAAGGATCAAGCCCGGTATTGTGACCCGCCTGCTGCATGGCTTTATCGAAAACGACCGGAAAACGCAGATCCAGTGCATCCCAGTATTGCGCCTTGCCCAGCAGAGCAATCGTCTGGTTATGCCAGCCCCATTCATGGGTAATAGTTGCCAGCAGTTGCAACTCGGCATCGCTGCGATGCTGAGACTGATAGTAAGCCTCACGCCGAGCTTCCAGCATCATATCCTGCAGGTAAAACTCATGCAGGCGCTGCACCGCAGGCTGTTGCCGGAAATCCTTGAGAACTTCTGCCGGCACGCTGATAGGATGATGATTCATCGCATAAGGTTTGGCGAGCTCATCGGAAGCCAGAAAAGAATAATAATCACGCTGACCCACAATGGCGGCATAGGTTTCTCTGGCGGCTTCATCCTGACCGAGACCGGCCTGGCTGCGACCCAGCCAGTACTGCCAACGGGTTGAAGCCTGTTCGTCAATATTCATCTGCTTGATGGCTTTTATCGCCGCCCGCCAGTCCTGTTGCCAGATAGCCGCGCGCGCCTGCCATTCGCCACCGGGAATATTGCCAAAATAGATTAGTGCTCTTTCATCGCGGTTCAATGCCGCCCAGGTACCGATAGCGCGGCGCACTTCAATCTGATCCTGTTCGCTGAACTGATAATGATCGCGCAGCTTCTGCCATTGTTCGAAAGCCTGTTCGGGGGAGCGTCGCGCCAGCCTAGTCAAGCCATGCACGATAATCTCACGGGACAGGGCTTCATCACGGGCCAGGGTGACGGAATTATCTGCCGGTGCTGAGGCGGGAAGTTGGTTTAACAGTGAGACAGGGTTGTTGTGAATAGTTTGCCAGCGTTCCACCCAGGCAAGTTCTCTGGCTGCCTGAGGGCCGGAGCGTGCGAGATAGCTGGCAATCGAAAACTGGTTATCACGCAGAGCCAGCATCAAACGCTGATGGCGTAGCGCTTCAGTGAGCAGTCCGGCTTGTTGCCAGCGGCTGAACACCGGATCGCAGGCTTGGTGCTGGGAGTGAGGAACTAGCCACATAGCGGGGGTCAGTTCGAAGGCTTTGTCACGCTGTCCGGTGGCCAGAAGTGCCTGCAACTGATAGCACTCGCGTTCAGCAGATTGTGGCGCTTGATAAAATGCCAGATAGTCCTGCCAGCGCTGCTGTTTGGCCAGACGATCGAGCCAGAAAGCCCGTAGTCTCTCAGCATAGAAAGTATCTTTTTCCTGCTCCAGAAAACTTTTTACCTCCTGTGAAGAGACCTGTTCCAGCCGGTGGCGAAGATAAAGATATTGCAGATAACCCTGCAACGGATAACCGTCCAGCCTCTCATGAAACTGTCGGTAGAGAGAAATCTGATTGGTTTCAAGCGCTTTAAGCGCAAATTGAAAGGTCTGACGCTGTTTTTCCAGTTGTGCGTTAGTGTCTGCCAGGGCAAAAGATGGCAGCGCCAGAAAGGCAAGATAAAACCACAGTGTTTTAGTCCATCGCATGGCGCTATCTTAAACCATCATGCGGGTAAAAATCAGCAGGATCTGATCACAAATTAACCGGGAAAATGTTGGGACCGGTTCAGCCCTGCTGATCGCGAATACTGGCCTCGATCTGATCAAGGTTTGGGATTAAGGCAACCTTGTTACTGATCTTGATCTGGCAGTGCAGATAGGGCGAATTATTATCATCATGGGTGAGGTGCAGCGCCGCCTGATTGAGGGTAATCAATTGCGGCGAGCCGGAACAGGGAATGGCAAAATAATCGATATCCGCGTCCGGGTTAATACCGTTGACAATACAAAGCTTATTGCCAGCTGATTGGGGTTCGGCACCATCGGTCAGCAGGTTTTCCAGGTAGACCAGTGGCAGACGCTGTTGCTGCCAGTCAATAAAGCTGAGCCAGGTCGAATCACCGGCCTGTTCCTGAACCACGCCGGTGCGGGGAATCACTTCCGCAATGCTGCTGTTGGGCAGTAGCAGATAATGTCGCTGCAAGGGTATCAGCATGCAATGAATGAACTGAGCTTGTTGTGCTTGTGCTGTCATAACTGACCCTGGCTGTTAATTGTGCTGTCCGGGAAAACGTTGTTGTCCCAGCAGTTTTTGCATCTGGCTCACCAACTCATCTTCCTGGTAAGGCTTACCGAGGTAGGCATTGACACCGATTTCCAATGCCCGCTCACGATGCTTCTGACCGGTACGCGAGGTAATCATGATGATAGGAAGGTGACGGAACTGCGCGTCATTACGGACTATCGAAGCGAACTCGAAGCCGTCCATTCGCGGCATTTCCACATCAAGCAGAATAATATCCGGCTTCTGCTCATGTAGTTGAGACAGGGCATCGACACCATCACGCGCAGTCAGCACCTCAAAGCCCAGTCTCTTCAACAGATTGCCAGAAGCCTTACGCATCGTTATCGAATCATCAACAACCATCGCCACGGGGGCCTGTTCCTGGATATGTGCAAGTTCACGCTCAAGATTAATCGCATCATTACTGTCGAGGTGAATATCCCGGGCGGTGTCGATTAAAGTCGGAATATCGAGGATAAAGACCACCCGACCGTCACCCAGTATGGTGGCACCATTGACCGCGCTAATGGTGCCAAGCTGGCGACCGACAGACTTAATGACAATTTCACGGTTGCTGATAATACTGTCGACCAGAAGTGCAATGCGCAACTCGCCTGAGCGGAACAGCAGTAATGGCAACTGATGCTTGAGGTTAGCCGGCAGAGTTAGAGGCTTGTCCAGCAGTGAGGCAAGCGGGATGAAATCATACTGCTCACCCTGAAAATTGTATTTCGGATCATGGGTGCCCAGCATCAATCTAATATCGCGCACACTGATTCGTTCACCGGCATTGACGCTGCCCAGAGGCACCGCATACTGCTCATCCTGAACTTTGACCAGTAAAGCCTGTATTACCGACAGGGTCAGGGGCAGGCGAATCGCAAACTGGGTGCCTTTGCCACGCTGTGACTGGATAGTCAGGCGACCCTTAAGGCTGCGAATTTCGTTACTGACGACATCCATACCGACGCCGCGACCGGACAACTGGGAGATATTATCGGCAGTGCTGAATCCGGAGGTCAGAATCAACTGTATCAGCTCATCATCCGACGGCTTGTCGTCGCTGCTGATGAGGTTGAGGTCGAGTGCTTTCTGACGCACTTTATCAACATCAATCCCTTGCCCGTCGTCATTGACAGTGACCACCATCTCCGAGCCTTCACGCAGGATCTGCAGCTGCAGCTGACCCTGTTCGGGTTTGCCATTGGCCAGACGTACACCGGGTGACTCAATGCCGTGGGCAATGGCATTACGCAGAATATGTTCCAGCGGCGCGACCAGACGGTCCAGAATGGTCCGGTCCATTTCCAGTTCGGCGCCACGAATGCTGAAATCGGCTTTTTTACCGAGTTCGCTGGCAGTTTGTCTGACAATCCGTTCCAGCCGGGGAGAGACACCGCTGAATGGCAGCAGACGGGTCGCCATCAGACCTTCCTGCAGATCAGCATTGAGGCGGGACTGCTGCAGCAAGATGGCGTCGGTTTCCTTGACCAGAATATCCATCGAGCGGCTAATGTCATTCAAATCGATAACACTTTCAGTCAGACCACGGGAGAGTTGCTGAATCATCGAGAAGCGGTCGAGTTCCAGCGGGTCAAAATCAGAATCCTGATTCAGCCGTTCATCTTCGTAACGGAACAGGATTTGGGTTTCGGTTTCAATTTCCAGTTTGCGCAGCTGATCGTGCAGACGACTGACCGTTTCCTCCATCTCGCGCAGTTGCTGACGCAGCGCGGTATGCTGCTGGGTCACACGGTCACGGGAGATACTGACCTCACCGGCAAAATTGGTCAGATAATCGAGCAGATCAGCACGGACCCGGACCTGTTCTACAGGCTGGGATGCGGATTTCACCGTCGCTATGTCCGGCTCTGGGCTGGCTGGCTGCGATTCAGCTTGCGGGACAGCGGTTACGACTTTTTCCGGCTCCGGCAATGGCCGATCGTCTATTTCCAGATCGGTGCCTTCCGTGCGCCAGCTTATTTCTCTAATCAGTGACAGGGCGGTTTTTAATGCTTGCCTGGCCGCCAGCTGTTCCTGCATTTCGCTGAGTTTGTCCTGACAACGCTGCAATAAATCAAAAAAGTCTTCATCAGCCGGCACTTTATGATCGCTGACGGCAATAACCAGGGTTTCAACCTGGTGCGTCAGATCGGCCATCGGCGTGATGCCGGTCAACCTGGCACCGCCTTTCAGAGTATGCAGATCACGCTGTAACTGTAGCGGGTCGACGGCACTGTCATGTTCCAGCTGCCAGGCTTTGATAGCCTGACCACTGGAAGTCAGCAGCTCAGCGGCCTCTTCACTGAAGGCTTCCAGCAGTTCAGGGTCAACATCATCCGGGAGGATAAAGTCAGTTTCATCGACATCCATATCCGGTATTGACTGCTGGGGCGCAGACTGGCTGGCGAGATAGCTGTCAACGCGTGCGGCAAAATCAAAGTCGGCACTGTGCGCTTTGTTCTGCAGCAGGTTTTCAATATGCTGATTCAGCTGTTCATAACCCAGCTCAAGCAAATCATTAAGGCCCGGCGCTGCGGGCTGCAGTTGCTGAATCAGGCGTGACAGGGCGGCATAAACATCAGCAATGTGCTGCTGTTCAGCCTGCCTGGCAGCCTGTTCCAGGTCATACAGGGTCTGTTCAAGTGCCTGCAGATTGTCCTGATCATCAGGCTGTTGCTGCCATTGTGCTAGCTGCCGGGTGTAGGCATCGAGCAATTCATCGGTCTCTTCCAGAAAGACCACCAGAAATTCCGGATCAATGATTGGGCTTGCAGCCGTTGCTTCAGTGGCCGGTTTGAGTTGGCTGACTGCTGCCGACAGTTCGCGGATATCCGGTTCAGGCTGATGCTCAGTAATACTCAACAAGACCTGATTCAGTTGTGCAACGATATAGCTGAGCTGTTGCATCTGCTCGCTATTCAACACCACATCCTGCGCATGCAGCTGTTTCATGACCGCATCCAGCTCAGTGGCCACCAGCCCCATCGGTTTAATGCCGGCGATATTGGCGCAGCCTTTGAGAGAGTGCACGGCTCTCAAAATGGGTTTGGTAACCTGTCGAGAGAAGCTGATATCTTCCAGACCCTGACGCAGTGTGATGATGTGCTGTGCTGCTTCGGCGGCAAAAATCTGCAGCAGTTCATCGTCTTCTTCCTGGGCGACTTTATCGGCTTCCAGATGGGCATCCTGCATTGCAAGATAACGATCGACACTGGTGGCGGGATATTGCTGACGAACTTGATTTATCAGATAGCGATCCACTGTGCTAAGCGGCTTGAATACCGGCGCTTGAGGTCGGGCAGGCGTGAGTGCCGCTGCTGATTTTTCAGCTGCTTTTTGCTGACGCAGATAGCGTGCAACCCCGGTTTCCTGTTGTAGACGTTGGATATACGTTTCAACACCTGTGAGCGGTTTGGGAGCGACGTCAGCTGTTTCCGCTTCAGGAGAACCGGCCTGTTCTGCCAAGGCGTAAGGACGCTCATCCATAGCATTAAGCGGCTGTTGCGCTAGATTTTCTGGCTGCGTGGTTGAACCAGCTTTGCTTTGATGTGAGTTCTTCGCTCTAGTATAACGTTCGACCCCGGTCAGTACTTCTGTGTCTATCTGGAAAGACGTCGGTTCCGGCTGTTGATCACTGTCATCAGCTGCAGCCCGGTAAGCAGAGACATCAAAGTCGACCAGAGAGGGATCTGTTTCTGGTTCGATAATGATAAGGTCCGCATCATCGACAAGTTCAATGGTTTCACCCGTGTCATCAGACCAGTCCAAAGTATCGCTGTTTGAGGTTTGAACTGACGCATCCTCAGGAGCGATAGGGGCAACGGACTCGGCTGACAGACAGCGGTCGCGGAGTGAGTGCAAGGCCTCGACTTCTGAAGGGGTGCTGGTATCGGCATGTGTAAAACGAGCAATCAAAGCCGGCATAATGTGGTGCGACTCCGCCGTCAGTTGCTGTACCTGCGCAGTTTCCGGGCGGGTCCCATCAATCACATGATTGAGCACCTGCTCTACAGCCCAGGCCAGTTCACCGATAACCGTAGCACCAGCCATGCGGCCGCTGCCTTTCAGAGTGTGAAAGTGTCGACGAATTTCGCTCAATACAGCGGGATCATGATCCCTTATCCACTGGGGTATTAACTCATCGAGCTCCGCCAGTACTTCCTCGGCTTCTTCGATAAACACCTCAGCGATTTCCGGATCAATCCCTTCTGCAAATTGCCACTTGTTGGTAGGTTCCGACTGGGCTGAAGTTGCAGCATCAACTTCGGCCTCTGCGGATTGCTGCAGTGACAGCCGGGCGCTCAAATCTTCTGGCTCTGGATCTGGCTCTGGCTCTGGCTCTGGCTCTGGCTCCGTTCCGGTTTCCAGCAGCAGGGAGGTTTCATCACTACTTAACAGAGAATCCAGTTCATCCAGCACCGGATCCTGCTTAGTCTCAGTGGCAGGCTCGATAGCGGGTATCTGTCCTTCATCGCTGGTGTCCAGCTGATCAAAACTGGCCAGCTTGTCAGCGGCATCATCCAGGTAATTGGTTTCAGCATGACCATGTTGACGGATACCTTCCATGTAGATGTCACAGCAGGCGAGTATATCGGCGAGCCGGTTCAACTGAGCTGGAGTAAAGGCTTCGCGACTCTCACTGTGTTGATGAATCTTGTCGACGGTGTGTTTCAGAATATCGGCCGCATCCGGATAATCAAGCATTTCCAGGCTGCCGGTAATCAGCTGTAGCTGCTGCTCTGTTTCTCCGAGTTCATCCGGATGGCGCTGAGCCTGACTCATCAGGGTCAGGGTTTCCTTGATATTGGCCATTTCCAGCAGGCATTCACTGATCACCGTTTCACGCAGTTTGTCACTGACGTCAGCCTGGGTTGAGGACTGCAGGAATTGTTCGACCTGCAACAGCGTGTCAGCCATTTCGGTCAGCATCATTTCATCAGGTCTGTGATCCTCATCGAGCAGAGCCTGAATTCTTTCCGCCTGATGATGCAGCAGATTACTGGCTTCATATTCAGCCAGTAATGCCAGGGTGTCAGTCATGCTCTGCAGCTGCTGCAGAATCGCATCGAGCTTGTGGTTGTCAAGATCCTGATCGGGATGATAATGATCGATCTGGGTTTTTAAATCTTCCAACTGTTCAAGCAGCGCCAGATGAGCATCGCCGAGCGCGTTATCGCTCATGCCGTAGATTTTCTGCTTGTGATCAAAAAAGTGCAGATGGAAAGTGGTTTTCAGCAGGCTGACCTGCGGGCCATGACTCTGAGCATGGGCCACAAAGCGCAGTAAACGGCTGACCAGATCACTGGGAAAATGCTGTAACAGCGCGGCTTCGCTCTGTTCTGACTGGGTTTTAATCGGCATGACCAATTTCCCCAGCAGCTGTTTCACTGCGGCATCAGCTTCCAGACCCTGTTGTTCCAGGGCTTCCAGCAAAGCTTCTGATGCCCACCACAACAAGGTGATTTTTTCTTCCTGACAGGCGAGACGAAGATAATGCACCACGCCGCGCATTTTTCGCAGGCTTTCTTCATCCTGCTTGCGCAGCCAGTTCAGCAGCATGACCTGGAAGGCATGCCCCAGTTTCTGTTTTTCTATCGCGATTTCCGGCAGTTTGCGATGCGGGTTGGGCGCGATACTGTCAGGCAGAGGCTGAGTCAGCACGGGTTTGAAAAGTGATTCTTCAGTCAGGGGCTGAGCACCACGGGCCTGACGTAATTCGTTAAGGCTGTCGAGCAGGGACAGCGGATGATCTTCAAACTCATCACTGAGCAGCTTGAGATAGTTGGGTAGCAATAGCAGTGAACGCACCAGCGCATCTTCTGCCTGGTCTCTGTGAGTGATTTTGTTATCGCGCAGGGCCATCACCGTATGCTGCATTTCATCTGCAAGCATCGCTGCACCGCTGATGTTGACCATGTCCAGGGTGCCTTTGACCTGGTACAGCGCTTCAATACAGTCTGACAGGGTTTTGCCATCACCCTCACCGTCAATAAAGCTGTTCATGGCATTCAAGGCATGAGTCAGTGACTGCTGCAGTTCGGTTTGCAGCCACATCAAAGCGTTGTAGTTGCCTTTGATTAATTGAGCCATGTTTGCTGTTCGCCCCCGCCTTATCTGACTTACTGTGGCAGTTTAAAGCCGGAGACCGACTTACGCAGTTCATTGGTGAGATCGAGCAGGCGACCGATCGCGGCTGCACTTTCGTTGGTGCCGGTCGAGGTCTGCATGGTGATCTCTTGAATGACATTCATGCTTTCAGAAGTGCTGACGGCCGCAGTGGCCTGCTGTTTGGCATTCGCTGTAATGTTGTTGATGAGTTCAGCCAGCTGCTGCGATACCGCCTCAATCTGTTCCAGTGAGGTACCGGCATCCTGCGACAGCCTGGCACCGGATACAACTTCCGAGGTGCTTTGTTCCATCGAGGCAATCGCTTCACTGGTGTCGCTCTGAATAGTCTTCACCAGGGCATCGATCTGACGTGTTGCGTTACTGGAGCGTTCGGCCAGGCGCTGTACCTCGTCCGCGACCACAGCAAAACCACGGCCGGCTTCACCGGCCATCGCTGCCTGAATGGCCGCATTCAGAGACAGAATATTGGTTTGTTCCGCGATGTCGTTAATCAGCTCGACGATATCACCGATCTGCTGAGAGCTCTCGCCCAGGCGCTTGATACGTTTGGAGGTTTCCTGAATCTGCTCCCGGATCGTGTCCATACCGCGGATGGCTTTCTTCACCGCGGTATTACCCTGGACCGCCAGCGATACCGATTGCTTCGCTACTTCTGAAGACTGACTGGCATTTTCCGACACCTGTTCGATAGAGCCGGCCATCTGAGTGATTGCAGAACTCACTTCGGTTATCTGCTGCGCCTGATGCTCACTGGCATCGGTCAGATGCAGTGCTGTGGCCTGAGTTTCCTGTGCCGCGGAAGCGACCTGCAGGGTGGTGGAGTTGATCTGCTCAACCAGGCTGCGCAACGCATCAATGGTGTAGTTGACCGAGTCGGCAATAGCACCGGTAATGTCTTCAGTCACAGTCGCGCTGACTGTCAGGTCACCGTCAGCAAGATCGCCCATTTCATCCAGCAGCCGCAGAATGGCGTCCTGGTTGTGACGGTTTTGCAGTTCCATCTCGTCCATTGAGGTTTTGAGTCTCTGAATTGACGGGAAACTCAGTCTTACCACCGCAATCAGCGTCAGAACAAAAGCCACGGCCACCGCGATGCTGAGATGCAGGATATTATCGTAGAAAGTCTGATACTGACCGCTGGCTATCAGCCACAGGCCGCCCAGGGTGACGACACTGAACACAATCACAAAAAACAGGTTGAGCCAGTTTTGTCTGCGCATCAGGGAAGAGAAAAAAAGCTTGCTGGTGGATGTCATAAACCTTAATCCTGGAATCAATAGTTAGGCGGCGGCATTAAGAAAACGGGGATCGCTGACCAGATGTCTGAAGCTGAAGACCTGCCATTCGATCTCCTGCTGGGAGACGGTTCCGGTCACATAGACAGGGAGTGCAGCGCTTTGCTCTGAGAGTATGGGTTCGGGCTGCTGCTGAAAATGTTTGAGGCCAAATACTTCATCGACAGTAACGCTGCTGACGACCTCATTGTCATTGATGACTATGATGCGACTGCGCTTGGTCAGCTTGACCGGCTGGTCATACAGAAACAGGTTGAGATCAAAAACCGGCAGCAATTCACCACGCAGATTGACGATGCCGAATACCCAGCGCTGGGATTTAGGCACCGGCGTGATTTGTTCGGGCACCGGAAACACTTCACGGGTTTCGCTCAATGGGGTGACAAAATGTTGCTGGCCGATGCGGAAACCTATCGCCGTCCAGCTCTGACCAGCTGTGTCCTGTTGGTCAAGACCGGCGGCCTTGTGCTTGCTGCGGCGCTCCATGTCATGCAGCAGCGAGATAATGTCTTCAGGGGTTTGTAATAAAGCCATGCTCACTGTCCCAGCAGTTCATTGATCTGCTGCATCAGGTCCTGCTCGGTGACAGGTTTGCCAAGATAGCCTTTTGCTCCCTGACGCAGCCCCCACATTTTGTCGGTCTCCTGATTTTTGGATGAGACGATAATAATCGGGATGTGGCTGGTGTCCGGGTCTTTGCTCAGTTTACGGGTAGCCTGAAACCCGTTCAGGTTGGGCATCACCACATCCATCAGAATCAGGTCGGGCTGGTGTTGCCGGGTCTGGTTGACAGCCTGTTCACCATCTTCGGCAACCAGCACCTCATGCCCGTTTTTTTCCAGCATTTTTTGTAATACATAGACTTCCGTAGGTGAGTCATCAGCAATCAGAATCCGTGCCATAAGCTATTCAGCGTCCTGGTTTTTTTCAAGCAAATGTTTACGGATGGCTCCCAGAAGGTCGTCTCTGGTAAATGGTTTGGTGAGGTATTGTTCTGCACCGACCACACGTCCTTTTGCCCTGTCGAACAGGCCATCCTTACTGGAGAGCATGACGACGGGGATGTTCCTGAACTTGGGATTGTTTTTCACCAAGGCACAGGTCTGGTATCCATCCAGACGAGGCATCATAATATCAATAAAGAGAATATCGGGATGATGGGCGCTGATGACCGGTAAAGCTTCAAAACCATTGTCAGCTGTCAGAACGTCACAACCGGCTTTTTTAAGCAGCGTTTCAGCAGTTCGACGAATGGTGTTGCTGTCATCAATCACCATGACCTTCAGGCCGGAAAATTCAGATTGGTTCTCGCTCACGGTCATGCATTACCTGATAAAGTCATCATTCTAATTCTTAGATAAAGCCCTGAGGAACGAAGATAACCGATTTTTAGTCTGCAGGCTAGTAATGTAGACATAGCCTTATTTCGTTGAGTCATGGCCTGAATTTAAACGACCAAAGAGTATGTATCACTTGAAAAACGCAAACTGTGTCCCATGTCACAGTATAGACAGCGCTTTTGTCGCAACCTGCAATCCCTAACAGCGAGATAGATTATGACCACTGGCGTTCCGCACCTGATCACCGCCCTCAATGGCCCGTTGCTGCAACTGGAATCCCATCTTCTGGAAAGACAAACCCAGGTCGAAACCTGGCTGCGGGAACAATGGCTGATAACGCCATCCCCATTCTATGCTTCTGTCGATCTGCGTAATGCCGGCTTCAAACTGGCGCCGGTGGATACCAACCTGTTCCCGGCCGGTTTCAACAATCTGAACCCGTCATTTATTCCTTTATCCATCCAGGCGGCCCAGTCTGCCGTTGAACGCGCCTGTCCGACCGCCAAACGGGTATTGATTGTGGCGGAAAATCACACCCGTAATCTGTTTTACCTGGAAAGCCTGGAAACCCTGCGGGACATCTTCCAGAAAGCTGGTCTTGAGGCCCGTATAGGCAGTCTGAGAGATGATATTACTGAACCCTTGAGCGTGGATTTGCCGTCCGGAAAACAATGTCTGCTGGAGCCGCTTGTGAGAAAAGGCAATCGGGTCGCAGTCGGAGATTTCTCACCCTGCCTGGTTCTGCTCAACAATGATTTATCAGCGGGCCGGCCGGCCATTCTTGAAGACTTGGAGCAGGAAGTCATGCCGCCGTTGCATGCCGGCTGGTCGACCCGCAAAAAATCTCATCACTTCAGTCACTACAGCACTGTTGCCAAGGAATTCGCTCAGCAGATTGACATTGACCCGTGGCTGATTTCTCCGCTGACCCTGCAGTGCGGTGAGGTGAACTTCAAGGAAAAAGCCGGGCTTGAGTGTCTGGCCCGCAACATCGATAACCTGTTGATGTCGATCCGCAGTAAATATCGTGAATATAATATTGATAGAGACCCGTTTGTGGTCGTAAAAGCCGATTCGGGTACGTATGGCATGGGCATCATGACCGTGAAAAGCCCGGATGATATCTATAACCTCAACCGCAAGCAGCGCAACAAGATGTCATCAGCCAAAGAGGGACTGGTGGTGGATAACGTGCTGGTTCAGGAAGGGGTCTATACCTTTGAAACCCTGGGTGATGGACAGGCCGTGGCTGAGCCGGTCATCTACATGATGGACCATTTTGTTATCGGTGGCTTCTATCGGGTGCATACCGGCCGGGGGACGGATGAAAATCTCAACGCTCCGGGTATGCATTTTGAGCCCTTGGCTTTTGCCCAGTCCTGTATTACGCCGGATCAGAATGAGCAGCCGGATTCCGAACCCAACCGTTTCTATGCTTATGGTGTGATTGCCCGGCTGGCCCTGCTGGCCGCAGCCAGAGAGCTGGCCTAAGCGTTATGTTCACTGAGGTAGGCGATTGTCATGGTCTGGTTATGTAACTGACTGTGACTATCGTCTTCACCTGAGCAGATTTCCCCATTGGAGTAAAAGCCGGTAATGCCGGTTTGCATACCCAGCAAGCGCTGAACGGCAAATACCTCATCCGCCACCTGTGATTCCATGACCAGTTTGCGGCCAACACAGCTGACGCAGATAGCCAGCGCTTTGTCATTGATATTGACGTCTTTCTGCAGGATCTGACGTGCCGCTTCACTGGCACCCATCACCAGGCTGTCATGATCGGACTTGAGGAAACGCACCGTTGAACCCTGGTCGATATTACCGGCGAACGTCAGGCTGTTGTCTTTTTCGTTGACGGATAAGAGCGTACGGATCACATTGACGTTTTTCTCGTCCATGATTGCGAACGGGAAATTAAGACCCGAAGCCGGCAATTCATTGGCGTAATAGCCAATGTACATTTTATACAGTGGCAGGGCCGGTTTGTTATCCAGTTCATAGACCACGTTCTTGTTAGAGCGGGTGATTTGTCGCGGTGGGCCGTAAGGCTTCCAGCCGCCCAGCGCGCCACTGGTGACAATCGCATCTTCGCCGTAGATACCGACAGCAATCACTACCCGATCCTGAATCTTGTCGTTATTAAGCAGTAATGTCTGTGCAAATTTGGCATCATCCCCGGCCAGACCGCCGGTAATGGGAATGTTCGGTAAGACTTCCTGAAGACCTTCGACCAGTTCGGAGCCATTCACGTTGAGTCCGTCACTGAGGACAAAAACGCCTTTTAAATCATCCATTTTCAGCTCACCGGCAATCTGGGCGCCGAGCGCGTGTGACTGCTCCATGCTGTTCACCGGTTTGGAGATAAAGCGCAGTGTGCTGCGTTCCCACTTCATCGCGGTGATATGGATACTGTCGTCATAAACGCCTTCGCCGGTAATTTCACCCGAGGTGGTGCAGCCGATGATTTGGGCATCGGGATACCGTTTTCTCAGGTTTTTGGCGAAACCGCGTTCATTGAAACGGTTGACTGAACCGAAAACCAAGACCCAGTTTGCGTCCGGCAAAGGTGAGGAGGAAGGCAGTTTGTTAATGCCCGTCTTGGCGGGGAGATGTTCCTGTTCAAACTTCATGAGTAAGCGAATCTGGCTCCGTATAAGCGACGCATCCTGCGCCGGAACAAGTAGCGTTAATAAACCAACGATTGATACTACATCAGTTCAATCGGGATGGGGAAATAGTCCGCAATAAAAACTGTGAACTAGATCACAATCCATCATGGGCTAAAAAAGCAAAAAGCCGCAACAGAGGATGCGGCTTTCGACTATGCCTCAGTCCGGCAGGCCTTATCCCGCCAGTTTTTTCTTCAGAATGTCATTAACCTGAGCCGGATTGGCTTTGCCTCTGGAAGCCTTCATGACCTGGCCGACAAAATAACCCAGCAACTGCTCTTTACCATCACGGTATTGCTGAACCTGGTCCGGATTATCGGCCAGCACCTCATCAATCATACTTTCAATTGCACCAGTGTCAGTCACCTGTTTCAGCCCTTTGGCTTCGATAATGGCGTCAGCATCTTTGCCTTCACCTTTCCATAAGGCATCGAACACGGTCTTGGCGATTTTGCCGGAGATAGTGTTATCCGCAATGCGTTTCAGCACGCCGGCCAGTTGTTCAGCGCTGACTGGTGACTCAGTGATGTCGAGGCCGGCTTTATTGAGGGCACCGGAGAGTTCAACAATGACCCAGTTGGCACATTGTTTAGGTTCTTTGCCGCCGCTTGCTTTCAGCACGGCTTCGAAATAATCGGCGAGTTCGCGGCTGCTGGTCAGAACTGATGCGTCATACAGAGACAGACCCAGTTCATTGACAAAGCGATCGCGTTTTTCATTTGGCAGTTCCGGCAAAGTGGCACGGACTGAGTTGATTAATTCCTTGTCGACCACCAGCGGCAGCAGATCAGGATCCGGGAAGTAGCGGTAATCATTGGCTTCTTCCTTGCTGCGCATGGAACGGGTTTCATTCTTGTCAGCGTCGTAAAGCCGGGTTTCCTGCACCACCTCGCCGCCACCTTCGAGCACATCAATCTGGCGCTCAATCTCGAAATTGATGGCGCGTTCAACGTTACGGAAAGAGTTGATATTCTTCAGCTCGGTGCGGGTGCCGAATTGTTCCTGGCCTTTGGGGCGGATAGATACATTGGCATCACAGCGGAAAGAGCCTTCTTGCATATTGCCGTCACAGATTTCCAGGTAGCGCACCAGCGAGTGAATTTTCTTCATGTAGGCCACGGCTTCTTTGGCGCTGCGCATGTCCGGTTCAGAGACGATTTCCAGTAGCGGCGTGCCAGCCCGGTTAAGATCAATACCGGTCTCGCCGTGAAAATCTTCGTGCAGGGATTTACCCGCATCTTCTTCCAGGTGGGCGCGGGTGATGCCGATGACTTTCTCGCTGCCGTCTTCCAGCTCAATACTGATTTCACCCTTGCCGACAACTGGCAGTTCATACTGGCTGATTTGATAGCCTTTGGGCAGGTCCGGGTAGAAGTAGTTTTTGCGGGCAAAAACGGAACGATCAGCGATCTCGGCGTCGACCGCCAGACCGAATTTAATCGCCATTTTGACTGCTTCTTCGTTCAGTACCGGTAAGACACCCGGCAAACCGAGATCCACGGCACAAGCTTGCGTATTAGGGGCGGCGCCGTAGGCAGTGGGAGCACCCGAGAAAATCTTGCTTTTGGTGGCGAGCTGAGTGTGAATTTCCAGCCCGATAACAACTTCCCATTCCATAATGAAGGCCTGATTGTCAGTGTTAAAAAACGATGAATTGTAACAATAAACAGCGTTCCGCGCTGCTTCTGATTCTGTGTTAGCGCAGGCTCAGAATCTGCCAGCCGCGCTGCTGAGCCACGGCCTGCAATTTCGGATCTGGATCAACGGCGACGGGGGTATCGACCAGTTCCAGCAAAGGCAGATCATTGTGAGAGTCACTGTAGAAGGTGCTGTCTTTCAGTTCCTCTCCACGGCTTTGTAACCACTGACGCAAACGCTCGACCTTGCCGTGCTGGAATGAGGGTTGTCCTGCGACACGTCCACTGAAGCGGCCATTAACAATTTCCGGATCGGTCGCAATCAGATTCTCAATGCCCAGCATCTGCGCGATCGGGGTCGTCAGGAAGCTGTTGGTGGCCGTGATGATAAGCAGGGTGTCGCCCTGTGAGCGGTGTTTCTCCACCAGGGCTTCAGCTGCGGGCAGCAGGATGGGTTTGATCTTCTGTTCAAGATACGCCTCGCGCCAGCCTTCCAAGGTCTGCATATCGTAGCTGGCGAGCGGTTTGAACACGAATTCAAGAAATTCGAGAATATCGAGACTGCCTTCCAGGTATTGCTGATAATAATGTTCGTTGGCACGACGATAGGCCTGCTCATCAACGATACCGTTCTCGCACAGATACCGTCCCCACAAAAAGTCGCTGTCACCGCCCAGCAGGGTGTTATCAAGATCAAAAATTGCCAACGCCATGATGATTAAGCTGTCTCCGTTTAGATATGAATCAGCGCCTATTGTAAGCCAAAATGCATTGCAACCTGACGGTGCTTTTACTAATCTAACCTGTAATTAAGATTAACCTGCTGAGTCAAAGAGAGAGACTCAGCCAGTCAGAGACTTTCGTCGTGATTGATAAAGACGGCTTCAGGCCTAATGTGGGGATCATACTCTGCAATGAAGACAATCAGGTGCTATGGGCACAGCGTGCGCAACATGATTCTTGGCAGTTCCCACAGGGCGGCATAAAAGCACATGAAACGCCGGAGCAGGCAGCTTACCGTGAACTGATGGAAGAAGTCGGTCTGTCACCGCAACATGTTGAACTGCTGGCGTCGACCCGTGGCTGGTTGCGCTATCGACTGCCCAAGCGTTACCTGCGCTATGGCAATAAACCCTTATGTATCGGCCAGAAACAGCGCTGGTTCCTGATGCGATTTACCGGTCAGGAGCAAGATGTCCGTCTTGACCTGCATGAAAAGCCGGAGTTTGATGACTGGCGTTGGGTCGATTACTGGACGCCGGTGGAAGAAATCGTGTTTTTCAAGCGCCGGGTTTACGAAAGAGCGCTGCATGAGTTCGCCCCGATCCTGTTTCCTGAATACCGCCGCCGGCCTAACCGTGGTCAGAAATCCAGCGGTTAGGCCAGCTGTTTGCGAAACACCCTCGAATTACGCTGATAGTTATATAGCGCCTGTTTGGCGACCGGCAGATCACTGATTTCAGCCGGTTTGAAGCCATGCTCCAGAAACCAGTGTGCAGTCTGTGTGGTGAGCACGTAGAGCGACTCGATGCCCGCGTTAATGGCGGTCTGCTCCAGAGAGGCCAGAAGCTGTTTACCTCTGCCTTTGCTCTGATAATTGCCGGACACCGCCAGACAGGCGAGTTCTGCCATATTGTTTTCCGGGTATGGATACAGCGCTGCGCAGGCGACCACCGTGCCATCACGTTCCATGACCGTGAAATGATCGATTTCACGTTCCAGCAGCTCCCTCGAACGTTTCACGAGGGTGCCGTTGGCTTCCAGCGGTTGCAGCAGCTCAAGAATACCGACCACGTCTTCAATACTGGCCTGGCGGGTTGTTTCGAAAGAAGTCGCAGATAGCAGCGTGCCGGCACCGTCACGGCTGAACAGTTCCTGCAGCAAAGCGCCGTCCTGTGCTCTGTCGAGCAAATGCACCCGACGCACACCGGATTCGCAGGCTCTGGCCGCAGCAGCCAGCGATGGATGCGCATCGAGATTATTGCGGGCCTGGCTCAGCGTCATTTCCCGCGGCAGATCTCGGTTGCTGGAGCCGATGAAAATCAGCTTGTCAGCATGTAAAGACACCGCAACGGCAGTCGCAATCGCTTCCGAGGATAGATTGAAGATTTCACCGGTCAAAGAATAACCCAGCGGTGGTAACAGCACGATGTTGCCGAGTCCCAGTTGCTGGTTGATGCCGTCCACATCAATGCGGCGTACTTCGCCGGTATGGCCCAGATCGATACCATCAATAATGCCGGCGGGGCGGGCGGTGACCAGGTTACCGCTGGTACAGCGGATACGGGCATCAGCCATCGGTGTATGCGGCAGGCCGAAAGACAATTTGGATTCGATATCCAGTCTTAATTTTCCGATCACCGCCTTGGCAATCTTGAGGCTGGCATCGTCGGTCACCCGCAGGCCACGATGGTAATGCACTTCGATGGCCTGCTGTTCGCACCGGGCTTCGATTTGTGGACGGGCACCATAGGCCAGCACCAGCTTGATACCCAGACTGCTGAGGATGGCAATATCGTGCAGCAGAGGATCGAAACCGTCGCTGTCGATGGTCTCACCATCAAAAGCGATGACAAAAGTGGCACCGCGGTGAGCGTGAATGTAAGGCGCAGCCGTGCGGAACCAACTGGTGGTGGTCGCCAGGTTCTGGTGATTATTCATCGGTTGCGCGTCATTCATAGGCTTCTTTTTATCGCAGACTCAGCACGCTTGCCAAGTGTCGTGTAAAATTTAGGGATCAAAAGACAACATATTTAAAGCGCGATCATAGCATTACGCGTTAAATTTCAGATTTTTGGAGTGTACAGCATGCCTCAATATCGTTCTAAAACGTCCACTGCCGGCCGCAATATGGCGGGTGCCCGCGCCTTATGGCGGGCGACGGGAATGAAAGACGATGATTTCAACAAACCGATCATCGCGATTGCCAACTCCTTCACCCAGTTCGTACCGGGCCATGTTCACCTGAAAGATCTGGGGCAACTGGTGGCCCGCGAAATCGAGCGTGCCGGTGGTGTGGCCAAAGAGTTCAACACCATTGCAGTCGATGACGGTATTGCCATGGGCCACAGCGGTATGCTCTACAGCTTGCCGTCCCGTGACATCATCGCCGATTCGGTCGAATACATGGTCAATGCCCACTGTGCTGATGCGCTGGTCTGCATTTCCAACTGCGACAAAATCACGCCGGGGATGCTGATGGCGGCGATGCGCCTCAATATTCCGGTGATTTTCGTTTCCGGCGGTCCGATGGAAGCCGGTAAAACCAAACTGGCGGGTAAAGACGTCAAGCTGGATCTGGTCGATGCCATGGTGCAGGCGGCTGACGATAAGGTGAGCGATGAAGATGTCGCCCAGGTTGAACGCAGCGCCTGCCCGACCTGTGGCTCCTGCTCCGGTATGTTTACAGCGAATTCCATGAACTGTCTGACTGAAGCGCTGGGTCTCTCACTGCCCGGTAACGGTTCCTTGCTCGCGACCCATGCCGATCGTGAAGCGCTGTTCCTGGAAGCAGGACGTCGTATTGTCGATCTGGCCAAGCGCTATTACGAAAACGATGAAGACGATGTCTTACCGCGTGCGATTGCGACCAAGTCCGCCTTTGAAAATGCAATTGCGCTGGATATTGCGATGGGCGGTTCCACCAATACCGTATTGCACCTGCTGGCCGCGGCCAACGAGGCGGAGGTTGATTTCACCATGGCTGATATCGACCGTATGTCCCGCAAGATTCCGAATCTGTGTAAAGTCGCGCCGGCTACCAATAAATACCATATGGAAGACGTACACCGTGCCGGTGGTGTGGTTGCGATTCTGGGTGAGCTGGCTGCAGGTGGGCTTCTGCATACCGATGTGCCGACTGTTCACAGCAAAACCATGGCGGACGGTCTGGCACAGTGGGATATCAAACGCAGTCAGTATGAAGCCGCGCAGCTGCGTTATCTGGCGGGCCCTGCTGGGATTCCGAGCCAGGTCGCTTTCAGTCAGGACTGCCGCTGGCCGGAACTGGATCTGGACCGTGAAAATGGCTGTATCCGTGATATTGAACATGCCTATAGCAAGGATGGCGGTCTCGCCGTACTTTACGGCAATCTCGCTGAAGACGGCTGTATCGTCAAAACGGCCGGTGTAGATGAATCCATTCTGACCTTCTCCGGTCCTGCCAGGATTTTTGAATCGCAGGATGCCGCGGTCGCCGGTATTCTCGGTGGTGCCATTAAAGAGGGCGATGTGGTACTGATCCGCTACGAAGGACCGAAAGGTGGGCCCGGTATGCAGGAGATGCTGTACCCGACCAGTTACCTCAAATCCAAAGGTCTGGGTAAAGCCTGTGCACTGTTGACCGATGGCCGTTTCTCCGGCGGTACCTCAGGACTGTCGATTGGCCACGCTTCACCGGAAGCGGCAGAAGGCGGCAATATCGGCCTGGTGGAAGAGGGCGATATCATCCATATCGATATTCCGCACCGTAAGATCAATGTGGATCTGACTGATGAAGAACTGGCCCACCGGCGTGCCAAAATGGAAGCCCGGGGTGAAAATGCCTGGAAACCGGTGGCGCGCGAGCGCACTGTAAGTCTGGCACTGCAGGCCTATGCGGCATTGACCACTTCTGCAGCCAAGGGCGCGGTCCGTGATGTGGAGCAACTGAAACGCCGCTAATACGGGTATTTAACCACAGAGGCACAGAGCGTAATCATTATTCTCTGTGTAAGCTCTCAACGTTGGGTTACAGGCTGCAAATCAATCCTCAGATGACGCAGATGAACGCTGATTTTTCTGTAGGGAGCTTAATCGGTGCGAATCCGCGTCATCTGCGGATTAGGCTTAAGTATAGCGGCTATAAACCTCTGTTCTCTGTGCCTCTGTGCTTCAATCAAATCCAAAAAATCAAACCTGCTGAGCGTAGAGTTTCTGGTACAAGCCCTCCTGCTGAATCAGAGAGTCATGATCTCCCTCAGCGATAATATCGCCGCCATCAAACACCACCACCCGATCGGCCTGACGCACCGCGCTGAGCCGGTGGGCGATGATGATCGTGGTGCGGTCCTGTAGATACTGTTCCAGCGCCATATGCAGGTGATATTCGGTTTCGCTGTCAAGCGCCGAGGTGGCCTCGTCCAGCACCACCACGCTGGGATTAATCAATGCCATTCTGGCAATCGCCAGTCGCTGGCGCTGGCCGCCGGAGAGTTTGACCCCGGCACGGCCGATAATGGTATCGAGCTTCTTGGGCATGGCGATAATGACATCTTCCAACTGGGCAATCCTGATCGCTTCCCACACGGCTTCATCGGAATAATCACGACCCATGGTGATGTTTTGCCTGACGCTATCATTAAACAGGGCCGGCGCCTGCAGCACGGTCGCAACATGCTCGCGCACGGTTTCCAGACCGATATCGCTGACCGCGACGTCATTGAAATACACCATGCCTTTGTCAGCCGGATACAGGCCCAGCAGCACATTGACCAGCGTGGATTTGCCGGCCCCGCTGGCACCGACCAGTGCCACTTTTTCACCCGCTTTGATATTGAGTGAAACGCCGTTGAGCACTTTGTTGTTGTCGTCGTATTTAAAGTGCAAATCCTCAATCCGGATACTGCTGGCCTGACCCGGCACAAAGGGATTGATTTTGTCGGGATAGCGCTCTTCTTCTTTCATCGAGAACAGGGTGTTGAGTCGACCCACCGCGGCGCCGGCGGCATAGAAGGAGTACTGAATATTGAGGATCTCCTGAACCGGACTCATCATGAACCAGAGATAGCCGAACACGGCAAACATCTGACCGATGGAGAGGTCCGAGAACACCACCATAAACATGCTGACAGCGCGGAAGACATCAAAGCCGAACAGGAAAATCACAAATGAGAAACGGTTGGCGGCATCACTTCGCCAGGCAAATTCGGAAGCATGCTGGCGCACATTGCGGGCATTATCAATGACCCGGCGCAGATAGTGCTTCTCACGGTTGGCGGTCCGGATTTGCTGCACTGCATCCAGCGTTTCGGTGAGGCTCTGCTGGAAAATCTCAAAGGCCGAGTTCTCTTTTTTCTTCAGCGCTTTAACGTGTTTACCCACCACCATGGTGAAATAAATCACAAGGGGGTTCATAAACAGGATCAATAAAGCCAGCTGCCAGTGCAGAAACAGCAGAATGATGGCTGTCCCCAGAATACTGAGTACCGCCACGATAAAACGGCTGATGGTATTGCCGATGAAATTATCAATCACCTCGATATCGGTCACAAAATGGGAGGCAATACCGGCGCTGCCACGGGTTTCGTATTCACTGATGGCAATGCGACCCAGACGTTTAATCAGCTTGTGCCGGATGCGGAAAGTGATACGTTTGGCGATCAGGGTGAAATAACGTGACTGGGCCACATTAAGCACCAGTGAGATCACACGCAGAATCAGCGTGAACAGCAGCACAGCGCTGATAAACAGAACTGGTCCGTGCCATGGTTCCGGCGTGAACTGCTCGATAAAGTGTACCGTCGGACCTGGCTGGTCCAGCAGCACCTCATCCACCATCAAAGGCAGCAGCAAAGGCACCGGCACCGCGCAGACCGTAGCCAGAATAGCCAGCAGATTGGCTTTGACCAGGTGTTTTTTATAACCCAGCGCCTGTTTTAATATGCCTTTGAGGTCGTAATTGGTTTCTGTTGTCATCTCGCTTGTTTATGTCATCTTTGTCAGATAGACAGCCAGCACCCGCTGTCTTCTTCGGTAGCGATGGCCGGGACTGATTATCCATGCCGTTGATACTTTTATTTTACCCTGATGAGAACAGCAAATCTTGTGGCACTTTGTTTACATCTGAATTTTGAAAGGTGGAAGGATGAGTGAGACGCGAACAGACTGTATACCCGGCAGTCAGGCAAAAATGTTGCTGATGGAGATTGCCGACTGGGAGTGGGTGACTACGATTGTGTTACATGCCGGCTCGGTATTTGAGTTCAAGGGACCCTTTCCCACAGGCAGTGAGGGTCATGGCTTTTATAACCTGCAGGGCGAAATGCCTGGTTTTCATGGTCATCTGAATCTGGAGCTGGTCTCGCATATTCGCTTTCAGGACAAGCCGCATCGAGGCCGTGAGAGCTATGCTTTTGTGTTCGAAAATGCTGACGACGAGGTCATCTTCAAGGTCTTTCTGGGACGTGATGAATCAGGTGAGCTGATTGCCTCACAAGTCAGACAATTCAGCGCATTACAGTTGCAATATCAGCAAGGGGCCAAGCATGAACAATAAGGGGCTGGAACAAGAAATCCGCGATGAGATTCTGCGCCATGTCACTCAGCGCCAATCGCTGATGTTGTCATCACTGGATGAGTCAGGCTTGCCCTATGCCTCCTATGCGCCATTTGCGATTGGCGACGATTGTCTTTTTATTCTCATCAGTGAAATCGCAGTACATGCCATCAACCTGCAATTACATCCGCAGGCTTCGGTGCTGATCATTGAAGATGAAGCCACGGCCGCGGAACTGTTTGCCAGATTACGGGTATTTTATCGGGTTCGTGCAGAATTACTTCAGCCTGACAATACCGACTGGCAACAGGGTATAGACTGCCTGCAGCATAAACATGGAGAGCGAATAAACAGTCTCAGTCAGCTGGGGGATTTTAAACTGTTCCGGCTGCATCCTGAGGGCGGACGTTATGTTAAGGGGTTTGGCAAAGCCTACCGGATTGAAGGTGGCAGCTTAACAGGGGAGCAGCTCTCACACCTGAGAGGGGGCCACATCAAAGATAATAAAAAAGGGCGCTAAACGCCCTTTCTTGGTGAGATCAGAGACTACCCCAGCTGTCTTTTTTACGAACCCGTAACCTGGGCAGAATCAGGCCCAGAAAAATACCGGAAAACAGCACGGCGGCTCCGACCAGGAACCAGCTACGGGTGCTGTTATCTTTGAGCGCATTATTTTCTAGTACCAGAGACTGGTTTTTGTGATCAATCTGCTGCAGCTTCTCTTTCAGCTGACGGTTCTCATTTTCCAGTGCCACCGCATTGGAGGCTGTGCGGCGCAGATCATCCAGTTCCTTGCTAAGCCGCTGTGATTTTTCACGCAGGCTCAGATTCTGGGTATCAACATCACTGTTCTGGTTGCTGAGCGCAGCAATTTCTTCTTTGTATCTGGAGATTTCCAGTTCCAGATTGGCAACGCGCTGCTGGCTGGCTTCCAGCTGATCGCGGGCGCTGGGGCTGTTGCTGAGATAACGGGTCAGAACCCAGCCCTCAACACCTTCAGCAGTTCGGACTTTGGAATAACCATTAGGATCCGTTTCCAACACATCCAGACGGGTGCCCGACTCCAGCATCTTCTTGATGCCGAATTTAATACCCTGGCCACTACGCATGGTGATTTCGAGTTCATCAGAGACATAACGAGTCGTTTGTGCCTGACTGAGCGCAGGAAGGCTGAGTGCGGCCAGAAGCAGAGTGCAGCGGATGAAATTTTTCACGGTGATTCGCTTTGTTGAGATTTAAAGCCGCATTTTAGCAGATGGTTAATGCCCCGCTTCAACAGCAGACGACCGAATTTGCGACTTAATCTTCACAATCAGTCCCTTCATCAGCCTGTCATATAAGCCTGTTAACGTCGTCGGGCGAAAAAATAAAGGTGTCATGTCATGGATAAGTTAAGAATCATTTTTTTGTGCACGGGGAACTCCTGCCGCTCTCAGATGGCTGAAGGCTGGGCCCGTGCGCTGGCCGGTGATGATATTGAGGTCAAGTCTGCCGGTATCGAGGCACATGGTCAGAATGCGATGGCAATCAGAGTGATGAAAGAGGTCGGTATCGACATTTCGAGACAAGAGTCGATCCGTGTCAATGGTGAGATGCTGGAGTGGGCCGACTTGCTGGTGACCCTCTGTGATCATGCCGAAGCGCAATGCCCGTTATTAAGTCCACATACTGTCAAAGTACATTTGCCTTTGGCCGACCCCGCCAAAATTCGCGGAGAAGACCTGGCGTTGCTTGATGAATTTCGCCAAACCCGCGAAAAAGTGCGTCAGCGAGTGGAGTTTGTTATCGAGCAGGTGGCGCTGGAAGCCGCTGTTTAGCTGTTTACAGCATCAGCCGCTCATTTTGATAGCGATGAGCGGCTCTTCATGACAGAGACACTGATTCTGGCGAAGCTGATAAAGGCTGTTACCGCTCATTTGCTTGGCCATAGACTTAGCCTTGCTGGCGCATTCGGCAAGGTCAGTCTCTGTGCCGCTACCACTGAAATCTTTGAGTCTGATAGCACCGATAGACAAGCTTAGCAGCGGATAGAAGGTTTCTCTGCCATGCCGGTCCACCGCATGAATGCCCCGCTGCTGTAAGTGCCGCAGCGTGTAGAACTGTGCATGCAAAGCACTGAAAGCATCGAGAATAGCATGACAACGCGCATGCCAGTCGGCGCTTTCAAACACGATGATAAAGTCATCGCCACCGACATGACCGATAAAATCGATATCAGTGTTGATATGGTCGGTCAGGGTCTTGGCGGTGAGGGTGATGACAAGATCGCCTTTGCTGTAGCCGTAGATATCGTTGTAAGGCTTGAAGTTATCAAGATCAAAGTAACAGACGGTGACATCACGTTCCTGCTCAATTGCTTCCCGGGTATGCTCAGTTAGCGGCACATTGCCAGGCAGACCACTTAGCGGATTAGCATGGCGGGCCATCGTTATCTGCATATCGGTGATCTGACGGAGCAGATCCATCAGGCTACCCACACCGCGGTAGCGGCTGTCTTCGGTAATCACAAACAGACTCTGTTGCTGCTGGCTTTGCTGGCTGGTGATCTGGTAACTGAGCTTTTTCAGCGGCAGTGAGGTTTCGACCACGATTGGCGATTTGTCCATAAATGACTGTACCGCTTTGCGACCATAGAGCTCACGGCCGAAACGGCTGGCATAGAGGGTCATGAACTCATCGCGCCAGACCATGCCACGGACCCGGTTGCTGTCATCGACCACCGGTAGTGCAGGCAGTTTCAGATTGCGCTGAAAACGATCGGCGGCGAGTTCGACACTGTCGCTTTCACGTAAAGGATCGAGTTCTGTCAGCAGGCTGCCTACCAGAGTATTTGCCCGTGGCCTTCCGGCACTAATCAGACTGGTTTGCTGGCGTTGGGCAAACAGCGTTTCATCCAGTTGTTTTTGCGGATAGCGGTTAGGACGACCAAAGTAATACCCTTGGGTGAACTGCATGTCGAGTCCCTGTGCCGCCAGATATTCCTGCCGAACTTCGATGCCTTCACCGATAACCTGACAGCCGACACTCTGAGCGATATCTATCATTGACTGTACAAACTGACGCTTTTGCCGATCTTCATGGATATTCTGCATAAAGTGCCGGTCGAGCTTGACGAAATCAGGCTTGAGTTCTGACCAGGTACGCAGACCCGAGTAACCGGCCCCCAGATCATCAATCGCAATCGAAAAGCCCATTTCACGATAGTGGCGGGTCGCCTCGCGCATCAGATCATAATCATCGATAGGATACTGTTCTGTCAGTTCAATCACCACCTGCTGCGGTGTCAAGCCGGCTTCTTGCAGAAACTGCAGTGTCAGGCCATGAGGATAGTCATCCTGCAACAATGCTGCTGGACTGGTGTTGATAAACAGTTTCTGTTCCACCCCCAGTTCACCGTATTTGCGAATCACGGTCTCGCGGCACAGTAAATCCAGCTCAGCCAGGCGGCCATGACGGTTGGCAGTGTTGAAGAGGTTAATCGGTGAATGTAGTGGACTCGCTGAGGGCCCCCGGATCAATGCCTCATAGGCAAAAATCTGCTGATGTTTCAGTGAGACAATCGGTTGAAACAGCGGGATCAGCGAACCCTGGCTGAGGATATCTTCCAGTGAGTGAAAATGACGGAGTTCTTCTTGTGTCATATTGGGCCACTATCAAAAAAACCTGCCCCCGGAGAGGCAGGAAAATCACCACGAGAGATGAAGCGTTAATTTGTTGCAGGCAATTGCCGTTCAGCAGTCGCCAGATAGGATTGAGAAACATGAATAAGATCACATTTTTGCTGGGCAGTTTGATGACAAAAAGATGAATTTTATGTGACAGTGCCTAACAACGATGCAAAAAAAAGCCCCACCCGGAGGTGAGGCTTTTCGTAGCGCAAATTGCTTGTGAGAGCAGACTACCAGTAAGCCTGTGCACGGAATTTCAGTGCAGATGGTTCTTCGTCGGCACCGCTTCCGTTAACCGTCAGATCTGTCACTTTAGAGTAGTTCAGCATCAAACGGGTATTTTTGGTTGGGTAGTAGTTAACACCCACTGTGAACTGGTCATATTCGTCTTCCAGAGACGAACCGGGATCCACTTCCACACTTTCAAAGCGACCTGCCACTTGCCAGGCACCGTATTTGGAGTTTGGTGAAATACCGGAGGTATAACCTTTTTTCCATTTCAGTTGTTCACCGGTCAGGAAGTAACCGGCTTCAACAGCATAGCCTTTGGTGTCGACATCATTGCCGATTTCTGGTTCAGCTGTGTGGTCGAGGTATTCCGCCATTGCATGGAATGAACCGAAGATAGCCATGGCGTCGACAGTGTAGGCATCAGCCTGATCCAGATCGATAGTGCCGGTGGAAACAGGTTTGAAAATATCATCATGGCTTACCAGATCAGGACGGAAGCTGAATTCGTCACCACCACCCTGGGTGAGGTAAGCAGCGCCCAATTGAATCAGGTTTTTACCTTCTTTATAGGGCAGGAAAGAGCCACGAACAGCAAAGGTGCTGCCATTGATTTCATAGGTGTCATTGTCACCGTCGAATTCACCGTTTTGCAGACCGGCACTCAACATCCAGTTGTAGTCGTTATCGTTGACAGTCGCCACGACACCGCTTGCACGAGCAGGAGACACACTGCTATCTGCGAACATTGGACGGTCCATGAACGTCATGTATTTTGAACTGATCTTGGTATTCAGACCAAACGGGATATGTGACTGACCGAGTTTAACGCCCCACTGGGTAGCGTCAGTCAGGCTGTTGCCGTAACCGAGGTAAGCATCTTTGATTGATGCATCACCGCCGGCAAAATCAGCTTCAAATTTGTAGCTCCAGTCGTAGATGTCACCTTCAAAACCCAGACGTGCACGCCGCAGTTCAGTACCCTGGACATCGTCACCGCTGGCATCGGTATCTGCATCGGCATCAACCGCATCCCACATCACACGGCCGATGGGCTGGAATGACCAGTTGCCTTCACGATCAGAGACGACCAGTTTGCCGTCAGTTTCGATGACCGGCATATCGGCAGTGGCTTCTTCCACTTCTTTTTTCATTTCAGCTTTATCAGCTTCTGCCATTTCCTTATCCGCAGCTGCTGCATTTTTCAGCATGTTGTAATCTTCGGCGCTGATAGTGCCTTTATCGCGCAAGACTTTCAGCAGATCCATCATGGCTTCGTTGCCGGCGTGAGCTGGCATTACGGCAGCGCCAAACAGAGCACCTGCAACTAATAAAGATGTTGATTTGAGTTTCAAGGGACTATCCTCTTGGTTGGTTCATCAAGTTCGGACTAACGCCGAAGTCCCGCACACCTTATGCTCGCAATGTTTCACCGTGATGAATTTTTTGTGACAGTTTGATGACAGTGATACACATGCGGATTTTTGTTGTTGCAATACCACGGGCCTGTCATTGACTTGAAAAAATATCAAGCGACCCAATGTCTTTCATTACATTCATCAAATTGGTCACTCCCATGTTTCGATTTTTATTCATACTTTTTCTGCTGGTACCGCTGGTGGAGATCTTTTTTCTGATCCAGGTAGGTCAGGTGATCGGGGCCGGCTGGACCATCTTTCTGGTGGTAGCGACGGCGGTGATTGGTGCTTTTCTGCTGAGGTTACAGGGCTTTCAGACCCTGCACAGGGCGCAAACAACGCTGCAACAGGGACAGTTACCTGCGACCGAGATGATGGAAGGTCTGTGTTTGTTGGTAAGCGGCGCTTTGTTACTGACGCCCGGCTTTGTCACTGATACCATGGGGTTTTTATTGCTGGTGCCGCCGATGCGGCAGCTGCTGATTGGCAAAATGCTGAAAAACAGTCAGTTTATCTTCAGCCGCACTGGGACAGGCTTTCACTACCAGTCGCGCCATTCATCCCGTCGCGATGAAGACATTATTGAAGGCGAAGTCGTCGATGAAGATGATCCACGCCACCTTCACTGAGACAAAAAAGCAGTAAAAATTTTCAGCTAAACCCTTGAAAGCGGTTTTTCAGCCCCCATCTAAGCCGTGCCAAAACAAACAACATTGGTCCTAAACAGACATTTTTTCGGAGGAATTACAGATGAATCTTCGTCCCCTTCATGATCGTGTGATTGTACGTCGCATGGAAGAAGAAACCATGAGTGCTGGCGGTATCGTTATCCCTGATAACGCAGCAGAAAAACCCTCACGCGGTGAGGTACTTGCCGTGGGTGATGGCAAAGTAACGGATTCAGGCGAAGTTCGTGCACTGACAGTTAAAGTCGGTGACAAAGTCCTGTTCGGTAAATACGCCGGTACTGAAGTAAAAGTGGAAGGCGAAGAACTGCTTGTCATGCGTGAAGATGACATTGTGGCTGTTATCGAAGGCTAATCTTCTGGATTCATTTGCTTTATAAAGGATAAGAGGAATAAACATGGCTGCTAAAGAAGTCAAATTCGGCGCTGATGCGCGCCAAAAAATGGTGAAAGGCGTTAACGTCCTGGCCAACGCCGTAAAAGTTACTTTGGGCCCGAAAGGCCGTAACGTCGTTCTGGACAAGAGCTTCGGTGCCCCGACCGTCACCAAAGACGGTGTTTCAGTGGCGAAAGAAATCGAACTGGAAGACAAGTTCGAAAACATGGGCGCACAAATGGTGAAAGAGGTGGCTTCTCATACTTCTGATGCTGCCGGTGACGGTACCACCACTGCGACCGTTCTGGCGCAAGCGATTCTGCGCGAGGGTATGAAGTCTGTGGAAGCAGGCATGAACCCGATGGATCTGAAACGCGGTATCGACAAAGCTGTTCAGGCTGCGGTTGAAGAACTGCGCAAAATGTCTTCACCTTGTGACGACGATAAAGCCATTGCTCAAGTGGGTACTATCTCTGCCAACTCTGATCACTCTGTCGGTAAAATCATTGCCGAAGCGATGCAGAAAGTCGGTAAAGAAGGCGTTATTACTGTGGAAGACGGCAGTGGCTTCGAAAACGAGCTGGATGTCGTTGAAGGTATGCAGTTCGACCGTGGTTACCAGTCACCTTATTTCGTGACTGAACAGCAAACCATGACTGCCGAACTGGAAGACCCATACATTCTGCTGTTCGACAAGAAAATCTCCAACATCCGTGAACTGCTGCCAACCCTGGAGCAGGTCGCTAAATCCAGCCGTCCGCTGCTGATCGTCTCTGAAGACGTGGAAGGTGAAGCGCTGGCGACACTGGTTGTTAATAACATGCGTGGTATCGTCAAAGTCTGCGCCGTGAAAGCGCCAGGTTTTGGTGATCGTCGTAAAGCGATGCTGGAAGACATCGCTGTTCTGACCGGTGGTACCGTGATTTCTGAAGAAGTCGGTCTGAGCCTCGAGAAAGCGACGCTGGATCACCTGGGTCAAGCCAAGAAAATCACTGTCAGCAAAGAAAACACCACTATCGTGGATGGTGCTGGCCGCGGTGATGAAATCCAGGCCCGTGTTGAACAAATCCGTGCCCAGATTGCCGAGTCTTCTTCAGACTACGACAAGGAAAAACTGCAGGAACGCGTCGCTAAACTGGCTGGCGGTGTTGCCGTCATCAAGGTTGGTGCCGCGACTGAAATGGAAATGAAAGAGAAGAAAGCCCGCGTTGAAGATGCGCTGCACGCGACCCGTGCTGCGGTTGAAGAAGGCGTGGTGCCTGGTGGTGGCGTCGCGCTGGTCCGCGCTGAAAGCAACCTGGGTGAACTGAAAGGTGATAACCACGATCAGGACATGGGTATCAAACTGGCCCGTCGTGCGATGCAGGAGCCACTGCGTCAAATCGTCACCAACGCGGGTGCTGAAGCGTCTGTTGTTCACAACGAGGTGGCTGACGGTAAAGGTAACTACGGTTACAACGCAGCAACCGGTGAATATGGCGACATGATCGATATGGGTATCCTGGATCCAACCAAGGTGACCCGTACCGCACTGCAAAATGCCGGTTCCGTAGCCGGTCTGATGCTGACCACCGAAGCCATGATTGCCGAACTGCCTAAAGAAGAAGGCGCACCGGCAATGCCAGACATGGGCGGCATGGGCGGCATGATGTAAATCTGAGCAATCAGTTTTACATTGAGTCCAAACAAAAAGCCCCGGCATGAATATGCCGGGGCTTTTTTGTGTATGGCGTACTATTCAAGCTCTACTTAAGGATGCAATGTTTTCCAGAATGGCAGCATGATAACCGCCAGAATCAGCACCAGCAGAGCGACAGTGCTGATGAGTCTGACAGGATGCTGCAGACTCTGTTGCCAGAAGCCGGGCTCTTCCCCCGCATTGAGACGCGCTTGATAATCAGCCCGCATCTGTTCTGAGCGCTGTGCCTGATAATTCTCAATCAGCTCACGGGCATGGGGCAAATCAGTATTGTCACTGAGCCAGATAGCAGCCACGCCGAGACCGAAAAAACCGGCCGAACTTTCATAGTAATCAATGCGGGCATCGTTCAATAACTGCCTGACCTCATCGGCTTCGTCTTCGGGCACCTGGTTGAGCCGGAATAATAAAACAGCCATGCCTAATTCATTGCCCTCTCTTGTAGCTGGTTGGCGAAGTCGTGATTGACGTCACGGTGTTTTGCTTCATCATCCCGCACTACCTGAATCACATCGCGCAGTCTCGCGTCAGGAGAGAGCTGCCAGTAATCAATTGCAATCTGAGGGGCAGCTACATTCTCGTATTTACCATTGTCTACCCCTTCAAGATATTCGGTATAGCTGTAGACAGCCTCTTCTTCAAGATAACCGACGATACGGTGAGCGACGCGTGATGAACAAAGGTAAAGCAGGAAAAACAGATTGTAAAACACGCCCTGCGCGATAATGACAATGATGCGTTCAACCAGACTGGGTTTGGCGATTTGAATAAAAGTCAGCAGATGCATGCGCTCATTTTCCGCCTCTTCCAGTAAGGTCTTAATCCAGCCATCATCATCTTTCATTTTTCTCAGTGAACGAAGATGCTGCAGGGCACCGCCAACCATGCCCGGTACGGCGGCCACTGTCTCCAGTACCACGGCCCGGTGACCATAACGACCAGCAAAGAAGGCATCGGCAAAAAAACGCATAAATCTGACAATACGGTAAGCCAGCCGGTCAGAGAAATAGCGAGTCTCATGGTGTGGCGGATGCTGGTAATCTTCTGCCATGTCTTTTCTGATGAGGCGTGTCGAATGGACTGTAGACCTGGGTATCAGGCAATCTCGGAAGTGCAGTGCGGGCAGCGGGTTGCTTTGATAGAGACCGAACTGAAGCAGAACTGACAATCCTTGGTGGTTGGCTCTGCCGGTGGCGCATCCTCTTCACGGCGCAGGCGGTTGATGCTTCGAATCAGCAGAAAAACAGCAAAAGCGACAATCAGAAAACTGATAACGGCATTGATAAAGACACCATAGCTAATGACAACCGCACCAGCCTCCTGAGCAGCGGCAAGTGTCGCATACGGCGCGGCGGTGCTACCTTCTTTGAGCATGATAAACAGATCAGTAAAGTCGACACCGCCCAGTAATAAACCGATTGGGGGCATGATTACATCGGCTACCAGGCTTTTGACGATGGTGGCAAAGGCACCGCCAATGATAATCCCCACTGCCATATCGACGACATTGCCACGCATGGCAAATTCTTTGAATTCCTTCAGCATGCTCAACTCTCCTTTAAGTCAGACCTGATGTGCTTTGTAACCCGGTTCAGGTTTTGGTGCACAATACAGCTCGCACCATGCCGGATAAACAACACAGATAGGGCCGATATTAGTCACGGCATCATAGCCTTGTCCAGTCAAATCAGGCGAGGCGTGTACCGTTGGGGACTGGCATATCGGTAGTGGCCAGAACAACCTGACTGTCTGGTCGATGAAAGCCGGTTACCAGACATTCGGACATGATAGGACCGATTTGTTTGGGCGGGAAATTCGTCACCGCAATCACCTGTTTACCAATCAGGGTGTCCAGCGTGTACAGATCGGTGATCTGGGCACTGGACTTCAGGATACCGATTTCGGGGCCGAAGTCGATCTGCAGGATATAACTCGGATTACGTGCCTCAGGAAAAGAGCGGGCACTTATGACAGTACCGACACGAAGTTCGACCTGCCGAAAATCTTCCCAGCTTAATTCGGCCATATCTCTTCCTCGTGAAAACCGCTACTGATAAAGCGGACACTGTGGGACTTCACACTGACCCGCAGGCAGATCACGTTTGCCGACAATTTCCTTGAGACTGTCGTCGAGATTCTGATCATCGGGCGACAATCTGACGGCACAGCCAATCGCCTTGATAGCGCCTACGCGGCACTGACGTGCAGTCAGCACATAGGCGAGGTTATTCCAGGCCTGCGCATTGTCAGGCTGATTGCTGATAGCGCGAGTGAAAGCGGCCTGGGCTGCTTCAAAGTCTTTTTTTGCATAAAGGGCATTACCTAGCGTCATCTGCGGCAGTGCCTGGTCAGGCCAGTAGTCACTGGCGGTGTTAAAGGCCTGCATGGCGGCTTTTTCATGGCCTGATTGCATCAGTGCCACGGCACTGCGGCTGTATTCAACAACATTGGCCGTCACCGGTACTTCATCGGGGGGGACCATTACATAAGCCCAGTGATCGGCACGTTGCCAGGTCCGCTCAAAGGTCGAAAACGGCACCAGGTGACGCTTGCTGGTGCCGGAGCGCAGAATGAGTTGTTGCTGATTAAGGTCATAGCCTACGACAACAGCATAATGCCATTGCGGTACCCACTTAAGCGCCAGATTCTGAAACACCAGCACAGGCCGGCCTGAAGCCACTTCCCTGAGTATGTCCCCGAGATTATTGGCGAGTTTGTAGCTAAGCAGATCATAGCTGCGCGCGGTGGCAATCATTTCAATTTGCAGACTGCCTTTGCGCGCCGGGATATAGACTTTGTCGACCAGATCATCTGGCCTGACATCAATATTCTGGTGTGTCAGCACGGTAGCCAGTGCGGCTGGTCCACACTGATATTTTTCCTGCGGAAAAAAAGCCACCTCAGTTAATTCATGGCTGGGAGGAATACCCGCCGGCGGCTGACTGCTGAGCCGGTTGGTTTGCGGCGTGCCCGCACAGGCGCTGAGTAACAGTACAAAAAAAGCGCCAGACAGAAGTCTGACGCTTTTTCCGGGATTATAACGTTGCATCTTAATGATTAATGTCGTGGACGAAACCGAATACATTGGTGGCACCTAACATATCAGTCACCACAAGCACGACAAAAATAACCAGCAGGGCGCCAATGATGCCGCTACCTGCCGGCATTTGTTCGAATTCCTGTTGCAACTGGGCCAGTTCCTGATGATTCATTTGCTGGATCCGTTGTTTGGCATCATCAATATTGACGCCAGCGGCAACCAGTTTGTCCTGAACTTCCTGCTTATCGAGTTCACTCAGTATCTGAGTTTTGGTGATTTCCTGTTGTGTACTGGCCAGTAGCTGATCATTGTCTACCATCGCTGCTTGCAGCGGGGCAGTATGGATGCTCAGCAAGGCCAGAATTGAGAGGATGGGTACTACTTTTCCAAGGCGTCTGAAGAAATTCATAAATACTCCTTTTCCAAGAGTTGGACTATACGGAGTTAAAAATCCGTATAGTCCAAAGTTAACAAAAGCTTAAGTCGATTGCGAGAATAATTAAGTCAGCCAACAGCCACGCTGATTGCCTGACATGAATGGCACTGCTAATGAAGGTCCTCGTTTAGTGATTGATATCGTGGACAAAGCCAAAGACGTCGGTGGCGCCGAGCATGTCGGTCACGACCAGGACAATGAATATGACCAGAATCGCACCGATGATATGACCGCTACCTGCGGGCAGGTTGTCGAAGTCCTGAGCGACTTGAGCAAGCTCCTGCTCTGTCATCTGATTGATCCTCTGTTTGGCGGTGTCTATATCCACACCCATTGCCACCAGACGATCCTGGACATCCTGTCGATCGAGTTCAGCCAGGATGTCCTGCTTACTCATTTCAATCTGGGACTGGGCTATAAGTTGACTGTTATCGACCATGGCTGCCTGAAGCGGAGCAATGTTCATACTGAACAGGGCCAGTATCGACAGCATGGGAACGAGCTTGTTGAAACGTCTGAAGAAATTCATAGGACTCTCCTTATCAAATATTGAGCATGCAAGATAACCTGAGAGGCAGCTTGGCTGAGTGAGAGATTTGATGGTTCTGAGTCCAGGCGTTCAGGTTATTCTTAATTTATTCGACAGATTAGCAATAGTGAAAATTCAATGTTGAGAACTCATTCAAATTTAGGGTGTTTAGCGCTGGGTGCGTTAAAGTAAGCCTTTGCCGCAATCAAGAAGGAAATGCTATGTCAGCCGAGTTTTCGTTGCCTGAAAACTGGAACGAGGCTTTGTTATCAGCTTCGACAGAACTGCAAAACACGGCAGAAAAAGTGCTGGCCTTGAGTGACTTTGTCAGTCAGTGGGGGCAACGACAATTGCCGCAGCTGGAGGCTTTGCTTTCATCCGGTGTCATTGAGCAGAAACTTGATAAAACGGCTTTTGAAAAAAAGCTGGCTCAACAGCTGGCTGACATCAGTGATGAAACCGGCCTGCAACGAGAACTGCGTTTTTTTCGCCAGCAGCAGATGGTCCGGATTATCTGGCGGGATCTGGCAGGTTGGGCGGATCTGGCCGAAACCATGGGCGATCTGTCAGCCATGGCCGATGTCTGCATCCAGCAGAGTCTGGAACGCTTGCATGAATGGCAGACTGCCTTGTATGGCCGTCCCTGTGACGAAGAAGGTAATGAACAGGAAATGGTGGTACTGGGCATGGGCAAGCTGGGGGCGGGTGAACTCAACCTGTCATCGGATATCGATCTGATTTTCACTTATCCGGAAGAAGGTGAAACCCGTGATGGCCGCAAAACCCTGAGCAACGAGGAATTCTTTACCCGGCTGGGTCGCAAACTGATTCAGGCGCTGGATAATCAGACGGCCGATGGTTTTGTCTTTCGCGTAGATATGCGATTGCGACCCTTCGGTGAGAGCGGCGCGCTGGCCTCCAGCTATGAAGCCATGGAGGAGTATTACCAGACTCAGGGCCGGGAGTGGGAGCGCTACGCCATGATCAAGGCGCGGGCGATTACCGGCAGTGATGAGGCCAGGAAAGCCCTGTCGGACATGCTTCGTCCTTTTGTTTACCGCCGCTATCTGGACTACGGCATGTTCGATTCTCTGCGGGAAATGAAGTCGATGATTGCCGGGCAACTGCACCGCCGGGGCATGGAAGACAATATCAAGCTGGGCGCCGGCGGCATCCGTGAAATCGAATTTATCGGTCAGGTATTTCAACTGATTTATGGCGGCCGGGACAAGCCGCTGCAGCAAAGACCGATTCTGACCATTCTGGATTGCCTGGCCGAACGCAATGTACTGTCTGATTACGCGGTCAATGAACTGAAACAGGCCTATGATTTTCTGCGTCGTACCGAGCACCGGATACAGGCCTGGGCCGACCAGCAAACGCATGTGTTACCCAAAGAGGAGGATGCCCGGCAGCGTCTTGCTGACAGCATGGGCTTTGATAACTGGGAAGCCTTTAATGAACAGCTCTGGCAGCATCGTCAGCAGGTTCATGATCATTTCAATCAGTTGCTGGCAGCGCCACAGGCGGAAGATGAAGCGGCCACCAATAACATCTCTTTGCTCAATGCAGGGGAAGAAGAAAAGCTGCAATATCTGACCCAGTGTGGCTATCAACAGCCCGAAGCCTGTCTGGATGTGCTGGTCAAGCTGATGGAGCTGCATATCTGCCGTAATCTCGGCCAGACCGGCCGGCAGCGGCTGGAAAAATTACTGCCGCTGCTGGTGCAGGCTGCGGCCGGTACCGAGAATCCGGATGAAACCCTGCCCAGGCTGATGCCGCTGCTGGAATCGATCATGCGCCGCAGTGCCTATATGGCGCTGCTGGTGGAAAACCCGCTGGCATTGTCACAGCTGGTCAAATTGTGCGCGGCAAGTCCTTTGATCAGTCACCAGCTGGCGCGATACCCGGTCCTGCTTGATGAGCTGCTGGATCCGCGCTCTCTCTATGAAGTACCGGCGCGGGATGAACTGAAAAAACAGCTGGAGCTGTTTCTGGCCTCGGTCGATGAGGACGATCTGGAACAGATGATGAACCGTCTGCGCGAGTTCCGTCAGATTGCGACTTTACACGTGGCAGCAGCCGATGTGACCGAAGTTCTGCCATTGATGCGGGTGGGGGATCAACTCAGTGAACTGGCAGAAATCCAGCTGGAGAAGGTGCTGCAACTGGCCTGGTCGCATCTGGTGAAGCGTCATGGTTATCCGCCGGCCGCCAAAACCGACGATCCGGCCAGCTGCGGTTTTACAGTGCTGGCCTATGGCAAGTTGGGTGGGCTGGAGCTCGGTTATGGTTCGGATCTGGATCTGGTGTTTATCTTTGATGATGGACAGGAAGGCACGACGGACGGGGACAAACCGGTCGAGCCGATGGTGTTCTACACCCGCCTCGCCCAACGCATGATTCACCTGCTGACCACCATTACCCCGGGCGGTATTTTGTACGAAGTGGATATGCGGCTGCGGCCCAGCGGCGCCTCCGGTCTTTTGGTCAGCCCGTTAAGCGGGTTTGCCGATTATCAGCGTGATGAAGCCTGGACCTGGGAACACCAGGCACTGGTGCGTGCCCGCTGTGTCGGCGGCGATGAAACCCTGGCAGCCAGAGTCTGGCAGATTCGTGAACAGGTGCTGGCTCAGTCACGCGATGAAGCAGCGCTGAAAGACAAGGTCCGCGAGATGCGCAGCAAGATGCGCTGCCAGCTCGACAAGAGCGACAGCCAACTGTTTGATCTGAAACAGGGTATCGGTGCTATCACCGATATCGAGTTTATGGTGCAATATGCGGTGCTGGCCTGGTCAGCAAACTTGCCTGAACTAATGGTTTACACAGATAATATTAGGATTTTGGAAGCGCTGGTGGCCACCGGTAAACTGGCGCAGGCGGAAGGCGACATGCTCGCTGAAGCTTATCGCTTCTATCGCAGTGAGGCGAATCACTGTGTATTACAGGAAAGACCGGCGCTGATAGATAAAGCGCTGGTGGGCGATTATCCAGAGCAGGTAGCCACTATTTGGCAACGCTGGTTGGGCGAAAGCTGACCAGCTTCGATTAACAGACAGACTTGGAATTTAGGATTATGGTAGCAGCAACAATGGCGGATCGTGACGGCGTTATCTGGCTGGACGGCGAACTGGTGCCGTGGCGGGAAGCGAAAGTCCACGTGCTCACTCACACCCTGCACTACGGCATGGGCGTGTTTGAGGGTGTCCGTGCCTACAAAGCCGACAAAGGGACTGCTATTTTCCGCTTGCAGGAGCACACCGATCGCTTGTTCCGCAGTGCCAAAATCCTGGGCATGAAAATCCAGTTCGATAAAGACACCATCAACGAAGCACAGCGCACCGTGGTGCGTGAGAATAAGCTGGAATCAGCCTATATCCGGCCGATGTGCTTCTATGGCTCGGAAGGTATGGGCATTCGTGCTGATAATCTCAATGTTCACACTATGGTCGCAGCCTGGAGCTGGGGTGCTTATCTCGGTGAAGAGAACATGACCAAGGGTATTCGTATTAAAACATCATCGTTTACCCGTCACCACGTCAACATCACCATGTGTAAAGCCAAGGCCAACGGCAACTACATGAATTCGATGATGGCGCTGCAGGAAGCCGTCAGCTGTGGTTACGATGAAGCCTTGCTATTGGATGCGCAGGGTTTCGTTTGTGAGGGCAGTGGTGAGAACTTCTTTATGGTTCGTGATGGCGTCCTCTATACGCCGGAACTGACCTCCGCGCTGGAAGGCATCACCCGCGACACCGTCATCACCCTGGCACGGGATATCGGGCTGAAAGTGGTGGAAAAACGCATCACACGTGATGAAGTCTACATCGCTGATGAGGCCTTCTTTACCGGTACCGCGGCAGAAGTCACACCGATCCGTGAACTGGATAACCGTCCTATCGGCAGTGGCACCCGCGGTCCTATCACCGAAAAACTGCAGTCCATGTATTTTGATCAGGTACTGGGCCGCAGTGAGGTTTACCAGAACTGGAATACGCTGGTCTAAGCATAAAAGTTCAAAAGCGGACGGATGACGCAGCCGGCCGCCGCAAATCAAGAGGTACGAAGCACAATGGCAGGTCATAGTAAGTGGGCAAATATTCAGCATCGTAAAGGCGCGCAGGATGCCAAGCGCGGCAAGCTGTTCACCAAGCTGATTCGCGAGATTACCGTTGCAGCCCGGATGGGCGGCAGTGACCCCGCAACCAACCCACGTCTGCGGGCAGCGATCGATAAGGCGCTGGGCAGCAATATGACCAAAGACGTCATTGAACGTGCGGCCAAACGCGGTGCCGGTGAACTGGAAGGCGTCAGCTATGAGGAAATTCGCTATGAGGGCTATGGCCCTAACGGCATTGCCATCATGGTGGACTGCATGACTGATAACAAAAACCGCACCGTCGCGGCGGTACGTAATGTATTCAGCAAACGCGGCGGCAATATGGGCACCGATGGCTGCGTGGCTTTCATGTTTAATCAGAAAGGCATCATCACACTGCCAGCCGGTACCGAAGAAGATGACATTATGGAAGTCGCGCTGGAAGCCGGCGCGGAAGATATTGCTACCAATGACGACGGTTCGATTGATGTCTTCACCAGTCCTGAAGACTATTCAACCGTGAAGGATGCACTGGGTGCAGCCGGTATTACGGTCGAGTCATCCCAAGTCACATGGCATCCGGATAACACCGTCAGCCTGGAAGTCGAAGATGCCAGGAAAGCGATTGGCCTGATTGAAGCCTTTGAAGAGCTGGATGATGTACAGGAAGTCTATTCCAATGCCGACTTCTCAGACGAGGTGATGGCGCAGCTCGACAGCTGACGCCAGCCTGATGACCCGTATTCTTGGTATCGACCCGGGATCACGTAAAACCGGCTTTGGCATTATCGAGCTGGAAGGCAAGAAAATTAAGCATGTCATCAACGGTCGTCTCAAAGTCGGTGATGGTGAATTTGCCGACCGGCTGAAGCAGATCTTTGAAGGGCTGGTTGATCTTATTGATCGTTATCAGCCGCAGATGATGGCGGTGGAAAAAGTCTTTCTGCATAAAAATGCCGATTCGGCACTGAAGCTGGGGCAGGCAAGAGGGGCCGCGATCTGCGCTGCCGTGAGTCGTGAATTGACCGTCTCCGAGTACAGTGCCACCCAGATTAAAAAAGCCGTGGTCGGCAACGGCCACGCGAAAAAAGATCAGGTCCAGTATATGATGTCTGTGATTCTGAACCTGCCGGAAGTACCGGAAGAAGATGCCGCTGATGCGCTGGCCTGTGCGTTGACTCATGCCCACCATGCATCCGTCGGCAGCAGTCAGCGCAAACTGCCGGAAGGCATGCGCACAAGCCGTCGTGGAGGACGATATAGTCGATGATTGGACGTTTGCGGGGGATTATTATCGAGAAGCAGCCACCTGAACTGGTACTGGATGTCCAGGGTGTGGGCTATGAACTCTCGGCGCCGATGTCGACTTTCTTCAATCTGCCGGCGGTCAACGACGAAGTCACTCTGTTTACCCATATGGTCGTGCGTGAGGATGCGCAGCTCTTATACGGCTTTGCTTCCGAGCGGGAACGTCTGTTGTTTCGCAGTCTGCTCAAAGTGAACGGCGTCGGTGCCAAGCTGGCCTTAACCATTCTCTCCGGCAGCGATGTCGACACTTTTGCCCGCAGTGTGCAGGATGGCGATACCGCCAGCCTGACCAGATTGCCCGGCGTCGGTAAAAAAACCGCGGAAAGACTGATTGTGGAAATGCGCGACCGGCTCAAGGAAGTCAGCTCGGCGATGGGGCTGCAGAATTTTGCGCCGGATAGCAGTCAGTCAGCAGCGGCTGGTGGTGCCCGAAACGAAGCGGTGGAAGCCTTGATGGCACTGGGTTACAAATCCGCCGAGGCCGACAAGATGTTGCGCAGTTTTGACAGCGAAGGCATGAGCACCGAGCAAATCATTCGTCAGGCATTGCAGAGACACTGATGGAAGAACGTTTCATTACACCCCAGGCGACTAACGATGAGGAGCGCATTGATCGTGCTATACGTCCGATCAGTCTCGATGACTATATCGGTCAGCCGGTGGTGCGCGAGCAGATGGAGCTGTTTGTTTCTGCGGCCAGAAAACGCAATGAAGCCCTCGATCACACCCTGATTTTCGGCCCGCCGGGACTGGGTAAAACGACCCTTGCGCATATCATCGCCAATGAAATGGGCGTTAATCTCAAGCAGACTTCCGGCCCGGTGCTGGAACGCCCCGGTGACCTGGCGGCATTGCTGACCAACCTCGAACCCAATGATGTACTGTTTGTGGATGAGATTCACCGTCTGAGTCCGGTAGTGGAGGAAGTACTGTACCCGGCGATGGAAGACTATCAAATCGATATTATGATTGGTGAAGGTCCTGCGGCACGTTCCATCAAACTCGATCTGGAACCCTTCACGCTGGTGGGGGCGACGACCCGGGCGGGTTCGCTGACATCGCCATTACGCGATCGTTTCGGTATCGTGCAGCGGCTGGAATTCTATTCGCCGGAAGATCTGAGCACTATCGTGCAGCGCAGTGCCGGCATTCTGAACGTCAAACTGGAGCAGAGTGGTGCAAGTGAAATCGCCCGCCGTTCTCGTGGTACACCACGTATTGCTAACCGCCTGCTCAGACGCGTCCGCGACTATGCTGAAGTCAAATTCAACGGCGAAGTGACCGCAGAAGTTGCACGCCAGGCACTGGATCTGCTGGATGTCGATAATTACGGTTTCGATATGCTGGATCGCAAGCTGCTGCTCGCCATTATCGAGAAATTTGAGGGCGGCCCGGTCGGCATTGATAATCTCGCGGCAGCCATCGGCGAGGAAAGAGGCACCATTGAAGATGTGTTGGAGCCTTATCTGATTCAGGAAGGTTTCATCATGCGCACGCCCCGTGGCCGTGTCGCTACCAAGCGGGCCTGGTTGCATCTGGGATTGAAAACGCCGGATTTAACACTGGACGGGAATTAATGGGTGAATTCGACTGGCCGGTACGGGTTTATTATGAAGATACCGACAGCGGCGGAGTCGTGTATCATTCGCAATATTTAAACTTCATGGAACGGGCACGCACAGAATGGCTGCGTGCACTGGGGTTTGAACAGGACCAGCTCAGGGCAGAGCATAAGCTGTTGTTCGCTGTGCATTCGATGCAGCTTTTGTATCGGAAGCCGGCGCGTTTTAATGATGCTTTGTTGATCAAATCACGTTTAGAGAAAGCATCCGGTGCTAGTATGCAATTTGAACAAAAACTCTACCGTGGCGAGGAACTGTTGTGTGAGGCGTCAGTCAGAATTGCGTGCCTTGACGCTGAGTCTTTTCGCCCTAAATCCATACCATCCTTCATTTTGACGGAGATGCATAGTGTCTGCTGATCTATCTATTATCGCGCTGATTTCCGAGGCCAGTTTGCTGGTCAAGCTGGTGATGTTGGCGTTATTACTGATCTCGTTTTACTCCTGGCTGCTGATCTTCCGTAAACGCAGCGAACTCGAGCAGGCAAAACGGGATGCAGATGCATTCGAAGACAAGTTCTGGTCGGGTAATGAATTGAATCGCCTCTATGAAGACATCTCATCACGCCCGCATGCCAGCCGCGGTATGGAAGGCATTTTTGAAGTCGGCTTCAAGGAGTTTGTGAGGCTGAAAAAGTCCACTAATGGCAGCACTGCCGTACTGGAAGGATCGCAACGGGTGATGCGGATTTCACTGGCGCGCGAAATTGATCAACTGGAAACCTCACTACCCTTCCTGGCGACTGCCGGTTCTACCAGTCCCTATATCGGTTTGTTCGGTACGGTCTGGGGGATTATGAACTCATTCCGGGCGCTGGGTAATGTGCAACATGCAACGCTGGCGATGGTGGCGCCCGGTATCGCGGAAGCACTGATCGCGACGGCGATGGGCCTGTTTGCCGCGATTCCGGCGGTTATTGCCTACAACCGTTATTCTCATGAAGTAGAGCGGCTGATTAACCGTTACGATACCTTCCTTGAGGAATTTTCTTCCATCCTGCAGCGTCAACAGGATTAACCATGGCCGTGCATAAATCGATACGACAACGTCGCAAGCCGATGGGCGAGATAAACGTCGTGCCTTATATCGATGTGATGCTCGTACTGTTGATCATCTTCATGGTGACAGCACCGATGCTGACCCAGGGGGTCAAGGTGAATCTGCCGCAGGCCGAGGCCGAAGCGGTTGAAATGCCTGACGAGAACACAGAGCCGCTGGTGGTCTCAGTTGATGCGGAGGGTAATTTCTATGTCGCGATAGGTGATCGTCAGGATGAGCCGATAGAGGCCCGCGAGCTGATGGCCAAAACTGCCGCTGTACTGCGACGCAACCCGCAGACGCCGGTTATGGTCCGTGGCGATAATGCCGTTAACTATGGCTATGTTGTCACCGCAATGGCACTGTTACAGAAAGCCGGGGCGCCCAGCGTGGGATTGATAACCCAGCAGCCGGACCCGGTGGTGAACGACGAATAAGAAAAAACAATGAAAAAGGCTTTCGTTGAAAACTTTCTGGCAGGCAGTTATTCGCTGTTACTGCATCTGGTACTGGTAGTCCTGCTGGTCATAGGACTGGAGTCGACCAGCACACCCCAACTTGCATCGGATCCCAGTGTGGAAATCGTGCAGGCGACGGTTTTGGATGAAAATCTGGTTGAGCGAGAAATGGCGCAACTGGAGCAGCGTGAAAAGCAGCAGCGTGAAGCCGAGCAGGAACGTCAGCAGAAGCTGGAAGAAAAACTGGAGCAGACCCAGGAAGAGCTGGCGCGGCAGGAACAGGAATATCTGGATATGCAGCAGCGCGCTGAGCTTGAAAAAAAGCAGCGTGAAAAAGAAGCTGAAGCCGAAAAGCAGCGCATTCAGGAGCTGGAAAAGCAGCGTGAACTGGAAGAGCAGCGCCGGCAGGAAGCTGAAGCAGAGCGTAAACGCATTGAAGAACAGAAACGCCAGGCGGAGCTTGAACGTCAGCGTATAGAGCAGGAAAAGCAAAAGGCTGAAGCAGAGCGCCAGCGTATTGAAGAAGCAAAGCGCAAAGCTGAAGCAGAGCGTCAGCGCATTGAAGAAGAAAAGCGCAAAGCTGAAGCTGAACGCCAGCGTATTGAGGAAGAAAAGCGTAAAGCTGAAGCTGAACGCAAACGGCTGGAAGAAGAGAAACGTAAAGCTGAGGAAGAAGCCAAGCGGCGTGCTGAAGAAGAACGTAAACGTGCAGAGGCCGAAGCCAAACGTAAAGCTGAAGAAGAGGCAAAACGCAAAGCAGAAGCGGAACGCCAGGCGGCTGAAGCTGCACTGCAGAGACAGCTGGAACAGGAACAGCAGGAACGTGATGCCAGACGAGTACAGGGTGTCGTCGATCAGTATTCGATTATGATTAAGCAGCGGGTGAAGCGTTACTGGATTCGTCCCGTTAACAGTGAGAGCGGTTTGCAGGTAACCTTGAGGGTAAGTTTGCTGCCGGGTGGAGATGTGAAGTCAGTAACTATCGTGAAAAGTAGTGGCAATCCGCTGTTTGACCGCTCTGCCGAGTCGGCCGTTTACAAAGCGGCACCGCTTCCGCAGCCCTCTGATCCGAAAGCTGCCGAAGCACTGCGCGATTTCCAATTTATATTTAAACCAGAATAGAGGACAGAAGCGATGTTAAGACAGTGGTTCAAACTTGTCGCGCTACTGATTGCATTGGTGCCATGGCCGGCACAGGCTGTGCTCACCATCGAGATCACGGGTGGGTCAGAAGCCGCATTGCCAATTGCTATCGTACCTTTCGGGGTTGAAGGCTATGCGCCGCCGGAAGATATTTCTGAAATCATCAGCAGCGACCTCGCCAGCAGTGGCCGTTTCGCGCCGCTGGAAAAAAGGGATCTGATTTCTCAACCGCATGAAGGCGAACAGGTCAATTTTCAGGACTGGCGTTTGCTGCGCTCCGAAGGTCTGCTGATTGGTAAAGTCAGCAGTCAGGATGGAGAAAATTACCAGGTTCAGTTTCAGTTATTTGATGTCTACAAGGCAGAACAACTGGTGGGTAAGCGCTACAACGTGCCGGCCTCCGGCTTACGCAGTCTTGCGCATCAGATTGCCGATATTGTCTATGAAACATTGACCGGTGAGAAAGGCGTTTTCTCGACCCGTCTCGCCTTTGTCACCGAGATGAAAAATGCTGATGGCAGTAAACGTTATGCGCTGCAGGTGTCTGATGCCGATGGCGCTAACCCCCGCACCGTGCTGCAATCAACCCAGCCTATCCTGTCACCGAGTTGGGCGCCGGATGGCGAGCGACTGGCTTATGTGTCCTTTGAAAATGCCAAAGCCGAAGTCTATGTACAGGAACTGAGCAGCGGAAAACGTCAATCAGTGGCTTCTTTCCGCGGTCTGAACAGTGCGCCGGCATGGTCTCCGGACGGCAAAAAGCTGGCACTGACCTTGTCAAAAAACGGTAACCCGGAAATTTATGTACTGGAACTCGCGTCCGGTGAATTATCTCGGGTGACGCATAATTCCGGTGCGATTGATACCGAAGCAGTCTGGATGCCTAATGGCAGAGAAATTCTTTTTACTTCAGATCGCGGTGGGCGCCCGCAGATCTATCGGGTTGATGCTGACGGCGGTCGTGCCGAACGGGTCACCTTTGAAGGCAGTTATAATGCGTCTGCAGATATTTCCCCGGACGGCAAGACCATGGCCATGGTCCATGCTGTCAATGGCAAATTTCATATTGCCATTCAGGATTTGCAGACAGGTGCAGTGCAGGTGCTAACCGAAACCACTGCAGACGAATCCCCGAGCTTTGCGCCTAACGGCCGCATGATCTTGTATGCTACCGAGCAAAAAGGCAGAGGTGTATTAGCGGCTGTGTCCGTTGATGGCCGAATCAAACAGCGCCTGGGAGAAGCAGGTAGCGCGGTACGTGAACCAGCATGGTCGCCTTTTAGACGTTAATCCGATAGGAGATTTTCAATGAAGTTTTTTAAATTGTTTGCATTGGTACTGCCTCTGATGTTCCTGGCAGCGTGTAGTTCTTCACCCGATAAGGGTATGAACGGTGGCGATGTCGCTGTGGAAGAGCGTGGTGCTGATACCGCTGGTGTTAACGGTCAGGGTGCCGATGGCGAAGATATGGGTGCTGAAGCTAAAGTTGTCGTCGGTGAAGATGGTTATGCCGGTAATGAACTGAATGACCCATCCAGCCCGCTGTCTAACCGTGTTGTATACTTTGATTACGACAGTGACGTGGTTCGTAGTGAAGACCAGGAAACCCTACGCGCTCACGGTGCTTATCTGGCTAAAAATCCGAACCTGACTGTACGTCTGGAAGGACACACTGACGAACGCGGTTCTCGTGAGTATAACCTGGCTCTGGGTGAACGTCGTGCGCTGTCAGTACGTCAAATCCTGATGCTGCAGGGTGCCAGTATTGATCAGTTCCAAGTCACCAGCTTCGGTGAAGAACGTCCTGCCGAAGAAGGCAGCAGCGAATATGCCTGGTCACAAAACCGTCGTGTTGAACTTAAATACATAGGTCGATAAAAAATGCAGTTTAACGGCAAGAAAACCATTCTCAGTGCCGTGATTCTGGCTGCCACTCTGCCCGGCATCAGCTGGGCAGAGGAGGCGGAACCGCTACAGCAGCGTGTTGAGCGCCTGGAGCGCATCATCCAGGGTCAGGGATTGATGAACCTCATCACGCGTGTTGATCAATTACAAAATGAAGTTAAACGTCTCAACGGCGAAAACGAAACGCTGCGCCATGAACTGGAACAGATGCGTGAACGTCAGCGTGAGATGTATATCGACCTTGATGAGAGATTAACCCAGCAGGCACAGGCCACACCGCCGGCGCAAACGGAACTGTCCGCTAATCAGAATCCGGAAATGACGCCAGCAGATGAAACAGGCATGACAGTGGTCAATGAGCCCGCTGATACAGCTGCAACAGACTCTGCGCCCGCTTCCGTGGAAAACGGTGAGGCTGCCTATCAGGCAGCACTTCAGTCACTTCGAAGTGGTGAGTATCAAGAAGCGATTACCGCACTTCAAACTTTCCCCGAACAGTATCCGGGCAGCATTTATTTGCCTAATGCCTATTACTGGCAGGGTGAAGCCAAATACGTGTTGCGTGAATTTGCGGATGCCGCTGCCCTGTTCCAGATCGTGATTGATCAGTATCCATCCAGTACCAAAGTACCTGATGCGTTGCTCAAGCGAGGTTTCAGTGAACATGAAATGGGGGATACCCAGCGTGCTGTGGCCACCCTCAACCAGGTTATCCAACAATATCCTGACAGCTCAGCTGCCAAGCTGGCACAGGTCAGACTGGATCGCATCAATCAATCACAATAATCACTGAGCCGGAATTTGTTATGGCCCAGTGCCGCATTACCGAAATCTTTTATTCTTTACAGGGCGAGTCCAGAACCGTTGGCTTGCCCACTGTTTTTGTCAGACTGACCGGTTGTCCCCTGCGCTGCAGTTACTGTGATACCGAGTATGCTTTTTACGGTGGCGAGAAAATGGCGATCGCCGATATCGTCAAGCAGGTTGCCAGTTATAAACCGCGCTATGTGTGCGTCACAGGCGGTGAGCCTTTGGCCCAGCCTAACTGCATTCAATTGCTCTCTGCGATTTGTGATCTGGGCGTGGAAGTCTCGCTGGAAACCAGCGGTGCAATGGATGTCAGTAAAGTCGATCCGCGTGTCGTGAAAGTCATGGACCTGAAAACGCCCGGTTCCGGCGAAGAAAGTAAAAACCGCTACAGCAATATCGAACTGCTGCGTCAGCAGGATCAGTTGAAATTCGTTATCTGCAATCGTGAGGATTATGACTGGGCCCGCGCGAAGCTGGATGAGTATCAGCTCTCTGAACGCTGTGAGGTCCTTTTCTCGCCGATCCATGGTGAACTCAAGCCCGCTGATCTTGCCGACTGGATCGTAGAAGATAATCTGCCAGTCAGGATGCAATTGCAGCTTCACAAATACCTATGGGGAGATGAGAAGGGCCGATGAAGCGTGCTGTCGTACTTTTATCGGGTGGTCTTGATTCGGCAACCGTGCTTGCGATTGCCAAATCAGAAGGCTACGACTGCTACACCATCAGTTTTGATTATGGCCAGCGTCATCGTGCTGAGTTGTTTGCTTCGTCTCTGTTATCTGAGCAACTCGGTGCTGTGTCCCACAAGGTCATCAACATTGACCTTACCGCAATTGGTGGCTCAGCATTGACTGATAGCAGCATTGCAGTGCCCCATGAACATCAGGAAGGTATCCCGGTCACCTATGTACCGGCAAGAAATACCGTTTTTATGTCGATAGCCCTGGGCTGGGCAGAGGTACTGGAAGCGGAGGCGATTTTTGTCGGCGTCAATGCGGTGGATTATTCCGGCTACCCGGACTGTCGGCCTGAATATATCGCTGCCTTTGAGAAGATGGCCAATCTGGCGACCAGATCCGGGGTGGAAGGTCATCCACTGAACATCGCGACACCGCTGATTGATTTGAGCAAACAGGACATCATCAAGCGGGGCATTGAACTTGGCGTTGACTACAGCCTGACAGTTTCCTGTTATCAAGCCGATGAGACTGGTCGTGCATGTGGGGAATGCGACTCCTGCCGTTTTCGCAGGCAGGGTTTTGAACAGGCTGGTATTAAAGATCCGACACGTTATCAGCCTTGATCAAGACCGAAACTCGGCGGTTCCTCGGTCTCTGCTTCCAACTCATAAGTTTCAAAAGCCTCGAGCGCTTTCACCAGTCTGGTATGTAATTGCGCATCTTCACCGAAGCGGAGATATTCTTCAGCGGCATATGCGATAGCCTCCAGCAACCGGCAGCGTTCTTCCAGATATAGCAGGGCATGACCGATATGATGATGATCATTACCGGTTTCTCGCAGCAATTCGGCGTTATTCAACGCAGTCGAAAAAGTGGGTTGATCGGGTTTGGGAATGACGGCCATCTGTGCCACCTCAATAAATATAAAAAAATCTGTAATTAGGGGTTGTCATTTATCTCAAATAAGGTATCATTTTGCGCTTCTTCGGGGCCGTTAGCTCAGTTGGTAGAGCACCGGACTTTTAATCCGTTGGTCCTGCGTTCGAGTCGCAGACGGCCCACCAAGAATTCAAAAGGGTTATGCTTGTTTCAAGCATAGCCCTTTTTCATTTCTGTCACCACGAAAATTCGACCCCGGACAGATGTTCCCGGTCATAAGCTGATGCAGAAGCAATCCCATCATTTAACAAAGCCGATTCATCTTCCGTGACCAGCCTCACATCTGTGCACCAATTCCGGTGATCAGGCATTTTATTTTGAACAGATAAAAAAGTGCTAAGTGACTCTTGATATTGTCTTTTATCACGAACAAAATGACAGAATGATGACAGTGGCGAAAATTAGCTGTTGCAATGCCTACGGCACTGACGTAAGATGCGCAGCCTCAGTTGATGAGCTTTGTTTGCAAAGCAAATCAGAGCTGAATTCCAGACCGAAATAACTGATTCAAAATGACTCAAATTTTTCGGTTGACAGCCGGGTCGGGAGCTGTATAATTCTCGCTTCTTTGCTGCACGAGTTTGCAGCAAACGCTCTTTAACAAAACAGTATCAAGTAATTTGTGTGGGTGCTTACGTTAGGTTGCTAGAAAACCTGACGGCTAGCATTTACATGCTAACGTCAATCAAGATTTGGTAACTTTGTCTTATAAAGTT
>CAJXKF010000011.1 GCA_913055695.1 uncultured Methylophaga sp.
TCTGATAGTTTTGCAGCGACCTCACATGAGCATGGGAACACCCCATGTGACAAAAACGTCAGGAACGTTTTTGGACGCCGGAGGCGCCCGAAGGGCTGAGCCCCGGATGGGCTCAGTCAATGTAGGTCACTGTCAGGTTTTTATTGTCTGATAGTTTTGCATTGACCTTACCTGAGCTTGGCAACAACCCATGTGACCACCAATTGCTTCTGCATTGGCGGCCTGGGCTGACAGGAATGTTCAATGTCGCGCTAGCATATTGCAATAGCGCAAAGTTCATAATTGGACTTAACAGCTTCGTCTGGAATGTTTTTGTAGGGGCACAGCGAACCCGAAGAATTAGGTCACGAACCACTTGCTATAGAGATGGGCAAACAGACTAGACTGCCATGGCGTGTATCATGACCGCGTATCAACACACTACACAGCACTCAAATATCAAGTTAGTGATTATGCTCTAAAGTATCGGTCATATGTCACTTGATCTGATTTCTTCTAATTGCTTTGTACGTTGAAACGTTTCAGAAAACTATCAATTACAACAGGCTTCCTTCTCACATCAGTGTAAGTGACCGATAGTGTATTATCAGCAACATAAAAGATGGCTTCCATGCTCAGATCTTGGCCAAGATCACAGGCTTCATTCCAACTCATATTAACGGCGAAGTAGTGATCAAGGCCTTGGCTCCGCGTGCTGTTGTCTCCAGTCAGTTTTCTGACCCAGCAATAATGCTTGCTGAGGTAGTCAGAAAGTGACTCAGCAGCTTCATTCTTTCTATTGCTGAAAGCATCTGAAGCATCCGGTATGCCAAGAATTGCAAAGTGTATCGGCCAATGTGTGATGTTGTTTTGACTGCTAAATGTCGTCTTGAAATAGTGACTGGGAATAGAGATGGACATAAGTTAATTGCCTGTGCATATCGCTTTCAGGTAGTTTTTGCTTATTTAGTTGCTATTTAAGACCTCAAAGTTGCAATATTTTCCCAAAAACACTAGACGCCCCGATCCCGAGCTGTTATGCTTGCCGACAGTTTTTTCGAAAACTCCTCCCCGTTAGTACATATCAGCGCCTACACTGTGGCGTTTTCAAGGTTGTTCTATATCAAAAATCCCAATCCAGGTAATACATGAATCTGACAGAACTAAAAAAGCAGTCCGCTGCTGAATTGATGGATCTCGCCCTTTCCATGAACCTTGAGGGCCTTGCCAGAAACAGAAAACAAGAACTCATCTTCGCAATTGTCAAAGCCCACTCCAAACAGGGAGAAGATGTGGTCACCACCGGGGTATTGGAGTTATTACCTGATGGTTTCGGTTTCCTTCGTTCACCGGAAGATTCCTATGTTGCAGGTCCTGATGATGTTTATGTTTCTCCCAGTCAGATTCGACGTTTCCACCTGAGAACAGGCGATACCATTAAAGGTAAAATCAGACCGCCTAAAGATAGCGAACGCTATTTTGCTCTGGTTAAAGTTGAAGAAATCAACTACGAGAAACCAGACAAATCCAGAAACAAAGTCCCGTTTGAAAATCTCACGCCGTTATTTCCTAACGAGCGCTTCAACCTGGAGCGTGGAAACGGTAGTACTGAGGATTTGACTGCCAGAATTATTGATTTGGCGGCCCCGATCGGTAAGGGACAGCGCGGCTTGATAGTTGCACCGCCAAAATCCGGTAAAACGATGATTTTGCAATCGATCGCACAGTCCATCGCTTCTAATTATCCGGAAAGTGATTTGATTGTGCTGCTGATCGACGAGCGTCCGGAAGAGGTGACTGAGATGCAACGCTCAGTTATCGGTGAGGTGGTTTCAAGTACTTTCGATGAACCAGCGTCTCGTCATGTACAAGTCGCTGAAATGGTTATCGAAAAAGCCAAACGTCTGGTTGAACATAAGCACGATGTAGTGATTCTGCTCGATTCAATTACACGTCTGGCCCGTGCATACAATACGGTTGCGCCATCGTCCGGCAAAGTGTTGACTGGTGGTGTGGATGCCAACGCGCTGCAACGTCCTAAGCGTTTCTTTGGTGCTGCACGTAATATCGAAGAAGGTGGCAGCCTGACCATTATCGCCACTGCATTGATCGAAACCGGCTCACGTATGGATGAGGTTATCTTCGAGGAATTCAAAGGTACCGGTAATATGGAGGCATTGTTGGAACGTAAACTGGCTGACCGCCGTATGTATCCAGCTATTAATGTGACCCGTTCAGGTACCCGTCGTGAAGAATTACTGACTAATGAAGAAGACCTGCAGAAGTTGTGGATTCTGCGCAAGATTCTGGGTCCCATGGAACCTGTGGAGTCGATGGAATTCCTGATGGATCGCCTCAAATCCACCAAGACTAATGCCGAATTCTTTGACACTATGAAACAAGGCTAAGATAGCACTGACTACAAATGAAACATTGCCGCCGGCCATCTTCATTATGGGGCCGACGGCAGCGGGCAAGACCGATCTGGCACTGGAAATCGCCAAGCGACATCCGGTTGAGATCATCAGTGTCGACTCGGCACTGGTCTACAAGGGCATGGATATTGGCACTGCCAAACCCTCGCCCGATGTACTTGCTGCCTATCCCCATCATCTGGTTGATATTCTGGATCCGACTGAGACTTATTCGGCCGGTCGTTTCCGTGATGATGCCCTGGCCTTGATGACTGCTATTACTGCCCGGGGAAGGGTGCCATTACTGGTCGGTGGCACCATGCTTTATTTCAATGCCCTGCAAAAAGGCATGTCGGTACTGCCTTCAGCTAATCCCACAACCAGAGCGAAGCTCGATGCCGAGGCAGCTGAGTTCGGATTGAGCTATTTGCATCAGCGCCTGGCAAAGGTAGACCCGGTGGCAGCCGCGCGTATCCATGTCAATGACCCACAACGATTGCAGCGTGCGCTGGAAGTCTATGAACTTACCGGTAAAAGCCTGACAGAACTGACAGCAGAGCAGGGTGAAGCACTGCCTTACAGTGTCAGCAAAATTATTGTTGCTCCATTTGATCGCTCAGTACTTCACGAGCGTATTGCGAGACGATACAGAGCCATGATCGATAATGGGTTTCTGACAGAAGTGCGAAAGCTCTATGAGCGTGGCGACTGTCATCCGGGACTGCCATCCATTCGTGCTGTCGGTTACAGACAGGCCTGGGCCTATCTTAGTGGTGAACTCGATATGGAGACATTCATTTACAAAGCGATAGTGGCGACCCGACAGATGGCGAAAAGACAAATTACCTGGTTACGATCTCAGGACGATGGTGTCTGGTTCGACAGTGGTCAGAACCTGCCAGTAGAGGAAGTGAACCAATATCTGACGGGGCGGGTCACACTATTGCAGAATAATGCTTGACGATTCCGCTGGGGCTTTTAGAATGAGTTATTGGCAGGTGTTTTTCAACAATAATAACAATATTTGGAGCAGATAATGGCCAAAGCGCAGACTCTTCAAGATCCTTTTTTAAATGCATTACGTCGTGAGAACATCCCCGTTTCCATTTATCTGGTAAACGGTATCAAACTGCAAGGTCAGATTGACTCCTTTGACCAGTTTGTGATTCTGCTGAAAAACTCGGTGAATCAAATGGTATACAAACATGCTATTTCAACGATCGTTCCCGCACGTAATGTTAACTATAGCCAGGAAGAATAGGAGCACATTGATTGTTTGATCGTCCTGATAGTAAAGCCGCTTTTGACGATTCATCGGACCAGGAAGCAGTTGTTCTTGTTTATCTCAACTTCAATGACCCCAACTACGACGAATCTCTTGAAGAATTCCAGGAACTGGTTGGCGGCACTGGCGCCAATATAGCCGCCATCGTTCAGGGAAAGAGACATCGCCCCGATCCCAAGTATTTTGCCGGTAGTGGCAAAGTTGATGAAATTGCTGAATACGTGGCCGCTTCCCATGCGGCGCTGGTGATTTTTAATCATGAGTTATCTCCCAGTCAGGAACGCAACCTGGAACAGCGACTTAAATGTCGTGTTCTGGGCCGTACTGGTCTGATCCTGGATATTTTCGCCCGTCGCGCACGGTCCCATGAGGGTAAGTTGCAGGTAGAGCTAGCACAGCTCCAGCATCTTTCAACCCGACTGGTCCGTGGCTGGACTCATCTTGAACGGCAAAAAGGGGGGATTGGCCTGCGAGGTCCCGGTGAAACCCAGTTGGAAACAGACCGTCGCTTGCTCGCACAGCGCATCAAATCCTTGAAAAAACGACTGGATAAAGTCCGTTCGCAGCGCGAACAGGGTCGCCGTTCCCGCCAGCGAGGTGGCGTACCAGTCGTGTCACTGGTGGGCTATACCAACGTCGGCAAGTCTACATTGTTCAACAAAGTGACTTCAGCCAAGGTCTATGCTGATGACCGTTTGTTCGCGACGTTGGATCCTACTTTGCGCCGTGTGAAATTGCACGAGACTGAAATGCTGATCCTCGCTGATACCGTAGGCTTTATTCGAGAGCTACCGCATGATCTGGTCGAGTCGTTCAGTTCAACACTGGAAGAAACACGCGATGCGGCCTTATTGCTGCATGTGGTTGATTGTGCCGCCAGCGATCGTGATGATCTGATGCATCATGTGAATGACGTGCTGCAACAGATCGAAGCTGATGAAGTCCCGCAACTGATTGTCTATAACAAAATCGACAAGCTTGATGGTATGAAGCCGCGTATTGAGCGCAATGCCGACGGTGATATTGAGCGAATATGGCTCTCTGCCAGAACCGGAGAGGGCCTAGAATTACTGAGACAGGCGCTGCAGGAATATTTTCCACAGCTGGAAGAGTCTGAGTATCTGTCTTAGGAATGGGTTTAGGTTGCGAATACCGCCCATCTCCGTAAAATAGTCGCTTTGAAAGTAAATCTCTTTTCTCATTTTGGAGAGCTACATGGCTTGGAATGAACCCGGCAACGGTGGTAAAGACCCGTGGGGTAATCGTGGTAAAGATGGGCCACCGGATCTGGACGAAGTCGTCCGTAAAATGCAGCAAAAACTGGGCGGCCTGTTTGGTGGTAAAGGGGGCTCAGGTGGCAGTAATCGCCCTGCACAGGGTTCATTCGGCTTTGGTCTGATTGCGGTTATCGCAGTCATTGTCTGGCTACTGTCTGGTATCTATATCGTCGAAGCACCTGAACGCGGCGTGGTACTGCGTTTTGGTCAGTATGTCACCACCACAATGCCCGGTCCGCACTGGCATCTGCCTTACCCTATCGACAAGGTGGAAATCGTCAACGTTGAAGAAATCCGCACAGCTGAGATTGGTTACCGTTCTACCGGTGTCGCCAGCACGAATGCCATTCCGTCTGAATCACTGATGCTGACTCAGGATGAAAACATTATCGATCTGAAAATTGCTGTTCAGTATCGTGTGCAGGATGCAGCGAAATATCTATTCAACGTCCGTAATCCTGACATTATTCTGCGCCAGATGATGGAAAGTGCCGTGCGTGAAATCGTCGGTCGTTCAAAAATGGACTTTGTACTGACTGAAGGCCGTAGCGCCATTGCCAACAGCACTGAGCAGTTATTGCAATCGATGCTTGATGCACACGACACCGGCCTATTGGTGACCAGTGTCAACATGCAGGATGTGCAGCCACCGGAACAGGTGCAGTCGGCTTTTGCTGATGTGGTTAAAGCCCGTGAGGATGAAGTGCGGCAAATCAACCAGGCCGAAGCCTATGCCAATGACATTCTGCCTAAGGCACGTGGTCAGGCTTTCCGTATTCTGCAGGAGGCAGAAGCCTACAAGAGCAAGGTGGTCGCCAAAGCTGAGGGTGATGCCAGCCGCTTTACTCAGGTGGTGGAGGAATACAACAAAGCTCCGGCTATTACCACTGAGCGCCTGTATCTGGATGCGATGGAATCGGTTTACTCACGCAGCCAGAAAGTGATGGTGGATATTGAGGATGGCGGCAGCAATGTGCTCTATCTGCCGCTGGATCGCATGCGTGGTTCGAGCGGCAACCCTGCTCGTCTCAATCTGGATGAATTCAATTATCCGACTTCAACATCTGGTAATAACAATTCCACATCAAGCAGCAGCGCGTCACGTGATGACGTACGTAGCAGAGGAGGTCGCTAAATGAGTTCACGTATGACGCTGATCCTGGTGCTGGTTGTTCTGGCCCTGATCACCCTGAGTTCATCACTGTTCGTTGTCGGTGAGCGTGAAAAAGCCGTTTTACTGAGACTGGGTCAGATTGAAAAAACCGATTTCGAGCCCGGTCTGCATTTCAAAATGCCGTTTGTGACCAACGTCCGTAAATTCGAAGCCCGTGAAATGGCACTGGACGCACAACCGGCCCGTTACCTGACCGGTGAAAAGAAAAACGTAATCGTGGATTCTTTCATCCTGTGGCGCATCGAAGATGTCGGTACCTATTTAACCTCAATGGGCGGTGACCAGGAGCGGGCGGAACTGCGCCTGTCTCAGATCATCAAGGATGGTCTGCGCGGTGAGTTTGGGCGCCGTACCATTCAGGAAGTGGTATCAGGCGATCGTGTGAGCATGGTTCAGGATATTCTGAAAGAAGCCAATCGAATCGCTGAAGGTTACGGTATCGCGATTTCTAACGTGCGTATCAAACGCATTGATCTACCATCAGAAGTCAGCTCTTCTGTCTACACGCGTATGGAGGCAGAGCGTGAACGGGTAGCCAAAGAACTGCGTTCACAAGGTGCGGAAAGATCAGAAGAAATTCGTTCTGCTGCTGATCGTGAACGTGCTGTGATTCTGGCTGAGGCCAGAAGCGAAGCCGAGCAGATTCGTGGTCAGGGCGATGCCCTTGCCACTGAAATCTACGCCGACGCCTATAGTGCTGACGAAGATTTCTATTCGTTATACCGTCGCTTAAACGCCTATCAGAATATTTTCCAGGGCGACGATATGCTGGTCATCGAGCCTAAAGGGGATTTTTTCAAGCGTTTTAACGACGCCACTCAATCACCACAGTGAACCCGGAACTGCTGCATAGCCTCTGGGTGGCAATGGCATTGATGCTCATCATTGAGGGCATCATGCCATTTCTCAGTCCGCACAGTTTCAAGCGGGCTTTACTGCAAATGGCCGCGATGCCAGACAGGCAGGTTCGCCTGATTGGCTTTTTCAGCATGCTCGCCGGCCTGATTTTTTTGTACTGGATTAATTAACTCGACATGACTATCAAAGAGAGTTGGCTGTTGCCCGAAGGCATCGACGAACTGCTGCCCGAAGAAGCCTCACAGCTGGAATGCCTGCATCGCTCACTGGTTGACCGGATGCGCAGCTGGGGTTATCAACTGGTTGTACCGCCACTGGTTGAGTATCTGGATTCCTTACTGACCGGCACTGCTAAAACACTCGACATTCAGACTTTCAAGCTCACAGATCAGATGTCTGGACGCATGCTGGGTATCCGTGCTGACATGACACCCCAAGTGGCCAGAATTGCTGCCCACAAAATGCGGGGCCAGTCTGATGTATTGCGTCTCTGCTATATCGGCAGTGTTTTGCACACGCTACCGGAGGGACAGGCCAGTTCCCGAAATCCGATTCAGCTGGGTGCTGAAATCTACGGTCATGCCGGGCCGGAAAGTGATGTTGAAAGCATTCAGTTGATGGTTGATTTACTGGCGGTATCCGGGGCAGTCAGCACAGTGGCGCTGGATATCGGTCATGTCGGTATTTTCCGTGGGCTCGCCAGCTATGCCGGACTTGATACACATCAGGAGCAGGAACTGTTCTCTGCGCTGCAACGTAAAGCAGCGGCGGATATTGACAGTCTGCTGACGCAGTATCGATTGGCTGATGATGCGCGGCAAATGTTGCAGGCACTGGCTGAACTTAATGGCGACGCCAGGGTATTGGCAACGGCTCAGCAACAACTCGTGAAGGCGCCTGCATCTGTGCAACAGGCGCTTGATACATTGATTCGAATCAATGACATGCTGACGCAACGCATTCCGAACATTGCGATTAATTTTGATCTCGCAGAATTGCGCGGTTATCACTATCACACAGGTGTGGTCTTCGCCGCCTACAAACCGGGGTCTGCCCAGGCGATCGCTGCGGGCGGCCGCTATGACGACATCGGTGAACATTTTGGTCATGCTCAGCCTGCCACTGGTTTCAGTATGGATCTGAAAAAAATCGCTACGTTGCTGCCAACAGCGGATAATGCCTGCCGGGCAGAATCTATCAGTGTGGCATGGCAGGACGATCCGGCCCTGGAAGAGATGGTCGCGTCACTGCGCAATGACGGCAAGATTGTTATTTATCAGATGCCGGGCACTGAGATTACAACTACTCATACATTGGTTAAACAAGCGGGTCACTGGCAAGTGACCGAAACAGGAACACAAACTCGTGGCTAGAAATATAGTAGTAATTGGCTCCCAGTGGGGGGATGAAGGTAAGGGTAAGCTGGTTGACCTGCTGACCGATAACGTCTCCGCTGTGGTTCGTTTCCAGGGCGGGCATAATGCTGGTCACACGCTGGTGATTGATGGCAAGAAAACCATTCTTCATCTGATTCCGTCAGGCATTTTGCGTGAAAATGTTCAGTGCCTGATTGGTAATGGCGTGGTTTTGTCTCCGGAAGCACTGCTGAAAGAAATGACAGAGCTGGAAGCTAATGGCGTGCCTGTGCGCGAACGACTGAAAATCAGCGCTGCCTGCCCCCTGATCCTGCCATATCATGTTGCACTGGATCAGGCCCGCGAGTTACGCCGTGGTAAAGCCGCAATTGGCACTACCGGCCGTGGTATTGGACCGGCATACGAAGATAAAGTGGGCCGTCGAGGCCTGCGCGTCGGCGATCTGCTGGATGAAAAAAACTTTGCCGAGAAGCTTAAAGAAGTCATCGAGTTTCATAACTTCTCTTTAGTTAACTACTACGAGGTTGACCCGGTCAGTTATGACAAAGTGCTGGAAGAAACCTTGGCCATGCGTGAAGTCATTCTGCCGCTGATTGCCGATATTCCGGCGATGTTGCAGGCTTATTATGAAGCCGGTGAAAATGTCATGTTCGAAGGCGCGCAGGGTGCGCTGCTGGACATTGACCACGGTACCTATCCTTATGTGACTTCATCCAACACCACCGCAGGCGGCAGTGCCACCGGTGCCGGTGTTGGGCCTTGCCATATTGATTATGTGCTGGGCATTACCAAGGCTTATGCCACTCGGGTAGGTGGCGGTCCTTTCCCGTCAGAACTGTTCGATGAGGTCGGCAAACATCTGGCTGAAAAAGGCATGGAGAAAGGTTCTACTACCGGTCGTGACCGCCGTTGCGGCTGGCTCGATATGGTGGCTCTGAACCGTGCCAGCTGGATCAATAGTATTACCGGTCTTTGCCTCACTAAGCTGGATGTGCTGGATGGTGTGGAAACAATCCGTCTCTGTGTGGCTTATGAGAAAGACGGCCAACCTGTCGATATTCTGCCGCTAAGCGCCGATGAGTTTGAAGGCTGCAAGCCGGTTTATATTGATATGCCGGGCTGGCAGGAGTCAACGCTGGGTGTGACTGAATACGATCAACTGCCGGCCAACGCCCGCGCTTACATTGAAAAAGTGGAAAGTCTGGCTGGCGTGCCGATTGATATTATTTCAACCGGCCCGGATCGCTGCGAGACGATTATTCGCCGCGACCTGTTTCAGGTTTAAAAAAAGCCCTCGTAAGAGGGCTTTTTTATATCCAGCTGAGTGTAAGAGCTGGGAGTTAATTATCGCTGTTTAGGTGATACAGCAGCCATCAGGGCTGAGTAGTCAGTGTTATCAAGTCCCATTTCCAGGGTTTTCTGTAACAGAGATTCAATCCCCTGCAGTGCGCTGGTATCGAGACCCAGCTCATCAGCCACAGACAGGAACAAACGGGTGTCTTTGGCCAGGTGTTTGGTAGGGAAGTTGGGATTATCAAAGTCACGTTCCAGCATGCGGCTCAGTTTCTTATCGAAAGTCGGGGCATACAGCGCGCTGTCACGGACAATCTTCATAAACTGTTCGGTTTCAATGTTTTCCTTCTCGACCAGTGCCAGACTTAGGGCAAAGCTTGCAGTGAGGCCCGCGATCAACTGGTTCATCGCCAGTTTTACTGTCGCGCCCTGGCCCACACTGCCGATATGTTGCGGTTCTTTACCAATGAGTTCCAGTATGGGCAGGGCGGTTTTAAAGTCCTGCTCGCTACCACCGGCCATCAGGATCAGTTTGCCACTACGGGCTTCGGGCAGGCTGCCCAGAACAGGACATTCGAGGTACCGGCCTTTCTGAGTCCGGACGAGTTCAGCAAAGTGTCGTGACTCTTCAGGTGCGATCGTACCCATCTGAATGATCAGCGTATCTTTGAATGCGGCAATATCGACCGAGTCCAGTACCATCTGAATTGCTTCCGCATCGCTCAGAAATAACAGGCAAATATCAGACTCTTCAACCACCTGTTGTGCGCTGGCTGCGACTTCCGCGCCGCGTTGCTGAAGTTCTTCGCTCTTTTCCAGGCTGCGGTTATACACCATTAAAGGTTGGTTCTCGGCCAGCAAATGCGTTGCCAGCGCTTGTCCCATCAGGCCTGTACCGATTAATCCGATTTTCATAATCTGCAAGCAAATCCTCGTTCGAATAAAACTGTCACTATGCCATAGATGACGGCTGCTTTGTGAGATAGAATAAGGTCCCATTTTATATCAGACACAGGGGATTACGGTGTACAAGAAAAACATGAGCATCGCTGGTTTTGACGATGAAGTGTTCAACGCGATTGCAGCCGAAGACAAGCGCCAGGAAGATCACATTGAACTGATTGCTTCTGAAAACTACACCAGCCCGCGTGTAATGGAAGCGCAGGGCTCGTCTTTGACTAATAAGTACGCAGAAGGCTATCCCGGCAAGCGTTATTACGGCGGCTGTGAGCATGTTGATACCGTGGAAGATATCGCCATTGCCCGTGCCAAAGAACTGTTCGGCGCTGATTATGCCAATGTGCAGCCGCATTCAGGTTCACAGGCTAACGCCGCGGTTTATCTTGCGCTGCTGCAGCCGGGCGACACAATCCTGGGCATGAGTCTGGCCCACGGCGGTCACCTCACTCACGGTGCCAAGGTCAGCGCTTCCGGTAAAATCTATAACTCCGTGTCCTACGGCATTAACACCGAAACCGGTGAAATCGATTACGACGAAGTCGCTGGGCTTGCCAAAGAACACCAGCCCAAGCTGATCGTCGCCGGCTTCTCAGCCTATTCCCGCGTCATCGACTGGCAGAAATTCCGTGACATCGCTGATTCAGTGGGTGCCTACCTGCTGGTTGATATGGCCCACATCGCCGGTCTGGTTGCGGCGGGTCTGTATCCGAATCCGGTACAGATTGCTGACGTCACTACTACAACCACCCATAAAACTCTGCGTGGTCCTCGGGGTGGTCTGATCCTGGCTAAAGCCAATCCTGAGATCGAGAAAAAACTGAACTCAGCCGTATTCCCGGGGTTCCAGGGTGGTCCATTGATGCACGTGATTGCGGCCAAAGCCGTCGCTTTCAAAGAAGCCATGCTGCCTGAATTCAAAACCTATCAGGAACAGGTCCTCAAGAATGCCCGTGTTATGGCGGATGTATTCATGAGCCGCGGTTATGATGTCGTCTCTGATGGCACCGATGACCACCTGTTCCTGGTCAGCTTTATTGAAGCCGGCCTGACCGGTAAGGAAGTCGATGCCTGGCTGGGTAACGCCCATATCACCGTTAATAAAAATGCGGTCCCGAATGATCCTCAGTCACCGTTTGTGACTTCCGGTATCCGTGTCGGTACCCCGGCTGTGACGACACGTGGCTTCAAGGAAGCAGAATGTCGCGATCTGGCGAACTGGATGTGTGATGTTATTGATGCTAAAGGCAGCGACGACGTCATCAACGAAGTGAAAGCCAAGGTCGTTGCGGTTTGTGAACGTCTGCCGGTTTACGCATAAGACGGGATTCTGATGCGTTGTCCTTTTTGTGGTGCTGATGATTCCAAGGTCGTCGACTCACGGCTGTCGGCGGAGGGTGATGCCATCCGCCGGCGCCGTATGTGCGTCGAGTGCAATGAACGCTTCACCACCTATGAAACTGCTGAACTCAGTCTGCCAAGATTGATTAAACGCGATCGTTCCCGAGAGTTGTTTGATGAAAACAAGCTGCGGGCAGGCATTATGCGGGCGCTGGAAAAACGCCCGGTCAGTATTGATGATGTGGATACCGCCGTGAAAGGCATCACCCGCCGCCTGTGGGCGACCGGTGAACGTGAGGTCGACAGCCGACTGGTCGGCGACTGGGTCATGGATGCCCTGCGTGAACTGGATGAAGTCGCCTATGTGCGCTTCGCATCAGTCTATCGCAGCTTCCAGGACGTCAATGCTTTCCGTGAGGAAATCGAACGAATGGAAAGCCAGACCGAGCCTGACACTAATAAGAAATAAACGCTTTTTCTGATAGCGATACTGGCTTCGTTATCAGGCATAATAAAAATTCGCCGAGGCAACCGGTTCAGCAAGAGATTGTCATGTCGACACCTGAACACTACATGGCGAGAGCCATTCAACTGGCCGAACGTGGCCTGTACACAACAGACCCTAATCCCCGGGTGGGTTGTGTGCTGGTCAAAAATGATCGGGTTATCGCCGAAGGCTGGCATATGCGTGCCGGTGAAGGTCATGCCGAAGTGAATGCCCTGTATCAGGCAGGCAGCGAAGCTGCGGGCGCAGATTGTTATGTGACGCTGGAACCCTGCAGTCATTTTGGTCGCACGCCACCTTGCGTCGAAGCCTTAATCAATGCCGGTGTCAAACGGGTATTTGTGGCCATGACCGATCCCAACCCGGTGGTGTCGGGTACCGGTATTGAAAGGTTGCGCGAAGCCGGTATCGAAGTGCATACCGATATTCTCAGTGCCCAATCCGAAAAACTGAATCCGGGCTTCTGTCAGCGCATGCGTATCGGGCGGCCTTTTATTCGCAGTAAACTCGCGATGAGTCTTGATGGACGCACCGCGATGGCGTCCGGTGAAAGTAAATGGATTACCGGTCCCGAGGCCAGAAATGATGTTCAGAAACTGCGTGCCCGCAGTAGTGGCATTCTGACTGGCATCGGCACGATTCTGGCCGATGATCCGCTGCTGAATGTCAGGCCACATCAGGGTGACAGTGACTGGTATCCGCAAGGCCAGAAAATCAGACAGCCGCTACGCATTGTGGTGGATGGTCAGATGCGTATGCCCGCTGATGCACGCCTGCTGAGTCAAGACAGAGTGCTACTGGCCACCGCGGTTGATAAACCTTCACCGCACAATACAGATACCGTACTGTTACCGGGCGATGGCGATATTATCGACCTCAATGCCCTGATGGCGGTGCTGGCCCAGCGTGAAATTAATGAATTGATGGTGGAAGCCGGCGGTGTGCTCAACGGTGCTTTACTTAAAGCCCGGCTTATCGACGAACTGGTGATTTTTATGGCGCCCAAAATCATGGGTGATATGGCACGGGGCATATTTCATCTGCCCGGCATGGAGACAATGGCACAGAATATCTCCCTGCACATTACCGATATGCGGGCCATTGGAAAGGACTGGCGCATTACCGCCATCCCCGAATACAACGAAGCCTTTTAGTTTAAGGAATCATAAGCATGTTTACCGGAATTATCGCAGCCGTGGGAAAAGTGGTGTCAGTCCAGCCCAGCGGCGGGGATCTCAGCCTGAAAATCGACTCGGACAAGCTGGATCTTGAAGACGTCAAACTGGGCGACAGTATCGCCATCAACGGGGTCTGTCTCACCGTGGTAGACATCAACGGCAAACAACTCAGCTTTGATGTGTCGCGTGAGAGTCTGGATCGCACCAGCCTCGGCAAGGCAACGCCGGGCGCCAGCGTCAATCTGGAAAAAGCGATGGCAGTCGGTGACCGGCTTGGCGGTCATATCGTCAGCGGCCATGTAGACGGCCTCGGCAAAGTGGCCGTGATGGAACCCTCAGCACGATCAGTTAAATTCCGCTTTGAGGTGCCAGCCACCCTGGAGCGTTATATTGCCGAAAAAGGCTCCATCTGCATCGATGGCACCAGCCTCACAGTGAATCAGGTCGGCCCTGGCTGGTTTGAAGTCAATATCATTCCGCACACGATGCAGGAAACCATTATCAGTGATTACAAAACCGGCACGGTAGTCAATCTGGAAGTGGATTTGATTGCCCGTTATCTGGAACGCCTGTTGCCGGGACAGAAACAGGAAGGCATCAGCCGCGACACATTGCAAAAACACGGATTTATCTGATGGAGCTTAACTCGACTGCTGACATTATCGATGATCTGAAACAGGGCAAAATGGTCATCATCATGGATGATGAAGATCGGGAGAATGAAGGCGATCTGATTATGGCCGCTGAAAAGGTCACGCCGGAAGCGATTAATTTTATGGCTCGTTTCGGCCGTGGCCTCATTTGCCTGACCCTGACTGAAGATCGCTGTCGTGAACTGCGTCTGCCATTGATGGTGTCTGATAACCAGACGCCGTACTCAACCAATTTTACTGTTTCGATTGAGGCAGCCAAAGGCGTCACGACAGGCATTTCTGCCGCCGATCGCGCCCTCACCGTGCAGGTGGCGGTCAACCCGGGGTCCAAGCCCGATGACCTGGTGCAGCCAGGGCATATCTTTCCGCTAAAAGCCCAGCCCGGCGGTGTCTTGACCCGGGCCGGTCATACTGAGGCGGGTTGTGATCTGGCCCAGCTTGCAGGCTGTTCACCGGCAGCGGTCATCGTCGAGATTCTTAATGATGACGGCAGCATGGCGCGCAGACCGGATCTGGAAAAGTTCGCCCAGACCCACAATCTAAAGATCGGCACCATTGCGGACCTCATCAGCTACCGGCTGGAAAATGAAATGACAGTGAAGCAATTATCACACTGTGATTTTCCGACCGATTACGGTGATTTTAAACTGCATAGCTACCAGGACTCGGTCAACGGCCAGGTGCACCTTGCACTGGTTTATGGCGATATCGAGGCTGAGCAGGAAACCCTGGTAAGGGTGCATATGGCTGATCCACTGGGTGATTTACTTGGCTCAGTCCGGGACCCGAGCCACTGGCCGATTCCCGCAGTCATGCAGAAGATTCAACAGGCCGGCAAAGGGGTGTTGGTGGTATTGCGTCAGCCCGAGCAGAATAAACAGCTAGCCGCGAAAATTGCCCGCTACCAGCAGGAAGATGAAGCAGAAACTCCACCGCCAGCAGCCGGTGGCTGGGATTTACGCACCTTTGGCGTGGGTGCCCAGATTCTTGCTGATCTTGGCGTCAGAAAGATGCGGGTCATTGGTACCCCCACCAAACTGACCGGGGTCTCCGGTTTCGGGCTGGAACTGACCGGTTATCTTGAGGCTGACGAGTTTTGAGCGACCCTAAGCGGATTGTCATCGTTGCCGGTGAGGCCTCCGGCGATGCCCATGCCGGCCGGATGATTGCCGCGCTCAAAGCCCGGCGTCCGGATATCAGGGTCTCCGGTATCGGCGGGGATGCCCTGCGTCAGGCAGGCGCCGAGATTTTCACTGATTTCAGAGAACTGGCAGTGATGGGGCTGGTAGAAGTGCTCAAGCGCTACCGCGAGATTAAAGCCATTTTTAATCAGCTGGTCGAGCGTCTTCGCCGGGAAAAACCGGATTTGCTGATCTTGGTCGACTATCCCGGTTTTAATCTGAAACTGGCTAAACAGGCCCATAAACTGGGCATACCGGTGCTGTATTACATCAGTCCTAAAGTCTGGGCATGGCGACCGGGCAGGGTGAAAACCATTCGTCGTTATGTCGACCATATGGCGGTGCTGTTCCCGTTCGAACAAACGCTGTATCAGAATGCAGCAGTGCCTGTGAGCTGCGTTGGGCATCCACTGGTTGATGCCGTTCATTCAGATTTTGATATACAACAGGCAAAACAGCACTTTGAGATTAATCCGGCGCATCGGGTATTGGGTCTCTTCCCCGGTAGCCGCCGCAGTGAAGTCGAGGCGCTGCTGCCGATTATGCTGCAGACTGCCGAGAAAATTAAACAACGGCATTTTGATCTGGAAGTGGTACTGCCCCTCGCTCCGGGACTGGATAGGGACTTTCTCCAGCCGATGCTGAAGCAGTCCGGACTTGATATCAAAGTCCTGTCCGGTGACTTTTACGATGTCATCCGAAGCTGCGATGTAATAGTCGCCGCCTCCGGCACCGTGACGCTGGAAATTGCTTTGATGGGCGTACCACATCTTATTGTCTACCGCGTGGCCCCGATGAGCTACCGGATTCTCAAGCGTCTGGTCAAAATTCCGTATGTCGGTCTCTGCAACATCGTCACTGATAACAACATCATTACTGAACTGCTGCAGGATGAAGTGACTGTCGATAATCTGGACCAGCATTTAACGCCATTGCTCACTGATCCACAGGCCAAGTCGCGCGCTGAATACATTCGACAGCAGGTGCTGACAGCGCTGGGCCCGGCAGGCGGTGCCGATAATGCTGCAAAAGTGGTTCTGGACAGACTGGAATATCAGGATGACTGACATTGTGCTGGTTGCCGGGGTTGATGAAGTAGGCAGAGGGCCACTGGCAGGTCCCGTGGTGACAGCGGCCGTGATTCTGGATCCGGATAATCCGATTGATGGGCTCGCCGACTCCAAAAAGCTCAGCGAAAAACGCCGTGAATGGCTTGAACCATTGATAAAGGAAAAAGCGCTGGCCTGGGCAATCGGTCGGGCTGAGCCAGCAGAAATCGATGAACTTAATATTCTTCAGGCTTCATTACTGGCTATGAAGCGAGCTGTGGAGAGTCTTATCATGGCTCCGGGACATGTCTTGGTTGATGGCATTCATGCGCCCCAGTTGTGCTGCCCGGTAACCACCGTGATCAAAGGCGATCAGTCGGAACCGGCCATTGCCGCGGCCTCCATTCTCGCTAAAGTTGCCCGTGATAGGGAAATGGTAGCGCTGGAAGCACTTTATCCCGGTTATGGCTTTGCCAAACACAAAGGTTATCCCACCAAACAGCATCAGCAGGCCTTGATAGAGCTGGGTGCGACTGAGATTCATCGGCGCTCGTTCAGCCCGGTACAGATGTGTCTGCTTTGAACTGGATTAAAGACAAGCGATGTTAATTCCCGTGGTATTATTCTCGGCTTATGTTGTCTCTCAATAAACTCATCAACAAACTGGTCAAGGGCAAAAACGGCGATACTGGCCATGGTCCTCGTGAACCTGTGATTGTGCCGCGTAGCGAGCACAGCATCTCGCGCAAACAAATCAGTCAAAATGCGCTGAATGTGCTGTATACGCTCAAGGATGCCGGCTTTGAAGCCTATCTGGTCGGCGGCTGTGTACGTGATTTGCTGCTCGGGCATGAACCCAAGGACTTTGACGTCGCCACCAATGCGCTGCCGGAGCAGGTTCATAGCCTGTTTCGCCGCAGTCGGCTGATAGGTCGCCGTTTCAAGCTGGTCCATGTCCGGTTCGGCCGTGATGTGATTGAGGTAGCGACATTCCGTGCACCGCCCGAGGCCAGCAGCCATGTTGATGAGCAGGGCCGTATCATGCAGGACAATGTCTACGGTAGTCTGGAGCAGGATGCCTGGCGTCGTGACTTCACTATCAATGCGCTTTACTACAACATCCGCGACTTCTCGATAGTCGACTACACCGGTGGTATCGCGGATCTCAATGCCGGCCTTATCCGGCTTATCGGCGATGTTGAAACCCGTTATCGTGAAGATCCGGTCAGAATGCTGCGCGCCATCCGCTTTGTCGGCAAGTTGGGGCTGAAACTGGATAAGGACACTGAAGCCGGCATTTTCAAATGGGCCAGTCTGCTGGCGGATATTCCGCCTGCACGTTTATTTGACGAGACGCTCAAGCTGTACCTGACCGGTAATGCCGCCGTCACCCACGAACTGTTGTGTCACTATGGCCTGTTTGATGAAATGTATCCGCAAACGGCCGCATTACTGCATGAAGAAAAAGACGGTTATCCACGTACCTTATTGATGAAGGCGCTGGAAAACACCGACCGGCGCATCGATGATGATAAGCCGGTGACGCCGGCCTTTCTGTTTGCCGCGCTGTTATGGGAGCCGGTCAGGCAACGCACGCAGCTGTTGATGGAAAACGGCATGCCGGAGATTCCGGCAATGCAGCGTGCTTCCTCGGAAGTGATTAGCGATCAGGTTCAGCGGGTGGCAGTGCCCAAGCGCTTCAGCCTGGTGACCCGTGACATCTGGAACCTGCAGCCGAGGTTGCTGAAACGTCAGGGTAAACGTGCTTTCCGTTCTTTGCTGCATCCGAAATTCCGCGCGGGCTATGATTTTCTGGCATTGCGTCATGAAGCCGGTGAGCCATTGTCAGAGATCGTCGACTGGTGGACCCGCTTTCAGGATGTCTCTGCCAATGAACAGGAAAAAATGGTCGCGGCACTGTCCGGTAACGCTAAGGCGAGCAAACCCCGCCGCCGTCGCCGTCGTAGAAAGCCTGCTGCCAACAAAGCACCAAAGGATGAGTAATGCTGGCTTATATCGGGCTCGGAAGTAACCTGGCAGACCCGCAACAGCAGGTTCGCAGCGCAATAGACGATATCAGTACCATCACCGAGACATCGCTGGTCGCCCGGTCATCGCTGTATCACAGCCCGCCGATGGGCCCGCAGGATCAACCTGATTACATCAACGCGGTAGTGGCGGTCGAGACTGCACTGACGCCTCATGCACTGCTGGATGCATTACAGCAGATAGAGCAAAAGCACGGTCGAATCCGCAAGCGCCACTGGGGGGAGCGTACATTGGATCTCGACATCCTGCTTTATGCTGATAAAGTCATTGAAGATGAGCGCCTGACAGTGCCGCATCCCGGTATTGCTGAGCGCGCCTTTGTGGTTTACCCGCTGGCGGAAATAACGCCGGCCTTGCAGATCCCGGGACTCGGCAGTCTGGCAACAATCAAGGCTAACTGCCCGCCGGAAGGAATAGAGCCGTTGGAAAACAAGCCGTCATGAATCAGTCTTTGCCCCATCATTACATTGTTGTTGAAGGTCCTATCGGCGTCGGCAAGACCCATCTGGTCAAACGACTGGCCGAAAGTTTCGGTGGTACCACCCTGATGGAACAGCCGGAGCATAATCCCTTTCTGGAAAAGTTCTACCTTTATCCCAAGCAGTCGGCATTACCGACCCAGCTGAGCTTCCTGATGCAGCGTGTCAAGCTGAGCAAAACATTGAATCAGGATGATTTATTCAACGACTTGCACATCGCTGATTTTATGGTGGAAAAGGATAAGCTATTTGCCCAGATCTCGCTGGATGATGATGAGCTGGCGCTGTATCACATGGTGTATGACAATCTGACCCTGCATCACCGCACGCCTGATCTGGTGATTTACCTGCAGGCTTCCTTGCCGGTGCTGAAATCACGTATTGCCCAGCGCGGCATCGGTTATGAACAGCATATTGAAGAGGGCTATCTGAAACGGCTGGCCGACACTTACGCCGACTTTTTTCATTACTACGATGCGTCACCCTTACTGATAGTCAATGCTGAGCAGATTGATCTGGTCAACAGTGAGCAGGACTACCAGCAGTTGCTGGATCAAATCTGCAACATCCAGAGTGGACGCCATTATTACAACCCGCTGCCGATTAAAGAGAAGAAATAATCATGAGTCGCTTGAGCCTGACTGCGCTGCGCAAAATGAAATCAGCACAGGAAAAAATTGCCGTACTGACCGCTTACGATGCCAGTTTCAGCCATACGCTGGAGCAGGCCGGTGTCGAGGTCATCCTGGTCGGTGATTCGCTGGGGATGGTGGTACAGGGCCAGGAAAGCACGCTCCCGGTCACCGTCGATGACATGATTTATCACACTGCCAATGTGGTCCGTGGCAGTGACAAAGCCTTTATCATTGCTGACATGCCCTTTATGAGCTATGCCAATGCCGACAAGGCCATTGCCAATGCGGCGCGGCTGATGGCTGAAGGCGGGGCACAGATGGTCAAGCTGGAAGGTGGCACGATTATCGCCGACACCATTGCAGAGCTCACTGCCCGCGGTATTCCGGTCTGTGCTCACCTGGGCCTGCTGCCACAGTCAGTGCACCGGCTGGGTGGTTATATTGTTCAGGGCCGGGAACAGCAAGCGGCGGATGAACTGCTGGCAGATGCCTTGAAACTGGAGCAGGCGGGGGCGGATATGCTGGTGCTGGAATGTGTGCCAGCAGCGCTCGCAGCCAGAGTCTCAGAGGCATTGAGTATTCCGGTTATTGGCATTGGTGCAGGTAAAGACTGCGACGGTCAGGTCCTGGTGCTCTATGACATGCTGGGTTTGACACCGGGCAGACGTCCACGCTTCAGTCATGACTTTCTGGCGGATACCGGTGCGATACAGGCGGCTATCAGCAAATACGTACAGGATGTCAAAAGTGGCGCATTCCCGACGCCGGAGCAGCAATTCTGATGCAGGTGGTGGATAATACCGTCGCGCTTCGAACCCGCATCAAAAACTGGCGTGACAATAATGAAGTCATTGCCTTTGTGCCTACCATGGGTAATCTGCATGAAGGCCATCTGTCGCTGGTAAAAAAAGCGAAAGAACTGGCAGACCGCATCGTGGTCAGTATTTTCGTTAACCCGCTGCAGTTCAATGATAAAAGCGATCTGGAAAAATATCCGCGCACCCTCAACGATGACATCAGTCTGCTCAGTGAACTGGACTGCGATCTGGTGTTTACGCCTGATGACAGCGTGATGTATCCGCGGGGCATGTCAGAGCAGACCAGCGTGCATGTGCCAGGCATGGAGGACAAACTCTGTGGCCTGGGGCGGCCCGGTCACTTTGACGGTGTCGCCACGGTAGTCACCAAACTGTTCAACATGGTGCAGGCCGACATTGCTGTGTTTGGTGAAAAGGATTATCAGCAACTGCTGTTAATCAAAAAGCTGGTGGCTGATCTCAATATTTCGATTGATATTGTGGGCGCGCCTACCCGTCGTGAAGACAATGGCCTGGCCATGAGTTCACGAAATAATCTGCTGACCGAAAAGCAGCGTCTGCAGGCTCCCATGCTGTATCAGCAGTTGATGACGATACGAACAGCACTGGAAAATGGTGAAACTGATCTTGACGCATTGACTCAGGCTGCTCAGACTCAACTGAAAGAAGCGGGATTCGAACCGGAATATCTTGATATTCGCCGTGCTGATGACCTGCAATTGGCTGAGGCGGGTGAAAAAACATCGCTGCGTATTCTGGCCGCCGCTCGACTCGGCTCAGTCAGGTTGATAGATAATATTCTGTGTGACCTTGCTTGAGCTTCTCTAACAAGCGATAATATTGGGCTAACTCACAAGATTTGTCCGCTATGCAACTGACACTCTTAAAAGCCAAACTGCACCGCGCCTGCGTGACCCATTCCGAACTGGAATACGAGGGTTCCTGCGCGATTGATGGTCAATTCCTGGAAGCCGCCGGTATTCGCGAATACGAGCAAATCCAGATTTACAACGTCGCCAATGGTGAGCGTTTTACGACTTATGCCATCCGTGCTGAAGACGGCTCCAAGATCATTTCCGTCAACGGCGCGGCAGCACATAAAGCGTCGCCGGGCGATCGCATCATCATCTGTGCCTATGTCAGCATGGACGAAAAAGAAGCTGAGAATTTTAAGCCGACCCTGGTTTATCTCGACGAGAATAACGATATCACCCATATGCGTCATTCCATCCCGGTTCAGGCGGCCTGACAGGGCTGATCTTTACGCACGACGCCCGATTTTGACTGTCTCAAATTCCAGCATCACACAAACAATCTCTGATTACTGAGTTTCATCGTGTCACTCCTGCGAGACAGGAGTGACCGTTTCGATACGACTCAAGCAGCTGTCATCTAAGCGTCATCAAACTGCCATCAAGCAGTAACAGCAGCGTTTTAAGCTTGCCATCGAAAGGCAAGCACAGAGATAAACGATGCTCAATATCGAACAGGCAGTTCAACAGAAATTTCCCCGTTTTCAACATACCCGTCCCTGGCTTAAAAAGTCGACGCTGGGCTTTTTACGTAAAATCACTCATGAATATGAAGTCAACCGCTTCCTCGAGTTACATCAGGATCTGCGCGGTTTCGATTTTATTGATCAGGTACTCGATTATTTCAATTTCAGTTACAGTATCAGCCACCGGGACCGGATTAATATCCCCGCTACCGGCCGCGTCGTTATCGTCGCCAATCACCCGCTGGGCGCATTGGATGGCCTGTCTCTGCTCAAGCTGGTGGGTGAAGTCAGACGCGATGTCAAAATCGTCGCTAACGATATGCTGATGAACTTCGCGGCACTCGAATCGCTGTTCCTGCCGGTCGACAACCTGTCTAAATCCACCCGTAAAAGCAGTGTGGCGCGCATCGTCGACAGCCTCAACAACGATGAAGCTGTTATTGTGTTTCCGGCTGGTGAAGTCTCCAGGATCCGGCCCAGCGGCGTGCGTGATGGCAAATGGAACAGCGGTTTTCTGAATTTTGCCAAAAAAACCAATGCGCCGATTCTGCCGATCTTTATCGGTGCACGGAACTCCTCATTGTTCTACAGCGCCTCCATGGTCTATAAGCCACTGTCAGGCATGATGCTGGCGCATGAGATGTTCAATAAAAATTCCAAGAACATCACTATGCGCGTGGGGGAGACGATTCCCTACCAGCAAATCGAACAGTTGCCACTGGTCAAAGCGGAAAAAACCAAGCTGCTGCGTCGTCACCTGTACCGGCTGGCAAAAGGCAAAAAATCCCTGTTCAAAACCGAACAGACGATAGCCCACCCGATAGAAAGACGCTTTATCAAGCGTGAACTGCAGCATGCGGAACTGCTGGGTCAAACCGCAGATAACAAGAAAATCTATCTGTTTGACTACAAGCCGGACTCAGCAGTGATGCATGAAATTGGACGCCTGCGTGAGCTGACTTTCCGTCAGGTCGGCGAGGGCACCGGCAAGCGCAGGGATCTGGACCGATATGACCGGGATTATCGTCACCTGATTTTATGGGACGAGCAGGAACTGGAAATTGCCGGAGCCTATCGTCTGGGTGAAGTAAAACGCATTCAGGCACAGGACAGCAGCCGCGGCATTTATAGTGAGGAGCTGTTTGCTTATGATAAAGACAAAATGCTGCCTTTCTTTGAGCAGGGGATCGAACTGGGCCGTAGCTTTGTCAGCCCCAGATACTGGGGACGGCGCAGCCTGGATTATCTCTGGTATGGCATCGGTGCCTATCTGCAGCGTTACCCTGAAGTACGTTATCTGTTCGGCCCTGTGAGTCTCAGTAATAGCTACCCGGAGTTTGCCAAAGCCCTCATTGTCAGTTATTACCGGCATTATTTTGCCGATGAACAGCAGCTGGCTTCTGCCCGCGTGCCTTTTGTGGTAGATGGTGAACTCAAGCAACAGGTGTGGCAGACGCTGACCGGTGAAGATGCCGAAGAGGATTTTGCTGCCTTACGCGAACAACTGACCCATATGAATGTGACCGTGCCGACCCTGTATAAGCAATATGCCGATGTCTGTGAAAAGGGCGGCGTGCGCTTTATCGATTTTAATATCGATGCTGACTTCGGCCACTGCATTGATGGCCTTGTCATGGTTGATCTGCAGCAGTTAAAAGCCAGCAAACGCAAACGCTATCTAGGGGCTGCAGCCTGATTAGCCGCCATGGCACTGTTTGAATTTTCTGCCGCTGCCACAGAAGCAGCTCTCATTTCGGCCCAGTTTAATCGGCGGCAGGAATAGCCCGTCATGATAAAACCAGCGGCCGGCTTCACGAGTAAAGCGCGATCGTTCATGTAACTGACCGACAGGATCATCTTCATAGAAAGCGGCAAACTGAACTTCAGCCAGGTTATTGGCTTCTTTATGATCGATGATTTTCAGCCCCAGCCATTTCGTCCCGGAAATACTTTCCTGCAAAGCTTCGCGCTCTCCCGGATGGCGTTTGGAAGGGTGTAAGGTCTCCAGCAGGTAGTCGATCAGTCCCAGTTGAAACGCGCTATAGCGAGATCGCATCAGTTTTTCGGCGTTTTCAGCCACTGATTTGTTATGGTGCAGCGGCTGACAACATTCTTTATACAATAATCCACTGTTGCATGGACAAAGCGATGAATCACTCATAATGCTCCTGATTCAGTTGCATCAAGTCCGGATATAGAAGTTGATAATGTAATCGTTGTTTGATTTTCTGATTGGAAACTATCTTGAAGCTCAGTGTGGCATCCTCAGCAAATTCTGCCAATGGAAAACCTGCCTGTTTAGCCATAAGCGGATAAAAGTCGCGTTTTTTGGGGTGAGTATCACTGCAGCCGTTAAAGACCTGTCCCCAGGCAGCCTGCTCAATAATGGCATCAATAATGCCGATGCAATCATCAAAGTGAATCAGATTAATCGGCGCATCAGCTTGTTTCACGGTTTTGCCACCCCGGAAAAACCGGCCAGGATGACGGCCATTACCGACAAGGCCGCTAAAACGCAGGATAGTGGTGCTGAATGCCGATGAGCGCCGAAATAACTGCTCAATCTGAAACAGCGGACTATCCGGGTTTTCCGCTCCCTCGTCTTCAGTAACGATACGGTTAAGACTCCGGTAAACCGAACTGGAACTGACAAACAGCACTTTGCTGACAGGACTGCGTTCAATGGCTTCTATCAGGCGCTCAAAGCCGGTGAGGTTCTTACAGGTGATATTGATAATCAGGATGTCGGTATTGAGAAAGTTTTTATCGATGGAGCGATCCTGATCAATATCGACTATAAAGCTATCAAAACCAGCCTGATTCAATTCAGTCTGCTTGCTTTCACTGCGCGTCGATAATTTTAGCGGATGGCCTTTGGCGGCAAAATGGACCGCCAGCGGTCTGCCCAGCCAGCCACTACCAAGAATACTGATGGTATCGATAAGTCACCTCTCTTTGATGGGCGCCATTCTAACGTAATTGAGCTCAGAGAATCCTCCCGGATTCATTTTGCATTGCGGGTGTCTTATTGGGGAATTACCGTTAAAATCAGATTTATGAGTGCACCTGACCCCCCTAAATTATTTTCCGGCAGACTCCTTACCTTTCTGTTCTGGCTGTTTTTTATGGCGTCGCTGACGCTGTTTTTCAACGGACTGATTCTGGAGCGCGATAACCCCAATCATGCACTGATGAGTTCAGAATCTGTGACGGGTGAGGTGGTACTGGAGCGTAACCGCGCCGGCCACTATCTGGCGCCCGGCCTGATTAACGGCCATCCGGTTAATTTCCTGCTTGATACCGGAGCTACGCATGTCAGCGTGCCTGAAAGCGTCGCAAAAGCGGCCGGGCTTGAGAAAGGCGCGCGTGGCATGGTGTCCACCGCAAACGGCGTTATCACCGTTTATCAGACCAGGCTCGACAAAGTGCAGTTGGGCGGCATTACCCTGCAGAATATTCAGGCCAGCATCAATCCGCATATGCCAGATGATGTGGTGTTACTGGGGATGAGCTTTATGAAGCATCTTGATATGACGCAGCGCGAAGGCAAGCTGACGCTGAGAGTGCCTAATTCAGGATAAGTTGATTTTTATCACCCGCATGAACGGAAAATCCATGCTGGCGATGATTTCAGTGTCCGGATAATAAATCATATCAACGCGTGCGCCTTTTAATGATTTGTAAAGCTTGCGGCGCTTGTATTTGAAAGGGATTTCCTGACCCTCAATCAGGATCGTGTTTAACACCCATTCACCGTCACGACGCTGTACATGGGAGCTCACTTTCTGCATCGTCGAATGCGTGAGCGACTCATGTTCATTCAACAGCTTTTTGGTGCTTTTAACCTTCACGGCGATAACGCTGATGCAGAATGCCGACGCGCTCTACATAGACCTTGGTTTCAGCATAGGGTGGAATACCGTTATATCTCTTTACCGCATTGGGGCCGGCGTTATAGGCGGCAGTGGCCAGCTTGATATCACCCTCAAACTGCTTCAGCAGACCCGCTAAATATTTTACGCCGCCTTCGATATTCTGATTGGCATCAAAGGCATTGTGGACGCCCAGGTCTTTAGCCGTCCCCGGCATCAGTTGCATCAGACCCTGAGCGCCCTTATTGGAAAGGGCTTTGGCATTAAAGGCCGATTCGGCATGAATGACGGCGCGGACCAGTGCCGGATCGACCTGATATTTCAGCGCAATACGGTTGACCTCAGCGGCATAGGAGGCCGTGTTGAGGCTGATAGTGTGCCAGTTGATTGTTGAATCCGGATTACAGGCAAAGCAGCTGTATTTCAATACTTCAAAGCTGCCATGTCTGGGCTTTTGATCGGAAAACACAAAGCCGTCACCGGTTTGGGATTTGTAAATCACGGTGTGCTGACCGGATGAAGAGCCGACATTACTGAACTCGACACTGCCATCCGCATTCTGAATACGTTTGATAGTCTCTGACTGAGCCAGGGCAGGTATTAACAATAGCAGGAGCGGGTAGAACTTGATCGATTTCATACCATCGGCCAGTAACGTCCCGAAGCGCCGATCACGATGGTGATAAGGCCCAGTATCAGGTTAAGCAAAACCAGTTTGCGGATTTGTGTCAACGCATTGCGGCCGGTGATCCAGTCATGTTCGGCCACTGCCCATTTGAGTTTTTTAAACGGGTTGAAAAACACATGCATGAAAATCAGCATCATAAATATGCCGACAAGCAGCATGATATGCACATGCACGCCGACACCATCGACACCGCCCATGCCTCCCAGCAGGTGAATCATCCAGAAACCGCTTGCCAGCAGGGTGATAATCGCAATCCATACCCAGACAAAAAACAGTCTGAAAACCTGACTCCATAGCGGCAGGCGTTGTTCAGGCGGTAATAGCCCGGCAGCGCTGGGTCGCAATATCATATAGGCGAAAAACATGCCTCCTACCCAGATCACGGCAGCGAGAAGATGCAATGGGATGGCAAAAGTCATGGCTGTCTCCTTACAACTGGGCTATGAGGCGATTGTAAGCCCTTCGAGCTTGATTCGCCATTGTTTCGGGCCTGATTCATGTACCGAATCACCATGACTGTCGACGGCGACGGTAACCGGCATATTCTCAACATGAAACTCGCGTATCGCCTCCATACCCAGTTCCTCGAAGGCAATCATACGGGATGACTTGATGGCTTTAGATACCAGATAGGCAGCGCCGCCAATCGCAATCAGGTAAACAGAACGATGCTTTTTAATGCTCTCAATAGTGGCCTCACCACGCTCGGCTTTGCCGATCATGCCCAGCAGGCCGGTCTCGCCCAGCATCATATCGGTAAATTTATCCATCCGTGTCGCAGTCGTGGGGCCTGCGGGGCCAACGACTTCACCTGCAACAGGATCGACCGGTCCGACGTAATAGATAAAGCGGTTATGAAAATCGAGACCATCAGGCAGTGGCTGACCTTTAGCCAGCATATCGGCAATTTTCTTGTGTGCGGCATCACGGCCCGTTAACAAATGACCGGAGAGTAATAAGGTTTCTCCCGGCTGCCATTGCTCAATATCCGCCTGTGTCACTGTATCGAGGTTTACACGGCGCGTATTCTCAGCCGCTTGCCAGGTAATATCCGGCCAGTCATCGAGGCTCGGCGGTTCGAACTCGGCCGGACCGCTGCCATCCAGCGTGAAATGAATGTGGCGCGTGGCAGCGCAGTTGGGAATCATGGCTACCGGCAGAGAGGCGGCATGGGTTGGATAGTCGCTGATTTTGACATCGAGCACTGTAGTCAGACCGCCCAGGCCTTGGGCGCCGATACCGAGTTTGTTTACTTTTTCATACAATTCAATGCGCAGTTTTTCGACCGCTGTTTGCGGGCCGCGCTCGATCAGTTCCTGTATGTCGATGGGGTGCATCAGCGATTCTTTGGCCATCAGCATGGCTTTTTCTGCAGTGCCACCGACACCAATGCCGAGCATGCCAGGCGGACACCAGCCAGCGCCCATTTTGGGTACAGTCTCCAGTACCCAGTCGACCAGACTGTCACTGGGGTTGAGAATGGTGAATTTGGCTTTGTTCTCACTACCACCGCCTTTGGCGGCAATCTGAATCTCCACCGTATCACCGGGCACTATCTGGGTATGAATCACTGCCGGCGTATTGTCTCTGGTGTTCTGTCGACTGCCCAGCGGGTCTGACACGACTGAGGCGCGTAGTACATTATCCGGGTGCGTATAAGCACGCCTGACACCTTCATTGATCATGTCGTCCAGGCTCATGTCGGCATCCCATTGCACATTCATGCCGACTTTGACAAAGACATTAACGATACCAGTGTCCTGACAGATGGGCCGGTTATTCTCGGCGCACATTCTTGAGTTGACCAGAATCTGAGCGATGGCATCGCGCGCGGCTGGGGACTGCTCACGTTCATAGGCCCGGCTCATCGCCTGAATAAAGTCTTTCGGGTGATAACAGGCGATAAACTGCAGGGCGTCGGCGACGCTATCGATGAGATCAGATTGTTTGATGCAACTCATGGGTCGGTTCAACTCAGTTTCTGTTTGACCGCACTGATAACTTCATCCAGCGGCAAGTCTTCACCGTCCCCGGTGCGACGGTTTTTATATTCGATTTGACCATTATCCAGACCGCGTTCGCCCAGAATCAGACGATGCGGAATCCCCATCAGCTCCATATCGGCAAAAGCGACTCCGGGGCGCAGACCACGGTCATCAAACAGCACATCGATACCGGCTTCAGTCAGCTGTTGATAAATTTCTTCGGCTTTTTCTCTCACTCTGGCTGATTTGTGGGCATTGACCGGCACCAGCACGACCTGGAACGGTGCAATCGCTTCCGGCCAGATAATGCCGCGATCATCGTGGTTTTGTTCAATCGCAGCGGCCACCACCCGTGACACACCGATGCCATAACAGCCCATGGTCATGATTTGCGATTTGCCCGATTCGGTCAGCACCACGGCATTCATCTTCTTGCTGTAATTGTCACCCAACTGGAAGATATGACCGACTTCAATACCGCGGGCGATTTCCAGCATGCCCTGGCCATCCGGACTGGGGTCGCCGGCGACCACATTACGCAGATCGGCGGTTTCTGGTTCCGGCAAGTCCCGGCCCCAGTTAACGCCGGTGAGATGTTTCTCGTCTTCATTGGCACCGCAGACAAAGTCAGCTACAAAGGCGGCTGAATGATCCACCAATACCGGAATCTCAAGTCCGACCGGGCCAATCGAACCGATATTGGCACCGCAGACTTCCAGTACCTGTTCCGGGGTCGCGAAGGTTAAAGGTTCAGCAACCAGCGGATGTTTTTCAGCTTTGATTTCATTCAGGTCATGATCACCCCGCAGTACCAATGCCACCACGCTGCCTTCTTCAGCGCCTTCAACCAGCAGGGTTTTGAGGCATTGTGCTGCCGGTTTATTCAAAAATTCGCTGACTTCTTCAATGGTGTGTTTTTGCGGCGTATCCACAGGGGTCATGGATTCACTGGCAGCAGGGCGTTCACCAGCTGGTGCGACAGCTTCAGCCAGCTCAACGTTAGCTGCGTAATCACTGCTGTCACTGAAAGCGATGGCATCTTCGCCGGAGCTGGCCAGTACGTGGAATTCATGTGAGGCATTACCGCCAATGCTGCCTGTATCGGCCTGAACAGCACGGAAATCAAGGCCGATACGGCTGAAGATCCTTGAGTAGGCGGCGTACATATCATCATAAGTCTGTTGCAGTGAAGCCTGATCCAGATGGAAGGAATAGGCGTCTTTCATCAGGAACTCACGGGCGCGCATCAGACCGAAACGGGGACGGATTTCATCACGGAATTTGGTTTGGATCTGATAGAAATTGACCGGCAGTTGTTTATAACTGCGGATTTCCTGACGTACCAGATCAGTGATGACCTCTTCATGGGTCGGACCGTAGCAGAAATCACGCTGGTGGCGGTCAACAAGGCGTAGTAATTCCGGTCCGTATTTTTCCCAGCGCTGACTTTCCTGCCACAGCTCAGCGGGCTGCACGGATGGCATCAACACTTCCTGAGCACCGCTGTTGTTCATTTCCTCACGAATGATGGCTTCGGTTTTTCTCAGCACTCTGAGCCCGATTGGCAGCCAGGTGTAGAGGCCGGAAGCCAGGCGACGAATCAGGCCGGCCCGCAGCATGAGCTGGTGGCTGACAATCTCGGCATCGGCTGGGGTTTCTTTCAGAGTGGAAATGAGCAGGTTAGAGGCACGCATTGCTTGTTGTTATTCCTGTATCGCAAAAAGGGCACCGCCGGAAGCCGGCGGTGCCAGTCGTTAAGAGTATTGGTTAAATGGTCAAAAGGTACTGTGATTCCAGCCCCAGTTCTGACGCTCTGAGTCGGTCATGCTGATATAAATCCGGCCGCCATCAATACCGAGTTGTTCGTTAATCATTGAACACAAGGTATCGGAAAAGCCCTGTCTATCGCCGGGCAGGCCTAGCGAACGATAATCAAGTAGCGCTGCCGGTGCATTACTGCCACCGAACAGCATCGGTTTTTGCTGGTCGACAGTCACCATGACATAGGTTTCCGGTTTGCCTGAAGCTCTGGATACGGTCTGGCTGGCGACTTTCAGTAAAGTCGCTTCATCTTTGACTTCCTGGTTGGTACGAATATTAAGATAGGGCATCTTGTTCTCCTTTATTGACAGTAAAGGTCGACTTGTTCTTGAAATTCCTGGATTTTCTGCTGTCGCGTTTCTTCATCGAGCCGGGTCACATTGCCTTCCTCGTCCATGACGCGGCGTCCGGGATTGTTCTGGTAGGCGGTGAGGTTGTTCCGGGCAATACGGCAGTTCTCTTCGCGCGCAGCCTCTTGTTCGGCTTGCTTCTGAGCTTGCTGTTGTGCTTCTTGTTCAGCCTGCTCAGCGGCTTGTTGCTGGTCTATCAGTTCCTGTACCTCTTCGCGGGCCTGTTCCGGCGCGATAGGCGGCGGTGGCGGCACATCTACCGTTTCGGCCTGGCCGGATTCAGGGGGTTGTTGCGAATAATGTGTCTGGCCGTTTTCATCAACCCATTTGTAAATCTGGGCATGGACACTGAAGCTCAGCAACAGCGCTGCTGATACGAGGCAAAGCCATTTGAAATCTAGTTTCACCACAGTCTCCATTCCCTAAATAAAATCATTTTACGCCAAAGCGTCTGATCATCAAATGTCTTACAGTCTGGCGGCTACTGGAAAAAATATCGTCACGCCGGCAGTCCTGCTGGTACCGGCATTTAATTGACAAATTAATTGGTCGGGGAGTAATTTCAGCTTAAAAGCAGTGAGAGAGTCAAAGATGACCCGTGACTACGAATCCATGATAAATGATGCAACTGGGCAAGCCTGGAATGGTGAGGAGCGCCGTCGCGAGCACCGGCGTTCAGGAGAAGACCGGCGCGATATGATTCGCTTTGAACCAGATAAAGAAGATCGCCGCAGTAGCGGAGAAAGACGCAAGGAACGTCACTCCGGCTGGGATTCAGGTACAACTATTTAGTTCAAGCGATTGATAATTCTGGGCAGGTAAACACTCTGACTCAGTCCCCTGGCCGCGAGTAATACCATCAAGGCAGCCCATAAGCCATGGTTGCCCCATCCCTGCATCAGATACCAGGCTGGCAGATAGCAAACAAAAGTCGAGAACAGCATGGTGTTACGCATTTCTCTGCCAAGAGTCGCTCCCACAAACAGCCCGTCAAACAGATAAGACCAGACGCCCAGCCACGGTGCCAACACAACCCAGAGCCGATAATCCGCTGCCATTGCTGCGACGCTGTCAATGCTGGTCAGAAGGGCAATGATTTCATTACCGAATAGCCAGTAAACTAGACTGAACAGGCTGGCTGTCAGTAAGGACCAGAAGCCATTCAGGATCAGGCTGCGCTTAAGCATAGCAGCATCATGCCGACCGATAGCACGGCCGGACATGACTTCAGTGGCATTGGCAAAGCCATCCAGCACATAAGCCATAAACGTAATGAAATTCAGCAACACCATATTGGCCGCCAGTGTGGCATCTCCGGCCTGTGCACCCTGATTGGTGAAAAACGCAAAACTGAAAATCAAACACAGCGTTCTCAGCATAAAATTGCCATGCAGATTGAGGTGGTGGCGATTGGCCAGCATCAATTGAAGCTCTTCAGCAAGCTTAATCCTGTGCAAAACTAACTGACGTTTCTGCAGCAAAAAGAGGGCAAAAATAAGGCCGCTGTATTCGGCGATAACGGAAGCCAGCGCCACGCCATCGGCTTTCATGCCGAGGCCGTTCACCAGCAGCAGATCGAAAACGATGTTGCTGATATTGATCACCAGCACCACAGCCAGGGCAGACCGTGAAGCCGACAAACCAATCAGCCAGCCCAGAATGGCATAGTTAAGCAGGGTTGCCGGCGCGCCCCAGATTCGAATGGCATAGTACTGCTGAGCCTCGGCGAGTACTTCGGCACTACCATCAATAATACTGAAGGCCAGCCAGCCGATGGGTGCCTGTAGTAGCAGTAACACTGCCGCGATAATCAATGCCAGCAGACCGGACTGTATCAGAACATCTCGCGGTGAGGCATCATTATTGGCATTAGCTTGGGAGGTCAGCCCGGTGGTAACCATGCGCAGGAAGCCAAAGCCCCAGAACAGGAAGGTAAACAGCATGCTGCCCAGCGCCACGGCACCCAGGTAAACGGGCGAGTTGAGATGACCGACCACGGCGGTATCGACCATCCCCAGCAAGGGCGTAGATAAATTGGCCAGAATCATCGGCCCGGCAATCGCCCAGATTTTTTGATGTGTGATGCTGTTATTCTGCAAAGTGGTTGTCGACGTTGAGTCTGCGTTAGTTATTCAGTGAACGCATATCCTAACCTGTCTCGAATCAATATGTGGCACAGCCACCGACAATCAATCAGGCAGTGACTTGGGATAACCGAAGCCCACCACCAAATTTTGAGGGTTGCCTCAAGTGCAGGCTTGTGAAATATTCAAGCCGTTAAAGATAAATGGATAATGCCTTTAATATGGTGCCGACTGCGCTGGGTCATAGAAACGGATAGCTGTTTTACATGCAAACGAATTCATTCCTAAATAACATCAACGCTAAAGCCTTATTCGCTCCTATTTTCGGCCCGACTCAGTTATTGCAGAAAAGCATGGATGCATTATTTTTATCTTATTTTCAGATTATTATCGAGACTACGGCTTCTCTTCCAGAAAAATTAAAAGGCCGCCCGATAATAATTATTATGAGGCCAGCGGCTTCATTAACAGGCTGTTATGCGCGTCATTAATCACATGGAGAAAAATAAATGACACAGGAACAAGATCAAGCAAGAGTACATATTTCCCTGAGGGATGGTGTTCTAGAGTTACAAGGAAGTGAGTCTTTTGTCAGCAGCCAGCTAAAGCTCCTTGAGCCGCTTATTAAGGAATCATTTAATTCTCAGCCTGCACCTCATATTCCACCTGTTAACAGCACTCCGCCTCTGGCAGGAAATTCCACGCCTCCTGCAGGGGCAGCAAACCTTGGTGATTACGATACCTTGTTTGCTGATGCAGACGGTAAAATTCAAATACTGAAAACCCTGCCAGGGACAAACAAAGCTACGAAATCTATTAACGCGGCCTTGCTTTTAGCGTTTGCCAATACATTAAAGGGAAGCGAATTAACTCCATACACTGATGTTAGAGACTTATGTAGCGCCCATGCATGCTTGGATAGCGGCAACTTTTCAAAAACGATGAAAGCCCAGAAAGAGCACTTCATTGTAAGTGGATCCGGTAGCGGCCAAACAATTAGACTAACCGTTCCCGGCAAGAAGAAGGCAAAAGAGGTTGCCGATGGCCTCAAGTAAACTCGACATCGTCAAGGAACTAAAATCGGCTTACCCTGACGATGTTGTAGATGCCCTGATAGAGGCCTTTGACACAATCGAGTCAAACTTTTCCGCACGAAAATGGAAGGCAAGCGAACTTGACGCTGGGCATTTTGTGGAGGCAACGAGAAGAGTTATCGAACATGTACTTTTTGGAAAGCACACTCCGATTGGAAAAAGTCTCCCCAACTTTAACGACAAAGAACTACGACGTTATGAGCAAGCACAAGGAGACGAGTCGATAAGAATCCTCATACCAAGGATGTTGAAATCGATCTATGGTATTAGGAATAAGCGTGGAGTCGGCCATATCGGCTTAATATCTCCCAATGAAATGGACTCAACTTATATTCTCTACTCAGTAAAATGGGTGCTCGCTGAATTACTTCGATTGGCATCAGGAAAGAACCCAGACGTTGTACAAGGAGCTATTTCCCAAATTGTTGAAAGGCAAACTCCGTTAATATGGAAATCAGGAGACATCGTCAGAATCATTGAACCCAAGTGTGGGGCTCGTGATCAAATCCTAATACATCTCTATGATCAAAGCCCTCAGAAGGTTCCAGAATTAATGGAAAAAATAGAATACAAAAACCGTACTAACTTCTTAAAGATAGTTAAAAGGCTTCACTCCAAAGGTTTGATCCATATGGCAAGTAATGAAGAATGCCTGATTACGCCCGCAGGCATACCTGAAGCCGAGAAGCATATTCACGGAAAGTAGGTTTGCATAACAAGCAAAAGCAGTCGGACGCATAAATGCGCCGCTGTTTTGGGCGTTATGCCGAATAAATATTTGGGGTCAGTCTAAAAACTCTAATCCTTGCAATGAATACTTTTAGCTCTAGGGTTGTGTTGAAGCACTAAGCCCAATACTCTCAGGCCGTTGGGCTTCATAAAATCAGCCCAACCTACTTCGCCGCGAAGGTGACAGTCATACGACCACTCCCGACCGAATAAAAAGGCACCAAAAAATAAAAGGGGTCAAAATCGAACGACTTTGACCCCTTTGATTGTGTCGGCAACCATCATCTCTTAATCTAAAGTGGTGGACGGCGACCGGTGATAAAGAAGATGAGGGCCAGGACCAGGCCAATGACGAATAAAATCCAGGCAATGTTGGTGGCGGTGCCAGCAATGCCGCTCAGTCCAAGTATCCCTGCGATAATACCGATGATCAGAAATGTTAAAGCCCAACTCAGCATAGTGTTCTCCTTATTTTGGTGAACGATTAACTACTTCGCCATAGTCAAGGATCAATGCAAGGTCATCAACCCGGTGTTATTGGGGGATAAGCACCAGTAACGCTTTTTACACTGACAATGCAGTTGATTCATCAGTCATGATTCTCCCAAGCAGGGAAGCATCAGTCTGAATACTCAATCACAGATTATGTAATCAGATAGGATTGAGCATGAAGACAAATCGATTGACTCAGCCTTCTTTGATAGTTCCTCCCCCCGCATAGCAACAGGGGGAGGAGCGTCTCGTTTGCTAAATCAATAACGGGGCAATCACGAGGCTGACTATCGCCATTACATTGATCAGGATGTTCATCGACGGTCCGGATGTATCCTTAAGCGGATCTCCGACCGTATCGCCGACTACAACCGCTTTGTGGACTTCAGAGCCTTTACCGCCATGGTTGCCTTTCTCAACATGCTTCTTGGCGTTATCCCACGCACCCCCGGCATTCGCCATCATCAGCGCCATCATGACGCAGCAGATGAGTGCACCACCGAGCATGCCGCCGAGTGCTTCTGCCCCCAGACCGAAACCGACCACTATCGGGGCGACCACGGCCAGCGTACCGGGCAATATCATTTTATTGAGTGCGGCCTTGGTGGCGATATCGACACAGCGCGCCGTGTCCGGTTTCGCTGTCCCCTCCAGAAGCCCCGGAATTTCTTTAAACTGCCGACGGATTTCATGAATCATATCGAAAGCGGCATCACCCACGGCGGTCATGGTCAGCGCACTGACCAGAAAGGGGAAAATCCCCCCCAGGAACATGCCCATCAGCACCAGCGGATTGTTGATAAGCAGAGCAAAGCTGGGGTCGCCCTGGGTGATGGTTTCGATATAAGCACTGATGATCGCCAGTGCTGCCAGTGCGGCCGCCCCTATCGCAAAGCCCTTGCCGATAGCAGCGGTGGTGTTACCGAGTTCATCCAGTGAGTCGGTGATATTACGGGTGTCCTTGCCCATTTCCGCCATCTCGGCAATGCCGCCGGCATTATCGGCAACCGGACCGTAAGCATCAATCGCCATGGTAATACCAACGGTGGCGAGCATACCCACAGCGGCAATCCCGACCCCGTACAGATCAGCAAAATAACTGGCGGTAAAGATGATGGCAGCGATAGTTATGACTGGAACCGCGACAGACTGCATGCCCAGTGCCAGCCCACCGATCATGACCGTAGCAGGGCCGGTTTCACCGCTGCCGGCGAGTTTACGAACCGGTGCGCCTCCGGTGTAGTACTCAGTGCTGAGCCCGATGATGATGCCCCCAATTGCGCCCGACAACACGGCAATCCACAGATTGGTCAAACCGCCGAGACTGGTAATCAGCAACCAGGACACGACAATGAACAGCAGCGAGGCCCCCATCGTGCCGATGCGTAAAGCCACTTCCGGACTTTTTGCTGAGAACACTTTGACGGCAAGAATACCGGCAATTGAACACAGCAGACCGACAGAAGCCAGGGCCAGCGGCATAAACATCAAGGTAGCCTGAGAATCAGCCAGCTGACTTACGGCGACAGCGCTCATGGTGGAAGCAATCGCGATGCTGGCGATCATGGCACCGCAGTAGGATTCGAAAATATCCGATCCCATACCGGCGACGTCACCGACATTATCACCAACGTTATCGGCAATGACACCCGGGTTTCGTGGATCATCCTCAGGAATACCGGCTTCGACTTTACCCACCAGATCGGCGCCGACATCCGCTGATTTGGTGTAGATGCCACCACCGACACGGGAAAACAGGGCAACCGATGAAGCGCCCATGCCAAAGCCGTGAATAGTATGCGCTGTGTGTGGATCACTGCCGTAAAGCAGGTACAGAATACCCAGACCCAGCAGACCCATAGCCGCGACGGTGAGGCCCATAATCGAGCCACCGAAGAAAGCGACGGTCAGCGCCTCGGGCGCGCCTTTATCCCGGGCTGCCACGGCGGTGCGGACATTGGCTTTGGTGGCGGTGTACATACCAATAAATCCGGCTGATGCTGAGCTGATTGCGCCGACAAAAAAGGCCAGCGCAGTATGCCAGCCCAAATCCGACAGCCCGAGACCGATGATGCAGATCAGGCAGAAAATAGCGAGGCGCGAGTACTCAGCTCGCATAAAGACCATCGCGCCAAGATGTATCTGATCACCGATCTCCACCACATTCCCAGTACCCGGAGAGTGTGATTTGACCTTTTTATAGACCAGAAAGGCACAGAGTAATCCAAAAATTCCTAATATGGCCGGGACGGTGCTGAGTGACGTCATAAGTCTTACCTCGTTATTATCGTTAGAAAAGTCTTGCGGGGTGGAACTCCTTGCTACGATTTATGGTGCTCGGTTTTTTATACCTGTATCGTAACGGCAAGTAAAGTCAGGGGTTAGGGCTGATGGAGAAAGGATTTTGATACTTGAGTGGCTGAGTTTTGCTCTGGCAGGTGTGGTCGCCGGTTTTGCTGCAGGGCTGTTCGGGATCGGCGGTGGTCTTATCATCGTGCCGATACTGGTTACTGTATTCAGTTGGCAGGGTCTGTCAGCAGAGATTGCCATTCATGTGGCCATTGGTACGTCACTGATGACCATTAGCGTCACCTCCTTGTCTTCAATGCGGGCCCATCACCGCTATGGTATGACGGAGTGGCCGCTGGTGGGCCGTCTGGCACCCGGATTAATGGTCGGCAGCCTCACTGGTGCAGTGATCGCAGCCAGCCTGTCGAGCGCCTTGTTGCAGACTCTCTTTGCCGGGTTTGCCATTCTGATGGCAGGCAGAATGTGGCTGCCGCCGCCTCATGCTTTATCACCAAGGTTGCTCTCAAAACTGTGGATAAGTCTTTACGGCATTGTGACTGGTGTCATTTCCGCTATGGTGGGTATTGGCGGTGGTACGCTGGTTGTGCCTTATTTAGTGATGGCGGGCCAGTCGATGCAGAAAGCAGTCGGCACCGCGGCTGCCTGCGGTTTTCCTATTGCTGTCAGCGGCGTGATAGGCTTTATCTTAATGGGCTCACAGCTGCATGAAATAGAAGGCGAGTGGTTGACCGGCTTTGTTCACTGGCAGGCCTTTATCGGCATTATCGTGACCAGTGTGCTTATGGCCCCGCTGGGCGCCCGACTGGCACGGCATTTATCGCATAGAAAACTGAGCCAGTCATTTTCCCTGGTGCTGCTGGCGGTGGGACTGATGCTGCTCAGCCAAGGTTGAAATCAAGCGGAGAAGTCATCATGAGAAAGTGGATCTGTACGATATGTGGCTTTGTCTATGATGAAGCTGAAGGTATGCCGGAAGAGGGCATTATGCCCGGTACCGCCTGGGAGGATGTGCCTGATGACTGGGTTTGCCCTGATTGTGGTGCGCCAAAAGAAGACTTCGAAATGATACCGCTGGAAGACTAACTGCCTGTCAGCTTTGTATCTTACTCTTTAAACGGACAGTTTGGATGTCGGGCCATACTGCCAGCCGCTATCGCTGGCAATCCGGTCAGTGCTGTCATTTTGTTTAGACACTGGGCTGTCGCGTCATTTTTTGCTCTTCACAGTGAGAGTTTATGAGTAAGTGCAGGATAAGCATCAATAAAGCCAGCTTCAGTCAGCTTCAGCTGTAATTCAACTTAATCAGCTGCTTTTGATGATGAGCGTCCTTATTTATTTCTGATGTTATCGCATCCGTCATTGCGGCTCACCGGCCGTGACAATCCATGTTCGAGTTGGTGTAACAATCCCTGACTTACTGCCGTCAGTAATCATCTTATCAGTAGTGATCTGCAAATCTGCCTGTCTTGATATGGTTAAAGCCGCACTGGGCAGAGTGTTTCAAAGTTTAATCTGACCAAGTTTTCTTTTATAATCAGCGGATTTATTCAAACCCAATAACTGGAGCAAAACAGCTATGAATCTCGACCGTGTTGGATCGGGCAAGAATCTGCCGCAAGACGTTAATGTCATCATCGAAATTCCTTCACATTCCGATCCGGTGAAGTATGAAGTCGACAAAGAAACCGGTGCGTTGTTTGTTGACCGCTTCATGAACACGGCGATGTTCTATCCCACTAACTACGGTTACATCCCTCACACATTGTCTGATGATGGTGACCCGGTGGATGTGCTGGTGATGAGTCCCTATGCACTGATCAGTGGTTCGGTGGTCGCTTGCCGTCCGGTTGGCATGCTGAAAATGACCGATGAGTCTGGTGTTGACGCCAAAGTGATTGCGGTACCGCATGACAAAATGTACGACCATATCAATGATATCGGTGATGTCTCACAACTGCTGCTGGATCAGCTGGCTCACTTTTTCGAGCATTACAAAGACCTGGAAAAGAACAAGTGGGTCAAAGTAGAAGGCTGGGTTGGCAAAGCTGAAGCTGAGCAGGAAATCGTGGCCAGTGTTGAGCGCTTCAAATCAGCACCAGTCAAACCGAAATTTTAAAATTCTTATTCAGTCATTAGTTAACCGGCGAGCTGAGTGTTCAGTCTCGCCGTTTTTTTATAAAGCGAATAAACATGACACAACTCATCCTGCAGGGCACCGCCCTTAACCGGCAACAGGCCGAGACGATTGCGCATGATTTTAACGGCGAGCTGAACTGGCGACAGCAGTTTGCCGTGATCGATGGAATCCATATCAGTCGGGAAAATCTGCACAGCCTGCGTCAGCAGTATGATTTCGATATCAATGCCTTACCGGAAGCTTTTGCCACTACCCAACCCGGTTTGCTGGTGACGGATATGGATTCAACGCTGATCAGCATTGAGTGTATTGATGAAATCGCCGATTTTATGAATATCAAACCCCAGGTCGCCGAGATTACCGAGGCGGCGATGCAGGGTGAAATCGATTTCGAAACTTCACTCAGAAAACGTGTGTCTTTGTTAAAAGGCCTGGATGTATCAGTACTGGAGCGGGTTTATGACGAGCGTCTGCAACTCAATCCCGGTGCCGAAATTATGGTGAAAACGCTGAAACAGAGCGGTATCAGGCTGGCACTGGTATCTGGTGGCTTTACCTTTTTTACCGACCGTCTCAAACAGCGTTTGGGACTCGATTTCACCCAGGCCAATGTGCTGGCGGAAAAAGACGGCAAACTGACCGGCGAAGTCGACGGCCCTATTTGTGGCGCTCAGGCCAAAGCCGACTTTCTGCAACAATGCTGTGACAAACTCGGTCTAACACCGAAACAGGCGATTGCCGTCGGTGACGGCGCCAATGATTTATTGATGATGGAGCCGGCCGGTCTGAGTGTGGCCTACCACGCTAAATCCAAGGTGCAGTTGCAGGCGGATACAGCCATTAACCACAACGGTCTTGATGCCATTCTTGGGCTGTTGCAGCTTGAATATAACTAGCCTAAGCTTGAAATTAAGACAAGCGACCCCATTTCTACTACAGAATTTTTTAGCAATTACGAGGATCAACTAATGGATGTTATGGAGCGGATTAAACAGGCGATTGAAGGCAATGATGTCATCCTGTTTATGAAAGGCACGCCCGAATTCCCACAATGCGGCTTTTCCAGCCGCGCATCGCAAGCTGTCGCCGCGTGTGGTGCAGAGTTTGCATATGTCAATGTACTGGCGGAGCCGGAAGTCCGTGAAAATCTGCACCGCTATGCAGATTGGCCGACTTTCCCGCAGCTCTACATCAACGGTGAGCTGGTGGGCGGCTGTGACATTATCATGGAGCTGTATGAAAACGGCGAATTGAAGAAAATGGTTGAACAAGCCACTGCGAGCTAAGAAGACGCATGACTGACGAACACGATCACGATTGGCATGAAAATGACTATGCAGTCGCCCCGGCCAAGCCCGATTTGAAGCGACCACCCAAGTACCGGGTGATCATGCTGAATGACGACTATACGCCTATGGATTTTGTGGTTGAGGTTCTGGAAAACCTATTCGGCATGGGGCGTGAACGTGCCACACGCACCATGCTGCAAGTTCACACCGAAGGCAGTGCCTTGTGTGGTATTTTCACTTATGAGATAGCTGAAGCGAAAGTCGAACAGGTCAACAGCTATTCTCAACGCCACGGCCATCCATTGCAGTGTACGATGGAAGAGGAATGACCCGTTCGATAGCTGAAACTGAACTCAGTTTTGATTTGTTCAGCGACGCAAGCAATTAGGTGGAACGCAAGATGTTAAGCAAAGAACTCGAACAGACTCTCAGTCAGGCATTCAACTATGCGCGTCAGCGCTCGCATGAGTTTCTCACCGTAGAACATCTGCTGTTGGCCCTGCTGGAAAATGGTCAGGCACTGGCCGTTCTTAAAGCCTGCAATGTCGATATTCCGGCACTGCGTCAGGAACTGAGTGATTTTCTGGCAGACAATCTGCCGACTCTGCCTGAAGACAGTGAACGCGAAACCCAGCCGACGCTGGCTTTCCAGCGCATTCTGCAACGTGCCGTGATGCACGTGCAGTCATCCGGCGGCACCGAAGTCACTGGTGCCAATGTCCTGGTGTCTATCTTCTCTGAACAGCAATCTCAGGCAGTGTATCTCTTGCAGAAACAGGACGTAACTCGTCTGGATGTCGTCAATGCCATCAGCCACGGCGGTATTGATGAAGTCGTCGAAGAAACTGACGAAGAAACCAAAATTGACGCCGAAGAGGGTGGTGAAGATGGCAAGAATCCTTTGTCACTCTACGCTGAAAACCTCAATGCCTCAGCCAAGAAAGGTCGGATCGACCCATTGATCGGTCGGGCGATGGAACTGGAGCGTACGCTGCAGGTGCTGTGCCGCCGTCGTAAAAATAACCCGCTGTTTGTCGGTGAAGCCGGCGTGGGTAAAACGGCACTGGCGGAAGGTCTGGCCCGCCGCATAGTGCAGGGTGATGTGCCGGAGGTGTTGGAAGACACCGTCATTTATTCATTGGATATGGGCGCGCTGGTTGCCGGCACGAAATATCGCGGTGATTTTGAAAAACGCCTGAAAGCACTGCTGCGTGAACTTAAAAAACAGCCCGGTGCGATCCTGTTTATTGACGAAATCCATACCATGATTGGTGCAGGCAGTGCCGGCAACAGCACCATGGATGCCGCGAACCTGCTCAAACCTTTATTGGCGAGCGGCGAATTGAAATGCATTGGTTCAACGACCTACCAGGAATACCGCGGTATTTTCGAGCACGACCGTGCCTTGGCGCGTCGTTTCCAGAAAATTGATGTGCCTGAGCCGACTGTGGCTGAAACCATCGAAATTCTGAAAGGTTTGAAACCGGGCCTGGAAGAGCACCACAGAGTGCGTTATTCCCATGCCGCGATTGAACAGGCGGCGGAGCTGGCGCATCGTCATATCAATGACCGTTTTCTGCCCGATAAGGCGATTGACGTGCTGGATGAGGTTGGTGCAGCCCAGCGGATTGCACCTAAATCAAGACGCAAAAAACTGATTGGCGTGAATGATGTGCAGGCGATTGTCGCCAAGATTGCTCGCATTCCTGCTAAAACCGTCAGTAATGCAGATAAAGATAATCTGCGTAAGCTGGAAGACAATCTCAAACATGTCATTTTCGGTCAGGATGAAGCGATTTCTGCCCTGAGTTCAGCAATCAAAATGGGTCGTTCTGGACTGGGACATCCGGAAAAACCGATTGGTGCTTTCCTGTTTGCTGGTCCCACCGGTGTCGGTAAAACCGAGGTCACCCGTCAGCTCGCACACAATCTGGGCGTTGATCTGATTCGTTTCGATATGTCGGAGTATATGGAAAGCCATACCGTTTCGAGACTGATTGGCGCGCCGCCGGGTTATGTCGGTTTTGATCAGGGCGGCCTGCTGACCGATGCCATTATCAAGCAACCTCATGCAGTCTTGCTGCTGGATGAAATCGAAAAGGCGCATCCGGATGTGTTCAATCTGCTGCTGCAGGTTATGGACCACGGCACATTGACTGATAATAATGGCCGTAAAGCGGATTTCCGCCACGTGGTTCTGGTAATGACCAGTAACGCGGGTGCTGCTGAAATGAGCAAAACTTCAATCGGCTTTACCAAGCAGGAACATCAGACTGATGGCACTGAAGCCGTTAAACGGACCTTCACCCCGGAATTCCGCAACCGTTTGGATGGCATCATTCACTTCAAACCGCTGCAGAAAGACGCCATCCTGCGTGTGGCTGATAAAGCAGTGCTTGAACTGGAAATGCTGCTTCAGGATAAAAATGTCACCATTGAGATTGATGACAAAGCCCGTCAATGGCTGGCTGACCATGGCTATGATGTGCTGATGGGCGCAAGACCGATGGCACGTCTGGTTCAGGAGAAAATCAAACGGCCACTGGCTGATGAACTCCTGTTCGGCAAGCTGAGTCAGCGTGGTGGTCATGTCCGTGTCACATTACAGGATGATGAAATTCATCTTGAAATGGAGGATGCGGCTGAATCAGTCGATTCCTGACCACGATTCAACATCTGTTTCCTTAGCAATAAATGAGCCCGATAGTGAACACTATCGGGCTCAGCTGTTTCTGGCTATAGATATTAGTTTTAGCTAATTATTCAAAACTTATTCACCTCGGGAACTTTTTCCTAATTACTATTTTAACTAGCATCTGCAAGTGATTGATTTTGCACTGAGCCTTGATAAGCTATTGAAAAATATAGAAATAAGTTACTGGTTATTTTTTGACCATTTTGAGGGGAAGCTTGTTGCAAGAGGCACTTAGGGACTAACTCCAAACTTAGTCACAGAGTTATCCACAGAAAATGTGGGTAACTTTACAGTCATATGACAGAGCAAAAAGCGGGCCACCGCAGCGTTTAAAGTTCGATGCCTTTCTGTGCTCTGATGCCAGCCCGAAAGGCATGTTTGATATCCTCAATACGACTCACGGTGTCGGCTGCCTGTATCAATGCTTCAGGCGCATCCCGGCCGGTAATAATGACATGTTTCATATATGGCCGCTCTGCAAGATCTGCCAGGACCTTGCTGGTATCCAGATAACGCATCGCCAGCACGATATTCAGTTCATCAAGCAGCACCATATCCAGATCGGGGTTTAACAGCATCTCTTTGCAAATAGACCAGCCTCTTTCTGCCGAGGCAATATCCTGTTCGAGATTCTGGGTTTCCCAGGTAAAGCCATCGCCAACAACATGGTAGTCAACGTCGTCAGGAAAGCGGCGGAAAAACTTTTCCTCGCCTGTGCTGAAGGCACCTTTTATGAACTGCACGACGCCGATTTTCATCCCATGGCCCAATGCCCGGGCGACCATGCCAAAACCAGACGAACTTTTACCCTTGCCGTTACCGGTGATGACCAGGAGCAGGCCTTTTTTCTGATCGGCTTGTTTGATTTTTTCATCAACCAGGTTTTTTTGTTTTTGCATGGCCTGTTTATGTTGTTGTGAATGTTCGGTCTCGCTCATCGTATTTCCATGGTTAATCAATAAGATTGGCAGCAGGTATTGGTCAAAGCCAATTCAGTGACAGAGGTTCATCAGTCTATCAGTATCCAGATGTTGTTCGACCATATCAGCCAGTCGCTCAATATCCTGTTCGCACAGGGCCGTGTAGTCGAAGTCATCGGGCGCTGTGACACCTGCCCACTCAAGTAAGACAGACAAACTTTGCGGATGACTAAATAACCCGTGAACGTAACTGCCGATAATCTGCCTGTCGTCCGAGATGGCGCCATCAGGCCCATCCTTTAATTTGCAGAAAGGGCGCAGTAATGCCTTTCCGGAGGAAATGCCGGCATGGATTTCATAGCCGTTGACTGGAGCATCCGCAAAGCAGAACTGCCCGGTGACATTTTTGAGCTGCTTATTATCAGTGAGAGTGGTTTCCATCTCAAGCAGTCCCAGCCCCTCGCTACTACCAGCCGCATCCTCAATGCCATCAGGGTCATGAATCTGCTTGCCCAGCATTTGAAATCCACCGCAAATACCCAGTAGTCTGCCGCCATAACGGCAATGTTTAATGATGGCTTTGTCCCAGCCTTGAGATTTCAGCCAGAGCAAATCAGCCCGCACATTTTTGGAACCGGGCAGGATAATCAGATCGGCGGCCGGTATCTTTTGTTCCGGACCAATAAACTGCAGGTTCACTTGCGGATGGAGCCTCAGTGGGTCAAAGTCGGTGTGATTGCTGATTCGTGGATAAACCGGCACCACCACATTAATAACCTCATCAGCCTTATTGTTTTGTGTCATGTTAATGGCATCCTCGGCTTCTATGTGCAGATTCTGCAGATAGGGCAGAACACCTAAAACCGGAACCCCGGTTCGTGCCTCAAGCCAATCAAGACCAGGTTTAAGCAGTGCGATATCACCGCGGAAACGGTTTATAACAAAACCTTTGATGCGGGCACGTTCAGAAGTGCTAAGTAGTTCCAGCGTGCCAACCAGATGGGCGAAGACGCCGCCGCGATCGATATCTGCAATCAAAATCACCGGACAATCGACCGCTTCAGCAAAACCCATATTGGCAATATCCCGATCACGAAGATTGATTTCGGCGGGAGAGCCGGCGCCTTCCACCATCACCACTTGATATTGCGAGGACAAACGCTGATGAGAAGCCAGCACCGCGCTCATCGCAGTCGATTTATAGTGATGGAAGAACTGGGCATCCATATTGGCAACAGCTTTTCCATGGATAATCACCTGCGCGCCGGTATCACTGTTGGGTTTGAGTAATACCGGATTCATATCGCTATGTGGTGCCAGTCTGCAAGCCTGGGCCTGTACTGCCTGAGCACGACCTATCTCGCCGCCGTCTGTGGTGACCGCACTGTTCAATGACATGTTCTGAGGTTTGAATGGCACGACCGAGATACCTTGGCGCTGCAGCCAACGACATAGCGCCGTGACCAATGTGCTTTTGCCAGCATCTGAGGTAGTACCCTGTATCATCAAGGTCGAAGTTGAGCTGTTGTTCTCAAACATGGGCCGCTTTGAGTACTCCTGTGCAGAACAAAAAAAGCCCCTCAAGCGAGGGGCATCTAATCCAGCTGACACTAACCAGATAAGACTATGGTGGACTAATCAGGCCCACCACAATCAACTTTATTGAGCAGAATAATGCAATGACAACATGACATTGGTACTGTCCGTGTTATAGCCAGCTACAGTTTCGTATTGTTCATCAAAAAGGTTAGCGACTTTTAATCTCACACTGGTAGAAGGGGCAAGCTGATAACTGCCAACCAGATCGACGGTAGTGAAGCCTTCAGTACGCTTGTTGTTGGCGGCATTATCATATCGCTTGCCAGAGACATAAACTTTGCTGGCAAGCGTGTATTTGCCAAACGTTTTATAAGCATTGAGCGTGAATGTTTGCTCTGCACGACGCGGCAATACGTTGCCATTGTTGTCGCCCTCGGCTTCGTTTTTAGTGTCAAGTAAAGACAACTGGCCGTTCAGGTTGACACCGAGGAATACGGTGCTCGCAGTGAACTCAATACCGTTTATTTCCGCCTCTGAAATATTTTGAGGAATGAAAAAGTCATCAAGAATAATCAGATTATCAATTTTTGTCCGAAACGCAGCAACACTCCAGTCAAAATGAGACAGAGCGCCCATCAATCCTATTTCGAAGCTTTCCGACTCCTCGGGTTGCAGGTCAGGATTGTTGCCAAAAGGAGAGAATACATCGACAAAACTCGGGGCAGTGAAGGCTTCTCCATAGCTTATATAAGCGCGCGTAGCAGGTGTGAATTGATAACCCCAGGCTGCGTTAGCAGAGGTGTCGTGACCATACTGTTCATTATCATCAGTCCGGAGTGAAACCCGGTAGTCGTGTTTACCAAGCTGTCCCTGCAGCTGGGTAAAGTAGGCATCATTTTCTCTCTCTGCATCTTCATAGCCGTTCAGCGCATCGACTTCATCCTCTTCGTAGTCATAGCCCAGAGTGAAAATGTGATTGCCAAAAACCGTCATATCACTTTGAATTGAAAAGGTGTTTTTGGTGTTCTCATACCGGTCGCTTGCGAATGCACCGAAGGTATCACTGTTAAAGATGCTTTTACTGACAGAAGAAGTCAGCTTCCAGATATCGGTAATGTCTGCTTTGGCGGTGAGTCCTGTTGTGTATTGCTCAAACACGGTTTCGTTATAGTAGCCATCATAGTGGCTTCTGCCGGAGTTATAGAGTTTGAATGCTTCCAAATTGACTCTGGAGCCGAGCGTCGTGCCCGCTCTCAATGAGTAATTTTTGTTGCGATAGCCGTCATTATCCGGTTCATCGGCAAAGCATGCGATGCCCAGAGAGAGACTGCGTCCATCGCAACTGTCAAAGCCATCAGAGTCAAGATGACCTGCGTCAAAAGTCACCCAGCCAAGCTCATTGCCGGCACTGAAACCGACATTCGCCTCTTTGGTGTTATGCGAGCCCACGGCAACCGACAAGCGGGGCTTGAAACCTTCCTGCTTATCACGAGTGAAAATCTGTATCGTGCCGCCGATGGAAGATGAACCGTAAAGACTGGACTGCGGTCCTCTGACCACTTCAATTCTCTCAATGCTGTGAATAGGCAAATGCTCTAATTGCGGTGCACCAAATTCATTAGTAGCGAGTTTCACGCCATTTATCAGGATTTGCGTGTGATTGGATTCCGTGCCGCGCAGAAACAGCGAAGTCTGCTTACCCAGCCCACCAAGATTGGCAATAGTCACGCCGGGGAGACTGCTGAGCGCTTCAGCGACGGTTCTGTAGTCATAGCGCTCGATTTCTTCTCTGGTAATGACAGACACTGAACTAAGCGGGCTGGATACTGCAGAGTCAGTTCTTGTTGCTGTGACCACCATCTGGTCCAGACTCTCTGGTTCTGCCTGAACAGAAAAGGAGAGAGAGGTCAGTAAGCTAGTCTGGATAATGCCAGACAGAATGGTTTTTTTAGATAACATGATGTTACGCCTGTGAATGACAGTATCCACCCGATACTGCTGATAAGTCCTATCCGCTGCAGGCGTGACGAAGGCTCGGCAAGGCCGATGAAGATTCGCCACATCGCCCACCGCGACGCGAATGATGGGATAAAAATCCCGCTGACACAGGCCGGTCTCCGGACTTACAAGCTAAAAAAACAATCGCCTTCCCATGCAGGCACAGTGGCATATTGATTGTCAGAAACTTGAATACCGTTGCGGGGGCAGTATTGGAGTTGCCAGGGGCGCACCAATTTCCCGATTATCCTGCCGTTGTGGGCAGGCACCCGTATCAGAGCCGCAGACTCTAATCCCGAAGCAGTTGTATGTCAATTTTGTGTCAAGATACGGGAAGCTGGTCTTGGGCGGCCTTAGCCTTTAAAATTGAACAATTTACCCGGATATTCATTTCCAGATGACAGAAGAATTCAAAGATAAAGGTTTCGCAACCCGCGCGGTGCGTGTCGGTCACCGCCGCACTCCTGAAGGCGAGCAGTCGGAACCGATTTTCCCGACCTCAAGCTTCACCTTTGAGAGTGCAGAGCAGGCTGCGGCCCGTTTTGCCGGTGATGAGCCGGGCAATATTTACTCGCGCTTTACCAACCCGACCGTCAGGACGTTTGAACAGCGTCTGGCTGCACTCGAGGGCGGGGAATCCTGCGTAGCGACTTCATCTGGCATGTCTGCCATTCTGTCTACCATGATGGGCTTGCTGGAAGCGGGTGACCATGTGGTTTCCTCTATGAGTATTTTCGGTACCACACGGGTTTTGTTCGATAAGTATCTGAGCAAATTCGGCATCAGCACCGATTATGTAAAGCTGTCGGATCTGGACCAATGGAAACAGACTATCAGACCCGAAACCAAAATCCTGTTTCTGGAAACTCCGTCCAATCCGCTGAATGAAATTGCCGATCTGGAGGCACTGTCCCAACTGGCTCATGAAAATGACTGCCTTCTGGTTGTCGATAACTGTTTCTGCACACCGGCTTTGCAACAGCCACTGGCACTGGGCGCGGATATCGTTATTCACTCGGCGACAAAATATATCGATGGCCAGGGGCGCTGTATCGGTGGTGCGGTAGTCGGCGATGCTGAATTAGTCGGTGAACAGGTTTATGGTTTCCTTCGCACTGCCGGGCCGACTATGAGCCCGTTTAATGCATGGACCTTTATCAAAGGTCTGGAAACGCTGGATTTGAGAATGAAGGCTCATTCAGCTTCAGCCCTGGAACTGGCGAAATGGCTGGAACAACAGCCTGCGGTCAACAAAGTGTTTTATGCTGGTCTGCCCAGTCATCCTCAACATGAACTGGCGAAAAAACAGCAGTCTGCCTTCGGTGGCATCATTGCTTTTGAAATCAAAGGCGGCAAAGCCGATGCCTGGAAGTTGATCAATTCGCTGGAATGGTTGTCAATCACGGCTAATCTCGGTGACAGTAAAACCACCATCACTCATCCAGCTTCGACCACTCACGGCCGCCTGAGCGATGAAGCACGAGCCCTGTCCGGTATTACCGATGGCATGTTGCGTATTTCCGTGGGGCTGGAAACTGTCAATGATATCAAGGCTGATCTGAGCCGGGGCTTTGCAGCGCTATAAAACAGCGGCATAAAACCTGCATACATCACCAAAAACGAGTTAAACGTCAGAAATTTGTCCCGGCCGTGAGGGCGGGGCAGACTGACACAACAAGATGAGTGATTATGCTATGTCATTAATCCGTAAATACGTTTTACCGATTTTACTACTGCTGCCCGTAGGCTATACCGCAGCACAGGAACCAGTCAGTGATGTCCGGGTTGTGATCGATGTCTCCGGCAGCATGAAGCAGAACGACCCCAATAATCTCCGGGCGCCGGCGATGCGGATGCTGGTGGGTTTAATGCCGGAAGATGCCCGTGCTGGTGTCTGGACCTTCGCCAAGATGGTCAATATGCTGGTGCCCTGGCGCGAAGTCACTGATGACTGGCGTCAGAACGCGATTGAAAAGTCCAGTGAGATTCACTCCCACGGTCTCTATACCAATATCGAACTGGCCTTGCAGAAAGCCACTGCTAATCAGAAACAGGCGGATCCCGATTACCGGCGCAGCATGATTCTGTTGTCAGATGGTTTTGTGGATCTGGAACCCGGTAAAACGGCAACACAGGCTTCCCGTCAACGCATTCTGGATAAGCTGGTGCCTAAATTAAAAGCACTCCAGATCACCGTTCATACTATTGCTCTGTCTGATAATGCCGACCATGAGTTGCTGAAAGCACTCTCAATGGCTACCGACGGCTGGCATCGTCAGGCTCATACCGCAGAAGACCTGCAACGCATATTCCTGCATCTGTTCGAACAATCCACCAACCGCGATACCGTGCCGCTGGTTGATAATCAGTTTTCTATTGATAAAAGTGTTGAAGAAATGACTGTGCTGGCATTTCGCACACCCGGCTCAGCCGCCACCAAGCTGCAGTTACCGGATGGCACTACCCTGGACCAGTCACAGCAATCAGACAGCCTACGCTGGTTGCATGAAAACAGTTTTGATCTGATTACGATTGAGAACCCGGCTTCGGGTCAGTGGCAAATCAATGCTGAACTTGATCCTGACAATCGCGTGATGGTCGTTACCGATATGCAACTGCGAACCAGTGATTTACCCAACAATGTGCTGGTTGGCGAACAGTTTGAATTTGAGGCGAGACTCACCGAAAAAGGAGAGGTGATAGCCAGGCCCGCATTTCTGCACCTGGTTGAGGGCCGCCTGGTCCGGCAGCAAGCGTCAAGTCAGACCGAACTGCCACTCAACAGACGTCCTGATGAAGCGGTGTACCGGGCGACGCTCGGCACCGGTTTCGAGGCGGGTCGTAATGATGTTATTGTCACCATGAAAAGTGCGACTTTTGAACGCCAGCGCCGTCAAAGCATTAATGTTATTGCTGCTCCGATTTCCATTGACACGACTCAGCTTGAGCAGCCAGCGCGTAGTCACCGGATTGAAGTCGAAGCTGATGCCGGCCTCATCAATCCCGACTCGCTGTCGATAACTGCTTTATTAAGAGAGCAGGATGGCGATGAATGGCCTTACGAGATGCTCAAGATGGAAGATAACCGCTGGCGTCTGACGCTCACCGATCTGGAACCGGCGCAGGATTACAGTCTGTCCCTGCAATTGCGCGGCTCAACACCGGAAGGCAGGCAGGTTTTCCTGCAACCGGAAACCCTGACGCTGACTGATAATAATGCGGTTCAGGCTAAAGCCGCTGAGACAGCGACACCGGCACCGGAGTCAAGCACTTCAGAAACACCGGCACAGGGACAAGAAGCAACTACGCCAGCACCGCAGGAAGCCCTACCTGAACAAGCGGTGGCTGACGAGACGCAAACTGAATCAACAGCTGCTGAGCCGGAGGAAGCTGTTTCAGAGCCGATGTCCGATACGATGAAACTATTGATCGGTAATGGCATCATTCTGGTCTTATTGCTGGCCGGTATTATCTGGTGGCGCAGGCAAACAGCTACATCTGTTCCTGCAGGAGATTTGATTTGATGAACCTCAGCGATCCCATTCTGCAATTTCTCGCTTATGAAGTGGCTTTCCTGTTTGCGGTTATAGCCGGCGTACTGATAGTCAAAAACCTGAAAAGGCTCCGCCGTGTTAATGCGCAAACAGGCAAAACGGTTAAGAAAATCAAACAGAATCAGGAGCAGCGTGCGCTTCATATTAAATCCCTGCTGGCTGAGCAGTACGGGCTGCAAGGTGACGCTTTAGACAACCATGCTGCCGAAATTCTCGACAGAGAAAAACTGATCTACAAAAACCTGCTGAAAGCTTATGTCGAACAGGATGCTAAAGCTTTTGCCGGACTGCCTGAACAAGTCGAACAGGCCGTTGATGCAGCACTGGCCACCCTTTCCGAAGACAGTCAACAGCCTGAAGCGTCACAGAAAGATGAGGATTTCGAGACGGTCATCGAACCCGAAACAGAGGAAACAGAGTTTCCACCCCCAGCCCCTGAAGCCGAGGAAGACGCTGAATTGTCCGAGCTTGATGAGGATACTGAGTCAGCCGGTGATGAAGAGCAGTTATTCAGTGACAGTAGCTTTGTCGATCCTCAGTCCCGGACTCAAGTTGAACCTGAGTCTGATGAAACGCCGGTTCCGGCTGATGACAAAACGCAAGCTGCGGTCAATCAGCAGCCAGAAGAAGATGAAGCACAGCAAACTGAAGTTGCTGCTCCGGATAAACAGCGCCAGCAACCGCCTCAGACTGATGAACAGGACGAAACACTCCGTACTGATGAGATAGAATCATTACTGGAAGGTGAATCCTTCGATCTGGAGGGCGATATCGTCGCAGAGGCTGAAGCCCTCACAGAACAAACCAAAGACGAAGCAAAGACCGAGTCGGCCAATCAGCAACAGACTGAGGTTGCTGACAGCGCCTACAGACCCACACCAGCTGACAGCGAAGCAGAACAGGATGTGGATATCACTGAAATTGACGGTAATCTGGCGCTCGACGAGGATTATGCCAATAGTGGTCTGCGTGATGAGGATATCGATCGCTTTGCCGACCGGGGCGAAGAGATTGTAATCCCGGGCGATCCCGATAATCTGCATTCAGCCGTCATCGATGATGCGACGGATGCTGAGACCATTCCTGCAGCAGAAGCCAAACCTGAACCTGAACCTGAACTTGAAGCCACCGAGGCTGAGAAATCAGAACCCTCAAGCCTGAAACAATTTCTCAAGGCGAACAGTTTTAGCTTCAAACCGCAGAGTTCGACCGAGTCTCAACCCGAAGCTATGGTCTCGGATGGTATAGATAAAAGCTCAACTGATGCCGTCATCGATCCCCAGGCATCAAGCCCTGAAGCGGCTTTGAATTCAGAGTCTGTTGAGCAGCAGGAGCTGACTCAATCGCTGCCACAAAACGAGAGTCAGAACAGCTTCGATGAGAGTCAACAACCTTCAGAGTTAGACACTATTGAAGAAGAAATGCTGGAGTCAGAGTCCTCCTTCACGGAATCTGCCTTCGAGAGTGAACAGTCAGTCGCTGAAACGGATCAAGCAGAGCGTGAAGCCGAGCTGTCACAGCAAGCAGCAGATGTTGAAGCAGACAGTTCAGCTACAACACCAACCGGTTCTGATGATATTGATGCTCTGATTGATTCCGCAGCAACAGAGCCTTCAACTGAAGAGCATGAAACTTCAACAAAGCAGAATGATAATGTTGCCACGCAAGAGAGGGAACAGCAACCTGAGGTATCAGACTCAGAGCATATTACTGAACAAGCTCCGTCTGAATTTGATTCTGATGTCGATGAGCCTCTGATTTCAGCCGAGTCTGCGCAGGACTGGGAAACGACAGATACCTTCTCTGCCGAGGATATCGAGACGATTCTGGCGCAGCAGCAAAATCAGGAAACAGCGGCTTTACAACAAAAGCCTGATTCACACACTCTTGCAGAGCCAGAGCCAGAGCCAGAGCCAGAGCCAGAGCCAGAGCCAGAGCCAGAGCCAGAGCCAGAGCCAGAGCCAGAGCCAGAG
>CAJXKF010000012.1 GCA_913055695.1 uncultured Methylophaga sp.
GCTCTCTTTTTCCAATAGGGATCACTCCCTATGGCGACCATTTTACTAATCGAACCCGCGTCCGCAGATCCTCCGCCCTTGGATCTACATGCTTATTCCATCTTTTGTTTTAACTGTCTGCAACCCGATGGACAGGGCAAACAGACAGCGAGCTAGTTAAAGTTTTAGTCTCTTCGCACCTAGCTTACGTCGAGACGATCTTGTGTGAGTCGACGCCCGATACCAGTCGCACAAGCACGGGTCTGGTCGGACGGCATTTGCTGGTTATTAAGCAGCTAGTGCGTAGTTGTTATCGTTAGCAACTATTTTAATTTCCAGTCTGTTTTACGAGAAGAACTGAAATACTCGGCATGCACCTCAGGTTTTGCGATCCCCGTCGAAGCCAGGTCGCCCCCAAAGCTTGTGTTACATGGACATTATAATGAATTTGTAGTTTCCGGGCCAGGTAAACTTATTTCATTTTAAGAATACGGGCCTTGTCACGATTCCAGTCGCGTTCTTTTTCTGTGGCACGTTTATCGTGCAGTTGTTTACCTTTAGCCAGTGCGATCTGCAGCTTGGCCATACCTTTAATCCAGTACATGGTCAGGGGCACCAGCGTATAGCCTTTACGCTCCACGGCACCGATGAGTTTGTCCAGTTCACGGCGATGCAGTAACAGTTTTCTGTCACGCTGTGGTTCGGGAACGATATGCGTGGACGCGGTTTTGAGTGGCGAGATAAGTGCATTGGCCAGAAAGGCTTCGCCATTGCGGATATGCACGTAGCTTTCATTAAGCTGCACTTTGCCGTCACGCAGGCTTTTGACTTCCCAGCCTTCCAGTGAAAGCCCTGCTTCGAATTTTTCTTCGATGAAAAAGTCGTGACGTACTTTACGATTCACCGCGATGGTGTTGTCACTGAATGATTTCTTTTTGCTCTTTTTAGCCATTCGCGCATTATAAAGTTTTTAACGCGGGTATTCATTATTTTAAGTAAATAAGCCGCTGCAGTCGCAGTTTGTTGATTTTGTCAAAATCTGGTTACAATCAGAGCAATTTGTGCATCAAACAGGACTCGAACATGGCAAGACCTGAAAAGTCGATCCACGGTGAGTGGACATCCCGCTGGGCGTTTATTCTGGCGGCCACCGGCTCGGCTGTAGGCCTTGGCAATATCTGGAAGTTTCCTTATATCACCGGTGAAAATGGTGGTGGCGCTTTTGTTCTGGTGTATCTGGCCTGTATTGCGGTGATTGGAATTCCGCTGATGATGGCGGAAGTATTGATTGGCCGACGCGGTCGTCAGAATCCGATTAACAGCCTGAGATCCATCGCTGAAGAAGAAGGCCGTACCAGAGCATGGGGCTGGCTTGGTGCCATGGGCGTGCTGGCCGGTTTCTTTATTCTTTCTTATTACAGTGTCATTGCCGGTCAGGCAATGGCCTATATTCCCCGTACTTTCTTTGGCGTTTTTGAGGGGGTGACACCGGATGGCGCAGCCAGTATTCATTCTGCGTTAGTCAGTGACCCTGAACGGCTGCTGGCCTGGCACACGCTGTTTATGATCATCACAATGTTTGTGGTGACCCGTGGTGTGCAGCATGGTTTGGAAAAGTCTGTCCGCATCATGATGCCGGCATTGTTCGTTATCCTGATCATGCTGGTCGGTTATGCCTTTAATACCGGCGAAGCTTTTACCCGCAGTGTGCATTTTCTATTTGATGCTGATTTTTCCAAGCTGACAGCGAATTCTATTCTGATTGCGATGGGCCATGCGTTCTTCACCCTGAGTCTGGGGATGGGCGCCATTATGGTTTACGGCTCTTATCTGCCCAAGAAAACTTCTATTTTCAAGGTCTCTGTCACCATTGCGGTAATGGACACCAGTGTTGCCCTGCTGGCCGGTCTTGCTATTTTCCCGCTGGCTTTTGCCAATGGCATGGAACCGGGTGCAGGCCCGAGCCTGATTTTTGAAACCCTGCCGATTGCCTTTGGTCACATGCCCGGCGGTCAGTTTTTTGGTGGTATTTTCTTCCTGTTACTGGTGTTTGCAGCCTGGAGTTCCGGTATTTCTCTGGTGGAGCCAATCGTGGCCTGGATGGTGGAAAACCATGGTTTTAGCCGCCGGAATGCGACCATGCTATCCGGCGGTATTATCTGGTTACTGGGTCTGCTGACCTTGTTTTCATTTAACATCGGTAAAGAATGGACGCTGTTCGACAAGACGGCATTCGGCTTGCTTGACTACCTGACTGCGAATATCATGTTGCCTTTGGGTGGCTTATTGATAGCCATTTTCGCCGGCTGGATGATGAAACCTGCCAGCACGGCAGATGAATTGGCGATTGGCAGTCGTATTCTGCATTACTGCTGGCTGATCTTGATTCGTTTCGTATCGCCGCTGGCAATCCTGATCGTGTTTGCCAACCTGACCGGTCTACTGAAAATATAAGACATTAACCCGACCTAATGACTACCATTACACGAAGTGCTTTGGTGATGTATACGCCTGACCAGATGTTTGATCTGGTCAATGATGTGGAAGCCTATCCACGTTTTTTGCCCTGGTGCCGGGGCAGTCGCATCATCAGCAAAAATGAAGATGTGATCTGTGCCGCCCTGGATATCGCCAAGGGCGGTATTCACCACGAGTTTTCTACACGTAACGTGCTCGATCATGGCAATGCTATCCGGATTGAACTGATTGATGGTCCGTTCCGGCATCTGGAGGGGCACTGGCAGTTCAAGCCTATCGGTGACAATCAAGGCTGTCGGGTTCAACTGGATATGGATTTCGAGTTTTCTACCCGATTGCTTGATTTGGCGCTCGGCCCAGTCTTCACCCAAATCTCCGGTTCGCTGGTCGACGCCTTCTGCAAACGTGCTCAGGAAATTTATGGAAAAAACTGAACATATTATTGTTGAAGTGGCTTACGCGCTGCCCGACGAACAACTGATTCTCGAAATTGAAGTGCCCGCAGACTGTCAGGTGGAAGAAGCCATTAAACGTTCAGGGATGCTGGAACGCTATCCGCAGATTGATTTGGGCAGCGATAAGGTCGGTATTTTCGGCAAGATGTGTAAACTCGATGCCAGCCTCAACCATAAAGACCGGATCGAGATCTACCGGCCCTTGATTGCTGATCCCAAAGAGTCGCGTCGTCAGAAGGCAGAAATGGCCAAGAAAAAGGCCAAGCAGACAGAAGACTGATTCAGGCCTGCTTCTTGTAGACCGCTTGCGATTCCAGCAGCGCCATCTCGGCCTCACTGAAACCGGCTGCCATGCGGGCATCAGTATGAAACGGCCCGCGGATTTCACCGTTGAAATAGGTTTCCAACAAATCCTTGAAAGTCTGGAACGGGTCCAACTCCCGCTGCTTGCAAAGATAATTAAACCAGCGGGTGCCGATTCTGACATGGCCGACCTCTTCCCGCAGAATGGTTTCCAGTATCTCGACAGCCTTGATATCCCCTGAGCTTCTGAGCTTGTTCATCATCGATGGGGTGACATCCAGACCGCGGGCTTCCAGCACTCTCGGCACCAGCGCCATTCGGGTTAATGGATCATGGTGAGTTTTACGCGCCATTTCCCACATGCCGTCATGGGCCGGAAAATCACCATAAGCAAAGCCCATGGTCCGCAAATGCTGATCCAGCATTTCAAAATGGGTGGACTCTTCATAGGCGACCTGCAACCAGTCAGAATAATAGTCCCAAGGCATATCAACAAAGCGTGCAATCGCATCCAGCCCCAGATTGATAGCATTGAATTCGATATGGCAGATGGCATGAATCAGGGTGGCATGACCGGTGTTCTGATTGTTACGCCGACGCGGTAAATCCCTTGGTGCCACCAGTTGTGGTTTATCTGGACGGCCGGGGAACACAGGCACTGACAGGCTATCGCTTAATATCACACAGCCGTGTTGCTTTACCTTCTTGTAGAGCTCCTGAGTGGCTGCGGCCTTTTGCCAGGGATCAGCAATTAACAGACACTCCAACGCCTTCTCGCGAAGCTTAACGGGTTCAGCCATCAAGCCGTACCCGCGGATCTACGACTGTGTAGGAAATATCCGTCAGCATCAGGCCGATGATATACAGCACCGAACCCAGGAAAACCATGGCGCGCACAATCGCAAAATCCTGGGCATGAATAGCATCAATGGTGTAACTGCCAAGACCGGGAATGCCGAAAAAAGATTCCAGAATCAGGCTGCCCATGAATAAGGTCGGCAAGACCACAACAATACCGGTCAGAATCGGGATCATCGCGTTTTTGAGTACATGCGAGAACAGCACCCGGACCTCGGACAGCCCCTTGGCACGCGCGGTGCGGACATAATCCTTAGACGCTTCTTCCAGAAACAGAGTACGGTACCAGCGTGAGCCACTGCCAATGCCTGAAATGATGCCGATAGCCACCGGCAGAATGAGGAATTTGGTGGCATCTAGGCCTTCGGCATAGCCGGATATGGGCACCAGTTGCATGACCTTACCGACCAGGAACTGACCACCGATAATGTAGAAAAGCCCGGATATCGACATCAGGATAACGCAGAGTATCACCCCGCTCAGGTCGACGTAGCTGGCCCTGAAAAACACCATCAGCATGGCAAAGGTGATATTGACCATCAGGCCGATAATCAGTATCGGCACAGCAATCGCCAGACTCGGCCACATGCGATTTTTGATGTCCTCACCGATATCGCGGCCGTCATCTGCCTGCCCGAATTCGAACACAAACAGGCTCAGCGACTTGGCAAAGAAAATGGTGTCGGTGACTTTATCGATGCCCTCCGCTTCACTGTTCCAGATGAGTGGACGGTCGTAGCCGCGTTCTTCTTTCCAGGTTTCAATCGCTGCTTCAGTGACGTATTTATTACCCAGATGCATACGCGCCATGTCGTCCGGCGTGTTGACCATGAAGAACAATACGAATGTCAGTGCATTCACCCCCAACAGTATGGGAAAAGCGTAAAGAATCCGTCTGATGATATAAGCGAGCATGCAGCGATACCTGTCAGGAGTAACCAGCTTGGTAAAACGTCAGATTAATGACCGATTCACTTGCCTCAAGTTTCACGAAGCCACATTGTAGCAGTTGACGCAGCAATCAGTGAGCTCGCTTTGTGGTGGGTGCAATCAGAACATCGCTCGGCCATAATGGTCACAGTGACAGTGTTAATCCGATGATGACTTGAGGTCTGCCATGAAGAAATTATTCCTTGCATTGCTTTTGCCCCTGGCTGCAGCACTGAGCCTGCCCGCCCAGGCAGAAAATACCCAGATTATGATTCGTGCCAAGGCAACCGATGCCAAATTCATCGGTACCAGTGTCGGTGGTGTGCGCGTGGTGGTTGAAGATGCCGAAACCGGCGAGATTCTTGATGAAGGCTGGATTAATGGTGGTACCGGTGATACTGATGTGCTGATCAAAAACCCGATAAAACGCGGACAGAAACTCACAGACGATAAAACAGCCGGTTTTGTCGCCGAAGTCGATATTGATGCCCCGCGGCTGCTGAAATTTACGCTAATGGGTCCATATGGCTACCGTCAATCTCTGCAGGAAGCCAGTGTCACCTCCTGGGTGGTACCCGGTAAGCATCTGCTGGGCGATGGCATTATTCTCAATATGCCCGGTTTTATTGTCGATGCCTGGACCCAGGTGCTGGAAGGCGGCAAAGTCGAGTTTTACACCAAGGCCTCTCTGCTTTGTGGTTGCCCCATCACCAAGGATGGTCTGTGGCAGCCGGATAACTATGAAGTGAAAGCCGTGCTGATGCAGGATGAGGAAAAAATCGCGGAAGTGCCCCTGGAGTTCACCGGTCCGATGGGCATGTTCTCAGGCAAAACTGAGATTAAAAACAGCGGTCACTACAAAGCCATCGTCTACATGGTGGACCCGACCACCGGCAATGTCGGTGTTGACCGCACCATGTTTGAAGTCAACCTGGACTAGACCGTATTTGTAACAAAGTGTCCTTGTGAGCGTCACAGAAACAGAGATTGAACGCAGGAGCATTTATGAGCAGCAAAACCTTTCCGGTCAACGGCGCGGGTCTCGGTTTGCGTCGCAGCTTTATTGATGAGCTGGCTGCGATGGATAACACCGGCATCGATTTTCTGGAAGTCGCACCGGAAAACTGGATGGAAATGGGCGGCGCTTTTGGCCGCAAATTCACGGCGATGGCTGAACGTTATCCCATGCTCTGCCATGGCCTGTCATTATCAATTGGCAGCCCCGCCCCGCTGGATGAGCCTTTTCTGCAGCGACTCAAGAAGTTCTTCGACAAGCACAATATCCGCTGCTACAGCGAGCACCTGAGCTACTGCAGTGACGACGGCCATCTATATGACCTTATGCCCATTCCTTTCACTGAGGAAGCCGTTCATTACGTGGCAGACCGTATCAAGCGGGTTCAGTCCATTCTGGAGCGCCGGCTGGTGATTGAAAATGTTTCCTACTATGCCGCTCCCGGGCAGGAAATGGATGAGCTCAGCTTTATCCGCGCTATCGTCGAAGAAGCTGACTGTGATCTGTTGCTGGATGTGAATAATGTATTTGTGAACAGCGTGAATCACCGCTATGACCCACTCGATTACATCAAGGCGTTGCCCAGAGGTCGTATTGCCTATCTGCATATCGCAGGTCACTACAACGAGGCCGAAGACCTGATTGTTGATACCCATGGGGCCGATGTCATTGACCCGGTGTGGGATTTACTGGCCCAGACCTATCAACATCATGGCGTAATCCCTACCCTGCTGGAACGGGACTTTAATATCCCGTCTCTGCCGCAACTACTGGAAGAAGTCGGCACCATTCACCGTTATCAACAACAGTCCCAGCTGCAACATGTCTCACATGGCTGATTCTTTTAAAGCGACTCAATACCGTTTCGCTGCTCACATCCGAAACCCAGACGCTGAGCCGGCACCGGAGCAGATTGAAGATCGGCGTATGGCCATCTACCGTGACCTGTTCTTCAATAACATCAACGGTACACTGAAAAATGCTTTCCCGGTGATTCGCAGCCTGTTCACTGAAGACACATGGCAGGCGCTAGTGCGTGATTTTATGATTAAGCATCACTGCAAAACGCCATTATTCGTTGAAATCGCCCGCGAGTTTATGGCCTATCTTGAGAGTGAACGTCTCAGTGATGATGACCCGCCCTTTCTCAAAGAACTGGCGCATTATGAATGGGTAGAGCTGGCTTTAAGTATTCACGAGGCCGAGTTTGAGCGTACCCCGCTTGCCGACGAGGACTGTCTGACACTGCTTTATCAGCAATCACCGCTGGCCTGGCTGCTGGTTTATCAGTATCCCGTACATCAAATCAGCATCGACAATCAGCCGACAACGCCCAGTGACACACCTGTCTGTCTGCTGGTGTTACGTAATGAGTCAGATGAGATTAAGTTTATTGAACTCAACCCGGTCAGTGCCCGTCTGCTCGAATTATTGTCTCAAGGCCTGAGTGGTAAAGAGGCGGCTGAGGACATTATCAATGCCATGCAGCATGCGCAGCCGGAAGTCGTGAAGCATGGTGCAAGGCAGTTGATTGAAGACTGGATCGAACGCGGTATTTTGCTGATTAGCAGACAATAAAAAACCGGGCAAGGCCCGGCTTTTTATATCTTTAAGCGCGTTTGAATCAGGCCGTAGCCAGTTCAATCGCTTCTGCTGCAAGACGGGTGATTTCATCCCAGTTCTCAGCATCGACCAGGTCCGCCGCACACATCCATGAACCACCCACACAGCCCACATTAGGCAGTTTGTAGTAGTCATTGACATTTTTCTGACTGACACCACCGGTCGGGCAGAATGTGATTTGTGGAATCGGGGCGCCGATTGATTTCAGCATCGGCACACCGCCGGCAGCTTCGGCCGGGAAGAACTTCATTGCGGTAATGCCCTTCTCCAGCAGCGCCATGGCCTGGCTGGGATCTGCAACACCCGGCAACAATGGCACACCGGTTTTCAGTGCGGCATCGATCAGTTTTTCGGTTGTGCCCGGACTGACAATAAACTCTGCACCGGCATCAATCGCGGCATTCAGAGTCTCGATATTGATAATGGTACCGGCACCGACAATCGCATCAGGCACTTCGGCTTTGATACGGCGAATGGACTCCAGCGCGGCATCAGTACGCAGCGTGATTTCCAGTACCTTCAGACCGCCTTTGACCAGTGCTTTCGCCAGAGGCACAGCATGATCGGCATTGTTGATCACCATCACCGGCACGACCGGTGAGACTTTCATAATTTCATGAATTGTTTTCGACATGGATAACGCGTTTCCAGATTTTATTGATTATTCGACATTGAACATGTTGATGGCACCGGTCTCAGCGGTAGACACACCCTGACGGAAGCTGTCGAACAGTTCACGGCCCATGCCGTAGTGATGTTCAGTGTTAGCCATCACACAGGCCATCCGTGAGTTCAGTTCTTCTTCATCAACCAGCACGTTCAGTTCACCACGCTGGGTATCGAGACGAATCATGTCACCGTCACGGACCTTGGTCATCAGATTGCCGTCGGCACATTCAGGCCACAGGTGAATCGCTGATGGAATCTTACCGGAAGCGCCGGACATACGACCGTCAGTGACCAGAGCGACTTTATAGCCTTTGTCCTGCAACACGCCGAGCGGCGGGGTCAGTTTATGTAATTCCGGCATACCGTTGGCTTTCGGACCCTGGAAGCGCAGCACGACAATCACGTCTTTATTCATTTCACCGCGCTTGAAGGCTTCAACTACATGATCCTGATTATCGAACACCATTGCCGGTGCTTCCACCACCTGATGCTTTGGATCAACCGCGGAAATTTTCGACATGCCACGGCCAAGGTTACCTCTGATGAGGTGCAGACCACCGCTGGTCGCAAATGGTGCGGTCACGCTGCTGACGACTTCCGGATCCAGTGACTTTTTGGGGCCTTCCTGCCAGGATAAAGTGCCTTCTTTCAGCGTTGGCTCCTGGGTGTACTGTTCCATGCCCTTGTCGTCACCGACAGTCAGGATATCGGTATGCATCAGACCGTGCTCAGACAGTTCTGCAATCAGCACGCCCATACCACCTGCAGCCTGGAAGTGGTTCACATCTGCGGTGCCGTTCGGATAGATACGGGTCAGCAGAGGAATGACTTTAGACAGACGGTCAAAATCATCCCAGTTGATGATGATGCCGGCGGCACGCGCAATTGCGACCAGGTGCATAGTGTGGTTGGTAGAACCACCGGTAGCCAGCAGGCCGACCAGCGCGTTGATGATGGCTTTCTCATTGATCATATGACCAATCGGACGGAAATCATCACCCAGTGCGGTGAATTTCAGTACTTGTTCGGCAGCGCGTTTGGTCAGTGCATCACGCAGCGGTGTGTTGGGGTTGATGAAGGAACTGCCTGGCAGGTGCAGGCCCATCATTTCCACCATCATCTGGTTACTGTTAGCTGTACCGTAGAAAGTACAGGTACCGGGGCTGTGATAAGACTCGGACTCAGCACGCAGCAGTTCGTCACGGCCGACTTTACCTTCTGCGTAAAGCTGACGGATACGGACTTTTTCCTTATTCGGCATGCCGCTTGGCATCGGACCGCCAGGCACAAAAATCGCCGGCAGATGACCGAAGCTCAAAGCACCAATTAACAGACCCGGGACGATTTTGTCGCAGACACCGAGATACAGCGCCGCATCAAACATGTTGTGGCTGAGACCTACAGCGGTGGCCATCGCAATGACGTCACGGCTGAACAGGGACAGTTCCATGCCCGGCTGACCTTGGGTAATACCGTCACACATGGCGGGGACACCACCGGCAAACTGGGCAACACCACCTGCTTCGTGAGCGGCTTCTTTAATCAGCGCCGGGAAATCCTTAAACGGCTCGTGGGCTGACAACATGTCATTGTAAGAAGAAATAATCGCGATATTGGCTTTTTGATCGCCGGCCAGATCGGCTTTATCAGTCATTGAGCAGGCTGCAAATCCGTGAGCCAGGTTACCACATCCTAATACCGCACGATGAGGCCCTTTACCGACGGCTTCATCAATTCGCGCCAGATAAACCGAGCGCGTTTTCTTACTTCTTTCGATTACGTCATTGGTGACGCTTTCTAATACTGGATGAACCATAGTTTCCTTCTCTCTTTAATGCTTTGCCTGTTGTATTTGCAAAGGATTGCCGGGCCCGGAATGTCCCGAAGATTTCGTGTCAAGACCGACCATTATACCTTGAAAGGTCTATTTTGGCATATGTCGAATTCGTTTTAGTGCGGCCTTGATACCCTTTAAAGCTATTACTGGCGCCGGATTGGCGGCAAACAGGTTCAGTACTTGTAACAACATTCTACCAGTTTGGCCGGCGCTGAAATACAACAGTCGGATTGATAGATTTATCCACGACTTAGCTCCAGATCCTAAACCTGCAAGCCGACACAAACAAGCTAACTTGGCATCCCCAGCGATGGTCCTTTGCGGTATGATCGCAGGTTTATTTAGCAGCAGGAAATACGTTCCCGATGTCAGAATCCATAGTGATGCGTCCAATCAGAAGTTTTGTCCGCCGTGAGGGCCGGCTGACGCCGGGTCAGCAGAAAGCGCTCGATGAACTCTGGCCCGCCTTTGGTCTTGACGACACCCATGAGCCTATCGAGCTTGCCACACTGTTCGGTCGCAGTGCGCCGGTCGTGCTGGAAATTGGTTTCGGTAATGGTGCCTCACTGGCAGAAATGGCAAAAAACCAGCCAGAGCAGGATTTTATCGGCATTGAAGTTCACCGCCCAGGTGTCGGCCAGTTGCTGAAATCGATTCAGACACTGGAGCTCAGCAATGTCCGTGTCGCCTGCACTGATGCAGTGGAACTCCTCAAACATCGTATTCAGGATAAAAGTCTGGACCGGGTACAGATTTATTTTCCTGATCCCTGGCATAAAAAACGTCATCACAAACGTCGCATCATTCAGCCCGCTTTCGTCATGATGCTTGCTGACAAACTCAAACACGGCGGTCATCTGCATCTGGCCACAGACTGGCAGGACTATGCCGAACAGATGCTGGTCGATGTTTCCGCTAATCAACGCTTTGTTAACTGTGGCAATCAGGACGGTTTTATTGAGCGCCCAGACTACCGGCCTGTGACCAAATTTGAACAACGCGGACACCGCCTCGGTCATGGTGTCTGGGACTTGTTATTCAAGCGGGTTTAATGAGTTTATTGATAAATACTTGCGTCAGCTTTTGGCTTAATATAGTTTAGACCGTTAATTAAGATCATGATGCAAGTGGTTGACTATGAACTCGAAACTAAAAAATATTTCAGTGCTCATATTATTAGGCAGCCTGCCGCAGACAGTTACTGCAGCCGGTTTTGCGATTAAAGAGCAAAGTATCACCAGTCTGGGCCGTGCTTTTGCCGGCAGTGCTGCCGTCGCAGAAGATGCCAGCACGATCTTTTTCAATCCAGCCGGCCTGACTTACCTGGAACGTAGTGAACTTGATGTGGGTTTGAATTACATCAAGCCGCAATCCGAGTTCCGAAATGATGGTTCAAATATCAATAATGTCATTCCATTGAGCGGTGGTGATGGCGGCGATGCCGGTCATGAAGCCTTTGTTCCCAACTTTTATCTCAGCCACCCTGTCAACGACAAGGTTACCCTGGGCCTCGGGGTGTCTGCGCCTTTCGGCCTGGTGACTGAATATAAAAGTGATTGGGTGGGTCGCTATTTTGCTGTCAAATCAGAAATGCTGACGCTGAATTTCAACCCGAGTATTGCTATTCAGGCCACAGACAAGCTTTCTCTGGGCTTTGGCGTCAGTGCGCAATACATTGACGTTAAATTAACGCAGATGGCTGATCTGGGTGCCAGAGCCGGTTTCCCGCAAAGCGCTGACGGTAAAGTCAAGCTGGGCGCGGATGACTGGGGTTATGGCTATAATCTTGGTCTGATATATCAGGCAACCGAGGCCACCCGCGTCGGTCTCTCTTTCCGCTCCAAAATCTCTCATACGCTCAAAGGTGACGGTACCCTCAAAGATGCCAACGGCAATACGCTGGTAGATGATGACGTTGAGGCAGATGTCGACCTGCCGGAAACACTGTCGCTAGCTGTACATCATCAAATCAATAGTAAATGGGCGATTTCAGCTGACGCCACCCTGACCCGCTGGAATCGATTTGAAGAACTGAATATCAAGTCTGATGGCGGCCAGTTGTCTTCCATCAAACCTGAAGACTGGGAAAACAGCATGCGTTACGGTCTGGGCCTCAGCTATCAGCATAACGACAAGTGGCAGTTCCGCACCGGCGTTGCCTATGATGAGACCCCGATTCCTGGCAGTGATCGACGCACAGCAAGGATTCCGGGAACGGATCGTAAATGGGTCGCATTCGGTGCCAGTTATCACTACTCTGATAATATTGTGATTGATGCAGCCTATGCGCATCTGTTTATGGATGATCCAAGCATCAACGAGACCGATGCCAATGGCTACAACCTTCGCGGTGAGTATGATGCCAGTGTCGATATTGTGGGGCTGCAGCTTCGTTGGCTGATGTAGGCCGTATGAATGGCTAGAGCAGACATAGATTACATTTCGGCAGAACAGGCCGGCACCCTCTACGGCTTATTTCTTGAACGATTGACCCGTTCTCCTGAAGCGGTGGCGTATAAAAGCTACTGCGCTGAGAGTAAGAACTGGATTGATACCACCTGGCATGACGTTGCGCGTGAGGTTGCCCGCTGGCAGCAGGCGCTGGCTGCGGAAAAGCTGGAACCCGGTGATAGAGTCGCGCTCAATCTGCGTAATTGTAAAGAGTGGGTGTTTTTTGACCAGGCAGCGATGGGTCTGGGTCTCATCGTCGTGCCGCTCTATCCTGATGACAGGCCGGATAATGTTGCCTATATCCTGCAGGATGCCGATGTAAAATGCCTGTTTCTTCAAAATCACAAGCAATGGAAACGGCTGCAGCCATCCATTACCGAAGAGCACAGCCTTCACAGGGTCATCATCAATAATGATGACGATGAGACTGTGGATGAACCGGTGGTCTATGCTCGTGACTTTCTGCCAGACAGTGCCGGAGACGTCATAGACTGGGATACCGATCCTCACCAGATGGCGTCTATTATCTACACTTCCGGCACCACAGGCCGCCCGAAAGGCGTGATGCTCAGCCATCACAACATGCTGTCAGTTGCCGCCGGCTCTCTGCAATATTTCGATATTCTGGCTGATGACCTGTTCCTGTCATTTCTGCCCTTGTCACATACCCTGGAACGGACGGCTGGTTATTATCTCCCCATCATGGCAGGTGCCACCGTTGCCTATTCCAGAGGTATTCCGCAGCTGGCCGATGATATCCAACTGGTCAAACCGACCATATTAATTGCCGTACCGCGCATATTCGAACGCATTTATACCCGTTTGCAGACACAGCTGGCTGAGAAAGGCGTACTGAGTCGGATGCTGTTTAAGGCCAATACCAATATCGGCTGGTCGCGCTTTCTTTATGAGCAGGGTCGTCGCGGCTGGCGCCCGGGCTTTGTGCTGCTGCCCGTTCTGAATAAACTCGTTGCCAGCAAAGTCCTGACACGCCTGGGCGGCAGAATGCGACTTGCCGTCAGTGGTGGCGCAGCATTACCGGAACAGGCATCGAAGCTCTTTATTGGTCTCGGGCTGAATTTACTGCAGGGTTATGGTCTGACTGAAACCAGTCCGGTGGTCAGTGTTAATGAGCCCGCTAACAACGTCCCTGCCAGCGTCGGCCGAGCTATTCCCGGTGTCGCAGTCAAAATCGGTGATAATGAGGAACTGATGGTCCGTGGCCCCGGCAATATGCTGGGTTACTGGAATAACCACAAAGCCACCGCGCAGACCATTAATGCTGAGGGTTGGCTGCACACCGGCGATCAGGCCCGGATCAGCGACAGTGGCCATATTTTCATCACCGGACGCATCAAGGATATCCTGGTGCTCAGTAACGGTGAAAAAGTGCCGCCGGCGGATATGGAGAACGCGATTCAGTCTGACGCCCTGTTTGAGCAGGCGATGATTGTCGGGGAAGGCGAATCCTATTTATCGGCGCTACTGGTATTGAACAGCGATAAGTGGTTCAGTCTCGCCAAGCAACTGAAGCTGAATCCGATGGAAAGCCATAGCCTGGAAGACAAATCCCTGCATCAATTCGTCATTCAGCGACTGCGTCAGTTACTGCATGACTTCCCTGCCTACGCCAAAATCCGTCGGGTCAGTCTCAAACTGGAACCCTGGACGATAGACAATGGCCTCATGACGCCGACAATGAAAATCAAACGCGCCAAAGTGCTGGAACACTACCAGGAAGATATAGCCCGCCTGTATCAGCAGTAAAAGATTAACTTGCCCGCGATACCGGCTGCTGACATTCGGGCAGAAACAGCATAGCCGCTTCCACCGTGTGGAAGGAGCCGAAAATCAGGACCCGGTCACCTGCCGCTGCCTCGGTCATGGCAGCATCATAGGCCTGCTTCACAGTATCAAAAGCCTGCGTTTTATCATCACCCGTGACGGGAGAGATTTGCTCAGCCAGCTCGGCACCACGCATGCCCCGCTCGCCCTCCAGTCCGGCCAGAAACCAGCCATCAATCGCGTCATTCAAGGCTTCAACGACTGCTTTGCAGTCCTTGTCCTTGAGCATCGCCAGTACAGCGTAGGTTTTACCCTGACTTTGTGTCTCTTTCAGCACGCAGCAGAGGTTTTCAGCACCCTGCTGGTTATGTGTGACATCCAGAATCCGTGTTACCGGTCCCGGTAGCAGTTGGAAACGACCGGACAGACGGATGGTTTTAAGACCGTGACGAATCGCTGCTTCAGTAATCGACAGGCCTTGTTGATTCAACAGCTGGCAGACCTGCAATACAGCGGCACTGTTTTGTAGCTGGTACTTACCGGCAAGCACAGGTAAGGGTAACTGTTCGAAACTGACATCCGCATTGTGCCAGTGCCAATAGTCATTGTGATCCTGATAAGAAAAATCGCGATCCCGCAAAAAGCTCGGTGCTGACTGCGCATCAGCATACTCAATCACCGTCTGCGGTGGCTGTGCTTCGGAACAGACCAGCGGTTTGCCACGACGGATAATGCCGGCTTTTTCACGGCCAATCAGTTCACGGTTATCCCCCAGCCAGGCCATATGATCGAGACCTATCGGAGTAATCAGTGCGACATCGGTATCAAACAGGTTCACCGCATCAAGGCGGCCACCCATTCCCACTTCCAGTACTGCAACATCGACCTGTTCACGACAGAAAATATCAGCCGCTGCTAACGTCGCAAATTCAAAATAAGTCAGCGAAATTTCGCCGCGGGCTTCATCAATCCGCTGAAATGCCTCACAGATAGCAGTATCACCTGCGGGCACATTGTCGATACAAATCCGCTCGTTATAGCGCAAAAGATGCGGTGAGGTGTAGGTTGCAGTTTTATAGCCCGCCGCCTGCAGGATGGCTGCGGTAATCGCAACCGACGAGCCTTTGCCGTTGGTGCCCGCGACCGTGACGACTTTGAATGGCAGCTTGCTGCTGCCTCCCATGCGCTGCCACACGGCCCCGACGCGTTGCAATCCGGGATCAATATCCCTGAAGTGCAAGTGTTCCTGCCACGCCAGCCATTGCGACAAAGAAGAAAAGCGCATGAGAGTCCTGGTCAGACCGCAGCCCGTTTTTGAAGCATCGTCAGAACGTTGCTGAGGCGATCGCGCATATCACGGCGATCAACAATCATGTCGATTGCACCATGTTCAAGCAGGAACTCTGCACGCTGGAAACCCTCCGGCAAGGTTTCGCGCACTGTCTGCTCGATAACACGGGGACCGGCAAAACCAATCAGCGCTTTAGGTTCAGCGACATTGATATCACCCAGCATTGCGAGACTGGCAGAGACACCGCCCATCGTCGGATCGGTCATGACCGAAATAAATGGAATGCCGGCATCACCAAGCTGGGTCAGAATGGCGCTGGTTTTTGCCATCTGCATCAGCGAAAACAGGCCTTCCTGCATCCGGGCACCGCCACTGGCAGAAAAACAAATCAGCGGAATATTGTGCTTGAGAGCCACTTGCGCGGCACGGACAAATTTTTCACCGACCACCGAGCCCATTGATCCACCCATAAAACTGAAATCAAAGGCGACCGCGACAACAGGCAGATTGTTAATTTTGCCCTGCATGGCAATTAATGCATCATTCTCGCCGGTATTTTTCTGCGCCTGGCTGATGCGGTCACGGTAGCGTTTACTGTCTTTGAAACGCAGCGTGTCGATAGGTTTGACTTCCGTCGCAATTTCCTTGCGCTCATCTTCATCCAGAAAGCTTTCCAGGCGGGCTCTGGCACCGATGCGCTGATGATGTTCGCATTTAGGACAGACCATCAGGTTACGTTCCAGCTCAGCGCGGTAAAGCACACTGTCACAGCTAGGGCATTTACACCACACGCCTTCAGGCACCGACTTACTGCGACCGGTGGTGCGAATCTTCGACGGGATTAATCTTTCAAACCAACTCATCATTTCACCTTAAATTTGCAATCAGGCACTGGCGAGGTCACGGGCATTGATCGCGTGACGCATTTCAGCCAGCAGACCGGCAACCGCGGCCGGCAACTCATCCAGCTTGTCAGCATGTTCTTCGATACAGCGAACCAGGGTGGAGCCGACCACTACCGCATCAGCAATTTCAGACACCGCGGCGGCTGATTTGCCATCGCGAATACCGAAACCGACACCCAACGGCAGTTGGGTCGTCTCACGCAATTGCGACAGTTTCTGGGAAACCTCACTGACATCCAGCGCTGCAGCACCGGTGACACCCTTAATCGAAACATAATAGATGAAGCCGCGGGCGAAGCTCGCAATCGTTTTCATACGCTCAGCTGAAGTGGTCGGCGCCACCAGGTAAATCGTGTCAATCTCATGCTCATCCATGATTTGACGGAATTCATCAGACTCTTCTGGCGGCACGTCGACGGTAAGCACGCCATCAACCCCGGCATCTTTGGCCATTTCGGCAAAATTCTGATAGCCCATGGCCTCGATGGGATTGGCATACCCCATCAGCACAATCGGTGTTTCCTTGTTCTTCTCACGGAATTTTTTCACCATTTTCAGCACCTGTTTGATGCTGACGTCGTTTTTCAGCGCACGTTCGCAGGCTTTCTGAATGACCGGCCCGTCACACATCGGATCGGAAAACGGAATACCGAGTTCGATAATGTCAGCACCGGCGTCAACCAGCGCATGCAATAAGGGCACGGTCACCCAAGGTTCCGGATCACCGGCTGTGACATAAGGGATCAGTGCGGTCTGACCATCGGTTTTTAAACTTTCAAAACACTGGCTAATGCGACTCATTGTGGCTCCCTTAGAAATTCAAACCAGCCATGGCTGCGACTGTGTGCATATCCTTGTCACCGCGACCGGACAGGTTGATAACAAGTGATTGATCCTTGGACATTGTCGGCGCCAGCTTGCTGACATAGGCCAGTGCATGGCTCGACTCAAGCGCCGGGATAATGCCTTCGGTACGGGTTAATTCATGGAACGCGGCGAGCGCTTCATCATCAGTCACAGAGACATAATTGGCTCGGCCGATATCTTTCAGCCAGGCATGTTCAGGGCCAACACCGGGATAGTCCAGACCGGCTGAAATCGAGTGAGTCTCGATAATTTCACCGTTCTCGTCCTGCATCAGGTAGGTACGGTTGCCGTGCAGTACACCAGGGACACCGGCACTCAGCGGTGCTGAATGCTGACCGGTTTCGATACCGTGCCCTGCCCCCTCGACGCCATACATGGCTACAGACTCATCTTCGATGAAGGGATAGAACAAACCGATGGCATTGGAGCCACCACCGATACAGGCAACCAGGGCATCCGGTAACTTCCCGGTTTTATCCATCATCTGCTGCTTGGCTTCACGACCAATGACTGACTGGAAATCGCGGACCATGGCGGGATAAGGATGCGGCCCTGCCACGGTACCGATGATGTAGAAAGTATCATCGACATTCGTCACCCAGTCACGCAGCGCTTCGTTCAAGGCATCTTTCAGGGTACGTGAGCCCGACTCCACCGGCACCACCTGCGCGCCCAGCAATTTCATCCGGTACACATTCTGCGCCTGACGTTCAACGTCTTCAGCGCCCATATAGACGACGCACTCCATACCCAGGCGCGCAGCCACAGTGGCCGTAGCAACACCATGCTGACCGGCACCGGTTTCGGCGATAATGCGGTTTTTGCCCATGCGTTTTGCAAGCAGTGCCTGACCAATGGTGTTATTCACCTTATGGGCACCAGTGTGGTTCAGATCTTCACGCTTGAGATAAATCTGGGCACCGCCCAGTTTTTGCGACCAGTTCTCAGCGAGGTAGAGCGGTGAAGGCCGGCCGACGAAGGTGCTCAGATCCTTGTCCATCTCTGCCAGAAACTCAGGATCATCACGATATTGCTGGTAGGCCTGTTCCAGTTCGTAAATGGCTCCCATCAGGGTTTCGCCGACAAAACGGCCGCCATAAGGACCGAAGTGTCCCCGTGAATCCGGGAAATTATTAAAGTAATCATGGATATGCTGTTCAAGCATTAGCTACCTCTCTCATAAAAGCGCTGATCTTGTCATGACTTTTTATTCCCTTTTCGCTCTCGACGCCACCACTGACATCGACCGCGAAAGGTCGCACTTGTTGTATTGCTTGCTGAACATTGCCAGCATTCAAGCCCCCGGCCAGAATGACGGGTCGATCAATATCGGCAATCAAAGACCAGTCAAACGTCTTACCGGTACCGCCCGGCAAACCCGGCTGATAGGCATCCAGCAGAAAACCAGATGCTTCCCGGTGGGCTTCGGTTATTTGTTTCAGGTCCGTGCCCGGTTTCATTCTGACAGCCTTGATATAGGGCTTATCAAACTGTTCACAGAATGCCGGACTCTCATCACCGTGAAACTGAATTATATCAATGGGTAGTGCGTCAAGACACTGTGAAACCAGTTCTTTTTCAGGGTCGACAAACAAACCGACGACTGAAACAAACGGAGCAATTCCTGACACAATGTCCTCAGCCTGCGCAATGCTTATGGCGCGCGGGCTCGGCGGATAAAACACCAGACCAATCGCATCTGCACCGGATTCCGCTGCAAAATCAGCATCTTGGCGACGGGTCATGCCGCATATTTTGACACGGGTTCTCATTGCGTTCTGAAATCGTTCTGTGATCGTTGTGATACTTTACCAGAGCACCGGAAAACCCGACACTGTTGGTAAGGAATATTGCTCAGGATAAAGTACATCGACCAGGTAGAGTCCATCTGGTGGTGCTGTGATTCCGCCGCGGCTTCTGTCGGCGCTGCGTAATACCTCACCGGCCCACTCCACCGGTTTGCTGCCATCACCGATTGCGGCCATGACCCCAACCAGATTACGTACCATGTGGTGCAGAAAGGAGCGCGCTTCAACATCGACGGCAATACAGTCATGTTGTTTGCTGATCTCGATCTTGTCGAGTGTTTTGATCGGGCTTTTGGCCTGGCATTCGCTGGCACGGAATGCCGAGAAATCATGGCGGCCCACCAGTTGCTCCGCCGCCGCACGCATGCGGTCGATGTCAAGCGGATGGTGATGCCACCACATACGCTGATGATGCACTGCAGAACGGCTCAGCCGGTTCAGGATCAGATAGCGGTAGCTGCGTTTGATGGCACTGAAGCGGGCATTGAAATCATCATCCACTGGTCGCACCCAGCTAACAGACACATCTTTGGGGAGATTGGCATTGATACCCAGAAGCCAGCCGCGCTGTTCCCTTAGTGACTCGCTATCAAAATGAACAACCTGATTGAGCGCATGTACACCGGTATCGGTTCTACCCGCGGCGAACACCTCTACTTCATGATTGGCGACTTTACTGACGGCCTTTTGCAGTTCGCCCTGAACGGTGCGGGCGTGAGGCTGGTATTGCCAGCCGCAAAAATGAGTTCCGGCATATTCAACGCCGAGCGCAATCCTCACAGCCACCCCCGCCTAGGACAGGGAATTGAGCAAATCCTGAGCCCGATTCTTCTGTTCGTCGTCACCTTCCAGCAGCACTTCATTCAGAATACTGCGCGCGCCCTCAGGGTCACCCATATCAATATAGGCGGCAGCCAGATCCAGCTTGGTCTCGGCTTCATCGATTTCATCGAGATCACCGATATCAAACTCTAAATCAGGCTCATCAGCACCGGCTGAGAAATCGGTGTCTTCTATGCTTTCCTCAGTCGATTCCGGCTCCATTGAGAGCGGTTCATTATCTGCTTCAAAAGACAGCGTATCTTTGCGCTCGTCGTCTTCTTCCGTGATGTCAATTTCCAATGGCGAATGGTCTTCGTCTGCATCGACGGACTCTTCTTTCTCATCAAAACCGAAATTAGTGTCGAATGAGAGCAAGTCCTCATCCAGTTCATCGGCTGGTTTTTTCTTGTCGGACTGTGTTTTTTCAACTTCTTCAGTTTCAGACTTGCTGTCAGCGAAGTCACTCAGATCAAACTCAAGATGATTGCTCTCTTCGGTTTCAGGCTCGGCCTCTGCCTTTTCTTCATATTCTGATTCAGTGTCAAAGTCCGGCACTGGCTCGACGGCTGTAATGTCTTCAATATCCTCAGACTCTGGCTGTTGTTCAGCAAAAAGACTGTGTGCCGGTGCCAGTTCCCGTCCCCATTGCTTGATTTCAGACCACTCATAGCCGTCAGATTCAAAAGGCACTTCTTCGGCCAGCGCAATAAATTCATCTGTCTGCTGTTGTTTATAGAGCACAAACAGCATTTTGTAAGCAACCAGAGTGTTGTCAGGCTCAAGGTTTCTGGCCTGCTCCAGTGAATTGCGTGCCTGAACGTAGTCTGCATATCCGACGAACATATCAGCCTGCTCGACCAGCTCAGAGACTGATTTTTCCTGTTCATGCTCCTGCTCTGAGAGCGGCGCATCCGTGATGTCATTATTGGCGACGGGCGCTACGACAGTTGGATTTGAGGTCTGTTTATGCTCGTCCTTGTCCATCTTCTTGACAGCTTCATCCCAGGTCACTTCACGGCGGCTACGATGCACCAGCAACCAGAGAAGCAGCAATACAAGAAGCAAGCCCAGCGCTGTCGGCAATTTGTTATTGTTAACAAACTCCTTAACCTGGGCGATGGTTGATTTGACCTCATCAGCATCCAGATTCAGCGCTTTGGCTGTGTTGTTGATAACGTCACTGTCTGCATTGCCTTGCCCTGTCTCAGTCAGATCTGATGTCTCGACTTGCTCCGCACTATCGGCTGCTGGGGTGTTGTCTCCGACAGTCGGCTCTGTTGTATTGGCAGTATCCGGCGTGGCTGCCACATTCATATCAGCGTTAGCCTGTTGATTCGCTGTTTCATCAGACTCAATCACCGCTTCCGCCTGCGCTGCCAGTGCCGGATCTTCTTCCTCGAGTAATGACTGCAAACGGGCGAGATCGGCATCTTTCAGTGAAATCAGCCGGCGCATGGTTTCCAGTTGCTCTTCCATCGCATCCATGCGCTCTTTGAAGTCGATGTTTTCCTGAGTCTGGGCTTCAATGGTTTCCTGAGCCATCGTCAGTTGCTCAGTCAGCTTTTTAATGTCCTCATTGCCTGCCACATTGGGAGAAGCATCATCCTCAGATGTAGCAGCATCTTCCGGTGCGACCAGTTGCAGACGACCATCGCCCGGTTCTGATTCTGTTGTGTCGGCGTTTGTATTTGAATCCGGAGTTTCACTGACGGCAGTTGCAGTTTGTTCTGACTCCGTCGCCGCTTCGCTGCTTGTTGCAGGCTGCTGTTCATTCTGCGAGCTGGTCTCAGTGGTGGTAGTTACTGCTGCTACCGTCTGACGGTTGCGGTTCTTCCAGGCCTGGTTCTGCTCAGTGAACGCCGCTCTGGCTGCAGCCTCCGACATCGCAGTGATCTCACTACGGGACGGAATCTGCAGCGTCACGCCGGCTTTCAGACCATTGACATTCTGATTGGTGAAAGCATCGGGATTCGCCTTCAACAGAGCCATCATCATCTGATGCACACTGATATTGCTGTCAGGGCGTGTTTCCATTGCCACATTCCACAGCGTGTCACTACGTTTTACATTGTAGCTGCTGCCATCAAAACCAGAGCGCTGGGCGTATTGATAGCGGGTGGAACTGGCTTGCGACGTTGCTGCAGAGGTTGATGACGCAACCGGACGCTCGCCGCCCCTGCTGGCTGCGGTGACATACTCGGGGGGATCCAGCAATACGGTGTATTCACGGATCAAAATCCCTGAACCCGCTGTGGCCGTAATCAGAAAGTCCAGGAAAGGTTCTTTAATAGGCTGTTTGGACGTGATCAGGATTTTGCTTCTGCCACCGGATTCGATGATATCGAACTGCATCTGATTCAGCAGCAGACTGCGGTGAAGTCCGGCTTTAGTGAACTCTGCATCTGAGGCCATTTTTACCTGCAGATTGTCTTTCTCTTCGGGCTGCAGTGCAGTGAGGCCGATCTCGGCTCTGAACGGTTCGTTCAGAGCCGACATCACATCGATTTTTCCCAACCCGAAAGCGTGGCTGGTGAGAGGAGTGAAAAGACCCATCGTGGCAGCTGCCACCATACCGGCCAGAACCTGTTTCTTCATCTTCATCCTCTCATCTTCCTTATGCGCTGATCAAAGATAGTTCTCGACCAGGACTTCTGCTATCTGCACGCTGTTCAGAGCCGCGCCTTTACGTACATTATCCGCAACGACCCACAAATTCAAACCTTTAGGATGGGAAATATCTTCACGGATACGACCGACATAAACCGGGTCCTGACCGGAAGCTTCAGTCACAGCCGTTGGATAACCGCCATCATTACGTTCATCCAGCACAACGATACCCGGAGACTGCTTGAGTAATTCGGTTGCCTGCTCGGCAGTCATCTTGTCACGGGTTTCAATATGAATTGCTTCGGAATGACCGAAGAACACAGGTACACGGACTGCAGTCGGGTTTACCAGGATGTTGTCATCACCCATGATTTTGCGAGTTTCCCAGACCATTTTCATTTCTTCTTTGGTGTAGCCGTTATCCTGAAACACATCGATTTGTGGCAGCACATTGAAGGCAATCTGTTTGGGGTAGACACCGGCTTCAACCGGACGTCCGTTGAGCAGATCGGCGGTTTGCTTGGCCAGCTCATCCATCGCCGGCTTGCCGGAACCGGAAACAGCCTGATAGGTGCAGACATTGATACGGGTGATACCGACTGCATCGTAAATTGGCTTGAGTGCCACCATCATCTGAATGGTAGAGCAGTTAGGGTTGGCAATGATGCCCCGGTTTTTGTAGTCCGCAACCGCATCCGGATTCACTTCCGGCACGACAAGGGGGATGTCTTTGTCGTAACGGAACTGAGAGGTATTGTCGATGACCACACAACCGGCTGCTGCTGCTTTCGGTGCATATTCAGCAGACACGCTGGCACCGGGTGAAAACAGCCCTACCTGTACTTTGGAGAAATCAAACGTCGCCAGATCTTCTACAACCAGTGATTTGTTACCAAAACTGACTCTGCTGCCGGCACTGCGCTCACTGGCCAGTGCATAGACTTTACCGACCGGGAAATTGCGCTGGTGCAGGATTTCCAGCATGGTTTCACCGACAGCACCGGTGGCGCCAACGACTGCAACATCAACTTGTTTACTCACATTTCACCTTTTATCTTGGGATTACAGAGCTGCGACGACCGCATCGCCCATTTCCGATGTCGATACTCGGGTACTGCCTTCTGAATAAATATCGGCCGTTCTGAGACCGTCGTCCAGCACCTGGCTCACAGCTTTTTCGATTCGATCAGCCATTCCAGCTTCATCGAGCGTGTAACGTAACATCATAGCAGTTGAGAGAATGGTTGCCAGCGGATTGGCAATATTCTGGCCGGCAATATCCGGGGCACTACCGTGGATAGGTTCGTACATGCCTTTGCTGTTCTCATCCAGTGAGGCGGACGGCAGCATACCGATAGAACCGGTCAGCATGGAAGCACAGTCAGACAGAATGTCACCAAACATATTGGTGGTGACCATCACATCAAACTGTTTAGGCGCACGCACCAGTTGCATGGCAGCATTATCAACGTACATATGACTGAGTTCGACATCGGGGTAATCCTTTGCCAATTCTGTCATGGTTTCACGCCATAGTTCCGTGCACTCCAGCACATTTGCCTTATCGACAGAGCAGACGCGGCCCTGACGTTTACCGGCAATATCAAAAGCGACTTTGCCGATACGCTGGATTTCACTTTCACGATAAACCAGGGTGTTGTAGCCCTGCTTTTCGCCGTTTTCCAGCGTGCGGACGCCACGCGGCTTACCGAAATAGATACCCCCGGTCAGTTCACGCACAATCATCAGATCCAGCCCTGCCACCACTTCGGGTTTCAGGGTGGATGCACCGGCGAGTTGCGGATAGAGAATGGCCGGACGCAGGTTGGCGAACAGATTCAGTTCACTCCGAAGACCCAGCAACCCCTTTTCAGGGCGAACGCTGATATCCAGTGATTCCCATTTGTAGCCTCCGACAGCGCCGAGCAGAATCGCATCAGCCTCTTTGGCCATGGAGAGTGTCGCTTCAGGCAATGGTGTGCCGGTTTCATCATAGGCAGCACCGCCGACCAGACCATAATCCAGGCTGATATCCAGCCCTTCAGTGCGTAGTTTTTCGAGAACCTTAACCGCTTCGGCAACGATCTCAGGACCAATCCCGTCGCCGGGCAGAACTGCTATTTTTTTTGTCATTTTGCTTTCTTTAAATTGCTATATCTTGTTTCAGGAAAACAGCCAGGGCGCTTCCTGTCTACGTTTGGCTTCGTAGGCTTCAATCTCTGCGGTGTGCTGCAGTGTCAGACCGATGTCGTCCAGACCTTCCAGCAGACAGTGCTTTTTGAAGCCGTCAATCTCGAAGTCGATAATTTCACCATCGGGCAGTGTAATCGTCTGTGCCGGTAAATCAACCTTGAGTTGATAACCCGGTGTGGCTTCCACCTGGGCAAACAGTTTATCAATCAGCTTTTCTTCAAGGGTAATCGCAAGAATGCCGTTCTTGCTGGTATTGCTGAAAAAGATATCGGCAAAGCTCGGTGCAATAATGACGCGGATACCAAAATCATCCAGCGCCCAGACCGCATGTTCACGGCTGGAACCGCAACCGAAATTCTCCCGTGCCAGTAAAATCGTGCCACCCTTATAACGCGGCTGATTCAGCTCAAAATCGGGGTTAATGGGCCTTTCGCTGCAGTCTTGTCCGGGTTCACCATGATCAAGATAACGCCATTCATCGAACAGATTGGGACCGAAGCCGGTCCGTTTGATGGATTTAAGAAACTGCTTGGGAATAATGGCATCGGTATCCACATTGGGTCTGTCCATCGGGATAACAACGCCGGTTTCAACTGAAAACTTTTGCATGACGCGGTCTTAACCTCTTTACATCGCGTTCAACGTTAAATAAAAACTGACTGGTACCGCCTGACTGATGCTCGGCAGGCCGGCCAGTTCACGTAACTTTTCCAGGCCCTTGACCAGATCAAAATCAGCCACATTAAGAATCACAGGTTGGTTGGAAACCACCAGAAGTTCTCTTTCACTGATTTTGGTCACCATCAGCGCCAGGTTCACAGCCTGTTGCTGGCCGTGCAAATCCAGCTCAGCATCAACCACGAGCGGCTTGGATTGGCCGACAGCCAGCTCACTGATAAAAGCCGGATCAATGCTGGCATGCAGATCAGCGGTCGGATAAGCACTCACCTCAAAGAAAAACTCTTTCATCCGTGAGTCACGGATTTGAATACCGGTATTGACGCTGGTCAAATCAATCTCAACAGCCAGTTCACCGGCTTCATTGACTGAGCCTGCGATCCAGTCAAAGTGATGCACTTCCGCAATATTGTTTTTTTTCACAGAAACGAAACTCAGCTGGGACTGGCCATTATCCAGTTGCCAGGAAGCTGCGCTTGCCACTGAACTCGTCAGAAGCAGCCCCAGCAGGCAAATTGTTTTGTTCAGGTGTTTCATCGTCAACTCCTTTTATTGGTATAGCGGACTGATTTCGCTATCAACGGACTCATGATCCTGGATCAATTCATCAATCGAGCGAGTCAGTTCCTCCTCAACTGCTGACTTGAGGACAATAATCTCGACCCGGCGATTTTTAGCCCGGTTTTCCGCAGTGTCATTGGGCACCAGCGGCTTGGTATCGGCATAGCCCTCAAGCACAAAACGCTCGGCCGGTATCTGGCCGGGCTCCAGTAATTCATGTACCACCGAAGTGGCCCGCGAAGTCGACAGTTCCCAGTTAGAGCGGTAGCGCGGTGTATTAATGGGTACATTATCAGTGTGCCCTGCTACGGCAATACGGCCGTCAGTCGTCAGCAACACATCATGAATCTTTCGCAGAATCGGAATAAAATCAGGGTTAAGACGGGCATCACCGGATGGAAATGAGCCTTTTTCCCTGATGCGAATCACGATGCGACTGAACTGGCTTTCCACCACAATCAGTCCATCCTGGATTTCCTGCTCCAGCGCTTCCCTGAACTCCTGGGTCTCTTCCGCGACCTCTTTTACCTGCTGCTGAGCCAACTGTTCTGCATCAGCGGTGACCTTGAGCTGTTCACGGGTTTCATCCATTGTATCCTGTCTAACCACTTTCAGGGGAGTCGGTTTGGGTTCACCGGGACTGAACTCCTGCGCAATAATGCTGGTGCCTTCAGGAATTTCGTCCTGCACAACTTCCCGCTGGACACCAAAGGCATTCTCCAGTGACTTGACGACCATCTTGTATTTCAGCGCATCGATTTCAGCGAAAGAGAGTAGTAATACAAAAAAGCACATGAGCAGCGACATCAGATCGGCAAATGTCGCCATATAGGCAGGCAAGCCCTCGGCGTCACGCTTGACTCTGTTTGAATTCTCACTCATAGACAAAGGCAGCCGGATCAGGCTGCAGCTTGTTCTTCGGTTTCACGCTTGGAGGCGGGAAGAAAGTTTTTCAGAATTTCACCCAGGATTTTAGGATTCTGGCCTTCCTGAATACCGAGCACACTCTCGATAATGATGTTTTTATTCATCTGTTCTTCACTGCTGCGCAGCGACAGCTTGTCAGCAATCGGCAAAGCAAACATATTGGCGAGCATGGCACCATACAGCGTAGTCAACAGGGCTACTGCCATCGCTGGACCAATCGATTTGGGATCAGACATATTGCTCAGCATCTGTACCAGACCGACCAGCGTACCGATCATGCCCATCGCAGGTGCTGCGTCACCCATTGCTTTAAAAATCTGCTGGCCGACGCTGTGACGATTGAGGGTTTCATTCATTTCCGTAAGCAGCGCTTTTTTGACCACGGCGGGTTCATGACCATCTACCAGCATCATGATGCCCTTGGAAAGCACCGGATTACTGATTTCCTGCCGTTCCAGTGCCAGCAGGCCCTCTTTGCGGGCAATCCCGGCAAGTTCGACCACGTTATCGATGATGGCTTCTGGTGATTCGGATTTATGCAGGAAAGCTTTGGTCGCAGTTTTAATCGAACCGATAAACTGTCCCAAAGTGAAACGCATCAGGACAACAGCGAAGGTCCCGCCCAGCACAATCGCCAGTGAGGGCATATTGACAAAAGTGCCAGCCGCCGCGCCCAGGGCAATGGTCGCGATAATCAGTCCCCAGGCGGTGATAAGGCCCAGCAGTGTAGCAAGATCCACTCTTTAACTTCCTCTATAGCATCCGGCAGAAACAACACAATTAAGGCGGGTATTTTACCGAATCGTTCACAAAAAATCTGCTTTTCACTCAGCCGGGACCGAATGCTTTTTATGCTTTTTCTGGTGGTAAACAATCGCCGCAGGCAATAGCATCAGGATCACCAGTAAAAGCAAAATGAATAATGGCCAAACCGTCGGTTTGTTCCACTCATACTGAAGACGTTCACGCAATTCTGTATCCAAACTACGGTATTTGAGCGTGTTATTGGCCATCAGATTAGCTTTCACATTGTCATTCCATGCATGGTAAAGAGTGAACATTTTGGGGTGAAAACCCCAAACCCATGGCGCATCCTCTCTGGCAATATCGGCCATGCGTTGAATGATCTTTAGCCGTTTTTCAGTGTTGGGCATCACCCGCATAGATTCAAACAGTTTGTCGAACGCCTCATTCTTATAGTTAGCGGCATTCTCACCGCCGGTTTCGACTTTCCCGTTCGGACCATACAGCAGGAAAAGAAAGTTTTCCGGATCCGGATAATCGGCATTCCAGCCCCACTGGAAAATCTGTGCCTGACCACGACGCATTTTATCCTGGAAACGATTGTAGTCTGTGCTACGGATCACCAGTTGCACATTGAGTTTGCGAAACTGTTTACGTAACCAGTCCAGTTGCGCTTTGCTGTCAGGGCCACTGGCCGGCACATCAAAATACAGGACAAGAGGTTCACCGGTTTCGGCATCGCGACCTCTGGGATAACCCGCCTCAGCCAGCAGTTTTTTTGCATCTTCAAGCGGTCTTCTTACAGGCTCACCGTTTTGCCAGTCATAAACATAGGGGTTGATACCGGCTTTGCCATCGACATAACCAAAAATACCCGGCGGCACCGGACCCTGGGCCGGGATGCCACGACCATTGGCAAAAATGGATATGTACTCCTCATGGTCAATCGCAATGGAAATGGCTCTTCTCAGCTTTTTGGCTTTTTCACTGTAACCGCCCACCACCGGATCCAGCATATTAAAGCCGATGTAAAAGGTTGAGGTGCCGACAGCCGTTTCCAGCTGGATGCCTTTCTCTCTCATCGCTTCACTGAGACCGAACTCTCCTGCTGATGAGACCTGGACAGCCTGATCAAAGCTATCTGAACTGATACCACTGACATCGTAATAACCCTGAATAAACTTACCCCAGTAAGAGGTATTTTCTTTTTCCAGAGTGAAGACAATTTTATCGATTAAAGGCAGCGGTTTGCCGGCATCATCGAGCAGGCCGGCCTCGGCATCACCGGGGTCGCCTTCAGTCGGATAGAATTCGCTGTGAAAATGCGGATTCTTGCTCAGCACCATGCGCCGGTTGGGATCATTTTCCGTCATGTAAAATGGCCCTGTGCCCACCGGATACCAGTCAATGGTGATGTTTTTGTCAATCAGGCCCGGCTGAGCATAAAACTGATCGGCCTCCCAGGGAATTGGCGCGAAAAACGGCATGGCCAGCCAGAAACGGAGTTGTGGATATTTACCGTAGACTTTGATCTGATAGCCGTACTCGTCAATGACTCTGACCCCTTCCAGTTCCAGACTGCGCAGGTCAACTGGCAGTCCCTGCTGGCGTAATTCACGAAGCTTATCGGCATAGTCAGCTAGGCCGACGATATGCTCTGCCATCAGGCCCAAAATGGGCGAGTGAATTTCAGGGTGTGCCAGGCGTTTGATTTGATAAACAAAATCCGCCGCTTTCAGCTCGCGGGTATCGGTTTGTTCAAAATCAGACAGCTTTTCAATCTCTTCCAGTTGTTCACTACTCAGTTGGTGATACAGGAAATCACCATTTTCATTACGGGCAAATGCCGGATGCGGTTGATAAAACACGCCGCTTTTGATTGGGATCGTGTAAACGCTGTAGGCGACAGCCTCACTGTCTTCCGCTACCGGCTGATCATTTTCATCCAGGTAGGCAACCTCGGGCATAGCCGCTGCCACCAGGGGTTCGAGTTGGTACGGCCGTTTCAGGTAGTGGTATTGATAAGGCGGCTCATAAATCTGGCCGGTGATAGCGATTTCATTAGCGCTGTAGGAACGTGCCGGATCAAGATGCTTGGGACGCAGGGAAAATGAGGTGTAAAGGGTTTCAAGATCCGGATTCTGATCCGGATAGGGCGAATTGACAGCGCCGAACTCACAGGCGGAGACAACAAGCAGCGACAGGTAAACCAGCAGATATCTCAGTTTCATTCTCACAACGTCAAAATTGGAACCAGATGTGTGACCAAGATTATCACGAGATTACTGCGCGGTCGCCCTTCCCGTTGATGTTAAAATCAGGTAAGTTATCCCGCTTTATCCGCAGTTTAGGAGAGACTTATGGGTTTCCTGCAAGGCAAGCGCGTGTTAATTGTGGGCGTTGCCAGCCCGCGTTCCATCGCCTCCGGCATCGCTCATGCCATGGCCAAACAAGGGGCTGAACTGGCCTTTACCTACCAAAACGACAAGCTCAAATCCCGCGTTGAAAAAATTGCTGAAGAATGTGGTGCTGACCCGGCTCTGGTCTTTCCCTGCGATGTCAGCAGCGATGAACAGATTCAGGCGGTATTCGACGATCTGAGCAAACAATGGGATGGTCTCGATACCATCGTGCATTCTGTCGCCTTTGCCCCCCGTGAACAGCTGCAGGGCGGCTTTGTTGACAGCGTCACCCGTGAAGGTTTCTCCATGGCCAATGATATCAGTGCCTACAGCTTTGCCGCACTGGCCAAGGCCGGTAAACCGATGATGGCTGGCCGTAATGGATCCATGCTGACTTTGAGCTATCTGGGCGCCGAGCGTGCGATTGATAATTACAATGTCATGGGCGTCGCCAAAGCCGCGCTGGAAGCCACTGTCCGTTACATGGCCTACTCACTGGGTGAAGAAGGCATTCGCGTCAATGCAGTCTCTGCCGGTCCTATCAAGACGCTGGCAGCAGCCGGTATCGGTGATTTCGGCAAAATGCTGGCTTATGGCGAGCGTAATTCGCCTTTGCGCCGCAATGTCACCATTGAAGAAGTCGGGAATGTCTCGGCATTCCTCTGCTCCGATCTGGCCTCAGGGGTCACCGGTGAAATCACTTATGTAGATGCCGGCTACAACATCGTCGGTATCGGCGATAAGTAGCACGCCAGCAATCTGCTAATATTCATAACAGGGCATTTAATATGCCCTGTTTTGTTTTCAGCACGGGGAAAATAAATGTCGCATACACACGCCATGGCCCTGTTGGCCTGCATTATCACCGGTGCTGTTGCCGGTGTGTTATACGGCTGGTATGCCGGCGAAGCAGCTATGACAGTGGGCTGGCTGGGCAGCCTGTTTCTCAATGCGCTGAAGATGACCATTATTCCGCTGATTATTGCGTCTGTGGTCAGTGGTATCGGTAGCCTCGGCGATATCAGACAGCTGGGTAAGCTGGGTGGCTTCACCATGGTCTATTACCTGTCGACCACGGCGATTGCTGTATTCATTGGCCTGCTCGTCGTAAACTGGATTCAACCCGGTACCGGCATTCAACTGACTCAGACTGAAGTCCCGGCTCATATCCTGTCGAAACAGGACACTGGTATCAGCGATATCGTTTTGTCACTGGTTTCCCCCAACCTGATTGCTGCAGCCAGCCAGACAGAACTGCTGCCACTTATCGTGTTTGCCATCCTCTTCGCCATGGCGCTGTCCACGGTCGGTGACAAATCCAGACCCGTATTTGCTGTATTTGACGGTATCAACGAAGCCATGATGAAACTGGTTATCTGGATCATGCACTTCGCTCCTGTCGGCATTTTTGCGCTTATCGCCGCCCGGCTGGGAAGCACCGGCGGTGGCGAACAGTTTATGGCCGAAATCACCGCTGTGGGTCTGCATGTGATCACGGTACTGACCGGTTTACTGGTCCATGCCGTGGTCTTGCTGCTTATCCTGTTTTTTGTGGCAGGACGCGGCCTGGACTATCTGCTGGGCATGGCCCGTGCTCTGGTGACGGCTTTCGGTACAGCGAGTTCTTCTGCCACCTTACCACTGACCATGGAATGCGCTCGTGAACAGCAGGTCGATCCCAAAGCGGTCAAGTTTGTGCTGCCGCTTGGTGCCACCATCAATATGGATGGTACCGCTTTATATGAGGCAGCGGCGGTGATGTTTATCGCGCAGGCCTACGGCATTGAGCTTAGTCTGATGCAACAGGGTATTGTATTTATTACCGCCACGCTGGCCGCCATTGGCGCTGCCGGCATTCCTGAGGCCGGTCTGGTGACCATGGTGCTTGTATTGACTGCCGTGGGGCTGCCACTGGAAGGGATCGGGCTGCTACTGGCGGTAGACTGGTTCCTGGACCGTTTCCGTACTACCGTGAATGTCTGGGGCGACAGCGTGGGTGCTGCCGTTATTAGCAAGCTGACATAAAAAAAGCGCCCGAAGGCGCTTTTTCATGAACTGACAGAGCAGGTCTAGCGCAGGCTTTTATCGACGATCTCGATATCCGCTTCTGCCCGCAGACTGGCAATAAAGGCCTGCAGTTCTGCGTTAGCCAGCATTTGCTGCAGCTGTTCTTGAATCGACTGTTTCTCTTCAGCCTCAACTTCAGTTGCCTGACCATTTTCCACAGCAGTCAGTTTAATCACGACATAGTTGCCGTTATCCGCAGTAAAACCGGTATATTGCGCCTGCACATCCGGCTTCTGCATTTCAAAGGCGCGCTGCAGGATCTGATTACTGACTTCCTCACTATCACGGCCATAGAAAGCGGCAGACTGCCAGTTTTCCAGCAGATTCTCGGCATCCCCACCGGATTTGAGCTCAGCCACAATCGCTTCGCCCTTTTCGCGGGCGAACTGGCTGGCTTTATCGAACAGCAACTGCTGTTTGATTGCCGGTTCCACTGACTCGAATGGCAGCACACTCTCAGGAATGTGTTTATTTTTATGGATCACGACCAGGTGAGTATCTGACAACTCAATCACTGAACTGTTGAGTTCGTTCTGTAGGACATCCTCGCTGAACGCGGCTTCTATCACTTTGGACTCGCTGCTGATACCAGCTTCAGTACCGCCGCGGGTAAACAGCTCTGTAGTCTGAATTTCAAGCCCCAGCGCCTCGGCAGCGACATCCAGACTATCCGGATTTTCGAAGCTCAGATTAGCCAGTTGCTCGGCTTTGTCATAAAACTGTGATTCAGCCTGTTGCCGGCGATAGCGCGCTTCGACTTCATCCCGCACTTCAGCAAAATCCTGCTTCTCGGGTGACTCAATGCCAGTCAGTTTAATCAGGTGATAACCGAACTCGGTTTGAACCGGTTCGCTGATATCGCCGACATTGTCCAGTGCAAAAGCGGCTTCTTCAAAAGCAGGCTCCATCACATCACGACCAAAGTAGCCAAGGTCTCCACCCTGGGCTGCCGAGCCGGTGTCTTCAGATTCAGCTTTGGCCACGGCTTCGAAAGCTTCACCTTGCTCGATTCTTTTTGCAATGGCCTCGATTCTGGCCAGCGCTTCGGCATCATCACCTTCAATCAGAATATGACTGACGCGGCGTTGTTCAGGACCGACAAACTGGGATTCATTATCGGCATAGAATTGCTTCAGTGCCTCATCACTGACGGTGATTGAGTCAGCAATGCTGTCGATATCAAGTTCCAGATAATTGAGCTTGATTTGTTCAGGCGCAGTGTAAGCATTTTTATTGTTGTCGTAATAATCGCGAACCGCTTCGTCTTCAATGCTGACTTTATCCATGTAAGCCTGCAGCGGCACCACACCGTAGGCAATTTCCCGCTGCTGCTTTTCCAGCTCCAAAACCCGGTTGAGCTGGGCCTCTGTGACGATGGCTGAGCGCTGGATATTCTGCGTGAGTTCCTGTGCCAGCAAATCATTGCGAAGCTGAGCTTCATAGCTTGATGGTGTATAACCGACACGTGCCAGCACCATCGCATAGTATTCGGGATCAAACTGACCGTCACGCTGGAATGCCGGGGTGGAACGAATCATTTCAGAAACTGAGGCGTCGTTGATGGTCTGGCCCAGTTTAAGATTGGCCTCACGCAGCAGTTGTTGCTCAATCAGCCCATCAAGAATATTACGCTTGACCGCAGCACCTTCAAACATGGCCGGGTCGAACTGTTCGCCCAGCACGTTACGCATCTGGTCACGGTATTGCTGCAGGGACTGCTGCAGTTGTGTCTGGTTAATTTCATGGCCGTTCACCTCAGCGACAACCACATCGGATGCACCGGTCATATAGGAGTTAACCCCCCACAGCGCAAACGGAATACTAATCAGACCGACGATGAACCAGGCAATCCATCCCTGGGCGCGATCACGTATGAAATGCAACATGGAAGAAAACCTTCATTTCTACAGTTATTAAAACGGATAGTCTAAACCATCAGGCAAAAAAAAAGGCGCATAAAATGCGCCCTTTTTCGTACTTGGCGGAGCGGACGGGACTCGAACCCGCGACCCCCGGCGTGACAGGCCGGTATTCTAACCAGCTGAACTACCGCTCCAAGAATTCCTGGTGGGTGCTGAGGGGATCGAACCCCCGACCCTCGCCTTGTAAGGGCGATGCTCTCCCAGCTGAGCTAAGCACCCCAAGAAAAAAGACTAGTTTACAGCATCTTTGAGTGCTTTACCAGCTTTGAAAGCAGGAATTTTAGCCGCAGCAATTTTGATTTCTTCGCCTGTGCGTGGGTTGCGGCCGGTACGTGCAGCGCGCTCACGAACTGAGAAAGTACCGAAGCCAACCAGTGTGACCTGATCGCCTTTGCTCAGTGCTTTAGTGACAGCTGATGTCATGCCATCAACAGCTTGGGCGGCTTTTGCTTTAGAGATGTCTGCAGCTGCAGCAACTGCATCGATGAGTTCAGATTTATTCACAGCTTAATTCCTCATATCGTTATTAATCGTTATGTCGTTCAAATGCCGGATTCACTGTTACCTGGCTCAGCGATACCGGACTGTGAGTATCTAACTACAGCAAAATTGACGTGTCAAGACAGCGAATCCCTGTTTTAGGCAAGATTTTATCAGGGCTGAGCAAGGATTGAAGGCTGACGGTTGACAATCTGATTCAAGCCATGAATATTGTCAGGTTGCCTGTTTCTGCAACAGGCATCGTGTCAGATCGACATATTGCTCCACTGTGACTGTCTCCGGACGCTGTTCCGGCGCGATACCCACCTGTTCAAGATCAGCTAAAGATAGGAGTTTTTTCAAGGTGTTAGCGATCGTTTTTCGGCGCTGACTGAAGGCCGCCGTGACGATTTGATTGAGCTTGACGATATCCACCTCGCCCCCTTTCTTATGTGATAAAGGCTGCAAATAGATAATCGCAGATTCCACTTTAGGTGGTGGATCAAAGGCCTCGGGCGGCACGATGAACATTTGTTCTACATAACACTGATGCTGCAACATTATGCTCAATCGACCATACTGCTTGGTGCCAGGTGCCGCGCATATGCGCTCGACAACCTCACGCTGCAGCATAAAACACATATCCGCAATACACTCGGATTGGTCGACCAGGTGGAATAATAATGGCGTTGTAATATTGTATGGCAGATTGCCGATGACTCTGAGTTTTTCGTCGTGTTGCTGTAATTGCCTGTAATCGAATTTGAGGGCATCGGCTTCGTGGACAGTCAGATGACCGAAGCTGGCCAGTTTCTTCTGTAGCAGCGGTACCAGATCTCTGTCCAGCTCAATCACATCCAGCTGATCACAACGACTTAACAGTGGCGCTGTCAATGCCCCGCGACCAGGGCCAATCTCCACCAGGTGCTGACCTTTGTCAGGGCTGATGAGCTCAATAATCGCTTCAATGATGGCTTCATCATGAAGAAAGTTCTGGCCGAAGCGTTTGCGTGCCCGCGGGTAGTGGGATTCACTCATGTTGATTGCCGGATGATTGCTGGCTGTCAGCCATAAAAAGGGCCATATCGACAGCTGCCTGCAGACTTGAGGCTGATGCCTTTCCTGTGGCGGCCATATCCAGGGCGGTACCGTGGTCAACCGAGGTACGGATAAAGGGCAGCCCCAGGGTCACATTGACGGCACGTCCAAAACCGTGATGCTTGAGCACTGGTAATCCTTGATCATGGAACATCGCCAATACCACGTCGTAGTCTTTGAGCCTGTCCTGATTGAAAATGGTATCCGCCGGCCAGGCACCGCTGACAGCGAGCCCCTCAGCCAGAGAGGCGTCGATAACCGGTTGAATGGTTTCTATTTCTTCTCGCCCCAGATGGCCAGCTTCACCGGCATGCGGGTTAAGACCGCAGACCGCGATTCTGGGCTTTCTCAGACCGAACTGGCATTGCAGTGATTGATTGATAATGTGCAGAATCTGCTGCAGGCTGTCGCGGCTTATCGCGTCGCTTACTGCTCTCAGCGGTAAATGCGTCGTCGCCAGTGCCACCCGCAAGTCTTCCGTCGCCAGCATCATCACGACTTTTGGCACGCCCGCACCGTCTGCAAAAAACTCGGTATGGCCACTGAAGCTGTAACCGGCATCGTTAATGACGCCTTTATGAACCGGTGCTGTCACAATCGCGTCAAACTCGCCGCTGAGGCTTTTATCCAGCGCCAGTTGCAGCATCGCCAGTACATAGCTGCTGTTAGCAGGGTTTAGTTCACCCGCATTAACCTGATGCTTTAATTCAACAGGTAGGTAATAAAGACAGCCTGGCTCGGCTATGGCTGCGGGCTGTTCCAGATCGGTCTCTAGCAGTTTTAGCGGCAGATTCAGCTGTCGGGATCTTTGTTCCAGCAGCTCAACATCAGCCAGTGCAATCAGTTGCGCCTGTTGACGGGTCTGTGCCAGCTGGATAGCGAGATCCGGGCCGATACCGGCGGGCTCGCCTGTAGTCAGGGCTATGCGTCTTATCACGGTCAAAGATCGCGGTATTCCACATAGGCTTCATCACGCATCGCGCGCAACCAGCTTTCCATTTCTTCGTCAATCTTGCGCTGGCGAATCTGCTCACGGGCTTTGTTACGTTTGAATTCTTCCGCCATATTCTCTTCACGGCGATCTTCCACTTTAATCAGATGCCAGCCGAAACGGCTCTGGAATACGTCGCTCATTTCACCAATAGCTAGCGCATCCATTTTTTCCTGAAATTCCGGCACCATCACGCCTGGACTGACCCAGCCCAGGCTGCCGCCTTCAATGGCCGAACCGGTATCTTCAGAGTGAGCACGGGCCAGCTCGGCAAAATCTTCACCGTTGAGAATGCGCTCACGCAGTTGATTCAGACGCTTTTCTGCTTCTTCATCAGTGATCAGTTCATTGGTCTTAATGAGGATATGACTGGCCAATGTCTGTTTGACCAGATGCGTCTCAGCACTTTTTTTATCTTTCAGTCTGACCAGATGGAAGCCACTGCCACTGCGCAGCGGTTCGCTGACTTCGCCGACCGAGAGTTCAGGCACCACATCAGCAAACAGCGATGGCAATTCACCTTGTTTCCGCCATCCCAGCTCACCGCCTTCCAGGGCGTTTTGTCCGTCAGAGTAGCCCGCGGCCACCTGACCGAAATCGCCGCCTTCAGCAAGCAGGCCCTGGATCTTTTCCAACTGTTCCTGTGCCTGCTGTACTTCCTCGGGCGACGCTGCTTCCGGCATACTGACAAGAATGTGCTGCAGCTGGTATTCGACTTCACTGTTACCCGCCTGCACGCTCTGTGTAGCAAGGAAATTATCCACTTCCCGATCAGACACCACGACACGATCCTCAACCTGGCCTTTGCGCAGGCGACTGATAATCATTTCTTCACGAATCGTTTCCCGGAAGTCACTGAAATCGTAGCCATCCTCTTCCAGCACATCACGGAACTGGCGCAGGTTCATATTGTTGTTATCAGCAATCTGGCGCAGGGCCGCGTTCAGGGCATCATCGCCGACCCTGACCCCCACCTGCTCAGCTCGCTGGAGTTGCAGACGCTGCATGATCAGGCGTTCCAGCACCTGTTTCCGCAAAATATCACTCGGCGGTATGGCGGCCTGACGCTGACGAAGTTGCTGACGCACGGTCTGCTCCATATCCATCAGCTCGCTTTCCAGGATCACTTCGTCGTTAACAACGGCAATAATACGGTCCAGCGGTGCAGCCCAGACGTTGGTAGCCAGCAACAGGGCGGCAATCAGAAACTTCATCAAAATCATTACTCCAAAATTCTCGCGGGCATTATATAAGATATGCTCAGTCTGTGTGTGTCAGCTCCAGAGACAGCATCAGCTGTCACTGAGTTCAGTCAGCCTGGTAACCGCGGATACTGGTCTCAAGCAGACTGTCAGACTTCTTACCAAAAGCGCCCAGCCCTTTCAATTCAACCTGGAAATAAATCGCCAGATTGCGGTCGTCATCGAAGGCATCGTTGACATAATTACGGATTGCCAGACGTGTCGCCCAGCAGCAGCTGTCATACTGCACACCGGCCAGCGCCTCTAGCGTTCTGCCCTGATCGATGGAGCGATACCAGCGTCCAAACAGCTGCCAGCGCTCAGCGACCGGCATCTGAGCTGAAATATCCACCTGCTCGAGACCCTCGATGCGCGTGATTTCAGCATTATCACGGCGATAGCGATGGGAAATATTGAAAATGCCGCCGTCATCACCGCGATAGCGCAGCCCGACTGATGACATATTCGATTGGGTTTCACCCGGATCCCACTGGATTTCACCACTGACTGACCATTCGTCATTAATGAATGCCACGGCTTCAGCGATCATATCGGACTCAGGTTCACTGTCCTCGCTGCCATTGGGCAGTGTGACATCGCGATCATCAAAATAACGGATCTGGCCCAGCGTCAGTCTCAGGTTTTCATCGCCGGTTTCCTGATTGATGATGCGGGAAGTGACGGCAAGCGACAGCTGGTTGGCATCACCAATACGGTCACCACCGATAAACCGGTCATAAGAAAACAGCCGGATCATGTTAAAGGTGGACAAACTGGTATCGAAATCCGGAATATCCGACTGATCGCGCTCCGGAATATAAAGATAGAAAGCACGTGGCTCGAGGGTTTGCAGGAAATTGCCCTTGCCGATATCGAGTTCACGCTCGAAAAACAGGCCGGTATCAAAACTGGCGATCGGCAGCGAGCGTGACGCATCGTCATCGAACTGATTCAAATCGTCACTTTTAAGACTGTAGCGGGTATGGTTGAAAGCCAGTCTGGGAGTAGCAAAAAAGGCTGATGTGCCCATCGGCATACTGACAGCCGGTTCAAAACTTATACGCTGACCTTCAACCCGGTCATTATGATCGAACTCGACGTACTCCCCTTCAAACTCATAAGTCATTCCCAGCGCCTGATCCGGCAGATAACCGTTCAGCAGTAATTGCGGCAGTCTTTTGTATTGCTCAGGCACATCCGCCAGGGTCTGGTAACCCTGCAGGCGGGCGGTGAAATCCCAGACATCCCCCCGGTAACCGGTTTGCACCAGGCGATTGAGGTGGGTCCGGCTGGACAGACTCAGACTGGAGCCGAAATCCTCGAAGTAGTTTTCATCCGACACGTAGTTGTAATCGACCAGTGCATGCCAGCGGTTAGGCAGATAGGAACGATGCTGCCAGGTAAACAGCTCACGATCTTCCTGATAATAAGGATTGAGATCTTCACCATCTCTTCTGAGGTTGTCGGATCCCAGGTAGTTGGCCTCGACCTCACCCTGACCCCATTCTGTCAGGTAACGGAACTGCCCGCCCAGCATCAAACCGCGATCACTCATGTAACGCGGTGTCAGCGTCGCATCCATATTCGGTGCGATGTTCCAGTAGTACGGGGTCATGACATCAAAACCGGTTTCATCACTGTTCCCCACTGATGGCGGCAGAAAACCGGATTTACGCTCGTCATTGAGCGGAAAGTTGATATAAGGTGTGTAGAACACCGGAACGCCCTTAAGTCGCAGCACCACATCTTCAGCTTCACCCACGCCAGACTCGTGATCAAGATGCACTTCATCGGCATCCAGCAGCCAGAAATTATCGCCTTCAGGACAGGTGGTGTAACTGGCATTTTTCAGATCGGTAGTGGCTTTGCCTTTACGCAGTAGATGACTTGCCTGGCCCCGGGCATGCATCTGGCGAATTCGATACTGGGCATCCAGCATTCTGCCCTCATCGTTCTCCATCGACCATTCAGCCTGCTGTGAGTCAACAATAATCTCACTATCGCGTAGTCTGACATCACCACTTGCCGTAATATCGCCGCTGGCACGGTTGTAGGTCGCACGCTCGGCACTCAGCTGCTGACCGGCCCGGCTGATATCAACATCCCCTGAAAAGACCGAAGTACCACTCTGCAGTAACTGCACATCATTGGCTTTAACATCAACCGGGCTTTGCTCTGGTTGTAAGGCGGTCGCCGGCAGGAATAGATCCTCGTAACCGAAGTGACAACTGAGTCCCCTTTCCTGTTGGCCAGCAGCCGTCCCGGCAAGGCAGGACATGAATAAGGTAGAGAGAAGCTTTAATTTGCGCATGTTCATCCTCAAGCTGCTGACCCAGCCATGGTTGATGTCCTGACCGAATGAAAAATAACGCTCAATTTATCGCATATATATAAGTAATCGGCAAATCAGTACGGACGTTCCAGGCTTATTAAAAGAGGATAATCCTATCTGCTCAACAACTTAGATCAAAACAGGCTGGAAATGCTATTTTCAGGCTGGTTTTCAACAACGACGACTCCGGCCGCAGCCTGAAATTATTTTGTCATGACGTGTTGACAGCTCAGGCTCCAGTCCCTATGATATGCGCTTCCTTTCGGGGGCTATAGCTCAGCTGGGAGAGCGCCTGCATGGCATGCAGGAGGTCGGCGGTTCGATCCCGCCTAGCTCCACCAAATACTCGAAAGAAAAGTTTTAGGTCCCCATCGTCTAGAGGCCTAGGACACCGCCCTTTCACGGCGGTAACAGGGGTTCGAATCCCCTTGGGGACGCCA